>BPKO01000001.1 GCA_026005175.1 Candidatus Tectimicrobiota bacterium
TTCGATGTGTTCCGCCAGGCGGGCAGCATCGGCCCGCAGAGGATTGGTGGGGATCTCCTGCAGCACCATGCGCTTGCCTTTGAAAGTGATCGAGCCCGGTGGCGTGGGGTGGATGACCCGCAAGCCCCCCGGCGGGCTCACCGTGCCCGAGGCCCAGCTCTTGAAGTACAGCCCCAGCACCAGGGGCACGACAATAAACACCAGCACCCGCAAGGGCTTGGTAAATGCCGTGCGCCCCAGCAGCAGCTCGCGAAAAGGCGCGACAAACTCCTGCCACGCGGCTTCGCTCGACGACACGTAAAAGAGAATGGCAATCAGCGTCGCCACCACGTACCAGCCAAAGAGCTGGCGCGGAATGGGGGCCGACACCAGCGGCACCACCACCCCGTAGACAAACAGCGCCGCCAGGAAAACGAGCAGCGCCTTGACGTAAATGGGGACCTTGCGCCTCATTGCTTCTCCCCGCCAGGCTGGCCCTGCAGCGAGGCCAGATACTCTACGAGGGCCTTGAGATCGGCCAGCGCCACTTTCTGGTAAAAGCCCATGCCTTCCAGGGTGCTCTTCATCACCCCGGGCGGATACCCGGGCACCACCACCGCGTCGGGGTCGAGAATCGACTCGAGAATATAGCGCTTGTCTTGCCGCGCCCCGATGTCCCACAGGCTCGGCCCCACCAGGCGCTCAGGACCATCGAGCTTGTGGCAGTTGACGCAGCCCCACTGCTTCACCAGCTCGGCACCGCTTTTGCCCGAGGCCACCGGAGCGGGCCGGTGCCGCCGGTGCCGCCGCCACCGCCGTAGCGCCGCGGTACTTGGGAAAGCGCGTGTGGCCGTCTACCGTCACCTGGCCCCCCTGCGATTGCAGGAAGGCAACTATGGCCACGATTTTCCAAGTCGTTGAGCTGGCGGCCCAGTGGCGGCATGCTCGGCTGGTAGCCTTCCACCACGTACGCCGTGGGGTTCATCACCGATTCCACGATGTACTCCGCCCCGTTGCTGGCCGTGCCCTGGTAGCCTGGCTCTTTAACCCGCGCCTCGGCGCGCGCCCCGATGCCCGCCAGGGTCGGGACAGCGCTCACCCTTTGCCCCAATGGGATGGCACAAGGCGCAAGTGCCCTTGCCGAAAAAGAGCTCCTGCCCCGCCCGGATGAAGTCCGCCTGCGACAAGTCGGGCGACAGCTCCAGCTCCTTTGGCGGATCCTTGCGCTGCTGCGGAATGCTGTTGCCCACGTAGAGGAAAAAGGCGATCACCGCCACGTTGAAGGCAAAAACCTTGAGGAACGTTTTCATGGCGCCGCTTTCCTAGTCTGCCCCGTCTCCACCCGCAGCCAGCTCCGGCTCCATCGCCGGCACCGCCGGCCCAAGCACGGCCTCCTCTTCGACGTGCGCTTTGGTTCCCAGGTGCGCCAGCCAGAAAATGAAGCTCACCAAGAGCAAAAACAGGAGCACGATCACCGACACCACCAGGCAGGCAAAGCCCAGCGTCGGGGTAAAAGCATCCGAGGAGTAGTCGCGCAGCACGTTGAAAATGTGCCAGTGGTGTGCGCAGCCCCGAGCGCGCATAGCCCATCAGCCCCATGAGCCAGGTAAACGAGGTGGCCAGCAAAAAGAGCACGTACTGTGCCCGCTCGGGGATCTGCCCCCAGCGGATCTCGCCCACGATGGGCGCGCCGCGGAAAATGACGATGTCGATGGCGGTGGCCATGATCAGCACCAGCAAAACCGACGACACCTGCAGCACGGAAAAGCCGATGCGCACGATGGCTTCCACGAAGTAGCCGTAGACGCCGTAGAAAATGACGATGGCCGCCGACAGCAGGAAGAGCAGCACTTGCCCCCAGGTGCCGCGGTCTTTGAAGGTGAGCAGCAGGGCCAGGGGCCCACCCCGGCCGCTTCGATGAGCAGCAAGTGCGAGGGGTTGCCCAGCAGGGCCAGCAGGCCGATGGACGCGGCGCCCAGGATGACCAGCAGGGCTTTGGCTGCCGCCGGCTGCTTGCGCCATGGGCAGGCGCTCGCCCTTGTTGCCGCGCCGGTAGAGCAGGAAGCTGTAGAGGGTGGTCAAAATCATGATGTTGACCACCGTGTTCTTGGCCGACATGACGCCAAAGACGCCCAGCAGCGGGTGGTGCGCCCCGCCCATCTTGCGCGCCTCTTCCAGGCTGGCCACCAGGCTGTGCGGCGTCAGCCAGATGAGAAAGCAGACGGTAAGGATGGCCAGCAGGAAGGGGGTAAAGCGGCGGTAGCGCTCGGCGCCGGGAATGCGCTCCATGCCCAGCCAGAGGTAGTAGTTGGCCCCCAGAAAGAGGGCGCCGATGAGCACCGCCTGCACGATGAAGAGCCAGGAAAAGATGCCGCCCATCATGGTGATGCCCAGCTGCTGGTCGTACTCGTAGATCTCACGGCCCAGCCAGTAGCCGGCAAAGGGCAGCGGAATCAGACCGATAATGGCGATAAAGTTGCCAATGTAGCCCATCCAGTCGTAGTGCGCTCGCTCCGCCGCATCGCGCGAGGCCAGGAAGCGAAACGCCGCGTAGGGCCCCCCACCACCGAGCCGCCAAAGGCGACGTTGGCAATAAAGCGGTGCAGGTTAATGGGCATCCAGGTGAAAGTTGTTCACCGCCTCCCACACCGTGCCGCGGAAGACGCCGGCATCGAGGTCGATCCCCGCCGGCGAGGTCATAAACGTGGCCCAGGAGTTAGAAATCATCATCAGGATGAGCCCGAAGTAGTTAAGCAGGATGCCCAAGCAAATGTGCAGCCACTTCTGGTGGTGCAAGAAAGTGAGACGCCCGGGCCGCCAGCCGTAAGCCAGCAGGGCAACAAAGCCCAGGGCGGTGAGCACGTACGACAGGGGAAAGGCGGCCACCCCCAGCAGGCCCCCCAGGCCGGCGCTGAGCAAGAGCACGAAAGGATACGCCACCAGCGCGGTGAGAAAGGCGGTGGCCAGCACCGTGCCGGCGCGGCGCGACACCCCCTTGAGGGCTTCCCAGCCATAGTAGTAAAGGTACATGCTGAACCCTTCGCCAAAGAAGAGCAGCACGTAAGCAACCATGGAGGGGAAGAAAATGCGTGCCAGGAAGTCCATCAGGGTGGGATAGAGGCCAATGAGGAAAAAGACCAGCACGCCGCCAAAAGTGGCAGTCGTGGAGAAGGCCACGCTGAGCAGGCGGGTAAACTCGTGGGCCAGGTCGTCGTAGCGCGGGTTCTTGGTCGCCGCCCCCATGATCTCAATAATGAGAATAAAAAGGGGCACGCCCACCACAAAGGCGCCGAACATGAGGTGCAGCTGGGCCACCACCCACACGGCCACCCGTCGCCCGATCAGCGGGAAGTCCCCGTAAACCATCTCTTCTTTTTTGGGAATGGGGACCTCTACTGCGCCGGCCGCCGCCGCCAAAACCCCCAGCACCACCAGGGCGAGCAGGCTCACCACCACGGCGCGCCGCCACGCGACGCGCTCACCTTGCCCCTCGCGCTGCCCACCGTATACCCGCATGGTCCGCGCTCCCTTGCGTGTGACGGTTCCCTTTCGCACCTTTACCGCCAGGCGCTACGCCCGCTGCTCCTCCCCGCACCGACCGTACCAGGAGAGACCAACGACGGCAACCCGCTCAAGGGCAACCAAAAACCGTGGGGAAAGGATAGCCTGAGACCAGACTTGGGGGCACATTATAGCGCGGTCAATGTGGCCTGGCAATGGCGAAAATTGCCCTGTCCGGCCAGGGCGTTGCCGCCGCTGCCGAAAAAGAGTATGCTAGAAAAAGCGCACCACAGGGAGCTGACGAGCGGGAGAATGGCATGCTGCACGCGAAGGCCTCTGCTCTCAATGGGGCGATCGACCAGGAAAAGATCGCCGCCGGGGTCCGCCTCATCCTCGAAGCGATCGGCGAGGACCCCGAGCGCGAGGGACTGCGCGACACGGCAACGCGGGTGGCCAAAATGTACGCGGAGCTGTTTCAAGGGCTGCACGAGAACCCTCGCGATTACCTCACCGTGCTCTTTGACGAGCAGCACGACGAGATGGTGCTCGTCAAGGATATCCCCTTTTACTCGATGTGCGAGCACCACCTCTTGCCCTTCCACGGCAAGGGGCCCACATCGCTTACATCCCGCGCGGCAAGGTGGTGGGGCTGAGCAAGCTGGTGCGGGTGGTGGAAGCCTTTGCCCGCCGCCCCCAGGTGCAGGAGCGCCTCACGGCGCAGATTGCCGACTTGCTCATGGAGGAGCTCGACGCCCAGGGCGTGGGGGTGATCGTGGAAGCCGACCACACCTGCATGACCATGCGCGGCGTGCGCAAGCCGGGAACTTCGGTGGTGACCTCGGCGATGCGCGGCGCTTTCAAAGCCAACCAGGCGACGCGCAGCGAGTTCCTGTCCCTGGTGCTGGGCCGCTAGCTGAGGGCAATGGACGTCATTCGCCTGCACAACATGCGCTTCTGGGGCCGTCACGGCGTGCATGCCCGCCGAGCAGGCGCTGGGACAGCGCTTCGAGGTGGACGTCGAGCTGGGGCTCGACTTGCGGCCGGCGGCGCAGCACGACGATCTGGCGCGCACCATCAACTACGCCGAGGTCTACGACACCGTCAAGCGCCTCGTGGAGGGAGAGCGCTTCGCCTTGCTCGAGGCGCTCGCCGAGGCCATCGCCGTGCAGGTGGGCCGCCGCTTTGCCCCGCAGCGGGTGCGCGTCTGCGTGCGCAAGCCGCACGCCCCCATCGCGGGCATCCTGGACCACGTGGCGGTGGAGATCGAGCGGACGCCCGAGGCATGGCAGTAGTCTATCTGGGGCTGGGCGCCAACACCGGGGACTGCCTGGCGCAGCTGCGCCAGGCTTGCCTGCTCTTGAAGCGCCATCCTGCTATTTCGCTGCAGGCGGTGTCGTCGCTTTACCACACCGCGCCCGCGGGCTTTCGCGATCAGCCCTGGTTCCTCAACGCCGTGGCGCGCCTGCACACTTCCCTGAAGCCCGAAGCGCTGCTGAGCGTGACGCAGGCCATCGAGCGGCGCCTTGGCCGCGTTCCCACCCGGCGCTGGGGGCCGCGCCCCATCGACCTCGACCTCTTGCTTTACGGCGCCCAGCAGGTGCAGCGGCCGTTTCTCACCATCCCCCACCCGCGGCTGCGAGAACGCCCCTTCGTGCTGGTGCCCCTGCTGGAGCTCGACCCCGCCCTGCGCCTCCCTTCGGGCGAGTCCCTGCGCGACGTGCTGCGCGCCTGCCCCGGTGGCGTCTCCCTGCGGGCCCCTGCTGCCCGTTTCCCTCTCTGGACGAGGAAGACCCCCATGAGCCATGAAGCACACCGGCGCCAAGCGCCCAGCAGCGTGCGCTGCGCGGTGATCACCGTCAGCGACACGCGCACTCCGCAGACCGACACCAGCGGCCAGTTCATCCAGCAGGCCTTGCAGGCGGCCGGGCACCAGGTGCGCGCCTATACTATCGTCAAAGACGAGCCTGAGGAAATCCGGCGCCTGCTGCAACAGTATCTTGACACCGAAGAGCTCGACGCCGTGCTGCTGAGCGGCGGCACGGGGCTGGCGCCGCGCGACACCACCTACGAGGTGGTGCAGGCCTGTCTGGAAAAAGAGCTGCCCGGCTTTGGCGAGCTGTTTCGCTACCTGAGCTACGCCGAAATCGGCGCCGCCGCCATGCTCAGCCGCGCCACCGCCGGTGTCGCCAGGGGCAAAGTGATCGTGGCCATGCCCGGCTCGACCGCCGCGGTGCGCCTGGCCATGGAGAAGCTGGTGGTGCCGGAGCTGGCCCACATGAGCCACCTGGCCCGCGGTTAGAGGCAACGCGCATGACCGTGGCCGAGGCGCTGGCGCGGCTGCGCGGCGACCACACCTCGGGCTCGACGGCGCTGCTCGCCCTGGCCCTGGAGGCCCTCGAGGCCTTTACTTTCCCCGCAGACTGGCACGCCGCCCTCACCGCCTTGGTGACCGAGCTGGTGGCGGCGCAGCCCAGCATGGCGGTCTTGCTCAACCTGGCGCAGGCGGTGCTGGAGGCCTGCCCGCCCGAGCTGCCGGCAGCCAGCGCCCGCCAGCGGCTGCGCCAGACGGTACAGGCCTGGCGGCAGCGGCTGCAAGAGAGCACGGCGCGCCTCTGCCGGCAAGCCCTGGCGGTGCTGCCGCCGCAGGCCACGGTGCTCACGTACTCCAACAGCGCCACGGTGGTGGCCGCCCTGTGCCATGCCCACGACCAGGGCCGCCTGCGGCGCGTGCTGGTGGGCGAGTCGCGGCCGGCGTGCGAGGGCCAGGCACTGGCCCTGGCCCTGCACGCGCACGGCATTGCCGTCGATTACGGCACCGACATGGCGCTGCTGCACTGGCTGCCCCGCGCAAGCGTGGTGTGGGTGGGCGCCGATGCCGTGCTGCCGCACGCGCTGATCAACAAGCTGGGCACGGCGGCCCTGGCCCGCCTGGCCCGCCACCACGGCGTGCCCGTCTTTAGCCTCTGCACCGCGGACAAGTTCCTCCCTGCGGCGGCCGCCGACCTGCTGCGCTTGCCGGCGCACGCCCCCGCCGAGGTGTGGCCGGCTGCCCCGGCCGGGCATCACCGTCCACAACCCCTACTTCGAAGCCGTGCCCCTGGAGCTGCTCAGCGGCGTCCTCTGCGAGGAGGGCCTCTTGCCCCCCGCGGTGCTGTGCCACACCCTGCAGCAGCGGCGCCTGGCCCCGGCCCTTGCGCCGCTGGCCTCACGCGGGGCCGGCCGGCCACCACCAGGGTGATCTCCCCGCGCACGGGGCGCTCCCGCACGGCGGCGAGCAGCTCTGAGGCGGTGCCGCGCACTACTTCTTCGAAGCGCTTGGTGAGCTCGCGCGCCATCACCACCTGGCGCTCGCCGCCCAAGTACGTGACCAGGTCCTGCAGCAGCGGCAGCAGGCGGTGGGGGGACTCGTAAAGGACGATGGTGCGGGGCTCGGCGCGCAGCGCTTCCAGGCGCTGCCGCCGCTTGCTGCCGCGCGGCGGCAAAAAGCCCTCGAAGACAAAGCGATCGGTGGGCAGGCCGGCCACCGAGAGGGCGGCAATTACCGCCGTGGGCCCAGGAACGGGGACAAGAGGAATGCCGTGGGCGATGAGCAGGCGCACCAGGTAGTAGCCGGGGTCGGAAATGCCCGGGGTACCGGCGTCGGTGACCAGGGCCACGCTGCGACCTGCCTGCAGCTGGGCGAGCAGGCGCGGCGCCTGGCGTTCTTTGTTGTGGTCGTGGTAGCTCACCAGGGGGCGCGAGATGCCGTGGTGCGCCAGCAGCTTGCGGGTGTGGCGCGTGTCTTCAGCGGCAATGAGATCCACGCTGCGCAGCACGCGCAGGGCACGCAGGGTGATGTCTTCGAGGTTGCCAATGGGCGTGGCCACCACGTAGAGCGTCCCTGCCGCCATTTTATCCTTGCTCCTGCGCGGCCAGGCCGCGGCCGTGGAAAATGGCTTGCATCTCGGCGCTGTACTTTCCTGCCGCCTCATAGACCGCCAACGGCGGCAGCACGGTGAGGCCGTGGCGGCCGCCGCGCACGGCTTCTACTAGGGCCAGGCTTGCCGGCTCCTGCAGCGTAGCGTGCACCAGGCGCAGGCGGCGAGGCCGCAGGCCGGCGGCCTCCAGGCGGGCGCACAGCTCGGCCAGGCGCGCCGGGGGATAGACCAGCACCAGCAGGCCGCGCGGCGCCAGCAGGTGGCGGCAGGCTTGCAGCAGCTGCGGCAGGGTGAGGGTGAGCTCGTGCCGGGCGATGGCCTTTTCCGGATGCGGGTTGAGGCGGCCGCTGCCGGCCGGGCGATAAGGCGGGTTGCACACCGCGGTGCGGAAGGCGCCGGCAGGAAAAAGGCGGTGGAGCTGGCGGATGTCGGCTTGCACCAGCGCCACCTGGTGCGCCAGGCCATTGGCTACCACGTTGCGGCGCGCCAGGGCCAGCAGCGACGCCTGCAGCTCCACCCCCACCAGGGGCAAGGCGGGGAAGCGCCGCGCCAGCAGCAGGGCCACCACGCCGCAACCGGTGCCCAGATCCACGCACGGACCTGCCGCCGCGGGCGGCACGAAATCGGCCAGCAAGAAGGCCTCAAGCGAAAAGCGGTATCCTGCTGCGGGCTGCTCCAGGGTCAGGCGCCAGGCGCCGGGAAGCATGCTCCTCCCCTCCTGGCAGCCCCGCGGCTGCGGCTTAGTGCGGGCTTGGGGCAGCGGCGCGCGCGGCTACCTGCAGGCGAATGAGGGCACGCTCCAGCGCCGCGCGGGCCCGCTCGCGGTCGATCGTCGCGTCCTCAAAGCGCCGCAGGCGCTCCTCGGCACGCTGGCGGGCCGCTTCGGCGCGGGCGCGGTCGATCTCCTCGGCCGGCTCGGCGAGCTCGGCGAGAATGGTCACCTTGTCGTTGTTGACCTCCATGTAGCCCCAAAAAAGCGACAGGTAGCGGCGCTCCTGCCCCTTGCGGTACATGAGCACCCCCTGTCCCAGGGTGGTGAGCAGGGCGGTGTGGCCGGGCAAAATGCCCAGGTAGCCAAGGGCCCCCGGCACGTTGAGCTCGTCCACCACCTCGTGCAGCAGCACCCGGTTGGGGGTGATGATTTCCACTTCCAGCGGCACGCCTAAAGCTCCCCGCGCTTCATTTTCTCGGCCTTTTCCAGGGCCTCGTCGAGGTTGCCCACCATGTAAAAGGCCTGCTCAGGAATGTGGTCCAGGTTGCCCTCGATAAGCTCGCGGAAGCCGGCAATGGTTTCTTTTACCGGCACGTAGCGCCCCGGGGTGCCGGTAAACTGCTCGGCCACGTGGAAAGGCTGCGACAGGAAGCGCTGGATCTTGCGCGCCCGCGCCACGATAATGCGGTCTTCCTCGGAAAGCTCCTCCATGCCCAAAATGGCGATGATGTCCTGGAGCTCCTTGTAGCGCTGCAAGATGCGCTGCACGCCCCGCGCCACGTTGTAGTGCTCCTCGCCGATGATGCGCGGGTCGAGGATACGCGACGTCGAGTCGAGCGGGTCGACGGCAGGGTAAATGCCCAGCTCGGCGATCTGGCGCGACAGCACCGTGGTGGCGTCGAGGTGGGAAAAGGTCGTCGCCGGCGCCGGGTCGGTGAGGTCGTCGGCCGGCACGTAAATTGCCTGCACCGAGGTGATGGAGCCGCGTTTGGTAGAGGTGATGCGCTCTTGCAGCTCCCCCATCTCGGTGGCCAACGTGGGCTGGTAGCCCACCGCCGAGGGCATGCGGCCAAGCAGGGCCGAGACCTCGGAGCCCGCCTGGGTAAAGCGGAAGATGTTGTCGATGAAGAGGAGCACGTCTTGACCTTCTTCGTCGCGGAAGTACTCGGCCACGGTGAGGCCGGTGAGGCCCACGCGCAGCCGCGCTCCCGGCGGCTCGGTCATCTGGCCGTAAATGAGCGCCGCTTTGTCGATAACCCCTGACTCGCGCATTTCCAGCCACAAGTCGTTGCCCTCGCGGGTGCGCTCGCCCACCCCGGCAAAGACGGAGACGCCGCCGTGCTCGATGGCGATGTTGCGGATGAGCTCCATGATGATCACCGTCTTGCCCACCCCGGCCCCACCAAAGAGGCCGGTCTTGCCCCCTTTGGTGTAGGGCTCCAGGAGGTCGATGACTTTGATGCCCGTCTCCAGCATCTCGGTGGTCGTCGACTGCTGCTCCAGCGGCGGCGCCGGGCGGTGGATGGGATAGCGCTTTTTGGCTTCCAGGGGTCCCAGCTTGTCCACCGGCTCGCCGACGACGTTGAGCACCCGCCCGAGCACCTCGCGGCCCACCGGGGCGGTGATGGGCTGCCCGGTGTCCTCGACCGGCATGCCGCGCACCAGGCCGTCGGTGGGGTGCATGGAAACGGTGCGCACCGTGGCCTCTCCCAGGTGCTGCGCCACCTCCAGCACGATATCTTCGGCACCGTCGCGCCGGATGCGCAGCGCCTGGTAAATGGCCGGTAGCTTGCCGGGCTCGAACTGCACGTCCACCACCGGCCCGATGACCTGCAAGATTTTCCCGACGTTCATGGCTCCTCCCTTTAGCCCTTGAGGGCCTCGGCCCCGCTTACCACTTCGATGATTTCTTTGGTAATCGCCGCCTGCCGCGTGCGGTTGAGCAGCAGCGTGAGGTTGGCGATCATCTCGGCGGCGTTTTCCGTCGCCGAATCCATGGCCGTCATGCGCGCCGCGTGCTCACCGGCAAACGACTCGAGCAGCACCTGGAAGACGCGCACCTCGACTTCTTTGCGCAGCAAGGCGTCAAGCACCGCCGGCGCCGAGGGCTCGTAGAGGTAGTCAAACGGCTCGGGCGGCTCGACGTCCGGGCTGGTATGGGGGCTCAGGGGCAACAGGCGCAGCACGCTCACCTGCTGGCGCAAGGCGGAGCGGAAGCTGTTGTACACCACCCGCACCTGCCGGTAGCCCTCTTGCTCGTAAGCCGCCAGCAGCTCGTGGGCCACTTCCTGCGCCTGCGGGTAGAGGACCTGGCGCACGAAGCGCTCGACGAGCGCTTGGCGCAGCGGGTAGTGGCGGTAAGTGAGGAAGTCGCGCCCCTTTTTGCCAATGGCGATCAGATCGACGTGCTCGATCCCTCCCAGGGCATGGAGCTGCTCGATGGCGGCCCGCTGCACGTTGGCGTTGAAGCCGCCGCAGAGGCCGCGGTCTGAAGTCACCAAGACCAGCAGCGTTTTGCCCTCCGTACGCGGCGTCAGCAGCGGATGGGCGGTCGGCCGCACGCGCGCGTTGAGCCGCTCGATCACCTGCTGCATGCGCTCGGCGTAGGGGCGGGCTGCCAGCACCCGCTCCTGGGCCCGCTGTAGCTTGGCCGCCGACACCATTTTCATGGCGTTGGTGATCTGCTGGGTATTTTTGACGCTGGCGATGCGCCGCCGGATGTCGCGCAGGCTGGGCATGGCTACGCTGCCTTCAGCTGGGCCGTAAAGCCGGCCTTGAACTCCTCGATGGCCCGCCGCAGCACTTCCTCGGTCTTGGCCGAGATCTCCTTGGTGTCGAGGATCTCCTGTGCCACTTGCGGGTAGCGCGTCTCCATGAAGCGCAGGAACTCCTGCTCAAAGCGCCGGCAGGCCTCTACCGGAATGTCGTCGAGGTAGCCGTTGACGCCCACGAAAATGATCATCACCTGCTGCGCCACCCCCATGGGCTGGTACTGGTCTTGCTTGAGGATCTCCACCATGCGCTGGCCGCGTGCCAGCTGCGCCTGGGTGGCCGCGTCGAGCTCGCTGGCAAACTGGGCAAAGGCCGCCATTTCGCGGTACTGCGCCAGATCCAGGCGCAGGCGGCCGGCCACTTGCTTCATGGCGCGGATCTGGGCAGCGCCGCCCACCCGCGATACCGAGAGGCCGACGTTGATCGCTGGGCGGATGCCGGCGTAAAAGAGGTCGGTCTCAAGGTAAATCTGGCCGTCGGTAATCGAAATGACGTTGGTGGGGATGTAAGCCGAGACGTCTCCCGCCTGCGTCTCGATGATGGGCAGCGCCGTCAGCGAGCCACCGCCGAGGCTGTCGTTGAGCTTGGCGGCCCGCTCAAGCAGCCGCGAGTGCAAGTAAAAGACGTCGCCCGGATAAGCCTCGCGGCCGGGAGGCCGGCGCAGCAGCAAGGAGAGCTGGCGGTAGGCCGCCGCGTGCTTGGAGAGGTCGTCGTAAATGCACAGGGCATGACCACTGCGGTCGCGGAAGTACTCGCCCATGGCGCAGCCGGCGTACGGGGCGAGGTACTGCAGCGGTGCCGGCTCGCTGGCCGTGGCCGCCACCACGATGGTGTAGCGCATGGCACCGTATTCTTCCAGAGTGCGCACCACCCGCGCCACGGTGGAGCGCTTTTGTCCCACCGCCACGTAAATGCACACCACCCCGGGGTGGCCTGGCCGCCACTGCGGCTCGGCGTCCCACGCCGCCCGCTGGTTGATGATGGTGTCAACAGCAACCGCCGTCTTGCCGGTCTGGCGGTCGCCGATGATCAGCTCGCGCTGGCCACGGCCGATGGGAATCATGGCGTCGATGGCCTTGATGCCCGTCTGCAGCGGCTGGTTCACCGGCAGGCGGTCCACCACGCCCGGCGCCAGGCGCTCCACCGGCGCAAATTCCTGGGTGTCGATGGGCCCTTTGCCGTCGATGGGCTGGCCCAAGGCGTTGACCACGCGGCCGATGAGGGCCTCGCCCACCGGCACCTGCACCACGCGGCCGGTGCGCCGCACCTCGTCGCCTTCTTTGATTTCCGTGTCCTCGCCCAGCAGCACGGCGCCGACGTTGTCCTCTTCCAGGTTGAGGGCCATGCCGTAAATGTCGTGGGGAAAGAGCAGCAGCTCGCCGGCCATGCACTTTTCCAGGCCGTAGATGCGCGCAATGCCGTCACCCACGGAAATCACCATGCCCGTCTCGGCGAGGTCGATGTCGGCCTTGAATCCTGCGATTTGCTGCTTGAGAATCTCGCTGATTTCCGCTGCCGAAATCTCTGCCACCGTCCTTACCCCCCTATAAGCTGCTCACGCAGGCGGGCCAGCTGGCCACGCAGACTGCCGTCCAACACGGTGTGGTTGACACGCACCACGACGCCACCGAGCAGGGACGGGTCGAGGCGGCGCGTGAGCACCACCTCCTGCTTCCCCGTCACCGCCTTGATCTTCTGCGCGATGGCCTGGTACAGCGCCGGCTCAAGCTCCACCGCGCTGACCACCTCGGCGGCGAGGCGCCCAAGCCGCTCGTTGGCGAGCCGCTCGTAGTGCTGCACGATGAGGTCGAGCTGGCGCAAGCGGTGCTTCTGCAAGAGCACCAAGAAGAAGTTGCGCACCAGCGGCAGGGGCTGCGTGCGCTCGAGGATTGCCGTCAGTAGATTGCGCTTGACCCCCAGGCTGATGCCGGGATGGACGAGGACGTCGGCCATCGTCTTGTTGGCCCATAGCACGTCGCGGTGCTGGCGCAACTGCTCGCCAACTTCCGCGATCACCGCGTCGCGTGCCGCCAGATCAATAAGGGCCTTGGCGTAGCGCCGCGCCACTCCTGTGCCCTTCAAAGCCTCCCTCCCTTTCCTCGCGAGGTTGCACCGCACGCACCCCTCACTGGCCAAGCCACCCGACAGCGGTCGCGTGCGTGGGAAAATGGCAGAAACATGCTTGCTTCCGAGGGAACCGGGCCTAGCACCGTAGCATATTTGCCGGCATTTGTCAATACGATGGCGCGCGCGCCGGGGCGCCTTGCAGCCGCGCCAGCAGCCGCGCCAGCTCCGCCTCGCCGCGATAGGTGATCTCGATCTTGCCGCGGCGGCGGCCGGGGCGAATGGTGACCGGCGTCCCCAAGTGGCGCTGCAAGGCTTCCTCCACCTGCACCAGATGTGCCGGCTTAGGCGCCGGGGTCCGCCGCTGCTGCCGCACCCGCGCCTCGGTGGCGCGCACCGAAAGCCCCTCGGCCAGGATCTGATCCCGCAGCCGCTGCTGTGCTTCTGCCGACTCCAAGGCCAGCAGCGCCCGGGCGTGCCCCATGCTCAGGCGGCCGGCTGCGAGGTCCTCCTGAAGCAACGGCGGCAGCTTCAGCAGCCGCAAGGCATTGGCCACCGAGGAGCGGTCTTTGCCCACCTGGCGGGCAATGTCTTCCTGGCGCAGCCCGAACTCCGCCACCAGGCGCTGGTAGGCCCGCGCCTCTTCGAGCGGGTTGAGGTCGTCGCGCTGCAAGTTCTCAAGCAGCGCCAGGAGCAATACTTCGCGGTCGTCGGCGTCCCGGATGAGGGCCGGTACGGTGTCGTAGCCCGCCAGCTGCGCGGCGCGCAGCCGCCGCTCGCCGGCAATGAGCTCAAATCCTTCCGGGTGGCGGCGCACCACGATGGGCTGCAGAAGGCCCTGGGCTTTGATCGACTGCGCCAGCTCTTGCAGCCGCTGCGGGTCAAGGTGCTGCCGGGGCTGGTAGGGGTTGGGCCGGATCTGGGCCACCGGCAGCGGCACCAGCTCGGCATGGCTGTCGGGCGGCACGGGACCAAAGAGGGCGGCGAGCCCCTTACCGAGTGCCTGTCGCCTCATGGTGCAGCAACTCCTGGGTCAAACGCAAGTAAGCCGCGGCGCCACTGCTGCCGATGTCGTAGTGAATGATGGGCTTGCCGTGGCTTGGCGCCTCTCCCAGCTTGACGTTGCGTGGGATGACGGTGTCAAAGACGGTCGCCCCGAAGTAGCGGCGCGCCTCTTCGGCCACCCGGCGCGCCAGCAGGGTGCGGCCATCGTACATGGTGAGCAAAATGCCCGCCACCGCCAGCCCCGGGTTGAAGCGCTGCTGCACCAGCCGCACCACGCGCAACAACTGCCCCAGCCCCTCCAGCGCGTAGTACTCGCACTGCAGCGGCACCAGCACGCCGTGCGCCGCAGTGAGGGCATTGAGGGTGAGCAGCCCCAGCGACGGCGGGCAGTCGATGAGCACGAAGTCGTAGTCTGCCACCACCGGCGCCAGCGCCTGGCGCAGCCGCTGCTCGCGCGCTGGCAGCGGCACCAGCTCGAGCTCTGCCCCCACCAAGTCGCGGGTAGCAGGCAGCACGTCGACGCCGTCCACCACCTTGGGCACAATCGCCGTCCGCGCCGCCGCGGCGCCCAGCAGCACCTCGTACACGCTCGGGGCCCCCCGCGCTACCGCGACCCCCATGCCGCTGGTGGTGTTGCTCTGGGGATCGAAGTCGACGAGCAGGGTGCGCTGCTCGGCCGCCCCCAGGCAGGCTGCCAGGTTGATCGCCGTGGTGGTCTTGCCCACGCCGCCTTTTTGATTGGCGATGGCCAGGATGCGGCCCATGGCGCTCGCCTCCGCGCTGCAAAAATCATAGGGCGTCGTGCCGCACGTCGCAATCGCTTTCTGGCGCGCCGCCGCGGGTGATGGCCAGCAGCTGCCAGCCCGGGCTGGCCGGCAAGGGCCAGGCCTCTAGACCCTGCCAAGCAGGCGGCTTGAGGCGCGGCGCCGCTTCTGCAAGCTCCGGCGTGGCGCACGGCTTGCGCAGCACCAGCTTGCCTCCAGGCCGCAGCAGCGGCGCGGCCAGGGTGAGCAGCCGCACCACCGGTCCCACGCCGCGCGCCACCACCACGTCAAAGCGCTGCGCCGGCGGCAGGCGGCGCGCCAGCGCCTCGGCCTGCGCCCAGCAGGGACGGCAGTTGCGCAGCTGCAGCACGGCCACCGCGCGCTCAAGGAACGCAATCTTCTTTTCGGCGCGCTCCAGCAGCGTCACTTCCACCTGCGGGGCACAGATGGCCAGGGGAATGCCCGGAATTCCCGCCCCGCTTCCCAGATCGAGAAGCCGGGTGGCCGACGGCAGCAACTCGGGACGCAGGAAGTCGAGCGACTCGGCAATGAGCACGTCCACAAGGCGCTCGGCGTCACGCAGGCCGGTGAGATCGAGATAGCGGCGCCACTGAAGGAGCAGCTGCACGTAGCGCTCTAGCTGCGCGAGCGCCTCAGGCGGCAGGGCGAGACCTCGCTGCCGGCCCCGCTCAGCCAGACGCTGCTGCACGGGCTGGGCCATGCCCACCGCCTCGCGCGCGGCGCAGGTACACGGTCAGCACGGCAATCGCCGCCGGCGTCACGCCGGAGATGCGCGACGCCTGGCCCAGGGTGGCTGGCCGCAGGCGCGACAGCTTCTCGCGCACCTCGTGCGACAGGCCGGGGATCTGGCCGTAGTCGAGGTCGGCGGGCAGCGCCAGGGACTCGAGCTGCTCCAGGCGCCGCACTTGCTCGAGCTGGCGCCGGATGTAGCCCTCGTACTTGAGCTGGATCTCGACTTGCTCGGCCACCGCGGCCGGCAGCGCCGGCGCTTCCCCGAGCAGGCGCACCACGTCGGCATAGCCAAGCTGCGGCCGCTTGAGCAGCTCGGCAGCCGGCACCGGATAGGCCAGCGGCTCGGTGCCCCGCTGCTGCAGCAGGGCATTGACCGCCGCCGAAGGCACCACTTTGACGCGGTGCAGCCGCCCGAGCTCGGCTTCGATCTGGCGGCGCTTTTCGGCAAAGCGCCGGTACACCTCGGGCGGCACCAGGCCAATGGCATGCCCGAGGTCGCACAGGCGCAAGTCGGCATTGTCCTGGCGCAGCAGCAGCCGGTACTCGGCCCGCGAAGTGAACATACGGTACGGCTCGCTCGTGCCCTGCGTCACCAAGTCGTCGATCAGCACGCCGATATACGCCTGCGAGCGCTTGAGCACCAGCGGCGGACGGCCCTGCACTTGCAGCGCCGCGTTAATACCGGCCATGAGGCCCTGCGCCGCGGCTTCCTCGTAGCCGGTGGTGCCGTTGATTTGGCCGGCGTGGAAGAGGCCGGCCACCCGCTTGGTCTCCAGGGTGGGCTTGAGCTCGGTGGGCGGTACGAAGTCGTATTCTACGGCGTAGCCCGGGCGCATGATCTCGGCGTCTTCCAGGCCGCGAATGGAGCGCACCAGGGCCAGCTGCACGTCCTCGGGCAAGCTGGTGGAGATGCCGTTGGGGTAGATTTCCACCGTGTCACGCCCTTCAGGTTCAAGGAAGACCTGGTGGCGTTCTTTGTCGGGGAAGCGCTTCACTTTATCCTCAATCGAGGGACAGTAGCGCGGCCCGATGCCTTTGATGATGCCGCTGTAGAGCGGAGAGCGGTCGAGGTTCTGGGCAATGAGGGCATGGGTGCGGGCATTGGTGTAGGTCAAGTAGCAGGAGACCTGCGGCTGGGTGATGGCCTCGGTGCTGAAGGAAAAGGGCGGCGGCGGCTCGTCGCCGGGCTGCTCTTCCAAAATAGCAAAGTTGATGGTGCGTGCGTCCAGGCGCGGGCAGGTGCCGGTCTTGAGCCGCCCCAGGGGAAAGCCGAGCCGCGCGTAGTCCTCAGAGAGGCCGGTAGCGGGAAACTCGCCGGCGCGGCCGGCCGGAAACTGGCGTAGCCCGATGTGAATCACCCCGCGCAAGAATGTCCCCGTACACACCACCACGGCGCGGGCCTGGTATTCTTCGCCCAGCTGTGTCACCACCCCCACCACGCGGCCGCCTTCGACGACCAGGCGCTCGACGAGGGCCTGCTTGAGGTCGAGCCCCGGCTGGGCCTCGAGCACGGCGCGCATCTGCAGCCGATAGCGCAGCTTGTCGGCCTGCGCCCGGTAGCCGCGCACCGCCGGTCCCTTGCTGCGGTTGAGGACGCGGAACTGGATGCCGGTTTGGTCGATGCAGCGGGCCATCTCGCCACCCAAGGCGTCGATTTCGCGCACCAGGTGACCTTTGGCAATACCGCCGATGGCGGGGTTGCACGGCATCAGGGCCACGGTGTCGAGGTTGGTGGTAAACACCGCGGTGCGGCACCCCAGGCGGGCGGCGGCCAGAGCCGCCTCGCAGCCGGCGTGACCGGCGCCGATGACGAGGACGTCGTAGCTGCGGGCCATGCTCCCTCCTATTTGCCGATGCAAAAGCTGCTGAAGATGCGCTCGAGCACCTCGCCCGTGCAGCGCTCGCCCAGCACCTCGGCCAGCCGCTGCAGGGCCTCGCTCACCTCAAAGGCCACGCACTCCACCGGCAGCCCCTCGCCCAGCCCCTGGCGGGCCGCCTCGACGTGGCGCAGGGCGGCGTCAAGGCTCTGCCAGTGGCGGGCCCGTGTAAGCACCACCTCGTCCTGGGCCAGCGCCGCAGGGCCAAAGACCTGCTGCACCAGGGCGCGCTCGAGGGCGGGCAGTCCCTCGCCGGTGCGGGCCGACACCGCCAGCACCGGCGCCTCAGGGGCCAGAGCGGCCAGCGCCTGCGGCGCCCACTGCGGGGGCAAGTCGCACTTGTTGCAGACAAGGAGGCGCGGCTTGCCGGCCGTTTCGGCCAGCAGGCGGCGGTCGTCGTCGCTCAGTGCCTGGCTGGTGTCGAGCACCAGCAGCACGAGCTCGGCCTCTTCCAGGGCCGCGCGGGCGCGCCGCACCCCCTCCTGCTCGATGGCCTCGGTGGTGGCCCGCAACCCGGCGGTGTCCACGAGCCGCACCAGCAGGCCCTCGAGGGCCAGCGTGGCCTCGATGGTGTCGCGCGTGGTGCCCGGCTGCGGCGAGACGATGGCGCGCTCGCGGCCAAGCAAGGCGTTGAGGAGGCTGGACTTGCCGACGTTGGGCCGCCCGACGATGGCCGCGGTGACGCCCTCGTGCAAGGCGCGGCCGCGCGCGTAGGTGGCCAGCAAGCGCCGCAGCTGCGCTGCCACCTCGGCAAGGCGCTCGGCCAGTGCCCCTTCGGCCAGCAGCTCCAAGTCCTCTTCGGGAAAGTCGATGCTGGCCTCAAGGTAGACGCTGACTTGCAAGAGCGGCTCGCGCAGCGCGCGCACGCGGCGCGACAGCTCCCCGGCGAGCTGGCGGAGGGCGGCGCGGTGGCTGGCCACGGTGCGGGCGTGGATGAGGTCGGCTACCGCCTCGGCCTGGGTGAGGTCGAGGCGGCCATTGAGAAAGGCGCGCTTGGTGAACTCCCCCGGCTCTGCCACACGAGCGCCGCGCGCCAGCACGGCGTCGAGAACCCGCTGCGTGGTCACCAGACCGCCGTGGCAGCTGATTTCGGCCACGTCCTCGCGCGTGTAAGAGCGCGGCCGCCGCATGACGCACAGCAGGGCCTCGTCGACCCGCTCGCCGGCGACGTCGACGACGTAGCCGTAGTAAACGCGGTGCGACTCGAGCCGCGCCAGGGGCCGCCCGTTGGGGCGCACAAAGGCCTGCTGGACAATGGCCAGGGTCTGCGGGCCGCTCAGACGCACCACGCCAATGCCCCCAATGCCCGCGGGGGTGGCAATGGCGGCAATGGTGTCCACCGCCTCCATGCCCTTCACTTCTCCTTACTTACCGCCTCAGCGGCGACCGTCTCCTGGCGGTAGGCGCGGTTGATCAGCAGCTGCTGCACGATGCTCAGCACGTTGCTCATCAGCCAGTAAAGGACCAGCCCCGCCGGCGCCTTGAGAAAGAAGATGAGAAAAAGTAAGGGCATAAACTGCATGATCTTGGCCTGCGTCGGATCGGCCGTGGTGGGAGTGAGCCTCTGCTGCAAGAACATGCTGAGGCCCATGAGCACCGGGGTGATATACGAGGGATCGTGCACCGAGAGGTCGCAAATGCCCCTGCCAACCCAGAAGAGCTCTTTGTCCCAGCAGATAAACGGCGCATGGCGCAGCTCGATGGCGTAGAGCAGGGCGTTATAGAACGCAAAGAAAAACGGAATCTGCAGGAGCATGGGCAGGCAGCCGCCCATGGGATTGACTTTATGCTCGCGATAAAGCTGCATCATGGCCCGGTTGAGGGCCTGACGGTCGTCTTTGTAGAGGACCTGCAGCTCTTTCAGCTTGGGCTGCAGCTTCTGCATGGCCTGCATCGACTTGTAGCTTTTCTGCGTCAGCGGCCAGAAGACAAGGCGAATGAGGATGGTCACCAAAATGATCGACACCCCGTAGTTGTGCACCACGCGGTTGACCAAGCGCAGCACTTGCACCATGGGGCGCGCCAGGGGGGAGAAGAAGCCCAAGTCGATGAGGCGACTGAGCGAGGGGTCGAGCTGGGTGAGCAGCGGCTGCATTTTGGGCCCGACGTAGACGCGCACCCGCTGCGCGGGATTCGACTCGGCAAGCGGCGTGCGCACCGCCACTTCGAGCGCTTCCTCGCTGAGGCGGCGGGCAATGGCCGCCTCGCCCAGCGGCTCCTGGGGCAGCAGCACCGCGGTGAAGTACGTATCGGCCAGGGCCACCCAGGTCACGGTGCCGCGGTCTTCACGCACCTCCCCCGCCTCTTCCGGGTCCTCGTGCACCAGCTTGCCGTTGACGAAGCTGCGCGACACCGCCTTGGTTTCGCCGCGGCGCTCCACATGCTCGGGCTGCTGGCGCAAGCCCGGGCCCCAGAAGAGGGTGAGGCTGGCCGCTCCCTGCGGCAGCGGGCCGGCAAGCCGCGTTTCGACTTCGAAGTCGTAGCGCTGGTAGAAAAAGCGGTACGTGCGCTGCACCGGGGTGCCGTCGGGCAGGCGAGCACGGAAGACGAGGCGCCCTTCGGGCTGCTGCGGCGACAACACTAGGGCGCGCTGCGAGGGCGTAAAGGCAAGCGGCGACAAGGCCAGGCGCTGCCGGCCCCACTGCAGCTCGGCGCGCAGCGGCAACGCCGCCGTCCCCGGCAGCGGGGCAATCTCTACAGGCGGCGCCTCCTTGGCAAGAAAAGCGCGGTAAGCAAGCAGCTGAACGGCTTTGACGGCCGCGCCGCGGCTGCTGAGCTCAAGGCGCGTGACCCCGGTATCTACGGTGACCGTCGTCTCGGGTCCTGGCGGGGACCGCCGGCGGCTCGGCCACCACCGGGGGTGGCGGTGCTGGGGGCGCGGCGGGCGGCGGCGCCGTCGCCTCCTCGGGCGGCGGCGGGGGTGGCGGCGCTGGGGCAAAGAAAATCGACCAGAGGAAGACCACGAGGAGTGACAGCACAATGGCCAAAATGGCGCGCTTTTCCATGACCTGATCCTACGCGGAGAGGCGACGCTCGGCAGGAACGGGCAAGTCAACGCCACCGCGCGACAGCGGCTGGCAGCGCAGCAAGCGCCAGGCGGCTTTGAGCAGCCCGCGCCAGGGGCCGTACGCGGCGATGGCCTCGATGGCGTACGTCGAACAGCTGGGATAAAAGCGGCAGGCAGGGGGAAAGAGCGGCGACACCAGCCACTGGTACGCCCGGATGGCGGCAATCAGCAGGGCGCTACAAGCGGTCTCCACGCCCCGTGCTGCCCGGCGGCAGCGGTCGGCAGGAAAGCGACGCCTCACTTTTTCTTTCCTCACGCTGCTTGTCCTGTCCCCGTCGGTAGCGCGCAAGCGCCGTCTGATACTGCCGCACGTAATCGCGGTAAGAGGCCTGCACCGCCGCCTGCCTGACGATCACCACCACGTCGCACGGCCACGGCAAAAGGCTCTTGTGCCGCCGGAAGACCTCTCGCACCAAGCGCTTGGCCCGGTTGCGCACCACCGCCTTGCCCACGCGCCGCGAGACGGCGATGCCAAGACGGGAGCGGGGTTCGGCACTGGGAAGGACGTACAGCACGAACAGCGGCGTCACCAGCTTGACGCCTTGCTGCAAAACGCGCTGGAAGTCACGCGTGCGCCGCAGACGTTCCGACGGCCGCAGGCGCTCGTCGTCCACCCAGGTTGCCTCAGTCGTTGCGGCTCGGCCCCACCGTCAGCCGCCGCCGCCCTTTGAGACGGCGGCGCTTGAGCACTTTGCGGCCCCCTCGCGTGGCCATACGGGCAAGAAAGCCGTGCTTGCGCAGACGCCGGAGTTTCTTGGGCTGATACGTGCGCTTCATAAAGACCCTGGCCCGGATCCAAGGTGTCGCTCTGGTCGCTTGACTGCCGGTGAGGGTAGCATTTCCCTGCCGTTGCTGTCAAGGCTCCCCTCCCCCTACCCCATTGCCGCATCGCGGCGATTTTGCTACAATTAGGCGAAACTTGCGGCCTGCGAAGGCTCGCCTCGCTCATCTTTTTGCCCCCTGCCACAGGCGCGATGACCGTGCCCAGGGCCTTTCCCAAAAAAGGGGATAGACGCTGAGAACCGCTTGGCCTGAACGTTCTACAGCGATGACGGATTATACGTTTGCAAACTTCGTGGTCGGGTCGTCGAATCAGCTTGCCCATGCAGCGGCGCTGGCCGTGGCGCAGGCGCCGGGGAGAGCTTACAACCCGCTGTTTCTTTACGGCGGCCGAGGAGTGGGCAAGACGCACTTGCTGCAGGCCATTGCCCACCACCTCCGCCAGCAGGACGCCACGCGGCGCGTCGTGTACACGACGGCAGAGCAGTTCGTGGCGGAGCTGCGGCAGGCTTTGCAGCAGCTGGCGGGGCCGGCCCTTTCGGGAGCGCTACCGCCAAGTCGACGTCTTTTTGTGCGACGACGTGCACGTTCTGGCCGGCAAGCGGCACGCACAAGAGGAATTCTTTCATACGTTCAACGCCCTTTACGAGGCCGGACGCCAGATCGTCCTTGCCGGCGACCGCCCGCCGCAGGAGATCACCGCGCTGGAGGCGCGGCTGCGCTCGCGCTTTGCCGCCGGCCTGCTGGCCGACCTCCAGCCTCCCGATCTGGAAACGCGCCTCGCCATCCTGTGCCGCAAAGCCGAAGCGTGCGGCGTCCGCTTGCCGCACGAGGCCGCGCTGTGCATCGCCTCGCCCTTACACGACGTGCGCGACTTAGAGCGCTGCCTGCGGCGCTTGGTGACCCACGCGTCCTTGCACGCCGGGACGATTACCCCCGAGCTGGCCACCACCGTGGTGGAGCAGCTGCAAGCCGAACGCGCCCAAGCCATCACCGCCCCGCGCATCCAGCACGCGGTGGCCGCCTACTTTGGCCTGCGGGCAGGCGAGCTGACTTCGAAGAGCCGCCAGCGCACCGTGACCTTTCCGCGGCAGATTGCCATGTTTCTCTGCCGCGAGCTCACCGGTGCCTCCCTCCCGGAGATCGGCCAGCACTTTGGCGGCAAGGACCACACCACGGTGCTGCACGCGTGCACTAAAATTGCCCGTCTGGAGGAGGAGGACGCCCGCGTGGCCCGCATCCTCCAACAGCTGCGCCACACGCTCGGTGGCCCGCTGTGAAAAAGTGGAGGACGCGTTTTCCACAACCCTGCCCGCAAGCCGCGGTTGTGGAAAACAGACAAAGCGCGGTGGAAAAGTTTTCCACACCCAACGCCGTGATGAGACGACCGTTGCCACCACTTATGCACATATCCACCGCCTCTACATACTACGACAAAAGAGATCCCTCTTCGTAGGAGGCTGATTATGGAGCTCATCACCAGCCAAGACGTCCTCGTCAAGGGGCCCTCCAGCGCATCCAGGGCATCGTCGAGAAGAAAAACACGCTGCCCATTCTCTCGCACTTCCTGCTCATTGCGCGCCCCGAAGGCACCACCCTGCATGCCACCGACTTGGAGCTCGGCTACAAGGGCACGCTCGAGACAACGGTGAACAAACCCGGAACAGTGACCCTGCCGGCGCGCAAGACGTACGACATTCTGCGCGAGCTGCCGGCCGGGGTGGAGGTGCAGCTGGTGTTAGAGCAGGAGGGGTGGGTGCGGCTGACGGCGGGCACGGCGACGTTCCGCATTCCGTGCCTGCCGGCAGAAGAGTATCCGGCGCTGCCGGCTGTAGAGACGGCAGCGTATACGCCGGTGGCGGCGGCGGTGCTGGAGGAGATGATCCGCAAGACGGTGTTTGCCACCTCGCACGACGAGACCCGCTACACATTGAGCGGCGTGCTGCTGGTCTGCGAGGGGGAAACGGCGACCATGGTGGCGACCGATGGCCATCGCTTGGCGCACGTGACGCGGCCGCTGGCAATGGGCAAGGCGCTGCGCGTCATCGTGCCGCGCAAGGCGCTGGAAGAGGTGAGCCGCTTTGCTGACGGCGAAGCGGAGGTCGAGCTTGCCCAGCTCGACAACCACCTGGTGTTTCGCCGCGGGCAGGCGTTGCTGGTGACGCGCCTCATCGACGGTCACTTTCCCGACTACGAAAGCGTCATTCCCAAGGAATTTGCCCGTCAGCTCACGGTGCCCCATGAGCACCTGCTGCGGGGCCCCCTGCGCCGCGTGTCGCTGCTGGCCAACGAGAAGACCAAGCCGGTACGCCTGGAGCTGGCGCCCGAGGAGTTGACGCTGCGGTCCAACACGCCGGAGCTGGGCGAGGCCATGGAACGCATCCCGGCCGCCTACAGCGGCGATGCCATGACCATCGGCTTCAATGCCCGCTACTTGCTCGAGGCACTGGCGGTGATGGACGGCGAAGAGGTGCTGTTGCAACTCAACGACCCCCTGAGCCCGGGGATCCTGCGTAGCCCTGACGACCCGGGTTTCTTCTATGTCGTCATGCCCATGCGCGTCTAGGTTGGCAAATGATCCTTGAGCGGCTACACCTTTACGGCTTTCGTAACTACCGCGACGTCACCGTGGCCTTTGCGCCGGGTGGGGCCTACATCATAGGGGCCAACGGCAGCGGCAAGACCAGCTTGCTGGAGGCCGTCTACTACTTGGCCAACCACGTCTCGTTTCGCACGGCGCGGCGCGAGGAGCTCCTGAGCTGGGGCACGACGCAGGGCGCCCTTAGCGCCACGGTGCTGGAGCGGCGCACGCAGCAGCGCCGCGAGCTGGCCGTGCGCCTCACTCCGCAGGGGCGGCGCTTCTGGCTCGACGGCAAAGAAGTCCGCGACCCGCGCCGGCTGGCCGCGGCCCTTTGCCGCCGTGGTCTTCCATCCCGGCACCCTGCTGGCTGTCAAAGGCGGACCGGCAGCGCGCCGCCAGCTGGTAGACCGCGGCATCCTCAGCCTGCAGCCGGCGTTTATGCGCCTGCACCACGACTTCCAGCGCGTGCTGCGCCAGCGCAACGCTATGCTGCGCACCGCGGCGGGTACCCCGGCCTACGGGGTGTGGACGGAGCGCTTCGTCGAGGTGGCGCTGCGCCTCATGCAGGCGCGCCGCGACCACCTGGTGCGCCTCAACCACCTCCTGAGCCAGCTGCTGCAGCAGCTGGGGCCGGACTTGGGTCCGCTGACGCTCACCTACCGCCCGGGGGTGGCGCTTCCAGAAGAGGTGGGGGGAAGAAGCCGCGTGGCGCGCGGCGCTGGAAGCGGCGGCGCAGCGCCTGCGCCGCGCCGAGGAAGCCGTTGGCCAGACGCTCTTTGGACCGCAGCGCGACGACGTGCTCATCCGCTGGCGCGGCAAAGAGACGCGGGGCTACGCCTCGCAGGGCGAGCAGCGGCTGGTGGCTTTCTTGCTGGTGGCCGCCCTTGCCGTGGGCATCGAGGCGCAGTGGGGCCACCGGCCGGTGATGCTGCTCGATGATGTGGTCTCCGAGCTCGACGAGCGCCACCGCATGGTGATTTTCGATTTTCTCAAAACGCACGCCTTTCAGGTCCTGCTCACCGACGTCGAAGAGCGCCCGCTATACCGGGACCTGAGCCCGCTGGTGCCCATCCGCCTGCGCTGTCATCAGGGCTGGGCAGAACTCGCCAGCGGCGGGTGGGATCGCTAAAGAAGGAGGAAGACAGCACGCAATGAGCACTTACGACGCACGCCACATCCGTGTCCTTGAAGGCCTTGAGGGAGTACGCAAGCGGCCGGCAATGTACATCGGCGGCACCGGTCCGCAGGGACTGCACCACCTGGTCTACGAGGTGGTCGACAACAGCGTCGACGAGGCGATGGCCGGGTATTGCCACAATATCGAGGTGCTGCTGCACAGCGACGGCAGCGTCACCGTGGACGACGACGGCCGCGGCATCCCCGTCGACCTCCATCCCACCGAAGGCATCCCGGCGGCCGAGGTGGTGATGACCAAGCTGCACGCCGGCGCCAAGTTCGGCAAGGACAGCTACAAGGTCTCCGGCGGCCTGCACGGGGTGGGGGTGTCGGTGGTCAACGCCCTCTCGGAGTGGCTGGAGCTGGAGATCCGCCGCGACGGCTACGTCTACTTCCAGCGCTACCAGCGCGGCAAGCCCGAGGCGCCGCTGCGGCAAATCGGCACCACCAAGCGGGTGGGCACCAAGGTCACCTTCAAGCCGGACCCCGAGATCTTTAAGGAGACCACGGAGTTTAGCTTCGACACCTTGTCGGCGCGGCTGCGGGAGCTCAGCTTCCTCGTGCGGGGACTGCGCATCACCATCGAAGACGAGCGCGACGGCCGCCGCCGCGAGTTCCACTACGAGGGGGGCATCGCCTCGTTTGTCGCCTTCCTCAACCAGAACAAGACGGTTCTTCACCCGCAGCCCGTTTATATCAGCGGCGAGCGCGACGGCGTGCGCCTGGAAGTGGCGCTGCAGTACAACGATGGCTACAACGAAACGATTTTTTCTTTCGTCAACACCATCAATACGGTTGAGGGTGGCACGCACGTTGTAGGCTTCAAGAGTGCCCTCACACGCACCATCAACGCTTATGCCGGCGACAACGGGCTGCTCAAAAACGCCAAAGTCAGCCTTGCCGGCGACGACGTGCGCGAGGGGCTCACCTGCGTCCTCAGCCTGCAGGTCCCCGAGCCCCAATTCGAAGGCCAGACCAAAAGCAAGCTGGGCAATAGCGAGGTCAAGGGCATCGTCGAGACCATCGTCAACGAGCAGCTGCGCACTTTCCTCGAGGAAAACCCTAGCGTCGCCCACAAAATCGTCGAAAAGGCGGTGATGGCGGCGCGGGCCCGCGAGGCGGCGCGCAAAGCGCGGGAGCTGACGCGACGTAAGGGGCTGCTGGAGAGCATCTCCCTGCCGGGCAAGCTGGCCGACTGCGCCGAGCGCGACCCCGCCCGCAGCGAGCTGTTCATCGTCGAAGGCGACTCGGCTGGCGGCTCGGCCAAGCAGGGACGCGACCGCCACTTTCAGGCCATCTTGCCCCTGCGGGGCAAAATCCTCAACGTGGAGAAGGCCCGCTTCGACCGCATGCTGAGCAGCCAAGAGATTCAGACCCTGATTACTGCCCTAGGCACCGGCATCGGCCGGGAGGACTTCGATATCAATAAGATTCGCTACCATAAGATCATCATCATGACCGATGCCGACGTCGACGGCTCGCACATCCGCACCCTGCTGCTCACTTTCTTCTTCCGCCACATGCGGCCGGTGATCGAGCACGGTTACCTCTACATCGCCCAGCCGCCGCTGTACAAAGTCAAACGCGGCCAGACGGAGATGTACCTCAAGAACCAGGCAGCCTTCGACGACTACGTGCTGCAGCTGGCCGTGGCGCGGCTGTGCTTGTGTCCGGACGGCAGCGGTGAGCTGCGCGGCGAGTCCCTGGCCAGCCTGGTGCGTGAGGCCATGGCCTTTGAGCACCTCGCCTCTCGCTTGGAGCGCCGCCAGCGCGACGGCCGCGTGCTGCGCCAGCTGGCGCGCCTTCCGGCCCCTGTCGGGCTCCACGAGCAGGCGCAAGCCGCAGCGCTGCTGCAGGCGCTGGTGGCGGCACTTGCGCGCCACTACGGCGAGGTGGTGACCGACACCCAGCTCGCATGGGACGAGGAGCACAACGCCTATCGCCTCCTCATCGCCACCCGGCAAAACGGCACGACTGGGACCACGGTGATCGATCAGGCGCTGCTTGCCTCGCAGACGCTGCGCGAGCTGCAGGCACGGGCGCAGCGCCTGGCGGCGCTGGGGGAGCCGCCCTACGTGCTGCGCGAGGGCAGCACCGAGTACGTGGCCGGGACCCTGGCAGAGCTCGTGCACACGGTGCAGGCGGTGGGCAAGAAGGACTTGAGCATCCAGCGCTTCAAGGGCCTTGGTGAAATGAACCCCACGCAGCTGTGGGAGACCACCATGGACCCGGCGCGCCGCACCCTGCTGCAAGTGACCCTGGAAGATGCGGTGGAGGCGGACTACCTCTTCACCACCCTCATGGGGGACCAAGTGGAGCCGCGCAAGGCCTTTATCGAAGAGCACGCCCGCGAAGTGGTGAATTT
Source organism: Candidatus Tectimicrobiota bacterium (assembly GCA_026005175.1). Taxonomy (GTDB): domain Bacteria; phylum Tectomicrobia; class Entotheonellia; order Entotheonellales; family Entotheonellaceae; genus BPKO01. The sequence continues at coordinate 27,314 of BPKO01000001.1, forward strand.
GGACATTTAAGAGGTGACCATGGAACAGCCCATTCCCGTCAACATCAGCGACGAGCTGCGCACCTCCTTCATGGACTATGCCATGTCGGTGATCATCAGCCGTGCCCTGCCCGACGTGCGGGACGGCCTGAAGCCGGTGCACCGGCGCATTCTGGTCACCATGCGTGACCTCAACCTGACGGCCAACCGGCCGCACCGCAAGTGCGCCAAGATCGCCGGGGACGTGAGCGGCAACTACCACCCCCACGGCGAGGGGGCCGTCTACCCTGCCCTGGTGCGCCTGGCGCAGGACTTCTCCCTGCGCTACCCGCTTATCGACGGGCAGGGCAACTTCGGCTCCATCGACGGCGATCCCCCGGCGGCCATGCGCTACACCGAGGCGCGTATGACCCGCATTGGCGAGGAAATGCTGCGCGACTTGGCCAAAGACACCGTCGACTTTGTGCCCAACTACGACGGCACGCGCGAGGAGCCCACGGTGCTGCCGGCGGCGGTGCCCAACCTGCTCATCAACGGTGCCTCGGGCATTGCCGTGGGCATGGCCACCAACATCCCCCCCCATAACCTGTGCGAGGTGGTCGATGCCTTGGTGCTGCAGCTCGAGCGGCCTGAGTGCACCCTGGAGGAGCTGATGGCCCGCTTGCCAGGGCCGGATTTCCCCACCGGCGGCCTCATTCACGGACGGCAAGGCATCGAGCAGGCCTACCGCACCGGGCGCGGCTTTTTGCAGCTGCGTGCCCGTTGCACCATCGAGACCGCCGAGCGCGGCGGGCGGCCGCAGATCATCGTCTCTGAGATCCCTTACCAGGTAAACAAGGCCAAGCTGCTTGAACGCATTGCCGAGCTGGTGCGCGCGAAGAAAATCGACGGCATCACCGACTTGCGCGACGAGTCCGACCGCCAGGGCCTGCGCATCGTCATCGAGCTCCGGCGTGACGCGGTCCCACAGGTGGTCCTCAACCAGCTCTACGCCAACACGCCGCTGCAGACCACCTTCGGGGTCATCATGCTGGCCCTGGTGGACAACCAGCCGCGGGTGCTGAGCCTGAAGGAGCTGCTGGCCCATTACCTCGAGCACCGGCGGCAGGTGGTGCGGCGGCGCACCCAGTACGACTTGGCACGGGCGCGCGAGCGCGAGCACGTCCTGGCCGGCCTCCTGGTGGCGCTGGACCACCTCGACGCCGTCATCGCCCTCATCCGCGGCGCCGCCTCTCCCGCCGAGGCGCGCGAGGGCCTGATGGCCCGCTTTGGTCTCTCCGAGGTGCAAGCGCAGGCCATCCTCGACCTGCGCCTGCAGCGCCTCACCGGCTTGGAGCGCGAAAAGGTGGTGCAAGAGCACGCGCAGGTGCGGGAAGCCATCGGCGAGTACGAGGCCATCCTGAGCAGCGAGGCGCGGGTGCGAGAGATCATCAAAGCCGAGCTGCTCGAGCTGCGCGACAAGTACGGCGACGCGCGGCGTACCGAGATCCTCGAGGCCGCAGAGGTGCTCAGCCCCGAGGACCTCATTGCCGAAGAAGACGTGGTGGTGACCAAGAGCCACAGCGGCTACCTCAAGCGCCAGCCCCTCAGCCTCTACCAGAGCCAGCGCCGCGGGGGAAAAGGCAAGATGGCCATGCAGCCCCGCGAGGCCGACTTCGTCGAGCAGCTCTTTATCGCCTCGACGCACGACTACTTGCTCTTTTTCACCAACATCGGCAAGGTGCACTGGCTCAAGGTCTACGAGATCCCGCAGGCCCAGCGCGCAGCACGCGGCAAGGCGGCGGTGAACCTGCTGCAGCTTCAGCCCGGCGAGCGCATCACCACGGTAGTGCCCATTCGCCGCTTTGAAGTCGACCGCTACCTCCTGATGGCCACGCGGCGCGGGGTAGTGAAAAAGACCGAGCTCACCGCCTACAGCAACCCGCGGCAGGCCGGTATTATCGCCCTCACCCTCGACCAGGGCGACCAGCTCATCGGCGTGGGGGTCACCCGTGGCGACCAGGATGTCTTTTTGGCCACGCGGCGTGGCCTGTCCATTCGCTTCAACGAGGCCGAGGTGCGCCCCATGGGGCGCACGGCGCGCGGCGTCACCGGCATCCGCCTAGAGGACGGTGACGAGGTGGTGGGCATGGAAGTGCTCAGCCCCGGCGCTTGTCTTCTTACGGTCACCGAGGCTGGCTACGGCAAGCGCACCCACGAAAGCGAGTACCGCGTGCAGGGCCGCGGCGGCAAAGGCCTCATTAACCTGCGTGTCACCGCCAAAACCGGCCCCGTGGTGGGCGTGCTGCAGGTCTTTGACGACGACGACGTCATGCTGCTAAGCGATCAGGGCAACCTGGTGCGCCTGCACGTGGCCGATATCCCTCGCTTTGGGCGCAACACGCAAGGGGTGCGCCTCATCCAGCTGGCGCCCGAGCAGCGCCTGGCAGGCGTGGCACGCATCGAAGAAGACAACGGAGAAGAGGGAGTTGACGCTGGCGAACCGATGTCCTAGTATAATTTATGTCCCCCACCGGAGAGATGCCCGAGTGGTCGAAGGGGGCGGTCTTGAAAACCGCTGAACGCAAGTTCCGGGGGTTCGAATCCCTCTCTCTCCGCTGCATACGGACGCCAGGCCAGCGTCCGGAATTGGGACACGGGAGAGGTGACCGAGTGGCCGAAGGTGATCGCCTGCTAAGCGATTCAGCGCCCAAAAGGCGCTGCGAGGGTTCGAATCCCTCCCTCTCCGCTGGGTCGAGAACACAACGCGCCGATAGCTCAACTGGATAGAGCGACAGACTACGGATCTGTAGGTTGGGGGTTCGACTCCTCCTCGGCGCGCTGGTTGGCGAGGGCACCTGCTTCTAGGTGCCCTTTTGTTTTGCGAGCGGCGTTGCCGCTTGCGGCCCGAGTCTGGTACAATGTCACCCCGTGTGAGCCAAGTGGAAGCGGTGGTGTTACGGATGCACGACGAGCTTGCCGTCCACGAGCGGTTCATGCGGGAAGCGCTGCACGAGGCGCGGCTGGCCGTGCAGACCGCCGACGTGCCGGTGGGCGCGGTGGTGGTGGTGGAGGGACGCATCGTGGGCCGGGGTCGCAACCAGCGCGAGGCCCTGGCCGATCCCACCGCCCATGCCGAAGTAGTGGCCCTGCGAGCCGCCGCCCAGCAGCTGGGCACCTGGCGGCTTACCGAAGCCACCTTGTACGTCACCCTCGAGCCGTGTATCATGTGTGTAGGGGCCGCGGTGTTGAGCCGCATTCGCTGCCTGGTCTTTGCCTGTCACGACCCCAAAAACGGCGCCTGTGGCTCGCAGTTCGACATTGTAGGGGCGCGGCGGCTCAACCACACCTTTCCGGTCATTGCCGGGGTGTGCCAGGAGGAGGCAAGCGCGCTGCTGTCGACGTTCTTTCGCCGTCTGCGCCAAAAAGAAGCGGCGAAGCGGTGAAGGCCGATGGAGAGATGGCCGAGTGGTCGAAGGCGGTTGATTCGAAATCAACTGTGCCCTTGTGGCACCGGGGGTTCGAATCCCTCTCTCTCCGTCGGCCCTTCCCGCCGGCGCCTGCCCGGTGGAGAGGTGCGAGAGCGGTTTATTCGGCGCGCCTGGAGAGCGCGTGGGCGCCAAAAGCGTCCCGTGGGTTCGAATCCCACCCTCTCCGCTCAGACGCAAGCGATGATCGTGCTAGGCGGGGAGGTAGCGGTGCCCTGTACCCGCAAGCCGCTAGAGCGGGGCGGAATTCCCGGCCTGAGGCTGGTCCAGGCTAGAGGCACTCCCTGCCGAACGCGTTGAGGATCGGGTCCTGTGCGACGGAGGGCTGTGAACCCGGTCAGGTCCGGAAGGAAGCAGCCGTAAGCAGCTGACTCCGGGCGCCGCAGGGGTGCCTGGTCGGAGCGGGAGGCAGCGGACGGCCTCTTTCCCTGGAGGTCGAAGCCGGGTGCACGGTCATCGCCTGCTTCTGACGTGCCGCGGGCAGGAGAGCCCTATGGCCTACCAGGTGACGGCGCGCAAGTGGCGCCCGCAGACCTTTGACGACATCGTCGAGCAAGAGCACGTCACGCGCACCCTCAAAAATGCCATCCGGCTCGGGCGCATCGCCCATGCCTACCTCTTTGCCGGTACCCGCGGCGTGGGCAAGACGACCACCGCGCGCGTGCTGGCCAAAGCCCTCAACTGCGAGCACGGGCCAACCGTCGACCCCTGTAACCGCTGCGCTTCCTGCCGCGACATCGCCCAGGGCACGTCCCTCGACATGGTGGAAATCGACGGTGCCTCCAACCGCGGCATCGACGAGATCCGCGACTTGCGCGAGCGCTTGCCTTACTTGCCGTCGCGCAGCCGCTACAAAGTGTACATTATTGACGAAGTGCACATGCTGACCAAGGAGGCCTTCAACGCCCTGCTCAAGACCCTGGAGGAGCCGCCGCCGCACGTCGTCTTTGTTTTTGCTACCACCGAGCTGGAACGGATCCCCTACACCATCGTCTCGCGCTGCCAGCGCTTCGACTTCAAGCGCGTTTCCCTCGCTGGCATCGTGACGCAGCTCGAGCGCATCGCGCGCAGCGAGGGGATTGCCATCTCCCGCACCAGCTTGCTGCGCCTTGCCAAAGCGGCCGACGGCAGCCTGCGCGATGCCGAGAGCCTGCTGGATCAGGTGGTGGCATACTGCGGCCTGCAGGTGGACGATGCCGAGGTGGCCCACCTCCTTGGCCAAGTGGGGGGCGAACGGCTGGCGCAGTGCCTGCAAGCGCTCCTGCGGCAGGATGCCGCCCAGGCCCTGCAGCTGGTGCACGCCTGGCAGGCCGAGGGCTACGAGACCACCAGCATCGTGCGCTCGCTCCTTGAAGGCCTGCGCCACCTCATGGTGCTCAAGACGGTGCCTGAGCCCGAAGCGCTGCTCGCCCTCTCCGAGGCCGAGGCGGCGGCGCTGCGGGCAGTGGCCGAGACGGCGACAGTGGAGGAACTCTACGCCCACTTCCACACCCTGACGACGGCGGAGAGCCTGCTGCGCCACGCCAGCAACCCCTTCCTGCTGCTGGAGATGACGCTGCTGCGCATGGCCTGCATCGGCCACGTGCCGTCGCTGCAGGCGCTGCTGGCGCAGCTGGAGCGCCTTGCCGGCGCCCAGACCCTGCCGCCGACGTCAGAGCCAGGCCGCTCGCCGGTGCCTTCCCCCGGCCCTGCCGAGCCGCCGTCCCCGCAGCGCCCTGCCGGGGAAGCGGAGCTCTGGCAGGCCTTGCTCGAGCGGGTGATGGGCCAGCGTCCCTTTGTGGGCGCCATGCTGCAGGAAGGTCGCCTGCTCCGCTGCACGGAAGAGGAGCTGGTGATCGCCTTTGCCAAGGAAGGCAGCTTCAGCCACGCCACCCTGCAGGAAGCCGAAAACCTCGCCGTCGTTCGCGAGGCAGCCGCAGCCGTCGTGGGCCGCCCGGTGCGCGTGCGCCTGGTGGCAGCGCCGGAAAGCGCCCCGCATGGCCCCGCCTCACCCCCCGCTCCTGACACGGCGGCTGCCGAGCGACCCAAGCGCGAGATTATCCAGGACGTCCTTGACCTTTTCGATGCCAGCATCGTTCCCTGAGGAGACTCCCGTGAAAGGCATGGGCAACTTGTTGAAGCAAGCCCAGCAGATGCAGCAAAAGATCCTGCAGCTGCAAGAAGAGCTGCGCCAGCGCACGGTAGAAGCCAGCGTCGGTGGCGGCATGGTGACGGTGACCGTCAACGGCAAAGGCGAAGTGTTGCGGATCAAAATCGAGCCGCAGGCCGTTGACCCTGGCGACGTGGAGATGCTCGAAGACCTGGTGATGGCCGGCGTCAACGAAGCCCTGCGCAAGGCGCAGGAAATGATGGCCGAAGAGATGAGCAAGCTGACGGGGGGCATCCGCATCCCCGGCCTTTTCTAGCCAAGCACCATGCTACGGCCGCGTCCTCTCAACACCCTCATCGAGGAGCTGTGCCGCCTGCCTGGCATTGGGGAGAAGACGGCGCAGCGCCTGGCTTTCTTCTTGCTGCGCGCCCCCAAAGTGCGCGCCGAGCGCCTGGCGCAGGCGATCGTGGCGATGAAGGAGCAGCTTGTCTTCTGCTCGCAGTGCGGCGGCGTCAGCGAAGACGACCCCTGCCCCATCTGCCGCGACCCGGCCCGCGACCGCAGCCTCCTCTGCGTGGTGGAAGACCCGAGCGACGTCTTCCTCATCGAGCGCACCGGCACTTACAAGGGGCTGTACCACGTCCTCATGGGGGTGCTGTCGCCCCTTGACGGCATCGGCCCGGAGCAGCTGCGCATCGAGGCGCTGCTGGAGCGGGTGGCGCAGGGCGGGGTGCGCGAGGTGATCTGCGCCACCAACCCCACCATGGAAGGGGAAGCCACCGTCCTTTACTTGGCCAAGCTGCTCAAGCCCCGCGGCGTCCGCCTCACCCGCCTGGCCCACGGCTTGCCGGTGGGCGGCCACTTGGAGTACGCCGACGAGATTACGCTGGGCCGCTCGCTGGAGGGCCGCCGCGAACTTTAACCTCCTCTCCCAAAAGCTGGCGCAACAGCAAGCAGTCGCGCGGGGCGTTGCCCGAAAAGCTGTTCTGCACGTAGCCAAAGACGCGCCCGGCCTGGCGCGCCAGCGCCTGCAGCATCGGCACCCAAGGCCGCAGCGCCGCCGCCGGGTCGAGCTGGCGGGCGGCGCGCGCCCCGGGGCGGCCGTGCCAGCGCACGTAGGCAAAAGGCGCCGTCACCCGAGGCACGCGGGGCAAAAAAGGGGCATCGACCACCACCCAGGCCACGCCATGTGCTTCGAGCAGCTGGAAGGTGGACTCGTGCAGCCAGCTGCCGTGGCGAAACTCGATGGCAAACGGGGGCTGGGATGGCAGGCGCTGCAGGAAGGCCTCGAGCTGCGGCTGCTCGCTGCGGCGCAAGTCCGCAGGCAGCTGCACGAGCACAGGGCCAAGCTTCTCGGCCAGCTCGCTGATCACCGCCAGGAAGGCCTCCAGCTCGCGCTCGGCGTGGCGCAGGCGCAGCTCATGGCTGATGCGCCGCGGCAGGCGAGGGCTAAAGACAAAGTGCGCTGGGGTGCGCGCGTACCAGGCGCGCACCGTGTGCCGCGCCGGCACGGAGAAAAACGTTGACGCGACTTCCACGGTGTCAAAGTGGCGGGCATAGTACGCCAGGTAGTCGGCGGGGGCCAGCTCGGGCGGGTAGAGGCTGCCCACCCACTGGCGGTACGCCCAGCCCCCGGTGCCGAGCAAAAACGGCTCAGGCGACATGGTGCGGCTTCCGGGCCCGCAGCCGGGAAAGCAACGCAGCGGCGGGCAGGGCGTTGAGCAGCTGGGCAGCTTCCACCCAGCCGCGGCGGGCGGTCAGCACGCCGTAGCGCAAAGCGCGCATCTCCTGCACGCTGTGGGCATCCGAGCCCAGGGCAAAGGTCACCCCCAAATCGCGCGCCTGCTGCACGTAAACGTCGGGAAGGTCGAGGCGCAGCAGGTGACCGTTGATTTCCAGCGCCGTGCCCGTGGCGGCCGCCGTCTCCAGCACCGCCTGCACGTCGAGGTTGGGCAGCTCGGGACGCCCCAGCAGGCGCCCGGTGGGGTGCGCCAGCACGTGCACCAGGGGATGCTCCAGGGCCTTGCACAGGCGCCGCGTCAAGTCGCGGCGTGACGCTTTAAGGCCGGTGTGGGCGGCGGCGACGACCAGGTCGAGCTCTTGCAGCAGCGCGGTGTCGAAGTCGAGGTCCCCCGCGGCCGAGATCTCCACCTCGGCACCGGCCAGCAGGCAAAAGGCAGGGGCAAGCGTGGCGTTGAGGCGGCGGATAGCTTCCAGCTGCTGGGCCAGCTCGCGCGGGGAGAGGCCGCGCCCGGTGGCCGGACTGTAAGCGTAATCGCAGATGGCCACGTAGCGATAGCCCAGCCGCTGCCCGGCGCGGGCAATGTCTTCCAGGCTGTGGGCGCCGTGGCCCCACTCGCTGTGCACGTGCAGGTCACCTTGCACGTCGGCGGCGGTGAGCAGCCGTGGCAAGGTGCCGCTCAAGGCCGCTTCGATTTCCCCGCGTCCCTCGCGCAGCTCCGGGGCAATGAAGGGCAAGCCGAGAAGGGCGTAGAGGGCTTCCTCGCTCGCCACTTCTATCGTGCTGCCGTCCGCGAGCCGCTGCAAGCCCTCGGCTTGCAGGCGCCAGCCGCGGCGGTGCGCCAGCTGCTGCAGCTGGGCCAGGTGCGCCGCCGAGCCGGTATGCTGCAGCAAGGCAAGGGCAAACTGCGCCGGTGGCACGGCGGCCAAGGTCAGGCGCAGGCCCTCAGAGGTCAAAAGCGTGGCGGTCGCCGGGCCGCTGGCCAGCACCCGCCGCACCTCTGGCTGCTGCTGGCAGTGGCGCAGCAGGGCGGAAGGATCGGCGGTGGCGATGACCACGTTGAGGTCGCCTACCCGCGCTGCCCCGCGCCGCAGGCTGCCGGCCAGGGCCACCCGCTCTACGCCGGCAAGGCGCGCCAGATTCTGCACCAGCACCTCTGCCCGCGGCAGGGCCACGCCGAGCAGCATGCGCTGCTGCTCGCGCTCCCAAGCCTCTAGGTCCTTCTCCAAGGCGGCCAGCGTCGTGGCCTCTAGCGGCAGCTTGGCGTCGCGGTGGGCCTGGGCCAGCTGCTTCATAGAGGCGATGCCGTGCTGGCGCCACAGGATGCGCACTTGCGCGGGGGTGAGGCTGGGCAGGTGCAGCAAGGGCAGGAGGCTTTCCGGCACCGTGGCTTTCAGGCGCTCGTGGTAGCGCAGACTCCCGGTGTCGAGGAATTCCTGGATCTCCCTGGCCAGGGTCTTGCCGATGCCGGGGATCTCCTCCAGCGCCCCGCGCCGCGCCAGGCTAGAGAGGCTCTCGCGCAGCCCGGCCAGCGCCTGCGCAGCCCGCCGGTAGGCGCGGATGCGGAAGGGGTCGTCTCCGTGCAGGGCAAGCAGTGCGGCGATCTCACGAAAGATATGGCTGCACCGCCAGTGGTCCATTAGCTCGTCCTCACCACGGCACCGGCAGCACCAGGGGCTGCCCGCGGCGGTCATCACAGCGAAGAGTCCCGGTGCGCCGGCCGTACTCAACCAGGGCGCGCAGCAGCTCCAGGTCGCGGCGGCACCGCTGCACCACGCGTGCCGTCTCGCCGGCCCGCAGCCAGGCAACGGCCGCGCGGCCGTCCTCGGGCCGCTCGATTCCCAGGGTGGCAGCCACCAGCCGCCCCAGGGCAGGCCGAAAGCCCAGGCAGCGCGCCGCTTCCTCGAGCAAGGCAAGCGTGGGCAGGGTGGCCAGCGAAAAGTCGGTATAGGGCTGGAGCACCCGGTAGTCGAAGTCCCGGGGATTGGCCCCCACCACGCACTCGGCCTGGCGCAGGCTGGCAATCAGCGCTGCCACCGTCTCTTCAGTATAGCACCGGTACTGCCCGTCGCGCGCATCGTACGTCACGGCCACGCCTAGCCCCAGCCGGTGGGCGTGCTGCCAGCCGCCCACTTCGTCGGCGCGGCGTTGCGTGCTCAGGCAAAGATAGAGGAAAGCGGGCTCCGGCTCGCTGGGCGGTGTGGCCACGCTGGCCAGCGGCGGCACCACCTCGCCCAGCAGGCGCTCGAGCAGCGCGGCGCCTTCGCGGCGCGGCAGGGGCAGGCCGCTGCTGCAAGCATCGCAGGCCACCGCCTCCAGACAGCGCGGGCAGCCGTGCGGGCAGTCGCACAGGTGCAGCAGCTGCAAGGCAAGGCGCAGGAGGCGAGTGCGGGCGCCGTACACGGCAGCGGCGCTGCCGTTGCCTCCGGCGGTGGCATCGGCAAGGAGCAGCCTCTTCTCCCCGGAAGGCTCGGTAAAGAGGCCGCCGCGCACCTCGGTGCCCACCAGGGCCAGGGGCAGGACCAAGAGCAGGGCGTGCAGCACGGCGTGCAGGGCGGCGCGGTGGGAAGGAAGCGCCTCTGGCAGCTCCAGCCACACCCCGCGGGTCAAGAGGGTGCGGGAGCGCGCCGGCAGCGGGTGCAGGCTGCGGCGCGCCGGCAGGCGGTGTTCGTAAGCGACCAGCGTTTCCGCATAGTGCAGCGTACCGTAAGCCAGCCAGCCCGCCCCGCAGTGCTGGCGGGCCACCGGCTGCCGCTCGGTGACGGTGGCGCGCACCACGCTACGGGTCGGAGGGGCAGCGGGTGCCGGGCGCACCCGCAAGCGGCGCGCGCTTGCCGCTTCGACCCGCACCGGCCCCTCGCGGGTAAGAAGCACGGCGCCGGGAAAGCCGGCGCGGAAGGCCTGCGCCGCGGTGAGCTGCGCCAGCGGGCGGCCGGTGGCGCTGTCTACCACCTCCACCGGCGGTTCGTAGTGGGCCAGGCTGAAGCGAGGCGGCGGCCGCTTTTGGGCCTGTTGCGGCGGCCCTGGGGGGAGCTCGGCGAGGGCGCAGTGGCGGTGCTGCTGGAACACCTGGGGATGGGCCGGGGCCAGCACGAGCTCCTGCGGCCAGGCGTCCTGATAGACCTCGGGGTAGCGCAGGAGATAGCGCTCGAGCGGCGTGGCGTCCTGCACCACCAGGGTGCTCAGGGTGGGCAGGCCGCTGCTGGCCAGCGCCGCCAGGTCCTCGTGCAGGCGCAGCAGGGAATCGGGAAGGCCCAGGCACCCCAGGCTGGGCACCGCAAGGGGGCGCAAGGCGGCCAGCGGCACCTCGTGGGGCAAGAACAGGGCCACCGCCTGGCGCTGCAGCAGCCGCTGCTCGGCGGCATGGTAAGCCTCCCGGCTCGCCCCTGCCGGCAGCGCCAGCAGCGGCAAGCCCAGGCGCTCGAGCGCGGGCCCCAGCGTCGCCGGCCCCTGGAGCAAAAGCGGCACCCCCAGCTCGCGGTGGCGGTCCAGGAGCTGGCGGCAGACGGCCAGCGGGTCGCCGCCGGCCTGCAGGAGCAGGCGGTGCTGCGCTTGCCGCTCTACCGGTTCGCCCGCCACCAGGGCACAGGGCGCGCCCAGCAAGGTGCGGGCCACGTGGGCCGCGTTGGCCAGGGGGGCGGTGGTCAGCAGAACGTGTGGCTGCCCCCCGTAGTGGCAGGCGAGGCGTTGCAGGCGCTGCAGCAGGTGGGCCAGATGCGCCCCCGGGGCGCCACCGTAGGCGTGCACGTCGCTTACCACCACGCAGCGCAATCCGGCAAAGAACGCCGGCCAGCGGGCGTGGCCGGCCAGCAGGCAGGCGTGCAGTCCCTGTGGCGTGGCGAGCACTAGGGGCGGCAGTGCCTGCGGCGGCTTGTCTTCACCGCCAAGCAGCGAGGCGGCCAGGCACACCTCTGGCGGCAGCCGCTCGTTCCAGGCCAGCAGCGTGGCCAGCTGGCGCTGTCCTTGCAGCGCGTCGGGCACCACCAGCAGAGCGTGGGCCGCCGCCTGGCCTGCGCAGGCCAGCAGCAGCGCCAGCAGCCGCAGCACGCCGCGGCCACTGCCGGCCGGGGCCGCCAGGCACACCGGCGTGCCGCGGTGGAGCAGCGCCAGGGCCTGCGCTTGGTGCGCGGCCAGCTGCGTGATCCCCTGCGCGTGCAGCGCGGCGCGCAGCCAGGGAGGGAAGGTGGCGGGCAGCGCCTGCCGGGGAGCGGCGTGCGGAGGCGCGACGAGGGCCGAAGCCACCGCCGTGCCGGCAGGGGGCCGGTGGGTCAGCTCGGCAAACAGCGCCGCCAGGGGGGAAGTCATGACAGCACCTGGTAGAACGAACCGCGCAGCGGGTCCTTTTTCACCTCGATGTGGGTGGCAAAGGCATTTTTGAGGTCGCGCAGGTGGGTGATGATGATGATTTTGGCAAAGTCGTCCTGGATGGCCTTGATCACTTCCAGCAGGCGCTCGAGCCCCTGGCTGTCCTGGGTGCCAAAACCCTCATCGATCACCAGGGTACGCAGGCGGGCGCCGGCGCGCCGGGCCAGCAGCTTGGAGAGGGCAATGCGCAGGGCAAAATTGATGCGAAACGCCTCGCCGCCGGAAAACAGCTCGTAGTGACGCGTGCCCAGGGCGTCGCTGATTTTGATGTCCAGGGTTTCGATGACGCTGCCGCTGCGCGTGTCGCGCTGGGTTTCTAGCGTCAGGTGCATGGCGTTGTCGGTGATGCGGGCCAGGATGCGGTTGGCTTCGTCTTCCAGCTCCGGCAGGGCGTTTTCGATGATCAGCGCCTGGATGCCGTTTTTGCTAAAGATCTGCGCCAGGTCCCCGTAGAGGGCGCGTTCGGTCACCAGCTGGGTGCGCTGGGCTTGCCGTTCTTCGAGTTCTGCCTCGCGCTGCAGGCAGTCCTCGTAGCGCGACTGCAGGCGGCCCAGGGCCAGGCGCGCCTCGCCCTCGCGGGCGCGCAGGTTGGCTAGCTGCGCTGCCGTCTGCGTCAGCGCGGCCTCCGTCTGGTGCAAGTCGGCAAGGACCGAGGCGTGCTGCTGCGCCTCGGCGGCCAGCGCCTGCAGCTCCGCTTCCCAGCGCTGCTGCGTTGCCTCCAGCCGCTCAAGGGCGAGGCGTTCGGCCTGCAGCTGCTGGCGGGCCAGCTCCAGGGTGGCGTACTGCTGGGCTGCGGGCTGCAGCGCCTGCAGGCGCTGGCGCAGGGCCTGGTACGCGGCGGGGTCGAACTGCAGCTGGGCCAGGCGCTGCTGCACGGCATGCAGCTCGGCGCGCTCGGCCTCGGCAAACTGCTGCGTGCCCAGCGCCTGCTCGAGGCGCGCTGCCTGCTGCGCCAGCGCCTGCAGCTGCGCCTGCAGCTCGGCCACCTCGGTGCGCGCCTGCTCGAGGCGGGCGTACTGCACTTCGGCCTCGGCCAGCCGCTGCAGGTCGCGGCGCAGCGCCTGGTGGGCTGTCGGGTCGTAGGCGAGGCCCTCCAGCTCGGCGGTCAGCTGCTGCAGCGCCGCCAGCTCTTCGGCAGCGTAGCTGCCCGAGGCGAGCTGGGCGTCGAGCTCTTGCAGCTGCGCCATGAGGGCGGCCAGGGCCTGGCGGGCCTGGCGGGCTTCCTCCAGGCGCGTTTGCACCAGGGCGTACTGCTGCTCCAGTTCGGCGCGCTGCTCTAACTTCTGCTCGAGCTGCTTGTACTCTAGGCGCAGCGCCTGGCGCTGCTGCTGCAAGCGCTGCGCCTCGTGCTCGAGCTCTTCGATGCGCCGCTGGCGCTGGGCGATTTCCTGGGCCAGCTTGCGCAGCACGCGCTGGCGCTCGGCGTCGGTGAGGGCCTTTTCGCACAGCGGGCAGTGCGCGCCAGCCTGGTCGAGCAGCCGGCGCGTGGTGTGCTGCTGCCGCACCTCTTCTTGCAGCGTGGCCAGGGCTTGCGGGATGCTCTGCTCGATTTGCACTTTGAGCGTCACCCCGGTGGCGCGCACTTCGTCAAGGCGCTGCTTCGTGCGTTCTGCTTCTTGCAGCTCGGCCTGCAAGGCGCGCAGGCGCTCCTCCCAGGTAGCCAGGCTGGCCTCCTTCTGCTGCCACTCCTGCTGGCGGTCGAGCAGCGAGCGCTGCTGCAGCTCCAGGGCGTGCCGCTTCTGCTGCAGGCGCTGCTCCACCTCGCGGCGGCGCTGCTCCAGTACGTAGCGGCGCTGCAGCGTCTGGGCCAGCTCGGCCTCGCGCTGCCGCAGCTGCTGCAGCTGCTGGTAAGCCGCTTCGATGCGGGGGGCGGCCTGCAGGGTTTGCTGGCAGGTCTCAAGGCGCACCGCCACTTCCTGCCGGCGCTGCTGCACGCCGTGCAGCTCCAGCTCCAGGCGCTGGGCGGCTGCGGCAATGGCCTGCTGCAGGCGTGCCGCTTCCTGCTGCAGGGCGGCATGGGTTTCGGCCAGGGCGTGGTACTGGTGCTCCTGGGCTTGCAGGGCCTGGAGCTCCTCGTAAGCGGCGGTAATGGCCGCCTCCTGCTTGACGATGGCTTCAAAATCGGCGAGGCGGCGGGCATGCTGGGCCTTCTGGCGCGCGGCCTCCTGCAGTTCTCGCTGCAGCTGCTGCTGGCGCCGCGCCAGCTCGTCGGCGCGCTGGTGCTGCAGGCGCAGGGTGCTGGCGCGCTGGGTGAGCGCCTCGTGGTGCGCCTGGGTAGCCTGCAGCTCGGCCTGCAGCTGGGCCAGGGTTTCCTGCTGGGCAGCGAGCGCCGCGGCCAGTTCTTCCTTGCGGGCCACCGCCTGGCGCAGCTCTTCGAGGCGCTGGTCGAGGGCCTGCACTTGCTGGTCGAGGGCGCCGCGGTGCATTTTGGCCCGCGCTTCCAGGGCATCGAACACCGACAGGCCGAGGATGTCGGCCAGGATGCGCTTGCGTTCGGCCGGCCGCCGGGTGGTGAACTCGTCGGCGCGCCCTTGCAGCACGAACACCGAGTTGATGAACGTCTCGTAGTTCATGCGCAGCAGCTGGGTGATTTTGGCCTCGGTGTCGCGGATGCTGCTGCCGCTTAAGGCCCGCCACTGGCCGCTGTGGCGGTCGAAGCCCTGCAGCTCCAGGGACGACAGGCCGCTGCGCGGGCGCAGGCTGCGCTTGCGCAGCACGCGGTAGCGCTCGTCCTCGAGCTCAAATTCGAACTCCACCTCGGCCTCTTCCTGCCCCAGGCGCACCACGTCGTCGAGGTTTTTGGCGCGCGTCTGCCCCCACAGGGCCCAGGTGATGGCGTCGAGCAGGGCGGACTTGCCGTGGCCGTTGTCGCCGGTGAGGCACACGGCGCTGAACTGCGAGAAGTCCAGCGGCGGCACGTCTTCGCCGTAGCTCATGAAGTTGCGCAGGCGCAGGCGCACGGGGATCACAGCGCCAGCTCCTCTGCGAGCTCCTGAAGCAGCTGCTGGGCGCGCGCCAGCAGCGCCTGCTGCCGCGGCGCGTACTGCGGGTGGTGGCGCAGGTAGCGCTCCAGCGCTTCCAGGGGTCCCAAGGCCTCGGTCAGCTGGGCGTCGCGGGTGCGCGGCGCGGCTTTGACCTCCTCCTTGACGATCCCTGCCACCAGGTAGGCGGCGTGCAGCCGCTCGCGCAGCCGCCGCTCGTCGATGGCGGCGCTCTGCTCGGGGGTGACGGTGAGGAGGACGCGCACCACGGCGCCGGTGATGTCGCGCCGGGCCAGTTCCTGCTCCAGCAGCGCCAGGGGATCGCCCTGGCGGGCATCCAGGCGCAGGGTGACAAAGGGGCGGGCCGGGGTGGGCACGAAGGTGTAAGTGGTGTGGCCTTTTTCCACCTCGGCCCACACGAAGCCCTTTTCTTCGTGCTCCTCGCCAAAGTCGATGCGCTCGAGGCTGCCGGCATAGACCACCGGCGGCTGCCCGCCGGGGTTGAGGTCCTGGTGGCGGTGGATGTGTCCCAGCGCCACGTAGTCCCAGACAGGGTTGGTGAGGGCGCTTAAAGGGAGGATGGGGTCGTGGCCGACCAGCATGATGCTTTGCTCGGAGCTGAGCACGGCGCCCATGACGCTGCCGTGCACGGTGAGGATGGCGGGCAGCGCCGGGTTGACTTGCTCTGCCAGCCAGCGCAGCATTTCTTCTCCCTTTTCCACCAGCAGGCGGTTGACTTCCTCAAGGGGCAGGTCCTTGTACTGCTCGCGCGACAGCAGGAAGCTGCGCGTCAGGTAAGGCAGGCCAGCCACCTGCACGGGCCCTGCCGGGGTGTCGAGCCGGTGCAGGACCGGCTTGCTGATCACCGTCACCCCGGGCAGCTCCAGGGTATCGAAGATCTCCACCGCGTTGGCCTTGCCCAGGGTGTTGGGCAGGTCGTGGTTGCCCACCAGGATCACTACCGGCACGCGCGCCTCCACCAGGCGCCGCACGCAGCGGGCGAACTCGCGCTGCCAGGAGGGGTCGGGTTCGCGGTGCTTGTAGATGTCGCCGGCAAACAGCGCCAGGTGCACGCCGTGCTCGAGGGCGTAGTCGATGGCGTAGTGGGTCGAGCGGGCAAAGTCGAGCAGGCGCCGGTTGAGGCCGCTTGCCGGGTCGAGGCGCCCGTAATTTTCCATGCCAAAGTGGAGGTCGGCCAGGTGCAGCAGCCGTACCCCCATGACTTAGCCCTCCCCGAAGAGGTCGGCGATGTTGGCCTGTGCCTTGCGGGCCAGCTCCTTGCCTTCCACGTAGCCCAGCGCGGCGTAAAACGCCGGGTCGTAATCGCGGGTGCGGATTACGACCGGCATGGGCACGGCGTGGCCCATGAGCAGGGCCTGCTGCTTGGAGTCGAGGCTGGCCAGCACGCTGCGCAGCCAGCTGGCGTTGCTCACCCCGGTGAGCACGGCGTTGATGTCTTTTTCGTCGTTGAGCAGCGAGGTGATGCGCGTGCCAATCTGCGACATGATCTCGTCGTCGATGCTTGAGGGGCGCTGGTCGACGATGAGCAGGGAAACGAAGTACTTGCGCATTTCGCGGGCGATGGTGCCGAAAATCGTCTGGCGCGCCGCCACCGGGTTGAGGAACTTGTGCGCTTCCTCGATGGTGATGATCAGCTGCTTGGGCTTGTCCTGGGGGCGGCCGCTGGCCAAGTACTTCTCGGTCTTCATCACGTAGAGGTCGTGGATGCGGCGCGTCAGAATATTGGCCACCAGCATGTAGCAGAGGAAGCTGCTCTGCTGCCCGAACTCGAGCACGACGTGCACGCCGCGGTCTAGGCACTCCATGATCTTGTAGACGGCGTCCTCGCTCACCTGCTCGCGCAGGAAGTCGAACTTCTCCAGGCGCTTGAGCTTGCGGTGCAGCGCCGCGATCGATTCGGGGTGGGCGCCGATGTCGGCGGCAAAGTCCTTAAGGTCTTTGGGCTCCTGCCGCAGCAGGGTGGAGAGCCAGTCGCGGCCGTAGCGGTTGACGATGAGGTAAGCCGACTCCACCGCCGTGGGGTTGAGGTTGAGCTCGTCGGCCAGCGGGGCGATGTCTTCCACGGTGATCTGGTTGTAGGGAATGTGCACGGTAAAGTCGCTCTGTACGCCGCGCCGCCGCGCCGACTCCGGGTCGAGGGTGAAAATGGCCACCTTGCTGCCAAAGAGCTGCTTGAGCCCTTTGACAAAGCCGCCTTGCCCGGGGCCAGACTCCTGTGTTGCCTGCCAGCCGTACTCGCTGTGCATGTCGAAGACGAGGTTGACGGCGCGGTTCTTGTGGATGAGGCCGGCCAGCACGAGGCGGGTGAGAAACGTCTTGCCGGTGCCGGTCTTGCCGAAGATGCCGTTGCTGCGCTCGATGAAGCTCTCCAGGTCGATGCAGATGGGGGTTTCCATGTCCAGGGGGCGGCCGATGTGGAAGTAGCGGGGGTGGCGCGCCTCGCTGCCGAAGATGCGGTTGACGTCTTCCTCGTCGGCCTCGCACACCACCGAGAAGTGCACCGGGATGGTCTTCACCAGGTGCGGCTCGCCACTGCTTTCGTCTTTGTCCATCATCAGCAGCGGCCGCAAGCAGACGGTGCCGTAGGTGGCGGTGCCGTGCAGCACCTGGCGCATGAGCTCTTCTTCCTCCCCCGGCGGGTCGGCCAGCACCTGCGGGTTGGTGGTGTCCAGGCGCACGTCGGTGACCATGCAGAAAAAGCGGCTCTTTTCGCCTTCGATGACCACGAACTTGCCGGCGCGTACGTCCTCGACCGAGTACCACTCGTCGAGCTTCATTTCCAGCCCGCCGATGAGCGAGCCGTTGACGACCACACCCACCCGTCGTCTCCCTTTGTACAGCATGCTCACGACCCCCTTGGCAAGCGATTAGGATTCCTGGATGCGATGGAGGATCGACGCCAGCATTTCGTAATCGTCGCCGATCAGCTTGACCAGCGCCTTGCCGGCCTGCACCAGGAAGCTGCGCTCCCCCTGGCGTACGGCATAGGCGGCACGGATGGCGGCGGCGATGAGTTCGTCGCGTGGGGCTTTTTCCACGCTCAGCAGAAAGCGCAGGAACCAAAAGCGCGCCGTCAGGCGCCGCACTTCCATGGGATGGCAGACGTAGACGAAGCTGTGCAGCCGCGGCGGCTGCGGCGGCAGGTAGTGGCGGATGCTGCCGTTGCTTTCGTAGCCGATGATCACCGCTTCAAACTTGGTCTTTAGCAGCTCGAAGATCTGGGGCTGCTCGTCGCGCAGCTCCTGCTCCGAGCGGTGGTAGGCAATGGCCAGCCGGTTGGGCTCCAGGCTGTGGGTGTAGGCGTTAAAGACCACGCCGTAGATGGGCTCGCGCGCTTTGACTTTGATGAAGCTTCCAAAAGGGGGAGACTGGTGCAGCAGCGTGCTTTCGGCAATGAATTCCGTGTTGCTGCTGCCGATCACCTCGCCAACTTCCTCGTCGTACATCCCTCTACACCGTCATGCGTCGCTTGCGCAGGGTTTTGGGCGACACGGCGGCCCGCACGCCGCGGCGCACCAGGGCCGCCGTCACCATCTCGTAAAACAGCTCGCGCTCGGCACCGCGGATGACCGCGTGCTGGTGCGCTTCGGCCAGCGCCACCGGGTATCCCCCGCCCTTTTGGGCCTGGTCGTAGGCCGTGGCGTGCACGAGCGCCAGCCGCGCCGGGTCGCTGGCCACCCAGCGCGGCACTTCCACGCGCACCACCTCGGCGCCCACGTGCAGGTAGAAAAAGACGATGCGGTGCGGCCCGTAGGCCTCGAGGACGCGCGAGGCACTGTCAAAGACGGCGGTGCGCTCGCCGGGCCGCAGCAGGCGGGCAAAGAGGTGGCTGTCGCTCAGCCCCTCGATGGCCGCGCACGGCAGGCGCGGCAGCTCGCGGTACGGGCAGCGGTCGCAGTTGGCCACCTCCTCCGGGCACAGCCCCACGCGCAGGGCGTTGAGCACGTCGCGGCTGCGCGGGCGGCTGATGTAGCCGGCCAGGGGAATGCCCTGCTGCCGCGCCGCCTCCAGGCAAGCCAGGTAGCGCGCCAGCGTCTCTTGCTGGTAGTCCTGGGGCTTGCCTTCGAGCTGCCACAGGATGAGGCTGCCGTCGGCCAGGGCGCAGGTGGGGTGCCCTTTGGCGGCGGCCGCGCTGGCTTGCTGCAGCAAGGCGTCAAACTCCATGAGGGTGCGGCGCATGCCCAGCAGCTCGCCGCTCACCGCCACCTGCTGCCCGCCGTACGTCGTGTAGAGGTCTTCTTCCCGGTAGTACAGGGTGGGGGTGCTGCGCAGCACGGCGCGCTCCCCGCTGCCGTAAGGCAAGACCACGGTGGCGATGTTGAGCAGAAACGCGGCGGCCACTTCGTGGCGGCTGGGAGCGATCTGCGAGCCGTCGGCCGCCACCACCACCAGCGGCCGCGGGCACGGCGGCAAGGGGTAAGTCTGCGTCAGCGGTTCGTGGATCCCCGCCAGCAGCCACGACGTCTTGCTCAGCGCCAGCTTGCGGCAAAACGCCTCCAGGCGCTGCGACTCCAGCCGCAGCTGGTGCAGGGCGCTGTCGAGCCGCTTGTGTACGTCGTCCACCGCCAGCTGGGCTTCCGCCGCCATGGCGGCGATTTGCTGGCTCACTTGACGCCAGTCGAGCATGCTTCTCCCTCTGCAGGCCCTTCCCACTGGTAGCGGGCAGCCAGCTCGGCCAGGCTGCGCAGGCGCCGCCGCCGGCGCCGCCGGCTTTTGCCCGCCGTGGCCCACCACGGCACCTCGGCAGGGGGCGCGCTGGCAGGCAGCGCCGCGCGCTCGAGCGCCGTCAGGCACAGCTCGGTGCGCGGCAGCTGCGGATCGACGCGTTTGTAGAGGTGGATTTCCACCACCAGGGTGTCGTTGATGCCCAGCGCCTCGCACAGGGCGTCCTGGGTGATTTTCAGCCCGCCGTCGAGGTCGCGCCGCCACGCCGTATCAAAGTAAAACGTGATGTGGAGGGCAAAGGTGTGCTGCCGCAGCTGCGCCAGCGCTGCCCGCGGCACTTGCTGCGCCTCGAGCCACCGCTCCACCGCCTCGGCCACCAGGGCCTTAAAGGCGCGGCCGGCGCGCGAGAGCACGCGGCGGCCGGCCACGGTGGCGTACTGGTGGTTGATGCTGGGCGGCAGGGGCAGGCTCAGGGCAACGGTACGCATCACGAGGCTCCGCGGGGTCGGCCGCCCGCTTCCTGGCAGACCACGGTGACGGGCTGCTGCAGCAGCGCGCTCAGCTCTTTCTCCACCAGGGCGCGGTAGGCCGGCTCTTCAAGCATCTCGCGGTGGAAGCGGTCGCGCGCCGTAAAGCTCAGCACCAGGGTGCCGCCTTGCAGGCGCGTGGGGCGGCCGGCCACCAGCACCGAGCCCAGAAAGGCGCTCTTGTCGCGAAGGCGGGCCACCACCTCTGGCCAGCGCGCCTGCAAGCGCGCCAGCAGCGCCGCTTCCTGCGGCGACGGTGGCGCCGCCAGCGGCAGCGGCGCCTGCCGGGGACCCTGCCCGTCGCTGGGCGGGGGGGCGGCCGGCGGCGTGCCGTTGCCGCCCGAAAGGCGCGGCTTGAAGAAGTACTGCGTTTCTCCGGCCGTATGGATGCCTTTGAGCTCTTTGACTTTGATGATCACCGGGTACTGCCGCGTCACGTCGCCCAGGACGAGGGCGTGGTGGCGCCGCAGGCGCTTGACAAACGACGCCATGGTTTCCTGGTCTACCATGGCGCTCTTGCTGATGTGGCGCACGTCGTCGTCAAAGGGAAGGTGCAGCAGGAAAAGGTTGTCCACTTGCCGCAGCACCGTCTCGTCGAGGCCCCCGATCATGTTGGTGACAAAAAAGCAGGTAATTCCCAGGTGGCGCGAGCGGGTGACGATGTAGCCGATGGTGTTGCGGCTGATGTAGAGGTGGGCCTCTTCGAAAAAGACAAAGGGAAAGCGCCCGGTGCCGCGCTGGATCTCCTGCTCGCAGATCTCGCGCAGGATGTCGAGGATGGCCTGCACAAAGCCCTGGCGCGACAGGTTGGTGAGGTTGGAGAGGTCAATCACCAGGGCGCCGCCGTGGCGGATGCGGTGGTACTCGGCCTGCAGCGAGGTGGCCTCCTCGGGGCGTTCGGCAAAGACGCCGGTGTTGCGCGCCGCTTCCAGGCGGCTGCGGATGGCGGCGCTGACCACCTCGTTGCTGGAAAATTCCAAGTCGTCGGCCATGTCGATGAGGTGTTGGATGCCGATGAAGGGCACTTTCTTGCCCTGCCGCTCGTAGTGCCAGAGTTCTTGAAACAAGCGGGCCATGCGGTTTTCGAAGTGCATGGCCGACACCTCCGGCAGCCCCAGCTTGGTGAGCAGGGTCACCAGGGGGCTCAGGCCGAACTGGCGCACGCCCAGCTTGAGCGTCTCGCCCGCCTTGAGGTGCACGATGCCGCGGCGGCGCACCTGGCCAGAAAAGGGGTCGTCCTCGTGCCGCGGCAGGTGGACGTACTCCTTGTTGAGGTCAAAGACCACGCACGGCGCCCCCGCCTGGATGAGCTCGAGCAAGAGCACCTTGGCCAGGTGCGACTTGCCGGCGCCTTTGACGCCGGTAATGACGTTGATTTTTTCCAGGTGGCGGCCCTCGATGCAAAAGGGGTGGCCGCGCAGCGTCTCGCCCAGGTGCAGGGGGTTGCCCAAGTCGTCCAGGCAGTTGGCAAACAGCTCCTGGTCGCTGACCCGCGTCACTTCCACGTCGCGCGTCGGGATCCAGCCGTCCCACTGGTCCCAGCGCGGCCCGGCGAGCTTGCGGATCTTGCAGATGGCCACTTTGAGGTTGCGCGCTTCGCTGCTTTCCCACTCGCGCAAGGCTTCTTGCGCCTCCGAGAGGTAAGAGAGCAGGTCGGCCGGCGTGGCCCCCATGGCCAGCTGCAGCTGCTCCTGGATGAGCGAGGGGTACGTCACCATGCGAAAGGCGACGATTTGCACCACCAGGCCGCCCTCGCGCTCGCGCTCCTGAAGGCACAGCGTCTCCCCGACGCGCAGGTCTTCCTCGCGCGGGTTGAAGATCAGCTCGACCACGTCGCCTTTGACCTGGTGCACCTGGATGCTCACCGCTCCACTCCTGGCCACAGGGGTTTGATGCTCGGCATCTGCAGCACCCGGCCGAGCGCCGTCTCGTGCGCTTCTTCGAGTTGCGCGAGGTGCGCTTGCCAGGCGGCCTGGCTCCAGACCTCCAGGCGGTCGTACATCCCCACCAGCACCGCCTCGTCGTCGATACCGGCGTGCTCGCGGAACTTGCGCGGAACGAGGAGGCGGCCGGCGCGGTCGACTTCCAGCTCCAGTACCTCCGAGACCACGTAGTGCATGAAGAGGCGGCTTTCGTGCTCGCTCAGGCGCTGCCGCTGCACTTCCAGCAACGCGTACCAGTTGGGCAGGGGGAAAAGCCACAGGCAGCGCTCCTGCTGCGAGCGTACCAGCACCGCTTTTTTTACTTCTGGGTCGGCGGGCAGGGCAAAGCGGTCGCGCAGCGAGGCGGGCAGCGCAAAGCGCCCTTTCTCGTCGAGCTTGCACGAAAATTCGCCGGCAAACATGCCCCTCCCCTTTCAGGCCGGCGCGCCGCCTTGCCTCTAGGACTTGCTGGCGCGGGCCGCGGCCTCTTCGGCAAACAGGCTGCTGTCTTCGGCTTGCGAAGCGCGCAGCAGCTCGCTGGTGCGCTGCGGCAGCTGCAGCGCCTGGCGCACCTCGGCCTCGATGGCCGCCGCCACCTCGGGGTGCTCGAGGAGGTAGGTGCGGGCGTTGTCGCGTCCCTGGCCGATGCGCTCCTCGCCGTAAGCAAACCAGGCGCCGCTCTTTTGCAGGATACCGTACTTGACCGCCAAGTCGAGCAGCTCGCCCACGTAGGAGATGCCGCTGCCGTAGAGGATATCAAACTCGGCTTCGCGAAACGGCGGTGCCAGCTTGTTTTTTACCACCTTCACCCGCGTGCGGTTGCCCACCACCTCCTGGCCCACCTTGATGGCCTCCACGCGGCGGATGTCGAGGCGCACCGAGGCGTAGAACTTCAGGGCGTTGCCGCCGGTGGTGGTTTCCGGGTTGCCGAAGAAGACGCCGATTTTCTGCCGGATCTGGTTGATGAAAATGACGCAGGTGTTGGTCTTGTGGATCACCCCGGTGAGCTTGCGCAGCGCCTGCGACATGAGGCGCGCCTGCAGCCCCATCTGCGGGTCGCCCATGTCGCCGTTGATTTCTGCCTGGGGCACCAGGGCGGCCACCGAGTCGATGACGATGACGTCGAGCGCCCCGCTGCGCACCAGCACGTCGGCGATTTCCAGCGCCTGCTCGCCGCTGTCGGGCTGGGAGATGAGCAGGTTGTCGATGTTCACCCCCAGCCGCCGGGCGTACGCCGGGTCGAGGGCGTGCTCGGCATCGATGAAGGCCGCCTCGCCGCCGCTGCGCTGCGCCGAGGCGATGACGTGCAGGGCCAGGGTGGTCTTGCCCGAGGCTTCCGGCCCGTAGATTTCGGTGACGCGGCCGCGCGGAATGCCGCCGATGCCCAGCGCCGCGTCGAGGGTCAGCGAGCCGCTGGGAATCACTGGGATGTCCAAGGCCTGGCTTTCGCCCAGGCGCATGATGGCGCCTTTGCCAAACTGCTTCTCGATCTGGGCAAAGGCCAAATCGAGGGCCCGCTGCTTGTCGTCGCTCTTGCTCATGTCGGTCTCCTTACCGCAGAGGTTTCTCTGGCGCCGCCGCGGCGAGCGCTTCGAGCGCCTCGGCCACGCTGCGCACCCCCCAGCGCGCCAGGCCGGCCACCTCTGGCGCCGCCTCCTCGCTACCGGCAGGCAGCAGGCAGCGGCAGAAGCCGAGCTTGGCCGCCTCGCGCAGCCGCGCTTCGACTTGGGTGACGGCGCGCACTTCGCCCGTCAGGCCCACTTCGCCAAAGACCACCAGCCCCGGATCGACGGCCACCTCGCGCAGGCTCGACACCACCGCCGCGATCACCCCCAAGTCGACGGCCGGCTCGTCGACTTGCAGGCCGCCCACCACGTTGACGTAAACGTCGTACTGCTGCAAGGGCAGGCCCAGGCGCTTTTCCAGCACCGCCAGCAGCAGCACCACGCGCTGGTAGTCGACGCCGCTTGCCACGCGGCGCGGCGTGCCAAAGCCGCTGGGGCTGGCCAGGGCCTGCAGCTCCACCAGCAGCGGCCGCGTGCCTTCCACGCTGGCCACCACCACCGAGCCGCTGGTGCCCTGCGGCCGCTCGGCGAGCAAGTGCGCCGAGGGGTTGGGCACTTCCGCCAGCCCCGTCTGGCGCATCTCGAAAATGCCCAGCTCGTTGGTGGGGCCAAAGCGGTTCTTGACGGCGCGCAGGAGGCGGCAGGCGTGGTGGCGCTCGCCTTCAAAGTAAAGCACCGTGTCCACCATGTGCTCGAGCACCCGCGGCCCGGCAATCGCCCCTTCCTTGGTGACGTGGCCGATAAGAAAGACGGGCAGCTGCGTCGCTTTGGCCAGCGCCAGCAGCTGCGCCGCGCTTTCCCGCACCTGGCCGATGCTGCCCGGGGTGGCGGGCAGCGCGCTGCTGTAAACCGTCTGGATGGAGTCGACGATCAGGGCCTGCGGCTGCAAGCGCCGCGCCTGCTCGCAGATCGTCTCTACCGCGGTTTCGGTAAAGACGTAGACCCGCGGCTCGCGAATGCCCAGCCGTTCGGCGCGCAGGCGCAGCTGGCTGGCCGATTCCTCGCCCGAGACGTAAAGGACCGGGCCGCTGCGGCTGAGGCCGGCGGCGGCTTGCAGCAAGAGGGTCGATTTGCCAATGCCCGGATCGCCGCCGATGAGCACCACCGACCCTTTGACCAGGCCGCCGCCCAGCACCCGGTCTAGCTCCGCCATGCCGGTGGACAGCCGCGCCTCGCCGTCGCCGCTTATCTCGGGCAGCGGCAGCGGCGCGGTGGCAGGCGCCGCGGCCCGCCGCGGTGCCGCGGGCACCTCTTCCACCAGGCTGTGCCACGCCCCGCAGTCCGGACAGCGCCCCAGCCACTTGCCGGCCTGGTAGCCGCAGCTCTGGCACGTAAAGACGCTTTTAGGCCTCGGCATCACTGCACCCTCGGGCGGATGAGCCCCGTCACCTTGCCGCAAATGCGCACCTCGCTCACCCGGATGGGGGCAAGGCGGGCGTTGGCCGGCTGCAGCCGCACGCTGCCGGCCTCGCGGTAAAAGCGCTTCACCGTCACCTCGTCACCCAGCAGGGCCACCACGATGTCGCCGTTGTCGGCATAAGCCTGGGGACGCACCAGCACGTAGTCGCCGTCAAAGATGCCGGCCTCGACCATGCTGTCGCCTTCGATGCGCAAGGCAAAGGTGTCTGGGCTCTTCACCAGGCTGGGATCGACGACCAGGGTGCCCTCGCGGTTTTCCACCGCCAGGATGGGCAAGCCGGCGGTCACCCGCCCCAGGATGGGCACTTCCACGCCGTCAGCGGCCGCCGCGGGCCGCCGGTCAGCCACTGCGATGCCCCGCGAGGTGCGCGTGGCGCGCCGGATGTAGCCTTTTTTTTCCAAGGCCTTGAGGTGAGCCCGCACGCCGTTGGTGGAGCGGATGCCCAGCGCCTCGCCGATCTGGCGCAGGCTGGGCGGCACGCCGGTGGCCGCCACCACCTGGGCGATGAAGTCGAGGATCTGGCGCTGCCGAGCCGTCAGCGGCGGTTTCATGCCCCCCTCCCTGCGGGCAAGTGCTCGCATGAGTAATACTGCACATTTTAGCAGGTGTCAAGCAGAAAAAAGGGGACAGGCTACTTTTTTCCAGCAGACAAAAAAGTAGCCTGTCCCCTTTTTCATCGGCGGCGGCGGCGAGCGGCGGCCGGCTGGGGAGCGGCGGTGGCCGGCGGGCGCGGCGGCCCCTGGGGGATGCTGGCGATCAGCTTGTCGTACTCGGCGGTACGGTCGAAGCTGATCTGGATGTCTTGCTCGCTGACGGCAAAGTGCTTGGCGATGATGCGGCTGATTTCCCGGCGCAGCTGCTCGAGGTTGCCGCTGGCCAGGCCGCGGCGGTCGTAGGTCAAGGCGAGCTTGAGGCGCTCTTTGGCCACTTGCTTGCTCTGCGCCTGCGGGGGGCGCCACCCGAAGAGTTTGCGCAGGAAGCTCACGGCGCTCTTCCTTGCTAGCGCTTAAAGAGCCGCGCCAGGCGCTTGAACAGCCCTTTGTCCTCTTCCAGGGGCAGGAAGGGCACCTCTTCGCCCAGCAGGCGGCGCGCCACGTTCTTGTAGGCCTTGGCCGCCGGCGAGGCGGGGTTGGCGGTAGCCAGCTCGCCGCGGTTGCTGGCCACCACGATGTAGTCGTCTTCGGGGATGATGCCCAGCAGCTCCACGGCCAGGATCTCCAGCACGTCGGGCACGTCGAGCATGTCACCGCGGCGCACCATGTCCGGCTGCAGGCGGTTGACGACGAGGCGGATGTGCTTCTTGTCGGCCGCCTCCAGCAGGCCGATGACGCGGTCGGCGTCGCGGATGGAGGAAACGTGCGGGGTGGTGATGACGATCACCTCGTCGGCGCCGGCGATGGCGTTTTCAAAACCGCGCTCGATGCCGGCCGGCGAGTCGATGAGGATGTAGTCAAAGAGGTGGCGCAGCTCGGCGCACAGCTTTTCCATGTCTGCCGGGCTCACCGCCGTCTTGTCGCGCGTCTGGGCGGCGGGCAGCAGGTGCAGGGTGGCGATGCGCTTGTCGCGGATCACCGCTTTGGGCAGGCGGCAGCGCCCCTCCACCACGTCCACGAGGTCAAAGACGATGCGGTTTTTCCAGCCCCATGACGATGTCGAGGTTGCGCAGCCCCACGTCGGTATCGACGGCAATGGTCTTTTTGCCCAACTCGGCGAGGGCGGCGCTCACGTTGGCGCTAAACGTCGTCTTGCCTACCCCGCCCTTGCCCGAGGTCACGGTAATCACGCGTCCAGCCACAGCCTTCCCCCTTTTGGCAACGCCCGCCCCCGCTCCCACGCTTCCACGACGATGCGCGTGCCGTCGATGCGCGCCAGCTCCGGCACCGGCGGCCAGGGCGGCCGGTGCTCCGGTGGCCGCGCGATGTAGCCGGCAATGCGCAGCTGGATGGGGGCCAGGTGCAGGGCAGCGATCACGGCGTCCTCGCGGTCCGGAATGCCGGCGTAAGCCGAGCCCCGGAGCGCCCCCCAGACGATGATGTGGTGGCCGGCCATCACTTCCGCGCCGGGATTGACGTCGCCCAGGATCACCAGGTGCCCGGCGGTGGCGATTTTCTCCCCGGAGCGCACGGTGCGGCGCTCTAGGTGCAGGCTGGCCGCCACCGGCGGCGGCGCCACCGGCGCTTCCACGCGGCGCTCCGCCGACGCGCTCGCCGGCACCACCCCGCCCAGGAGCACGCCGTAGCGCTCGAGCACCACGGCAAGCTGCTCGAGCTCCGCCGTTGCCACCCCCCGCTCGCCCACTTCCACCAGCACCCGGGCGCCTTGGAAAAAGTCGCGCGCCTTTTGCAAGTGCTCTTCGAGTTCCACCAGCAGCTGCGGCAGCGGCACCTCCCAGGCCAGGCGCATGCGCAGCCCCTGGGCGCTGCCGGCAAACTTCACCCGCGACGAGGGCATGCCTCTTCCTTCTAGCTCTGCAAGGCGCGCATCAGCTGCTCGATTTCCTCTTTGAATTCCCAGTTCTCCTCGAGCAGGCTCTTGATTTTGTTGCAAGCGTGCAGCACCGAGGTGTGATCGCGGTCGCCAAAGTTCTTGCCGATCTGCGGCAAGGAGGCGTTGGTGAGCACGCGCGCCAGGTACATGGCCACGTGGCGGGCATGGGCGATTTCTTTGTTGCGCTTTTTCGAGCGCAGCAGCGCGCTTTTGATTTTGTAGTGATCCGCCACCACGCGCTCGATGTCGGCAATGGTGACGGTGCGCTCTGGGGCCTCGGTGAGGTTGCCGAGCAGGCTCTGCGCCAGGCTTACCGAGAGCTCCTGCCCGGTCATGGCGGTATAGGCTTCGAGCACGTTGAGGGCGCCTTCGAGCTTGCGCACGTCGCCGCGCGTGCGCCGGGCAATGAACCAGGCCACCTCGTCGGGCAGGCGCATCTGCATGTACTCGGCTTTTTTCTTCAAAATGGCGATTTTCGTCTCCAGGTCGGGCGGCTGCAGGTCGGCAATCAGCCCCCACTCAAAGCGCGAGCGCAGGCGCTTTTCCAGCCCCACCATGTCCTTGGGCAGCTTGTCGCTGGTGATGACGATCTGCTTGTTGGCGTTGTAAAGGACGTTGAAAGTGTGGAAGAACTCCTCCTGGGTGCGCTCCTTGCCGATGAGGAACTGGATGTCGTCGACGAGCACTAGGTCGTTCTTGCGGTAGCGGGCGCGAAACTCGTCCATCTTGTCGTGGCTGAGGGCCACCACCAGGTCGTTGAGGAACTTTTCCGACGAGACGTAGCAGGCCACCAGGTGCGGGTGCGCCTGCTGCACGTAGTGGCCGATGGCGTGCAGCAGGTGCGTCTTGCCCAGCCCCACGTCGCCGTAAATGAACAGCGGATTGTACGTGCGCGCCGGGTGGCGGGCCACCGCCAGGCAGGCGGCGTGGGCAAACTGGTTGCTCGCCCCCACCACGAAAGTGTCAAAGGTAAAGCGCGGGTTGAAGACCGCGCCGCCCAGCGGCGCCGAGCGCGTCAGCGGGCTTGGCCCCGCCTCGCGATGGCGCGGCGCTTCGGGCGCCTCGTGCACCACCAGCGCCACCTGGTACGCCGTGCCGGTCAGCTGCCGCAGCGTCTCTTCGATCAGCGCCGCGTAGCGCTCCAGCACCCCGTCGCGGATAAAGGCGTTGGGCGCCGCCAGCCGTAGCGTCGTCCCCACGCTGGGCAAAGGCTGCAGCGGCTCCAGCCAGGTGGTGAACTTGGTGGCATCGACGCACTCGCGCAGGCGCTGGCACGCCTGCTGCCAGAGATACGCCACCTCGGGCTCGGATTCCCTCCGCCGCGCTGCGGTTGCCATGCTGCCCCCTCCCGCATCCCACGCCCCGCCATATATAGCCGGTTGCCGGGCAAATGTCAATAAAAAATGCGAGGACACCCGGGTGGTGGTTGCTTACCAGCCAGGCGACGTGTCTTCAGTTCAGAGATAAAAAGCTATCCAGGGCGGCAGCAAGGCGCAGGGTGTGGCGTTGCTGCCGCCAGCAAAGTCGTTTTCTTTCCGCAAGTGCCTTTGCTTGTTGCCCAGGTATTCCCGCTTTACTTGGTATGCCACCGGCCGTCGGCTTCCTGGATCCACCAGCCGGGCTGCGCCTCTTTGCGGTTGACTTCGGCAAAGATGGCGGCAATGTCCGGCACGCGCGCCTCGGGGAGGTTGTTGGCTTTGGCCAGCTCGAGGTAGAGGCGCTGGCGGTCGGCGTTTTCGGCCGCCACCAGGGCCTGCAGGCGGGCGCGCTCTTGCAAGGAAAGGCCCTGGAGCTGGCGCACTTCCACCAGGCCGCGGTTGTTTTCGCCCAGCGCGCCGCGCTGGAAGAAGGGCACCAGCTGCGGGTAGCGCTGCTTGCGGCTTTCGACCAGGCGGCGGATGGCCGGGGAGGTAAGGGTAATGTCGATGGCTTGCGCCTGGGCGGCCGGGGGCCCCAGCGCCAGGCGGAAGGGCCAGGGGCGGCGGCTCTGCGGGCGAGGCGGGGTGGGGGTTTCGGCCGGCGGCGGCGTGCCGTGGCGCACCTCGCTTTCGATTTTTTCCGCCGCGTCGCGGATCTGCGCCGCCGGAAAGTAAACGTTGATGGTGACGCGGGCGCAGGTGATTGCGCCCAGCACGCCGAGTCCCACCACCAGCCACAGCGCCGCTCGCATCGCTTCCTCCTTACTTGACGCGCACCTCGGAGCCTGCGCCGAGAACGGCGCGCAGGCGTTGCACCACGTCCCGGAAGGGAAGGCCGTTTTTGGGCACCCGGTTGACGATGCTCACCCCCCCGCCCAGGCCCGGCGCCTGCATGAAGTACTCGGTGCCATCGCGCGCCACGTACTTGCCGCGCAGGCGCAGCAC
Organism: Candidatus Tectimicrobiota bacterium; assembly: GCA_026005175.1. Taxonomy (GTDB): domain Bacteria; phylum Tectomicrobia; class Entotheonellia; order Entotheonellales; family Entotheonellaceae; genus BPKO01. Next base: position 56,906 of record BPKO01000001.1, read on the forward strand.
GTCGTTGCGCAGGGTGACCTCAGCGCCAAAGCGCCGGTACGGCAGGCGGTAGGTATCGCCCAGCAGGCCGCCTGCTACCGTAGCCGAGCCGGTGGCAAAAAGCAAGTTGTTAAGCGCGCGCACGGTGATGGCGCGGGGTTCGCCGCCCTCCTCGGCGACGGCAAAGTCAAGGTGAAAGGCAGCCACTTCCCCGCCCACCAGGGTGAGGTCGGTGATCTTCAGGTGCAGGGTGCCGCTGATGTCGCCGATGGGGAAAAGGCGCGTCAGCTGCAGCAGGCTAAGGGGCTGCTCGCTCTCGAGCGTGCAGCGCAGCACCGGCAGGGAACTAAAGAGCTGCTCGCCGCTTAGCTGCGTGAGGCGCAGCCGCCCGCCGGCAAGGGCCAGGGTGAGGAAGCCCTCGCTGCGCAGCTGATCGCCTATCAGCTCCAGGCGGGAAAACTCGCCGCTGACCAGTCCCTCCAGGGGCAAGGGGGTGTCGAGTCGCCGCAGGTTGAGGTCGTACAGGCGAGCGCCCAGGGTGAGGCGGCGCTGCGGCCGCAGCAGCGCCTGCGCCGTCACCTCCTGCAGCACCACCTGCCCTCCCAGCAGCTGCAGGCGCACCTCGTCCTGCAAGGCAAGGCTGTCGCCATGCGCCCTGAGCGTGGTGCGCAGGCCTTCGAGCACCAGGCGACCCAGGCGCACCTGCCTGAGGTGCAGGTGCCCGGCGGGGGCCGCCGCCAGGGCAGCGCGGTCGAGGGGGGGCGGCAGCGGGTAGGTCAGGCGCAGGGGCAGCAGGAGCGACACCTCGTGCAGGGCCAGGCTTGGCCCCTCTAGCGAGACGCCGTCCAGGTCGAGGTGGCCTTGCAGCGCCAGCTGCGGCGGCGTGCCTGCCAGCTCGGCCTCGGCGTTGAGCGTGCCGCTGACCGCCAGGCGCGCCAGGGTGGGAAAGAGCACCGGGTCGTGCAGCGCAGTGCGCCATGCCGGGCCGAGGGCGAACTGGCGCAGGTTGAGGCGCAGCGCCAGGCGGGGGCGCCGCAGCGCCTGCTGCACCGTGCCCTGCAGGGTCACCGTGCCCAGGTGGCGCAGCTGGCCGGCGAGGTAAAGCTCGAGGGCGTCGCCCTGGGGGTCGTAGAGTCCAGAAAACGTCAGCACCGAGGCGATGGCGTTGGCTTCCAGGGCGGGAAACCAGGGGCCCAGCAGCAGGGAAAAAGGCGCCAGGGTGAGGGTCCCTTGCAGGGCGTGGCGCTGGGGGTCCAGGGAGAGGCTGGCCTGCAGGGTGACGTCGAGGTGCTCGGCGGCGTGGGTGCCCTGCGGCGAGGCAAAGCCCCCTTCTTGCCAGTGCCAGGAAAGGGCCAGCGGGGTGGCGGCCGGCGGCCAGCGCAGGCGCGGCGCCTCGAGCACCACGCGGCTGCGCCCCTGCACTTGCCAGGCGCGGTAAGCCGGCGGCAGCAGGGGGGCGAGGTGCGGCCACAGGGCGGGCAGCGCGCCCTGCCACTGCAGGCGCACCTGGTGGGCGCTGGCCGGGGGCCAGTCGAGGGTGGCGCGGCCTTCCAGGGTGCCAAGCGCGGGCAGGGCAAGGGAAAAGGCGTGCAGGGCCAGGCGCTTGGGGGCCAGGGTGGCGCTGGCGCGCAGGGTGAGGCCGGCAAAGCGCTGCACCGCCTCGCCGCGGCGCCACTGCCAGGCGCCCAGCGCCAGGCGCCCCTGCGGTATTTCGAGCGCGGCCGGAGTGCCGCGCAGGGGCAAGGTGGCCTCGAGGGTGCTGAGCTGCACCGCGCCGCCGGGCACGGCCAGGCGCAGGCCCTCGGCCTTAAGCCGCGCTTCCCCTTCTCCGGCAAGGCCACGCGCGCTAAAGCGCAGCGCCAGGGGCAGCTGCAAGGAGAAGGCCTCACCGGCCAGCCTGCCCTGGCCGGCGGCGGGCTGGCCGCGCAGCTGCACTTCACCGCGGGCTTGCCAGTCGCCGCCGCGGTAGGCCAGCTGCAGCGGCAGCTTAAGGGTGAGGGGCTGCAGCAGTAAGTCGGCGTAGGCGGCCTGGGCGGCTTCCAGCGCCAGCTCGCCCTGCGCGTCGCCTTGGCCCTGCGCCAGCTCGGCGCGGAAAGCGAGCTGCGCCGTGGCCTTCCCCTCCTGCAGGCGCAGCGCGGGCCACCCGGGGGCCAGGGAAGACAGGGTGGCGGTGAGCTCGCCGCGCAGCTCAGGGCCTTCCCAGGTCAGCTCGAGCCTGCCGGCGGCTTCGCCTTGCAGCGCTGGCACAGCGTGGGGCAGCGCTGCCAGGGACAAGGCGGCAAAGTGCAGCGCCAGGGTGCCGGCGGGCTGGGGCGCGGCCAGCGCCACCTGTCCCGTAAAGCGCAGCGCCGCCCCCTGCCACTTCCCCTCCCCGGCCAGGCGCAGGCGGCCTTGCGGGTCGGGCGCCGCGGTGAGGGTAAGCGGCGCCAGGGTGGCGCCGGGCAGGTGCAGGGTGGCCTGGTGTAGCTCCAGGCGCCTTATCGGCAACGCCGTCGGGGCGGCGGCGGGCGGCGCCGCCGCGGCAGGAGAAGAGGCGGCGGCCTGGCGCGCCAGGGCCAGCTCTGGCTCGCGCAGCACCAGGCGGTGCACTTCCCCGCGCAGCAGCCCCAGCAGGCCGTAGCGCGCTTCCACGCGCGGGCAGGCAAGCCGCAGCTGCCAGCCAGAAAAGGCCTGCACGAGGCGCACGTCGCTAAGCACCACCGTGTTCCAGGAAGCAAACGACACCGTGCCGATGCGGACTTCCTGGCCGCTCAGGCGCTTGAGCAGCGCCTCGCTGAGCTGGGCCAGGCGGCCGCTTTGAACCAGCCACACCAGGGCGGCCAGGGTGGCCAGCAGCAGGATGAGGACGGAGAGGGCCACTCCCTTCCAGAACCGGCTCATGGCTCTCCTACCCGCAGGCAGCGCAGGCGGTTGAGGGCAGCGGCCACTTCAAAAGGCCGCGCCCAGGCGCGGTCGCCCAGGGGCTGCGCCTGCAGCGCCTCCAGGCCGCGCGCTTGCACCAGGGCCTCCAGGCGCTGCACCAGCTCGCCCACCGTGAGGCGGTCGTCGGCCAGGTGGTGGTAGGCGTAGCGCAAGCAGTCGGCAATGTAGCGCGTCTGGCTCGGGTGCACCAGCTGCTCCACCTGCGACACGTCGATTTCTTCCTCGCCGTACTGGATGGCGCGCAGGCCGCGGCCGCGCGCCTGCTCGCGCCGGCCGCGCTGCGGCGACAGGCTATCGCGCAACACCGGCCGCCGCTGCAGCGGCGGCCAGGGGGAAGCGGCTTCGGCGCGGCGGCGGGCCTCGCTGGGCCAGGCCGCGGCAATGGCGCGGGCGCGGGCGGTGACGTCGTGGGGGGAGAACTCCAGCAGGTGGAGGACGGTATCGGCCACCTCCAGGTAGTCGCCCACGCCGCCCATCACCAGCACCGTCGAGACGCCAAGCTGGGCAGAGAGCTGGCGCACGCGGTCGATAAAGGGGGTAATGGGCTCCTGCTCGCGGGCCACCAGCTCCTGCATGCGCCGGTCGCGCACCATGAAGTTGGTGGCGCTGGTGTCTTCGTCGATGAGCAGCACGCGCGCGCCCACTTCCAGGGCCTCGATGATGTTGGCCGCCTGCGACGTCGAGCCCGAGGCGTCGTCGCTCGAAAAGCGCGCGGTCGAGCGGCCAAAAGGCAGCTGGCGGATAAAGGGCGTCAGGGTGACTTTTTCCACCCGCCGGCCGTCCTCGGCGCGGATGGCCACGGCGCGCGCGTCGCTGACCACCCGCTCGCGGCCGTCGCCGGGAATGTGATTGTAAATGCCGCGCATGAGGGCTTGCAGGAGCGTCGACTTGCCGTGGTAGCCGCCGCCCACAATAAGCGTCACCCCCTGGGGGATGCCGGTGCCGCGCACGCGCCCGGCGTGGGGCAGCTCGACTTCGACGGCCAGGCTGGGGGGCGACTGCCAGTAGACCAGGGGCGGGGTGGCCAGCGGCCGGTCGTCGTTGCCGGCGCGGCGCGGCAGCAGGGCGCCGTCGCCCACAAAAGCCACCAGCCCCAGCGCGGGCAGGCGCTGGCGCAGCACCTCCTGGTCCTCCACCGTGTCGAGGTGGCGCTGCACCGCCTCGGCCGACAGGGCGCGGGCGCGCAGGCTGGCCTCGGCCACCGCCGGCAGCTCCTCGCCCAGCAAGGTGGCGGCCGCCTGCCCCAGAATGGTGCGGCCGCGCGCCGGCAGCTGCACCTGCAGGCGCGCTTCCACAAAATCGGCGGTGAGGGCCACGCTGGTGCGCGGCAGCACCTCCTGGCCGGGGGTATCGATGTGGAGGGCGGCGCACAGGGAGCGGCCCTGCTGCAGGCGCTGGCGCCGCGCGGCCTCAAAGGCGCGGGTAAGGAAATCGGCCAGAGCCACGCGGCGGATGGGGGTGGCAAGCCACGAGGGCGCAAAGGCGGCGGCGGCCAGGGGCAAGCGCAGGCGCAGGCGCGAGGGCGGGGCAAAGGGGTCGGGCTGCACGTGGTCGACAAAGAGGGTCCAGTCGCCCAGCCGGTAAGGGCCGCGCAGCTCCCGGTAGGCGCCGTAGCCGCGGCCGTCGAGCCGCTGCAGGGTGGCAAGCAAGCGCTGCATGGCGTGCAGGCAAGCTCCTTGGAGACCTCGGCGCGCGGGCAAGGCCAGAGCTCTGAGCAAAGCCCTGCGGCGCTTCCGTGTGTATAGAAGAGGCACGGGGCGGCGTCAAGGCATCTGGTGGTGGAAGCGGAGAAAAATTTTTGCTTGACAGTAAGCCTGCGGAATTTGTATTTTGCTTGCTTGCGGGAAACAAGGGCGTTTGCGCAAGAGCGGTCGCAAGCTGCCGCCGGCGAGGTGACAGGTCGAGGCGGTAAGGGGTCGTCTCCCGGAGCCGAGCGGTTGTCGTGAGGGGGAGAGGAGTGCAAGATTCGGAGGGCTTCCGAAGGAGGAAGACGATGAAGCCAAAATTTTTATTGAGGATATTGTGCCTCGCCCTGCTCGGGATGGTTTTTGTCCTGGCAGGGTGTGAGGACGACGACAACGGGGTACAGTCGGTTGCCCTGTCGGGGCGGGTAAGCGGCAGGGTGGTCGACTCCTTTAGCAGCGCCCCGATTGCCGGCGTCACGGTGAGCACGGCCAGCGTCAACGGAACGGTGGTCAGTGCCACGACCGACGCCGATGGCTTTTTCACCTTGGCCGACATTCCCATTACCGAGACGGAAGCGGGGTTGGTGGAGCTGCCTTTGCAGCTCACCATCAACGCCCCTGCCGGCTCGGGCTATCCGCAATTTAACTTCTGGGCGGTGGTGCTGGAGCGGGGTTCAGGTGCCGAAGCCAACACCCTGCTGGCCGCCAACGTGACCATCGAGCTGCACGCCACAACCGGAACGGTAACCGGCACGATTCGCAATCCGCTCACCGGCGATCCCTTGCCAGGGGTAGAGGTGACGATGCTGCCTGAGCCGCTGGTGGTGGAGCCCACGACCGGCATCATCGTCGCCCAGCCTTTTGCTGCCCCGGCCAAGGCGACGACGGGCGCGGATGGCGTGTTTACGGTGACCAACGTGCCGGCAGACCACGACTACGTCATCGATATCGTGGATCCCTCAGGGACCATCGCCAATGTGCGCTTGGGGGTGCCCAACACGGTAGGCGGCGGCGTGGTGGTGCCGCCGGGCACCACGGTGAACCTGGACGCCGGCTTTGTGCCCGGCCCGGCCTGTGGCCTTGCGTGCTTTGTCGGTGGCGTGGCAGGTGGCCCACTGGCGGGAGCCATCGCGATCAACCCCTCCTTGCCCGAGGCGGACGCCGTGTCGCCCTTTGTGGCGAGTTCTTCGATTGCCCAGGGGCAGGATGTGGCCTTCAACGTGCGCGAGCAGATCAACCGCGACGAGGTGGACATTCGCATCACGTTTAGCGAGCAGATCGATCCTGCCTCGCTGAGCGGCATCGTGGTGCGCAACCTGGGCATCAAGGGGGGTGCGGCGACCACCGGCCCGGTGGTGCCGGCCACCGTTAGCCTGGATCCCGACAATCCCCGCGTGGTGGTGATCAACCCCGATGTCGATTTGATTCCCGGCAACCGCTACGTGATTGTCGGCCTGGGCGGGGTCACCGACCTGGCAGGCAACTCGTACGCCGCCGGAACGGGTCTTGCTGCACCCGGCACTACCCTTGCCGGTACGCCGGACGCCATCAAGAGCGGTACGGTGGACGTCAACGGCGACGGGGTCAACGACTTTGTGAACAATGCGCTCTTCTTCACCACCAACGCCAACAACAGCTTGCTGGCGCTGAGCGGGCCGCCCACGCAGGTGGCCGAATCGGCCAACAACACCAGCAAGCGGGTGCGCAACGCCATCAATATCACCGCTGCGGACCGCGGCACCCTGAGCATCGACTGGTCTGCCGTGGCGCCGGTCAGCGAGGACACCAACGGCAACTTCGTCCTCGATGAGGGCGAAGACACCAACGGCAACGGCGTCTTGGACCTGGGGCCGCGGGGCTACCGCATCTACGTGAACCCTGACATCAACATCCCGGGTCTGGAAGACGCCTTCACCCTGGTGGGGCAGATCGGACCGCAGCTTACCACGCCGCCCACCACCTTCACGTTGACGCTGGACACCCTGGGGGCAGGCAACGACGTGGAGGACTTCCTGGAAGGCGAAGCGCGCGAGTTGCCCGCCTTGCCGGCGGAGTTTCAGAGTGGCGGCAGTGCGGACATCTCCGGTAATCCCCAGGCACGTATCGGCCCCATCTCGGGCCAGGTGCTTAACACCATCTTCGACGAGGGGCTTGACATTGCCGTTAAGGTGACGGTGCTCAACGCCGACGGCACCGAGAGCCCGCTGGTGACGGCGCCGCTGCTGGGTGGCGTGAAGGACAACACCCCGCCCGGCATCGAGACGGCCGACACGACGGGCGCGCTGGTGGATGTCTTTGACGAGACAGAGGCGGGGGATACCACCACGGAGTCGGTGGTGCTCAACGTCGGCGTGGACGGCGAAGCGGTGAACGCCCCGGCAGGGGCAGGCGACACGGTGGCCGGGGAGTTCGACATCACCGCGCTGCTTACCAACACCGACGAGACGCCAAATGACCCGAATGACCTGGATATCACCTACAACGCCGACGACTGGACGGCGTTTGCGGGTGGGAATCCGGGCCAGGCGACGCTGAGCATCCCCTTTAACGAGGACCTCAGCCGCACCGCCACCTTCCCGGCGGCCACCCTCTCCGCTGGGGTGCCGCCTGGCGCACCGGAGGGAACGCCGGACTCGAGCGTCGATTCCACCATCTCGGGTCCCACGCTGGACGAAGACGTGGGCAGCGAGACGGGGCGCACCAACGTCAAGGTCACGCTGAGCAACGCCCCCGGCGTGGGAACGGGGAGCCGTATTGGCCTGGCCGGTGTGGTGGACGAGGCTGGCAACGCGGCCACCCAGGCCGAGGTGATCGTGGACAACCGCATCGGGCCCTTCATCGCCTCTGCGGTGGCGGCACAAACGGCCTCGCAGACCCTCACCGTGACGTTCAACAAGCCGGTGGACATCTCCGGCATCGCCACGGACACCGACGGGGATGGGGTGCCTGACACCGTCAACGCCGGGGTGACCCTGGGGCTCTCTACGGGCACGGATCTGGGCGGTGCGGTGCGCGACACCGACGGTGACGGCACGCCGGATGCCGGCGCGGCGATTTCCCAGTCGGCGGATGGGCGGACGATCACCATCACCACCGACGACGGGTTCCTCGACGGTATCGTGGCCGGCACCACCATGACCGGGGCCGGAATTACCGATACCGACTTCAACGCCAATCCGGCCAATGCCTTCACCTTCGCCACCACCGGGGCCCAGACGGCTCGCTTCCTGGTGGCCGACCAGATCCCGCCGCGGGTGACCGGGGCCAGGGATCAGTTGACTCGCTGGGGATGTCAACACTACGACCGCAGGCGAACAACAACGGCAGGTGGGAAGTCGGGGACACCGCCGATTCGTACACCATCCGGGTCACCTTCTCCGAACCGGTGGTGTCTCGACGTGGATGGGGATGGCGACGTCGATGCACCTGACGCCAGTGCCCTGGGCATTGGCTACACGATCACCGAAGTCAATGCCGGCACTTACTCTATCCCGGTGGCCCCGATTGCCAGGTGGGTGGCAACGGCACCGAGATCCGCTTCACCCTCAACGTGGTTGGTGGGGCGGTGGCCGAAGGCGACACCATGCGCATTACCGGGGTGAAGGACGCGGCGGGGAACGACCTCTCGACGGCCGCTGACGAGATCGTTCTCAACGCTGCCGGCGCCGGCTCTACCATCCAGTAGACCCCGGCCCGCACGCGGGGCTCCCGTTCGCGGGAGCCCCGCTTTTTTTATGCCCTTAGGGCAGCCAGTACCAGAACTGCACTTTGAACCAGCGGATGATGCGGCGCAGCAGCACGTTCCACAGCGGCTTGGGTTCGGTCCGGATCTTGGCGTAGCCGGTCATGTCGGCTTTGAGGAGCTGCTGCGGGTTGGGAATTTCTGTCAGCACCCGCACCACGGTGGAGTGGGTATTCTCCGTGGCCACCGGAGCCACCGCCGTGACTTGGCCGCGAAAGGTGGTGTGCGGGTAAGCCCAGGCCACGACTTTCACCAGCGCCCCGTGCCGCACTTCGGGCGCTTCTTCTTCTGGCACCGCGACTTCGGCCTGGATGGTGCGCGATTCGGCCACCACCGCCACTAGGTCGCCTTTTTTGATGTACTGCCCCACCTTGCGGTCGATGTAAGGGGTGATCACCTGGCCGTCGATGGGACTGCGCAGCACGGTAAGCTCTAGCTGCCGCTGGTAGTCGGCCACCAGGGTCTGGAGGCGGCGCACTTCGGCTTCCATGGCTTCGATCTGCTCCGGCCGCGCCCCGCTTTTTACCAGCTCCAGGTTGGCCCTGGCCACTTCCAGGTTTTTCTTCTTGACTTCCAGGTTTTGCAAGGCGATTTCCAGGCTCTTGGCGTCGCTGTCGCGCTGGAGCAGGGTGTTTTCGTACTCCTGCTGCGAAACGATGCCGCGCTGGTAAAGGCCGGCGTAGCGCGCCGCTTTGGCCCGGCTGAATTCCGCCTCTACCCTGGCCTTTTCCACTTCCTGTTCGGCCTGGCGCACTTCCTGTTCGGCCTGCTCCACTTGCTCTTCAGCCCGCTTCACTTCCTCGGGCTTGGGTCCGGCTTTAAGAAGGCGCAGCTGCGCTTCGGTGGCGGCCAGCTGTTCTTGCGTGGCTTTGAGGTTGCGCTCGATTTCCCGCCGATCGAGAAGAACGAGGGGTTGCCCGGCGGTGACCCAGTCGCCTTCCTTGACCAGCACCTGCTCGATTTTGCCTTCCACTTCGGCGTGCACCTCGATCTGCTTGACAGGAAGGAGGACGAAGGGGCCGCCGGTGTGGTAGGGGTAAGGGATAAACAGGATCGCCGTGAAGGCAGCAAGCAGCCCGAGCCGGATCAGCCAGCGCACCGCTGCCCGCGCCTCGCAGCCCAGAAGCCACCGCAGCGGCCGTCGCATCGCGTGGGTGAGGGGGCGATGGAAAATGTAGAGCATCACCCCCGTGAACAGCACTGCCCCGGCGCCCTGGAAGAGCTGCGTCATCTGCTCGCCAAAGGCGGCGAACATCAGGCCCCAGTGGAAGACGGCAAACCCTACGGTCAGCAAGCCAAACAGGCGGTAGCCCCACCTTGCCCGCCGCGTCAGCGGTTCGGGTTCGGGGCGCCGCAAAAGCCAGTTGAGCATGAGGGTGATGGCTTTGGCACGCAGCTCCGGCTCGCGCAGCCAGAAGGCCAGAATCAGGTGCAGGTCGCGCCGGTGGGCGATGTTGCTGTTGTGCACAAACCCCCAGGCGGCGGTGCTCCACAGGGCCGTCCAGAAGTCGTGCGCTGCGCTACCAGGGGTGGCCAGTAAGGCGCCCATGATGCCCAGCGAGGCCAGCAGCATCTGGCAGTAAAGGCCAGCAAAGAGGACCCACCCCATTTTCGCGGCGTTTTGCGGCGGCAGCGCCAGGGTCTGGCGCCGGTCGACGTAGAACTTGGGAATGAAGTAGTAAAAGACCATGAAGCCGGCCCGCGTCACGTGGCCGCCGTAGTGGGTGGCCACCAGCCCGTGGGCCAGTTCGTGCGGCACCTGCACGCACAGCACGCCCACCAAGACGAGAAGGGGAAAGTAGCTCGGGATCCAGATGGCGTACATGGCGTCGAGGAGGCGACTCCAGTTGTCGATCAGCAAGTGCAGGCCAAAGGCGATAAAGGCCAGAGAGCAGAGGAAGGCGGTGCGGGTAAAGCACCAGCGCAGGCGCGCCGCCAGCCAGGCAAGCAGGCGGCTGGGATTGAAAATCGGCAGGCGCCGCACCGGGATCAGTTCTTCCTCGGGATCCCAGTGGTGCACCATGCCGCGGGTGACGGGAGTGGCCAGTAGCCCCTGGAACTCGAGCTGGCGCAGCAGGGCCTGCAGGTCTTCCAGGGGCAGCGGGGTACCGAAGCGCTCCTGATAGCGGGCCTGGATGGTGGCCAGCGGCGTGTGGCCGTCGAGCTGCTGGCAGAGGAAGAACTCCTCCTCTTCCATCTCAAAGAGCGCTTTGGTGTGCGGGTCGCGGATGAGAAAGCCGCCCAGGGGCTTGCCGCGCCGCGTCTTGGGCAGGAACTCCAAGTCAGGCCGCAGGGCCGGCAAAGGCGTCGACATGGCTACTGCGCGAGGCGATCCGCCTTCGGACACGTGGAAATGCGCTGCGGGCACGGCAGCGTCCCGCCGTGCCCGCCGGGGTGCGTCTTATTCCTGCGCCCGTGCTCCCGCTGCTCTGGGAGCTGCGGACTGCAGCCGCCGCAGCGCCTGCTGGGCGGCGTCGAGCTGCGGATCGCGCCGCAGCGCTTCCTGGTAAGCGGCGATGGCTTCGGGCACGCGCTGCTGCGCCGCATAGAGTGCGCCCAGCTTCTGGTAAGCAAGGGCCAAGTGGGGATCGAGCTCGAGCGCCGCGCGGTACTCGGCTTCGGCCTCTGCCTCCTGGTGGCAGGCCGCGTACGTATCGCCCAGGCGCAGGTGCGCCGGCACCAGCTTGGCGTTGGCGCGCACGGCTGCCTGGTAGGCCAGCAGGGCGTCCTGGTATTGCTGGCGCTCGAAGTAAAGGTCACCCAGGCGCAGGTGGGCTTGCGCCAGCTTGGGGTTGTGCTGGAGAGCTTGCCGCCAGGCGGCTTCGGCCTCTGCGTACTGCTGCCGGGCATAGTGGACTTCCCCCACGCCCAGGTAAGCCGCAGCCAGCTCGGGATTCAGGCGAATGGCCTCCTGGAAGGCCTCAAGAGCGGCATCATAATGCTGCTGCTTCAGGTGGACCTCTCCCAGCTTCACCGCTGCTTGGGCAAAGCCCGGGTTGAGACGCAGGGTGGCCTGGTAGGCCTCGACGGCCTCGGCATACTTGCCCTGCTCGCAGTAGGCGTTGCCCAGCTTGAGATAGACCGGGGCCAGCTCGGGATTGAGGCGCAGGGTGGTTTCGTACGCTTCTACGGCCTCCTCGTACTGATTGAGCGCGCTCAGGGCGTTGCCCAGCCTGAAGCTGGCCATGATGGCCAGGCCCTGCTTTTTGGGGTTGAGCGCCAGCGCCTTCTGGTAGTCGGCGACGGCTGCCTCGTAGTGTTTCTGCTCGAAGCGGAGGTTGCCGCGCTTGACGTAGCCAATGGCCAAAGCGGGATCGAGCTGCAAGGCGGTCTCGTAGGCGGCCATGGCCTCGTCATACTGCAGCTGGGCAGAGTAGGCATCGCCGATTTTGACGTGGGCCAGGGCAAACTTGGGATTAAAGCCCAGCGCTTTGCGGTAGACCTCGATGGCCTTGGCGTACTGCTGCTGCGCGGCGTAGACGTCGCCCAGCTTGAGGTAGACGATTACGAGCTGCGGGTTGAGCTGTAAAGCCTTTTCGTAAGCTGCCCGGGCCTCGTCGTAGTGCTGGCATTCGAAGTGGGCGTTGCCCAGCTGAAAATAAGCCACGGCCATCTGGGGGTCGCGCTGCAGGGCTTCCTGGTATGCGGCAATGGCCTCGGGATACTGCTGCTGGGCCGCGTAGTAGTTGCCCAGCTTGAGGTGGCACAGCGCCATCTCCGGATTGGTGCGCAGGGCCGTCTGGTAGGCCTCGAGGGCTTCAGAGAAGCGTTCCTGCTCCAAGTAAATATCGCCCACGCGGATGTGGGCCAGCGTCAGTTTGGGGTTGAGGCGCAGGGCTTCTTGCAGTTCCTGGAGGGCTTCGGCGTATTTCCCCTGTTCAAAGTAGGCATTGCCGAGTTTGAGGTGGGCTCCTGCCCCACTGCCGAGCTTTTTCAAGCGGAGAATGCGCCTGGCCATGGTGCTCTCCTTCGTCCCGTGTGCCGCTGCTGCCCCCCTTCTGGGGGGTAACCATACCTTACCGCAGGCCGTATCGCAAGCCCACGGCCTGCGATTGTTGATTGCTGCTTTGTCCCGAGGTGCGCGTCCTCCTCTATCGCGGTGGATAGACGTGCTCAGTTGACGGCTGCATGGCGAGCAAAAAAGTGCCAGATGACGTCAGTGGCGTCGATATTCTGGGAAGAGGCGCCCGTAATTCTTTGCCGCAGGCGGTACTGCTTGGGCGGCCAGGTGTGCCCGCCGCCTTCCACGACGTAAAGGACGACTTCGGTTCCCTTGTTGCAGTCGGTGTACGTCTCCTTCCAGACGCGGGTGCCATCGTGGACGCGCACCGGCAGCGCTTCTCTGGGCAGATGGCGGCGGCACTGGTTCAGCTTGGCCCACAGCTCCATGGTCGCTTGGACCCCCAGAATAGGCCCCCGGTCGCCGCCCTGCACGGTGCCGCCTTCCCACGGAATGAAGGGGTCTTTGGTGCCGTAGATGCCGAGCACGGCCACCGGTCTGGCGGGGCGGCAGCGGGAAGCCACAGGAGCAGCCATGGGACCGACGACAGCAGCGATGGCTGCCAGGCGATCGGCAAGCTCGCAAGCCAGCCGGTGGGAAAAAATGCCGCCATTGGAGATGCCCGTGGCATAAATGCGCTGGCGGTCAATGACGAATTCCCGGCTCAGCTGGTCGATGAGGGCTTTGACAAAAGCCACGTCGTCGATGCCTTCGCGCTCGGGTTCCGTGGTGCCGCGGCCGTCGTTCCAGTTTTTCTTGTAGCCGTTGGGATAAGCGACGAGGAAGCCCTCGCGCTCGGCGAGCCGGTGGAACTCAGAGGTGCGGGCAACGCCCTGCCCGCTCCCCCGGCCGCCGTGAAAGACGAGGACCAAAGGCAGCGGCTGGTGGCGCTGGTAATCCGGAGGCACGTAGAGGAAAAACGTCCGCCGCATGCCTTTGACCTCCAGAGCCCGCTCCTGAAGGGGCAGTTCTTCAAGGCCGCGCATGGCTCGCCGCCGCCGCAGGGGCCGTGAAGAGCCCTCTTGCACGCAGGCGGTGATCAGGAGCACGAGGCTGAGGCCTCCCACCAAGAGCAGAAGGAGGCGGGAGGCTTGCTTTCCGGTGCGGGTCATGGCTCGCTTCTCCTTCGCGGGGCGTTGCCGTTCACTGGTATCCGAACTCGCGTGCCAGCGCTTTGACTTCCGGGGAAAAGCCCTGCCCGTCGTGGCGCCAGGGCAGCGGCCCTTCCAGCGACGCGCTTAGCGGCGCGCTAGGCCGCCGCAGCGCCGGGGCGCGCAGGAACTGGGGATCGTTGCCAAAGGGGGCGTTGAGCGGCCCCAGACAGGCATAGGGAGAGCGCTCGGGATGCTTCATCGCCTCGATGGCTTCCGGGTCGGTGCGAATGCCGAGCCAGGCGGCGATCTGTTGCAGGTGCGCATCCGGGTCGGCCAGCAGGTCTTCGCCGCGCACGCGCAGCTGCTGCGCTTTGGGCACGCCTTCAAGAAAGGTCAGGATCGTCATGTGCATCGTGTACCAGGCCTTCTGAAAGTCGACCGTAGGGGGATCGGTACTGTAGTCGAGGGCTTCCAGGCGCCAGCCGGCCAGCGGGCCGCCGATGCGCCACAAGGAGTCACCTTGGGTGCGGGGGTGGCGTAGCAGGTGCAGGAAGCGGGCGTTGGGAAAGGCACGCCGGATGCGCTGGAGGTATTCGGGGCGCAGCACGGTCATCGGGCTTTTGTCGACGAGAATGCGCGGGCTGACGCGCTCGGCCAGCTCTCGAAACACCGACACGCAGGTGCGGTGGGCGCGCATGGCCACCCAGCGCCGCGCCAGCCCGATGGTCTGAATCGTCTGCTCCCCGGCAAACAGCTGCGCCACCACGCGCAGCAGACCGTGCTCGGAAAAGCGCCGCTGCGCCAAAACGCCTTCCCGCTCCCGCATGGTCTCGGCCACAAAGAGGTTGACTTCTGGCAGCCCGTACAGTTGAGGGTGCTGGCCGAGCATGCCGCAGACGATGGAAGTAAACGAGCGCGGCGGGGCCAGAATGATCACCGGGTCGTGCATCGACGTTTACGGCTCCTCTTCCCGTCGCTTGCGCCGCCGCGCCTGAAACGGGGCGATGATCGGCTGCACCAAAATGGTGTCCTCGGGAAGGCTCAAGAGGTAAACGATGAAGTCGGCAACCCGCTCGGCCGGCAAGGCGCTGGGCGGACGCGGCAAGGGGCTATTCTGCGCCCACAGGGGGGTGTCGACGGCGTCAGGCAACACGACCTGCACGCGCACGTTGTACGACCGCACTTCTTCGGCCAGGGCCTCGGAAAGGCCGATAACGCCGAACTTGGAGGCGCAGTAAGCCGAGTCGTAGGCGCGGCCCACGCGGCCGGCCACCGAGGAGACGTTGACGATGGCGCCCCGGCGCTGCCGGATCATCGCCGGCAGCACGGCGCGGTTGCTGAGGAAAACGCCTTTCAGGTTGGTGTCCAGCACCGCTTCCCACTCGGTAAGGCTCAAGTCGACCAGGCGCTTGGGGCCGCTGCCCGAGGGGCGCAGGATGCCAGCTGCAGCCACCAGGACATCGATGCGCCCAAAGTGCTCCAGCGTCTGGCGTGCCATGGCGTCCATGTCGGCTTCACGGCGCACGTCAAGACACAGCGCCAGCGGCGCCTCGCCCGCTGCCTGCTTGGCCACCAGGTTTCGCGTCTCTTCGAGCCCTTGCGGGTTGACGTCGACGATCACCACGCGGCTTCCGGCGCGGGCCAGCGCGCCGCACGTGGCGCGGCCGATGCCGCTGCCGCCCCCGGTCACAATGGCCACCTGTCCTGACAGGCGTTGCATGCAACAGTCTCCCTAGTGAAAGCACCCGGTTACCGCTCCCCACCAGCGGCGCCGCACTTGCCCCTGATTGGCCAGCGCCGTGACAATGGGGTCCAGCAGCAAGACGTCCTGGGGCAAAGCGAGCAGGTCGCAGATGACCTCCCCTACCCGCTCCGGCGCCAGCGGTTTGCCCCAGCGCGTGGCGTCGGCCGGACCCAGCAGGGGCGTGGCGGTGGCGTCGGGCAGGAGGGTTAGGACTTTGATGCCGTAGGCGCTCACTTCGGCGGCCAGGGCGTGGGAAAAGCCCACGACGCCAAACTTCGAAGCGCAGTAAGCCGCCGCATACGGCGAGCCGAACTGCCCGCCGCGGGCCGAGGCGACGTTGATAATGATTCCGCGCCGCTGCTGCATCATGGTGGGGAGAACGGCCCGGTTGCTGACAAAGACCCCGGTGAGGTTGGTGGCGATCACTTCGTCCCACTCCGCCACCGGCAGCTGCGCCACGGGATACGGCAGCAGGCGCTGTGCGCCGCGGGCTCTGCCAATGCCGGCACAAGCCACCAGGGCATCGAGGCGCCCGAAGCGGGCCAGGGTCTGCTCGACCATGTGCGCCATGTCCTGGGCAGAGCAGACATCGAGCGTCAGGCCAAGCACGGCCTCGCTTCCGCCGGCCTGCGCGAGCACCGCCACGGTTTCGGCCACGCGGTGTGGGGTTTTGCCCACCACCACCACGCGGCTTCCGGCACGCACCAGGGCCAGGCAGGCAGCGCGGCCAATGCCCGAACTTCCCCCCGTGACCACCGTCACTTGGCCGTTGAGGCGTGGCGCTTGCACTTAAGTGCCTCCGGAAGAGCTGGCCTGCCGGAAGCGAAACTCGAGCAGGCGCTCAGAAGCCAGCTGCTCGGGGCAGGTGATGACGAGGAGCTCGCGCACCGGGACCCCGTCGCTCCACCGCCCCATGAACCGCTGCTGGGGCGTATTGCCCAGGGCGTACTCGCGGTGGCGCTGGGCAAAGGCTGCTTCCATCAAGGCGTCGAACAGCTTCCAGTAGCCGTAGTAGTGGAGGGCATTGGCCGTGGGCAGGCCTTCTCCGAGCACCTGTTTGACCACTTGGGCCCACTTTTCGTCGGTCTCTGTCCAGGTGCTCAGGGCCCCGTACGCCGGATGGACGGCAGTGGGAGAGCGGTGGTTGGCCACCAGAGGCGGCGTGCCGTGATCGTCGGAGCGCACCACGACGAAGTTTTTGTTTTCCAGCGGGATCTGCGGCGTCTGGGTGAAGATGACTTTCCCCTCATAGTCGCCGGCGTTTTTGTCTTCTTCGCACACCACCACCAGCAGCAGGGTGGTGGTGGGAATGGTGCGCAGGTCCACGGGCGGCAGCGAACGGTTGAGCGCCCAGAGGCCGCGCCCCGGGGCCACGGGCATGAGGGCTTTGGGGGCGGGGAGGCCCAGCCGTGGGGCCATGGCGGCCACTTGGGCTGCCAGCGCCCCGCCCAGCGAATGGCCAACCGCGGCCACCCGTTCCAGGTCGGGTCGCACGTGGACGCCGCTTTGCAGCCGCTGCAGCGCCGCTTTCACCGCGGCCAGGGTGTTGCTCAGCATGGTGGTGGCCGGGGTACGCAGGGAGCTCTGGTACACTGGAAAGAGCACGAGGTTGCCTCGCCTGACCAAATGGTCGATCCAGGCGCTCATGCCTACCGGGCACACGCCGCCCCAGCCGTGCAGGAAAATCACCAGGGGTGCTATCGGGGGACGCGGCGCCTGGGGCTCAAAGAGCCAGTAGGCTTGATCTCCCTCGCCGAAGCGGTGGCTCTGCACCTGCCGGTGGCCATAGTCGGCCCCGCCCGGCCCGCTAGGGGGTTGCTGCGGCGGCCGCGCTGCCGTGCGCCCCGGCCGGTCCTCCCCGTAGCGGGCGCGCTGCAGGCGCTCCTGGACGCCGCGCAGCAGCTGCTCCACAGGCAGCGGGTGTTTTCCCTTACGCCACATCGGACCGCCCTCCTCTGCCGGCAGCGCCTATCGCTTGCGGGCCACCACTTCCAGCCAGGCGCGCGGAATCTCCTGCACGCCTGCCTGGGCAAACGCCGGGCCCACTGCCTGGTGCAAGGCCTCGCAGGCCAGCGCGACGGGATAGCCGCGCAGCAAGACGCTGGCCAGGTCGGCGTATGCCCCGACGGTTTCGAAGTGGTGGCGCGACAAACCCACGCAGCGCTCCCCCAGGCTGACCATCTCGAAGCCGCATGCCTCGAGCGCCTGCTGGTACTCGGCCGGCGTGAACCAGCGGTTGGCAAAAGCAGGCTGGGCGGCGCCGCGCCGGCGCGCCGGCCGTGCCCCACCGGCGCGCTGCTGTAAGTAGCGCAGGGCCTCTTTCATCCAGATCTCGTAAAAGTTCTCCGTTCCTGGCACCAGCGTGCCGGCGTAAAACGCGCTGTTGAAGGCAAAGAGGCCCGCCTTGCGCAGCACGCGGTGGACTTCACCAAAAAGGGCGTTTTTGTCGGCAAAGCAATGAATCGCGTTGCCCAGCAGCACGACGTCGGCCACCGCGTCGGCCACCGGCAGGCGATCCCCCGAAGCCTCCAGAAGCGCCACCTGCATTGGGGGAAAAGCGGCATGGGGTGTGAGGTGCCGCCGCGCCAGGGTGAGCGAGACGCGAGAGAGGTCGACGCCGATCAGCCGGAGCGCGCCCTGTGCGCCTGCGGGCTGAGGGAGGGCGCTGAGCAGGAGGCTGCTCAGCGTTCCCGTGCCGCAGGCCACGTCGACGAGGCACCTCACCGGCGGCAGGTGCGGCAGGAGGCGCTGCAGAAATTGCCGGTTCAGCTCGACATACACCGCTTCGTGTGCAAAGGGTTCATACGTGGTGTTCAGCATCGCTTCCTTGTCCTTGGGCGCTGCCTAGCCATACTTCGGCGCCACCTTTGGGATTTTGGGCGTAGAGCCAGCCGATGGGGGTGCGCACCGCCACTTCTGGTCCAAAGGGGTTGGCCGTGCCCAGAAATAGACCGTAAGGGGTACTCACCAGGGTACGGGCGCCGAAGTTGTAGGGATTCCCTAGGCCGTTGGTGCTCACCGGGGCCCAGTGCACACCGTCGGTGCTGCGGAAGAGATCAAAGCCCCCTTCGAACTGCACGAGGGCGTCGATGCCCATCAGGCGCACCAGCCGTTCGCCCCGGCTGCCGGGCTGAAGCGGCTGCAAGTAAGGCAGGAGAATGGCCCAGTTGAAAGTGCCCAAGTAGAGGCAGCCCTCGTGCACAGCCATGCGCCAGAAGTAGCCATTGAAAATACTATCAAAGCCCGGGCCAAAGCCGCTCAAGGGGTACTTGAAGCCGTGAGGCGTTTGCCGTTCTTCCCCGACGATGAGCTCCCACGAGTCGTCGGGGTAGAGGCGGATGAGTTCTGGCGCCGCTGGCCCGACTTGGTGGACGCGGTCGTAGCCCCCGTTCTGGATGCCGCTTCCGACATAGAGCGCGTCGTTAAAGACACACATGCTCACCACCGCCTCGTTGCAGGGGCCGCGATAGGCACCGTGGGAGAGCACTTTGGTCCAGCGGTAAGGCGGTGTGCCTTGCGCCCGGGTTTTCCAGATCTGGTACCCTTCCTTGGGATTTAGGGTTCCGGCGTAGAGGTGGTCGTGGAACACCGCCATCTCGAAGACGGTGAGGTTGTTGGGATCGCCAAAGCCGGGAACAGCGGCCAGACGCCACAGGCCTTTGGCCGGCTCGCTGCTTTCCAGCACCACGGGGTTGTCCGGGGTGTTGGCCTTGCCGCCGGCGCGACCGGTGGGAGCAACATAGAGCCGGCCGTTGAAGGGCACCAGCGCCCGGAAGACGGACACCGTGGGATCTCCCAGCCCCGGCTCGGAAACCGGCACGAATTCCTCGCCATCTGTGGAGCGCAGGATGAGCGGGCCGCGCCCGCGCGAGGGGGCCCAGGTAGCGACGTAGAGCGCCGGGGCCTGTTCGCGCTCCCCCTGAAACACCGCCATGCCCCGGAAGCCAATCTCCCGTGGCACCAGCTCCCCGCTTCTTCCCACGATGCGCGGCGCGCAGTGCACTTGCTGCCACCGTTTGGCCTCGGGGTGATAGCGCCAGATCTGCGCCCGCAGGTCGAGGTCGTACACGTCCTGCGGGCACTTGACGGGCCAGCAGTGCACGGGAATGGGCATACGGGCTTTGAGCAGGCAGAGGTTGGCCCGCGTCGTGCCGACGTAGAGCTGGCCCTGAAACCACGCCATGGTGTGGGCGTAGGCGTTGAGCGGGTCGCCAAATCCCCCAGCGGCAATCTGGGTGAAGTGCCATCCCTCGAGGCCGGCACCCGGCCCTTGTCCAGCTCGGAGGCTGGGCTCGTGTTGCGCCTCGACTAACATGGGTCACGGGTGACCTCTTGCAGGAACCGCCGCACGTGGCGCACGAAGAACACCGGCCTGACCAGGGGGTGAAAGTGGCCGGCTCTGGGTACAAGGACGACTTTACACCGGGGCAAGTGGCGCTGCAACGCCCAGCAGGAAGGCAGGCAGTGGGATTTCTCCCCGAAGATGGCCAGCACCGGCCGGGTGACCCCCGCGATGCGCTCCGGCGTCAGTCCGGCCAGCGCGGCAAAATCTTTCCTTGCCGTCGTGGTGTCGAGCAGCCGCAGCCACTGCGCCGCGGTGCGGCTCGGGTGTGGCATGCCACCAAAAGGCACGAAGCGCCGTGGCTCGCGGCGCGCCAGGCCTTGCCCTCGCAGCTGGGCTTTGGCCAAGGCTTCCATGAAGCGATAGCCCATCTCGCTGTCTTCCAGAGGCGCGGTGGCGTCGAGCTCGTGCAGCTGCCGTGCCCAGCGCGGGGCATCGGGCCAGTCGCTCAGCCGCTGCGTGGGTTGAAAGGCCCGGATGCGGGCGTCGGCCAGGGTCACGCTGCCCACCCTTTCGGGATAGAGGACCGCGTAGTGAAGGGCCACGGCGCCGCCGTAGCTGTGGCCGACCAGGTGCACGCGCGCCACGCCAAGGTGCGTTAGCAGGGCGTGCAGATCGGCGGCCATGTCGGCGGTGGTATATCCCGTGGGAGGCATGTCGCTGCGCCCGTGGCCGCGCAGGTCATAGAGAATGAGACAAAAGTGGCGCCGCAGCAGGGGTGCCACCCGCAGGTACCAAAAAGCCAGGTTGGTCGCCAGGCCGTGGATGAGCACCACCTCGGGACCGCGGCCCAGGCGCTGGTAGTGCAGGCGTATGCCGTTGCACACCGCCAGGGGCATCCCGGTTCACTCCAGATACCCCAGGGCCTTGAGGCGGGCCACCATGGCTGCCTCTTCTTCGTCGGAAAGCACAGTGCTGGCCTCTGGCGAAGAGGAGAGGGGCAAAGCCGCGTCGCTTACCCGCGGTGGCGCCGCCCGCAGCCAGGCAGGCTCGAAAAGCGCCTGTGGAAACTGCGCGTCGATGTCCGCGGGAATGGCGAGGTCCAGGCTGTAGAGAAGCGCGGGAAAGAGGTCGACGATGGCGAGGGGCGGCACGACAGCCCCTTGCGGGATGCCGGGTCCGGCAGCAATCAGGATCCCTTCGGGGCGGTGCATGCCTTTGGGTTCGCGCCGGCGCTTGAGCGGGGCGTCGGCATTGAGGATCGAAATAAAGCCGTGGTCGCGCAGCACCAACGTCAGATCCGGGGCTTCGTGCATGTAGCGACCGGCAAAGGCCTCTTCGCGCGTCAGCACCCGCTTGACCACCGGCTCCCCGCTGGCCGGGTCGGTAAATGCCAGCAGCTCTGCGATCAGCCGCTGGCGGAACGCGGCGTACGCTTCTGGCGCAATACCGGCCTGGCCTGGCCGCTGCGCCACCCGGATGTAGACGCCGTTGCTGCTCGGGGTAAGGGCGTAGGCCACCGTGTGCTGCCAGTCGAAGAGCTCGTACTGGGTGCGCATGCGCATGGCCAGCAAGCCTTCCTCTTCGTCGCAGGGAGCACCCGCCGCGCCCCAAGCCAGGTACCCATGCTGCTGCAGCCAGACGTTCAGGTAAAAGATATCCCACGTTGGCCCAAAGCCGTGATCTGAGGCCACGAAAATTCTTGCCTCGGGGCCGGCAAGCGCGCAGAGGGTGGCCAGCAGGGCATCGAGCTGCCGGAAGTATTCCAGGCAGAGGGTGCGGATTTCCTGCTCCCAGGGAGAAGGCTGGGCGGGAAAGCACTGCGGGTCCAAGAAGCGCCAGGCCAGGTGTTGCAGCTTGTCGGGGCCGTCAAAGACCACGGCTGCCAGATCCCACGCCTCCTGGGTCATGAGGTGGCGCAGGAGGGTTCCCCAGAGCGACTCGCGGCGGATGTGAAAGCGGATCCATTCGGCGTACTCTGTTGGCGGCAACCCCTGGATGCCTTTCTTTTCGTAGTCGAGGTCGAGGGCCAGGTCGCGGGTGTTGAGGCCCAGCAGCGCCTGGAGGCGCTGGTAGAAGCCGGGGGGATAGGTGGCCCGCCGCAAGTGCCGGTACGAAACAAAGCCGGGAACCACGAATCCCGAGATCGCCGGCGGCGGGTTGGTCAGTGGGAAGTTGAGCAGGATCACCCGCTTGCCGTACCGGCTGGCCAGCGTCCACAGAGTATCGCACTGCACGTCACGACTTGACAGCAGTTTCAGGAAAATTCCCTCTTCGGTCTCGTAGGGCTTGAGGAAATCGAAAATGCCGTGGTTGCCCGGGGTGCGTCCTGTGGCCAGCGAGGTCCAGGCTGGCGGCGTTAGCGGATTGGGAGTAGACAGGAGCTCGGCGCGGGTGCCGCGGGCCACCAGTCGGCGCAAAAACGGCATCACCCCCTCTTCCATAAGCGGGTCGAGGATGGAAAACGTGGCCCCATCGAGGCCGATCAGGACGGTGCGCATCGGTGCCTCCCTTGTCCGTCAGGCGCCGTTGAGGTGCGTGTAGAGGAACTCCACGAGGTCCGCGACCTGCAAGTCCTCGACATAGCGGCCATCGCGCATCAGCAGCTTCTGGAAGGGAAGGTTGGGATGCTGGAAGTGCTCTTCGATGGCCACCGCGAGCTGCACCACGTCGATCGACTCAAAGGCCAGATCCGCCACCAGCCGGGTCTCTGGCCCGATGGGTCCGGTAAAGGCATCCTCCCAGTCCGCGGTCATATCGGTCAGGATCTGCACCACGCCGTGGAGAATCGTCTCCCGGCTCAGCCGAGGCTGGAGTCCTTCCATAGACAGTTACTCCTCATCTAGACCAGCACGCTGGCAAACACGAGGTTGCCGTCACGTCCCGTATAGGCAAAAAGGCGCGCGGGCAAGTAGGCGGGGAGGCGCTGCCGCAGCGGTTCGGCAAGCACCACGGTCACCGTGCCCGCATCTTCGTCCCACGCTTGCGTCTCAAACCACAGAGGATTGCCGGCTAGGCCACACCCCAGGGCTTTGGCAGCCGCCTCTTTGGCGCACCAAAGCCGCAGCACCCATTCCTTGGCCTTGTCCGCCGGCAGGGCTTCGAGCCAGGCGCGCTCGGGGGCCGTCAGTGCCAGCCGCTCTAGCTCGGGGTGGCGCTCCAGCGGCTCGATGTCAAGGCCAATGCCCCGGGTGCCCTCGGCCAGCACGGCCAGGGCCGCGGCACGCCCACCGGCGTGGGCAATGGAGATGAGCACCGGCGGCGCCACCTTTTCTGCCAGGGGCCCCACCAGCCGCGGCTGCCCGTGGGCGTCCACGTCGAGCTCCACGTCGGCAGGACATAAAGACCAGCCATACCGCTGGCGCAGGAGGAGGCGAACGGCGTCCTTGGCGACCAGGCGCCCCAGCAGCCACTCTTGGCGGCGCGCTGCAGAGCCGCCAAGCTGATTCCAGGTCTCGTACTCTTGCCGGCTAAGGATCAGGCGCGCCCAGGCGCGCGCCCACAGGGCGTCGGAGGCCAAGGGGCCTGGAAAGCCGTCGAGCCGGCAGCACTGCACGCCTGCCGGCAGCGGCTGCCGCGGCGCCGGCCAGGGGGTGCTCAGCATGTGGTCTTGCGGCGAGAGGACAAATCGCACGAGCGAGCGGGGGAAATCAAAGCGCAAGTCTTCCCAGTCGGTAAAGCGGAGCAGCACCCGCCCTTCGGCGTTGACAAACTCGATCTGGGAGCGCAGGCGCCGGTCGGGCAGCACGGCGGTGCGGGCACGACAGGTCAGCGGGACGCTCCCCGCAGGGGGCGGCCCATAGAAGGCGAGTTCGGCAAACCCCACGGGAAAAACCACGAAGCCTTGTGCCAGGCCATCGGCGGCCCAGAAGCCCACCGCCTGCCCGGCGGCATCGAGCAAGACCGGATTGGTCAAAAGCGGGGCCGGCTCACGAAACAGCGGCTCTGCTGCGGGGACGCTCACCGTGGCCTCGATGCCGTCCTCACCCCAGCGCGCGATGGCGCGCACGCTCCGAAAGGCAGGACCGTGGAACATGACCTCGCGGTAGTACTGGTCTGGGGAAAAGCGATACGGGCGCGCCGCGCGCAGGGAGAAAGGGGCGCTGGGGGGAGGCTCGGGATACGTCGTGCCAAAGACCATCCTCCCTTCGGCCAGCAAGGCACCCGGGCGCGTCCCTTCTTGTGTCTCCCACAGCGTCACGTCGGCCACGGGCTCGTGGCCAGCTCGTTTGACTTGCAGTAAGAAGGCGCGAGGGGCGTCCTCAACCACCATCCAGCGGTAGGCCTTTACCTGTTTGCAAGCCAAAAGCCGCTGTGCGGGAAAGAGCAAGGCTGCCGCCTGCGCCATGATTTCTACCATCATGGCCAGCGGCACCACGGGGAGAGCCACGCGCGAAGCATCCAGCCGCGACGGCGCGCCACCAATGGTGTGGTGGCGCAAGAAGAGGTGGCGGGCGGGGTCGAGCACGCAAGTAGCCACCAGCTCCTGGCCCGCAACACCCGCGGTCACCGTGAGGGAAAAGGGATTGGGGGCTGCCGCCGGGAGAGCGGCAAGCGAAACGGAGCTGGCCTGGCGCTGGCGAGCCATAAACGACTGCATCACTTCTTGCTGGAGCTGCAGGAAGCGCGCCATGGTCTGGAAGTAGCCGTGCATCACCGGCATGCGCCCCTGTCCCTGCTCCCGGGCTGTCCCGTTTGGCGGGGGCATGGCACCTGTTGCAGGAGGCTGGGACAGGCGGGGGGCCGGCAGCACCGGGGCTGCAGCAGGGGTGCGGCGCTCGGGGTTGAGCCGCAGCTGGGGTAATTCGAGCGCGATGCGCTGCGCTGCCCTGCTGGCAGGCTGAGGCGATGTGGCGGTGAAAGACAGGCGCTGCGGGCTCCGGCGCCGGTAAAGGGGCTCGAGGTCCATCTCGACCCCGTGGGCGGCAAGCAGCCCGAGCAACGTGTGCAGTTGTACCAGCCCGGAGCGGTGCGCCACGTTGGCGGGCACGGCCAGGTGAGGTCGCTGGCGCAGGATGTCCTCGACGAAGCTGGTCAGGTTGCCCCGCGGCCCCACTTCGACAAAGAGGCGCACGCCTGCCGCGTACATGGCTTCGATGGTTTCGCGGAAGCGCACGGGTCGGGCCCACTGCTCCGCCGCCAGGCGGCCGATGGCAGCCGGCTCTGCGGGGTATGGCTGGGCAGTGGCGCAGGAGTAGAGCGGGATATGCGGCGGCCCGAGGCGCAGGCGCTCAAAGAAGTGCACCAGCTGCTCGCACACCGGCTGAAACAGGGGGGTATGGTAAGCGCGGTGAAACGGCAGCAGGCGGCACAGCGCCCCTTGCCGCTGCAGCGCTTCCTGGGCGTGCACAATCGCCGCTTCTGGCCCGCAGAGGACAACTTGGTGCGGGCAGTTGTCCATGGCGACAAAGATCTCCCCCTTGCTCTCTGCCACCACCATCGCGACCGCCTCTGGCGCTGCTCCGCCTACTGCGAGAAGCAGCGCTGCCGGTGTCTGCTCGGCCAGGGTGTGGTAGAGGGCGTTGAGCGCCAGGCCGTGTTCCATCAGCTGTCGCTCGTCGTCAACCGCGAGCGCACCGGCAGCCAGCAGGGCGGTGAGCTCGCCGCTGCTGTGGCCCACCACCGCCTGCGGGCGAATGCCCAGAGCCGTGAGCAGCTTGTAGAGGGCGTAGTTGGCGGTAAAGACCGTGGCCACGGCGTAGTCCATTTGCCACAGTTCGCCCTCGTGGGCGGTCTCCGGCGTGGAGGACAGGGGCGGGGGAGGAAACACCACGCGGCTAGGCGGCAAGGGGCGCCCGTTGTGCAGGAACACCTGATCGGCCTGATCAAAGCAGGTGCGCACCTCGGGAAAGTGGCAGCAGAGGTCGGCCAGCATGTTGACGTACTGGGCGCCTTCTCCGGGAAAGAGAAAGGCCAGGCTTCCCTGACGACGCAAGGGCTCGGCGAAAAAGAAGATGCCGCTGCGGTCCTTGATGCGGGTGCAGTGCGGGTCGGCCAGGCGTTGCAGCGCGTGGGCGAGTTTCTTTTGCAAGTCTGCCGGCGAGCTGGCCACGATGGCCAGCCGGCAAGCGCCCGCCTGCAAGGGGGCAGTTCAGGGTATAGGCTAGGTCCTTCAGCGCCACTTCGGGGTGGCTGGCAAGGTAGCGGGCGAGCTGCTCGCCTTGCTCGATGAGGGATTGCCGTGTTTCGCCTTGCAGGAGGCAGAGTTCGCTCTCCCAGTGCCAATGGTAGCTCTCGCTTTGCGGGGATTGGGCTGGGTACTCCTCGAGGATGGCGTGCGCGTTGATGCCGCCAAAGCCAAAGGCATTTACCCCTGCCCGTCTTGGCTCCGGGCCGCCGTGGATCCAGGGGCGCAGCTCGGTATTGAGGTAAAAGGGCGTCTTGTCGAGCGCGAGCTTCGGGTTGGGCGTTTCGCAGTGCAGGGTGGGTGGGAGCACCTTGTGGTAGAGGGCCAGTGCCGCTTTGATCAGGCCGGCAATGCCCGCTGCCGGGATGGTGTGGCTGATCATCGACTTTACCGACCCCAGGGCGCACCAGGGGTGCGGGCCGGAGCGGGGGCCAAAAACGCGCGACAGCGCCTCGATCTCGGTGGCGTCGCCCACGGGCGTCCCGGTGCCGTGGGCTTCGATCAGCTCGACGCTGCGCGGGGGAGATCCCTGCGGCTTCATAGGCGCGCCGCAGGGCCAGCTCTTCTCCCTCCACGCGGGGCGCCAGCACCGCCAGGCCCCGCCCGTCGCTGGCAATGCCCACGCCTTTGAGCACGGCATAGATGCGGTCGCCGTCGCGCTCGGCGTCTTCTAGCCGCTTCAAAACCACGATTCCCAGCCCCTCCCCCAGCAGGGTGCCGTCAGCATCGCGGTCAAAGGGGCGGATCTGGCCGCGGCGGGAGAGGGCGCCAAGCTGGCAGAAGACCATGAAGACAATTGGCGGAGTGGAGACGTTGACTCCGCCGGCCAGCACCAGGTCGCAGCGGCCGCTGAGCAGCTCGCGCATACCCAGGTCAACGGCAATCAGGGAGGAGGCACAGGCAGCGTCGACCGCGTAGTTGGGGCCATGCAGATCCAGCCGGTTGGCAATGCGCCCGCACATGACGTTGGACACGAGCCCTGGCGCGGTCTCGGCGTTAAAGGGCGGCAAGCTGGCCTTGAGCTCCTGGCGGAGGGCTTGCAGCTCTGCTTCGCTGTACTCAGGGTGGAGCTGCTTGAGAAGGCGCAGCGTTTGGTCCACCACCAGCCCGTGCTGCAAGGCGGTGACGCTGCCGCGGTTCAGAAACGTGCCCCGACCCAGGATAACGGCGGCCCGCTCCCGGTTGAAGGGGCGCTCGAGGTAGCCGGCATCGGCCAGGGCTTCGTGCGCCACGCGCAGGGCGAGAAAGTGTTCGGGTTCTCCGCCGTCGACAGCGCGGGGCATCACCCCGTACGCCAGAGGATCAAAGCGGGCGAGGTCTTTGAGGAAGCCCCCTCGCTTGCAGTAAAGGCGGTCGTTGGCCGTGGCCTGCGGGTCGAAGACCTCCTCGGCTCCCCACTCTGGGGGTGGCTCGGAAACCGCATCGACTTTGGTGACGATGTTTTGCCAGTAAGCCTGGAGATTCGGCGCCCCGGGAAAGAGGCAAGCCATGCCGATAATGGCCACATCCGTCGACGCACGCATCAGGAAGTTCCTTGCCCCACCGCGGCGGCGGCCGCCAGGCGATTGAGGGCCTTGCTGCAGGAAAATTCCATCTCTTCTAGCAGCCCGAGGAGCCGGCCCGCGGGGTCCAGAAAGGCGATGGTCACCACCAGCACGTGCCCGCCGGCGTCCGTGCGGGCTTGCAGGCAGCAGCGGACAGGCCCTTCTCCGGGAAGCCCAAAGCGCCGGTAGGTGGCAAAGCGCGAAGGCAACGGGGTCATGTCGTGGTGGGCCCGCTGCCACAGGATGGCCAGCTGCAGCCCGCAGTCCAGGAGCACCGGGTCGATCAGCCAGCGGTCTCCTGCTGGCCGCAGGAGGCACTGCGCCGGCGTAGAGGGAAGAAGGAGGGCCACCATGCCACGCTCACTGATCCCTTCGATGGCCGAGATGCCCTGGAAGCAGGGCCCGTGAAAGAGCCACTGCCGGTAAGCCTCCGCGACCGTCAGGGGAAACGGCTGCAGGGCCGCAAGCCCAGCGCAGGGATTCGGAGGGGGCGCGGGAAGGCGGTCGGCAAGCACGGCGGTAGCCCGATAGGAGGGTTGGCGCGACAGGCCTTCCTCGTAGAGCTCGACGTCCACTTCCAGCGTCCCCTCGGTCAAGGAAGGGGCCGCGGTCTGCGGCCGAGCCAGCACCCGGAGTGCACGGGCGCCGTTTTCCAGCACGATGCCGCGCAACACCCGCAAAGACCGAATGGCCACGATTTCCCACTCCGGCCATCCCTGTTGTACGGCTTCCGCCATCAGCTCTACGGCCATGGCCATGGGAAAGACCGGCTTGCCGTCTAGCCGGTGGTCCTGTAAGTAGCGCTCACCGGGATCAAGGCGCCAGCTGAGCTCGATCCCACCCCCTTTGGGCGCCGGCGAGCCGTTTAGCAGTGGCAGCGGCGCTGGGGCGGTAGCTTGTGCTTCGACGCGAGCCCACGGCCCGTCTCCCAGAATCACTTCCGCTTCGCCTTTGTGGCCGTATGTGAGTTCCGCATCCAGCAAGTGCCGTCCTACCGCGGCCGGGATCAGCTGCACGCCACGGGCGGCAAAGTGGCGGCGGAGATGGGGCGCGACCATCCCCGTGTCGTCCCAAGGGCCCCAGTTCACCGCCACCACGCGCCCTGGCCACCGGCGGTCGAGGAACAAGGCCAGCTTGTTGAGCACCTCGTTGGCCGCGGCGTAGTCGCTCTGGCCGGCGTTGCCAAAGCGGCCGGCAATGGAAGAGAAAAAGACAAGAAAGCGCAGCGAGGCAGGACGGAGGTGCTGGCTGAGGACCAGGGCACTGTTCACTTTGGTCTCAAAGACGCGGGCAAAAGAAGCAGCCGTTTTGTCCTCGACGCGCTTGTCTTCAATAACACCGGCGCCGTGAATCACCCCGTCGAGGCGGCCGTGCTGCCGGTATAGGTCTTCGAGCAGCGCGCCAAACGCCGCCGCGTCGCGCACGTCCACCTGGTAGTAGTGCACCCGCGCTCCGGCTTGCCGCATCGCTTCGAGGTTGCGGCGCATCTCGCGGGCGCGACACAGCTGCTGGTAAGCTGCTTCAAGCTGTGCGGGCGTCGTGGCCTGGCCGCTGCGGCGCAGCCGCTCAAGGAGGGCGGCTTTGACGTCTTGCGGCGTAGAGAGCGTGGCGAGCTCCGGTGGCTCTGCCGCTTCTGGCAGGGGCGAGCGGCCCACGATCAGCAGCGTGGGCTGGTAACGCCGGGCCAGTTCACAGGCCACCTCGGCGGTAATGCCGCGGGCGCCGCCGGTAACCAGGATAACCCAGCTGGCGTCGATTTGCTGGGTGATGGGCTCGGCGGTCTTCAGGGGAGCCAGAGAGGGGACGCAAGACGAGGCGGCGCTTCCCCTGGTAGCCCACTTCCACCTCACCGTCGTTGGCAGCCATTTCGCCAAGCAAGCACTCGGCCAAGGCAGACGCCGGCACAGCCGTTGGCTGGCAGTCGACCACTTTGCAGTGCACGGCGGGCCACTCGAGGGCCAGCGTTTTGAGCAACCCGGCAATCCCGCCCTGGCCTGGGAAAAAGGGGTGGGAAGTCGGCGTGCTGGCAAACGCCCCGCCCATGGCGGTGGCGGCCACGACCCAGCGCTTGCCTGCTGCATGGCTGCAGAGATCCGCACTGGCCGCCTGGACCAGGAAGAAGAGCCCTTTGACTTCCAAGTCGAGCCGGGCCTGCCAGCGCGCCAGGTCCGCTTCGGGGTCCGCGGCAGGGGGCTGCAGGGGAAGGAGGTGGAGGATTCCCACCAGCGGGCCATGGCGCTGGCGGAGGTGCGCGACGAACTCACGCACCGCTTCTGGCTTGGCCAAGTCTGCGGTGTAAAGCCCTGGTTCCACTTCCTCTAGTGCCGGCCCTGGCCGCACCCGCACCGGCTGGGCACCCCCTTGCCGCAGCGCCTGCGCCACGGCACCGGCAATCCCAAAGCCATCCTCGGTCAGCAAGAAGACCGCTCCCGGCGGCAGCTGCAAGGAGGCGGCCGGGCGTGGGGCGTCCACCGTGGTCAGCACGAAGCGTGGCACGGCTTGCGCGGCATGCTCGCGTGTCTGCGGTTCTGTGTGCGGCGCCGCGGGCGATGCTGCTGCCGCCGAAGCAAGCGGCGCAGCGATCGGCCCGGGCGCCTCACAAGGGGGGACGAGGGGCTCCTCTGCCGCGGGCGCTGGCGCCTCCAGGAAAGCAGAGAGGCGGGTCAGGAGGCCCCGCAGGGTCTTGATGCGAGTCAGTTCTTCCAGCGCCTCCTGGAACTGGGCAGTGGCCGCAGGAAAGCAGGTGCTCTGCAAGGCGCCCAGGATTTCTACCCGCTTGATCGAGTCGATTCCCAAGTCTGCTTCCAGGTTGGCATCGAGGTCCAGCATCTCAAGCGGGTACCCGGTGCGGTCGCTGACGATTTGCAGCAGTGCTTGCTTTAGCGCCGCTTCGCCTGCTTCCGGCGCTGCGGGAGCCGGCGGTGGCGCCACGGGCGCTGGCGAGGGGGATGCGGTGTCTACTGCGGCAGGCACCGGCGCCAGGCGGTCGTTGCTCGCGGGGGATGGCGTGGGCGCTGGGGGAACGACCGCGGCTTCAGGAGTGCCGGTGGCAGTGCCCATCGCCTGGATACCATCGGTGGTGGCGCGCAGGTAGGCCAGCATGACCTGCTGCTGCGTTTCCAGGAAGCGGTGCATCAGCTGGTGAAATTCGAGCATCACCCGGCTGGCCGGGTCGTCTGGCACCGGCGCTGCCCCGTTGGCAGGCGTTGGCGAGGGCAGCGGCGCCGGCGCGGGGATCGCCGCCGAGCGAGGCGGCACGGACGTCGGCGTCTCAGGGGGCATACGCGTGGACTCCCTTGCTGCAGTGGAGGCCGCAGAGCGTGGGGCGGCTTGGCGGAGCGGCCAGGCACGCCCCCCGTCTACGAGCCAGACGGTAGGAGGCAGAGGCCGCTCGACGCTGGTTTCCAGCAGCGCCTCGAGCGTCGCCGCGGCCTCCACTCTGCCTTGGTAAAGCCGGTCAAGCTGCAGGGGAAGGCCATGGGCGGCCAGTTGCCCCACGGCGTGCAGAAGCTGGAGCAGACCCGAGCGGCCAGGCACGTCCAGCGCGACGGCCAGATGCGGCTGCTGGGCCAGGATCTGGCGGACCAGCCCGCTCAGCACGGTGCGGGGGCCCACTTCGAGGAAGAGGCGGGCACCGTGCGCGTACATGGCTTCGATTTCCCTGGCAAACGCAACCGGCTGCACCAGATGGTCGCACAGCACCGCCCGGATGGCTTCCGGCTCGTCGGGGTAAGGCGCTGCGGAGGCGTTGGCAAAAACCGGGCAGCGAGGCGGCGCAAAGGGCACCGTGGCGAGAAAAGCGGCAAGGCGATCCCGGGCCGGCGCCACAATCGGCGAGTGAAAGGCACAGGCCACCGGGACGGGCCGTGCCCCGATGCCCTGGGCCTGCAGGCGCTGCACCGCCGCTTGGATGCCGGAGCGCGTGCCCGAAAGGAGCGTCTGGCTAGGCGCATTCAGGTTGGCGATCCAGACCCCCTCCAGGTCTTGCACCAGGGGTTCGATTTGCTCGCGGCTTGCCTGCACCGCGGCCATGGTGCCAAGGTCGTGGCCTGCCCCTTCGACGATGAAGCGCCCTCTAGCCTCGGAGACCGTGTAGAGCGTCTCTTCCGAAAACACGCCGGCAGCACACAGGGCGACGTATTCGCCATAGCTGTGGCCGGCCACCAGGTGCGGGACCACACCCAGGGCGTGCAGCAGCCGCAAGAGACCCATCTCTGCGGCACCCAGGGCGGGCTGGGCCACCTGGGTCTGGGTAAGGGCTTGTTGCTGCGCCTGTTCCTCATCGGGCGAAAACGCCGGGGGTGGAAAGACGTAGCGGCTGAGCGGCTGCGGAAAGCGCCCGGCCAGGACCTGATCGGCCAGCTCGAACGCTTCGCGGACTTCGGGAAACGCGAGGGCCAGCTCACGGAGCATGTTCACGTACTGCGAGCCTTGTCCGGGAAAGAGGAAAGCGAGCATCCCTGCCTGCGCCAGCGGCTTTTCGGTAAAGTAAAGACCCCGAGGGTCGTGTAACTCACACGGCTCGGGGCGGGCGAGCGCGGCGCGCGCCTGGGCCAGCTTCTGCCGCAGGTCGTCCAGAGAGGTGACAACCAGGGCCAGGGTTAAGCCAGAGCGGCCTTTGGCCTGCTGCCACACGGTGCAAGCCAGGGCGGCCAGCTCCGGCTTTGCCCCTTTCTCCAGGGCCTGCTCTAAGGAGGCCAGCTCGTGGTCCAAAGCCTGCTTGGTCTCTGCCCGCCACAGCAACAGCTCTCCCGGCCAGCGTCGCCAGGCTGGGGGCTCAAGACAGGTGCCCGTGTATTCTTCGAGCACGGCGTGGAAATTGGTACCGCCAAAGCCAAAGGCACTCACCCCGGCCCGCCTGGGAGGCGCGGTGGGCTCACGCAGCCACGGGCGCGCTTCGGTGTTCACGTAAAAGGGGCTGTGGTGGAGGATGGGATTGGGGCGCTCCACGTGCAGGGTGGGCGGGAGCACCTTGTGGTAGAGGGCCAGCGCGACTTTGATCAAGCCAGCCACCCCAGCCGTGCACTTGGTGTGGCCGATCATCGACTTCACCGAACCGATGGCGCAGCGCTGTGGTGCCGCCCCGGCCGCCTCGAAGACCCCTTTGAGGGTTTCGATTTCAGCCCGGTCGCCGGCCACCGTGCCGGTGCCGTGGGCTTCGATGAGCCCCACGGTAGCGGGAGAAAAACCGGCCTTGGCGTAGGCCCGCTCCAGCGCCCGCCGCTGCCCTTCTGGCCGCGGGGCCGTCAGGCCGCGGTCTCGCCCGTCGCTGGAGCCTGCCACGGCTTTGATCACGGCGTAGATGCGGTCGCCGTCGCGCTCGGCGTCTTCTAGCCGCTTCAACACCAGGATGGCGATGCCTTCGCTGATAACGATGCCGTCAGCACTGGCATCGAAGGCCCGGCAGCGGCCCCGGGGCGAGAGGGCCTGCGTCTTGCTAAAGCAGAGATAGGCGAAGGGATTCTGGACGGTGTCGGCGCCGCCGACAAGGACCATGTCGCTGGTGCCGTCTTCGAGCTCGCGCGCTGCCAGGTAAACGGCGGCCAGCGACGAGGCACACGCCGCATCCACGGTGTAGTTGACGCCGCCCAGGTCGAAACGGTTCGCCACGCGACCTGCGGTCACGTTGAGCAAGATGCCGGGAAAAGAATCCTCGGTCCACTCCGGCAAGCGCTGCCACAGCTCGGCGGCGGGTGCGTCGAGCAGCAGCGGCAGGCTGGCGCGGACGGCGTACTGCTGTCCGAGGTCTCCTGCGCCGCCGCCCACGCCCAAAATGACGGCGGTGCGCTCTTTGGGGAAGGGACGCTCGCCATAGCCGGCGTCTTCCAGGGCCTTGCGCACCACTTCCAGCGTCAGCAGCTGCAGCGGCTCGATCGAGGCCAGGCTCTTGGGCGGCATGCCATAGCGCGCAGGATCGAAGGGAATGGGGTCGAGGAAGCCTCCCCACTTTGAGTAAATCTTGTCGCGGGCATGGCGATCCGGGTCGAAGTAAGCACGCCAATCCCAGCGCTCTGGGGGAATTTCGGTGATCGCGTCGACTTTGTTGAGGATGTTTTCCCAGTACGTCTGGAGATCTGGAGCCTTGGGAAGGAGACAGGCCATGCCGACGATGGCCACGTCGCAGGGGCGCGCTTGGCGCTGGCCGCCAGCGTGCGTCCAGGCCGGCTCGGGAAGCCGGCGCAGGAGATCCGAACTCTGGGTAGCGACCTCGGCGTGCAGCTGGTCAAGGGTACAGGTCTGATCGCGCAGCGCCGCCACTTGCCCGATCATGAACATCCCCTCGGCGTGCAGCTCCTCGGCGCTGACCGGCAGCAGCGGCGCAGAGGCAGAAAGCCGCTTCAGGCCTTTGGCAGCAAGCCGCAGGCGGCCAAGATTCAAGGCTTCCAGGGCATTGCGCACCTCCTCCGGAGGCAGGCCTCTGGCCAGCAGCCGGCGTTTTTCCTGCTGAAACACTTCGACATAGGGGGTAAGCGCGCAGCGGGTGGCGTGCCCGGGGCCGGTCTCCAGCAGGACCGTCTGCGCACAGCGCAGCGCCACTTCTTGAAACTCTCTGGTAATGGCGCCCGTGGCAACCGCTTCGGTGGTAAACAAGTACGCCGTCCCCAGGAGAACGCCACAGCGCACGCCGCGTTCGGCCAGCGGCGCCGCCATCACCGCCACCATGGCCGCCGAACGCGCATCGTGAATGCCGCCGGCAAAGAGCACATGGCACTGCGCGAGCTCTTCTGTGGCAAGCGACTGTAAGAGCACCTCGATCATGCTCTCCCAGAGCACAAAGCTCGAGCGCGGCCCCACGTGCCCACCGCACTCGCGCCCTTCAAAGACAAAGCGGCGCGCCCCGCTGTCAAGAAACAACTTCAGCAGGCCGGGAGAGGGAACGTGGAGGTACGTGGCGATGCCTTCGTCTTCGAGGCGGCGGGCTTGGTCGGGCCGCCCACCGGCAATCAGTGCCAAGGGAGGGCGGTAAGTGCGAATGACGCCGAGCTGTTCCTGGCGCAGCTCGGCAGGCACGAAGCCCAGGATCCCGACCCCCCACGGGCGGCTGCCGAGGCGCTGGCGCGTTTCGGCCAGAAGGGCTTCCACTTCCGCAGCGCGCAGCAGCGCCAGGGCCAAAAAAGGCAGGCCGCCGGCCTCGGCGACTTTGAGGGCAAACTCGGCTCGGTCGCTCACCCGCGTCATGGGGCCTTGGACGATGGGGTAGCGGGTGCCGTGGGCGTGGGCCAGCGGCGCCCCCTCAGCCAGGGGGAGGAGCGTTTTGGCGGTCCGCACGTGGGAAGTAATGGCTTGCCGCAACCCTGCGAGGATTCCCCCCACGGTGCGAAACCGCTGCGCCAAAGGGGCGGCAAAGGCAGCGTCCTGCCCGAGCAGCCACAGGGAGTGGTCGGGGTCGCCCCACCCGACGCGGGATCGAATGGCTTGCCGCCAGGCCGCCACCTGCTCGGCGCACGAAGGGCTCTGGAGGAGGCGGGCTTCCTGCGCCTGGAGTGCCTGCAGGCAAGAGAGGCCAGGGCGGGCGTAAACGCGGTACCTTTCTCCCAGAGCAGCGCCCAGACAAAGCGTTTCGCTGCCGTCCATGCGCCCCAGGCTCTCTTTGACCACCGGGGCCAGGGGGGACTCCCGCGCCAGCCACAGCTGGGCGTCTAACACCACTCCGGCGGCGCCGGCCGCATAGCAGGCTGCCACAGTATGGAGCCCGATGCCGCCATGAACCCAAACCGGCAGCGAGAAGCGAGCCAGGAGGCGCTGGAGCAGGACAAACGCCGTCTCTTCTCCCACGCGGCCGCCGGCTTCGTGTCCTTTGGCGATGAGGCCCGCCACCCCGGCTGCCACCCCGCTTAGCGCCTCCTCTTCACCGGTCACTTCCAGAAGCACCCTCCGTCCCTGCTGCCCAAAGCGTGCCACCTGGCGCTGGAGGGCTTCGGGTGCGGCCGGCGTCAGAATGATCGCCTCCACCTGAGGCGGCAGGTGCGCGGCCAGGCGAGTGAGGAGGTCTTCTGCGCTACTGTCCAGTTTGAGGCCGCAGCTGCCCTGGGTATGGTGGGCGAGCTTGACCACCGCAGCCAGCGCCTGTGATGCGTCGTGGCAGTACTCCAGATCCAAAACCCCAATGCCGCCGTTCCGGCTGGCAGCGACGGCAATAGCCGGATCCGTCAGTCCAGGAGGGGTGAGAGCCAAAAAGGAAAAGGCCTGGTTCCCGTTATCGCGATGGGGAAGATTCATCCGCTTCCTCGGCTTTCGGCGACGCCTGCGCAGCACTTCCCTCCTGGGCCGGACTCTGAGGCTGGGCTTTTGCGGCTTCTAGCTTTTCGAGCTCGGCCAGGGTGTCTTCCAAGCGCCTTTCCAGCCACTTCGCCATGAACTCCAGCCGCTTGCGCCGCTGCTCCGGATCCATGGGCTCGGCCTGGGCATCGCCCTGTGCCGTATCCTTGCCTTCGGCTTGTGCCTGCTGCCGGCGCTGGCGGAGCCGCTGGAGGAGCCGTTGCCGCAGCGGATTCCCCACGCCTTGCCCGCCTTGCAAGGCAGCACCAAGCCCTTGCCCCCCTTGCCAGCCACCCAGTGGCCCTTGCAAGCGGCCCCCTAAACCCTGTCGCCGCAGCCTTCTCATGAGATTGCGTCGTCGCATGCGACCTGCCCTCCTGTATGGGTGCTTCTCCCCGGTGGGAAGTATCCCACCGGCGTTTCCCCTCTCTCTTAAAGCCTCACAGCGCCGGGGCTGAGCGCCTTACTTTCGGGTGGGTTACGGTTCGCGGCTTCCTCCCTGCAGGGGGACCGCACAGCGTTGGGCCACTATAGTCCCCGTTTCCACCACCTGCACCGGCAGGCCCTCTAGCCGCCGCGGAAGGGCTCGCTGCAGCGCCGCCGTTGCCCGCTCTACATACACCTCGATGACCACCTGTCCCGTCTCTTCAGAAAGGCCGATACCCGTGCCGACGACACCGGGTAGGCGCATAAGGGCCTCGGTGTGCCGCCGTTGCACGGCAGCCGCGGCGGCAACCCGGGGATCGCGCATGCTCCACTCCCGACGCAAAGGTGCCTCGGTGGCCGTTGCCGGCGCCTCACAGCCAACAAGGGTGGCATTAAACGCGGCCAGCACGGCATCAATGGGGTTGGCAATGGTGTCACAGAACCCGCCGGCAAAAAGCAGCCCTACTGGCGGCGGGCACGAGTCGCGATCCTCCACCACCAGCGAGCCGGAATCCCCTGGCTTGCTGAAGCGCCGGCGAAAACGCCTAAAGGGCGAGCAAGGGCGGCTCCGGATGCGGATCTGCTCCACAAAGCGCGCCGTCTGGCCCGAGTCGTCGCCGCACTCCTCGGGATACATCACGTTGACCGTCACGTTTAGCGCGACGATCCGCCCACGCGTCAGTCCCGTGGTGCGCCCGCTTTTCTTGACCGGCATGCCCAGTGCCGGCTCTACCGGCACCGAGCCGGGGGGGCCGATGTCCAAAATCGCACCGTCAGTTCGCACCGTCCCGGGGATGATGGCCGCCGTGGCTGCGTCCATCAGGTTGTCAGCGGTAAAGCTGATTGGCTCGAACTGGGAGAGTTTGGCAACAAAATCACCGGAAATGACCTGGCAGCCGACATCGATGTTGCCCGGCTGATTCACATCGTCGCCAATGACGCCGTTGTTGGAGATCGCAAGGACGTGGTTGTTGCTGAGAATTTCCAAGGTGCCGTTTGCGTCAATAAGGGCTCCCAACGTGCCACTACAGCAAAACTGCTGTGAGCGGTCGTTGACATTGCCCCCAGAGGTTCCTAGGGCAATCGGACGGTCTTGCCGCACCCGGTGCGCCATCCCCCGGTCGCTCAGGGCAGGCTGCGGGAGCAGGAACAGCAGTCCTACAAGCAGCCACTTGAAAACTCGTTCCATAAAATTTCCTTATCTAAAAAACTGTGTTTTTGATAGCCAAAAACAGCAATTTTTGTGGGGTAGTATGATATGTATACAAAATTTGGTTACTCAATAAATTAAAATACCCTATCATGGACCCTTGTTTGATCTTGGAAAGTCGAGATAGTGGAAAGGGCACGATAGCAAAGTTCCACTCTTCGTGCCACATGGGAACTGCCCATTCACGAGTCGGCGTGGGAAATAGACCATGTGACTCAGTATAGCTTTCGAGATGGGAGATTGCAAGATAGGGCTAGAAGCCTCGTTACATTTGTTTTTTTCTTGGAGAGAGATCGAGAATTTTCTTGATGGACAGCAGGTCATGTGGTTCTCTACAGGACTGCACTCTGTGGGGAAGAGAGGCGACTTATGCCTGGTCGTAGCGGCGCACGCCGCGGCGCAGCATCTCTTTTTCGAATTCGTACTCGCTGCGCACCCCCAGGGCGGCCAGGGCAGCGCTGGCCGCTGCCAGGGAGGGCGCTGCCGCCACGGCGCGCGCCAGCGCGCCCACTTGCTCGTAGAGCACCTGCGGCGAAAGGTAAAAGGTGATCGTGCACACCGGAGAGAGCGCCACGCGGCGGGTGCCGTCGCGGATGGCCTGCACGCCGGTGGCGCCGCGGGCGCAGGCCACGGCGATGGCGCTGGCTTCGGTGCGTACGTGCGCCAGCAGCCGCTCGAGCTCGGCTACCACTGCCGGCGTCAGCCCCCAGGCGCCCAACAGCCCACCGTGGCGGGCCACCAGGCTCAGCGCCTGGTCGATTTCCGCCGGGGTGAGCTCGGCGTCGCTGCCGTAGCCAAAGACGCCCCACAGGCAGGAGACTTCGCCAGAGAGCTGGTAGAAGGCGGCCAGCATCATGGCGTCGGCCAGGGGACTGCGCAGGCCGGCTTCGTGGCCGCGGGCCAAAGAGTCGCCCCCCACGTCGATGCCTACCAGCAAGTCGGCCTGCAGCGCCTGCCGGGCGGCCCGCAGGCCCGCCACCACCCCCGCTACCCCCTGGGAGAGGTCGACGAGCAGGGTTTCGGTGTTGTAAAAGGCGGCCACCTCGCTTTCGGCAAAGCGCACGCCGCTGCGCGTGGCAGTCTGGGCATTGGCCAGCCACACGGTGGGTGCCAGCGGCTGCACGTGCTCGACTTCCGCCAGGGTGCGGGTGCCTGGCTGTGGGTCGTAAACGAAACGCTCCCAGGAGAGGCCGCCCAGCACGCAGGAAATGCCAAAGAGTTCGAGCAGGCGCGCTGTGGGGATTGTGCCCACTACGTCGCCGCCCCCGCCCACGCCCAGCACGATGGCGCGGCGGGCCTGGCGCAAGAGCGCCTCCAGGGTCGTAGGTGCCGCCGGTAGTGCCATGCCCTTCCCTCCTCAGCCTGTGGCCCATAAGTATGGCACGGCGGCAGCCGCGGGTGCCACTGGCGGCTCGACAGGGCGGCGCCAGCCGCGTATCATGGCAGGAGACCCTTGCAGGGAAGAGCGCAAAAGGGGGGCAGAAAGAAAAAGGGAGGGGTTCCATGACGTTGACGGTGGAAATTGAGCGGGAAGACGACGGCCGCTGGCTTGCCGAAGTCCTTGAACTGCCGGGTGCGCTCGCCTATGGCCAGACCCCCGAGGAAGCCCAAGCGAAGGTCCAAGCCCTGGCGCTTCGCATCATTGCGGACCGTCTTGAGCATGCCGAAATCGGCCCGGACCTGTTGAGCATCTCCTTTGCGGCCGCATGAGACCCTGGCCCAGCACGAGGGCGCGGCGAGTCCTCGCCGCGCTGCTGCGCATCGGCTGGCGGATCAAGCGGCAAACGGGCTCTCATCGCGTCCTCTCTCGTCCTGGATGGCCAGACTTCGTCTTTGCCTTCCACGACGACGAGGAAATCGGTCCTCGCATGCTCGCCCGGATCGCCAGGCGGACAGGGCTGCGGCCAGAAGACCTGTAGCGAGTGCCACCTGAAGCGTATCGCGCCAACGCCCTCTGGCTCGACAGGGCGGCGCCAGCCGCGTATCATGGCAGGAGACCTTTGCCAAGAGGAGCCTTGCCCCATGGAGACCGCCGAGCTCTGCTTCACCCCGGCCACCGTGCTGGCCCGCGCCATCCGCGCCCGCAAGCTTTCTCCCGTGGAGCTGGTGGAGGCGGTGCTGGCGCGCATCGAGGCGCTCAACCCGCGGCTCAACGCCTTTCTTACCGTCGATGCCGAGGGGGCGCGGCGGGCGGCACGGGCCGCGGAAGCGGCGGTGCAGCGCGGCGAAACGCTGGGACTGCTGCACGGCCTCCCCGTGTCTATCAAGGACCTGGAGCCCACCGCCGGCCTGCGCTGCACTTACGGCTCGAAGTTCTTCGAGCACAGCATTGCCGAGCAGGACGGCATCGTCAGCGAGCGCGTGCGCGCCGCCGGTGGCATCATCCTGGGCAAGACCAACACTCCCCACTTTGGCCACAAGGACATGTGCGACAACCTGCTGGGGCCGCCCTGCCGCAACCCCTGGGACCCGGCGCGCACCCCGGGGGGCTCGAGCGGCGGCGCCGCGGTGGCCGTGGCCACCGGCATGGGGCCGCTGGCGCACGGCTCGGACGGCGCCGGCTCCATCCGCATTCCTGCCGCCCTGTGCGGGGTGTTTGGCTTCAAGCCGTCGTTTGGCCGCGTTCCCTACTGGCCCAACCCCGACATCTGGGCGGCGCGCTCACACAACGGCCCCATGAGCCGCACCGTGGCCGATGCCGCCCTCATGCTGCTGGCCATTGCCGGGCCCGACCCGCGCGACCCCACCACCATCGACAACACCCCTGAGGACTACGTCACCGCCCTGGCGCGGGCTCCCGAGGCGCTGCGCGGCTTGCGCGTGGCCTGGAGTGCTGATCTGGGCTATGCCGCCGTCGACCCGCAGGTGCGGCGCCTGACCACCCAGGCCGCTGCGCGCTTTGCCGATTTTGGCTGCACGGTGGAGGCAGTAGACCCGGGCTGGGACGACCCGCGACCGGCGGCCGAAACCGCCTGGTACGTCTCCCTGGCAGCGCGCCTGGGCGCGCAGTACGACGCGCGGCCGGAGTGGTTCGAGCCCAGCCTGGCGGCGATGATCGAGGCCGGGCGGCGGGTGTCGGGGGAAGAGCACGGCCGCGCCCTGCTGGCGCGCACTGCGTTTTACCAGCAGGCCCTGCGCTTTTTCAGCCGCTACGACTTGCTGCTCACGCCGCAAATGCCGGTGGCGGCGTGGCCGCTCGAGGCAGCGCCGCGCGAGATCGACGGCCGCCCGGCGCCCTCGATGTTCCACCGCCTGCCCTTCACCTTTCCCTTTAACCTCACCGGCCAGCCGGCGGCCAGCGTCCCCTGCGGCTTTACCGCCGAGGGCCTGCCGGTGGCGCTGCAAATCGTGGGCCGCTGGCACGCCGACACCCTGGTGCTGCAAGCGGCGGCGGCGTTTGAGCAGGCCATGCCCTGGGCGCCGCAGCGGCCGCCGGTCTAACCCGGAGCCGGCTTACACGCGGCCGTACAGCACGTGCCCGTGGCGCAGGACCTCTTCGAGAAACGGGTTGCCGCGGCGCCGCATGTCTTCGAACTCGGCGGGCGTGTAGCCCACCGGCTCCAGCGGCAGGCGCGTCTCCTGGCTGAGCGCCAGGAGACGCGTGATGCGGTCGAGGAAGGGCTCGCAGAAGTCGGCGACCACCAGCAAGTCGACGTCGGAGCCTTCGTGCAGGTCGCCCCGGGCCAGGGAGCCAAAAAGGACGATCGCCTTGGGGGCCAGTTCCTGCACCACGAGGTCCCGGTAGCGCGCTAGGCGTTCAAAGAGCGCTTCACGGCGCTCAAGATCGACGCGGCATAGTTTACGCATCGCTCGGCGATCTCCGCGGCCGCTGCCTGCTCTACCCAGCGCAAGCCTTCTTCTCGATTGCCCATAAGGCGCCCTCGTTGCATCCCTGACCGAAAATTTCGGTGAGGGACAGGCCTCCTTGGCTTCTCTCAAGGAGCACTATCGCCTTTTGGGGCGAGAGAAAGGGTGCTCTGGCAGCGGCGTTGCTGCTTCTCAAGCTTTCCTCCCGCTGTGCCGATAGTGAGAGCTGGCACACGCCGCCGTCCTGAGACGGCCTGCCGTGACTCAGGAAGGCAGCAAGGACCACACCCTTGGGAAAAGGAGGATATTTCATGCAGCGACGGAAACGCAGTGTCCTGCCGCTCCTTGTTGCCGGTCTCCTGTGGGTGGCCCTCGGACACGCTACTGCGGGCAGCGTGGATGAGCACGCCACCGGGGTTCTGGAGGGGGCTGAGCACTCGCTGCCGCTGAGTAAGGGAAAAAAAAGAGGGTTCAGGGAACTCGATGTGCAAGCTGCAGGCAATCCGGCTAATGCCACACCCGGCGGCACAGGGAACGCCAACATTTTGGTGGTGGTGACCAGAGAGGGCGCGGCGGTCGACTTCCTGGGCGAAACTGCCTTTGTCCTCAATACCATTCTCGTCCCGCCGGGTGGCGCAGCGGTCCAGGTGGTAGATTTCTTTAACTATGGCACCGGTGCTTACGCCCTGAGTGT
The DNA here is from genome assembly GCA_026005175.1 of Candidatus Tectimicrobiota bacterium. Classification (GTDB taxonomy): domain Bacteria; phylum Tectomicrobia; class Entotheonellia; order Entotheonellales; family Entotheonellaceae; genus BPKO01. Next base: position 98,421 of record BPKO01000001.1, read on the forward strand.
GGTGCCCATCGACGGCCAGACCTGGTTGGCGGGGAAGTACGACATCCAGGTGGTGGTCACCGATGGGGTCAAGGGGGGCGGCCAGACGATCGCTTCGTTCAAGGTAGAATAGTACGCAGCCGTACCGGGGCTTGCCAGGCACGCCCTTAGGTGCCAAGCGCGCCGGGGCCGGCAGCCAGGGCTTTTAAGTCCACCGCCAGGCCGGCCACCAGCAAGTAGACGGCCTGGGCCTGCGCCGCCAGGGCCTGGTTGGCCTGCCCCAGCACGTCGCGGTAGAGGCGGCCTAGAGGGGTGTCGGGGACGAGCCCCAGGCCGACTTCGTTGCTCACCACCACCCAGGTGGCGCTGCCAGTCTGGCAAGCGCGCAGCAGCGCCTCGACTTCGGCCTGCACGGCCGGCGCTGCTGCCTGCGGACCGGCCTGCAGCACCGTGTTGCTCACCAGCAGGGTGAGGCAGTCCACCAGCACCACGGCGGCGTCGCCTACCTGCGGGCCCACGGTGTCGCCGAGGTGCCGCGGCACTTCCAGGGTGCGCCACGCCGCTGGCCGCGCCTGGCGATGCCGGGCGATGCGCTGGGCCATCTCGGCGTCGCCCGCCTCGGCAGTGGCCACAAAGAGCACCTGCGGCCCGCCCAGGGCCTGCGCCAGGCGCTGGGCATAGGCGCTCTTGCCGCTGCGCGCCCCGCCCAGCACGAGAATCAGCTGCCCCATACGAGGGCCTCCAGGCGCCGCAAGTCCAGCCCCGCCGCCACCCAGTCGGCGAGGGCGTCGAGCCGTGCCGTTACGTCGACCTCGGCGGCGGCCGCCCTGCCCTTCCAGCCCAGGGAGGCCAGCCAGGCGCGGCGCAGGCCGGGGTTGGCAAACAGCCCGTGCAGGTAACACCCCCAGATGCGGCCGGTGGCGTCGGTGGCGCCGTCGGCAATGGGCGCCGCGGCGCCCGCGCGGTGCACCTTGAGCCAGGGCCGGGGGCTGGCGGTGCGCCCCATGTGGATCTCGTACCCGCTTACTTCCTGCCCGCGCAGCGCGGCCAGCCAGCCCGGACCGCCGCACACCTGCGCCCGCACTTGGTAGGTGGCCTTGTCGCCGGCAAACTGCGTGCACACCGGCAGCAATCCCAGGCCCACCACGCTGGGCCGCGGCGATTCCACCCCAGCGGGGTCGTCGAGGCGCTCTCCCAGCATCTGGTAGCCACCGCAGATCCCCACCACGGCGGTGCCGCTGCGTGCCAGATGCACGATGGCCCGCGCCAGGCCCTGGCGGCGCAGCCAGAGCAGGTCGGCCACGGTGCTCTTGGTGCCGGGCAGGAGGACGGCGTGGGGCTGCCCCAGGGCGGCGCACGTGCGCACGTAGCGCAGGCGCACCCCGTCCTCGGCGGCTAGGGGAGTAAAGTCGTCAAAGTTGGCAATGTGCGGCAGCTGTATCACGGCAAGGTCGAGGGCTGCCGGGCCGGCGGGCGCAGGAGGCGGGGGCGTCTCCAGCGCCACGGCATCTTCTTCGGGAAGCCCCAGGTCGCCGAGCCAGGGCAGCACGCCCAGCACCGGCAAGGCGCTGGCCGCTTCGAGCTGCCGCACCCCTTCGGCAAAGAGCGCGGGGTCGCCGCGGAACTTGTTGACCACCAGGGCGCGCACCAGGGCCCGCTCCGCCGGCGGCAAAAGCCACAGGGTGCCCAGCAGCTGCGCAAAAATGCCGCCGCGGTCGATGTCGCCCACCAGCAGCACCGGCGCCTGGGCGTAGCGGGCCACCGCCATGTTGGCCAGGTCACTGGCCCGCAGGTTGAGCTCGGCCGGGCTGCCCGCGCCTTCGATGAGCACCAGCTCGTAGCGGGCGCGCAGCGCGTCGAGGGCGGCCGTCACCGTGGCCCACAGCGCCGCCTTGTGCTGCGCGTAAGCGCCGGCGCTCAGGGTGCGCCAGGGACGGCCCATGACCACCACCTGGGCGCGGGCGTCGCCTTCGGGCTTGAGCAGGATGGGGTTCATCTCTGCGCTGGGCGCCACCCCCGCGGCCAGGGCCTGCAGGGCTTGGGCGCGCCCGATCTCGGCGCCGTCGGCACAAACGGCGGCGTTGTTGGACATGTTCTGCGCCTTGAACGGCGCCACGCGCACCCCGCGGCGGGCAAAGTAGCGGCACAAGGCCGCCACCAGAAGGCTCTTGCCCACCGAGGAGCTGCTGCCCTGCACCATCAGCGCTCTAGCGGCCATGGCATACTCCGCTTTGCCCGTAGGCTTGCAGCGCGGCCAGCAGCCGGGCGTTGTCAGCCGGTGTGCGGGTGGCAATGCGAATATAAGCTGGCAGGCCGAAAGAGGTGCAGTCGCGTACCAGGATCCCCTGGCGCAACAAGGCCTGCCGGCAGCGGCGCGCGTTTCCCATCGGCACCAGAAAAAAGTGGGTGGCCGAAGGCAACGGCGCCAGACCCAGGGCTTGCAACCCGCGCACCAGCTCCCCCTTGGCCTGCGCCAGGCGTGCCAGACACGTCCTCAGGTGTTGCTGATCGGACAGCGCCGCTCGCCCCGCGGCCTGGGCCAGGGCATTGACGCTCCATGGCGGTTGTGCTTTGGCCAGCGCCTGCACGACAGGCTCGGGGCCCAGGGCATAGCCCAGGCGCAGGCCGGCCAGCGCATAGGCTTTGGTCATCGAGTGCAGCGCCAGCACGTTAGCCAGCCGCAAGGTGTGCACCGAGGCGGCGCCTGCCACGAAAGGCAAATAGGCCTCGTCGACCACAAAAAGGCTCTGGGGAAAGGCGCCGGCCCAGGCAGCAATCGTCTCGCATGGAAGATAAGTGCCGGTAGGGTTGTTGGGGTTGCACACAAAGACCAGACGCGGCGAGGTGCGGTGCAGCTCTTGCGCCACGGCCTGCGGGTCTACGTGGAACGCCGCCGGCGCGGCGGTGTACCCTTGTACCCGGGCGCCCAGCAGCCGTGCCACGCGTTCGTACTCGCCAAACGTTGGCCCCAGGATGTATACGGCGTCGCCGGGCCGCAGGAAAGCCAGCGCCGCCAGCCACAGCAGCTCGGCGCTGCCATTGCCCACGAGGATCTGTGACGGGGGCACGTCGAGGTGCTGCGCCAGTTCCCGCCGCAGCGCCAGGGCCTGACGATCGGGGTAGCGCTCCAGGGCTACGGTAGCCAAAGCCGCACGCACCCGGGGAGAGGGCCCGTACGGATTGCCGTTGACGCTAAAGTCCAGGACGGCCTCCGGGGCCAGCCCGAGCCGCTCGAGCTCGGCAAAGTCGAGGGCGCCATGGACGACGTCGGGAACCTCGAGCAGTTCGGGACGGGGTTCTGGCGCCATCGGGTTCTCCACGGGCTTCAGCGCCACAGGGCCAGGGCTGCCAGCAGTGCCACCCCCAGCGCCACCGTCATGTACATGAGCCGCACTGCCCTGGCAATGTCGGCCGCCACCGGCAAGGGCAGCCCGGCCCCCAGTCGGTAGTGGCCCACTTTTTCCAGTTCCCTGCCCAGGGCTCCGGCCATGGCGCTCATCGGCTGGCCGGCGTTGGGGCTTGCCGTCAGGCGCGCGTCGCGGCGCCACACCCGCCAGGCCTGGCACCCTTGCTCCCGCCCCAGCAGGGCCGCCAGCACCAGCAGCAGCGCCGTGAGGCGAGAGGGCACCAGGTTGGCCAAGTCGTCAAGCCGTGCCGCGGCTTTGCCAAGCCAGTAAAACTCGCCGTGGCGGTAGCCCAGCATGGCGTCGGCGGTGTTGACGAAGCGGTACGCCCAGGCGGCCGGCAGGCCGCCCCACACATAGTACCACAGGGGCGCCAGGACGCCGTCGGCGGTGTTCTCGGCCACCGACTCGATGGTCGCCGCCGCCACGTGCGGCGCCGGCAGCCCGGCGGTGGGCCGGCTCACCAGGTGCCAGCCCAGCAACTGCCGGGCGCGGCAGAGCTGGCCGCCCTCCAGGGCTTGCCGCACCTGGTGGGCCGCGCGGGCCAGGCCGCGCACCGCCAGGGTGAGCTTCAAGAGCCAGGCTTCAGCAAGCCAGGCCAGCGGCCAGGGGAGCCGGCGCAGGCCGTGCTCGAGGGCCAGGGCACCGGCCACCGTCACGGCAAGGCCGGCCAGCACCAGCCCGGCGCCCCAGACCAGCAGGCCGCCGGGGCAGGAGCGCGGGGCCAGGCGGCAAGCGCCGGCCAGACCCCGCCCCAGCCAGGCCACCGGGTGGTAGCGGTTGGGCGGATCACCCAGAAGCAAATCGAGCCCCAAGGCAAGCCCCAGCACGCCCGCAGCCGCCAGCGCCATGGCTCACCCCAGTGCCTCGTGCAGGGCCGTGCGCACGCAGCGGCCGATCAGCCAGCCCAGCTGCGTCGCCGCGCCAGCATAGGGAAGCGGCCGGCCACGGCGCGTGCAGGCCACGACCACGGCGTCGGTAGAGGTGCCGGTGGCCGGACTCCCCTGCGGGGTGAGCACGCCGCGCTCGAGGAGCACCGCCGTCTTGGCTTCGGTGGCGGTAATCACCGCGCCAACCATGGCCGCCGGGGCGAGGTCGGCGTCGAGCAGCAGCACCACGTTGATGGTTCCCGGCAGGCCCACTGCCGGTGGGCTTACGCCCGGCGTGCTCGGATTGCTCAGCCCGGCGGTGACCACCGCGGCGGCGGTAAGGCCGTCGGCGCGCAGGGTGGCGGCGCGCGCCCGGCGCAGCGCCACCGCGGTCATCAGTCCCACAAAGGGCGTGGGAACCCCCACCGCGCGGGCAAAGGCTGCCAGGTCCGCAGCCGGGTCAGGGTGGTGGTAGTGGCGCGGCACGTGGCGGCTGAGGATGTAGCGGCTGCGGGTGAAGCCGCCGCCCACCAGGGCCGAGGACAGCACCTGCAGCGGCTGCTGGCTGTGCAGCAGCAGGGCTTCCGCAAGCCAAGTGACGCTCAGGCCGGGAAAGTCGAGCTGCATGGCTCACCACGCCAGGCCGGGCCCTTGCGGCTCGGCAACGGGGAAAGGGGCGCCCTCTTCAAGGGAGGCCAGCAAGGGCACCACCAGCGGCGTGCCGTAGAGCGGATGGCGGGTGACCGCCACGCGCACGCCATAGGCCTGCGCCAGCCGCTCGGGGGTGAGCACTGCGGCCGGCGGCCCGCTGGCCAGCAGGGTGCCCTGCGCCAGCAGGGCCAGGCGGTCGGCGCACAGGGCCGCCTGGTTGAGGTCGTGCAGCGCCAGCACCACCGCCAGGCGATCGCGGTGCGCCAGGTGGCGCACCAGGGCAAGCACCTCGCCCTGGTACTTGAGGTCAAGGTGCGCCGTGGGTTCATCGAGCAGCAGGATCTGCGGCTCCTGCACCAGGGCGCGGGCGAGGACGACACGGCGCAGCTCGCCGCCGGAGAGCTGGGTCAGCAAGCGCGTGCGCAGGGCTTGCAAGCCGGTGCGCTGCAAGACGCTTTCCAGGGCCTGGCGGTCGCGCGCCGTGTAGGGAAGCAGCCAGCCGCGGTGTGGCGCCCGCCCCAAGGCCACCGCCTGCTCCACGGTCAGGGGCCAGAAAGCTGCCTCGCTCTGCGGGGCGAGAGCCAGCTGGCGCGCCACGGTGCGCGGCGACAGGCGCCACACGTCGCGGCCGGCCAGCAGCACGGCGCCACTTTGGGGGCGCAGCAGGCGGGCCAGGGCCCTGAGCAGGGTGGTCTTGCCGGCGCCGTTGGGGCCGATGAGGGCCAGCACTTCCCCCGGCTGCAGCGCCAGCTCGAGCTGCCGCAAGACGGGCGCCTGGGCGTAAGCGCAGGTGAGGTCGCGCGCTTCCAGAGGGGCCATCAGCGGACTCCCAGCGCCTGGCGGCGCGTTTTGAGCAGGTAAAGAAAGAAGGGACCCCCCAGCATGGCGGTGATCAGGCCCACCGGCAGCTCTAGCGGCGCCAGGACAGTGCGCGCCACGTCGTCGGCCAGCACCAGCAGCAGCGCCCCCAGCAAGGCGCTGGCCGGGATGAGGCGGGCGTGGCCAGCCCCCACCAGCAGCCGCGCCACGTGCGGGGCAATGAGGCCCACAAAGCCGATGGTGCCCCCGGCGGCCACCGCCGCCGCAGTGGCCAGGCTGGCCGCCCCGACGACGGCGCCGCGCACCCAGCGCAGGGACAGCCCTAGGCTCTGCGCCGTCTCCTCGCCAAAGACCAGGGCGTCGAGGGGCCGCGCCAGCAGCCACAGCAGGCCGATGCCGGCCAAGAGATACGGCAGGCTGGCGCGCAGCTGCGGCCAGCCGCGCCCCGCCAGGCTGCCCAGCAGCCAGGTAAAAACGGCGTGGAGGTTGCGCTCGTTGAGCAGCACCAGCAGGGAAACCACCGCTCCCAGAAAGGTGCTCAGCGCCGCCCCGGCCAGCAGCAGGGTGGTCACCGGCGCCACGCCGCCGATTTCGGCAATGGCGTACACCAGGGCCACCGCCAGCAGCGCCCCGGCAAAGGCCGCCAGCGGCACGGGACTAAAGCCGGCCGCGTGCCACTGCAGCCCAGCGCTGAGGGCCAGCGTGGCACCCAGGGCCGCGCCGCTAGAGGCGCCGACCACGAAGGGATCGGCCAGCGGGTTGCGGAAGAGGCCCTGCAAGGCAGCACCGGCGGCTGCCAGCCCGGCACCGATGCCGCCGGCCAGCAGCACGCGGCCGCCGCGCAAGTCGCGCACGATGGCCACCGCCATCGGCTCGGCTTGCCTCCCGCCCACCAGAGCGGCCAGCACCTCCCACAGAGGCAAGGAAACGGCACCCAGGGCCAGGCTGGCGAGCATGGCTGCCGCCAGCCCGCCCAAAAGCAGCAGGAAAAGCGTCCCGCCTCTGCCGGCGCTCATGGGCCCTGCCTCCCGGGGAAGTATTGGGGATAGAGGGCCTGCACCACCGCTTCCAGCGCCGCCGCCAGCCGCGGGCCGGGGCGCGACACCAGGTCGCCGTCGAGCAGGTAAATGCGTCCCTGGCGCACCGCCGCCACGTGCTGCCAGCCCGGCTGCTGTGCCAGGCGACGCAGGGGCTGGCCGTGATGGTCGGGCCCCAGGATGACCTCGGGGTTGCGCCGCACCACTTCCTCGGCGCTTACCGGCGCGTAGCGGGCCTGAAGGTCGGCAAAGATGTTGAGGCCGCCGGCCAGGGTGAGCAGCTGGCCGAGAAACGTCTGCGGCCCGGCGGTGATCAGGGGTTCGTCTTGGACGGCGTAGAAAACCCGCACCCGCTTCTCTGGCGGAATGGCGGCGACGCGTGCCTGCACGCGGGCCACGCGCTGCTGCATGGCCGCCACCACCTGGTGGGCCTGGCGCAGCTGGCCGGTGAGGCGGCCCAGCAGCAAGGTGGTGGCGTAAACCTCCTCCACGCAGCGCGCCAGCAAGGCCGCTACCGGCACCTGCCGGCGGGCCAGCGCCTCCACCACGGCGTACTGCAGCTCCCCGTAAGCCAGCACCAGGTCCGGCCGCAGGCTGAGGATCTTCTCGATGCTGATGCTGGCCGCCACGTAACCGCCCACCCGCGGCAGCCGCTGCACCTGCGGCGGGTAATCGTCGTAGAGGGTGACCCCGACCAGCCGCTCGCCGGCGCCAAGGGCAAACAGCGTCTCGGTGAGCGAGGGGGCCAGCGATACCAGGCGCTGGGGCGGCGCCGGCAACGTGAGGCGCCGCCCCAGGGCGTCGCTCACCGTGAGCGGGAAAGCGACAGGAGAGAGGGCGGGGGGCGGCACGGCGGCTGTGCGGTCACACGCCGCAGCCCCCAAAGCGCAGCCAAGCAGCAGCAGCACGGCAAGCGGCACCGCCTGGCGCCACGCCGCGCCGGCGGGCAGCCTGCCACGAGAACCCTGACGAAAAGCGCGTCGCATCGGCCTGCGGACCAAAACAAAACCCCTTGCCCCGGAGGGCAAGGGGCGGCGGTTTCTGGCTCTCACCCCCTCCACGGGGCGGTGAAGAGCACGGCAGAGGCGGTCGACCTGGCTTCCCGAGCAGGGCCTCCCCTGCCGGGTTACAGTTGCGGGACAGCGCCGGACTTGCACCGGCTTCGCCTTGCGCCCTGGCATCCGGGCCTGCGGGCACCTCTGCCGGTCGTCTTCGTCCAGGATTATACGCCGCCGCGGGCAAAACGCAAGCCGGCGGGAGTTGTCAAGGCGGCAAATTTCTGTTAAGCAATATGGCACACGCCATCGTTTTGCGGCCGCCAGGGGCGGTCGCCGCAACCTGTGGGGTGAGCAGAAGATGAAATGGGACTTTACTTCCAAAGTCTTTGACACCGAAGTCATTCGCCTTGGCGACAGCGAAGAGCGCATCGTGCGCGGCGGCCGCGACCGCTTTGCGCTGCTGCCCAAGGCCTTTGAGGGCATCCGCCAGATCGGCGTCATCGGCTGGGGCTCGCAGGGCCCGGCGCAGGCGCAGAACCTGCGCGAATCCCTCGAGGGCACCGGCATCCGCGTCAAAGTGGGCCTGCGCCCCGGCAGCCGCTCCATGGAAAGCGCACGTCAGGTGGGCTTCACCGAGGCCAACGGCACCCTGGGGGAGATGTACGAGGTCATTGGCGAGTCGGACATGGTGCTGCTGCTCATTTCCGACGCCGCCCAGGCCGAGCAGTACGAGCGCATCTTTGCCACCCTGCGGCCCGGTGCCACCCTGGGCCTGTCGCACGGCTTTTTGCTGGCCCACCTCAAAAACGAGGGCAAGTGGTTCCCCGAGACCATCAACGTCATCGGCGTTTGCCCCAAGGGCATGGGCCCTTCGGTGCGCCGCCTCTACGTGCAGGGCAAGGAAATCAACGGCGCCGGCATCAACTCCAGCTTTGCCGTGGTGCAGGACATCGACGGCCGCGCCACCGACCAGGCCATCGGCTGGGCCATTGCCATCGGCTCGCCCTATACGTTTGTGACGACTTTGGAAAACGAGTTCAAGAGCGACGTCTTTGGCGAGCGCGCCGTGCTGTTGGGCGCGGTGCACGGCATTGTGGAGGCGCTGTATCGCCGCTTTGTCATGGACAAGCGCATGAGCGAGGAAGACGCCTTTCGCGCCTCGGCAGAATCGGTGACCGGCCCCATCAGCCGCATTATTTCCAAGGAGGGCATCCTGGGCGTCTACCGGGCGCTGTCGCCGCAGGACCAGCTGATTTTTGCCCGCATGTACACGGCTGCTTACCCGGTGCTTTACGGCCTCATGGTGGAGATCTACGAGGAAGTGGCCTCGGGCAACGAGGTGCGCTCGGTGGTGGCGGCCGGCAAGCGTCTGGCCAAATACCCCATGGGCAAAATCGACGCCACCCGCATGTGGCGGGTGGGCGAGCGGGTGCGCGCCACGCGGGTGGAAAGCGCCATTCCCCTCCATCCCGAGACCGCCGGGCTTTACTGCGCGGCGATGATGGCCCAGATCGACTTGCTGCTGGCGCACGGCCACTCTTACAGCGAGGTGTGCAACGAGTCGGTCATCGAGGCCGTCGACTCGCTCAACCCCTACATGCACGCCCGCGGCGTGGCCTACATGGTCGACAACTGCTCCACCACGGCGCGGCTGGGGGCGCGCAAGTGGGGGCCGCGCTTTGACCACCTCATCGAGCAGGAGGTCTTTACCGCCTTTGACCAGCAGCCGCAGGTTGACGAGGACCGCCTGCACGCCTTTGTACAGCACTCGGTGCACCAGGCGCTGGCGGTGTGCGCCCAGCTACGACCGCCGGTGGACATCTCGGTGGTGTAAGGGCCGGCGATGCCCCCGCGCGACCCAGCTGTCTGGCAGCGCATCCGCGACGCCGAGGCCCGCCTGCAGGCCCTGCAAGCAGAGCTGCAGCAGCTTTACCGCGAGGCCGGCGAGGAACGGCCGCCGCTGGCCGGCGTCACTATTGTCGACTTGAGCTGGGCGGTCTTTGGTCCGCTGGCCACCCAGATCCTCTCCGACATGGGCGCCGAGGTGATCAAAGTGGAGCGCCTCGCCGGCGATATTGCCCGCGAGAGCCAGAGCTTTTACGCCACCAACCGCAACAAGCAGAGCCTGGCGGTCGACCTGCAGACCCCGGAGGGACGGGAAATCGTCCTCCAGCTAGCCGAGCGGGCGCACCTCTTCGTGCAGAACTTCCGCCCCGGGGTCATCGAGCGCCTGGGGCTTGACTACGACACGGTGCGCCAGCGCAACCCGCGCATCGTCTACTGCTCGCTGTCAGGCTTTGGCGAGGATGGGCCTTACCGCCACCGCGGCGGCCAGGACCACATCATCCAGGGCATGTCGGGGCTGATGAGCATCATCGGCTGGCCCGACGGCCCGCCGACGTCGGCCGGCTTCTACGTGTGCGACGTCGTGGGAGCGCACTACGCCGCCATTGCCATGCTGCTGGGCCTCTACGTGCAGCAGCAGCGCGGCATCGGCCAGAAAATCGAGCTCTCGCTGCTGGAGTGCGCCATCGCGGCGCAGGCCTTTCCCGTCACCTGGGCCTTGAACCACCCCGAAAGTCCGCCGCAGAAAGCGGGCAGCGGCCACTGGACGCGCCGCCCCCTCTACGGCGTTTACCCCACCAAAGACCTGCCGATGACCCTGGTGGCGGTGGGCAACGAGCGCTGGCCGCGGCTGACCGCCGTGCCGGGGCTAGAGGCGCTGGCTGCCGATCCCCGCTTTGCCACCCCGGAGGGCCGGCAGCAGCACGCGGCCGAGCTCGACGCCGCCCTGACGGCGCTGCTCAAGCAGCGCCCGCGCGACGAGTGGATGAGGCTGCTGCACGAAGCGCGCCTGCTGTGCGGCCCTGTCTACACCTACGCCGAGCTCTTTGCCGACCCGCACGTGCAGCACCGCGGCCTGGTGCAGGAGCTGCCCGACGCCGAGGGCAAGCCGATGAAGCTGATTGCTTCCCCCATTCGTCTAAAGCAAACGCCGGGCCGGCTGCGCAGCGCCCCGCCGGCGCTGGGGCAGCACACCGACGCCCTCCTCACGCGGCTGGGTTACACGCCGGCGCAGATTGCGCAGCTGCGCCAGCAGCGCGTCGTCCTCTAGTCCCCTTCCCTACTCGCGCAGCAAGTAGCGAAGCAGGTAAAGGGTGAAGTTAACCACCAGGTAAATGACCAGCAAGAGGTTGATCCAGGCCATCTTGCGGTCGAAGCGGCGCATGCGCTCGCGGTAAGCCGGCGAGGCCAGCAGCAGCAGGCGGTGGATGAGATAAAGGACGAAGAGGAAAAACAGCGTGCGCATGGGGTCTTCTCCCCGCTGCGCATTATAGCAGCTGTTTGAGGATGTCGCGAATGGGGGCGCGCCGGGCGGCGTAAAGGTGCAGGCTGGGGGCGCCGCCCTGGCGCAGCGCCTGGCACTGCTGCACGCACCACTGGATGCCCACCTTGCGGATGTCCTCCGGGCTGTGGCGGAAGCGCTCCACCTGGCGCACCAGCTCCGGCGGCAGCGTGCAGCCAAAGAGGGCCGGCAGCACCTCCAGGTGCCGGTAAGTGGTCAGCGGCTTGAGGCCCGGCACGATGGGCACGTGAAGGCCGGCCTGGTGCGCCCGCTCCAGGAAGCGCCAGTAGACGTCGTTGTCGAAGAACATCTGCGTCACCAGGTACTCGGCCCCCGCCTCCACTTTGACCTTGGCCCAGTGCACCTCCTCTTCCAGGGTGGCGCCGGGGTGGTGGCCTTCGGGGTAGCAGGCGGCGCCGATGCAGAAGTCAAGCGGCTGCCCCTCGCGCGCTCCCACGTAGCGTCCCTGCTTGAGAGCAGCAATCTGGCGGATGAGGGCGTCGGCGTGGCTGTACCCGCCCGGGGCAGGCGTAAAGGGCAGCGGCCGGCCGCGCGGGTCTTTGGGGGCATCGCCGCGCAGCGCCAGCACGTTGCGAATGCCCAAAAAGGCCAGCTCTACCAGATACTCCTCGGTGCTGTAGGGGGTAAAGCCGGTGCAGATGACATGAGGCACCGGCTCGACACCTTGGAACTTGTAGCGCTCGCGGATGGCGCCCGCCACCCCGGCGGTGCCCGGTTTTTTGCGCTGCGCCACGGGAAAGCGCATGCCGTGGTGCTCGACGTAGCCGACGATCTGCTCGGCGTGGTACGTGATGTCCACGTAAGCAATGCCCATGTCCACCAGGGGGTCGAGCAGGGCAAAGACGTCGGCCAGGCTCTGCCCCAGGGCCGGCGGCTCGATTTCTACTGAAATGGGTGGCTCGGCGCTGCGCGTCAGCCAGTCGATGACCTTCATGCCGCCTCCTCAGGCGCGATCGGCGTGGAAGTACTCGGCCTCGGGGTGGTGAAAGACCAGCGCCGACACCGAAGCTTCCGGGTCCATCATGTAGCCTTCGGTCAGCTGCACGCCGATTTCCTCGGGCTCAAGCAGGGCAAAGAGCTTGGCCTGGTCCTCGAGGTTGGGGCAGGCCGGGTAGCCAAACGAGACACGGACGCCGCGGTACTTGGCCTGGAAGCGCTCGCGCATGGTCAGCTCCGGCGGGTCGGGAAAGCCCCAGGCAGCGCGCAGGTCCTGGTGGAGCTTCTCGGCAAAGGCTTCGGCCAGCTCGATGGCCAGGGCCTGGAGGGCGTGCGAGCGCACGTACTCGCCAGCCTCTTTGTACTGCTGCGCCAGCTCGCGCACCCCCTGGCCGCAGGTAACCACGAAGAAGGCCACCACATCGAGCTCACCGCTCTCCACAGCGCGCACGTAATCGGCCAGGCACAGCAGGCGTCCTCCGGGCTGGCGCGGAAAGGTGAAGCGCTGCAGCAGGGTACGCCGGTCCTCGGGGTCGTAAACGAGCAAGTCGTTGCCCTGGCTCTGGGCCGGGAAGAAGCGGTAGACGCCGTGCGCCTGCAGCAGGTTCTGCGCCACCGCTTCGCGAAACAGGGTGTCGACGCGCTCCTTCACGGCCATGGCCTGCGGGTCGCCGCGGGCGAAGCGCTTGAGTACGTTGCCGCGCAGGCCCATGTGCTTGCCGTAAAGCATCTGCGGGTTGAGGTAAGGCCAGATCTGCTCCAGCGGCACGTGGCGCAGCACATGGCGCGCGTAGTCCGGAGGCTGCGGCACGGGCACGTCCTGGCGCACCGCCGAGCGCTGGCCGCTGGCTGCCACCGGCGCGGCCGCCGGCTGGCGGGCGGCGGCGCGCTGCTGCATGGCCAGCTGCGCTGCCCGCACGCGGCGCAGCAGCTGCTCGCGCTGGCGGGGATGGCACAGCTGATTGACCAGCTCCAGTCCTTCCATGGCGTCTTTGGCGTAAAGCACCGGGCCGCCGTAGGCGGGGGCGATTTTGGTGGCGGTAAAGGTGCTCGAAAGTGCCGCCCCGCCCACCAGCAAAGGCACGTGGATGCCGGCAGCCCGCAGGTCCTGCGCCGTCACCACCATCTGCTGCGCCGACTTCACCAGCAGCCCCGAGAGGCCGATGAAGTCGGGCTTTTCTTGCCGGTAGACCTCGATGAGCGTCTGCGGCGGCACCTTGATGCCCAGGTTGAGCACCTCGTAGCCGTTGTTGCGCAGGATGATGTCCACCAGGTTCTTGCCGATGTCGTGCACGTCGCCCTTGACGGTGGCCAGGACGATTTTGCCCTTGGTGGCGCTTTCGTGCTTTTCCATGTGCGGCTCGAGGTAAGCCACCGCCGCCTTCATGACCTCGGCGCTGAGCAGCACTTCGGCGACGATGAGCTCGTTGTTGTTGAACAGCCGCCCCACCTCGTTCATGCCGTCCATGAGCGGGCCGTTGATGATTTCCAGGGGCTGGTAGCGCTCCAGGGCGCGGTCGAGGTCGTCGAACAGCCCCTCCTTGCTGCCTTCGACGATGTAGCGGGCAAGGCGCGCTTCCAGGGAAAGGGAAGTGGCAGGCTGCCGCTGGCGCGCCTTTTTCTCTTTGTAGAAGGCGGCAAAGGCGCCCAGGGGGTCAGGGGCCCGCGCCAAAAGAGGAGGTCTTCTGCCAGGCGGCGCTCTTCCTCGGGAATCGAGGCGTAGCGCTCGAGCTTCTGGGTGTTGACGATGGCGTAGTCGAGCCCGGCCAGGGTGCAGTGGTAAAGGAAGACGGCGTTGAGCACCTCGCGCCCGGCGCTGGGCAGCCCGAAAGAGACGTTGGAGATGCCCAGGATGGTGGGGCACTCGGGAAAGGCGGCCTTGATGAGGCGCAGCCCCTCGATGGTCTCGGCCGCCGAGCCGATGTAGTTCTCGTCGCCGGTGCCCACGGGAAAGACCAGGGGGTCGAAGATGATGTCCTGCGGCGGCACGCCGTACTTGTGCACCAGCAAGTCGTAAGCGCGCTGGGCGATGGCCAGCTTGCGCTCGCGCGTCACCGCCATGCCCTGCTGCGGGTCGTCGTCGATGCAGCCCACCACCACCGCCGCCCCGTAAGTGTGCAGCAGCGGCACCACGGCGGCAACGCGCGCCTCGCCCTCTTCGAGGTTGATCGAGTTGATGATGGCTTTGCCCTGGCAGTGCTTGAGGGCCAGCTCAATAACCCGCGGGTCGGTGGAGTCGATCATCAGCGGCACGCGGATCTTGGGCATGAGGTGAGGCAGCAGGCGGGCCATGTCGGTGTACTCGTCGCGGTCGGGGTTGGCCAGGCAGAGATCGAGCACCTGGGCACCGCCTTTGACTTGGGCGCGGCCGATCTCGGCGGCTTGCTCGTACTGGCCGCTGTTGATGAGGTCGCGGAACTTCTTGGAGCCAATGACGTTGGTGCGCTCGCCCACCAAAATGGGGCGGTTGTCGGCTTCCAGAGGCAAGTAGTCGAGGCCCGACACGGCGTGCTGGCGCCGGCTGACCGGCTGCCGCGGCGGCTTGCCGGCCACCAGCTGCGCCAGGGCGCGGATGTGTGCCGGGGTGGTGCCGCAGCAGCCGCCGACGATGTTAACCCAGCCCTGCTCGACGAAGCGGGCCCAGCTGCTGCGCCAAGGACTGCGGGGTTTCGTGGTACTGCCCTTCTTCGTCGGGCAGCCCGGCGTTGGGGTGGCAGCTGACGGCCATGGTGGCCAGGGCGGCCAAGGCGCGCAGGTGGTCGGTCATGAACTCGGGGCCGGTGGCGCAGTTGAGGCCCACCGAGAGGGGGCGGAAGTGCTCGATGGCCGTGTACAGCGCCTCGATGCTTTGCCCGCCCAGCATGGTGCCCATGGGCTCGATGGTCACCGAGATCATCAGGGGCACGTCGCGGCCTAGCTCCCGCATCGCCTGCCGGCAGCCGAGCACCGTGGCTTTGAGGTTCAGGGTATCCTGGGCGGTCTCCACCAGCAGCAAGTCGACGCCGCCGGCGAGTAGGGCCAGGGCCTGCTCGTAAAACGCTGCCTGCACTTCATCAAAGGTGATGCCGCCGGTGACGGTGATGGTTTTGGTCTGAGGGCCAAGGGAGCCGGCGACAAAGCGCGGCCGCTCCGGCGTGCTGTAGGCGGCAGCAGCCTCTTTGGCTAGCTGCGCCGCCGCCAGGTTGATGGCCTGCACCTGCGCGGCCAGGCCGTACTCGCCCAGCACGATGCGCGTGCCGCCAAAGGTGTTGGTGCAGATGATATCGGCGCCGGCTTCCAGGTAAGCGGTATGGATCTGGCGCACCACGTCGGGGCGGGTGAGGTTGAGCTGCTCGTTACAGCCCTCGTACTCGGCGCCGCCAAAGTCGGCAGCCGTGAGCTGATAACTCTGCAGCACCGTGCCCATGGCCCCGTCGAGGACCACGATGCGCGTGCGGAGCAAGTCGTGAATCGTCATGGCCTGCCACCCACCTGCCTGGTCGTTGCCATTTGCCCTGCCGGCGACCGTGTCGCCAAATGTACCAGAAGAGGCCGCGGCAGCACAAGCCGCGCCTTAAGACGACAGCAGCTCGGGGTCGCGGGCGTGGCGGTTGAGGCCGTACTCCTTGAGCTTGCGGTAGAAGCTGGCCCGCGACAGCCCCACCAGTTCGGCCGCCTTGTTGCGGTTGCCCTGGGCGCGCTGCAGGGCTTTGGCGATGGTCTGGCGCTCGGCTTCGGCCACTGCGGCCTGCAAGTCAAAGGGCGAGCCGTATAGCAGGGACTCGCCGCTCTTTTCCCGCACGTGCAGGGGCAAGTCCTCCACCTCGATGACCCGCTTGGGCACGCTGACCAGCAGGCGCTCGATGAGGTTGAGCATCTCGCGGATATTGCCGGGCCAGGGGTACTGAATGAGCCGCTGCCGTGCTGCCGGAGAGAGGGTGGTGGCGGTGCCCAGCTGCAGGTTCTTGTGCTCCCAAAAGTGCTCAAGCAGCAGCACCACGTCCTCGCGGCGCTCGCGCAGGGGCGGAATTTCGATGCGGATGACGTCGAGCCGGTAGAGCAAGTCGTGGCGAAAGCGGCGCTCGGCCACCATGCGGTCAAGATCCTGGTTGGTGGCGGCAATCACCGCGAAGTCTACGGGAATGGGGGTAATGCCACCGACGCGCACCAGGCGGCGCTCCTGCAGCACCCGCAACAGCTTGGCCTGCATGTCCAGGGGCATCTCGCCGATTTCGTCGAGGAAAACGGTGCCGCCGTGGGCAAGCTCGAACTTGCCGGGCTTGCCCTCGCGCAGCGCGCCGCTGAAGGCCCCTGGCGCGTAGCCAAAGAGCTCGGCTTCCAGCAGTTCGTGGGGGATGGCCGCGCAGTCTACGGGCACGAAGGGCCCGCTGCGCCGCGGGCTGGCGGCGTGGATGGCGTGGGCAAAGAGTTCCTTGCCGGTGCCGCTCTCGCCCAGCAGCAGCACGGGCGAGCCGCTGCGGGCGGCCCGCAAGGCCAAGTCGCGCGCCCGCTGCAGGGCCGGCGACTGGCCGATGAGGTCGGCAAACGTGTACTGGGCCGCCCAGGGAGAAGCGCTGCTCCGGCTGCGCGGGCGTGCCGCCGGCAGCACCACGCTGCCCGGCTCTGCCTGAGGCACCACCACCACCACGGCGCCAACGAGCTGGCCGGCTTCGTAAACGGGGACGATGACTTCCTCGTTGCGCCGCAGGTCGAGGCCTGCCGGCTCTTCCTCGGGCAGGCTGCCGGTATGCAGCAGGGTGCGCAGGCGCCGGCGGCGGTCGATCTCTTCGAGGCGGTGGCCTACGAGCTCGCCCGGCACCAGGTGGCGCAGGCGGGCGTAAGTTTGGTTGTAGTAGCTGATTTCTCCAGCCTGCGAGACCACCAGAAGGCCGTGGTTGAGCACGTCGTAAGCGTGCAGGATGAGCGCCGTGGGGTCCGAAGGGGTCCACAGGCGCGGCCGCGCTTCTTCCTGGCTGGCATCGCGGGGCTGTGCCGGCTGCAACGCTGCGTACTCCCACTCAAGACGTAAGGGTTGCCGAGGCGCTTTGGCATCTTATCGTCCGCTTGCCGGCGCAACTTTAACGGCACGGCGGCGGGGCCTTGCCGGTATGGAAGGCGGTCTAGAGCGGGATGACGCGCACCATTTCGCCGCTGGCGACGGTTTCAACGTCTTCGGGAAGGTCGATGAGGCAGTTGGCCAGGCTCATGGAGCGCAGAATGCCAGAGCCCTGCGGCCCCGGTGGTGGTGACCGTGGCCTCTTCTCCTTCCTGGCGCAGGATGCCGCGCAGGAACGTGCGCACGCCGCGCCGCTTCTGCACGCTTTCCTGCAGCACGGCACGGGTGTACGGCCGGAACAACTCGCGGTGGCCGGTCATTTTGCGCAGCGCCGGCCGCACGAAGAGTTCAAACGTCACCATCGAAGCCACAGGGTTACCGGGAAGGGAAAAGACGGGCACCTGCCCCACGGTGCCAAAGGTCACCGGGCTGCCGGGGCGCAGGGCCACGGTCCAGAAGTGGACTTGCAGGCCGGCCTTGTCGAGGCAGGCGCGTACGTAGTCGAAGTCGCCCACCGAGACGCCGCCCGAGGTGATAAGCACGTCGGCGCGCAGGCCGCTGGCGATCCGCTGCGAGATCACTTCCGGATCGTCGGGGGCCACCCCTAGCAGCAGCGGGAGGCCGCCGGCTTCGCGCACCTGCCCGGCCAGGGTGTAGGAGTTGCTGTTGAGGATCTTGTCGGCGCTGTCGGCATCGCCCGGATCGGCAATTTCGTCGCCGGTGGCCAAAATGGCCACCCGCGGCTGCTGATAGACCAGCACCTGCGCCAGGCCCACCGAGGCGAGGAGGCCCAGCTCGGCCGGACGCAGCGGCGTGTGCTGCTGCAGCACGCATTCTCCCAGGGCGATGTCTTCCCCGCGCGGCCGCAGGTTGCTGCCGGGACGCGGGGCGCGGTAGATGGCCACTTGCGTGTCGCTGCCGTTGGTCTGCTCCACCGGCACCACGGTGTCGGCACCGGCGGGCATAGGGGCCCCGGTCATGATTTTGATCGCCGTGCCGGGCTTGACTTCCTGAGTGGGCCGCTTGCCGGCAGGCAGGACTTCGAGCACGGGGAGGCGCACGGGGCGCTCGGGGGTAGCAGCAGCGATGTCATGGTGGCGCACCGCATAGCCGTCCATGGCGGCGTTGTCGTGTGGCGGGATGTGCCGTGGGGATACCACGTCGGTGGCCAGCACGCGGTGGAGAGCGGCCAGCAGCGGCACTTTCTCGATGCCCAGCGGCTGCACGTGCTGGAGCACGATCTCCTGCGCTTCGGCAACCCGGATGCCCTGCTTCATCGCCGTTTGCCTTTCGCTTGCTTGCTGGTGGGTATCATCATAGAGTAACGCGACCGCGCGTGCATGGCAAGAGCCCGCGTCCGGGTTGACACGGCCCTCAGGGTTCCCTACGATGAAATTCCCCTCTTGCCGGAGGCCTGTATGTCGGCCGAGCGCGAGCAGTACGCCGTCCTTCACTACGCCGAAGCCAGCCTCAAGGGGAAAAACCGCCCGCTGTTTGTGCGCCGGCTCATGCACAACATCCGCCAGGCCCTTGCCGACCTAGGCGAGGCGGAGCTGCGCCCTCTGGCCGGCCGCCTGCTGCTGCGCCTGCCGGCCAGCGTGCCCTGGGAGACGGTGGCCGAGCGGCTGGGGTGGGTGTGCGGCCTTGCCAACTTTGCCCGCTGCACGCCGGCGCCGCACGATCTGGAAGCCATCAAGCGGGCGCTCGACGCGCTGCTGGCAGGCCGGCAGTTTGCCAGCTTTCGCGTGCAGGCGCGGCGGGCTTTCAAGGAACTCCCCTTTAGCTCGCAAGAGCTCAACCGCGAGCTGGGGGCGCACGTGCTCAAGACGCACGCCACGCGCGTCGACCTCGCGCATCCCGAGCTCACCATCTACGTCGAGCTGGTGCCGCGCCTGGCGCTGCTTTACCTCGAGAAGCACCCCGGGCAGGGCGGACTGCCGGTGGGCAGCAGCGGCCGCCTACTCAGCCTGCTGTCGGGCGGCCTCGACTCGCCGGTGGCCGCCTACCGCATGCTCAAGCGCGGCTGCAATGTCGACTTTGTCCACTTCCACAGCTACCCTTACCTCGACCGCACCTCGCAGGACAAGGCACGGCAGCTGGCGCAGCTCCTCACCCGCTACCAGTACGCGGCGCGGCTCTTTCTGGTGCCTTTTGGCGAAGTGCAGCAGCACATCGTCAGCGCCGTGCCGCCGCCTTACCGGGTGGTGGTTTACCGGCGCTACATGGTGCGCATTGCCGAGGCGCTGGCGCAGCAGACGGGGGCCCTGGCCCTGGTCACCGGGGAGTCACTTGGCCAGGTGGCCTCGCAGACCCTGCACAACCTGCGCACCATCGAGGCGGCGGCCACCCTGCCCATCCTGCGGCCGCTGATCGGTATGGACAAAGCCGAGATCATTCAGCAGGCGCAGGCCATCGGCACCTATGCCATCTCGGTGCTGCCGGACCAAGACTGCTGCACCCTCTTTGTCCCGCGCGCGCCGGCCACGCGCAGCGAGCTGGCTGCCGTAGAGGCGGTCGAAAAAGCCCTCGATCCTGCCCAGCTGCTGGCCCTGGCGCTGGGCGGGGTGCAGGAAGTCGCCCTGTGCTTTCCGCCCCCTCGCCCTGAGCCCGCTTAGGGGAAGCACTTCTGCACGTGCAGTCCGTCTTCGTCGAACCAGTAGTGGCGAAAGTCGGAGATGGGGATCTTGGCTTGCAAGCAGAGGGCGCGCACCGCGGCGCAGTGCTCACGCGGCAGGTAGAGGTACGAGGCCGCCTGCAGCTGCGTCAGGGTGCGCCAGCGCTGCAGGGGCCGCCGCTTCGTCGTGCAAGGTGTCTGGTGTTTCCACTAGGCCGACGATTTCCACTCGCCGGCTCACGTTGCCCACCGCCACCAGGTGCGGGTAGTGGCCTTTGACGGCACGCTGCCTGAGGTGGTCCGTATTGGTGTACACGGTATAGACCTGGGCATTAAAAGCCTTGGCTGCGATCTCGCGGATGCACGTCTCCAGAGAGGGGGTCTGGGCGGTGGCAGTCTCACTCATACGCGCGTTCCCGTAGCGGTGGTCTCGCTCCGGTGCGTAATGATAGCACACAGTAGCAGCGGTGCAAGTCGTGGCGGCAAAAGGCCGTTGACAGGCTTGCCCGGCGCGAGTACTATGCTGCATACCTGTGCGCAGCCCTGGGGAAGGCAATCTGTCCCTCACTCACCACGTCTCCAGCCCCGTCGGGGTCGAGAGGAGGAAGAGCATGAGCGAAGCCCGTGAAGTCCTCGAGACGAGTGAAGCCCAGATTGCCGTGCACTGGAAAGAAGAGGAGTACGTTTACCCGCCGGCGACGTTCATCGCCCAGGCCAACATGACCGATCCCGGCATTTACGAGCGCTTCAGCCTGGAGCGCTTCCCCGAGTGCTTCAAGGAGTACGCCGACCTGCTCGACTGGGACCAGTACTGGCACACCACGCTGGATACGAGCGACGCGCCCTGCTGGAAGTGGTTCGTCGGCGGCAAGCTCAACGCCAGCTACAACTGCGTGGACCGCCACCTGGCGAAGGGGAAGAACAAGGCGGCGCTCATTTTCGTGCCCGAGCCCGAAGACGAGCCGCACCGCGTGGTGACGTACCAAGACCTCTACGTGCAGGTCAACGAGGTGGCCGCACTGCTACAAGACTACGCTGGCCTGAAGGCCGGGGACCGGGTGACCATCCACATGCCCATGGTGCCGGAGCTGCCCGTCACCATGCTGGCCTGCGCCCGCCTGGGGGTGATCCACTCGGTGGTCTTTGCCGGCTTCAGCGGCCGCGCCTGCGGCGAGCGCATTGCCGACTCGGGCAGCCGCGTGCTCATCAGCATGGACGGCTACTACCGCAACGGCACGCTACTCGACCACAAAGTCAAAGCCGACGAGGCGCTGCAGGTGGCGGCGCAGGAAGGCCAGGCGGTGGAGAAAGTGCTGGTGTGGCGGCGCTTCCGCGGCCAGTACGTGTCGCAGGCGCCGATGCGCGAGGGGCGCGACGCCTTTATGGACGAGCTGCTGCCAAAGTACCGCGGGCAGCGGGTGGCGCCGGTGTCCATGCCCGCCGAGGCGCCGCTCTTTCTCATGTACACAAGCGGCACCACGGGCCGGCCCAAAGGCTGCCAGCACAGCACCGGCGGTTATCTTGCCTACGTGACGGCCACCGCCAAGTATGTCCTGGACATCCATCCCGAGGACGTCTACTGGTGCATGGCCGACATTGGCTGGATCACCGGCCACTCTTACATCGTCTATGGTCCCCTGGCGCTGGGCACGGCGAGTGTCCTCTATGAAGGCGTGCCTACCTACCCTGACGCCGGGCGGCCGTGGCGCATTGCCGAGCAGCTGGGGGTGGACATCTTCCACACCG
This sequence comes from Candidatus Tectimicrobiota bacterium, assembly GCA_026005175.1. GTDB lineage: Bacteria > Tectomicrobia > Entotheonellia > Entotheonellales > Entotheonellaceae > BPKO01. The sequence continues at coordinate 119,876 of BPKO01000001.1, forward strand.
CGCCGACTTCGATTCGCATGCTGCGCAAGGCCGGGCCGGAAGAGCCCAAAAAGTACAACTATCGCTTCAAGCTCATGGTCACCGTGGGCGAGCCCATCGAGCCCGACGTGTGGCGCTGGTACCACGAGGTGGTGGGCAAAGGGCAGGCGGTGATCGTCGACACCTGGTGGCAGACGGAGACTGGCGGCTTTTTGTGCAGCACCATGCCGGCGCTACACCCCATGAAGCCCGGCAGTGCCGGCCCGGCGATGCCGGGCATCCACCCGGTAATTTACGACGAGGAAGGCCAGGAGATCCCGCCCGGGGCCGGCAAGGCGGGCAACATCTGCATCCGCAACCCCTGGCCGGGGGCCTTCCAGACCATCTGGGGCGACCGCGAGCGCTACGTCTCGACGTACTACGCCAAGTACTGCAAGAACAAAGACAGCAAGGACTGGCGTGACTGGCCTTACTTTACCGGTGACGGCGCCTTCCAGGCGGCAGATGGCTACTACCGCATTCTGGGCCGCGTCGACGACGTCATCAACGTGGCCGGCCACCGCCTGGGCACCAAGGAGCTGGAGTCGGCGGCCCTCACTGTCGAGGAAGTGGCGGAAGCGGCGGTGGTGCCGGTGGTCGACGAGCTCAAGGGGCGGGCTCCGGACATGTACGTGTCGCTCAAGCCGGGTTATGCGCCGAGCAAGGCCATCGAGGAGAAGGTGATCCAGGCCATCGAGACCATCATCGGCAAGATCGCCCGCCCCAAGCACGTCTACATCGTGCCGGATATGCCCAAGACGCGCTCGGGCAAGATCATGCGCCGCGTGCTGGCCGCCATCTCCAACACCATGGACGTGGGCGACGTGACCACCCTAGCCAACCCCGAGGTGGTCGAAGAAGTGCGCCGCATGGTGCAGGGTGAGCGTGCGGTGGCCACCCAGGAAGGGCCGGAGGACATCCGCCGCTTTGGCGAGGAGCGCTAGCGGCCCGGCGGGGGCAGCGGCACCGCAGCCGTTGCCCCCTACAAGGAGGGAAGATGCCCGAACCGCTGCCCGTGGGCACCCAAGCCCCTGACTTCTGCCTTCCCGCGACCGGGGGCAAGACCGTGTGCTTGCACGACTTCCGCGGCAAGCACCACGTGGTGCTCGTTTTCTATGTCGGCGATAACACCCCGGAGTGCAACCGCCAGCTGGCCGCGTTGCAAGAAGCGCTGCCCGAGCTGGAAGCCTGTGGCGCCACGGTGCTGGGGATCAATCCCGGGGCGCTGGAGGATCACGAGCGCTACGCGCAGCAACTGGGGCTGTCGTTTCCGCTGCTGCACGACGCCGGGGCGCAGGTGGCGGCGCTTTACGGCGCCCGCCAGGAAGACGGCACGGTGCGCCGCACCGTCTATATCGTCGATCGCCAGGGCATCGTGCGCTACGGCAAGCCCGGTATGCACTGGAACGAGGCGTTTTTTTCCACCCTGACCTCGCTGGCCTGAGGGAGGGCGCTGCCGCGCGGGCAGTGCCCCAGGCCTTAGGAAGCGGACACCGTGGCCAGCGGCGTGGAAGCCGTTAGGCGTTCGAGCTGCTGCGCCACCAGCTCCTTGGCACGAGCGGCGTTGCGCAGCTTGATCTCTTCGTAGCCGCGGATGGCATCCGGGGCGTTGGCCACCACCAGCGCCAGGGCATGGTTGTCTTCGTTGAGGTGGGCCAGCACCTGCTCGATCGCCTGGCGGTACCAGACGATGAGGCGGCGCTCCTCACGCCGCACTTGGGCATAACCAAAGACGTCCAGCGGCGTGCCGCGCAGCTTCTTTAGCTTGGTAAGCACGCGCAGCGGCACGTTGAACCAGGGCCCCAGCTTCAGCTTGCGCTTGAGCCCCAGAGCGCGCAGCAGGGGCGGATGGAAGTGGTAGTAAACCTTGCGTGGCGCCGTGAACTGGCGGCGCAGCTGCTCCTGCCATTCCGGCTTGAGGTGAAGCCGCGCCACTTCGTACTCGTCCTTGTACGCCATGAGCTTGTAAAGGTAGCGGATGACGGCGTGCGTCAGCGCACTCTGGCCGGGGCAGGCCTCGGCTTCGCGCGCCGCTACTTTCAGGACAAAGTCGACGTAAGACGCCGCGTACGCCACGCTCTGGTAGGCGATGAGCTCGGCGATGCGGATAGCCAGCAAGCGCTGCGCTTCGGCGTCCAGGTGCTGGCAGCGCGCCAGCAGGCGCTCGTAGGCCTCGGCCTGGCGGGGCGTGAGGCGCTGTCGCGCCGCAGCGCGCTCCTCGGCCAGGCTGCGCGGGCGCGGCAAGGCCAGCGCCAGCACCTCCTGGGGCCGGTGCACGTAGAGGCGGCCGTAGCGGAACGCCTGCAGGTTCTGCGCCACCGCCACGCCGTTAAGGACGATGGCCTGCTCGATGCTCTCGGCGCGCAGCGGGATCCACCCGGCCTGATAGGCCACCCCCAGCATGAAGAGGTTGGTCAGCATGTGGTCGCCAAAGAGCCCTTCGGCAAGGCTGCCGCCGTCGACGTAGAGGTTGTGCTCGCGCCGCGTGTACTGGTCAATGGTGCGGCGGATGGCCTCCTCGGTGGGGAAGAGAATGGCATTGTTGCGGATCATCTCCCCGGTGGGGATGGGCGTGGTGTTCACCACCGCCACGGTGCGCTCGGGGTGGGTGCGGTCGAGGTTCACCGGGTTGACGCCGCCCAGGGCATCGAGCACCAGGTAGAGGTTGGCGGTGCCCATGCCGACTTTGTTGGCGGCCACCGGCTTGCCCTCGCTGAGGATGACGTTGGAAAGCACAGCGCCGCCTTTTTGGGCCAGACCGGTCTGGTCGAGGTTGAGCAGCATCTTGCCTTCCATGAGGGCGGCGTAGCACAGCAGGGCATTGACCGTCACCACCCCGGTGCCCCCCACGCCCGGGATGTAAATGGCATAGGTGTCGGCAATCGTCGCCTTGCTGGCCGGCTCGGGCACGGCGTCGGCCGCCAGCTCCGGGATCGGCTTGCGCGCCAGGCCGGTGCCGGGCGCGACTTCTACGGTGACAAAGGAAGGACAATCGCCGTCGAGGCAAGCGTAGTCCTTGTTACAAGACGACTGGTGGATGCGGGTTTTGAGGCCAAACTCCGTCTCCACCGGGTGCAGCGACATGCAGTTGCTCACCTCGCCGCAGTTGCCGCAGCCCTCGCACACCTCTTCGTGAATCAGGGCAAAGACGTTGGGCTCGGGCTGGATGCCGCGCTTGCGCTGCCGGCGCTTTTCGGCGGCACACTGCTGGTCGTAAATGAGCACCGTCACTCCGGGGATGGCCTCCAGCTCGCGCAGGGCCTCCTCGTACTTTTCCCGCGGGTAGAGCTTGGTGAGGTGGGAAAAGCGGGCATGGCGCCAGCGCCGAGGCTGCTCCGAGACCACGATGATCTGCTTTACCCCTTCTGCGGTCAGGCTGTGGGTGAGGGCCGGGAGGTCCATGGCCCCTTGGGCCCGCTGGCCGCCGGTCATGGCCACGGCGTGGTTGTAAAGCAAGCGGAACGTCATGTGGAGGCCAGCGGCGACGCAGGCGCGCAGCGCCAGGCTCCCGGAGTGGAAGAAGGTGCCGTCGCCGAGGTTCTGCACGATGTGGCGCGTGCCGCTAAAGGGCGAGGCGCCGATCCAAGGGGCTCCCTCACCGCCCATCTGCGTCAGGTAGCGGACGTGGCGCGCCGGCTGCTCGATGAGCCCTGCCATGCCGTGGCAGCCGATGCCGCCACCGGCGATCCACCCTTCCGGGGTGCGCGTCGAGCGGTTGTGCGGGCAGCCAGAGCAGTAGTTGGGTTTGCGCACCAGGAAGGGGTCGTAGTGGCGGGCCCGGATGGCAGCCAGGGTCTGCAGGCGGGCGGCAATGCCCGGGGCATGGCCGAGGCGCTGCAGGCGCGGGCCAAGGCGCTCGGCGATGAGGTCGGCGTCGAGCTCGCCGTGGATGGGGAAAAACGGGGCCCCGCTCTCGGTGAACTTGCCCACGATGCGCGGCGCCTGCGGCAGGCCGTAGAGGCACTCGCGCAGCTGGGATTCAAGGAAGCTGCGCTTTTCCTCCACCACGATGATTTCTTCGAGCCCGCTGGCAAAGCGGCGCACGATGTCGGGATCGAGGGGGTAAATCAGCCCCAGGCGCAGCACGCGCACCCCCAGGCGCTGCAAGGCGTCGCTATCGAGGCCCATGTCCAGCAGCGCCTGGCGCATGTCGGCATAGCTTTTGCCGGCACTTACCAGGCCGATGCGGTCGTCGCCGGTGTGCTCTTCGATGCGGTTGAGGTGGTTGGCGCGGGCATAGGCCAGGACGGCGGCATGCCGCTCGTAGAAGAGGTGGCGTTCGAGCTCCACCGTGCCCGGCGGCAGAAACGTGGCGTCCTGCCGTTTCTGAAAGGGCTTGCCGTCGATGAAGACCTCGGGAAGAGTGATGGCGGGACGATCGGGGCTCACCTCCACCACGCTGCCCCCGTCGCACAGATTGGTCACCACTTTCAGCGCCACCCAGCAGCCGCTCAGGCGCGACAGGGCAAAAGCGTGCAGCCCCAGGTCGAGGAACTCCTGGACGCTCGAGGGATAGAGGATAGGGATACCGGCGCTGACGTAAGCAAAGTCGCTCTGGTGGGGCAGCGTCGAACTCTTGCAATTGTGGTCGTCGCCGCCGAGAATGATGGCGCTGCTGTGCGGGCCGGTGCCGGCGAAGTTGGCGTGCTTGAAGACGTCACCGCAGCGGTCCACCCCCGGTCCCTTGCCGTACCAGATGCCGTTGACGCCGTCGAACTTGGGATGGGGAAAGAGATGCACCAGCTGGCTGCCAAAGACGGCAGTGGCCCCCAGCTCTTCGTTGACAGCCGGGTGGTGGACGATGTCGTGTTCGCGCAGCAAGTGGCCCAGGCGCGCCAGGGTGAGGTCGTAGCCGCCCAGCGGCGAGCCTTCATACCCGGAGATAAAGGTACCGGTGCGCAGCCCGGCCCGCACGTCGCGGCGGTGCTGGTCAAGGGGCAGGCGCACCAGCGCCTGGATGCCCGTCAGGTAGACGCGGCCCTCGGTGACCAGATACTTGTCGTCCAGGGTCACGGCCATGGAGGAATCCTCCTGTGCTAGAGCGTTGCCCGTGCAACAGGCACGCGGGGTGACCGCGCTCGCCTGTGCGGTGCAGCGCGGGGCTGCCAGCGTGTGGCAGCCAGCGCGCCAGCAGCGGCGCCGGTGGCTGCGGGTGCGGGATCGCCGCGAGCCCTCAGGCCACCGCGTCTCTGCCTGCGGCAATTATAGCGCGGCCTTTTGCGGCCGGTCAAACAACGGTGTGGTGTACAGAAGACGGCGTTTGACGCCCTGCTGGGAAAGGTTTATCATTTGACGTTCTCATCGCTTACCGGTGCCACAGCGATAGACGACAAGCGGCCAGCAAGGTAAGGTGAAGGCATGGCAGAGGGGATGACAGCGGGGCTGCCCGTGCACATTTGCGGAGTGGGCAGTTATGTGCCGGCGGGGCGCTGCACCAACCGGGATCTGGCGGCCCGCTTTGGCATGAGCGAAGAGGCCATCGTCAAGCTCACGGGGATCTGCGAGCGGCGCCTGGCGGCGCCGGAGCAGGCCACCTCGGACATGGCGCTGCTGGCCGCGCAGGCGGCGCTGCGCGATGCGGGCTTGGGGCCCGAGGCGGTGGACGCGCTGCTGGTGGCCACGGCCTCGGCCGACTATGTGACGCCCTCGGTGGCCAACCTGCTCCAGCACCGCCTCGGGCTGCGGCCGGTGCCGGCGTACGACCTCAACGCCGGCTGCACGGGGTCGCTCTATGCCCTGATCACGGCCGCGGGGCTCATCCAGGCCGGGCTGTGCCGCACCGTGCTGGTGCTGGGCGCCGAGCTCATCTCGCGCATGGTCGACGCGGCCGACCCGGAAACGGCGCTGGTCTTCGGCGATGGCGCCGGGGCGGCGGTGCTGCAAGGCGGCGAGGGTCCCCCCGGGGGCGCTGCGCCTGCTGGCGCACGTGTGGGCCAGCGACGGCAGCAAGGCGCAGGTGATCATGGTGCCGGCGGGGGGCTCGCGGCAGCCGGCCAGCGCCGAAACGGTGGCCCAGGGGGCGCACTTCCTGCGCATGCAGGGGGGCAGCGTGTACCGCTTTGCGGTGCGCACCCTGCCCGTCTTGGTGCAGGAGGTGCTGGCGCGGGCGGGACGCTCGCTGGCCGACCTCTCCCTGCTCATCCCGCATCAGGCCAATGGGCGCATCATCGAGGCGGCAGTGCGCAAGCTCGGCCTGCCGCCCGAGCGCGTGGCGGTAAACCTCGAGCGCTACGGCAACACCTCCTCGGCGTCGGTGCTTATGGCCCTCGACGAGGCGCGGCAGCAGGGGCGGCTGCGGGCTGGCGACACGGTGGTGCTGGCCGCCTTTGGTGCCGGGCTGACTTGGGCAGCAGTGGCCCTGGAGGTGAAAGCATAAGGCGGCGCGGTGGCGCAGGCTGCACAGGGAGGAGAAAACGGTGACACGCTATGCCGGTATCATGTCGGGAGAGATCTCGACGCGCACGCGGGACATTTTAACGCGCTATCGGCGCATTGCCATGGTCGGGGTGTCGGGCAATCCCACGCGCGCCAGCTACCGCGCCCTGGTGCACATGAAGAGCAAGGGCTACATCATCTATCCGGTCAACCCGAGCTACGAGGAGATCCTCGGCCTCAAGTGCTACAAATCGCTGCTGGAAATCAAAGAGCCCGTGGACATCGTCGACGTGTTCCGGCGGGGCGACACGGTACTGCCGCTGGTAAGCGAGGCGCGCGAAATCGGTGCCAAGGTCTTCTGGATGCAGATCGGAGTGATCAACGAAGAAGCGGCGGCCAAAGCCGCCGAGGCCGGGATGGAAGTGGTGATGGACCGCTGCGTCAAAATCGAGCACTGCCGCTTTTTCGGCAAGAAAGACTTTGGCCTCGACGTGGTCGGACTGCACACCGGCGTCATCACTTCCGACCGCTTCGAGTGCATCTTTAAGTGAGGGGAGGCTGTAGGCGATGAGAGACAAGTTTGACTTTGGCTTCGAAACCTTGATGCTGCATGCCGGGCAGACGCCCGATCCCACCACCGGGGCGCGGGCGGTGCCCATTTACCAGACCACGTCGTTTGTCTTTGAAGACACCGAGCACGCGGCGCACCTCTTTGCCCTCAACAAGTTTGGCAACATCTACACGCGCATTTCCAATCCCACCACCGCCGCCTTTGAAGAGCGCATGGCGGCGCTCGAGGGCGGCGTGGGGGCGCTGGCCACTGCTTCGGGGCAGGCGGCGCAGCTGGTGGCCATTTTGACCCTGCTCAAAGCCGGCGACGAGATGGTCTCTTCGAGCACCCTCTACGGCGGCACGTACAACCAGTTCGCCCTGACTTTCAAGCGCTTTGGCATCACCGTGCACTTTGTCGACGCCTCAGATCCGGAAAACTTCCGCCGCGCCATCACCCCCAAGACCAAGCTGCTTTACGGCGAGACCATTGGCAACCCCAAGGGGGACATTTTTGACATCGAGGCGGTGGCCAACATTGCCCACGAGCACAAGATTCCCCTGATGATCGACAACACCTTTGCTTCGCCTTACTTGTGCCGGCCTTTTGAGCACGGCGCCGACATCGTGGTGCACTCGGCCACCAAGTTCATCGGCGGCCACGGCACCTGCATCGGCGGCGTCATCGTCGACGGCGGCTCGTTCCCCTGGGACAACGGCACCTTTCCGGAGATGGTCGAGCCCTCGCCGGGCTACCACGGCATGCGCTACTGGGAGACGTTTGGGAACTTTACGTACATCATGAAAGCGCGGGTGGAGATGATGCGCGACCTGGGGGCCTGCATGAGCCCCTTCAACGCCTTTCTCTTCCTGCAGGGCCTGGAGACCCTCTCCCTGCGCATGGAGCGCCACGTGCAAAACGCCATGGCGGTGGCCAAGTGGCTCAAGGAGCACCCGCTGGTGAGCTGGGTCAGCTATGCCGGCTTGCCCGACAGCCCTTACTACGAGCTGGCCAAGAAGTATTTGCCCAAGGGGCCGGGGTCGATTTTCACCTTTGGCATCAAGGGCGGGCGGGAGGCGGGGCGCCGCTTCATCGAGGCGGTAAAGCTGCACTCGCACCTGGCCAACGTGGGGGATGCCAAGAGCTTGGTGATCCACCCCGGCAGCACCACCCACCAGCAGCTGAGCGACGAAGAGCAGATTGCGGCCGGCATCAGCCCGGATATGATCCGCATTTCCGTGGGCTTGGAGAGCCTCGACGACCTTCTCTGGGACCTGGACCAGGCGCTTGCCGCCTCACAGAAAAGGTAGCTGCAGGGGAGCGAGGTGAAGGGAGGCAGGCCGATGCGGGCAAAGGTGGTTTGCGCCCTCCTGCTGGGGCTAAGTCTCGGGCTCTGGGCCTCTGCGGGGACAGCCGACGAGGTGGCGCGCTGGCTTGAGGAGGCCCACTCACCCGAGCTGGCGGTGCGCCTGCGGGCGCTGGCGGCCCTGGGGGAAAGCGGCGATCCGCGCGCCGTGCCGCCGCTGCTGGCGGCGCTGCACGACGCTCACCCCTCGGTGCGAGAATGCGCCGTGGCGGCGCTGCAAGCGCTGGTGCGCACGCTGCGCACCGCATATCGAGCCCTGGCGCAGTGGCTTGAGGACCTGCTCGCGGCACTGGGCGGTAGGCCGGCACCGCCGCGCGAGCCTCCCGTGCGCCTGCAGCGCATCTAGGTGCCGGAGGTCGGAGTCGAACCGACACGAGGTTGCCCTCACCGGATTTTGAGTCCGGCGCGTCTCCCAGTTCCGCCACTCCGGCACGGCGCACATACCATAGTCCGTGGCGAGGCCCCTGTCAAGGGCCGCCTACAAGCGGCGGCCCTTGACAACGCCTTGCGCTTTCTGTAAGGTTTTGCGCATGCCATGGGGCTGTAGCTCAGTTGGGAGAGCGCATGACTGGCAGTCATGAGGTCAGGGGTTCGACTCCCCTCAGCTCCACTTGGAAAAAGGGGACAGGCTACTTTTTCAAGGGCGGGGTAAAAAGTAGCCTGTCCCCTTTTCTACGCGGGGACGAAGGCATTTCCCTGGCTGACCAGGCCTTTGGGCTTGAGGAAGACCCGCCGCTGGTCGTCGGCAACGGCATGGCCCAGGACGTAGGCTTTCCTGCCGTGGGCTTCAAGGAGGGCGAGGGCGCGCGGCGCGGCGTGGGCGGCCACAACTACACAAAAGCCGATGCCCATATTGTAGACGCGGAACATCTCGGCGTCGCTGATGCCGCCTACTTCCTGGATGAGAGAAAAAATGGGGGGCACAGGCGGCAGCGTTTCGATGACGTAGCCCACCGCCGCGGCCACGCGGCGCAGGTTGAGCCAGCCGCCACCCGTTAGGTGAATGAGCGCCTTGACCGGCAGGCCCTGCGCGAGCAGCGCCAGCACTTCCCGCACGTAAATGTGCGTGGGCTTGAGCAGCTCCTCGCCAAGGCTGTGCCCGAGGGCCGGAAAGACGGTGTCTACGGTGTAGGCGTGCCACTCGAAAAAGACGCGCCGCGCCAGGGTCAGCCCGTTGCTGTGAATGCCGTTGCTCTCTAGCCCAATGACCACATCCCCTTCGGCGATCTCCTGGCCAACGAGGATGCGGTCGAGCGGCACGGTGCCCACTGCCATTGCTGCCAGGTCAAACCCTTCTCCCTCCCGGTAGCCGCGGAGCATGTCGCGGATCTGGGCGGTTTCCCCGCCCACGATGGAGACGTTGGCGAGCCTCGCCCCGCGACAGAGGCCTTCGGCCAGCGCAGCGAGGAGCTCAGGGCGGGGCTCCTGCACGGCGATGTAGTCGACCATCGATACCGGCGTGGCGCCCACGCAGAGCAAGTCGTTGACGTTCATCGCCACACAATCGATGCCGATGGTGTCGTACTTGCCCAGCATCTGGGCAATGAGGGCCTTGGTGCCCACGCCGTCGACGGTGAGGGCCAGCCCCACGCCGCCTAGCTCGATGACGTTGGCAAAAAAGCCAAGGTCGAGCCGCACCGTCCCTGTTCCTGGTGCCTGCGGCCAGGTGCGCCGCAGCTGGGCGAGGAGCCGCTCGAGGGCCAGCGCCTCCTGCTCGGTGTCGACGCCGGCTGCCCGGTAAGTGGGGATGAATGGGGGTGTGGTCATCGCTTTGCCACCGGTGGCGGTGTGCCAGAAGTCGGCCTGCTGCCCGTGGCGGGCAAGATTCCGTCTTGGGGGTGATTGTAGAGCGAATCGCGGCCAGATGCACCCCGGAATTTACGCCAGCCAGATGGCTGCATGCATGCCCATGATCACCGTGTAAACCACGATAAGAAAGTAGAGAACGAAACGGGCCAGCACAAACTGCTGCAAGGCACCCAGCACCCAGGCCCCCAGGCAGGTAACGGCCATTTTCAGGCCCACAAACGTGGTATGCCCGTAGTTCAGAGTAAAGGCCATGAGGGGGTTGGCTTCCCCGCCGCCGTTGCCAAGGTGCAGCAACGTGAGCAGGGCGTCGCTGGCTGACAGGACGATCACGCCGAGGACAAGGGCAACGGTGGTCGGGGCTGGACAGTCGACGAAGCTGTTCTGGCCTTCGCCGTGGCGGCGAAAGCCACGGCGCCGGCCGCGCCAGCGCAAGGCACTCCACAGCGTGGTGGGCCGCTGCCGCCGATCGGGCAGCAGGCGTCGGTCCATGGCGACTTCAGCCGCAGGCATCGGTGTCCATCCCTTCCACTGCGTCATGGTGCCGGGCTCCCCTATCCGGTGTTTCTCTCTCCTGACGGCAGCAAGGGGCATGCCAGGGCATTGACCCTCTTCGCCGCGCGAGATTGCGCGCCGCGGCGAGATGCCGGCGCCGCGCCGTGTCCGCAGCCGTGCGACACCCGTCTCAGTCCTGAGTCTAGAGCAGGCGGCGCCTGCCCGTGATCCCAGCACTCAAGTTCTGGCTTGCCCGGACGATAGGTAAGGGTGGTTCCTGTAAGCGTAACGGGCATCTCCCTCGGGCTCCCTGATCCCCAGGCGGGGCCCGCTGGCAGACACGGACAGCGTATGGCGGCGATTCGGCAGGTCAAGCAAGGGCTGGCCACCGTGCTGAGCGTGCAGGCCCCCCTCACGGGCGAGCTGGCAGACCAGCTGCGCGAGCAGATCCTGCACTGCCTTGCAGCAGGCGAGGTGCACCTCATTCTTGACTGCCAGCACGTCCCCTACCTGGACAGCCGCGCCCTGGAGACCCTGCTGTTTTGCTCGCGGCAGGCACGGCGTCAGGGCGGCGGCCTCAAGCTCATCCACCTTGGCGACGTCTGCCAGGACATCTTGGTGGCCACGCGGCTCGACAAGCTGCTCGAATGCTACCCCGACATGGCCGGTGCTCTGGGGAGCTACTTATGACCGCCACTGCCCTGCGCAAGCCCCTGGGAGAGCTGCTGCTGGCCTGCGGCGCCATTACCCCCGAGCAGCGCGACGCCGCCCTGCGGCGGCAGCGCGAAACCGGCAAGCGCTTTGGCGACATTTGCCTCGAGATGGGGCTGATCAGCGAGCAGCAGCTGCGCGAAGTGCTGGCCGAGCAGTGGCACATCCCCAGCGTACAGCTGCGCAAGGGCCTGGTCGATCCCCGGATCGTCTCCATCTTGCCGCGCGACAAGGCGCAGCGCTACGGCGTGCTGCCCATGTTCAAAGTCGAAGAGACCCTCACCCTGGCGGTGGCCGACCCGCGCTCGCTGCTTGCCCTGGAGGAGCTCGAAGCCCTCACCCGCTGCCGCATCCAGCCGGTGCTGTGCCGCGCCGAGGACATCGCCCGCTACAGCCAGGAGTACTACGGCGAGCAGACCACCGCCGACGACTTCCTCTCCTCGCTGGAAGAGGCCGAGGTGGCGGTGGCCGAAGCCCTGGAAGTGGGCAGCCCCGAAGATCTAGAGGCCCAGGCCGGCGAAAGCCCGGTGATCAACCTCGTCAACCTCATCATTCTCAAAGCCATTCGCAGCGGCGCCAGCGACATCCACCTGGAGCCCGACCTGCGCACGTTCCGCGTGCGCTACCGCGTCGACGGCGTGCTCTACGAAGTCATGACCCTGCGCCCGGCCCTGCAGCCCTCGGTGGCCGCACGCCTGAAAGTGATGGCCAACCTGGACATTGCCGAGCGCCGGCTGCCGCAGGAAGGCCGCATCCACGTGACCGCCCAGGGGCGGGAGATCGACTTGCGCTTTTCCTCCATGCCCACGGTGCAGGGGGAAAAAATCGTCTTGCGCTTGCTCGACAAGCAGCAGGGCATTCGCCGCCTCGAAGAGCTCGGCTTTGGCGGCGAAACCCTGCAGCGCTTCCGCGAGCTCATCCACCGCCCCCTGGGGCTGGTGCTGGTTACCGGTCCCACGGGCAGCGGCAAGACGACGACGCTCTACTCGGCCATCGACGCCATCAACACCATGGGCAAGAACATCGTCACCATCGAGGATCCGGTGGAGTACCAGCTCGAGCTCATCAACCAGATCCAGGTGCGCGAGGCCATCGGCCTCACTTTCGCCCGCGTCCTGCGCTCGGTGCTGCGCCAGGATCCCGACGTGATCATGGTGGGCGAAATCCGCGACCGCGAAACCGCCGAAATCGCCGTGCAGGCTGCCCTCACCGGCCACCTCGTCCTCTCTACCTTGCACACCAACGACAGTGCCGGTGCCATCACGCGCCTGCTGGACATGGGGGTGGAACCCTATCTCATCGCCTCGGCGGTTACCGGGGTGCTGGCCCAGCGCCTGGTGCGCACCATCTGCCCCGCCTGCCGCACCCTCTTCTACGCCCCGGCAGCGCTCAAGGCGCAGCTGGGCGTCCCGGCAGAAGAACCCTTGCAGCTGGCCAAAGGGCGCGGCTGCGAGGCCTGCCTCGACTCGGGCTTCCGGGGGCGCATTGGCATTTACGAGTTTCTCCTCGTCGATGACGCCATGCGGGCCCTCATTCTGCAGCGTCCCTCGACCGAAGCGCTGCGGCGCCAGCGGGAGCGCTCCGGCCTGCCCTCGCTGCTGCAAGAGGGCTACGCCAAAGTGCGGCAGCGGCTCACCACCCTCGAAGAAGTGAGCCGCGCCGTGCACCTTGACGAGTGAGGAGGCAGGCGATGGCCGCGGCGGTGACTTCCCACTTCCAGACCCTGCAGCGCCTGCTGACCGCCGAGCTGCGGTGGCGGGTGCGGACCAAGGAGCTGCTGCTGTTTTACACCCAGATGGCCATCCTCCTCGAAAGCGGCACCAGCGTCCCTCTGGCTCTAGAGGCGCTGGAAAAACAGCTGCCCGGCGGCGTGCTGCGCCAGGTGGTTGGCGAGCTCAAGCGCCGGGTGCACGAAGGGCACCTGCTGTCACAGGCCATGGCCCAGTACCCGCGGGTGTTTTCGCCCGTTTACGTGGGCATGGTGCGGGCCGGGGAAAGCGGCGGCTTTCTCGTGCGGGTCTTCCAGCGCATCGTGCTGCTGCAAGAGCAGCGACAGGAACTGCGCACCATCCTCGCTTCGGCCCTGGCTTATCCGGCCCTGCTGGTGCTCATCGGCGCGGGGGTGGTGGTCTTCATGACCACCGTTATTTTGCCCAAGTTTCTCGAAATTTACGCCACCACGGCAGTGGCGCTGCCCCTGCTCACCCGCCTGGTGCTTGGCCTCTACGCGCTGCTGGCCGGCTCCTGGTTCCTCTGGCTGCCCTTGCTGCTGGCCGGCCTTGCCCTGGCCATCTACCTGGCGCGCCGCCCGCAGGGAAAGGCCCTGGTCGATACCCTGCTGGTGACCTCGCCTGGCGTGGGGGCGCTGGTGCGCCAGGTATACCTGGAGCGCCTGCTGCGCACCCTGGGCGTCTTGCTCGACAGCGGCGTGCCGCTCTACGACGCCCTTCTTCTCACCCGCAGCACGCTGGGCAACCACTGCTACCGGCAGCTGCTCACCGCGGTGGTGGAAGGCGTCAGAGAAGGACAGGGCCTGGCACGCTTGCTCGCGCAAAGCCCGCTCGTGCCCCCTACGGTGCGTCAGATGGTGCAGACGGGCGAAGCGGCCGGCACGCTGGGCACCGTGCTGACGCGGGTGGCCGACTTTTACTTTGGCCGCGTGCGCGAGCAGGTGCGCCTGCTGGCACGGCTGGCCGAACCGGTGGCCACCCTGCTGGTGGGCAGCGTCGTGGGTACCGTCGCCCTGGCCCTGGTGCTGCCCATTTTGCAGCTGGCACGCACGTTGCACCCCTCGTAGCGAAGGAGGCCATGCGGATGGTTACGCCTTGAACCTGAAGCGGTGGTCGACGGGAAGTGCTTGAACAATCGTTTTGCGAAGGAGACTTAAAGCCATGCGAGTCTTGCACAACGCACGCGGATTGACCCTGGTGGAAATTCTCATCGTGGTGATTCTGATGGGCATCATCGCCGCCGTGGCCGTGCCGCGGTTTGCCACCACCACGAGCGAGGCGCAGCTCAACACCCTTGACGCCAACCTCTCGGCGCTGCGCAACGCCATCGAGCTCTACGCGGCGCAGCACAACGGCCGCTACCCCGGGCAGTACAAAGAGACCGATGGCACCACCGCGGTGGCCAATGACGCCGAGGCAGCGGCGGCGTTTATCGCCCAGCTGACGCAGTACAGCGACAAGAACGGCAAGACCTCGACGACCAAGGACCCGAACTTCCCCTACGGGCCCTATTTCCGCGAGGGCATTCCCATCAATCCCTTGCCCACACCCAGCAATGCCGTGGTGGCCGACTTCGACGAGACGGGCAACATTGCCGGTACCGGCGCCACAGGAGGCACGGGCTGGAAGGTGGCGGTGCAGACCGGGCAAATCATCGCCAACAATGACCAGTACGACGACCGCTGATGGCCTTACCCTGGTCGAAACCCTGCTGGTCGTGCTGCTGCTGGGCCTGGCCGCCACCCTGGCCGTGCCGGCGCTTGAGGGCGTGCTGGTGGAGCGGCGGCTTGACGACGCCGCCGGCTGGCTGGTGGCCGACCTGCGCTACGCCCAGAGCCTGGCCATCAAGACGCAGCAGCCCCACCAGGTGGTTTTTGATGCCGCCGGCGACAGCTACTCCCTTACCGACCAGAGCGGGACCGTGGTGCTGCACCCGCTGACCCGCCAGGCCTATGTCGTCGATTTTGACGCCCAGCGTCAGTTCCAAGGCATCGACCTGCAGGCCGCTGCCTTTGGCGGCAGCAGCACCCTGGTCTTTGATGCCCTGGGCGCGCCGCAAAGCGGGGGCACGGTTATCCTGAGCTACGCCGGCCGCCAGCGGGTGATTGCCGTCCGCTATCCCACAGGGAGCATCGGCGTGCAGTGAAGCCGACTTCTGGCTTTTCTTTTGCCGAGGTCATGCTCAGCCTGGCCCTCCTCGGCGTCCTCGCCCTTCCCCTCACGGTGGGCCTCACTGGCACCCTCTCCGGGGTAAGCGTCCGCGAGACGCAGACAGCGCTGGCCAACGCCGCCCGCGGGAAAATGGAGGAGGTGCTGGCCATGGGCTTTGCCAACGTGCCGCTGAGTAGCCCGCCCGGCACCCCTGGTCCCCTGTCCGATACCGTCACCATTCGCGGCCGCGCCGTGGCCCGCCAGGTAATCGTCGATCTTGCCGACGGCGACCTGCCCCCGGACGGCCAGCCGGATGCCGACTTCAAGCAAATCACCGTTACCGTCGGCAACGTCACGCTGCACAGCGCCCTTGCCGCTGGCTGGTAGGCAAATTCCGTGTGGCGCACGTGGCGTTCCAGAGCTGGCACGTCCTTTGCTTACTCGCGGTCGCAACAGGGTCTGAGCTTCGTCGAACTGCTGCTGGCCTTCAGCGTCCTGGCGGTGCTGGCGGTTAGCACCGCGGCGCTGCTGGCCGGCGCGCTGCAGGCCCAAGAGTTTAGCGCCCAGCAGGACGAGCTGCTGCAGGCGGCGCGCCTGGCCATGGAGCGCATGGTGAGCCACATCCGGCGTGCCAACCGCATCCTGCTGCCGCTGGAGAACAACCCCACGCGGGCCATCCTGGCCCTGGGTGGCTTTGTCGACAACGATGGCGACGGCCTGTACGACGAGGACCCCCCTGCCGACCTGACCGCCGACCGCGCCTCCGGCATCGCCGGGGTGGACGACGACGGCGACAGCCTGGTGGACGAGTCGGGCAAAAACGACGATGACGAAGACGGCCAAAACAACGAGGACCCGGTTAACGGCCTCGACGACGACGGCGACGGGGCGGTGGACGAAGACAGCGGCGGTGACCTCAACGGCGACGGGGCTTCCGGCCTTGCCGGGGTGGACGACAACGGCAATGGGGTGGTGGACGAGGCGGACAAAGAGGACGACGACGAGGATGGCCGCAGCAACGAGGACCCGGTGGAGCCGCTCGTCTACTTTCTCAGCGGCACCATCCTGTGGGAGCAGTTTCCCCTCGATGCCACCACGTCGGCGACCACGGCGCTGGTGGAACAGGTAGAAACGTTCCAGGTGCAGCGCCTCATCGGGGCCAACGGGGCAACGCTGCTCAACCTTCTCCTGCGCGTGCGCGATGGCAGAGGCCGTGTGGTGGAGCTGCAAACCCAGGTATTCCCGCGCAACCTGCGCTAGGCCGGCCGATGGCGAGACAGCCGGCGTGGCCCTGATCACCACCCTGCTGCTGCTCACCCTGCTGGCCACCACGGTGACCACGGCACTGCTGCGCAGTGGCGTGCACACGCGCATCACCGGCAACCTGCAGCGCGGGCTGCAGGCCACTTACGTGGCCCAGGCCGGCATCCAGCACGCCCTTTTGCAGCTCGGGCGCCGCGTTACGTGGCGCGACGGCATTGCCGAAACGACCTTTGGCAGCGGCACGTACCAGGTCACGGTGAGCCAGCCCGCCCCCGGGGACGACCTTACCCTGCAGGCCACGGCCGTTGTGGCCGGCGCCTCGCGCACCGTGCGCGCCACCTTGCGCCAGGTGCTGCTCGTCCTGGCCGGCACGGGCGTGCAAGGGGATAGCGGCGACGGGGGTCCGGCAGTGGCGGCGCGGCTCAACAAGCCCAGCGGGGTTTATGTAGACGGGGCGGGCAACCTCTACATTGCCGACCGCGACAACCACCGGGTGCGGCGGGTAGAAGCGAGCACGGGGATAATCAGCACGGTGGCGGGGACGGGGCAGGCGGGCTACAGCGGCGACGGGGGTGCGGCGACGGCAGCGCGGCTCAACAAGCCCAGCGGGGTTTATGTGGACGGGGCGGGCAATCTCTACATTGCCGACCGCGACAACCACCGGGTGCGGCGGGTAGAAGCGAGCACGGGGATAATCAGCACGGTGGCGGGGACGGGGCAGGCGGGCTACAGCGGCGACGGGGGTGCGGCAGTGGCAGCGCGGCTCAACAAGCCCAGCGGGGTTTATGTAGACGGGGCGGGCAACCTCTACATTGCCGACCGCGACAACCACCGGGTGCGGCGGGTAGAAGCGAGCACGGGGATAATCAGCACGGTGGCGGGCAGCGGGGTAGCGGGCTACAGCGGCGACGGAGGGCCGGCAGTGGCAGCGCGGCTCAACAAGCCCAGTGGGGTTTATGTGGACGGGGCGGGCAACCTCTACATTGCCGACCGCGACAACCACCGGGTGCGGCGGGTAGAAGCGAGCACGGGGATAATCAGCACGGTGGCGGGCAGCGGGGTAGCGGGCTACAGCGGCGACGGAGGGCCGGCAGTGGCGGCGCGGCTCAACAAGCCCAGTGGGGTTTATGTGGACGGGGCGGGCAACCTCTACATTGCCGACCGCGATAACCACCGGGTGCGGCGGGTGAGCCCGGGGGCCGACGAGGTGGTGACGGGGGCGGCCGACGAGGTGATTGCCACCGTGGCCGGCATGGGGATCGCGGCCAACGGCGGCAGTGGCGGCAGCGCCACGGCGACGCCGCTGCGCATGCCCAGCGGGGTTTATGTAGACGCGGCGGGCAATCTCTACCTTGCCGACGAGGACAACCACCGCGTGCGCCGCACCCAGCTGCGCCTTGTGCGCTGGGAGGAGTGAGGCGTGCGCTGGCGAGCGACGTATTCCCCCATCGGGCTCGACTTGGGCAGCGCCCAGGCCAAGCTGGTGCAGCTGCGCTGGCAGCGGCAAGAAAGCGCGTTGCACCACGCTGCCGTGCTCCCTCTGTCCTGGGAAGAGGCCGGAGAAGTGGCGCCAGAGCGCGTTGTGCCTGTGCTGCGCAGCGCGCTGGCCGCAGGCCGCTTCGTTGGCCGCCGCGTGGTGAGCGTGCTGCCTGCGTCGCACGTCGAGGTGCGGGTGCTGCGCCTGGCCTTACCCGAAGACCCGCAAGCCATCCGCGAAGCGGTCTGCCGCGAAGCAGCGGCCTATTTGCCCTATCGCCTCGAAGAAGCGGTGCTGGACTACGTCCTCTATGACCAGGATGCCCAGGGCGAAGAAGGGCAGCGGCGCGTGCTGGTGGTGGCGGCGCTGCGCCAGCACGTGGAAGCGCACCTGGCGCTGCTGCAGGCGGCCGGGCTCGACTGCCTGGCCCTTGACGTGCAGCCGCTGGCCTTGCAGCGCCTGCTGGTGCAGCACCAGGGGCTGGCCACGGCCTCCCCGGTCTTGGTGGTCGAAATCGGCAGCCGCCTCAGCACGGCGTGTGTCCTGTGGCAAGCGGCGCTGCAGTACAGCCGCACGTTTCTCCTGGGGCGGGGTTTGCCTGACGCAGGCGGTGATGAAAGGGCTCGGGCTAGAGGCAGAGAAAGCCGAGCGCCTGGTGCGGCAGCACGGCGTCCGGCCGCCTGCCGGCGCGCCGGAGCGGGTTCCGGCCCTGGCCGAGGTTTTCTGGGAGCTGGTGCGGCCGCCGCTGGAAGCGTTTGCCCAAGAGCTCGACCGCCTGGTGGCCTTCTGGGGCGCCCACTTCCGCGGTGCGGTGATCGAGCGCGTGCTGCTGGGGGGCGGCGGGGCGGCGCTGGCGGGGCTTGAGGCGTATTTGCAGCAGCGCCTTGGCCTCCCCGTGGGCGTCGTTGACCCCTGTGCGGGGTTGACGCTGCACGAGACGCCCCCAGAAGAAAGCCGGCCGGCGCTGGCCGTGGCGACAGGGCTGGCCCTGCGCGGAGGAGCGACCCGTGCGTGACGTCAACCTTATTCCTGCCGATGTGCTCGCCCGGCGCCAGCAGCGGGCACGGCTGCGCCTCTGGGGTATCGCGGTGGCCGTGGCCCTGCTCGCCCTTCTGGGCAGCGGCTTTCTCCTGCACTGGCAAATCGGCCATGCCGAGCAGCGCCTGGCCAGGTTGCAGCAACAGCGCCAGGCGCTGGCACAGCTTCTGGAAGACCTCAAAGCCTTGCGGGCCCGCCAGCAGCAGCTGCAGGTGCGAGAGCGCGTTCTCGAGCGCCTGCTGCAGCGCGTGTCTTTGCCGCGACTGTTTGCCGACCTGGCCGCCCTGACCGACGCGCAGCTGTGGCTGACGCGGGTCGAGCTGCGCACCGCCGCCAGTCCGGCACCGGCGGTGGCGCCGCAGCGCGCGGCGACCTTTTTTACCCTGGGCCGGACGCCGGCCCAGGCGGCCGATACCGGTCCTGAGCGCAAAGAGACGCAGACTTCCCTGCTGGTGCAGGGTTACGCCACCTCCACGCAGCGCCTGGCCGATTTCCTGGCCGGTCTTGCCCGCCTGCCGTGGCTGGCCGGGCTTGAGTTGCAGGTGGTGCGCCAGGGGGTGTTTTTGACCCGCGAGGCGGTGGAATTTACCCTCGCCGTGCGGCTGTGAGGCAGACGGTGTCGCGCTCGACCCTTGACCGTTTAGGAGCCAGCCTGGTGGCGCTGCTCGTGCTGGGCGGTGTCCTGCTGGGCCTGCGGCCCCTGTGGCAGCGGCTGGGATGGCTGCAGGCGCAGGTGCGGGCTCTGCAACACGAACTCGCCATCGGCGAGCAGGTCAGCACCGACGTGGCGCAGCTGCAGGCGGACATCGAAGCCACCCAGCAGCGGCTGGTGGCCTTTGACCAGCAGCTGCCGCCTACCCTGGCCCTTGATGGCTTTCTGCGCCGGCTCGATGCGGTGGCGCGGCAGACCGGGCTGCAGGTCAGCCTCATCCAACCCGGGGTGGTGCAGCACGGCGAGCTGTACCGCGCTTTGCCGCTCACCATCACGGCGCGGGCGCCTTTCCCGGTCTTTTTCGATTTTCTCGTTGCCGTGCAAGCCATGCCACGGCTGGCCACGGTGGATGCCCTGACGATTGTCAGCCGCCCTGAAGAGGGCGTCTGCGACGTGACCTTTACCCTGTCCATTTACGCGCTCGCAAGCGCGCACGAGTCCTGAGCCATGCGCTTTATCCTGACCGTCTGTTTTACCGTGGTTGTCCTCCTCATCCTCACCACGCGGCTGCTCACCAGCTATCGGCCACCCTCCGGGCCGCCGCCCGCCAACGCCCCGGCCCTGCAACTACCGGAGGCGCTGCGCCAGGAGCTGGCTGCCGCTGCCAGGACGGGGCAACGCGCGCCCGTTCTCCCTGCCCTGCCCCCGGTGCTACCCCGCGATCCCTTTGCCTTTCAGCCTCCGGCGGCGCCACGCCGGACCCCGCTGCCGGCGGCGTCACCGCCGCCGGCAGCCGCCCCGCTGCGGCTGCAGGCCACGATTCTCGACCGTCACGGCGCCCTCGCGTTCATCAACGGAACCCTGGTGCGAGAAGGGGACACCCTGCTTGGCTACACGGTGGTGCGCATTGCCGAGGGCATCGTCGAGCTGGCAGGCCACGGCACGAGGCTGACTTTGCGCTTGGAAGAGGGAGGAGAGCAATGAGTGGGCTTCCAGGACGCTTCTGGATCGCATGGCTGGCGGCGGGCTTGCTCGGGCTGAGCCTGAGCCACGGGGCGGCCCAGCCGCCACACGCCGCGCCAGCGGACCGCATCACGCTCAACGTCAAGAATACGGAGATTACCGATGTGTTGCGGCTGCTGGCCCACCAGCGCCAGCTCAACATCGTTGCCAGCAAGGACGTCTCGGGTCCGGTGTCTTTGAACCTCTACGACGTGCCCTTTGAAACGGCCCTGCGCGCCGTGCTGCAAGTGAGCGGCTACACCTACACGCAGCACGATGGCGTGATTTTTGTTACCAAGGCACCGGAAAAGGCTGCGGGCACGCTGCGGCCGGTGCGGCTGCAGACTTTTCGCCTCAGCTATGCCAATATTGCCGAGGTGGCAGACATGGTGCAGCAGGTCCTGTCGCCGTGGGGAAAGCTGGTGGTAGGGCCGGGAGAGCAAGACGCTGCTGGTGGAGGACACGCCGGAAACGCTGGCCAAGGTCGCCGAGCTGGTGCGCGCCCTGGACGTCAAGCCGCGGCAAGTGCTCATCGAGGCCAAGATCTTGGAAGTCACCCTGGACCGCAGCAGCGCCCTGGGCATCAACTGGGAAGCTCTCTTTGGGCGCAACGCCTTTGGCGAGCCGCTGGGGGACGTATTTACCCAGGGCTTTGCCACCAGCCCCTTCAGCGGCGCCCCGGGCATCTTTTTCAGCGTCGTCGACAAGGACTTCCGCCTCCTGCTCAGCGCCTTGCAAGAGCGCGGCCGGCTCAACACGCTGGCCAATCCCAAGATTCTCACCGTTGACGGCAAGGAGGCGCAGATCCTCATCGGCGCCAAGCTAGGATTCCGCGTTACCACCACCACCCAGACCAGTACGCTTGAGAGCGTGGAGTTTCTCGACGTGGGCACGGAACTGGTCATCACCCCGACGATTGGCGAGGACGGCTACATTCTCATGCACGTCCACCCCAAGGTGAGCGACGGCGTGGTGGAGGCCGGGTTGCCCAGCGAAACCACCACCGAGGCCACCACCAGCGTGCTGGTCAAAGACGGCGAGACCCTGGTCATTGGCGGCCTCATCCGGGAGCGCGAAGAAGACGTGCGCAGCCAGGTGCCCGGCCTCGGGAACCTTCCCCTGCTGGGAGCCCTCTTTCGCCAGCAGCGCACGCGAAAAGAAAAAACCGAAATCGTGGTGCTCATCACCCCGCGCTTGGTCCGCGAGGCCCCGGCCACTGCCGCCGCGCCGCCGGCACCATCTGCCTTGCCGCCGCTGGTCAGGCTCTGGGACGCGGAGTTCGTGCTCGCCTTGTCGCGCCGCCTTTGAGTGCACCGCCGGCGCCCGTGGCGTATAATAGGCCAGTGCCCAGGCGAGCCCGGCACGCGGGCCACGCCGATCGCTGTCGCTTTCCCGCTCTGGACAGGCCTCCATGATGCACGCCCGCTGGCTGCCGCGCCTGGCCTGCTTTACCCTGCTCTTTCTGATCGCGGGCTGTGCCCTGTGGCAGGCCCCGCCGCCTGCGGTCAAGACGGCTTCCAGCCGGCAGGCGTTCACGGCGGCCTTTGCCGCCCTGCCCGCCTCGCTCGTTCCCCACGGCCCGCCCAGCTGGCACCAGGCGCAGCTCCTGCCGCTGCTCTTTAGCGGCCTCACCACCCTGGATGAGCACTGGCAGCCCCAGCCGGCGCTGGCCACCCACTGGGAGGTCACCGCCGACGGCCTCGTCTACACCCTGCACTTGCGCCAGGGGGTGCGCTTTCACCACGGCAAGCCGCTCGACGCCGCCGATGTGCGCCACTCCTTCCAGCAAGCCGCGGCCGGCCCTCTGGCCACGGCCATGCCCTTTGCCGTTATTGCCGGCATCGACACGCCAGACGCAGCAACCGTACGCTTTTTGCTCAAAGAGCCATACGCGCCGTTTCTGGCGAAACTGACCGCCATTGACTGCCCCATCGTGCCCGGCGACGCCTCCTATCCGCTCTACGCCGTGCCGCCCGGTACCGGGCCCTTCCAGCTGGGGCGCTTTCGCCCCGGCGAGGCGCTGGTGCTGCACCGCTTTGCCGATTACTGGGAAGCCGGGCTGCCGCGCCTCGAGCGCCTCGAGCTGCTCGCGGTGGCGTCGGCGGCCGAGCGCTGGCGCCGCGTGCAGGCTGGAGAAGTCGACTTTGCCGTGCTCGACCCCCTTACGGCTCCCTCTTCCGCCAGTGCCGGGGTGGTGCTGGAAGCTTCGGCGCCTACCGGGGTCTTTGCCCTGGTGTTTAACACCCGGCGTCCGCCCTTTGCCGATCCCGAGGTGCGCCGCGCCGTGGCCTGGGCCATCGACAAGGCGGCGCTGGCGCAGCAGGTCCTGGGGGCCTATGGGGTGCCGGTGGCACAGCCCTTTGCCCCCGAGGACAACCCCTGGTTTGTCCCTCTCGAAGCGCGACAGCGCGACCTGGCCCGCGCCCGCGCCCTGCTGGCGCGGGCCGGCTACCCGCAGGGGCTGCGCGTCAGGCTGCCGGTGATTGCCGAAGCTGCCTTGTTCAGCAAGACCGCCCTCGTCTTGCAGCAGCAGCTGCGCCAGGCCGGCATCGAAGTCCACGTGGAGATCGTGCCCGAAGCCCGAGTGCAGGAGCACGTGCGCCAGGGCACCTGGGAACTCCTGCTGCGCGGCGAGGCCTCCCAAGTCGACCCCGACGACGTCTACTTTGCGGCCCTGCACTCTTCTCGCCTGGACAGCACCAACCTCTCGGGCTACTACCACCCCGAACTCGACGCCCTCCTGAGTGCCGGCCGTCGCACTCTAGAGCGGCGCGTCCGCCGCGACCTCTACCAGCAGGTGGCGCTGCACGTGCAGCGCGAGGTCCCCGAACTCTACCTCTTCATGGCCCGCTGGCCGGTGGCCTGGCGCCGCGAGGTGCGCGGCTACGACGCGGCCTTGCTGCGCTGCTGCTTGCTCAAGAGCTTTACCGCCATTGCCCAGCAGGGCTTCAAGACGATGTGGCGGGAAGACTAACCCCTGCGGCGGAAAAGGCTCAAGCCCTCCCCTTCCTTGGCCGATAGGACATCGAGAACCACCTACTGGCAGTCTGGCCCAAGCGCGAACCGGGAGCGAGGTACAACAGGGAGCAGCTGTGCGTCTCGCGCGGGAAGGGATCACCAAGTACATCGGCTTGCTGCTCGTCGTTGGGGCACTGGCGGCCATTGCCGGCACCGGCGCTTTGCTGCTGCGCTTCGAGCAGCAGCAGCGCACCGATGCCCTGCGCCAGCACGGCCTCACCTTGGCCCGCGTGCTGGCCCGCGCCGCTTCTTCCCTCCTGGAGGCCGGGCGCCTTGAGGACCTGCAGCGCCTGCTGCAGACCCTGCACGATCCTGCGGTGCGCTTCTGCGCCGTGGTGGATACCACGGGCCGCATCGTGGCGCACAGCGACGCCCGCCGCCGCGGCCAGCCCTATACGCCGGCTCCGGCAGCCAGGCCGGCTTCGCCGGTAGCGCCGGTGATCACGGCCGTGCAGGGGGAGTGGCACGTGGCGATGCCGCTCCTTACCGCCGAAGGGTATGCCGGCACGGTGCAGCTGCGGCTGCGCGCCCCGACCCTGGAGGACAGCTTGCGGCGCCTGGCCGCCCACGTGGCGCCGCTGGCCCTGGTGATTTTTGCCCTGGTGCCGGTGGTTTACTACGGCCTGCGCCTGCTGCTGCGCCCGCTGCACCAGCTCAGCGCCAGGCTGGCCGCGCTGCCCACCGCCGAGGCGGCCTCACCGCTGGCCCTGCCCGCCGCCGGCGAAGTGGGAGAGCTGGTGCGGCAGTGGAACGAATTCGTGAGGCACGTGCAGGCTTCGGTGAGCACCCTCAAGGAAGCCAACTTCGAGCTGGAGCTCACGGCGAGCGTCGTGGCTTACGAAAAGCGCCGGCTGGAGCTGGTGCTCGACAGCCTGAGCGATGCCCTGGTCATTACCGACGCCGCGGCGCGCGTGGTCTTTGCCAACAAGATCACCGCCCGCCTGCTGCAAGTGCCGCGCGAGCAGCTGCACGGGCGCTTGCTGCCGGAGTGCTGCAACCACCCGGAACTCCGCGCCTTGCTGCAAGAGCGCCACGAACTGGGGCAGACGGCGGGGGTGCGCAGCCGCGAAGTGCGCTTCGAGGCCTATCCCAGCGAGACGTTCAGAGCCACCCTGGCTGCCGTGGTCGACGGCGACGAGCAGCTGGTTGGCTACTTCCTGCTGGTTCGCAACATCACCCAGCAGAAGCTCGCCGAGCAGGCGCGCAGCGAGTTCATCTCCGCCGTGGCCCACGAGCTGAAAAATCCGCTTTCCACCATCAAGTCCTACGTCGAGCTGCTTACCAACCAGGTCATCGAAGACCGGCAAACCACCGTCGAGTTTTACAACACCATCAACGACGAGACGGATCGCATGACGCGGCTCATCGACAACCTCCTCAGCCTCTCCAAAATCGAGCTGGGCCTGCTGCAAGTCAAGCCCTCTCGCGTGCGCTTGAAGCAGCTGCTTGCCGACTGCGTGCAGGCGGTCGAGTCGCAGGCGGTGGCCAAGGGCATTACCCTGCGCCTGCAGCTGGCAGACAAGCTCTCGGCCATCGATGTCGATAAGGATCTCCTGGGAGTGGTGGTCTTGAACCTGCTGAGCAACGCCTTGAAGTATACGCCTGCCGGGGGAGAGGTCACTCTTCTGGCCGAAGAAAGCGAGGAAGAGGTCCGCATCGAGGTGCGCGACACCGGCATCGGCATTGCCGAGGAGGACCTGCCGCACATCTTCGAGCGCTTTTATCGCGGCCGCAACGGAGAAAAAACGCCAGGCAGCGGCCTGGGGCTGGCGCTGGCGCAGCAGATCGCGCAGCTGCACGGCGGCACCCTGACGGTGAGCAGCCAGCCGCAGCAAGGCAGCCAGTTCACCCTTATTCTGCCGCGGGCGCCGCACCCTTCCCCGACCACGGAGAGCTGGAGGTAGTGTGGTGAAGGTGCTGATCGTCGACGACGAGCCTTACATCCTTCGCGCCCTGACGCTCTTGCTGCAAAAAGAAGGCTACGAGGTGAGCGTGGCCCACAACGGCACCGAGGGACTGGCCAAGCTCGAAGCCGAGCGCCCCGAGGTGGCCATTGTCGACGTCATGATGCCCGGCATGGACGGGCTGGAGCTGCTGCAGCGCTGGCACGCCCAAGGCGCCGAGGCGGCACGCACGCGCTTTTTCTTGCTCACCGCCTCCTGTGAGGAGCGCATTACCGCCTACGTGGCGCGCTGTGACAACGTGCACCTGATCGCCAAGCCTTTTAGTCCCAGCGCCGTGGTGCGCCTGGTGCGCGACGCCACGCGCCCGCGCACGGCGGTGCGCCCAGCATCGCCTGCCTGAGGAGGCGCGATGGACTTTGCTCGCCTGTCGCTGCCCCAAGTCCTTGACCTCGAGCGGTTTGCCCGCCTTGCCGGCGCCTTGCGGGCTTGTGAGTTGGGGCTTGAGCTTTACGACGCCACCGGCCGCGTCGTCGTGCCGCTGCCCAAGGATGCCGGCCCTTGCGGGCAAGCCGAGGGCTGCCCGCAGGCGCGCCGGGAGTTGGCCGCGGCGGTGGTGCGGGCGCGCGCGGCGCAAACGCAGCCGTGTGCGCCGCAGGGGCTGCTGGTGGGCGTGCCGGTGCAGCCCTTTACCACCTGCCTTGGGGCCCTGGTGGCCTGCCGCCCCGCCGCGCCTGCCGCGGTGGCCGCAGCGACAGTGGCCTTGCTAGAGCAGTTGCTGGAACAGAGCGTCACGGTGGCGGTGCAGCAGCTGGAAATCGAGAACCTGGCCAGCGAGCTGCTGGCACGCTATGAGCAGCTCACCTTTCTTTTCGATCTGGGCCGCTTCGTCAACCCGGCCGACGAGCCGGCCCGCGTCTTTGACCTCGTTACGCGCCAGCTGCTGCGGCTTTACGATGCCTCCTACGTGGCGACCGTCTTCCATCGCGGCGCCATTCGCCAGTTTGCCGTCGCCGAAGGCAGCCAGGCTCAGGCGGCGCTGGCCGCCGAGGCGCAGCGGCTCTGCCAGCACCTGGCGGAGCGCGTCCAGGCTTGCCGGCGTGTCATCGTCCTCAACGACTTACGGGCGCTGGCCTGGGAGCCCCCCCTGCGCTTTACCGCCGTGCTTGCCGCCCCCATCCTGGTCGACGAGCAGTGCTACGGCACCCTCAACCTGCTGGCCACCGCTCCTGAGCGGCCCTTCCTCAACGGCGACATTGCCCTGCTCGAGCTGGTGAGCAAGCAGGTAGGCATTTTCCTGGAAAACCACCGCCTCTACGAGCGCCTGGCCGCCTTTCACCAAGCGCAGAAAATGGAGGCCCTGGGGCGGCTGGCCGGCGGCATTGCCCACGACTTCAACAACATTCTTTCGGCCATCCTCGGCTATGGCGAGATGCTGCGCGACGACCTGCCCGAAGGCAGCGGGTTGCGGGAAAACGCCGTGCGCCTCCTGCAGGCTGCCGAGCGCGCCAAGGCCCTGGTGCAGCAGATCCTCTCCTTTAGCCGCCAGCAGAAGCCGGCCCGGCAGCGCGTGTCGCTGGTGGAAGTCGCGCAAGAAGCGCTGGCGCTTTTGCGGCCCTCGTTGCCCGAGACCATCGCCCTGCGGCACCGCTTCGAGACCGCGCCGGCCACGGTGCTTGGCGATCCCACGCAGCTCCATCAGGTCCTCATGAACCTCTGTACCAACGCCGTGCAGGCCATGCGCGAGGGGGGTGGGGTGCTGGAGGTGGGGCCTGGAGCTCGTCGACCTCGACGCCGAGGCGGCGGCTCGCCAGGGCGTGCCGCCGGGTGCCTACATTTGCCTGGCGGTCAGTGACACCGGCTGCGGCATGCCACCAGAGGTGCTTGAACGCATTTTCGAGCCCTTCTTTACCACCAAGCCCGCCGGGCAGGGAACCGGCATGGGCTTGGCGGTGGTCCACGGCATTGTGCAAAGCTATGGAGGAACCATCACCGTGGCCAGCACCCCAGGTCAGGGCACCACCTTCCGGCTCTTTTTCCCCACCGTGGGCGAGGAAGCGGCCGCGGCAGCGCCGGCGGCTCCCAAACGCATCTTGCTCGTCGACGACGACGAGCACGTCCTTGGCGTGGCGCGCCAGATGCTCGAGCGGCTAGGCTACACGGTCGCGGCCTTCTCGAGCAGCGTGGCGGCGCTGGAAGCGTTTCGCCAGCAGCCTCAGGCCTTCGATGCCGTGCTCACCGATCAGAGGATGCCCGAGCTTACCGGGGAGGCTCTGACACGCGAGCTGCTGCGCCTGCGTCCCGGCATTCCCGTTGTTTTGATGACCGGCTGCGCGCAGGCCTTTACCGAAGAGCAGGCACGTGCTGCCGGCATTCGTGCTTATTTGACCAAGCCGATTACCTTGCAGGTGCTCGGAGAAACCCTGGCACACCTCCTGGAGTGACGGAAGTGCGTCGAGGCCGCAGAGGAGAGGAAACAGCGGGATGCACCCTCAGCCGGAACGGATCCTGAGACCGCTGGGAAGCAGGCGGCCGGAGCCCGCGGCCACGCTGCTCGTGGTGGAAGACGACGAGCTGCACCGCGACATGTTTTGCAAGCGCTTGCAGCGCGAGGGCTTTAGCGTCTTTGCCGTGGCCAACGGCCAGCAGGCCCTGGCCGCCGTCGAGCGCCAGAAGTTCGATCTCGTGCTGCTCGACGTCAGCATGCCCGGACTTGACGGCTTTGCGGTGCTGCAGCTGCTGCGCCAGCGCTTTTCGGCTTCGCAGCTACCGGTGATCATGGTCACTGCCCAGCAAGCCAGCGCCGACACAGTGCGGGCCCTGGAGCTGGGGGCTAACGACTACGTTACCAAGCCCCTGGACTTCGCCGTGGCCCTGGCCCGCATTCGCACCCAGCTGGCGCGCCAGCGGGCCGAAGAAGCGCTGCGCTACAGCGAGGAGCGCTACGCCCTGGCCATGCAGGGCGCCAACGACGGCCTCTGGGACTGGGACCTGCGTACCCAGGAGATCTACTTTTCGCCGCGCTGGAAAGCGCTGCTGGGCTATGCCGAGCACGAAATCGGCTGCCAGCCGCAGGAGTGGTTCCGGCGCGTGCACCCCGACGACCTGGAGCGGCTGCAGGCGAGCATCCGGGACCACCTCAAGGGGGTCACCCCTCACCTGGAAAACGAGCACCGCATGCAGCACCGCGACGGCACGTACCGCTGGATGCGCTGCCGGGGCCTGGCGGTGCGCGACGCGCAAGGCGAGCCCTACCGCATGGCCGGCTCGCTGAGCGACATCACCGAAAGCAAGGTCATCGACGCCCTCACCGGCCTGCCCAACCGGCTGCTGTTCCTCGACCGCGTGGGCCAAGCCCTGGAGCGGGCCAGGCGGCGGGAAGAGGGGCTCTGTGCCGTGCTGCTGCTCGACTTGCACCGCTTCAAGGTGGTCAACGACAGCCTCGGGCACGCAGCGGGCGATCAGCTGCTCAATACCGTGGCGCGGCGCCTGCTAGTGGCCCTGCGCAGCGGCGATACCGTGGCGCGCCTGGGCCCTGAGCACACCGTGGCGCGCCTGGGCGGGGACGAGTTCGCCGTTCTCCTGGAGGACATCCGCCAGGCCAGCGACGCCACCCGCGTCGCCGAGCGCATCCTGAGCCAGCTGGCCACCCCGGTGACCCTCGAAGGCCACGAGCTTTTCCCCATGGTGAGCATTGGCATTGCCACCAGCACGCCGCAGCACCGCTATCCCGAGGAGCTGCTGCGCGATGCCGACATTGCCCTGCACCGGGCCAAAGCCAACAGCCACACCCGCTACGAGGTCTTCGACACCACCATGCACGCCAGCACGCTGGCACGCTTGCAGCTGGAGACCGACTTGCGCCTGGCCCTTGAGCGGCAAGAGTTCTGCGTCTACTACCAGCCCATCGTGTCGCTTGCCACCGGGCATATTGCCGGCTTCGAGGCGCTGGTGCGCTGGCAGCACCCTAAGCGTGGCCTCGTCTCGCCGGCAGAGTTCGTGCCGGTGGCCGAAGAGACCGGCCTCATCGTGCGCATCGACCAGTGGGTGCTGCGCGAGGCGTGCCGTCAGCTGCTCGCCTGGCAGGCGCAGTTTCCGCAGCAACCCCGCCTGCAAATGAGCGTTAACCTCTCGGCTCTGCAGTTTCGCCGCACCGACCTCGTCGACCTCATCGGCGACACCCTGCAAGAGTTCGGCCTGGCTCCCCAGAGCGTCAAGCTGGAAATCACCGAGAGCATGATCATGGACGATGCCACGGCGGCCACCAGCAGCCTGGAGCGCCTGCACGCGCGGGGCATCCAGCTGTGCATCGACGACTTTGGCACCGGCTTTTCGTCGCTTAGCTACTTGCACCGCTTCCCCTTCAAGACGCTGAAAGTCGACAAGAGCTTCGTCAGCTGCCTCGGCACCAGCAACGAAAGCGCCGAAATCGTGCGCACCATCGTCACCCTTGCCCACCACCTGGGCATGGAGGTGATCGCCGAGGGCATCGAGACCGCCGAGCAGCTCGCCTACCTCAAGTCGCTCGGCTGCGAGTACGGCCAGGGGTACTACTTCGCCCGTCCCCTGACCGCAGAAGCGGCCACCGCCTTGCTGGCCGCTGCTCCCCGCTGGTAGTCCCCCGTCTCAGCGGCGAGAAGCCGGTCTTGGCGGCCGGACCCCTGCTGCCTGCCCTGGCCAGACAACCCCAGAAAAATCAAGCATCTGCTTTTTGGCACGGGATGTGCTTCCCTACAGGAGTGCTGTCCCGGACTCGCAGGTTTTCCTGCGAGACGCCGCGGGCAGCACCGATGGTGTTGTTGGTGTTCCCTCCCTGCGTGCCCGCCGTGTCTTCGGGGGCTGCAGCCCCTGAAGACACGGTTCGCACGCCGCTTCCTGGCAAGGCCCGGCGCCCCTTGTGGCCCGTCTGCCCTAGGCCACGCCCGTCCCAGCTGGGTCGGCCGCGACCCAGACAGTCGAGTTGCCCGCCCCGGCGCCGCGCGTTTTCCTGCCCTTGCTGTTCTGGCACGGTTTTTGCTTTCTCTGGCCCTGCAACGCGCGAAGCCTGGGAGAGAAACGCATGTCCAGGGCGATGAATGGCGAATGGCGGGCGACGAAAGGCTGGGACTTTCGAGACAAACGTGACGTAGGCACGCCACGGCTTGGCGTGCTCGTGCTTTGGGGGCTGGCCCTGCTGGTGTCCTGGTTGCTGGCGCTGGGCGTGGTCAAGCTCGTCGAGCTGGGGCGGGCGGCACTGCGCTAGGCGTGAGCATGCGGCGCCACGAGCGGCTGCTCAGGTGAGAATTACCTCGATTTCGTAACGCTCGCGCCTGCCGGAGCGGGCTTTGTCGACTTCTGCGTGACCCATCCCGCTGGCCAGAGCGGCTTCGATCGCCCGCTTTAAAGCCAGCAGTCCTTCTTCGTTACCGATCAGGGTGAGCTTGTCGGTGTCCTCGTCCAAGACGTAGGCCACCACGAGCAACGATGCTGGGGTCATCCTTCCTTTCTCCGCTACGGCGTCGCCTTGCAGGGAGCGCCCGCCCCCACGGGTCCTCCCCGCGCCGAAGGTTCCCTGCCCGGGGTGGGTCGCGGTACAATGAGCCGTCGCGCCGAAGTCTGAGTTGCGGGCATCGCCCCGCAGAGGAGGAGCCGCCATGACCACATGGGACCACTTGCTGTACAACCCGGGGCAGGAAGACTGGTTCGTCGCCCTGGAGCGGGCTGCCGACATTGCCGCTTTTATCAGCAGCTGGGCGTTTGCCACCGTCGAGCGGGGAAAAGAAGTCGACGAGGCGGCCCTGGCCGGCCTGGGCCGGCTGGCCACCATGCTCGAGCGCACCCTGCGCTACGTCATGGAGCACGAGCGCCGGCGCCTGGTGCCCGGCCGCGCCGGGGTATTGGGCAGTGAGGCCTGAACGCGGCAGCCCCCCATGGCTGGCAGGCGAGGCGCCAGGCTCTGGAGGTTGTTTTGGTCTCATGCCCCGGCGCCTTTGGCGCGCACGATGACCCGCACCGAGCGGGCAGGATCCAGGTACGTCTGGGCGACCCGCTGCACCTCGGCGGCGGTGACTTCCTGAATGGCACGGCGGTAGTCGCGAAAGGCGTCCCATTTACCTAGCTGCAGTTCGCCAAGGCCATAGACGGCAGTGCGCTGGCTGGTGGCCTGCAGGCTGATGTCGAGCACCCCTTCCAGGTACGTTTTGGCCCGCTCCAGCTCCGCGGCGGTAACCCCGTTTTCCTGCACGTCGCGGAGCACCTGCTCGAAGGCTTGCAAGGCTTCGGCTTCCTTTTCCGGGCTACACCCGATGTAGAGCACCAAAAAGCCGGGGTCGACAGGATAAGCGTCGAAGCTAGTGACCACGTACGCCAGGCTTTTCTTGTCGCGCAGCTCGACGAACAGCCGCCCGCCCATGCCGCCCAGCACAGTATCGAGCACGTGCAGGGAATAGCGGTCGGGATGGCGCACGGTGACGGTGGGGAACCCCCAGACGATGTGCGTCTGCTGGCCCTCCACCTCGAGGATGCGCTCTACCAGCTCCGCCCGCTGCGGCACCGGCGGGGGCGGGGGCAGGGTCACGGCCATGTCGGTAAACAGGCGCGGCGGGGCCAGGCGCTCCAAGAGCGCCAAGACCTCGTCGGCGGTCACGTCGCCCACCACCGCGATCACCAGGCGGTCGGGGCGCAGGTGGGCGCGGTGGAAAAGGAGCAGGTCGTCGCGGCTTACTGCGCTCAAGCCCTCAGGCAAGCCCACACTCAGGTGGTTGTAGGGATGCTTGCCGTAAAACGTCTGCAAGAAGTACTGCATGGCGAAGCGGAAGCGATTTTCCTGGAGGCTGTCGAGTTCACGCAGCTGGTCGCTGCGCTCGCGCTCCACTTCCTTGTCGGGGAAGGCCGGGTCGGTGAGGACGTCGAAGTAAAGGGCCAGGCCGTCGGCAAAGGTCTCTTTGAGGAAGCGGGCGCTGAGCTGCACGCTGTCGCGGTCGCTCGAGGCATTCAGCGTCGCCCCCAGGCGGTCCACCTCGCGCTCGACTTCTGCCGCGCTGTAGACGCTGGTGCCGCGGTCCCACACTGCCGCCAGCAGCTGTGCCAGGCCTTCTTTGCCGGCGGGTTCGGCCCGCTGGCCGCCGTCAAGAAGGGTGCGAATGGAGACCAGCGGCGCCTTGCGGTCGGTTTGCACCAGGAGCCGGGCGCCGCCAGGCAGCGGCACCACGGTCACCTCGGCCGCCGCGGCGCGGCCGGAAACGGCAAACCGCCGCCCCCTGGTGTCTCCTTGCGCCCAGGCGAGCACTGTGTCGGCGGCAGGCAGCGACGAGCCGCTGGGCATGAGCACCGCTACGTTGGCCCGCTGGGGAGCGAGCACCGCCGCGGCGGCCTGCTGCAAGTCGTCGCGCGTCAGCGCCTCGACGGCGGCAATGTAGCGCTGGTCGTAGTTGGGATCGTCGTAGACGCGGGCAAAGCGGCCCAGCTGGTCGGCAATGCCCTGGTAGGTTTCCCTGGCATGCACGAAGTGGCTGATGAGGCGAGTCTTGGCCGCGGTCAGTTCGTGGTCGCTCAGCGCCAGCGCCGGCTGGTGGGCCTGCCGCATGAGGGTGCGCACCACCTGCGGCACCTGCTCGGGGAGGCAACTGGCCCCGAGCACGAAGAGCCCCGGGTCGAGGGGCGTGTAGTTGTAGGCGTAGACTTCGTGCGCCAGCTCTTGCCGGCGCTTGAGCTCAGTAAACAGCACCGAGTTGTAGCCACTGCCCAACACGTCGCTGAGGAGATCCAGGGCCGGCGCCAGAGGGTCGGCAGCCGCCACCGAGGGGAAGGCGATTTCGACGCGTGCCAGCTCGGCAGGAAAGGCAAAAGCCAGGGCGCGGGGAGCCGTCTGCGGCGGCTCGGCAGGGCGCGGCCGCGGCGGCAAGGAACGGGCCGGGGCGCCGCCAAAGCGCTCGGCAATCGCTTGCTGCAGCGCGCCGCGGTCAAAGTCGCCCACCGCCACCAGAATCATGTTGTTGGGGGCGTACCAGGTGGTAAAAATCTCCAGCATGTCCTGGCGGGTGAGGCGGCGCACCGTGTCGGCAAAGCCGATGATGGGACGGCGGTAAGGATGGGTGGTAAAGGCCAGGGCAAAAAGGCGCTCGGTGACCTCGCGGTCGGGGTTGTCCTTGCCGCGGCGCAGCTCTTCGAGCACCACTTCTTTTTCGCGCTCGAGCTCGGTGGGGTCAAACAGGGAGTGCAGCACGGCGTCGCTG
Source organism: Candidatus Tectimicrobiota bacterium (assembly GCA_026005175.1). GTDB lineage: Bacteria > Tectomicrobia > Entotheonellia > Entotheonellales > Entotheonellaceae > BPKO01. The sequence continues at coordinate 153,642 of BPKO01000001.1, forward strand.
AGCACGTCGAACCCTGTCTGCCAGAAGCGGCTGGCGATGGTAACGTGGTAGACGGTCTCGTCGTAGCTTGTCCAGGCGTTGACCACCCCGCCGGCGCCCTCGATGAGGGCGGCGATTTCGCCGTGCGGAAAGCGTTCGGTGCCCTTGAACAGCATGTGCTCAAAGACGTGAGCAATGCCGGCAACGCGGGCCTCTTCGTCGGCGCTGCCAAAGCGCACCCAGGTCTGCAGGGCCACCACCGGGGCGCTGTGGTCTTCGAGCAGCACCACCTGCAGGCCGTTGGCCAGGGTCATGGTTTCGGCACGGGGAGCGGGGTGGACGCCAGTGGGCATGCGTGAACACCTCCAGAAGCAGACGGCAGCAGACCTGCCGGACACGGGCGGCGATTGCACGGAGGCCGCCGGGATGCTATAGAGCAAGCAACTTTTATCAGCATAGCCCAATTGCGGAGGAGATGCCATGAGCGAAGCGGCGGCCCTGGTCGAAGAGATCCAGCGGCAGCTGCAGCCGCTGGAGGAGCGCATCCGGCAGCACGCGTATTTGCAAGCTCTGGAGACGCGGCGCCTGGCACCGGAAAAGCTGCGCTGCTTTGTGGGCGAGCAGTGGTATATTATCCGCAGCGACTTGCGCAGCATCGCCCTGCTCGTCTCCCGCTGCGAGTCGGAACTCAGCCAGCGGTTTTTCCGCGACGTCTTGCAGGGAGAAGCAGCGGCCCTGGAGGCCTTGGAGCAGCTGGCGCAAGCCGCGGGCATGCCGCTGGCCGAGCGCCAGGCCTACGAGCCCACCCCCGGGGCGCAGGCCTACAGCGCTTACCTGGCCTGGCTGTGCCTCTACGCCAGCGATGCCGAGGTGGCGGCAGCGCTGGCCGTCAACTTCGCGGCCTGGGGTGCCAACTGCGGTCGTATGGCACGGGCGCTGGAGCAGCACTATGGCTTTGCTCCTGCCGACTTGCGCTTTTTCACCCAGTTTGCGGCGGCGCCGGCCGAAGTGAGCCCGCAGGCGCTGGCGGTCATCGATGCCGGACTGCGCCGGGGCGTCGAGCGGCAGCGGGTGGTGCGGGCGGCGCGCCTGCTGCAGGGCTACGAGCTGCTCTTCTGGGACACGCTGTACACGCTGAGCACGGCGTGAGGAGGGGGGGGGTGGCGAGCTGGAGCGTGGGGCTTTTCCTGATCTTGACGGCGGCCGCTTTTGCCGCCCTGGGGGTGGGGTATGCCCGCCGCCGGGTGGGCAGCCTGGAGGACTACATTACCGCCCGTGGCAGCGTGGGCCCGCTGGCAGCGGCGGTAACCCTGGTGGCGTCGGGAATGGGGGCCTGGATTCTCTTTAGCCCCGCCGAAGCGGCAACGCGCGGCGGCCTGCCCACCCTGCTGGGCTACGGCCTGGGCGCGGCTGCCCCGCTGGTGGCCTTTGTGCCGCTGGGCCGGCGGCTGCGCCAGCTGATGCCGGCCGGCCATACCCTTACCGAGTACGTCTGGCATCGCTACGGCCGCGGCATGTACGTCTTCACCCTGCTGGTGATGCTGTTTTACATGTTCATTTACCTGGCGGCGGAAACCACCGGCATGGCCCTGCTGGCCCACCTGGTGGCCGGTCTGCCCCTGTGGCTGACCGCCGCCGTGGTGCTGGCAGCCACCTTGCTCTATACGGCCTATGGCGGGCTGCGGGCCTCGATTTTCACCGACAGCCTGCAAGCCCTCCTCATTTTGCCTCTGCTCGTTGCACTGCTGCTGGTCGGTGGCGCCGCCCTGGGCGGCGTGGCGCAGGTGACGGAGGCCCTGCGGGCGCGGGCGCCACAGCTCTTGCAGTGGCACTACGGGCCGGGCATCGAAGTGGCCCTGACCCTCATTGTGGCCATCCTGGCAGCCAACCTCTTCCACCAGGGCTACTGGCAGCGCGTTTATGCAGTGCGCGATGCGGCTGCGCTACGAGCGGCTTTTCTCATCGCGGCGCTGCTCGTCATTCCCATCGTGGCGGCCGTGGGGCTCTTCGGCCTGGCGGCGGTGGCCCTGGAGCGGGCCCAGACGCCCTCAGTGGCGCTGTTTCACGTGCTGCTGGGCACCATTCCGGAATGGCTGGTGGTGGGGCTGGTGCTGCTGGGACTGGCCCTGGCCATGAGCAGTGTCGACACCCTGTGCAACGGCATTGCCAGCTTGGTGGCCGTTGATTTGCACCGGGCCCTGCCGCAGCTGTCGGCGCGGGCGCTGCTGCGCGTCTCGCGGATCGTGACCGTGGGGCTGGCGCTGCCGGTGCTGTGGATTGCCGCCCAGGGCTACAGCGTGCTTTACCTCTTTCTGATTGCCGACTTGGTGTGTGCCGCCGCGGTGTTTCCGGTCTTTTTTGGCCTCTACAGCGCCCGCTACACCGGCACGGTAGCGGTGCTCAGCACCCTGGCGGGATTGCTGGCCGGGGGCCTCCTCTTTCCGCCCCCGGACTTTGGGCGCGGCAGCCTGCTGGGGGCCTTTGTGCTGGCGGCCCTGGTGCCGGTCGGGGTGTCGCTGGTGCTCACGCCGCGGCGGGCCGCCTTTGACTTTACCCGCTTGCAGCGTCAGGTACAGCTTATCCAGGAGTAACTCGCCTTGACCGCCCTTGGGCTCTGTGCTACAAGGGCCGGGTGACGTGTGAGGAGACAGGGAGCATGACCGATAAGCTGCTGTTGCAAAAGGAAGGGCCGCTGGGCTGGATCATCTTTAACCAGCCGGAAAAGCGCAACGCCGTGAGCCAGGAGATGTGGCTGAAGATGCCCGAGTACGTGCAGGAGCTGGCCAGCGACGACGCCATCCGCGTGGTGATCTTGCGCGGGGCCGGCGACCGGGCCTTTGTGGCGGGCGCCGACATCTCGCAGTTTCAGGAGCGCCGGCGCAACATGGAAGACGAGCTCGAGTATCGCAAGATCTCGGCCCGCGGCCAGGAGAGCCTGGCGCAGCTGCCCAAGCCCCTGCTTGCCATGATCCACGGCTACTGCATTGGCGGCGGCGTCAGCATCGCCCTTACTTGCGACATCCGTATTGCTGCCGACGACGCGCGCTTTGGCATTCCTGCAGCACGCCTGGGCCTGGGCTACCACTACAAGGGGATGGAGAAGCTCTTGCAGCTCATTGGCCCGGCCTACACCAAAGAGATCTTCTTCACGGCCCGCACCGACTTCAGCGCGCAGGATGCCTGGCGCATGGGGCTGGTCAACCAGGTGGTGCCCAAGGCCGAGCTGGAAACCTTTACGCGCAACTACGCGCTGCGGATTGCCGAAAACGCCCCGCTCACCATCCGTGCCGCCAAGGCCAGCGTAGACCAGCTGCTGCGGCCGCCGCAGGAGCGTGACCTGGCCCTGCTCGAAGAGCTGGTTGCGGCCTGCTTCAACAGCCAGGACTACCAGGAAGGGGTGCGCGCCTTTCGCGAAAAGCGCCGGCCGCAGTTCCAGGGGCGCTGATCGGCTCAGGGCTCCCGTCCCGTGGCCCTTGGGTCACGGCGAGGGGCGGAGGGAGCATGTACAAGCGCATTTTGGTGGCTACCGGGGGCAGCCCGTGGTCGGACGCGGCGGTGGCCTATGCCGTGGCCTTGTCCGCCAAAGTGGGCGCCGAGCTGCGCATCCTCACCGTGCTGGTCGGCCCCATGACCTATACTATGCCCGACGTCATGTCCTCTTCCGAGCTCTTGGTAGAAAGCATCGAGCGGCAAGGGCAGGCGTTGCTGGTGCAGGCCGCGGCGCGCGCCGCCCAGGTGGGGGTGGTGCACAGCACCCACATCAAGTGGGGCAACGTCACCGAAGCCATCCTGCAAACGGCGGCCGAGGAGGAGTGTGACCTCATCGTCGTGGGCTCGCGGCTTGTCAGCGGCTTCAAGCGCCTTATGGTGGGGCGCACGGTCAACGCCGTGGCCGCCAAGGCGCCGCAGCCGGTGCTGGTGGTCAAAGCCCCGCCGGCAGCGCACGACGATCCCGCCCTGCGGCGCCTCCTGGTGGCTACGGGCGGCTCACCCTGGTCCGATGCCGCGGTCGAGCACGCCTTGCGGCTGGCGCGCGCCCAGCACCTCGAAGTCTGCCTCTTGCACGTGACCCCAGAGGCGTCTTCCCAGGACACCCTGGACGCGGCGGCCGACAAGCACGGCGTGCTGGCGCTGGCCGAAGCGCGGGCGGCGGCGGCCGGCGTGCCCTACGAGCTGCACCTGGCCCGCGGCCACGTGGTGGCCGCCATCCTGGAGACGGCACAGCGCCGCCAGTGCGACGCCATCGTTCTGGGCACGCGCGGGCTGACGGGCTGGAAGCGCCTGATGATCGGCAGCATCTCCAATGCCGTGACCGCCAAAGCCCCGCAGCCCGTTCTCATCGTCAAGCGCTTCCTCTACGCCTGAAGTCCGCCGCGGGGGTCCTGGCCATCCCTCCCCGCTTTTCCCGTGTGCTCTGACAGCGCCGCAGGGGTATGGTATAGTGAGAAGAAATCATCAACCCAGGGGGTGAAGCTCATGGCACAGCGCATGGTCTACTGTGTAAAGCTGCAAAAAGAGGCGCCGGGCATCGATCCCGACGACCTGCAAGGGCGCGTGGCACTGGAGATGATCGAGTCGGTCGGCGGCGCCGAGCTGCGGCAGCGCATTTACGACAACGTGTCGTGGGAAGCCTGGCAGCTGTGGCTCGACTACCTGACGATGCTCATGAACGAGTACCGGCTCAACATGACCGACCCGCAAAGCGACGCCTTTATTCGCCAGCACATGGAAGAGTTCTTCTTCGGTGAAGGCGCGGCGCTGCCTCCGGGCTACGTGCCGCCCTTGGGCAAGCGGTAGGAGCGGGCCATGCGCGTGCTGCTCCTGTCGACGTACGAGCTGGGGCGCCAGCCGTTTGGCCTGGCCTCGCCGGCCGCCTGGCTGCGCCAGGCCGGGGCCACGGTCACTTGCCAGGACCTCTCCCGGCAGCGGCTCGATGCGCAGGCGGTGCGCGAGGCCGACCTGGTGGCGTTTTACGTTCCCATGCACACCGCCACGCGCATCGCCGTGCACGTGGCGGCACGCGTCAAGGCCCTCAACCCGCGCGCCCACCTCTGCTTTTACGGCCTCTACGCCCCGGTCAACGCCGACTTCCTGCGGCGCTTAGGGGCGGACAGCATCGTGGGGGGCGAGTTCGAGGCCGAGCTGGTGCGCCTGGTGCAGCGCCTGCAAGCCGGTGAGTCCCCCTCGCCAGAGCCGCGGGTGTCCCTGGAGCGGCTGCCGTTTCGCGTGCCGCAGCGCCACGACCTGCCGCCGCTGGCCACTTACGCCCGCCTCGTGGTGGATGCCCAGACGCGGCGGGTGGTGGGCTACACCGAGGCCAGCCGCGGCTGCAAGCACCACTGCCGCCACTGCCCCATCGTGCCGGTCTATGCGGGGCGCTTCCGCATCGTGCCGCGCGAGGTGGTACTCGCCGACATTCGCCAGCAAGTGGCCGCAGGGGCCGAGCACATCACCTTTGGCGACCCCGACTTTTTCAACGGCATCGGCCACGCCCTGCCGCTTGTCGAAGCCCTGCACCGGGAGTTTCCTCACCTCACGTACGATGTCACCATCAAAATCGAGCACTTGCTGCGCTATGCCCGACACCTGCCGACCTTGCGCCGCACCGGCTGCGTGCTGGTGACGAGCGCTGCCGAGGCGGTACAGGACCGGGTGCTGGCCCTGCTCAACAAGGGACACACGCGGCAGGACTTCCTGCGGGCGCTGGCGCTGTGCCGCGAGGTGGGCCTCATCCTCAATCCCACCTTCGTGGCTTTTACCCCTTGGACGTCGCTTGACGACTACGTGGAGCTGCTCACCGTGGTGGCAGAGCAGGGCCTGGTGGCGCAGGTGGCGCCCATCCAGCTGGCCATGCGCCTGCTGGTGCCAGCAGGCTCGAAGCTCCTGGAGCTGCCCGAGATGCAGGCGGTGCTGGCAGGCTTCGACGCGCAGGCGCTGACGTACCGCTGGCGCCACCCCGACGCGCGTGTCGACCGCCTCAGCGAGGAAGCCCTGCGGCTGGTACAGGACGGCGAGGCGGAAGGGGCCAGCCGCCAGGAAATCTTTGCCCGCCTGTGGGCCGCCGCGCACAAGGTGGCCGAGCGCCCCGTGCCCCCCTTACCGGCGCCGGTGGTGGCGCCCCCGCGCGGTCCGGTGCCTTATCTCGACGAGCCTTGGTACTGTTGAGCGGAGCCCACACCGGAGCAGGTGGCTCCGTTTTAAGGGGAAAAAGGCCCATGCCCGAGCGCCCGCGCCTGGCGCTGCTCTTTACCACCACCGGGTACGAAGCGCGCGAATTCGTCGACGCGGCCCGCCGCCTGGGGGTAGAGGTGGTGCTGGGCAGCGACCGCTGCCACGTCCTGGCCGATCCCTGGCAGGATGGGGCCTTGCCTCTGCGTTTCGAGCGGCCTGAAGAAGCGGCGGCGCGCCTCGTCGCCCACCTGCGCCCGCACCCGCCCCGGGCCATCGTGGCCATTGGCGACACGCCGCTGCTCACCGCCGGGTTGGCCAGTGCGGCGCTGGGCTTGCGTGCCAATCCGGTGGCGGCGGTGGCGGCCAGCCGCAACAAGTTTCTCATGCGCCAGTGCTTGCAGCGGGCCGGGCTGCGCGTGCCGCCGTTTCTTTGCCTCCCGCTTGCTACGGACCCCCGCACCGTGCAGCACCGCGTGCCTTATCCTTGCGTGCTCAAGCCGCTGGCGCTCTCGGCCAGCCAGGGGGTGATGCGTGCCGACACCCCGGCAGCGTTTGTGGCCGCCTTTTGGCGGCTGCGTGCCTTGCTGCAGCGATCCGACCTTCGCCAGCGGCAGGGCGAGGCTGCAGACGCGGTGCTCGTCGAGGGCTTCATTCCCGGGGTGGAAGTCGCCCTCGAGGGGCTGCTCGACGCCGGCCGCTTGCATCTGCTGGCCCTCTTTGACAAGCCTGACCCTCTGGACGGGCCGTTTTTTGCCGAGACCCTCTACGTCACCCCTTCCCGCTTGCCGGCGGCGGTGCAGGAAGCGCTGCGGCGCTGTGCCGAAGCGGCAGCACAAGCCCTGGGGCTGGTGCAGGGCCCGGTGCATGCCGAGCTGCGCTACAACCGCGACGGCCCCTGGCTGCTAGAGCTGGCGCCACGGGCCATCGGCGGCCTGTGAAGCCGCACCTTGCGCTTTGGGACCGGGATGTCCCTGCCAGAGCTGCTGATCCGTCACGCCTGCGGCTTGCCGCTGCCGTCGCTGGCGCGCGAGCGGGCGGCGGCAGGGGTGCTGATGCTGCCCGTGCCGGAGACAGGCTTTCTCAAGCGCGTTGAGGGACTGGAAGCGGCACGCCGCGTTCCGGGCGTCGAGGAGGTGGTCATCACCGCCAGGCCCGACGAGCTGCTGCAGCCGCTGCCCGAAGGCGGCAGCTATCCGGGGTTTGTCTTTGCCCGCGGTGCCACGCCGCAGGAAATGGAGTGGGCCCTGCGCACCGCCGCGCGCCACCTGCGCCTGGTGCTGGCGCCGGGGTTAGGGGTGGTGGGAGAGCCAGCCTGAGGGGGAGGAGCACGATGCACGGCAAGGGGGTGGTGTTCGTGACCGGAGACCGCCTGGGCGACGGGGTGGCGGCGCTCCTGCGCGAGGCGGGCTGCCAGGTGCTGCGCGGGCCGCGGCCGCAGCCGCCGGCGCTGACCGAGTTTCCGCCGGAGGCGTGGCCGCAGTGGTTTGGGGAAACCGACGTCATCGTGGTGAGCCCGCGCGACCGCTGCCCGCGCCAGGTGATGCTGGCTGCCCCGCGCCTGCGGGCCATTGTCTCGGCCGTCATCGGCGTCGACACCATCGACATGCAGGCAGCCAACGAGCTCGGGCTGGTGGTGGGCCACGGCGCCATGCCGGAAAACTACCTGGGGGTGGCCGAGGCCACGGTGATGCTAATCGCGGCACTGCTCCTTGACTTGCACGGCAAGGAGGCGCTGCTGCGCACCCAGGCGCCGCGTCCGGCACAGCTACGCGCCCGCATGGTGCGCGGCAAAACCATCGGCCTGATTGGCCTGGGCCGCACCGCGCGCGGGGTAGTCGAGCGGCTGGCCGGCTGGCAGGTGCGCCTGCAGGCCTACGACCCTTACGTGTCGCCGGCACAGGCGCCTGCCGGGGTGGCCCTGGTGGACTTGCCGACCTTGCTGCGCACGAGTGACGTGGTGAGCGTCCACGTGACGCTCACCGAGGAGACCTACCACCTGCTGGGCGAGGCCGAACTGCGCCTGATGCGGCCCGACGCCTACCTGATCAACACGGCGCGCGGGGCAGTGATCGACGAGCAGGCCCTGTACCGGGCCTTGCGCGAGCGGCGCCTTGCCGGGGCCGCCCTCGACGTCTTCGAGGTCGAGCCTCTACCGCCCGAGAGCCCGCTGCGCCAGCTGGACAACGTCATTCTCACCCCGCATATCGTTGGCCACTCCCAGGAGCTCATGGCGGCCATCCCGCGGGTGGCGGCGGAGAACGTGCTGCGGGTGCTGCGCGGCGAGCCGCCGCTGTACCTCAAGAACCCGGAGGTGCTGCCGGCCTGGCGGCAGCGCCTGGCACGGCTGGCGTCGTGAGCCCGCTTGGTGCTGCGGGACCACCTGTGCTATGATGCCGCCCCGAAGGAGTGAGCGGGAAGCCAGCAAGAGGAGGGAGGCATGCGCAGGGGGAGCAAGTATGGCGTGTGGGTGGTGGGGCTGTGGCTGCTGGCGACCTCGGCCCTGGCGGGCAGTCCTGCGCCGCAGGGGCAGCTGGTCATCGCCCTGCCGGACTTTGGCAACCAGGTGCCGGTGCCGTGGCAGGAGTTTGCCTTTGGCAAGAGCTACATGCGCCTGATTTACACGGCGCTGGTAGGGATCACCGACGACGGGCAGCTGTCGCCCGATACCGGTGCCGCCCGACGCTGGGAAATGAGCCCAGACGGCCGCACCTGGACCTTCTGGCTGCGCGACAATATTACCTTTCACAACGGCGATCCCCTGACGGCAGAAGACGTCAAGTTCAGCCTCGAAAAGATGCTCAGTCCCAAGTCGGTGGCCTCCTACGTGGGGCGGCTGCGGCAGCAGATCGTCGCCGTGGAGGTGGCCGGACCCTACCAGGTGGTCATCCGCACCAAGGACCCGGTACTGTTTCTGCCCTGGGATCTTTCCGACATCCAGGGCACCGAAGGCATGATCCAGCCCAAGCGCTACACCGAAGCAGTGGGAGACGAGGGATTCGCGCAGCAGCCCGTCGGCAGCGGGCCCTATCGCGTGGTCGAGCAGCGCCACGGCGACTTTCTCCGCCTCGAGGCGGTAGAGCGCCACTGGGCCATCGGCGTGCCGCGCTACAAGACCCTTTTGTTCAAGAAAGTGCCGGAAGAAAGCACGCGCATTGCCATGCTCAAGACCGGCGAGGCCGATGTCATCAGCGTGTCGCGCGAGCGGGCGGCGGAGCTGGCGGCAGCCGGCTTTCGCATTTTTACCAAGCCGCGCTGGTCGATTCTGGGCATGTACTTTCACGAGCAGTGGCGCCCCGAGGTGCCCATTTCGAAGCTCAAAGTCCGCCAGGCGCTCAACCTGGCCATCAACCGCGAAGAGCTGGCGCAGTACGTCTTTGCAGGCATGGCGGCGCCGGCTGCCGTCTATCCCATTCCCAGCCGCGCTCCGGGTGCCGATCCGACGCTTGAGCCCTACCCTTACGACCCCGAGCGGGCGCGGCAGCTGCTGCGCGAGGGCCGGCTACCCCAACGGCTTTGAGATCACCGTCTACTCTTATCCGCGGGCGGATGTCCCGGAGATGGCCCGCTTTGTCGAGGCGGTAGCCGGCTACTTTGCCGACATCGGGGTGCGGGCCAAGATCGTCCCTACCGAGTACGCTTCTTATCGCAAGAAACGCCTGGGCTTTGACTTGCCAGGCGAGATGGGGCCGCTGGCGACACCGACCCGCCCCCTGGCGGGCTTTGTCTCGCTGGCGCGCTTGCTGTTTCACTCGCAGGGGCGCTTTACCAGCATCCGTGACCCGCAGCTCGACGCCCTCATCGAGGCGATGGAGAACGCCCTCGACGAAGAGACGGCACGGAAGCACTTTACCGCCATTTACCGCTACCTGTACCACCACTACAACCACCTGACGGCCGTTGAGCTCGACGTCCCGTACGCCACCAGTGCCCGCATTGCCAAGTGGGACCTGGGCGGCGCGGTGTGGGACCAGAACTTTCTCTACCTGGTGCGCCAGCAGGAGCCGTAGATGTACCGCTACGTGGCGCGTCGCTGCCTGCAGGCCCTTCTGGCGCTGCTGGTGCTGTCGGCGGTGGTCTTTGGGCTGGTGCGCCTTACCGGTGATCCCACGCTGCTTATGTTGCCCGAAGACGCCAGCGCCGAGGACATAGCCCGCCTGCGGCGGGCCCTGGGACTGGACCGGCCGCTGCCGGTGCAGTACTGGATCTTCTTGCGCAACGCCTTGCAGGGCGACTTTGGCCGCTCCATCCGCGGCCAGGTGCCGGTGCGCGACCTGATCGCCGAGCGCTTTCCCTACTCCCTGCGCCTGGCCGCGGCCTCCTTTGCGATTACCCTACTGCTGGCCGTGCCTTTGGGGGTGCTGGCCGCCGTGTACAAGGGATCTTGGCTGGACCGCCTGGCGCAAGTCGTCGCCGTGCTGGGGCAATCGCTGCCCATGTTCTGGGTAGGCATCCTCCTCATCCAGGTTTTTGCCGTGCAGCTGCGCCTGCTGCCCAGCGGCGGCACGGGGAGCGTGGCGCACTACGTGCTGCCGGCCTTTACCCTGGGGTGGTGGCTGGTGGCCGGTATCATGCGCCTGCTGCGCTCGAGCATGCTGGAGGTGCTCGACAGCGAGTTCGTCAAGCTGGCGCGCCTCAAGGGGCTGTCCGAAGCGCGCGTGATCTGGAAACACGCCTTGCGCAATGCCCTCATTCCGGTGGTGACGTTTGGCGGCATTTACCTGGCGGTGTTGATCACGGCGGCGATTCTGGTGGAGACGGTCTTTGCCTGGCCGGGGCTGGGGCGGCTGGTTTACGAAGCCATCGTGTTTCGCGATTTCCCCGTGGTGCAGGCGGTGGTCTTGCTCACCGCGGCGCTGGTGATCGTGAGCAGCCTGGTGGTGGATATCCTGTACGCCTATCTCGATCCGCGCATTCGCTACGGATAAGGTCATGGCACGTGCCGAGCAGCTTCCCCTGACGATGACCCCGTCGCCAGAGCCGCGGCGGCTTGCCCTCCTGTGGCGCCGGGCCCCGTTCTTGCCCCTGCTGATCATTCTTGCGTTTATCGGTTCGGCGTTGCTGGCCGATCTCCTCACCCCGCACTCGCCGACCAAAGTGTCGCTTCCCAAACGCTTGCGGCCGCCGGCGTGGGTGGAAGGGGGAAGCTGGACGCATCCGCTGGGTACCGACCCCCTGGGGCGCGACGTGCTGGCGCGGCTCGTTTACGGGGCACGCGTCTCGCTGCTGGTGGCTGCTCTCACCCTGGCGCTGGGCGGCGGGGTGGGACTGGGGATCGGGCTGCTGGCGGGCTATCACGGCGGGCGCCTAGACAGCGTGCTCATGCGCGCCGCAGACATCACCATGGCCTTCCCCATCATTCTTTTTGCGATTTTGCTTGTGGCCATGCTCGGCGGCGGGCTGTTCAACGTCGTGGTGTCTATTGCCCTGGTGCTGTGGGCCCGCTATGCCCGGGTGATTCGTGGCGAAGTGCTTTCCTTGATGCAGCGCGACTTTATCGCCCGCGCCCGCGTCAACGGCTGTTCGCCGCTGCGGCTCATCGTCGTCCACCTCCTGCCCAACGTGCTCAACACCCTGATGGTGTTGCTCAGCTTGCAGGTCGGCTGGCTGATCATCGTCGAGTCGTCGCTCAGCTTTCTCGGCGCCGGCATCCCGCCGCCAACGCCGAGCTGGGGCAGCATGATCGCCGAGGGGCGCGACTACCTCACCCGCGCCTGGTGGGTGTCGTTGTTTCCCGGGCTGGCCATCATGCTCACCGTGCTGGCCTTTAACCTTTTTGGCGACTGGCTGCGCGACCGGCTCGACCCCCGGCAGCGGCAAGTATAAGGAGGGGGCGGTGGCCGAGGCGGTGCTGGAAGTGGAGGACCTGCACACCTACTTTTTCAACCGCCGCGGGGTGCTCAAAGCGGTGGACGGCGTCAGCTTTACCCTCTACCGGGGGGAGACGCTCGGCCTGGTGGGCGAGTCGGGCTGCGGCAAGTCGATGACGGCGCTTTCCATCGTGCGCCTGGTGCCACGGCCGGCGGCGCGCATCGTGCGGGGGCAGGTGCGCTTGCGCGGCGAAGACTTGCTGGCCAAAAGCGAGCGCGAGATGCGGCAAGTGCGGGGGCGGCGCATTGCCATGATCCTGCAGGATCCCCAGGCCTCGCTCAATCCGGTGTTTACCATTGGCAACCAGCTCGTCGAAGCCTTTGCTGTGCAGCGCCGCTGGCCCAGGCGCCGGCTGTGGACCCTGGCGGCCGAGGCTTTGCGGCACGTCAAGGTACCGGAAGCCGCGCGGCGCCTCTACGACTTCCCCCACCAGCTCAGCGGCGGCATGAAGCAGCGGGTGGTGGGGGCCATTGCCCTGGCCGGGGCGCCCGAGGTGCTCATTGCCGACGAGCCCACCACTGCCCTCGACGTCACCATTCAGCTGCAGTTCCTGCGCCTGCTCAAAGAGCTGCAGGCCGAAACGCAGATGGCCATGCTCTTTATCACCCACGACTTTGGTATCGTGGCCCGCCTGTGTGACCGCGTGGCGGTGATGTATGCCGGGCGCATCGTCGAGCAGGGGCCGGTGCGGGCGGTATTTCGCCAGCCGGCGCATCCCTACACGCAGGCGCTCATGGCCTCAGTGCCCCGCCTTGACGTCAAAGTCGACACCCTGGCCACCATCGAGGGGCAGCCGCCGGCGCTCGATGCCTTGCCGGAGGGGTGCCGCTTTGCCCCGCGCTGTCCTTATGTGGAGAGGCGCTGCCAGCAGGCCTACCCACCCATGGTGCCGCTGCAGGCAGACCATGCCGCAGCGTGCTGGCGCTTGGAGGGGTAAGGGATGGTGTTGCTGCGCGTTGAGGAACTGCGCAAGTACTTTCCGGTGACGCGCGGCGTCTTGCTGGCCCGCCCCCGCGGCTACGTGCGGGCCGTGGACGGCATCAGCTTCGAGATCCGGCAGGGGGAGACGCTGGCCCTGGTGGGCGAGTCGGGCTGCGGCAAGACGACCACCGCGCGGCTTTTGCTGCGCCTGGAGTGGCCAAGCGCCGGGCGGGTGTGGCTGGAGGGCAAGGACGTCCATCGCCTGCGCGGCAAAGCAGAGCTGCGGGCCTTTCACGCCGCCGTGCAGGCGGTGTTTCAGGATCCCTGGTCGTCGCTCAACCCCCGGCGGCGCATTGGGGATACCATTGCCGAACCGCTGCTGATCAACACCTCCTGGTCGCGCCAGCGCATCCGCGCGCGTGTGGCCGAGCTCCTGGAGCAGGTGGGCCTGCCGGCCGATGCCGCCCTGCGCTACCCGCACGAGTTCAGTGGCGGCCAGCGCCAGCGCATCGCGCTGGCCAACGCCCTGGCGCCCTATCCTAAGCTCATCGTCCTCGACGAGCCGGTGTCGGCGCTCGACGTCTCTATTCAGGCACAGATCCTCAACCTGCTCAAAGCCATGCAGGCGCAGTACGGGGTGAGCTACCTCTTGGTGGCGCACAATCTGGCCACGGTCCGCTACATGGCCCACTACACGGCGGTGATGTACCTGGGGCAGCTGGTCGAATATGCCCCCACCGAGCTGCTCTACACAGCGCCACGCCACCCCTATACCCAAGCCCTCTTTTCTGCCGCTCTGCCGGCGCATCCCGACGTGCCGCGGGAAGAAATCGTCCTGCCCGGCGAGGTGCCGTCGCCGATCAACCCACCGGCAGGCTGCCGCTTTCATCCCCGCTGTCCCGCAGCCATGGCAGTCTGCCGCACCACCCCGCCGGTGCTGCGCGAGGTGGCTCCCCAGCACCAAGTGGCCTGCCACCTCCACCCGGGCGAGACAGGCTCAGCACTCCCCTCGCTCTAGCAGGTAAGCCGGCAGTGCGGCGATGGAGGGCAGCACCGCCTCTGCACCGGCCTGCCACAGCACGTCTGCGGTCTGGGTGCCGGAGGCCACGGCCACGGTGAGCGCGCCGACGCGGCGCCCTTCGGCCACGTCTTGCACCGTGTCGCCGACTTTCAGCACGCAGCGGTAGTCGAAGTGGGGATGCACCTGCCCTGCTGGCAGCGCTGGCGGCAGCAGGCCGGCCGCCTGCAAGGCACGGTTGATCATGTGCGGGTGAGGGCGCCCGCCGCCGGCGGCTTCCCCGCACGTAACGAAGTGCACCAGCCCGCGCTGCGTCCAGCCCAGGTGCGCGGCAATGGCGCGGGTGACCTCGAGGGGAAAGCCGCTGCCCAGGGCGACAAAGAGGCCGCGGGCGTTGAGAAACGCCAACGTCTCGGTGGCTCCGGGCATTTCGCGCAGCCGGCGCACGTTGTCCAGCAAGCGAGCCGTAAAGTCCTGCAAGAGCCGCTGCGTCATTGCTTCCAGCTCCCGGCCCCGCAAGCCGCCGTGGCTGGCGAGCAGGGTGTGGAAGACCTCACGCTTGTCTTTGCCCCGCTGGGCGTTGAGCGTCTCCCAGGGCACGTGCACCCCCACGCTGGCCAGGCTCTCGGCAAAGCTGCGCAGCACCAGTGGCTGGCCCTCGATGGTATCATCCACCGTGGTGGCGGCCATGTCGAGCATCGCTAAGGCCAAGGGCATCCATCTGCCTCCAAGTTCACAGCGCCTTTAGTATAGGAGAACGCGCCGTGCCCGTCACCTATCCGGAAACTCTTGCCGAGCTGCACCTCGACGGCACGCCGGTGGTGCTTCTAGCCTCTGACCGCTTGCTGCCCCGCCTGCCGCTTTACGTCTTTACCCTGCGTGCCGCCCCTGGCGTGCGGGGCCTGCGCGCCAGAGTGGCCGCGCACCTGCTGCTGTGGCAAGATGGCGACGGCTACCGCCAGGCCTGTGCCGCGTACCGGCTCGCGGGCCACCGGGATAGGCCGCTAGGACCCCGGCAGGCTGCCTGGGGTGCCCTGCTGTGCCAGCAGCTCACGCACTGGGTGGGGGCCTGGCTGGCGCAGGCCGGATGGCAGTACCAGGCCGCATCCGGTGCGGCGGCTGGCCGCTGGTTGCCGGGCAGCGGCAAAAGGGAACGGGTTGACGGGGAGAAAAGCGGCGAGTAGAATGCCCCCACCACGCTGTCAAGTATCTGGCCACGCAGAGAGGAGGGGGCGTATGCGACGTTGCGATCTCAGATGGGGGTTCCTGGCGGTTCTGATGGTGCTGCTTGTCCCCGCAGGGTGGGCGGCCGACTGGTATCCCTCTAAATGGGGCGCTGAAGACGAGATCGGGGCGGCCAACCTCATCACGCCGGAGCGCGTGCTGGCCGCCGCCAAGCTGGTGACCAAAGGCAAAGTGTACGCCCTAGTGCATGTTCAAGCGACCTTTTGGGGCATAACCAGATGATCCTCCGGATCACATCCATAGTAGGCATAGACACGGGATTCCAGCTCGTCCGCACCCAACAGGCGCTCAGCTTCCGACACGGCCCGCTTGCCATGCACCCATTTGGCCTCGATCGGGTTGAGCCAGGGACTTTTCACCGGCAGGTTAAAGGCCACGATCCGGGCTCCCTCGCCGGTCGCTTTCACCTTGCGGTTGTGCTCACGCAGCCAGCTGCGCACCGCCTGACTGACGTGCCACGAGGCATTGTCCCAGATCAGGACCAAGGCCCTCGATACCTTGTTGCCTCCAGACGCTGCGAGCACCAAGCCAAAAAGTCGATGGTCACGGCGCTCACCGGACGCCCTTGAACGAAGCGAAGCCGCATCTGCCCCTGGGGCTCCCGGCCATGACAGAGCCAAAGCCCGTAACACGCCAAGGCCTTGGGATCTGGGTCGCCTTTGGGACGCTGGAGGTCATACAGCCGGGGCGGCTCCCCGGCCTCGCCCGGCTCGGTGGCCGCTGGAAACGGGCCAAACACTGGATGACCAGTCCCGATCCGGCCTACCAACGGAAAAAAAACGGCGCGATCGCCTAATGCGTTTGGCGCAGCGTCGGCCCTCGTGGGCCGTGGGCTTTGGCGATGAAGTCTGGTGGAGTCGCCTGGCCCAGCCCGAGCAGCACCGCTGGGTCGAGGCCGGGGAGCCGCCCCGGCTGTATGACCTCCAGCGTCCCAAAGGCGACCCAGATCCCAAGGCCTTGGCGTGTTACGGGCTTTGGCTCTGTCATGGCCGGGAGCCCCAGGGGCAGATGCGGCTTCGCTTCGTTCAAGGGCGTCCGGTGAGCGCCGTGACCATCGACTTTTTGGCTTGGTGCTCGCAGCGTCTGAGGCAACAAGGTATCGAGGCCTTGGTCCTGATCTGGGACAATGCCTCGTGGCACGTCAGTCAGGCGGTGCGCAGCTGGCTGCGTGAGCACAACCGCAAGGTGAAAGCGACCGGCGAGGGAGCCCGGATCGTGGCCTTTAACCTGCCGGTGAAAAGTCCCTGGCTCAACCCGATCGAGGCCAAATGGGTGCATGGCAAGCGGGCCGTGTCGGAAGCTGAGCGCCTGTTGGGTGCGGACGAGCTGGAATCCCGTGTCTATGCCTACTATGGATGTGATCCGGAGGATCATCTGGTTATGCCCCAAAAGGTCGCTTGAACATGCACTAGGCGTGCCGGTTGACAGCAGCACGCCGGCTTTTCCACCGCGCACCCTGTCGATCACCGTCGTGCAGCCCAACCAGGCGCAGGGGACGACCTTTGGCGAAAACAAGCTGTCGTACAACGACGACATCTTCATGGGCTGGCTGGGCATCGGCACCCAGATCGACGGCCTGGGACACGTGGGCATTGACGGCGTGTACTACAATGGCAATAAGGCGGCCGACTTTGCCAAGGCTGCCGGCCTCACCAAGCTAGGCATCGAGAAGATCCCGCCCCTGGTGGCGCGCGGCGTACTTTTAGACATGGCCGGCTATAAAGGGGTAGAGATGATGAAAGAGGGCGAGCTCATCACCGTGGCCGACGTCGAAGGAGCCGCCCGAGCCCAGGGGGTCACCATCCAGAAAGGTGACGTGGTGATCTTCCACACCGGCTGGCTGAGCCTGCTGGGCAAGGACAACCAGCGCTACGCTGCTGGCGAGCCGGGCATCGGCGTGGAGGTGGCCGAGTACCTGGCGCAGAAAGAAGTCGTGGCGGTGGGCATGGACACCTGGGGCATCGAGGCGGTGCCTTTCCCCAACCCCAAGCGGGTGTGGGAAGCGCACCAGGTGCTGCTGGCCAAAAACGGCATTTACATCCTGGAAACGCTCGACACCCGCGAGCTGGTGAAAGACAAGGCCTGGGAGTTCCTCTTCGTTCTGGGGCAGCCCCTATACCGCGGCGCGGTGCAGGCGATCATCAACCCGGTGGCCATCCGCTAGGGCAGTTTGGGAGAGAGGCGCCGGGGCTTCAGAGGAGTAGCCATGGCTGGGGAGAGGGAAGCGGCGGCGCTGGCGGCGGCGATTGACGAGGCGCGCCTGTGGCAGCGCCATCTGGACATGGCGCGCCTTGGGGCAACGCCTGGCGGGGGCGTCAACCGCCAGGCCTTCTCCCCCGCCGATGGCGAGGCGCGGCGCCTGCTCATCCGCTGGGCTCAGGAACTGGGGCTTGCCGCAAGCCTTGATCCCATCGGCAACCTCTTTATCCGCCGGCCCGGCCGCGAGCCGCAGGCAGAGCCGGTGCTCACCGGCAGCCATCTTGACAGCCAGCCCACCGGCGGCAAGTTCGACGGGGCCTACGGCGTGCTGGCCGGCTTCGAGGTGCTCGAGGCCATGCAGCGCTGCGGCATGGAAACGCGCCGTCCCGTGGAGCTGGTGGTGTGGAGCAACGAAGAGGGCAGCCGCTTCCAGCCCGCCTGTATGGGCTCGGTCGCCTTCATCGGCGCGCGGCCGCTGGCCGAGCTGCTGGCGGCCCGGGACTGGGAGGGCATGACCGCCGGGGAGGCGCTCGAGGCCATGCTGGCGACGCTGGCCGAGGTGCCGCGCCGGCCGCTGGGTTTTCCCGTTGCCGCTTACCTGGAAGCGCACATCGAGCAGGGCCCGCTGTTGGAAGCGGCAGGGGTCCCCATCGGCGTGGTCACCGGGGTGCAGGGGCTGCACCGCTACCTCGTCGAGGTGGTGGGAGAAGCGGCGCATGCCGGCACGACGCCGCTGCGCCAGCGCAAAGACGCCCTCAAGGCGGCGGTGAGCATGATCCACGCCCTGGAAGGGGTGATGGCCGACGCCACCGACACAGTGCGCTTTACCGTAGGGCGCTTCGACGTGGCCCCGGGCTCTCCCAATGTGGTGCCCAGCCGCGTGCGGTTTACCATTGACTTGCGCCACCCCGAAGCCGAGGTGCTGGCACGTCTGGGCGGCCAGATCGGGCCGCTGTGCCAGGCGCATGCCCGCGGCTGCGCGGTGACGGTCACCCGCCTGAGCGCCGTGCCCCCAACGCGCTTTCACCCCCGCATCGTCTCCCTGGTGCGCCACTGGGCCACCGCGCTCGGGTTGCCGCACCGGGAACTTCTCTCCGGCGCCGGCCACGACGCCATGCACCTGGCGGCCGTGTGCCCGGCAGGGATGATTTTCGTTCCCTGCGCCGGCGGCATCAGCCACAACGAAGCAGAAAGCGCCCGCCCCGCCGACCTGGCGGCCGGGGCGCGGGTGCTGGCCGCCTGCCTGGCCGAGCTGGCTGCGACCTGACCCGCCGACGGCCCTCAGCGCGGCAAGCCAAGCTGGCGCTCGCCGAGGATGTTTTTCTGGATCTCGTCCGTTCCCCCGGCAATGCCGTAGCGCCGTGCAAAGAGGCTCTGGAAGGCCCAGTGGCCATCGGCCACAGCGTGGGCCGATCCCTTCCACAGCTGCACGTACGGGCCCAGGAGGCGCTCGGCCACCTGTGCCGCCTGCATGTAAGTGCGGGAAAAGACGAGCTTCTGGATGGAGCCTTCGGGGCCGGGCGGCTCGCCGCGCAGCTGCCGGGTGAGGGCCCGCAAGGCGGTAAGCCGCAGCGTCTGGCTGTCGATGTAGAGCTGGGCGAGCTGCTGCCGCAGCAGCGGGTCGCGGCTCATGCCGCGCTGGCGCGCCAAGTCAAGGGTCATGTCGACCATGCGCTGCAAGCGCAGCACGGCCCGCATGCCACCGCGCTCGTGGCTCAGCGTGGAGATGGCCACGCGCCAGCCCTCGTTGAGCTTACCCAGCAAGTTGGCCTTGGGCACCCGCACCTCGTCGAAGAACACCTGGTTGAACTCGGCATCGCCGGTCATCTGCACCAGGGGGCGAATGCGGATCCCCGGGCTGTGCATGTCGACGAGTAGGCAGCTGATGCCCTTGTGCTTGGGCGCCTGCGGGTCGGTGCGCACCAGCAGGAGGCACCAGTCGGCGTTGTGGGCGTTGCTGGTCCAGATCTTGGTGCCGGTGACCACGAAGGCGTCGCCGTCGTCGATCGCCCGCGTCTGTAGCGATGCCAGGTCGCTGCCTGCCCCCGGCTCGGAAAACCCCTGGCACCAGATCTCGTCGGCGCTGAGAATGGGCTGCAAGTAGCGCCGCTTCTGCTCCTCGGTGCCGAAGTGCATGATCATGGGCCCCACGAGGTTGATGCCGATGCCGTTGACGCCTGCCGGGGCGCGCAGGCGCATGCACTCTTCGATGAAAATCACCTGTTCCATGAGGGTGGCACCCCGTCCGCCGTACTGGCGCGGCCAGTGCAGGCCCACCCAGCCCCCGGCATACAGGCGCTTGTGCCAGGCAAGGCTGGCGGGACTGCTGGGGTGCTGCACGAACTCGTCTTCGTCTTCGCCCCACTGGGCTCGGTGTTCGCGCAAGTTGGGTTCGAGCCAGGCGCGCAGCTCCTGGCGGAAGGCTTCTTCCTGCGGGGTGTAGGAAAAGTCCATGCCGCGGTCTCCCTTTGCGTAGCCTGGGGGGCATTTTACCGCATCTTGCCTTGGCATGCAGCGGTTGACACCTTTGCTAAAGGCGCTACAATGGGCATGAAACAGCATGCCGGCGGCGGCTGCCAGCGGGGAAAGGAGGCGGGTCATGCCGCGCACTGTCCTGGCCGTCCTCGGGATTGCCGGCCTCGTGGGCCTCGGGTTTCTGGCGTATACCTACGTTCCGGGCCGGCATGCCGACAGCGTGGCGGCGCCACCTCAGGCGCCGCGGCCGGTGCCGGTGCGAGTTGCCGCCGTGGTGCGCGACACCGTGCGGCTGCAGGCGGTGGCCACCGGAGACGTTTGGCCTGCAGCGCGGGTCGACGTCTTTGCCCAGGTGGCAGGGCGCTTGCAGGAAATCCGGGTGGAGGTGGGCGACCGCGTGCGCGCCGGCCAGCTGCTGGCCCGTCTGGCCGATGCCGAGCTGCGCGCCAAAGTGGCGCGTGCGGCAGCCGAGGTGGAAGCGCTGCAGGCCGAGTGGGCCAAAATGCAAGCTGGCGCGCGGCCCGAGGAGCTGGCGCAGGCGCAGAGCCGCGTGCAGCATGCCCAAGCGGAATTGGCCAATGCCGAGCGCCTGCTGGCCCGCACCCGCGCCCTGGTGGCGCGCGGCATGGGAACGGCGCAGGAGCTGGAAGCAGCCACCCTGGCGGTGACCCGCGCCCGCACGGCGTACGAAGTGGCGCAGAGGGAACTACAGCTCTTGCGCGCTGGGGCCAGGCCTGAGGAGCGCCAGGCCCTGCAGGCGCGGCTGCGCGCGGCGCAGGCGGCGCTGCGGCTGGCGCAGACCGAACTGGCGCACACGCGCATCACTGCCCCGCTTGACGGTGTGGTCAGTCACCGCTACGTCGATCCCGGCGCTTACGTCACCGACCGCGTGGCCTTGCTGACCCTAGTGCAGATGGACACGGTGCGCGTGCGCGTGCCGATTGGCGAGCGCGACCTGGCCCAAGTCCGTCCCGGGCTGGCGGCCCAAGTACGCGTCGACGCCTATCCGCAGGAGGTGTTTGTCGGCGTGGTGGAGCGGCTCAGCCCTACCCTGGATCCTGCCACCCGCAGCGCCACCGTCGAAATCGTCGTGCCCAACCCCGAGCAGCGGCTCAAGCCGGGCATGTTTGCGCGGGTGGCGCTGACGCTGGCCGAGCGGCGCGATGCCCTCGTCGTCCCCCCGCAGGCCCTGGTTCCTGACGGAGAGGGGGTGGCTGTCTTTGTGGTCGAAGATGGCGTGGCGCGCCGGCGCCGCATCCGCATTGGCCTGCAAAGCGAGCAGCAAGTGGAAGTGCTCGACACCCTGGCGCCCGGCACACTGGTGGTGACCGCCGGGCAGCAGCGCCTTGAGGACCGCACCCCCGTGGTCGTCGTGCAGGAGGGGGCATGAAGCTCTCTGCCCTTGCCGTGGCGCGTCCGGTCACCACGTGCATGTTCTTCCTGGCGGTGCTGGTGCTGGGCCTGATGTCGCTTTCCCGGCTGGCCGTGGACCAGCTCCCCGACGTGGTGCGCCCCTCGATTTCGGTCCTCACCACCTACGAAGGCGCCGCGCCGGAGATCGTCGAGCGGCAGGTGACCGAGCCGCTCGAGCGCGCCCTGGCGACCATTGCCGGCGTACACGAAATTCGCTCTGCCTCGTATGAAAACGGCTCCAGCATCACCCTTGACTTTGCCTGGGGAACTAACATCGACTTGGCGCTGCTCGAGGTGCGGGAGCGGGTCAACGACGTGCTGCGCTTCCTCCCCGAAGGGGTTGAGCCGCCGCGCATTCGCAAGTACGACCCGGCCAGTCGCCCCATCGTCTATCTCAACCTGGAAGCCGTCGGCCCGGTAAGTCCGGTTACCCTGCGGCAGTATGCCGACAACCTGGTGCGCTACCAGCTGCAGCAAGTCCCCGGGGTGGCGGCGGTGGACGTGTGGGGTGGAGACGAGCGCGAGATCCAGGTGCTGGTCGATCGCAGCCGCCTGGAAGCCACCGGCCTGTCGCTGCAGCAGGTGGTGGCGGCGGTGCAGGCCGAAAATGCGGTGCGCGTGGGCGGCCACCTGGCAAGCGGGCACTTGGACTACGTGGTACGCCCCCTAGGAGAGTTTCGTAGCCTAGAGGACCTTGCCCTGGTGCCCTTGCGCCACGACGGCGCCGCGCCGCTGCTGCTTAAAGACGTGGCCGAGGTGCGCGACGGCATCAAAGAACGCCTCACCCAGACGCGGGTCAACCGGGCTCCCGGCCTGGTGCTGGCGGTGCGCAAGCAGTCGGGAGCCAACACCGTGGCGGTGTCGGACCGCATCCGGGCCAAGCTGCCGCAGCTGCGGCGGCAACTGCCACCCACCTTGCGCCTGCACCTGCTCTTTGACCGTGCCACGTTCATCCGCCGCTCGCTGGCGCGCGTTGAGCAGAGCGCGCTGCTCGGCGGTAGCATCGCCGCCCTGGTGCTGTTTTTCTTCCTGCGCAGCCTGCGCCCCACGCTTATCGTAGCGCTGGCCATGCCCCTAGCAGTAGTGGCCACCTTCATCCTGCTTTATCTGGCCGACATCAGCCTCAACTGGATGTCGCTGGGCGGGCTGGCCCTGGGCGTGGGGATGCTGGTCGACAACGCGGTGGTGGTCCTGGAAAACATCTTTCGCCATCGCCAGCAAGGCGCCGCGCCGCGGCGGGCGGCCGTTGCCGGCAGCCAGGAGGTAGGGCTGGCCCTGGTGGCTTCGACGCTGACCACCCTGTGCGTGTTTTTGCCCCTGGTGTACGTGGAAGGCCTGATGGGCCTTGTCTTCCAGGAGCTGGCCCTGACCGTGGCCTTTTCGCTGTTGGCCTCGCTGGTGGTCTCGCTCACCCTGGTGCCCATGCTCTGTGCCCGCTGGCTTGGGCCGCTGGCGTCGCCGGTTGCCGCCGATGGCCTGCGGGCGCGGCTCCACGGCGTCTGGCAAGGCCTGCTTGAGGGGCTCGAGCGGGGCTATCGTACGCTGCTGGCTCGCCTTTTGCGCTATCGACTGGTGGTCATCGGCATGAGCCTGGCGCTGCTAGGGGGCCAGCCTCACCTTGTACGGGCGCCTGGGGTCAGAGCTGCTGCCGGCAGTAGACGAGGGCATGATGTATATTTTCCTCGAGCTGCCCGTGGGCACCCGCCACGAGATTACCGACCGCTTGCTGGCCACCCTCGAGCAGACGGTTTACGAAACGGTGCCGGACGTGCAGGCGATGTTTTCCCGCTCCGGGCTGAGTCCCTGGGGAGGAGGCGGCACGCACACGGGCTTTATGTGGGTGCGCCTGCGTGATCGCGCGCAGCGGCAGCAGCCGCTTGGCGAGATCGTGCAGGCGCTGCGGCAGCGCCTGGCGGGGTATCCCGATGCCACGGTGCGCATCGTCGAGCGCCCCTCAGACGTGGCCCGCCTGCTGGGGGCCAGCCGCTCGGAGCGCCTGGAAATCGACGTCTTTGGCTTTGACTTGCAGCAGGGCCGGCAGCTGGCTCAGACCCTGGCCGAGCGGGTGCAGGAAGTGGCGGGGGTGGCGTCTGTGCGCCTCAGTACCGAAGAGAGCCGTCCCGAGGTGCAGCTGGCTATTGATCGCCGCAAAGCGGCAGCGCTGGGCATCCGGGTGCAGGAGGTTCTGCAAGCGGTGGAAACGAGCCTCGCCGGGACGGTGGCTTCCACGTACCGCGAGGGGCAGTACGAGTACGACATTCGCGTCCGCCTGCGGGAAGCCGACCGCCAGCAGCTGGCCGACCTCGAGCGCGTGGTGGTGCTCGCGCCTGGCGGGCAGCGAGTGCCGCTGCGCAGCCTGGTGGCGGTGCAGCCCGGGCGCGGGCCGATCACCATCCAGCGCCGCGGGCAGGAGCGGGTGATCACGGTGCAGGTGGGGCTTTCGGGCGAGCGCGACTTTGGCAGCGTGGCGGCCGAAGTGGAGCGCCTGCTGGCCACGGTTCCGGTGCCCGAGGGGTTTCACGTGGTCGTGGCGGGCGAGCGCCAGGAGCAGCGCGCTGCCACCCGCAATGCCGTGTTTACCATTGTCCTGGCGGTACTGCTCGTCTACATGATCATGGCGGCGCTTTTCGAGTCGCTGCTTCAGCCCCTGATCATGCTCTGTACTGTGCCTTTTGCCCTCATTGGCGTCCTTGTCGTCTTGTGGCTTACCGGCACGCGGGTGAGCATGCCGGTGTACATCGGGGCCATCTTGCTGGTCGGCATTGCCGTCAACAACGGCATCGTCATGGTGGACTACATCAACCGGCTGCGCCAGCAGGGCCTTGCGGTACTGGCGGCCACGGTGCAGGGGGCGGCGACGCGCCTGCGCCCGGTGCTCATCACCACCCTGACCACTGTGCTGGCGCTCATCCCCATGGCTTTGGGCCTGGGGGAAGGCGGGGAGGTGTGGGCGCCGCTGGGGCGGGTGGTGGTGGGCGGGCTGACGGTGGCCACCCTGTTTACCCTCTTCTTTGTGCCGGCCCTCTACAGCCTCCTCGAAGAGGCGCGTGCCGCGCGGCGGCAGGTGGCGGTCGCGGTGCCCGAGGTGCCGGCGGCAGTGCCAGAGTAAAGGCGAGGGCATGGCTGGCGACGACGTCATCCTGGTGGTCGAAGACGTGGTCAAGCGCTTTGGCGGCGTGGTGGCCGTCGACCACTGCTCTTTTTCGGTGCGCCGCGGCACCATCACCGGCCTCATTGGCCCCAACGGAGCAGGAAAAACCACGCTTTTCAACATCATCGCTGGCTTCTACCGCCCCGACAGCGGGCGTATCTGGTTTGAGGGAAGGCGCATCGATGGCCTGCCGCCACACCGCATTTTTGCCCGCAAGATCGCCCGCACCTTTCAGATCCCGCGCGAGCTCAAGCGCATGACGGTGCTCGAGAACCTCATGCTGGTGCCCGAGCACCAGTGCGGCGAGCGCCTTTTTGACGCCTGGTTCCGGCCGCGGCGGGTGCGCCGCCAGGAAGAAGCCATCCGCCGTCAGGCCGAAGAAGTGCTCAAGTTCGTCAAGCTCGACCACCTGCGCGACGCGTACGCGGCCAACCTCTCGGGCGGCCAGAAGAAGCTCCTGGAGCTGGCGCGCACCATGATGTCGGAAGCCCGCCTCATTTTGCTTGACGAACCCGGTGCCGGAGTCAACCCCACCCTGATGCGCGACTTGGTGGGCTACATTCAGCACCTGCGCGAAATGGGGCGCACCTTTTTGCTCATCGAGCACGACATGGACCTGGTGATGGAGATCTGCAACCCGGTTATCGTGATGAGCAACGGCCGCCTGCTCATGGAGGGCACGCCGGAGGAAGTGCGCCGCGACCCGCGTGTCCTGGAAGTCTACCTGGGAGCCTAGCCGATGGCGCTGCTGGAGGTGCAAGAGGTGACCGTTGGGTACGGCGAGCTCCCCATCCTCCACGGCGTCAGCCTGCGCGTCGACCCTGGGGAGCTGGTGGCCATTGTAGGGCCCAACGGCGCTGGCAAGTCCACCCTGATGAAGACCATTGCCGGCCTCTTGCGGCCCCAGGAAGGGCGCATCTGCTTTGCCGGCCAGGACATTACCGGCTGGCGGCCGGATCGTATTGTGCGGGCCGGCATTTGCTACGTGCCCCAGACCGAGAACGTCTTTCCTTCCCTTACGGTGGACGAAAACCTGGACATGGGCGCTTTCATCCGCCAGGACGACATTCGCCCCAAGAAAGAGGCGGTATATGCTCTCTTTCCCGACCTGCGCGCCAAGCGCAAGGCGCGGGCCGGAAGCCTCAGCGGCGGCCAGCGGCAAATGGTGGCCATGGCGCGGGCGCTGATGCTCGATCCCCAGCTGCTGCTGCTTGACGAACCCACCGCCGGCTTGGCGCCGCGGCTGGTGGGGGCGATTTTTGACAAAATCGAGGAGATCAACCGCAGCGGCGTGGCCATGGTGATCGTGGAGCAGAACGCCCGGCAGGCACTGCAACGCGCCCACCGCGGCTACGTGCTGGCCATGGGCCAAAACCGCTACGAGGACACGGGCAAGGCGCTGCTGGAAAATCCCGAGATTCGCGAGCTCTTCCTGGGAGGCCGCTGAGGCGTGCTGCAGCTGGCCGTGTACGGGGTGATTTCGGGCAGCATCCTGGCGCTGGGAGCCATTGGCCTCACGCTCGTCTACGGCATCCTCAACTTCGCCAACTTTGCCCATGGCGATCTCATGGCCCTGGGCGCTTACCTGGCGCTGTTTTTCAAAGTGGGGTTGGGATTGCCCATGTGGCTGGCCTTCCCGCTTTCCATGCTGAGCACGGCCTTCATCGCCGTGGGCCTCGACCGCGTCTGGTTCCGGCCGCTGCGGCAGCGGGGTGCCGGGGTGGTTCTCCTGGCGATTTCTTCTTTGGCTCTCGCCCTCATCCTGCGCAACATCATCCGCATGCTCTGGAGCCCGCAGGCCCGCTACTACTCGCGCACCATTCACTTTCCCTTCACCGTGCCCCTGCTGCAGGTGCGCATCAACTGGCAGCAAGTCCTCATTTTTGGCGTGGCGCTGGGGCTGGTGATCCTGGTTACCCTCTTTTTGCAGCGCACCAAGCTGGGCAAGGCGATGCGGGCCACCGCCGACAACTTCCAGCTGGCGCTGGTCTCCGGCATCGACACCGAGCGGGTGGTGCTCTGGACCTGGCTGCTGGGGGCGGCGCTGGCCGCCGCGGGGGGCATCTTGCTGGGCATGAGCGTGCGGCTGCAGCCGATCATGGGCTGGGACTTGCTGCTGCCCATTTTTGCCGCCACCATTCTCGGCAGCATCGGCAGCCCCTACGGGGCCATGGCGGGGGCGCTGATCATCGGCCTGGCCGAGGAGCTCTCCACGCAGTTCATCCCTACCGAGTACAAAGGCGCCGTGTCGCTGCTGCTGCTGGTGGTGGTGCTGCTGGTGCGGCCGCAGGGGCTGTTTGGGGGAAGGCGGCGCTGATGGAGCTCTCCGGATTGCTTGCCGCGCTGGTGTTTACCAGCATCTTTGCTGGCATTTACGCCCTGCTCTGCCTGGGGCTTAACTTGCAGTGGGGCTTTACCGGCCTCTTCAACATCGGCATTGCCGGCTTCTACGCCATCGGCGCCTACACCACCGCCATTCTGACCACGCCGCCCTCCCCCTACCACCTCGGCGGCTTCCAGCTGCCCATCCCTGTGGGCTTGCTCGGGGCGCTGCTTACTTCGGGCGTGCTCGCTTACCTCATCGGCAAGCCCACCCTGCGCCTGCGCGAAGACTACCTGGCTATTGCCACCATCGGCATTGCCGAGACTTTGCGACTGGTGCTAAAAAACGAGGCCTGGCTCACCAACGGCGTGCAGGGCTTGCGCGACATCCCGCGGCCGCTGCCCGGGGCTTTTGGCCGCGCTTACGATCTGTTTTATCTGGGGCTGGTGGTGGGGGCCATCGTGGTGGTCTACGTGGCCAGCGAGCGGCTCATCCGCGCGCCCTGGGGGCGGGTGCTGCGGGCGATTCGCGAAGACGAGGACGTAGCGGCCAGCGTGGGCAAAGACGTCTTTCGCTTCAAAATGCAGGCGCTCGTTCTGGGCTCCATGGTCATGGGCCTGGGCGGCGGCTTTTACGCCCACTACGTCAAGTTCATCAGCCCGGAGACCTTCAACCCGCTCATGGGCACCTTCATCGTCTGGGTGATGCTCATGGCCGGCGGCAGCGGCAACAACCGCGGCGCCCTCCTCGGCGCCTTCATCGTCTGGGGGCTGTGGTCGCTGAGCGACCTGGTGACCGGCCTGCTGCCGCCGCCGCTGGACACCCGGGCCAGCTACCTGCGCGTGATTCTCATCGGGCTGGTGCTGCAAGGCATTCTGCTCAAGCGCCCCCAGGGCTTGCTGCCCGAGCGCTAAGGGTACCCCGTAGGGCGCCCTTAGCGGCTGCATTACGCCTCTTCGACCCGCTCGGTGACGATGTTGCCCTGATCGTCGATTTTCCAGATCTCGATGGGCGAGACCACATCGCCGTACTGGTCGAAATCGACCTCGCCTGAGGCACCACGGTAATTGATCTCCTCGCCGCGGTCGATGGCGCGGAAGGCCTTGCGGAACTCGCCCGGCAGGATCTGCGGCCCGGGCGGGTTGGCGACAAAGCGCAGGGCATCGCGAATGCGCCAGGGCTGGTCGCTCTTGGCCAGATGGATGGCCAGCCCGAGCACCGCCACCGCGTCGTAGCAGTTGTCGATAAAAGGCTTGGGCGGCTTCTCGCCAAAGCGCTTCGTGTACTCCTCAAGGAAAAGCTGCTTGGCGCGGGTTTCCTTCGAGCCCGGAGCGGTGCCGTAGGTGCCCTTGAGGTACTGGGCGCCGACATTCTGCACCACTTCTGGCGCCTTCATGCCGTCGGCGAGCAGGAACTTGCCGCTGAAGCCAAGCTCCAGCGCCTGGCGCATGATGGTGACGCCGTTTTCCGGGTAGCCAAAGAGGGCGATGGCGTCGGGATTGCCGCGCAGGGCGCGCTCGATTTCCCCACGGTACGAAGGCTTACCTTTTTCGTACGCCACCGTGGCCAGCACTTTGCCGCCGTGGGCCTTGAAAGCCTGGGCAAAGTTGTCCGACAGGCCCTGGCCGTAAGGGTTGTTGACGTAAATCGTCGACACGCTGGCAAAGCCCAGCTCCTTGGCCAGGCGGCCGCTCACTTTGCCCTGCAGGGCGTCAGAGGGGCAAGTACGGAACAGAAAGCCATCGTCGTCCAGGGTGGTGATCTGCGGCGAGGTGGACGCCGGCGAGATCTGGATGACGCGGCTGGGAATGGTCACGCTGGTGGCCACAGGGATGGTGACGCCGCTGGAGAGGGCACCGATGATGGCCACCACGCGGTCCACTTCCACCAGCTTCTTGGCGGCATCGATGGCGGCCGTGGGGTCGGTCTGGGAGTCGCGGTGCACGAGCTGGATCTTGCGCCCCAGGGGGCCGCCGGCCTCGTTGAGGTGCTCGGCAGCCAGCACGGCACCGTTCTGGATGGGTTTGCCGTAAGCCTCCAGCGCCCCGGTGAGGGCAAGCAAGGTGCCGATTTTAATGGGCTCGGCGGCGCTGAAAACGCGCGATACGCCGGTGGAGAGGGTGGCCACCGACAGGCCCAGGGCACGGAGAAAGCGCCGCCGCGTCAGGGGTGTGGTGTGCATGGAGATGGCAGGCTGCATGGTCCCCCCCTTTCTGCGCAGAGCGTTGACAGTGTGCATACAGCCATTGTGTGGCAAGATTGTACCGGTCACCCCGGCGGTTGGCAAACGGATTTTGGGTCTGCGGCCACGGGGATGGCCCACTCCAGCGCCGCCAGAGTCAGAAAAACGACGGCGCCAGAGCCCAGCACGTCCGAGGCGAAGTGGGCGCCCTGTACGAGGCGCGCCAGCCCCATGAGCGAGCCGTAGACAAGGGCCACCGCAAGCCAGAGGCGCTGGCCGCGGCGCGAGGCGGCGAGCCCGGCGCCGGCAGCCAGCACGTAGCCCATCGCCGCATGGCCCGAGGGGAAGCTCTTGCCGCTGCCGGGCGGATGCGGCGGCCACCACGGCCGGTACGCCTGCGTGCCCTGGAAGGCCGCCACGTGGCGCGGCCGCGGCCGCCCCCACAGCGGCTTGAGCACGCCGTTGACCAGCAGCCCGGGCCCCAGGGCCACGGCAAGCACGATGACGAGAAAGGCGCGGCGGTGGCGGCGCCAGGCCGGCAGCCAGCGGCTCCCCAGAAGCCCTGCAAGCGCCGCAGCGGCAAGCAGAAAAGCCGGCCACTGCCCATAGTGGTAAAGCCAGCTCCAGGGGGGGACGCGGCCGAGAACCCAGCCGCCCGTGGGGGTATAAAAGTACGACGACAGCACCAGGTCGAGGTCGAGCGCGTGGCTGAGCGCGAGCAGCGCGACAAAGGCTGCGCCGATGCGGGCACAGGTGCGGGCGCTAGGCGAGCGGCGTGCCATCGTGGGTGTCGCCCGCCGCATGCCAGGCGTCCACGGCCAGCAGATCCCCGCGGCGCCACAGGACGGGGCCCAGCAAGGCAAGCAGGACCACGTCTCGCACCAGCACCTGCGCCGGGGTTTCCCGCACCCCCAGGTGGCCAAAGCAGCCGCAGTCGGCAATGGGAATGCCCTGGACGAGGACAACGCCCATGAGCAAGCTGAAGGCGGCGAGCTGGACAGCCACCAGGGCCGCCGCTGCGGTGGTGTAAAAGCCGATGAAGAGGGCCGTGCCGCTTAAGAGCTCAAGCCAGGGCAGCAAGCGGGCGATAAAGGGAAGCGCTGCGGCAGGCAGTGGATACTGCCGCAGGAGGGCCTCCACTTCTTCTGGCGGCAGCAGCAGCTTGCTTCCTCCGGCGACGATAAAGACCGCGCCCACGAGCAGGCGCCCGGCCAGGGCAGCTGCCGGGTGGGTGCCCAGGCGATACCACCACGAGGCGCGCGGCGCAGGCTTAGCCGGCGGGGCGGCGGGCACGGGCGAGTTCCTCCCGGATGACGCGCACCAGATCGGCTTCGGGTTGCGCCCCCACGATGCGCCGCTCGTTGATGAACAGCGTGGGGGTGCTGTGGACTTGCAGGCTGCGGCCGTAGTCCCTGTCTGCCTCGATCAGCCGCTGCATGCGGCCGCTGCGCACGCAGCGCTCGAGCGCCGCCGTGTCAAGGCCAAGCTCGGCAGCAAAGACCACAAGCTGGGGCAGCGGGTCACGCCATTGTGCCCACTGCGCCTGGCGCGCAAAGAGCAGGTGGTGAAACGGCCAGAACTTCCCCTGCTCGCCGGCGCACAGCGCCGCCTGCGTGGCCACATAGCTGGTGGCGTTGAGCACAAAGGGGTAAAGCACCAGCTGCACCTCACCCTCGAACTGCTTTAGCGCACGCTCCAACGGCGCCTGGAGCGTCTGGCAGTGCGGTCACGTGTAGTCAAAAAACTCCTTGACCACCACCGGTGCCCCGGGCGTTCCCCAGGTGTAGTGGTTGGCGATAGCGCCTTGCAGCTTGGGGGCCACGGCCCGCTGCTGCAAGTGGCGCGCCAGCGCCACCGCCCCAAGTACGGCCAAGAGAATGGCTCCGCCCAGCAGCAAGCGCCGGCGCTGCCAGGAGGGGGCGGCGCGAGCCTTGGACGGGTGGCGGCCACGGGCTTTCTTGGGCATCGCTCCTCCTGGGTGCCGCCGCGACTACTTGCGGCTGGCAAAGTACGCGTCAATGGTGCGCAAGTGCGGGGTAATGAGTTGCTCGAACTTGAGCATCGCCTCGACCACTTCGCGGTAGAGGTCCATGAGCAGGGCCTGGCGGGCGTCGCACAGCTGGTGCTTGCGGAACGCCTCCTCGTGGATGGTCTCGGTGATGCTGCCGTCGGCCTGAAAAGCCATGGCGGCCAGCAGGTTGTCGCAGACGATGCGGTCGCTGCCGGCGGCGTGGCTGGGGTCGAAAATAACGGGCAGGATGGTCTTTTCGCGCGCGTAGCGAATGACGTTGAAGTCCGGCGTGTTGCGGCAGTAGCCCTCTTTGGCAAAGAGGGTTTTCACGCCGCGCTCGCACAGGACGATGTTGAGGTTGCCCTGGTTGGCCACGTACTCGGCGGCGCTGAACCACTCGGCGGCCTCGTTGCCAAAGCCGCGCTTGAGCAGCACCGGCTTGCCCGAGCGCCCCACCGCCTCCAGCAAGTCGAAGTCCTGGGCGTGGCGCGTGCCGATCTGGAACATGTCGACGTGCTGGGCCAGTTCTTCCACCAGGTTGTGGTCCATCACCTCGCTGACGTAAGGCAGCCCGGTCTCTTCGCGCGCTTCGTCCATGAGCTTGATGCCGTCCATGCCCAGGCCGCGAAAGTCGGTAGGACGGGTGCGCGGCTTGTAAGCCCCGCCGCGGAGCATGATGCGGTCGACGATGCCGAACTCCTCACCGATCTTGCGGGCCGCACGGGCGATGCTGAGCACCTGCTCGCGCGTTTGCACCGTGCAGGGGCCGACGATGAACAGGTGCGGGGCGTTGCCCACCTTGCGCACGTAGCCGTCGGGGCCCGGAATGCACACGGTACGGCGCTCGCGCTCGACGACGTTACCGTTGCCGCCTTCGACGACGCGGGCGATGTTCTTGTAGTCGCAGGTGATTCGCCAGCAGTTCACCACCCCGGGCAGCTCCAGGATATAGTCCTGACGGGCAAAGAGCGGCCGGGCATCACCGATGATATGCAGCGTATCGGAGATGCCACGCCCGTGGATGATGTCCACAAAGACCCCCACTTCGCGGGCCAGCTCTTTGATGTGCTCGACGGTCTGCTCGTGTCCCTTGCGCACCTCGATGATCATCGCCCTTCCCTTTCCCCAAGAAGACCGGTGTCGGAGTGAGGGCAATTGTAGCGGCTTTGCAAAAAAAAGTCACCACTCAGGCCTGCGGCCGGTAGGGCCAGCCGGCCTGGAGCATGATGCCGTTGTGGATGAGAAAGCTGCGCACCACGTTGCCGCCAAAGACCTGCTGCCGCCGGTCGCCGGGGAGCTGCTGCGCAAAGGCGGCAATCTGCGCTGCGAGGCGGCGGCGGCCCGCCGCGTCGATGGCGGTACCCGCCTCGGTGTGGCGCAGGCAGGCGGCAACGAGGGCGTCGGGGGACTGCCCCACGTAGGCACAGAAGGCGGCCAGCAGGCGCAGGCGCTCCTCGCAGGCCTGCGGCGGCACGCCGGACTGCTGCTGCAGGCCCTGGAGCCAGGTCTGCACGCTGCGGTAACAGAGCAGCTGTTCCGCGGTCATGGCCTCACTCCGGCAGGCCGAAGGCCCGCGCCAGCATTTTCACTTCCTCGCGGCGCCAGGGCAGGGGAGCTGGGGCTTGCAGCATGCGGGCGGCTTTGAGCCGCTCCACCACTGCCGGGTCGCGGTGGAAGGGCTGGCCGTAGCGCCCCTCGAAGTAAAGCTCGGCAAAAGGCGGCCGCGGCCGCTGGCCCCCAGCTTCCCACGACTCGGCCGGGTAGCCCACCAGCATGGCGTACAGGGGCATCCAGTGGTCAGGCACGCCAAAAGCCTCCTTGGCACGCCGGGGCTCAAAAGCGCTCAGGCACGCCCCTAGGCCTTCGTCAAAGGCAGTAAGCAGGGCCTGGCAAATGGCGATGCCGCAGTCAACGGCCACCGCAGCCACCAGCCGCACCGGGTCGCGGGTGAGGGGCTCGAGGATCTGGGCCCACACCACCTCGTCGACGAACTTGTAGCTCCAGCCGTGGGTGGCGTTGAGGGCACCGACGTCGATGAGCTCTTTGAGCGTCTGGCCGCGCGAGCGCTGCAAGGCGTGCAGGTCGCCGTAAAAGTAAATGTGCACCGGGGCCAGGTCAAGGGTCAGCGCCGAAACGGGCGTTTTGAGGGCTTCGAGCACTTCGGGGGCCAGCTCGTCGCGCTGCACGACGATGGCGCGCAAAAACGTGGCATTGACGGCGCACGAGGCGAGCCGTGCCGCCTCAAGGATGGCCTGGATCTTGTCGCGCTCCACGGGCCGGTAAGGCAAGAAATAGCGAATCGAGCGGCGGCGTCCGATGACTTCTTTGAGCTCCATGCGGTACCATCCTCCTGCAAGCCAACCTGCCCCGCGGCGACTGGGGACCGGGCTCTGGGCCGGCCGCGGTGCTTCCTAACAGGTTTGCCCGAAGCTGTCAAGGGCGGGCGTGAAGGGCAGCGGTTGCCCCCATCACGGCAATGCTTCAGAGGGAGGCGGTCATGGAGAGCAAGTACGTGCCCGACTGCAAAGCCTTCGACGCGCAGAAGATGCGCAAAGTCAACCTGTTTGAGACCGAGCGGCTGTTTTGCGACCTCTACTGCTTTGAGCCCGGCCAGGAGCAAAAAGCGCACACCCATGGCGGTGCCGACAAGATCTACTACGTGCTCGAAGGCCGCGGCACGTTTCACATCGGCGGCGAGAGCCGGGAGCTGGGGCCCCAGAGCATCGTCATGGCACCGGCAGGGGTGGCGCACGGGGTGGTGAACCCGGGGCCCGAGCGGCTGGTGCTGCTTGTCTACATGGCGCCCAAACCCTAAGCGGAGGGACAGCGATGACGGTGGCAGAGCGGGCCCTGGCGGCCCTCGACGAGACCGCCTTGGTCACCCTTACCCAGGAGTTGGTGCGCCTGCGCAGCATCAACCCGCCGGGCGACGAGGCCGCGGTAGCGGCGTACATTGCCGAGCGCCTGCAACGCGCCGGCCTCTTTGCCGAGGTGGTGCCGCACCCCGAAGCAGGGCGGGCCAGCGTGGTGGGCGGACTGCGCGGCCGGGGCAACCGCCCGGCCCTGCTGCTGAGCGGGCACCTCGACACGGTGCCGGCAGGAGAAAGCTGGCAGCGGCCGCCCCTGGCCGCCGAAGTCGACGACGGCAAGCTCTGGGGGCTAGGCAGCAGCGACATGAAGGCAGGGGTGGCGGCAATGCTCGTGGCGCTGGAGGCCATTCAGCGCAGCGGCGCCACCTTGCAAGGCGACTTGCTCTTTGCCGGCACCGCTGGCGAAGAAGTGGACTCGATGGGGGCCAAGCAGCTGGTGGCGCAGCAAAAGCTGGGGCGGGTCGGCTTTGTCATCATTGGCGAGCCCACCGCCAACCAGGTCTACACTGCGGAAAAAGGCGTGCTCTGGCTGGAGCTGCGCACCCACGGGCGCACCGCCCACGGCTCCATGCCACACCTGGGAGTCAACGCCATCCTGCACATGCTCACGCTGCTACAGGCGCTGCGCGCGCTGGAGGTCCCGTACCAGCGGCATCCGCTGCTTGGGGATTTCACCCTCAACGTAGCCACCATCCACGGCGGCGTAAAGACCAACGTGGTGCCCGACGCCTGCGCGGCCACCGTCGACTTGCGTACCGTCATCGGCCAGGATCACCAGCAGATCCTCGACCAGGTGCGGCAGCTCATTGACCGCCTGTGCGCCGAAGATGCCACCTTCCAGGCCGAAGTGCGGGTGCTTACCGAGCGCGTGCCGCTCGACATTCCGGTCGACGATCCGCACGTGCAGGCCTTTATCCGCGTCCGCGACGCGGTCACCGGCCAGCCGACCGTTCCCCGTGCGGCCACGTACGCCACCGACGGCTCGGTGTACGTGCCGGCCTACCGCATCCCGATGGTCATTTGCGGTCCGGGATTGCCCGAAAAAGCGCACCAGCCCGACGAGTACGTGGAAATCGCCAAGATCGTCGAGGCGGCGCGCATTTACACCCTGGCGGCGCTGGAGCTGCTGGCCTGAGGGGTGCCACTGCCTCAGCCGTAGAGGAACTCCGGGGTGACCGTTTCGATGAGGTGCCGCAGGCGCTGGGCGCTGTCGGGGCCGCGGTAGAAGCTCAGAAACACGCGGGCATGGGCGGCATCGGCACCGCGGGCGTTGGTGCGGCGCGGAATCACCTCCAGCATGCCCTCGTGGGGCACAAAGCCGGCCTGGGCGGCGAGGCGGTCGCCGGCCACCCCTTCCAGAATGAAAACCGGCGGCTGGCGGCCCAGCAAAATGGGGTGAATGTCGCTGGTCATGCGCAGCGGGTGGCCCTGCGTCTGCCGCTCCACCGTGGTGCAGTCGATGGCCAGCAGGGAAAGGCCGGCCTCGGCGACCCGCTGCGCCACCTCGACGCTCACGTGAGGTAAGTGGTAGAACCCGGCGGCGTCGGGGTGGAAGGCCTCCGCGCCGCGGCGCATGACGGCGCCAAAGCCGGTGAGCAAGACGAGGGCATCGTACTGGCGCAGCTCTTCCAGGGGGGGCAGCATATCGGCGGTGACAGTTTCGCAGTAGCGCACGCCGTCGCGCTCGTAAAACACCCCGGGATCGGGCCACGCCGACAAGTCGAGCACCCGCGCCAGCATGGGCAGGTTGATGCGGTAAGCCGGGTTGTTGAGCACCGCGTGCAGGTCGAGGGCGCCGTCAAAGAAGTGCAGGGGCATGTCGATATGGGTGGTGTTGTGCGCCACGATGGGGCGCAGCTGCCCGTCGTCGCGGATGCCCACCTCGCCGCGCATGTACACGGGTTGCCCTTCGCGCCGGGGCAGCACGGGTCTGGTAATAATCCTGGCCGCCGTTCCGTACGTAAAATAGCAGTCCAGCGTTAAGTCACACTTGATCAGGCCGTTGCCCATGGCGGTCTCCTGCCTCGTCGCAACGTGCTGCAGTGCCACTACTATACCACAACCGCCAGGCCCTCGCAGGATGCACCCCGCGCCGGGATGAGGTAAAATCCGGACTTCGTGATACCAGCGGCCCAAGGAGAGGCGATGGCCCTGCTGACGCTGCGAAACGTGAGCAAGCGCTTTGGCGGCCTGGTGGCCGTCGACGCCGTGAGCCTGGAGGTGCACGCGGGCGACGTGCTGGGCATCATCGGCCCCAACGGCTCTGGGAAGACGACGCTGATGAACTGCATCAGCGGCATTTACCGGCCCGAGGCGGGGGAAATCGTCTTCTGCGGCCGCCGCCTCAACGGCTTGCGGCCGCACCAGATCGCTCGCTTGGGCATGGCCCGCACGTTCCAGGTCACCCGCATCTTCCGCCAGCTTACCGTGCTGCAAAACATGCTGGCGCCGGTGCTGCACCTTGCGCAGCCCGACGCCCTCCTGCAAGAGCGGGCACGGCACTGGCTGGCGTTTGTCGACTTGCTGGAGATGCAGGACAGCCTGGGCATGGAGCTCTCCGGGGGACAGCAGAAGCTGCTCGAGTTTGCCCGTGCCCTGATGGGCGAGCCGCAGCTCGTGCTCATGGACGAGCCCTTTGCCGGTGTCCATCCTGTGCTCAAGGAGAAGCTTATCGGCTGTATTTTAGAGCTTCACCGGCAGGGCAAGACCTTTGTGGTCATCAGCCACGACATGGCCTCGACGTTTCGCCTGTGCAACCGCATCGTGGTGCTCAGCAGCGGCGCCAAGCTGGCCGAGGGACCGCCGCAGGCGATCCAGCACGACCGGCAAGTCATCGACCTTTACTTGGGCGTGTGAGCATGGTGCTGGTGGTTGACAACCTGGTGGTGGGCTACTGGCGTGACATCGATGTGCTGCAGGGCGTCTCCTTGCAGGCGGCGGCCGCGCAGCTGGTGAGCGTCATTGGTCCCAACGGGGCCGGCAAGTCGACGCTGCTCAAAGCCATCGTCGGCCTGGTGCCGCCGCGGCGTGGCCGCGTACTCTTCAACGGGCAAGACATCACCGGCGCCAAGCCCTACACCCTGCCGCCGCTGGGCGTGGGGTACGTGCCGCAGGACAGCGGGGTCTTTGCCAGCTTGAGCGTGCAGGAGAACCTGGAGCTGGGCACGTGGCTCTTCCGGCACGACCGGGCGCGGGTGCAGCAGGCTCTTGACGCTGTCTATACCCGCTTTCCCTTTTTGTGGGAAAAGCGGCGGGCCAAGGCCAGGACCCTCAGCGGCGGCCAGCGCAAGATGCTGGAAATCGGACGGGCCTTGATGACCGAGCCGCGGCTGCTCCTGCTCGACGAGCCCACGGTGGGGCTGTCGCCGGTGATGGCCAAGGAGATCTACCGCGTCATTGCCGACTTGCGGCAGCGGCACCTGACCATCGTGCTGGTGGACCAAAACGTGCGGCAGGCCCTCGAGGTGGCCGATTACGCCTACGTGCTCGAGCTGGGGCGCACCCGCGACGAGGGGCCGGCGGCCAAGTTTCTCAGCGACCTAGAGTCGGTGGTGCGCGGCTGGCTGACGCAGTGACGGAGGGTGCGGATGCTCACGGCGTACATGCTTGGCCAGGCGCTGCTTTCCGGACTCCTCATGGGCATTGCTTATGGGCTCATGGGTGCCGGCTTTAACCTCATCTACGGCGTCCTGCGCCTTGTCAACCTGGCGCACGGCGAGTTTCTCATGCTGGCCGCGTTTGCCACGTACTGGCTGCACGTGCTCCTGGGCCTTGACCCGCTGTCGGCGCTGCCGATCACCGTGCCGCTGTTTTTTCTCCTGGGACTGGGGCTTTACCGCCTCCTCATTCCCCCGCTGCAGCGCGCCGCTGATCCGGAAACCACCTCTTTTCTCGCCTTTTTTGGCCTTTCCCTGGCCCTGGCCACGGGGGCGTTCCTGGCCTGGGGGGCCACGCCGCGGGGCATCCCTAACCCTTATCCGCTGACTGCGCTGTCTCTGGGGGGCTTCTTTTTCCCTTTTGGCCGGCTGCTCAGCGCCGCTGTGTCCCTGGTGGTGGCGCTGCTGTTCCTGTATCTGCTCTACTACACCTATGCCGGCAAGGCGCTGCGGGCCCTCATCGACAACAACCAGGCGGCCCAGCTGCTGGGCATTCACGTGCAGCGCCTCTCGGCTTATGCTTTTGCCTTGGGCCTTGGCCTCATCGCCGTGGTCGGCACCCTCACCCCGCTGATGTTCCCCAGCATCGTCCCCAGTATGGGGTTCCCCTTTACCATCGTCTCCGTGGTGGTGGTGGTGCTGGGGGGGCTGGGCAACCCGCTGGGGGCCCTGCTCGGCGGCATCGTCTTTGGGGTGGTGCTCAACCTGGCGGGGCTGGTGCTGTCGATGTCGCTGGCCCCGGCCATTTCCTTTGCCGTGCTCATCCTCATGATCATGTGGCGGCCCGAAGGGCTGCTGCCAAGGTAGGCAAGGAGCGATGCGACGGATCACTGCGATCTATCTGGGCCTGATGCTGCTGGGCGGGGGATTTTTCCTGCTGGCGCCGCTGCTTTACCGCAGCCTCTCCCTCTTCGTGTTTTTCCTCATGTACCTGGCGCTGACCCAGTCTTTTAACCTCATTTACGGCTACACGGGGTACGTGCCTTTTGGCCATGTGGCCTTTTTTGGCGTTGGGGCCTACACCACGGCCATCTTGCGCGCCAACTACGGCGTGCCCATGCTGCCGGCCATTCTGGGCGGCGCGGTGGTGGCCCAGCTGCTGGCCTTGCTGGTGATGCCCACTTTGCGGCTGCGCGGCGTTTACTTTGCCATCGTCAACTTTTCCATCAGCGAAGCCATGCGCGTTATTTGTGCTAATTTGCCCACCGACTTCAGCGGCGGCAGCTTTGGCATTTCCCTGTCGCGCTACTACAACCCGGTGGCCAGTTACTATGCCATGCTGGCGGTGGCTGCCCTGGCGCTGCTGACGGTATGGTGGGTGACGCGGGCGCGGCTGCACATCCGCCTCAAGGCCATTAAAGAGGACGATCTGGCCGCCGAAGTCCTCGGCATCGACACCACGCGCGCCAAGGCCCTGGCCTGGCAGCTAACGGCGCTCTTTCCGGGACTGGCCGGCGGCGTCAACGCCTGGTTCACCGCCGTGGTGGACCCCAGTACCGCTTTTAACAGCGTCATCACCGTGACGACGATCACCTACACGGTCTTTGGCGGCGCCGGCACCCTCATCGGGCCGGTGCTTGGCACCCTCGTCCTCTATGCCCTGAACGACTTCGTCTGGAGCCTCTTTCCTTTTGCCAACCTGCTGGTATTTGGCCTCGTGCTCACCGGCGTGGTGCTGCTCATGCCCCAGGGCGTCGTGGGCTTGCTGGTGAGTCGCTTTCCGCGGCTGCGCAGCGCCGCCCTTTAGGGGCGCAGCCGCCGGCGGCTGCGCCCCGCGCCCGACTAGCGCTCGCGCCAGGCCGGCATGGGCACGATGGGCTCACGCGTGGCCACCTCCTTGGGCCACACGATTTCTTTGGTAAGGGCTTTGGTCTGGGGATCTTCTTGCACTTGCGTCACCACCCAGGGCGCCCCGAGCTGGCGTCCCTGCTCATCGACGCGGTAGGGGCCGGTGACGGTGACCAGTTTCCCCGACAGGCGCAGCGCCGCCTGCTTCAGGCTGTCGGCGTCAAGGGCCCCGGCTTCAAGAATGATCTGCTCTAAGACGACCCCCAAGCCGTAGGCCAGAGCCGACTCGAAGTCCGGCTCGGCATCGGGAAACTTGGCCTTAAAGCGCTCAATGAACGTCGGGTTGTCGAGGCCGTGGGTAACCGGCCAGTTGATGCGCGCGTCCCATACCGTAAGGCCAAAGACGTAGAGGCCGTCGCGGCCCAGCATCTCGATCCACTGTGGCAAGGCCGCATAGACCATGTGCACCTGCGGCACGTTGACGTCGAGCTCCTTCATCTGTCGCAGCATGTTGGCCTGGGCGTCGATGTAGGCAACATCAATGAAAGCGTCGGGACGCAAGCCGCGCAGCTTTTGCAAAATGGGGGTGTAGTCCATGGTGCCCGAGGGAAACTTCTCGAACATCACCAGCTGCAGACCCTTGTCCTGGAACCAGCGCCGGTAGGCTTCGGCTTGCGAGGCCGGGAAGGGCTCGTCGAGGTAGGCGAGGGCCACGCGCTTGACGCCGGTGTGCTGCAGCATCTCCACCACCGCCGAAGGGATGAGCGCCGTGGGCTGCTGCGTGGCCGACAGGATGTAGCGGTGTCCCTCGGCGTAGAGGCGGTCAGACGCCGCCGCCCAGATGACGTGAAAGACTTTGTGCTTTTCGGTAATCACCGCCGCAGCGGTGGTCAGGGTGGAGCTAAACGGCGCCACGGCGATGTCGATGTGGTCTTCGGTGATGAGTTTTTCGTAGAGGCGCACGGTGGTTTCTTTGTTGCTGCGGTCGTCGTAAGTCTTTAGCTCTACGGGTAGCTTCTTGCCGTAGGCTTTGACGAAGATCCCGCCGCGCTGGTTGACGTCGTCAAGCCACACCTGCAGGCCCTTGTAGCCCTGCAGCGAGGCAAAGCTGTAGGTGCCTGTCGAGGCGATGGTCATGCCGAGGAGAATGCGGTCCTTGGCCGGCGCGGCGGTGGCCAGGAAGAGCAAGGCCAGCAGGCTGAGGATCCAGAGGCCGTTGGTGCGAAGATGACGCAAGCGCATCGTCCTCTCCTTCTCACGCGGGTATTCCGTGGTGACCAGCGGTGTCACTATAGCGCCGGCCCGTCGGGGACTCAACCAAAAACGCTGGCGGTGCCGCGTTGGGGAAGCAATTGACAAGCGCCGGGCGGGTGTGGTACCTATCAGCCACTGGCGCCTGACGACACCCCGGCGGGGAAGGCGAAGCAATGGCTCCTCTTGAGACGTCCCGGCCATGGTAGCGCTGCTGACCGCGTGTCGGCCCGAAGTGGCCGAGGTGCTCGAGCGCGCCCGTGCCGAGGAGCGGCTTTCGGCGGCCGATGCCCTGGTGTTTGCCCGCCTCTCGAGCAGCGAGCTGCTGGCCCTGCTCCAGGTGGCCGACGAGCTGCGGGCCCGCCACCACGGCGACGTGGTGACTTATTCCCCCAAAGTGTTTCTTCCCCTGACCAACCTCTGCCGGGACTACTGCCGCTACTGCACCTTTCGCAAGGACCCCGGCGAGCCTGGCGCCAAGACCATGTCGCCCGAAGAGGTGCTGGCCACGGCCAGCGCCGGTGCCCGGCTGGGCTGCAAGGAAGCGCTCTTCAGCCTGGGCGACAAGCCCGAGGCGCAGTTTCCCGAGATGCGCCAGACGCTGCAGCGCTACGGCTATCGCCGCACCTTGGACTACCTTGAGGCCATGTGCCGGCTCGTCCTCGAGCACACGCCGCTGCTGCCGCACGCCAACCCGGGGGTGATGGGGCCGCGGGACCTGGCGCGGCTGCGTGAAGTCAACGCCAGCCTGGGGCTCATGCTGGAGACCACCAGCCGGCGGCTGCTGGCCCCCGGCATGGCGCACGACCGCGCGCCAGACAAGGACCCGGCGGTGCGCCTCAAGACCATCGAAAACGCCGGCAAGCTGCGTATCCCCTTTACCACCGGCATCCTCATCGGCATC
The DNA here is from genome assembly GCA_026005175.1 of Candidatus Tectimicrobiota bacterium. GTDB lineage: Bacteria > Tectomicrobia > Entotheonellia > Entotheonellales > Entotheonellaceae > BPKO01. The sequence goes on from BPKO01000001.1 coordinate 195,067, forward strand.
GGCGAGACCTTTGCCGAGCGCGTCGAGGCCCTCTGTGCCATCCGGGACCTGCACGAGCGCTACGGCCACATCCAGGAAGTAATCATCCAGAACTTCCGCGCCAAGCCAGACATCCCTATGCGCCACCACCCCGAGCCCACCCTGCTCGACTTTCTGCGCACCCTGGCAGTGGCCCGGCTTCTTCTGGGCGGGGCGATGAACATCCAGGCCCCGCCGAACCTGACCCCGGAGCAGTACCAGCTGCTGCTCACCGCCGGCATCAACGACTGGGGAGGCATTTCTCCCCTGACCATCGACTTTATCAACCCGGAGGCCCCCTGGCCGCAGCTGCGTACCCTGGAGCGGGTCACGGCCGAGCTCGGCCTCCGCTTGCGGCAGCGGCTGCCCATCTACCCCGAATACGTGGTGCGCAAGCCCGGCTTTATCGCTACCTCGCTGGCTCCCCGCATTCGGGCCCTGGTGGACGCCGATGGCTATCCTCTTGACCAAGGCATAAGGAGCGGCTAATGGAAACGGTGGCAACGCTTCAGGCCTCGCAGGCGCGCGTGGAACGCCTCCTGCGCCACACCACCCCGGCGGTGGCGCGGGTCCTCGAGCGGGCCATGGCCGGCGCCGAGCTCTCGCGCGAGGAGGGACTCACCTTGGCCACCTGTCCCAGCAGCGACCTCGACGCGCTGGCCGCGGTGGCCGACCACGTGCGGCGCGAGGTCAAAGGCGACATCGTCACGTATGTCGTCAACCGCAACATCAACTTCACCAACGTCTGCTTTGTGGGCTGTGCCTTCTGCTCCTTCAGCACTTCGGCGCGCTCGGCCAACGCCTACGCCCTCTCCTTTGAGGAGATTGCCCGGCGGGTGGTCGAGGCTTGGGAAATGGGGGCCACCGAAGTCTGCGTTCAGGGGGGCCTGCCGCGCGACATGGATCCCTTTTACTACCGCGACATCCTGCGCACGATTAAAAGCGCCGTGCCGCAAATTCACGCCCACGCCTTTTCGCCCATGGAGATTTCTTACGGCACCGAGCTGACCGGCATGACGGTGCGCGACTACCTGCAGATGCTCAAGGACAACGGGCTTGACACCCTGCCGGGGACGGCCGCCGAGATCCTCGACGACGACGTGCGCCACCTGCTGTCGCGCAAGAAGCTCACCGTGCGGCAGTGGGTCACGGTGGTGACCACGGCGCACCGCCTGGGCATTCCCACCACCTCGACGATGATGTACGGCCACGTGGAGACGCCCGAGCACTGGGTCAATCAGCTCCTCTTGCTGCGCGACATCCAGAAAGAGACGGGAGGCTTTACGGAGTTTGTGCCCCTGGGCTTTGTGCACTACAATACAACCCTCTTCCAGGCCGGCCTGGCGCGGCCGGGACCGACGGAAGAGGAGTCGCTCAGAGTCCACGCCCTGGCGCGTCTGATGCTGCGTGGCTGGATCGACAACGTGCAGGTCTCCTGGGTCAAGCTGGGGCGGCAGCTTTCTCAGCGCATGCTGCAGGCCGGGGCCAACGACTACGGCGGCACGCTGATCGACGAGAACATCTCGCGCCTGGCTGGGGCCACGGCCGGCCAGTACATGCCGCCAGAGGAGTTCCGGCGGCTGATTCGGGAAATCGGGCGCATTCCCGCCGAGCGCACCACCACGTACGAGATCCGGCAGGTCTTCGACGCCGTGGAAGAGGCGCCGGTGTAAAAGGAGAACGGCCATGACGCAGCGAGACTGGTCGGGCATTCACATCCCCATCATTACGCCCTTTAAAGACGATGGCCGCATCGACGAGGACGGCTTGCGCCGCCTGGTCGACTATCTCATCGAAGAGCAAAAAGCCGACAGCCTGGTGCCGTGCGGCACCACCGGGGAGTCGCCAACGCTGTCGCACGAAGAGCACAACCGCGTCATCGAGCTGGTGGTCAAGGCGGCGGCCGGCCGCGTGCCGGTGATCGCCGGCACGGGATCCAACTGCACCCGTGAAGCCATCGAGATGACCAAGCACGCCGAAGCGGTGGGGGCCGACGCCTCGCTGCAGGTGTGCCCTTACTACAACAAGCCAGAGCAGCACGGGCTGCTGGCCCACTTCGAGGCCGTGGCCAAAAGCACCTCGCTGCCCATCATCCTTTACAACATTCCCGGCCGCACCGGGCGGCTCATCGAAGTGCCCACGCTGCTCAAGCTGGCGCAGATCGACAACATCATCGGCGTCAAAGACGCCGCCGCCAACATCAACCAGACCATGGCGCTGCTGGCGGCCACGCGCAAGATGAGCAAGAAGTTTTACGTCCTCTGCGGCGAGGACGCCCTCACCTTTTCCTCGCTGTGCCTGGGCGGCGACGGCGCCATTGCTGCCGTGGGCCACGTGATTGGCAAAGAGCTGCACGAGATGATGCAGGCCTTTGCCCGCGGCGACTACAAGGCGGCGCAGGAGATCCACTTCCGCACCCTCGACGTGGTGAACGCCCTGTTCATCGAAACCAACCCGGTGCCGGTGAAGGAAGCCCTGGAAATGATGGGGCTGCCGGCCGGCAAGCCGCGCCTGCCGCTGGTGCCCATGCGGCCGGAAAACCGGGAAGTGCTGCGCCGCGCGCTGCAGGCGCTGGGCAAAATCTAAGCGGCACTTGGGGGCCGGCAAGCGCCGGCCCCCGCTGTTTGCCAGGAGCCAGGCGTGCCTTCCCCAGCAAGTGACCAGCGTTTGCTGCCTGAAACACGCGGCCTGAATTTCTACGCGCTTGACCCCTCGCTGCCGCAGCTGCTGGCCCTCTACTTGCCGGCAGACCTCTACGCCCACCTGCAGCCCCACCTGCACCGCCTGGGCGCGCTGGCCAGCACGCGACTCGACGAACTCGCCCACACCGCCGACCGCCATCCGCCGCAGCTCCACCCCCGCGACCGCCACGGCCGCGAGGTGCCGCGGATCGAAAAGCACCCGGCTTACCTCGAGCTGGAGCGCTACGCCTTTGCCGAGTTCGGCCTGGCGGCCATGTCGCACCGCGGCGGCGTGCTGGGCTGGCCGCAGCCGCTGCCCCACGTGGCCAAGTACGCTTTCTTTTACCTTTTTGCGCAGGCAGAGTTTGGCCTTTGCTGCCCGGTGAGCATGACCGACACCCTGTTTCGCACCCTGCGCAAGTACGGCTCGGCCGAGCAGGTGGCGCGCTACCTGCCGGGGCTGCTGGCCACCGACCTCGATGCCCTCGTCCAGGGGGCAATGTTCATGACCGAGCAGGCAGGAGGCTCGGACGTGGGGGCGCTGGAGACGGTGGCCCGTCAGGAAGGCGGCCAGTGGCGCCTGTACGGCGAGAAGTGGTTTTGCTCCAATGCCGATGCCGGCTTGGCCCTGGTGCTGGCGCGTCCCGAGGGTGCGCCGCCGGGGCTCAAGGGCCTGGCGCTGTTCCTGCTGCCACGCCTTTTGCCCGACGGCCGCCCCAACGCTTACCGCATCGTGCGCCTCAAGGACAAGCTGGGCAGCCGCTCCATGGCCACCGGCGAGATTCGGCTCGAAGGCGCCCTGGCCTACCCGGTGGGCGACCTGCAGCGGGGGTTTGTCCAGATTGCCGAGATGATGAACATGTCGCGGCTGTCCAACGCCGTGCGGGCGGCCGGCCTCATGCGCCGGGCGCTGCACGAGGCCCTGTGCGTGGCGCGCCACCGCGTGGCCTTTGGCCGCCCGCTGCTGCAACTGCCGCTCATGCAGCGCCAGCTCCTCAAGCTCATGGTGCCCATGGAGCAGGCGCTGTCGCTGGTCACGTTTACCGCCGCGATGCTGGAGGCCATGGACGGCGGGGACGAGCAGGCGCGGCGCGTGGTGCGCCTGCTCACCCCCCTGCTCAAGTTTCGCGCTTGCCGCGACGCCCGCAAGGTAACCGGCGACGCCATGGAAGTGCGCGGTGGCTGCGGCTATATCGAAGAATGGGTGGAGGCGCGGCTGGTGCGCGACGCCCACCTGGGCTCGATCTGGGAAGGTACCAGCAACATTGTGGCCCTCGACGTCAGACGCGCGGTGCGCAAGGAGGGCGGCCACGAGGCGCTGGCCGCGGTGCTGCAAGAGCGCTTGGCTGCTGCCGAGTCGGCCCCTGCCTGGCTGCGCCAGGAAGTCTCGGCGATGCTCCACCGCGCCGTGGCGGCGGTGCAGGAGACGGCGTACGACCCCCAGGCCGAACGGCGGGTGCGGCAGGTGGCCTCCGCCCTCTACCACGCTGCCAGTGCTGCCTTGCTGCTGTGGGAAGGGGCGGCCGCAGCGGCGCGCTGGGGCGATGCCCGCCGCTGGCTCCTGGCCTGGTTGGTGCTTGCCCACCGGCTGCGGCCGCGCGATCCGCTGGCTGCCGCGGAGCCGGTCGACGAGGCGGCCCTGGCGCCGCTGCTGCTGGCCGAGCAGCCGGTGCCGGTTGAGACCGCCGCCGCGTTGCTGGCCGTCCCTGCCACCTGAGCCCTGGCAAGGGAATCGCACCAGCAGCTTATATCCAGCGAGAGCCCTTGCCCTCAGTCTGACCTCAAGTGCGGCGGCAGGTAGGAGGCAAAGGCCCCCTGCGGGCGATCGGTGCGAAAGGCAGGCGGCAGCGCGTCTCCTGTAACCTGGCGCACCATGATGGTATTGGCCCGCACCGCCACCACCTGCCAGGCCCGCCCTGCCAAAGCGAACGTCGTAGCGACAGGCTCGTGTATCTCGCCGATCAGGCGCCGAGACTGCACATCGATGACCTTGCGAGCCGTACGCTCCGGCACGTTGGAGTGAATACGGCCGCGTTCGCCCAGGTCCATGACACGCGACGAGGCACCGTAGCGCCCCTGCCGGTATACGAGCAGACCACGGTCCACCAGATGGCCCAGGATGGTGTGCACCTCCTCTGGTGGGCACAACACCGCGCACACGGATAGCAGCTCCGGCTCTGCCAAGCCCCGCGGGTGGGCAAACAGCAGGGAAAAGAGCTGCTGCACCACCACAGAGCGGTCGGGCTGGTAGGGGCATGCGTCGAGTTCGCCGCGCTGCGCCGCCCACAACATGGCTTCCACCACGGCTCTTTCGGCCTGTGAGGTGCAGACGGCCAGGGCACAGGTATGCTGGCGACGCCGATTGCCCCTTCCCACCCGTTGCAGCAAGGCAACCACGCTAGGAGGTGGCTCGGCCAACACCACGGCATCGATGTTGCCGATATCGATGCCGATCTCAAGGGTCATCGTGGCCACACACACCGCCGCAGGCGCAGTGCGCAGGAAGGCTTCGACCTCTTCTCGCTCACGTCGAGCCAGGCTACCGTGATGGACGACCACGAGTCGGGCGGGGACGTGAGCACGGGCCTCGATGGCCAGCGCCTCGACACGACGGCGGGAGTTGGCAAAAACAAGGAGCTTGTGCAGCCGGCGGGTGCGAGCGACCTTGAGGGCTTCGGCGAAGGAGGCAACCAGCATGTACGTCAGTTCGCGCTGCCCTTCTATGATCACCGGAGTAGGATCGGGGACGTACCGGGCGGCCATAGCCACCGGATCGGCTAGAGTGGCCGATAAGGCGTGCACGCGCAGCTGGGGACCTGTCAGCAGGCGGAGGCGCTGCAACAAGAGGCGCAGCTGATCGCCGCGGTATGTGCCGTCAATGAGATGGAGCTCGTCGACCACCACTGCCCGCAGCGTCCGGAACACGGCTGGATGGCGGCAAAGCAGCGCGTCCAGAGCTTCCGGGGTGGTCAGCAAGAAGTCTGTCGCACGGCGGGGCTGGAACTGCGGGCGGTCGCCGGTCCGCACGGCCACCGAAAGGCCCAGCTCGACCAGGGGCTCCTTAATCCGCACCTCAAGGTCGTTGACCAAGGCCCGCGTTGGCGAAACGTAGAGCACGCCCAGTCCATCTTGTGGCGCTGCCAGCAGCATCTCGGCGAGCGGTGCCACCACGGCTTCGGTTTTGCCGCTGGCCGTAGGCGACGCCACCACCAGGTTGTCTCCAGCGAGTACCCGCGGGATGGCGGCGCGCTGGACGGGCAGGAGGCGGCCAAAGCGGGAGAAAAAAGGTCCCCACGTGCGCCGTAGGAGGCGCTTTAGCGCTTCTTGGGTCACGGCCCGCCCTCTGCAATGCCCTCAGGCCCGTGGAAGCGAAGCAGATCCAGGGCTTCCACCGCGGCCTTGACAAAGGCTCTGGTGTGTCCCTGGCAAACTGTGCCGCAGGCGTGCCATCACTCTTGCCTGTAAGGCTGAAGGCAGGGCAAACCCATAGGCCGCCCGATACAGGTCCACCACTTGCTCGAAGAGGGACTGCCAAACTGCGGCCGGCAGCGGTTCGAGGTGCATGCGTGGGAGCGCTTTGAGATAAGGAACTTCCAGCGCTGGGGTGGGCGTAAACGCCAGGATGGCTTTGGTGTACGAGGGGCTCCGATACAAAAAACGCACGCGCGCATGGCCGTGGTAGCGAAGCCTTGTCTGCGGCCCGTCCAGGTTCCCTTCTTCTTGCAGCAGCTCAGGTCGGGACTGGCACGCCCACACCAGCCCTTTGACGAAGTTCTCGCCTCGCGCGAGCTGGTCCCGCGTCACCAGCATGTTGACCACTTCGGCCTCGTCAAAGAGCAGCAGCAGCCCTTTCCCGCCAAGGCGCCTTGCCACCGCCCATCCCAGGGCCGTGAGAAGGTGGCAGTAGAGGTTTGCGGCCGTGGAGTGGTCATACAGAATGGGCTTGCACCGGCTCTCACACCCCTCGATCCACGCCCAGCGTTCGGGATCCTCGTCCCCGCGTCGCAGCATCTCCAGCACCGGGCCCAAGTACGGATGTGTGAGAAGGTCATGGCTCTGGCGGCTTATGGCACGCAGGAGCTCACGAAAGTCCTGGCATGTGCCGTCTGGAGCACCCCAGCCGAAACTCGCCACGAGCTTCTGATAAACGCGCTTGGGGCGGTACAGGGGAGCCTCGTTGGCATCAAGCGCTGCTAAGGCAACCGCAAAGCCTTCGTGTAGAGCCAGCATGCGCGTGTATTCTAGTAAGTGCGTCTTTCCTGCACCGTATTCACCAACCAGCAAAAAGGCACCATCCGGTCCATCGTGCAGCCAGCTCTTGATTTGCGCCACCTCGGACTCGCGCCCAACGGTGAACTGCGCGACGTGGCTGTGGGGAACAATTCCGAGGCGTAGCGCCTCAATCAGGGTCCGTGCTGCAGAAGGGGCAGAAGAGAGCGAGGGGGCAGGGGCTGGCGGGGCGGGAGAGGCCTCTTCCTCGAGAGAACAGACGTCTTCGTATCGCACCCACTGCTCTGGCCCGCGCTCGAAGGCCACCCGCAGCTCTAGGCCGTGATGCCGCGTCTCCAGGACGGTGCCACGGCCATAAAGGCGGTGCTTGACGAATTTAAGGGCTCGCATGACCCATTGCGGTAGCCAGTGCATTTTCACAAGACCCCGAAAGCCTTGGGGCAAGAAAGGCTCTGCGTGCCCAAACGCTTTCACGTGCTTTCGAGGCCCACATCCCGGGCACTGACAGGTCCTCCGCGGATACGCAACAGGTGCAGCGCCTGGACCAGGCGCTGCACAAAGAGGCGCTTGTAGCCGGCCTCCCCATAGCGATGCTCGTAGGCAGCTTGAGCGATCTCGCTAGTTGTTGCGGAAAGATGTGCGCTGTCCAGGGAAGTATCATAGGCTACGGCATAAATCGCTGCGAGCTTGTGCCCGATGGCTTCCAAGGTAGCGACCGCGTCACTGCCGGCTTTCTCCAGGTCAATCTTCACCCCGGTAGGGTTGATGACGTCGAAGGTGGTGGCCAGGCGCTGCCGCAGCGCTTCGTAGATCTGCGCTCGGCCCTCCAGGAAGGTTTCGTCTGGCACGGCGTAGAGGCAGAGCGTATGCTTGAAGTGCACCTGCGCACAGGCATCGATGAGCTCGCGCAGGTTGTGCAGCAGCAACTCACGTTGTCGCGAGCTCAAACTTGGTACCCGTTCGGCTTCGTCCATCAAAATCACCAGCCCGGCATAGCCAAGAAAGCGCACCCACTGGAGAAGCGACCGCAGCATAGAGAAAGCCGTACTGCGGTCAATACGCTGGAGGATGCCGAGCTTCCCGTGGAGAGAGCGTACATAGCCCTCGCCTTTGAGCCACTGCATGAGGGTGTCAAAGTCTTCGTCGCGCCGCTCGAGCAAGGCAAGGAAAGCCCCCTGCATGGCCCGCGCAAAGCTGACGCTCTCAAAGCCACGGATCGTCGCCGCATAGCTGCGGAGCGCTTCCGCAAGCTCGTCTCCCGAGAACCCGGCATGTTCGAGTTCCGCACGCTTTTGGGCGTACCAGCTCTGCACCAGGCTTTCGATTCCTTGCTCGTAGCCCGATTGGAGTTCGGCTGCTGTCAACGGGCGGGTCAGGTTAAGGGCAACGGCGCGGTAGACCAGTTCGAGCTTGTGCAAGGGCGTCTGTTCCGGGCTGAGGGTGACATAGCTAACGACAAAACGGTGCCGCCAGGCCCGTTCCCGTACACAGTAGAGAAAGTGGGTTTTGCCACCGCCGTAAATCCCCACCACCAGCTTGAAGCACGAGCCGCCCTGCTGAATGTAGTCGGCAAGGTATTCCCCTTCGAGTACTTGCAAGTAGTCGTCAAGGCCAACCGTGAAGTACTGGAAGCCATATTCGGGTGGCGTGCCACTCCCGCCTACGGTGTCGATAATCCGGCGCGCCACCTCGCGCGGCAGCTCTCCACGGGCCATCTCACCCCTCTCCTGGGAGATACGACTGGGTCGCGGGTTACGCTGGACCATGGCAGGAGACCCTTGGGAACGCTCAAGAGATTGGGAAAGGAGCTCGTTCTTCACCTCGGGATGCGGGGCTTCCTGGGCTTTTTGCTCCGAGGGGCAAGGGTCGGCGTCTGGGGCACCGGACGTTAGAGAGTCGAAGCGTGCTCCCATTAGCGTCTTTATAGACTCTTCGGCAATGTAGTAATGACCCGATGTTTTGTCTTGAAGGACCTCTTGAAATCGCCCGCTTACTGTCCAGCGATACACCGTCATCCGCGACACGCCGAGTGTCTTGGCCGCTTCAGGTACGGAGTAGTAAGTCTTACCGGCTATCTCTTTCGGCATAAACGCCGTCCCTGGCTGTGCACCCTTCCTGCTTCTTTGTATTATCCACTGGAGGCTTCTTCCCCTCAGGGGTCATTTGGGGATCTCCCGAAAGACCACGTGTGAATACACGGTTCCCTCCCCGCGTTCGTTACTGGGCACCCAGAGAAAGTCCTGGCGTTTGGTTGTATAGGCACGCGTGGCAGTCACCAGCGCGAACTCGTGGGTGGGCAAACGACGCTGCCGCAAGCGGTAGAGATCGTAGCTGAATTGGACCCGCCCGTAGCTGCGGAAGTGTTCCCGCCGGGGATCGGTGTAAAATCGGCGGTCCTGGAGGAGGAGGGCGAGCTCGACCAGCACGGCGAGAATTCGGGCCGGCTCTCCAGGGGCTTTGCCCTCCCGCTGCACCGCATGCCGGTAGGCGTCGAATAGTCTGGCCAGAAACGCCTCAGAATCAAAAGGAGCCGAAAGGGCTTGGCGCAGCCGTTGCATTTGGTGAAACACCGCCTGGGGCGTCAGCGGCGCTGTGCCCATCCGCTCTTGTTTGGGGCCGTACCAGATAATGACGCGTCCGGAGACGGCGTTGACCTCAAGGGTAAACAGACCGGCTCTCAGTTCCGGTAGTTGTCCTCGCAGTTCCAGGTCCTCAGCGCGCAGCAAGCGCTCGAGCTCGGTGGCAAATCGTTGCTGTATCCCCCGGTGGATATGCTCCAGCTCGTGCTGGTAGACTGTCAGCCACTGCCGCACGTCCTGAAGGGCCTGTGGAGATAGCGTTTCGGCTTCCAGGAGGCGTCGGATCTTGTGGGCCTGTTGCTGAAGCTTTTGCAGATTGGTCGCACGGTCCTTGTCGAGACGCTCTGTCCGGGCGAGCATGGTGCACAATGTCCGCAGGGTTTTTGCATACGCGCGCACCCGCTGGAGCAGCTGAGAGACAGGAAGAGTCATCGCGGTCTCCAGGTGACGCTTCAAGGTTCAGCGTGGGAGCGTCAGGTGTGGGACTTATCATACCCGTCGCAGGCGAATCAGACAAGACATGCAGGCGTGCTAGTCCCCACACCTCGGCAGCCCACCTCAGGGACGCCGCGCCTTGGTAACCCTGCGGTGGAGGAGGGCCGGAACGTAAACTTTTGTCTCTTCTGCGAGTTCGACCAGCGCCCCCCGGTAGAGCAGCCGCCAGAGGCGCTGCTGCGCCACCTCGAATGAGAGGTGCAACTCTGTGGCGAGGAGCTCGACCGTGGTGGCCAGGTCTTCTGGCTGCTCCGGCTCCAGCCATTCTGACAGGCATGCCAAGGCGTCCATGAGGTCCCGCTGTCCTTCGAGCCCCAGTTCCGTCAAGAGGTTCCGAGCAGTCCTGGCGGCGTGGGCCTGGCGGCTGCCGTGTCGCAAGGCCTGCAGCCACTCGTCGACCAGGAAGTGGTACCCTGCGGTTTCGGCATACAGGGCTTCCACGTCATGCCCGGTGACCTCCAGTTCCTCTAGGGCCCGGCGCAGGGCTGCCTTGGACCACGGTTCAAGACGCAGTGCCCCTATCGCGTCTTCGATGCCCTTTGCCTTCTCGCGGTCCTGGGCCAGCCAGTGGTCCACTCCCGCCGGGTCGATAAGGCATACGACTCTGCCAGAGCGCGCTTTGGCAAGCTGGGCAGCCACTGCTTCCAGCACTGCGGGCACCAGCTCCGCCGCTTCTGGCCAGCACAGCACCATCACTGGCCGCGCCGCAGACGAGCCTGCGGACTGCAAGGCAGCTCGCAGGCCACGTAGCGGCCCGGTGAGCTGCCACGGCCCCCCTGCCGCGCCCAACTCTCCGAGCACCTCGAGGACTGCCTGTACCTTTTCCAAGCCCACGGCGGGGCTGCCAAACAGCAAAGTCAAGCCAGGGGCATACGCCCCGAGTCGGCGCAGCTGGCCCTGCGTCAGAGGGCTCCAGACTTCCCGGCCGCGGAGGACGAGCCGTGGGTGAAGACGGTCCATTTGCTCCCATGGCTCTTCTTGGAGCTGCCCGAGAGCCTCAAGCAGCTCGTCCTCCACGCGCTCGCGAGAGCCCAGCAGGCGGACCAAATTGGGACTCCGCAAGCGGAAGCCTTCCCCTTGCTGGACCAGCACGCCCATGGCTTCGAGTTCCTCGGTATACTCCCGGACTTGCTCCGGCCGGAGGCCACGGAATCCTTCTGGCCACCATGCTGCGCCCAGCTCCCCGAGCTCCCCAGCTGTGTAGGCTCGGGAAAAGCCGTTAGCGGCTTCCATCTGATCCAGGATCATCGCCCGCACCATGACCTGATAGTGCGGATCCAAAGCCAGCGTCCAGATAAAGCGGTCACGCACCACTTGCTGGAGTTGCGGGTCGGCAAAGAGGGCCTCCAGATCGGCAAGAGTCACGCGGTCAGGGGGAAGGCGGCCGCTCCCTCTAAGTTCTCTGACGAGCCGCTCGCAGAAAGTCTGAAGCAAGCCTGGATGGTAGTTGGTGATGCCCAGAAGACCCAGCAATGCCTGATCTTCCACTTCGTAGCCCAGCAAGCGCATGGGCTCCAGTACCAGCGCCCGTGCCGCCCGGGGCTCCAGCGGCCCAATCCGTTCCTCGCTGCCGCCCAGAGGTTGGTTGGGCAGGTGCCGGAAGCGCCGCACGCTCTTGAGGCCGGCAAACACCAGGCGCAGACGCCCGCCTGTGGTTGTTTGCAAGGTGTTGAGGCGTCCGACGTTGTCAAAACCCTTGGCAGCGTCGGCTTGTAGGAACTGATCGGCTTCGTCCAAAAGAAGCAGGACTCTCAAGCGTGGCTTGCTCTGGAAGAGGGCTTGCAGCCGCTCGACGACTTTCGGAGGGTCGTGGAGGGGGCGCAACGCCGCATCGATGTGGGAGAAGGCCTCCGTGATCAAACGTCGCCACACCTGACGGGGGTCTGCTTCTACCCCGCCTGGCAGGCCTAGGTTTTTGATATCTAGGACAAAGGCGTAGCGGTCCTCCTGCGGATGGTGGAATTCCCGCTCCACGGCCCGCAGCAGAGCCGATTTACCAAGCTGGCGGCCGCCGTAGACGTAAACCGTCGAAGTGGCTGCCAGAATCCTAGCCACGATTTCTCGGCGCCCGAAGAACATCTCTGGGGGAAGATCCAACCCGCGGACAGAGGCACGGTAGGGGTTGATCGCTGACCAGGGAAGGGCACAGGCAGCAAACGTGTTGAAGCGAAGTTCATACTCTCGTGCCAGGAAAGAAAGGAGCACCTCGTCCAGGACAAGGCCACGGAATCCCTGCTGAAAGGCCCAGCGTGCCAGGTCCTGGCGCTGCCGCCAGAGCAGTCGGCCCAGGTAAACCACGATCAGCGGTTCCGTGGGCAATACGCCACTGCCAGAGAGGATGGCCTCCAGTTGCGTCACCCCCGGGCGCTCCCAGACTACGAGAACCCGCACCTCGCCGCGTGCTTCCGAACCAAACTCCGGCACCGGCGCACCCACCTGCGCCCGGACACGCAGCAGCACCCAGTCGCGCCCCTCTTGGCGTTGCAAAACGGCCTCCTGGACGTAGGGCACCTCATATCCCAAGTACCGCAGCAGCAGCACAGCCTGCCGGTCCAAGGTCTGCGGCGCTTCTCGCCGTTTCATCCCTGTCCATATCCGGAAGGCCTCAACCACCTGCTGGGAGCGGTCCCGCGGAAGGCGGGGGATTCCCAACTTTGGATACGGCTCCCCTGGAGTCAAGCGCCCAGCAATCTGCTGTAGATCGGTTCTTTCTAGCGTCTCGCGGAGCTGCTCGAAGGCTCTCAAAAATCCAGGCAAGTCGGCTCTTGCCTGGAGCTTGGCTTTCTCTATGAGGTGTTGGAGGCCCTGGGACTGCCCCGCCACGGCCGCTTGCTCGGCGTAGACGAGCAGCTCATCGGCGGCATACAGGTTTCCTTGGTCTAACGCTTCTTGCACTTGGCGCTCGAGCTCACGGTAGCGGTCAGCGGGAAGGAGGTCACACATCCGCTTGGCAAGCTGCTCCCACTTCTGCCGGCGCGCGTCGACGGCCTGCTGGCGGCGTTCTGCTAGCTGGCGGCTGAGCACCACCAAGCGCTCGCGCACCTCTGCCCCTGGCACCCGCCGCTCGGCGAGATCGACTTGGAGTTGCTCTAGCTGGGTCAAGAGATTCGTGCGCTCGTCGAGGGGAATGCTGCCCTCCACAACGCGCTGTTCCACTTCGCATGCTAGCTGCTCTGCCTGCTGCCGCAGCTCTGTCAGTCGGTCTTCGATGCGCTGCAGCTCTTCTTGCAAAACCCTGCGCTCGTTCCCTTCCGGAATTTGCGCGATGAGCTCCTCTATCCACCGCAGATCCTCCTGCACCAGCCACTCGCGCACCAGCGCCGGCAGGCGCGCCGGATCAGGCCCCGGCATTCGCTCTAGCGCTTCTTGGAGGGCTTCCCAGGCTTCGGGTCTCACTTCAGGAAGCCCAAGTGGCGAGAGGGTGAGCGGCACCTGCGGGCACCAGAGGAGCCGTCGGGCCAGGGTAACTTGCAAGCTCTGCAGCGCTTTCTCCCCTGCCTGCTGAGGTTCTTGGTGAAGAACCGCCTCAAGCTGGCGTCCAAGCGCGAGGAATACCCTGGCCAACGCCGGGGTTTGGCCGTCTCCGTGGCTGGCCACCTCTTCCAGCACGGCCAGCGCCCTTTGTAGCCCCGGGCGCGTCGCTGCAAGGAGCTGCCTGACGGGCTCTTGACGCCAGGAGTGCACTTGCCCACCCGCAAGCAAGTCGAGTCCCCGAATCCACCGGCGGGCGATGCCTACTGCCCGATTGACCTCCTCGAGCAGGCGCAGCCGCCGGTTTCCTTCGAGGTGCTGGGGGCTATGTCCTGTATCGATGAGGACATGCCGGTGCAGCCGTTGGAGGCGCTGCTCCAGCCGGGCGCTGTCTTCGAGTTCCTCGATGTGCTCTCTTACCGCAGGGGCTTCAGCTCGCGCGTCCTGTGCGACCGGCGCCAGGAGCCGGTACAGGAGATTGTCGTTGCCTTCGCTGTGGGTCAGGGCGCGGAAAACCAGGTTGCCAGGCAAGTAGTTGCCACAGGGGTTGCGGTGGCCAGCACGGTCCAAGTACGCCCGCGCTTCACGAGACGCCGCTTCTACCTGAGCGCGGAGCGCCGCCGTGTTCTGGGCCTCTGCGAGGTCTTCGGGCTGCAGTCCCCCGCCCGTACGGGCCACGAAGTCGCGCACGGCCGCAAGCACGGGGTTGAGCACGTCCAGCGGTGGTCGCAGCTCCTCTAGCCAGGCGTAGGTCGTCGCTTCGGGCCCCAAGAGGCTGAGGGGGAGAGCCGCCGCGGCTCTGAGTCCTGGGGGGCCCCCGGTCTGCATGGCCTGGGCTATGGCCTCGCGTATCTCTGCCAGCAGCGGCTGCACCTCTGGCCAGGCCTGGGCGACTGCTCGCGCCCCCAGCAGCGCGTTGAGGAGGGCGCTGGGGGCCGGCGGCACCTCTCCCGTGGCTTCGACGGCCCGGGCCCACCAGTAGGCTCCCTCCCAGTCTCCACGGGCCAGAAACGTCCACAGGGTCTGAACCGCAGGAAGAGGCGCCTCCTCGCCTGTGACCTCAGGAATTGGACCTTCTGGTGCCGGCCCGGGAGGTGGGGGTGCTGGCGCCACAGGGACACTCGGTTCGGGTTCTGTGCCCGGTCTTTCGAGACTTCCTTCTTCGCTACCTTCCTGCCGTTGCAACATGGCCGTGAGGTCTTGCTCGAGGCGTCGGGCCGTTTCCTGGAGCTGCCCGAACCGCTGCTGCTCTGCGTGGCCAACAGCAAATGGCTGCCGGGCAAACATCTCTCCCAGGGTCTTGAGCTCCTGGAGGCAGCAAGCAAGCTGGTCAAGCTGCTCTGTCGCCTCGTCTAGCTGCTCTACCGGGCAAGCCTCGGCCGACCACGCTGTGACCCCCCTAAGGTTGAGGTCGGCTGCCAGAGCCCGAACCGCTTCCAGCGCACTGGCCACCCTGCGCCTGGCATCGCGCACGGCCCGCTTTTCGGCCCCCAAGGCGAGGAGCCGCTCCCGCACCGCCTCTACGTGGTCCCATTCGGGGGCCTCCGCAGGGAGGGCGGCGAGCTCCGCAAGAAAGCGAGAGAAGCGCTCCGGGAGGTCAGCCGGGGACTTGTCTGCTTGCATGATGTCGGTTCCTTCCTGGGGCCAAGCTCGCAAGCGAGCCACTGCTTGGGCCAGCGCCCACGCCTCTGGTGCTATCTCCGGAGGCCCTTCGCCCGGGCTGCCATGAGGCTCTGCGCGCAGGGCAGCCCGGGCCTGCGTCACCAGCTCTTCGTGCTGCTCACCCCAGCAGCAGGCGAGCTCGCAAGCCAGGGAGGGAAGCCATTCCAGAGTGGCCTCCAGGGCCTGCTGGACACGCGGCGCAGGGGCTGCCAGGGGCGTTCGGAAGCCGGGAATGCGGCCCCGCAGAGCTTCGACGAGCACCTGCCGCAACCGCGGAAGCCCCTTCTGCGCCGCCGCCCATCGGGCCAGGTACGAACGGACCTCAGGAGCGAGGAAAACGTCCATCATGGCGGTACTCTCCATGCACTTGCCAGCCACGGTGAGCCGTGCCACCTGCTACCGGCTTGGGTCGCATGCTACATCGGTGTACACTATGAAGCAAGTGCGCTGAAGGTTCGAGGCACGGGTACGCCAGCGCCGCACGTTTTTGTTTGGCATGCGCGGCTTGCCTCTTCTGCATCATCATGACGGGTACCGTTCTGGACGAAGGAATTGCCAAACGGCAAAGGCAAATCCCGAGATATTAAGAACATAGGGGCACGTCATGATTCGACGGGTTCGGGTGGCAGGATACAAGTCCCTGCGGGATGTGCGTCTGGACCTGCGCCGTCTAACGATCGTCATAGGTCCCAATGCTTCGGGAAAAAGCAATCTCTTCGATGCCCTCAAACTCCTGAGCCGGATTTTAACCAGCCGCTCTCTCATCGAGGCTTTCGGAGACCATCGAGGAGACCCGTTAGAGGCTTTTGATTTCGGTGAGAGCGGCATCTCAGGTCTCCTGAGAAAGCCAGAAGTCCAATTCACGATTGAAGTAGACGTCGAGCTCGAGGATGACGCCATCCGGCGAGCTGAGCAACAAATTCAGCAATATCGCTCTTCCGAACAGAAGAATAGCGATAAGGGAAAGCCCCGGCGAATCATTGAGCGCCTGCTTCGTTATCGGATTGCTGTCGCTATGACCCCAGAGACCGGGGTATTGCGTGTCATCGATGAGTACTTAGCGGCGTTGCAAGAAAGTAGCAAGGGCGGTGAAGTGGACGTAAAAGTGAACCGCCTTCCTTTTCTGGAGAAGACGAAAAACCGATTGCGGCTGCGTATGGAAGGACAGGCACGGCCCACAGAGTATGAAGTCGGGCTCAACTATGCCATTGCTTCCCAACCCGTCTATCCTCCCCATTACCCCCATCTGGTTGCTTTTCGCGAAGAAGTATCGAGCTGGCAGTTTTACTACTTCGAGCCCCGGCTTATGCGCGAGGAAAATCCGGTTAAGGAGGCTTGCAGCCTAACTCCATACGGAGGCGATCTGGCAGCGTTTTATTACACGCTCAAACTTAAGAGGCCAGAGCAGTTCTATAACCTTCAAAAATCTCTCCGCATGATTGTGCCGACTATAGAATCGATTGATGTGGAATTGACGGAAGAAGGCAGGCTCCGACTGCTCGTTCGCGAGCACGGGGTGAATTTTTCCGCCAAAGTCATCTCCGAGGGAACCCTGCGGCTACTGGGACTGCTCGCCATTTTGAGCCCAACAAATCCTGCGGCCGTGGTGGGCTTTGAGGAACCCGAAAACGGCGTGCACCCGCGTCGGTTGAAACTTATTGCGGACCTGCTCAAAAACGCCTCCCGGAAAAAGCAAATTGTCGTAAACTCCCACTCCCCTTTGCTGCCTGACTACTTGGCCGACGACTATCTGGTAGAGTGTAAGAAGTCTGACGGATACAGTGTGTTCAGACCGCTCGCAGCCGTTGGCCTCTTTCGCAGACCCGCTGTGGAAGAAGCACTCGAAGAGGTGACCCCGGTATCCCACAGGATCCTGCGCGGAGACTGGGAATGAGCAGGCCGGCCGTCGTGGTCTGCTTCTTTGAGGATATAGCACAGGAAAAATTTATCACGACTTTGGTTCAGCGTGCTGCCCAGCAGGTGCGAATTTCTATCCGCATCGAAGTGCGCAATGCAATCCGCGGCAGTCACGTGTGGAATGAATTGCAGGATTACCTCAGAGACTTGCGGAGCAGGGTAGAACCCTTGCCTGACGTCCTTGTGGTTGTGATCGATGGAAATTGCAAAAAGGCATCTCAAGTGCGAAGAGAAATTCAAAGCAGGGTTCGACAATTAGTGCTTCCATTGCCTCAGGAATGTGTCGTCTGTGCCATTCCCGATCCCCATATCGAGCGGTGGTATCTAGAAGATCAACAAGCGTTCTCTCAAGCAATACCCAATGCTCAGGCTCGGAAACTCCGATACAAATGTGAGCGTGATCGCTATAAGATGGCCCTTTACGAAGCGATTCTGGCATCTGGTGTGGAACCACTGCTGGGAGGTGCAGAATACGGGAATGATATCGCCTCTAGACTTGACCCCCAACGCCTTGACCGCTCCTTTCAAAAGTTCTGGGGGGAGCTGGTTAGAGCTTTTCGAGCTTTAAATGTCAGCGGGGAGTGAAGGAGAGCCTTGGGCGTGGTGAGCGGCCAGGCTGTCGGGTGCCTGGGGTCGGCTTGCCAGACGCTTTTTTGCGACCAAGTCGCCCAGGGCCTGGCTAACACGCCACCGTCTATCATGGGCAAGGGCGGGTTTCGCACCAACTGCCACAATTAGATAACCCCCTGGGCGCGGAGGGTGGCCAGCTCGCTGGCGCTCAGGCCTAGCAGCTGGCCAAAGACTTCCGCGTTGTGGGCGCCCAGGGCAGGGGCCAGCTGCCAGGCGGCCAGCGGCGTGCGTGACAGATGCAGCGGCGCCCCGAGCAGCCGGTGGCCCTCGTGCGTGATGATGACCTGCCGCGCCGCTGCCCGCGGGTCTTCTACGGCGTCCCCCACTTCCCGCACCCGTGCCGCAGGAATGCCCGCTTCTTGACAGCGCTGCAGCGCCTCGGCGCTGGGCAGGGAGGCCAACCAGGCCTGCACCAGGCGGTCGAGCGCTTCGGCCGCCTCTACCCGCCCGGCAGCGGTGGCCAGGGACGCTGCTTGCCCGAGGTCTTCACGGCCGATGAGGCGCAGCAGCGCCTGCCACTGGGCGTCGTCTTCCACAGCCAGCACCACTTCGCCGTCCTGCGTGCGGTAGAGGTTGTGGGGCGCCGCAAACCAGTGGCGGTTGCCGCAGCGCGACACCGGCTTGCCGGTCAGGGCGAGCGGCCAGACCTCGCTGGTGAGCCAGGCCGCCACGTCGCCCAGGGCCACGTCCACGCACTGCCCCTGGCCGCTGCGCCACAGGTGGTGCAGCGCCACCAGGATACCGGCGGTGGCAAAAAGCGCGCCAAAAAGGTCGATGAGGGAAATGCCCACCTTCACCGGGGGCCGCTGCGGCAGGCCGGTGAGGTCCATGATGCCGCCAAAGGCCTGCAAGATGGTGTCAAAGGCGCGGCGCTGCCGCCAGGTGCTGTGCTGGCCAAAGCCGCTCACGGCGCAGTAAACGAGGCGAGGATACGCGGCGTGTAGCGTGGCGTAGTCCAGCCCCACCGCCTCGATGTAGGACTGGGCCAGGTTGTGCACGAAGACGTGCGCCTTGGCCAGCAGCGCCAGAAGCAGCGCCTTACCCTGCGGGTGTTGCACGTCTAGGGTGACGCTCTTTTTCCCGGTGTTGTACAGGTGAAAGGCGTAGGAGTCGCGGTGCGTGCCGTCAAGCGGAATGGCCAGGTGGCGCAGCGGCTCGCCCTTGCGCGGCTCGACTTTGATCACTTCGGCCCCCAGCAAGGCCAGCAGGCGCGTGCCGTACGGCACTGCCGTGTAGGTTCCCATCTCCACCACGCGCACCCCGGCAAGGGGCATGGCACCGGCGATGTTGGCCAGCGGTGCCGGAGGGAGGTGTGGGGCAGTGCGCCCGTTTTGCCCCAGGGCAGGGGCGCCGCGGTCGACGACCCCCGGGGTGGCGCTTAGCTTAAAGAGTGGCCCCAGGGTGGCGATGCGGTTCCCGCATGCGGTGGGCACCTGCACCAGCAGCCGGCGCTCCTGGCAGTAAGGGTGTTGCAGAAACTGGGGCACCGACACGATGGGGCCCGCGGCAATGCCGGCGGCGTTGAGCCGCTTTACCGCTTCGGCCACCGTGTGCTGCTGGCTCCAGGCGGCAATCAGGGCGTCGACTTCCTCGGCGTGGGCAAAGCGCTGCTCGGCGGTGGCAAAGCGCGCTTCGGCCTTCAGGTCTTCGCGTCCCAGCACCTCCAGCAGCCGCTGCCAGGCGCTGTCCCCCATGGAGCAGAGCACCAGCCAGCCGTCGCGCGCCGGGTAGGTGTTCCAGGGCACCGCCAGGGGATGCCGGTTGCCCATGCGCCGCGGCGAGGTGTGGTGGCGAAAGTAGTGCGGCAGGAAGGTGCCCAGAAAGGACAGCGCCACGTCGAAGCCGGCCAAGTCGATCACCTGCCCGCGCCCGGAGTGGCGCCGCTCGGCCAGCGCCGCCAGCACCGCAATGAGGGCAAACAGCGCCGCGCCGTGCGTCACCACCGGCACGCCGGCCCGCTGCGGCGGGTCCTCAGGATAGCCGGTGGTGGCCATGAGGCCCGAGGTGGCCTGCAGCACCAGCTCGCTCCAGGCCGCATGGCGCGGCAGCTCTTCCCAGCCATAGGGCGACACCAGGCAGGCAACGAGCCGCGGGTAGCGCTGGGCAAGGACGTCCGGCGCCGGCCCCGCCAGCTGCTGCCAGAGGGCGGCTTCGGCCAGCAACACGTCGCAGGAAGCCAGCAGCTCCGGCAAGGCCGCAGGGGGTGCCACCACGCTGCGGGTGCCGGCAGCCACCAGGGTAAAGGCATAGCTTTCGCCCTCGGCGGTCAGGGGCGGACGCCGGCGCAGGGCGTCGCCGCCAGGAGGTTCCCACTTGCACACGTCGGCGCCAAGTTCGGCCAGCAGGCGGCCGCTCAGCGCCGATGCCGTCCAGCCATTGCTGAGCACCAACACGCGCACGTCGTCAAGGGCAGGCATCGGCTCGCTCGCTCCTCACCTCACCGGGTTGCCGTTTCCGGGCATGGTACGCCCGCCCCGGCAAGCGGTCAAGGGTGGACAGCGCCAGGATTTTGCGGCAGTATACGTGCAAGGAGAAAGCGATGGCCTCCCCAAGCGAGCCCGTTCTGTCCCGCTGCCGCCTCTGTGGTGAGCCCCAGCCTGCCCGGGGCTGGCGCCCGGACACCCCGGCCGACTCGCTGCTGCAAGC
This sequence comes from Candidatus Tectimicrobiota bacterium, assembly GCA_026005175.1. Classification (GTDB taxonomy): domain Bacteria; phylum Tectomicrobia; class Entotheonellia; order Entotheonellales; family Entotheonellaceae; genus BPKO01. The sequence continues at coordinate 215,396 of BPKO01000001.1, forward strand.
CTGGGAAAGGGCGGCCCCGCTGCAGCGCTACTGCGGCCTGTGCCTGGCGCCGGCATGCGACGACGACACCCTCGACCGCTTGCAGGGCGAAGCCGAACCCTCGGCCAGCGGGCGCCTCTACGGCAGCGGCTTGGTGAGTCCTACGCCGGAAGTGGTCGCCTTCATGGCCGGGTGGGACGTGGCGGAGCGCGAGGCCGCCGACGAGGCCCTGATTCCCTTTGACCTGTGGGTCAATCGGGCCCACGCGCGCATGCTGGTGGCGCAGGGCCTGCTCAGCGCAGCGCAGGGAGAAGCCATCCTGGCCGGGCTGCGGGAAATCGAGCGCCGCTACCGCTGCGGCCAGTTCCGCCTGCTGCCGGCCCGCGAGGACGTGCATACCAACATCGAGACCTTTCTCACCGCCGAGCTGGGCATTTCCGCGGCGCTGGCCCTGCACACGGCGCGCAGCCGCAACGACCAAGTGCTCACCGACATGCGCCTGTGGATGCGCGCCCGCGTGCTCAACCTGGCTCGCCTCTGCCTCGACTTCCTGCGCAGCTGCCTGGCCGTGGCCCGCCAGCACTGCGACAGCGCCATGGCCGGCTACACCCACCACCAGCACGCCACCGTTTCCACCTTCGGGCACCTCCTGGCGGCGTATGCCGAGGCGGTGCGCCGCGTGGTGCAGCGCCTGCACGGCTGGTACGAGACGTTTAACTACAGCCCCCTGGGCTGCGTTACCGGCTTTGGCACCACCCTGCCCATCGATCGCCACCTCACTGCCGAGCTCCTGGGCTTTGCCGGCCCCGAGCCCAACACCCTCGACCCCGTCACCAGCCGCTGGGAGCCCGAGGCCGAGCTGGCCCACATCCTGGCCGTGCTGCTTACCCACCTTTCGGGCCTGGCGCAGACGCTGATGCTCTTTAGTACCCAGGAATTTGGCGTGCTCAAGCTGCACCCGCGCTTTTGCTCCGGCAGCAGCATTATGCCGCACAAGGTCAATCCCGATACCCTGGAGGTGGTAAAGGCGAGGGCCAGCGAGGTCACCGGCCGCCTCGGCACCCTGCTGTCCCTGGGGCGGGCCAGCCTGGCAGGCTACAACCGCGACCAGCAGTGGAGCAAGTACGCCATCATGGAGGCCTGCCGCGAAGGCCTGCCGGCCGTGTCGATCATGTCTCGCCTCGTGGCCCACGCCTGCCGGCCCCTGGCCGTCAATCCCTGGCTGGGGCGGCCGGTGGGGATCGACACGGCGCGCTTGCAAGCCATGGCGGCCAGCGGCTTTACCGGCGTCACCGAGCTCATGGAGCAGCTGGTGGTGCGCACTGGCATTCCCTTGCGGCGCCTGAAGCCGGTGATGGAGCGCGCGGTGGCCCTGTCGCTGCAGCAGGGAGAAGAGCACCGCGTTACCCCTGCCGCCCTGCACCAGGCCTGCCAGGAAGCGGGGCTCGAGATGACGGTGGCGCCCGAGACGGTGTGGCACTTGCAGGAGCCCGCCACCCTGCTTGCCGCCAAGCAAGTCTACGGTGGCCCCGGACGCCAGGCCCTGGAGGCTGAACTCGCCGCCCTTGACGCCTTCGTGGCGGCGCAGCAGCGGCTGTGGCAGGAGCGCGACGCGGCGCTGCAGGCCAAAGAGGCGGCGTGCCGGCAGCTGGCCTGAACCGGCTCTGGCGCAGCAGCAGCGCCTGTGCCAAACTTGTATCCCTGGCAGGGGATCACGGCCGGGAGGAAGGCAGGCATGTACCGCATTTTGCTGGTGCAGGGTGCCAACTTAAACTATCTTGGCAAGCGGGAGCCGGAGATTTACGGCACCACCACCCCGCAAGAGCTCGACGCCATGCTGCAGGCGCACGCGCATGCCAAGGGCTATGCGCTTGACATTTTCTATACCAACATCGAGGGCGAAGCCATCAACCGCATTTACGCGGCGGCCGACAGCGGCGTGGACGGGCTGGTGATGAATCCCGCCGGCTTTACCTATGCCGGCTACGCCTTGCGGGACTGTATCAAAGGGACCCGCCTGCCCTACGTCGAGGTGCACATCAGCAACCTGGCCCGGAGAAACATCCACAGCGTGCTGGCCGAGGTGGCCGACGGCGTGATCACCGGCTTTGGGCTGTACAGCTACATCCTCGGGCTCGAAGCCATGCTGCACCTTTTGGCTCACAAGACGTGAGCGGCGCAGCGGGTGGGACTGTCATCTACTGCGGTGCGGGCGATGCCGCGGTGCGCCGCCAGCGCCACCCCCGCAGGCCCCTCCCGCACATCGGCAGGCCGCCTACCACAAAGAGTCCCAGAAACAGGACGGGCAGCCGGAGGGCAAGGTCCGGAGGCGTGTGGTCGATAACGGCTTCCTCCGGCCTTTGCGGGTTGTCGTACACGGTGAGGTGACGGCCGGGTGCGAAAAGGGTTTCCACTTTTCGCTTGACCACCAGGTAGTCCTCAGAGCCAGTCTTGTAGTAGGAATAAGTGCGGCCGGTGTACGTCACGCCCTCCACTGTATAGGCATAGGTGACCTCGGGCCGGTAAGTCTGCGGCCCTGAATCGGTGGAATAGGAAAGCACCCGGCTGGAGAGCACCGTTGCGCGCACGGGGTTCCAGTGCGCCGCAACGGCTCGCTGCTTGAGATAACTCGAGGAAAGCAGGCCGATCATCAAGGCGGCGCCGATTACCCAGAACAGCCCTACGGCGATCCAGGCAGGTCTGGTCTTCCCCTTCTGCATGCCACATCCCTTTGCTGCCAAGAGCCTTTTTGTTTGATTTTACCACCCAGGCGGCGCCCTGGGCGATGCACAGAACGGCGCCTTAGCAGGGGTTCAGTCGTCGCTGTGTGCTTTGACTCAATGGCCATTTCCAGGTACAAGCACGGCGCTTCTCGCGCCTCCGCACAGCAAAGTCCTGGGCACCGCATCAGGGATCTAGTTGCACCCGTTGCAGCCGCTAGCTACGATCTGGACGTGGCCTATGGGATACCTTCTCCTGGAGACACTCCTCCGCTACAAGGGACAAGGGGAAATCGAGGAGAAGCCGAACCCGCGACAGGGTAAGGTGGCCTGGCAGCACACCTGACCGATGGCCTCGGGACAGGCCATCTGGGCGATGAGGCGTCACAAGAGGAAAAGGCTATGGCCATTGTCATCCAACCCGAAGCTCCTCCACTGCGGCAGGATGCGTTTGGCGCGCTTCGGGTCGGCTCCTCCCGTGTGCTCGTGGAGCTGGTCATCCGGGCCTTCCAAGATGGGGCGACCCCAGAAGCTATTGTACAGCGCTACCCCACTACGACCTTGGCGGATATCTATGCGGTTATTGCCTATTACCTGCGTCACCCACAGGAACTTGAAGCCTATCTTGCAGAACGCGCGCAACGGGCACAGGAAGTGCGTCAACGCCTTGAACGTCACCAGGGAGACCTGGCCGACCTCCGCCGTCGTATCCTGGCACGCCGACGGCAGAACTGAGGCGGCTGTATGTCCTCTTGAGCGACGAGAATTTTAATGGGGATATTGTCCGTGGGCTGTTGCTTCGTCGTCCAACGTTGGATCTGTGTCAGCCGTCGTTTCCTTTGGGTCCTTTTAGTCTGCCTGTCTAGAGCGCATAAGGCTGCATCGCGTCTTGCTGCGTGCCGCTTCCGCAGCCCCGCGCTGGACAGTGGCCGCGGGCAGGAGAAAGCGGCGAGATACCCCAGCGCTGCCAGCCCCAGGCATTGACACGCCCTGCCCTCCTCTGCCACAATAGGCCCCCGCAGGGAAAGAGGCCGATTCTCCACAGCGGAAAGTGCCATGGCAGCAGGGCCCCTGGCGGACGTTACGGTCCTCGACCTGACCCATTACATTGCCGGGCCGTACTGCACCAAGCTGCTGGCCCTTTACGGCGCCGAGGTGATCAAAATCGAGCGCCCGGGCCGTGGCGATCCGGCGCGCCACCTGGGGCCGTTTCCCGGCGGCGTGCCGCATCCGGAAAAGAGCGGGCTGTTTTTGCACCTCAACACCAACAAGCAAAGCGTTACGGTGAACCTCAAGCACCCGCGCGGCCAGGAGCTCATCCGCGCCCTCGTTCCCCACGTCGACGTGGTGGTCGAAAACTTCAGCCCGCGGGTGCTGCCGTCGCTGGGGTTGAGCTACCCGGAGCTCGAACCCCTCAACCCCCGCCTGGTGATGACCTCGATTTCCAACTTTGGCCAGAGCGGCCCTTACCGCGACTGGAAAGCGCAGGACATTGTCATTTATGCCATGGGCGGGGCGATGAACCTCACCGGGCTGCCCGAGCGCGAACCGCTGCGCCTGGCGCTCAACCTGATGGCCTACCAGGGGGGCAACGTGGCGGCCGCCGCCACCATGACCGGCGTCCTGGGCGCCCGCCGCCTGGGGGTGGGCCAGCACATCGATGTCGCCCTCATGGAAGTCCACGCCGGCAGCATCGACCGGCGCACCACGGCGCTGCTGGGCTACCAGTATACCGGGGAGCCGGGCTACCGCGAAGAGCCCACCGGCATCGGCATTTACCCCAGCGGCGTCTATCCCTGCAAGGACGGCTACGTGCAGGTGCTGGTCTTTCCGCAGGCCTGGGAGCGGCTGCTGGCGGCGATGGAGATGCCCGAGCTCGCCAGCGATCCGCGCTTTGCCGACCCCCTGGCGCGCATGCAGCCGGAAAACCGCCCCGCCTTCCTGGCCCTGTTTCTTGACTGGCTGCGGCGCCACACGCGCTACGAGGCGATGTACAAAGCGCAGGCGCAGGGGGTGCCAATGACCGCCGTCAACCCGCCTTCGGCGGTGCTCGAGGACCCGCACTTCCAGGCGCGGGGCACCTTCGTGCGCCTGGCGCACCCCGCGGCCGGCACCCTGCCCTACCTGCGCGAGCCCTTCCGCATGACGGCTTCGCCCGCCGTGCCGCTGCAGCGGGCGCCGCTGCTGGGTGAGCACACCGAGGCGGTGCTGCAGCGCTACCTGGGGCTAAGCGCCAAGGAGGTGGCCCAGCTGCGCCGCGAAGGGGTGGTGTGAGGTAGGAGGAAGAGGCGATGACCACCTTGCCGCTCAGTGGCATTCGCGTGCTGGACTTTACTGTGGTTTGGGCTGGTCCCTACGCGACCATGATGCTGGCCGACTTTGGCGCCGAGGTGATTCGTGTTGAGTCGCTGCAACACTTTCCCAGCACCACCCGCGGCCTCATGCCCCGCCCGCCGGCCGCCCTGCTGGCCAGCGCCACCCACCTGCTGGCCGGCTATCCCAACTGGGAGCCCGGGGCGCGGCCCTGGGACCGCCATCCCATGTTCAACTGCCACGCCCGCAACAAGCTGAGCATGACCGTCGACTTGACCCGCCCCGAGGGCAAGGAGATCGTGCGCCGCCTGGTGCAGTGCAGCGACGTGCTCATCGAAAACAACGCCGTCGACGTCATGCCCAAGCTGGGACTCGACTACGAGACGGTCCGCCGCTGGAAAGAAGACATTATTTACGTCTCAATGCCCGGCTTTGGCCACAGCGGCCCCTATCGCACGTTTCAGGGCTACGGCAGCAACGTCGAAGCGCTGTGCGGCTTTACCGCCGTGCGCGGCTACGCCGACCTCGACCTTACCAGCACCACCGCCGTTTACTACATGGATGCCGCCAGCGGGGCCGGGGCCGCCTTTGCCGTGCTGTGCGCCTTGCACTACCGCCAGCGCACCGGCCAGGGGCAGTTCATCGACTTTGCCCAGGCCGAAAACATGCTGCCACACCTGGGCGAGTACTTCATGGAGGCAGCGATGAACGGCCGCGACTTGCCGCGCCTGGGCAACCGCCACCCGGCCATGGCGCCGCACAACTGCTACCCCTGCCAGGGAGAAGACCGCTGGCTGGTCATCGCCGTGGCCAGCGATGCCGAGTGGCAGCGGCTGTGCCAGGCCCTGGGCTCGCCGCCGTGGGCCAGGCAGGAGAAGTTTGCCACGTTGGCCGGCCGCCTCAAGCACCAGGACGAGCTCGACCAGCACCTGGCCGCCTGGACGTCAACCCAAGAGGCACGGGCGGCCATGGCGCACCTGCAAGCGCACGGGGTGGCCGCCGGTATGGTCTTTCGCGAACCCGACGCCTACGCCGATCCCCACCTCAACGCCCGCGGCTTCTTCGAAACCATCACCCACCGCGAGTGCGGCACCCACCGCTACCCTGGCATGCTGTGGAAGATGTCCAAAACCCCCGGCCACATCCGCCAGCCGCCGTGCTGCCTCGGCGAACACAACGACTACGTCTACCGCGAGCTGCTGGGCATGAGCGACGAAGAAATCGCCCGCCTGCGCCGCGAAGGCCACATCGGCGATACCTACCTCGGGGTCTGAATTTTGCAATTTTTGGCAGTAAAAATTGACAAAAGCCGGAGACGCCGCTATATTCTGGGTAGCATTCCCGGAGGAGCGGGATCATGGGAACCGATTTTGCCAAGCCGGCTGGACAGATCCTCAGGCTGTTACAAGAGCGCGGGCCGCTGAGCGTGAAAGAGCTTGAGACGGCGCTAGGGGTGACGGGAACCGCGGTGCGGCAGCAGCTGGCCCCGCTTCTTGCCGAGGGGGTGGTGGCTGCCACCGTGGTGCGCGAGCGCCGCGGGCGGCCGCACGCCGTGTACCGGCTCACGGAAAAAGGGCAGGCGCTGTTTGCCCGCGGCTGCGAGGATCTGGCGCTGGCCTTGCTCGAAGAAGTCCTGGCGCTGGCCGAGCCGCAGACCTTGCAACAGCTCCTGCACCGAGTGAGTACGCGGCTGGGGCAGCAGTTTGCGGCGCAGATGGGCGGCGCCGAGCTGGCCGAGCGGCTGCGGCGGCTCCTGGCCTGGCTTGAGGCGCACGGCATTGCCGGCAAGGTAGACGAAGAAGGCGATACCTTCGTCCTTACCGCCTACGGCTGCCCGTACTACGGGCTGGCGCGTGGCCACCGCGAGGTGTGCGAAATGGAAACCGAAGCCATCCAGCTGGCCCTGGGCTCGGCGGTGACGCTGTCGCGCTCGCAGTTCGACGGGCATCACGGCTGCCAGTTTCGTGTCAGCAAAGTGTCTCCTGAAGCTTGAGAACCGAGGGGAAAATGGGTACTGATCTGGTGATTCGCGATTTGCACGTGAGCGTGGAAGGCAAGCCGATTCTGCGCGGCCTCAACCTGGAGGTCAAGCAGGGCGAGATCCACGCCCTCATGGGGCCCAACGGCTCGGGGAAGAGCACCCTGGCGTATACCCTTATGGGCCATCCCAAGTACCACGTCGACCGCGGCGAGGTGCTGCTGGGCGGCGAGAACCTGCTGGCCATGGACGCCAGCGCGCGGGCGCAGAAGGGACTGTTTCTGGCCTTTCAGTACCCGGTGACCGTCCCCGGGGTGACGCTGGCCAACTTCTTGCGCAGCGCCGTGAGCGCGGTGCGGCGGGCCCGCGGGCAGCTGGCGGTGGAAGCAGCCGGCGACGGCGCAAGCCCTCAGGAAGTGCTGATTCCCATGCGCCAGTTTCGCCGCGAGCTGCTCGAGCGCATGCGGGCTCTGGGCATCGAAGAGGAATTCGCCCGGCGCTACCTCAACGAGGGCTTCTCGGGCGGGGAGAAGAAGCGAATCGAGATCTTGCAGCTGGCCATGCTCGAGCCCAAAATCGCCATTCTCGACGAAACCGACTCCGGCCTTGACATCGACGCCCTGCGCACCGTGGCCGAGGGCATCAAGCGACTGGCCGGTCCCGAGCTTGGCGTGCTGCTCATTACCCATTACCAGCGCATTCTCAATTACATCACGCCGCACTACGTGCACGTGCTGCTCGACGGCCAAATCGTCGAGTCGGGCGGCCCGGAGCTGGCCACCACGCTTGAAGCCAAAGGCTACGACTGGGTGCGGGAAAAGCACGCCTCAGTGGCCTAAAGGAGGGAGACCTGCCATGCCCAAAGTTTTGGAAGAACGCTACGAAGTCGCGGCCCTCAAGGACGAGTACAAGTTCGGCTTTCGCGACCCCGAGCAGGTGGTTTACAAGGCGCGCAAGGGCCTGTCGCGCGAGGTGGTAGAAGAAATCTCGGCCATCAAGGGCGAGCCGCAGTGGATGCGTGACTTTCGCCTGCGCGCCCTGGAGATCTTCTTCCAGAAGCCGCTGCCGCGCTGGGGCGCGCGCCTTGACGAGCTTAACTTCGACGACATTTACTACTACGTCAAGCCGGCAGAGCGCGAAGGGCGCACCTGGGACGAGGTGCCGGAGACCATCAAGCGCACCTTCGATCGCCTGGGCATTCCCGAAGCCGAGCGCAAGTTCCTCGCCGGCGTGGGGGCCCAGTACGACTCTGAGGTCGTGTACCACAATATCCGTGCCGACTTGGAAAAGCAGGGCGTGATTTTCATGTCGCCAGACCAGGCGCTCAAAGAGCACCCCGACCTCATGCGCGAGTACTTCGGCACCGTGATCCCGCCGGAGGACAACAAGTTTGCTGCCCTCAACTCGGCGGTGTGGAGCGGCGGCAGCTTCATTTACGTGCCGCCCGGGGTGAAGGTGGAGGTGCCGCTGCAGGCCTACTTCCGCATCAACAGCGAGAGCATGGGGCAGTTCGAGCGCACCCTGATCATCGTCGACGAGGGGGCCCAGGTGCATTACGTGGAGGGATGCACGGCGCCGATTTACACCACCGAGTCGCTGCACAGCGCGGTGGTGGAGATCATCTGCAAGCGTGGTTCGCGCGTGCGCTACACCACCATCCAGAACTGGGCGGATAACGTCTATAACCTGGTCACCAAGCGCGCCGTGGCTTACGGCGAAGCGACCATGGAGTGGGTGGACTGTAACCTGGGCAGCAAAGTGACCATGAAGTACCCGGCTGTCTACATGCTGGAGCCCGGGGCCCACGGCGAGATCCTGTCGGTGGCCTTTGCCAGCCGCGGCCAGCACCAGGATGCCGGCGGCAAGGTGGTGCACGCAGCGCCGTACACCACGTCGATCATCACTTCCAAGTCGATCAGCAAGGATGGCGGCCGCAGCTCTTACCGCGGGCTGGTAAAGGTGACGCGCGGCGCCCGCCAGGCGCGCTCGAAGGTGGTGTGCGACGCCCTTATCCTCGACGAGAAGTCGCGCTCGGACACCTACCCGGTGATGGAAATCGACGAGGCCGAGGTCAGCATTGCCCACGAAGCCTCGGTGAGCCGCATCCAGGAAGAGCAGCTCTTTTACCTCATGAGCCGTGGCCTCTCGGAGACCGAAGCGTCGACGATGATCGTCAACGGCTTTATCGAACCGCTGGTGAAAGAGCTGCCCATGGAGTACGCGGTGGAGATGAACCGCCTCATCGCCCTGCAAATGGAAGGGGCCGTGGGTTAAGCCGGGCTTTGGAGCCCCTTGCCCCCGCTTCCCAGCGCGGGAAGCGGGGCTTGTTCTGTGAGGAGACGCGGTGACTGTTGAAACCTTACAACAGTGGAGTGCTGAGGCCGTCGAAGCCCTGAGCGCGGCCAAAGCCGAGCCGTCGTGGATGCGCGAGCGGCGGCTGGCTGCCTGGCGGTGCTTTGAGGAGCTGGCCTGGCCGAGCGGCACCGAAGAGGAATGGCGGCGCACCGACTTGCGCGGGCTGCACCTGGAGGCTTATGCCCCGTTGCCGCCTGTGCCGCCGGCGCGCCAGGAGGAAGTGCCGGCAGTGCTGCAGCCGCACCTGGCGCTGCCGGAGACGGCGCTGGGCGGGCTGCTGCTGCAGCAAGACGGCGTCCCGCTCCGCTGCGAGCTGGAACCCGAACTGCGGCGCCAGGGGGTGGTGTTTTGCCCCCTGGAAGCGGCGGTGCAAGAATATCCCGAGCTGGTCGCGCCCTACTTCATGACCCAGGCGGTACCGGCGGCGATGAGCAAGTTCACCGCCCTGCACGGGGCACTGTGGCAAGGTGGGGTTTTCCTCTACGTGCCCCGTGGCGTGCAGGTGGCCCTGCCCTTGCGCGCCCTCACCGTGCACGGCAGGGCTGCCAGCTTGCAGCAGGCGCACGTGCTGCTTGTCGCTGACGAACAGGCACAGGTGACGTTCATCGAGGAGCAGCTCTCGTGCGCCGAGGACTTGCCCGGCCTCTACAACGGGGTGGTCGAGATCTTTACCCAGCGGGGGGCGCAGGTGACGGTGCTGCAGATTCAGAACTGGAGCCGGCGCCTGTGGGGCTTTGCCTACCAGCGGGCGCTGCTGGCCGAGGACAGCCACCTGCGCTGGGCGGTGGCCGGCCTGGGCAGCCGCCTGCACTGGACGTCGCTGGGGGTGGTGCTGCGCGGGCGTGGCAGTAGCTCGCGCCTTTTCGGGCTGACCCTCACCGACGGGCGGCAGCACCTCGACTACCAGACGCTGCAAGACCACCAGGCGCCGCATACCGAGAGTGACTTGCTCTTTAAGAGCGCCTTGCTGGGGCGCTCGCGCACCGTCTTTCGCGGCGTGATCTGGCTGCGGCCGCAAGCCCAGCACACCAACGCCTATCAGGCCGATCACAGCCTGCTGCTCAGCCCGCACGCGCGGGCCGACTCGCTGCCCATCTTGGAAATCGAGGCCGACGACGTGCGCTGCAAGCACGGCTCGACCACCGGTCGCATCGACGACGAGCAGCTTTTTTACCTGATGAGCCGCGGGCTGTCGGCCCAGGAAGCCCAGCGCATGATCGTGGAGGGCTTTTTGGAAACCGTCATTGCCGAGTTCCCGGTCGCCGGCTGCCAGGAGCGGCTGCGGCAGCTGGTGGCGGCGCGTATCTGAGAGGGAGGCGAGGAGGAGAGGCGTCATGCGCCAGTGGGTGAAAGTCGCCGAAGTCGGCGAACTGGCCCCGGGGGAAAAGAAGCAGCTCGACATCGAAGGGGTGGCCATTGCGCTGTTTAACGTCGGCGGGCAGTACTACGCCATCGAAGACGTCTGCACCCATGACGGGGCGCCGCTGGCCCACGGCAAGTTCGTGGGCGAAGAGATCATCTGCCCGCGGCACGGGGCACGCTTCAACGTGCGCACCGGCGAGGCCCTGTGCCTGCCGGCGGTGGAGCCGGTAGAGACGTATCCGGTGAAAGTCGAGGGAAAAGACATTCTCGTCGAACTCGACCTCTGAGAAGGACCGGGGAGCCATGCCCGAGAAAGAAGCCGTGTACCAAGCCCTAAAGCAGATCTACGACCCCGAAGTGGGGATCAACATCGTCGACATGGGGCTCATTTACGACCTGGCGCTCGAGGGCAACAAGGTGGTGGTGACCATGACCCTCACCAGCCCCGGGTGCCCGGCCGGCCCGCTGATCCTCACCCAGGTGGAGCAGAAGCTCAAAGCGCTCGAAGGGGTGGAAGACGTCGACATTAACGTCGTCTGGTCTCCCCCCTGGTCGCCCGACCTCCTCTCCGAAGACGCCAAAGACCAGCTCGGCATTTTCTGACCTGCCCGCCGTGCATTTCAGGCGCCGCCCGCTTCCGGGTCTGCTCGGGGTGGTAGGGAGGCGGCGGCACGTGGCATACTGAAAAGAGAGACCCCTGGCAAGACCCGGAGGAGAGGAAGGCATGGCCATGGCGGACCAGATGGCGGTGGCTCTGGATCTTGACACGGTCAAGGACTACATCGAAGAGGCGCTCACCGATCAGACGCTTTCGGATGCCGAGCGCGAGGTCGTCCTGCGCCTGCGCCAGGTGCCCGAGCGCGTGCGGTCGTTTGCCGACTTCGATGCCGACGTGCTGCGCTTTGATCCTGCCCTCCTGGCCGAAATCGAGCAGACCGAGCGCCATCTTTACGTGCGTGAGGACGACCTGCACGTGGCGGCCAGCAAGCTGCGTGCCATGGCCAGCGAGCTGCACGCCCTGGCCGAGGTGCTCCCCCGCGAGCGCGACGAACTCGATACCACGGCGCGGCGCCTCCACGCCATGGCCGACCGCACTCAGGAAGAGTGGGAGGTGCTGCATACGGAGTGGTGTGCCCTGCGGGCGCAGGAAGCCGAGCTACACCCCAAGGCCTTACTCTATCACGTCTTTCGTGAGCTGTACGGGGCCCTCTGCCGGCACGAGGCGCGCTACGCCCCCGAAGTGGCGGCGCTTGCCCACCAATGCGCGGCGGCTGGTGGAGGCGGTGAGCCGCTACGTGGCACACCGCGGCTTTGCCCCGGCAGCGGTGACCGCGGTGGCGGCCACCGTGCTGTGGCTGATCGACAAAATCGGCCAGGAGGCCTTTTGCCGCTTTTACACCCCCCTCTTTGCGGCAGCCGGCCGCGACGGCGCCGGTACTTAGCCCTTCTCCTGCTCCAGCGCGGCCCGTTCCGCGGGCGGCAAGTGGCTGAGCGCCTGCGCCACGATGTCCACTTCCACGCGGGCACTCCAGGTCTCCAGCAGGCGGCGGGTGAGCGGCCCGGGGATGCGGGTGCCAATGCGCACGCCGTTGAGCCGGGCCACGGGAAGAATGCACTTGCTGGTGCTGGTGAGGAAGGCTTCGTCGGCGTTGTACACGTCGTAAGGCGTAAGATCCGCCTCGTGCGCCGCGATGCCCAGCTCCTCGGCCAGCTCTAGCACCGTCGCCCGCGCTATGCCCGCCAGGCCGCTGCGCACCACCGGGGTCACCAGCTCACCGTCGCGGACGATAAACAGGTTGCCCGAAGTGTACTCTGTCACGCGCCCTTCCAGGTCGAGCAGCAAGGCATAGGCATCGGGGTCGTGCTGCTGCACTTCCAGCTCGGCCAGCACCAGGTGCAGGCGGCTTACGGTTTTGGCGCGTGGCTCCACCGTCTGCGGTGGCACGTGGCGCACGCTGGGGGTGATGAGAGACACGCCCTGCTTGTAATAGCGGGCAAAGCTGGCAAACGGCAGGGGTTCGGTGAGGATCACCACCGTGGGCGGCCCGCCGCGGCGCAGCGGCCCCCGCGAGACGATCTGGTGGATCCAGACGTCGTCGTGGGCTTGCAGCCGCGGCACGTTGCGCCGCACCACCTCAAGAGTAATGGCCTCCATCTCCTCCAGGGTCAATCCGGGATCTAGGCGCACGTAGCGCAAGGAGCGGTAGAGCCGCTCGAGGTGTTCGCGGAGCTTGTAGGGACGGTGGCGAAACGTGCGTGCCGTATCGAAGACCGCGTCGCCGAGGCGAAAGCCGCGGTCGAAGACCGAAATCGTTGCCTGGCTCTCCGGAACAAACGCGCCGTTGAGGTAAACTACCGGTTCGTCCATGCCGTGTCTCCCCGCTGCAGGCCTGAGGTGGCCTGTAGCATACGGCAAGGCGCCGCGCACAGCAAGAGCGGTGCGTTGCAGCGCTTCGGGGTTTCTGCTATGGTCGGGGGCGTCGTTGGGCGCTTGGCACGGGTGAGGAGACCGGTATGGCGCGCTTGCAAGGGAAAGTGGCCTTGGTGACAGGGGCAGGCCGTGGCATCGGGCGGGCCATGGCCCTGCGGCTGGCGCAGGAAGGCGCGGCGGTGGTGGCGGCCGATATCCAGAAGGCGCTGGCCGAAGAGACGGCCGCGCAGGTGGCGGCCCTGGGGTGCCCGGCCCCTGGCGCTGGCAGTGGACGTGACCCGGCATGAGGACATCGCCCGCATGGTGCGCGACAGCGTGGCGCAGCTTGGGCGCATCGACATTCTCATGAACAACGCCGGGGTGCTGCGCTTTCAGGAGCTGTTCGACATTCGCGAGGAAGACTGGGACTTCGTGTGCAACGTCAACCTCAAAGGCGCTTTTTTCGTCCTGCAGACGGTGGCGCGGCACATGGTGGCGCGCGGCGGCGGGGGCAAAATCGTCAACACGGCGTCGATTTCCGGCAAGCAGCCCGAGCCGTTCTTCCTGCACTATGGCGTGAGCAAGGCCGGCGTCATCTCCATGACCAAAAGCGCTGCCGTGGCCCTGGGGCCTTACGGCATTACGGTGAATGCGGTGTGTCCGGGCCCAACGATTACTGACATGCACCTCACCGTCACCCATGCCCTGGCCGAGCGCCAGGGCATCCGTGTCGAGGAGATGATTAAACGCCGCGAGGCCATGCTGGCCACCGGCCGGCGCAACCGGCCCGAGGATGTGGCGGCCCTGGCGGTGTTTCTGGCTTCGCCGGAAGCGGACAACATTACCGGCCAGGCCATCAACATCGACGGCGGCCTGGTCATGGTGGCGTAGAAGGGAGATCCGGCGTGCGCATTACCGATGTGCGAGTGACTCTGGTTCACTGGAACAGCCCGCCCTGGCGTACCGGGGGGGCAACGTTTGGCGGTCACAAGCTGCTCGGCGTGGTCACCATCGGCACCGATGCCGGTCTTGAAGGCCACGCCTTTTTGGGTTCCTCGCGTCAGGGCGCCGAGGCCCACGTGGGACCCCTCATGGAGTGGATCAAACCCCTCCTCTTGGGCGCCAACCCGCTCGATATCGGGGCCATTTGGCAGCGGCTGTGGAAGCTCAACCGCGTGGTGTCGACGTACGCCATCGGGGCTGTGGATGTGGCCCTGTGGGACATTGCCGGCAAGGCGGCCGGCCTGCCCATCCACCGCCTGCTGGGGACTTGCCGCGACCGCGTGCCGGCCTATGCCAGCTCGGCGTGGCTGCCGTCTCCTGAGGCTTACGCCGAAGAGGCCCAGCACTTCCGGTCCCTGGGCTGGACCGCCTACAAGATCCACCCGCACGGAACCCCCCAGGACGACGTGCGCATTTGCCAGGCAGTGCGCCGTGCCGTTGGCGACGACATGGTGCTCATGCTTGATTCGATGTGGGCATACGGCTATGCCGATGCGGTGCGGGTGGGGCGGGCCATCGAGGCGCTTAACTTCTTCTGGTACGAGGATCCGCTGGCCGAAGAGGACATCTACAACTACGTCAAGCTGCGGCAGAAACTGGACATCCCCATCATGGCCACCGAGTATGCCCCGGGGCGGCTCTACGGCATGGCGCAGTGGATCCAGCAGATGGCCACCGACATTCTGCGCGGCGACGTGGCGGTTTCGGGAGGCATCACCCCCCTGGTGAAAATCGCCCACCTTGCCGAGGCCTTTGGCCTGAAGTGCGAAATCCACCACGGTGGCAACTCGCTCAACAACGTGGCCAACTTGCACGTCACCATGGCCATTCCCAACTGCGACTACTACGAGGTCTTCCCGGCGCACGGGGCCAACAAGTTCGGCCTCGTTGAGGACATCGAAGTCGACGCCCAGGGCCTGGTTTACGCCCCGCAAAAGCCAGGCCTGGGCTACGAAATCGACTGGGAGCTGGTCAAGCGCGAAACGGCGCAAGTGGTGACTTGAGTCGCGGCCTAGGATGGCGTGGCGGTAAACGTCGCTGCCACACTGCCCAGGGGAGTAAAGTGCGCTTCCCAGTGCTCGCCCGGCGCCACCGGCTGGGGTTTGATGAAGGAACCGGTCAAGACGCACTGCCCGGCTTCGAGGGCACGGCCGTAGGCGGCCAGCCGGTTGGCCAGCCAGGCGAGCGCATGCAGCGGGTTGTCGAGAGCCTCGGCGCCGCGGGCGCGCAGCACCGTTTTGCCGTTGCGGCGGACCTCGACGGCCACCGCGTCCAGGTCGAGGTCGCGCGGGTATGGCGCCTGGGCGGGAGCGACGACGTACGCCCACTGGCTGACGTTTTCTGCTACCCCCAGCGGCAAGTCGGCTGCCAGGCTGCCTCGCAGCGACACGATCTCCAGCGCCGGTGCCACCGAAGCCACGGCATCGAGCACTTGCGCCGGGGTGACGCCAGGGCCGCGCAGCGACCGTCCCAGGGTGAAGCAGAGCTCGGCTTCGAGCGCGGGGTGGGGAATGGCGGCGTGGGCAAAGGCGTGGCCGCTACGAAAGCACCGGCTCTGGAGCAGGTAGCCAAACACCGGCTCGCTCGACCCGTAGAGGCGGCGCACGGCCTCGGCGGTGAGGCCGATCTTCCAGCCGGCCTGCTGCTCCCCGGCTGCCAAGTGGCGTGCCAGGAGCCCGAGCTGGACGCGGTATGCCGTGTCGAGCGTCAGCTGGCCGCGTAATTCCTCGGGTGCCGGGCGCTGCTGCTGCCACGCTTCCCACAGGAGGCGTACGGCTTCATCAACGGTCATCGGCGCTTCCTTCTCCAGAAAGGGGAATCGGGTGCTGCCGCTAGCATACGCCTTCTGGCAGGGCGGTGCAAACCGCCCACCCCCCGCCTTTGAGGTAAAATTCCCAGACCATGTGGCGTGGCTGCCTGCAGAGGAGGACGAGACACCGTGACGCGGATTGCCGTTCTTGACGACTACCAGGGCGTGGCGCTGCAGATGGCCGACTGGCGCCGCTTGCCTGCCGATGCCCAGGTGCAGGTCTTTCAGGACCACCTGCGCGACGAAGACGCGGTGGCGGCCCGGCTGCAGCCCTTTGACATCGTGGTGGCCATGCGCGAGCGCACTCCTTTTCCGGGGCGCCTCCTGGCGCGGCTGCCCAACCTGCGCTTGCTGGTCACCACCGGCATGCGCAACGCCGCCATCGACCTTGAAGCAGCCCGGCAGCGGGGGCATCGTGGTGTGCGGCACCGAAGGACTCCCCTACCCTACCGCGGAGCTCACCTGGGGCCTCATCCTGGCCCTGGTGCGGCGCATTCCCCAGGAAGACCGCGCCGTGCGAGCCGGCCGCTGGCAGACCAGCCTCGGCGTGGGCTTGCACGGCAAAGTGCTGGGCGTCATCGGCCTGGGCCGCCTGGGCTCGCAGGTGGCCGCCATCGGCCGTGCCTTCCAGATGCAGGTGCTGGCCTGGAGCCAGAACCTCACCGCCGAGCGCGCGGCGGCTTGCGGCGCCACCCTGGTGGGCAAAGACGAGCTGCTGTCCCGCGCCGACGTGGTGACCCTTCACCTGGTGTTGAGCGAGCGCACCCGCGGCCTCATCGGCGCCCGCGAGCTGAGCCTGATGAAGCCCACCGCCTACCTCATCAACACCTCGCGCGGCCCGATCGTCGACGAAGCGGCGCTGCTGGCAGCCCTGCAGCGGCGTGCCATTGCCGGCGCTGGCCTCGACGTCTTCGACGAAGAACCCCTACCCCCAGACCACCCGCTGCTGCAGCTCGACAATACCGTGCTTACCCCGCACCTGGGCTATGTCACCGAAGAGACGTACCGGGTGTTCTACGGGCAGGCGGTGGAAGACATCGAGGCGTTCTTGCGCGGCCAGCCCGTGCGGGTGCTCACCTGAGCCAGGCGCGCGTCATGAAACCGGTGGCGGTGGCGGTGATGGCCAAAGCGCCCCAGCCGGGCGCCGTCAAAACCCGCCTCTGCCCGCCGCTCACCCCGGCGCAGGCGGCGGCCCCCTCTACCGCGGCTTTCTGCTCGATACCCTGGCCAAAGTGCGCGCCCTGAGGACGGTGCGCCCGGCCTCTGGCCTACACCCCGCCGCCGCGCCGGGCGCTGTTTGCGCGCCTGGCGCCCGACTTTGTCTTGCTGCCCCAGCGCGGCGCCGACCTCGGCCAGCGCATGGCCCACTGCCTTGCCACGCTGCTGTCGCGGGGCTTTGCCGGCGCCGTCCTCATCGGCAGCGATCTTCCCACCCTGCCCGTGGCCTACCTGCAGCACGCCGTCAGCCTGGTAGCCATGCCACACGTCGATGTGGTGCTGGGGCCCAGCACAGACGGCGGCTACTACCTCGTCGGCATGCGCCAGCTGCACGCCGGGCTGTTTGCCGGCGTGCCGTGGAGCACGGCGGCGGTGTGGCGCGAGACGCAGCGGCGGGCCACTGCCTTGGGGCTGCGCGTGGCCACCCTGCCGGCTTGGTACGACGTCGACCGTGCCGCCGACCTCCCGCGCCTGCGCCACGACCTGCAGCGCACCGCCGACCCCACGGCAGCGCATACCCGCCGCCTGCTGCTGGCGGTAGGCCAGGCGGCTGGCCGGTAGAAGCGTGCGGCGCCTCAGGGCCGCCTGGGCAGTGCGGCGCGCATCGAGCCCTCTACGGTGCGGATGCCGTACTGGTTTTCGGCGTAGAGGTCGGCGACGATAATGGACTCCCCGTTCTCTTCCCGCTTGTCCGTCACCACCGCCCGGTACGTCACGGTATCCAGGGGCCAGACGCGGTTGACAAAGCGCAAGCGGAAGTAGCGCAGGTTGCCGTCGCCCACCCAGTCGGTGAGCATTTTCCCCATCAGCCCCATGCTGAGCATGCCGTGGGCAAAGACGGTTTCGTTGCCGGCGCGAATGGCGAACTTCTCGTCGTGGTGAATGGGGTTGAAGTCGCCCGAGGCCCCGGCGTAGCGCACGATCTGCGTGCGGCTAAGACGCGGCACGGTAAACGGCGGCGCCTCATCGCCAATCTTGACGTCGTCGTAGTAAAGGGGGGGTCTTCTGCATGGGAGGTCTCCTCAGTCTTGCACTTCCTGGCCGGTCTCGATGGTGGTGGAGCGGGCGATGACGCACACCTGCCCGTCCTGGTTGGTGTAGGTGGTTTCATAGACGGTGAATTTCATGGTGCCGCCGCGGCGGCCGGTCTTTTCGAACTGCTTGGCCAGGCGCGTGGTCACCGTGAGCACGTCGCCCACGTAGATGGGGTGCCGGTACTCGAACTCCTGCTCGCCGTGCAGCACGCGCCGCAAGTCGCGCTGGGCGGCGCCGGGCAGCGGCGGCCGCCAGAACGCCGAGGCCTGCACGAAGGTGGGCGGCACGATGGGCGCCTTGAACCCCTTGGCGCGGGCGTACTCGGCGTCCCAGTAAACGGGGTTGTCGTCGTCCATGACGGCTTTGGCAAACTCGCGCACTTTGCCTGCTTCGACGGGAAAGGTAAAGCTCACCACTTCGCTCATAGGGTCCCTCCTGAGCATGCCACCGTTGCGCGTCCGTGCTATACTGCGCTTTGCATAGCACAGAACGACCGCCGAGAAAAGCCTCCGTGGGAGGGCGTATGCCAGAGCCGATTCTGCTCGAGACAGCCGGGGCCATCGCCACCGTCACCTTCAACCGTCCGGAGCGGCGCAACGCCATCACGTACGAGATGTGGAACCAGCTCCAGCGCCTCCTCGTCGATCTCAAAGCCGACCCGGCCATCCGGGTGATCGTCTTTCGCGGCGCCGGCGAGGAGGCTTTTTCGGCGGGGGCCGACATCACAGAGTTTGCCACCCACCGCAACAATGCCGCCAAGGCCACGCTGTACAACGCCGCGTTTGATGCCGCCATGGACATGGCCGAGACGGTGGGTAAACCCACCCTTTGCCTCATCAAAGGGGTCTGTGTGGGCGGGGGGTGCGAGTTTACCACCGCCTGCGACGTGCGCATTGCCGCCGACAACGCCCGCTTTGGCGTGCCCATTGCCCGCCTGGGGCTGCCGGTGGGATTTCGCGAGATGCGCCGCCTGGTGCGCCTTATCGGCCCGGCCAAGACGATGGAGCTGCTGCTTACCGCCGAGCTCATCCCGGCAGCCGAAGCGCACCGCATCGGCCTGGTGAACCACGTGGTGCCGCTGGCCGAAGTCGACGCCTTCACGTACGCCCTGGCGGAAAAAATCGCCGCCCTGGCGCCGGTGGTGCACCGCGTGCACAAGGAGATCCTGCAGATCGTCCTCGACAACCCGGCGCTGCGCGACCTCACCCCCGAGCAGCGGGCTCTGGCGGTGCTGCCCTTTGACACCGAGGACTTTCAGGAGGGCTGGCGGGCGTTTTTGGAAAAGCGCCCGCCGCGCTTCCAGGGCCGCTGAGCGCCTCAGCCCGGCGGCGCTTCGCTTTCTTGCACCACGTAGCCGAGGCGGCGCAGGTGGGCTACCACCTGGCGCAGCCGCTGCGGGTCGCCAATGACCACGGTGGCCGTCGGCGGCGCCGTCCAGCTTTTGAGCTTGGGGTTGGCAAAAAGGCGGCCGATGAGGGCCGAGGGCCCTTGCAGGGTGCCACGCCGGAAGTCGGCGTAGAACGTCGCCTTGGCGCGCATCGCGGGTTCCTTTAGAGGAAAGAAGGCTGGCGTCTCCAGGCAGCCGTGTTATACTCTGTGGCCAACGGGCACGCGGCAGGTGCCCCAAGGGGCACCGCCGGCCTATTCGTGGCCCAGCAGGGGAGAGAGGGAAGATGGACAGACGCGTCGTGGTCACGGGGTTGGGGGCGGTAACCCCTCTGGGCACCTGCGTGGCGACCACCTGGCAGCGGCTGTGCCGCGGGGAGTCGGGCATCGACTTTATCTCCCGCTTTGATGCCTCGGATTTTCCGGCCAAAATCGCTGGCGAGGTGCGGGAGTTCGCCCCCGAGCAGTACCTTGACAAGCGCGAGCTGCGGCGCATGGACCGCTTCGTGCAGTTTGCCCTGGTGGCCAGCCAGGAAGCGGTAGCCGATGCCGGCCTCACCATTACCAAGGCCAACGCCGAGCGCGTGGGCGTCTACATCGGCAGCGCCTTTGGCGGGCTTGAATCCCTGGAAGCGGTGCACGTGACGCTGCTCGAAAAAGGCCCCCACCGCGTCTCGCCGCTTTTCCCCGCCATTGTGCTGAGCAACCTCGCTGCCGGGCAGGTGTCCATCCGCTTTGGCGCCGCTGGCCCCAACAACAGCAGCGCCACTGCCTGCGCGGCCGGCGCCCACTCGATTGGCGAGGCGTACCACCTCATCCGCCGCGGCGCCGCCGACGTGATGATCGCCGGCGGCACGGAGGCAGTGATCACGCCGCTGGCGGTCAGCGCCTTTGGCAACATGCGGGCCCTGTCGCCGGAAAGCCAGGAGCCGGCCCCCGCGCCAGCCGCCCTTTTGACGCCAAGCGCAACGGCTTTGTCATGGCGGAAGGGGCGGGGGTGCTCATCCTCGAAGAGCTGCACCATGCCCGCCGGCGCGGCGCCCGCATTTATGCCGAGCTCATCGGCTACGGCAGCGCCAGCGATGCCTATCACTTGACGGCCCCCTGCCCCGACGGCGCCGGCGCGGCACGCTGCATGCGCCACGCCTTGCAGGATGCCGGCCTTTCTCCCGACAGCATCGACCACATCAACGCCCACGCCACCTCCACCCCCGCTGGCGACGTGGCCGAAACGCTGGCCATCAAGAGCGTCTTCAAGGCGCGCGCCCACGCCATTCCCATCAGCGCCACCAAGTCGATGACCGGCCACCTTTTGGGGGCCGCCGGGGCGGTAGAGGCCATTTTTACCGTCCTCGCCCTCTACCACGGCCTCGTGCCGCCCACCATCAACTACGAGCACCCCGATCCCCAGTGCGACCTCGACTACGTGCCCAACGAGGCGAGAGCGCTGCGCATTCGCACCGCCATGAGCAACGCCTTTGGCTTTGGCGGCACCAACGCCTCCCTGGTGTTTCGCGTCTTTGAAGGCTAAGGGCGTTAGAGAAACTTGCGGCCCGCCAGCGGATCGGGGACTTCCAGGCCGAGGCTGCGGATGACCGCGTCCACGGTTTCCTGGTAGGCGCGGCGGCTTTCGGCGTTGGTGCGGGACTTGATGCCCCACTTGCAGAAGAGCTCGCTGCGCTGGGAATCCGAGCGGCCGAACATGTCGAGGCCGCGCGGGTAGAGCTTGTTGATCGCCGCTTGCGCCTGCGCCTTGCCCTCGGGGGTCTGGCAGAGGTCGCGCAGGATACGCTCGCCGTGGGCAATGTGCATTTTCTCTTCCTGCAGGATGCGCGGAATGATGCGCGCCACCGGCAAGTAGCTGCAGTCGCGAAAGTCCTCTAAGTGAAACTGCCCCACGCGGTCGATAAGGCAGCCAAAGGCGCCCATTTCGGCCCAAGTCTCCAGCGGGTAGCGAAACGCTTCCAGGACGCGCTCGGCCCGCCGACGGCGCAAAATGGGGCGGGTATCCACGCCCAGCTCTTCCAGGATCTTGGCAAAGCGGCGGTGGTGGTCGATTTCTTCGTAAGCCGTTTTGGCCAGCAGCACTTGGTCTTCCACCGTTGGCGCCTGGCGCAGCCAGCTGTCGAGGTAGAGGTCGGGTCCCCCGAGCTCGCTGTCGGTCTGGATGATGAGCACCCGGATGAGCAGCTCCTGGTACTCCTTGGGCATTTTGTCGAAGTCTTTGCGCTCGATCTTGTCGGTGAACATCCCTGCCTCCTCGCTGACGCGGTAGCCGCCCTGCGACCCGTAGGGTATTCAACGCATGGCACGCCTGTCAAGGGGT
This sequence comes from Candidatus Tectimicrobiota bacterium, assembly GCA_026005175.1. GTDB lineage: Bacteria > Tectomicrobia > Entotheonellia > Entotheonellales > Entotheonellaceae > BPKO01. Next base: position 237,290 of record BPKO01000001.1, read on the forward strand.
GCCCTTTGCCCAGCGGCCTTGCGGGCGTGGCTGGTTTTGCTTTTGCGCGCTGCGACGTCCTGCTCCTAACAGAACGTCAGGGGCAGGGTGAGCCCCTGGCCGCTATTTTTTGCTTGCACTCGGCTTGGGGTTCGGTAAAATAGCAGCCCACATTCCGGAGTGAGGTGGCAAACAAGGTTGCAAGGGAGGAAAGCAACGGCGTCGCTCTCTTGAGTTGAGTGGACGGCAACGTCTTGGGGACAACAAGACTTCCAGCGCCTGGCTCGCCTGCCTGGTGACACGACGGTACGTGCCTTTCTCATTCTAGCAGATTCGTCATCGCCCTTACCGCACCAGTTCCCCTTCCCAGCTCGCCGCACGTCCCCAAAAAACCCAGTGGGAGGAGTGCCTATGCGTCGGACGCTTTTCGGCATGGGGATTGTCCTGGTGGTGTGCCTGGTCGGGCTGGCCCTGGCCGCCGAGCCGAAGCGGGGCGGAACGCTGCGCGTGGCCTACGGCAACAAGATCTCGCACCTCGACTTCCACACCGCGCCGGGCTACGAGATGATGTGGGTGGCGATGAACATCGGCTGCGGGCTGGTCAACATCACCCCAGACGGCCAGTTCGTGGGCGATGCTGCCGAGTCGTGGGAGGTGTCGGCCGACGGCCTCACTTACACGTTCCGCCTGCGCGACGGCGTGCTCTTTCATGACGGCTCCAAAGTGGACGCCGCGGCGGTGAAGTTCAGCATCGACCGCCTCATGGATCCGGCCACCAAGTCGGGCATGCGGCGCTTTTATGCCTCGGTGGACCACGTGGAAGTGGCCGACCCGCTGACGGTCAAGGTGCACATGAAAGAGCCCTACGCCTTTTTCCTGCACATGCTGGCCGGCTATCGCACCGGCCTGGTCCTCTACTCGCCGGAGGCCACCCGCAAGTATAGCCTCGATGACCGCAAGCGCGGGCGGCCGGAGGCCGTGGTGGGCTGTGGTCCTTTCAAGCTGGTGGAATGGGTTCCTGGTGACCACCTGCTCATGGAGCGGTGGGAGAAGTACTTCCGCCCCGGCTTGCCTTACGTCGACCGCGTGCTCATCCGCGTCATCAAAGACCCCATTGCCCAAATTGCCGCTTTCAAGGCCGGTGAAATCGACATGATCCTGTCGTTCAGCCCCGAGCACGTCGAAACCCTGCAGGCGCAGGTGCCCGACGCGCAGATCATGACGGGGAAAGAGACCACCCCCATGATTGCCATGATGAAAGTCACCGTGCCTTGCGACGGCAAGCCAATGTCCAAGGACCGCTGCCCGCACCCCATTTTTGGCGACATCCGGGTGCGCAAGGCGGTGGGCTGCTATGGCCTTGACCGCGAGGAGATCGTCAAGATCGCCTTCAAAGGCAAAGCCACGCCCTGGGTGGGCATGAATCCCCCAGGCACCCTCGATACGGTCAACGTCAACCACATGTGCCCCTATGACCCGGAAAAGGCCAAGGCCCTGTTGGCCGAAGCCGGCTATGGGCCTAGCAACCCCCTGACTTTCGAGCTCATCACCGACACGGAAAAGGCGGTCTTCAACGTCATCGCCACGGTGATCAAGGAGCAGATGGCCCGCCTGGGGGTGACGGTGAACATCAAGCTGGTGGACAAGGTGACCTGGATGAACACCGTGCTGCGCGACGGCCCCTGGGACATGGAAGTGGAAGACCTGCTGTCCTTGCTGACTTTGGACAGCAACGCCTACCTCTCGGTGACCACCTCGGCGTGGAACCAGTCGCGGCACACCGACACCAAGATCGATGAGTACTACGCCCGCTACGCCCGCGAGATGGATCCGGTGAGGCGCCGCGCCATTGCCAAGGAGCTACAGGAGTACATGGCCGACAAGCTCTACTGGAATGCCGTGTCAGGCTCGCCGTTTTACATTGTGGCCCAGCCCTGGGTGAAGGGCTATGTGTTCAACGCCGAGTTCGAGGTCCACTACGAGACGGTATGGCTTGACAAGTAAGGCAAGGGCGGGCCGCGACGCCCGTCGCGGCCCACCACGGAGGGAGAGCCGGCATGCGGGAGTACATCCTCAGGCGCATCGCGCAGATGGTGCCCACGGTGCTGATGATCACCCTGGTGGTGTTTGCCATGATGCAGGCCATTCCCGGGGACCCCATCATCACCTTGCTCGGCGATGCCTACGACGAAGACGACGCGGCGCGTTTCCGCCAGCAGTATGGCCTTGACAAGCCGATTTACATCCAGTACGCCATTTGGCTGGGCAAGCTGGTGCGCGGCGATTGGGGGGTGTCGATTCTGACGGGACGGCCGGTGCTGGAAGACGTGCTCATTCGCCTGCCGGTGACCCTGGAGCTGATCGTCCTGGCCATGGGCATCGCGCTGCTCATCGCCATTCCGGCAGGGATCATCGCCGCCGTGCGGCAAAACACCTGGGCAGATTACACCGCCATGTCCTCGGCCCTGGTGGGCATTTCTATTCCCGACTTCTTCCTGGGTATTCTTTTGCTCCTGCTCTTCTCCATCGGCCTCAAAGGCTTCTTGCCCAGCTCGGGCTGGGTCTATTTGCCAGGGACTTGCCCCACGGTGGCTTGTGAGCCGAGCCTGTGGGGCAACCTCAAGCACGCCCTCATGCCGGCCATCGCCCTGGGGGTGGGGCGGGCGGCCATTTTGACGCGGCTGCTGCGCGCCAGCTTGCTGGAAATCATCCGCATGGAGTACGTCACTACCGCGCGTGCCAAAGGCCTGGCAGAGAAAGTGGTGATTTTGAAGCACGCCCTGAAAAATGCCCTCATCCCTACGGTCACCATCATGGGGCTGCAAGTGGGCTTTCTCATCGGCGGCGCCATCGTGGTCGAAACGGTGTTTGCCGTTCCCGGCCTGGGCACCTACGGCATCAACGCCATCATCGCCCGCGATTACCAGCAAGTGCAGGGGTTTATCTTGCTGGTGGCGATTTGCTTTGTGGTCATCAACTTCCTGGTCGATCTCACTTACTCGTTCCTCGACCCGCGGATTCGCTACGGCTCGTAGCCGCCTTGGCTTGGAAGGGGGAGCGCCGTCCATGAGGCACAACGCACTGAGAGGCAACACCGGGGTGGTGGGTGCGCCGGCGCTGGGCGACGTGGTGCCGGCTGTGGCGTCGCGGCCACGGGCAGAGTCGCAGCTGGCGCAGACGGCACGCCGTCTCAAGCGCAGCAAGACGGCCCTGGTGGGACTGGGAATCGTGACGACTCTGGTGCTGGTGGCCATTTTTGCCGATGTGCTGGCGCCCTATAGCCCCATTCTCAACTCCCCTACCGAGACTTTCCAGTCGCCCAACGCCAAGCACCTCCTGGGCACCGACCAGTTTGGCCGCGACATGCTCAGCCGCATCATTTACGGCAGCCGCATTTCGCTGGCGGTGGGCCTCTCCTCGGTGCTGCTGGCGATTTTCGTGGGCGTTCCCCTGGGGGTGATTGCCGGCTTTTACGGCGGCAAGCTCGACACGGTGATCATGCGCGCCATGGACCTCATCCTGGCGTTTCCCGTCTTTTTGCTGGCCATCGTCATCATGATCATGTTCACGCCTACCGCCGGCATCGTGGGCGCCATGAAGGTGATCATGGCCATTGGCATCGTGCGCATTCCCATCTATGCCCGCCTGGTGCGCGGCAGCGTGCTGTCGATCAAGGAAAAGGAGTATATCGAGGCCTGCCGTGCCCTGGGGCAGCGCGACCCCAAGATCCTCTGGCGCCACGTCTTGCCCAACTGCATGGCGCCCATTATCGTGACCGGCACCCTGAGCATCGCCACCGCCATCATCGTCGAGGCCTCCCTCAGCTTCCTCGGCCTGGGGACGCAGCCGCCGACGCCTAGCTGGGGCTGGGACCTGAAGGCCAACGTGGCCTGGATCCAGCTCAACCCCTGGCTGGCGCTGTGCCCGGGCTTGGCGATTTTCATCACCGTCCTGGGCTTTAATCTCTTTGGCGACGGCCTGCGTGATGCCCTGGACCCGCGCCTGAAGTAGCCGCGCCGCAGGAGGCAAAGCGATGCACGTCGTGGTCGTAGGCGCCGGCGGCCTGGGGGGGTACTTCGGCGGCCTGCTGGCGCGCCGCGGGGCCAACGTCACCTTTATTGCCCGCGGGGCCAACCTTGCGGCGCTGCAAACGCGCGGCCTTACTGTGCGCAGCGTGCACGGCGACTTCTCCTTGCCGGTGCGCGCCCGCGCCGAGGTGGCCGGGCTGCCCCCAGCAGACGTGATGCTGTTTTGCGTCAAGACCTACGACGTGGCGCAGGCGGCGGCGCTGGTGCAGCCCCTGGTGACAGACGACACCGCGGTCCTGACGTTGCAAAACGGCGTGGATACCCCCTCCACGCTGCAAGCGTTCTTTGGCCGGGGCACGGTGCTGGCCGGGGTGACGCGCATTGGCTCCACCCTGGTGGCCCCGGGGGTGGTAGAGCAGCAGACCGAAGACCGGCTCATCGAGCTGGGCAGCCTCGAGGCGGGGGGCGAGCCGCAGGTAGAGAAAGTGTGCCGGCTCCTGACGCAAGCCGGCATTCCCGTGCAGGTCCGTGCGGACATCCGCAAGAGCCTGTGGGAAAAGCTGGTCTTCATTTCCCCCTTTAGCGGCCTCTCGACGCTGACGCGGCTGACGGTGGCGCAGCTGCTGGCACACGAGCCCACCCGCGCGCTGTACCGCACCCTGCTCGAAGAGGCGGTGGCCGTGGCGCAGGCGGCGGGGATCGCCGTGGCCCCCGACCTCGCCTCGCAGATCATGCAGTACCTCGAGGCGGCGGCCGATCCGGGGGCCTCTTCGATGGCGGTTGACTTCGCGCAGCGGCGGCCGCTCGAAGTGGAGGCCATCCACGGAGCCCTCGTGCGCCACGGCCAGCGCCTGGGGGTGGCGACGCCGGTGACCGCAGCGGTCTACCGGGCCCTGGTGGTGATGGACCACTACAACCGGCAGCCAAAGCCCTGAAGCACCGGGTTAGCTGTAAGCGGCGGTGCGGTGGCGCACGATTTCCCCGGTCACCGTGTAGATCACGTCTTCGGCCACGTTGGTGGCCAAATCGGCAATGCGCTCGAGGTGGCGAGAGACGGAGAGCATGTGGATGAGCTGCTCCACGCGCTCGGGGGTGGCGCGGATCTGCGCCTGGATGAGCACGTGCATCTGGCGGTTGAGCTGGTCCACCTCGTAGTCGGCGGCGCACACCCGCCGCGCCAGCTCGGGATCCTGGCGCACCAGGGCATCGAGGCTCTGCTTCACCATGGCCTGCGTCTTCTGGGCCATGGCCGCCAGGTGCGGCGGCACCTCCAGGTTGGGGTAGCGGGCCAGGTAGGAGGCGCGCCGGGCGATGTTCACCGCCAGGTCGGCCATGCGCTCTAAGTCGTTGTTGATTTTGAGTACGGCCACCACAAAGCGCAAGTCGATGGCCACCGGCTGGTAGAGGGCGAGGATCTTCAGGCACTCCTCCTCGACTTCCACTTCCATCATGTCGATTTCTTCGTCGCCTTCGGCCACCTGCTCGGCCAGCTTGGCGTCGTGCTGGATCACCGCGGCGATGGCCTGGGCGATACGCTCTTCGACGGTGGCGCCAACGGTGAGGATCTTCTTCTTCAGGTTGTCGATTTCGCGCTGAAAGTGCTTGCTCATCTGGGCTTCCTTGTCTAGCCAAAGCGGCCGGTGATGTAGTCCTGGGTGCGCTTTTGCGCCGGGGCGGTAAAGATTTTGTCGGTTTCATCGTACTCGACGAGCTCGCCAAGGTAAAGAAAGGCGGTGTAGTCGGAAACGCGGGCGGCCTGCTGCATGTTGTGGGTCACGATGATCACCGTGTAGTCCTGCTTGAGCTCGTCGATGAGGTCTTCGATGCGGCTGGTGGCAATGGGATCGAGGGCGGAGCAGGGTTCGTCCATGAGAATGATTTCGGGGTTCACGGCAATGGCGCGGGCGATGCACAGCCGCTGCATCTGGCCGCCCGAAAGGCGCAGCGCCGACTCGTGCAGGCGGTCTTTTACTTCGTCCCACAGCGCCGCGGCGCGCAGGCTGCGCTCGACGACTTCGTCGAGCACGGCGCGGTTGCGCACCCCGGCGATGCGCAGGCCGTAGACGACGTTTTCGTAAATCGACTTGGGGAAGGGGTTGGACTTCTGGAAGACCATGCCCACGCGGCGCCGCAGGCGGATGACGTCGAGGTTGGGGTCGTTGATCTCTTCGCCGTCGAGCTTGATGCTGCCCTCGATGCGCACGTGCTCGATGAGGTCGTTCATGCGGTTAAAGCAGCGCAGCAGCGTGGACTTGCCGCAGCCCGAAGGGCCGATGAACGCCGTCACCCGCTTGCGCGGGATAGCCAGCGAGATGTGGCGCAGCGCTGGCGTCTCGCCGTAGTAGAGCGACAGGTCCTGGATGTCGAGGATCGGGTCGGGAATTTTCACCGCCATACGCCTGCCCCCCTGCCGCTAGAAGGCTGCGGTAGCGTACTTGCGACGCAGCTTCTCGCGGATGTAAAGGGCACCCAGGTTCAGCACCACCACCAGGGTGATGAGCAGCAAGGTGGTGGCAAAGACCATCGGCTTGGCCGCCTCGGCGTCGGGCGACTGGAAGCCGAGGTCGTAAATGTGAAACCCCAGGTGCATGAACTTGCGCTCAAGGTGGATGAAAGGAAACACGGTGTCGATCGGTAAGCTCGGGGCCAGCTTCACCACCCCCACCAGCATCAGCGGCGCCACCTCGCCGGCGCCGCGGGCCATGGCCAGAATGAGGCCGGTGAGGATGCCCGGCGCGGCTGCCGGCAGCACGATGCGCTGGATGGTCTGCCACTTCGACGCCCCCAGGGCCAGCGAGCCCTCGCGCATGCCCCGCGGCACGGCGGCCAGCGCCTCTTCGGTGGCCACAATGACCACCGGCACGGTCATCAGCGCCAAAGTGAGCGAGGCCCACAGGATGCCGCCGGTGCCAAAGGTGGGGGTGGGCAGGGCCTCGGCAAAGAAGAGGGCGTCGAGGCTTCCTCCGACTCCGTAGACGAAGAAGCCCAGGCCAAACACGCCAAAGACGATCGACGGCACGCCGGCCAGGTTGCTGACGGCAATGCGCACCAGGCGCACCAGCAGCCCCTGGCGGGCGTACTCGAGCAGGTAGAGGGCTGCCACGACGCCAAAGGGCGTCACCGCCAGGCTCATCAGCACCGTCATCACAAAAGTGCCAAAAATCGCAGGAAAAACGCCGCCTTCGGTGTTGGCCTCGCGCGGCTCCTCGCTGAGGAACACCCAGACGTTGCGCGCCAGCAGGCCCAGGCGCTGCCAGACGCTGAGGCGGTTGGGGTAGTAGTAGTGGACGACTTGTCCCAGGGGCAAGCGCCGCTCTTCTCCCGTGGCCAGGCGGTAGACCAGAGCGTGTTCGTCTTGCTGCTGGCGCAAGTGGCGGGCCTGCTGCGCCAGGGCTTCGTAGCGCGCCTGCAGCGCCGCCATCTCCTCGGCCACCGCCTGCCAGGCCGCCGCGACGTCCCTCCCCGCCTGGCGGGCGCGCTCGAGGGCACGCTGGCGCAGGCGCAGCTTCTCCATGCGGGCGTTGAGGGCGCCGATGTCGCGCTTTTCCAGCTGGCGGATGCGGGCACGGCGGCGGTTGACCTCCTCGACCAGCTGCCGCAGGCGAGCAGCAAAGCGCGGCGCCTCGGCCGGGAGCACGCCTTCGCCCTTGATCTCCAGGGCCACCGGCACGCCAATGGCGTCGCCGTACTCGAGGCGCTCGATGACCATGAGCGTGCGGGGATAGCTGCGCCGCACCACGTCTGCGGCGTCGACGTAGCGAAAGGCCTGGCCGTAGACGTCTTTGTTGCCCAGAAACAGCTGCCACTCCTGCGGCGCCGGCCCGCTGCCGAGGTGGTCTCGCTTGGCCTGCTCTGCCACCACTTCCCCGGCCAGCACCGCCGCCTGCCCCAGGCGCGCCGCGCTGCCAGGGCGCAGCTCCAGCCAGGCCACGCGCCGGGGCCAGAACGCCGTCACCCCGTTGACCAAAATGAGGCCAAGCAAGTAAAGGATCATCGCCAGGCCTACCGTCAGTCCCATCGCCGTGCCCCACACCAGGGGCTCGCCGGTGGTCAGGCGCGGCGGTCGCTCGCGTACGCGGGGAAGCGGTGGTGCGGATCTCATGCGGCTAAACCGTCTTGTAGCGCTCGCGCAGGTGCTGGCGCAGAATTTCTGCCACGGTGTTGACCAAAAAGGTCATGACAAAAAGCAGCAGGCCGCCCAAAAACAGCGTGCGGTAGAGGGTGCCGTGGTGCGGCGCTTCTGGCAGCTCGACGGCGATGTTGGCCGACAGGGTGCGCATGCCGGTGAAAATGCTAAAGTCCATGATCGGCGTGTTGCCGGTGGCCATAAGCACGATCATCGTTTCGCCCACCGCCCGCCCCAGCCCGATCATCAGCGCCGAGAAGATGCCTGCCGAGGCAGTAGGAATGACGACGCGCACCGCCGTTTGCCAGCGGCTGGCACCCAGGGCCAGGGAAGCGGATTTCAGGGCGGCCGGCACGCTCGAGAGCGCGTCTTCGGCAATGGTAAAAATAATGGGAATCACGGCAAAGCCCATCATGAAGCCCACCACCAGGGCGTTGCGCTGCTCGAAGCGGGTGCCGGTGGCCTGCGGCCACCACAGGCGAAAGTCGGCAAGGCGCTGGCCGCTGTGGGGATCGGTGACCACGAAGAGCCAGCGCTCCAGCAGCGGCCCCAGCTGCCAGGCCGCGTAGACCACGGCCAGCAAGACCGGGGCAAACGCCAGAAACTCGTAGCCCGGTCTTACCAGGCGCCGGCAGCGCCGCGGCAGCCTATTCCACAGCCAGCCAAACACCACCGCCGCCCAGGGAATGCCAAGGAAAATCAGCAGGCACGAAGGAATGCGCCGCTCCAGCAGGGGCGCCAGCCACAGGGCAGCCAGAAAGCCCAGGATCACCGAGGGCAGCGAGGCCATGATTTCCATCGTGGGCTTGACCACCAGCCGCAGGTTGGGGTGCAAAAACTGCGAGGTATAAATGGCCGCCAGCAGCGCCACCGGCACGGCAAACAGCAGCGCGTAGAACGTGCCTTTGAGGGTCCCGATGATAAGGGGCACAAGCGACAGCTTGGGCTCAAAGGCATCCGAGCCGCCGGTAGACTGCCAGACATAGGCAGGCGCAGCGGCCCCTTCGTACCACAGCTTGCCGAAGAAGGCGCGCCAGCCGTCTTCTGGGTGCGGGTCGTCGAGGGCGTAGAGGTGCAGGGTGTGGTGGTCGTCAAGGAAGAGCAGGCGGTCGTACTTGCCGCCCAGGCGGGCCAGGGTCACCGTGAAAGGCAGCTGCTGCTGCCAGCGTACCGTGGCGGTGGTGGCGTAGTAGAGGCCGGCCCAGGCGCCGGCCCCGGTGAGAAAGGCCTTGTTGCGCAAGCTATGGGCAAAAAAGGAGGCGCCGGCCGGCAGCGGCGTCAGGGCCTTGGTCTGGCCAAAAAGGCGCACCGCGGCGCCGGCTGGCACGTAGAGGCTAAAGAGGCGGTGCGCGCCGCTGGGGCTGGAGAAGGCGAGCGAGACGCCGCCCAGCAAAAAGTGCATGGAAGCGATCTGCGGCGCCGCCAGGTCTTGAAAAGGGGCAAAGACCTGCCGCAGGGCCAGCGCCTCGCTCTGGCGGACGAAGTAGTAGACGTCGCCTTCTTCGGTGGCCACCACGACGCCGTCGGCCTGGGCGGTGACGGCCACCGCCTGCGGCGTGCCGGCCAGCTGCGGCGTCAGGTCGTAGCGGTTCTTGACCTGCACTTTGCTGGCGCCCAGCAGGGTGCGCCGCTGCACCAGGTGCACGGCATGCACTTCCCGGCGGCCTGCGACGTCCTGAATGGCCACCGCCAGCTTGTCGCTGCCGCTGTCGCGATAGGCGATGTGGGTGATGGGGTAGCCCTGGCGGCCCAGCGCCAGCAAGGGGCCGGCCTGGGGGTGGGCCACCACGGTGCGCGCGCTGCCGGCAAACGTCGCTTGGTAGTTGAGGCGGACCACGGTGAACCTGCCGTCGCGGGTGGCCATGACCACTTCCTGCCGTCCCTGGTCATAGGCAAAAGCCGTAAAGGCGACGTCAGGCGGGTGCGCGGGGCTGACGCGCTGCACCGGCCGCTGGCCGCTGGGGTCAACGAACCACAGGGTGCCGTCGGCGCTCACCAGCACCGGCAGCGCTGTCCACTCGTCGGTGCCCAGCAGCACGTAGGGCTGAGGCGGCAGGGCGACTTGCTGCAGGGGCGCAACGCGGGCGCCGCGGAACAGGGGCAGGACCTGCGAGAGGATAAAGACAAAAATGCCCAGCACGGCCACGATGATGGCAATGCCGCCAAAGGTGATGCCCACCGCCATGAGGCGGTCCACCAGAAGGACAGACCTGGCCGGGGCGACGCGCGGCAGGGTGCGGGTTGCCGGGACTTCCGGCGTGGTACGGGCCATCCTTTTGCCTCCGGGCAGCGGGGCAGCCAGGCGCGGGCTGCCCCGCTGCGGCCGCTACTCTTGCAGTTTGGCAAGCTCCTCTTCGGCCACCACCGCCGGGAAGGGGTAGTAGCCGTCCTTGACCACCACCTCCTGCCCCTGGCGGGAAAAGACAAAGCGGAGGAACTCGGCGGTGAGCCGGTCCAGGGGCTCGCCGGGCTTCTTGTTCACGTAGATGTAAAGGAAGCGGGCGAGGGGATAGTCGCCGCTCAGGGCGTTGTCGAGCGTCGGCGCGTAGCAGTCGCCGTCGCTGGCCAGGGCCACCGCTTTTACCCCCGACGTCTGGTAGCCGATGCCCGAGTAGCCGATACCGCCCAGGTCGCTGGCCACCCCCTGCACCACCGACGACGACCCGGGCTGCTCTTTCACCGTGTCTTTGAAGTCACCGCCCAGCAGGGCGTGCTCTTTGAAAAAGCCGTACGTGCCCGAGGCGCTGTTGCGGCCGTAAAGCGACAGCGGCCGCGTCGCCCAGGCCCCCGTGAGGCCCAAGTCGCCCCAGGTGCGCACCGGCTTGCCGCCGCGCTTGTAAGTCTTGGAAAAGATGCTGTCCACCTGGGTGAGGGTAAGGCAAGTGAGGGGGTTGTCTTTGTGCACGAAGACCGCCAGGGCGTCGATGGCGGCGCGAAATGCCGTGGGCTTGTAGCCGAAGGCTTTCTCGAACTTGTCGATTTCTGCCGCCTTCATCGGCCGGCTCATGGGGCCGAGCTGCGCGGTGCCCTCGATGAGCGCCGGCGGCGCCGTGGACGAGCCTTTGCCTTCGATCTGGATGTGGACGTTGGGATAAAAGGCGCGAAACCCCTCGGCCCACAGGGTCATGAGGTTGTTCATGGTATCGGAGCCGATGCTGTTGAGGTTGCCGGCCACCCCGCCCACCGGCCGGTAGGAAGGCAGCTGCGGGTCGACGGGCACCTGCGCGGGGGCCCGCAGGGCCAAGAGCAAGACCCCGAAGCCAACAAGCGTCGCTATCAAGAACCCTGCTCTGAATCGTGGCATGGCACTCTCCTTCTTCAGGCAGCCTATCGCGGTAGGGTTAAGGTTCGGTTAAGCTCGCGTGAGCTTTTGGTAAGGACCTTCCCAGTCCTTCCTGGGAAAGAGTATGCTCTAGCGGCGTTAGGATGCGGTTAGGGCTCTGTCAAAAGGGCGTGAGGCTTCCCCGGGCCGCCCCGGCAGGGGGACTCCCGGAGCGGGAAGGGAGCGCGGTTGGCAAGAGGAGGGCGGGCACATGCAGCGCGTGTTGTTTGTGTGCGTAGAAAACGCCTGTCGCAGCCAGATGGCAGAGGGTTTTGCTCGCCACTATGGCGGCGGCCGCTGGCAGGTCTTCAGTGCCGGCTCCCGTCCGGCCGCCGCCGTCGATCCGCAGGCCATCGCCGTGATGCGCGAGCGCGGCATTGCACTGGGTACGCCGCGTCCCAAGGGGTTGGCCGAGCTTCCCGACGTCGAATACGACGTGGTGGTCACCATGGGCTGCGGCGAGGCCTGCCCGGCGGTGCGGGCCAAGCGCCACGAGGCCTGGACGATTCCAGACCCCAAAGGCATGCCGCTGGAAGGCTACCGGCAGGTACGCGACACGATTGAACGCCACGTGCGTGACTTGCTGGCGCGCGAGGCCCCCCGCCAGGAAAGGTGACCGTTGCCCTAGCCACCCACCTTGCCGCCATCCTCGCGGGTGATGGCCACCACGCTGGGCCGCGGCGGCATGTCGTCGCGAAAGTCGGGCCAGCGGCTCAGCGGCGCGGCAAAGTGCGAGCCCTTGCCTTCCCCGGGGTGCTGGATGGCCACAAAGAACGTCGTGTTGTCGGGGGGTAAAGGCGGGGCCGCACACCTCGCACCCCCGGGGGCCGCTCAGGAACATGCGGCAGCGGCCGCGGTAGGGCCCTTCGGTGTCGATGACGTAAACGGCGTCGTTGGCGCCAATTGAGCGCGGCTGGCCGTCGGTGGCCACCCACAGGCGTCCGGCTTCGTCAAAGGCGAGGTTGTCGGGATTGGCCAGCCAGCTCACCGTGGGGTAGCCCTGGTAGGCGGCCTGGTGGGCCGGGGTGGCGGGATCGCCGCAGGCGATAAAGAGCGACCAGTGAAAGCGCGTGGCGGTGGGGTCCTCGCCAGCCTCGGCAATTTCGAGGATGTGGCCGTAAGCGTTGGCCGGGCGCGGGTTGGCGGCGTCGACTTGCTGCGGCTGGCGCTTGGTGTTGTTGGTGAGCACGGCGTAGACCTTGCCGGTGACGGGGCTGGCCTCCACGTCCTCGGGGCGATCCATCTTGGTGGCCCCCAGCAAGTCGGCAGCCCGCCGCGCGTTGATCAGCACCTCGGCCTGGGAGCGAAAGCCGTGTTCGGGGGTGAGGGGGCCTTGCCCGAAGACCAGCGGCAACCAGGTGCCCGTGCCGTCGTCGTGAAAGCGTGCCACGTAGAGGGTGCCGGCATCGAGGAGGTGCAGGTTGGCCGCGCGGCTGTAGGGGTTGTAGCGGCCGCTGCTGACGAACTTGTAGATGTACTCGAACCGCTCGTCATCGCCGCTGTAGACCACCACTTGGCCGCCGGGAGCCACGACCACGGTGGCCGCTTCGTGCTTGAAGCGGCCTAGGGCGGTGCGCTTCACCGGGATGGCGTGCGGGTCATAGGGATCGAGTTCCACCACCCAGCCAAAGCGCAGCATCTCGTGGGGCTCCTGGGCCACGTCGAAGCGCGCGTGGTACTGTCCCCAGCCGTAGCGGTCCCGCAGGCCGTAGCGCTCGTGCACGGCGCGGATGGCCCTGTCGCGCACCGCCTCGAGGCTACCGTGGAAGTAGAAGTGGAAGTTTTCTTCGCACGTCAGCACCGTCCCCCAGGGGGTGACGCCGCCGGCGCAGTTGTTCAGGGTGCCGCGCACCAGGCGGCCGCTGGCGTCCTCGCTGGTCTGCAGCCAGGGATGGCCGGCGGCCGGGCCGCTGAGGCGCATGAGGCTGTTGCCGGTGAGCCGCCGGTTGTAGGCACTGCCGCGCACGTAGTGCCAGGCGCCTGACGCCTCGCGCCGCACTTCGACCACCGACACGCCGTGTGCGGCCAGCTCGATGGCCACCATCTCGCGCGACTTGCCGGCCAGGGTGCCGTCCCACTCCGGGAACATGAGCTCAGAGTTGGCGTATTCGTGGTTGACCACCAGCAAGCCATGGCTTGCGTTGGAAGTTCCTGGCGGCAGCGGCAAAAAGCCGATGAAGTCGCAGTTGTAGCCAAACTGCCGCGCCTGTTTCCAGGCCGTCTGCGCCCGCGGGTCGAAATCGGGCGCATCGGGCCGCAGCGGGTCGCCCCAGCGGATGAGCACCTGCTGGCGGTAGCCGGCCGGCACCTGCAGCTGATCGGCGGTGCTGTGTTGCACGGGGAGAAAGTCGGCCGCGCCCGCCGCGCTTTGGGGGTCAAGCCAGAAGGGGTGGCCCGCCCAGAGGGCGAGGCCGGCCAGGCCGCCACGCAGCACGGCGCGCCGCGACAGGTAGCGCGCCAGCACGGCGGCAAAGGGTTCGTTGGCGCTGGGGTTGGTCACGGTGTCGTGCTGCTCTCGCATGGCCGTGCTCCTCTGCTTGCGGCGGCTGGCCCCCTGTGGGGAGCCGCCGCGCCGGGTCCGCTGCAAGAAAATACCCCCTTCGTGTGAAGGCACCGTTAGGAAGCCATCAAGATGGCGTCAGGACGGCTCTGGCGATGCACCCTGTGGCGACAATATGGCGCCACAGGGCGCTTTTGTCAATAAGGTCAGGGCTGTCTGCGGCGCTGCCTTGCCGGGGGATGTCCCCGATGCGCCATGAAAACGCCCGCACCGGCAGGGCTGCTGCGCGCCGCGCGCAGGTCGCCTACACGGCAAAGCGTCCAGGCCCCGCTTCTCGCAAGCCCCCTTGACATGCGAAATAAATTTCCTGTATTACGTTACGCATGTGCTGGCGCCGCGCGGGCTCCCTCCTGGCGGTCGCCGGCCAGGCAGCGGCGGCGGGTCTTGCCTGCCAGGTCGCCTGTCGTCCCTGACGCATCACGGTGACCAGGGCTGTGGGGAGTGCGGCCGTAAAAGGCTTCCGCGGCGGGCCGTGCGGCTTTGGCCGACGGCAAGCGGCTTCATCGGTCGTGGCTTGGCGGCGACGGATGAGGAGGCTCGGCGATGCACAAAGGCAAGGCGGACGCTCCTGAGTGGACGTTCCTGACGAACCACGCGCATGTCCTCTTGTGTCTGGCCAGAGACCCTACGATGCGCGTGCGCGACATCGCGGCAGCGGTGGGCATCACGGAGCGGGCCGTCCAGCGCATCATCGCGGCGTTGGAAGCCGCGGGATACGTCGAGCGCGTGCGCACCGGAAGGCGCAACGCCTATCGCATTCACGGCGCGCTGTCGCTGCGGCATCCCCTCGAGCAGCACCGGCGCATCGAGGATCTGATTCGCCTCGTTCATGGAGAATCGTGAAAACATGTAGCGCTTCCGCCATCGGGGTGGTAAAGGCGGTCGCCCGTGGAGCCGAGGTGCTACGTGCCGGTGGGCGCGTGGCCTTTTCGGCCGAGACGGCCTGCGGGCTGAGGGCGCGAAGGTCCAAGCAGAGGTGGAATGATGGAGATGGACGAAATGGTTTGGCACGCCTCCCCCCGGCGCTTGCGGGGAACGCAGGCGTCCCGGCAAGCTGCGGTGTGAGGAGGCCAGCAAAGAATGAGCGTGCTTGATCCGGTGATTCTCTTTTTCCTGCTTGGCGTCGCTGCAGGCCTGGCGCGTTCGGATATCCGGATTCCCGCGGCCATCTACGATTTCCTGAGCCTGTATCTCCTTTTGGCCATTGGCCTAAAGGGTGGCGTCGAGCTGGCCAAATACCCGCTGGTTCCGCTGCTTCCGAAGATGGTTGCCGTCTTTTTGCTGGGGCTCGTCTTGCCGGTCATTGCTTATCCCATTCTGCGGCGAGCCGGCAAGTTCAAGCGCGCCGACGCCGCTTCGATCGCCGCCCACTACGGTTCGGTGAGCGCGGGCACCTATGCCGTGGCGCTGGCCTATCTCGGCACCCAGAATGTCATGTACGAGTCTTATACCACGCTGTTCCTTGCGCTTCTGGAAATGCCGGCGATTATCGTCGGGGTGCTGCTGGCCCGCGGCATCACGGGCCAAACCCAATGGGGCCGGCTCCTGCACGAGGTGTTCGCCGGAAAAGCGATGGTCTGTCTTCTGGGCGGCCTGGCCATTGGCTGGGTCGCCGGCGAAGACGGATTGACCTCGATCCATGGCTTCTTTTTCGACCTCTTCCGCGGGATGCTCGCGCTGTTTCTTCTCGAGATGGGGCTGCTGGCCGCGGCACAGATGAGCGCGCTGCGCCGCTACGGGCTGTTCCTGGTCGCGTTTGGCGTCTTCATGCCGCTCTTTGCTGCAGTGCTGGGCTGTGGCGTGGGGCGCCTGCTGGGCCTGTCGCTCGGCGGCACGGCCCTCCTGACGGTGCTTGCCGCGAGCGCCTCGTATATCGCCGTTCCGGCCG
The DNA here is from genome assembly GCA_026005175.1 of Candidatus Tectimicrobiota bacterium. Classification (GTDB taxonomy): domain Bacteria; phylum Tectomicrobia; class Entotheonellia; order Entotheonellales; family Entotheonellaceae; genus BPKO01. The sequence goes on from BPKO01000001.1 coordinate 253,193, forward strand.
CCATGCGGATTTCCGTGCCAGAAGCGAATCCGACGCTGTCGCTTGCAGCGTCTCTGGGCGTGACGTTTCCGTTCAATGTCACGCTAGGGATTCCGCTTTATCTGCAGATGGCACGCTGGATTCATGAACTGCTGTGAGGTGAAGCGATGCAGACGTTTTCCCGAAAACTCGTCACCATCATCACCGAAGCGGTGCTTGAAAAAGAACTCATCGCCACGCTTGAGAAGCTTGGCGTATCTGGGTACACGATAACCGAGGCACGTGGCAAAGGGCACCGAGGGGTGCGCAACACGGGATGGGAACATGGGGCCAATATTCGCGTCGAGGTCGTCTGTGCCGACCCGCTGGCCAGGACGATTGCGAGCCATCTCAAAGAACACTACTACGACAACTACGCCATGATCCTGTTTATGAGCGACGTGGAGGTCCTGCGGCCTGAGAAGTTCACAAGCGGAGGAGGCGCGACGCCATGAACCCCCTTGTTGGCATCATCATGGGCTCGACCTCGGACTGGGAGACGATGCGCCACGCGGCAGAAACCCTCGAAACGCTGGGGATCCCGTACGAAGTCGAAGTCGTTTCTGCCCACCGCACGCCGGACAAGCTGTTTCGCTACGCCGAAGCGGCGGCGGCCCGGGGACTGGAAGTCATCATCGCCGGGGCGGGCGGGGCAGCGCACCTGCCGGGGATGACGGCGGCCAAGACACTTCTCCCCGTGCTGGGCGTGCCCGTCCAGTCCCAGGCGCTTCAGGGGCTCGATTCCCTCCTGTCGATCGTGCAAATGCCGGCGGGCGTCCCGGTGGGGACCCTTGCCATCGGCCGGGCGGGGGCGGTCAATGCCGCTCTGCTGGCGGCCGCCATCTTGGGCAACAAGTACCCGGAGATCCGCAAGGCCCTGGAAGCGTATCGCCAAAAACAAACGCAGGCGGTGCTCGACCACCCCGACCCGCGGGAGGCTCGCCGGTGATTGTCGGGATTCTTGGCGGGGGACAGCTGGCGCGGATGCTGGCGCTGGCCGGCTTTCCCTTGGGCTTAACGTTTCGCTTTCTGGACCAGGCGGCCGACGCCTGTGCGTTCCCGCTTGGCGAGGCACTGGTCGGGCGGTTCGACGACCCCCGCTTGCTGGAGCGGCTGGCGGCGGGCGCCGCGGTGGTCACCTACGAGTTTGAAAACATCAGCCTCCGGGGCGTCGAGTCCCTGGCGCCGCGCGTCCCCCTGCACCCTGCGCCCCGGGCGCTGGCGGTGAAGCAGGATCGGCTGCGGGAAAAGCAGCTCTTTGCCGAGCTTGGCATTCCGACCGCCGCGTTTGCGCCTGTCACGAGCGAGGACGAGCTGCGGCAGGCGGCAAAGCGGCTTGGCTTTCCGATGGTCCTCAAGACCCGCTCGCAAGGGTACGACGGCAAGGGGCAATGGATTATCGGTGAGGAAGGCGCCCTCGGGCAGGCCTGGCGACGGCTTCCCCGTGTCCCCTTGCTGGCCGAGCAATTTATCGGCTTTGACCGCGAGGTGTCGATCGTCGCGGTGCGCGGGGCCAGCGGCGAGGAGGCTTACTACCCGCTTGCGGAGAACGTGCACCGGCAAGGCATTCTTCTGACCTCCAGGAGCCGCCCTGCCGATCCCGCGGCCACCATCGCCCAGGCATACGCGCAGCGGCTGCTGGCCCATTTCGATTATGTGGGGGTGCTGGCCCTGGAGCTCTTCCAGGTCGGCGGCAGACTGCTGGCCAACGAGTTTGCGCCGCGCGTCCATAACACCGGCCACTGGACGATCGAAGGCGCAGAAACCAGCCAGTTCGAAAACCACCTGCGCGCCATCCTGGGGTTCCCGCTGGGCGCTACGGCCCCCGTGGGCGCGGTGGCCATGGTGAATTGCCTCGGCAAGCTTCCCGACCCGCGGCGCCTTTTGGGCATTCCCGGCGTGCACCTCCACCTCTACGGCAAGGCGGTGCGGCCACGCCGTAAGGTGGGGCACGTGACCATCCGCGCAGCGGACGAGGGCGACCTCGAGGCAAAGCTGCGAGAAGTTGAGGCAGTGCTGGCGGCGTGCGAAGCTTGACCAGAGGGGCCGGCCCAGGGGAAGAGGTCGCCGGCCGAGATACCGCCGAGCAAGCCCTTGGGGAAGCCAAGCGCGTACAGCAAGCAAGACTGCGGCGCCTCCAACAGCATGCGGCCGGCCGTCTATCGTGCGGGGTTCGCTGCTTGTGCCGCCCGGGGTCTGCCAGGAATTGCGCCGGCGTTTTGTGGCGGCTGCAAAGGTCAGTACTGACAAGACCTCCGTTGCCAAGTACAATTGCGGGCAGCCCGCGCGCCATGCGCCTGGCGATGCTCCCGGAGACCGCGGGGCATCGGCTCCGTCGCACGCGGGCAGGGCGACGTCAGGATAGTGAAATCCCCTTGATTCGAGAGAAGAGAGCCAATGATCTTGCACCGCATCGAGGTGCTCAACTACAAGTGCCTGCGGTACGTTGACCGGGAACTGCGGCCGTTTCACATTCTGGTCGGTGCCAACGCCAGCGGGAAGAGCACCTTTCTGGATGTCTTGGTCCTCCTGCAGGACCTTCTTCGGGATGGCCTCCAGGCAGCGGTGGCAAAACGGGCGCGCTCCGTTCGCGAACTGCTCTGGAAGATGGCGTCGGATAGCTTTGAGGTTGCGGTGGTGTTTCACCTTCCCGACCCTGTTCGAAAGCGCCTGAAGGAGCCGTATTCCCACGTCCGATACGAAATTCGGGTGGGAACCGACAGGGCAGGCGTCCTGAGCCTTTGAGCCTTGTAGAGAATCTCTGGCTCCTTCGGGAGGAAGGCAAGACGGCTTCCCGTTCCAGGGATTCCCTCTTCCCAAAAGAGCCTTCTCCGCCGGGAAGTATCGTCAAAGAACCGCGAAAGCGCGCACCGGCTGGCTACCGAAGAGTCATGTCCCGCACGGAAGAAGGACGATTGTATGTCCGGTCGGAAACGACGGATTGGAACTTCCCTCTGGCCGTAGGGTATGAGCGAGCGGGGTTACACATGGTTCCCGAGGAAGAAGCGCGGTTTCCGGCAAGCACCTGGTTGCGCCAGACGCTTACGAAAGGGGTGCAATTTTTGATGCTCAACAGCCAGGCGATGCGCTGGCCATGTCGTCCCGACGCCCCACGGACCTTCCAGCCGGACGGCTCCAACCTGCCCCTGGTCGTGGATAGCCTCCAGAAAAGTAGCCCGCGTCAGCTAGAGCGCTGGGTGCAGCACCTCCGGACGGTTCTCCCTGAAATCAAGACGGTAACGGTAAAGGAGCGAGAGGAGAACCGCTACCGCTACCTTGCCGTAGAGACCCGGGACGGATGGCAGCTTCCGTCGTGGCTCCTCTCCGACGGCACCTTGCGCTTATTTGCCCTGACCCTGCTGGCTTACCTGCCGGAGGAAAAGGGGATCTCCATGGTGGAAGAGCCGGAAAATGGCATCCATCCCCGCGCCCTGGAGGCGGTCTACCAATCCCTCTCTTCCGTTTACGAGGGGCAGGTCCTCTGCGCCACCCATTCGCCGATCCTGCTGACCCTGGCCAGGCCGGAAGAACTGCTCTGCTTTGCCCGTACCGAAAGCGGCGCTACCGACATCGTGCCGGGCGATCAGCACCCCAGGCTGAAAGAATGGAGAGAAGGCGTGGTCCTGGGAGACCTCCTGGCCAGCGGGATCCTGGGATGAATGGGCCGTAAAGACCCGGTCATCCTCGTGGCGGATGCCGATATGGAGCACGCCATGCGGGGACTGCTCTCGCGCCCCCAGGCTTTGGGAATTCGTGAGGGGATCACTTTTGACATGTTCAGACACCCCCGGCGGGACCCCGGCGTGTTTCACACCGCCCATGACTTTCTGAGGCCCTTGCAGGACCAGTATGGGCACGCCCTCGTGCTGCTGGACCGAGAGGGGTCTGGACAGGAAAGGCGAACCCCGCAAGAAATCGAGGCCGATATCCAACGACGTCACCCTGAGCACCCATCAGGTGTCGAGCCAGGGAAAGGCGGTGCGACCCAAAGAGGCCATGGAGGCGATCCTTCGAGGAAAGCGCATCCCGCGGTCCTCTGGATTTATAAGGCGTTGGCCGAGCGCGTCAGCCTCTTACGGTGTCAGGACTTGGCCTTTCAACGATTCCGAAGGGAAAAACGCCGCTTAAAACCATGCACTTGGCGGTTCCCCGATGCAGATCGTTGTCTCAAAGCACGGCATTCCGATACGATTGACCGAGGAGCGGATGGCTCACATCCGCCGGAGACACCCGGAGATGGACGGTCTGGAAACCACGATCTTGGAGACGGTCGCATCGCCTGACCTGGTTCAGGAAGGAGACGCGGGAACCCGGATCGCGCTCAAACACTACCCGGACTCTCCCTTGACGGAGAAGTTCTGTGCGGTCGTGTATCGAGAAACGTCTGAACTGGATGGCTTCGTGGTGACAGCCTATTTCTGTTCCCGCTATGCGGCTTCGAGGAGGATCTTGTGGAAGCGGTGAAGCTATTCGAAAAAAAAGACGTACCGCTCGACTGGGAATACGACGGCGAAGCGGACACGCTGTACCTCAGCTTTGGCCCACCCAGGGCAGCTATCGGCATCGATGTGGGGGATGGGGTGATTGTTCGCTACGACGAGCAGGCCCCGCGAGGTCGTCGGCTTGACCATCATTGGCATAGGCCGACGCCTTGAAGCGCATATACGGAAAGGCGTGTGAAGAGCCCAATCTCCGCAGGGGCTCCCGGGGGCGTCTGCTTTCTCCCCCAGCTGTTCGCGCGGCGGGAGTCCCCCTTCTCACCGCCGCTCGCAGTGCGGCTGCGGGTACCTCACACCGCAAGAGCACCGCTCGGGGGCCGCCGCCAGCTGCCCCTGAAGGGATGCGAGGGACAGCGCGCAGCGATTTCTTGACATCAACTGGCGCTAACTGGTAAATGAGGCAAGAATTGTGCCTTGCGGTCAGAGAGGGGCTTGCGATGTCTCAAAGACCAGGCGACGTCCTGACCATCGACGAGTTGTCTGCCTACTTGAAGATACCCAAATCGACGCTCTACAAGCTCGTGCGGGAAGGCAAAGTCCCATGCCAGAAGATTGGCCGCCACTGGCGCTTCCGCAAGGAAGCCATCGACCGCTGGTTGGAAGAGACGCCCGGCGATACGAAAGACGGAAGACAGGAGGCATGACGGAGTCCTTCAACCCGGACGACCGGCAGTTTTACCTCGATCTCAAGAAGACCAACGACTTCGACGCCCTGATCGCAAAGCGTGCCGAGCGATACCTGCCAGCTCGACCGGTACTCCTGCGAGGCATTGAGGCGGGCCATGGAGTGCACCAACCAGACCCACGTCACCGGCTATCGTGTCTGGCAGCACGGGCTGGAATGGCTGGGGCACAAGGCGGCTTGACCGGAAGGAGTTGCAGGATGGCAAAGAAGGGAAAGATTCAAAGAAAAGCCAGCGATCCAGGGAAGAACTCCGGCGCCAATCTGGGCTTCGAGGCTCAGCTCTGGCAGGCCGCCGATGCCCTGCGGGGGCAGCATGGACGCGGCCGAGTACAAGCACGTGGTCCTCGGCCTGATCTTTCTCAAGTACATCTCCGATGCCTTCGAGGAGCTGCGCGCGCGCCTCGAAGCCGAGCGGGAGCAGGGCGCCGACCCCGAGGACCCCGACGAGTACCGCGCCGAGAACGTCTTCTGGGTTCCGCCCGAGGCACGCTGGGCCTACCTGAAGAACCATGCGAAGCAACCCACGGTGGGGCAGCTCGTAGATGACGCGATGGAGGCGGTCGAGCGCGACAACCCCTCGCTCAAGGGCGTGCTCCCCAAGGACTACGCCCGGCCAGTACTCGACAAGACCCGGCTCGGCCAGCTCATCGACCTGATCTCGAACATCCGGGTCGGCGACGGGGAAAGCCGCTCCAAGGATATCCTTGGCCGCGTCTACGAATACTTCCTCTCCCAGTTCGCCAGCGCCGAAGGCCGAAAGGGCGGCGAGTTCTACACGCCCCGCTGCATCGTCCGGTTGCTCGTCGAGATGCTGGAGCCCTACAAGGGGCGGGTCTACGACCCCTGCTGCGGTTCGGGAGGCATGTTCGTGCAGTCCATGGAGTTCATCCAGGCCCACGCGACCGGCAACAACAACGGCGGGAAGGCGAAGGGCGACATCTCGATCTACGGCCAAGAATCCAACTACACCACCTGGCGCTTGGCTCGCATGAACCTGGCCATCCGCGGCATCGCCGGCCAGATCGCCCACGGCGACAGCTTCCACAACGACCGTTTCCCCGACCTCAAGGCCGACTACATCCTCGCCAATCCGCCTTTCAACATGAAGGCGTGGGGCGGCGAGCGCCTGCGCGAGGACAAGCGCTGGAAATTCGGCATCCCGCCTGTGGGCAACGCCAACTTCGCCTGGGTCCAGCACATCATCCATCACCTGGCGCCCACGGGCTACGCCGGCTTCGTCTTGGCCAACGGCTCGATGTCCTCCAACCAGTCGGGCGAAGGCGAGATCCGCAAGAAGATCATCGAGGCCGATTTGGTGGACTGCATGGTGGCCTTGCCGGGGCAGCTCTTCTACTCGACCCAGATTCCGGCCTGTCTCTGGTTCTTGGCCCGCGACAAGAGCGGGCGGCCGCCGGCCGGGCAGAAGAAGGCCCTGCGCGGCCGCCGCGGCGAGGTCCTCTTCATCGACGCCCGCGGGATGGGTGTCATGATCGACCGCACCCACCGGGAGCTCACCGACGAGGAGATCGAGAAGATCGCGCGGACGTATCACGCCTGGCGGGGCGAGCCCGAGGCGGGCGAGTACCAAGACGAGCCGGGCTTCTGCAAGAGCGCCACGCTCGAGGAGATCCGAAAGCACGGCTACGTGCTCACGCCGGGCCGCTACGTGGGTGCCCCGCCCCAAGAGGAGGACGACGAGCCCTTCCAGGAGAAGATGCGCCGGCTGGTGGCGCAGCTTAAGGAGCAGCAGGCCGAGGCCCGCCGCTTGGACGAGAGGATCTGGAAGAACCTGGAGGAGCTGGGCTGTGGCCGCTAAGCGAAAAGGGCAACCACCCGTTGCCCCCTTGCCTGCGGGCTACAAGGAGCTTTTGGAGTCTCTCAAGGCCCGCATTCGCTCGGCCCAGGTGCGGGCGGCCCTCGCGGCGAACCGGGAGCTGGTGCTGCTCTACTGGCAGATCGGCCGGGAGATCCTCCAGCGCCAGCAGCAAGAGGGCTGGGGGGCCAAGGTCGTCGAGCGCTTGGCGCGGGACCTCAAGCGGGAGTTCCCCGAGATGAAGGGCTTTTCGCCGCGGGTAACCGTTCAGGTGGGGCAAAGGATTATGCCGCTGCCCCCTGGCATGCTGAGGCTTCTGCGGGCAGCAAGGAGGGTGCCCCTTCGCCCCGCAAAGCCGCCTCACACGCCCTGGTGAGATAAGCAAGGGGATTGCGACGTTGCTGCTTCAGCGTGGTAACCACCGTCATCATGGACTCGACAAAGCGCGACCCCTGCGCACTCTGCGTCCCAAAGCTACCCTTGCGCCAAAGCACCCCAGGACGCAGCGCCCGCTCGGCCGCGTTGTTCGTTGGCTCCACCCCCTCCAGGTGCACAAACGTCCACAAGGCCTGATGCAGCTTCAGCAGCTCCCGGCAGACCCCTGCGGTCTTGGGGTGGCCACAGCGGGTGCCAGCTTCCAGCAGCTCTTCGACTTTGCGCCGCACCGGGGTCATGTAATTGCGAAAGCTCGAGCGCTTCAGCGTCCCGTCGCGCACCCGGTGCCACCAGTGAAACATCCGATGGGCCTCGTCGCGCAGGGCTTCACCAAGCTCCTGGGAGCGGCCACCGCGTGCAATCATCGCTTCGATATCGCGCAGCAGATGCGCCCAGCACAGCTGCCGCCAGCGCACCGGGTACCAATTGTAAGCGCTAAAGCGATCCGTCACCAGGATGCCTCGAAACGGCTTGCCCAGCAGCTCGCGCACCACTTGCCCCCCACGCGACAAGCGCACCAAGAACACCGTCACCCCCTCTGTCACGGCCGCCCACAGCCAAGCTCGCTGCCGCCCCTGGCGCCAGCCCGTTTCGTCCATCGACACGCTGGCCTGCTGCTGCACATAAGCCCGCGCTTCTGCCACGGGCACCGCCACGGCCTGGGCAGTGGCCGCCTCCAGGGAAGGGATGGTCCCCAAGCTCATCGACACGCCATAGAGTCGCAGCAGCTGCTGCGTGGTGCGCTTGGAGAGGCGATAGGCCCCCGTACACAGCGCCACGAGGGCCTGCACCCGCGGCCCATAGACCCCGCTTGGGACTCCCTCAGGCCATGCCGCCCGCGTGGTGGCTCCGCAGGCCGCACACACCAACTGATGCACCTGATACTCGGTCACCACCGGCTTGAGGGGAGGAATTTCGACAACTTGATGCCGCTGCGGCTGCGGGTCTTCGCCCGCCAGGGGCTGCTGACAACGGGCGCATGCCTTGGGCTTGAGCGGGATCACCACATCCACGTCTTCCATGGGCACCAGCGTCCGGGTCTGCCCCGGGTGACCGGGCTGTCCCCCGCGACGCCGTCCACTGGGCTGGCGACGTGGTCGCTGGCGCGCGGGCGGATCACTCGAAGGTGGCCGCGACGAGGTGCGCGAGTCCTGCTGCACGCGCTCCCGCAGCTCCTGCACGGTGGCCTCCAGTGCCGCCACACGGGCTTCGAGCGCGAGGATATAGTCCTGCGCTTCGCGCGGTGTACGATGCCAGATCTCAGGAGGCAAAGGTAAATGCATTGCCATGGAGCGATCATACGGCATCAACAACGGGTGTGACAAGACGAATTTTGGGAACCTGAACGGTTACTCGCCGCGGAATCTCAAATACATGAGGGCGTTTGCCGAAGCCTATCCCGATGAGCAATTTGTGCAAGAGGTGCTTGCACAAATCACCTGGTATCACAACATCACGCTGCTGGACAAGGTGAAGGACCCGCAGGAGCGCCTCTGGTACATCCAGCAGACGATCGAGCACGGCTGGAGCCGCAACGTGCTGGTGCATCAGATCGAGAGCGGGCTCTACCGGCGCCAGGGTCAGGCGATCACGAACTTCGAGCGCACGCTGCCCGCCCCCCAGTCCGACCTGGCGCGCTCGTTGGTGAAAGACCCTTACGTCTTCGACTTTCTCACCCTGGGACCGCAGGCCCAAGAGCGCGACCTGGAGCGCGCTTTGTTAGAGCACCTGCGCGACTTCCTGCTGGAGCTGGGGACGGGATTCGCCTTTGTGGGCAGCCAATACCGCTTGGAGGTGGGAGGGGAGGAGTTTTACATCGACCTGCTCTTCTATCAGCTGCGCCTGCGCTGCTACGTGGTGATCGACCTCAAGATCGGGGAGTTTCGGCCCGAGTACGCGGGCAAGATGAATTTCTACCTCTCCGCGGTGGACGATCTTTTGCGCCATCCCGAGGACCGGCCCAGCATCGGGCTGATCTTGTGCAAGAGCAAGAACCGTCTGGTGGCCGAGTACGCGCTGCGGGATCTCAGCAAGCCGATGGGCGTGGCCACCTACCGCGTGACCGAGGCCCTGCCTTCTGAGCTGCAAGAGGGCCTGCCGAGCCTGGAGGAGCTGGAAGCGGAGTTGGGCGAGATTAAGTGAGAACCTGAAGGAGCTGGGCGATGGTGGGTGAGTGGCGGGAACTTTGCTGGGGTGATCTTGCCACGCTTGAGGATGAAAAGGGGCCTTCGTGGTTATGAGAATTGTTCCGGCCCATTCCGTGTTTTTGGTACCAACGGGCCGATCGGTTGGCACACAGAGCCCTTGTGCGATCCCCAACTGTTGTAATTGGACGGAAGAGGGCTTATCGAGGAATTCACCTGACTTTTCCGCATCGTGATCGCGGGTTGTATTCACGCGGCCTTCCGCCCAAGATGCCATGGAGGTGCTTCTCATTCAAGTGGTTCGGAATGGACAAAACGCCAGTGATGCTTCACGCTGAATATCAGCTCCGCTATGGTTACCTACCGCTTGCAGACCACGCGGGTGGGATAGAACAGGACCACGTCGCCCATGAGGCGCAGCACCAGATGGCCCCACCAGGCCGCTTCGCTCTGCACCTGGCAGGCTTCCGTGGCCAGCAGATGCTTCAGCGTCCGCCAGCACGGCTCAATCCAGTGGCGCTGCGGCCAGGCCCGCATCAGCCCTCGGGAGCCGGGACTTCTGGCGGCGGCGAGGGACAGCGAGCAGCGATTTCTTGACACCAACTGGTGCTAACTGGTAAATGAAGCGGGAAATTTGCCTTGCGGCCAGAGAGGGGCTTGCGATGTCTCAAAGACCAGGCGACGTCCTGACCATCGACGAGTTGTCTGCCTACTTGAAGATACCCAAATCGACGCTCTACAAGCTCGTGCGGGAAGGCAAAGTCCCATGCCAGAAGATAGGCCGCCACTGGCGCTTCCGCAAGGAAGCCATCGACCGCTGGTTGGAAGAGACGCCCGGCGATACGAAAGACGGAAGACAGGAGGCATGACAGAGCCCTTGGCCGATCAGGTCCTGCAAAAGCTCGGAGAGGCTCGCGCGCTTTACTACCGCCTGCTTCTGGTAGTGGCCCTGGCGGGAAGTGGCAAGACCTCCGCCCTGCAGGCGGTGTCGGCCTTGACTTCTGCCCCGCTCCTCAACGTCAATCTCGAGCTCTCTCGCCGCATGCTGGACCTGCCCGAACGAAGGCGGGCTCTGCAGCTGCCGCGGCTGTTACAGGATCCGTTGCGGTTGCTGCAAAAAATATCCCGCTATAAGACCATCGTGGCGGCGTGGCCGGGCGAAGTCGTCGATCCCGACGTGGCGTGTGGAAGAGAAGACACACGACGCACGACACCTGACGCGGGACGGTATTTGACCTACGCCGCGGCAGACCACCCCGAAGACCGCCGCTACCCGATTCGTGATGTTCTGGTGGTGAGTCCGGGTGGGCTTTCCGGCAGACAGGGGTGACGACGGTATGACTCCAAACCACGAGAAGACGCAGGCACTACTTCAATTTCTTTTGGACATTGCTACGCTGCGTAAAAAGCGCGTCCCGAATTACGGGAGCGGCGACAAGCTTCTGTGGCTCGCTGACCTTCCTCGGGATCTGCCTCAAGCCTGGAAGGACGCATGCAGGTCGGCATTTGTTGCGGACAACCCGGCAGATATCCCCGATCTCTGGCTTGAGGTTCGTAAGAAGCGCAAGCCGACATTCCCACCGCTCTCCAAGGAACTTCAAGACTGGGTCCCTCAGAAATTTCAGGACCATCCTGATGAGTACATTGACAGAGAACCAGACGAACTCCTCAACCTTCTTAACCGACAGATTACTGTGCTTGTGGAAACACGGGTGTCCGATCCCAACGCATTGCCCGAAGAATACCGCACAAAAGTGCCAGAAGTACGGCGATTAGAAGATCACCCCCAGGTAGAGGATGCTTGGCTCGAGTACCTTGAGAGCAAGTGGAAGCCCTGGGCGCAAGAGATGTGTCGGTGGAAACAGGTTCAGGACGTCTATGAGTCTGTGGACTTCATGCGCCGGCGGCTCGAAGAGGCCGAGGAGCGCTACGAACTCCTCTTGGGGGTAGGGCTCCTGCAGTGGCGCGATTCGACTGGTACGACCGTCGAAGCGGCACTTGCTCACGGCTCCTGCTGAAATCAGTCTCGATGCGGCGCGAGGCGTCCTTACCGTAGGTCCGGCGGCATCCTTTGAGAAGTTTCGCGTTGAACTGGACATGCTGGAACGCCAGGAGCGGCCCCCGGCTGGAGGGGACCGACCTTGAAGATCGGCTTGAGGAACTTGACGTTCGTGCCTGGGACAGGGCAAGCGTGGCCGAGATCCTCCGCATCGTCGCGAACAAAGCGAGCGCAGATGCGCCAGGTCAGCGAAGACGCCTGGACGCCCCTCGAACGCGCAGACGAAATATTCCGAGTCAGCTATGCACCTGCGCTCGTCCTCCGCGAGCGGCGACCGACGGCGTACGAAGAGCTGACCAGCCGTTTTCTGAAGGCTTCCGAGGATGAGTCGGCTTTCGCAACGACCGTACCGTGGGAGCGCTTCGTCAGCGAGGGGTGACACGTCAGGAGATGTCGGCCACGATGCAGCCAATGACTCCGATGGTGACCTTGACGATGTAGACGGTCGCCTCTACTTCCCTCTGCCAACGAACGACGAACAGCGTCAGATCGCCGAGCGTCTAAGAAGGCGACCCTATGTCCTCGTCAAGGGGCCGCCCGGCACGGGTAAGAGCCATACCATCGCCAATCTGATTTGCCACCTTCTCGCAATTGGGCAACGCGTTCTTATCACGGCACACGCCCCTAAGGCTTTGAGTGTGTTGCGTGATCTGTTGCCAGGCGGTGTCCGCAACCTCTGCGTCACCGCCTTTGGCTCATCGCGTGAGGATCATCGGCTCCTGGAGGAGAGTGTCCGGGGTATCCTTTCGCGCAAGAACGAATGGAAGGGAGAAGAATGGGCGCAGCGAGAGATTGAGCGGTTAGAAAAGGAGTTGCGCAACCTTGAAGACAAGAGTGCGAGCGTAGACCGACAGCTGCGTGAGTGTCGTGAGGCGGAGACCCACTCACATTCCCTCCCGGGCGGTTACACGGGGACTGCTGGCCAGATCGCCAGACAAATCGAGAAAGAACAGGAGACGCACGGCTGGTTCCCGGAGTTGGCCGAGGATGAAAGGCGTTTCCCTTTGCAGCCCGAAGAGGTGGCGTTCCTCGCAGAGATTCATGCCTCGTTAACTCAGGAGCGGCTGAACGAGCTTCGCCTGGAAATAGGCACTTTCGATCTTCCAGACCCTACCGAGTTCGCGCTTGCAGTCAAAAAGCTGAACGCTGCAACAGACGCAGCCAAGACCGCCCTTGAAGGGCTGCAGGAAGAGGAGCTCAACGCCTTGCGGCCGTTTTCCGATACACAACTGGACGCATGCAGGGCCTTTCTGCAGCAATTGGAAGAGCAGGTGACGCGAGCGAGTCGCGCCCTTGGTAGCCTGACAGGCGAAATCTTGAAGGATTTGTTGGTTGGCCGTACTGCCCGGTGGAACCACCTGGAACGGGAAGCTGCTGACCTCTTTGAAAAGATTGAGCTGGCCCGCCAACGTGCGGGTACCGCGAGGGTTGACATACCGTCTGACCTCGAGGATGCGCAACTATTGGCCGATACCCGGCGACGCCTTGAGCATTTTAAGAACGGCGGCTGGCGAGGTTGGGGGGTTCTCGCCCCTCGCGTCGTGCGCGAGACTCGCTACATCGAGGAACGCTGCCGCGTTAATGGAGAAGCACCTCGTGACCAGCCGGCGCTCGAAATGCTCCTCGGATTCGTCGAGGCAAGGGAGCATCTTCAACGGCTTTATGCCCTATGGCCCACCGCTTCAGCCACAAAGCCTGATCACTCGATGCAGGCGGCAACTGTGGTGTATGACATAATCGAGCAGTTCCGCCAGTTGCTGGAATTCTTCCGAGCTAACCGAGCCGCTCTGTATGTTGTTCCTATCGAGCAAAGAGAGGCGTTGGCAGAACGCCATGAGCGTGGAGCGTGGCGTCGCTTGATTGAAGCTGAACTATCTCGCCGGCTTGCCGATTCACGCAAGGAGCCGCTCGAAGCGTGGCTCCGTACGATCCGTGGGACCGACCCTGAAAATCAGCATCCCTGTATAGGGGAGTTCGCGAAAGCCATTGAAGACCGCGACCCCGACCGGTGGCGCAGGGCATGGGAGCAACGGAAGAATCTGGCAAGAGAGAAGGATAGCTTTCAGCGATACGAGAAACTGCTTGGTAAGATTCAGGCCGCACACCCCGAGCTTGCCGCCTTGGTTCGGTCAACCCAAGGCGATCTCAACTGGACAGATCGCTTGCGTCACCTTCAACAAGCCTGGCATTGGGCCGCGGCGAGAGCGTGGCTCCGCAAGGTTACTGCTCCAGAACACTATGCGAGGCTCACCGAGGAGCGGCACCGACTGCAAGGCAGCCTCGAGAAGAAGCTCGAAAAGCTAGCGACTCTCAAGGCTTGGCAGGCATTCTTCCGGCGGTTGGACGACCGGACGGAGCAAAGCCTCACAGCTTGGACGAAAGCAGTTGCCCGTATCGGAAAGGGAACGGGCAAGTCCGCCTATCGGCACCGGCGCACAGCCCGTCAGTATCTCATGTCCTGCATTCCGAGGATACCGGCCTGGATCATGCCCCTGCATAAGCTCTGGGAGACGACGGATCCGACCCCGGGTGTATTCGATACCGTAATCGTGGATGAGGCTTCCCAGGCCGGAATCGAGGCGCTGGTGCTATTGCTTCTGGCGAAACGAATTATCGTTGTCGGCGACGATAAACAGAACAGCCCCGAGGCAGTGGGCGTGCTCGAAGACGACATCGCGGGTCTCGCGCGCGATCATCTTGGGCAGTTTCGATTCCGCGCCGAGTTTCGGCCTGATACAAGTCTCTATGATCATGCCGAACGCGCCTTCGGGAACCTGATCTCGCTTCGTGAGCACTTCCGCTGCGTACCCGAGATCATTCGTTTTAGTAACGACCTGTGTTATACAGATGCGCCCTTGATCCCGTTGCGCCAGCCTCCTCCCAACAGATTGCCGCCGCTGCAAGCTGAATTCGTGGCGGGAGGCAAGTGCGAAGGCGAAGGCCAGCGAATCCTCAACCGTGCTGAGGCAGAGGTAATCGTGGAGAGAATTCGAGTGTGCCTCGATGACGAGGCTTACGAAGGCAAGACCATGGGGGTCATCGTCCTACAGGGTCACGCCCAGGCCGAGCTGATTGAAAAGAGACTTGCCGAAGTACTTGACCCGAGGGTTCGTGCGGAGAGGAAACTCCGCTGCGGAGTGCCTGCTACTTTCCAGGGCGACCAGAGGGACGTGATCTTCTTGTCGCTCGTCGTCGCGCCTAACCACCATTTTAGAGCGTTGACAGGGTTACCCGATCAGCGTCGCTTCAACGTTGCCATGAGCCGCGCGAGAGACCAGGTGTGGCTGTTTCACAGCGTTCAACAGCACGACCTCAGCCAGGAAGATCTGCGCTGGCGACTTCTGAACTTCTTTTACGGGGCAGGTCAGCAAGAACTTGGGGTGCTTTACGAGGAAGTAGATCGCTTGGAGCGGGAAGCAAAACGCCGTTCGCGACAGCCAGGCGAGCAACCAGATCCTTACGAAAGCTGGTTTGAGGTGGACGTTGCGCTTGAGTTATTACGGAGAAGGTTCCGGATCCGACCGCAAGTTGACGTAGCGGGCTATCGTATTGACCTGGTAGTCGAAGGACTCGTCAATCGGCTGGCCGTGGAGTGTGATGGCGAAGCCTGGCACGGACCCGAGAGATTTGAGCAGGACATGGCCCGCCAGCGGCAGCTTGAGCGCGCCGGGTGGACGTTCGTGCGCATCCGGGAGTCGGAGTTCTATGCGGACCGAGAAAGTGCGGTACGGCGGATTGTCGAGGCATGTGAGGAACTGGGTATTCGGCCGATCGGAGAGGAAGAACGGGAGATAGACGAGGAACCAGAGGAACGCGCGAAAGAAAAGGAACAAGGCGAATCTGGGAAAGCTGAAGAGGAAGCTCTGGATAAGACTAAAGGGGACCGCGGACCTATGGCCTTAGCGGAGTATTCCGCGGAATTGGCCTACCCTGACCCACGGGAAGCTTCTGCCACCAACATTCAGGCGGCTCTGCGGCGGATAATCGAAAGGGAAGGGCCCACTGACGAAACGCTTCCTTATCAAGCTTTACGTCGCGGGCTGTCCCGCTTTGAACCGTGCTGGCAAAGCCGTGAGGAGCCTGCTGAATAGAGCCTTGTACAGTATGCAAAGGGCGGGAGAGATTGTCGTTGAGGACGAGCTTGGTGATCGGTCGCTTGAATCACAGGTCGTGAGGCTTGCAGGGACGCCTAGGGTCAGAGAGAGGCCTGCGGGCGAGCGGGACTTGTTGGAGATCCCTCCTTCAGAAATTTTGTCTGTACTTGCACGCTTATCTCCGCGCTCAGATTGTGGGGTTCAGTACGATGAGGATTTGGCAAGGAAATTGCTCGAACACTATGGTTTTACGAAATTGACTCAGCGTCGCCGAGAATACATACAACGAGTTATGCGGATTCGTAGATTACAAGCTACTCCGTCCGGAGAATAATGCGAAGGGGCCAGATGCAATGCGATATGGAGACCTGATCCAGTGCGAGCCCATCGAGTCCGTAGTCCAGCTACGGGATGCCGATGAGGCCGCCAAGGCCGGTCAGCTTCTCGGCCATCTCGTCGGAGATGACATAGGTGCTGACCAGCTGTCTGGCGCTTGTGATCCCCCAGCTTCAGTTCGACCAGCCCGTCGATAACAAGGGGCTGCTTGTCGTGGGCAACTACGGTACCGGCATACCTGATGTCGGTGATCTCCAGCATCGCCGAGCACGCGGACCTGCTTTCCGCTCTGGGCAACGCACAGGTGGCACAAGCCGCGGAGCGCATCGCCGGCAAGTTCAAGGTGGTCCGCACCGAGATCGGGGCTATCACCATGTCGCTGCGGGACATCCTCACAGGCTCGCTGGAGGAGAGTCTCTCCGCCATGGGCGTGACCGACACCTTTCCGGATGCCAGCCAGGTCCCCAACAACAAGCGGGCCTTCGCGGAGATGATGGCCGCGTTCCACCAGGCCTATCCGGACCATGGCCTGCTCCTGGTCGTGGATGAGCTGCTGGACTATCTCCGCACCCGCAAGGACGTAAAGTTCGTCGTCGCCGAGCGCCTGCTCAAGAAGACCGGCGAGCAGCAGGCCAAGATCCGCGAATACCTCACACCGTTCGCCAAGTTCTACGGCCGCATGAACGAAGTCCCGCGTATCGCGTCAAACATCGAGCGTCAAGAAGAAAAAGACACAAGACGCATGACGCACGACCCGGAGACGGGATCCTCCGGCATCGAGGATCTGGGTGGAGACCCGGCCGACGACCTCCTTTCCCAGGTGGAAACGGTCCTGCGCGAGATCCACAAGATGGTCAGCGGCCAATTCATCTCCTCCAACCCGGACAACCGACAGTTTTACCTCGACCTCAAGAAGACCGGCGACTTCGACACGCTCATCGAGAGGCGCGCCGAGAGCCTTGATGCCTCCCAGCTCGACCGCTACGACTACGAGGCCCTGAAACGGGTCATGGAGTGCACCGATCAGACCTGCGTCACCGGCTCTCGTGTCTGACAGCACGAGCTGGAACGGCTGGAGGGCGAGGCGGCGTAATCAATCCGGAGGTTGTGGATGGTCAAGGAAGCAAGGAGACCGAGAGCGCCAGCGAGAGGGAATTCTGACGCCAACGTCGGCTTCAGGGTCCACCTTTGGAAGGCTGCGGATGCTCTGCGCCGGAGCATGGATGCCGGCGATTGTGTCCACACGTGCGGCTGGACGTTCCGCCTCTTGCTCGCCATGATGAGAGAAAGAGCTTCGTCCGCAGTGGGAGGGCTTCTCCGGCGATGATGCAGAACGATCAACATCTCGCTCCGGGCAGACGTGGTCGCGGGCTTGGAACCCTCCGAGCTGGTCGAGGTTCGGCGTGTCGCCCCCTTCGGCAACAAGACGCTGGTCGAAGGGGTCGGGCTCCAGTCCCGCCGGGTGGTGAAGCGGCCCCTCGCCGCTGAGGAGCTGGCCGCGCTCGTCAAGGTGCGGGGCCAGCAGCATACGTTCGATGGCGATGCCCAGCTCTTCCTCCTCGGCGCCGAGGCGGAGCGCATCCGCATCGCGCACCAGTTCGACCCGCTTTTCGCGGTCAACTCCAGCATCGTCGATCCGCTTCCTCACCAGGTCGAGGCGGTCTATCGCTATCTCCTCCCCCTTCCGAGAATCCGGTTCCTGCTCGCCGACGACACGGGGGCAGGCAAGACCATCATGACCGGCCTTCTGATCAAGGAGCTGCTCTTCCGGGGAGTCGATCCAGAAGATCCTCATCATCACACCGGGCGGCCTGACGAAGCAGTGGAAAGAAGAGGAGCTCCAGGAGAAGTTCGGCCTCCACGCGCGGCTCGTCAATCGCGCCTCTTTCGAAGCGGAGCCCGGCCAGTTCTCCCGCTACGAAGAGGGCATCTTCGTCACGTCCATCGATTTCCTGGCGCGCAATGAGGGCTGTCTCAAGGCCGCTTCCGAGACGCAGTGGGACCTCGTGGTGGTCGACGAGGCCCACAAGCTCTCGGCCTACGAGTACGGCACCAAGCTCGAGGAGAGCGAGCGCTACAAGGCGGTGAAGGCGCTCGCCCGCAAGACCGATCATCTGCTCTTCCTCACGGCGACGCCGCACCGAGGAAGAAAGGACACGTTCCGCCGGCTCCTTTTGCTCCTCGATGAAGACCTGTTCCAGAAAGACGAACACGTCGCTGACCGCGTTCGCGAGCAGGCCGCGCCCTACGGAGCTTCGGGACGAGGATTTCGAGAACGAGCGCCCGATCAGCAAGGCGCGCAACCGATTCTTCCTGCGTCGCCTGAAGGAGGAGATGGTCGACTGGGACGGGCAACCCCTCTTCAAGCCACGCCACACCAAGACCATCGGCTACGACCTCACCCCGGAAGAGAAGATCCTCTACGACGAGGTGACGCGCTACGTCCGCTCGAAGCGCAAAGAGGCCAAGGCGAAGAAGAACCGCAACGTCGAGCTCACCCTCATGGTCATGCAGCGCCGGCTGGCCTCGCAGCCTCTATGCGATCACGCGGACGCTGGAAAACCGGCTGCGCGCCCTCAACGAGGTCCTCGCCATCCTGCGGGATCCGAGCCGATCGGAGGCGGAGAAGAAGCGGCTTCTGCGGGGAACCCCCGATCCCAGCGACCCGCGGGACATCACGGAATACGAGGACCTGACCGAAGAGGAACGCGAGCGGATCGATCAGCGGATCTTCCGTCAGGTCCTCACCGACGACCCGGACAAGGTCGAGGAGGAACGGGACGAAGTCGAGCGCCTCTTCCGCCTGGCCGAGAGCCTGAAGCACCACACGGAAGCGAAGTTCGCCGAACTGCTCGCCGTGCTCGACTCCTCCGACGTCATCCGGGCCGAGCACGAGAAGCTCCTGATCTTCACCGAGCATCGCGACACGCTCGAGAGCCTCGCCAGACGGCTCGAGGAGAAGGGATACACCGTCGCCACGATCCACGGCGGCATGGACGTGGACTCCCGCAAGCAGGCCCAGCGGCAGTTCCGGACGCGCGCCAAGATCATGGTCGCCACCGACGCGGCTGGCGAAGGCATCAACCTCCAGTTCTGCCGCTACCTCATCAACTGGGACATCCCGTGGAACCCGAACCGGCTCGAACAGCGGATGGGGCGCATCCACCGGTACGGTCAAACCGGCGACGTCTGGGTCTACAACTCTGGTCGCCCAGAACACCCGCGAGGGCGCGGTTCTGCAGAAGGTTCTCTCGAAGCTGGACGTCATGCGGGAGCAGATGGGGTCCGACCGGGTTTACGACGTGATCGACGAGTGGCTGGAGGACGTGCCGCTGGTGCGGCTGATCGAGAGCGCCATCGACAGCGACGACGAGTCCGCAGGGGCCAGGGAAACGGACGCCGCCCTCGCGGCGGCCTCGAGCGAGAAGGCGGAGCGGCTCATGGCCCTCCAGAAGAAGACCTCTCTCGCCTCGCGGCTGGATTTGACGGGCGGCGCGCGAGCTACGCGACGCATCGGACGAGCGCCGGCTGCAGCCCCTTTTCATCCAGCGGTTCTTCGAGCGGGCGTGGACGGCTTGCGGCGGCACGCTCCGCAAGGACGACCACTTCCCGGTCTGGCACATCGGCCCGACGCCGACCGCCCTTCTCGAACTCGCCCGCGAGCGCCGGCAGCCTCTGTCCGAGTCCTACGACACCCCCTTCGTCTTCGACAAGCAGCTCGTCAGCGTCGCGAGCAAGGTGCGCGTCCCGGAGCGCACCAAGCTCATGGGCCCCGGACATCCCCTGTTCGACACCTTGATCGAGTGGGCGATCCGGGAGGCGCGGCAGGCTTTCGCCAAGGGGGCGACCCTCGTGGACCCGAACATCGCCAAGCCCCAACGGGTGTGGCTCGTCCGTTCGACGATCGAGGACAGTCGGGGCGGCAGGCTTCCAGCCTGCGAGCTCAAACCAGAGTCGCCACGAGCGGCTGGCTGTCGTCGTTCAAGACCACATGGGCCTTCGCACGACCTCGCCCTCGTACCTGCTCAACTGCCTCGCCCCCGAGACGGCCGTGCCGGTACCCGATATGGAGTCGCGAACGGTCGAAGAGATCCAGGCGTGGGCCTACGAGCAGATCACCGAGCGGCAGCTCGAGCAGGTCAAGGCCATCCGAGCCGAGGAGTGCGAGCTGCGGCGGGAATACCTGAACACCGCGTTCACGGATCTCATCCTCGAGCTGCAGGAGGAGCTGAACGACCTCCAGCAGGCTCAGCTCTTCGGCGAGGAACAACAGCGACGAGGTCGAGCGCCTGCGCCGCCGGATCGAGGAGTTGAAGGCACGTAAGGCGGATCGCCTGAAAGAGCTGGAGCTCATGATGAAGCTGACGGCGAACCTCCCGGACATTCTGACGGAGGCGGTGATCGTCCCCGCCCCTGTGGCCACGGTCGAGACGGATGAGGCCGCCGAAAGGCGTCCCGATGCGCCGCGACGACGAGGTCGAGGCCATCGCGATGGACGTGGCCATGCGCTACGAGCGCAGCCGCGGCTGGACGCCTGTGGACGTGAGCCATGAGGGCGAACACTACGACATCCGCTCGGAAGGGCCGAACGGAGAAAAGCGTTTCATCGAGGTCAAGGGCCGTGCCCGCTCGGGCGCCATCGTCCTCACCGGCCCCGAGGTGGACAAGCTGCGCCAGCTCGGCGAGCGGGCCTGGCTCTACATCGTCACCTTCTGCAAGGGCGAACGCCCCCGGCTGCGCATCATCCAGGACCCCATTGCCAGGCTCAACCCGGAGGTGTTGTACCGGCAGGTCCAGTTCCTCGTCGGAAGAGGCGACTGGTCGCGACAAGGCGACTTCATCGGAGAGATTCCATGAGCAGAACAAGTAGAGACGCGGTGCGGTTCAGCAAGATCACGCTTCGGAACTGGAAGAATTTTCCCGACGTGGACGTTGCGCTTCAGGGGCGTGTGTTTCTGGTAGGACCGAACGCCTCAGGCAAGTCCAATCTGCTTGATGTGTTTCGATTCCTGCGCGACCTGGCCTCGCCGGGGGGTGGTTTTCGCGAGGCGGTGAACCGTCGCGGCGGAGTGAGCGCCATCCGTTGTTTGGCGGCGCGCCGGTATGCAGATATCAGCATACGAGTTGTTGTTGAGGGATCGGAGAGCACTCCAAAGTGGGAGTACGAACTGACATTTTTCCAGGACAATCAGCGCCGACCGCTTATCAGACGTGAACACCTATTACGCAATGGGAGCGTGATGTTCGAACGGCCCAATGAAGAGGATAAAAGGATCCGGAACGTCTCACCCAGACCTATCTTGAACAGGTAAACGTGAATCGCGAGTTTCGCGACCTGGTTGCCTTCTTCGGCTCGATACGGTACCTCCACATTGTCCCACAACTGGTGCGCGAACCGGATCGGTCTGTGGGTCGGATACAAGATCCGTATGGGGGAGATTTTCTCGAACAGATCGCCAAGACACCAGAACGCACGCGGAATGCGCGGTTGAAAAAAATTCGCGACGCCCTTCGCGTGGCTGTCCCGCAGCTTCAGGAGATTGAACTATGGCGTGACGTCCGCGGCACCCCGCATCTGAGAGGGAAGTATGAACACTGGCGGCCGCAGGGGGCCTGGCAGACGGAAGAGCAGTTTTCGGACGGTACCCTGCGTCTGATGGGGCTGCTGTGGGCAGTCATGGAAGGAGGTGGTCCGCTCCTGCTCGAAGAGCCGGAACTTTCGCTGCACCCGGAAGTGGTTCGCTTTATCCCCCAGATGTTCGCGCGCGTACAAAGACGGACAGGTAGGCAGATCATTCTGAGCACTCATTCAGCGGAATTGCTAGGTGACGAGGGCATTGGTCTCGACGAGGTGCTCTTACTGCGTCCGAGTTCAGAGGGCACCCAAGTGACCCTTGCCCGCGATCTGGAGGAGATTTCGGAACTCTTGAAAGGAGGAGTCACGCTGCCCGAGGTGGTCATGCCAAAACGCGCCCGGAAAAGGCCGACCAGCTGGCGTTGTTTGGAGACCTGTGAGATATGCCCGGGGGTTTGGTCATTACTGCCGCCGTTGAGGGAATCGTAGACGAGGCCGTGGTTCGAAGGCTTGTCCAACATGTGGGTGCCATCCCGGGAGCGATTTATGGCAGGAACGGCAAGCAAAGCCTCCGCCGAAAGATTCACGGCTACAACAACGCAGCCCAGCACTCTCCTTGGGTGATCTTGGTGGATCTCGATCAGGAAGCCGAATGCGCTCCACCCTTGCGTGCGGCATGGTTGGCCCGTCCGGCCCCGTGGCTTTGTTTCCGGATCGCCGTCCGCAAAGTGGAAGCCTGGTTGCTGGCGGATCGCCGCGGCATCGCCTCGTTTCTGCGGGTGGCTCTCCGAAAAGTCCCGGTCGATCCTGAAAGCCTGACCGATCCGAAACAAACCATGGTTAACTTGGCAGGCCAATCGCGAAACCGCGAAATCCGGGAAGATATGGTTCCGCGTCCCGGAAGCGGAAGGTCGATAGGCCCTGCCTATTCCTCCCGACTCATCGAGTTCGCTACGAAGCATTGGTGTCCGGAAAAAGCCGCCGCGCATTGCGAAAGCTTGCGACGAGCGATCGCGTGCCTGGAACGGCTCAAGAAGTCCTTTGGAGGAAGACATGCTTGAACACTGCCCCTGCCTCATCGAGGTGGCGCTGCCCATTCGGGAGATCTCGGCGGAAAGCGTTCGGGACAAGAGCCTTCGGCACGGGCACATCTCGACGCTGCATCTCTGGTGGGCGCGGCGGCCGCTGGCGGCGTCGCGCGCGGTGGTGTTCGCGTCGCTGGTGCCGGATCCGGACGATCCGCGCTGTCCGGCGGAGTTCCGGGCGGCGGTGGAGCGGCATCTCAAGACGCAGGTGCCGGCGGAACTCAAGTATTACCGGCGCGGGCGGCAGGTCCATCGGGACGAGGACCCGTACCGCCCGTACGAGGGCATGCCGGACACGCTTCGCAACCGGCTCCTCATGTTCATCGCCAAGTGGTCGCCGGAGTCGCTGGCGTTCGAGGCGGGCAAGGCCAAGAGGGAGCCCGACCCGAAATACCTTCTGGACGATCGCTCGCTGGTGAAGTGGGAGACATCGGATCCCGAGAACCCCCAGGGGCGGGAGGTGCTGCGCATCGCGCAGGAGCTCGTGAAGGCCGCCTACGGCGGCGAGACGCCGACCGTGCTCGACCCCTTCGCCGGCGGCGGGGCGATCCCGCTGGAGGCCGGCCGGCTCGGGTGCCAGGCGATCGCCAACGACTACAACCCGGTGGCCTACCTCATTCTGAGGGCCACGTGCGAGTTCCCGCAGAAGTACGGCAAGCCGGGGTGGAGGAGAGTTGGGGGGGCAGGCTTCCAGCCTGCCGAGCCTCGAACCAGTTTCGACAGCCTCCCTGTTCGATCATCCTGCCCTAAAAGCTACGCGACGCAATTTCCCGCACTGGGAGTTGGACGGTCGCATTTATTACGTCACGTTTTCAACTTGGGATCGATTCGTCATCCCGGAAGCGCAACGCTGGATTGTGCTCAAGGCTTTACAGCACTGGAATGGTGACAGGCTCCGGCTTCATCAGACTGTGGTGATGCCGGATCACGTTCACGCGTTGATCGAACCGCTCAAGGGGTATGAGCTTTCTAAGGTTCTTCATTCCATCAAGAGTTTCACGGCGAACGAAATCAACAGGGAACTGGGTAGAACCGGCCCTTTGTGGCAGCCTGAGAGCTTTGACCGGATCGTGCGAGATCGAGAGGACTACCTCAAAAAGTGGGAGTATATCCGGACAAATCCCGTGAAAGACGGATTGTGCGAACGACCTGAAGAGTGGGCGTGGCTATTTGAGGATCTGGTCGTGAAGCAGTGCAGCCTGGAAGGCTGCCCCCCAACTTGGGTTCCGAACGTTTTGGTCCACGACGTCGAGAAGTGGGCGAACTGGATCCTCGAGCGGGCGCGGGAGAGAATCGCGCACCTCTACCCGCCCGGAAAAGATGGCCGGCCCGTGGTGGGCTACCTCTGGGCGCGCACCGCGCCGTGCTCGAACCCCTCCTGCCGGGCCGAGATCCCTTTGCTTCGCAGCCTGCTCGTCTGCAACAAGAAGGACAAGAAGGTCGCGCTCACGATGGAGGTGGACAAGGAGCGCAAGACGGTTCGGTTCGGGATCGCGGAAGGCAAGGCGATCAAAAGGACCGAGGGCACGAAACGGGAGCGGGGCCCAGCGATCTGTCCCTTCTGCGAGCAGCCGACTTCCGAGGCAGAGCTACGCCGAGCCGGTCAGGCGGGCCAGATGGGCGAGCGGATGGTGGCGGCCATCGTGGAGGGCAAGGGGGGCAAGCAATACCGCCCGGTGGAGGAGAGCGACCTCGCGGCGTTTCGAGAGGCAGCGAAGATCGAGGTCGAGCGGCCCGGCGAACTCATTCTGCCGGAGATCAATGCCGAGGATGCCGACGACGTGGCGAACTCGACCGGCATCCGGGTCCATCTCTACGGCATGAAGACGTGGGGCTCGCTCTTCAACCCGCGCCAGCTTGTGGCCATGCAGACCTTCGTCACCTGCCTGCACGAGGCGCTGGAGGCCATGAAGCAGGAGAGTTGGGGGGCAGCCTTCCAGGCTGCTGATTGTGCAGGCAAGATGCCTGCCCCCCAACTTGATGAGGAGTACCGGAAGGCGGTGGGGGTGTATCTGGGATTGTGGGTGAGCCGCAACGCCATGCGGATGACGTCGGTGGGGCGCTGGGATATGGGTCGTGAAACGTTTCAAACGCCATTTGACGCTCAGGCTATCCCCATGAAGTGGGACTATCCGGAGGCCAATCCATTTACGGGGGCAACCGGCGGGTTCGAGAACCAGCTCGAATGGATTCTTCACTATCTTAGACACGAAAGTGTACCACTGGTACCCACGGAAGTTCTTCAAGGTGATGGTGCCCATCTGAGGCTTAATCATGGGACCCGCCGATGTCATAATAACTGACCCTCCATACTTCGATGCCATTGCTTATTCCGATCTTTCTGACTTTTTCTACGTTTTGGCTCAAACGCGCGATCGCTGACCTGGTGCCGGAGGTGATGGCGACGCCACTGGTTCCCAAGGCGGATGAGGCGACCGCACTCAAGCACCGTCACGGCGGGGACGCACTAGCTGCTGACATGCACTTCACCAAGAAGCTCGCCCAGGTGTTCGCCGAGGCGAAACGTGTGACGAGATCGGACGGACTCATCACGGTGATGTTCGCCCATCAATCTACCAAGGCCTGGACAGCACTCGTGAACGCGTTATTTGAAGCGGGTCTGACTGTTGACGCGACCTGGCCGATCGATACCGAACTGAAGAACCGCTCCATTGCCCTCGGAACTTCCGCTCTTGAATCTTCCATTACAGTTGTCTGCCGCCCTCGGATCGTCGGCAGCGCCGCATCCTTCAAGCAGGTCCGCAAGGAGATCGAGCAGGTCGTGCAGGACTCGGTGAAGCGCTTCTGGTCCTACGGCTTTCGTGGCGCAGACCTCATCGTGGCCTGTTACGGCCCGGCCGTGGGCGTGTTTGGCAAGTACGAGCGGGTGGAAAAGGCCGACGGCACCCCCGTCGGGATTCCGGAGCTTCTGGACCTCGCCAGGCAGCGCGTGACGCCATCGCCGGCGAGTTCCGGGCCGACAATCTCTCGACGCTCTACTACGTCTGGGCTAACCTATACGGCGTGAGCGAACAGGCCTGGGACGACGCCCGGCTGGTCGTGCAGATCGGCGGCGACGAAGACAACGCCATGGAGGTCGCCCGCGGGCACGGCATCTTCGTGGTGGACGGCTCCAGGTGCCGCCTCGCGCTGCTCGAGGACCGGGCCGGCCGCAGGGGACTGGGCATGGACCCGAACCCGCCCCTCATCGACGCCCTCCACCGGGCCATGCTACTCTGGAAGCAGGAGAAGCGCGGCGAGCTGGTCGGGTACCTCGCGGAACGGGGTCTCCTGGAGGACGGCCCGTTCTGGAAGCTCGTGCAGGCGCTTTTCGAGGTGCTGCCGCGGCACCTCGAGGACTGGAAGCTGGTGAACGCCCTGCTCGGCGAGCGCCCGACGCTGCGCGCGGAGGGCAAGCAGACGGCGTACAGAGATGCACAGCCGGCTCTGTTTGACAGGGAGGGATGAATGCGAGCCGTACGAGCGTAGCGACAGGAGGGCTGGGTCCATGGGCGAGACGAACATGAGCGCCAGGCGTGTGGAGAAGCTCGCGCTTCTGGTCGGGTCGAACCCACTGCCCAACTACCTGGCGGCTGTGATCCTCAGGCCCCCGCGAGGTCGTCCTGCTCTATTCGCCGGAGACGCGAGAGCCGGCGGACCACCTGCGTGCGGCACTGAGAGAGCGGGACAGCACCATCGACCTGAGGGACGTGTGCATTGCCGATGCCACCGATGTCCGCAAGATCCGCGATGCTTGCTCTACCCTCAGGGTGGATCACCTCCACTACAGCGGGGGCACGAAACCTATGGCGGCGCACGCACTGCAAGCCTGTGGGCTCTGCGATTCTCAGCTCTCCTACCTCGACGAGCGAAAAGGGCTCCTGCGGTTCGACGATGGTTACGACATCCAGCTCGATCGGGAGGACCTCGGGCTGACGCTCGAACTCCTGCTCAAGCTCCACGGGATTGAACGCGTGGTATCCGACGGAGATAGTTCGGGAACGCCCACCGAGCACGACGCGACCGCGGTGGCACGCTACGTCCTGAACCGGCCCGAGGCCGCCGACGAGCTGCGGACCGCGCTTCGGCCCAACGATCGGCGCCGAAACATCACACAAGCGAGGCGGGACCCCTGGCGCCCGCCTCCCGAGTTATCGCTTACCGTTTCCGTGGTTCCTGACCACGACTGGACGAACGACCGGTACAAGAAGTGGGACGCTTTCCTCTGCGGCGGGTGGCTTGAGCGCTGGATCGCGGCGCTGATCCGCACCTGCCTCGACGGAGCACCCGGCGTCGTGGACGTGGGTGTTCACTGTAAGCGCGCGCGGCCGTCCCCGGCCGAGTTCGAGATCGACGTGGCGGTGGTTCGCCGCCATCGTCTATACGTGGTCTCTTGTACGACCGACCGCAAGAAAGCGCTGTGCAAGTCCAAGCTCTTCGAGGTGTCGATGCGTGCCCGTCAGATGGGAGGCGATTTGGCTCGCAGCGCCCTGGCCTGTCTCGTCGACCGAGGAGATGAGAAGGGTCCTTTCGTAGAGCAGCTCCGCGCGGACATCGCCAGCATCTGGGATGCGCCGAACATCCCTCGCGTCTTCGGCCTCGCGGATCTGCGCGAATGGGCAGGGGTGAGCGGCGATGTGAACCTGAGTACCTTGAAGGAGTGGCTCGACTCATGAGGAGAGGTATGGCATGCCGGTTCTGACGGGCATTGACGTGCTGGGCGTGCAACGGTACGTGTTCGCTTCGAACCGCCTGCGCGACACAGTAGCAGCATCGTGGCTGGTTCAGTGGGCCACGGCGCGAGACGGGGCGCTCGACGGCAGCGGCGGGGACGTGCTCCAGGCGAGCGGCGGGGTGGCGATCCTGAGCTTCCCGGACGAAGCGCGGGCGCGCGACTTCGCCACTCGTTACACGCGCCGGCTGTACGACGTGGCCCCCGGTCTGGAAGTCGCGGTGGCGCACCGAAGCTATTCCTCGGGCGGGCTCGCCAGGGCGATGGAGCAGCTTCAGATCGATCTCGCCGTCGCTAAGCTCGAGCGCGTGCCATCTTCCCCACAGCTCGGGCTCTCGGTAACGGCATCCTGTCGCATCACGGGATTGCCGGCCAGCGGCTGCGACCCCCAGGATCCGACCGTTCCGTTGGCGCGCATGGTTCTCCGCTGGCGTGACTCCGATGTGCGCGCGAACGCGACAAGCCGATGGGACGCCTATCTCGATGGCGACGCTCGCTACGCCTTCCCGGCCGAGATCGACGACATGGGCAGGACGCGGGGAGAGACCAGCCTTCTGGGTGTGGTCCACGTGGACGGAAACGGCGTGGGGAGGCGGATCGCGTCTTGGTTGCGGCAGTGCGTCGAGAAAGGGCGGTCGGACGACGACGTTCGTCGTGGCGTGGCCGCCTGGTCCTCGGCCCTCGACGAGTGCGGGAGGCGCGCCCTCCGGGCCGTCGTGCACCGCGTGGTTGCTGCGACGAAGCAAAACGACCAGGGAACGTGGTGCCTGGTCGGAGCCGTCCCGCAGCTCGCGTTCCAGCTCAAGAGCCAGAATGACCGGGTACTATTGCCTCTTCGCCCGGTCCTGCTGGGCGGAGACGACCTTACGTTCCTCTGCGACGGGAGGATCGCCCTCGACCTCGCGGAAACGGCGCTGGAGGTCTTTACCGGCGATGCTCCGTCTCTGGGTCGGGTGACTGCCTGCGCCGGTGTGGCGGTGGTTCCCTCGCACACCCCATTCGAGCGAGCCTACGCCCTCGCCGAAGCACTCTGCAACCACGCAAAGCAGCGCCGCCGCGAGCGCAACGACGACGGGAGTTGGATTGACTGGCACATCGGGGCGCCGCGTCCCGGAGAAGGTATTCGCGAGCTCAGGGCCCGCGCCTATTCGCACCGTACTGCTGCCACCTTCCTCAAGCTGACGTGCCGTCCGTACCGCCTCGGTTCAGGCCCCGAGGATCCAGAGACATGGCGGTGGCTGTCGCGGAACGTCCTCGGGACGGGCGCGAACGGCTTTCGGGGGCCGCGCTGGGCGCAGCATCGCAACAAATTGAAGCAGCTCGCGTGGGTTGTGCGCGAGGGCCCGGACGGCGTGCAGCGCGCTCGCGAGGCATGGACTGCAGCGGCGGACATTCCTTGGCCCAGTGATCTCGACAAGACTAACGGCTTCTTTGATGGAGTTCGGACGCCACTTTTGGACGCGCTAGAGCTGCTGGGCATCCATCTGCCCCTCGATAGGGAGGCGCACATATGACCCTTCGCCCTGAGAGCCTCGTTGTCGAGCTCCTCTCCGACACGACGTTCGGGCGTGGAGAGGGCACGCCGGGCGTCGTCGATGTGGAGGTCGAGCACGACAACCATGGCCTGCCCATGCTGGGTGGCAAGGCGCTGCGAGGCCTTCTACGCGACTCGTGGCTGTCGATGCAGGCGTACTTTCCGGACCTGCACGGCGCGGCCTGCCGGGTGTTCGGCCCTCACGGCGACCTCGATGAGACGGCTATCCTCCGCATCGGCGATGCGATAGTGGAACCCGCCGCCCGCGCCTACTTCGTCGCCGCCTCCGAGCGTGAGCACCATCCGCTGGATCGGGCGACCATTCTCGAAGCGCTCACCGATATTCGGTCGCAGACTGCGGAGGAGCGCTCCACGGGTGCGCCAGCCCGCAGGACGTTGCGGACGGTTCGCGTCGTACTGCGCGGGTTGAAGCTTGTCGCGCCTCTTTTGTGGCTTGCGAAACCAGACGCGAAGGACTGTCAGTGCCTGGCCCTCGCGGCTCTGGCCACGCGACATGGCGGTCTCGGCCGCAATCGGGGCCGAGGCCACCTACGCATCACGGTGGATGGGAACTTGGATCGAACCCGGGCGCTCGCGCGAGGTACAGCATGATTTGCCGCTACCTGCCCTACACATTGACGTTGCACGCTCCGGCGGTCCTGACCGCGCTCGGCGGGGACCCCAACAGCTCGCGCACACTACCGTTCATTCCGGGGTCTGCGATTCGCGGTGCCGCCGCTCGTGCGCTCGGAGACCCCGGTACGGATCCGCAACGACTGCGGACCTTCCGGGCGCTTATCCTCGATGGTAGCGTCCGCTTTCTCAATGCCTACCCGCGTGTGGCGGGCAGGAGAGCGCTACCGACGCCGGTGTCACTCCGCGTGGACAAGACGGCGGTGCTTGGGCCGGACGGGGAACTGGAGGCCTGGGACCTGGCGGCCTTTGCTGGCGTGCGGGAGGATGACGAAAACGACTGGCCCGAAGTCACATTCTCTCCGGTCCCGGAGCCTTTCGTGACGATCAGCGCGGCACAGCCAGTGCGCGTTGGCCCCGCTCGCGGCAGTCGCATTCATCAGCAGCGCGACCGGCAGCGGGGACGTGCGTGGAAGGATCCGACGACCGAGGAGCCGCACGGAACGATCTTCGTCTTCGAGTTCCTGGAAGCGGGCCAAGAGTTCGATGGGCTCGTTCAGGTCTTCGGGGAAGATGAGGCGGCGTGCGAAGCCTTGGAGCGCCAAGTCAAGGCGGCGCTCGAGCCCCCAATCCTCATCGGGAGATCCCGGCGTGGTGGCTATGGCGGCGACGCCACGATTTCGTGGGCTCAGGCACGGGACAGGGAGGTGATTGGTCAGGGTTTAGTCGGCGCGGATCTTCCCGCGGGCAGGCAGTTCCGCGCCGTCCTCACATCGCCGTATATCGGCCGCGACCCCCACACTGGGCAGCTCGACCCTTCACGCTTCGCGGAGGAGATTGTGGAAAGACTCCGGGGTCGCGCGAGGATCGTGCGGCGACGGTGGAGCTTCGACCTCGCCGGAGGCTTCAATCGGAAGTGGCGGCTGGAGATCCCTCAGGCCCTTGCGTGCGCGGCCGGGTCCGTGCTGGTGCTGGAGACGACGAAGCCGATTCGCCTGGCCGACCTGCTGGAGGTGGAGCACAGCGGACTCGGTGAGCGGCGCGTGGACGGGTTCGGCCGTTTGACGTTCCTCGAAGCGCCCTCCCAAAGGCTGGTGCTCCGCGTGCCCTCGCCGACGCCCGTGAAGGCGCCGGCAGAAGGCGAGGTTCCCGAGCTGGTTCGATTTGCCGAGGCTCGCATCGTGGACGCAGCCGTAGAACGTGCCATTCGAGAGGAAGCTGCGCGCCTCGCTCGAAGCGCGACGAGGATCCCGACGCCAAGCCTCCTCGGTCGTCTTCGCAACGCCATGAGACCGGAGCCGGAGACGGCGCTCGCGACGATCCGGACCTGGCTCGGGCACGACGGACCCTCGGAGACCCGGCTTAGGCGTCCAGCCCTGGATCAGCTGGAGCGCTGCCGACTGGACAAGGGACAGCGACTTTCTGACTGGCTACGCGAGATGGCTGCCACTGATGGCGGGCAGCAGCTCGCGGAAACACTGAGGCTCGATGCCCTCGTCCAGAGATTCCACATCATCTCCGAAGCCACGGCGCGCGAGCATCTCGGGAGCCTTGAACTTTCTTTGCGCGCGCGGTTCATCGACAACGTGCTTGCTGCTCTCTCCCGGACAAAACGCCAACGGAGGTCATCGTGAACCCCGCATTGACCACCGTTCTGAGCGATTCGGGCGGCGTTCGGTCCGTCGTCGCCCGCTGGACGATCGAAGCGGACCTGGTCCTCGAGAGCGCGACCCATCTCGGAGGTGAGTCTTTGGAGCCGACGGACATGATGCTTCTACGGGACCCGCGCACCGGTCGGCCGCTCCTTCCCGGAACGTCGCTGGCAGGTGCCCTGCGGTCGCACCTGGCGGATGTGCTGGGCGGTTATCGAACGGCGGAGGATGCGCGCGTGGCTCGGCTGTTCGGCGGTGCGCGTGGGGATGACGTAGGGCCGCAGAGTCCGGTGATCGTGTTCGACAGCTTGGGTGAATTGCCAGCCAACTACCCGGTCGAGATTAGGGACGGGGTTCAAATCGATGCCGCGCGGGGCATCGCGGAGGATCGGAAGAAGTTCGACTTCGAGGTTCTGCCGACAGGCACGCGGTTCCCGCTACGGTTCGATCTACTGATTCCCAGCGCAAATCAGGAAGAGGAACTCCTGAGCCTTCTGGTGACGGCGCTCGGCGGACTCTCCTCGGGCGATATTGTGCTGGGAGCTCGACGCTCACGGGGACTCGGGGCTGTGCGCACCGAAGGTTGGCGCAGCGTCCGATATGACCTTTCCTCGCGCGACGGCTGGATGTCGTGGATCCTTTCTGATGCCGAGTCTCCAACCGCACGCGACGGGAAGGACCATCATGATGCGGCGGCTGCCTGCCAGGCTGCCCGGCCTGGCTTGATGTTGCAGCGCTACGACGACCGGCGGCGGCGAATCGTTGCCGAACTCGCTCTCTGCTTGAAGCGTCCCCTGCTTGTTCGCAGCGCGCCAGTGACCCCTGACGCGCCGGACGCTGCGCACATGCAGTCGGCTGGACGGTCCGTCCTACCGGGAACCAGCCTAGCCGGGGTACTTCGTAAGGAAGCCCTGCGCGTGGCGCGCATCGTGCGACAAACTCAGGGCGACGCCGCCCTATGGGTGGAGCGGCTCTTCGGGGCGAGAATGGAGGGAACCGAGAACATTGTCTCCACGCAACTTAAGGCCTCACGGCTTCGCATCAGCGAGAGCGCTATCGAGCATGGCACGCGCACCCGGCCCGCGCGTGTCCGCATCGATCGCTTCACGCAGGGCGTCGTGCCAGGCGCGCTGTTCGATGAGGAGGTGGAGCACGCCGGCACGGTCCGAGTGCGCATGGAGCTTCGCAATCCTGAGCCCGGGGAGCTGGGCCTTCTCGTTCTGCTGCTCAAGGATCTTCTAAGCGGCGATCTCCCCGTCGGCGGGACGTCGGCCGTTGGTCGCGGAGTCATGCAGGGAACGGCGACCCTACGCTTGGAGGACGCGGCTGAAGTGTCTCTGGATCCTGAAAAACCTGTGGACCCACGAATTGACCGCGCCATCGAGGAGTTCTGGAACTTGCCTGCAATGGGAGGTAGCACGTAATGCGTATCGAAGGCTGCCGGATCGAGCTGCTCGACCATTCCGCCTGCACAGCTTGGCTCGACCACGTGCTCGGCCGCGCCCCCGCGCCCGCGGACCTCGGTGATCCGGCGTGGTTGCTTTGCCACAGCGACGACGGCGTGACCTGGGGTCACCGCGATGGCGGTGTGTGGCGGTTGGCGTCGGCCTTTTTCCCGGAGCCATGCCCAGTGCCGTCGGAGATCAGGGTCCAGGAGATGCGTGTGTTCTCGTCAAAGGCGGAGGTACTGATTTGGCGTACCGACAATGGCCTGCGCGGACGTATGCTGGTTGATGACGATCACGGCCAGGTCGAAGACTCGCTCCGACCTGACGACGAGGAGCGCCTCCTGCTTTCAGGGCAGGTACACGACGAGCGGGACGGGTTCACGTGCGTCAGCGACGGCGGTGGGGGGATGCAGGTCTTGCCCCTACGGGTCCCGAAGAGGGACTCGTCCCGCTGGCCGCGGCTTCGTGTCCGCCACTACTTCGCGCGGGAAGAGAACACCGGCTCCATCCGGGTCGTTGCTACACGCCTCGTGGAGGTGAAATGATGCCTCGGCACGTGAATCCAACCACACCGGACCGCACCGCGATTGCACCGTACAACTTCGTGCCACTGCCAGAGCGTGTCTTCACCGTGGAGAACGGGATCGAAGTCGGCGGCGAGAGGGTCAAGCCCTGGGAGATGCACGACCAGTACATACCCGGCACCCACAGCGGCTGGATCGACCTCAGGATCGAGACTCTCACGCCACTCTACATCCGTGGCGCCACGGTCACGGACGTCCAAGAAAAGTGGGACGCCCGTGACGCGCGGCTTCGTCCCGATCCCTACAGGTACCCCGACGGCACCCCGGCCATCCCGGGGTCGAGCCTCCGGGGCATGGTACGGACTCTGGTCGAGATTCTCTCTTTCGGGAAGATCCAGCCTGTGAGTCCGGCGAAGCCGTTCTTTCGCGACATAAGCCCTGGCCGGATCAGCACTGAGTACCGTCGCCATTTCATCGAGGACCTCGGAACGATCCACAAAGGGACCGACATTCAAACCGGTCGGCCGGTGCAACGGTCGGCACCGGGCTATCGAGCGCGAGTGCGGGCAGGGTTTATCGATCTGCGCAGCCAGACGATCCGCGAGTGTGTGTTTGCTCGGATCGAACACGATCTCATCAGTAAAACCTTCGCAGCCCCTATCCTCTGCGGATCGGGCCCGATGGCGACACCGAACTGGGCTTTTCAGCACTCTCGGATCTGGGTTCGGGTCGATCCGGTTGAGCGAGACTACTTTTTTAAGCGCAAGAGCACTGCACGGGGCCGCCAGCGACATCCCGACCTGTATCTCAGGTTCCGGAAAATCCAAGCGGCGTTGCCTTCCGAAAGGGACGGATATCAGCCAGCTACTCTTGTGATCACTGGCGGCGTTCCACACAAGCATCTTGAGTTCGTCTTCCTTGACCCGCCTCGAGAGGGCCCCGCATGGTCCGGATTCCAGACGACGTTTTGGATCGCTTTCACAGCGAAGATCAAATCACCCAGTGGCAGCAGAAGGCATTTCCGACCGACCAGCCGAAGGCGGGATGTCGAACGGCGCCCGGGCACCTGCGCGACGGCGAACCCGTGTTTTTTCTCACTGATGACGCTGGAAATCTCGTCTTTCTCGGCCGCGCTCAGATGTTCCGGTTTCCTTACGACCTGAGTCCGGAGGATCTTGTCCCTGAGGAGATACGCAGCGCGCGACTAGACTTTGCCGAAGCGATCTTCGGCAAGGTGGACGAAAACGGCGCGATCAAGGGGCGCGTTCAATTCGAAGATGCAGTGGCGGTTGAAGGCGGGCCAGAGTGGTACGAATCGTTACTCGTTCCCCAGATCCTATCGGCTCCGAAGCCGACAACCTTTCAACACTACCTCGCGCAGGACGGGAGGAAGGACAAGGACGAACTCACCACCTACCTGGAGGGGGACCGCACGACGATCCGCGGCCACAAGCTGTACTGGCACCGCTGGGATGAGCGGAGCGGCATTGCGCAGGTCAAGGAGCCCAACGACCACGACAGACGCCTCGAGGACCTACAACAGGTGAGCCCCGCGGACACGCAGCATACTATCATTCGCCCGGTGAAAGCGGGGGTCGTCTTCGCTGGCCGTGTCCGCTTCGAGAACCTGACCGACTTGGAGCTCGGTGCCCTGCTAGCAGCGCTCGAGCTGCCCGAAGGGTGCTGCCACCGCCTCGGAATGGGCAAACCGCTCGGGCTCGGAAGCGTCCGGATCAAGACTCGGCTCTGTCTTGTGGATCGGGCCGCCCGCTACCGAGCGTGGCAACCTACAGGCGAGATCGCCGGGGAAGATGGGAGTCGCTTCCGCACGGCCTTCGAGAACGCAATGCTTCAGCACGCCCGATCGTCGGGCGAAACATTGCTGACTGACCAGCAAGGCCTTCGGCAGATCGCCCGTCTTGATGCTCTCTACCAGATGCTCTCGTGGGTGAACCGGCCGTCGCGCGACGCCACCCGCTACATGGTGATCGAAGGAGGCGACGCCACCCGTTACCCCAAGGATAACCGGGGGAATGTGAACGAGTTTCGAACCCGTCCGGTGCTCCCGACGCCGCACGCCGTGGCGGGTCGCACAGAGCCCGCGTGGCCGCCCGATCCCCCGCAGCCACGCTCGGCAGGTGGAAGTGTGGGTGTACCGACGCCGCCCAGTTCTCACGGCCCGGGCACGAGCGCTTCGCCCTCGCCCCGGTCACACTCTCCGACCGCCAGTGCGCCACCGGCCAAAGCGAAGCCTGTGCAGAAGGGACAGACGCGCACAGGAACCCTTAAGCGCAGCGCCGAAGGGTGGGTCGCCATGTTCGAGGGTGACCCACGGGAGGCCCGCATCGTCAATCCGGCCGATCTGCCGGAGACCGCCGCGGAGGGGTTGAGGGCGGAGTTTTTCATCACGGAGCAGAGCAAGCGCGGCGGGATCAAGGCGCGCTTCGAACGCGTCGAGGAGTGACAACGCCATGAGGGATCTGCTGAAGCCCTCGCACGCCATCGCGACGCCTCATGAGGACATTCGCGAGGGACGCCCCGCCGAGGCGGTGTTCGCCGCCAACCTCTGGGCGGTTGTCGAAGGGACGGCCCCCCGAGGTTTACCGCGACGCCGATGGGTTTTTTCGGAAGACGTACCTGACGACGGGGCTCTCATCGGTGCTGCGCCGGGTCGCGGGGGCTTTGTCTGGTCGCGGCGAATCGGGCGAGTGGATCATCAGCCTGCAGACCGCGCCCGACGCTGCGCGCGGAGGGCAAGCGCACGGCGTTCACGGACGCGCAGGAGTCGCTGTTTCAGACAGATTGAAGGAGGCGAGATGAACCAATCTCACCGCGTCAGACAGATCGTTGAAGAATATCGCGCTCGATTGGCGGAGACCCTTGGTGGAGAGCTCGAAGCGGTCGTGCTCTTCGGCTCCCAGGCGCGCGGAGATGCCGAAGCGGGTTCCGATATCGATGTGCTGTGCGTCCTGCGCGGCCCGTTCGACTACGGCGCCCTTATCCGGAGGACGGCGGAGGCAGCGGCGGAAATCAGCCTGAAGTACGACGTAGTGATCTCCACCGCCTTCGTGACATCCGAGGACTATCGAAGGCGAAATACCCCGTTTCTCATGAATGTCCGGCGCGAGGGCGTGGCCGTATGAGCGAGAGCGAAGCCTTGTTGCAAAAGGCAAGGGACAGCGTTGCTGCGGCGCGAGTCCTACTGAGGAACGGCTACACGGATTTTGCCGCGTCGCGCGCATACTACGCCTGTTCTATGTGGCAGAAGCCCTCCTCGCTGTCCTGGGCGAATCGTATTGAAAGCATTCTGCTGTCATCGCTGCGTTCGGCCGAGCGTACGCGAAGCCGGGCAAGCTCGATCCCAAGTTTCATCGCTGGTTGATCGCGGCACAGAACTACCGCAACGTGGGCGACTACGGGATCGAAGCGCACGTATCGAACGTCGATGCCGAAGCGGTATGTTCGTGGGCCCAGGAGTTCATCGAGGCCGCCGAGGCTTGGCTTTCGAAGAAGGGAGGCGATCAGCCGTGACAGAGCTCAACCCCTGGTACGCCATCGCGACACCTCACGAGGACATCCGCGAGGGACGCCTGGCCGAGGCGGTGTTCGCCACGAACCTCTGGGCCGTCGTCCAGGGGACGGCTCCCGAGGTCTACCTCGACCCCGAGGAGTTCTTTCGGAAGACGTACCTCACGACCGGGCTGTCCACGGTGCTGCGCCGGGTCGCGGAGGCGTTGTCTGGTGGGGGAGAATCGGGCGACCGAATCATCAGCCTGCAGACCGCCTTTGGCGGCGGCAAGACGCACACGCTGCTCGCCCTGTGGCACTTTGGCGAAACACGCAAAGCGATTGAAGGACTCGCCGCACGCCGAGGGGCTTAGAAAGGCCATCGGCGGGCGGTTCCCTGAGAACGTGAAAGACGTTGCCGTCTTCACGAACCAGACCTGCGACGCGACGCAGGTCCGTCAGGTCGAAGACGGCGTTCGCCCCCTGGTCCTCCTGGAAGCCTCGGGGGGCCTGGAGCTGCCCGTGGCCGCCGTCCTGGCCGCCGCCGCCCTGCCCGTAAAGGTGGTCAACCCGCGCCAGGTGCGCCACTTTGCCTGCGCCGCCGGCAAGCTGGCTAAAACCGATGCCCTGGACGCCCAGCTCCTGGCCCACTTTGCCGCGGCAGTCCGCCCCGCGTCCCTTGCCCGAGCAAATGACCCAGGCCCCTGGTGACCCGGCGCCACCAGGGGGTCGCCATGCTGGTGGCAGAGAAAAATCGCCTGGGCTCCGCCTCTAGCGCCATCCGCCCCCGCATCCGGGCCGCCCTCTATATGGGCACGCTGGTGGCCACCCGCGCGGGTGCAGTGATCAACGGCCTCTACGCGCGGCTGGTGAATCGCGCCGGATGGAGAAATGGGGTCAGGTCTTGAATCATGATTTACCCTGAGCGGGTCATCGTTCGGGATTCACCAACACCGCCGCGGTGCTAGCCGATGCCGCTAGTACCGCGGCGTGTCAGCGAGTCAAGGACAACCGCGTGCCGACGCTGCTTGTCTGCGGGCAGCGCGAGACACGCTTTATGCCGCTGCGGGCCTTTGCCGCGGGCGAGCAAGTGGTCGATACCCCTGCCGGCCATGCCGTCGACCTTGAAGCGGCCGCGGCCTTCAACGCCGCCACGTGCCCTTTCCTGCGGCAGCACCGGGAATGAGGCAAAGTAACAGCAAGGGCGCTCTGGAGAAATCCGTCCCTGCTGTGTTATGGTGACAGCGCATGAAGAGCAACGGCACACACGACAGAGGCACTTATGCAGCGCAAAAGCATCTACGGTGACCAGGACCCTCGCGAGATGCCCGCATATAGTCTCGCCGAGGCGGCGCATTATCTCCAGATCCCGCTCTCGACGCTGCGCTCATGGGTAAAGGGACGTGATTATCCTACAAAAACTGGACGGAAGCGCTTTCAGCCGCTGCTAACTCCCCCTCATACGCCTGCGGGGCAACCGTTGGCCCTTTCTTTCTTCAATATGGTGGAAGCGCACGTCCTGGACGCTTTGCGCCGCCAACACCGTCTCTCCATGCGCAAGGTCCGTGAAGCCCTTACCTCTGTGCAAAAGCATTTCCCCTCCCGGCATCCGCTCGCAGAACAGCGGTTCGTCACCGACGGCCTGAATCTCTTTATCGAGGCGTACGGCCAGTTGCTCAACCTTACTCAGGATGGGCAGTTGGCCATGAAAGAGGTGCTCCAGAGCTATCTGAGCCGCATTGACTATGACCCGCTTGGGATGCCGGCAAAACTCTACCTCTTTACCCGGGCACGGCGCCCTGATGAACCTCGTGTGGTGGTCATCGACCCCTATGTTTCTTTTGGTCGTCCCGTCTTGGTGGGCACGGGGATCACCACTGCCGCCATTGCCGAGCGCTATAAGGCAGGAGAGTCGATTGAAGAGCTGGCTCATGACTATGAGCTCCCCCCTGAAGCTATCCAAGAAGCCATCCGGTGCGAGCTCGATCTCCAGCTCCGGGCCGCATAACGCCTCTGGTCTTTTTTCTGGACCGCAATCTTGGCCGGTATACGATTGCTGCGGCGCTCCGACAAGCGGGGGTTGAGGTGCAGATCCATGATGACCACTTTCCCCGAGATGCGCCCGACGAGGGGTGGCTGCGGGAAGTGAGTCGCCGTGGGTGGATCATTCTGACAAAGGACAAGCGCATCCGGTATCGCACCACTGAGCGCACGGCATTGCTGCACGCAGGAGGCCGCGCCTTTGTGATCGTTGCCCGCGGGGATCTGTCTGCTCAGACGGTAGCGGAGATCCTCGTCCGCGCTTTGCAAGCCATCACCCGGTTCGTGGCGTGGCATGCCGCGCCCTTCATCGCGAAGGTGACCCGGGATGGGGCGGTGTCTATGCTACTCAAAGTTGACAGGTTGAGGGATGGGGAAGCAGAGTAGCCCTTTACCGTCCAGGCCCTCCTGAAGATACGCGATCCCCAACGCCCCACAGATCGCGTCTCCCACAGCAGGCCCGCACCATGCGGCTTGGGGTTTTCCCGCGCGCCTTGCGGCAGAAACGGGGCCAAGGCTGCTTAGGCAGCCCAGTGGCGTGCCAGCGCCGCACAGCAAGCCGAGGACAGCGAGCGCGCGGAGGGCTGGCAGCCAGTGCGCGAGGGCGTCAAGGACAACCGCTCCCCTCGGCCAGGACACGCCGCCATGTCGCCCTCTGGCGGTCGCCTCAGGCCTCCTGGCAGCGCCATTCCCCGCGATTCTCTACCCCCTTCACGATTCAAGACCTGACCCCATCTTCTACACCGCGTATCCCACAGGAGGCCCAGACCATGCGGCTCACGTGTCTGCCCCCGCGCGTCTCCCAGGCCTTGCGCGTGCGCAAGCCCTGCTTTCGCCACCATCTGGTGTTGTGCTGGCTCCTGGTGCTCTATATCCTCTACGGCCAGCGGGCCAACCTACAAGCCCTCGCCCGTTATGGCCCCGCCCACCTGGCCTACCAGCATTACCGTCGCCTGCTCTGTGCCGCCTATTGGTGCACCAAAGCCTTGCGGTGGTGGTTCGCCCACCAGGCCATGCAGGCCTTGCCCCCGCCCCAAGACGGCCTGCTTTATCTCGTGGTGACAGCACCCTCAAGGGCAAGCGCGGGCACAAGCATCCTCTGGACACCCGCCTCAGCCGGCATCCTCCCTCCGGGCTTTGGCTTCCGCGTGGTGTTTTTGATGGCCCAGGGGGGCGTCTATGGGGCTGGGGTGGATGTTGTCCTGCTTTGCCGCAAGGACGACCCGGGCTACCAGAAATGCCCTGTTTCGGCAGATGCTGCGGGATTTTCGCCCGCCGTCCTGGTGCCGCGAAGTCATCGTGGTGGCCGATGCCGCCTAGTGCGGCACGGGACACCCTGAAACTCATTCAGAAACTGGACGGGTGGTACTGCCCTGCCGCGCACCTGGAAGCTGGCCAACGGCAAGCACCTCAAGGACCTGGTGCGGCATTTGCGCGCTGGCTGTACCACGCATCTGGCTGCCCGCGCTCACACCGGGCGCGGCGCCCCTTCTGGGTCTTTTCCAAGCGCGCGCCGCTGCGCCACTTGGGAAAGGCCCGGCGGGCCTACCGCCCACGGGCGGAGAGGACGTCACGAGCGTCCTGAGCAAGCCTGGGCGCAACGAGGGGCCCAAACAGACCCGCATCCTCGTGACCCATCTGCCCAAGACGCCGGCGGCACGCCAGATCGTCGGAGTATACCTGCGCCGGTGGGCCATAGCGCTGCTACACAGAGAACGGAAGGGCGTCGTGGGGCTGGGGCAACACCAGGTGAGCGGCAAAGCCGAGCGCGTGGAGCGCTCGGTGGCCGTGGCGTATCTGCTCTTGCTCAGGGGGCAAGCGCGGGGCATCCCTGCCGATCGTCCCTGGAGCGCCTTTGGCACGGGCGGGCGTTTTCCTGGGAGGGGAGGCAGGGGCAGGGCGTGCGCCCCGCGGCAGATAGCCCGACAGGGGCTTCAGAGGGGCAAGGCCGCGTGATCCCATGACCCATACCGGTCAACTTTGAGAGTAACATTCTGCGTTAGGCCTTCACTCCTCCTCTACGTCCCCTGACCGCCCTGCTACCGTCGGCCAAGCCAGTTCGAGGCCGTACTGCTTGGCCAACTCTTTTGCTTCTTCATGTGAAAGAGGCTGGAGGGGCTGCCCGGCTCGCTCTTGCTGCCGTTCCCATCGGACCCGGTGAATCCATTCGAGCGAAGGGGTTTCCCACCGCTCCTCCTCCGGCTCAGCTTTCTGCATAGCTAACCTCCCACGGCGAAACAAGATCGACCAACGGATATCCTTCTCGGAGATTGACGCTGTTGATCTTCCGTTTCCGCTCGATGTTGACCATGTGTCGAAAGTTCCACGACACGATCACCCGTATATCGCTAACCGTAGCAATGGCGATGTGCCGCGCATCATCCTCATAAGCCGGTGGAATGGCATGGGCCTCCACATAGGCTCGGGCCAAGGCAAGGCTTTCAAATGTACTCTTCTAACACCTTGAGCGGGCTCCCCCGGAGTTCCTGGGCAATCACCTGCCGGATCGACTCAGGGGCTCTTGACACCTCTTCGAGGACAAGGATTGAGATAAACCCCTCCCACCAACCTTTCCGCAGACCATCCAAGAGATGCCGAGTGGCCATGAGCCGTTCTTCAGGACCAGGGTCACACAACGCCCCCAGCACTGAGGTGTCTAAGTAGAGTTTGATCCTCACAGATCACCTCTTCGGGACCATCAGGGGCATGGCGTCGAGAAGGCGTTCCTCCCCTTTTCTATACAATACTGAGGGCACATTGGCCAGTCTCAGAGAGTCCGGAGGAGGGATGAGGGTGACCCACATGGTGAGGAGGGTACCGGGGGAGCCAGCGGAAGTTGCTCCGGCCTTCTCTCTCCAGCCGCCCGAGTCGATCCTCTAGGCCGGCAAACCGGGTGGTGATCTGGGACTCCAGGCTGGCAAAGCGGGCCATGACCTGGGCTTCAAGGCTAGTCAAGTCGCGCTTTGTGTGTAAAGGGCCTTAAGGGGTGTCATGTCCATGTACCTCCTGAGGGCCCAGCCCTCGCTGGCCCGCAGGAGGACGGCCGTTGCCAGGTCTAGGGCGCTCTCCTGGTTGGGGAACACGCCCACCACTCGGGTGCGCCGCTTCAGCTCCCGGAAGAGCCGCTCCAGCAGATTGGTGGTCCTGAGGAGGCGGTGGTGAGGGCCTGGGAAGTGCAGGTAGGTGAGGGCGTCGTCTAGGCCCGCACAAGGGTCTCCACTGCCCTGGGGTAGCGCCACCCGTAGCGCTCCTGGAAGGCCTGGGCCAGGGCCCTGGCCGTCTCCTCGCGGCGTACCCCGAAGATGGCCCAGAAGTCGGCTGCCCCCTCTCCGGCCTCGCTTATGGGCACATGGGCCAGCACGCCCTGCTGGAAGTGGGCCAGGCAGCGCTGCCATCTCGCCTCGGGCAGCTCGCTGGCCACCGCCTGCTTGATGGCCTCATGGTCGTCGCTCACCACCAGCAGCACACCCCTATGTCCAGGAGCCCCCAAGCTGCCGGTAGGCCTCCCGCCTCTCCCCGCCCGCCCGGGCCGTCTCCGTCGCCCGGCTTCAGCCCTGGCGGGCTTGCGCAGCGGGCTTGGGGAAAGGCCCTGCGGGCCTACCGCCGACGCCGTCGCGGAGAAGCCGGCCCACCCCGTCCGCCCCCCAGGGGGCTCCCGGGTGACAAGGGAGAGCAGGGACACGCTGCGGGAGGCGCTGGGAGCTAGCGACGCTGCTTACCGGGCCGCGGTGCGCGACGAGCACTGCGCGCTGCCAGCCAGGCACTAGCGCCCTCTTGCGCACCCTGGAGGTGCGTCCACAAGGACACCGGCAAATGCGCTTGACCTGTCTTTGGAAGGGAAGGAATAATCCCAATTAGCGCGGTTGCTCGCGGGCCCCCTTGCGATCTGGAACCCGGGCGGGCCTCCCGAGGGCATCCGGCTGGAGCAACTCCCTCCGGCACGACGCGGAGGCTGGGGTGCGAAGGCGGCTGCAAGAGAAGGGCACAGCCATGAGGAGGAGCAGGGATGCAACGCGTCTGGGAAACCTGTGAGCCGCGACCAGAAGTGCGCACCGGAGAGCTCAAGGAGGAGAGCTTTGCGGCACGCCTTGGCCAGGTCGCAGAGGGCAACGCCGACGCCGTCTACGGCGACCCCGAGGTGTTCTTCGGGCGCACCTACCCAACTGCCGGGCTGCGTACCCTCCTGCGAGAAGCGCTGGGCCGGCTGTCAGGCCACGACCCCACAGCGGCTGCCGTGCTGCGCCTGGAGACGGGCTTTGGCGGTGGCAAAACCCACAACCTGATTGCCATCTACCACGCGGCGTCTGGCCGCACCCCCGCGCAGCTGCTACAGCGCTTCGTGATCCGGCCTGCGTGCCCACCACGGGATGCCGCATCGCTGCGGTGGTTGGCGAAGACCTGGATCCGGTGAACGGAATGGCGCACCCAGACGGCGTCACCACCTTCACGCCCTGGGGCGAAATTGCCTACCAGCTGGCTGGCCCCGAAGGCTACCAGCGCCTGGCGCGCAGCGACCAGGCACGCGTTCCCCCGGGGGTGCGCCTGTGGCAGGAACTCTTCGGCACGCAGCCCGTGCTCATCCTCCTGGACGAGCTGGCACCGTA
Organism: Candidatus Tectimicrobiota bacterium; assembly: GCA_026005175.1. Taxonomy (GTDB): domain Bacteria; phylum Tectomicrobia; class Entotheonellia; order Entotheonellales; family Entotheonellaceae; genus BPKO01. Next base: position 296,610 of record BPKO01000001.1, read on the forward strand.
CCTGCGCACCCTCAAGCAAGCAAAGAGCTTCTCTGGCATGGCCGAGCAGATGGCCGCTTTCCTCAAGGGCCTGCTAGAGGCCGTGGCTGCCGCGCCCCGCGCCGTGTGCGTGCTCACCCTGGCCGAGGCCTCGGATGCCTTTGGCCGGGAAACCGAGGAGATCGCCCAGGCGCTCAACGCCATCCTTGCCGAGCTCAAGGGCATCTCTGCCCGCATGGAGCGCACCCTGAGCCCGACGGCTGGCGAGGAGGAGATCGGCCAGATCCTGGTGCATCGCCTCTTTGCCCGGGTGGATCGCGCGGCGGCGGCGGCCACCGCCGCCGCGTATTGCGCCGGCTTTGAGCGCTTGCAAAAGCAGGGCGCGGCGCTGCCGGCCACCGCCTTGCAGGCGGACTACGCGGCGCTCATCGAAAAGAGCTATCCCTTTCACCCCGAGCTGCTCATCACCCTGAATCGCAAGACCTCTACGATTCCCAACTTCCAGCGCACCCGCGGCGCGCTGCGGCTGCTCGCCCGCGCTGTGCGCCGCCTCTGGCAGCAGCGGCCCCCAGATGCCTGGCTCTTCCACATCCACCACCTGGACCTTGGCGATCCTGCCATGGCCGACGAGCTGACCAGCCGGCTTGACCGCCCGCGCTACCGGCAGGTGATCGAGGCCGACATTGCCAGCGGGGTGGCCGAAGCCCCGGCGCACGCAGAAGTCATTGATCGCGCATGGCGGGATCGGAAGCGGCCGCCCATGGCAAAGAAAGCGGCCACGACGATTTTTCTCCACAGCCTCACCCAGCAGACTGCCGCAGGCGCACGCCCCGAAGAGGTCGCCCTGGCCGTTCTCGCCCCAGGCGAGGATCCCTCTCTGCTGGAGCAAGCCCTCAAAGAGCTGGAGCGGCGCTGCTGGCACCTGGAGTACGAAGGGGAGCGCTGGCGCTTTCAGCCCGAGCCCTCGCTCAACAAGATGATCGCCGATGAAGCCCAGTACGTGGGCATTACGATGGCCAAGACCGTCCTGGACGAGCGCCTCAGAGGCATCTGGCAGCCAGGCATCTTCGATGTTCGGCGCTTTCCAGCCGAGCCTTCTGACATTCCCGACGACGCCGGCAAGACCATCATGACCGGCCTTAAGGACTCAAGCTCCGGGGGCTGGTCTCCCGCACCCTCATCGTCACTCCTGCGAACCTGATGTTCCAGTGGCAACGGGAGATGCGCGACCGCTTTCGGAGGCGATTCGATATCGTCCGCAGCGTGGACCTGAAATATGCCTACGGCATCAACCCTTGGCAGGACAAGCCCCAGGTCACCGTGGACTTCGCCAAGCGCGAGGATGTATTGGAGAGCCTCAAGGGACCTGGTTATCGTGGACGAAGCCCACCGGATGAGTGCCAGCGACCCGGAGCATAAGACGGAGCGTTACAGGCTCGGCGAGCTGCTCTCCCGGCGGACGCACCATCTGCTCCTGTTGACCGGCACCCCTCATAAAGGGGACGAGGCGCTGGTGACCTTCCCCGATCCAGAAACGGGAAAAGTCCGGCGGCCGTTCACCAACCGGGAGGTGCGCACGGTCCGCTTCGAGCTGGACAGCCAGGAGTTCGCCTTCTATGAGGCCCTGACCCGCTACGTGCAGGACCAGTCCATCTGTGCCGCCGACTCCTCCGCCCGCGGGCCCTCGGGTTCACCATTGTATCAGCGCCGGTTTGCCTCCAGCCTTCACGCCGTCCGCCGGAGCCTCGAGCGGCGCCTGGAAAAGCCGGAAGACCGCCTGCGTCGCCCCCGGCCGGAGCCGATGAGGAGGAAGTCGAAGAGGCCTCTCTGCCCTCCGAATCCCAGGCCATCCGTCAGGAGATCCAGGCGCTGCGGGCGCTGCTGCAACAGGCCTGGGCCCTAGAGGAGCGAGAGGTCTCTTCTAAGAAGGAGGAGCCAAGATGAACGGGAGCACGCACGCGCATTTTGCCGGAGCACGCTGGGTGCGGGTAGACCTCCACCTCCATTCGCCTGGGAGCCATACATTTGCTTTTCCCCAGGGAATGAGTACTGCCCAACGGGATCAGGTGGTCGAAGCATATGTCCAGCAACTCAACGATCAAGGCATAGAGATCTGCGCCATCACGGACTACCAGCAAATTCCGGAGGATTGGTACATCGGTGTTCGGGAAGGGGCTCGGGAAAAAGGCATCTATGTCTATCCTGGTGTGGAATTGTCTTTCGCGGGGGGAAAGGCAGGAAAGTATGGACTTCATGTCTTGGCAATTTTCCCATATGAAGAGGACATCTCTAGGATCAATGCCGTCATTCGCAATCTGGATGACCGTCCTAGTGAACAACTCATCGATAAAATTGGAAAACATCGGGATCTTATACCAAAGGATGGAGTGGATAAATTCCTACTGCGTCTCCGACAGGAAACTAACTGCATACTAATCTTTCCTCACCCTAATGACGATAAAGGGTTGCTCAAGACCTATAAACCGAAGGAAGCTGCTGAGATCCTTGCACAGGTGCGGCCTGAAGCCATTGAGGATTTTAGCCAAGAAGAGTGGAATCGCCTTTTGAACACTGCCCAAATTCAAAAAGACTTCCTCGCTCGAATTGCGACCGTATACAGCAGTGACAACCATCGCATCGAAGAAATCGGGACCAAAACGTTACCGAGCGGTGCTATCCGAGCCACCTATCTAAAGCTGAGCGCGCCCGATCAAATCCAGGCCCTTCGTTTGGCCCTCCGGGATTCGGAGATTCTGGTACGCCTGGCTCAGAAGCCAGAACCAGCGTATACCCGGATCGAAGCCCTGGCGGTGGATGGAAATGGCTTCCTGGAAAACCTCCGTTTGACCTTCAGCCCGGATCTCAACGTGTTCATTGGCGGCCGTGGCGTGGGGAAATCGGCCGTGCTGGAGGTGATCCGGTATGTCCTGGACCTGCCGGTGTATGGCCCAACGGAATACCGTGAGGGACTGGTTCGACATGCCCTTGGAAGTGGCGGGAAGGCGATCCTTCATTTATGCCAGGTCGTGAAGTCCGGCGTGGAACGGCGGTATCGGGTGGAACGCGTCTGGGGGGAGCCCCCTCGTGTCTACGAACTGACCGCTCAGGGTGAACACCTGGTGGAATTGCCTCCACAAGAGCTTTTTGCTGAAAATGACCAGCCTCTATTTTTCGGCCAACGGGGAAATTTGTGAGATCACCCAGTCCACCCGCTTGCGCCGCGACCTGCTCGATGATCTCGTCGGCCGGCCAGCACGCGACAAGCTCCGAGAGGCGGAGAAAATCCAGCAGGAACTGCGCCGTAACGCCCGGACGCTTCTGGAGTACCGCCACTATGAAGAACGGCTGGAGGAAGTGGAAAGGCGCCTCAGGGAGATCGAACATGAGATCCGCCTCTTCGAACGTGAGGGCATAGCCGAGAAACTCAAGGAAGAGACCTCCCTTGCCCGGGATCAGGAGCGCTTGAACCGTTTAGAGGAGACCCGTGGCTGGTCAGCGCAGGACTGGGAGGAGATGCGCACTCGCTGGCAGGAGCGCTGGGAAACCACGCTCGCCGATCTGGCGCAAGCGCAAAGCCGACAGAAAGACCTCCTGCAGCAAGAGGCCGCGGAGGCCGCACGACAGCTACAGCGCGCCTTTGAAAGCCTTTTCAAGCAGGGCGAAGCGCACTTGCGACATTTTAAAGAGACGCTGAGGTCCATTCGCGAGCGCTGGCAGAAGGCCCGCCGATCCCTGGATGAAGAACTGCGGCGCATTCGGCAGCAACTGGGAGACACCGCCCTCGATCCGGATCGCCTCTCCAAGCTCACCGTCGAGCAGGAGCGGTTAAAGCGTGAACGTGACCTGCTGGAGAAAAAGGCAGAGGAAGCCCGGAAGGCCCGTGAGGAACGAACGAAACTGCTCCATCGTCTCCGGGATGTGCGGCGTGAAGCCTTTCGGCTGCGTCAGAGCCGGGCTGGGGAAATCACCAAGCAGATCCAGGGTCGAGTACACGTGGAGGTCGTTTATCGTGGACAGCGGAAGGAATACGCCGAACGTTTGAAGTCTTTTTTCAGCGGCTCGCGAATCCCAGGGAAAGACCTGGAAAACCTGGCTCTGAAGGAGAGTATCCCTGATGGGTGGGCGCTGGCCGAACTGGCCCGTAAGGGCAAGGAGGCGCTGGTGCAGGAGTCAGGTTTGAGCGAGGCCTGGGCTCAGCGGTTGATCGATTTTCTCAATCAGGATGAAGGACGCTGGTTTGAACTCGAGCTGCTGGCACCGGAAGATGAGGTGCGGGTCTCGTTGAAGGTGAACGAGCGCTGGGGAGATCTGGATACCCTGTCCGCTGGGCAACGGGCCACTGCCATGCTTCTCATCCTTCTTACTCAGACGCCCCGGCCACTCCTGGTAGACCAGCCCGAAGACGATTTAGACAATCGCTTCATCTTCGAAGACGTAGTCCGGCTCCTTCGTGCTCAGAAAGACAGCCACCAATTGATTGTGGCAACCCATAACGCCAACATCCCTGTGCTGGCGCATGGCGAGTTGATCATCGCCCTGGAAGCCGAGGCGGAGAAGGCCCGCATCGCTGTTCAGGGAGGACTGGACCGTCCAGAGGTCCAAGGGATGGTGCGTCGGGTGATGGAAGGGGGCGACGAAGCCTTCCGCCGTCGGGCGGAAAAATACGGGCTGGAGGTTTAGTTCATGGACGAACTGGAACTCTTGGGGCGCATCCGGCGGGGGGAGGATCTGCACACGGAATTTAAACAGGAAGAGGTCCATTCAGACGACATCGCCGCTGCCCTCGTGGCGTTCGCCAACACCGACGGCGGCATGATCCTCTTTGGCGTGGCCAACGACGGGCGGATTGTCGGTGTCTCAGACCCCGACCGGCTCATGCAGCGGGTGGATCAGATCGCCTATCAGAACTGCGAGCCCCCGCTGACCGTGGTACAGGAAACCGTCCAGACCCATGAAGGTACGGTGGTGGTCGTTCACGTTCCCAAAGGCGACCAGCGTCCCTATCGCACCCATCGGGGTGATTACTTCATTCGGACGACGACGGGGCGGCGCAGGGCCTCCCGGCAGGAACTCTTGCGGCTCTTCCAGGCCGTGGAGAGCCTGTTCTACGAGGAAACGCTGCTCCTCAGGGCCGGGCTGGAAGACCTCGATGTGGCCGCGTTTGTGCAATTTTGTGCTCGGATTTTAGGAGAAACCGAAGCCGAGCCGCATACCCTGTTGCTCAACTGGGGCCTGGTCAAAGAGCGGGAGGGCCGAAAGTGCCCGACGGTCGCGGCGTTGCTCCTATTCGGCCGGGAGCCTCAGAAGTATCTCCCCTACGCTTACCTCACGGCGGCACGCATCCCGGGACGAGATGTCTCGGGTGAGCCGTCCGATAGAAAACGCATGGATGGACCCCTCTTCCAGATGCTGGAGGAGACCGCCCGTTTTCTGAACATCCACCTGCGCACCGCCCACCGGATTCGAGGGTTTGAACCGGAGATCTACCCGGAACTGCCGGAAAAAGCCCTGCGGGAGTTTGTGGTCAACGCCCTGGTTCATCGGGACTATACCGTTCATGCTCCGATTCGCCTGTTTATCCTGGACGACCGAGTAGAGGTACGAAGTCCAGGACTCCTCCCCAACACCGTCACCGTGGAGATGATCCGGCACGGGCTGGCCCATGTGCTTCGGAATCCCCTCCTGTATGCATTCTTCCTCCGGGCAGGGTTTGTGACCGATACCGGAAATGGCTTCCGGCGCGCGATGTTGCTGGTGCGGGAAGCCGTCGGCCGGGAGCCGATCATCCGGGAAGAGGGCAACGAGACGGTCGTGGTCATTCCCAGAAAAAAGGAGGAGTAGCTGTATGGTATTCGCTGCCGGATTCCAGTCGCCGAAAGAGGGCGGAGGATACTGCATCAACTGGTTACTCACCTTGGAAACGGTATCCTGCGGGCCAACCGGGCAAGGTGCCGACAAGAAATTGGATCTCCGCTAAACCAAGACCTAATGATTAGCAACAAGGGCCATGACAAGACGTTATGACAGTAGAAGGAAAGACATGCACAAACCCCATTACCTAGGCCACCGCCGTCGGCTGCGCGAGCGGTTTCTTAAGTCTGGTCTGGAAGGATTTGCCGACTACGAGGTCGTGGAGCTGCTTCTCACGCTGGCGATCCCGCGCTCCGACGTCAAGGTCCCTGCGAAAGCGTTGATCGACCGCTTCGGCAACCTCCGCGGAATCCTCGATGCCCCGATCGAGGAGCTCCAAGCCGTAAAGGGCTTGGGTAGCGTGGCTCCCGTGGCCCTCAAGATCATCAAGGCGGCCGCCACGCTCTATCTGCAGCAGAGCACCGAGGGGAAAGACTGCCTCGCAGAGCCGAACCGACTTGCCGACTTCTGGCGCCTGCGCATCGGCGCCCTCCCCAACGAAGTCTTCGAGGTCGCTTATCTCGACTCGGGATACCGCCTCCTCCGAGACGGCGTGGAACGTTTGGAGGAGGGCACCTTGGACCGGGCCGTGGTGTTCCCTCGACGTGTGGTAGAAGCCGCCCTGAGAAGGGGAGCCTATGCGGTGGTGCTGGCCCACAACCACCCCAACGGGCGTGTGGAGCCCAGCGAGCAAGACAAAACCCTCACCCGAGCCATCGTCCTGGCCGCCGAGGCCGTCGGGGTCAAAGTGCTGGATCATCTGGTCGTCTCCGTGAACGAGGTCTTCAGCTTCCGGAAGGCGGGTCTCTTATGACAGGGAGGGGGATCGGAACGAGGATGAGTACGATTGCACCCGTGATCCTGGAGCGCTTCCCCGACTTGAACGAAGCACAGCGGGCTGTTGTGGGCCATCTCGACGGGCCCCTGCTCATGGTGGCCGGTCCCGGCTCGGGAAAGACGTACTGCATCGTGCTCAGAGCCCTCAACCTGCTGCTATTGGGAAAAGCGAATCCCCAAGAGCTGGTGCTCTGCACCTTCACGGAGAAGGCGGCCTACGAGATGCGGGACCGGCTGGCGGCCGCAGCCCGGAAGGTGGGCTACGATGGCGATCTCTCACAGCTGCGCGTCTCCACCATTCATGCGTTCTGCAACGGCCTCCTCCAGCAGTACCGGCATCGGACGCCGCTCGGCCACAACTACGAGACGCTCGATGACCTCACCCAACTGCTCTTTATCTTCGAGCACTTCGACGCGATCGTGGGCGAGCCGGAGAACGGCCGATATCTCCACCGGTGGAGGACCCGTTGGACCGCCATCCAAGGGAGTCGCGACTACTTCAACAAGATCACCGAAGAGCTTATTGAGCCGCAAGACCTGATAAACTCTGGCAACTCGTTCCTCGAGGCCCTGGGCCGTGCGTATTGCGCATATCGACGTTGCCTCTTTGAGAACAACCGGGTGGACTTCGCCCACCTGCAGCGTCTCGTCTATGACCTGCTCATGGATCCTGAGCTGGTGGACAGCATTAGGAAAGGGATCCGCTACGCTCTCGTCGATGAGTACCAGGACACCAACTACATCCAGGAGCAGCTCCTGCTGAAGCTGACCGAGCGAACGGGTAACCTCTGTGTGGTGGGCGACGAGGATCAGAGCCTGTACCGCTTCCGCGGCGCCACCGTTCGAAACATTCTGGAGTTTCCCGACAGAGTGCCTGGGTGCAAGATCGTCTGGCTTACAACCAACTACCGCTCACACAAGAAGATCGTCGGGCGCTACGACCGCTGGATGCGCTCCATCGACTGGTCTAACCCGAATCCGAAGGGACGACCCTTCCGCTACGACAAAACCATCGAGCCCGATCCGAACGGGGATCATCCCGACTACCCGGCGGTGTTTGCCATCTGGGGGCGCAACGTGGAGGACGAGACGGAGCGCTTTGCGGACTTGGTGGCTTGGCTTAAGGAAAACGGCGTTATCCAGGACTACAGCCAGGTGGCGCTCCTCCTCCACAGCGTGCGGCAGGAGCACAGCGGGCCCTACTTGAGGGCCCTCGATCGGCGGGGGATTCCCGCGTTTTGTCCCCGGGCGCGGGCCTACTTCGATAACCCGGAAGTTCGGGACCTGGTCGCCTGCCTGGCCATCATTTTCGGATGGCACGGCGGCGGGCGCGGCGAGACGGCGGGCGCGGTTGCCGAGCTGGGGCAGTATGTCGATGAGGGCATCGTGGAGCTGGCCAAGCGCTTCCGGCAGCCCCACCCGCTGGCGAAGGCTCTTGCTCAGTGGCGCGCCGAGATCGACGGCCTGCGGGAGGGTGAGACTCTTGACACGCGTCCGGCGGATTACTTCTACCGCCTCCTGGCCCTCGAACCCTTTAAGAGCTACGTCAAGAACGAGAACGCCGCCCGCAACCTGGCGATCTTCTCCCAGTTGCTCAACGCCTTCCAGACGTACTACCACTACACGGTCGTCACCCACCGCAACCGCGAGGCACTGCGCCTGCACCTCTTTAGCAGCTTCCTCCGCCTGCTCTATGAGGGGGGAATCAACGAATACGAGGACCCCGATCAACCCCTCCCCAAGGGCCACGTTCAGGTGATGACCATCCACCAGGCCAAGGGGCTGGAGTTCCCCGTGGTCGTGGTCGGCTCGCTCAGCGTGCAGCTCTCCAGCCCCAAGCGCATTGACCGCGATCTGGGACCCTTCTACCATCGCCCGCCCTTCGAGCCCGAAGAGCGCATCACCCTCTTCGACCGCATGCGCCTGCATTACGTCGCCTTCTCCCGGGCGCAAAAGGTGCTGGTGCTCACGACGCACGAGCATCCCAAGGATTACTTTGCGCCTATCTGGGAGGGCCTGCCCCAGTGGCCTTACGTGCAAAAGGATCTGCTCGCGGCCCAGCGCTTTGCGCTGCGGGAGCGCATGCCGGTCAAGAAGAGCTACAGCTTCACCGGGGATCTTAAGATCTACGAGACCTGCCCGCGCCAGTACCAGTTCTTCCGCTACTACGACTTCACACCCTCGCGCTCGGCGGTGATCTTCTTCGGCCTGCTGGTGCACCAGACCATCGAGGAGATCCACCGCATCGTCCTCGACGGCGGGCTTGAGACCCTCGACAGGGAGCGTATTCGCGAGATCTTTGAGAGAACGTACCGTTTCCTCTCGATGAGCGACGTGCGACCCATCGGGGCAGCGGCCAAGGAGGCGGCCTTCGAGCAGGTGATGAGCTACTTCGAGCAGAACCGTGAGGAGATGCGCCGGATCGTGGCCATCGAAGTGGACGTTTCGCTGGAGAAGGACGACTACATCTTGGTGGGGAAGGTCGATCTCCTCCTGGGCGGCGATGGTAAGCTGGAGCTGCTCGACTTCAAGACCTCCCCCAAGCCCAAGGAAGACCCCGAACTCTTGGCCGCCTACGAGCGACAGCTCCACACCTACGCCCACATCCTGGAGAAGCGACACGGCAGACGCGCCGACCGGCTGCTCCTGTACTGGACCTCGGAGCCGCGCAAGGAGGACGCCCTGATGGTGCTGCCCTACGACCCGGCGCGGGTGGAGGAAGCCGGGCGGCACTTCGACGCCGTGGTGCGCCGCATCCAGGCCAGGGATTTCATCGTGCGAAAGCCGCCGGAGCCGGGGATCTGCAAGGAATGCGACCTCCGGCTCTTGTGCCATGCGGAGGGGATCATCGCAAAACCCGAGTAGCGAGTGAGTGAGTAGGGAGGGAGCGATGGCGAAGATCGAGATCAACAAGGTCGAGCTGGTCTGGCCGGGCAAGTACAACGAGGACGGCACCCTCAAAGAAGTCCCCCGGGTGAGCCTGCCCTTCCAGGTGATCGAGCGCGTCAACGAAAGCCGGGCCACCCGTGAGGCCCGCAAGACGGGCATCCAGCAGACGCTCTTCGACGTCTGGGAGGGCAAGGAAGGCGAGACCTTCGAGGAGGGCTGGCGGAACAAGCTCATTTGGGGGGACAACCTCCTCGTGATGGGCTCGCTCCTGGAGAAATTTGCCGGCAAGATCGACCTCATCTACATCGACCCGCCGTTCGCCACGGGCGCGGATTTTTCCTTCACGGCGCCGATCGGGGAGGAGGGGGAGGAGGTTTACAAGGAACAGTCGATCCTTGAGGAAAAGGCGTATCGCGATACGTGGGGGAGGGGATTGCAATCGTATCTACAAATGATGTACCAGCGCCTGGCGTTTATGCGTGACTTGCTGACGGAGCATGGGAGCATCTATGTGCACCTAGACGCAACGGTTGGTCACTACATAAAGACCGTTATGGATGAGATATTCGGTCAAGACTCGTTTCAGCGCGAGATTATATGGAGGATCGGGTGGGTTTCCGGCTATAAGAGTGCGGCCAAGAATTGGATCCGAAACCACGACATGATTCTTTTCTACGTCAAAACTCCGGGGAGCTTCGTGTTCAATAAGGAGTACATTCCCTATGCCCCTGGCTACAAACGACGTGGAGGAGAGGAACCGACAGGCCAGGGCTATCCGATCGAAGATGTTTGGAATGCTAATCCCTTTGAGTTCGCACTTACAGGTGAGGATAGCCTTGACTCCATTCAGATAAAGAGCTTTTCGACGGAGAAAACGGGGTTCGCAACACAGAAAAATGAAAGTATCCTACGGCGCATTATCAATGCATCATCCAACCCCGGCGATCTCGTGGCCGATTTCTTCTGCGGCTCGGGCACGACGCTGGCGGTGGCGGAGAAGCTCGGTCGCCGCTGGATCGGGTGTGACCTCTCCCGCTGAGCCATTCACGTCACGCGAAAGCGGCTGCTGGAGATCGAGGGCTGCAAGCCCTTCGAGGTGCTCAACCTGGGCAAGTACGAGCGGCAGTACTGGACCGGGGTCACCTTCGGCGACAAGAAGGACAAGAGCCGCGCCGAGCAGGTCTGGTACGAATATCTCGCCTTCATGCTCAAGCTCTACGGCGCGCAGCCCATCTCCGGCATGGCCCACCTCCACGGCAAGAAGGGCAAGGCCATGGTCCACATCGGCGCGGTGGACGCCCCGGTGACCGTCGAGGAGATCAACGCGGCGCTCGATGAGTGCGTCCGAGTGGGTCAGAAGGAGCTGCACGTCTTGGGGTGGGAGTGGGAGATGGGCCTGGCGGGTCCGAACAACGACGTGCGCCGCGGCGGGCTCATGCACGAAATCGCCCGACAGAGGGGTGTCAAACTGGTGCTCCTCCAGGTCCCCCGCGAGGTCATGGAGGAGCAGGCCGTCGAGAAGGGCGACGTCAAGTTCTTCGAGCTGGCCTACTTCGAGGCTGAGATCAAGCGGAATGAGCGCACCGTCCAAGTGGAACTCAAGGACTTCGCCTCGCCCAACATGGACGAGCTCATCCCCGAGGAGATTCGGGCCAAGATCAACAAGTGGTCGGACTACATCGACTACTGGGCCATTGATTGGGACTTCCAGAACGACACCTTCATGCAGGGCTGGGTGGCCTATCGCACCCGCGGGAACCGCAAGCTGCCCCTGGTGTCCGACCCGCACACCTACGAGAAGCCCGGCCGATATCGCATCGTCGTGAAGGTCATCGACATCTTCGGCAACGACACCTCACAGGCCTACGACGTGGAGGTATAGCCATGGCCAGGGCAATCATCCACTACGACAAGGACCTCCCCGAGGTCCCCGGGCGGAGGCCCTGGGAGAAGCCCACCCAGCACCTCGTCAAGGACGAGAGCAGCCCGACGGGCTGGCGGGTGGCCGAGGGGCGGCGGCCGAGCAAACTGCTCTTGGTGCCCAAGATCCGGGAGGCCGTGGATCGCTGGCGAGACGCGGGGTATCCGGGAGCTTCGGACGTGACGAGGCGGCTCTTCGAGTACTGGTTCGAGGAGGACCACGAGGTCCCAAGCTTTGACGTGCCCCTGCGTTACTGGTTCTGCCAGCGGGAGGCTATCGAGACGCTGGCCTGGCTGGTGGAAATCACGGGCATCACGGACACCGTAGAGCTGATCCGGGCCCACGCGCAAGTCCAAAAGCGCGGTCTGGTTACGGACACCCTCACGTTCCAGACCACGATGGACGGGACGCGCCAGATCCGCCGCTGGGTGCCGGAGCGGGAAGCGGAGGGGGTGCAGGACCTGCCCCCGGAGAACCTTAGGCGCTACGCCTTCAAGCTGGCCACCGGCGCGGGCAAGACGTGGGTGATGGCCATGGCCGTCGTCTGGTCGTACTTCCACAAGCGCAAGGTGACGGACTCGCCCCTCTCGACGAACTTTCTCATCGTGGCCCCCAACGTCATCGTCTACCAGCGGCTGGAGAAGGACTTCGCCAGCAACCGCATCTTCCATGAGCTCCCGCTGGTCCCGCCCGAGTGGCGCGGGCAGTTTGCGCTCAAGGTGATCCTCCGGGGCGAGGCCACCGAGCCCGACCCCTCGGGCAACCTCTTCTTGACGAACATCCAGCAGCTCTACGAATCCCGCGAGGAAGAGTGGACGCCGGAGAACGCCATTGAGGCCATCCTCGGGCCGAAGCCCAAGCAGGATTTGGCCGCCTCGGGCCAGCGCTCCATGCTGGAGCGGCTCAAATCACTCCCTGATCTGGTGGTGATGAACGACGAGGCGCACCACGTCCACGACGAAGACTTGGCTTGGAGCAAGGCGCTGCTTTCCATCCACCGGGCCCTGCCGAAGGGGCTTTCTCTGTGGCTGGATTTTTCGGCCACGCCCAAGGATCAAAACGGGATGTACTTCCCCTGGACGGTGGTGGACTACCCGCTCGCCCAGGCTGTCGAGGATCGCATCGTCAAGGCGCCGCTCATCGTCACCAAGGAGGACGACCCGAAGCGGCCCGCCCAGGATCCCGATCACGTGACCAAGGACAACATCGGCGAAAAGTACGGCTACTGGCTGCGGGCCGCGGTCCAGCGGTGGAGGGAGCACTACGAGGTGTACCGCAAGCTGGGCGTCCGTCCCGTGCTGTTCATCACGGCCGAGAAGAACGCCTATGCGGATGCCATCGGCAAATATCTCATCGAAACTAAGGAGTTCGGCTTCAAGGAGTCGGAGGTGCTGGTCATTCACACCGACAACACGGGGGAGGTCAGAAAGGGGGATCTGGAGAAGGCTCGCGAGGTCGCACGGGACATCGACAAGGCTCAGAGCAAGATCAAGGTCATCGTGAGCGTGCTGATGCTGCGCGAGGGGTGGGACGTGCGCAACGTCACGGTGGTGTTGGGTCTCCGCCCGTTTACCGCGAAGGCGGAAATCCTGCCGGAGCAGGTCATCGGCCGCGGGCTGCGGCTGATGACCCAGGTCAGCCCGGACCGCCTGCAAACACTGGAGGTGCTAGGCAACCCGAACCTGCTGAAGGTCTTACGCGACCAGCTGGAAACCGAGGGCGTGGGGGTTGCGAGCACGCGGACCGACCCGCCGCAGCCTGTGATCATCGCCCCCCTGCGAGAACGCCTGCAGTATGACATTACGATTCCCCTCACCAAGCCGAGCCTGGTGCACGACATTCGCAAGGTGTCAGAGCTTGACGTGAGCGTTCTTGAGCCGATCTACGATCAGGAGGAGCTGGCGGAGCCGTTCCGGCTGAGGCTCAAGATGGAGTTTGCCACCACGGGGACGAAAATCCATCAGGCCGACATCGCGGCGGGGGAGCTGCCCGATGCCCAGGTGCTGCTCTCCAGCATCACCAACAAGGTCCTGGCCCGGGCGAAGCTGCCCGGCCACTTCGCCGAGCTGTATCCCAAGGTGCGGGCGTACGTCGCGGCCCGCTGCTTCGGCCAGGAGGTAAATCTAGAAGACCAGACGATACGCTCCCACCTGGCCCGGCTCGAGTTGCAGGAGGGCATTGCCAAGTACCTGGCCCGCAAGATCGGCGAACTCACCGTGGAGCGGCGTGCCATCGAGTTCGAGAGGGCCGACTTCAAGCTCTCGGAGACAAAGCCATTCAGCTGGCGACGCAACCTGCCGCCGCCCTTGGAAGCCGAGAAGACCGTCTTCAACTACGTAGCGACCTACAACGACTTTGAGCGGCGCTTTGCTGAATTCCTCGACCGAGCGCCGGACGTGCTCCGCTTCGCTTCTCTGGCAACCACCGAGCAGGGCGAATCGGGAACGCAGTTCCGCGTTGACTATCTGAAACCTAACGGGGCGATAGGTTTTTACCATCCGGACTGGGTCGTGGTGCAAGATGCAGAGGACGGCGAGATTCACTGGATCGTTGAGACGAAAGGGAGGGTTTGGGAGGACACGAAAGCCAAGGACAAAGCGATGTGCGAGTGGTGTGAGCGGGTATCGGAACTGACGGGCACCAGCTGGAGGTACGTCCGGGTGGATCAGAAGATCTTTGAAGCGAGGCAACCTGCAACGTTCGCTGAGCTGGTCCTCGACGCCAGCGGCCCTCTTCGAGTCTGTGGGGCATGGGGTCCAGGCCTGGGGTCAGGTCTTGAATCGTGAAGGCGCCAGCGAAGTCCCCCTTGAGGGCCCAGGCGCCGCAGGCCGCGGCTATGTCAGGAGAGCCGTCAGGTGCAGGTGTGGACAAAAGCCGCCGTGGCGCCAGGACAGCAGGGCTCTGGGACCTGGTTCTCGAGCCGCTGCGCCTGCACTTGCTGGGCGTGGTCCATGGCATGCCTCCTGTTGAAGACGACAACGGGTAGTGTATCCAAAAGGATACGTCATGGACCTCCTCCTTACCATTTGGAGGCACACCCCTGTGCCACCCAGGCGGCCTCGGCCAGCGCCGAGGCGGTGCTGGTGAAGAGCTGGGCAATGACCCCTCGGGGCAAGTCACGATTCAAGACCTGACCCCATCGCTTCGGGAATCCAGAAGGACATAAGCTATGCAGGCCATCGACACGCCCAAGGCAAACCCGGAGAACCTGCTTGCCCTTGTCCGCGAGGCCTACAATGCCAAAATCGTCGTCCCCGAGTTTCAGCGCTCCTTTGTCTGGGGGCGAGAAGAGATCGAAGAGTTCCTGGCCTCGCTCCTTCAGGGCTACTTTGTCGGCACGTTCCTCATGCTCGACACCCAGACCGCGGCCCCCATGTTTCCCTTTCGCACTGTGGAAGGGCTAGCGCAGGTAAACGGTCAGGCCCGCCCGGATCAGCACCAGACGGTGCGCCTCATCCTGGATGGCCAGCAGCGGCTCACCTCGACGTTTTACGCCCTCTATGCCCCCGACATCCCCCTGCGCGGCGCAAAATCCCCCCACAAGTTCTATCTGCGGCTCGATGCGGCCCTGGCAGGCGACCTGGACGAGGCCGTCGTGGGGGTGTCCACCCGGGATCGCCGCCGGATGGCCGAGCTCCAGCAGCTGGTCGCGGCCCATCGCGCCTTGCCCTTTCAGCGTCTGCGGGACTCCAGCGCCTTTTATCGGTGGTTTTACCAAGAGCAGGACCGCTGGCAGGGCGAAGCGCAGCACCATATCGAACGGCTCTACCATCGCCTGGAAAAGTTCATGGTGCCCGTGGTGTCCCTGGCACCAGAGACCGGCAGGGACAATATCGTCAACATCTTCGAGCGGATCAACCGAACGGGCGTAAGCCTTTCCCTCTTCGACCTTCTGGGCGCCCGGCTGTACCTCAAGGGAGTGAGAGTGCGGGAGCTCTGGCAGGCCTTTGAAGCGGCGCACAAGGCGATGGCCAGGGTGATCAAGCCGGAGTTTCTGGTCAAGGTGATCGCCATCCTTCAGGGAAAAGAGCCCCGCAAGGGGAACCTGCTGGACGTGCTCGATGCCCTGACAGCCGAAGCCTTTCACACCCACTGGCAGGCAGCGGCCGAAGCCCTCGCGCAGGCCTACCAGCGCCTCACCAAAGTCTACGGCGCCTTTGCAGAGGCCTGGATTCCGTACACGACGATGCTGGTGCCGCTTGCCGCGGTGCTGCACGTGCTCAAGCAGAGGGGCGCCGGGGAAGACGCCTACCGCAAGGTAGACCGCTGGTATTGGGCCAGCGTGCTGAGTCAGCGCTACGACTCGGCGGTCGATACGAAGAGCTACCAGGACGTGCGGGACATGCGCCGCTGGGTCGAGGAGAACTTCGAGCCCGACTGGCTCGAGTCGGTGGCGGCCGAAACGGTCGACTTTGGCGTCGAAGAGCCCCGCGCGGCCGTCTACCGCGGGCTCATGTGCCTGATTGCTCGGCAAGGGGCCAGGGATTTCCTCACCGGCCAGCCAGCCGATCTGCACACCTGCCAAGACGACCACATCTTTCCGCGGCGCTATGGGGCGGAGACGATCCTCAACCGCACGCTCATTTCCAAAGAGACCAACAACCGCAAGCGAGACAAGAGCCCTTCGGCGTTTCTGCGGGAGTGTCTGGCAGGACACGGCAACGACGAAAGCCGGCTGCGGGCGACCCTGCGCAGCCATTTCATCAGGGAAGACGCGTACCAGGCGATGCAGCGCGACGATTTGCAGGACTTCCTGGCCTGCCGACAGCGGGCCTTGACCGCAGCCGTGGGCAAGCTCTTGCAGCAAGGCGGGCTGGACAATGGCGACGCTGGGAGGTAAGCGCCGCCCCCTTCCTGGCTGCGCCCAGGGGGCGCCGTAATTGCTTCAATGACCTATTGATGGCATATCCTATTGCTGCCGGCGTGTGACGGTAATAGGAAGCTCGACCACATGAGTTGTCCGCTCCGTAATATTAGTCACTTTCACCCGCAGTACGGTGTAGGGTTGCCACTGCAAATAGATAAACCCCTGGTGCAGATCCCCCGGAAAGATCACTCGATCTCCGAAGTCCTGAGCCGCCAGTTCGTGGCGAAACTGGTGCGTGTAGCGATCTGAAGCGCCTTCTGCCGCGCCGGCGGTGCCACCCGCGGCGCCACCAATCGCCGCACCGGCCGCCGCGCCGCGTCCAGCATCATCGGTAACGCTGCCAGCAGCTGCCCCAATGGCTGCTCCAGCCATGGCCCCAGCCAAAGCCCCCAGCACGGCTTGCCCAACCACCGTAGTGCCAATAGAGGATTCTCGCACTCGTTGCGCCGCCTGGCTGAGGTTAAACGCTGGGTAATATTCTCCTGCCACAACACCAAAGATCTGAGCGGCGTCGATCTCATACTCCTGGTTTCCCCGGTTCTCCACGACCAACTGCACCGGGAGAATACCAGCCGCGGCTAGATCAGTGCCAAAGACCCGTTTGGATTTCTCCGGGGTATCGAGCACCTCAGCCGCGACCACGAGGTTCCCAATCTTCTGGGCATTGGGCAACTGTGTAGGTGGCCGAAAGGGCGCTACGCTGGTGCGCAGCGGGGCAGCACAGCCAACGAAGAAGACGAGACCTGTAAGCAGGGCCCAGACTCTCATTGCCGTTGCTCCTCCAAATATTTCTTGAGACTGGCAGAACGGCGCACTTGCCGCATCAAATTGGCCACTAGACGATCCGTTGCTCGGTCGATGGATTCGCTGATGCCACGCGAGATGTCAATCGCTCCACCACTACCTTCGAGCCCTCCTGTTTGGAGCTCCTCGGTAACCCGAGCCGTCCCCACCCAGATCTGCTCCCCGCGATTGTGCAACGTGGCGCGCAGGCGCAAGTCAATCTTCGTTTTCACGTCGTATAGAGCTGTGATGCCACGCCGAGCAACATCGACCGTCAGTCCGGGTTGCTCTTGTTGTAACCCCACGGTGAGCAACAGCGGAGGCGCGTTTTGGCGGTCTTGTACCAGGGAGATCTCCTCAAACTGATAACTTGCCAGCTTGATGAGCTTGGCGGCAATAGCCCTGCCCGCGGCCACGTTGTAGACGGCTTGCCCCACAACACCAACGGGCCGTTCTACGCGAAAAACGAGGTCACGGAGTTTTTGATCGATGAGGATGCCCACGTGCACGGGCGCTCGGCGGATTTCTCCGAGTTCTTCCAGGGCTTCGATGGCGACACTAGAGCTCAAGGTGGGCTGCACCGTAACCTGGCCACATGCCGTGAGCAGGGCAAGTGAGACAGTTAAAACTACCATGCGTCTCTTATTCTTGTATTGCCATATTTGAAACGACATATGTTCGACAACCATGATGGCCTCCCATTTTCATGTCTATAAAATCTCTGACGCCAGGTTGTTAAAGAAGAGAACAGCACGTTCGTGATGAGCAAGAGACGGTATAACGGAAGGCCGTGGCAGGCCAAAATCTTTTTTGCCAATCTGCCAAAGACGCCAGCGGCGCGTCAGATCGTCGGGATGTATCTGCGGGCCATGCCAGCAAGTAAAATCATCTCTAACGCACCTGCGGTGGGTTTCGTCTTGGCTGTGGTAAGCCCCTCTCTTGGAGGCTCCTCTCATCCTCGTACATCCCTGCCAGATAGTCCAGCGTCACCCCCAGAGCGCGCGCCAGGCGCTTGGCAACCGGCACACTGTTCCAGGAGCGCTTTCCCCGCTCGATCAGAGAAATGAGCCCGCAATCGATCCCCGCAGCGGCGCTGAGCCAGTGCAAACCGAACCCCCGCTGTTTTCGCACCCAGTAGAGCCGCTCCCCAAACGACATCCGCCTTCTCCGCCCAAGGGGCATCTGTCAACCAGGATAACAACGCACATGAGAGAACAACGCGTCCGCTGCCACTGGGGATGATAAAAGCCAACCAGTGCGGTATAGTGTACACGCCGTACTCTCTGCTGGCAACAAGACGAAAGAATGCTTCCAAGACCAACACGACGTGATGTCTCTCTTGTGGGAACCCAAGCGGTGGCAAGCGGCTCTGGCTTTCAGGACGAGGTGCTTGCTGGCGGGGGCATGGGGTCAGGTCTTGAATCGTGAAGGCGCCAGCAGAGCCCCCTTCGAGGGCCCAGGCGCGGCGGCCCGCGGCTATGTCAGGAGAGCCGTCAGGTGCAGGTGTGGACAAAAGCCGCCGTGGCGCCAGGACAGCAGGGCTCTGGGACCTGGTTCTCGAGCCGCTGCGCCTCTACTTGGGCTTGCTGTGGGGCCAGCGCGCGCCTCCGCTGCCTCTTGGAAGCCCTGTGCCACCCGGGCTGGCCTTGGCCAGCGCCGAGCCTGACCCCTTCGCCCTCTGACCCCATTGCCCACTACGTACGCCACCGCTCCGGCATAGAGAAACTGGCGCAGACACCCCCTGGAGCTTGACAGCAGCCCGGCCGATGGCAATCTGCAATCTGATTGCACTACAAAGAGGAGGGGCCTTATGCCAACGATGACGCCCGTGCAAGTGCGCCTGAGCGAGGAGCAGCTCCACCTGATCGATCGCAAGGTCCAAGAAGGCCGCTATCCCAATCGCTTTGAGGCCATCCGAGACTACCTCCGGAAAGCACAGCTCTGGGAGGCCCTCGAGCAGCTCTTGCAGATGGGGGACCTTGAAGGGGACGAGGAGGAGATCCGGGCCGATCTGCAACGCCTCCGCAGCGAAGTCTATAAGACGTCGATCCGGCCCAAGCGCCCAAGGTCGGCTTCTCGCACCTGAGCGGCAACTCGGTGGATGAAAGTCCTCGTGGATACCAACATCTTCGTGGCCGGCATGAGGTTCGCGGGGGTTGACAGCAGATGCTGTTTTCGTTATCACCCATTTCGCCATGAAACTCTTCGACTGGCCCAGCAGCTCCCCACCGGCACGATTCTCATCGAGGCGCTCAACCCATACGGCGGTGCTCTACGCCCGGGTGTTGTCAGCCGAGCAGAAGGACGACCAGGAGATCGTGGTGGAGGAGGGCAAGTCACGGCCGACCGGAAATCCTCTCGTGTCCGCCTGTGGATGCCCTGATGAGGCTGAACCCGTCTCACGGACGGCGCCTCGCCACGTTGGTGCGAATACGCTTGTGGAGGTAAAGGTATGAAAGGCAAGGCCAAGAGAAAAGCCCCTGACATTGTCCTTCGGGAAGGCAAGCCGGTGGCGGTTATCTTGGACATTGATGAATATCAGGAGATGTTGGAGCGGCTGGAGGATGTGGAGGACTTGAAGATGTTGGAGGAGATGAGGAAGAAGCCGCTTAAATTCAGGAAGCTGGAGGACTTCCTAAAGGAGCATCAGCCTGGTGTATGAGGTCCTTCTTGAGCGGACGGCGGAGCGGGACCTCAGACGGCTTTCGACAGAGGATTTCCACCGTATCATTTCCCACATCAGGACCCTGGCCGAAAACCCAAGGCCTTCTGGGTGTCGTAAGATCACAGGTTCAAAAAGCGATTGGCGTATCCGGGTTGGAGACTATCGGGTCATTTATGAGATTGACGAAAAGGCAAAGGCCGTGAGGGTGATGCGGGTTAGACATCGGCGGGAGGCATATCGGTAGGCTTTGGGAGTGACGGATCAGGATCGTTGAAAGCTTGGCCCCGCTAGACGTGGCGGGGGTGGTGTTAAACGCCATTTTAATGCCGGCCCTTCCAGAGCGCAACCGCT
Source organism: Candidatus Tectimicrobiota bacterium (assembly GCA_026005175.1). GTDB lineage: Bacteria > Tectomicrobia > Entotheonellia > Entotheonellales > Entotheonellaceae > BPKO01. Next base: position 316,812 of record BPKO01000001.1, read on the forward strand.
GAAAACACCCCCGGGGTATCCTCTCGCCGCCGCCGGCGGCGCCCCCAGCCCGCGGCGGCGGCCGGCGAAAGCGGCGCATGGCAAGGCACGGCGCGGCTTAGCGCGCTCTGGACAGGCCGCTCGGGATGGGATTGACAGCAGTTGTGTTATCACCCATTTCAACGGTGAAGGCGGCCCTGGCCGCGGCGGGCATGGTCGCGGGCATGGGGTCAGGTCTTGAATCGTGAAGGTCGCCCGCAACGTCCCCCTCGAAGGCCCAGGCGCGGCGGCCCGCGGCGGTCTCAGGAGAGGTACGGGTGTGGACAGCGGCGCCGGGACAGCAGGCCGCCACGGGTTTTCCCCAGCCGCTGCGCCTGCACTTGGGCTTGCCGCGGGGCACTGTGCCACCCGGGCTGACCTTGGTCAGCGCCAAGCCTTACCCCCATCACCCCACGAGATGGGCAGGGTCCAAAGAGGCTTTCTTGGGGCCAGGTAACAGCCTGCTCGACGCTCTCAGAGGGTTTCGATGATGCCGCGCCGGGGCCAGATGGCGACGTCAAAGCGGCGCAGAAAATCCATGCCAAGCAGCCCATCAGCATAGGGGGCGAAGGGAAGATCGTGACAGACAACCGGAAAATCCCGGACTTCCGCCCCGAGACAATGGAACCGTTCCACCGTGATCCGGGGAGCAAGCTCCACGCCGCTGAGCGTCACCAGACGCACTCTTTCCTTTGTGCCAGCGGGGTCATACCCTACGCCCTCGAGAATCTCCCAAGAGAGCAACGTCATCGCGGCACCTGTATCCACGATCAGTTTGACCACCCGCACTGCCTGGGCCCGACAGACCGCGGCGCGCACCAGGGCCAGGTTCCGGATAAAGGTCAGCGCGTAGCGAGGCATCAGAAAATGGTGACGATGTCGCCTTCCTCTGGGATCTCGCCCAGGTATTCGATGGCCAGTTGCTTGTCCTGCATCTTTGCTTGGGCTTTGTAAATGGCGTCCCGATCCTTGGCGTGGGCAATGACCTCGCCTTCGACCACCTGCAACTCCGCATCAAGCTCGGTAAAGGCAATGAGCACCCACTCGCCTTTATAGCGCTTCCGGATCTCTTCCATCTTCATGGCCAATCCCTCGCAGACCACCTGCCACGTGCCAAGATCCCCTGCAGTCGGTGCGCACGCCCCTGCGGGGCCGGCATCACGGCAGGAACAACCACTCTCTGGGGTGCCTCTCTCCGCGGCTTTTCGCTATGGCTTTCTGAGGGGAACGCTTGCTGGTGAAGCCAGGCCAAAGGCAGCGGTGCGCATGAGGCCTGTCGTAGTATAACCCAAAGCGGTGCCGCTTGCAGGCTGAATGGAGCGGCCTCGCGTGCAGGCAATGGCTTACGGCGTCGCCGTGCCCCGCGGCTCCCCTACGCCGGCTCCCGCAGGCGACAGGTCGCCTGCGAAAGAGCAGAGTCCCCCTCGAGGGCCCAGGCGCGGCGGCCCGCGGCGGCCTCAGGAGAGGTGCGGGTGTGGACAGCAGCGCCGGGACAGCAAAGCTCTGGGGTCTGGTTCTCGCGGGGGCATGGGGTCAGGTCTTGAATCGTGAAGGTCGCCAGCAGAGCCCCCTTCGAAGGCTCAGGCGCCGCAGACCGCGGCGGCCTCAGGAGAGGTGCGGGTGTGGACAGCGGCGCCGGGACAGCAAGGCCGCCACGGGTCTTCCCCAGCCGCTGCGCCTGCACTTGGGCTTGCTGTGGGGCCAGCGCGCGCCTCCGCCGCCTCTTGGAAGCCCTGTGCCACCCAGGCGGCCTTGGCCAGCGCTAAGGCAGTGCTGGTGAAGAGGTGGGCAATGTCGGGGTAAGTCACGATTCAAGACCTGACCCCATGGGATTGTAAGGCCCACGGCGACGAGCTCGTCGCTTTAGAGAAGGAGTCCGCGTCCGCCGTCAAGGCGAGGCCCGTCTTCCACAAAGCCTTCCGGAGGGTGCTCGAGGAGGAAGACGTGGACGGCCTCATCGTGGCCAAGCTCGACCGCGTGGGCCGCTCCGTGAAGGATTTCGCGGACATCGCCGCCGCTTTGCGGGAGAAGAACACGCAGCTCATCAGCGTGCAAGATCACATCGAAACCTCCAGCCCCAACGGCAAGCTCCTCTTCTACATCGATCTTAAGGAGGCTGGACGAGCTGGGGCTGCGGTAACGGTCGCAGAAGCCGTTCTGTTCAAGAGACAGCCCGTTAGGGCCGGTTCTCTTCTTCCTCCCCCTCCCCACGGTCCGCAGCCTTCCCCCGGCTCCGGCGCAGCCGATGCCGCCCCGGTTCGATCACCACGAAGACTCCACGGAGGTCTTCCCCTTTATGCTCCTCCAGGAAGCGCTTGAGCTCCCGATGGACCGCCTCCACCGTTTGGGGATCCATGCGGAGCAGGATCACCCCGCTATGCTCCTCTCCCCGCACAAACGCCAACGCCCCAAACCCCTTGTCCCGGGTGATCAGCACCCGCCCTCCCTCTCGGGGCCCCGCTCCAGGAACTCCTCGTCGGCAGCCCGAGAGAGCCCCGCCTCTTGGGCCGTCTCCACCTCGTACCCCAGCCCCCGCAGGAAGTCCACCGTCACCCGATAGACGTCCTGATCGACGAGGAACTTCATGAGGGGGTGGGCTCCGCCAGGTGGATCTCCTCGGCCTTGATCAGCTCAGCCGCGTACCGCACGCAGGCGCGCACGTCCTCCACCGTGAGCTCGGGGTAGTACCTCTCCACGATCTCCTCGAAGGGAATGCCCGCCTCCACCAGCTCCAGCACGGCATAGACGGGGATCCGGGTCCCGGCCACGCACGGCTGCCCGAAGTGGATGCGAGGGTCCACCACAATCCTCGGCTCCTTGGGGTCCATCCCCATTCGCTCCTCCTCCCCTTCCCTTCTCCTGCTTGCCTTCTGGATCCGTAGGGACAAAGGGCGCTCTCACTGTAGCCCTCCCCCGCCGAGCGCGCAAGGTCTCCACGCTCGGCTCGGCTGTGCCCCCTCGGCATCCCCAAAAGGGAGAAGCCGAAGCCCTTATCGCCGGGGTCGGAATGGCCAGCCTCTTCCGGCCGAAGCGTCTCCCAAATAGCCTAGTGCAATCTCAAGCAAGGTTATAGGTCATGTGGTATACTCGTAAGTATGCAAGCACCACTCTTTATCCGACCCTTGGAGGACCCCGAACGGGCAGCCCTCAAAGCCGGGCTGCGGTCCTCCAATGGCTTTACCGTTCGCCGCTGTCACATTCTCCTTTTGAGCGCCGACGGCGTGCATGTCCCGGCCATTGCCAAGACCTTACGCTGCAACGAGCAGACCGTGCGAAATGCCATCCACGACTTCCACCGTCGGGGGCTTGCCGCCCTCCAACCCAAATCCTCCAGGCCGCACACCACGCAGGCCGTCTTCAATGCCGAGCGTCTCGAACAGTTGCGGGCCCTCTTGCACCAGAGTCCGCGTGCCTTTGGCAAAGACACCAGCGTCTGGACGCTCGAGCTGGCAGCCGAGGTCTGCTTTGCCCAGGGCATCACCCCGCGTCGCGTCAGCTACGAAACCATTCGTGCCGCCATCGCCCGGCTCGGTGGCCGCTGGAAACGGGCCAAACACTGGATGACCAGTCCCGATCCGGCCTACCAACGGAAAAAAAACGGCGCGATCGCCTAATGCGTTTGGCGCAGCGTCGGCCCTCGTGGGCCGTGGGCTTTGGCGATGAAGTCTGGTGGAGTCGCCTGGCCCAGCCCGAGCAGCACCGCTGGGTCGAGGCCGGGGAGCCGCCCCGGCTGTATGACCTCCAGCGTCCCAAAGGCGACCCAGATCCCAAGGCCTTGGCGTGTTACGGGCTTTGGCTCTGTCATGGCCGGGAGCCCCAGGGGCAGATGCGGCTTCGCTTCGTTCAAGGGCGTCCGGTGAGCGCCGTGACCATCGACTTTTTGGCTTGGTGCTCGCAGCGTCTGAGGCAACAAGGTATCGAGGCCTTGGTCCTGATCTGGGACAATGCCTCGTGGCACGTCAGTCAGGCGGTGCGCAGCTGGCTGCGTGAGCACAACCGCAAGGTGAAAGCGACCGGCGAGGGAGCCCGGATCGTGGCCTTTAACCTGCCGGTGAAAAGTCCCTGGCTCAACCCGATCGAGGCCAAATGGGTGCATGGCAAGCGGGCCGTGTCGGAAGCTGAGCGCCTGTTGGGTGCGGACGAGCTGGAATCCCGTGTCTATGCCTACTATGGATGTGATCCGGAGGATCATCTGGTTATGCCCCAAAAGGTCGCTTGAACATGCACTAGGACGACCGAAGCCCTGATGCGCCTCGTACTTCACCTCCGAGAGGCAGCGCTCCAGGAGATCGAGCAGCTTCGACATGCGCAGGGCCCAGGCGCGGCCCCCCCGCGGCGGCCTCGGTAGAGCCGTCCGGTGAGGGCTTATGATGGCATCGCCTGCCCCGTGGCTTGGCAGCCCCCAGTAAGGCATCCTCGGGGCGCCCCGTGGGGCCACAGCCCGTGCCGCGAAAGGGGGCGCAGGCGCCTGGCCAAAGCGGGTCGTTGGTGGCACGAGGCGGATGCGGCGGCGCCAAGACAGCAGGACTCTGCCCCAGCCGCCGCGTCTCCCCCTGGGCTTGCCGCATGGCCCAGCGCGCGCATCTGCTCGAAGAGGGCCAGCGAGGCCGCGGCGATGCCCTGAAGGGCTTGGGCGTGCAAGTCGATCCCCACCAACAGAAGACATCATGGACCGCCTCCCTACAATTTGGAGGCACACCCGTCTTGCCATCGATGCCTGGCTGAAGGAGCGCCGCTGCACCAGCCACTCGTCCTGCTGGAGAGCAGGGCGCCCAGCTGGCGCAGGACCGCTGCCACGTAGATGCCCACCACGTCGCACCGCCGCGCCAGCTCCCGATGCAGACGCTCTAGGACGTTCGTGGCGTGGATCCCCCGCCAGGGCTCCGGCGGGAAGTCGATGTAGGCAAGGCGTGCAGGCCTGTTTGTGGTCTCAGCGCACCGTCGCCGAAGGGCCCATCGCGCACGGGTTTACCAGGCAGCTCGTGACGCTGGGACCAGAACGTGCGCTGGCGGATGGCACGAGTCACGGACCGGTCCGCTCACCCCTCTGCACGGCGGTCGGCGGGATCCGGCTCCACGTCCGGCACCTGCGCCAGCGCGGCGTCATATTGCGTCCGGCTGCCCCGCCGGGCCCGCTTTTCCAGATACTCCTCGGTCAGCAGGGCGGCGAGCTTCTCCGCCACCGCCGTGACGATGAACTGATTGAGCGAGATCCCCTCACGCTGGGCGAGTTCGCGCACGCCTTTGTGCAACGAGTCTGGCAAGCGCACACTCAAAGTCCGCATGGCTTACGCTCCTATCACGTGTAAAAACTCCCCAGGGGTCACGATCTTGAGGTTGAACGCGGCTTCAGCACCGGCAAAGTCCCGCTTGTTATAGGTTACGATGTAGTCACACGCCGCATGCACGGCTAACTCGAGGACCATGTCGTCTTTTGGGTCCCGCAGGAATGGACGCCACAGAAAGAAAATCGCATGTCTGTGCGCGACGGCACAGTGGTAGTCGAGCACCGCCTCGATCACCGACCATGGCACGGAGAGCGCAGGGCGCTCGCGGCGCAGCACGCTTTCATATTCCATCACCAGCGGTACGGAAAGATGGATCGTGAAGCGGCCCGTGCTGACGAGTTGCAGGAGGCGAAAGGCATGGCCGCGCCGCGAGCGCAACCCCGCCACAAGCACATTGGTATCGATGACGATCTGGGGCTCTGGCACAATGGTATTATATATGCCACCACAAGAGTCGGCAACAGGATGTATGGCCATCGCGGCAGGGAGGTATTTGTCCCCCTTTTGTGGTAGGGGTGCATGGACCAGCCGACGGACTACATCCCCACTGGAGGCACGGCGGCAGTGGAGACACCCAGTCATAAAGGCTCAGGGTTTGGAGCATGGCCTCCAGAGCCGGCGCGTCGCCTCCAGCTCGCTCCGCCCCGGGGCCGCTCCCCGGCTCATACACGCGAGGGGGCATGGGGTCAGGTCTTGAATCGTGAAGCAGGTGCTCGGCCTGTCTGGTCGCCTGGTGCTGCGCCAGGCCCACGACGCCCTTCAGTTCGTGGAATGACGTTATGAAGCGGCTTTTGTGCTTCATATCCGCGCCAAAGAGGGCGCCGTGCCCATCAAGTCCCCGTGTGGCAAGCGGTTTTGGGAACCCGCCGCTTGCCCGGGAAAGCGGCAATTCCGGGCAATGCCCTGCCGACCAGGGGTGCGTTCGCGCCGGCGTCCGCCTCCCGTAGGGCTGTCCTGGCAGGACGGACAGATTCCGGGCAGGCTGTCAGGCGTGGAGGGACAGACGGGAGGGCCACTCGGCACCCGGCTCGCGAGGCTTGGCCCACCCGGTGCTTCTGAGTAAAATGCAAACCATGGACGTGCTGACGGAACCGGTGGCTCGACCAGAAGGCAAGACACTCGGTTGCCAGCGGGCCCTCTCCCCGCCGGAGAGCGTGCTGCGCTCGCGGGTGGCGTTCCCCGACCCCTCCGGCACTGCTCAGATTGCGGCTTGCACGGCATGGGGTCAGGTCTTGAATCGTGAAGCAAGCGCTTGGCCTAACTACCGCGTGCAGGCGACGGCTTGCAGCGTCCCCTCCCGTTGCCAGCCGCGCCTGAGCTGCGGGTGGCCCTCGCGCGGCTTGGCATCACCGATGGGCAGCGTGACTTTGAGATTCGAGACGAGGCGGGGCGGCTCGTGACGGTGCCCGACTTTGCCTGGCCGGCGTTTAAGGTTGCCGTCTTCTGCGACGGGTACGCCTATCACGGCAACCCGGAGACCCTGGAACTTGACGCCGCAAAGCGCAACTTCCTGCAGTCCAAGGGCTGGGTGGTGCTCACCTTCTGGGGCCGCACGATTTTGCGCGATGCGGAGGCGTGTGCCCGCCAGGTTGCTGAAGTGCTCAGCACGCGGCGGCGAGCCGTGCTCGCTTAGGGACCTGCGCGACGAAGGGAGACAAAAAAATGGCCTTTCGCTTCTGGCGGCGCCTCCGCATCGCCCCGGGGGTGACCCTGAACCTGAGCAAGTCGGGCGCTTCGCTGTCGTTTGGGCCGCGCGGGGCCAAGCTCACCTTTGGCCCCCGCGGAACCCGGGCCACGCTGGGCCTGCCCGGCACCGGCCTCTTCTATACCACCACCCTGTCACGAAGGCAAAAACGCACCACCACGGCCCCGCCTGCCCCCACGGTGCGCCCGCAAGACCGCCTCACCCTGGGCTTCTTCAAGCGGCTCGTCACCCCAGACGACGAGGAAGCCCTGGTGGACGGCTGCCGCGAGCTGGTGCTTGGCAACGAGGCGAAAGCCCTCGAGCACCTCAGGCAAGCCGCCCACCTGGCCGATGGCGCTTACCTGGCTGGCTTTTTGGCCCTCAAGCAAGAGCGGCTTGAGGAAGCCGCGCGCTACCTGGAAGCGGCCGCCGCGCAGCACCGCCAGCTGGGCCATTACTTTTCCAAGTACGGCATTGCCGCTACCCTCAGCCTTCCCATCACCGACGAACTCTGGGCTCACGTGGGTCCGGATCTGCGCGGCGTGCTGCTGGGCCTGGTGGAGGTCTACCAGCGGCAGGGGCGCTGGCAGGAGGCCCTGGCCTGCCTGGAGCGGCTGCGGCAGCTGGAGCCCGACGACGTGGTGGTGGCGCTGTCTCTGGCGGAGGTGCTGCTGGCTGCCCGCCCGGGCGACCGGGAGGGCCCCTGCCAGGCGGTGGTGCGCCTGGCCGAGGGCAGCGAAAACGCCACGCCGGTGCATACCGCGCTGCTTTTGTACAAGGCGCGAGCCCTGCGGGAGCTGGGGCTTCTGGAGGCGGCGCGGCAGACCCTGAGTGCGGCGCTGCGCCGCAAGCAAGGCCGCTCGGCAGAACTGCTGCGGGCGCTGCGCTACGAGCGGGCCCTCCTCTACGAGGCGCTTGGCCAGCGCCAGCGAGCGCGCCGCGAGCTCGAGGCCGCTCTACGCCGAGGACCCCAGCGACGCGGCGGTGGCCGCCCGCTTGGGGTTGTAACGTGCGGCGAGAGGCGGGGCGAGCATGGTGGGGCGGCTGGTGTTGGTCTTGCTCGGCACCACTGGGGTTTTGGTTCTTGGTGCTGGTGCTGGGTGGCTTTGGCGCCATGCTGTTTTACTTTGCCTTCTTTGGCCGCATGGCTCGCTAGCCCCACCGCTGGCCTCGTCTCAGCAGAGGAGCAGCATGCATGATCCGACTGGCCCTTTACAAGTTCGATTGCCAACCCGCCGCGCGGCGAGCAGCTCGAGCGCTGCGTCGACGAGGTGATCGCCGAGGCCAAGCTGGCCGAAGCCTGCGGCTTTGACGGCATTTTTCTTCGGCGAGCACCACCAGGACCCCGACGGCTTTCTGCCCCTCGCCGCTGGTGGTGGCGGCTGCCGGGGGGCCCCGCCCACACCACGCGCCTCAAGGTGGGCACCGCCAGAGGGGTCAGGCGCCGCTGCGCGCTTTGGCTCGACGGGGAAAGCGGTCTTGGCACGCGCCCATGGCGGGGGAAGCGGATGCAGCGGCCCACCCATGCCAGGGAGGGACGCTCGGCGGGGATGGAGGCGTGGCGGAGTAGATGGCGCACTTCGTCGCGGAGTCTGGGCTGTTGACTTCGCTGCGAGGCAGACATACACTACCTCTGTGTCCTGCGAGGGCTGCGAGCAAGCATCGGCAAGAGTACTCGGAACCCACTTCAACATCACATTATCAGGACAAAATGTCAAGTGAATCAATGGTTAGGCGGTACAACCCCCCTTTGCAGTTCATAACATAAACTCTCGAGAGAGAAAGGAGGACCCTTCATTGCTGAGCGAAACTCGCTACGAGCATATTTTACTCAATGAGGAGCGCGTGCCCATCATTGCTGGCACGACGATGAAAGTGATTGAACTTGTGTTGGACCATCTCGCATATGGATGGAGTCCAGAAGAGTTACATTTCCAGCATCCCTATTTGACCATGGGTCAAATTCACTCTGCACTGGCGTACTACTGGGATCATAAAGAAGAGCTTGACCAAGATATCAAAACGACGGCTGCAGTTTGTTGACCAAGTGCAGCAGACAGCGAAGTCTACCCCGCTTGCAGAACGGCTGAAGGCCAAAAAGTTGCGTTAATGCCTCTTGCCTTCTATATGGATCATCATGTTCCACGGGCAATTACGCTTGGGCTCCGGCTCCGTGGGGTAGACGTGCTCACCGCATACGAAGATGGCGCCAGCGAGCTGGATGATGCGGCCTTGTTGGACCGGGCCAGCGAATTAGGGCGAGTGCTCTTCACGCGGGATGATGATCTGCTGGCGGAGGCGGTGAAACGACAAGGAGAAGGAACCCCGTTCCACGGCGTCATTTACGCTCATCAACTTAGGGTTTCGATCGGGAGGTGTGTGCAGGATCTGGAAGTGATTGCCAAGGCTGGAGAACCCACAGACCTGATGAACGGGGTAATGTTCCTGCCGCTTTGAAGACGGGAATGGCTTCGAGACTCGCAACGCCTCTTCGGTCAACCGGGAGGTGTCTACACGCTAATCGGCCAGGCGGGAAAGAAACACGACCCGCGGCACCGGACGAAAGTTGTCCCAGCTCAAAGCCAGAGAGGCTTTGCCAACCGACGAGCGACAGCCCTCGGGACGCCAGCGGCAAAGTCGCCTTGGCCTTTGCGCCAGGCGCTTCGCTCAACTTGCGGCGGCTACGCTTAGCTTCGCTTGGGCGCGGCGAGGCGCTGGAAGTCTGGAGCGTCTCCTGCTTGCAGCGCTGCCGCAGCGGGTCTACGATCTGGGCGTAAGCCATGGCGTACCTCCGGTTGCAAACGACCGTATGCCGTGTTTCCAACAGGATACGTCATGGACTGACTCCCTGCGATTTGGAGGCACACCTTGATCCGACTGGCCCTTTACAGTTCGATTGCCAACCCGCCGCGCGGCGAGCAGCTCGAGCGCTGCGTCGACGAGGTGATCGCCGAGGCCAAGCTGGCCGAAGCCTGCGGCTTTGACGGCATTTTCTTCGGCGAGCACCACCAGGACCCCGACGGCTTTCTGCCCTCGCCGCTGGTGGTGGCGGCTGCCGTGGCCGCCCACACCACGCGCCTCAAGGTGGGCACCGCCGTCCTCTTGCTCCCCTTGCACCACCCGGTGCAGGTGGCCGAAGACGCCGCCACGCTGGACATCGTCTCGCACGGCCGCGCCGTGCTGGGGGTGGGGCTGGGCTACCAGGCGGAAGACTTTGCTATGTTCGGGATTCCCCAGGCAGAGCGCCTGGGGCGCTTTACGGAAGGAGTGGAAATCATCCGCCGCTGCTGGCGCGGCGAGCCGTTTTCTTTTGCCGGCCGCTACTGGCGCCTGGAAAACGTGCGCATGACGCCGCGGCCGCTGCAGCAGCCCTCACCGCCCCTGTGGATCGGCGGCTGGGCCCCGGCGGCGGTGCGCCGCGCCGGCCGCCTCGGCGATGCCTGGGTGGCAGGGGCCCCAGCATGGCGCTTTCCGACATGCAGCCGCTGGCCACCCTCTACCGCGAAGCAGCCCAGGCCGCCGGCCGCCCGCCCTGCGTGGTGCTCATGCGCGATGCCTGGGTGGCAACCAGCCAGGAGGAAGCCGAGCGCGTCTACGGCCCGGAAGTGCTTGAGGCCTACAAGTACTACTGGCGCCACGGCGCCCTGGCCTTCCGCCACGTGACGTCGGAGCGCGCCTTTACCCTGGAGAACCTGGCCCGCGACCGCATCATCTTGGGCACGCCCGAGGCCTGCGTGCAGCAGCTACACCGCTGGCACGAGGCCCTGGGCACCTCTTACGTGCTGCTGCGCCTGCGCCAGGCACACAGCGGTGGCCCGCCCCACGCCGACATCATGCGCGCCATCGAGCTTTTTGGGGCGCGGGTGATCCCGCAGCTGGGCTAAAGCGCCGGCCTGACCCGTGACGTCAGGCCGGCAGCGGCCTCAGTCGCCGGTAGGGGCGCTTTTGGGCGCCTCGACGATCACCGGCCCTTTGCCGGGGTGCTGCTTGTGCGAGCCGTCGCAGAAGGGAAACTTGCCCGAGGCAAAGCAGCGGCACAGCGCCACCCGCTCGCCCGGCTCGAGTTTGACGGTGGTCAGGGGATGCTCGCTGCTCTGCGTCTGCACGGTTGCCATCGCTTGCCTCCTCTTACACGATGCCCTGGGCGCGTAGCTGCGCGATTTGCTCGGCGTCGTAGCCCAGCCAGGAAGAGAGGATCTCCTCGGTGTGCTGCCCCAGCAGCGGCGCCGGCGTGTAAGTGCGCGGCGACTCCGACATGATAATCGGCGAGCCCGGCATGGGAAAGGCGCCGCGCGTGGGGTGCTGCACGGTGATGATCATCTCACGTGCCCGCAGGTGCGGGTCGTTGAGCACCTCCAGGCTGTCGAGCGTGGCCCCGACCGGCACCCCGGCCTTGCCCAAAATCTCCATGGCCTCGTGCTTGGTCTTGGTGCGCGTCCAGGCAGCGACGATGCTGTACAGCTCGGCCGCGTGCTGGTTGCGGTCTTGCTGGGTGCGAAAGCGCGGGTCGTCGAGCAGGTCGGCGCGGCCGATGGTGCGGGGCCAGCGCCTCCCACATCTTCTGCGTCCCGGGATGGATGTAGACGTAGTCGTTGGGCCCTCCTGGCTTACACGGATAGAGGCCAGAGGGCACGGTGTTGGGGTTGGAGTTGCCCCGCCGCGGCGCCGGCTGCCCCGTGGAGTAGTGGCTCATGGTGGTGACGCGGCTGAAGTTGACCATGGCGTCCTGCATGGAGACCTCGACGCGCTGGCCACGGCCGGTCTGCAGGCGCTGGATGTACGCGGCCAAAATGCCCAGGGCGGCGTGCAGCCCGGTGCCGGTGTCGCCAAAAGAAAAGCCGGGCAGCAGCGGCGGCGTGTCGGGCAAGCCGGTGACGCTGAGCGCGCCAGCCATGGCCTGGGCAATCATGTCGAAGCTCTTGTACTCGCTGTACGGGCCAAAGGAGCCAAAGCCCTTGATGGTGGCAAAAATGATGCCGGGGTTCACCTCGCGCAGCACCTCGTAGCCCAGCCCCAGGCGCTCGATGGCGCCAGGGCCGAGGTTCTCGATGACCACGTCGGCTTTTTTGACCAGCTCCAGGAAGATGGCCTTGCCTTCGTCGTTTTTGAGGTTGAGGGTAAGGCTGCGCTTGTTGGCGTTGAGCAGCAAGAAGAAGTGGGCGTCCAGCCCGGGGGTGTCGCTGCGCAGGTAGCGGCCCGGCTCCCCCTGCCCCGGCGGCTCGATTTTGATCACCTCCGCTCCCAGAAAGGCCAGCATCATCGACGCCGAGGGGCCGGCCTCGAACTGGGTGACGTCGAGCACTTTCATCGCACTGAGCGCTTGCGGCATACAGGGTCTCCTCACATGCATCAGAGCGGCAAACGGGCGGGCTGCTCGCCCGCCCGCCACGTGCGGCCTCAGGTCATGTAGTCGGCAAAGCGCTGCGTCGTGGCCCGCGCCCGGTAGTCCGTCACCACGTTCACGATGGCCGGCTTGCCCGAGGCAAAGGCGCGTTCCAGCGCCGGGCGGATGTCCTGGGGCTTTTCCACGTACTCGCCGTAGCCGCCAAAGGCGTCCATCAGCTTTTCGTAGCGCTGGTAGCCTAGGTAGCGGCCGATCTTGGTGCCCTCGGGATCGGCGGTCCAGCCGCCGTTGAGGCTGATCACCGTAACGATGGGGATGTTGTGGCGCACCGCGGTGTCCATCTCCATGGCGTTCATGCCAAAGGAGCCGTCGCCGTGCAAGACGAGTACCTGCTTGTCGGGCTTGGCCACTTTGGCGCCGATGCCAAAGGGCACCCCTACCCCCATGGTGCCAAAGGGACCGGAGTTGAGCCGGTGCCCGGGCACGTAAGTGGGAATGGACTGGCGGCCGTAGTTGAGGATCTCCTGGCCGTCAACCACGAGGATGGCGTCGCGGTCGAGGAAGTCCCGCACTTCCTTGCACAGCCGCAAGGGATGGATGGGCACTTCGTCAGAGTGCAGCAGCGGCTCCATGCGCGCCTGGTTCTTGAGGTGCTGCTCGCGCAGCGCCTGGATCCACGGCGTCTCCTTGCGCGGATCGAACTTGCCCGCCACCAGCTCCAGCATCTGCCGCAGCACCGTCTTGGCATCGCCCACAATGCCGATGTCCACCGGCCGGTTCTTGCCAATTTCCGTGGGGTCGATGTTTACCTGGATGACTTTGGCATCGGCGTTGAAGCGAGGCGGCCGGCCGTAGCCGATGACGTAGTTGAAGCGCGTGCCGATAAAAAAGAGCACGTCGGCTTCGCGAAAGGCCAGCGAGCGCGCCCCGAGAAAGCAGCGCGGGTGGTCTTCGGGAATGACGCCGCGGCCCTGCGGCGTGGTGTAAAAGGGGATGCCGGTGGCGTCGACGAACTGCTGCAGCTCCTCGCTGGCGTCGGACCACAGAATGCCGCTGCCGCTTACCAGCACCGGGCGCTCGGCCTGCGCCAGCAGCCGCACCGCCTCCTGCACCAGGCCGGGGTCGCCGGGAATGCGGTGGTGCTTCTGGGCCGGCGCCGGCCACACCACGTCTTCTTCCCGCACCCGGCTGTAAAGCACGTCACCGGGCAGGTCGAGGTAAGCCGGGCCCAGGCGGCCGTTCATCGCCTGGCGAAAGGCGATGTTGATGTACTCGGGAATGCGCTTGGGGTTGATGGCCTGCCCTGCCCACTTGCACACCGGCCGCATCATGCTCAGCTGGTCGATTTCCTGAAAGGCTTCCCAGTGGAACTGACCAATGGGGCTGGCACCGCCCAGGGCCACCACCGGCGCGGCATCGGTATAGGCGTGCGCCAGGCCGGTGACCAGGTTGGTGGTGGCCGGCCCCGAGGCCGCCGAGCACACCCCAGCCTTGCCGCTGACGCGGGCGTAGGCGTTGGCCATCATCGCCGCCGCCTGCTCGTGCCGCACGTCGATCATGCGCAGGCCTTCTTGCTTGCAGGCTTCCTGGGCGCCGAGCATGGGCCCGCCCATGATGAAGAACATGACCTCGGCCCCCTCGTTTTTGAGCGCTCGCGCCACGAGCTGGTAAGCAAAGACTTCTCCCATTGCGGTCTCCTTCTTGGCTTCTGCAGTCCGCACCGCCGGCGCTTGCCCCTCGGCGATGCCCTCATCATAGACCGTTTCCGGCAGCAAGCGCAAGCGCCAGCCCGCGCCTCAAAGGTGAATAGCCTCCCCGTAGGCCTGCGCCACCGCCTCGGGCAGGGCCTCGCTCAGCGTGGGGTGCGCGTGCACGGTGTGGAGGATGTCGGCATGGGTAGTCTCCAGGGTGCGGGCCAGCCCGGCCGCGGCAATCAGCTCGGTGGCCTCGGCTCCCAGAATGTGGACGCCGAGCAGCTCGTCGCTGTCGGCGTCAAAGACCACCTTGACGAAGCCTTCTTCTTCGCCCGCGGCCAGCGCTTTGCCGTTGGCGGTAAAAGGGAAGCGCCCTACCCTCACGGCGTGCCCGGCCTGGCGCGCCGCCGCTTCGCTGAGCCCCACGCTGGCCACCTGCGGCTGGCAGTAGGTGCAGGCAGGGATGTTGCGGTAGTTGACGCCAGGGTGGTCGCGGCCGGCAATGGCTTCTACTGCCGCGATGCCCTCGGCAGAAGCGACGTGGGCCAGGCACGGCGGGCCAGTGACGTCGCCGATGGCGTAAATTCCCGCCACGTTGGTGCGGCAGTGCGCGTCCACGGGGATAAAGCCATCCTGGCAGCGCACCCCGGCCGCCTCAAGCCCCACCTCCTCGAGGTTGCCCTGCACGCCGATGGCCACCAGGGCCTGGGCCGCCTCCAGGGTGCGCGCCCCTTCGGGGGTCTGGGCCTCTACCCGCACCCCCGCAGCGGTCAGGGTGGCCGCGGTGACCCGCGTGCCGGTTAGGATCTCGATGCCCTGCCGGCTGAGGGCCCGCTGCAGGGCGGCGCTGATGTCGTGGTCTTCTTGGGGCAGCACCCGCGGCAGCAGCTCGACCAGGGTGACCCGGCAGCCCAGGGCGTTGTAGAAGTAAGCAAACTCCACGCCCACGGCGCCGGCGCCGATGACGAGCAGCGAAGGCGGCAGCGCTTGCAGGCGCAGGGCGTCGGTGCTGCTGAGCACCCGCTCGCCGTCAAAAGGCAGCCCGGGCAGCGGCCGCGGCCGCGCCCCGGTAGCCAGAATGAGGTGCGGGGCGCGCAGCTCGGCCTGCACCGCGCCGCCGGCATCGCTGACCGCCACCGCGCCGGGGCCGGCCAGGCGGCCCTGGCCGTGGAAGACCCGGATGCCGTGCTTGCGCATGAGGGAGGCCACGCCTCTGGCGAGGCGCTCGGCCACCTGGCGGCTGCGCGCCATGAGGCGGGGAAAGTCGACCCGCACCTCGCCGCAGAGAAGCCCAAACTCGGCTCCGCGCTGCATGCGGCGGTAGAGGTCGGCGGCGTGCAGCAGCGCTTTGGTGGGAATGCAGCCCCAGTTGAGGCAGACGCCGCCCAGCGCCTCGCGCTCCACCAGCGCCACGCGCAGGCCAAGCTGCGCGGCGCGAATGGCGGCCACGTAGCCCCCGGGACCGCCGCCAATGACGATGAGATCGCATCCGTGCTGCTCTACCATGCTTTGTCCTCGTGCGCTCGGCCGTCCCGCAGCGCTCAGGCAGGCACAAAGTCGTAAGGACCCACCCCCTGCACCAGCAAGAAGCGGCAGCGCCCCGCGCCCTGGTTGGTCACCCGGTGCGGCCGCCCCGGCGGGATGGCCAGGGAGTCGCCGGGCTGCAAGACCACCATGCCCTCCGGGGTCTCCAGGCCCAGCTGGCCGGCAAGGCAGAAAAAGGTATCGGTGACGTGCGAGTGGAAGTGCCAGGGAATTGCGTGCTCGGCGTCGAGGGCCATCACCGTGACCCGCAGCTCGGCGGTCTGGGCCACCACGCGCCGCTCGGCCACGGTGTACGAAGCGCGCTCGACAGGACTCGGTTTGGCCATGACGCTTCCTCCCTTTGCCAGAGGCCGCCAAGCAGTATACTCCGCTGGCCGGCCGGCGCAACGGCGGCGGTGCCGGGCCATTGCGAAGCGGGCCAAAAAAGGGTAGTAATCCAAGGGAACGAACGCGCGAGACCGACCATGGCCGAAATTCGTGAAGGCAGCCTGGTGCTTTACAAAAACCGCCCGGCGCGGGTGGCCGCCGCCTCGGAGCGGCTGGAAATCGAGCTCGAGGCGGGCAAGACCCTCAAAGTGCGCCCCAAGGACGTGGTGCTGCTGCATCCGGGGCCGCTGCGCCACTTGGGAGAGCTGCAGCCGCAGGCCGGAGAAGTGGAAACCGCCTGGGAGCTGCTGCAAGGCAGCCCCACCTGCCTGGAAGAGCTGGCCGAGCTCGTTTACGGAGCTTACACCCCGGCCACCGCCTGGGCGGCCTGGCAGCTGGTGGCCGAAGGGCTTTACTTCCGCGGCACCCCGGAAGCGATCCGCGTGCGCTCGCCAGAGGAAGTGGCGCAGGAGCGCGCCGCGCGCGCCGCCAGAGCGGCCGAAGAGGCGGCCTGGAGCGCCTTTCTGGCACACGTGCGCGAGGGCTGCCTGGGGCCAGAGGACGAGCGCTACCTGCGCGAAGTCGAGGAAGTAGCCCTGGGACGGCGCACTTTCAGCCCGGTGCTGCGGGCCCTGGGCTGGAGCGAGACGCCCGAGCAGGCGCACGCCTTGCTGCTCAAGCTCGGCCACTGGGACGCCCTGGTCGACCCCTACCCGCAGCGCCTGGGGGTGGCGCGGCAGGCGCCGCAGGTGGCTCTTCCCCCGCTGGCCGAGGAGCCGCGGGTGGACCTGACGCACTTGCCGGCGTTTGCCATCGACGACGAGGGCAACCGCGACCCCGACGACGCCCTCAGCCTCGAAGGAAAGCGGCTGTGGGTGCACGTGGCCGACGTGGCGGCGCTGGTGCCGCCCGACAGCCCGGCCGACGTGGAGGCGCGGGCCCGCGGCGTCAGCCTCTACTTGCCCGAGGGCACGGTGCCCATGCTGCCGCCGGCCGCGGCGCAGCGCCTTGGCTTGGGGCTGCAAGAGGTCTCCCCGGCGCTTTCCTTTGGCATCGAGCTCGACGCCGAAGGCCGCCTCGCCCGGGTGGAGGTGGTGCGCAGCTGGGTGCGGGTGACGCGGCTGAGCTACGCCGAGGCAGAAGCGCAGCTGCACAGCGAGCCGCTGTGCAGCCTGCACCGTCTCACCCAGAGATACCGGGCCCGCCGGCAGGCCCGGGGCGCCACCGACATCGCGCTGCCGGAAGTGCGCATCCGGGTGCGCGAGGGACAGGTGTGGCTCGAGCCCTTGCCGCCGCTGGCCAGCCGCTCCCTGGTGCAGGAAGCCATGCTCATGGCCGGCGAGGCGGCAGCCCGCTTTGCCCTGGCGCACGACCTGCCCCTGCCCTTTACCACCCAGGATCCGCCCGAGGCAGCCGGCGAGCCCCTTGAAGGCCTGGCGGGCATGTACGCGCTGCGGCGCACCATGAAGCGCAGCCAGCCCAGCACCACCCCGGGGCCGCACGCCGGCCTTGGCCTCGAGGTGTACACGCGGGCCACCAGCCCCCTGCGGCGCTACCTCGACCTGGTGGTGCACCAGCAGCTGCGCGCTTACTTGCGCGGCGAGGCGCCGCTGAGCGCCGCGCAGGTGCTCGAGCGCGTGGGGGCGGCCGAGGCGGTGACGGGCACGGCGCGGCAGGCCGAGCGCCTGGCGCGGCGCCACTGGACCCTGGTCTACTTGCTGCAACAGCCGCGGTGGCGCGGCGAAGGGGTGGTGGTGGAAAAGCGCGGCCTGCGCGCCACGGTGCTCATCCCGGCGCTGGCACTGGAAGCGCAGGTGCTCCTGCCCCAGGAGGTGCCCCTCAACAGCCCCGTGTCCCTGGTGCTGAGCAGCGTCGACTTGCCTGCCCTGGACGTGCGCTTCCGCGTCGAGGGCTGAGCCCTCACTTCACCGCGCCGGCGGTGAGCCCCGAGACGTAGTAGTCCATGAAAAAGACGTAAACCAGGACGATGGGGATCGACCCCAGCATGGCCCCGGCCATGAGCGACCCCCAGTAGTAAATGTCGCCGCGGATGAGCTCGGTGGTAATGCCCACCGTGGCGGTGAGCTCTTCCGAGGAGGAGGTAAACGTCAGGGCGTAGATGAACTCGTTCCAGGAGAGGGTAAAGGAAAAGAGCACGGCGCAGACGATGCCCGGAATGGCCATGGGCAAGACGATGCGGATCAGCGCTTGCAGGCGGGTGCAGCCGTCCACCATGGCGCACTCCTCCACTTCCTTGGGCACGGTGCGGAAGTAGCCCATCAGCAGCCAAGTGGAAAAAGGCACCAGGAACGTGGGGTAAGTAAGCACCAGGGCCCACTTCGAATCCGACAGGCCAAAGCCATGAATCACTCGCGACAGGGGCAAAAAGAGCAGCGAGGTGGGGACCAGGTAGGTGATAAAAATGCCGGTGCCGAAGCTGTTGGCAGCCGGAAAGCGCAGGCGCGCCAGGCTGTAAGCGGCTAAAATGCCGATGCACACCGAGATCGCGGTGCTCAGCGACGACACCAGCAGGCTGTTCTTCATCCAGGTCAGAAACGGCGTACTCAAAAGATAAAGGTAGTGGCCAAAGTCGATGCCTTGCTGGATGAGGAAAGGGACGGCCTTCAGGTCGTAGAGTTCCGCGTCCGACTTGAGCGAAGTCACCAGCATGAAGTAAAGCGGGAACAGGGCGAAGATGAGGAAAGGCACCAGCGGCAGGTATTTGGCCAGCTCCCGCCCGCGCCGCCGCCAGAGGCGCCGCCTTGCCTGACGCTGTCCAAGGCGCTCGATACCGCTCATAGCGTCTCCCTGCGCGCCAGCTTGAGCTGGAAGTAGACGACAAAGACGAGCACCGGGAAGAGGAAAAGCGAAATCGCCGCCCCGGTGCCGAGGTAGCCCGACTCCAGGCCCACCTGGCGGGTCAGCGTGGCAAAGAGGTGGGTGCTGTTCATCGGGCCGCCGCCGGTGAGCACGTAGACGATTTCGAAGTTGCTCATGGTGAAAATCGTCGAAAAGAGCACCACGATGGCCAGGACCGGCTTGAGCATGGGCAAGGTGATGTACCAGAACTTGCTGAGCTTCCCTGCGCCGTCGGTGGCTGCGGCCTCGTAGAGCTCCTGCGGAATGGCCACCAGGCCGGCAAGCATCGAGATGGCAAAGAAGGGCAGGCCGCGCCAGGTGTTGACCATGATCACGGCAATCATGGCCAGGTCCTTGCGCCCCAGCCAGTTGGGCCCAGGCGGTGCCACCAGCCCCAGGTGCACCAGGGTCCAGTTGATGACGCTGTAAAGCGAATCGAACATCCACCACCAGCCCAGCACCCCCAGCGCCGAGGGGATCACCCAGGGCAGCAGCACGGCGCCGCGGAAAAAGCGCTTGCACTTGAGGTTCTGGTTGAGCGTCAGGGCCAGCATGAGCCCCAGCACCGTCTTGAGCGCCACCGAGGCGCCGGTAAAGACGAACGCGTTGCGCAGCGTCTGGCGGAAAGTGCTGTCTTGAAGCAAGGCGACGAAGTTGCGCAGGCCCACGAACTTGCCCGGCCGCCCCACGAAAGCGTCGGTGAGGCTCAGGTAAAGGGCCATGCAGAAGGGGTAAGCCACCAGCACCAGGAGGATGAGGAAGGCCGGAGCGACAAACGTCATGCCCATCACCGCTTCGCGCTGGAAGAAGGCGTGCACCGCCTGCCAGGCCGCGCCCAGGCGCTGCCCGAGCAGGGTGCGCGCGCGGGCTTCCGTCACCGCCATCGACGTCTCCTCCGGCCTTCTACAGGGTCCAAACTAGGCGGCGTAGATCTTCTTGATCTCGGCTTCTGCCCAGGCAATGGCCTCCTTGATCGGCGTCCCGGTCACCGCCTTGGCCGCCATGATGGGCAAGATGAACTTGTTGGTCACCAGCTGCGACTTTTCGGTCGGCGGCGCCGGCCAGCCGTAGATGTGGGAGATCTTGCCAAGCTCCTTGAGCACTTTGTACTTGGGATCGATGTTCCACACCTCGTGGTTTTCCATGTCTCGGAAAATGGGGTGGTTGAAGTTGTCCCCCGCCATAATGTACTCGCTGTACACGTCATCCCGGAAGAGGTAGCGCACGAACTCGCGCGCCGCTTCCGGATCTTTGGTCCACTTCCAGATGCCCACGCTGCGGGGGATGGTCACCGTGTGGCGCTCGCCCCGCGGCCCGGCAGGCGGAACGTGGAAGTTGAGCTTCTCAACAATGGGCATGTTCTTGCGCTTGGGCACCACGTAGGCGCTGATGGGGTTGTGGATCCAGGAGCCGCGGCCCGAGGCGATGAAGCGGTTGTTGCTGCCGTCGTCCCAGGAGAGCACCTCTTCGGTCATCGCCTCGTTGTAAAACGCTTTAACCCACTCCAGGGCTTCTACGGTCTCTGGCGAGTTCAGGGTTACCGTCTTGCCGTCGGCGGCCACGGGCCGGGAGCCAAAGCTCCACAGGATGGTGGAGAGGGTGGAGATGCCGTCGTAGGCGGCCTGGCTCATGGCAAACCCCGCCGGGTGGCCTAGCTTTTTCAGCTTGCGCCCTGCCCGCAGCAAGTCGTCGTAGGTCTGCGGCACCGGCTCTTCGACTTGCTGGAAGAGGTCCTCGCGGTAAATGCAGGGGAAAGAAGCGTAGTAGTACGGCACGGCTCGCCATACCCCATCGACCAGGGCCACTTCCTTGGCGAAGTCGTACCAGGGGCCGTGCTTTTTCTCCAGCTCCTCGGCGATGTCGCTGACGTCGAGCAGGTGGTTTGCATACAGCCAGGGAAAGTGCATGCGCAGCACGCCGATGTCGTGCCCGGCCTGGCTTTCCACTTCGGCCGCCCACTTGGCAATGAGCTGGCGGTGGTGCATGTGGTCGATGCGCACCGCGATCTTGGTCTCTTTGGTGAAGCGCTGTGCCAGCTGGTCGAGGACCACATCGGAGTGAGGCGCGAAGTTGGACCACGCCAGCATGGTGATCAGGCGTTCCTGGGCGTGCACAGCCGGGGCGCCCAGGGCGGCCCAGGCCGCTCCGGCCGCAGTGGCAGCGAGGAAGTGCCGGCGGGTAAGCTTGCTTGTACACTGTGCGTCCATGGCCTGTCTCCTCTTTCTGCCAGAGGGTTTTCTCCTTGGTAGCAAAGCAGGGGCGCGCTGTCAATCCCCTAGCGGCGCACGGCGGTTTCGCCGCGCAGCTCGAGACCCGGGGCGCGCTGCACCAGGGCGCGCAAAAAGGCCGCCTTGTCGTCGGGGGAAAGCAGGGCAAAGGCCAGGCCTTGGCCCTGGCGGTAGGCAATGCGCAGGCGGTCAAGAGACCAGGCCGGGGCACTGAGCAGGCTGCGGGTGGGCTGCACCGCTTCGATGGCTGCCAGGGGAATGCGGTAGCGCAGGAAGAGGCCGCTGCGAATGAGCAGGTAAGAAGCCGAAAGCTCGTAGGAGACAGGAAAGGCAAAGCCGCGCAGCACGCCCCCATAGACGAGCAGCAGGCCGGCGTTTACCCAGACAGCAGGGTGAGAAAGGCCGCGCCCCAGGGCATGCGAGACGGCAGTGAGCAGCAGCACCAGTGCCGGCATGGCCACCAGCACCACCAGCCAGGGGTCGATCTTCGAAGCAAACGTCATTTCCCTCTCCTTGCCGGGCCGTTGGGCATTATACCCCACTGCCGTCCCCGACCCCAGGCGGCGCGTGGCGCGGACTGGGCGAGGGCAGCAGGAATGGGGTATATCTTTGGCGTGCCAGCGCGTGCAGCCAGGACGCCCATGAAGCTCAAGCGCCTGCCCGAAGACTTCCAGGTGGAAGAGCTGAGCGACGTTGCGCCGCAGGGGGGCGCGTTTGCCCTTTACCGGCTGCGCAAGCGCTCGCTGGGCACCCCGGAAGCCATTGCCGCCATTGCCCGCCGCTGGCGCCTGCCGCGCCGAGACATTGCTTACGGCGGCCTCAAAGACCGCCACGCCCTCACCACGCAGTTTGTCACCATCCGGCACGGGCCGCGGCGCAGCCTGCGGCAGACCAACCTGGAGCTGGTCTACCTGGGGCAGGTCGCGCGCCCCTTTACCCCGCAGGACATCCGCGGCAACCGCTTCCACCTCGTCCTTCGTGACCTCTCGGCGGCCGCCCTGGCCAGGGCCGAGCAGGCCCTCGAGGAAGTAAAAGCCTGCGGCTTCCCCAACTACTTCGACGACCAGCGCTTTGGCTCGGTAGGCGTATCGGGCGAGTTTGTGGCCCAGGCCTGGTGCCGCGGTGACGACGAGCGGGCGCTGTGGCTGGCGCTGGCCGAGCCCAACCGCCACGACCGGCCGCGCGAGCGCGAGCAAAAACGCCTGCTGCGCCAGCACTGGGGCGACTGGGCGCGGTGCCAGGCGCTGCTCGCGCCTTCGCACCGCCGCAGCATCGTCAGCTACTTGGCCGCGCATCCTGGCGACTTTCGCGGCGCCATGGCCCGCCTGCGGGCCGACTTGCGCGGCCTCTACTTGGCCGCCTGGCAGAGCTTCCTGTGGAACCGCCTGCTGGCTGCCCGGCTGCGCCAGGTGTGCCGCCCGTCGCAGCTGGTCCTCGTGCCGCTGCGCGTGGAAGCGGTGCCGTTCTATCTCACCCTCGACGCCGCACAGCGCCAGGCGCTGGCCGCCCTCCCCCTGCCCTTGCCCTCGGCGCGCCTGCACCTGCCGCCCGGGCCGCTGCAGGCGCTCCTGCAGCAGGTGCTGGCGGAGCTGGGGCTGGAGCTGCGCCAGCTGCGCCTCAAGTCGTTGCGGGAGCCCTTCTTTGCCAAAGGCGAGCGGGCGGCGGTGGTCTTTCCCGGCGAGCTGGCGGCTAGCCACGCGCCGGACGAGCTGTATCCGGGCCGCTACCGGCTCACGCTGGACTTCACGCTGCCCCGCGGCGCTTACGCCACCCTGCTGGTGAAGCGCCTCACCCTGGCGGCCAACCGCGCTGCCGCCCCGCACTCCCCTCGAGAGCCTTGACGGCGCCCTGCTGAGGGATGGCAGGGCGCCAGTCCGCGGCGCCTTCCTCAGCGCGTTGCTACGTATCCCAAGGCGCCAAGAGCTCAAGAGGGCCTCCTGGGCGTGCGCGGCGTTCCTATTGACCGCCGCCGCCCGCTCTGCTACGATCACAACGGCTTTGACTCCTGCAAAGTCACAAGACGTGCTGTGGTTTCCCGCACAGAGGGAGGGGGAAGCATGCAGACGCGCAGGCAGTTCTTACGGACGGCGGCCCTGGGAGCCGCAGCGCTTTCCGCGTTTCCCCGCGTGGCGCGCAGCGCCGGCCGGCTCACCCTGGGCCTGTGGGACCACTGGGTGCCGGGCGCCAACGGGGTCTTGCAGGGCATCGTCGAGGCCTGGGCCAAGGCCAACCGGGTCGAGGTGCAGATCGACTTTATCACCTCGATCGGCGAGAAGCTGCAACTTACCGCGGCGGCCGAGGCACGGGCCGGCACCGGCCACGACATCATGGCCTTTGTGACCTGGGACGGGACGTTTTACCGGGACAAGCTCGAGCCGCTCGACGAGGTGGCCGAAGCGGTGCAGAAGGCCTATGGCCCTTACGACGACAACGCCAAGTGGCTCAACTTTCAGGAAGGCCGCTGGATTACCCTACCCTCGCCCATCGGCTCGCACACTTACCCGGTGGTGTCGCGCATCGACTTGTGGCGGCAGCACGCGGGGATTGACGTCACCGAGCTCTTTCCCCCCGACGTGCGGCACCGCGACCCGCAAAAAGTGGCGGCATGGGACTGGCAGCAGTTCCTCGCGGGGGCCAAAAAGCTCTTCGCCGCCGGCTTTCCGGTGGGGATGTCGATTGCCGAAAACACCGACTCCAACGACTGGCTGGGCCCGCTCTTTCTCTCCTTCGGCTCGGTACCGGTAACCGCCAGGGCGACATCACCCTCGACAGCGACGCCACGTACGCTGCCCTCGAGTACCTGCGGGAGCTCACTGCCGCCATGCCCAAGGAAATTTACGGCTGGGACGACGCCAGCAACAACCGCTGGCTCATCTCCGGCAAGGGCTCGGCGATCATCAACCCGCCCAGTGCCTGGGCAGTGGCCAAGCGCGACCGGCCCGAGGTGGCCGCCCAGTGCTGGCACCACGACGTGCCGCGGGGACCCCAGGGCCGCTTCCGCGGCTCGCTGCCGTTTACCTGGGGGGTGTGGAAGTTTTCCAAGAACAAGGAAGCGGCCAAGGCGCTGCTGCTGCACCTGTCGCAGAAAGAGCAGCAGTGGAAGCTCATCGAGGCCTCACAGGGCTACGACACACCGCAGCTGCCGGCCTTTTACGACCACCCCATCTGGGCGGAGATCGAGCCGCCCAAGGGCGGGCAGTACAACTATATGGTGCGCGGCGATGAGAAGCTGGTGGTGTGCGGCTGGCCGGCCAAGCCCGACATTGCTGCCAACATCTACAAGCGCTACCTGCTGCCGGTGATGGTCGGCAAAGTGACCAGCGGCGGCGAGCCGCCCAAAGAGGCGGTCCGGTGGGCGGTGAACGAGCTAGAGGGCTACATGCGCGGCTAAACACCTAGCGGTGCTGGCCGCCGTAACGCGGCGGCCAGCAGCGGACCAGGAGGCGGTTCATGATCCAGGATGAGACGCAAGGCGAGGTTTCGGTCGTTACCGCGCGCCCGCCCCGCCGGCCAGAAGTGGCGCCACCTCTGCCGCGGCGGGCGGTGCCGCGATGGCTGCGCTCGCGCACGGCCATTGCCGTGGCCATGTGCCTGCCCCTGCTGCTGCTTATCGGCGGTCTTATTGCTTACCCCTTTTTCTACTCCATCTACTTGAGCATGCTCAACAAGCGCGAGACGGCTTTTGTCGGCCTCGCCAACTTTCGCTTCTTGCTGCGGCGCGACACCTTCTGGCTGGTGGTGCACAACTCCTTTCTCTTCACCCTCACCGCCGTTTTCTTCAAGGCCAGCCTTGGCTTTATCCTCGCCCTCATCATTCACACCCTGCCGGAGCGAGGCCAGCGCCTGTGGCGGGGGATTGCCCTTATCCCCTGGGTGATGCCGCTGGCGCTCAGCACCCTGGGCTGGTGGTGGATCTTCGAGCCCACGCACAGCGCTCTTAACTGGATCCTGGTACAGCTAGGCATAAGCCCCAAGCCGTGGCTGAGCGAACCGGGCTGGGCCCGCTTTGCCACCATTTTGGTCAACATCTGGTACGGCACCCCCTTCTTCCTCATCATGTACCTGGCAGGCCTCAAGTCAATCTCCCAGGAGCTCTACGAGTCCTCGGCCATCGACGGCGCCAACGCCTGGCAGCGGCTGCGCTACATCACTTTGCCCATGCTCAAAAACCTCATTGCCATTACCATGCTCTTTTCGACTATCGTGACGTTTGCCAACTTTGACATCGTGCGCGTGCTCACCCGTGGCGGGCCGCGCTACAGCACTCATCTCTTTGGCACGTACGCCTTTAACGTCGGTATTGAATCGGGTGACGTGCCGCTGGGGGCGGCGGTGGCGCTTTTCATGTTCCCGATTCTGGCCATCTCCGCGTTTCTGATCCTGCGGGGCATTCAGCGGAGCCAGGCATGATCCGCTCCATACGTGCGCGGCGCAAGCTCACCCTCGTCCTGTGCTACACGGCCCTGGCGGCGTTCATGGTCTTTTTCCTCTTTCCGCCCTTTTACATGGCCATTACCTCGTTTAAGACCAACCAGGAAATCGAGAGCCTGCGCGGCATCCCCTTTCTCATCCAGCAAGGCGTCACCCTCAAGCACTACCGCGACCTCTTCACCAAGACCGACTTTCTTCTCTACTTCCGCAATACGGCCATCGTGGCGGTCCTGGTTACGCTGATCGCCATGACCATCAGCGTGCTGGCCGCCTATTCCCTGTCTCGCCTGCGCTTTTTCGGCTCGGTGACGCTGGGCACGGCCATTTTCTTGACGTACCTGGTGCCCGAGACGCTCCTCTTCATCCCTCTGTTCAAAATCGTGGGCAAGCTCGGGCTGCTCAACTCGAAGTGGTCGCTGGTGCTGGTGCTGCCCACCGCCATCGTGCCGTTTTGCACCTGGATGCTCATTGGCTACTTTGGTTCGGTGCCGCGCGAGCTGGACGAAGCGGCGCTGGTGGATGGGGCCAACTACCTGCAGATGCTCCTGCGCGTTTTTCTCCCCGTGGCCTTGCCGGGGCTGGTGGCGGCCACCATGTTTGCGTTTACCGTTTCCTGGGCCAGCTTCCTTTATCCCATGGCGTTTATTTTCAGCTCGCAGGAGCAGGTACTCACCGTGGGCACGGTGACCACCCTCATCAAGGGCGACGTTTACCACTGGGGCGGGCTGATGGCCGGGGCAGTGCTGGCCTGCCTGCCGCCGGTGGTCCTCTACGTCTTCCTCATGGATTACTACATTTCCGGGCTGACGGCAGGAGCCACCAAGGCCTGAGAGGCTCAGGCGCCGCCAGCGGCGCCTGCCAGCGCGGCGGGCCGCGCGCCGTGGCAGTACTCCCACAGGTAGCGCGCCGTGTAGGAGGCGTGCGGGTGGGCAAGGAAGTGCTCCGGCGGCCCAGCCAGCACCACCTGACCGCCGGCCTCGCCGCCTTCGGGCCCCAGGTCGATGAGGTAGTCGGCCTGGCGGATGACTTCCAGGTTGTGCTCGATGACGATCACCGTGTTGCCCTGGTCGACCAGCGCCTGCAACACGTGCAGCAGCCGCTCGATGTCGGCCAGGTGCAGGCCGGTGGTGGGCTCGTCGAGGATGTACAGGGTGCCGGGCTGCGCCGAGCGGCTGAGCTCATAGGCCAGCTTGATGCGCTGCGCCTCGCCGCCTGACAGCGTGTTGCTGGGCTGCCCCAGGGTGAGGTAGCCCAGGCCGGCGTCGGCCAGGATCTGTAAGGGGCGCCGGATGCTCTCCACGTCGGCAAAGAATTCCAGCGCCTCGGCCACGGTCATGGCCAGGATGTCGGCAGCGTGCTTGCCGCGGTAGGTAATGGCCAGGGTGTCGTCGTTGTAGCGTGTGCCCTGGCACACCTCGCAGGGCACGTAGACGTCGGGCAGGAAGGCCATCTCCACTTTGCGCTGGCCCTGGCCGGCACAGGCCTCGCAGCGCCCGCCTTTGACGTTGAACGAGAAGCGCCCCGGGGCATAACCGCGCAGGCGCGCCTCGGGGGTCTGCGCCAGCAGGCGGCGGATGTCGTCGTAAAAGCCGACGTATGTGGCGGGGTTGGAGCGGGGCGTTTTGCCGATGGGGGCGTGGTCGACTTCCAGCACCCGCCGCACCGCCTCGGCGCCGCTCAGCCCGTCGTGGGCGCCCACCGGGCCGCGGTAGCCGCCGAGGTGCCGGCGCAGGGCGTTGTAAAGCGTGTACTTGACCAGGGTGCTCTTGCCCGAGCCGCTCACCCCGGTGACGGCAATGAACGTCTCCAGGGGAAAGCCGACGTCGATGCCCTTGAGGTTGTAAGCGCGCGCCCCGTGCACGGTGAGCCAGCGGCGCCCCTCCAGGCGGCGGCGCCCGGCGGCAGGACGCCGCAGCTGGCCGTTGCGCAAGTAGCGGGCGGTGAGCGAGGCCGGGTTCTGCAGCAGCTGCGCCAGGGTGCCGGCGGCCACCACCCGCCCGCCCTGGCGCCCGGCGCCAGGGGCCCAGGTCGATAATGTAGTCGGCGCGGCGAATGGTCTCCTCGTCGTGCTCCACCACCAGGATGGTGTTGCCCTGCGCCTTGAGGCGCTCCAGGGTGGCCAGCAGGCGGGCGTTGTCGCGCGGGTGCAGGCCGATGGTGGGCTCGTCGAGCACGTAGCAGACGCCGCGCAGGTTGGAGCCCAGCTGCGCGGCCAGGCGCAGGCGCTGCGCCTCGCCCCCCGAGAGGGTGTCGCTGCGCCGCTCTAAAGTGAGGTAGCCCAGCCCCACCTCCTGCATACACTGCAGGCGGGCACGGATCTCGCGCAGCACCGGCTCGGCGATCTGGCGCTCGCGCTCCCCCAGGGAGCAGGTTCTGAAGGGCAGCAAGGGCGGCGTCCACCGAAAGCGCCGTAAGGTCGCAGATGGCGTAGCCGGCGATGCGCACGGCGCGCGCCTGCGGCTGCAAGCGCGTGCCCTGGCAGTCAGGACAGGGAAGCTCGCTCAGGAACTGCTCCAGGTAGTGGCGAACGCTCTCGCGAGAGCTGCTGGCATAGAGGCGGCGGCAGTGAGGGATGACGCCTTCGAAGCTGCCGCGGCGGCCGTTGCTGCCGTAAAGCAGCGCCTGGCGCTGCCGCGGCGGCAGCGCCGCAAACGGCACGTCGAGGTCAAGCTGCAGCACCGCTGCGGCGTCGCGCAGCAGGCGCTCGCGGTGCGGGGCTTTGAAAGGGCCGCCCTGGTAGACGGCCAGCGCGCCCTGGCGCAGCGAGCGCTGGGGGTCAGGCACCAGCAAGTCGGGGTCGAAGTCGAAGGTGACCCCCATGCCGTGGCACTGGGGGCAGGCACCGTGGCGGCTGTTAAAAGAAAACAGCCGCGGGTCGAGGTCGGCAAAGCTCAGGTAGCACTGGGGGCAGAAAAGCCGCAGGCTGTAGAGGTGCTCGGGGTGTCCTGGCGCCACCACGGCGCAGGCGCCGCGCCCCAGCTGCAGGGCCCGCTCCAGCAGCGCCTGCACTGCCTTCTGGCGCCGGCGCGTGACCTGGACGGTGCCGACGACGTAGTCGAGGTCGTGCTCGCGGTAGCGGTCGAGCTGCGGCAGCGGCACCAGCGGCACGAGGCGGCCGTCGACCCGCAGGTGGGTGAGCCCTGCCCGGGCCGCCTGGGCAAAGACCTCCTTGTGAAAGCCCTTTCTCCCGCGCACCGCCGGCGCCAGAAACGTCGCTTCCTCGCCGTCGTACGTTGCCAGCAGGTGTGCCAGGATCTGCTCGGCCGTCTGCGCGCTGAGGCGCCGCTGGCACTGCGGGCAGAACTGCTCGCCGATTTTGGCATAAAGCAGGCGCAGGTAGTGGTAGACCTCGGTCACCGTGGCCACCGTGGACTTGCCGCCGCCGCGGGTGGTGCGCTGCTCGATGGCCACCGTGGGCGGCACGCCGCGGATGACGTCGACGTCGGGCTTGCTGAAAGTATGCAAGAACTGGCGCACGTAAGCCGAGAGGCTCTCCATGTAGCGCCGCTGCCCCTCGGCAAAGACAAGGTCAAAGGCCAGGGTCGACTTGCCCGAGCCGCTCAGGCCGGTGACCACCACGAAGCGGTCGCGGGGAATGCGCACGTCGATGTTTTGCAGGTTGTGGTGGCGCGCCCCGTGGATGACGATGGCCTGGGCGTCGGGCGCCGGCGGCCGCGGCGGCGGCTGGGGGCGCGTCAGGGGATAGGCCTCGGCGGCGCGGCCGCTCAGGTAACGGCGCAGCACCTGGCCGGTGTGCGAAGCGGGGCAGCGGCTCACTTCCTCGGGGGTGCCGCACGCCACCAGGTAGCCGCCGGCGTCGCCGCCTTCAGGGCCGAGGTCGATGAGGTAATCGGCGCTCTTGATCACCTCCATGTTGTGCTCGATCACCAGCAGCGAGTGGCCCTGCGCCAGCAGGCGGCGGAAGGCCTTGAGCAGGGTGCGGATGTCTTCAAAGTGCAGGCCGGTGGTGGGCTCGTCGAAAATAAACAGGCATTTGCCTTGCCCGGCCAGGCTCAGGTGCGCTGCCAGCTTGAGCCGCTGTGCCTCGCCGCCCGACAGCGTGGTCAGCGGCTGCCCCAGGCGCACGTAGTCGAGCCCCACGGCGGCCAGCGGCTGCAGGGCGGCGGTGACCGCCGCCGTGTCGTGGAAAAAGGCCAGCGCCTCGGCCACGGTGAGCTGAAGCACCTCGGCGATGTTCTTGCCCCGGTACGTCACCTCCAGCACCTCGGGGCGGAAGCGGGCCCCCTGGCACTCCGGGCAGGTGACGAAGACGTCGGAGAGAAACTGCATGTCTACCTGCTCGAAGCCGCTGCCCTGGCAGGTCTCGCAGCGGCCGCCCGGGGTGTTGAAAGAAAACGTGGCGGCGCTAAAGCCGCGGGCCTGGGCCGCCGGTGTGGCGGCGAAAAGGCGGCGAATGGGGTCGTAGGCCTTCAAGTACGTCACCGGGTTGGCGCGCGGCGTGCGCCCCACCGGCGACTGGTCGACCATCACCACCGCGTCGACCAGCTCCGCGCCCAGAATGGCGCGGCAGGCGCCGGGCGGGCCGGCGGGCACCCCGCGGGCCTTTTGCAGGCCGTTGTAGAGCACCTCGTGCACCAGGGTGCTTTTGCCCGAGCCGCTCACCCCGGTGACGCACACCAGCAGCCCCAGGGGGATGGTGACGTCGAGGTTTTTCAGGTTGTGCTGGGTGGCGCCCAGCACGGTGATGGCGTAGCCCGGCCGCGGCCGCCGGCGCCGCTTGGGCACCGGAATGCGCCGCTTGCCGGCCAGGTACTGCCCGGTCAGCGAGCGCGGCGCGTGCAGGATCCCCGCCGGCGGCCCGAAGTACACCACCTCGCCGCCGCGCTCGCCGGCCCCCGGCCCCAGGTCGAGGATGCGGTCGCTCTCGCGGATGATTTCCGGGTCGTGCTCGACGACGACGATGGTGTTTTGGTTTTCCTTGAGGCGGTGCAGGATCTGCACCAGGCGGTGGCTGTCGCGCGGGTGCAGGCCGATGCTGGGCTCGTCCAGCACGTACAGGGTGTTGACCAGCGACGAGCCCAGGGCGGTGGTCAGGTTGACGCGCTGCACTTCCCCGCCCGACAGGGTGCGCGACTGGCGGTCCAGCGTCAGGTAGTCGAGCCCCACGTCCACCAGGTAGCGCAGGCGGCTGCAGATCTCGTCCAGGATCAGGCTCACGGCGCGGTCGTGGCGGTAGGCCTGGGCCAGCTCGTGGAAGAACGCAGAGGCCTCCCGCACCGGCATGGCGTGCACGTCGGCGATGGTGCGGCCGCGGATGCGGGTAAGCAGCGCCTCGGGCTTGAGGCGCGTGCCGCCGCAGGCGGTGCAGGGGACGTAGCTGCGGTACTTGGCCAGGAAAATGCGCACGTGCATGCGGTACGTCTTCGTCTCCAGCCAGCGGAACCAGCCGCGGATGCCGAAGAAGTCGGCATGGCCGTCGATGAGGTAGCGCTTGTGCGTCTCGCTGAGCTCGGCAAACGGCACGTCGGTGGGGATGCCATGGCGGGCGCAGAAGTCGAGCAGGGCACGGCGCTCATAGCGCGTGGCCGGCGTGTTCCAGGGCTTGATGGCCCCCTCTTGCAGGCTCTTGCGCGGGTCGGGAATGACCAGGTCGAGGTCGAGGTCGATGGTGCGGCCAAAGCCCTGGCAGGTCTCGCAGGCCCCCAGGGGGCTGTTGAACGAGAAGAGGTGCGGGACGGGATCGCGGTAGGTGAGGTCGCAGTGCGGGCAGTGAAGCTGCTGGCTGAACTTCAGCGGCTCGCCCGCCGGCGGGTGCACGAAAACCCGCCCCTGGCCAAAGCGCAGCGCCTGTTCCAGCGAGTCGGCAAGGCGGGCGCGGCGCTCGGGCTGGACGGTCACGCGGTCCACCACCACCTCCACCGTGTCGGGCAGGGGGGGCAAGTCGGCGTCGAGGCGCACCACCTGGCCTGCCACCCGCAGGCGGGTAAAGCCAAGGCGCTGCAAGGCGCGCAGCGCCTCTGGCGGCTGCGGGGCCAGCGGGTACGGGAAGCTCAGGAGCACCGTCTGCCCGCGGCAGTGCGCGAGCAGCGCCTGCACGATATCGGGGACGTGGCTGCGCACCACCGGGCGGCCGCACTGCCGGCAGTGCAGCTGGCCGATTTTGGCAAAGAGCAGCCGCAGGTAGTCGGTGAGCTCGGTCATGGTGCCCACCGTGGAGCGCGAGGTCTTGACCGGGTTGGTCTGGTCGATGGCGATCGCCGGCGGGATGCCCTCGATGCGCTCCACTTGCGGCCGGTCCATGCGCTCGAGGAACTGGCGCGCGTAAGCCGAGAAGCTCTCGACGTAGCGCCGCTGCCCTCGGCGTAAAGGGTATCGAAGGCCAGGACTCGACTTGCCCGAGCCGCTCACCCCGGTGATGACGATGAGCTCGTGGAGCGGCAGCTCCAGCGTCAGGTTTTTCAAGTTGTTCTGGCGTGCGCCGACGATGCGGATGGTTGCCGACATACCCTTTGCCCTGTGGCCAAACCGAAGAGACGATGGGCACTCCCACGACATCCTGCCCCCGCTCTTTATCTTACCGGAGGCGGGCCGGCCGCCGGGAGAGGGGTCGCCTGCCGGCGGCCGCTGTGCTATCTTCCGGCAAGCAACCCGGCAGCAGAGGAGAGGGTTATGGACTACGGCATTCAGGGACGCGTGGCACTGGTCACCGCTTCGAGCAAAGGGTTGGGTAAGGCGTGTGCCCTGGGCTTGGCCCGCGAAGGCGCCAGCGTGGCGCTCTGCGCCCGCGGGGAGGCCGAACTGGAGCGCACCGCCAAAGAGATCCGGGCCACCACCGGCGCCGAGGTCTTCTGGCAACGTGCCGACATGGCCAGCGCCGGCGACATCGAGCGGCTCATTGCGGCCACCCGGGAGCACTTTGGCCGCATCGACATCCTCGTCGCCAACGCCGGCGGGCCGCCGCCCGGGCAGTTTCTCGACTTTACCGACGAGGATTGGCTGGCAGCGCTCAACCTCAACCTCATGAGCACCATTCGCCTCATCCGCGGCGTGCTGCCGCAGATGCAGGCCCAGAAGTGGGGCCGCATCGTCGCCATCACCTCGGTGACGGTGAAGCAGCCCTTTGCCAACCTCATCCTCTCCAACGTTGCCCGCGCCGGCGTGGTGACGCTGGCCAAGACCCTCTCGGACCAGCTGGCCAAAGACAACGTGCTCATCAACACCGTCTGTCCCGGCATCATTCTCACCGACCGCGTGCGCCAGCTCATGCAGAACGTGGCCCGCACCCAGGGCATCGACGAAGCGCAGGCCCTGCGGGACTACGTGGCCCCGGTGCCCATGGGGCGGCCGGGGCAGCCGGCGGAGTTTGCCGAGCTCGTCGTCTTTCTGTGTTCGGAGCGCTGCAGCTACCTCACCGGCACCGTAACCCAGATCGACGGCGGCCTGGTGCGCAGCTACTTCTAGGGCACGGGCTGGCTCAGAAGAACTTGATGACGCTGCGCGCCACCTCGCCTTTTTGCAGCAGCGCGTAGGCTTCGTTTACCTGCTCCAGCGGCACGGTGCGCGACACCAGCTCGTCGATTTTCAGCCGTCCCTGCATGTACAAGTCGAGCAGGCGCGGCATGTCGAGGCGCGGGCGTGCCGAGCCGTAGTACGAGCCCTTGAGCGTCTTTTCCATGCCCACAAAGACGTTGGGGTTGAGGGAAATGCGCGCCTTTTCCGGCGACACCCCGACGATGGTGCACACCCCGCCCGGCGCCGTCATCTTGAAGGCCAGCTCGATGGTCTTGGGGGTGCTGATGACCTCGAAGGCGTAGTCGACGCCGCGGCCTTCGGTCAGATCGCGCACCGCCTGCCAGGGCTCGTCGCGCGTCGGGTTGATGGTGTCGGTCGCGCCAAAGACCTTGGCCAGCTCGAGCTTGGCGTCGAGCAAGTCGATGGCGATGATGCGCCGTGCGC
This sequence comes from Candidatus Tectimicrobiota bacterium, assembly GCA_026005175.1. Classification (GTDB taxonomy): domain Bacteria; phylum Tectomicrobia; class Entotheonellia; order Entotheonellales; family Entotheonellaceae; genus BPKO01. The sequence goes on from BPKO01000001.1 coordinate 350,186, forward strand.
CGGCAAGGGCCGCGCCCTGCACCACGTTGAGGCCCACGCCACCGCAGCCGATGACCGCCACGCTGCTGCCTGGCCGCACCTGGGCGGTGTTGATGGCCGCCCCCACCCCGGTCATCACCCCGCAGCCCACCAGGCAGGCGCGGTCGAGGGGGATGTCCTCGCGGATCTTGATCACGCAGCTCTCCGGCACCACCGTCTCCTCGGCAAAGGCGGCGGTGAAAGCGAAGTGGTAAATCGGCTGGCCGTTTTTGTGCAGGCGCGTGGTGCCGTCCAGCAGCACTCCCGGCTGGGGGGGCTTGCGCTCGCACAGCTGCGGCCGGCCCTGGGTGCAGTAGTAGCAGGTGCCGCACACCGGCGAGAAAGAAAGGACCACGTGGTCGCCTTCCCGCACCGAGGTCACCCCGGGGCCGACTTCGGCCACAATGCCGGCCGCCTCGTGCCCCAGCACGATGGGCATGGGCATGCGCATGTCGCCGGTCATCACGTGCAGGTCGCTGTGGCAGGCCCCGTTGGCCGCCACCCGCACCTTGACTTCTCCGGCCTTGGGGGGATCGAGCTGCACCTCTTCAATGACCAGGGGCGTTCCCGGCTCGTAGAGCACCGCGGCTTTCATGGCTGCTCCTTTTTGCTGGCACAAGGGAGTAGACAGGCCTTCCAGGGCTATCTATAATAGGCCCGCCCCTGCAGTCAAGCGACACCCACGTGCCTGGTCTCATGCGAGGAGTCGCAATGAGTGCCCCCCTGCTGCCCACCTCAGTGATCGGCAGCTACGCCCTGCCCAGCTGGCTGTGGCTGGCGCGCGAGGCGATGGCTGCCGGGCGCTTTGGCGAGCGAGACATTTCGGAAACGCTGGAAGACGCCACCCGCATTGCCATTGCCGACCAGCTCGAGGCCGGCATCGACGTGGTGAGCGACGGCGAGATGCGGCGCGTCAACTTCATCCAGGGCTTTTACAGCCGCATCCAGGGCCTCGAAGTGCTGCCGCCGGCGCGCAAGATGGGGGCGCCGCACTGGGACACCGAGCCGCCCTTTCGCGCCGTCGAGCGCCTAAGTGCCCCCGAAGGGCTGGGCATCGTGGAGGACTTCGTCCTGGCGCGCACCCTTACCGACCGCCCCCTCAAAGCCACCTGCCCCGGGCCGCTTACCCTCTCCATTCCGATCCGCCGCGGCCAGGTCTATGCCAGCCGCGAGGCGCTGCTTGAGGACCTCATGCACATCGTGCGCGCCGAGCTCGAGCGACTCGTAGAAGCCGGCGCCGAGCTCATTCAGCTCGACGAGCCCAACTTTGCCATGCGCCGCGACGACCCCCGTGCCTGGGTGGAGCTCTTCAACGCCACCGTGGAAGGCATCCAGGCCAAAATCGCCCTGCACATCTGCTTTGGCAACCTCAACAACAAGCCTTTCATCTCGCCGCGCTCTTACGCCCACCTTTTCCCTTACGTGCTGGAGGCCAGAGCCGACCAGCTGCTGCTCGAGTTTGCCAACCGCGAGCTGGCCGAGCTCGACTTGTGGCAGCGCTTTCCCAGCGACAAGGCCCTTGGCGTGGGGGTGATCGACGTCAAGGCGTACCGCATTGAAACTCCCGACGTGGTGGCCGAGCGCCTGCGCCGCGCCCTGCAGTACGTGGCGCCCGAGAAGCTCATCGTGGTGCCCGACTGCGGCTTTTGGGAGACGCCGCGCTGGATCGCGCGCGGCAAGCTGCGGGCCATGGTCGAAGGCGCACGCTTGGTGCGCCGCGAGCTGCAAGGCGGGTGAGGGGTCTGGGTGGGAGGCGGGCTGGTTATACGGAAAGGAGGAACTCAAGATGCCACGCAACGCGAGCTTGATCGGCCTGACGCTGGCCGCGGTGATGCTGCTGGGCTTCGTTGGCGGTTTTGCCCAGGAGGCGGCCCCTATCCGCATCATGGCCCTCACGTCCCTGAGTGGCCCCTTTGCCCCGTGGGGGATCAACGTGCGTGACGGCATGCAGCTGGCCGCCGAGGAGGTCAACGCTGCCGGCGGCGTGCTAGGGAGGAAGGTGGCCATTGTGGAGCGTGACACCCGCAACAGCCCGGACGAGGCCATGACCCACCTGCGCGCCGGGGTAGAGCGCGAAGGCATCGTGGCTGCCGGGGGCATCATCTCCAGCGGCGTGGGGCTGGCCGCTTCGCGGGTAGCCGAGGAGCTGAACGTTCCTCTGTTTCTCACCATGTCGGGATCGCACAAGATCCTCAGGAAAGATAGCCGCTATACGTTCCGGACTTGCCTGGTAGCGGCGACAATGACCACGGGGCCTTTTGCCGCTTTCATTCAGGAAAAAGGCATCTCGCGTGCCGGGGCCATCGTTGCCGACTATGCCTGGGGTCATGCCGTTCAGGAAGCGATCGAGCGTCACATCGCATCGCTGCCCGGGGTGGAGGTCCGTATCGAAGTGGCACCGGTGCCGGAAAAGAACTTCACTACGTACTTGCGGCGGCTTCAGCGCCTCGATCCTGAGCTGTTGATCTTGCTAGGGCACCCCCCGGGGGCACCGGCAGCGGCCAAGCAAGCCCTCGAGCTGGGGATTGGCCAGTTCATCTCTGGGGCTATTTATCCTACCGAGGTCTGGGTTGAGCGCGGGGGCAGGCCGATTTTTGGCCGTGTCGTGGAGTACTCGTGTGCCGACTACGAAGATGCCGCTTACCAGCAGCTGGCGGCAAAGTTCCACGCCAAAGTGGGCCGCTTCTTTGACTTCAACGCCTTTTCGGGCTACGCCATCGTCAAGCTGATGGCCGATGCCGTGCAGCGCACCGGCACCACCGACCCCAAGGCCCTTGCGGCGGCGGTGCGCACGGGACGCTTCGTGCAGCCCGGCTACGCCTTCCCCTTGTCGTATACGGAGTGGGGCGAGCTCAAGGAAGCCACGCCGATCCTGTACACCTTTGAGGCGGGCGACCCGGGGGCGATCAATCCAGGGGCCGACTGGCGCCCGCGGGTCCTCTTCCGCTCGCCGCCGCTCGCCCCGTACGTGCCTGAGGAGTAGGGGAAGGCAGGTGGGGGCTCTCCTGACCGCCACCGGCATCACCAAGTACTTCGGGGGCTTGCCTGCCCTGCAGGACGTCAGCTTTGACGTCCTGCAGGGCGAGATCTTCGGCATCATCGGCCCCAACGGTGCCGGCAAGAGCACCCTGCTGCACGTGATCAGCGGCGTCGTGGTCCCCACCCGCGGCAGGGTACTCCTCAAAGGCCGGGACATCACCGGTCTCAAGCCGCACCGCATCTGCCGCCTCGGCGTGGCCAGGGTGCTCCAGACGCCGCGGCCGTTTCCCAGCCTGACCGCCTTGGAAAACGTGGCCGTGGGCGCCATTTTTGGCCGGCGCGACGGCGGCTCCCAGGCCTGGCAGCACGCCGCGGATGTCTTGGCGTTTCTGGGGCTGCAGGATAGGGCCGCGGTGGCGGTGGGCAAGCTAAACCTGCAGGAAAAAAAGATGATCGAGGTGGCCAGGGCGCTGGCCACCGGCCCCGAGCTGCTCCTGCTCGACGAAGTGATGGGAGGTCTCAACCCCACCGAGGTCGAGGAGACCATGCACCTGATCCGCAAGATCCGGGACGCTTACGGCGTCGCCATCGTCTGGATCGAACACGTGATGCGCGCCATCATGGGCATCGCGGAACGGGTCATGGTGCTCAACTACGGGGAAGTGCTCGCCCTGGGCTCGCCGGCCGAGGTGGCGCGAGACCCCCGGGTGGTGGAGGCCTATCTGGGGAAAGCGTGATGGCGCTGCTTCGCGTGCAGGCCCTGGAGGTGGCCTACGGGGAGCTGACCGTGCTGCGCGACGTCAGCCTGGAGGTGGCTGCGGGCGAGGTGGTGGCGATTGTGGGCTCTAACGGAGCGGGCAAGACCACCCTGCTCAAGACCATTGCCGGCCTGCTGCGGCCGCACCGCGGGCAGATCCTCTACGACGGCCGGCGCATAGACGGCTGGCCAGCGCACCGGCTGGTGCGCCTGGGCATCGCGTATGTGCCGGCCGAGCGCGAGCTCTTCCCGCAGATGACGGTGCGGGAAAACCTGGAGCTGGGGGCGTACTTGCACCCGCAGCACACTGCAGAGCGCCTTGCCTTTGTCTTTGACCTCTTTCCCCGCCTGGGCGAGCGCCAGCGCCAGCTCGCCGGCACCCTGAGCGGCGGCGAGCAGCAGATGCTGGCTATCGGCCGCGGGCTCATGTCGCGCCCGGCGGTGCTGCTGTTGGACGAACCCTCCACCGGGCTGGCCCCGCTCCTGGTGGCCGAGATGTACCGTAAACTGCAGCAGCTCAAAGAGGAGGGGCTGACTCTTCTCCTGGCCGAGCAGCAAGTGCCCATGGCCCTGTCCCTGGCCGAGCGGGCCTACGTGCTCGAAAGCGGCCGCATCCGCTTGCAGGGCCAGGCGCAGGCGCTCCTCGAGGAGCCTGCCATCAAGAAGGCTTACCTCGGTGTGGCTGATCGCCTTACTGATTGACGGCATCGTCCAGGGCCTGCAGTTCTCCCTGCTCGCCGTGGGCCTCACCCTGATTTTTGGCCTGGGCGGGGTGCTGAACCTGGCGCACGGGCAGTTTGCCGTGATTGCCGGCATGGTGACCGCATTGCTCCTCGATCAGGGCCTGGACCCCGTGCCGGCCAGCGCCGCCGGCGTCTTGGCCACCGGGCTTTTTGGCTTCCTTGTTGACCGCTCCCTGCTCTTGCCGGCCTACCGCTACAGCGGCGAGACGCGGCTGCTTTTGGGCCTGCTGCTCACCCTGGGGCTCTCCTTTGTCATCGAGGGCTTCCTGAACTACAGCGTGCCCTACGTGGCCCTCTCCCTGCACTTGCCGTGGCCGTCGGTGCGCCCGCTGGGCATTCCCGTGCGCACCGCCAGCATTGTTGTCTCCCTGCTGGCCATTTTGGCGCTGGGCGCGCTGCTGCTGTTTCTCCGGCGCACTCCGCTGGGCAAAGCCATCCGCTCGATCATGCAAAACGAGGTGGGGGCAGCGCTCTGCGGCATCGACCCGGCACGGATGCGGACGCTCATTTTCACCCTGGGCGCGCTGCTGGCCGGCCTAGTGGGCATCACGCAGGGGCTTTTTGCCTCGCTGGGGCCGGAGATGGGGCTGGAGCTGACCGTCTTTGCCCTCATCGTCACCACCGTGGGCGGGGTGCGCAGCATTCACGGCACCATTGCCGCCGGCGTCCTGCTGGGCATCGTCCACGCCTTTGCCAGCTTCTACATCGGCGCTTACGTTACCTTTATCATCTTACTGGCCACCGCCGCCCTGACCATTCTCTGGCGGCCCAGCGGGCTTCTGGGGTACTGGACATGAGCACCACCGGCTCCTGGCTGCGCTACGCCACCCTCCCCAGCGTGGGGCTCGTCTTGGCCTGCCTGCCGCTGGCCATCCTGGGCAGTGCGCTCTATGCCAGGCTGGCGACGCAAATGCTCGCCTACATTGCCTATACGGTGGCATTTAACCTCATCTTTGGCCACACCCGGCAGCTCTTCCTCTGCCTGGGGGCCCTGGCCGGCGCGTCGGCCTACTTCTCGGTGATCCTCACCCGCGAGCTGGGGCTTTCCCCCTGGCTGACCGTGCTCTTGGGCACCGCCCTGGCGGCGGCGCTGGGCACGCTGTTTAGCTATATCTCGGTGCGCCGCGGCCTGGGGGTAATCTTCCTGGGCATCGTCACCCTTGCCTTTTCCCTTATGTTCGAAAACCTGCTGCTGGGGCTGCGCGATCTTACCCGGGGCGAAACGGGCATCGTGACCAAGGGGCTGGGATTCGGCATCCTGGGAGAGCGGTGGGCGAGTTACTACGTCTTTTTGGGCTTGCTGCTGCTCGCCCTTGCCCTTTACCAGGCGCTGGTCAGCTCAAAAATCGGCCTGGCACTGCGCGCCCTCAGCGACGACGAGCTGGCCGCCGAGCTGGCGGGCATTAACGTGGTGCGCTACAAAGTCCTGGCGGCCGGCGTGGGCTCGGCGCTGCTGGGGGTGGTGGGGGCTTGCTACGCCTACTACAACGGCTACGTCAACCCGTCGATTTTTTCTCTGGTGGGCGTAGACGTGGTGGTGCTGGTGATGCTCCTTTTTGGCGGCATGGGGACCCTGCTCGGACCGGTGCTGGGCGGCGCCGTGTTTACCGTGGTCAACGAGCTGGTGCGGCCGCTGGGGCCGCTCAACCTCCTGGTATACGGCGCCCTGCTCATCGTGCTCTTCCTGGCCTTTCGCGAGGGGCTGGTGGTGGCCCTGCGCCGCGCCACCGGCTTGCCCCTGCCGTAAAGGACGAGGCTATGCGCGACGAGCGAGAGGTCTATGCCACGCTGCGGCGCAAGACGGCGCCCCTGGTGCTGCTCGAGCGGGCGGCGGCGACGCCCACCGCGGTGGCCTACCGGGCCAAGAAGCGCGGCATTTACCACGAGCGCACCTGGGCGCAGCTGCGCGACCTGGTGGCCGCCTGTGCTTTGGGGTTGCAGCACCTTGGCTTGCGGCGCGGAGAGCGGCTGGCGATCATGGGGGAGGCCTGCGAGGAGTGGATGCTCACCGACCTGGCGGCTCAGGCGCTGGGCGCCATCACCTACGGCATCTATCCCACCGCCTCGCCGGCCGAGCTGGCCTACCAGCTGCGCGACGGCGGGGCGGCGATTTTCGTGGCTGAAGACCAGGAGTACGTCGACAAGGTCTGGCCGCTTCTCGGCCAGCTGCCCGCCCTCAGGTGGGTGGTGGTCATCGACGCCACGGCGCTGTTTCTCTATGCCCATCCCCGGCTTATCACCTTTGCCGAGCTGCTGCGCCGGGGCAAGGAAGCCCTGGCGCAGCAGCCCGAGGCTTTCGAAGCCCACGTGCGGGCCTTGGATCCCCGCGACCCGGCCTTCATCGTGTACACCTCCGGCACCACGGGAGACCCCAAAGGGGCGCTGGTGCGCCACGGCGCCCACCTGGCTGCTGCCTACACCCTGCTCGACCACTACCCGCAGCTGCGCCAGCGCCCGCACCGCACCGTGGTCTTCCTGCCGCTGTGCCACGTGCTGGGCCGCGACGTGGCCATTACCCTGCCGCTGCTCAGCCGCCTCGTGCCCCACTACGGGGAGCGCCGCGCCGAACTGGTGCAGACGCTGTTCGAAGTGGCCCCCACGGTGCTCTTCCTGGTACCGCGCTATTTGCAGAAGTTTGCGGCGCAGGTCCTGGTGGGGATCGAAAACTCGACGCCTCTCAAGCGCCGCCTGTACCGGCTGGCTCTGCAGGCCGGGCGGCGCTACGTCCGCCGGCGCTGGCAAGGGCAGGCTGGCGGGGCGGCCGCCCTGTGGTACGCCTTCTGGCGCTGGCTGGTCTTTCGCCCTATGCTCGCCAAGCTGGGCCTTGACAAGCTGGCGCTGGCCCTCTCCGGTGGCGCCGCCTTGCCGCCAGAAGTGATGGCCCTGTGGCAGATCTACGGCGTTGACTTGGTGGAAATTTACGGCCAGACAGAAACCGGCGGCGCCATCATCAGCGGCCAGCCGGCCGGCTTCCCGCGGCCAGGCAACGTGGGGGTGCCGCCGCGGGGCTGGCAGGTGCGGCTGGACTTTCAGGGCGAGATCCTGGTGCGGGGCGAGGACCTCTTTGCCGGCTACTGGGGCAAGCCGCAGGCCACCCGGGAGGTCCTCGATGCCGAGGGCTGGCTGCACACCGGCGACGTGGGCGCCTGGGACGAGCGCGGGCAGCTGCGCATCATCGACCGTGCCCGCGACTTTCTCGTCACCGCCGGCGGCAAGACGCTGAGCCCCACCGCCATCGAAAACCTGCTGCGCGCCAGCCCCTATATCAGCGAAGCGGTGGTCTTTGGCCACCAGCGCAAGTACCTCACCGCCCTCATCGAGATCGACTACGACACGGTCTCCGACTGGGCCCGCCTGCACAACGTGCCCTATACGGGCTTTACCAGCCTGGCCACTCGGCCCGAAGTGCAGGCCCTCATCCAGGCCGAAGTCGACAAAGCCAACGCCCAGCTGGCGCGAGTGGAGCAGATCAAGGCCTTCCGCATTCTGCCCCAGGAGCTGGATCCAGAAGCCGAAGGGGAGCCCGTAACCCCGACGCGCAAGGTGAAGCGCCAGCAAATGTACGACAAGTTCAAAGCGCTGGTCGAGTCGATGTACAGCCGCGAAGAAGAGGCGCTGCTGGCGGCGCACCTGGGAGAAGTCTTGGAAGCCGCAGCGGGGCAGCGCCGCAGCGCGCAACCGCCGTCTTCTGCCAGAGGAGAGGTCTGATGCAGCACAGGACTTGGCACCGACTGGGGCTTACGCTGGCGGCCGTGGCCGTGCTGTTCGCCGTGGCCCAGGCACAAGAGCCCTACCGGGTGGGATTGAGCGCGGCGCTCACCGGGCGCGGCGCTGAGACTTATGCCCCGGTGAGCGAGGCGATTCGCCTCTACGTCGCGCGCCTCAACGCCCGCGGCGGCATCCACGGCCATCCGGTAGAGCTGCTCGTGGAAGACAACGTTGCCGAACCATCACGCGCCGCGGCGCACGCCAAGAAGTTTGTCTCCCAGGATGGCGTCTTGCTGATGCTGAACGCCAGCCTGTCGAGCACCTACCCGCCCATGATCCACGAGGCCAAGCGGGCCGGCGTGCCCCTTTTCTTCGCCGGCAGCGTCTGCCCGCGCGAGGTGTATCCGCCGGCCGACCCGCTGCTCTTCTGCTCCACCGCCTTTGCTGCCCGCTACGACAGCGAATTTGCGCTTGACTTCATCAAAGAGACGGCGGCGGGGCCGGTAAAGCTGGCCCTGGTGTCGATGAGCATTCCCATTTCCCGCGGCGAAGTTGACTATGCCGAGCAGCTCGCCCCATCTCGCGGCATTGAGCCGGTCTCCAACCAGTCGATCCCGCCGCCCACCCCCAACTACGCCCCCTTTGCCGCCAAAATCAAAGCCGCTGGCGCCACCTGGGTCTACGCCTGGGCCCCCTGGGTGACGCAGGTTAAAACGTTTGAAGCCTTGCGGCAGCTCGGCTGGCAGGGCAAGTTCCTGGCCTACGCCCACATCAACGCCGAAGAGGAGCTGGCCCGCCTGCAGGACGAGCACTTCTACGTCTTTGGCGCCAACGCCTTCTTCTCCCACAACCTGCCCGTGCACCAGGAAATTCTCCAGGCTGCCGCGCAGGGCACCATGCACCCGCCCACGCAGCTGGCCGAGGGCTGGGTGGCGGGCATGGTGCTGGAAGCCGTGCTGGCCGGCGTCTCCTGGCCGCCTACCCCGGCCAAAGTGCTGGCCGCCATGAACCGGGTGCGTGTCGACACGCGGGGGCTGCGCGGCGGTCCCCTCGAGTGGACGCCCACCAACCACTTTCGCACCACTCATTACTACCGCGTCTACCGCTGGGACCGCCGGCAGCAGGGCGCGGTGCTGGCCAAAGACTGGACGGCGGTGGCCATCAAGTAAGCGGCCATGCAGCTCGTGGTCAACACCCTGGTGCTGGCCGCCACGTACGCCCTGATTGCCTGCGGCTACGTGCTCGTCTACCGCGTCAGCCGCGTGCTCAACCTCGCCCACGGCGAGCTGATGATGCTGGGCGGCTACTTGTTGCTGACCACCGCCTCGCTCTTTGCCGGCCGGCCGCTGCTGGCGGTTGCGGTGGCGCTGCTGCTGAGCCTGGGCCTGGGCCTGCTGGTGTACGTCGTGCTCATGCGCCACTTCACTGGCGAGTCGGTGCTGGCGGCGGTGCTGGTCACCATTGCCCTGGGCATCTTGCTGCGCGGCCTGGCGATTCTTCTCTGGACCGCCCAGCTGCAATACCCCCTGGTGGCCCTGGGGTGGCAAAATCCGGCGCTGTCGCTGGGGGGAGGGGCGGTGATCTCGGCCGCCGGCCTGCTGACCCTGGCCGCGGTGGCGGTGGTCTACGGCGGCCTGCTGCTGTTTTTGCGCTATACCCCCTGGGGCATCCGCATGCGCGCCGCGGGGGAAAATCCCCTGCTGGCCGCCCAGCGCGGCGTGGCCCTGCCGCAGGTGCTGGCTTTGGCCTGGGGCCTGGCCACCCTTAGCGGCGGGCTGGCGGGCATGCTGCTGGCCTGCGACTCTGGCATCGACGGCACGGCGGTGATCGTGGGGCTAAAGGCCTTCCCGGTGGCGCTGGTGGGCGGCCTGGACAGCCTGAGCGGGGCGCTCGTGGGGGCACTGCTGGTGGCCGCGGCCGAGGTGCTGGCCATCGCCTACCTCGATCCCCTGGTGAGCGACGTGGTGCCGTTTTTCGTGCTGCTGGCCATGCTCCTGCTGCGCCCCTGGGGGCTGTTTGGCCGCCGCGAGGCGTTTGAAAGGGTATAGGGATGGCGTACGCCAGCGGCTACTTCAAGACGAGCTACGGCGCCGAGCTGGCGCTGGTGGAAACGCGGCTGCAGTGGGCAGCCCTGGCCGCCTTGGGGCTGGGGCTGGGGCTTTTTCCGCTGCTGGCGTCCCCCTTTGCCCTCGACCTGGCCAACCAGGTGCTGCTGGCCGTAATCGGCGCCGTAGCCCTCATGCTGCTGACCGGCTACGCCGGGCAGATCTCGCTGGGGCACGCCGGCTTGCTTGCTGCCGGTGCGTTTACCACCGGCATCCTGGCCGAGGAGGCGGGCGCGCCTTTCTGGCTCACCGTGCCCGCTTCAGGGGCGGTGGGGGCCGTGTTGGGCCTCGTCTTTGGCCTGCCGTCGCTGCGGCTCAAGGGGCTGTACCTGGCGGTGAGCACCCTGGCCCTGCACTTCATCGTCGCCTTCCTCGGCAGCGAATACGAGACCCGGCACGGGTTTTCCACCGGCATCCTGCTCGACAGCCCGCGCCTGGGTCCCGTGGTGCTGGACGATGCGCGCCTGTGGTACGGGCTGCTCTTGGCCGTCGCCGCCGCCGTTTTTCTCTTTAGCCGCAACCTGCTGCGCACGCGCACCGGGCGAGCCTGGATTGCCCTGCGCGACCGCGACGTGGTGGCAGCAGCGCTGGGCATTCCCGTTGCTGCCGCCAAGCTCTCGGCGTTTGTGGTGAGCTCGGTCCTCACCGCCCTTGCCGGCTGTCTTTTTGCTTACTACCGCGGCTTTGTCTCCATCGAGGCCTTTTCCCTCTTTACCACCATTGAGTACGTGGCCATGCTCATCATCGGCGGCCTGGGCTCGCTGCTGGGGGCGGTGCTGGGGGCGGTGTTCGTCGTCACTTTTCCTTACCTGATCGACCTGGCGGTGGACTTGCTGCCGGTGCCGGCGCGCCTGTCGACGTACGTGTTTGCCGTCAAGTACGCGGCCTTCGGGCTGATCATGCTGCTTTTCTTGCTGCTTGAGCCCGAAGGGCTGCTGGGCATCTGGCGGCGCGTGCGGGATTACTTTGTCCTCTGGCCCTTTCGCTACCGCCCGCTGGCGGGGAGGAGCTAAGGTGGTTTTGCTCCAGGTCGAAAAGCTTGAGGTGGTCTACCACCAGGTCCTTACTGCCGTGCAAGGGGTGTCGCTCGCGGTGCGCCAGGGGCAGATCGTTGCTTTGCTGGGCACCAACGGTGCCGGCAAGACCACCACCCTGCGTGCCGTCTCTGGCTTCATCGGCCTTGACGACGCGCGTGTCACGGCAGGGCGCATCCTGTACCGGGGAGAGGACATCCATGGCTTGCCGCCGCACGCGGTGGCGCGCCGTGGTGTGGTCCTGGTGCCGGAGCGCGACAAGGTCTTCGAGAGCTTGACGGTGCTGGAAAACCTGGAAGTGGCCCGGCGCTGTCCCCACCAGGAAGCCCGGCGCCTGTACGACTTGGTCTTTACGTTCTTTCCGCAGCTGGCGGCGGTGCGCCACCGCCAAGCAGGGTATCTGAGCGGCGGCGAGCGGCAAATGCTCGCCATTGCCAGCGCCTTGCTCTGCCGGCCCCAGTTGCTGCTGGTCGACGAGCTCTCCCTGGGCCTGGCGCCGCGGCTGGTGCAGGCGCTGATGGCGCAGTTGCAGGCGATCCGCCGCGAGCTCGACCTCACCGTGCTGCTCGTCGAGCAAAATGCGGCCGCTGCGCTCGCAGTGGCCGATTACGGCTACGTGATGGAAAACGGCCGCGTTGTCCTCGACGGCGAGCCGTCGCGCCTGAGGGCGCATCCCGACATCCGGGAGTTTTACCTGGGACACGGCGAGCAGCAGACCCGCCGGAGCTACCGCGACGTGAAGCAGTACCGCCGGCGGCGGAGGTGGTATGGCTGAGGGAGCCCACCTGGTGGTGCACGACCTCGACCTGGCCTTTGGCGGCCTGCAGGTCTTGCACCGCGTCTCCCTGGAAGTGCGGCCGGGCGAGCTGGTGGCCCTCATTGGCCCCAACGGCGCTGGCAAGACCAGCGTCCTCAACTGCATCAGCGGCCTCTACCGCCCCAGCGGCGGCCGCATCCTGGTGGACGAGGTGGACATCACCGGCTGGCGCGCCGACCGCGTGGCCCGCCTGGCGGTGGCCCGAACTTTCCAGCACGGCGAGCTCTTCCGCCACCTCACGGTGCTTGACAACCTGCTGGTGGCGCGCCACCGCCACATCCGCAGCACCCTGCTGTGGGACGGCCTCTTCTGGGGCCGCGCGCGGCGGCAGGAAATCGTGCAGCGGCAGGCCGTAGAGGCGGTGCTGGAATTCATGGAGCTGGAGCGCTACCGCAAGACGCCGGTTGCCCATCTGCCCTTCGGCCTGCAGAAACGCGTGGGCTTTGCCCGCGCCCTGGCCCTGGAGCCCCGGGTGCTGCTGCTGGACGAACCCTCGGCAGGCATGCAGCGCGAGGAAAAAGAAGACCTGGCGCGCTTCCTCCTGCGCATCAAGCACGAGCTGGGCATCACCCTGCTCTGGGTAGAGCACGACATGCAGATGGTGGCCGATCTTGCCGAGCGCCTCTACGTGCTCAACTACGGGGAGAACGTGGCGAACGGGCCACCCGCCCAGGTACTGGCCGACCCGCGCGTCGTCGAGATGTACCTGGGCGCCACCATGGGGTAAGATGGAAGGCGAGGAGAAGGCCGATGGCGCTGGCGATCAAAGTGGTGACGGACACGGGGGAAGAACTCCGGGAACCCTATCTGCTGCGCATCGGGGGCTGGACCGAGGAGCGCTACTTTGCCGAGGCCCCGGAAACGCGCCTGGCGGAGTTTGAAGACGGAGACCTCATCGTGCCTTCTCCTGCAAACATCCGGCATCAAGATCTCGTGAGGTTCCTCACCTTCCTGCTCTGCGGGTTTCTGAGCGCCCGGGGCCTTGGCAAGGTGTTTAACGGCCCGGCGGTGGTGCGGCTGCGCCCGGGGCTGGACTACGAGCCCGACATTTTCGTCGTCCTGCGGGAGCACTTGCACCGGCTCGAAGCCCAGTACTTTTCAGGCGCCCCTGACCTGGTGGTGGAAGTCATCTCTCCGGGCGGGCGCAACTACGACTTGCGCACCAAAGCCCAGCACTACCGTACGCACGGGGTCCCCGAGTACTGGGCTGTGGATCCCGAGGCCTGCGAGCTCTACCAGCACCTCCTGCCCGCAGACCCGGCGGCGCCTTATGCGTGCCGCGTCTATGCCAGCGGCCGCCTGGCCAGCGCCGTCCTGCCTGGCTTCTGGCTCGAGGTGTCCTGGCTGTGGCAAGAACCCCTGCCGGCAGAAAAACCGCTGCTCGACCGCCTGCTTGCCGAAGCCCAGCCGCAGGGCGCCAGCGGCAGTTAGGGAGACCCCGCCGGCGCCCCTGGGAAGTGGGCTACAGCCCGATTTCTTGCGCCACCACTTCCCGGTGCACGTCGGCGTCGCCGTAGAGCACCTCGCCCCGCTTGGCGCGGCGAAAGTAAAGCTGCAGGTCGTATTCCTTGGTAAAGCCGATGCCGCCGTGGATCTGGTGGGCGCTGGCACAAACGCGGCGGCAGGCGTCGCTGGTCCAGGCCTTGGCCATGGCGATCTCCTTGGTGGCATCGAGTCCCTTGGCCAGGCACCAGGCCGCGCGGTACGTAATGAAGCGCGAGCCGTCGACGTCGACCACCATGTCGGCGCACTTGTGCTTGATGGCCTGAAACGAGCCGATGGGACGCCCGAACTGCACGCGGCTCTTGGCGTACTCCACCGACATGTCAAACGCCACCTGGGCGATGCCCACCAGCTCGGCGCAGGTGGCCACGGTGGCGTAATCGAGGGTCTTGCGCACGATGGGCCAGCCTTCGTGCAAGGGGCCGAGAAGGGCGTCGGCGCCCACTTCCACGTTGCGGAACTCTACCTCGAACTGGCGGTCCGAGGCGATGGTGGCCAGCGGCGTCACCGTGATGCCCGGCGTCTGGCGCGGCACCAGCAGCAGGCTGATGCCCGGCTCGGCATCGCGGGTGCGCGCCGCTACGAGCAGCTCGTCGGCGGTGTGGGCGTTGAGCACGAAGAGCTTGGTGCCGTTGAGGACAAAGCCCCCGCCTTGCGGCGTGGCGCGGGTGGTGATCCCCTCGGGCGTGTACGTGGCGCTGGGCTCGGTGAGGGCCAGGGTGCCCAGCAAGTTGCCGGCGGCAATGGCCGGCAGGTAGCGCCGTTTCTGTGCTTCACTGCCGGCAAACAGCAGCGGCAGGCCAAAGGTGAGCACGGTCGAGTGAAACGGGCTGGGGAGGAGCGCCCGGCCGAACTCTTCCATCAGCACGCACAGTTCGAGGAAGCTGTAGCCCGAGCCGCCGTACGCCTCGGGAAACATGAGGCCGATCCAGCCCAGCTCGGCCATTTGCTTCCACAGCTGCGGGCTGTAGCCGATCTCGTCCTCCTCCATGGCCCGCACGTGCGTCGTCGGGCATTCCTGGCGCAGGAAGTCGCGGGCGCTGCTCTGGAGCAGCTGCTGCTCTTCGGTGAGCGTCAAGTCCATCTCGCGCCTCCTCTTTTAACGCGGCAGGCCCAGGCCGCGCTCGGCGATGATGTTGCGCTGGATCTCCGAGGTGCCGGCAGCGATGGTGCGCGACACGGCGGTCAGGTACAGGCGCTCGATTTTTCCTTTGAGCGGCGCCCAGCGGCTGTTGAACTCGAGCTGGCCGTAAAGGCCCAGCAGCTGCATGCCCACCTGCGCCAGGCGCTGCATCAGCTCGCTCGTGAAGAGCTTGTTGGCCGGGGACTCCGGTCCGGGAATCTCGCCGCGCGCCTGCGTGCTCGCCACGCGGTAAGCCAGGCAGCGCGCCACGTCGATTTCCACGGCGATCTGTGCCAGCCGCTGCCGCACCAGGGGATCCTCGGCCAGGGTGCGGCCGTGGCGCTTGGTGAGCTTGGCGTAGCGGATGAGGTCGTTGAGGATGCGCTGCGCCTGCGCCGGCGCCTCGATGGCGGTGCGCTCGTA
The DNA here is from genome assembly GCA_026005175.1 of Candidatus Tectimicrobiota bacterium. GTDB lineage: Bacteria > Tectomicrobia > Entotheonellia > Entotheonellales > Entotheonellaceae > BPKO01. The sequence continues at coordinate 365,396 of BPKO01000001.1, forward strand.
CGACAGGGTGGTGGTGGCGATGTACCAGCCCTGGTTTTTCTCGCCCAGCAAGGCGTCCTTGGGGACGCGCACGTTCTCGAAGAAGATCTCGTTAAAGCCCTTGGTGCCGGCCATGTTGATAAGGGGCTTGACGGTAATGCCCGGCGTCTTCATGTCCACCAGGAAGTACGAAATGCCCTTGTGCTTGGGGGCATTGGGGTCGGTGCGGGCGAGCAAGAAGCACCAGTCGGCATAGTGGGCGTAGCTCGACCAGATCTTCTGGCCGTTGATCACCCACTCGTCGCCGTCCTGCACGGCGCGCGTCTGTAGCGACGCCAAGTCCGAGCCGGCGTTGGGCTCGCTGTAGCCCTGTGCCCACAGCACTTCGCCTTTGGCAATGCCGGGGAGGTGGCGTCGTTTTTGCTCCTCGGTGCCGTAGCGAATAATGGTGGGGCCCAGAAACTTGGGGCCGTTGCTGCCAATGATCGGCGCATCGGCAATGGCCAGTTCTTCCTGGAGAATAAAGTACTGCCAGAACGACCAGCCCAGCCCGCCATACTCCGGAGGCCAGTGCGCTGCCAGCCAGCCCTTGGCGCCCACTTTGCGGGTAAACTCCCGCGCCACTTGGATGTACTCGTCGGATTCCTTGTCGAGCACCAGCGTCTCGTTCCAGCCTTTGGGGAGCTCTGCTTGCAGAAAGTCTCGGATTTCTTGGCGAAACGCCTCTTCTTCTGGCGACCAGCTAAAGTCCATCGCCCGTACTCCTCGCCCGAGTCGGTGTCGTTCTCTGCGCCCACACGCGGGAGGGCACTTGCTTACCGCCCTTTATAGCGCGGGAAGCGCCGCGGGGTCAAGCTGCCCCGCGCTTGCGCTGCAGCGGCGTCTGGTGTATGAGTGGAGCTTGCCGCCCCTGCCCCGCAAAGAGGGAGAGTGTCCATGGCCTTTCACAAGCTCCGCTACGAAGTGGCCGACGGCGTGGCCACCGTGACCCTGAACCGCCCCGAGCGCCTCAACGCCCTTGACTATGCGCTGCGCGACGAGCTGCTGGCGGCTTTGCAGCAAGCGGCCGCAGACCCCCAGGTGCGCGCCCTCATTCTTACCGGGGCCGGCCGGGCCTTCTGCGCCGGGGCCGACCTTCACGACGTGCTGGTGCGGGGCTTTGACATGGACCCGCGCACCCGCGAGCAAGAAGAAGTGCGGGGGTTCAATGCCCTGACGCAGGCCCTTCGCGCCCTGGAAAAACCGGTCATTGCGGCGGTAAACGGGGCGGCGGTGGGCGGCGGCTGCTGCCTGGCCCTGGCCGCCGACATCCGCCTGGCTTCGAGCGAGGCGCGCTTTGGCATGGTCTTTGTGCGCCTGGGCCTTTCCTCGGCGGACATGGGAGGGACGTTTTTACTGCCGCGGCTCATCGGCCTGGCGCATGCCAGCGAGCTCTTGCTCACCGGCGAAATCATCGACGCCGCCCGCGCCGAGCGCCTGGGGCTGGTCAACCGCGTGGTGGCCCCCGAAGAGCTATTGCCGCAGGCGCGCCAGCTGGCAGCCCGTCTGGCTGCCGGCCCGCCCATCGGCCTGGCGCTTACCAAGCGGGCCATCAACCGCGCCCTGGGACTGGAGCTGGCGGCACACCTCGACTACGAAGCCTACGTGCAGAGCGCCTGCATGCTCACTGCCGACCACCGCGAAGGGGTGGAGGCCTTCTTGCAAAAGCGCGCCCCGCAGTTTCGCGGCGGCTAGCACCACGGGAGGACGCATGCGCACCGTTGCAGCCGCCCTTGTCGAAGGCCTGGCCGAGGCCGGTATCCGCTACGTCTTCGGGGTTCCCAGTGGCCCCTGGCTTCCTTACCTGGAGGCCATGCGCGAGGGACCGGTGACCTTCGTGCTGGTCAGCCACGAAGCCGCGGCCGGCTACATGGCCACCGTATGCGGCCGGCTCACCGGGCGCCCGGGGGCGTGCTACGGCACCTTTGGGCCAGGCGCCACCAACCTCAGTACGGGGGTGGGGACGGCCCTCCTGGACCGCGTGCCCTTGCTGGCGTTCACCACCGAGGCGCCTGCCGCTATGCAGCACCGCACGCTGCAGATGCACATCGACCAGCAGGCGCTGTTCCGGCCGCTCACCAAGTGGACCACCCGCCTTACTCCGGAGGTGCGCCAGACGCTGCGGCGGGCCGTGCACATCGCCACTGCCGAAGTCCCCGGGCCGGTGCACATCGGACTGCCGGCAGACCTGGGCTCCCAGCCGGCGGCAGAAGAGGCCGCGAGGGACGCCGTGGTCGCTTGGTCCTGGCGCGCCCCCGCCGAGTGAGGCGCAGCTGCAGCAGCTCTGGCAGCTGCTGCGCGAAGCGCGCCGCCCCCTGCTCGCCCTAGGGCTTTCCTGCACCCGCGCCGTGGATCGCGACACGGTGCAGCGGGTGGCAGACCGCCATCGCCTGCCGGTGGTGCTTTCTCCCATGGCCAAAGGCCTGCTGCCCGAAGACCACCCCGGCGTACGTGGGGGTGGTGTTTCATGCCTGCAGCGACATCGTGGCCGAAACCGTGCACGAAGCCGACCTGGTGCTCGCCGTGGGGTACGATCCGGTGGAGTACAATTACGAGGAATGGCTGCCGCGGGCGCCGCTGGTGCACGTGGACACGGTGCCGGCCGACGTGGCGGCTGCGGTGCCGCTGGCCGCCGAAGTGGTGGGCGACGTGGGAGCGGTGCTGCGCTTTCTGGCCTGCCCAGGCGCCGCTGCGGCACGCCTGGGACCTAGAGGCACTGGCCGCGCGGCGGCAGCGCCTGTTTGCCACCCTGAGCGCGCCACGGCCGCACCTGGCGCCGTCACAGGTCCTGAGCGTGCTGCAAGCGCTGCTGCCTGCCGACGGCATTCTCACCTGCGACGTAGGCGCCCCACACCCACCTCATTGGGCAGCTGTGGCGCACCGCCAGCCCGCAGCACCTCTTGATGACCAACGGCTGGTCGGCCATGGGCTTTGGCCTGCCGGCAGCCCTGGCGGCCAAGCTGTGTCGGCCCGAGCAGGCGGTGGTGTGCGTCACCGGCGACGGGGGCTTGCTCATGCAGGCAGGGGAACTGGCCACTGCTGCCCGCCTGGGGCTGCCCGTGGTCATCGTGGTGCTGGTCGATCACAGCCTGCAGCTCATTGCGGTAAAGCAGCAGCGCCAGGGACTGCCCGTGCAACGGCACGCAGCTGGCCTGCGCGCTGGCGCCGGGGTCCTGTTTTGGGGTGCCGGTGCTGGTGGGCCCGCACGGTGGCCGAAGTGCACGATGCCGTGGCACAGGCCCTTGCCGCCAGTGGTCCGGTGCTGGTGGCCGCGGTGGTTGACCCGGCAGAGTACGCCGCGCTTATCCTGCGCCCCGGCGCGCTGAGCAGGTCTAGAGACACGAATGCCCCGTGCGCCGCGCGGCGCACGGGGCAGGGGGGAGTTACACCTTGCGGACGTTCGTCGCTTGGTCGCCCTTGGGGCCGGCCACGATGTCGAACTCGACCACGTCGCCTTCCGTCAGGGTCTTGAAGCCCTTGCTCTGAATCGCCGAGTAGTGCACGAAGATGTCTTTCTCACCCTCGCGAGCGATGAAGCCATAGCCCTTTTGGTCGTTAAACCACTTTACCGTGCCTCGATACATAAAACGCATCTCCTTACCCCTGCCGTTTGGCAGGGTCATGCTTCAAAAACCTAGGCGGCTTTGCCACCTGACTTGCAGAAAGGGGCGGGAAAAACCGGAAGAACCTTCTCGGCGATTCAACACCCCGACTTTCCGCGAGGTTGAGATAATATACCGCACTTGTTGTGTGGTTGTCAAGCGGCGGCAGGAAATTTTTTGGTGCTCAGGCCGGGGGCAGGACCTGGCCGTTGGTCAGCTGCTGTACGTGGAGGTCTTGCGCCAGCCGCCGCGCGGCCGGGGTGATGCGGGCGCCGGCCACCACGGGCACGGTGGGCGTGCCCAACTTGGCCAGCAGGGCAGCGCGCTGCCGGGCGCGCTGCACATCGGTAGGGCCGACCCCCCAGGAGACTTCCACCACCAGGTAGACGGGCGTGCCGTCTTCGCGGCGGCGCCCGTGCACGATGACGTCGGCTTGGGCGATTTCATAGGCCTCGTCGTCGCTCAGGGCTCCCTGGGCCACCGCCTCGGCCAGCAAAAGTGACGAGTTCATCGCCAAACACCAGGTGGGGGCGCCGCACCAGGGGCGCAAAGTAGGCAAACGCCCGCTCGCGATAGCGCCGCTCCAGCGCGTCGCCTTTGAGGACCCCCACCTCGGCGGTGAGGCGGTCGAGGCGGCGCTCGGGTGCGCTGCTGTGCAGCAGCCAGCTGCTCGACCCGCTCGGTCAATTGCTCAAGGCGCTCGGCCAGCTGTTGCTGCGCAGCGGCCAGCTGCTGGAGGCGTTCCTCGGTGCGCTGTTGTGCCTGGGCGAGCTGCTCGACCCGTTCAGTAAGCTGTGCCAGGCGTTCCTCGGTATGTTGTTGCGCCTGGGCCAGTTGTTCGAGGCGGGCTTCGAGCTGTGCCAGGCGTTCCTCGGTGCGCTGCTGTGCCTGGGCGAGCTGCTCGACCCGTTCAGTAAGCTGTGCCAGGCGTTCCTCGGTATGTTGTTGCGCCTGGGCCAGTTGTTCGAGGCGGGCTTCGAGCTGTGCCAGGCGTTCCTCGGTGCGCTGCTGTGCAGCAGCCAGCTGTTCAACCCGCTCGGCCAGCTGCGCGAGGCGCTCGGCCAGCTGCGTGACCTGTTCGCCGAGGCGCTCCAGGGTGGTTGCCATCCCCTGCTGGGCCTCGGCCAGCTTCTGCACCAGCGCCGGCAGCGCCAGCACCTCATCAGTCAGCACCAGCCGGCGTACTTCATCCAGCCATTCCGGCTGCTGGCGCAGCAAGCGAATGAAATCACGCAGATCATCCACCGTAAAAGGCATACCCTCCTCCCCTCTGGCCAATTATAGCACAGGCGGACGGTTCGGGGTTTGACGGCCCCCACGCGGGCATGGTACAGTGCCGCCGGGCCAGCGCGGCGGGAAGCTGGCATGTTGGCGAGATCCAGAGTGCGGCTTGTTACGAAGTAAAGGGGTGCACATGGACGTGGCGAAGAGGTGGCCCTTAGCCGTCAGGCGCAGCACCGCAGTCCTGCTTTTTTCCCTGGCTACCACAGCGGGGCTGCTCGCTTTGGCCTGGGCGCAGAGCGAAGTCAACCGCCGGGTCATCACCGGGGTGCTGAACCTCAACCACGCCTCGCAGCAGGACCTGCAGCTGCTGCCAGGGATAGGGGAAGTGACGGCGTATCGCATCGTGCGCCTGCGGGAGCAACTCGGGGGATTTAAAAGCATCAGTGACCTGGAGCGTGTGCCCGGCATCAGCGCGGCGCAAGTCACACACTTGGCGCCCTACCTGACCCTGACTGGCCCCAGTACGCTGCGCGTGCGCCTTGACCTCAACACCGCCACGCCGGCGGCCCCTGGCGCGGCTGCCGGGCATTTCGCGGCAGCAGGCCGAGGCCATCGTCGCCTTTCGCCAGCAGCACGGCGCCTTTCGCAGCCTCGACGAACTCCTGGAAGTCGGGGGGAATCGACGCGCAGCAGCTCGAAGAAGTGCGCGAGCTCCTCGTGGTGTTGCCGCCGCCGGTGGGCACACGGCCATGAACGGGACAGCCGGCCAGCGCTGGCTCCTGGTAGCGGGCTATGCGGCGATGATTTTTGTGCTCTCGGCCTTGCCGGGAGAGAGCCTGCCCCGCGTAAACGTCAGTGACAAGCTGATCCACGCCGCCGAGTTTGGCCTCTTCGCCGTGCTGCTCTGCCGCGCCCTGCGCGCCCAGTTCCCGCAGTGGCGGGCGGCCAGCCTGGTCCTGCTCAGCGTGCTGATCGCCACCGCTTACGGCGCCAGCGACGAGGCGCACCAGCTGCTGGTCAGCCAGCGCGTCTCGGACTTTGCCGACCTCGCCGCCGACGCCCTGGGGGCGCTGCTTGCCGCCTGGGGCTGGGGCCAGGGCCAGCCAGCGCTGGCCCTGGCTACGGTGAGACCAACCTCTTCCCGCTGTCCTGAGTGGCCCCGCGATCTCGAAACCCTCAGGACGACGAAGAAAAGCGGTGCTATCCGTTACCCCTCCAGCACCCGTCACCCCGGTGACGACGCCAACATTCACACCCGTGTTTTGACCGTTTACAATTAAGTCTCCTTGGTCCGTCACTTCCACATCTGCCGTGGCCGCGTCCGAAGTCGCACCATCGAGAGTAAGGGTGATGCTCCCCGTTGTCGTCTGTCCAGTCGGTGTGTTGGCTTCAATATTTATTTGAGCCTCGCATTCTTCGAAAGTGACTTCGTCGCCTACATTAAAGGCCGGCGGATCCGGCTCTACATCCGGCAAGAAAATCCCGGTCGCTTCCGTCACTGTAAAAGTACACGAGCCAAATCCTACATTTGCTTGCAGCGTGCTGGTGTCGGTTGTAACCGTGGCGGTCGTTCCACCCGCTCCAAACGTCAGCGTGGTTGGCGTACCTGTGGTTCCAAACCCCGGGATGCCGTTCGGAAAAGAAAACGCTGTGCCGGCTACGGCGCTCGCCACACCCTGCGTCATCCCCACGGTTGACTGCGCCGGAGCGAACAGCTCCTCTTCCTCTTCTTCGCAACCGCCCAGCAACAGCAGGCCCAGCATGAGGCTTATTGACCGCCAGGACGAAGCTTAACTTTCGCACTTCACCGAAACGCATCGCGTTTCCTCCTTCTCTCAGGACTTTTCGCCCCGTTTCCACCCATCTGCGTACCGCCTGCTTCAGGGTGTCCAGGTGCTGCCGGATGTAAACCGGGTACAGCCGGTCCCGGTTCCAGTACACGCGCTCGAGGGCGTGATCCGTGCGCAACTCCCGCCGATGTCGCTGCGCACAATGTTGCGGTCAGTAAACACCGTCGTCCGCACCTCATACGTAAAGACATCGGGCAGCCGCGGCCGCACGCGCAGCGGCTTGAGCTCGCGGGCCAGGGTAAGCGGCACGGCCAGCCGCAGCCCACCTAGCGAGCCATGCTCCGAGTGGCGCAGAAAGATCCCCACTTCGGTGGTGCCAAAGAAGCGCCCCAGGTCCACGGCCACGCCTTGGTCGCCGTCGAGAAACTGCCCGGCCGTGACGCTCAAGGTGAGATCCCATGGCGGGTAGCGCACCCGGGCCACCCACCAGGGCCACCCAACGCTCCAAGTCCGCAAACGACGGCCCCAGGCGCGCCAGCGTGCCTTTAAACAACAGCAGTCCGTCCAGCAAAGTCACCGCGGTCTCTTGTGCGATGCCGACCTCCTCTTCGCTAAAACGCCCCACGCTCACTTGCGCCAGGGCCGCTAACGGCCGGCGCCCAGCGCCCCAGCGGCAAGCGCACCGCCTGGTGCAGCAGCGCCCGCTCCAGGCTGGGGTCGTCCAGTTCGCCGCGGAAGCGGCGAAAGCCCTCGGTCTGGGTCACCGGCAGGCGCCCGCGTACGCTCACCACCATCCCCGGCAGCAGCTGCATCGTGGCCTCGGGCAGCAAGCTAAAGCGCACGTCTGCCACCCCGAGCTCGGTCAGCAGCAGGGTCTCGATGCCCGGCCGCAGGAAAAGATCGGCTTTGAGCCAGCTGCGCTGCCGCAGCGGCGTGGTGGCCAGCGGCGCCGCCGGCAATGGCGTCACCTGCGGCGTCAAGTGCACCTGCTGCGCCAAAGCCCTCTCCGCTAGCCGCTCGTTGACAAAATCGAGGAAGGCCTCCACCGGCACGGTCAGCTGCAGCACCGGCAGGTTGACTTCTTTTACCACCACCTGCGCGTGCGTCACCGCCGGCGGGGTGTGGGTGGCCACCAGCCCCAGCACCACCCCCAGGGCGTCGAGCTCGTCGCGGTTGTAGCGGCGGTTCTCGTACTCCACCACCGCCAGCAGCGCTTGCTCCCAGGGCACCACCGACACGCGCACGTTCTCCAGCCCTTCGGCCAGAAGGCGCCCCTGCAGGCGGGTGGCCACTTCTTGCCAGTCCACCTCTTGCCCTGCCGGCGGCCGCCAGCGCTGGTAGCGCTTCTGCGCCCGGGCGGCGCGCTGCGCCCGGTACTTGGCTTCGCCCAGCACGGCGCGCAGGCCAACGCCCCAGACGAACTCGTCGAAGTCTTGCCACACCAGATCCACCACCGGCCGCGGCAGCCCGTAAGCCTCCAGCCATTCCGGCAGGGGGAAAAGGCGCAGCCCGGCGTTGACGTCGTCGCCGTCGTACTCGCCAAGCAGCGTCGCGTAGCGGTTGAGTGCCACTTCCAGGCCGCCAAACGGGCCCTCTAGGGTGTCGGGGCCGGTGCCATAGCCCACCGTGCCGCGCACCCGGCGGCCCCACAGGCTCTTGCTCAGCACCAGGTAGCTCGAGCGGAAGTGCGGCGCCCCGCCGCCCATGTCCTCCACCCCCCACCGCCAGCGCCGGCCACCAGCGCCCTTCCTCGAGCAGCAGCAGGTGCAGGTTGGCCGAGATGTCGCGGGCGATGTCACGGCCTGCCTCGGTGGCCACCGTGCCGCGCCCTCCCAGGGTAAGGCGCGGCAGCAAGCCCACCGCAAAGGTGAAGTTGCGCTGCGATGTCGACACCGGGAAAGAGATTGGGTGTCGCGCTTGGGGTCGTAGCGCAAGTCGACGCTGCCCGAGGGGACGGTCGTGGCGGTGGGGATGTCGATCAGCCCCGGCAGCCCCGAAAAGGCCAGCATCGAGCGCAGCAGGGCGCGGGGCCCTTGGCCGCGGCGCGGCAGGCGCCAGCGCGGCGCCGGCGCCGCAGCCGGCAGGCCGATGTCGGCCCCCGCGTGCCGTCGGGGTCGGTCTCTTCGGGATGGCCGGCGTCGCGCAGCGGCGAGTCCGGCCGCAGGCGAAAGTCGCCCCCCGCGGCGTCGACAAAGCGCGGGTCGACAAAAAGGTTGCCAGGGCCCAGGGGACAGTCGACCACGTCCTGGGGCCGGTTCTGCCAGAAGGCGTTGTAGGCAATCAGCGGCTGCGTGCCGGGATACTGGCAGGCGATGCCGCCCGCCGCGGTTGGCCATAAAAACGTTGTGGAGAACGCGCGGCGAGGCCTGCAGGCAGGCAATCCCGGGTCCCTCGTTGTCCACAAGGACGTTGTTGCGCACCGTCGGAGAGGCCTGGTTGAGCAGAATGCCGGCCAGGCGCCCGCGGCGTATCACAAAGCCGCTCAGCACCGCCGTGGCGTCGATGCCGCCCCAGGCGCTCACCACCGCCCCTGCCCCCGGCTCGCCTTCAAGGATGGCCCCGGGCTGGCCCTGCAGGTGCACGCCTGGCTTCAAGGTCACGCTCTCCCTGTACGTTCCTGGCGCCACGCGCACCGTATCTCCGGGCTGCGCCGCCGCCAGCCCGGCCCGGATGGTGGGATAGTCCTGCGGCACGCGCAGCGTCGCTCCCTTTCCTTGCCCGGCCAGGACCAAAACCGCCAGCCCTACCAGGGCAAGAAGGCAAGGACGCCTCACCGCGGTCGGGGAACCCCTGCCAGACAAGCCCCGTGGCCGTCTCAAATGCCTTCTGGCGCCGGCCACTCGCTTGTGCATCGGTCCCCATACCGTGTCATCGCCGCACTCCACGCTGTACTGCGCCGTGGCTTTCATCTTATGGCGGCGGCGCGCTCTCTGTCAAGCCTTTTTTGCAACTCGGGATACGGCAGTCCTGGCTTCAGGAAGGCTGCGGGCCGGCTAGCGCTGCCGGCACTCCCACTGCCAGGCGGTGGCGAGGATGGTTTCCAGGTCAGAGAGGCGGGGCGTCCAGCGCAGCGCGCGCCGCGCTTTGTCGGCGGCGGCCACCAGGCGCGGCGGGTCGCCGGGGCGGCGCGGCGCCACCACGGTGGGGATGGGGCGGCCGGTGACGTGGCAGGCGGTGTCGATCACCTGACGCACCGAGTACCCGCGCCCGGTGCCCAGGTTGTAGGCGGTGTTGGCCCGGCTATCGTCAAGCGCTTCCAGGGCCAGCAGGTGGGCTTCCGCCAGGTCCCAGACGTGGATGTAGTCGCGGATGCAGGTGCCATCGGGGGTGTCATAATCGTCGCCAAAGATGGCGATGTGGGGCAAGCGGCCGCTGGCGACCGCCAGCACCAGCGGGATGAGGTGGGTTTCGGGATCGTGGGCCTCGCCCAGTTCGCCTTCGGGGTCGGCGCCAGCGGCGTTGAAGTAGCGCAGGCTGATCCAGCGCAGGCCGTAGGCGGTGCCGCAGGCCTGCAGCATCCGCTCCACAAAGAGCTTGCTCTCGCCGTAGGGGTTGACCGGCTGCTGCGGGTGCTCCTCGGTAAGCAGCGGCTGCTGGGGCATGCCGTAAGTGGCACAGGTGGAAGAGAGAATCAGCCGCGACACGCCGGCGGCGCGCATGGCGCGCAGCAGCGCGATGCTGCCGGCCACGTTGTTGTGGTAGTACTTGAGCGGGTCCTGCACCGATTCGCCCACGTAGGCTGAGGCGGCAAAGTGGAGCACCGCCTGCACCCGGTACTGGCGCAGGGTGGCCTCGAGGCGAGCCACGTCATGCACCTCGCCCTCCACCAGGGGAACGCCCGGCACCCGGTGGCAGCCGCTGGCCAGGCTGTCGTAGACCACCGGCCGGTAGCCGCGCTGCCGCAGCAGCTTCGTGGTGTGGCTGCCGATGTAGCCGGCGCCGCCGGTCACCAGGATGGCGCCGGAGGGATCAAGAGCGGTCATGGTACGGTCTGCCCTTCTTCGCGGAGCCAGGCGGCAAAGCGCCGGATGCCGGTGGCGATGTCCACTTGCGGCGCGTAGCCCAAAAGCGCCTGAGACTTGCGCAAGTCGGCAAAGGTCATGGGCACGTCGCCGGGCTGTGCCGGCTGCCAGTCGAGGCGGGCGCGGCGGCCCCAGCGCCTCTTCCAGCAGGCGCACGAGCGCCAGCAGCGGCACCGGGTGGGCGCCGCCGAGGTTGAAGATCTCGCACACGCCCTGGCCGGTGTCGCCTTGCTGCAGCCAGGCGCACGCGCGCACAATGCCGTCGACGATGTCGTCGATGTAGGTGTAATCGCGCTGCGCCGTGCCGTCGCCGTAGATGGGCAAAGGCCGATCCTGAAGAAGCAGGCGGGCGAACTTGTGGATCACCAGATCTGGGCGCTGGCGCGGGCCGTAGACGGTAAAAAAGCGCAGGCAGGCAATGCGCAGGGCAAAAAGGTGGGCATAGGTATAGCAGAGCAGTTCGCCGGCGCGCTTGGTGGCGGCATACGGCGACACGGGGGTGCTCACGTCGTCGCTTTCGGCAAAGGGGCCGCGCTGGCGGGCGCCGTACACCGAGGAAGAGGAGCCAAAGACCAGATAGCGGACCCCCTGCTGGCGGCAGCATTCCAGCACGTTGACCGTGCCCTGCACGTTCACCGCGCTGTAGAGCGCCGGCTCGGCAATCGATGGCCGCACCCCGGCGCGGGCGGCCAAGTGCACCACCAAATCGACCGGGGCCCTGGGCAAAGCAGCGCTGCAAGGCTGCCAGGTCGCGGATGTCCCCTTCGCAGAACACAAAGCGCTCTGGCGCTTGCTGCTGCAGCCAGCGCAAGTTGGCCCGCTTGCTGGCCGGCGAGTAAAAGTCGTCGAGATTGTCGAAGCAGGTCACCCGCTCGCCGGCAGCCAGCAAGCGGGCACACAGGTGCGAGCCGATAAACCCCGCTCCCCCTGTCACCAGCACATGCGCCACATCCCTGCTCCCGTAAGAGGTGCCGAGGGCCGGACTCGAACCGGCACGGACTGTGCAGTCCAACGGATTTTAAGTCCGTTGTGTCTACCCGTTCCACCACCTCGGCGGAAGGTGGCCTGCCTGGGCTCTCTGTACATGCACTCCGTTGCTACTGCAGGCCGACGGCTTTCTTGGTAGGAAAGTGTAAGCGCTCGCTGCGCCCGAGGCAATTCTTTGTGGCGGGAAAGAAGAAAGAGGCGGCACCCGGATTTGAACCGGGGAATGGAGGTTTTGCAGACCTCTGCCTTACCACTTGGCTATGCCGCCTCGCGCGCTGCGTGAGGAGAGCGGGTGACCGGGCTCGAACCGGCGACCCCAACCTTGGCAAGGTTGTGCTCTACCACCTGAGCTACACCCGCATCCCTAGGCTAATATAGCAAATTTCCCGCCCCTGTCAACCGGCTTGCGCGGCCGCCGGGCTTAGAAAAGCCGCGCTTCGCTTCCCTGCCGCAGGCGGCGAAGGTTGTCGCGGTGGCGATAGACCACCAGCGCCGCCACCGCCACCGCAGCCAGCACCAGCGGCAGGGGGTAAGCCAGCACCGCCGCCGCCGCGGGAACCACCCCGGCGGCAAGCAGCGAGGCAAGGGACACATACCGCCAGCGCAGCACCGCCGCCAGCCACACCAACGCTCCGGCGAGCACGGGCAAAGGCAGGGTTGGCACAAAGACCCCCAGCGCCGTCGCCACCCCTTTGCCGCCGCGGAAGCCGTAGTAAAGCGGGAACATATGCCCGAGGACGGCCGCCAGGGCCACCGCGGCCACCACCCAGGGACTTTGCCCTTGAGCCACCAGCACCGCCACCAGCCCTTTGACGCTGTCGCCAAGCAGCGTCAGCAGCCCCGCCGTGCGCCCCATGGCCCGCGCCACGTTGGTGGCGCCGATGTTGCCGCTGCCCTGGCGGCGCAAGTCCACCCCGCCGCGCAGGCGGGCCAGGAGCAAGCCAGTCGACACCGAGCCGAGCAGGTAGGCCACCAGGACCAGCGCGGTGGCGGTCAGCATGGCTCAGAGCACCTTGGCCAGGTACTTGCGCAGGTAGTCGACGCCCGAGGCCACGCTCAGCACCAGCCCGATTCCGAGGACAAGCAGCCCGGGGAGCTGAAGCAGGGGCACGTTCACCATAAGCAGCGCCGACCCCACCACGAGTGCCAGCATCTTGTACTTGCCCATCGTCTCTGCCGCAATGATCAGGTGTTTTTCTGCGGCCAGGGCGCGCAGGCCCGTCACCGCCAGCTCGCGACAGAGAAGAATGGCCACCATCCATGCCGGCACTTGCTGCCGCCCCACCAAGGACACGAGCGCCGCCGTCACCAGCAGCTTGTCGGCAATGGGGTCCAGCAGCTGCCCCAGCCGCGTGATCTGGTTGGTGCTGCGGGCCAGGTGGCCGTCGAGCCAGTCGGTGAAAGCCGCCAGCAAAAACACGGCCGTGGCCAGCAGCGGGTACCACCCCCGCGGCGACATGAGAAATACCAGAAGAATCGGCACCAGAAAAATGCGCACCAACGTGATACGGTTGGGCCAATTGAGCGAGCTCGACTCCCGTGGCGCGGGAGACGGAGAGGGCTGCACGGCCATGGTACCTCTTCCCTACTTGCCTTGTTTGCTTCCGGGCGATCGCGGCGGCCGCCCGACCCAGACCCGGGGCGTATCGGTGAACAGGATACGGCCGTCGGCCAGGCGATAGCGATAGATGGTTGGCCGCGGTGCGGTGCGCCGATAGGTGGCAAGCACGCGCCCCACGTAGCGGCGCGTGCTCGCGTAAGGGGGAAGGCCGCCGTGGCGTTCGACAGCCCCCGGCCCCGCATGGAAAGCTGCCAGGGCCCGGCGCACGTCGCCCCCAAAGCGCTGCAGGAGATCCCGGAAGTAGCGCGTTCCTCCGTCGAGATTGGCCAGCGGATCGAGCGGCTCGGCAACCCCGTAGCGGGCTGCGGTGGCTGGCATGAGTTGCATCAGGCCCTGCGCCCCGGCCGGCGACACCGCAGCGGGATCAAAGCCGGACTCCACGGCCACGATGGCTTGGAGCAAAGCCGGGTCCATGCCGTAGCGGCGCGCGACGCGGTCAATGAGGTGCAATACCCGGGGTGGGGGAGAAAGCGGCGGCGCCGGCAACACGTTCGTATACACCAGGCGGCCACTGGCCTCCCGGACGGCCACGATCTCGGCGGCGGCTGTCCCCCACAGCAGCCAGGCCGCAAGCCACACGCCGCCTGCCAGCAGCCACCGTGGTCGGCCCTGGGCGTGCATTTACAGCGCCTTTGCCAAAGCCCGCTGCGTCGCCAGCACCAGAGCCCGCGACGGCGGCACCGAGGCCGCGTCTTGTTGCAAAGCCGCAATCAGCTGCCGCCGCAGCTCTTCCACTTCCTGTTGCAGCTGCTCGAGCTCGCGCCGCACGCGCAAGATGACCTCCACCCCTGCCAGGTTGACCCCCAGGTCGCGCGTTAAGTGCAAGACCAGCCGGATCTGCTCCACGTCCTCCCAGGAGTAAAGCCGGGTGTTGCCCTTGCTGCGGGCGGGCTTGATGAAGCCGGCCCGCTCGTAAAGCCGCAACGTCTGGGGGTGGATGTCGAGCATCTTGGCGATACGGCTGATAAGAAACAGCTGCCGTTTTTCACCGGGCATGGGCGTTTCCTCGCGGGATTCCCGTCTCGGGAAGCGCGCGCAGCTGGGCGCGCGCCCGCGCCAGGTACTTGCTGGTGGGGAAGCGATCGACCAGCAGGCGCAGCACGCGCTGCGCCTTGACGTAATTTTCCTCCGCGCGGTAGCTGTCGGCCAGCAGGTAGAGGGCCTCATCGAGCTGGGGCAAGGTCGGATACAGCTGGATGAGGTTGAGCAACCGGCGGATGGCGGCCTGGTACGCCCCCTGGCGGTAGTAAAACCGCGCCACGTCGAACTCGTGTGCCGCCAGCCGCTGGCGCAGGGTGCGAATGTGGGCCTCTGCCTCTGGAATCAGAGGATCGTAAGGGTACTGGCGGCGAAACTGGCGGAAAGCCCGCAGGGCTTCCCGGGTGGTGCGCTGGTCGCGGTCCGGCGCTCGGATCTCCTGCAAGTAGCACATGCCCAGCTGAAACTGGGCACGGCTGGCCAGCGGGTGCACCGGGTAAAGCTCGAGAAACTTCTGGTACTCAAAGCGGGCTTCCAGGTAGTTCTTCTCCCGGTAGAGGGCCTCGGCAATTTTAAACTGGGCCAGCGCTTGCTGGGCGCTGTCGTCGGACTCTTCCAAGACCCGCTGAAAGTACTGCCGTGCGCGTTCGCCCCGCTGGCGGGCCAGGTAGTAGTCCCCCAGCCGCAAGTACTCCTGCGGCGTGCGGGGCTGCGGTTTGGCCGCACACCCTACCAGCACGCAGAGAACCAGCAGCCAGCCGCTGCGGCGGGCTCCCCTTGGCACGGCCTTCCCTCCTTCTGGGACGACTGCAGCAGGCATTGTACTGTGCCTGACAGAGCGCAGCAACCCCTTGACGATGATCGGCGGGGCGTGCTATGTTGGCAGCGCGATCCCTTTCCGCGCCACACGATAGGGGTAAACCGGCGGTGCGCATCCTCGGCATCGACACCGCAGGGCCACTCAATGGCGTGGCTCTGGTGGAGGGGGAGGCGGTGCGGGCGGCGCTGGCGCTGGGGCAACCGCCTGCCTTGCGGCGTCAGCTCTTGCCGCTCATCGACACGCTGCTGCGGCAAACCGGCGTTTCCCTGGCCGACCTGCACGCCTTGGCGGTCAATCTCGGTCCCGGAACCTTCACCGGCATCCGCGTGGGGCTGGCCACCGCCCAAGGCCTGGCCCTGGCCAGTGGCAAGCCTTTGCTCGGGTGTAGCGGTCTTGAGGCGCTGGCGGCACAGGTCCAAGGGTGGCAAGGCCTCATTTGTCCGGTGCTGGAGGCGAGGCGGGGCGAGGTGTACGCGGCCCTCTACCGCCGGCAAGGCGACGACCTCTGCGAGCTGCTTCCCGGAACGGTGCTTACCCCCGAGGCGCTTTGTGCCACCCTCGAGGAGCGGGTGCTGTTGGTGGGCAGCGGCGTGCACGCCTATGCCGAGGTGTTCATCGCCAGGCTGGGAGAGCGGGCCTTGCTGGTTGCCACGCCGCTTGACCCCTGCCGGGCGGTGGCCATTGCCCGCCTGGCACAGCGTCGCTTGGCAGCGAGCCAGGAGGCGCCGCTTCCGCCTCCCAAACCGCTTTACATTCGTGCGGCGGATGCGCGATTGCCACGCCGCCGGCCGGTCGCCGCCGGGGGCGCTCTCGGTGTAGGGCAAGCACATCAGCAGGAGGATGCAGGACCATGCTGGACGGAATCGACGAAGCGCTGATTGAGCGGGCCAGGCGAGAAAACGCCGAGTTTCGCCGCTTGTTGGCCGAGCACGAGCAATACGAAGCGCAGCTGGCAGCTCTCAACAGCCTTCGCTATCTGACCAGCGAACAGGAAATCGAGCGCAAGCGCCTGCAAAAACTCAAGCTGCTTGGGAAAGACCGCATGCTTGCCATTCTGCGACAGTACCGGTAGATTCAATACACTGCCCGCCGCGGGCAGGGGTGCGGGCATCCCTAGGCGCAGTTGGCAAAGAGGGTAGAGACCATGAAGGGTGCCGAGATCTTCGTGCAAAGTCTGCTACGGGAAGGCGTGGACACCATTTTCGGCCATCCGGGCGGGGCGATTTTGCCCATCAACGACGCCCTCTACGACTCCCCCATTCGCCATATCCTCACCCGCCACGAGCAGGGCGCCGTCCATATGGCCGAAGGCTATGCCCGGGCGACGGGGCGCCCGGGCGTCGTGCTTGTTACTTCTGGTCCAGGCGGTACTAACGTCGTTACCGGCTTGACCAACGCCTTCATGGACTCTACCCCCATTGTCGTCTTTACCGGCCAGGTTCCCACGCCGGTGATTGGCAACGACGCCTTCCAGGAAGCCGATATCGTTGGCATCACCCGCTCCTGCACCAAGCACAACTACCTGGTCAAAGACGTGCGTGACTTGGCACGGATTATCAAAGAGGCCTTTTATATTGCCCGCACCGGGCGGCCGGGACCGGTGCTGGTGGACATCCCCAAAGATGTCTCCATGAGCGAGTGCGAGTTTGTCTACCCCGAAAGCGTGCACCTGCGCGGCTACAAGCCCACCATCGTGGGGCATGCGGGACAGATCCGGCGCGCCGCCGAGATGATCGCCCAGGCCCAGCGGCCTGTCATCTACGCCGGCGGCGGGGTGATTCACGCGGGGGCCTCGGAAGAGCTGCGCACGCTTGCCGAGCTGACGGTGATCCCGGTGACCTGCACCCTCATGGGGCTGGGCGGGTTCCCAGGCGTCCACGAGCTCTGGCTGGGCATGCTGGGCATGCACGGCACGGTGGCGGCCAATATGGCCATGAACGATGCCGATCTCGTGATTGCCATCGGTGCCCGCTTTGACGACCGCGTCACCGGCAACCTGGAAGAGTTTTGCGTCGGTGCCAAATTTATCCACATCGACATCGATCCCTCTTCGATTGGCAAGAACGTGCGCGTCGACTTGCCCATCGTGGGTGACGCCAAGCACTGCTTGCAGCGCCTGCTCCAGGAGCTGCGCAGCATCGACAAGGACTGGAAGGCAGCACACGCCGACTGGCTGGCACAGATCGCCGCCTGGCAGGCCAAGTACCCGCTGCGCTACCACCAGGAGCCCGAAGGGGAACTGCTCCCGCAGTTTGTCTGCGAGCAGATCTACGAGGTGACGCAGGGCGAGGCGATCATCACCACCGAAGTGGGCCAGCACCAGATGTGGGCCGCGCAGTATTACCACTTCATGCGCCCGCGCCAGTTCATCACCTCCGGCGGGCTGGGCACCATGGGTTTTGGCTTCCCTGCGGCGATCGGGGCCCAGGTGGCCTACCCCGACGCGCTGGTCATCGACATCGCCGGCGACGGCAGCTTCCAGATGACCATGCAGGAGCTGGCCACCGCCGTGCAGTACGACTTGCCGGTGATTGTCGCCATTCTCAACAACCACAGCCTGGGGATGGTCCGCCAGTGGCAGCAGTTTTTCTACGGCGGGCGCTATGCCGACAGCAGCCTGGAAGTGAGCCCGGATTACGTCAAGCTGGCAGAAGCCTTTGGCGCCGTCGGATTGCGGGCCACCCGCCCCGAGGAAGTGCGCCCGGTGCTGGAAAAGGCCATTCGCCTGCGCCGCCCCACGGTGATCGACTTCGTGGTGAAGACCGACGAGAACGTCTTCCCCATGATTCCCGCCGGCGGCTCCATCAAGGACATGCTCCTGGCATAGAGGCGCGGGCCATGCCGACGGCAAACGACGAGATCCAGCGCCACATTTTCGGCCTGCTGGTGGAAAACAAAGTAGGCGTGCTGGGACGCATCACCGGCCTGTTTAGCGCCCGCGGCTTCAACATCGACTGTCTGAGCGTGGCCGAAACCGAGGATCCGACCGTTTCGCGCATCACCCTGGTGACGGCGGGGGACTCGCGCATCCTCGAGCAAGTGCAAAAGCAGCTCAACAAGCTCATCGACGTCATCAAGGTGATGGACCTGAGTGAGGAGCCCCATATCGCGCGCGAGTTGGTGCTCATCAAGGTCAACGCCGGAGCCGAGACGCGCGAGGAAGTCTTCCGCATTGCCTCGATTTTCCGGGGCAAAATCGTCGACGTCACGCCCAAGACGTACACCTTGGAGGTGACCGGCGACGAGGACAAGATCCGAGCGGTGATCAATTTGCTCAAGCCCTTGGGCATTCGGGAGATGGTGCGCACCGGCACCATCGCCATTGCCCGCGGGCAGCGGGTGCTCTAGAGGCCAGGCGGGCAGGCATGCACGCGCGCACGCGGTGGCGCCTGGCTCCCGAAGGCTGGCCGTTTGTCTTGCCGCTTGCCATGGCCAGCGGCCTGGCGCTGGCTTTGGCCTGGTGGATTCCGGCGGCGCTGCTGGCCGTCTTAGGCGGGGGAGTGGCGTTTTTCTTCCGCGACCCCGAGCGCCAGGTGCCCGACACGCCTGGGGCAGTGGTGGCGCCGGCCGACGGCCGGGTGATCGAAGTGGGGCAAGAAGCCGACGGCCGGCCGCGGGTGGGCATTTTCCTGTCGCTGCTCGACGTGCACGTCAACCGCGCGCCCTATGGCGGCACCGTGCGCAGCGTGACGCGCCGTGCTGGCAGGTTCGTCGCCGCTTACCGGCGGCAGGCGCCCCAGGTCAACGCCTGCACCCAGGTGATCATCGACAGCGTCGATGGGGAGTTCACGGTGACGCAAATCGCCGGCGTCTTGGCGCGTCGCATCGTGTGCCACGTCCGGCCTGGCGACGCGCTGGTCAAAGGGCAGCGTTATGGCCTCATCCGCTTTGGCTCGCGCACCGACCTGGTGCTTCCTCGCCACGCCGATGTGTGTGTGCAGGTCGGGGCCCGGGTGCGCGGAGGGGAAACGATCCTCGCCTTCCTGAAGGAGCCGCAAAGGCCATGAAACGAGGCATGTATCTCCTTCCGAACCTGTTTACCACCGGTAATTTGCTGTGCGGCTTCTCCAGCGTGATTGCTGCCCTCAACGGCCAGTACACCCAGGCTGCCTTGGCCATCCTGGTGGCCGTCGTCCTCGACTGCCTCGACGGCAAGGTGGCCCGCATGACGAACTCGGCCAGCGCCTTCGGGCTGGAGTACGACTCTCTGGCGGACTTGCTGTCGTTCGGTGTGGCGCCCGGGCTCCTGCTCTATACCTGGATCCTCCAGCCTTTCGGCCATTTTGGCTGGCTGGCGGCGTTTCTCTTCGTCATCTGCGGCGCCTTGCGCCTGGCCCGCTTCAACGTCCAGGCCACCAGCCTCCAGCGTTACGTCTTCATTGGCTTGCCGATTCCGGCCGCCGCGGGCGTCATTGCCTCGGCCGTCTTGCTCAGCGAGCGCCTCACGCACGACGCGCACGTGGCAGAGATCGAACGCTCCTTGTTTCTCGTCCTGGCGGTGTACGTGCTGGCCTTGCTCATGGTGAGCAACATCAAGTACCGCAGCCTCAAGTACTTGCGCTTGCGGCGCCCTTTTCCCTTACCGTTGCTCGTCGGGGCTGTGCTGGCTCTGCCCATCGCACTGCTCGTGCCCGAGTTTTTCCTCTTCCTTCTTTTCCTCGGCTACGCGCTTTCCGGGCCGGTAGAGAGCCTGCTGCGACGTAAAAAACCCGAGGAAGAAGCCCTTCCGGCCGAGCACTGAACGCCACAGGAGCCGTGACGCTCGGTGCGCCGGCAAGGCCGGTGGCGGTGCCTGGCCGTTTTCTTCCTGCTCTGGCTCCTGCCGCTGCCTGCCCGCCCGTGTTCGCCAGGGGCAGAGGCGTCCCGCAGCGCGGTTCTCTTGCACGCCGAAACCGTGGAATACATGCCGGAGAGCCGGCGCCTGGTGGCCAGCGGGAGGGTCTCGGTGGTTTACGGCACCACCGAACTCTCGGCCGAGCGCGTGGAAGTAGACACGCAAAGCGGCGTGGGCACTGCCGAAGGCAACGTGCGCCTACGCACACCGCAAGACGACCTGCGTGCCGAGCGGCTTGACTTCGAGCTCACGGGCGAACGCGGCGTGCTTTACCACGCCAGCGGCACCCTCGCCCGTACCGTCCACGTCGCCGGGCAGCGTCTCATTTGGCACGCGCCACAGGCTTTCACCGTCGAGCACGGCCGCGTGACGACTTGCCCGCAGGCCGTCCCCGACTGGGAGTTCCGCGTGCGCACGGCCCGCCTGGGACCGGCAGGGATTGCCGTGCTTCGCCATCCCTCTTTCTGGATCAAGGGCATCCCGGTTTTCTACCTGCCTTACTTCTTCGTGCCGCTGCGCGAGAAGCGCACCACCGGCTTTTTGCTGCCCCGCCTTGGGCTCAGCCGCCGCGACGGGGCCCTGCTGGGCACCGAGTTCTTCTGGGCCATTGCCGACTGGATCGACACCACGCTTGGCCTCGAGTACTTGAGCGCCACCGGCTGGCGGCCCTCGGCCGAGCTGCGCTATGCGGTTGACCCCCTCTCTGAGGGCCAGCTGCGCAGCGACCTCGTCTACGAGCCCGCCAGCGGCCGCACCCGCTGGAAGGTGCTGCTGCAGCAGCAGCACGAATTCGGGCGAGGACTGCGCGGCCTCAGCCAGCTGGACGTGCGCAGTGAGCGCGCGTTTGACCGGCGCTTTGCGCGCGACGTGACCCTAGAGGCGGCGGTGCAGAGCGAGTCGTTTGTTGACTTCAGCCAGCGCTTTGCCAGCGGTGCCCTGCGGCTGCATGCCTTGCAGGCCGAAGCCTTGACGGACGGCGGCCGGCGCTTCCGGCGCCTGCCCGAGCTGCGCGGGATGCTGTTTCCCACCCCGTTTCTGGGCAGCGTCATGCTGGAGCTGGAAGCTGCCTATAGCCGCCTGCAAGACACCGCGTTTCGCGACGAGACCCCGGTGCAGCGGCTCGACCTCTTCCCGCGCCTGCTCTTCCCCGCCGCGCTGTCCCCCTGGCTGCGGCTGACCCTCACCACCGGCGGGCGCGTCACTTTCTACGACCGCCAGGTGGATCGCGACGAGGCGGCCGTGCGCCTGCTGCCTGAAGTGCAAGCGCACCTCAGCGGCCCGACCTGGCAGCGCCGCTTTGCCACCGTGTTACACCTGGTGACGGTACAGCTCGCCTACCGCTACGTGCCGGCGGTGCCTCAGGACGACTTGCCGGCCTTCGACACGCTGGATGCCGCCCAGCACTTCCTGGATCCGCTGCAGACCCTCCCGTTCGTCGACCGCATCGCGGCCGCAAGCTACGCCAAGCTCGCGCTCGTGCAGCACTTCTTTGCCCGGGAGAGAAGCGGCTGGCGGCCGCTGGCCCGCCTGCGCCTCAGCCAAGGGTTCGACTTTCGCGCCTTGGAGCGCACGGACGCCGCCGTGCCGGGGCCCCTGGAGGTAGAAGCCGACGCTGCCTTCCGCCGCGGCTTGGCGCTGGCGCTGGCTGCCCGCCTTTTGCCCGCACGCGGGCTGCTGCAAGGCGCTGGCGGCCAGCTGCGCTACCGCCTGCGTTCGGGCTGGAGCCTGCACGTTGCGGCGCAATATCGGCGTGATCCCGACGTCCTGTACACCAGCGGCGGCGTGCAACTGGCGCTGTGGCCCGGGCTTGAAGTCGGTTATGGCTGGCGTCTCGATGGCCTGCGAGGGGTGGTGCGCGAACAGGAAGTCATGCTACACTACCGCACACCGTGCTGGGACGTGGCCTTGCGTTTTCGCTTCCAGGAAGGCGGCGATACCCTGGTGGCGGCGCAAGTCAATCTCCTGCGCTTCTAGAGGAGAGAGGGGCTTTCTTTACCTCAAGTTGTCTTCCTGGGATGCCGAATAAAAGGGAAGGCAAGGCGACGGGGGCCTGGAAACGAGGGAGGCAGGTATGCATACCCTGATGCGCAAGATTTCGCAACGCACCGCGCACGTCAGCGTTATCGGCCTGGGATACGTGGGCCTTCCGCTGGCGGTGGAATTTGCCCACGCCGGCTACCGCGTCACCGGCATCGATACCGACGCCGCCAAAGTGGCCGGCATCAACGCCGGCCAGAGCCACATCCAGGACGTCAGCAGCGGCGACGTGGCAGCGGTGGTCGCCAGCGGCCACCTGCGGGCCACCACCGACTTTGCCGTCCTGGCCGAAGCCGACGCGGTGAGCATCTGCGTGCCCACCCCGCTCAGCAAGACCAAAGACCCGGATATCTCCTACATCATGGCCGCTACCCAGGCCATCTGCACTTACCTCCACCCAGGCCAGCTCGTCGTGCTCGAAAGCACCACCTATCCTGGCACCACCGACGAGGTGATCTTGCCCCGCCTGCAGGAAACCGGCCTGCGGCTGGGCAAGGACTTCTTCCTGGCGTTTTCGCCCGAGCGCATCGATCCCGGAAACAAGCAGTTTCACTTGAAGAACACCCCCAAAATCATCGGCGGCGTGACGCCCAAGTGCACCAAAGTGGCCACCCACCTCTACAAGCAAATCATCGACACGGTGGTGCCGGTGAGCTCTAGCCGCGCCGCGGAGATGGTGAAACTCTTGGAAAACACCTTCCGCGCCGTGAACATTGCCCTGGTCAACGAAGTGGCGCTGATGTGCGACCGCCTGGGGCTAGATGTGTGGGAAGTGATCGATGCGGCGGCCACCAAGCCCTTTGGCTTCATGCCTTTCTATCCTGGGCCGGGCTTGGGCGGGCACTGCATCCCGCTCGATCCCCACTACCTGTCGTGGAAGCTCAAGACGCTCGACTACCGGGCGCGCTTCATCGAGCTGGCCCATGACATCAACACCTACATGCCGCACCACGTGGTGAACCGCATCGCCGACGTTCTCAACGAGGTGCACAAGAGCATCAAAGGCTCGCGCATTTTGATCTTGGGGATTGCTTACAAGCCCGACACCAACGACGTGCGCGAGTCGCCCGCCCTGGAAATCATCCGGCTGCTGCAGGCCAAAGGCGGCGAAGTGTTTTACCACGATCCCTTTGTCACCGACCTCAACCTGCCGGGGCTGTATGCCACCGAGCTCACCAGTCGCATGCTCAACTGGGCCGACTGCGTGGTCATCACCACGCACCACAGCACTTACGACTACCAGTGGATCGTCAACGAGGCCAGGTTGGTCGTCGATACGCGCAACGCCACGCGTGACGTCAAGGAAGGACGGGAGAAAATCCACAAACTGTAAGGAGCCCGGTGATGGCACACTGTCTGGTGACGGGCGGCGCCGGCTTTATCGGCTCCCACCTCGTCGAAGGGCTGCTACGTCGCGGCCACCGCGTGCGGGTGCTCGACGACTTTGCCACCGGCACCCCGCACAACCTGCAAGCGGTGGAGGCGCAGCTGGCCCGCGAAGGCATTCCCTATGCCCTCGAAGTCGTCGAGGGCAGCATCCTCGACCCGCAGGCGGTGGCGGCAGCCATGGCCGGTATTGATTACGTGTTCCACCAGGCGGCGCTGCCCTCGGTGGCCTTTTCCCTCCAGGATCCGCTGCGCAGCAACCGCGTCAACGTCGAAGGCACGCTGTGCGTGTTGCTGGCCGCCCGCGATGCCGGCGTGCGCCGCCTCATCTACGCCGGGTCGTCGTCTGCTTACGGCGACAGCCCCGAGCTGCCCAAGCGCGAGGACCTTCCTCCCAACCCCCTGTCGCCGTACGCGGTGGCCAAGCTCACCGGCGAGCACTACTGCCGCCTGTTTACCCAGCTGTACCGGCTCGAAACGGTGACGCTGCGCTACTTCAACGTCTTTGGCCCGCGGCAGAACCCCGACAGCCAGTACGCGGCGGTGATCCCCAAGTTCATCACCGCCTTGCTGCGCCACGAGCCCTTGCCGCTTTTCGGCGATGGCTTGCAGTCGCGTGACTTTACGTACGTTGACAACGTCGTGCACGGCAACCTGCTGGCCATGACCGCCCCCGAGGTCGCCGGGCAGGTGCTCAACGTGGCCAACGGCAGCCGTACCACGCTGCGCCAGCTGATTGCTTACCTAGAGGAGCTTACCGGGCGCCGGGCAGAGGTGGCCGTGCTGCCGCCGCGTCCGGGCGACGTGCGCCACTCGCAAGCCGACATCACGCGAGCCAAGACGCTCCTTGGCTTTGAACCTCTGGTCGACGTCAAGGAAGGGCTCGCCCGTACCCTGAAGTACTACCAGCA
Source organism: Candidatus Tectimicrobiota bacterium (assembly GCA_026005175.1). Lineage (GTDB taxonomy): Bacteria > Tectomicrobia > Entotheonellia > Entotheonellales > Entotheonellaceae > BPKO01. The sequence continues at coordinate 389,626 of BPKO01000001.1, forward strand.
GCGGCTCGCCGTTTCCCCGCCTTGCACCTGACCCGAGCGCGAAGTAAGATGTCCTTTGCGGGACGGGTCCAGCAGGCAAGTTGCCTCACCGGAGGGAAACCAATGCCGCAGCAGCAAGAAGAGGGGGCGGGCAAGCGCTGTGTGGTCACCGGCGGCGCGGGGTTTATCGGCTCCCACCTGTGCGAGTACCTCTTGCAGCGTGGCTATCAGGTCATCTGCATGGACAGCCTGCTCACCGGGACGGTGGCCAACATCGCGCGCCTGCACTGCGAGCGCTTCGAGTTCATCAAGCACGATGTGACCAACTACATCTACATCGACGGCCCGGTGGACTACGTCTTCCATCTAGCCTCGCCGGCCAGTCCCGTTGACTTTGAGCGCCTGCCCATCCAGATCCTCAAAGTCGGCGCCCTGGGCACCCACAAGGCACTGGGGCTGGCCAAAGCCAAAGAGGCCCGCTTTCTTCTGGCTTCCACCTCGGAAGTGTACGGCGATCCCCTGGTCCATCCCCAGTCCGAAGATTACTGGGGCAACGTCAACCCGGTCGGGATTCGCGGCGTCTACGACGAGGCCAAGCGCTTTGCCGAAGCCCTCACCATGGCCTACCATCGCATTCACCACCTCGACACCCGTATTGCCCGCATTTTCAACACGTACGGGCCGCGCATGCGGGTCAACGACGGCCGCGTCGTGCCGACTTTTATTACCCAGGCCCTGCGCGGCGAGCCGCTCACCGTCTTTGGCGACGGGCGCCAGACGCGCAGCTTCTGCTACGTGGCCGACATGGTGGAAGGGCTCTACCGGCTCATGCACGCCAACGTGACCGAGCCCGTGAACCTGGGCAACCCCGAAGAGATGACCATCCTCGAGTTTGCCCACCTGGTACGTTCCCTTACCGGCAGCCGCAGCGAAATCATCTTCAAGCCGCTGCCGGTGGACGATCCCCGCATTCGCCAGCCGGACATCTCGCGCGCCCGCCGGCTGCTTGGCTGGGAGCCGCGCACGCCGCTGCCCGAAGGCTTGCAGCGCACCATCGACTACTTCCGGCAAGTGCTGGCTTGAGCCGTTTACGGAAACAGCCCGGGAAAGCGCAGGCCGGTGGTTTCCGGCAGTGCGAACATGAGGTTCATGTTTTGCACCGCTTGCCCGGCTGCGCCCCGCCCCAGGTTGTCAATGGCGGCCAGGGCAATGGCCGTCTGGGTGCGGGCGTCGATGCGCACGGTGACGTCGCAGAAATTGGAGCCCAGGGTGGCCTTGGTCTGCGGCAGGCTGTCGCGCAGGACGCGCACGAAGGGCGCCTGGGCGTAAGCCTCTTCATAGAGGGCGAGGGCTTCGGCTTCGCTCAGCGACTGCCGTAGCGGCGCGTAGGCCGTCACCAGGATGCCGCGGGTCATGGGAATCAGGTGCGGCGTAAAGACCAGGCGCACCCGCGTGCCGGCCACCGCGCTGAGTTCTTGCTCGATCTCTGCCGTGTGGTTGTGGCCGGCCACGCCGTATGCGCGCACGTTCTCGTTCACCTCGCTGTAGCCAAAGCCGCCGCCGCCGCCACGGCCGGCGCCAGAAATGCCCGACTTGGCGTCGATGATCAGACCGGTCAGCTGCACCACCCCGGCCCGCACCAGAGGCAGCAGGGCGAGCAGGGCAGCGACCGGGTAACAACCCGGATTGGCCACCAGGCGGGCTCCGGCAATCGCCTCGCGATGCAGCTCGGGAAGCCCGTAGACGGCCTCGGCCAGGTACTGCGGCGCCACGTGGGTGAAGCGGTACCACTTGGGATAGAGGGCAGGATCACGCAGGCGGAAATCCGCCGCCAAGTCGATGACCTTGCACCCTTGGGCGAGCAGCGCGGGCACCAGGTGCATGGCCTTGCCGCTGGGCAGCGACACAAACACCACGTGCGAGTCGCGGCCGATGCGCTCGGCATCTGCCGCAATCAGCGTCTGCGAGACAAAGCCGCGCAAGTTGGGGTACAGCGCCGCCAGCGGCTGGCCCTGTTGCGTTTCACCGGTGACGTGAACGAGCTCAACCGCCGGGTGTGTACTGAGGAGCCGGACCGTCTCGGCGCCGCCGTAACCAGAGGCACCAATCACGCTCGCCTTGATGGGGTGCACCGCCTTTCTCCTGCACTGGCAAAGTTCCCGGGTCGCTGGACTGCGGGAGATTATAGCACGTCAGAAGTCAAGCGCCGCGGCGCCTGACGGGCCGCAGCAAAGCGGGAAATCGCGTGCACAGGCCGTACGCCAGTAGTCCCAGCGCGCTCCACACCAGCTGCTCCACCCTGGCAACGAGGCCAAAGGCGAGGCCATACGCCTGGGCGATCCCCAGCGCCGACAGCACGGCAAGGCGCACCCCCTCGAGGGTTCCCAGGCGGGCAGGAACGAAAAAGAACACCTGATCCAATGCCGCCACCGCCACCGCGATGGCAAACGCCTGCGGCAGCGCCGGCGCTGCGGCGCCTAGGAGCAGGCGCAAGAGCACGTAGGTCTTGAGCCCCTCAGAGGCAAAGGCCAGGAGGTGCCAAGCACACGAACGCCACAGCCGCCAGGGATGGCGGCGGTAGTAGCGCAGCAGCTGCGCGTCAACGGCCTCAAGCGAAGGGGTGAGGCGCTCTCCCCACGCTCCGTCTCGGCGCTGACCCAAACGGCGCAGCAACCTGGAAAAGAGCCTGCCACGCTGGCTGAGGAGAAACCCCGCCAGCCCCAGGGCGATACCCGCCAACGCCAGCCCGGCAGGGAGCAGCAGCTCCAGCGGCAAGAGCAGCTGCTGCGCCAGGTACCCCACCCCCACGGCCAGATAGAGGGTCTGCGCCAGGGTGACGCTGGCTTTGCCGATCACCACGGGCGCGACCGCCTGCGCCGCAGGCAGGGCGGTGCGCAGGAGGAGGGCGCGGGCCAGTTCGCCGCCCAATGTCGCAGTTGGCGTGAGCTGGTTGATGGCCATGCCGGCCTGACGGACAAGATACAACTGCCACAGCCGCAGCGGCGGCCGCAGGCCGGCAAAGCAGGCCGCCCAGCCCACGGCGTGCAAGAAGCTGGGTACCGCCTCCAGCAGCAGCCAGGGCCACAGCCACCAGCCCAGGGCACGCAATCCGTCACTCAGATCTTGCCGGCCATGGCGCACCAGCAGCACGCCAAGAAGCCCCAGACCAAGCAGCCACAAAAAGCCCGTCGTCCATCGGGTCAGGCGCATGGCGCTTCACTCACGGCCGGTAAGTCAGGGTGGTCACTTCCTGTCCGGTGGCCTGGGAAAGACGCGCGGCAGCGATGTTGAGGTCGCGCACCGTTTGGTAGTACTCGGCCGCCATGCGGGTATAAAGACCCAAGCTATCAAAAACGTCCTTGGCTTCGCCCACCCCCAGGCTGAAGTTGGCCAGGCTGGTGACCATGAGGGCGCGGGCAGCCCGGCGCGCCGTTTCGGCAGCGGCAAGCTTCTGCTGGTTCTCTTGCACCTCCAGGTAACGCCGTTCGACGTCGAGAACGATGCCGCGCAAGGCGTGCTGCTGTTGCAGCTCTGCCTTGGCCACTTCTGCCTGCCGCTGCGCCACTTTGGCGTGGGTCTGCCAGAAGTCGAGCTGCCAGCGCAGGCCCAGAGCCACGCCGGCGCGGAAAAAGTTAAAGTCGTCTCGGGCAAAGGGGCTTTCCTGATCCTCGCGGTTCGGAGCGACGGCGTAGCGCAGGCCGCCGGCAAGAAAGAACGACGGATAGTAAGCGCTCTGGGCTGCCTGGAGGCGGGCCTGGCGGGCTTCCAGCCCGGCTTGCAGCTGCCGCAGCTCTGGCCGGCGCTGCTGCGCTTGCTGCACGTAAACCTCAAGCGGCTGTAATTTCAGCTCTACGGGTTCCAGCCGCGTATCGGCAATATCAAACGGCGCCGCGGGGGGCAAGCCCAGCTGCTGCATGAGGGCGCCACGCGTCACGGCTACGGCGCGCTGCAGGGCAAAGACCTCTTTGCTGACCCCGGCCAGGCCGATGCGCAGCTTGAGCACGTCTTGCTGGGTCACTTTGCCTTCTTCGAGGCGCTCCTCGGCTACTTCCAGGGCCTTGGTGAAGTTCTCCTGCACTTCGCGCAGCAGCTCTTGCACCTGGCGGCTGAAGACCAGGGTGTAGTACAGCTCCTTCACCTGGGCAATGACGGCCTCACGTGTCTGCTCCGTAGCGGCACGGCGCGCTTCAATGCCCTTGAGCGCCGCCAGGATTTCCTGCCGCAGGCGGCCAAACGTGTACAGGGGCTGCACCACGTCGAGATCGCCTTTGGTGAAGGGGCCCAGCTCGTCGGTGGTGCGGCCGTTTACCGCGTCGCCTTCGGCTCCGTTGACGATGCCGTTGAGGCTGGTAAAAGAGACTTGCGGCAGGCGTCCCGCTTTGGCCTGCGCCAGCTGCGTCTCGGCAATTCGCACTTCGGCCAAGGCTTCGCGCATCTGGGGATTGTGCTCCAGGGCATACTCCAGGCACTGCGCCAGCGTCCAGGGCTGGGCGGCCAGTGCCGTGCCTCCCCCGAGCCACAGGAGCAGCCCAAGCACGGCACCCGTGGCGGGATGATAATGGGGCGGTCTTGCCAGTTTCACCGAACGCTCCTCCTCTGGATGATCGGCATGCAGGGCTGGGGATCAGCAACGGGGCGTTATGGCGTCGATGACGCCCCGGGCGGGGCGGGAGAAGGCGTCAGCCGCTGGGGAGGCCTTGCCGACGGCCCAAGCGGGAAGAGTTCCAGCAGCAGGGGCAGCACCACAAAAGCAGCCACCAGGCTACTGCCCACCGCCAGGGTGAGGAGAAGACCGAGGCTAAAAATTCCGGTATGCCGGGCGACCAGCAGGCTGCCAAAGCCCACCATGGTGGTGAGAGAGCTCAGGAGCACGGCTTTTCCGGTGCTGTGGCCTAGCAGCGCCGCCGTGGGGGCCTCTTGCGCGCGGTGCACGAGGTGGATGCCGCTATCGACGGCAATGCCCAGGAACAGAGGCAGGATGATCAGGTTCGCCATGTTGAACTGAAGGCCGCACAGGGCCATCCCGTCAGCCGTCCACAGCGCCCCCACCAGCAGAGGCACCAAAGAGAATAGCGCCGGTCGCGGCCGCCGGAAGAAGACCGCGACCAGGGCCACGATCACCGCCAGGGCATACAGCCCACCTCGCGTGTAGCCCCCGCTGCATCTGGCGGATTGCCTCATACGCCACCACCGGCGGACCGCTCACCTCGGGGTCAACAGCCTGCAGCTGGGTGACAAAGGCCGCCATGGGCTCGCGCTCCCAGATGTTGTCGCGGGCAAAAATACGCAGCAGGTAAGTCCCCTCCGGGCTCACAAAGCGCTGTCGCAGCAGTGGCGGGATGTCGTCCAGCGTCACCGGCGTAGGGTGCACGTTGCGCCGCAGCAGCGAGAGCTTGTCGGCCATGTCGGCCAGCAGCAGCTGCTGCAGACGTTCCAGCGCTGCCTGCGCTTGGGCTGCGGGAAGGCGCTGCAAGTGATCCTGCACCGCCAGCAGGGCCTCACGGGCGGCACGGAGCTGCGCTTCTGAGGGGCGCTGGCGCGGATCCCACTCGGCAGGCGGGCGCTGCAACTTAAAGCGGATCTTGTCGAGCAGCAGGGCAAGCTCTTCCAAGTCAACCGGCTCGGCCTCGTCCCACTTCCCGTGCAGCGGCTCGACGTAAGGGGCCAGGGCGGCCACCCGCTGCAGCCGCTGCGGCTGGTCTGGTGGCAGCAGCGAGGCAAGGCTCTCGACGCGTTCCACCACCGGCAGGGCCCGAAAGGCCTCCTGCTTGCGGTACAGCTCCGGCAGCGAAGTGGCGCGGCTGACGGCATACCACGAGGAGCGCTCGGCTTCGGCAAGCAGGCGGTGCTCCCAGACCACCGACTCTGTTCCTCGTGCTTGCAGCCGCAGCAAGTTGTAATCGAACTGCGGCTTGGGCAGCCACACCACCCCGGCCAGGGTGACCAAGCCAAGCCCGGCCAGCACGGTGCGGGGATAGCGCCGCAGCGGCCGCAGGGGGTCGAGGGGCTGCGGCTGCCAGATCCCCACCCGTCCCGGCCGCTGCCGTTCGCTTAAGGCCAGCAGCGCCGGCAGCACCGTCCAGCTGGCCAAAAGGCACAGAAGCACGCCGCTGCCGGCAATGAAGCCCAGCTCGGCCAGCCCCCGGAAGTTGGTGAGCATGACCGCGTAAAACGCCAGCGCCGTGGTAAGGGCGGCCATGATCACCCCGGGACCCGTCAGGCGGTACGCCGCTTCTAGCGCCGGGGCAAAAGCCGCGCCGCGGGCGCGCTCCTCGGCGTAGCGGGCCAGTAGGTGGATGCCAAAATCGATGCCCAGGCCGATGAGAATGGGGGTGAAGGCCACCGAGAGAATGTTGAGATGCCCCACCGTGAGGGTGGTAAAGCCCAGCGACCAGGCCACGGCGACGACCAGGGTGGCCACCACCAGCAGCGGGCGCCGCACCTCGCGGAAGGTGAGGATGAAAAGCACCGCTACCCCCAGCAAGGCAAGCCCGGTGGCCAGCTGCATGTCGCGCTGCGAGACCAGCATCTCGTCAGCGGCCAGGGCATTGCCGCCGGTCACTCCGGCTTCTACTTCGGGGAATTCCTGCTGCACGGCGCGTAGGTGCGCGCGCAGGGCCTGCAAGGGCGCGGCATGCTTGACAAAGCCGGTGGCGGGGCGGCCCTCCACAAGGACAAAGAGCAGGCGGCCTCCTTGTGCGGTGAGGTAGCCGTCGCTGGCCCACAAGTCGTCCTCGTCGAGGAAAAAGCGCCCCCAGGGCGAACGGTAGACGTACGACGCCGGGGCGGCCAGCACCTGCGCCATTTCCGTAAACAGCGCGGTCAGGAACGACACGTTCTGGGTCTGGGTGCCCGCTGCCGGGCCGGCAGCCCCTTCAGCACCCAGCAGGCCGCCGGTGAGGTGGGCCACCAAGGCCTTGCTGATCTCGCGGTTGATGCCGGCCAGCAAAGACACCAGCCCGGGACGCTCAAGCAAGTCGGCCAGCAGCTCCTGGGAATCCTCCAGGCGCTGCTGCAAGGCCCCCCAGCTTCTCCGGTGACAGCAGGAGCAGCTTCTTGCCTTCCAGGGAGGAGGTGTCGAAGCGGGCCACGATCTCGCCAAAGTGGCGCTCATCGGCTGCCAGCCGGGCGGCCAGGGCATCGACGAAGCGCTTGCCGCGTTCGGGATGCGACGCAGCTACCACGACGATAAAGGCGTCGAGGTTGGGAAAAGCGCTTTTGAGCTGGCGATACACCTGGACGGAGCGCGAGTGCGCGGCCATCAGGGCGTTGCGCGAGGTTTCGAACTCCAGCCGCGTCGCTGTAACCCACAGCGCCGCACCGGCCAGGGCCACCGCCAGCCACACCGCGGCCCAGGGGACCGCGGTGACGGCGCGCACCGGGGCCACGAGCAGCCGCCGTGTCCACCTGGGCTCTGAAGGCACGCCTCGCTCCTTGTCGCTTCCTTACGAGGAAGGCAGGGGTTGTCCGACCACCGGCAAGCCGGCTGCACTCCATGCCGTGAAGCCGTTGATCATGAACGCCACGTTGCGATAGCCCAGCTGCTGGAGAGTCTGCCCTGCCAGGGCAGCGCGGCCGTCGCGGCGTCAGTGAAGGATGATGGTCGTGGACTTGTCGGGGATGACCTCGGCGATACGGAACTCCAGCAAGCCCCGGGGCAGCAAAACGGCCTGGGCGATGTGTCCCTGGTCGTACTCCTCTTTTTCCCGCACGTCGAGGATCACCACCGGCTCGCCGGCCTGAAGCTTGGCGTAGACTTCCTGGGCGGTCAGCGACGGCACGGCCGCTTTGGCCGCCTGTACCATCTCATCAACGGTGGTTGCCATTTCCGCGTCTCCTTCTCTGCAAGCCCCATGGTAGCAAGAGCATACCGCATCCATAGCAGGCGAGCAAACCCGCGGATTGGCCGGTTGCCACGGCGTTGACAGCACCAGCGGACTCGGCTTACATTAGCAAACGAGCGCTGTCTCTGGAGGGTGGTGAAACAATGGAGATTTTGGAGCGCCGGCAGACCTGGCTCCATACCCACTTTATTACCGATTGCGTTCGCCTCTCTGAGGCCAAAGGGCGCGAGATAGCCGCTGCGCTGGCCCCGGTGCTGCGGCAGCACCACATCGTCTTTGGTATTCACTTTGAGGAGTCCCGGCACGATCCTGGCATCCGCATCGTGCTCGAGTGCATTCCGCTGCCACCGGTACTCGAGCGCATCGAGGCGGCCTTGCGGCGCATCGTCGCCCCGATTCCGGCGCGCCCCACCCCCACGCGCGTCGTGGTGGCGGAAGCTGCCGAGACGACAGCGGCCCAGCAAGAAGCCTGAGGCCGGTGGCGGCTGGCGCACGTTCGGGGAGTGCCGGACGATTCCCCAGCAACGAGGAGACCACCTATGTCGAGCCCGGCGGTGAGCCCTGCCGTGCAACCCCTGACCCGCCTGCGGGAAGAAGAAGAGCTGTTTCGCACCTCGGTGCGCACGTTTGCGACCGACGTCATTGCCCCGCGGGTGCGCCAGATGGACGAGGCGGCCCAGTACGACCCCGAGCTGCTGCCCCAGCTTTTTGCCCTGGGCCTGATGGGCATCGAGATTCCCGAGGCGTACGGCGGCGCCGGAGGGACTTTTTTCATGGCTTGCTTGGCCATCGAGGAGCTCTCGCGCGTGGATGGCGCCGTGGGTGTCCTGGTGGACGTGCAGAACACGCTGGTTAACAACGCCTTGCTGCGCTGGGGGACGGCAGCACAACACGCCGCCTTTTTGCCCCGGCTGGCCCGCGATACGGTCGGCGCCTACGCGCTATCAGAAGCGGGGTCGGGCAGCGACGCCTTTGCCTTGCAGACGCGGGCCACACGGGAGGGGGATCACTACCTGCTGAGCGGGCGCAAGCTCTGGACCACCAACGCCCGCGAGGCCGGCGTGTACATCGTCTTTGCCACCGTTGACCCGAGCAAGGGCTACCGTGGCATCACTGCCTTTCTCGTCGAGCGGGACTTCCCCGGCTTTGCCCTTGGCAAAGTAGAAAAAAAACTCGGCATTCGGGCCAGCAGCACCTGTGAACTGCTGCTTGACCGCTGCCCCGTGCCCAGGGACCACGTGCTGGGCGAGGTCGGCCAGGGATACCGGGTAGCCATCGAGACCCTCAACGAGGGCCGCATCGGCATCGGTGCCCAGATGGTCGGCATTGCCAGCGGTGCGCTGCAGGCGGCGGTGGCCTATGCCAAGCAGCGCGAGCAGTTTGGCCAACCCATTGCCCGCTTTCAGGCCATGCGCTTCCAGCTGGCCGAGATGGCCACCGAGATCGAGGCGGCGCGGCTCATGGTGTACAACGCGGCGCGGCTCAAAGACGCCGGCGAGCCTTTTGTGCAGCAGGCGGCCATGACCAAGTACTTTGCCTCGCAAGTGGCCGAACGGGTGACTTCCAAAGCGGTGGAGGTCTTTGGCGGGGTAGGCTACACGGTGGAGGCCCCGGTGGAGAAGTTTTACCGCGACGCCAAAATCGGCACCATTTACGAAGGGACGTCCTTCATGCAGCTGCACACCATTGCCCGCTACCTGCTCGAACCCTGAGGGAGGCCGCATGATTTTCCCAGACGAGGCCGCCTACCGCGCCTATCTGCAAGACGTCAAAACGTTCTTGTGGCGCGAGATCGATCCCTTGGTGCCGCAAATCGAGGCGCAGGGGCGCATTCCCTTTGAGGAACTGCGGCCCAAGTTCCGCCAGCACGGCCTCTTTGCCTGCCTGGTGCCGGAGGCTTACGGCGGTCTGGGGCTCAGCGCGACGCAATACGCGCCGGTGCTCAAAGAGCTGGCCAAAGTCCATGGCGGCATTCGCGCCATGCTGCACGTGCACAACAGCAGTGTCCATCTCATCGAGACCGGACGCCCCGAGCAGCGCCAGCAGTACTTGCCGCGCATGGCGCAAGGCGACTTGCTGGTGTGCTTTGCCCTCACCGAGCCCGACAGCGGCTCAGGACTCGACAGCAAAGCCACGGCGGTGCGCCAGGGGGACGTCTACTTGCTTAACGGGCGCAAGCACCTCATCACCAATGCCCGCGAGGCCGAGCTGTTTGCCGTCTTTTGCTTCACGCAAAACCCCGACGGCAGCGAGCGCGCCTTCAGCGTGTTGCTGGTCGAGCGGGGCATGCCCGGCTTTACTATTGAACCAATGGCCCCCACCATGGGGTGCGTGGGCGCCTCGCACGAATTCTTGCGCTTCGAGCAGGTGCCGGTGCCGCGAACGCACGTGCTAGGGGAAGAAGGGCGGGGCTCGGAGCAGATGCTGGCTTTTCTGGAAATCAGCCGCGTGTTCATTGCCGTGGCCGCTCTGGGCACGGCGGAGCGCGCCCTGGAGCTGGCCCTCGAGTGGGCCAAGCGCCGCGTCACTTTTGGCAAACCCATTGCCAGCCGGCAGGCGGTGCAGGGGTATCTGGCCGAGATGGCCACCGATATTTACGCTTTGCGCCACATGGTCCTCGACGCCTTGCGCAAGTACGACGCCGGCCAGCGCATCCCCGAAGAGTCGTCGATGTGCAAGCTCTTTGCCCTGGAAGCCGTGGGGAGGGTGACCGACAAGGCGCTGCTGGTGCACGGCGGCCTGGGCTACCTCAAGTCGAGCCGCATCGAAATGCTCTACCGCGACGCCCGCCTCAACTGGCTCGAAGAAGGCACACCGACCATTCACAAGCTGATCATCGCTCGCACCTTGCTCCAGGAAGAGTTTGCCGCTTTTGGGCGGGGAGAGGAGCTGCTCTAATCGCGCTGTCGCAGCAGCCGCAGCAGCCGCAGCACCGTCAGCACCAGGGGCACGCCCAGCACGCCCAGCATCACCAGGGCGGCGGGATGGCGCAGGTGACGGCCGCCGTGGGCGAAGAGCTCGTTGTTGCGGATGAAGAGAAACAGGCTGGCGGCCAGAAACAGGCACACCAGCCCGTTGGAAAGCAGCCCCTTGCGCAAGCGCGGCCGTTTTTTCCACCGCCACGGGGCTCGCCTCCCCGCTTACAGGCGCGGCCCTGCCGCCCGCACGGCGGCGTCCATGCCTGCGGCGAGAGGGGCAAAGTGCTGCTGGAAGCGCTGCGCCAGCGCCCGCGCTTGCGCGTCGTAGGCCTGCGGGTCGCGCCACGTCTGCCAGGGCAAAAGCAGCGACGCCGGCACGTTCGGGCAGTGCGTGGGGATGCGCAGGCCAAAAATGGGGTCCTCTACCGTGGGCACTTCGAGCAGCGCGCCGCTGAGCGCCGCGTTGATAAGCGCCCGCGTGTGGGCAATGGGCATGCGGGAGCCCACCCCGTAAGGTCCCCCGCTCCAGCCGGTGTTCACCAGCCAGCAGTGCACTTGGTGCCGCTGCATGCGCTCGCGCAGGAGCGTGGCGTAGACTCCCGGATGCAGGGGCAAAAACGGTGCCCCAAAGCAAGGGCTAAAGGTGGCTTGCGGTTCGCTGCCCAGGCCCCGCTCGGTTCCTGCCACTTTGGCCGTATAGCCGGCAACGAAGTGGTACATCGCTTGCTCGGGCGTAAGGCGGGCAATGGGCGGTAGCACGCCAAAGGCGTCACACGTGAGCATGAAAATGTGCTGGGGATGGCCCCCGGTGCCGCTAGGGACCACCGCGGCCAGCTGCGAGAGGGGATAGGCGGCGCGGGTGTTTTCCGTGTAGGTGTCGTCGTCGAGATCGAGCTCGCGCGTCAGGGGATCGAAGACCACGTTTTCCAGCACCGTGCCAAAGCGCCGCGTGCAAGCGTAGATCTCCGGCTCGGCGGTGGGGGAGAGGCGAATCACTTTGGCGTAGCAGCCGCCTTCGAAGTTGAAAATGCCACGGTCGCTCCAGCCGTGCTCGTCATCGCCGATCAAGCGGCGGCGCGGATCCGTCGACAGCGTCGTCTTGCCCGTGCCCGAAAGGCCAAAGAAAAGCGCCACGTCCTCGCTGTCCGTGCCCATGTTGGCCGAACAGTGCATCGACAGCACGCCTTCGCGGGGCAAAAGGTAGTTGAGCAGGGTAAAGACCGCTTTCTTGATTTCCCCTGCATAGGCGGTGCCGCCGATAAGAATCAACCGCTGCGCAAAGTTGAGGACGATACACGTGCTCGAGTTGGTTCCGTCGATGGCCGGATCGGCGCGGAAATCCGGGGCATGGAAAATCGTATAGGCAGGCCTAAACGCCGTCTCTTCCGGCGCAGGGTGCGGTGGCAAAAAGAGATGGCGCACAAAGAGGCTGTGCCAGGCCTTGGTGGTGATCACCCGGATGGCCAAGCGGTAGGCCGGATCGGCGCCGGCCGCACAATCCTGAACAAAGACATCGCGTCCCTGGAAGTAGGCCAGAAAGCGCCGCCTGAGCGTCTCAAAGGCCTCCGGATCCATAGGGCGGTTGATGTCGCCCCACCCACACGTGCGCCTCACAGCTCGGCTCGCGGACAATGAATTTGTCGTTCGGCGAGCGCCCCGTATGCTCGCCTGTGTACACCACCACCGCCCCCCCCCTGGACGAGGTGCCCTTCGCCGCGCCGCACGATCTCCTCGCAGAGGGCAGCCGGCGCGAGATTCCTGTACACACGGCCAAGGTGGGTTAGGGCCTAGGGCTTCTAGACCCTTGGTGGGAGATGCAAGCGTATCTTCGGTGACCATGCCGTTTCCTCCTCTGGCGTGACGCCCGATGCTGGCGGCTTTGCGACAACGGCCAGCATGGGCGTACTTAGGAAAAACCTAACACGTACAGGGTCTCATGAGCAAAGATTTTCATGCTGGCAAGCGGACCAAAAGAAGCTGACTGACTAACGGGAAGCGGTGGCGGAGGGGACAGCAACCCTATCCTTTGGGCAATCCCAAGATCCGCTCGCCGATGATGTTTTTCTGGATCTCCGAGGTTCCAGAGTAAATCGTCCCGGCGCGACTCCAGAGAAAGCTGTACTGCCAGTCGCCGGCAACCGCGTACTTGGAGCCGCGCATCAGCTGGGCGTAGGGGCCCCTTGCAGGCTCATTCCGAGCTCCTGCAGCCACTTGTCCAGCTCGCTCCAGTAAAGCTTGTCCAGAGAGGCTTCCGGACCCGGGGGCTGGCCGCGCAAGCGGCGGGGTGATGCCGCGGTAGAGGTTGAGCAGCATGATTTCAGTACGGATGTAAGCCTCGGCCAGCGCCTGACGCACCACCGGGTCTTGGGCCAACGGCTGGCCGTTGCGATAGGTGGTGCGGGCAAACTCGATCATCGCCTCCAGGTGCTGCTTGATGCGCACCTGGGTGCCCAGGGTGGAAATGCCCCGCTCGTACGTCAGGGTGGTCATGGCGATGCGCCAGCCCTCGTTGACCCTCGCCCACCACGTTGTGTCGCGGCACGCGGACGTTGTCGAAGAAGACCTCGTTGAACTCGGCGTGGCCGGTGATTTGCCGCAGCGGGCGGACGGTGATGCCGGGGCTGTGCATGTCGACCAGAAAGAAGGTGATGCCTTTGTGTTTGGGGGCGTCGGGATCGGTACGCGCCAGCAAGATGCACCAGTCGGCGTACTGCCCCAGGCTGGTCCAGATCTTCTGCCCGTTGATGACAAAAGCGTCCCCATCCAGGACAGCTCGCGTTTGCAGCGAAGCGAGGTCAGAGCCGGCGTTGGGTTCGGAGAAGCCCTGGCACCAGATCTCTTCAGCGCTCAGGATCTTGGGAATAAAGCGCTTCTTCTGCTCTTCGGTGCCGTGCTCGATGAGGGTGGGGCCGACGATCATGATCCCCAGGACATTGGCCGGTTGCGGGGCACGCGCCCGCGCCATCTCCTGGGCATAAATGGCCTGCTGCACCAGCGTCGCGCCCTGGCCTCCGTATTCCTTTGGCCAGTGAATGCCGAGCCATCCCCCCTCATAGAGCTTCCGCTGCCAGGCACGGCGGTAAGCAAACGCGGCGTCCTGGTCTTCGGGTTCCGGCTCACGCGGCAGGTTGTCTGCCAGCCACTGCCGCAGTCGCTGGCGGTAGGCTTCGTCTTGCGGGGAAAACCGCAGATCCATGGCGTTTCTCCTGTCAGCCATCGCAGTCGCCAAGCTGCTGGACGCGCTTACCGTAACACGTTTGCCGCCATTTTGCAAAGGCCTTTCCCGGCGGGCGCTTGACGCGCGCCAGCGTTTCCGCTAGATAGGTACTCAAAGTCCCCGCAGGCTTTTTACAACAGAGGATGAGACGCATGCACGTCGAAGCCAAACTGGCCCAACTGGGCTTGGAGCTTCCCCCGCCAGGTCCTCCCGCGGGCAACTACATCGGCGCCGTGCGCGTCGGCAATTTGCTCTTTGTGTCTGGACACGGGCCGCGGCGCGCGGACGGGAGTTATTTGCAAGGCAAGGTGGGGCGCGAGCTGACCACCGAGCAGGGCCTACGAAGCGGCAAAGCTGGTGATGCTTAACTGCCTGGCGACGATTCGCAGGGAACTGGGCGACTTGGACCGCGTTCGGCGCGTCGTCAAGCTCCTGGGCATGGTGAACTGCACCGCCGACTTTACCGAGCAGCCCAAAGTCATCAACGGCGCTTCTGACTTACTGGTCACGCTTTACGGCGAGGCTGGCCGCCATGCCCGCTCGGCCGTCGGCATGCAACAGCTGCCGATGAATATTCCGGTCGAGATCGAGATGATCGTGGAAGTGGAGAGCTAAGCGGCAGACGGCACTGCGCCTGGAGCCTCCGACGCCTGTGTCTGCTGCGTGGAGAAAACGATGGCCGCGTCTGAAGGGAGTTTTCGCCCCCGTGGTGTGTACGTTGCCGCCTCGTACATGAGCCGCATCGGCAAATACGACGGGCGGCACCTGGAGGCCCTGAGCTTTGTCGAGCTGGGCCCGAGCAGGTCGAGCAGATCTTTGCCCACAGTCCGGTGCCCCGCGAGCAAATCGAAGCGGTGGTGGTCGGGAGCCAAAATCCCTTTGCCTTCAATCACATGGACAACGTGGCGGCCAAGATCGCCGGCCTGCTGGGCATCAGCGGCGCCAAGTCGGTGCTCATCGATACGGCCTCCAGCTCAGGCGCCAGCGCCTTTGAGAACGCCTATCTCGAAGTGGGCCTCGGGCCGCTACGACCGGGTGCTGGCCATTGGCATCCAAAAAATGACCGACGTAAGCACCGAGGAAGCCACGCGAATCATTGCCGGCGTGATCGATACCGAAGAGGCCGAGTACGGGCTGACCATGCCCGCTTGCGGCGCCTTGGTGGCCAAGAGTCTAATGCAAGAGTACAAGCTCGACGAAGCGCAATGGACGGCCCTGGCGGCGCGCTGGGCAGAGCGGGCCCATCGCTTTGCTGCCAAGTGCCCCGAGGCGCACCTTAACTTCCTCCTGCCCGCGGATACTTACCGGCAGGACATCGAAAACGGACGCAACTGGCTCTATTACGACCCCTTGCGCCTTTACGACTGCTGTCCCATGTCGGATGGGGTGGCCGCCTGCATCCTTACCTCCGAGCCGCAGCCGGTGCAAGTGGTGGGGGTGGGCTCGGCCACCGACTTGCCCACGATTGCCGACCGGGGGCAGTTTAGCAGCTTCCCGGCCACGGTGATTGCCGCACGCTATGCCTACGGCATGGCCGGCATTCCCGACATCCGGGCCATGGAATACAAGCTCTGCGTGAACATGCACGATCCCTTTAGCAGCTTTGGGCCCGTGAACCTGGTGGACCTTGGGCTGGTGGACCGCGAAGAGGCACTGGATGCGCTGCTCGACGACGCCGTCACCGGCCCGGAAGGCCGCTTTCCCACCAACCTCACCGGCGGACTGCTGGCCCGCGGCCACCCGCTCGGCGCCACTGGCATGGTGCAGGTGGTGGAAAACCACCGCCTCCTCCTCGACAATCCCCGCTACCAGCTGGCCCTGGCCCACTCCATTGGCGGCCCCATCAACAACAACGTGGTCATTTTGCTCGAAAAAGCCGAACACTACGCAAAGCGGCCGCACGCGCCGTTTAAGCCCATCGGCTTGCCCAAACTGGCAGCCATGAAGCCCAAAGGCCTGTCGCTGGAGACGCTCTTTGCCGAGCGCGAGCGCCTCAAGGCCCGCTTCCACTGCGCTACGACGCGCTTTAGCCGCGAGGGCGAGCCGCTCAACACCATCGTCTTGCTGCAGGCAGCGCTGGGTCGCAAGCAGTACTACTTTCTCATCGGCACCGGGCCAGGACAGTACGACACGGTGCGGCGGATGCGTCCCGGGCAGGAAATCCGCCTGGAGCGGCGTAACGGCCGGCTGACTATCGACGAAGTGCCGGTGCAGCGCCTCTATCGCAAGACCATGGCAGGGCTGGTGGAACTGGCCGATTCGGCCCTGGGCCTGTTCGTGCGTCGCAAGCCGCGTCCGCCGGCCGTCGGTAAGGTGCCTGCGACGAGCGACGATGCCAAATGACCAAAGAAGAACGTGCCCTGGCCTGTGAAATCGGGCTCACCCTGCGCCGGCTGCGCCGCGAGCGCGGGCTTACTCAAAAAGCCCTGGCGCAGCGGGTAGCCGGCGGCGTTGACGCCACTTACATCGGCCGCATCGAGCGCGGCGCCCAGCTTCCGTCTCTCAAGGCGCTGCTGCGCCTGGCTGCGGCGCTGGACGTCCCCATTGGCACGTTCTTTTATCCGCCGCCGGCACGCGGCAGCGGTACTGCCCCTGCCCTACACCTCGAACCGCTCTTGCAAGCCCTGTACAACCGGGGCATCGACGGCGTGGCCCTGGTGCGGGCGCTGCTCGACGCCATCGGCCAGCACGTGCTCGTGGTGCCCAGACGCCACCCTGAAGAAGCGCGCCAGCTCCCGGCCATCCCGCTGCCACAGGCCGGGGCGGCCTCGCCTAGCCTCGCAGGCCGCACGGGCAAGCAGGACTCAGGCGTCGCTTAGCTTTTCGATGCGCACCGCGCAGAACTTGAACTCGGGAATCTTGGCGTAAGGGTCAAGGGCGTCGACGGTGAGCAGGTTGGCTGCCGCTTCGCGGAAGTGAAAAGGCAAGAAGACGCTGCCCGGAGAAGGCTTGGACGAGCACACCGCCTTAACCGTAATCTCGCCTCGCCGCGACACCACGCGCACGCGCTCGCCGTGGGCAATGCCCAAAGCGGCCATGTCCTCGGCAGTCATTTCCAGCTCGGCTTCTGGGGCGAGGGCGTGTAGCGCCTTGGCCCGCCGGGTCATGGTGCCGGTGTGCCAGTGCGGCAGGATGCGCCCGGTGTTGAGGACAAAGGGGTAGTCGGCGTCGGGCAGCTCGTAGGGAGGGGCAAAACGTGCCGGCACCAGCTTTCCCTTGCCGCGCGGAAAGCCGCTGGTAAAGCGCACCAGGGTGCCGGGGTGGCCGGGCTCGGGGCAGGGCCACGCCACGCTTTCACGCTCGAGCCGCTCGTAAGTGATGCCCCGCAGCACCGGGGTCAGCGCCCGGATCTCCTCCCAAATCTCCTCCTCCGAGGCGTAGAACATGGGATAGCCCATGCGCCGGGCCAAGTCGGCAATGATCTGCCAGTCGACGCGCGCCTGTCCGGGCGGCTCGATCGCCTTGCGCGCCAGCTGCACCCGCGAGTCGGTGTTGGTGTAGGTGCCCGTCTTTTCCAGAAAGCTCGCCGCCGGCAGCACCACGTCGGCGTAAGCTGCCGTCTCGGTAAGAAAAATGTCCTGGACCAGCAAGAAGTCGAGGGCGGCCAGGCTCTTGCGCACCTTGTTGATGTTGGGGTCGCTAAGGAAGGGGTTTTCCCCCATCATGTACATCGCTTTGATGCGCCCCTCGAGGGCCGCCGTCATGATTTCCACCACCGTCAAGCCTGGCTGGGGATCGAGGGGGACGCCCCAGGCCTGCTCGAACTTCTGCCGCACCGCGGCGTCGGCAACGCTCTGGTAGCCGGTGTACACCATGGGAATGAGACCCACGTCGGAAGCCCCCTGCACGTTGTTTTGGCCGCGCAGCGGGTGCAGGCCCGTCCCCGGTCGCCCGATGTTGCCCGTGAGCAGCGCTAGGTTGATGAGGCACCGCGCGTTGTCCG
Source organism: Candidatus Tectimicrobiota bacterium (assembly GCA_026005175.1). Lineage (GTDB taxonomy): Bacteria > Tectomicrobia > Entotheonellia > Entotheonellales > Entotheonellaceae > BPKO01. Next base: position 407,527 of record BPKO01000001.1, read on the forward strand.
TGCCCGTGGTGTGCTGCGAGATGCCCATGCCCCAGAAAATCATTGCCCGGCGCGCCGTACCGTAGGCGCGGGCCACCTCGCCCAGCAGCCGCTCCGGCACCCCGGTCAGCCGTGCCACTACGTGCGGTGTATAGGCCTCAACCACCTCGCGCAGCTGCTCAAAGCCCTCGGTCTGCTCGGCAACGAAGCGGGCGTTGTACCACCCTTCGCGGAGCATGATGTGCATGAGGCCGTTGAGAAACGCCACATCCGTTCCGGGACGAAACCGCACGTAGTAGCGGGCGTGATCGGCCAGCTCCGGCCGCCGCGGATCGGCCACGATAAGAGTTGCCCCGGCGCGTGCTGCCTGCTTGATAAACGTCGCCGCCACCGGATGGTTGTGGGTGGTGTTGGAACCGATGACGAAAATTACCTCGGTCTGCAAGCAGTCGGCAAAGGGGTTGGACACCGAGCCGCTGCCGATTTGCTCGAGCAGCGCCGCCACCGACGACGAATGGCACAGGCGCGTGCAGTGATCCACGTTGTTGGTGCCAAAGACGGCACGGATGAACTTCTGGAAGAGGTAGTTGTCCTCGTTCGAGGGCCTTGGCAGAACCAAAGCCGGCCAGAGCCTGGCTGCCAAACTGCGCCTTGATGGCCAGGAAGCGGCGCGCGGCCAAGTCGAGCGCCTCGTCCCACGTCGCTTCCCGGAATGCCTGGCGCGGGTCGGGAAGCAGCTCGGCGGTCTTGGGATAGAACTCCGGCTTGCGGATAAGCGGGACGGTAAGGCGCTCGCTGTGGTGGGCGTAGTCAAAGCCGTAGCGTCCCTTAACGCACAGGCGCCCCTCGTTTACCGGGCTATTGCGCCCGGTGACGCGCACCACCGTGTTGCGTGCCACGTCGACGTGGTAAGTGACGCTGCACCCCACTCCGCAGTAGGGGCACAGAGAATCGACCGCCTTGAGCGGCGCCTCGCTCACCGGCAGGGTGAGCGGCTTGTCGATCAGCGCGCCGGTGGGGCAAGCTGCCGCGCATTCCCCGCAGGAAACGCACGTGGAGGCGCCCATTGGCACGTCGAGATCAAAGGCAATGCGGGTGGCAAAGCCCTTACCGGTACGGCCGATCACCTCGTTGCCTTGCACCTCGTCGCAGGCCCGAATGCAGCGGTCGCAGAGAATGCAGGCGTTGTGGTCCACGGCGATCACGGCCGAGGACAGGTCACGGCCACGGTCAATTCCCTGGGCAGGCAAGCGCGAGGCGGTGATTCCCTCCTGGCGGGCCAGCGCCAGCAGCTCGTCGCACTTGGCCCCTGCGGTGGCGCCATTGCCCGGGTAGTCGGCCAGGAGCAGCTCCAGCAGCATGGCCCGGGTGCGCTTCACTTTGTCGCTCTGCGTGCGCACCACCATGCCTTCTTCCACCTGGCGCACGCAGGCTGCCTGCAGCACCCGTGCCCCTTCCACTTCCACCACGCATACGCGGCATACGCCCACGGGCCGAAGCGATGGCGCGTGGCATAGCACCGGAATGGCAATCCCGGCGCGGCAGGCCGCTTCGTACAGCGTCGTTCCCGGGGCCACGCGCACCGGGACGTCGTCGATGATCACCGTGCAGGTTTCCGGGCCCTCAGCCATGGAGACTACCTCGCCAGATAGCGCAGGATGTCGTCTTTGAAGTACTTGATCACCGAAAGGATCGGCGCCGGCGCCGCCTGCCCTAGCCCGCAGATGGAACTCAGGCTCATCGTCTCGGCCAGCTCCTCAATGAGGGTCAGATCCGCCCGCGAGCCCTGCCCCTGGCGGATGCGCTCCAGAAGCCCCACGAGCTTTTCCGTCCCCACACGGCACGGGACGCACTTGCCGCAGGACTCCTGGCGGAAAAACCGCTGCACGTTGAGGGCGAGCTCGAGCATACAGGTTCCCTCGGCCACTGCCACCACGGCGCCAGAGCCTAGCATGGTGCCAGCCTCGGCCAGGGTGCGAAAGTCCAGGGGAATGTCGGCCATGCGCGCCGGCAAGAAGCCCGAAGAGGGCCCCCCGCCGGGGGCAAAGGCTTTGAGGGGCAAGCCGCGCCGGATGCCGCCGGCGCGCTCAAGCAGCTCGGCTGCCGGTATACCTAGAGGCACTTCGTAAACACCGGGACGGCGCACGTGACCACTGACGGCAAAAAACTTCAGTCCCCGTGCCCCGTTGCGTCCCTGCGCTGCCCACCACGCGCCGCCGTGGAGGACGATGCTGGGAACCATGGCAAAGGTTTCCACGTTGTTGATCAGCGTCGGCTTGCCAAACAGGCCGTGCGTGCCGGGGAAGGGCGGCTTGTTGCGCGGCTCGGCGCGCCGGTCTTCCAAGACCTCAAGCAGCGCCGTCTCCTCACCGCAGATGTACCCGCCAGGGCTGAGCACGATCTCGAAGTCGAGGCGGTAGTCGGTACCCAGCAAGCCCGGGGCCAGAATGCCCTCGGCTTGGCGCTGGCGCAGCCGCCGGCGCACAATCTCGGCCTCGCGCGCATACTCGTGGCGGACGAAGACGATGGCCTTGTGCGCACCCACCACCACCGCGGCCAGGGCCATGCCCTCGAGCACCAGATCGGGCAGCGCCTGCAAAATGACGCGGTCCTTGAAGGTGCCGGGCTCGCTTTCGTCGGCGTTGCAGATTACGTACTTGACGTCCCCAGGGGCCTCACGCACCACTTGCCACTTGACGCCGGTAGGGAAGCCAGCCCCACCCATGCCGCGCAGTCCGCTCTCGTGCAGCTCGTGAAGCACCGCCGCCGGGTCGCCCTGCTGCAGCACGCGGCGCAGTGCCGCATAGGGAGGGTGTGCCCGGTAGGGATCACAGGCAAAAGGGCCTGGCGCAGGGCGCAGCCGGGGGTGGCGCAGGCGGCGCCCTGCGGCCAGCGTGTCGAGCAGTGCCGTGAGGCGCTGGGCATTGACTTCGGTATAGTAGTGGTCGTTGATAGCCACCGCTGGCGCCTGATCGCAGCGCCCCAGGCAGGACGTCCAGGTGATGCTCACGTCGCTAAGGGGTGAAGCGGCGACGGCCGTGCGCACGATCTCGTGCAGGTCCGCAGCCCCGCGCAGAAAGCACGAAAGATCGCGGCAAATGCGGATGTCGACCGCTGGCGGCGGGGAGAGGCGAAAGTGGGGGTAAAAGCTTACCAGACCCTGCAAGCGATAAAGCGGCACGCCAGTGCGGCGTGCCAGCGCCTGCAGCGCCGCGGCCGACACGTACCCGTCACGCTTCTGAATGGCGTGAAGCTGCTGTAAGAGCATAGGCAAGCGATCCTGTTCCTTAGCAGGCGGAGCAACCTTACCGCGCTTTGCGGTTGCCGTCAACTCCCCTGGCGTTTGACAAGGAGGCTGCGGCGCCTTACACTGCTGGCGTCAAGCGGGAGAGCCAGGATGCGGCCACAAGAGCAGACCGTCACCGGGGTGGTCCTGGCCGGCGGGCAGAGCCGGCGCATGGGACAAAACAAGGCGCTCTTGCCGCTTGGTGGCGTGCGGCTCATCGAGCGCGTGGTGGGCGTCCTGCAACAAGTCTTTTCCTCCCTGCTTTTGGTCACCAACAGCCCGGAAGTGTTTGCCGACTTGGGGCTGCCCATGGTGCAGGACGTCTACCCTGGCAAAGGCTCGCTGGGGGGAATTTACAGCGCCATTTACCATGCCCCGACGCCGTACTGCTTCGTGGTCGCCTGTGACATGCCGTTTCTGCACACGGGCGTCATCCGCTTCCTGCTGGAACACCTCGGCGCTTACGATGTGGTGATGCCTGTGGTGCGGGGCGAGATGCAACCCTTGCACGCCATTTACAGCAAGGCGTGCCTGGCTCCCATTGCCCGGCGTCTTGAGGCCAACCGCCTGAAGATTGTGGAGTTTCTGCCCGAGGTGCGCGTTTGCACGGTGCCGGAGCATGCGTTGCGTGCCCTTGACCCCGAGCTGCGCACCTTCCAGAACCTCAACACGCCTGAAGAATATGCCGCGGCCCCAGCGCCTCCTGTCGCCTTCCGGTTAGCTTACGCGCGCCACGTACTTGCCCTCCGAAGTGTCGACGCGAATCACGTCGCCCTCGGAGACAAATTGGGGCACTTGCACCACCAGACCGGTTTCGACTTTGGCCGGCTTCATCGACGCCGTGGCGGTGGCCCCGCGCAGTGTCGGCTCGGTCTCTAGCACCCGCAAGTCCACCGTAGAGGGCAAAGTCACGCCAATGGGCTGGGCCGGCGAAAAAGTCGACCGTGACCCGGGTATTGGGTACCAAGTAGGGGAGGCAGTCCTCGAGCAAATCGCGGTGGAGGTAGACCTGCTCGTAGGTCTCCGGGTGCATGAAGACGTACTGATTCCCCTCGCTGTAGAGGAAGTCCATTTCCTGGGACTCCAGGGTGGCCCGCTCGATGCGATCCGTGGAGCGGAACCGCTGCTCGACTTTGGTGCCAGTGTGGATGCTCCGCAGCGTGGTCTGCACCAGCCCTCGCTTGTTGCCCGGCGTCAGGTGTTGCATGGCCAGGACGCGGTAGAGTTCTCCGTCAACGTGAATGATCATCCCGACACGGAGCTGCGTGGCAGAAATGTACATCGAAGCTGCTTCCCTCCTCTAAAAACGACCGTTGAAAAAGCGAATGTATGCCGGCTCGAGGCGGGCGATGTAGGGCACCGCCTCGCCCTCGACAAGGACATAGCGCGGTTCGGGAGGGCCAGGCCGCTCGACGATGGCCACCTCTCCGGCGTCGAGCCGCCGCGCCGTCTGCTCCGAGACGTACAGGTGCCAGATGGTGTGGTGGCGCGTCGGGAAGTACCAGCGCCGCGAGGCGCTCTCCTCTTCAGGCAAGGCCCAGTAGTCGACGATGTAGCGCACCTGCAGGTCTCTTTCCTCGGCGCTCGGGAGCTCTTGGGCACGCAGTGGCGCGGCGGCCGGGGCCGCCGCGTGGCGCGCTTCCCGCTGCCGGGGAGAGCGCCGCGAATGCCCCTCCCGTTCCACGCGTTGCAGCTGTTCGGTGGTAATGAGTCCGGCTTTGAGGAGCTGATCGCGCAAACTCTGCATGGCCTGCTCCTCTGGGACAATTGACTGGCCCTTACATCGTACCAAGGCCCACCCAAAGCGACAAGCCCTTAGCCCACGGTGGCCAGCGCCAGGCGCTCGCCCCAGCGCTGCTGGGCGGCGGCCAGCAGCGTCTGGTGTGCCTGGAGCTGGGGATCCGCTTCCAGGAGGGCAAAGGCTGCCTGGCGGGCCTGCTCGAGCAAGGCCCCGTGCCGCAGTAGACTGCCGACCTTGAGCTCCGGCAGGCCGGCCTGCTTGGTGCCCAGGAGCTCTCCTGGGCCGCGCAGGCGCAGGTCCTGCTCCGCCACGTAAAAGCCGTCTGTACTTTCCTGCAAGACGCGCAGCCGCTGCCGCCCTTCCCGGCTGAGGGCATTGCCGGCCACCAGCACGCAGAAGGCCTGCGCCGCGCCGCGGCCGACGCGGCCGCGCAGCTGGTGGAGTTGGGCCAGGCCGAAGCGCTCGGCGTTCTCGATCACCATTACCGTGGCGTTGGGGACGTCGATGCCCACCTCGACCACCGTGGTGCTGACCAAGATATCGAGCTGGCGCGCTTTGAAGGCCTGCATGACGGCCTCTTTCTCCTCTGGCGGCAGGCGGCCGTGCAGGAGGCCGAGGCGGTAGGCCGGAAAGACGTCGCGCTGCAGGCGCTGCATGGCGGCCACCGCAGCCTCCAAGTCAAGCTGCTCCGAGGTCTCGATCAGCGGGTAGACGATATAGGCCTGGTGGCCGCGGGCTACCTCGCGATGGATAAGGTCATAGGCTCGCTGGCGCTGGGCGGCGGTGAGCACCAGGGTGCGTACCGGCAGGCGCCCTGGCGGCAGCTCGTCGATCACCGAGAGGTCGAGGTCGCCGTAGAGGGTCATAGCCAGGGTGCGCGGAATGGGGGTGGCGGTCATCACCAAGACGTCTGGGGCCAGGCCTTTTGCGCGCAGGCGGGGCCCCGCTGCAGCACGCCAAAGCGGTGTTGCTCGTCCACCACCACCATGGCCAGGCGGTGAAAAGTCACCTCCTCGTAAATAAGGGCGTGCGTGCCCACCACCAGCGGCACCTCGCCGCGGGCAATGCGGGCCAAGAGCGCCTGGCGGGGCTTGCCCTTAACGGCGCTGGTCAGCAGGGCCACTTCCACCGCCAGCGGGCGCAGCAGCGCGCGCAGCGTGGCATAGTGCTGTTCGGCCAGAATCTCGGTAGGGGCCATGAGGGCCGCCTGCAGCCCGTTGGACACCGCCATGAGCATGGCCAAGGCGGCCACCACCGTCTTGCCGCTGCCCACATCGCCTTGTAGCAGGCGGTTCATGGGGTAAGGGCGCTGCAGATCGGCCAGGATCTCGAGCAAGACGCGGTGCTGGGCGGCGGTGAGGCGAAAAGGCAGCTGGCGCAGCAGGCGCTCCCCGAGGTGATTGGGCTGGCAGTAGGGGAACGCGCGCGGCTCTTGCTGCCCGGCGCGGCGGCGCAGCGCCAAGCCCAGCTCGAGCAGGAAAAACTCTTCGAAAGCGAGCCGCCGATGAAATGGCGTGAGCTGGTCGTTGCACTGTGCGACATCGAGGTGGGCGTCGGGGAAGTGGACCTGGCGCAGCGCCTCGCGCAGCGCTGGCAGGCCGTACGTCTGGCAGAGGCTGGCCGGCAAGGTCTCCGGCACCAGCGGCACGTAGGTGTCGACCACGTGCTTCATCAGGGTGCGCATGGCTTTCTGGGGCAGGGCCGGCGGTAAGTGGGTAGACGGGCACGAGGCGACCGAAGTGCACCGACTCGGCCTCGTCGTGGTCTAGCGGCTCAAGGTCGGGGTGGACCGCTTCTAGCGCTCCGGTGTAGGGGTTCGCGGTCACCAGGGCGCTGCCCACCACCCGCATTCCCGCGGGAAAGCGAGCTCGCAGCGAGGCGCCAGGGGTATGGAACCATTTGCAGGTCAGCGTGCCGCTGGCATCGTGCAGGGTCAGCGTCACCAACGCCTTGCCTGTCCGGCTCTGGTGCTGCGCCATGGCCCCCACCGTACCGCAAAACGTCTGCCGCTGTCCTGGTTGCAAGCGGCGCAAGGGCACCGGCTGGCGGCGGTCTTCGTAGCGCAGGGGCAAGAACCACAGCAGGTCTTCGACGGTGTGCAGTCCCAGCTTGGCCAGCAAGGCGGCGCGCCGCGGCCCGACGCCGCGAATAAACTGCACTGGCATCTTCAAGCGGGCCGCCGGCTCAGCGCTGCCCGACATTTCTCCTCCTGCCTTGCGCCACGCCGTAGAATATGCTAGGGTTATCGGCACACCGCGTACGGGAGAGAGGGAAGCAATTCATGGCTCGTCGCTGCGAGATCTGCGGAAAAGGGCCGCAGTTTGGCCACGCCATCAGCCACGCCCACAACGTCACCAAGCGGCGCTGGAACCCGAACCTGCAGCGGATGCGCGTGCAAACCCCCACAGGGGTCCGGCGCCTGCGCGTCTGCACGCGCTGCCTGCGCAGTGGCAGGGTGCAGAAGGCCTCCTGAGCTTTAGAAGTGCCACTTGCCGCGGCGGCCGTTCTTGACCCGCTCGACGGAGAGGACGCCGCGGAGGCTCTCGACCCGCTGGATGATGGCGTGGAGGTGCTGCACGTCGCGCACGTCCACGGTGAAATCGAGATAAGCCCGCTTGTCCTGGGTGGTGGTCACGGTGGCGCGGCTGATATTGCCCTCACAGGCGGCAATTGCCGAACTCACCCCGGCCAGCACGCCGCGCTCGTCGTGGGTGATGACCACGATGCGCACCGGGTGCGTCCCCTCGGTCTGCACGTCCCACTCGACGGGCACGCGCCGCTCGGCGTCGTACTGGAGCTTTTCCATGCTCAAGCAGTCCGCCGTGTGCACCGTAACCCCGCGGCCGCGGGTGATATAGCCGACGATGCTCTCTCCGGGCAAGGGGTTGCAGCAGCGGGCAAAGTGAACGAGGATGTCGTTGAGACCGTGGACTTTGACCCCTTTCTCCGGGGAGGGACGGCGGCTCGGCGCAGCGGCTTGTCGCTGCTTCTCGCGCTCTGCCAGCAGCTCTGGCGGCAACAGCCGGTGCACGACTTGCAAAGCCGAGATACGGCCATAGCCCACGGCGGCAAAGAGGTCGTCGGCGGTCTGAAAGCCCAGCGACGTCGCCAGCTCGGCGAGCGTTTCCGGCTTGAGGTAAGCGTGGGGGTTAGGGACGTACTTGTTGAGCTCCCGCTCACAGATCTCCCGTCCCAGCGCCAGGCTGCGCTGCTTCTGCTCGGCTTTCAGCCAGGCCTTGATTTTGGTGCGGGCCCGCGAGGTGACCACCCAGCGCAGCCAGTCGCGGCTGGGCACGTGCGAGGGGGACGTCAGGATCTCGACGGTATCGCCATTGCGTAGCTGGTAGCGCAGCGGCACCAGGCGGCCGTTGACGCGAGCCCCGGCGCAGCGGTGCCCGATGTCGGTGTGGATGGCGTAGGCAAAATCGATCGGCGTGGCCCCCGCGCGGAAACACCCGCACCTCGCCGCGTGGCGTAAAGACGTAGACCTCCTCGGGAAACATGTCGATTTTGACCGTTTCCATAAACTCGATGGGGTCTTTGAGGTCTTGTTGCCACTCCAGCAGGCGCCGCAGCCAGACAAAAAGCTCGTCGTACTTCTCCGGCGGCGTGTTTTCTTTGTAGCGCCAGTGCGCCGCAATGCCTTCCTCTGCCGTGCGGTGCATTTCTTCGGTGCGGATTTGCAGCTCCACCCGCTCCCCTTCGGGCCCCATCACCGTGGTATGCAGCGACTGGTACATGTTGGGTTTGGGCAAAGCGATGTAGTCTTTAAACCGCCCGGGAACCGGCTTCCACAGGGAGTGCACCACGCCCAAAATGGCATAGCAGTTGCGCACGGTGTCGGTAATGACGCGCACGGCGAGGATATCGTGAATGTCCTCAAACGACAGCTGCTGCCGCTGCATTTTCTGATAGATGCTGTAGAGGTTCTTGAGGCGGCCCGAGACGCGGCAGGGGATTTGCAGCTTGGAGAGCTCCCGCACGATGACGTCTTGGACGCGGGCGATGTAGCGCTCACATTGCTCTTTCTGGCGCGCCAGGCGGGCTGCGAGGGCCTCGTAGGCCCGGGGATTCAAGTAGCGAAACGCCAGGTCCTCCAGCTCGGCCTTCATCCACCCGATGCCCAGGCGGTGGGCCAGGGGGGCATAAATGTCCAGCGTCTCCTGGGCGATCAGGCGCCGCTTGGGCTCTGGCAAGAACTCCAGGGTGCGCATGTTGTGAAGCCGGTCGGCCAGCTTGACCAGGATCACCCGGATGTCCTTGGCCATGGCCACCACCATCTTGCGGAAGTTCTCGGCCCTGGCGCTCCTCGCGGTTGGTAAATTCCAGCTTGGTCAGCTTGGTGACACCCACCACCAGCTCGGCAATCTCGGTCCCGAACTCCGCCGCGAGCTGTTCGGCCGTCACCGCCGTGTCCTCAATGACGTCATGGAGCAAGGCGCTGGCGATGGTGGTGGCGTCCATTTTCAGCTCGGTGAGGATATGGGCCACGGCGAGGGGGTGGGAAACGTAAGGAATGCCCGAACAGCGCTTTTGGTCTTTGTGGGCTTCTGCCGAAAAGGCATAGGCGCGGCGGATTAAGGCACAATCGGCCTTTGGATGGTATTGTTCAACCGCCGCGATGATGTCGTCTATGGTCACCTCGCGCCAGGCGCTCGCCTCGGTGGTCATCATGGCATGGGTTTCCTACGTTGGCCCTCTCGCCGAACTATACCCCTGCCCCTGCGGAAAGTCAAGCAACCGCCCGTGACACTTGCACTTTGCCCATCGATCGCGTATATTTCGCGAAACTTCTTGCTTTGCTCTGCGGCGGGGCATTTTAGACGATGTGGGGCAGCGTCCCGCAACGGACACCGCTGGCTCGATGCCGCAGCCAGTCTCACCGCATAGGTATTGGCCTGTTCGTGCTTGCCCTGGCGGCGCCTGGCCTGTGGGCGGCCTCTCCAGAAGAGAGCGCGTATCGCGCCATTGCCCGGGCCGCGGCGGCGGCGGCGCACGCGCAGGTAATCGAGGAGGGACGCCGTTTCCTGCAGCGCTATCCGCAAAGCCCGCGGCGCCCCGAAGTGCTCTTTTGGCTTGCCGAAGCCCTCTATGCCACGGGCAGTTACCACCAAGCGGCCGCCGCCTACCGGACGCTGGTTGAAACGTTTCCCGACTTTCCCCAGCTCGAGACGGCCCTCCGGCATTTGGCCATGAGCAAGGCGCAGCGGCAGCAGTACGAGGAGGCGATCGCCGCCTGGCACCAGCTGCTCCTGCGCTTCCCAGGCCTGCCGGATCAACCCCACATCCTCTGGCAACTGGCCACCCTCTACGTCAAGCAGGGGCAGTTTGCCGAAGCGTTGCCCCTCTATCAGCAGCTGCTGCACCTCGATGCCCCCCCCGTGCCGCGGGCGGAGCTGCTGCGCCACCTGGGGGATGGTTACTGGTATGCCCAGCAGTGGTCCCAGGCGCAGGACGTCTACCGGCGCCTCATCCAGCAGTTTCCAGAGAGTGAAGCGGCCTATCGGGCGCACCTGCGGCTGGGCGCGATTGCCCTTGCCCAGGAGCGCTTTGCCGCAGCCCAGAACCACTTTCAGCTAGTGGCCACCGCTGCCCCGGCGCCGCTGGCGGCCGAGGCACACCGTGCGCTTGCCTGGGTATTCTACGAGCAGGGGCAGGTGGCCGCTGCCGCCACGTACCTCTACGAGCAGGGGCTGCTGGCCCAGCCCACTCCCACAGGGGAGATACTGGAGCAAGGCCACGACTTGCTCCTGCTGCAAGACTACGAGGCGGCCGTTGCGCTGCTGGCCCAGCCCCTGCCCGCTACGGCGACGGCAGAGGAGGCCCAGTGGTGGCTTTGGTTCCTGGCCCAGGCCTATGCGGGCAAAGGGGAACAAGAAAGGGCTCGGGACGTCCTGGCCCAGCTGCAGGAGCGCTTCCCCGCCGGATCCCGGGCTACAGCAGCCCGGCGCTGGCACGCCGAATTGCTCCTGGAGCCGCAAGCCACTGCGGCAGCACTGGTCGCCTATCAGGCGGCCCTGGAGCAGACCGACGACCTTGAGGCGCGCGAGCAGCTCCTTTTTGCGCTCGCCGAGCTCCACGAAAAACGTGGAGCTTTTGCCGAGGCCACGGAGACCTGGCAGCGACTGAGACGGCTGTCGCCTTTTAGCCCGCAGCGCTTCGACGTCGCGCTGCGCCTGGGCGCTGCCCTGGTGCGGCAAGGTACTTACCCCACGGCTATTGTTCTCTACCGCGACCTCCTCCAGCAGCCGCTTGCCGCTCCCCAGCGCCAGCGGGTGCAGCTGGCCTTGGCCTGGGCGTACCTCAAAAGCAAAGCGTATCCGCAGGCGCTCGAAGTCTATGCTGCCCTGCTTGAGGAGCGCCCTGGCGCCGACGTTGCGGCCGAGGCCCACTTCTGGCGCGGTTGGATCTGGCAGCAGCAGGGGGAACTGGCGGCGGCCAAAGAGGCCTGGCAGGCGGTGCTGGCCGTTGCCACCTCGGCGGCCCGCCGCAGTGAGGCCCTGTGGCGCCTGGGTAGCGTGCTGCTGGCCCTGGGTGAGCCGGCAGCGGCGTGTAAGTCCCTGCGGCAAGTGGTGCAGGAGCACGCCACCACCCCCTATGCGTTGTTTGCCGCCTGGCGCTGGCAGCGCTGCCTGCTGGAGGGCAAGCAGTACCGCGACGCCTTGGAGCACGACGCCGCGTTTGTGCGGCACGACCCGCTGGGCCCCCTGCGGGCGGCCCGCCTCTTTGCCCAAGGCGAAGCGCTCTTTGAGAAGAAACAGTACGAGCAGGCCCGCGCCCTCTTCCGGCGCTTGCTGGCGCAGCCAGTGCGCACGCCGCTTTCCGACGAAGCGCTCTTTATGATGGCCGAGAGCTACCTCGCTCAAGGCGACCACCGCCACGCCCTGCACGCCTACCGTCGCCTCACCGAGATGTTTGCTGCTTCTCCCCTTGCCCCCGTGGCCCACTACCGCCTCGGGCTGCTCTTTGAGCGTGCCGGGCTGCTGGAGGAAGCCGCACAAGCGCTCCGCGCCGCCTTACACGGGACAGCCCCGCCTGAGCTGCACGCCCGCGTGCGCTACCGCCTTGGCAAAGTGCTGCTGGCGCTGCAGCAGCCCGACGCCGCCCGACCTCTCCTGCGACAGCTATGGCAAGACCGCCAGGCTTTTGCTACTCTCAGTACTGGAGAGCAACTCGATACGGGGCTGCTGCTGCAGCGGCTCAGCGAGTACGAGGCTGCGATAGCCCTCTTTGCGCGGCTCAGTCAGGAAGCCAGCAGCGAACGCGAACGGGTGGAGGCCTTGTTCTGGCAAGCGGAGACTTACCAGCTCAGCGGCGATGCGGCTGCGGCGCTGCAGCTCTACCGGCGCCTTGCCCAGGCGTTTCCCCAGCAGGGGCTGTGGGCGCGCACTGCCCTCTTTCGCGCCGGGGAGCTTTACGAAGGACAACAGCAGTACGAGGCGGCGCTTGCCATGTACCGGCGTGTGGTGGCGCTCGACCCCCACGATGCGTACGGCCGCTTTGCCGCCGCCCGCATTCGCGCCCTGCAAGCTTCCCAGCGCCGCAGTGCCGATTCGCCGTCGGGAAAGGAGTAACCCCATGCGCTTACGCAAGGAGATGATCGAGTACATCGCCAGGCAGATCACCGCCAATCTTGTCGACAAGGGGTTGGTGGCGCTCAGCGTCCCGGCCGAGAAGCTGGCCGCCGAGCTCCGCCGGCTGATCACCGAAGACCTGCTCGTTGAAGACCGCCTCAACGAAGAAGTGAAAGCCATTCTGCGCGCCCATGCCGCCGAAATGGACCGCCACAACGTGGATTACGCGCGCATGTTTGCCATGGTCAAACGGCAGCTGATCAAAGAACGCGGGCTGATTCTCTGAAGCCCCCACCTAGTCAGGGAGGGCAGCCTATGGCGCTGTCACGGGAGAAAGTCAACCATCTCTCGCAAATCCTCATTCGCGGGCTGCAGCAGTTCCCCGGCGTGACGCTGCAAGCCCCGGCCAACACGGTGCGTCTGGAAATCGTCAACACGTTTCAGCAGGCGCTCAAGCTCGAAGAGGCCATCGACGCCGCGGTGCGACAAAAGCTCGCTTCCTACTCGCGCCGCATCGTCGAGGGCAGCCGCGAGTGGGACGTGATGTACCAGAAGCTCTACGAAGAAGAATTCGCCAGGCGCCTCTGAAGCGGGTGCACTGCCCTGCCCGCGCGGCGCTTCAGTCTTCCTCGTAGAGGCGCTCGAGCTGGGCTTGGTATTTTTGCAAGATCACCTGGCGCCGTACTTTCAAGGTGGGCGTGAGCTCGCCGCTTTCCTGGGTGAAGTCCTCCGGTGCAATGAGAAACTTCTTGATGGTCTCGTAGGAGGCTAGCTGCGCGTTGATGGCGGCGACGCGCTGGGCGATAAGCTGGTAGATGGCCGGGTGGGTGGCCAGCGCTTCGGGGCTGGAGGCGGGGATACCGTGCTGGCGGGCGTAGTTGGCCACTTCTTCCTGGTCCAAGGTCAGGATCGCCGTCAGGTACTTGCGGCCGTCGCCGTAGACCATCGCCTGGCTAATGTAGCGGTCGGTTTTGAGCAGGTTTTCGATGTTCTGGGGGGCGATGTTCTTGCCGCCTGAAGTGACGATAATGTCTTTTTTGCGGTCGGTAATGCGGAGGAAGCCCTCGGCATCCAGTTCGCCGATATCCCCGGTGGCCAGCCAGCCATCCTCGCGAAACACGGCTGCTGTCTCCTGAGGCCGCTTGTAGTAGCCTTTGGCCACGTTGGGGCCGCGAGCAAGGATTTCGCCGTCCGGCGCCAGGCGGATTTCCACCCCGGGCAGCGGCAAGCCCACCGTTCCGAACTTGTAGCGGTCGAGGCGGTTCACCGTCAGCGCCGGACAGCTCTCGGTAAGCCCGTAGCCTTCCAGGATGAGAATGCCCGCGGCGTGGAAAAACTCGGCAATCTCCTTGGCCAGCGGAGCGCCACCCGAGACAAAGTAGCGCAGGCGCCCTCCCACGGCCTGGTGGAGCTTGCGAAAGACCAGGAGGTGGGCCAAGCGGTAGGCTGCCCCGAGCCACAGCGGCACGGGTTGGCGCTGCTGTTGGCGCCTGCTGACGCGCCGGCCAATCCCCACGCACCATTGAAACAGCGCTTTTTTTAGCGGTGAGCCGCTGGCGGCAGCCGCCTGCACGCGGGCATACATCTTCTCGTAGACACGGGGCACGGCAAACATGAGCATGGGGCGCACTTCGCGCAGGTTTTGCGGCAAGGCCTCGATACTTTCGGCAAAGGCGGTGGTGAGCCCCACGTACAGCCCCAGGAACGCCTCGAGGCGAGCAAAAGAATGGGCAAGGGGCAAAAAGAGCAGGTTGACGTCCCCTTCCTGGGCGTCCATGATCTGGGCACAGCTCTCAACCATGAACAGGTGGTTGCCATGCGTTTGCACCACCCCTTTGGGCGGCCCGGTGGTGCCCGAGGTGTAGACGTACGTCGCCTCCGTCTCGGGAGACAGGCCCCGCAACCGCGCCTCCAGCTCCGGCTCGAGGTCTGGCGTGCCGTGCGCGCCCAGCTGTTCCAGGGTCAACACCCAAGCGTCGGCGGTGGGTGCCTCGTGCAGGAGGATTGCCTGGCGCAAGGTGGGGACCTGCGCGCGCACCTGGTGCAGCTTGGCCAGCTGCTGCGGCGTGTCCACAAAGGCCAGGGTGACCTCGGCGTCGTTGAGGATGTAAGCCACCTGCGCCGACGTCAGGGAGGGATAAACGGGCACCGTGATGCCGGCAGCGGTCAGAATGGCCAAGTCGCACTGCACCCATTCGGCACAGCTGTCGGCCAGCAGCGCCACGCGCTCGCCCGGCTGCAGCCCCAAGGCAATCAGCCCGCGGGCCAGAGCCCGCACCCGCTCCTGGAGCGCCTGCCAGGAAATCGCCTGCCACTGGCCGTGGCGTTTGACTAGCTGCGCCGGGCGTGCGCCGCGTGGCGCCGCGCGGGTGAAAAACATCTGAGGAAGACTCTGCCACGTCATGGCCTTTCCCTCCCGCTGCCCTCACGAAGTCGTCGCAGGGCTTTCGAGAAGAAGCGTCACCGGCCCGTCGTTGACCAGGTGGACCTGCATGCGGGCACCAAAGATGCCCTGCGCGACGGGCACGCCGCAGCGGGCCACCGCCGCGATAAAGTCGCGGTAGAGGGGCTCGGCGCGCTCAGGCGGGGCCGCCTGCGTAAACGACGGTCGCCGCCCCTTGCGGCAGTCGGCATACAGGGTGAACTGGGACACCACCAGCACCGCCCCGCCGGTTTGCCGCACGTCGAGGTTCATCTTGCCTTGCTCGTCTTCGAAGATCCGCAGCGTCACCAGCTTGTGGGCCAGGGCGTGTGCCTCTTGCGCGGTGTCTTGGCAATGGACGCCAAGGAGCACCAGCAGCCCCGGCCCGATCGCCGCCACCGTCTGGCCACTTGCCTGGACTTCGGCCCGTGCTACCCGCTGCACCAGCGCTCGCATACCCCTCTCGCTTCTCTGTTCGCTGAGATGCTACCAGCAGCCCGCACCCGGTGCAAATCCCCTTTGCTTGCAATCACCCCCTGGCACGGGTAGAATGTGACAGCGCCGCCAATGCACAGAGGAGGAAGGAAGTGGCCGAGCGACGTGCACGCAGACCTCGCCCCAAGGCATGGATCGATGTCGAGGGTTGCACGGGATGCGAGTGGTGTATTGATTTCTGCCCGGTGGACTGCATTGACAAAATCGATGATCCATACTACGCGGGGGACGGCACCCACCAGGTGGTTGTCGTCGATTGGGACATCTGTACGGGATGTACCATTTGTGCCAAAGAATGTCCGTGGGAAACCATCACCATGATCCCGGGGACGGAAGTCGAAGAGCTTCTCAATGAAGATGTAAGCGAACTCGTCAGCGAGGAAGCCTGAGGCGTTGCCTTAGGCGCCGCGGCGCGCCGCCAGCAGGCGGGCGAGCACGCGGTCCACAATCACTTCGGGTTCTGCCAGCCGTCCTACCCCTTCCCCTTCCAAAGCACTGGCCAGCGGGCCGTAGGTTGGTGCGATGACCTCTACTCCCCGCTGCTGCAACGTAATCAGATGCTGCTGCACCACGGGATTGGTGTACATGTGGGCGTTCATCGCCGGCGCCACCAGCACCGGAATCCGCTCGGCCACCACCACCAAAAACGTGCTGAGCAGGTCATCGGCCATCCCGGTGGCCAGCTTGGCCAAGAGGTTTGCCGTGGCTGGCGCCACCACCACCACTTCGGTACCATGCGCCAGGGCAATGTGCTCCAGCGCCCCGGCCGGCCCCGGCGGAAAGAGCGCCACGGCCACCGCATGCCCTGAAGCGGCGGCAAAGACCGCCGGCGTCACGAAGCGCGTCGCGTGCCGGCTCATGATGACAAACACCTCAGCCCCCTGCGCCCGAAGCAGGCGCACCACCCGCACCGCCTTAAAGGCCGCAATGCTGCCCGTGACTGCCACCACCACCCGGGCGCCCTGAACCGCCGCCTCGCCCTTCATCCACTTTTCCCCTTGCAAACCCTCCTCCGTTGGGCTAATGTTATTAGCACTCGATGGCGATGAGTGCTAACAGAGGAGGGAAGAGGGTATGCGTCTGCGTCCGCTGTACGACCGCATTTTGGTCAAGCGTATCGAGGAGGAAGAGCAAAAGCAAGGGGGGATTATCATTCCCGACACCGCCAAGGAAAAGCCGCAGCAGGGGCGGGTTTTGGCGGTGGGGCCAGGGCGGCTGACCGAAGACGGCAAGATTCAGCCGTTGGATGTGAAGGAAGGGGACAAAGTCGTCTTTAGCAAGTATGCCGGCACGGAGGTCAAACTTGAGGGAGAAGAACTGTTGATCATTCGTGAAGACGACGTGCTGGGCATCGTGGAATAGGGCCGCATCGGCAGAGGAGGACACACTTCATGGCTGCAAAACAGATCCTGTACAGCGTAGAAGCCCGCAATGCCATCATGCGCGGCGTCGACCAGCTGGCCGACGCCGTCAAGGTCACCCTGGGGCCGCGGGGCCGCAACGTCATCATTGACAAGAAGTTCGGCTCGCCGCAGTCGACCAAAGACGGCGTCACCGTGGCCAAGGAAATCGAGCTCAAGGAACCCTTTGAAAACATGGGTGCCCAGCTGCTGCGGGAGGTGGCCAGCAAGACCAGCGACGTGGCGGGCGACGGCACCACCACCGCCACCGTGCTGGCGCAGGCCATCTTTCACGAAGGCATCAAGAGCGTCACCGCCGGCTCTAACCCCATGGACTTGAAGCGCGGCATCGACCGCGCCGTCGAGGTCGTGGTGGAGGAAATCCGCAAGCTGAGCCGCCCCACCAAGGACAAGAAAGAGATCGCCCAGGTGGGCACCATTTCTGCCAACAACGACCCCACCATCGGTGACCTCATCGCCGAGGCCATGGAAAAAGTCGGCAAGGACGGCGTCATCACCGTCGAAGAAGCCAAGAGCATGGAAACCTCGCTGGAAATCGTCGAGGGCATGCAGTTTGACCGCGGCTACATCTCGCCGTACTTCGTCACCAACCCCGAGCGCATGGAAGCCGTCCTCGAAGACGCCTATATCCTGCTTCATGAGAAGAAAATCAGCAGCATGCGCGACTTGCTCCCCATCTTGGAGCAGATCGCCAAGATGAACAAGCCGCTGCTGATCATTGCCGAGGATGTGGAAGGCGAGGCGCTGGCCACGCTGGTGGTCAACAAGCTGCGCGGCACCTTGCAGTGCTGCGCCGTCAAGGCCCCGGGCTTTGGCGACCGGCGCAAGGAGATGCTGCGTGACATTGCCGTGCTCACCGGCGGCAACGTCATCTCCGAGGACCTGGGGGTGAAGCTGGAAAACGTCACCCTCAATGACCTGGGGCGGGCCAAGCGGGTGACGGTGGACAAAGAGAACACCACGATTGTGGAAGGCGCGGGCTCGCCGGCCGACATTGAGGGGCGGGTGAAGCAGATTCGCACCCAGATTGAGGAGACCACCTCGGACTATGACCGCGAGAAGCTGCAAGAGCGGCTGGCGAAGCTGGTCGGTGGGGTGGCGGTGATCAAGGTGGGTGCGGCGACGGAAGCCGAGCTCAAGGAGAAAAAGGCGCGGGTGGAAGACGCGCTCAACGCCACGCGGGCGGCGGTGGAAGAAGGGATCGTCCCGGGGGGTGGCGTGGCCTATATCCGGGCGCTGCCGGCGCTGGATCGCCTGGAAGGCGAGCTCGAAGGGGACCAGCGCATCGGCGTGCGTATCGTCAAACGCGCCCTCGAGCAACCGTTGCGGCAGATTGCCCTCAACGCCGGCACCGAAGGGTCGATCGTGGTGCAGAAGGTGCGTGAGATGGGCACCACCGAAGGCTACGACGCCGCCACCGACACCTTTGGCGACATGTTTGAGAAGGGGATCATCGATCCCACCAAGGTGGTGCGCATTGCGCTGCAAAATGCCGCCAGCGTCGCCGGCTTGCTGCTGACCACCGAAGCGATGGTCACCGAGCTGCCCGAGAAAGAAGAAAAGGGCGCCGGCGCCCCGCACGGCATGGAGTACTAACCCCTTAGCGGCCCGGTGTGGTGCGTTCGGGCACCGGCCGGGCCGCCGGTGTGTTGGCGGCCGCCGCCACCATGTCGAGAAAATAGCGGTGGACGCGGCGGTCGGCGGTGAGCTCGGGGTGAAACGCCGCCACCAGCACCGAGCCCTGGCGGGCCAGGACGACGTCGCCGCGGCAGGTGGCCAAGGGGGTAACCCCCTCACCAAGGGCAATGATTTTGGGGGCGCGGATAAAGACCATTTCCAGCGGCGCCGCGCCGAGTTCTGGCACCAGCGGCGTCCCCGTGGCGATGAAGCTGTCGATTTGCCGCCCATAGGCGTTGCGCTCCACCACCACGTCGATAAAGCCGAGGCTCTCTTGTGCGGGCTGGCGTGTCTCGCGGGCCAGCAGAATCAGGCCGGCACAGGTGCCAAAGAGGGGCCGCCCTTGGGCATGAAACGCCTCCAGGGCGGCACGCAGGTCTACGGCGTGCATGAGGCGCAGCAAGGCGGTGCTTTCCCCCCCGGGGATGATCAATCCCGCCACCGTGGCCAGTTCGGCCGGGGTGCGCACCAGCTGCCAGGGCACCCCGAGGTCGTCGAGGGCACGGCCGTGGGCGGCGAAGTCCCCTTGCAGCGCCAGAATGCCGATCGGCGCCATCACCATCCCCGCGTCTGCAAAAGCTCGCTGCTTTCCAGACGGGTGATGTCGATCCCCACCATGGGCTCGCCCAAGTCTTCAGAGACCCGCGCCAGCACGTCGGGATCGTTGTAGTGGGTGGTCGCCTGCACGATGGCCCGCGCCCGGCGCACCGGATCGCCGGACTTGAAGATTCCCGAACCCACGAAAACGGCCTCCGCTCCCAGTTGCATCAACAGGGCGGCGTCGGCCGGGGTGGCGATGCCCCCAGCGGCAAAGTTGGGCACCGGCAGCTTGCCGGTTTTGGCCACCAGCTTGACCAGCTCGTAGGGCGCGCCCAGCGCCTTGGCTTCGGCCATCAGTTCTTCTTCGCCCAAGGTGGTCAGCCGCTTGATGGCGCTTTGCACCGCCCGCATGTGGCGCACCGCCTCAACCACGTTGCCCGAGCCGGCCTCGCCTTTGGTGCGAATCAGCGCTGCGCCTTCCCCAATGCGCCGCAGCGCTTCGCCCAAATCCCGAGCTCCACAGACAAAGGGCACCTTGAAGGCGAACTTGTTGATGTGGTGCACCTCGTCTGCCGGCGTAAGCACCTCGCTTTCGTCGATGTAGTCTACCCCCAGGGCTTCGAGGATCTGCGCCTCAACAAAGTGGCCGATGCGCACCTTGGCCATCACCGGGATGGACACGGCCTGCATGATTTCTTTGATCTTTTTGGGGTCGGCCATGCGCGCCACCCCACCGTAGGCGCGGATATCGGCCGGTACCCGCTCGAGGGCCATCACCGCCACCGCCCCGGCGTCCTCGGCGATTTTAGCCTGCTCGGCTGAGGTGACGTCCATGATCACCCCGCCTTTGAGCATCTCGGCCAGTCCAGTTTTCAGGGTAAAAGGCGTCTCCGCTGTGGCCATCACGCTTTACCTCCTTGCACACCGCACGCTCACACCCTCCGTCGGTCAACGGCACCGGCTCCCTCCCTCTGAGGGTTACGCTACTAATCTAAAAAGAACCCGTGTGGAACGCAAGGGGCTTTTCTGCTTGCTTGGCTTGACGCCGCTTTCTCTCTCTGCTACTTCTACGGTAAAAGGAAGCGAGGATGCTTTCCTATCCACAGGCCCTGGCCCGCATCGTGGCTGCCCTTGAGCCGCTGGCCAGCGAGAGCGTGCCCGTGCTGGCGGCCGCCGGGCGCGTGCTGGCGGCCGACCTGGTGGCGCCACACGACATGCCGCCGTTTCGGCAGGCGATGATGGACGGCTATGCGGTGCGCGCCAGCGAGACCCGCCAGGCCACGCCCCAGCACCCCGTGCGGCTGGCCATTGGCCCCACGCTGACGGCGGGGATGGCGCCACCGCGGCTGCTGCCGCGGCAAGCCATCCGCATCATGACCGGTGCCCCCTTGCCCGCCGCCGCCACCGCCGTGGTCCGCCTGGAAGAGGCCGAGCGTGACGGCGAGCAGCTGGTCCTGCGCCAACCCGTTCCGGCAGGCCAGCACGTGCAGCGGCGCGGCGCCGAAGTCCGCCGCGGCACGGTGCTCCTGCGCGCTGGCGCGCGCCTCACCCCACCCCGGCTTGGCTTGGCCCTGGCCCTAGGCATAACCACCGTGTGCGTGCGGCAGCAGCCCCAGGTGGCGCTGGTGGCCCCGGGAGACGAACTCCTCCCGCCGGGGGCGCCCTGGCAGCCAGGGAAAAAGTGGTGCAGCAACCTCTACGCCCAGGAACTGCGCGCTTGTGAGCTGGGGTGTCGCACCGTCAACTTGGGCCTGGTGCCCGATACCCTGCCGGCCCTCGTGGCGCAGCTGGAGCGCGGGTTGGAGGCCGATCTCCTCGTGGTTTTAGGGGGCTCCGGCGGCGGTGACCGCGACTTTACCGCCCGTGCCTTCCAGGCCATTGGCGCGCAGCCGCTCTGCCGCGGGGTTGCCACCAGTCCGGGGCGTAGCCTTTTGGTGGCCCGTGCCCAGAAGACGCTCCTCTTCGCGCTGCCCGGCTCCCCTTGGGCTGCCTACATCGGCTTTGAGGTCTTCGTCCGCCCCGCCATTCGCACCCTGCTGGGCCAGCACCCTGCCCTGCCTCCCCTTCGCCTTGCTACCCTCACCGCGGCCCAGCAAGGGCGCCGTGGCCTAACCCACTTCCGCCCCGTGCGCCTGCACCAGGGCACCAACGGCTGGCTTGCCACTCCCCTCCCCTCCCTGCTTGCCCTGGCGCGCACCTGCCCTGCTGCCCTCGGCCTCCTCGTCCTTCCGCCCACCCGCACCCGGCTCCCCGCCGGCGCGCGAGCGCGCATCCTCCCCATAACAGACTGAAAATACGCGAGTTATTGCCGGAAAAAAATTTTTTGCAAGTTGCATTTTCTGGTTGACAAATTCCCTTGACAGGGTATATTAGGACCAGAAATGCAACTTGCAATAAATGTCAGGCGAGGGTGAGCGTATGCGCGTTTCAGCGTTTCATCAGGCCGGGGAGGAGGTCGTTCGCGTCGGCAATGGCAGTGGGGGGCGGGGGGTAACGGGCGGTCTGGCGCTCTCGCGGTACTTCACGCGGGGGGAGGTGTCTCCTTATGACGAGGTGGTGTGGGAAACGCGTCGCGCCCTGATTACCGGCGAAGACGGCAGTGTGGTTTTCGAGCAGCCCGAGGTGGAGGTGCCGCAGTTTTGGTCGCAGCTGGCCACCAACGTGGTGGCTTCCAAGTACTTCCGCGGCATGCTGGGCACCCCGCAGCGCGAGCGCTCGGTGCGCCAGCTGATCGACCGCGTGGTGGGCACCCTGACGCGCTGGGGACAGCGCGGCGGCTACTTTGCCAGCGAGGAGGATGCGGCCATCTTTGCCGACGAGCTCACCCATCTCCTGCTCTTCCAGAAGGCTTCTTTCAACAGCCCGGTGTGGTTCAACGTCGGGGTTGAGGAGCGCCCGCAGTGTTCAGCGTGCTTTATCAACTCGGTCAGCGACACCATGGAGTCCATTCTCACCCTGGCCAAGACCGAGGGCATGCTCTTTAAGTGGGGCTCAGGGACGGGGACGAACCTGTCGCCGATTCGCTCCTCGAAGGAGCCCTTGGCCGGCGGAGGCACCGCGTCGGGGCCGGTGTCGTTCATGAAGGGCTATGACGCCTTTGCCGGAGTGATCAAGTCCGGCGGCAAAACGCGGCGCGCCGCCAAGATGGTGATTCTCAACATCTCCCACCCGGACATCGTCAAGTTTATCCGCTGCAAAGCAGAAGAAGAAAAGAAAGCTTGGATTCTCATCGACGCCGGCTACGACGGCTCGCTGGACGGCGAGGCCTACGCCTCGGTGAGCTTTCAGAATGCCAACCACTCGGTGCGGGTGCCTGACGCCTTCATGCGTGCCGTGCTCGAAGATGGGCAGTGGCAGACGCGCTACGTCACCACCGACGAGGTGTGCGAAACCTACCGGGCGCGCGACCTCATGCGCATGATTGCCGAAGCGGCGCACATCTGCGGCGATCCCGGCATGCAGTTCGACACCACCATCAACGACTGGCACACCTGTCCCAACAGCGGGCGCATCAATGCCTCCAATCCGTGTAGTGAATTTATGTTCCTCGATGACACGGCCTGCAACCTGGCGTCGCTCAACCTCATGCAGTTTCTCACTCCGGAGGGCGAATTCGACGTCGAGGCGTTTCGGCACGCGGTGGCCATCGTCTTCTTGGCTCAGGAAATTATCGTTGACAACGCCAGCTACCCCACCCCGGCCATCGAACGCAACAGCCGCGATTTTCGGCCGCTGGGGCTCGGCTATGCCAACCTGGGCGCCTTGCTGATGGCCCGTGGTCTGCCCTACGACTCAGAGGCCGGCCGAGCCTATGCGGCAGCGATTACCGCCCTTATGACCGGGGAGGCCTATCTTACCAGCGCCAAGATTGCCAAAGTCAAGGGACCTTTCCCCGGCTACGCGGTCAACTGCGAGCCCATGCTGCGCGTCATCCGCAAGCACCGCGAGAGCCTCCACGGCATTGCCCACCACCTGGTGCCCGCTTCCCTCATGCAGGCCGCCATCGACGTCTGGGATGATGCCCTCGCCCTCGGCATGCAGTATGGCTACCGCAACGCGCAGGCCACCCTGCTGGCCCCCACCGGAACCATCAGCTTTATGATGGACTGTGACACCACCGGCATCGAACCCGACATCGCGCTCGTTAAGTACAAGAAACTGGCCGGCGGGGGCACGATGAAGATCGTCAACACCACGGTCCCACTGGCCCTGAAACGGCTTGGCTACACCCACGAGCAAATCCGCGACATTGTGCAGTATATTGACGAGCACGAGACCATCGAAGGCGCGCCGCACTTGCGTGAGGAGCATTTGCCGGTCTTTGACTGCGCCTTCCGGCCGCGGGGCGGGACGCGGGCCATTCACTACTTGGGCCACCTCCGCATGGTGGCGGCGGTGCAGCCGTTCCTCAGCGGCGCGGTCTCCAAGACGATCAACCTGCCGCAGGACGCCACGGTCGAAGATATTGAACAGGCCTACATCACCGGCTGGAAGCTGGGGCTCAAAGCCATCTCGGTTTACCGCGACGGCTGCAAGCGCACCCAGCCCCTGAGCACCGGCGCCGAGAAGGTCGCGCAAGGGGGGAAACCCGTGCGGCGTCGCCTTCCCGACGAGCGGCCGGCCATCACGCACAAGTTTTCCATTGCCGGCCACGAAGGCTACATCACCGTGGGCTTGTTCGACGACGGCACACCGGGCGAAATCTTCTTGGTGATGGCCAAAGAGGGGAGCACCATCTCGGGGCTCATGGACGCCTTTGCTACCTCAATTTCCTTGGCTCTGCAGTATGGCGTTCCGCTCAAAGCCCTCATTGACAAGTTCAGCCACATGCGCTTTGAGCCTTCAGGCCACACCAACAATCGCGAGATCCCCTTTGCCAAGTCGATTATGGACTACATCTTCCGCTGGCTGGCTTCCAAATTCTTGCCTCCTGAAGAGCGCCGGCACGTCGGGCTGATCGAGCGCCGCGGCGAGGCGTCGCCAGAGGGAACAAGGCCGCCTTCTCCAGGCAGCAATGGCGCAACCCCAAACGGCGTGGTCATTGGCGACGGCACGGCCAGAGCGGTAGAGGAATTTACGTTCCATGTTCACGAAGACGCGCCGGCCTGTGTCGAGTGTGGCGCCCTCATGATTCGCAACGGCACTTGCTACAAGTGCCTCAACTGTGGTGCCACGAGCGGGTGTTCTTAGACGACGGATCACGTCGCAGGCTTGCGATGCGAGGCCTCAGGGTGGATAGACAGGGAAGGGCTTAGGGAACGCACGCCACTTCTTTCCCCCCTCATCCTCTCCCTCTCTATTGTGGCCC
This sequence comes from Candidatus Tectimicrobiota bacterium, assembly GCA_026005175.1. Classification (GTDB taxonomy): domain Bacteria; phylum Tectomicrobia; class Entotheonellia; order Entotheonellales; family Entotheonellaceae; genus BPKO01. Next base: position 431,970 of record BPKO01000001.1, read on the forward strand.
CCCCTCTCTCCCTCCATACCTTCCCTGCTATCCCCCTTTGCTTACAGCGCCCCGGCGCGCCGCAGCGCCGCCACCTCTGCTGGGGACAGCTGGAGCCACTGCGCCAGCACCTCTTCGGTGTGCTCCCCTAAAAGCGGCGGGGGCGTTTCCACCCCTCCCGGGGTTTCGGAGAGCTTGATGGGCACGCCGGTCACGCGGATCTGCCCGGCGCGAGGGTGGGAAAGGGAGACCACCATGTCGCGGGCGTGGACTTGGGGGTGTTCGCAGACTTCGCCCACGGTGTGAATACGCCCGCATGGCACGCCGTGCGGGCGCAGCAGCTCGAGCCATTCCTGGGCCGTCTTTTGCAAAAGCAGCGGTTCGAGCAAGGCGTTGAGTTCCTGCCGGTGCCGTACCCGGTCGGCGTTGGTGCGGAAGCGCGGATCGGTGAGCCATTCTTCGTGGCCGACGGCGCGGCAGAAGGCACGCCACGTCGCATCGTTGCCGCAGGCCACGTTGAGGTAGCCATCGCGGCAGCGGTACGTCTCGTAAGGCGCAATGGTGGGGTGCTGGTTCCCCATGCGTGTCGGACTCTCTCCGGTGGCAAAGTAAATACCGGCCTGATACGTAAGCAGGGCCACCTGACAGTCGAGCATTCCAATGTCGACTTTCTGGCCGCGACCAGTACGCGCGCGGGCGAGCAGTGCCAGCAAGATCCCTTGAAACGCCGTCATCCCAGCGATGATGTCGGCCCTGCGACGTCCCCACTTTGTATGGGGGGCCTTCCGGAGAACCGGTGAGGCTGGCAATACCCCCCTCGCCTTGAATGATGAGGTCGTAGCCCGGCAAGTGAGCCCAGGGGCCGGTATGGCCGTACCCGGAAATAGAGCAGTAAATGAGGCGCGGATTGAGTTCCCGTACCGCTTCGTATCCCAGGTCGAGCGCCTCCATGGTCCCGGGGCGAAAGTTCTCTACCAGCACGTCGGCCGTGGCCACCAGCCGTCGCAAGAGGTGCAAGCCGTCGGCGTGCTTGAAGTTCAGCGTGATACTGCGCTTGTTGCGGTTGATGCTCAGGAAGTAAGCGCTTTCCCCGTTGAGAAACGGGGGACCATAAGCGCGGGTATCGTCGCCGACCCCCGGGCGTTCTACTTTCACCACGTCGGCGCCCATGTCGGCTAAGAGCATGGTACAGTAGGGGCCGGCGAGCACCCGCGTCAAATCGAGGACTTTTATGCCCGCCAGTGGCTTCTGCATGTGTCGCCTCCGTGCGTGTCGGGAACCTATGCGTGATAGGGATGGTAGGGGAGCCCCAGAGAGGCGGCAACGGCCGGGTGGGTCACCTGCCCGCGGTGCAAGTTCAGTCCTTTGCACAGGGCAGGATCGTCGGCCAACGCTTGCCGCAGGCCTTTGTTGGCCAACTGCAGCGCGTAAGGAAGGGTCACGTTGGCCAGGGCATAAGTTGCCGTGCGCGCCACGGCGCCAGGCATATTGGGAACGCAGTAGTGGACCACGCCGTCGACGATATAGGTGGGCTGGCTGTGCGTCGTGGGGCGTGAGGTCTCGGCACACCCCCCTTGGTCAATGGACACGTCCACCAGCACCGCCCCTGGCTGCATCTGGCGGACCATGGCGCGGTCGATCAGGTGTGGCGTGCGCGCTCCGGGGACCAGCGCCGCTCCAATGACCAGGTCGGCTTCGGTCACCGCCGCCTGCAAGTGCTCCGGATGCGAGATGAGCGTCTTCACCCGGCCGCGAAAGATGTCGTCAATCGCCCGCAAGCGCTCCAAGTTGATGTCGAGGAGGGTCACCTCCGCGCCCATACCGCAGGCCAGACGGGCCGCGTTTCTCCCCACGATTCCCCCGCCGACGATGGCCACCCGGCCGGGTTCTACACCGGGGACACCCGAGAGCAGGACGCCCCGGCCGCCGCTTGCCTTTTCCAGGCATTTAGCCCCCACGTGGATGGCCATCCGCCCGGCGATTTCGCTCATCGGCACCAGCAGGGGCAGGGCCCCGTCGGCGGTCTGAATGGTTTCAAGCGCGATGGCGCTGACTTGCCGCTCTAGCAGGGCGTGCGCCAGCTCGGGCGCCGCCGCCAAGTGCAAAAACGCATATAAAATCTGACCGGGCCGCAGCAAGGGCCACTCTTGCGGCAGCGGCTCTTTGACTTTCATGATCAGCTCGCTGTTGCCGAACACCTCCTCACGGGGGCACAGCACGGCACCCGCGGCGCGGAAGTCTTCGTCGCGGATGCCGCTGCCTACCCCGGCGCCTTCCTCGATCAGGACTTGGTGTCCGGCCCCGCACCAAGGTGCGAACCCCACTTGGAACAATAGCAACCCGGTACTCGTCGGGTTTGATTTCCTTGGGCACACCGATGCGCATAGGCTGTCCTCTGCGGACGCGTACCCCTCTCGTGCCGCGGTTCAGGGAAGCTTGAAAAACGTCCCCGTAGCTTCTACGACACGCGTCCCTTCTGGAGTCGTGATCCATCCCTCTGCCACCGCCACCCGCCCGCGTTCGTGCAGCACTCGCCCGTATGCCCGCAAGCGTGTGCCCACGAGGACGGGCTGGCGATAGCGGAGCGCCATTTTGGCCGTCACTACCGGAATGCCCCGGAGCCAGAGACAGTTGGCCATGGCATCGTCCACCAGCGCAGCAAGGATGCCCCCGTGCACCACGCCGTCGTACCCCTGATGGCGGGGCTGGGGGACAAACTCCGCGGTGGCCATGCCGTCTTCAAGCCGAAAGGTGAGCTGGAGCCCTAGCGGATTGCGTTTCCCGCAAACAAAACAGCCGTCCTCACGATAGCGATGCAGCGCCACTTCTCCTCTGCCAGGGCGTATCGTGGCAATTGTAGCACGTGCTGCAGCGGCCTGCCCACCGGCAGCAACCAGGGGGTTGGGTGCTCCTTACTTCTTCAACAGTTCCTCGCACTTCTTGTGGAAGGCTGGGATAACCTTTTTGTAGTCTCCCACCACCCCGAGGTGGGCTCGCTGGAAAATCGGCGCATCGGGGTCGCGGTTGATCGCCACGATGGTCTTGGCATATCCGCACCCGGCCATATGCTGGGCAGCGCCAGAAATGGCGCAGGCGATGTAGAGCTTGGGGCTAATGATTTTCCCGGTCAGGCCAATCTGCATCTGCGTGGGTACCCAGCCCTCGTCCACCGCAGCCCGCGAGGCGCCCACCGCACCGCCCAGCAGCTTGGCACAGGGCTCCAGGAGGGCGTAGAAGTCTTCAGGGCCTTTGAGGCCACGGCCGCCGGCAATGACGATTTCGGCGTCTTCGAGGCGGACGCCCTCGGCTTTGGCCTTGACCCGCTCGATCACCCGCGCCGGCAGCGTCGCCGGGTCGAGGGTAACTTCCACCGGCACCAGGGTCCCTTGCCGAGAAGGATCGCGTACCGCCGGCTCCATAGTCTTGGCCCGCACCGTTGCCATCTGCGGTCGCGTCTTTTCGATCACCACCGTGGCCATGGCATTGCCACCGGAGACGGGCCGAGTGGCTTCTAGCAGCTTGGTCTCCGGATTGATCGCCAAGTCCACGCAGTCCGAAGCCAGTCCGGTACCGAGGCGAAACGCCAGCCGCGGCGCGAGGTCGCGCCCGTTGTCGCTCATGCCGATAAGCAAGATGCTGGGCTGGGCTTGGGCCACGATCTGGGCCATCACCGCCGTGTACGACGCCGTCTGGTACGTCTCCAACACCGGGGCATCGGCCACGTACACAGTGTCAGCCCCGTGATACACGGCTTCCTGAGCGGCTTCCTGCACCCCGTGCCCTAGCACAGCAGCCAGCAGCGGTTCGCCCAGCGCGTCGGCCAGCTTGCGGCCGGCGCCCAGCAGCTCTTTGGCAATGGAAGCGAGCGTACCTCCAGTGGTTTCGGCAAACACCATCACCCCTTGCGTCATCGGTTGGCTCTCCTTTGCCGTGCTCGTATGGCTAGATGATTTTCAGCTCGCGCAAGCGCAGTGCCAGCTTTTCTCCCATCTCCTCCGGGGTTTCCCCTTCGATGAATTCGCAGCTCCCTTCAAACCGCGGAATGTAAAGCTTGACGACGCGGGTCAGAGACCCGGCGCGGCCCACGCGCGCGGGATCGACCTCTAGCGCCGCGGCATTCCAGACAGGAATCTGCTTTTTACCTGCCGCCATGATGCCCTTGAGGGTGGGATAGCGCGGCCGGTTCGCTTCGTTGCTGACCGTCACCAGACACGGCATGGGCAGCTCGATCACCTCGTAACCGTCTTCGAGAATTCTCTCCACGCGGACGGTGCCGTCGCGCACCTCGACTTTTTGCACCGCCGTCACGCTGGGCAGGTCGAGGTACTCGGCAATGCCAGAGGGGACTTGCGCCTGGTCCCAGTCCGAGGCCTGGCGTCCACACAGGATCAGATCGTACTTGCCGAGCTTGCGAATGGCCGCTGCCAGCACATACGCGGTGGCGGTGGCGTCGGCATCGGCAAAGGCGGGGTCGTGCAGCAAAATCGCTTCGTCGACTCCCATTGCCAGGGCCTGCTTCAGGGCCCGCGTGGCGCTCTCCTCGCCCATGCACAGCGCCGTTACTTTTCCGCCTACTGCTTCTTTGAGCTGCAGCGCGGCCTCAATGGCGTTTTCGTCGTAGCCGTTGATCACCGGATCGACGTTGGCCGGATTCAAAATGCGCTTGGCTTCTTCATCGATGCGAAAGCTCTCCTTAGGCGCTTCCGGATCGGGAACCTGCTTGATGGTCACGATGATGTCCACCGTCTCCTCCTTGTCTCACTCCCTGCTCGAGATCAGAGCCCGCCGGCCAAGGCGTTACTCGCCGCATCGGCGTGACCCACGGCGGTGCGCAGCGCACTCCCCGGGTTTGTGGTGTCGAGGGAAAGGCACCCAAACCATAGAAAACACATCCCGGGCCTGTCAAGCACCCCCTTATGCCAAGCCATAGAGGCGACAGGCGTTGTCGGCCAGCAGCTTGGCTTTCTGGGCTTCGGTTACGTCCGGGCGCCGCTGCAGCTGGGCAATCGACGCCGGATATTCGCAATCCCAGTGCGGATAGTCCGAGGCGTAGACCACTTGGTCCTCTCCTACCACGGCGAGGGTGGGGCCGAGGAGGGTTTCTCCTGCCTCCAGCGAGAAGTAGACGGTGCCGCCGCGGATGACCTCGCTGGGCTTGCGGCTCAGGGCCGGGGCCTCTGCAGCGCCGCGTTTTTCGTACTCCTCATCCATGCGGTCCATCCAGAAAGGCACCCAAGTAACCCCGGCCTCGAGAAAGGCCAGGCGCAGATTGGGAAATCGCTCCGGGACGCCTTCAAAGACGATGCTGGTTAGCTGTCGCATGATGCCGAAGGGATGCGACACGGTGTGCGCTTGGATAAAGCGCGGAAAGCGCTCCACCCCGGCGCCGCCCAAGTGCGAACCGCTGGCGTGTACTGCCAGGGGACAGCCAAGCCGCTCCGCTTCCTCGTACAGCGGCCAGTAACAGCGCTGGCCCAGCAGGGGATGTCCGCCGTCGGCCGCCAGCATGGCGGCAACCAGCCGCAGCTCGGTCACCGCACGCCTCAGTTCTTTGACCGCTTCGTCGACGTCTTGGACCGGCAGCAAGGCCACCGGGAGCAGGCGACCCGCGGCGTCCGGTAGTGCTCGGCAACGTAGGTGTTGTACGCCCGACTGACGGCCACCGCCACGTCAGGGTCGCGAATAAAGCTGTGGAACAGGCCAAAGGTGGGAAAAAGCACGGCCCGCTCCATGCCGCCCTGCGCCATGGCGCGTAGCCAAGCGGCTGCGTCCGGAACGTCAATCCACAGGCGTCCCTGGAGATGGCGGTCCCAGCCGTCCGAGGGGAACAGCTCGCGCAGCGACGCCCGCCGGTAGGGTGGCTCCACGTAGTCCAGCAAGACGTCGGTTTCACGGATGTGGCCGTCGGCGTCGATCACCCGGGTAGTTTTCATGGCCCTCTTCCCTCCACAAGGTATCCCGCCTCCCTTTGTAATGCGTGCCACCGGAAATTGCAAGCACCTTTGGCAGCGCGCGCGGGCCACATCCCGCAGCCCACCTCCACAATGGACCATGCCCGCCTTGACGTGCCGGGATCTCGAACCTACCATAGTAACGAGAGAGGGAAGCGAAGAAGAACCCTTGCGGCTCGCGACAGGAAGCTACCGCCATGGCAACCTCCTCATCACCGCCGGATTGGGATGCCATTCTCGAGTTGGCTATTGCCCTTGCCCGTGAGGCGGGAGCAGAGCTGCGCTATCGCTTTGGTCGACAGGTAGCCATCACGATGAAGGGCGATCGCGACCCGGTAAGCGAAGCCGATTATGCCGCAGAAACCATCATTCGGGAGGGAATTCAGGCCCACTATCCCCGCCATGCCATTTTGGGTGAAGAGCAAGGCGAAAGCCTGCCTTGCGGGCCGATTCGCTGGCTCATCGATCCGCTCGACGGCACCGTGAATTATCTTCACCGGTTTCCCCATTTTGCCGTGAGCATTGGCGTTGCTGACGCCCAAGGGGTGCAGGTGGGGGTCGTGTACGATCCGCTGCGCGACGAGCTCTTTACTGCCCGGCGCGGCGTGGGGGCATTCTGCAACGGCGTTCGTTGTCAGGTCAGTACCACCGCCGACTTGCGACAAGCGCTTCTGGCCACGGGCTTTCCTTACGATCGCCATCGCAGAGGCGACAACAACCACCGTGAGTTCATGATGTTCAACCTTGCTGCGCAAGGCGTGCGGCGCAGCGGGGCTGCGGCGCTTGACCTGGCCTATGTGGCGTGTGGGCGCTTAGACGGTTACTGGGAACAGCACCTTGGCCCCTGGGACGTGGCGGCAGGCGCCTTGCTGGTGGAATGTGCGGGCGGCAAAGTGACCACGTACAGTGGGGATCCCTTTGACGGGCTGGGACACCAGCTTGTGGCCTCAAACGGCCATTTGCACGCCGCCATGCTGGCCAAGCTTGCTGGCGTGCGCCGCCGCGCCTGGGCTTCTCCTCTCTAGCCGCCGCAGCAGCATCTCCAGATTCCCTGCCTGAGGGAGGCAAGTGCGGTGCCTTTTATGCAGCAAGGCCGTTTTCGTCTTTACTTCGAAGACACCGGCGGCGACGGGCCGGCGGTGGTGTTCCTGCACGGCGCCGGCGGCAACCACCTCAGCTGGTGGCAACAGGTGCCGGCTTTCCGCGCCACCTACCGCTGTATCACCGTCGACCAGCGCGGCTTTGGCCAGTCCCCTGACCTTCCCGATGGCCCCGGCTGTTCTGCCTTGGCCGCCGATCTCCTGGCCCTTCTCGATCACCTGGGGCTTGCGCGTGCCGCCGTGGTAGCCCAGTCCATGGGGGGCTGGGCAGCGGTAGGCGCCGCGGTCCAGCAACCCCAGCGCTTCTGGGCCATCGTGCTGGCCAACACCATTGGTAACTTGAGCGACCCCGACCTTGAGGCGCTGCGCCGCCAGCTGCAAGCCACCCGCCCGCCGCGGCCACCGGTGCCGTGGCAAGGGGCCCTGGGCGTCTCTTTTCAGCAGCGGGATGCTGCCAGAACGTTCCTTTACGCCCAGATCAGCGGGCTCAATGCCCCGCGCAGCGAGGCCTTCTACGAACAGCTCTACCGGCTCACCACGCCGCTTGAACGCTATCGGGCTACCGGCATCCCTACGCTGCTTATTACCGGCGATGAGGATATCCTCATCTGGCCCGAGCTCTCCCTCCTGGTGCACGCCAAGCTCCCCGGATCGCAGCTGGTGCGCGTTTCTGGGGCGGGCCACTCGGTCTACTTCGAAGCGCCGGAGCGCTTCAACCAGGAAGTGCTGGCTTTTCTGGAAGCACACCGTCCTGCGTAGGCGACGCTTCGCTCATGCCTTTTCTGCTTCGGTTGGGGGCAGCAGCGCCGAGGGGCCCAAGGAAGCCGGATTGCGCGGTCCCCAGCGGCCGGCTTCGACCAAGCTGAAAAAGTCGCTCAGCGCGCGGTTAAAAGCGTCGGGCTCTTCGAGGTTGATGGTGTGTCCGCTCTTGGGGAGAATCACCAGTCCCGCGGTGGGAATGGTGCGCTTCATGAATAGCGCCGGCTCCAGACACGGCTCGTCCTCGTCACCGGTGACGATGAGCGTCGGGACGTGGAGCTGGCGAAGGCGGGCTTCTAGCTCGTAGACCGACGGCCGTCGCGCCTGAACGCCGCGCAGCGTCAGGGCTGCCCCCAGGGCCGAGTGCTCGGCCAGCTGCGCCACAAACTCTTGCCAGCCCCGGGGATCCTTGTCGGCAAACTGAACGCGGGCCGGGCCACGGGCATACACCTCGGCCATGGCGCGCATCCCCTCACGGAGGATCCGCTCTGCCGTGGCCTCGGCTTCCCGCTGGAACCGCTCTCGCTCCCTGGCCACCGATCCATAGCCACAGCCGGCCACGACCAGCGAGCGGGCCAGGTGCGGGTAAGTGAGTCCAAAGTGCAGCACGGCATAGCCACCCATCGACAACCCCACCAGGTGCGCCCGCGGCAAGGCAAGATGCCGCATGAGCCCGGCAATGTCCTCTACCGCTTGCTCCTGAGAGTATGCCTCGAGGGTCTCAGGGACGTCTGAGGGGGGATAGCCGCGGGCATTGTACGTGATGACTTGGTAACGCCGGGAAAAATAGCGCACTTGCGGTTCCCAGCTGCGGTAGTCGCCAGCGAACTCGTGACAAAAAAGAAGCGGCTCGCCGCTTCCCGTCACCTCGTAGTAAAGCCGAATGCCGTTTACCGGTGCCAGTGGCATCGTGCCCCTCCTCGTATGGAAGCGTCATGTGTGCCCGGTGCGGCCCCTCGCGTCAGATGGGCACGCCGGTCAGCAGGAAATAACCAGCATTGTACACCATGTGCAGCACCACGGCTGGGGTTATCCTGGCATAGACATCCCGAAACCAGCCAAACAGCAGAGAGGGAAAGAAGACAGCGACCGCCCATTCCCATGGATGCTGCCAACCATGACCAAACACAAAGAGAAGTGAAGTCAAGACGTTGGCAACACTAATGCCCCAGAGTGAACGCTTGCCCCACGGAAAACGAAGAAATAACCCTTGCAGTATACCGCGAAAGAGAATTTCTTCGACAACAGGCTGCCACAGAACCAGAGAAAGAAATGGCCACGAGGCGACTTGACACCAGGGAAGAGGGGTCAGCGAGGTGGTCAGTCCCAGGAGCAGCCAAAACCCCCCACCCGCCAGGAGCGCCACGAGAAACGGCATCTTCCCGCCGAGGGGGCCGTGCCCGGCGTGCCCCTGTGCCGGCACACGCCTGCCGGCCACGGCGAGGGCAGGAGACGGTCCTTGCTCAGAACCCATGTCGGCGACCTCGTTGTGCCTGCCGGGCGTGGCGCAAGCGTGGAAACCCGCTCCTTGGGAAGGCCCCCGTTCACCGCGTTGCTCAGGACAAATAGCGGCGTGATCCAGAGGGGTGATCCTCCAGGACTTCCAGCAGCACGTGCTTGCGCTCTTTGGCGCCAATGGCGTGGAGCAGGGTACGCAAGGCCGCAATGTTGCGCCCCTGGCGGCCGATGACTTTGCCAATGTCCTGCGGTGCCACACGGATCTCGAGAATGCACGTGGTTTCACCTTCCACTTGTCGCACTTCCACTGCCTCGGGAGAATCGACGAGTGCCGTGATGATCTCGTACACCAGTTTCTGCATGCAGCCTCTCCTTTTCCCGCCTTACCTCTATAGCAACCGCTGGCAACCGTTTGTGAGTCGGCAATCGTAAGCAAGGTGCCACGCGAAGTCAAGCAACCAAACAGTCACCCAAATCGATCCCATCACTGCGGCTCATGGCGCTTGACAGGCGGGACGGCTTCGGGTACAGTGTGGACCTGCATGACCCCGTTGAGAGGAGAGAGCCCATGGGTCGCTATCGATCCAGTCTGTCGGTACGGCGTCCCGCGAGGTCTGTGTCACGGCTTCTCGCCCCCGCGGCTTGCTGGCGATGGTTCCCTTCCTCCTGGCAGCGATGGTAACGCCATCCTGCGTCTAAGCGTTTCTGCGCCCCTTTCGCTTCCAGAGTTTTCTAGACGCTAAACGCTTTGGTGTTGGTGTATCTCTTGGCATGGAGAGACAGCCATGGCCTTTGCTGCTGCAGTATCTACCCCTGACCTCGATGCCCTGCTGGCCCAGTCGCCTGCCGAGGCGCAGCTGACTTACGGCGGTGGACGCGGGCCAGCTCCGCCGCTTGACCCTTCCCCTTCCCTATGAGCAGGCAGCCTATGCGCCGCTGCCCCTTTTTGAGCGCCTCAACGCGGCGGCGCCCGGCGTCCTTTTCGAATCGGTGGACATTTCACGCGTGTATGGCCGCTTTTCGCTGGCGGTGATTGATCCCCCCGTCCTCGTCGAGGGCAAAGACGAAGCCTTCCAGATTCGCGCCCTCAATGCCCGTGGGCCTGGCCATCGTGGCGGGCCTTGCGCCGGCAGACTTTCCCTGCAGCTGCGACGTGCAGCGCACCCCAGATGGGCTGCAGGGAACGGTGCCCTGCGAGCGGCGCCCGGTGGCTGAGGACGAGCGGCTGCAGCTCAACAACATCGCACAGGTGATCCGTCACCTGCTGCGCATTTTTCGCTGCGAGGACCGCTTCCTTGGCCTCTACGGCGCCTTTGCCTACGACTTCGTGCGCCTTTTCGAGCCGCTCCCCAACGTGCTGCCACCCATTCCCACCCCGGACTTTCGGCTCTTTATCCCCGACACGCTGCTGTTTTACGACCACCTGCGGGAGCGAGCCTATCTGTATGTATACGACTTTCTCCCCACCCCTGCTCCCGGCTGCCAAGTGATCCAGGAGCGGCTGGCTCCCTTGCTGGCTGCCCCGCTTGCCGCTACGCCGGCGCGGGCCACGCACGCCCTGGTGTCGGACATGGGACGCGAGGCCTTTATGGCCGCAGTGGAAGAAGCCCGCGAGCAGATGCGCCTGGGGGAATTCTTCGAGGTGGTGCTTTCGCACACCTACAAAGGCACCTACCACGGCCATCCCTTGGCGCTGTACCGGCGCTTCCGCGCCCTCAATCCTTCGCCCTACCAGTTCTACGTCCACTTTGGCGACGAGGCCCTGGTGGGCGCCTCGCCCGAGATGTTCGTGCGCGTGGAAAACGGCATTGTCCAGACCCGTCCCATCTCTGGCACCGTGCCCCGCGGCAGCGACAGCCTCACCGACTACCACAACATGATGCGCCTGCTCAACTCGGAGAAAGAAAAGGCAGAGCTCGACATGCTTATCGATTTGGCCCGCAACGACCTCAGCCGTGTCTGCGAACCCGGGGTTACGGTAAGCGATTACCGCTACGTGGAAAAGTATTCCCGGGTGATGCACACCGTGGCCCACGTCGAGGGACGGCTGGCACCGGGCCTGACGGCCCTCGACGCCTTTATTGCCTGCCTCAACGCCGGCACCCTCACCGGCGCGCCCAAGGCGGCGGCCATGGCCTACATCGAGGCCAAGGAACGCACCCGCCGCGGCTACTACGGCGGCAACGTGGGCTACCTGACGTTTTCTGGCCAGCTCGACACCGGCATCATCATTCGCACCGCCCATCTGGTGCGGCAGCCGCAGGCAAGCGAGGAGGCCTACGACGTGCAGGTGCGCGCCGGGGCAACGATTCTTTACGACTCCGACCCCGCCGCCGAGTATGCCGAGACCGAAGCCAAGGCAAAAGCCCTGCTGGAAGCCCTGGCCAGCGTGGGAGAGGAGGAGGCCCCATGCGCCGCGTGACGGTGATCGACAACTTCGACTCGTTTACCTTCAACCTGGTTGATTACTTGCGGCGCCTGGGCTGTGCCGTGCGCGTCTTTCGCAACGACATTCCGGTGGAGATGGTGGCGGCATCGCAGCCCGAGCTGCTGGTGCTCTCGCCGGGCCCCTCGACGCCGGCCAAGGCCGGCTACCTCATGGCCTACATCGATGCGTTTCACCGCACGGTGCCGATTTTCGGCGTTTGCCTTGGGCACCAGGCTCTGATCGAGTACTTCGGCGGCTCGCTGCGCGTGCTGCCGCGTCCTTACCACGGCAAGCAAAGCCTCATCGAGCACTGCGGCACCGGCATCTACCGCGGCTTGCCCTCCCCCTTGCCGGTGGGGCGCTACCACTCGCTCGTCGGCGACCGCATCCCCGAGGTGCTTGCCGTCACCGCCTGGTACGGCGATGTGGTCATGGGCGTGCGCCACCGCCAGCTGCCCATCGAAGGGGTGCAGTTTCATCCGGAGTCTATCCTGACGATGGAGAACAACCACGGCCTGCGCTTGCTCGACAACCTGCTGGCGTCCTTGCCTGCCCGCGAGCGCTGAAAGGGCTTGCCTGCCAAAGCCGTTTGCGCTACGCTCCCTGGCAAGCAAGGAAAGCGCCCCCGGGCGACAGGGAACCCCCATGCGAGCCGTCTTGACCCACCTGGCCATGCACGTGCGCGACTTGGAAGCGTGCGTGGCGTTTTACCGTGACTTTTGCGGGCTGCGCGTGGTGCACGAGCGCCACGACGGCGCGCGCCGCGTCGTATGGCTGGCCGAGCCCGGACGCGAGCGGGAGTTCATCCTGGTCTTGGTGCCTGGCGGGGTGGGAAAAGACCAGGCGCCTGGCGATTACAGCCACCTGGGCTTCGCTCTGGAAAGCCGGGAAGCGGTCGATGCCACCGCGGCCAAGGCGCGCGCTGCCGGCTTGCTGATCTGGGAGCCCCGCGAAGAGCCTTATCCGGTTGGCTATTACTGCGGCGTGCGCGACCCCAACGGCACCGTCGTGGAGTTTAGCTACGGGCAACCCCTGGGCCCAGGCGCGCCACCGTCTCCGCCGTCCTCTGAGGAATAGTGCCGATGCGACGTGTCCACGACCGCGGCGGCTGGCCGGATGCCGGCTCCATCGACCGCAGCGAGCACGACTTGGCCATGTGGGAGAAGCAGACCGACGCCTTGCTGCGCTTGCTTGCCAGTCGCGACAAGCGCATTTTGCGTGTCGACGAGCTTCGCCGTGCCATCGAGGACCTCGACCCCGCGGCTTACGAGCGCATGAACTACTACGAGCGCTGGCTGACGGCCATCGAGAACCTGCTGGTCGAAAAAGGCATCCTCACCCGGGAAGCCATTGCCCAGCGGCTGGCCGAGCTGGCCGCACAAAGCGGCTAAGGAGAGCCCGATGGCGCCAAAGTTCAAGCCGGGAGACCGCGTGCGGGTGCGGGTCGCTTATCCTCCGCACCACTTCCGCACCCCGGGCTACATCCAGGGCAAAACGGGCACCGTGGAGGTGGTCCATGGGGCCTTTCGCAATCCCGAATCCCTGGCTTACGGAGGCGACGGCTTGCCCAAGCAGTACCTCTACCTGGTGCGCTTTGCCCAGACCGAGGTGTGGGAAGGATATCCGGCAGGATCGCAGGATCAGCTCCTCCTCGATCTCTACGAGCACTGGCTGGAGCCGGCTTGACCCAGCGCACAGGAGAATCGCCATGCACGACCACGAGCACGGCGTCCACGCGGCGCAAACCGAGACCACCAGCCCGCACGAACTGCGGGTGCGGGCCATTATCACGCTTCTGATGGACAAGGGATTGCTCAGCGCCGAGGAGCTGCGACGCACCATTGAGGACATGGAAGCCCGCACCCCGGCCCTGGGCGCCAAAGTCGTGGCCCGTGCCTGGGTGGACCCGGCCTTCAAGGCCCGCCTGCTTGCCGATGCCAAGGCGGCCATTGCTGAGTTGGGCATTGACACCAGTGCCTTCATCACCCTGAAGGTGGTCGAGAACACCGAGAAAGTCCACAACGTCGTCGTCTGTACCTTGTGCTCGTGCTACCCTCGCGACTTGCTGGGCGTTCCGCCCGCCTGGTACAAAAGCCTCAACTATCGCGCCCGGGTGGTTGTTGATCCCCGCGGCGTACTCAAGGAGTTCGGCTTGGAGCTGGCACCGGACGTGGAAGTGCGCGTCTACGACAGCACGGCCGACGTCCGCTACTTGGTCCTGCCCCAGCGCCCTCCAGGCAGCGAGGGACTGAGCGAAGAGGCGCTCGCCAGCCTGGTCACCCGGGACAGCATGATCGGGGTGGCGCGTGCCCGCACGCCGGCAGCGGACTAATCGGCTTGCCACAGCCCTTGCCGCCAGTCAGGATAGCGGGGTGCCGGCAGCAGATCGCGACGCAAGCGCGTGACGTCGTAGGCCGCTGGAGGGTGGCCCAAGGGCAAATCAAAGGCGGGTGGCGGGAGTCCCAGCCAGCGGCAGGCCAGCTCGTAAAACGCGCGGCGCGTGGGACAGGGGGGAACGACGACGTGGTACGTCGGCTGTGGCGCCGGGTGACAGAGCGCGGCAATCACGGCGGTCGCCGCATCCGCATAATGGACCAGGGGCAGGATGCGATCCGGCGGCCCGGGCGGCGGTGCCCCGCGCCGCCGCAGCGCGGCCAGCGGTCCGCGGTGATGGCAGTAGAGGCCGCCCAGGCGCAGCACCACACCCCGCTCTCCCGCCCAGGCCCAGAAAGCCCGTTCCGTAGCGGCGACTTCCTGCGCGTGGGGGTCGCTTCCCGCGGGCGTGTCCTCAGTGGACCCTTCCTTGCGGCGTTCCGTAGTACCCCCCACGGAGCTCAGCAGCACGGCGCGGGCCCACCGGAGGCATGCCGGTAAGCAGGGCAAGGGCTTCCCGCTGCCGGGCGCTGCCGGGTAAGGCCAACAGCAAGGCGTCGTGCGGGGCAAGGGCGGCCAGCGGCGTGCCTACCTGCGGCACGAGGCCTTGGCGGCGGAGCGTCTCATGCCGTGCCGTGCTGCGGGTAAAGCCCAGCACCGGCTTGCCTCTGGCTGCCCAGAGCGCCCCCACACGGCCGCCCAATTCTCCCGCGCCCCAGATGAGCAGCCGCATTCCGCTTTCCGCTCAGGTACAGGCCAGCGCATAGACATCCTCGACCCCCGGCGGCAGCGGATACGCCTGCCAGGTGGCGCCACCGTCGGTGGTCGCAAAGACCTCCCCGTCCCGCGTGACACAGAAAAGCTGTTTCGGGTCCTGGCGGCTGACGGCCACCGCCATCATGGTGCTGCGGGGCCGTCACCCCGCGGTCAAAGCGCTCCCAAGTCTGGCCCAGATCCGGACTGCGGTAGAGCGCCCCGGCGTCGCTGCGCGCCGCTTTGCTCAGACAGGCGTAGAGCACCTGGGGCGTGTGGGCGTCGACGCAGACGTCGCGGGCATAGGTGAGCGAAGAAAAGCGCCGGATAGGCAATTCTTCCCAGGTATCGCCCGCGATCGTGGCTGCAAAACAGCCCCATGCGCGTGGCCAGGATCACCGTTTGCGGCTGCGCCGGGCTGATGGCCAAAGCGTGGGTGTCCATCATGCCTTCGGTGTCGGTGTCGCTGAGAATCCGGCTTTTGAGGTGGGCCTGCTGCGCCAGCCGCAGCAAGTCGCGGCAGCAGTCCTGCCAGGGGTCGCCCCGCCGTCGAGGCTACGCATGACGCCGCCCACTTCGAGGCCCGCGTACAGCTCGTTTGGGCGCTGCGGATGAAAGACCAGGCGCACCACGCGGGTGGGAAAGTCCATCGTCACCACGGCGCTGCTGTGGAGCACCGCCAAGCGCTGCCAGCGCTCGCCGCCATCGTCGCTGCAGTAGACCGCCGCCGGGGCCGTGCCCAAGTATAGCCGCTTTGGCTCGGTGGGGTGAAAACACAAGGACCACACCACGGCATTGGCATCGGGAAAGGGGAGCTTTTCCCAGTGGTCGCCCCCGTCCTGGCTGCGGTACGGGCCGTACTGGGTGCCGGCAAAGACCAGGCGGGGGTCGCGGGGGTGAACCGCGATGGCGCGCACTTCTGCGTCTTGCGGCAGCCCCGCTAAGGGTTGCCACGGCGCTTCAGCGGCCGCCTTGCGAAACAAGCCGCATCTTCTGGTGGCGCCCGAGTTCCACCGCGCTGCCCCGGCATATACGGAGACGGAGTGGGAAGTCATTGCCGCCCTCCTTGCCATTCATGCTGCTGCACCAACTGCAAAGGCATGGTACCATGCCTGCGGCACCAACACCAGAGACGTCGCCAGAATGAGGAAAAGCCCATGCCGCGCATCGCTGCCACAGAGCTTACCATTGGAGTCTGCCACGTGGCGTATCAGATTGCTCCCCTGCTTCAGGCCCGCTTGCCCGCAACGCGGGTCTTTCAGGAGTATAGCACCGAGGCCATGCGGCCGCGCATGCCAGAGGTGGACGTGCTGGTCATCTCGGGCGCCTGGCACGACTCCTTGCTCGAGCAAGCAGCCAAGCTGAAGTGGATCCAGGCCATCGGAGCGGGATACGACCAGTTTCCGCTTGCGGAACTGCGGCGCCGCGGCATTCGCCTGACCAACGCCGCTGGCGTCAACACCAATGCGGTGAGTGAGCACGCCATAGCCCTCATGCTGGCTTTGACCCGGCGCTTGCCGGAAGCGCGCGACAACCAGCACCGCCAGTACTGGCGGCCGATGATCAGCGATCCGCAGGCACGCGAGGACGAGCTGGCCGGTAAGACACTTGGCATCGTCGGCCTGGGCGCCATCGGCAATCGTCTGGCCAGTTTGGCCAAAGCCTTTGGCATGCGCGTCATTGGCACCAAGGCCCGTCCGGAAACGTACCGCGGCCTTGCCGACCAGGTGTGGCCGCCGGACCGTCTGGGCGACCTGCTGCGGGAAGCCGACTTCGTGGTGCTGTGCTGTCCGCTGACGCCTGCCACCAGGGGCCTCATCGGGGCGGCAGCGCTCAAGCAGATGCGCCCCTCGGCTTACCTCATCAACGTCGCCCGCGGCCCGGTGGTCGACGAAGACGCCCTCATTGCTGCCCTGCAGGCCGGCGACATTGCCGGCGCCGCCCTCGACGTGACCACCACGGAGCCCCTGCCGCCAGAGAGTCCGCTGTGGCGCATGGCCAACGTCCTCATCACTCCGCACACGGCGGGCGAAACCGCTCAGTACGAGAAACGGCTCGTCGACCTCATCGTCGAGAACGTGCACCGGTGGGAACGCGACGAGCCGTTTCTCAATCAGGTGGTGTGAGGCTGCGGGCGTGACAGCCCGAAGTGATCTGTCGGGTCGAGGTCGAGGAGAAACTGCCGCGTGCGCACCGCTTCGGCGGTCTCCCCGATGGCCGTGGCGGCCTGCATGAGCCCGTAAAGGCAGCGCAAGAAGCCGCGGTTGCTGTCGTACGTCCAGGGGATGTGTTGCGACCCGTTCCACCCCGAGGCACGGGCGCGGTCCAGGCCGCGGTGGTAGCCGGTGCGGAAGAAGGCATAAGCGGCCACCACGTCTTCAGGCAACACCAGCTCTCCCAGAGCGGCCCAGACGCTGAGGGCGGTGGGATACTGCCGCGCCAGGTCGTTGAGACGCTGGCGGCAGGCCTGGACGGTCAGGGTGCCCTGCTGCCATGCCGCCAGGACCTCCTCGGCCCGCTGGGCGCTGTTGGCGGGGTCGGCCGGCAGCGCCAGCGCCTCTCGCGCCAAGGGAATATCAAGCGCCATTCCTGTCTCCCGGGGGCACAGCGCTTCGCCGCGCCCCCACGCTGCGCGCTTAGCGGATGGTAATCGTGCCTACCATGCCCGCCTCGCGGTGGCCAGGGCGGTGGCAGTAGAGCTCAAACGTGCCTGCCTGCACCGGCACGAAGTACCACTCCGCCTTGCCACCCGGAAGCAACTCGATTTCGCGAATTGCCCCTTTGATCTCGGCGTCTGGCGTCTCTACTTTGCGCGTCCAGACGGCTGCGGCAAACCCCAGCGAAGTAAAGTAGTGCTTCTGCGGGCTGGGGTTGCGCAGCACAAGTTTATACAGCTTGCCGGTCTCGAAGGTCAAGGTGCCGGGTACAAACCGCAGGGCGTTGTCCGCGGTGCCAAGCTGCACCTCGACCACCACCGGCTCCTGCTGGCTCAGATCCCCGGCTGCCCACCCCAGAGCGGGCAGCAACAGCAGCAAGAGGCAGGCGAGTCGGCGCATCGTCTTCTCCTCCCTTGCAAAAGCCATCAACCCGAAAGTGCAAAGTCTGCCGGCGCAGCGGCCGTCAAGAGGGGCCCTCCGGCGGCGCCAGCTGCAAGCACAGGGCGGCATACTCGAGAAACTCTGGCTCGGGCAGCGCGGCAATCAGGGCATGCAGGCGCTGCGCCACCTGCCAAAAGGCGAGGGTGTATCCCCCGCGCTGCTGAAGCACCAGGGTGTGCGGGCCAAGCCGCATCCGTTTCCCCTGCGGCAGGGGCGCGGCCCGCAGCACCACGTATGCCAGGTGCTGGTGGGCGCGGCGAAACAGGACGTAGACGCCTTCTCCTGCCGGCAGCGCAACCGGCGTTGCGCCCACCAGCCCAAAGCCGGCCAGAGACGCCTGCGGCAGCGACACGGGCAGGGCGAAGCGCTGGCGGCTCCACGCCATGACGCGCTGCGCATCGGCGGTGCGCAGGAGCAAATTGCCCTGGCGCAGCACGGCCTGATGCTGCGCCAGGAGCGCCGCAGCAAGGTCGGCACGCCGATGGTGCAGCAGGGAGACGGCGGCAAGCAGCACGAGAACGGCGGCCGCAGCCAGCACCAGAGGCCGAGGTCGCGACCACCGCTGCCACCTCCTCCCTTGCGCAGTGCGCTTGAGGCGGCGCACGCGCTGCTCGAGCTCTGCAGGGGGAAGCAGTTGGGTCGCCTCGGCGCGCAGCAGCGCGCGCACGTTGAGCAGCAACTGGTAGCGCTGGAAGCAGGCCGCGCAAGACTCGAGGTGTGCCTGCACTTGCAACGTGGCCTGGATGTCGAGGGCATCGTCGACAAACGCGTACAGCTGGTCGCCGAGCGCCTCACACGCCCGCTGGTCCATGGCCCTCATTCTCCGGTTTGTCGGCCTCGCCGCGCAGCTGCCGCTCCAGCAAGCGGCGCGCCCGGTACAGCCGCGACATTACCGTGCCGCGGGGGACGTCGAGGATCTTGGCGCTCTCGTCGTAGGTGAACCCCTGAAGATCTACGAGCAAAACGACGGCGCGCAGGGGGTCGGGCAAGGCCTGCAGCGCGGCGTTGAGCTCGCCGAGCATCTCTTTCTTGAGCAGCGCCTCTTCGGGACTCAGTGGCAGAACCCAGGCCTGGCGGCAAGCCAGGCGCTCTTGCCTTGCCGCCAGCTGCTCGTGGGCAAGGGGGAGGGGCAAGCGGCCCGCACGCGCCCGCTGGTCGGCCCAGGTGTTAAGCAGGATGCGAAAGAGCCAGGCCTTGCCCTGCTGCGGCGCTTCCAGGTGCGCCAGGGCACGGTAGGCCTTCAGGTAGGTCTCTTGCACCAGATCCGCGGCCGCTGCCGTCTCCCCGGTCAGCTTGCAGGCAGTGGCAAACAGCGCCTGCAAGTGGACCAGCAAGCAGTCGCCGGTATCGCTTGTCCCCGCCTTCCTGCGTTCCATACCGGCAGGCTCCTCGCACGTATCTCCCACCGGTATAGACGGAGAAGGGGCCGCAAATATTCTGCCAGCGGGGACGAAATCAGGAGGGCAGGCGTCTCAGGCCCGAGAGGCCCACTGCTGCCACAGGGCCTGCAGGTGCGGCCAGGCGGCCTCGGGCAGCGGGCCTTTGGCCACTGCGGCCGCCGCCGCTTCCAGGTGGTCGAGGCTGGAGACGCCAACCAGCACCGTAGCCATGGCCGGGGCGTCCAGGGCAAAGCGCAGCGCCGCTTCTGTCAAGTCTTGTACCACCCCTTCCTGCACCAGCACGCGCAGCTGCTGCGCTCGCTGCACATCGGTGGCATAGTCGGGACCCGTGCCGAGGGGCTCGACGTGGGGAGCGGCCAGCGGATGGCGAGAGGCGCTCCCGCTCAGGGCCCCGGCCGCCAGCACGCGGATGCCGATCGCCCCCATTTGCCGTGCCTGGGCGTGCCGCAGCAGGCCGTCAAAGTCCTGCGCCGGAAAGCCAGGCGGCACCGCATGGGCGGCACTGGGATTGAGGAGGTTGTAGCAGACCTGCACGGTGTGAAACGTCCCGGCCTCCACCACCCGCCGCAGCGCCGCGGTGTCGCCCAGACCGGTAAAGCCATAAAAACGCACCTTGCCTTGCTGTTGCAAGCGCTGGAAAGCTGCCAGGACGTCCTCGAGCACCTCCTCCACCGACAGCGTATCGGCGTCGGCACTGCGCGCTAGCCCCACCCGGTTGTGGAGTTGGAAGAGCTCAACCTGCTCCCTGCCCAGCCGCTGCAAGCTGGCCTCCAGCGAGCGCGCAATGGCGCCACGCAAATCGCCGACCTCAGCAAGCGACAGGCGGCATTTGGTCCCTACGTAGGCCTGGGCGCGCAGGGTCCGCAGGGCCTGGCCCAAGTGGACTTCTGACTGCCCGGCGCCGTACAGCGGCGCCGTGTCGAAGTAGTTGATTCCCAGCTCGAGCGCGCGGGCCACGGCGCGCTCCCGCAGTGCCGGCGTGCCGCGGACCATGAGCCCGCCCACGTTGCCACAGCCAAAGCCCAGCACCGAAACGTGCAGGCCAGTCGTGCCCAGGGGGCGATAGTCCATGGGAAGTACTCCTCTGGTCTCCTTACTGGCGCGGGGCAGGCGAGCGCCGCAGGCGCTGTACAAACCCCAAGAGACCGCCAGGGAAGAAAAAGAGCAGCAGCAGCAGGATCACGCCCAGGATAACGGACCAGTACTCGGTGTACTCGGTCACGATTTTGTCGAGGTAAATGAGCACCGCCGCTCCCAGCAACGGACCGAAAAAAGTGTATATTCCCCCCAGAATCGCCATGAGAATGACCTCGGCCGATTTGGTCCAGAAGATGAAATCCGGATAAACCCCGCGCTGCAGTACGGTAAACAGTCCGCCTGCCAATCCCGAGAAAAATCCCGAAATCGCAAAGGCCAGCAGCTCGTAGCCGCGCACGTTAATGCCAATGAACTCGGCGCGCTCGGGATTCTCACGGATGGCTTGCAAGACGCGACCAAACGGCGAGACGGTGAGGCAATACAGCACGAGCAAGGACACTCCCACCAGAGCCAGCGTGAAGTAATAAAATGCCGTATACGACATCGCCCAAGCCGGGAAGGGAATGCGGGTGATGCCGTTGTCGCCTCCGGTAAAATCGTACCATTTGAAGGCCGCAGCCCATACAATCTGGGAAAAGGCCAGGGTCAGCATGGAAAAGTAAATCGCCGTCAGCCGAATACAGAAGTATCCAATGATCAAGGCCGCCACCGCTGCCAGCAGCGGGGCGGCCAGCAGGCTGAGGGCAAAGCTGGCGCCGGCCTTCTTGAGCAGCAAGGCAACGGTATAGCCTCCTATGCCAAAGTAGGCTGCATGGCCAAAGCTGACCATCCCGGCATAGCCAAGCATAAGATTAAACGCCACAGCAAACAGTCCCATGACGAGAATCTCTGTGGCAACAAACACGCTCATCTCTGAAAACAGAGAAGGCCACACCAATGCCAAACCCATCGCCAAAGCCAGCAGTGCTCCTTGCCACCACCTGCTACGTTGGTCCATTGCTCACCTCGCCTGCACCAGCGGTTTGCCCAGCAGTCCCCAGGGACGGGTGATGAGGACAATGGCCATTAACGCATAGATGAAGACCATGGCAAAACGCGGCAGCAGCAAAATGCCAAAGGCATTTACTTGACCAAGAACGAATGCCCCCAGTACTGTGCCCCACAGGTTCCCTATGCCGCCGATGACCACGACGATGAAGCTCTCGACGATGATTTCCACGTCCATGCCTGGGTAGAGCGAGGCGCGTGGCGCGGCCAGGGCGCCGCCCAGTCCCCCCAGCCAGGCGCCAAACACAAACACGGTAGTAAACAGCCTGGGCACGTTGACCCCGAGCGCCGCCAGCATTTCGCGGTCCACGGCGGCAGCGCGGATGGTCTTTCCCCAGTGCGTGTGGGTCAGCAGCAGCCACAACCCCAGCGCAATACACGGTCCAGCGATCAGCAAGAACACGTCGTACGTGGCAAAGTAGCGAGTGAAGAGCCTGACGGCCCCGGCCAGCACCGCAGGCCGCGACACCGAGAGGTTGTCCGTTCCCCAAGCAAACTTGACAAAGTCAGAAATAATGAGCACGATGGCGTAAGTAAACAGTAGCTGGTAGAGGTGCTCGCGGGCGTAGAGCCGGCGCAGGAGCAGCCATTCGATGGCGCCGCTCACCAGTGCCACCGCCACCGGGGCGATCAGGACGGCGAGCCAAAAAGCGGCTGCGTCTTCCTGAAAAAGGCGCACCACGGTGAACGTGAAATAGGCCCCGAGCATGTAGAGCGACCCGTGGGCGAAGTTGAGAATCCCCAGGACCCCGAAGATGAGCGAGAGGCCGGCAGCGATCAAAAACAGAGTCATGGCCTGACTCAGGCCGTTGAGGAACTGCACGAGCAGAAAGCTGAAGTCCGGCATGGCTTCTCTATCCTTGCCAGGGGGCAGCAGACAAAGCCCGCTGCCCCCGAGATCGCTTTACTGGGACTGGGCGCGCAACCGCTTAATCTCTTCCACCGAATTCCACAGCCCTTCGGCGCCGATGTACTCGACGTGGTCGAGCTTGCACGGGGGATCCCCACCCCCACAGGTGATCACGCCCCAGACCTGACCGCGCGAGGCCTGATGGTCGAAAGCCCGAATGGTCTGCGGGCCAATCGGGGTATCGATGGTGAGGCCTTCGAAGGCGTCGATCACTTTTTCGGTGTCCGTCGTTCCCGCCTTCTCGATGGCGGCGGCCAGGAAGTACGTTGCAATATAGCCCTGAATGCCCCAGGAAGCGTACGGGGCCCGCTTGGTATAGGCTTCCACGTAGCGGCGGTGTGCCGGTGTATCCGGAAACTCCGGTACGTCGTAGGCATTGGAAATGATCCCCGCCGGCATTTCTTCGCCAAGCGTGCGGCACACCTCTACTGACCCTGCTTCGGCCACGTTGAGGTGGCGGAGGCGCTGGAAGTAGCCCAAGGGATTAGCCTGCTTGACAAAAGCCACGAAGTGTCCACCCCAGAGGGAGCTGTAAACCAAATCGGGCTGCGCTTCCAAAATGGCGGTGATAAAGTTGGTGTACTGCGTCTCTCCCAGCCGCGGCCAAGCCTGGCCAACGATTTCCACGGCGGGATTGAGCCGCCGCAGGTGCTCGATGAAAGCCTCGGTGACTTTGTGGCCGTATTCGTAGTCGAGGCTGATCGTGTAAATCCGCCGGTTTTGGGGATTCTTGGCGGCCAGGACGGCAGCGGCCCGCCCTTCGATGACGGTGTTGGAGGCCGTCCGCACCACGTAGCGATGGCCGCGCTCCTCGGTGATTGCCGACGACTTGGGAATGGGCTGCACGATGAGCACTCGATGCTCGCGGGCGACTTCTGAAATCGCCAGCCCGACGGCGCTAGACAGGCCGCCCATGAGGAAGTCGACCCGGTCTTTGAGCACAAGGGCGCGCGCTTCGCGCACAGCCACGTCGGGCTTGACTTTGGTATCGCGCACCAGAAACTCCAGCGGCCGCCCCAAAACACCGCCTTCGGCGTTGATTTCGTCGCGGGCCAGCTCGTGGCCCACCAGAGCCGGCTTGCTGTAGATGGCAGCCGGCCCGCCCAAGGGATAAAGCACCCCGATGCGGATCGGCTCGCTTTGCGCCAGGCTACTCGCGGCGTATCCCAGGGGCAACAGAATGATCACCCACAGGAGGTTGGCTAGTCGGCGCATAATTGTCCCCTCTTAATACACGGTGCACTCCAGACTGCCGCGCCAAAGACCGCGGGCAGGATAGCAGGGTTTCTGGGCCCTGTCAAAAGCGGCTTATTCGGCCGCGCGCAGGTGATCGGCGAGCTGCCCAACGGCAAGGGCAAAGTAGATGGAGCGGTTCCAGCGCAGCAGCACGTGGAAGTTGTCGTAGACCAGAAACGCCGGGCCGTTTTTTCCCTCGGGCATCACCAGGGATGCCGCCTGCGCGGGCGCTGGCCACGGCTGGCCGTCGGCACGCTGCACCCCCAAGCGCTGCCAGACCGACAGCGGCTGTGGCGCCTGAGCTCCCCCCTGCTGGGGATCAAAGCCGGGAGGAAGCCGGACGGCGTGCCCCCACGTCTGCTCCTGGCGCCAGCCCGCGCCCTGCAAGTAATTGGCGATCGAAGCAAAAATGTCGGGGAGCGAGCGCCAAACATCGCGACGGCCGTCGCCGTCGTAATCGACGGCAAAGCGGCGAAAGCTGGAAGGCAGAAACTGCACCTGTCCCATGGCGCCTGCCCAGGAGCCAACCATGGCTTCGAGCGACACTTCGCCGGCATCAAGCAGGTGCAACGCTTCGAGCAGCTCGCGGCGAAACAGCGCTGCGCGGCGCCCGTCGTAGGCCAGGGTCGCCAAGGCGGCAATGACCGGAAAGCTCCCCGTATGGCGGCCATAATCGCTTTCAATCCCCCACAGCGCCACCACGAACCGCGGCTGGACGCCGTAGGCGGCGGCGATCACCCGCAGTAGCTCGCGGTGGCGGCGCAGCAACTGCTGGCCCCGCGCGATGCGAGCCGGAGGGACTGCCCGCTGCAGATAAGCCGAAAAGGTCAGGACGGTTTCGGGCTGGGCGCGGTCGAGCGCGAGCACTTGCGGCAGTGGCGTCAAGTCGTTGAGCGCAGCGTGCAGAGTTTCGGCGCGGATGCCACGTTGCAGGGCCTCGGCCCATACGCCTTGCAGCCAGGTGCGGAAGTCGACCGCTTGTCCCCACAGCGGCAGCGCGGCTGTCAGCAGTACCCCGGCAAGCGCCCATAGGATTGGTTGGGTGCCGCATCGCCGGCGCATTGTCCTGTCACTCCAGCGTGAAGCGCACCGGCAGCAGGGCCTTGCGGGTGACGGCCACGCCGTTTTGCGTTGCCGGCACGTGCCGCCACTGCTTCACGGCCTGCTGCGCCACGTCGTCAAGCAGCGGATACCCCGAGGAGCGAGCCACGGTGACGTTGCCCACCGTCCCGTCGGCAAGCAGCTCTACTTCTAGTGTCACCGTGCCCTGCCAGCCACGCTCCCGTGCCAGGCGAGGGTAAGGCGGGGTCGGCTGGTAAATAAAGCGCGGCGGCGTCTCTACCGTCGGGGCAGCCCGCGCGGTGGTCGCCGAAGCCGCTGGCGAAAACGAGGGGCCGGCAGCAGGCCGAGCCAGCTCGGGTGTGGGAACGAGCTGGTACGGCACGAGGGCGTCCACGGCAGGCGGCGGCGTGGGGATGGGCGAGGCGGGCACCGCGGGCAGCGCTGCTGAAACGGGGGAGACCGGAGGGGGGGCGGGCCGCTGGGGCTGGAGTAGCGGGGGGGGCTGAGGGGCGGCCGCTCCCTGCGAGAGAGGCGCTGCCGGAGGCGCCGGGAGTGCCCATTGCGGGCGGGGCACGAGAAGCGTGGTGGGGCTAGGAGCCGCCACCGGCGGCAACGCCTGCGCAGGCGGCGCCGTCACCGGGGCATTGACAGCGGGGGGTGGTGCAGGCATGGCAGCCTGGGGCGCCGGCGCGGGTGGGATGTCAACGGAGGGCATGGCTGCAACAGGCAGGGATGCCACGGCGGCCTCCAGCCGCGGCACGGGTGCCGCAAGGCGCGCCACGTTCGCCTGTGGCAGCGGCGGGGACGGCGATTCCGGCGGCAGCGAGGGCAGGGGGGCAGCGGGCTCCGAGGCCATGGGTAGCTCCGGAGCGGGCGCGGCAGCAGGCACCGCCGGCGTCGTCTCTGGGATTCTTGGAGGGGACGGCAAGGGCGGTGCAGAAGCATGGAGGGGTATCGGCAGCGGCGGGGCTAGCACAGAAAGCGCCGGCGGGGGCAAAGGGGGCGGCGACGGTGGCGGCGTCTTCGTCACCGGCGGCGGGATCGTCGCAGGCAGCACCGGAGCGGAGGCCACTTGCAGAGGCGGCGGCGCTACAGCAGGCGCAGGGGGTAAAGCGCCCTCTGCCGCCGTATCCGGCACCTCCAGAAGAGCCGGGGCCACGACCCGCACGCGGACGGGCACGGCCTCTGGCAAGCCCAGGGGCATGCTCCGCAGCAGCCGCAGTACCCCAGCGAGAACCAGCGCGTGCACCAGGAGAGACAGCGCGAGATAGGGCCCCAGGCGCGAGAAGGAAACGCCTGGGGTGGCTTTGACCCTCATCGCGGTTGCGCTCCGCTGTACTCGACGAGTTGCTGGACGCGGGCGTCTTGGCCCCCCAGGGCGAGAAACTGCCGGTAGTGCGCAAGCGCCTTGGCAATATCCGGGAGGTAAAACTCATAGCACACGCCAAGGTTGTAGTGGGCCTCGCGGAAATCCGGGCGCGCTGCCAGCGCCGCCTCGAAGGCGGCCACCGCCTCGCGGTACTGCTGCTGTGCGACGTAAAGCAAGCCCATGGCGTAGTGGGCTTCGGCATAGTCCGGCCGCAGCCGCAACGCCCGCTCCAGCGCCTGGCGTGCTTCTGCCAAGCGTCCCCCTTTGTGATACAGCACCCCAAGCTGGTAAGCCGCTTCGGCATAGTCGGGCCGGCCGTCCAGAGCCTGCTTCAGAGCCTGCTCGGCCGCCTCCTCTTGCCCTTCCTTGGCCAGCAAGACGCCCAGCGCCAAAGCGGCCTCGGCGTGCTGGGGGCGCCGGTGCAGGAGGCGCTGGAGCAAGGGAATCGCCTGCCCTGTTTCCCCCTGCTTGGCCAGCAGAAGGGCCAGCCGGTAGAGCGCCTCGGGGTGCTCGGGCTGCTGCGCCAGCACTTTCCGGTAAGCCGCGATGGCTTCTTGCGGCTGGGAGTCCTCTGCCAGCACGGCCAGGCGCAGGCGTGCTTCGACCTGCTTGGGGTCTTGCGCCAGCACTTGCGTATAGACAAGGCGGGCCTCGGCGGGCTGCCCTAGCTTTTCCAGGACCACCCCGAGGCGCAGCAGCGCCTCCAGGCGTCGGGGGTTAAGCTGGCCCACTTGCCGGTACGCCTGCATGGCCCGCGGCAGGTCGTGGCGCACTTCGGCCAGCGTGGCCAGCAGCAAGAGGGCCTCTTCGTATCGCGGATAGAGCCGTACTGCCGTTTGCACCGCCTGCATGGCCGCCTCAAGCTCCCCGAGCCGGTAGAGCGTCGACGCCAGCATGTAGTGGGCCTCAGCGTAACGGGGATAGCTGGCAATTGCCCGCTCAAAGGCCTCGCGGGCTTGGGCGTATTCTTGCAGCTGGTAATAGGCGCTGCCCAGCAGGAAGCGCGCCGGGGCATAGTCGGGATAACTAGACAAGGCCCGCTGCACGTGAGCAATGGCGCGCCGGTATTCTCCCTGCTGGAACGCCTTCAGGGCGGCTTCGTAGGCCTCTTCTGCCTCATGGGCCCACGGCGCTGCCGCCCAGAGCAAAAGCGCCAGTCCCACGATGAGGCGCCGCGTTTTCATCCCTTACTCCCCGTAGGCCAGCCTATCGGCCCGGCGTTGGGTTGTCAACGGCCGGCGAGGCGTGGCGTCCGATTGACTTTTACCGCTGTACATAGCATATTTCCTTCCTGACGGCCTGACAATCCCAGCACGAGGAGAGCGTATGAAGGTGCTGCGCATCACTCCCGACCGCTGTACCGGCTGTATGCGCTGCGAACTTGCCTGCTCGTACATGCAGACCGGAACGTTTCAGCCTGCCAAGTCGGTCATCCGGGTTTCCCCTTTTGAAGCCTATGCCAGCTATGCCCCCTACACCTGCCCGCAGTGCGCCGAGGCGTGGTGTCTCACCGCCTGCCCGGTCGAAGCCATTACCGTTTCGCCGGTGGGGGCGAAAGTCGTCCTAGATGACGTCTGCGTTGGGTGCAAGCTCTGCACCATCGCCTGTCCATACGGGACGATTTTCTACAACGCCGAAACGGGCAAAGCCTTTAAGTGCAACCTCTGCGATGGGCAGCCGGCCTGTGCCGAAGCGTGCCCCACGCAGGCCATCGAGTACGTCGAGGCGGAAACGCACGACTGGCTTGGCGCGTTTGCTGCCGAACGTGCCGCACGCCATTTGACGACTCTTGCCAGCGCCTAGGGAGACGTGTATGGTGCGCCACGTCATTGTCGGGGGTGGAACGGCGGGGATGAACGCCATTACCACCATCCGCCAGTACGACAAGGGGGCATCGGAGATTGTGCTTGTGGCCTCCGAGCGTCCCTATGCTCGCATGGTGTTGCCTTACTACCTCAAAGGGGACATCAGCGAGGCCCACGTGTACACAGCCACGCCGGCCCGCCTGCGGGCCCTCGACGTGCAGACGTATATCGGCCGCCGCGCGGTGGGACTCGACCCGCAGGCCGGGACGGTGACGCTCGACGACGGCACCCAGCTGGCTTACGACGACTTGCTTATTGCCACGGGCTCTTCCCCGGTGCGGCCGCCAGTTCCCGGTGCCGACGCGGCGGACGTTTACAGCTTCTGGACGCTGGAGCAGGCGCAGGCGGTACTGCACCGCCTGCGGCCGGGGTGCCATGTGGCCATGGTGGGGGCAGGATTTATCGCCTTTACCATCCTCAACGCCATTCTTGCCCGACAAGCCCGCCTCACGGTGGTCGAGATCGCCCCTCAGGTGTTGCCCCGCATGATCGATGCGCAGGGAGCAAAGCTGGTGGAGGAATGGCTGCGCCAGCGCGGCGTGCACCTCCGGACGGGGGCGAACCTTACCGCCATTGAACCCGCAGACGGCCGCAAGCGCCTGCGCTTCCAGGAAGGCGAGGACGTGGTGGCCGACGTGGTCATCCTGGCCACCGGGATTCGGCCCAACCTTGAATGGCTCGAGGGCACGGGGCTAGCCATCAACCGGGGTGTCTTGGTCGACGAGCACCTGCGCAGCAACGTGCCCAATGTGTATGCCGCCGGCGACATCGCCGAAGGCCGGGACCTGGTGCGCGGGGAAGCGGCGGTGCACGCCATCGAACCCACCGCCATGGAGCACGGCCGCGTGGTGGGCGCCAACATGGCGGGCCAGCCCGTTGCCTACCGCGGCAGCTTGCTGATGAACATCGTCGAGGTCCTCGATCTTGAAATTGCCAGCTTCGGAGCCTGGGACGATCCCCAGGCCGAGGTGTCGCAAGCCCTTGTCCCCGAGCGCTTTGCCTACCGCAAGCTGCTCTGGCGGGGCGACCGCCTCGTGGGCGCCATGCTCATAGGCCCCTCGCGCGAGGTGTGGACGAGTAATGATCTAGGCATGCTTAAAGGACTGGTCCAGTCCGGGATCCGCCTGGGGGCGTGGAAGAGCTACCTCCACCACCACCCCTTTGACGTCAAACGCGCCTTCATCGCCGCGGGCACCACTGCCAGGCTGCTGCCGCAAACCGTCCTGGGCAGTCCCTCGGTGCCGGCGGCAGCCGTCGCCGTACGTCGAGGCGTCTGAGAGGCAAAGGAGGCAAGAAGATGGGAAGCACCGTGCCAGGAGGCTATGCCGGCAAGATCTTGCGAGTGGATCTGAGCACCGAGCGCATCTGGACCGAGGAGCTGACGCCGGAGGTGTGCCGCACGTACGTGGGCGGCGCCGGACTGGGAGCCAAGATCCTATGGGAAGAAGTGCCGCCCGAGGTCGGCTGGGACCATCCCGATAACCGGCTGATCATGGCCACCGGGCCGTTTGCCGGATTGCCCATCTGGGGTACAGGAGGCCTGACGGTGGTAACGCGTGGCGCCATGACCAACGGCGCCACCAACACACAGGCCAACGGCTTTTTCGGCGCCAACCTGAAGCACTCGGGCTACGACGCCATCGTTATTCAGGGGCGGGCATCGCGCTGGGTGTACCTCTACATTTACGACGACACCGTCGAGCTGCGTGACGCCACTCCGCTGCTGGGCAAGGATACCTGGGAAACGCAGCAGGCGCTGGAACAGCTGCTGCACCTGAGCGGCCATCAGCTCAGCGTCTACAGCAGCGGCGTGGCGGGCGAGAACCAGGTGCGCTTTGCGGCCATTGCCGGGGACTACGGCCACGTGGCGAGCAAAAACGGCTGTGGGGCGGTGATGGGCAACAAGCGCCTCAAAGCGGTGGCCATCGTGCGCGGCACCAAAGGGCTGCGGGTCGCCGACCCGCGCGGGCTCATGCTGGCTGCCGAAGAGATCGCCGATGACCTGAAGTACGACCCCTCAACCCGCTCGCTCTACGAATACGGCACGCTGCCTGGGGTGATGAACCTGCTGCGTCTGGGCGCGCTGCCGATCAAGAACTACACCACCAACGTCGCGCCCCCGGGCGTCGACCTGGACAAGTGGACGGCGCCGGGCTTGCGCAATGGCTTTCCGCATCGTGGCTACCAGTGCAATGCCTGTGGCATGCACCACTGCCACACGCAGGTGCTGCCAGCCGGGCCACACCAGGGTGAGCTCGTCGACGAGCCCGAATACGAGGGGTGGTCGGCCGGGTGGGCCATGGGCTGCACCGATCCCGTGGCTGTGGCCTGGCTCAACACCCAGATCGACCGCGCGTGTGTCGACGTCAACGAGTTCGGCTGGCTGGCGGGCTGGGTCATGGAGTGCCAGGAAAAAGGGTACATCACCAAGGAGCAGCTCGGTGGCCTGGAGCTGCGCTGGGGAGATGTGGAAGCCGCCAACCGGCTGCTGCAGATGATCATCCGCCGTGAGGGCTTTGGCGACCTCTTGGCCGAAGGGGTGAAGCGCGCCGCCGAGCGGCTGGGCGGCCCGGCGGCCGAGTGCGCCATATACACCTTGGTGGGCAACACGCCACGCGGACACGACCATCGCGCCCGCTGGGAAGAGCTGCTCGATACCTGCACCGGCAGCAGTGGCACGCTCGACAGCGGCCCGCCGGTGCGCCACACCGAGTGGGGCCTGCCGG
This sequence comes from Candidatus Tectimicrobiota bacterium, assembly GCA_026005175.1. GTDB lineage: Bacteria > Tectomicrobia > Entotheonellia > Entotheonellales > Entotheonellaceae > BPKO01. The sequence continues at coordinate 462,522 of BPKO01000001.1, forward strand.
CGCGCTTCAGCACCTTTGACCCAGAAGCGGTGGCCCGGGTGGTGGGGGTTACCCGTGGCCGGCGTCACTTTGAAGATTCGCTGGGCGCTTGCATTTTCACCACCCGCACTTATATGGCCACGCTGTGCCGCGCCCTCAATGCGGTAACCGGCTGGGATTTCACCAAGGAAGAGGCGATGCGCTGTGGCCGGCGCACCGCTGCCTTGCTGCGTGCCTTTAACGTGCGCTGCGGCATCACCCCCGACCTGGAGCGACCCTCTAAACGCTACGGCTCGGTGCCTGTAGACGGCCCCGCCAAAGGCCAGGACATCAGCAAGCACTGGGAGCACATGCTCGACGTCTGGTACGAGACCGTGGGGTATGATCGCCGCACGGGCAAGCCGCTGCCGGCCACGCTCCGCGAGCTGGGTCTGGAGCACCTCATCCCTGCCTTGTGGGGCAGCGAGGAGGCCGCGCATGCCCGACGCTGAACCGCGTACCCCTGTGACCGGTGAGGTGGAAATCGAAGCCGTTGCCTGGATCAGCCGCTTTGTCGGCGGCGACGGCAGCAGCCGCAAAGTGTTCCGCGAGCCCTGGCAGCCCGGCGATACGGTGCGCAGCGTCCTTCAGCGCTTCAGCGCCCGCTATCCCGAGCTGCACCGGGCGCTCTGGGACGCCAGTGGCAACAACCTCGGAGAGCACATCGAGGTGCTGGTCAACGACGCTGTCTTGGGGATTCACCACACCCTGGACAGCCCCGTACAGGCCGGGGACCGGCTTTCCCTCATTGGCCAATACATGGGGGGCTAGCTGACCAGGCGGGACGCCCGCAGGGCATCCCGCCCAGGGTCCTCCCCCCGCAGGAGACCTTACTCCTTCACGCCACGGCCTTTTGGTTAAAACAGCAACATCCGCCACAAGCCGTTGAGAATGGTCAGCAACACGGCAACCACCAGAGTGCGCGGCAGGCTGTCGATGTGGAAGTCTGCCAACAGCTTGTCGGTGAGAAAAAGCAGAAAGGCGTTAATGACGAACACGAACAGCCCGAAGGTCAGCAGCATGGGGATAAAAGCGATGATCACCAGGAGCTTATAAAGCAGCACGTGCAAGATCCCGTAAACGGCGGCGGCGGCCAGGGCGGTGCCGAAGTGCTTCACGTGAACCCCTGGCACCAGCCGCGCCACCAGCATCAAAGAGAGGGCCGACAGCCCCCATTGCAGCAACAGTCGAAACATCAAAGGCGCCTCCGTGACGACGTGCGTGGTCCCATGCCTGAGGTTTTTGGCTTAGCGCGGGCTTCCCGCCGGCGGCCAGGGCACCGACACCCACAGCGGCACGGGATAGAGGACAGGAGTACAGGCGTACGGGCGTGACTGCGGGCCGCGGGCATTGGTGTTACGCAGGACCACGGCCGGACGCGAGGCCGGGGGCGTCGAGACGCTGGCGAGCAGCTGGCTCAAAGGCACCGGCTGCGGGCTGTCGGGCGGCAGCACAAACAGCATCGCTCCCCGTGCCGCCATGATCCCGTGCAGCAACCGCAGCGCTTGCAGCAAGGGGATCTTCTCCGGGGTGGCGATGGTCACGTTGCCTTGTACCGACGCCGGATCGTAGAAGAACGCCCAGCCGGTGAGCTGGGCGAGGCGGTCCACCACCTCGCGCACTGCAGCCTCGTGAAACCGGAACGCGACCGCACGGGTGGTGAGGTCTTCGAGCCACACGGCCTGGGCAATACTCGCTCCTGGCACGGCGGCCACGGTGTACCACAGCAGCAAGCCTCCGTATAAGCCGCGCATCTTTCTTCCCTCCGCGGGCAGTGACGTCATGCCGCTTCAAGGGTCACTTGCCGCTGGTGCATGACGGTTTTGAATTGCGCAGCATCGCCAAGCACGCGGCCCACCACGTTCACGGCGCTGGCCGGCCTGATCTCTCCTGGCCGGCTCACCGGTGTGGGCCCAAAAAAGATGCAAAAGGCCTCTCCGGGCGGCCAGTAACCCAGGTCCCCCATGGCCACGACCTCTTGCGCACGGTCATCGAGGGCTGCGGTGACTGGAATGGGGAAGTAAATTTCGTCACCCCAGGTGCTGAAGGTGGCCGTGATCGGAAGAACAGCGGCGATTTGCCGGGCCGTGGGCGTCTCGTACAGCTCGGCTTCCATGCTCAAGGTGCCAATGCGAATCCGGATGCGCATCCCCGAAGCCTCCTCCTTGACAGCGCCAACCGAGTCCAAGCATACTGCGCTGCGCGGCCAGGGCTGTCAAGAGCGCCAGCCCTTTCTGGCAAGCCCTGCGTGCCCGTCACCGCTCCCACACCGAGCGTCAACAAGAGGACGCGGACTGCCCGCTCGGCTGTGGTGCCACCTGAGGTCTTCGGCAGGGGTCGCACTTGGCACGCCTCTTGCATTCTTCTCCCGCAAGGTCGTTCTCTATCCCGAGGGCAATTCCATGAGGTTGCGCCACCTCGTTAGTGTGGCCTGTGGGATGCTGCTGTGCGCCTCCCTGGTCAGAGCCGAGCCCAAGCGCTTCACGCTGCAGCTGTTTGCGCCGCTTGCCCCCGCAGCAGGGGGGGCCACACCGTTATCCGGCAAAGCGGCCTCTCTGGCGGAGGAGCTGGCAGCAGCGCTGGAAGTCGAAGCGGTGTGGCAACCTCACCTGCCCTTTCTGCCCGGGCTGAAGCTCTGGCAACGCAAGCATCACAAGTTTCCCCTCCTTTCAGGCTTTGGCGGAAAGGTGATTCTGGAAATCGGCCTTAAAGGCTACATTGGCATTCGCTGCCCTTTTTGATTGTTAAGAAACTCTTGTCAGCGACGAGTGCAGCAAGCCTTGTGCCTCGGCCGCACTTCTGTCACAATGGCTGCAGTCTGTGTGGGGTCCAAGGAGGTGGGGTGCGCTGGTTTCACGAAGGCGTCGATCGCCTGCACGTGGCCCTGGCGCGGCTGCTTCTTCCTCCGGTGTTTCGCCACGGCACCGCCTCGCCGCCCCTGGCAGAGCACCTGGCGGCCGTGGCCTACGAGCTGCCGCCCCTCACTGCGGCGGGCCGCCATACCCTGGTGGTGCAGAGCCTGGTGGGCCCGCTGAGCGCCGGCTTCCGGGTGCGGCTTGCGGCGCAGCGCAGCGCGCCGGTGGTGGTATATCACCACGGCATTGCCGAGATGCCCTACGACAAGAGCTTCCGGGGAATTTTTCGCCCGCGACACCCCATTGCCGCGCACCTGGTGGCCGTCCGTGCCCCCTTCCACCGCTCCTGGCGCGAGCTGATCCCTGGGCTGGCCACCCTGGGCAATTTCCTGGCCATGTGCGCCGTGGCCCTACGCCTGGGAGAGGCGGTGCGCGCGGCGCTGGTGGCTGCCGGGGCACGCGGCAGCCTGGTTGCCGGCACCAGTCTGGGTGGGTTTCTCACCCTGCTGCACCACCTCTTCTGGGGCACGGCCGACGCCTACGTGCCGCTTTTGGCCGGCCCGGATCTTGCCCACGTGCTTCTGGCCACCCACTACCGGCGGCTGCTGGCGCCCCATGCCCGCGCCGACCACATTCGGTCGCGGCTCGACTTCCGCCAGGCCTTCCTGGCCAGCAACCCGCAGCGGGTTTTTCCCCTCCTCGCCCGCTACGACTGCGACATGGACTACGCCTATCAGGCTGCCTGCTACGCGGCGGCGGGCGTCCCCGTGACGACGATTGATCGCGGCCACCTCACCGGAGCGCTGGCCTTTGCCGCGCTCCGCAGCCACCTGCAGCGGTGCCTGCAGCGCCTCTGGGCAGCGGCTTAAAGCACTACCAGTCGAGCGGCAGCGTCCAGACCGGATCGCCAGGACGCAGGCCCAGTTGCTCGCTGGTGGCGGGGGCAAGGCGCAGGCCATGGCCGCAGATCTGGGCCGGGGCAACGAGGAAACAGTGGGACTGCGGGTGGCCCAGCAAGAGGGGCACCCCGGCCTCGCTCAGCGGCAAGTCGAGGCAGACCAGGCAGCGGCTCTGGCGCAGGGGCAGCACCTCTTCCAGGGCGGCGCCGTAGTGCGGTCCGCCGTCAAAGGGGTCGATGCTTTCTAGATAGCGGAAGCCGGCTCGCTCCAGGAGCTTGCGCACCGGCAGCGTCGCCGGCCCTACTTGGGCGGTGACCGCTTGCGCTTCGAGGGGCAAGAGCTCGAGAATCAAGTCGCTTTTGGGAAAGAGCGCCTCGATGAACTCCTTGCCTTGCCGGCAGAGGTGGTCGGCGCGGGGCAAATCGAGGCCGGTGAGGGGCGCGCCAATGGCATCCCAGAAGGCGCTGCTGCCGTCGCCGCGGCGCGGCGGCATCAGCTCGGCAATGAGCCGCCGGCAGAAGGCGTCTGGATGCATGGCCACCAGGAGAAGGCGCGCCGCCACCAGCAGCTTACCCACCCCTTGTCCGCGTGCCTGCGGATGCACCACCAGTCCGCCCAGTTCGGTCCAGGGCTGGACGTCGCGGCGCAAGCGCAGGAGGTGGACGGTGCGGGTGAGGTTGAGCTGCACGCTGTGGCGCGTCTCTTCCCGCACCTCGAAGTAGTAGTGTGGGCTGGCCGGCGTCCCATGGTGCGAAAAGAGCGAGGCCGTGCCCACCAGGCGCTCGCCTTGCACGGCCACCAGCGTATAAGTGCCCTGCGGCCATCCGCCGCGGTGGGCCGCGGGGCCGGTAGCCAAACGGGCAAAGCTCTCCTGGCTCTCGGCAATCAGCGCAGCAATGGCCGCGGCGTCTTGTGGCAGGTTCATCGTGTTAAGGAGCCCGGCCAGGGCCAACAGGGCCTCGGCGTCCTGTGGCGCCACCGGACGGATGAAAACCGAAGCAGCGGACGTCATACCCCCTCCCGCTGAAAGGCGTAGAGGCACCCCAGTTGCAGCAGCTGCGTCAGGGCGTCAAGCGCCTGACGTGACTCTTCTAGGAGCTGCGGATCGGCCAAGTCGTGGGGAGTCAGCTCTTCGCGGTAATAGCGGTCTACCCAGGCTTCCAGGGCCTGAAGCTTGTCCTCGGTCAGCAGCACGCCGGAATGCATACTGGCCAGCTCGGCTTGCGTCAAGGGAAGCCGCAGGCGCAGGCAGGCCGGACCGCCGCCTCCCCACATGCTTTGCTCTAGATCCTGAAACAGAACCCGGTCGACAAAACCGTCGTCAAGCAGGCGTTGCACCACGCGTGCCGCCGGCCCCTGCTGGCATTCGGCGGGGGCCAGCAAGACCCAGCCCTGGGGCGTGTGCAAGAGTTGGCTGTTAAAAAGATAGCTGCGCACCGCTTGCTTGAGGCTGAGCTCCCGCGCTGGCACTTCGTACACCCAGAGCTCGGGCAGACGCTGCCGGCACCAGGCTAGAACCGCTGCCTGCTCCTCTAGACAGCACTCGTGGAGCAACAGGCGATTGCCGCTGCCAACCATCACCACGTCGTTGTGGAAAGCTCCGGCGTCGATGGCCCTCGGGTGCTGGCGGACAAAGCGGGCGTGCCCGGGCCGCAAGCGCCCCACGCGCGCCACCGCCTCACTGGCCTCGCGGCTTTGCCGGGGGGGAAACCGGCGAGGCAGAGAGGCTTCGGGCGCAGCGGCCGTGGCGCCGTAAACAAAGAGGTGCCATCCGGCGGCTTCCGGCTCGCTGCTCAGGCGGGAGTGGTTGGCGGCCCCCTCGTCACGCAAGGCTGGGCTCGGCGGCAAGGGGTCGTGCACTTCCACGTACCGCGTGTCGGGAAAAAGGACCCGCAACATGGCCGTACGCCTCGGAGCCTCCAGGGCGCGGTGGGGGGTAGCAATGAGGTTGGCCATCACCACGTGGCACTTGCCGTCCTCGCTGTCGTGGCTGGGGATGACCGTGGCCATATTGGCCGCCCACATAAACGCGCTGCTCGTCGCCAGGTTCAAGAGATACGGGGCCTCTTGGGCGGTTTTGGCCAGCACTTCGGCGTCGGAACCCCGAAACCCAAGACGCCGCAAAAAGTCGAGATCCGGACGCTCTAGCGGTGGCAACACAGCCTGCACTAGACCCAGCGCCAGCACCTGCCGCATCTTGGCCAGCCCTTGTCGTGCGGCCTGTCGCGGCCGGCTGCGCCAGCCGGCATGGGCCATGCTGGCCAGGTTACCAAAGCTCAGCCCGCCAAAGTGGTGCGTGGGGCCCACCAGCCCGTCGAGTTGCACTTCGCGGACGGTCATACCTTTCAGTGTACTCAACGGTAAGCTGTGCTTGCCAGCGCCGCAGCTAAGAAAACCGTTGACAGCTCAAGTCCCTGCCGTTATATCTTGTCTGAGTCTCCTCCTGCCGGGGTTGCCGGCGCCTTGTCAAGCCAACCGCAAATGCGACCCCACTCGCCCTAAGGAGTACGTTGTGATTGCTCACACACCGCGCCTGGGTAAAGTCGTTGCCGCGGGCCTGGGAGGCCTGCTCCTCGTGCTGGTGCTAGGGCTGCCCTGGGCGGCGGCTCGCGTGTCTGCCTCCCCTTCTTCGCCCCAGGAATCCCCTCCTCCCTTGCCGCCACACCAGTTGCCCATCAATGCCAAAAGCGCGGTGCTGATGGATGCTCACACCGGGCAGGTCCTGGTGGCCTATCGGGAAACCTTGCGGCTGCCGCCAGCGTCTTTTGCCAAGTTGCTGACGCTCTATTTGGTCTTTGACACGCTGCGGCACGGCAAACTGCGGCTGGACGACGAGATCTACGTGAGCAAAAAAGCCTGGCGGACCGGCGGGTCACGCATGTTCATCGAGGTCGGCTCGAAAGTGCCGCTGCGCGAGCTCATCAAAGGCATTGCCGTCGTTTCTGGCAACGACGCCTGTGTGGCGGTGGCAGAGCATCTTTACGGAAGTACCGAGCTCTTTGCCCAGGCGATGAACACCCTGGCAGCGTCGATTGGCATGCGCCACAGCCACTTTACCAACCCTCACGGGCTGCCAGATGAGAACCAGTACACGACGGCGCTCGACATGGCGCTGCTGGCCCGTAGCTACCTCGCCAACTTTCCCGAGGCCTTGCAGTTTCATTCCATGCAAGAGTATACGTATGCCGGCATCCGGCAGCACAACCGCAACGGACTGTTGCGCAAGGATCCGTCGGTAGACGGTTTGAAGACAGGCTACATTGCCGAAGCCGGGTACCATTTGCTGGCCACGGCAAAGCGCGACGGCTGGCGGCTCATTGCCGTGGTGATGGGAGCTGAAAGCCCTTCGATTCGTGAAACGGAAGCGTTGAAGCTACTCAACTACGGCTATCGCCACTTTGTGCGACTCATGCCCTTGCGGGCCGGAGAGCCCCTGGCCACGCTGCCGGTATGGAAAGGCAAGCGGGGGCAGGTGCAAGTGGTGGCCGGCCACGATGCCCCGGTGGTGGTGCCGAGAGAGGACAGCCCGCAAGTCAGAAAAATCCTCGTTCTGCCTACCGAGGTCACGGCCCCGCTACGCCAGGGGCAGCCGCTGGGTCATGCCGAGATCCGGCTTGGCACCGCCCTGCTCCACACCGTGCCGCTGCAGGCGGCCGAGGTCGTGCCTCGCGCCGGGCTTCCGACTGTCCTGGCGCATCATCTCTATTTGCTCGGGCGCGACCACACCACGCTGCTGCTCTTGCTAAGTGGGAGCATGCTTCCCCTCGTTGCCCTCTTTGCCCTGCTTTCCATGCGCGGGCGCCGTCGGCGACGCTCGACTCGCTTCACGCTCTAATTTCCCGCTGCACGGTGGCGGGCCAGCTTGCGGGAGAGGCGCTGTCGGCGCTGTTGATGGGCCTCTGTGGTATCTGCGACCTGCAACAGCCGCTCGGTATAGTGCAAAGCGAGCGGGTAATCCCGCCGTACGTGCTCGTAGTACTTGGCCAGGCACAGCAAGGCAGCAGGATCGTCCTCCCTGGCCAGCGCCTCCCAGATGGCCACCGCCGCCTCCCACTGCCGGCGGCGACGGTAGAGGTGGGCCAGCTCGTGTAAGCCCGTCTGGTCTAGGTGCTGGCGGTGTCGCTGCAGCGTGGCCACGGCGGCTTGCTCATCGCCGCGGCGCCACCAGAAACGCGCGGCGGCCACAGGGTCAGCCCCGCTTTCGCCTGGAGCCATGAACGCCTCCCCTAGGGAAGGCAACAGGGTCACCAACGAGAGGAGGTCCCAGCGATTGTGGCGCAGGATGGCGGGAAGCAGGTGTGTCGTCCCGTGGCGTACGAAGGCAAACCAGGCTTCGGGAATAGCCGCCGCCGGCAGGTCCTGCGCGCGGGCGAATCCGAGAAGCCGCTGCTCTGCCGTCAGGAGTCGGCAGTCGGGCCAGCGGCGCGCAAAGGCCTGGCGCAGAAGGGGTAAAAGGTCAAGGTGCTGCATGCTGGCAAAGGGATCGTCTTGCCGGCTCAGCCGGTAACGGGTGGCAATAAGCGGCACGTCAAAGCACTTGCCATTAAACGTCACCAAGTAACGCCGGCCGGCGCACGCCGCCGCGGCTTCCTGCAGCAGGGCCGCTTCCCCGCGAAACCCGGTCAGCAGCAGCTGCTGCAGCCGCAGGCTCTCGCCTTCGAGGCGCCCCAGCCCCAGGAGAAAGACCAGCGTGCCGGTTCCTCCAGCCAGCCCGGTGGTTTCGGTATCTAGAAAGAGGAGTTCTTCTGGCCGCACGGGTTCCCCGAGCAGGGGTGCCAGGCGTTCCAGGGTGGTTGCGGCCGCCAGCGGCCAGCGCCCGTGCCGGTACGTGAGGGGGAGGCGCTGCTCGATAACGATCAGCCCGGGGGTGACGCGGCGGCCCTGGAGCGCGCGGGCGACCTGCTGCTCGCGCTGCTCGGCCGCTGCCGCACTGCGTATCCGGTGCAGCCACGGCAGCAGGCCTTCCGGGGCAGAGGCGGGGCGCGTGGCGCCGGCTTGCTGCCGCAAGGTCGCCAGGCGTGCTTTAGGCGTCACGCGCGGCGTCTCCTGCCAGGAGGGCGAGAACACGCAAGGCTGCGGCTTTGGAGTCGTTGCCCGTGTCGGTGAGGACCGGACCGATACAGGCCGGACACCCGCCCCGGCAGGCACAGTCGCCCACCAGCTCCTGAGCCCGCCGCACGATCTCATGGCGGCGGTCGTAGAGAAGGGGCGAGAGTCCAATCCCTCCCGGGTAGTTGTCGTAGAGAAACACCGTGGGGGCAAAGTGTGGCAGTGCGGTGGCAGCCCGGCCATCGGCCAGCAGCGCCTGAGGGCGGCCGCGGCCGGTAGGGCTGACGGTGACGAACCAGGTGGCGTCGCTGCTGCCCACGGCCCGGCCCAAATCGTAAGGTTCGGCCATGGCCACCAGCGCCGCCATGCAGTGCATGGCGTAGGCCGCTCCCAGAAAGCCGTCGAGGGCCTGCCAGGGGTGGGGAAACGCCTGGCGCAGCGCCGCGGCCGGCACCTGCCACCACACGGCGGTGGTGTGCAGTTCCTGATCGGGCAGGTTGACTTGCCCGTAGCCGACGTTTTCGTGCGTGTGGTAGCGGATCTTCTTGTAGCCGGCCACCCGGCGCACCAAGTGCACTTCGCCCCAGGCCTCCTGCACGGTGGCGGCTGCTGTCGTGGCAAAGTGGTCGAGCACTTTAAGGCGCGTGTAGTCCACGGCCTCGGTGTAGTAATCGGCCTGGGTGCGCCGCACGAAAGCCTTGCGGCCCTCCCAATCGAGCTGTTCCACTTGCCAGGGCTGCGCCTGAAGGAGGTAAATCGCCCCTTCGTACAGGGTGAGCGGCGCGCTGGTGTAGTCCACTTCGGCAATGACGTCCTGCTTGCCGGCGGTGCGGTCAATGACCACGAAGTTGCCTTCGGCCACGCTGCGCAAGCTAACGCTATTGGCCGGGTAGCTCTCGGCCATCCAGTGCCAGCGTCCTGCTTCGTGATGCAGGACCTGCTGCGCCTCGAGGTAAGCCAGGACCTCGGGCAGGTGCGGGCCGCCGAAGCGCTCGCCATCGGCAAAAGGCAGCTCGAAGGCAGCGCAGCGCACGTGGTCAGAAAAAATCAGCAGCTGGTCGGGGTCGAGGCGTGCCTGCTCAGGAGAGGCAGCAAAGAAGCACTCCGGATGGCGAACAATGTACTGGTCGAGCGGGGCGCTGGTGGCGACCAGAATGCCCAGGGAAGGTTGCCCGCGTCGCCCCACCCGCCCCAGGCGCTGCCAGGTGGCGGCAATGGTGCCAGGATAGCCGTTAAGAATACAGACGTCCAGAGCGCCGATGTCCACGCCGAGCTCGAGGGCGGAGGTGGTCACCACGCAATCGACGGCGCCGGCGCGCAGCTGGCGCTCGGTGGTGCGCCGCTGGCGGGGAAGATAACCGCCGCGGTACGCGGCGACCCGCGCCGGCCGGCGCGGATCGCGGTCGAACGCCTCTTTCAGGTACTTGGTGAGAATCTCGACCATCAGGCGGCTTTGGGCAAAGACCAGCGTTTTGAGGCCCTGGGAGACGGCCAGGCGCGCCAGGGCGACCGTCTGGGAGCGGGCCGACTGGCGAATCCCGAGCTCGGGGTGCACTAAGGGGGGATTCCACAGCAGAATGGTTTTTTCCCCTTGGGGGGCGCCGCTGTCGGTGATGGCCACCACCTCGGCTTCCACCAGCTGGCGGGCCAGCTCGACGGGGTTGGCGAGGGTGGCCGAGCAGAGAATGTAGACAGGCTGGCAGCCGTAGAAGCTACAGACCCGCCGCAGGCGGCGCAGCACGTTGGCCATGTGGGCGCCGAAGACGCCGCGGTAAGTGTGCATTTCGTCGATGACGACGTACTGCAAGCGGTCGAAGAACTGGGCCCACTTGGTGTGGTGCGGCAAGATGCCCTGGTGCAGCATGTCGGGGTTAGACACCACGATGTCGCCGTAAAGGCGAATGGCCCGGCGGGCGTCGGCTGGCGTATCGCCGTCAAAGGTGTAAGCGCGCACGCCAAGCTGTCCTGCCTCGTTGAGGGCCAGGAGCTCGGCCACCTGGTCCTGGGACAGCGCCTTGGTGGGAAAGAGGTACAGGGCCTTGGCTTGCTCGGTCAGGATGGCGTGCAGCACCGGCAAGTTGTAGCAGAGGGTTTTGCCCGAGGCGGTGGGGGTGACAAGGAGGGTGTGGTGCCCGGCGCGGATGGCATCCCAGGCCTGCCGCTGGTGGCAGTAGAGGCGCGTGATGCCGTGGGCGGCCAGTGCGGCGCGCAGACGCGGCGCGAGCTCGGCGGGAAAGGGGGCATAACGGGCGGCGCGTGCCGGCAAGGTGACCGCGCCGGTGATACAATGAGGTGCGGTGGCACGCAGGTGAGCCAGCAGGGCCGCCACGCTCCCTGCGGTGGGGGAGGGCTCCATCACGTGCGCGTCCTTTTGCCGCAAGGCCAGCGGCGGTGCGACCAGGGAGATGATAAGGAAGCGCCGCCGCTAATGCAAGGGCGGCGACGCCGGCTGCCTGCGCTCTAGGTTTTGCGCAACGCCCCCTTGACAGGCAGGAGAGGCAGGACTATATTTCAGAGCAGCTAGTTGATCGGAGAAATTATGAAAAAGGCAGCGAGCATGCACGAGCAGGTGGCGCGGTTACGGCGGGCAGGGCTGCGGGTGACGGGCCCACGGCTGGCCATTCTGGCGGCCTTGGAGCAGGACCCCAGCCACCCCACAGCGGAGCGGCTCTACGAACGGCTGCGCCCGCACCACCCCTCGCTGTCGCTGTCGACCGTCTACGAAACCCTGGAAACCTTCATTCGCACTGGCCTCTGCCGCCGGGTTCACGATGGCAGTGGCCGCCTGCGGGTCGATGGCACCACCGCAGACCACGACCATGCCGTGTGCCGCGAGTGCGGGACGATTTTCGACGTCAGCCGGGAGGTGTTCCCGCTGCCCGCCCCGCCCACCCGGCTGCCCGACGGGCTAGAGGTCACGGCAGTGCGTGTGGAGTATGAAGTCATCTGTGCCGCTTGCCGCCGCCAGGCCCCGCAGGCCAGGCGGCGTGGTGGCACCAAAACCGCCTCGTAGAGGAGAGCAAGCCATGCCTGAACTGAAAGGCACCAAAACCCACGAGAACCTGAAGCACGCCTTTGCCGGGGAGTCCCAGGCCAACCGGCGTTACCTCTACTTTGCCAAGCAGGCCGACATCGAGGGCTACCCGGAAATTGCTGGCCTTTTCCGTGACACGGCCGAAGGCGAAACCGGCCATGCCCACGGCCACCTCGACTACCTCAAGAAAGTGGGCGACCCGGCCACTGACCTGCCTTTCTCGGACGTGCAGGAGATGCTCAAGTCGGCGATTGCCGGGGAAACCTACGAGTACACCAACATGTACCCCAGCATGGCCAAGACTGCCCGCGAAGAGGGCTTTCCCGAAATCGCCGACTGGTTCGAAACCCTGGCCAAGGCGGAGCGCTCGCACGCCGGGAAGTTCCAGAAGGCCCTAGAGAGCATTAGCTAATGGCCTAATCCCGGGGCCCCTGCCGGCCCCGGGAGCCCGTCCACCTTTCAAGATCCGACCAGGCGCACGATGAGCGAGCACGAAACGCCACAACCGCATATCCGCTATGCCCCGACGACGGGCCTGACCTATAACCCAAACGACCCCAAGTACTGGGACCGACAGGCCCTGGAGGGAGAGCTCGTCCGCACTTTCGATTTATGTCATAGCTGTCGCCTTTGTTTTCGCTACTGCCAGGCCTTCCCTACCCTCTTTCGTGCGGTGGACACGCACGGGGACGTGCGTCGCATCCCCGAAAGCGAACGGCTGCAGGTCATCGATCAGTGCTTTCAGTGTAAGCTCTGCTACGTGAACTGTCCCTATACCGAGCGGGAAGGGCACGAGTTCAAGATCGATTTTCCACGCCTTATCCTGCGGGCCAATGCGGTGCGGCGGCGCGACAGCGGCCTGCCGCTGCGCGAGCGCCTGCTAAGTGATCCCGACCGCTTGGGCAAACTCGGGACGATTTGGCCAGGGGCTGGTCAACTGGCTCAACACTCTGCGGCCCCACCGCCTGCTGCTGGAAAACGTCCTGGGGATCCACCGCGACAAGCGGCTTCCTCCCTTTGCCAGGCCGACGTTTACTGCCTGGTTCCGCCAGCAGACCGGCGGCGCCGAAGAAACGCCCGATGGCACCCATCCCGTGGTGTTGTTTGCTACTTGTTATGCCACTTACAACAAGCCGGCGCTTGCCCAGGCCGCCTATGAGGTCTTGCGCCACAACGATTGCCGTATCGCCTGTCCTTCGCTTCACTGCTGTGGCATGCCCGCGCTGGATGGCGGCAACGTGGCTTTTGCCCAGCAGCAGGCCCGCCACAATGTCGAACGCCTGCTGCCCTTTGTCAGCCGCGGTTACCCCATCGCGGTGATCAATCCCACGTGCAGCCTCATGCTCAAGCAGGAGTATCCCGAGTTGCTCGACGTCCCGGATAATCCGCAGCTTGCTACGGCGGCCCGGCAAGTGGCGGCCGCCACGCGCGACATCTGCGAGTTTCTTTTCGAGCTGCGCCAGGCCGGCCATTTCAAAGAAGATTTTCGCAGTACCCCGGGAGGCCCGGTGGCGTACCACGCCCCGTGCCACTTGCGCATGCAAAATATCGGCTTCCGAGGCCGCGACCTGATGCGCCGCATTCCCCAGGTGCAGCCGCGGCTGGTGGCCGAATGCTCAGGGCACGACGGCACCTGGTCGATGAAGCGCGAGTACTTTGCCTGGTCCCTGCAAAACGGACAGAAAGCCTTCGACGGCATGCGCCAGAGCGGCGCCGAGCTGTGGACCACCGACTGCCCGCTGGCCGCCCTGCACTTTGAACAAGCCTGTGGCAAGCCGGCCCTGCATCCCATTGAGGTCCTGGCGCGCGCCTACCGTCCCGACGGCTTCCCGCATCCCTTGACGCCACAATCGAATCCCCCAGAATCTGCGGCGTGAAAAAGGCCCCTGCGGGGCCCCCAGTGTGGTGGAGGAGACCCATGCAACTTCTGCGAAAAGAAGACATTTACCCCAAAGAGGTTTACGAGCGCCTGCGCCCCGAGTGGCGGCGGCGCATCATGGTCGAGAAGCAAAAGCGGCGCGTCAGCGTCGGTGACCACTGCACGGTCCACTTTGAAAACCGCGACACCATGCACTACCAGGTGCAAGAAATGCTGCGGGCGGAAAACAGCTGGGACAAACCGGGAGCCATCGAGGCAGAACTCGAGGCCTATAACCCGATTATCCCGCGCCGCGGCGAACTTTCGGCCACCTTGATGTTTGAGTATGAAGACCGCGCCGAGCGCGACGCCGCCTTGCGTAAGCTGGTAGGGATCGAAGACCACGTGTGGCTACAGATCGACGACACGCCGCCGATCCGGGCGCAGTTTGACCGCCTGCAGCTCGACCCCCAACGCATTTCCTCCGTACAGTACATCAAGTGGCATCTCAGCGACGAGCAGCGCCGCCTGCTCAAGCAGGAGGGCACCGTGGTGCGTATCCGCATCGACCATCCTGCCTACAGCGCCCAGGCCGTGCTCTCTGAAGAGACCCGCCGCGCGATCATGAACGATCCTGACTAACGCCTGCCGCTACACCAAAGGCGCCTTCCGCCCGCCAGGGGCACGGCCACGCCCCGGCATGCCTGCAAACAGGTCCCGAGAGGCAGCGGGGCGCCGCTGTGTGCTCCGCACTCAAGGATTTTCCCGCTTAGCCGATGAAACCCATGCGCAGGCCAGGCGTCGGGTGCCGGCCACGCCAAGCCCCCTGCGCGCTGCGTGAGCACCCGCACGCCACAGGAGTGACGGGCCTCACAGCCATAAGATGCGGTGCCATGCATATTTAACGTGGCTGCTTTAAGGGAGGACCACGCCGCATGCGGCTCCGCTTTGTCCTGGCTCTGGCGCTTGGGGCCCTCCTCGGGCTGGCGACGCGGGTACCCAACGCCGCCACTTCCCCCGTGGCCATGCCCGTACGCGAGGCCCTACAAACCCTCTTAGACAACGTGACCTCTGAGCTTCCACTGATCGAAGGCGCCACGTTGCGCATGCCGGACCTCGTGCAGCGCTTCTACGCCGCACGTGCCTACCGGCCTGCGTGGGGCGACGCTGCCGGTCCCAACGCCCAGGCCGAGGCGCTCCTCAAGGTGCTGGCCGCTGCCGCCGACGAGGGCCTAGAACCGGAGGACTACCACTTCTCGCAACTTGCCACCATGATGGCCGCGGTGCAGCAGAATCCGTTCCTTCCTGCCGAGCGCCTTGCGGCGCTCGACGTGCTGCTTAGCGATGCCTTTTTCACCTATGGCCAGCACCTGGTCCAAGGCCGGCTGGCTCTGGCGCCGGCCGAAACCGCCTATTTGGCCTCAGTGCCTCAGCCCGACCTGGTTGGCCTTCTGGAAAAGGCCCTGGCCGCAGGGGACGTCACTGCAGCGCTGGCCAGCTTGGCGCCTACCCACTCTGCCTACCGGCGCCTGCGTCAGGCCCTGGCGCGCTACCGCGCCATTGCTGCTGCCGGCGGCTGGCCCGCCGTGCCCCCCGGCCCTGCCTTGCGCCGGGGCGACCGCGGGGCGCGGGTGGCCCTCTTGCGCGCCCGGCTGGCAGCCAGCGGGGATCTCCTTGGGCCCCTGCTTCCTGACGAGGCGCTCAGCGAGCAGCCCTTGCCTTTGGACGACACCTTTTTCGACGCTGCCCTCGAACAGGCAGTGCGGCGTTTCCAGCAGCGCCATAGCCTGGAAGTGGACGGCATTGTGGGGCCTGCGACCCTGGCCGCCCTCAACGTCCCCGTGGCACAACGTCTTGAGCAGCTGCGGCTCAACCTCGACCGCTGGCGCCGCCTGCCGCGGCAGCTGGGAAGCCAATATCTCTTGGTGAACATTCCTGCGTTTACCCTTGACGTGATGCATGACGACGCCTCCGTCTTGCACATGCGCGTCGTGGTGGGACAGCCCCACCGGCGCACGCCGGTATTCAACGCCACCCTGCGCTATCTGGTCTTCAACCCCTACTGGCAGGTCCCCAGAAGCATTGCCACGCGCGAAATTCTGCCGCGCTTGCGCGAGGATCCGGCTTACCTGCGCAGCCACAACTTCACGGTGCTCGAAGGCTGGGAAGAAGCCCGGGTGATCGATCCGGAGAGCATTGACTGGGCCACACTAACCCCCCACACCTTTCGCTACCGCCTGCGGCAAGAGCCCGGCCCACAAAACGCTCTCGGGCGTGTCAAGTTCATGTTTCCCAACCGCTTCCACGTCTACCTGCACGACACGCCGGCAAAAGACCTTTTTGCCAAAGCACGACGCGCCTTCAGCCACGGCTGCGTGCGCCTGGAAAGGCCACGGGAGCTGGCCGTGCACCTCCTGCGCGATCATCCTGCCTGGAACGAAGAACGCGTCTTGGCCGCCATCGCCAGCGGCACGCGCCGCGTCGTCCCCCTTCCCTACCCCCTCCCCATTTACTTGGTCTACCACACCGCGTGGGTCGACCCCGACGGCACCGTGCATTTCGCCCCTGACCTTTACGGCTACGACGCCCGTGCTCAGGAGCCCGGATGCGCCCGCACCGCTCAGGCCTGCGGCTAGCCTGGCATCGCCTGCTTCCGGCAGGAACACCCTGCGCCGCCGTGTACGACTGGCGCCCGCTCGCCGTCATCCCCTGAGCGTGCCGCGCCCTCGATTACGATTTTCCTTGCCCCAAGGCACAAAAAGAAAAACCGCTTGACAGCTGCGCCTGCCTCGCTATCCTAGACGCGCTGAGGACCATGCACACTGTCTGCTGCTGGGTTAGAGCCGTCGAAGGAGGTGAGCCATGACGCAGCCGTTTTCGTCTGGGGCTCTGGTGCATGTGCCGAGGCTGAGCCGCCGTCAGTTCCTGAGGCTGGGAGGACTGGCAGTGGCCACCTGGCTGGTGCCCGGCCGTGCGCTGGCCCACCGCAGCGGGACCGTTTCGGAAAAAGCGCTGGCGCTTTACAACTTGCACACCGGCGAACGCCTGCGCACGGTCTACTGGTTCAAGGGGAATTATCTCCCCGAAGCTCTGCAGGAGATCTCCTACCTCCTGCGCGACTACCGCGCCGAAGCCGTGCGGCCGATCGATCCCGAGCTGATTGACCTCCTCCATGCGCTGAGTGTCAAGCTGGAAGCGCGGCAGCCCTTCCACGTCATCTCCGGGTATCGTACCCCCGCCACCAATGCCATGCTGCGCCGTTACCATGGAGGGGTGGCCAAGCGCAGCTTCCACATGTATGGCAAAGCGGTCGACTTTCGCCTGCCGGGACGGAGTCTCGCTGCGCTGCGGCGTGCAGCCATCTCCCTGCACCGGGGTGGGGTGGGTTACTACCCGCGCTCGGGCTTCATCCACGTCGATACGGGTCCGGTGCGCTACTGGTAAGCGGCTATGGCTCAGACGCTGGCGCGTCTCGTCCAGGCCAGAGCCGAGCGGCTTGCGGGCAGGCTCGCGCTCACCTTTGCCGGCACCGGCGGTGCCGACGAGCGCATCAGTTACGACCAGCTCTACAGCAGGGCACAGCAGCTCGCCGTTTTCCTGCACCGGCGCGGCATCGGGCGCGGTGACGCCTTGGCGGTGATGATGCACAATCACCCGGTTTTCGTTTACGCTCTGGTTGCCGCCTCCATGCTGGGCGCTGTCATCGTGCCTCTCGATCCGCGGGCTCGCGGGCCGCTACTGCACGGGCCGCTGCGCGACACTGGCTGTTGCGCTCTGCTGACCACCGATGACCTCCTGCCGCAGCTTGCTGGCTCTCCTGCTTTGCCGCCGCTCTACGTCTGGGTTACGGCGGCTGCTGGCGCGCTCCCACAGGGGGCTACCGCGCTCAACGAGGCCTTTGCCGGCTCGCTGCGCCCCCTACCGGCCCTGGCCGACGCTCCCGAGCAGCCCCTAGAGGTTCTCTACACTTCGGGAACCACGGGAAAGCCCAAAGGCGTGGTCTTGGACAACCGCCGGGTGGTGGGCTTTGGTGCCTTAGGGCGGCTTTTTGGCTATCGCCCCGACGATCGCCTCTACACGGGACTCTCGCTGGCGCACGGCAACGCGCAAGCGGTCACCCTCCTAAGCGCCTTGACGATAGGGATCGACGCGGTGTTTACCCCGCGGTTCACCAAAAGCCGCCTCTGGGAGCTCACCCGCACTTACGGAATTACTTCTTTCTCGCTGTTGGGCGGCATGGCCACGGCCATTTACAGCGAGCCGCCCCGCGCCGACGACGGCGACAACCCGGTGCGCCTGGTGGTAAGTGCCGGCATGCCGGCTGCCCTCTGGGAGGCCTTTGAGCGGCGCTTCCAGGTGCGCATCCTCGAGTGGTATGGAGCCGTCGAAGGCGGCTTTGTCTACAAGCCGGTCGGCGAAGGACCCGTGGGCTCGTTTGGCCGCCGCAGCCCCGGCTATGCGGTGCGCGTCGTCGACGAGCACGACCGGGACTGCCCGCCGGGGGTGATCGGCGAGCTTCTCTTCCGGCCCCTCGAGGGGCCGGCGCAGGTCACGTACTGGCGCGATGCGGCGGCGGCCGCAGCAAAAGTGCGCGACGGCTGGCTGCGCAGCGGGGATATGGTTTACCGCGATGCCCAAGGGTACCTGTTTTTTGCCTACCGCAAAGGGGAAGCCATCCGCCGCAACGGCGAGTTCATCGACCCTGCCCTGGTCGCCAAAGTCCTCGCCGAGCATCCTGACGTCAGCGACGTCTTCGTCTACGGCGTCCCGGCAGCCTCCGGGGCGCCGGGGGAACAGGACTTGGTGGCCGCGGTGGTCCCCGCCGATGCGGCGTGCTTCCGGGCGGCCGACATTTTTGCCGCCTGCCGCCGCGCCCTGCCGGGCAATGCCGTGCCCACGTACTTGCAAGTGGTAACCGCGCTTCCCAAAACCCTTTCGGAAAAGCCTCAGCGGCAGCGCCTCGCTGCCCGCTTCTCGCCGCAGGCGGCCAACGTGGTGACCGAAGCGGCGGCGCGCGCTGCTGCCGCACCCGTGCCGGCAGCGGCCTTGGAGGTCTAGCCCTTGGGTGCCATGGCGCGCATGGCGCGCAGCAGGGCTTCCTGATTCGGCTCGTTGAACACCAGGCGGATTTCGTGGACGCCGGCGGCAAAAAAGCGTTCCATCTGCTCGCGGCACTGCCGGGGCGTACCGAGGAGGGTCATGGCGTCGACCATTTCGTCGGGGACCAGCTGCGCCGCATGGGCCCGCTCGCCGGCCAGGTAAGCCTCGCGGATGCGGTCGGCTTCGGCGCCAAAGCCGATGCGGTGCATGTACTGGTGGTAAAACACCCCCATGCCGCCGATGTAAAAGGCCAGGTGCTGGCGTTCGCGGTCACGGGCGGCTGCGACATCGTCGGTGACGTAAATCGAGACCTGCGGCGAGATGCGAAGGTCGGCCAGGGAGCGTCCGGCAGCGGCGGCGCCCGCTTCGAGCTCGGCCAGCGCCGCCTGCATGCGGGAAGGAACCAGGAAAATGGGCAGCCAGCCGTCAGCCAGCTCGCCGGTCAGGCGCAGGCTAGGCGGAGACAGCGCGGCAATGTAAATGGGCAAGTGTGGCCGGTATGGCTCAAGGCGCAGGCGAAAGCGCCGGGTGTGAAAGAAAGTGCCGTCGTAATCCAGCCGTTCGCCGCGGGCGGCCTTGCGGATGAGGGCAATGTACTCGCGCAGGCGCGTCAGGGGCCGGGTAAACCGCTCGCCGTGCAGGTCTTCCACCACCAGCCGGCCGCTGGTGCCCAGACCCAGGAAAAACCGCCCCTCCGACATGCGATCCAGATTCAGCGCCGCCATGGCCAGGTTGGCCGGTGAGCGCCCAAACACCGGTACGATGCTGGTGCCGAGGCGAATGCGGGAGGTGACGGCGGCCAGCTGGGCCAGCGAGGTGAGGGCGTCTGGCCCCCACGCCTCTCCCATCGTCAGAGAGCTATAGCCCAGTTCTTCGGCCAGCTGGGCTGCCGCGCGCACCTCGCGCCAGCTCATCCCCGGCGCCCCCAGCCCCATGATGCCCACTTCTGCCATGGCAGCGTCTCCTCTATCCCCTGGATTCCCCAAACAGACTCTGCCGGTGAGACGGCGCTCTGCAGCGGCGGCTCCTGCCCTGTTTTTAGCCGAGGGGGTCTGCGGCGGTCAAGTCGCCAAGATGCCCTACGGCGGGCAAGCTCAGATGGCCTGTGGTATATGTTAAGCGACACAGACCCTGGGTTTCAGAGGAGGAATGGCCCTATGCCGAGCACGGCCGTAACCACCGAGCCCATCCTGCTACGCCACGACGCCGACGGGATTACCACCCTGACTCTCAACCGGCCGGCGGCGCGCAATGCCCTTTCGGTGGCCCTCATGCACGAGCTGCAAAACGCCCTCGATGCCATTGCCCGCGACCGGCGGGTGCGCGTCGTGGTGCTGGCCGGCAACGGCCCGGCGTTTTGTGCCGGGCACGATCTCAAAGAAATGCGCGCCAATCCCAGCCGGGCCTTTTACGAAGCCCTCTTCCAGCAGTGCAGCCGCCTGATGCTCACCCTTACCCGCCTGCCGCAACCGGTCATTGCCCGCGTCCACGGCACCGCCACCGCGGCGGGGTGCCAGCTGGTGGCCAGCTGCGACCTGGCGGTGGCGGCACGCACGGCCACGTTTGCCACGCCAGGGGTCAACATCGGCCTGTTTTGTTCGACGCCCATGGTGGCGCTAAGCCGCAACGTGGGGCGCAAGCAGGCAATGGAAATGCTCCTGACGGGCGAGATGATCGATGCCGAGACCGCGGTGCGCTTTGGCTTGGTCAATCGGGCCGTGGAGCCGCACGAGCTCGACGCCGCGGTAGCCGAGCTGGCGCAGCGCATCTGCAGCAAGTCGCCGCTCACCCTAGCCATCGGCAAGGAGGCGTTTTACCGCCAGCTGGAGCTGGACCTGGAAAGCGCCTACGCCTACACCAGCGAGGTCATGACCCGCAACATGCTCACCCGCGACGCCGAAGAGGGCATCGATGCGTTTCTCGAAAAGCGCCCGCCCGTCTGGCAGGGCTGCTGAGGGAGCAGTGGGCGCGGTGGCCGGCCCGGCCGCCGCGCTGCGCCGCGTTCCCCTACGGCGTGGGCAGGCCCGCCACCGCTTCGATTTCCACTTTCATGCCGGGAACCGCCAGGCGACTCACTTCGATAAGGGTGCTGGCAGGCCGGGCGGAGCCAAAGAACTCCTGACGCACAGGATTGATCTTGGCCCGATCGTCGATGTTGGTCAGGTAGACGGTCACCTTGAGCACGTCGGCAAACGTGGCGCCGGCGGCACGCAGGATCTTTTCCAGGTTGCGAAAGACCTGGCGTGTCTGCTCGACCACATCGTCACCGCCCACCAGGTTGAGGTGCTCGTCCAAAGGACCACACCCTGAGATGAACAGCAGGTTGCCGAAGCGCACCGCGTCGGTGTAGTGGCTAATCGGCTCGTGAAGCCCGGGAGCCCGGATCTCTTGCCGCATGCTTGTCTCTCCTCCACGTGAGATACCCTGGGTGTGGAGAGACTGTAGCACAGCGGCGCCGCGGGCCCAAACGGGCGGCTTCAGAGCGAGCGGATCTCTTGCCGCATGAAGGCCGTATACGAGACGCCAAAACAGACGCAGGTGAGCGCCACCAGGGTGATGATATAGGGCAAAACAACGAGCAGGCTCTGATCCAACGGCAGCGGCCCGGAAAAGCGCGTCAGCGAGAGCTGCTCCAGCACGCCCACTTGGACCAGGGAGCGCGTCGTACGCCGCAGCGGGTCAATTACCGCCACGGTGCCGTGCGAGTAGAGCTCCATGGGCGAGATGAGGGACAGAGCGCGCTCGAGTTGCGCCCGCCGCACGAGGGCTGCCGCTTCGGCCGTGGAGGGCGCCAGGACGTTGGCCACGGCGCTGGCCCCCAGGGGCACGAAGAACGAGAAGAAAAGCCATACTGCCAGCGCCGCCAGCGCCGAAGTGGCCATGCTGCGAAAGAGAATCGAAAAGAGCATCGCCACGCCAAGCCAGAAAGCGACGTAAATGATGCTGATGACGAGGTAGAGGGCCACCCGCCCCAACTCCTCCAGCCCCGGCACCACGCCCACAATGAGCAACCCCAGTCCTGTAATCATCAGGACAATAGAAACCATCATCACCGCGATGACCGCCACCCCGGCGAGAAACTTGCCGTTGATCACCGCGTCTCGGTAAATGGGCTGGGAGAGCAGCTGCACCAGGGTGCCCTCGTTGCGCTCGCGGTTGATGCTGTCAAACCCCAGCACCAGCCCCACCAGGGGGCCAAACAGCGCCACAAACTGGGTCAGCGAGATGCGGATGCCAGCGGACGTAAACAGCATGAGAAATACGTGCCGGGGCTTGGCAATGCCTTCGAGCTCCTTGCTCAGATTTACCCCCGCCATGTAAGCGGTCACCAGGCTCACCATGGCGATGAGGGCAAAGAGGATCAGGAAGCGGTAGCTGCTCAAGTGGTCGGCCAGCTCCTTTTTCATGATGGTCTTGAGGCCGTGCATGTCACGCCTCCTGGAAGTACTTCATGTAAATCTCCTCCAGCGTGTGCTGCTCCCCCTCGATGCCGAACTTCTCCGCCGCCAGGCGCTCCATGGGCCCCTGGGCCACCATGCGGCCGCGGATCATGATGCCAATGCGGTGGCAGATACGCTGCACCTGGTAGAGCTGGTGGGAGGAGAGCAAAATGGTCATCTGCCGCTCTTGGCTGAGCTGCTGAATGAGCTCCACCATGCGGTTGGTGGCGTCCGGGTCGAGCCCGATGGTAGGCTCGTCCAGAAACGCCACTTTGGGCTCCTTGACCAGGAGCTCGGCGATGCCCAGCCGCTGCCGCATGCCGCGGGAATAGGCGTCGATTTTCTTGTCCGCCTCCTGCGCCAAGCCCACAATGTCCAGCGCGCGGGCAATGCGCGCCTCGGCTTCCGCCGCCGGAATGGCGTTGAGCTCGGCGATGTAGCGCAGCATCTGCCTAGCGTTGAGGTCGCGGTAAAAGCCCACGTGCTCCGGCAAGTAGCCCACCACGCGCTTGACTTTCACCGGCTCGCGCGTGGGGTCGATGCCGACCACCGTCGCTTTGCCGCTGGTGGGCTCGGTGAGGCCCAGCAGCATCAGCAGCGTCGTCGTCTTGCCGGCCCCGTTGGGGCCAAGAAAGCCGAAAATCTCCCCCTCGTATACCGAAAACGTGAGGTGATCCACCGCCACCTGGCCGTTGTAGACTTTGGTCAAGCCTTCGGTAACAATGACCGCTTCGGCTGCCATATTAGCGCCTTCCGAACTTGCGAAAGAGGGCCGTCAGCCCGCCAATGACCCCGGCGATGATGAGCACCCCCACCCAGCCCCAGGCCGCCGAGGCGCGTACCGTGGTGCGAAACTCCAGCGTCTTGGAGGCCCGCTCGCCACGCACTTCCACGGCCACCGAGTAGTCGCCGATCAAGGCGTCTTCGTATGGCGTGATGGTCACTTCCACTTGCTTGACTTCGCCGGGCTCAAGGGCCTCGATTTTCTCCGGGTTAAACTCCACCTTCCAGTTCTCGGGCTTGAACGACAGGAAGGTAATGTTGCGATTCACCGCCGAGCCGGTGTTCTTGACGTAAATAGAGACGTTGGCCGGCTTGCCGGGCTGGGTTTCCAGCGATAGCAGCCCGCTGGGCGTGCCGGCGTCGAGCTTGTAGGTGCCGGTAAGCACCACCATCAAGTCGAGCTCGGCTTTGGCTTTCCCGGCGCTTACCCGCATCTTGATGGGATACTCGCCAGGCCGGGCAAGAAAGGAGGGCTTGACTTCCACCGAGACGGTGCGGCTCTGGTTGGCTTTGACTTGCAGGCTAGAGATGTACTTGGACTCGTAAGCCGGCTTGAAGTTGATCTCCCAGCCCCTGGGCCCTTCGGCAAAGAGATCAAAGACCGTGTCCTCGTCAAGGTCGCTGTTCACTTCCACGGAAAACTCAAACGTGGCGTCCGTGGGACCGCGTAGCACGGGGTAGGTGGTGGTGAGCGTCACGTCTTCGTACGAAGCTTTCTCTTCTTGAGGCCCTGTCACTTTTACCACGATGGGTTCGCTGAAGCGGAACTGTCCGTCGCGCGTCTGCGCCGCCACGCGAAAGGTGTACTCTCCGGGGGCGACGTCTTTGGGCGGATCGGCTTTGAACGTCACGCGCTTGTCGCTGTCAGCCGGCACGTGCACGCCGGTAATCGTGTAGCGGTAAGTCTTGAGGCGCGCCTGCCACCCCTCGGGCTGCTCTTCGATCCACACGCGCACCGTTTCGTCAGAGCGCCCTTTGTTGTGGAAAATGAGGTCCATCTCCACGTTTTCCCCCGCAGAGACTTCCACGCCAGGGTATTCGGCCGCCATGGTGAGGAGGCGTTCTGGCTTTGGCGCCTTCTCTTCCTGGGCCATGCCCGCTCCTGGCATGAGCATCAGCCCCACCACGAACCCCGCCACGAGCACCAGACGCACCGACGCGCTCATTGTCTCCCTCCCTCCTCTTTCGCCTCCGGCGTCCCCGCCTGTCATGCGGGCCACTGGAGGCGGCAGCGGACACGCCTTTTCGTGTTTTCCGCACTAAGCCGGAAATACCCTTCATTAATTTAGGGATTGCGGCCGGCACGTCAAGAGGTCTGGCGGCCGGCAGCCACTTTGCCCTTGACAGCAGCGGGCGGCGGTGGTGTAAAGTGAGCAGCCACCTGAGCCTTTATCCAGCCAAAGGAGAGCAGCGCATGCAGTTTGGCCTTTTCTTCGAGTTGTCGGTGCCGCGCCCATGGACGCGCGACGCCGAGCGCACCGTGTACACCAACGCGCTGGAGCAAGTGAAGCTGGCCGACGAGCTAGGCTTTGACCAGGTGTGGGCCGTGGAGCACCACTTCCTGGAGGAGTATTCGCACTGCTCGGCCCCAGAGCTGTTTCTCACCGCCTGCGCCATGATCACCAAGCGCATTCGCGTGGGACACGGCATCATCGTCTGCGTCCCCGAGTTCAACCACCCCATCAAGATCGCCGAGCGCACCGCCACCCTCGACATCCTTTCCGGCGGGCGCCTGGAAGTGGGCACCGGCCGCTCCGCCACTTGGACAGAGCTGGGCGGCTTCCGTGCCAATCCCGATCTCACCAAGAAGACGTGGGACGAATTTGTGCGCTGCCTGCCCAAGATGTGGACCACAGAGACATACAGCTACGAAGGCGAATTTTGGTCCATGCCGCCGCGCACCATCTTGCCCAAGCCCTACCAGCGGCCGCATCCGCCGCTGTGGGTGGCGGTGACCACGCCGGGAACGGAGCTCGACGCCGCCGACCGCGGTCTGGGAAGTCTGGGGCTGACGTTTGGCTATTTTGCCGAGCAAGAAAAGCGCATCAAGGAATACCGCCGGCGCATCCAGCAGTGCACGCCGGTGGGCGCCTTTGTCAACGAGCAGGTGAGCACGGTGAACTTTCTTTTCTGCCACGAGGATGACGAGGAAGGGGTGCGCATCGGGCGCCAGCTGGGCACCACCTTCAACTACCTTGCTTCCCAGCTGGTTTCGGTGCGCGAAGCCTACCCGTCTAAGTCTTACAAGTCGCTTGGCTTGCTGCCCCAGCTGCGCCGCCAGGCCACCGGGGCCGGACAGCCACGGCACCGTGGGGGAAGGGCTGGGCATCGGCAACCCGGAACGGGTGCTGCGGGCGATGAAGAAGTGGGAAGAAGTGGGCGTCGACCGCGTCAACTTCATCCTCAACTGCATGGAAATCATCCCGCAGGAGCACGTGCTGCGCAGCCTGCGCCTTTTTGCGCAGGAAGTGATGCCCCACTTCCGCCCCCGGCCAGCGCGTGAAGCCCGCCTCGAGCCGGCGGCCAGTGCCACGCCGTGAGGAGGAGGCGCCATGCCGCTTTTTGGCCAGCTCGACGCCGCCACGGTGCGCGACCGCTTGCCGCGCATGCGCGACTTTGATACCGAAGCCTGGGAGCTGCCCAACGCCGACATGCTCTACCTGGCTTTGGAAGTTGAGATCCCCGATGCCGATGCCCTCTTGCCCAAGGCGATGCACCCGGCGGTGCCGCGCTACGTCACCATTGTGGTGAGCCGCTTTTCGCAGTCCCCGGTGGGCCCCTTTGGCCTGGCGCAGCTGCGCCTGATGGGCCGCGCCGGCGTCCACCCGCGCGGCTACGTCCTGCAGGCCTATACCGACAGCGAAGCGGCCACCGAAGCGCTGCGCCAGCGCTGGGGCTTTCCCGCCGCTACCGCTGACCGCATCGCCCTTCAAGTGTACTACGACCACATCTTCGCGGCGGTCAGCGTCGCGGGGGAAACGATCCTCGACGTGGGCCTCAGCCACTACGAGGCCATCGCCGGCACGGACATCAACTATATCGCCAGCGTCCACCTGGCCGAGGTGACCGAGATTGCCGATCCCGGCCCGCGCCTGGTGCAGGTCGACCCGCGCTACACGCTGCACCGCGCTGAGCGCGGCCGGCCGGTGCTGCGCGCCATTGCCCCAAGCGCTTGGGGCTGCCCGGGCTTCAAGGTGGTCAATCCCATCGTCGGAACTTTTGCTACGGTAGATACGGACTTCCCCCAGATCCGCTTTGTGATGGACCCGTGGCGGCCGGTGACCGAGGGGACGACGCGGCTGCGCTAGCCAAGGCGTACGGCGGTGAGGGGATAGGCTTGGAGAGGACGACCGCGCATGCGCATTGCCGACGTGCGTGCCACCTGGTTGCGCTGTCCCATTCCGGAAGCCAGCCAGCACGTGAGCGACTTTGGCCGCCTTACCACGTTTGATATGACCCTGGTGGAAGTGGTCGCCGACAGCGGTCTTTGTGGCTACGGCGAAGCCAAGGCGCAGGTGGGCAGCGCCAGCGACAATCACGCTTTGGTGGCCCTGATCAACCACGAGCTGCGGCCGCTGCTGCTGGGGCGCGATCCGCGCCAGATCAGTGCCCTGTGGGAAACGATGTACAGCGGCACGCGTGCCCACTACGCCTTGCGCCGCGGCCGCAGCTTTCCCGTCTTGGGGCGGCGTGGGCTGACCATTGCCGCGATCAGCGGGGTGGACATGGCCCTGTGGGACCTCCTGGGAAAGGCGTTGCAGGTGCCGGTCTACCAGCTCCTGGGGGGAAAATGCCGCGACGCCTTGCCCGCTTACGCCAGCGGCGGCTGGGCCGATGCCGAGGGCATCGGCGCCCAGCTGCAAAGCTACATCGAGCGCGGCGGCTTCCGCGCCGTAAAGATGCGCGTGGGGGCAATGGACGGCAACGTGGCCACCTCGGTGGCCCGCGTGCGCGCTGCCCGCGCCGCCCTGGGCCCCGATATTGCCCTCATGGTCGATGCCCACGGCACCTTCAGCGTGCGCGAAGCGCAGCGCTTTGCCCGGCAAGTGGAGGACTGCGACCTTGCCTGGTTTGAAGAACCGGTGAGCGCCGACGACAAGGCCGGGCAGGCCGCCGTGCGTGCCAGCACCACCATCCCTATCGCCAGTGGCGAGAGCGAGTTTACCCGCTTTGACTTTCGCGACCTCATCACCCTGGGGGCCGTGGACATCCTGCAGCCTGACTTGGCCATCATGGGCGGCCTCACCGAGGGCCTGCGCGTGGCTGCCCTGGCCAGTGCGTTTCAGCTTACCGTTGCGCCTCACTTGTGGGGCTCGGCCTTGCTCTTTGCCGCCGGCCTTCAGCTGGCGGCGGCGGTGCCCAACTGCACCATTCTTGAGTACTCGTTGGGGTTCAACCCCCTGCTGCACGAGCTCGCCCTCGAGCCGCCTGTGGTGCGCGACGGGCACATCATTATTCCTGACCGGCCGGGTCTCGGGGTAACCCCGCGGCCCGAATTCGTGGCGCAGTACCGCATGCCTCCTGACTGAGGAGAACACGATGGCCACTGCCGTCCGCATCGCCTTGCGCATTCCGGGTACCGCCCCGCTGTCGGAGCTCGTCCCCCTCATCCAGCAGGTGGAAGCCGCCGGCTTTGACGGCGCCGGTATCCTCGACAGCCAGCTGCTGTGCCGGGACACTTTTGTCACCCTGGCCCTGGCCGCCACGCAGACCTCGCGGCTGCAGCTGTTTCCGGCGGTGACCAACCCGCTGACCCGTCACCCCTCGGTGCTGGCAGGGGCCATGCAGACGCTGGCCGAGCTGGCGCCCGGGCGCCTGCGCTGTATCATCGGCTCGGGATATACGTCGGCCACCACCATCGGGCGCAAGCCGGCCACCCTGGCACAGATGCGTGCCTGCATCACCACCGTCAAGGCGCTGCTGGCCGGCGAGACGGTCGACTTTGACGGCACGCCGGGACGCCTGCAGTACGCCAGCGGGCCACGCATCCCCGTTCTCATGGCCGCTTCTGGCCCTAAAGCGATTGCCCTGGCCGGCGAAATTGCCGACGGCGTGCTCTTGCTGGTAGGCTACACGCCGGGCATCGTCGAGGCGGTCCTCGCTTGCCTTGAAGAAGGCGCGCGGCGCAGCGGCCGGCGGCTGGAGGACTTGGAGATTATCTGGGCAGTGCGCACCGGCACCGCCAGTACCATGGAAGAAGCGCGACGCCAGGCCCGCCCCATCGCCGTGCACTGGGGCATCTTGCGCTGGGGGGCCCACTGGCTCAAGCACGCCGGCCTGCAGCTGCCTTCCCTGACCATCCCCCAGGAAGTGTGGAACATTTATCCCGACCTGTCGCACGCCCACGACTGGGAAGCGGCGATTGCCGCTACCGCCTTTGTTCCCGATGAGGTGGTGGCCCAGCTGTGCGACGCCCTGGGCTTGATCGGCACCCCAGAGCACTGCGCCCAGCGCATTGCCGAGATGGCGGCCTGCGGGGTCACCAACCTTTACCTCATGCCTTTCCAAACCTTTGCCCCACCCACCCAGGACCTTGAAGCATTCCGCACCGTCGTCTTCCCACGGCTGCAGGCTGCCGGGCTGCGCCCGCCGGCGTGAGGGTTGACAGGGCCGCGACCGACGTGCCAAGCTTCACTTAGACCGCTCGCCGCGAGACGATGCCGTGTGGATGGGTAAGGGATGCCGACCTCAGCATACCGCGACCAGGTGCGTCGCCTCTATGGTTTGCTCAGCGAGCAGCTGTATCTTGGCCGCCCCGACTTCCACCTCGAGGGCGAAGCGGCCAACTCTACGCTGTTGTTTGCCCTGCTCACGGCACTGGTAGGCGGCAAGGCGCTGATTATCGGCGAGCCGGGGTTGGGCAAAACCACCGCCGCCGAATACGTGGGCGCCCTGGTGTACGGCTTGCCCTTAGGGGTGATTTGGAGCGGCGAAGTGGCAGGCCATCCCGAGCAAACCGAGGAAAAAATCGTTGGCCGGCCGCACCTGGGCAAGCTCAACCAGGGCGAAGAAGCGGTGGTGTGGAGCTGTTTTGCCCGCCTGCCGGTGAAAATCGTCGACGAGATCAACCGCCTGCCCGAAACCAAGCAGAGCCTCGTGCTCGACGGGCTGGATCGCGGCAAGTGGGAGTACCTAAACCAGACGCTGGTCAACGACGAGTACTGCCTCTTTGCCACCGCAAACTACCAGGACCAGGGGACCAACACGCTCATTCCCCCCTTGCTGGATCGCTTCGACGTGCTCGTTGAAGCGAAGCATCCGGGAGCCAACCTGGCGTTTGTCATCGGGCAGTGGGGCTCGCGGGCCGAGCTGCTGCGTCACGCCGCCAGCGAGGCGGCCTTCATGGCGGCCCTGCACCGCTCTGCCGACGGCCTTGAAACGGTGCTGGAGCAAACCCGGCGCCGCTTTGCCGCAGTCCTGAGGCAGCGCTGCGGCCTGAGTCCCCTCAGCCGGCGGCAGCGTCAGGCCATCCGCGCCGAAATCCAGAGCCTGCCACTTGACTTGGAGGCTAACGCCTTTGTGCGCGCCGTGCTGGCGGAGCTCTCCTTTTGCTGCAAGTACGGCCAGAAGCGCTCCATCGACGTGTGTGAGGAAGGCTGCCACTACACTGGCTATCTCTGCTACGAAGTGCGCAACTGCGCCTCCAATCGCCTGCCGAGTTCGATTTACCGCTACGCGCAGGCTCTGGCCTGGTGGCTGGGCCGCTCCCAGGTGGCGGTCGAGCACGTGCGGGCCGTGTTGCCCTATACCCTGGCGCACCGCCTGCAGTGGCGCGAGGCGTACCTGGCGGCGCGCGAGCGCGAGCGGCGCCAGGAGCCTCTGCTCCTGCATGCCGCCCGGCAGGCCACGGCCGCCGTGTTCCGGCGCTTTTACGAGCAGCGCCACGCCCTGTTGCAGGCCCTAAGTACGGCGGCCCGCATTTACGACGGCGAGGACCTGCCGCTACCGCAGGGAGACCATCCGCTGTACGCCGAGATCCGGCGTGACCTGGGACAGGACGAGCCATGGTGAACCCCTTCCGCGAGTTCCGCGCCTATACGCCGCCGCGCCCCCTCCCCCTTGATACGATCCTCGCGCAGCGCAACGCCGCCTTGCAGCGGCTGCGGCAGAGCTACGAAGCGCTCATTGCCGAAGAAAGCAAGCAGCTCGTCTGGGTTATCGAACAAGGCGCGCTGTCGCGGGCCTACACGGTGGCTGTCGAGGCCCTACGCGGTGTCGACTTTACGGTGGAAGACCTGGAGGACATGTGCCTCGAGCTCGACACCGCCGACGGCGCGGCTGCTTCCCTGGGCGTCCCTTCAGGGCTCTTCATTGCGGCGATGTGCAACCAGGTGCAGGCGACAGACATCGTGCTCGACCTGCGTGCGTTTAAGCGGCGTTGGCCGTTTCTGGGATTTCGCTTGCCCCGCGGGCGGCGCCTTCGCCTGGAAGGCGACGCCGGCGATTTCGTAGGGGCGCTGCTGGCCGGCGGCGAGGTGGTGGTCAACGGCAATGTCGGCAGTTATGCCGGCCTGGGCATGCGCGCCGGCTTGCTGCACATCGCTTACAGCAGCGGCAAGTACACGGGGGAAGGCATGCGCGGCGGCACCATCCGCGTACAGGGGCGCATCGGTAGCCTGGGTAAGGCCAAGCAGGGCTTCATTTACGAAGGCGGCCAGCAGGTTTTCCCTGCGCGGAGCGAGGAATGAACTGGCAGCGGCTGGTGGGAGAGCTCTGGCCCCAGGTGCGCCAGAAGCACCTGTGGCCAGAGCTGCCCATGCCCCGCGTGGCAGCGCTTTCCCGGCCGGTGGCCTTGGAGATGCGCGACAAGCGGCTGACGCTCAACCTGAGCACTTGCGAGGCACTGGCTCGCTGGCTGCCGCCCCGCACCGTGGTTGAGGCGCTGCTGGACCACGGCATCAGCCACTACACGCGCTGCCCCTGGGATTTGGCCACCCACTTGCACCTTTACGCCGTGGCGAAAGCCGAGCTCGGGTGTCCTTCCCTGGCCAGGGCGGCAACCGATGCCTTTATCGATGTGGTGGCCAACACTTACTGCGTCAAGGACTACCAGACACCGCTGCCGCAAGTATGCCGCTACTTTCAGGACGACCCCTTACAGCGTACCCTAGTGGCCCTTTACGGCCGCATCTGGGGCGTTGACATGCAGGCCGAAGCGGACGAGGCGCTGGTGCGCCGCCTGGCGCGCCTTCCCTACCTCGACCGCCGGCAGTGGCCGCAGAGCTTGCGCCGCTTCGCCCAGCTCCTGCGTCCCCTGCTGGAGGCCAGTGGCCGCCTCGCACCCCCGCCGCTGGGACAGCACGGCTTGGGGAACTACTCACGCGAGGAAGTCGAGAAGGCCCTAGCCACCTTCGCCCAGCAAGCCCCGGACATCGAGGCCTTTCGCAACACCGTCGCGGATTTTGCCGACGAGCTGCTGGCCCTTGGCTACGGCGGAGGGGAAGGAGAAGGGCGGCGGGTGGACGCCGATGCCCTCTACTACATGGCGCTCGCCCAAAACTATCGCCTCCCGGTGTGTAGCCTCCCCGCCACCGGCAGCGGCACGCTCGATCCATACAGCCACGCGCCCTGGGAAGCCAGCAAGCCAGTGCAGGATCTCGACGTATGGACCAGCTTTGGCAAGCTGCTGCCCGGCTTGTCCCAGCTCTGGGTGCGCCGCCAGGGGACGGTGTTTGGGCAACGCCAGCGGACGCCGGACTGCCTCATCGTCCTCGACTCCTCTGGCAGCATGCCCAACCCGCGCCAGCAGCTTTCTTACGCCGTGTTGGGGGCTGCCTGCGCTGCTGACGCCTATCTGCGTCGAGGGGCCCGCGTGGCCGTTTACAACTTCAGCGATGCACGGCTGGCCGGCAAGACGGTGCTCGCCTTCACCGCCGATCGCACGGCCATTTTTCGCTGCCTTTGCGTCTACCACGGCGGCGGCACCGCGTTGGCTCTGCGCGATCTGGAAGCCCTGCGGCGCACGGCACCTCAGGGGACGCCCGACCTGGTGCTGATTACCGATATGCAGATTACCAACCTGGAAGAGGTGCTTGCCTATCTGGCGGGTGTCGAGGGCCGCATTACCGTGGTGCACCTAGGAGACAACGCGGCCACCGAGCGCCTGCGCCACGCCACCGCCACGCACCCCCGGCTGCGCCTTTTTGCTGTTACTGCCGGCGCCGATATCCCGGCGATTATTCTGGGGCAGGTGCGACACGACTTTGCCCTGGCCCTGGGCCGGCGTGCCTCTGCCGCGGCGGGCCTTGGACTCTGAGGCCTGCTTACAGCTCCTTGCCCAACTGCGCACACACCTCTTCGTAGACCCGATAGAGGCGGGCCTGTGCCGCCAGCGCCTGCCGCAACACCGGCAGCGCAGAGGCCAGCTCGGCGCTGTTGAGGCTCAGCTCCACCCCGTGCTCGTAAGCGCGCAAGGCATCGGCGGTGGTGACCTCAGGGGCGCACAAGACGGCGAACAGGTGGCGGCGGCGCTCCATGGGCAGCTTGCCCAGCCATGCCGCCACCGGGTTGTCTGGCGCCGTGCCGTCAAACACCACCAGCGCGTAAGGGCGGCGCTCGAGCTCGGCCACGGCCTGGGTGGCGTCGGCGACCAGCTGGGGCACGTAGCCAAGCGCCGTCAGCAGCCGGCTACAGGCCTCGCGCGCCGCGGCCTCGGCCAGGCAGACGAGGGCCGGCTTGCCCCTGGGCGGGGCAGCCACCGCCGTGCCTGCCTCCAGGGCTTCCGCCACGGGTGGTTCGGGGGGAGAGGAAGCAGGAGGTTCTGGCGGGAGTTCTACGGTGAAGCGCTCCTGGCACGCCGGGCAGCGCACCCGCATGGGGCGGTGTGGCGGCAGGGCATGCTCGGCAAGCTGCAAGCGCTTGCCGCAGGCAGGACAGGTAAGATACATTCCCGCTTCCTTCTGGCTACGGGCGGCCCAGGATGCGCCGCTCGTACTCGGTGTCCAAGGTAAGGCCTTCCAAGTCGGTGGTGCGCTCGCCGCGCGCGCTCTTGCGCTGGTCGATGCCGCGGCGCACCACAGCCCGCTGCGAGGCGTACGCCAGCGCCGTCGTCTCGCTGATCAGCCCCTTTTCGTAAGCGGCCAGCAGCGCCTGGTCAAACGTCTGCATGCCGGCGGCATGGCCGGCGCTGAGGATGTCGTAAAACGTGGCACCCTCGCGTTCGCCGTGCAAAATCGCCTCCTGCACCCGCAGCGAGGTGCGCAGAATTTCCACCACCGCCAGGCGTCCCCCGCCCACTTTGGGCACCAGCCGCTGGCTGATCACCCAGCGCAGCAGGGCCGCCAGGCGCGTGCGCAAGAGCGTCGCTTCCTCTGCCGACACCATGCCCAGCAGCCGCTGGATGCTCTGCCCGGCGTCGATGGTGTGCAGGGTGCTCAGCACCAAGTGCCCGGTTTCGGCGGCGTGCAAGGCAATGTCCACCGTCTCGCGGTCGCGCATCTCCCCTACCAGGATAATTTTGGGCGCCTGGCGCAGGGCGGCGCGCAACCCCTCGGCAAAGCTTGGGAAGTCACGTCCCAGCTCGCGCTGGTTGAAAGTGGCCCGCTCGTGGGGATGGAGAAACTCGATGGGGTCTTCCAGGGTCACCACGTGCACGGCGCGCGTGCGGTTCACTTCGTGCAGGATGGCGGCCAGGGTCGAAGACTTGCCGCTGCCCGTGGCGCCAGTCACCAGCACCAGCCCGTTGGGCTCGCGGGCCACTTCGGCCAGCACCGGCGGCAGCCCCAGCTCGGCCAGGGTGGGCACGCGCGTGGCCAGCCGGCGCAGCACCAGGGCCAGCGCCCCGCGGCTCCAGAAGACGTTGACGCGCAGCCGGCCGACGCCCGACACGCTATAGGCCACGTCGGCAGCGCCCGTCTCCAAGAGCTGGCGCCAAGCACGCCGGTCCTGCCCCAGCACCTCCAGCGCCAGCCGCTCGGTGTGCCACGGGGTTAGCACCGGCCCGCCTACGGGGCGCAGCTCCCCGTCCACCTCGGCCTGCAAGGGGCGGCCCGGGGTGCAGTTGAGGTCCGAAGTGGTGGGGAACTGCGTCAGGGCTTGCTGTACCAGCGTTGCCAGCACTCCCATGGCCCGCCCTCCCATCAGCTAAAAAGTTCGTCAGCCTGCGCCACCAGCGGCCGGAAGCGCGCTTTGTCCACGCTGTGCACGTAGGCCTCCTCGGGCCGCACCCAGCCGCGCTGCACGAGCTCCCACAGGGCGTCGTCAAGGGCCTGCATGCCGTACTTCTTGCCCGTCTGCAGCACGGTGGCCAGCTGAAACGTCTTGCCATCGCGAATGAGGTTGCGCACTGCCGGGGTGGCCAGCAGCACTTCCACCGCCGCCACCCGCCCGCGCCGGTCACAGCGCTTAAGCAGCGTCTGGGCCACCACCGCCTGAAGGGTATCGGCCAGGGTGGCCCGCACCTGCTCTTGCTGGTCGGCAGGGAAGACGTCGATGATGCGGTCGACCGTTTTCATGGCGTTTTGCGTGTGCAAGGTGGCAAACACCAGGTGTCCCGTGGCTGCCGCCTCCAGCGCCAGGGCCATGGTTTCCAAGTCGCGCATTTCCCCCACCATGATGATGTCGGGGTCCTCGCGCAGGGCAGCACGCAGCGCCGCGGCAAAGGAGCGTGTGTGGACGCCCACCTCGCGGTGGTTGACCAGGCAATTCTTGCTTGCGTGCACGAACTCCACCGGGTCTTCGATGGTCAGGATGTGGTCGCGGCGGTGGGTGTTGGCATAGTCGATGAGTGCCGCCAGGGTCGTCGACTTGCCGCTGCCCGTGGGGCCGGTCACCAGCACCAGACCCTTGCGCAGCATCGGCAGCTGCGCCAGCACCGGTGGCAGCCCCAGCTGCTCCAGCGACAGGATGGTGTCGGGGATCTGGCGAAACACCGCGCCGATGCCGCCGCGGTGGCGGAAGTAGTTGGCGCGGTAGCGCCCCAGGCCGGGCACCTCGTAAGCAAAGTCGACGTCGCCGGTTTCCTCGAAAAGCTTGAGCTTGTACTCCGGGGCCACCTCGTAGAGCATGGCGGTGAGCTCCTCGTTGCTCAGCACGCCGTAGCGCACCCGCTGCAGGTCGCCGTGCACGCGGACGATGGGCTGCGCTCCGGCGACCAGGTGCAAGTCGCTCGCCCCGTGGTCCACCATGAGCTTGAAAAAGGCGTCTAGCTTTGCCATACCGAGCTACCCCACCTCATTGACCAGCACCCGCCTCGTTATCGGCAGGGCCCCACGGACACTTTACCCTCGTGCGTGGCGCCCAGCCGACGGCCGTGTGCTATAATGACTCACCTCTCCTCGGGAGACAAGAGAAGTCTCCTTGACCCTTGTACGGCAGCGTGTGACGGCTGCGCAGGAGAAGACCCTTGAGGCGGTGCGCCACCATGCCGATAAGATAGCCAGTTGCGATAAGGGACGGGCGGCCCGGAGCCCGGCGAGAAAGGAGGGCGGCAGTGCACATCAGCGTAATTGGCACCGGCTACGTTGGCCTGGTCACCGGGGCATGTTTCGCAGAGTTCGGCATGTATGTCACTTGTGTTGACAACGTTGAAGAAAAAATTGCCGAGCTGCAAGAAGGGCGGGTATCGATTCACGAGCCTGGCCTGCCGGAGCTGGTGGCCAAGAACCTGCGCGAGGGGCGCCTGAGCTTTACCACCGATGCGGCCAAAGCCATCGAGCAGTCGCTGGTGGTCTTTATCGCCGTGGGCACCCCCGCCCGCGCCGACGGCGCCGCCGACCTGCGCTATATCGACGAAGTGGCCGACACCATTGGCCAGTGCATGCAGGACTACAAAGTTATTGCCACCAAGAGCACCGTGCCGGTGGGAACGGCGATGCGCATCAAAGAGCGCATCCGCGCCGTGCAGCGCCAGCCCGTGGCCTTCAGCGTCGTTTCCAACCCCGAATTCCTGCGCGAAGGCTCGGCCATCGAGGACTTCATGCGGCCCAACCGGGTGGTCATCGGTGCGGAGGACCCGCATGCCATTGCCATCATGAAAGAGCTCTACAGCCCGCTCTACCTGATCGAAACGCCTTTCGTGATCACCGACATCCTCACCGCCGAGATGATCAAGTACGCCGCCAATGCCTTTCTGGCCATGAAGATCTCGTTCATCAACGAAATCGCCACCCTCTGCGACGCGGTGGGGGCCGACGTCCACGACGTGGCCAAAGGCATCGGGCTCGACCAGCGCATCGGGCGCAAGTTCTTGCATCCCGGACCGGGCTACGGCGGCTCCTGCTTCCCCAAGGACGTGCAGGGCCTCATTCACTTTGCCCGCGAAGCGGGTGTGGAGCTGGAGCTGGCCCCCGCGGTCGATCGCGTCAACCGCCAGCAGCGGCAGCGTATGGTGCACAAGATCCTGGGGGCCCTCGAAGGCACGGTGGCAGGCAAAACCATCGGCGTGCTGGGGCTCTCGTTTAAGCCCAACACCGATGACATCCGCGAATCGCCGGCCCTTGACATCGTCGCTGCCTTGCTGGCGCAAGGGGCCCACGTCAAGGCTTACGACCCGGCGGCGATGCCGGCGGCGCGGCGGGTTCTGCCTGACGTCGAGTACTGCCCCGACGCGTACGCCGTCTGCAAGGGCAGCGACGCGGTGGTGCTGCTAACCGAATGGAACCAGTTCCGCGCCCTCGACCTGCAGCGCATTCGCGCCCTCCTTGCCCAGCCGGTGATGGTCGACTTACGCAACGTCTACGAGCCAGAGACCATGCAGCGGCTCGGCTTCCGCTACGTGGCGGTGGGCCGGCGCGGGGCCTTTCGGCCGCCCCTCCCCGGCATGCCACAGCCCGCTACTTGATCAGCCGCAGGTGCCCGCGCTGGCGAGGCGTTTTGGCTTCCGGCTTCGCTGCCGTGCCTTTGCCGGCAATGACCCGCGGCGTTGGCGCCTGGCTCTCGGAGCGCTGGGCCATCTCGGCCAGCACTTCCGGCGGCACGCTGTCGGGCCAGAGCATGCCCTGCATGGTGTGCGGATTGAATGCGGCCCACAGCGCCTGCATGGGAATAAAGCAGGCAAAGCGCCGCCCTCCAAAGGACAGATTGGCGCTGATGCCCGCCTCGGTCACCTCGATGGGATGGGGAAACTTGCGGTTCAGGATGAGGCGCAGCGCCGGGTTGCGGGCATGCTCGGGAGGGACGCGCACGCCCTCACAGCGGGCATCGAGACACAGCATGGTGTCCCCTTCGGCCAGCAGCTGAAGCACCACGGCCTCTTTCCTGGGTGGGCTTTCGGACATGGCGCACACCTCCTTATCGTTCCTCCCTCGCGGCCGGGCGGCACTCTAACACCCCCCTGGCCCGCCGTCAAGACGGCCTGCCCCGCGGGGCGTTGCCGTCCACTGCCCGCTCTAGTATGATAGCCCCTGCGGGCAAGGGCCGGCATCCCGGCGCGGCGCTTCCCTCCCACCCGCCGCGGGGTGACAGGCCCTCACCCTGTAAGGAGCGCTGCCCATGCGGGTAGGCGGCCGCAGGCCTTCTCCCTTCCTGCTTGCAAGGAGAGAGCGTGATGCAACTTGGCTTCATCGGGGTCGGCAACATCGGCACCCCCATCTGCCATCACCTCATCAAAGCCGGCCACCGCGTCATCGCTTACGACGTCAATCCGGCCCATCTGGCGCGCATCGTCAACCTGGGGGCGCAGGCGGCCGACAGCCCGCAAGCGGTGGCCCAGGCCTGTGACCTCGTGTTTACCTCGCTGCCCGGGCCCGCGCGAAGTGGAGCAGGTGGCGCTGGGCGACCACGGCCTTATCGCCGCTGCCCGCCCCGGCTTGCTCTACGTCGACTTGAGCACCAACGCCCCTTCCGTCGCCCGCCGCATCTGTGAGGCCCTGGCCGCCAAAGGGGTGACCATGCTCGACGCGCCGGTCAGCGGCGGCGTCGCCGGTGCCGAGCGGGGAACCCTGGCGGTGATGGTGGGGGGGAGAGCGGCAGGCTTTCGAAACCTGCAAACCGTTTCTGGCGCACTTTGGCGCCAACATCTTCTACGTGGGACCCATTGGCAGCGGGTGCGTGGCCAAGCTGGTGAACAATATGCTGGCGTTCGTCAACTCGGTGGCCGCCTTTGAAGGCATGCTGCTGGGAACCAAAGCAGGCGTCGACC
The DNA here is from genome assembly GCA_026005175.1 of Candidatus Tectimicrobiota bacterium. Taxonomy (GTDB): domain Bacteria; phylum Tectomicrobia; class Entotheonellia; order Entotheonellales; family Entotheonellaceae; genus BPKO01. Next base: position 500,637 of record BPKO01000001.1, read on the forward strand.
CGCAGGTGTTGCACGACGTCATTCAGGCCAGCAGCGGCGCCAGCTGGGCCATGCGGCAGTTTCCGCAGAAGATCTTCGTGGGGGACTTCTCCCCCGGCTTCACCATTGACTTGGCTTACAAAGACCTGCGCCTGGCCCTCGAGCTGGGCGACGAGCTCTCCTTGCCCCTGCTCATGGGCAGCGTCTGCCTCAGCGTCATGCGCCAAGCCCGTGCCCTGGGACGCGGGGGGCGACGACCTGAGCGGCCTCATGCGCATGTTCGAGGACATCCTGGGGCTGCGCGTGCGCGTGCCCTCGCGGCCACCGCAGGAAACGGGTTAAAACCCTTGCCAGCGGTGCACGCCGGGATGGGCGTGGGGATCGACCACGGCGTCGGCTCTGGTGTCCACCGGTGGCGTGACGTGCACCAGGCGGTGCTCGGAGTAAACGGTGCCATCGACCAGAATGGGCTGGCGCCGCTCGCGGATGTCCTCGGTGTCGACTTTTTTCTGAAGCAGCATCAGCCCTTCCAAAACAGCCTCAGGGCGGGGAGGACAGCCGGCAATGTAGACGTCAACGGGAATGATACGGTCGATGCCTTGCACCGTGGCGTAGTTGCGATAGAAGCCACCGGAAGCGGCACAGGCGCCAAAGGCAATGACCCACTTGGGCTCGCACATCTGGTCATAGACGCGCTTGAGCACCGGCGCGATTTTGTGGTTGATGGTCCCCACCACCATCAGCAAGTCGGCCTGGCGGGGCGAAAAGCGAGGAAACTCGGCCCCAAAGCGCGCCACGTCGTAGTGCGAGCCCCAGGTGGCCATAAACTCCATGCCGCAGCAGGCCGTGACAAAGGGAAAGGGGAAAAACGAATACTTGCGCCCCCAGTTGATCAGCTTGTTGAGCTTGGTGGTCAGAAACCCCTGCCCTAAAAGACTCTCCAGTCCCATAATCGCGTCCCTTCTGTATGGCCCCCGCCAGCCTGTTGGCTAATTGTAGATACGCCTGCTCCACTTTGCAAGGCGGTGCGTTGGGCTCAAAAGCGCGGCGTGTCGTCGAGCACGGTGATGTCGATGACCTTGCGGAGGTTGGCAATCGTGATTTCGACGGGCACCCGCCCCGCAGCCGTGGCGCGAAACGTGGCCGTGGCCTGCCCGTGGCGCGTCACCACCGTGTCTGGCACCACCTCGGCCGCTGCCGTCCAGGGCGGCAAGGGGCGAAAGCGCACCGGCACGCCGTCTACTGGCTGTCCGGCCGCGTCGCTAAGGCGCACGGTTAGCGGCAGCGGATGCAGGCGGCGCACTTGCGAAGCGGCCGGCACCTGCACGTGCCACCCTGACGCCGCCAGAGACTGCCCGCGCGCTGCACACCCAACCAGCATGAAGGCACTGCTCGACAGCAGCCAAGCGCTCACCACCAGTCCCCACCCCCGCCAGCCGTGTCCTCTGTCTTGTCGTGGCATGACGCCACCCTTCTGCTCTGGTACAATCAAGGCTGCTTGTCCATCGTAGCGAGTCATCAAGCCTCACGCAAGGCGCGCTTTCCGTGGCTTGACTTTAGTGCCACGCCCCGCTACAAGAGGGCATCGGCGGGCGCTGCGGCGCTCTTCCCAGAAGCGTGCAGGAGGAACGGTCATGGCCCTGTCAGCAGCAAAAACGCAAGCCGATCTTGCGCACCTGATTCACCCTCTCTACCACCCCTCGGAACACCAGGAGCCGCGCATCTGGGTAGAAGGCCGGGGCGCGATGCTCAAGGACATCGACGGCAACGAGGTGATCGACGGGCTCAGTGGCCTGTGGAATGTCAACATCGGCCATGGCCGCCGGGAGCTGGCCGAAGCCGCCAGGCGGCAGATGGAAACCCTGGCCTACTGTTCGTCTTACACCGGCTCGTCCAACCTGCCGGCCATCGAGCTGGCAGAGCGCTTAAGCACCCTGGTCTATCCTTCGATCAACACCTTCTTTTTTACCAGCGGGGGCGCGGAATCCACCGAAAGCTCGATCAAAACGGCGCGCTTTTACTGGAAGACGCAGGGCAAGCCGGACAAGGTGAAAATCATCTCGCGCACCTTTGCCTACCACGGTGTCACCTTGGCAGCCATGAGCGCCACCGGCATGCCCGAGTACTGGACCATGTTCGAGCCACGGGTGCCCAACTTCGTTCACATCCCCTCGCCTTACCCGTACCGCTTTGAGGGCGGCGACGGCCGTACCTCTCCCGGGATTGCGGCGGCTAACCTGCTCGAGGAAGCCATCCTGCGCGAGGGGCCGGAGACGGTGGCCGCGTTTATCGCCGAGCCCGTGCAGGGCGCCGGCGGCGTCATCGTGCCTCCGGACGACTACTTCCCGCGCATTCGCGAGATCTGCGACAAGTACGAGGTGCTGCTCATCAGCGACGAAGTGATCACCGGCTTTGGTCGCACCGGCACCTGGTTTGGCCTGGAGCATTGGGGCATCGAGCCGGACATCATGCAGTTTGCCAAAGGCATCACCAGCGGCTACGTGCCCCTGGGTGGCATTGGCGTTTCGGACACCATCAAGCAGGCGTTTGCCACCACACCGCCCGAGAAGCGCTGGATGCACGCCTACACGTACTCGGGCCACCCCACGTGCTGCGCCGTGGCGCTGGCCAACCTCAAGATCCTCGAAGAGGAGGGGCTGGTGCAGCGGGCTGCCGAGATGGGCAACCGCCTGCTCGAGGGCCTGCGCACGTTGGAGAGCCTCGACGGCGTTGGGGACGTGCGCGGCCTGGGAATGATGGCGGCGGTGGAAATCGTGCAGGACAAAGCCAGCAAGCAGCCTTACCCGGCGGCGGCCAAAGTTGGCGCGCGGCTGCACAAGGAAATGCTCAACCGCGGCCTCTTTACCCGCGTGCGCGGCGACGTCATCTGCCTGGCGCCGCCGCTGGTGACGCCGCCGGAAATCATCGACCGCATCGTGAACATCGTGGGTGAAGCCATCCGCACCGTGATTGCCAGCACGCCCTGAGGGGCTTCAGGAGCGGCGCTCGACCTCGACGGCCGTGATGCGAAAAGTGAAAGGATAGGCCACCACCTCGCGGCCGTGGCGCAGGGTAAGGACAAAGCGGAAGCTCTGGCCTTCGTACGCCTTGCCCGCTTCCGGGCGGTTGCCCGTGGCGGGCAGCAGCGGGCGCGGCGCCGCCGACACCGTCACCTCGCCGCTGGCCGTGCGCGAAATGGTCAGCGGGTTGTAGCGTGGCGGCCCGTCGGGCCGCACCGTCGTTTGCAGGGTAGCGCCAGCGGCCAGGGGCGTTTCGGCAGGAAGCCAGTCCTGCGGCCGCCACCAGGCCCGCGGCGAGGCCGGCACCGCCGGCCGGCGCTGGCCTTGGGGATCGACGTAATAGCTTTGCTCCCAGAGCACCGCCAGCGGAGAAGTGCCGGTATTGATCAGCCGCAGGTGCAGCACCCCGGGCTCGGCGGTGGGCAGAAGCTGGAGGTGTACTTGCGGGGTGGTCACGCCTTCGCTGCCGCCGGCCGGCGCCACCATGGTATAGTGATAAACAAACCGGTAGGTGGCGCCGCAGCCCCCCAGGAGCAGCAGGCACAGCAGGAGGGAGGTTGCCATGGCAGAGACCCTGAAACACCGCAGCGCCCGGCTCACCGAGGGCCCCGAGCGGGCGCCGGCCCGGGCCATGCTCAAAGCCATCGGCTTTCGTAACGAGGACTTGGCACGGCCGCTGGTGGGGGTGGTACACGCTTGGATCGAGGTCATGCCCTGTAACTTCCACCACCGCCGCCTGGCAGAAAAAGTCAAAGAAGGCATCCGCGCCGCTGGCGGCACGCCCATCGAGTGCAACACCATTGCCGTCTCCGATGCCGTGGCCATGGGCACCGAAGGCATGAAAGCCTCGCTCATCAGCCGGGAAGTCATCGCCGACTCCGTGGAACTCGTGGCCCGTGGCCATCTCTTTGATGCCCTGGTCACCATCTCCGGCTGCGACAAAACCCTGCCGGGCATGGTGATGGGCATGGTACGCCTCGACTTGCCCTCGCTCATGCTCTACGGGGGCACCATCCTGCCCGGGCAGTACCGCGGCCAGAACATCACCCTGCAAGAAGTCTTCGAGGCCGTCGGCGCCTACGCAGCCGGTAAGCTCACCGCCGCCGAGCTCGACGAACTGGAAAACCGCGCCTGCCCCGGCCCGGGGGCCTGTGGCGGGCAGTTTACCGCCAACACCATGGCCATTGCCTTCGAGCTGCTGGGCCTGTCTCCCATGGGCAGCGGCAGCGTGCCGGCCATGGACCCGCACAAGGACGAGGTGGCGTACCGCTGCGGGCAGCTGGTGATGGAGCTGCTGCGCCGCGACTTGCGTCCCAGCCACATCGTCACGCGCCCGGCGCTGGAAAACGCCATCGCCTCGGTGATGGCCACCGGTGGCTCCACCAATGCCGTCTTGCACTTGCTGGCCGTGGCCCGAGAGGCAGGCGTGCCCCTGAGCCTCGACGACTTCGACCGCATCAGCGCCCGCACCCCGCTGCTGGCCGACCTCAAGCCCAGCGGGCGCTTCATGGCCTGGGACCTCTACCGTGCTGGGGGCACGCGCCTGGTGGCCAAGCGCCTGCTGGAGGCCGGGCTGCTGCACGCCGGGGCCATGACGGTGAGCGGCAAGACGATCGGCGAAGAGGCCCAGGCAGCCCAAGAAACGCCCGGGCAGGAAGTGGTGCGGCCACTCTCCAATCCGCTCAAGCCTACTGGCGGCCTGGTCATTCTGCGCGGCAACCTGGCGCCAGAAGGCTGCGTGATGAAAGTCAGCGGCCAGCAGCGGCTGTCGCACCGCGGCCCGGCACGCGTCTTTGACTGCGAGGAAGACGCCTTTGCCGCGGTGCAGCGCCAGGAAATCAAGCCCGGGGACGTGGTGGTCATCCGCTACGAAGGCCCTCAGGGCGGCCCGGGCATGCGCGAGATGCTGGCCGTCACCGCGGCTCTGGTGGGCGCCGGTCTTTCTGACAGCGTGGCGCTGATCACCGACGGGCGCTTCTCGGGCGGCTCACACGGCTTCATTGTCGGCCACATCGCTCCTGAAGCCGCGCGCGGCGGCCCGCTGGCTGTCGTGCGCGACGGCGACGTGATCATCCTCGACGTCCCCTCCCGCCGCCTCGACGTCGAGCTCTCCGACGCCGAGCTTCAGGCCCGGCTGCGCGCCTGGACGCCGCCGCCGCCCCGCTACCCGCGAGGGGTGATGGCCAAGTACGCGCGGCTGGTGGGCTCGGCCGCCGAAGGCGCCTGTACCGTGTAAGGGCAAAACCGATGACGCTGCCACGCCACGTGCGCTGGGTCAAGCGCTGCCCCCCGCGGCTGCGTCCCATCCTGCGCAACCTGATCATCGTCGGTGCCTCGCTCCTGGCCCTCGCCCGCCTGCAAAACCTGCACCACTGGCGCGGCAAGCTGCGACGCCTCTATCTCATCACCTTCCGCAAGGGCTACGTGCAGGCCCAGCTGGCCCGCCGCCAGGGCACCTGCAACCAGTGTGGCGCTTGCTGCCGCCTGGCGGTGACCTGTCCTTTCCTGCACGATAACCTCTGTACCATTTATGGGGATTGCCAGCCGCAGGTATGCCACCTCTTTCCCATCGACCCCCGCGACCTGGCCGACGTCGGCGAGCAGTGCTCTTACCGCTTTGACGTCGTGACTTCCTTCGACGCCCCTGCCGGGGGCGAGGCGCCGCGCTAGGGATGTCGCCATGCTCCCCTAGCCGCCGAGCTCCCGGCGCACCAGCGCGGTGCCGGCCACCATGGCGCGCAGCTTGGCCACCGCCATGTTGCGCGGGTTCCAGCCAAAGCCGCAGTCGGGGTTGACGTACACCTTCTCCGGGTCGGCGTACTGCAACACCTTGCGGAGGCGGGCGGCCACGTCCTCGGGCGTCTCCGGGTAAAACGACTTGACGTCAATGACGCCAGCGCCCAACTCGCGGCCGTCGTTCCACTCCCGCCACTTGTCGATTTCGGCCATCTCGCGGCTGGCGAACTCGAGCACGAACTGGTCTGCCCGCGCCTCCAGGAGGCCGGGGAAGTAGTCGCTGTAGCTGCGCTTAAAGCGCGCCCGCCCATGGCGATTGCCAAAGCAGACGTGCAGCGCCAGCTTGGCTTGCACCCCCTCGGTGGCCAGGTTGAAGAGGCGCGCCATTTCCGTGCCCGAGACGTTGCCGCGCGCCGGCTCGTCGATCTGGATGAAGCGCGCCCCGGCGGCCACCAGGGCCTTGAGCTCAGCGTTGATGACGTGGGCAAACTCCTCAGCAATTTCCACCGGATTGCGGTAGACGTTGCCGGGGCGAATGCGCGAGCCAAACGTAAGCGGCCCGGCGCAAGTCACTTTGGTTGGCTTCTGGGTGTGCGCCTTCAAGTACTCAAACTCGCGCACGATGCCCAGCCCTGCCGGGGCCTCGATGCGGGCCACGGCTTCGTAGCGCGTTTGCTGGTCGTAGCCCCAGGGGCCGGCCTTGCGCGTGGCATACAGCGGGCGCAGGCCCTCGATGCGGCTGTAGTAGGTGTCGACGTAGCCGTCGAGCCGACGCGCCTCGCCGTCGGTGATGATGTCGATGCCGGCGCGTTCCTGATCGAGGATGGCGATGTCCACGGCGTCGCTCAGCAGTTCTTCGAGGTCGTCGGGTCCCCACTCGCCTTTTTCCACCAGGTCCTTGCAGGTATGCCACCAGCCGGGGCGGGCGTGAGAGCCCACCACCGTGGTGGGCAGCAGCGGTAGCTCGCTCATGCTCGGCTCTCCTTGGCAACAAAGCGCAGCAGCCCGCCGGCCAGCAGGATCTGGCGCTGGCGCGGCGTCACTTCCAGCAACGTCTCCACGACCACCTGTCGGCTTTGGTTGACTACGGGAATCCCCGTGGCGCCGGTGGCCAGCAGGCGCCGCACGTCGCCGATTTCCAGTCGGTCTCCTGGGGCAAAGGCCGCGTAATCTGCTTCGTGCTTCAGGGTAAGCGGCAACACGGCATAGTTGATGAGGTTATCACGGTGAATGCGGGCAAAGGACTTGGCAATCACCGCTTTCACCCCCAGGTACATGGGGCACAGCGCCGCGTGCTCCCGCGAGCTGCCCTGCCCGTAGTTGTGGCCCGCGACGAGGAAGCCGCCTCCCTTGGCGCGGCAGCGGGCCACGAACTCGGGGTCGACGTAGCGAAACACGTACTCGGCAATGGCCGGCACGTTGGAGCGTAGCGGCAGCACCTGCGGCCCGGCAGGCAAAATGTGGTCCGTAGAGATGTTGTCTCCCAGGCACAGCAGCACTTCCCCAGTGAGGGTGGCTTCGAGCTCGCCGCGCGTGGGAAGGGGCTTGATGTTGGGACCGCGGCGAATGACCACGCCCTCTGGGTCGGCCGCCGGCGGCAGGATTCCCGAATCGTCCACCAGGTACTTGGCCGGCAGGCGGATGCGCCGCGTGGCAAACTCCCGCGGGTCAGCGATTTCCCCGGCCAGGGCGGCGGCGGCGCACACCGCCGGGCTGGCGAGGTAGACGCGGTTGTCGAGGCCGCCGGAGCGGCCGGGGAAGTTGCGGTTGAAGGAGCGCAGCGACACCGCTCCCGAGCCCGGCACCTGCCCCATGCCGGCGCAGGGACCGCAGGCCGACTCGAGAATGCGGGCCCCGGCGGCAATGAGGTCGGCTAGGGCGCCGTTGCGCGCCAGCATGTGCAACACCTGGCGCGACCCCGGGGCGATCACCAGGCTGACGTGCGGGTGCACGCGGCGGCCCTTGAGCATGGCGGCCACCGTCATCAAGTCGCTGTACGACGAGTTGGTGCAGCTGCCGATGGCCACCTGCTGCACCGGCGTGCCCAGCACCTCGCGCACGGCGCAGACGTTGTCCGGGCTGTCGGGGCAGGCAATGAGCGGCTCGAGCTGGCTTAAGTCGAGCTGCAGCGTCTCGTCATAGGTGGCATCGGCGTCGGCGCGCTGTTCGGAAAAATGGTGCGCGCGCTGCTGGCGCTTGAGGAACTCCAGGGTGCGGGCGTCGCTGGGGAAAATGGAGGTGGTGGCGCCCAGCTCGGCACCCATGTTGGTAATCGTCGCCCGCTCCGGCACCTCCAGGCTTTCCACCCCCGGACCGTAGTACTCCAGCACTCGCCCCACGCCGCCCTTGACCGTCAGGCGCCGCAGCAGCTCCAGGATGACGTCTTTGGCCGTCACCCCCGGCTGCAGGCGACCGCGCAGCTCCACCCCCAGCACTTTGGGCATGCGCAGGAAGTAGGGGCTGCCGGCCATGGCAATGGCCACGTCGAGGCCGCCGGCGCCGATGGCCAGCACCCCCATGCCGCCGCAGGTGGGGGTGTGGCTGTCGGTGCCCAGCAGGGTGGTGCCGGGAATGGCAAAGCGCTCGAGGTGCACCTGGTGGCAGATGCCGTTGCCCGGCCGCGAGAAGTAAATGCCGTACTTGGCCGCCACGTCCTGAAGGTAAGCGTGGTCGTCGGCGTTGCGGGCGTCAGCTTGCAGCATGTTGTGGTCGACGTAGCTCACCGAGAGCTGGGTGCGTACCCGCGGCACGCCGATGGCTTCAAATTGCAAATAACAAAGCGTGCCCGTGGCATCCTGGGTGAGGGTCTGATCGATGCGCAGGGCGATTTCCTCCCCCGGCCGCAGGTCGCCGCTAACCAGGTGGGCGCGAATCAGCTTCTGGGTCAGGTTCATGCGCGCTTAGCCCTCAAACCACGGCTTGCCTTCCAGGTAGCGCCGCGGCACCAGCACGTACCCTTCCATGATGCGCCGCGCGGTGCGCTGGGTGGTGACGCTTTCCACGTGCCAGGCGCCGTGGCGCTGCTGCACCCGCGCGCCCACTTCCATAACCCCGGCGGGATGGCCGATGCGCAGCAGCCCGGGGCGGGCCGGGTGCGCCACTTCCTGCACCACGGTGCCGGGAATGGCCGCGGCGGCTGCTGTGCACATCGACACCGTGCCGGGAAAAGTGCGGTGCGTGTTGCCCATGGAGATCGCCCGCGCCACCAGGTCGACCTGCTCTGCCGTGATCGGCCTGCCGCTGCTGCTCACGTAGGCGGCCGGCGGCGCCACCATGGCGATTTTGGGGATGGCCTGCACGCGCGTGTGGGCTTCCTCCAGGCTCTGCGCCAGGCCCAGCAGGAGGGCGGCGTGGCAGCGCAGTGCCTCGAGCGTCTCTTGCAGAGAACGGTCGGCGTCGAGCTCCGGGGCCAGGCGCGTGGCGTCGGCGCCAAGCTCGGCGGCGCGCACGTACACCACGGGCACGGCGACGTCGACCAGCGAGATGGTCACGCGGCGGCCGTCGGCCAGGGTCACCTCCTGGCGGGGGGTGCCGGTGGGCAGCACCGGGCCTCCCAGCGACCCGCCGGGTTCTAGGTACTCTAGGGTAATGCGGGCGCCGGGGGCGGGCACGCCGTCGATGGTGTAGTCGCCTTCCACCGCCGCCATGCCGTCTTGCACCGGCACGTAAGCGATGTAGCGCTTGCCGGTGTTGGTGGCCAGCACCCGCACCGGCGTCACCGGAGCCACCGCCGGCACCAGGCCCTCGTCGATGGCAAACGGCCCTACCGCCGCCGAGATGTTGCCGCAGGTGCCACGCCAGTCAATAAAGGGCCGGTAGACGTCCACCTGGCCAAATGTGAAAGTCACGTCGCTGTGCGCCTCGGTGCTGCGGCCGATAATCGCCACTTTGCTGAGCGACGAGATGCCGCCGCCTAGCCCGTCGATCTGCCGCCCGTAAGGGTCAGGGCTGCCCAGGGCGGCTAGGATGATACGTTCGCGCGTGGCCTGGTCGTACGGCGCCAGGGCGTCCTCGCGGAAGCAGACGGCGCGGCTGGTGCCGCCGCGCATGAAGACCGCCGGAATGCGGTATTGCATGCTCACTCCTCCGTCACGACGCCACGTTCAGTTTGCGACCCCGCGGGCCGGTGTAGAGCGCCCGCGGCCGGATGAGCCGGTTGTTGGCGTACTGTTCCATGATGTGGGCCGACCAGCCGACGATGCGGGTGCTGGCAATCACATTGGTGAACAGATTGAGTGGCACCCCCAGGTGGTAAAACACCGGCGCGGCATAGTAATCGACGTTGGGGATGATCCCCTTGCTTTGGCGCATGCGCTGCTCGGCGGCCGTGGCAATGGCAAACCATTTTTCGTCGCCTCGCGCGGCGCTAAGCTGCTGCGCCATCCCACGCAGCAGCGCAGCTCGCGGATCCCCGGCGCGGTAGACGCGGTGGCCAAAGCCTGGCAGCTTGCGCTTGGCTGCCAGTGCCTCGTCTACGTACGCCGCGGCGCGCTCGGGCGCCCCGATGTCCATGAGCATGCGCATGACGTCGTCGATGGCGCCGCCGTGCAGCGGCCCTTTCAAGGCCCCGATACCTGCCACCACCGCCGAGTAGTAATCTGACTGCGTGCCCACCACCACGCGGCAAGCAAACGTCGAGGCGTTGGTTTCGTGCTCGGCATAGAGAATGAGCGCCGTCTCTAGCGTCCGTGCCGTGGTGACGTCGGGCCGCTCGCCGCTGAGCATGTAGGCGTAATTGGCGGCGTGAGACAGGGACGGATCCGGGGCGATGGGTGCCAGCCCCCGGTGCAGCCGCGCCTGCGCCGCTACCAGGGTGGGCAGCTGCGCTGTCAGCGTTTTGGCCTTGCGCAGCAGTTCCGGTGGACTGCAGTCTTCGGCGCGCTCGTCGAGGGCGCCGAGCATGGACACGGCAGTGCGCAGGCTGGCCATGGGATGGGCGCTGGCCGGCAGCGCCTTTAGCATCTCCAACACCGACTGCGGCACGGGGCGCAGGCTGGCCAGTTCGGCTTCAAAGGCCCGCAGCTCTTCGCCCTGCGGGATGCGATCGTGCCACAGCAAAAAGACCACCTGCTCGTAAGACAGGGCCCGCACCACGTCGGCAATGTCGTACCCGCGGTAGGACAGCTCCGGAGCTGACCCGTCGATGTAGGCAATTTGCGACTCGCAGGCCAGCACGCCTTCGAGCCCGGAGATGACCCGCTCCGTTGCCTCGCTCATGATGCACCTCCCCTTGCGCCAGGATGGGGCACGCTCTTGCCCATTCTTGCCCCTTTTTTCTCGCATGTCAAGGACTGCGCCTGCGCTCAGCGCTTGCCGTAGGCGGCGTTGAGGCGATAGACAAAGGCGAGGATTTCCGCTACCGCCCGGTAAAGCGAGGGGGGGATCTCCTGCTGCAGGTCGAGCTGGGCCAGGGCCTGTACCAGGTCGGCGTCCTCGCGGATGGGCACGCCTTTTTCCCGCGCCAGGGCCAGGATCTTGTCGGCAAGAAGGCCGTGGCCTTTGGCGGTGACGCGCGGCGCTGCGTCTTTTGCCGCGTCGTAGCGCAGGGCCACGGCGGTCTTGCGCCTGGGCGTCTTCATACGCGGCAATCCACGCTTGGCGCTTGCGGCCCGGGGGCTTCCGCCGACGCCGCCTCTGCGGGTGGCAGCAAGCGGCAAGCCACACGCGCCTGGAAGCCCAGGGCTTGTAGCTGCGCGGCCAAAGCCGGCAGGTGGGGCTCGAGGTAGGCCGCCACCTCGGGGCGCTCGACGTAGAGGGTGGTTGCCAGCGCTGCCCCTTGCAGGCGAGCCTCGACGTGCAGCTCTCCCAGGGCGGTGGTCGGCAGGATTAGGCTCAGCGCCCAGCGCGCCTGCGGATCGTGGCGCTGCCGGTGCCCCTCGCGGTGGACGAGGAGCCAGGCCGTCTGGCGCGTTACCTCTGAAGGCAGCAGCAACGGCACAAGCAGCGGCTGGTGTTGCTGCTGGGCAAAGAGGTTGGCCAGCTGGTAGCGCTCCAGCTGCCGCAACGCTTCTTCCACGTGCTCAAGCACCACGTTGGCCGCTGGCGTGCGCAGAACCGCTAACCGCTGCCGCAGCGCCAAGAGCTGGCCTTTGAGGTCGGCAGCGAGGCCTGTTGGCTCCGGCCCCTCCCCGCCCAGCAGGCGCCAGAGGGCGGCTTCGTAGTTGAGGCCGGAGAGCTTCACCTGGGCCGCCAGGGCCGCGGCGTCGGGGAGCGTCGCGGGCTGCAGCAAGGAGAGCGTCTCGGCCAGGCGCTGGTGCAGCTGCGGGGCTTGCTGGCGCAGCCAGGCGCTGGAGAGCACGTGTTGGGCCACAGCCAGCCAGCAGCTCGGCAAAGGGTTGCAGGGGCGGCACTTGGCTGCTGACGGGCGGGGACACGGCCGGCGCCTGCTGGCCGTGCAGGGTGACCTGGAGCAGCAGCCGCGGCGCCGTTTGCAGCACGGTCGCCTGCAAGGGCTGGCCGACCGCCACCCGAGGGCCGAGGGCGGCACGCACCGGCTGCCCGCCCAGCACCAGCAGGGCTTCGCCGTCGGGCAAAAGGCGAACCACGCGGCCGCTGAGGCGCTGCCCGACGGCAAACGGCAGCGGAGACTTGGCAAGCGGCGTGGCCGCCACCGGCGATACCGGGCGACCTGCCGGCACGGGTTGCGGCGGCACCGGGCCTCTTTCCTCCTGGCGCGATTCGGCGTGGCTCAGCGCAAGTGTAGCACACGCCGGCGCGCCGCCGCACCCGGGGTTGCTGCGTGCCCTCAGGCTCCAGGAAACAGCTGCGCCAGGGCACGGGCGGCCGCTTCCACGTCGTCGGCACCAAAGACCGCCGACACCACGGCGATGCCGTCGGCGCCGGCGGCAATCACCTGGGGCGCGTTGGCCAGGGTGATGCCGCCGATGGCAAACACCGGCACGCGCAGGCGGCGCTTGGCCTCGCGCAGCACCTCCAGCGAGGTATCGGTGGACTTGGCCTTGGTCGGCGAGGGGAAGGGGGTGCTAAAGGCCACATAACTGGCGCCTGCCTGCTCCGCCGCCAGCGCCCGTGCCAGCTCGCCATAACACGAGGCCCCCACGATGGCCTGAGGGCCAAGCAGAGCCCGCGCTTCAGCCACCGGCGGATCGTCGCGCCCCACGTGCACGCCGTCGGCGCCAATGGCGCGGGCGATCTCGGGGCGGTCATTGACGATCAGCGGCACGCCGTAGCGCCGGGTCACCTCCAGCAGCGCCCGTCCCAGGCGGATAATTTCCTCGGCCGGCGCTTCTTTTTCCCGCAGCTGCACCATACGGGCGCCCCCGCGCAGCGCCGCTTCCACGGTTTCCACAAAGCGCTGGCGCGGGATCAGGCGCGCGTCGGTAATCACGTAGAGTCCGCAAAGCCGGAAGTCCGGAGGCATGCCTTCCCTCCTGCGTAGAGGCGCCTGTGTGACTGTACCAGCGAGCGGCCTGGCGGTCAATGCGCGATCAGCCGGCCGCATTTGGCAGCCGCAGGCATCACAGGTACAATATCGCCGTGAGAGGCAAGGAGCGGGTCATGGCCCATGTGCTGGTCGTCGAGGACGAGCCGGACATTGCCGAGCTGGTACGCTACACCCTGGAGCAGCACGGCTACACGGCCGCCTGCGCGGCCTCGGGAGAAGAGGCGCTGGCCTCCCTGCGCACCCGCCTGCCCGACTTGATCGTCCTTGACCTCATGCTGCCGGGGATGGACGGCCTGGAAGTCTGCCGCTTGCTCAAGCACGACGCCCGCACCGCCAACCTTCCCATCGTCATGCTCACCGCCAGGGACAGCGAGGCCGATGTGGTGGTGGGTCTCGAGCTGGGCGCCGACGACTATCTCACCAAGCCCTTCAGTCCCCGCGTGCTGGTGGCCCGCATCAAGGCAGTACTGCGGCGACGCCAGGTGCCCTCTCCGGCCGAAAACGAGGTGATCGTGCGTGACCAGCTCGTGATTCACCCTGGCCGCCACCAAGTGCTGGTGGCGGGGCAGGTGGCAGCCCTCACCCCCACCGAGTTCCGCATCTTGCACTTGCTGGCGCGGCGCCCGGGCTGGGTATTTACCCGCGCGCAGATCGTTGCCCGGGTGCAGGGAGAGGAGGCGGCGGTCACCGAGCGGGCGGTGGACGTCCACATCGTGGCCCTGCGCCGCAAGCTGGGCCCCTGCGCCGGGCTCATCGAAACCATCCGCGGCGTTGGCTATCGCTTCAAGGCGCCGGAGGATTGAGGCATGCTGCGGGCGCGGCTTTTCTGGAAGCTGTATGCGGGCTGTGCTGCCCTGCTCCTTCTTACCCTGGCCGGAGCGAGCTGGCTCGTCGGGCAGCGCCTCGAGCGGCAGCTCATAGCGGAAGTGGAGCAGCAGCTGCACGCACACGCCGCGGCCTTGCGGGAGGTGGCACGGGAGGCACTGCGCACGGCGGAAGTAGCCACGCTGGGACAGCAAGTGCGCGGGCTGAGCGTGGCGCTTGGCGTGCGCTTAACGGTGCTGCGCGACGACGGATCCGTGCTGGCCGATTCGGCCGGACGCCCGGCGCCGGCCGAGCTCCACCTCGAGCGTCCCGAAATCGAACAGGCTCGCCGCCACGGCCTGGGGAAAGCGGTGCGTCACAGCCACCTTCTGGGCCTGCGCATGCGCTACGTGGCCTTGGCCATCGTCGACGACGGACGGCTGCTGGGCTATGCGCGGGCGGCCTTGCCAGAAACGCAGGTGACGGCCAAGCAGGCCGCCTTCCGCCGCCGTCTTGCCGGCGCGGCCGCGCTTGCCGGACTCGGTGGCCTAGCGCTCGCGCTGCTGCTGGTGCGACGGCTGACGCGCCCGCTAACTGCCCTGGCCAGCACGGCCGAAGCCATGGCGGCCGGCACCTATGACCGAGCGGTGCGCGTGCGGGCACAGGACGAGGTGGGGACCCTGGGGCGTGCCTTCAACCGCATGGCGCAAGACCTGCGCGAGCGCCTGACCACCCTCACTCGCGAGCATACGCAGCTCTTGGCCATTCTCGACAGCATGGTAGAGGGCGTGATTGCCGTTGACGCCGAGGAGCGCATCGTGCACCTCAACGACGCCGCCGGCGTGATCTTGCGCCTGAGCCCTGCCGAGGCGCTGGGCAAGCCCGTGTGGGAAGTGACCCGGGTGCGCCCCGTCGTCGAGGCGATTACTGCCACCCTGCGCCATGGCGGCAAGACCAGGCGCGAGGCTCGGGTGATGGGGCAAGGGGGCGAACAGGTCCTGTCGATCCACGCAGCGCCTTGGGGAAACGGACAGGGCAACGTGGCTGGTGCGGTGGTGGTCTTGCACGACGTCACCGACCTGCGCCGTCTGGAAACGGTGCGCCGTGATTTTGTGGCCAACGTCTCGCACGAGCTCAAGACGCCGGTGACGGCCATCAAGGGCTTCGTCGAAACCCTGCGGGACAGTGCCCTCGATGACCGGGCGCAGGCCGAGCGCTTTCTCGACATCATCGCGCGCCACGCCGAGCGCCTACACACCATCATTGAAGACCTGCTCACTCTGGCCCGTCTCGAGCAGAGCCCTGAGGACGCTGCCCTGCCCCGCGACGCGCACTTGGTTGCCGAGGTCTTGCAGGCGGCCGTCCAGGACTGTGCGGCCAAGGCTGTGGCACGCCAGATCCGGATCGAGGTCCGCTGTGACCCGGCGTTGCGTGCCCCCCTCAATGCGCCGCTGCTTGAGCAGGCGCTGGTCAACCTCCTCGATAACGCCATGAATGCCAGCAAAGACGGCAGCACGGTATGGCTAGAAGCCGAACCCGAAGGCGGCGACCTCGTCATTCGGGTGCGCGACCAGGGCATCGGCATTGCCCCGCAGCACTTGCCGCGCATCTTCGAGCGCTTCTACCGGGTCGACAAGGCCCGCAGCCGCGAGCACGGCGGCACCGGGCTGGGGTTGGCCATCGTCAAGCACATTGCCCTGGCCCACGGCGGCAGGGTGTCGGTCACCAGCGCCGTGGGCCAGGGCAGCACCTTTTGCCTCCACCTGCCGCTTGCTGCAGCACCGCAGGCTTCCGCTGCGTCTGTAGCCACCTAGCCCCTCTGCATGGAGGCTCGTTCTGGCCCTGTTGCCATCTGGCAACAGGCCGCCGTGGCCGTTTCTGTGCCCGCCACCTTGGCGAGCCTTTCTCCGTGTCGTCACGGGGTGACAGCCACGTGGCAAAAGCGCCCTTGTGGCTCGGCCTCTCCCCTAGGGCGACACGCTGGCACGTGGCTTGCTTTTTTAACCGAACAGCCCACCCTTTGGGTCCTGTCGGCGTTCCGCAGGAACCGCGTTGGGCAGGTGGTTCGGCAGTCTTCAGGAGTAGGGTACGCAGGCGGAATGACTTTGGAGGAGTGCTTGCGGCAGTGCGCCATGCTCTCTAGCGGCGGTTATGTGTTATTACGGCGGGGCATGGCGGGAAAACCCAAACGCAAGAAGTGGAAAGTCAACGTGCGCAAGGGAGGGCGCGAGTTTACCGTCACCGGGCCCTCCTTGCATGCCGTTCTCTATCGGGCCGCCATGCTGCTCCAGCAACCGGTCCCTCGTTCCTGCTCTGAAGGGGGCTAGGGGCGGCGCTCGGCCACGAACTGCCAGTGATAGGCGCCCGGGCGCCGCTGCTCGACGTCGCTCAGGCGCAGCAATTCAAAGTCGCGCAGCAGCGCCACCAGCTCGGCGGCATTACAGTAGTAGTGCGGGTGGTGCTTGTCCTCGGTTCCCTCATTGACAAAAGTATTGGGGGCAATTTCCCTGCCGGTGCGCACGTCGACGTTGCGCTTCGACAGCATAGTCGCTTGCAGCAGGGCGCCGGGCTTGAGGACCCGGGCGATCTCGGCCAGCACCTGGCGCACCACCGTCTCATCGCCGTGGTAGATGACATTCCAGGCCAGCACGTAGTCCAGGCAGGCAGCGCGATAGGGCAAGGCGGTCATCTGCGCCTGGCACAACAGCAGCCGGCTGCCCCGCAGGTTGCCGTCCTGCCGCAGGTAAGCCAGACCGTGCCAGCTGGCATCGCAGGCATAGACGACAAACCCTTGCTGGGCCAGGAAGCGGGCGTGGCGTCCTACCCCGCAGCCCAAGTCGAGCACCGTGCGCACGCCCCGCGCCCGCAACAGCGGCACCACCGCCTGCACTTCGGCCTCCGGTTCAAGCCAGGCGGCTCGCCCTGCCTCTGTCTGCCAGCGCGCATCCCAGGCCTCAAAAGCGGTATCGGTGCGGGTCATCTGGCGTTTGCTCCGCAATACTTTGGGGCTTGCGCCTATGTCTCGCCGTAGAGATACCGCCTGATGGTACCAGAGCTTTCGCGGATAGACAAGCCACGGGAGCGGCTGCCGGGGCGATCTGACCGGTTTCCCACCGGCTGCGGATTACGGTGGCCTGCTGTGGCATGGCCCCTCCAGCCCAATGCGTTGCCCAATCTTGAGCGCCAGAGCGCGGAAGTCGCGGTAGCAACCCTGAACTGCCTGCGCATGTCCACCAATTGCGCCATCGGCGGGTTTAAGCGCAAACATCGGCTTCCGTGCTTCCTGTGCCAGTGGCATGAGGCTTCGATAGTGCTTGAGCGTGGCAAGGCAAGAGGGGTCGGTGTCGATAGTCAGCGAGGTCTCTTGGTCTTGTCCGAGCACCGATCGCGCGTACTCGTTCGGAATGCGGTCCATCCAGCGGTTGTAGGCCTTGACGGGACGGTCCAGACGAATGGCGTGCTGCATAACGACGTACCCCACGGGCTCCATCGTACCGTGAGGAAGCGCCAAGTCCAGCTCCTGAGGTTTGCGCTCCCGTCGCTCTCGCCATTCCTCACGCCAGCGCCGCAGCGTAGGGCCGAGATTCCGCAGCCCCTGCAGCGAGAAAAGATCTGCGGCGAGTGGCACGACGACGTAATCGGCCGCCACCATGGCCGCTCGATTGAGCGCACCGAGATTGGGGCCAATGTCAATCAAAACGAGCTGCGCCTCCCGAGCCAGGGCAGCCTGGCGAAGAATACGCCACAAGGCCGAAAGAACGCGAAAAGCCCGGGGCTTGCGGTCTAGGCAGTCAGGCCATTGGGAAGAGAGTTCGTCCTCCGCCAAGGACAGCCAAAGGTCGCCCACCACCAGACCCAACCCCGGCGCCACGTCTTCGATGTGGGGCTCGGCGATGTCCCCGATGCCTTCCAGAATCGGACTGAGGGCACCAAAGACGGTCGCGCGCGTTGGCGCTTCCCATAACGCCTCTAGGCGATCTTCGTCGAGAAACATGCCGGTGAGGTTTGCCTGGGGATCGAGGTCGGCGGCAATCACCGAGAAGCCAAGGTCGGCGTACATCCATGCAAGATGGTAGACGAGCGAGGTCTTGCCCACACCGCCCTTGTGGTTGAAGAACGCGACGGTTCTCATGGCGCCGGCCTCACCGTGACCAGCACCCACGTGGGGGTAAATCGGAACTCGGGTGGCGGATTCCCGTTTTCGGCCAGTGCCTTCTCGGCCAAAAGAAGGCCCAGCCCAAACCGCTGCGCGAAGCCAAGATGGTACATGATTTCGGCGATCAGGGGATTACGGTAGTCCGTTGCCCCCTTGCCGAAGTTCTGCTCATTCACTTGCCCGTACAAGCCGCCGGGACTGTGAATTTCCACCCGATCAGAAAACCAGTAGACACGTACGGGGGCATTTGTTCCTTGATAGCTGCGATGCATAATGGCATTGCGGGTGTACTGTCGGAGTGCTTCCAGTGGGTAGTCGGGGGTCTGGTGCTCGCGCGCGAGGCCGGCTACCTTCGTGCGCAGCGAGATGTTGAGCGCGAGCAGTTCTTCTAGGCGCCGCAGAATGTCTTCAAGCCGACCCGTCAGCTCTTTTCGATCGCGAATGGGATCCGTGAGCGCCCCGCCCGCAAGACGCAGGAACTGAACGTACGCTCCGGGCACCCACCGCTGGGGATCGCGGCCAAAGGCCAGGATGGCCCCGTAGTTTGGCGCTCCGTTGGTCAAGAGGCGAAGGGAATACAGCTGCTGCTCAAGCGGGCGTGTATTCTGCTCTAGGACGTCCAGCGCCACCGCACGGGGGAGATATTGGGTGCGGAGGTAATCGAGATCCAGATCATTCAGGGTGGCACCGGGCACAGGCGTATGATCGAAGGGAAGGTGATGTGCGCGACGTCGCTCCGCCAGGCGTTGTTCCTCCTCAGGGGTGGCCTGGCGTGCTGTCGGGCCAATTTTCACCCATACACGACCTTGGTAGCGTACTGGAGGGTCGCTACTCGGAAAAACGGTAATGACCACGATGTCGCAGTCATCAAGTGTCCGCTTTTCCACGAGCATAGAAGGCAAGGGTAAGATGTTGCCGTCATCCCGCATGCTCGCGAGGTCGCGCAGCAGTCGATCTGTGATCGGAAGAGACGCGCAGCGACCATCATCTTGGACACCGATCAGAATCACCCCAGGCCGTCCATATCCCGCCAAATCGTTCGCAAACGCACAAATGTTACGGCGAATCCCGCTTCGATCGGCAGCAGAAGGCTTACGTTCAATCAAGTCTGATTCCAAATCAAAGCGCATCTGATTAAGTTCTTCATCGGTGTACGGTCTCATGACTTCTGGGGCTCCTCCGCAGCCTCCAGCAACTTCCCCATGTCTCATGCACACGCAGGGCTCTGAAGCCCGACTCGTGCCGAAAGAAATGCCGAGTCATGGCCATCCGCGTTCCCCTTATGGATAGACCCCAGCACGGACGCCCTCGCCCGCCGCGAGGCGTATTGTATCTCCTAGCGCCCTGGCTCATCATCGTTGCAGGACGCTAGGAGGTACCAAACGGGAGGCCACAAGGCGGTTGCAGGAGCGGCGCCTCATCAGGGCAGACAGCGGAAGCGGTAACTCCACACCGCAGACTCTCGCCCCAACGTGCTGCTACTCTCAGCAAGGCGTCGCGTAGAGATGGAGAGATAGGGAAAGCTCCCCGGGCCGGATTCGAACCAGCGACCAGTTGGTTAACAGCCAACCGCTCTACCTGCTGAGCTACCGGGGAAGGCGACGCCGATATTATACCCTATTTTGCGCGAGCGTCCAGAGGGAAATGCCGGGCTGCCGCGGCGTGCGGTAAAATTGGGCAAAGCGCCGCAGGGGAGCACCCGCATGCACGCCACGCTGTCGCGCCGCGAACTCACCGAGCGCCTCAAGGCCCACGCTCTGGCGCTGGGCTTCGACTTGGTGGGCGTGGCCCCGGTGCAAGAAAGCCCGGAGCTGGCCTTTTTCGAGCGCTGGCTGGAAGCCGGTTATGCCGGTGAGATGCACTACTTACAGCGCAGCCGCGCGCGCCGTCTTGACCCGCGCCAGGTGCTGCCCGAGGTGCAGTCGATCGTCGTCTGCGGTCTCAACTACGACACCGACGCCCCCTACTCTACCGAACAGCCCGATCCCTGCCGCGGCTGGATCGCCCGCTATGCCTGGGGCAAGGACTACCACCAGGTGGTACTCGACAAGCTCCAGCAGTTGGAAGCCTTTTTGCACCAGCTGGTGCCCACCGCCCGCAGCAAGCCCTACGTGGATACCGGCCCGGTGGTGGAGCGCGTGCACGCCAAGTACGCTGGCCTGGGCTGGTTTGGCAAGAACACGTGCCTGCTCAATACCCGCCTGGGCTCGTGGTTCTTCTTGGGCGAGCTGCTGGTGAGCATCCCTCTGGAGTACGATCGTCCCACGCCAGACCACTGCGGCACCTGCCGGCGCTGCCTTGACGCTTGCCCCACCCAGGCCTTTCCGGCCCCCTACGTGCTCGACGCGCGGCGCTGCATTTCTTACTTGACCATCGAGCTCAAAGGAGCCATTCCCGAGGCGCTGCGCCCGCTCATGGGCAACCACGTCTTTGGCTGCGACATCTGCCAGGACGTCTGTCCCTGGAACCGCAAGCGGCGCTTTACCCGCGAGCCCGAGTTGCAGCCGCGCCCCGCCCAGCACCACCCGCCGCTGGCCGAGCTGGCCCAGCTCACCCCGGAGGCCTTCCGCCAGCGCTTCCGCGGCACGGCGCTCGAGCGCGCCAAGCGCCGCGGCCTGCTGCGCAACGTCTGCGTGGCCATGGGCAACTCCGGCAACCCGGACTTTATTCCCCTGCTGGAGCGCCTGAGTGCGGACGAAGACGCGCTGGTGCGCGAGCACGCCGCCTGGGCCCTGGCGCGGTTGCGCCAGCAAGCCTCAGTCGGCTGAGCCGTACTTGATGAACTCTTCTAGAAAGGCCAGGCTGCGCAGGTCGCGCATGCGATCGAGGTAGACGTGCCCCTGCAGGTGGTCGACCTCGTGCTGGATGACGCGGGCGTGGAAGCCTTCGGCGATCACTTCCACCGGCTTGCCCTCGCGGTCGTAGGCGCGCAGGCGCAGGCGGGTGTAACGCGGCACCAGGCCGCGCAAGTCGGGAATGCTGAGGCAGCCTTCCCAGTCTTCCGCCTGCTCCTCGCTCAAGGGGGTAATCTGGGGGTTGATGTAAACCGACAGCGGCACCGGGGGCGTCTGGGAATGGCGCACGCCGGCCGGCACTTCCATGACGAAGATCTGCTGCGACACGTGCACCTGCGGCGCCGCCAGGCCGACGCCGTCGTACTCGTGCATGGTCTCGATCATGCTGTCGATGAGTTGCTGCATCGCCGGGGTGGAGATGGCTTCGACAGGCACCGGCTTGGCCACCTGACGCAGCACCGGGTGGCCAAGCCGGGCAACTTTGAGAATCATCGCGGACAGGCTCCTCTACCAGGGTAGTTCGGCGTGGCCGCGGCGCAGATTTTCCAGCCTGGCCGCCACGAACAGCAAGTCTGAGAGCCGGTTCATGTACATGATGACCACGGGCGGCACCGCCACTTGCCGGCTCAGGGCCACGATGCGCCGCTCGGCACGGCGACAGACGGTGCGCGCCAGGTGCAGGGTGGCGCCCCCTTTGGAGCCGCCAGGCAGGATGAACTGCCGCAGCGGCGGTAACTGCGCCTCAAACTGGTCAATCCAGCGCTCGAGCTGCGCGACTTTCTCGGCGTCCAGGCTGGCCTTCTCGCCCCGCTTGGCCTCCACACGGGCGCTGGGGTCGGCCAGGTGGGCACCGATAACGAAGAGGTCGCGCTGCACCGCCAGCAGGCAGGCCCGCAGCTCTTCGTCGTCGCGGATAAACGCCAGCGCCAGGCCAAGCACGGCGTTGAGCTCGTCCACTTCGCCGTAGGCTTCCACGCGCGGGGCATCTTTGGGCACACGTGTACCGTCAAAGAGTCCCGTCTCGCCGCTATCGCCGGTTCTGGTGTAGATCCTGGCCACGGGTCCCCTTTCTACGACATACACACCCACGCCGGGTAAGCCGTTCCCCCTGCGGCGTCACCCGCCCGCTTGCCGTTCAGGTGCGCCGCCCGCCGTCCTCGCTCACGTCAACGCCGGTGGGAGGGGTCTCGAGCCACCACTTCACCCGTCCGTCGACGAGGTAGACAAAGACCATGGTCTCAAAAAAGCCCCGCCGGCTGCCGTATGCCAGCAAGTCCCAGGTGGAGCCCAGATAGTACCAGTGCTCGTAGTGTCCTGTCCAGCCCTCGGTGTGGTAGGGCTCGCCCCACAGGAAGCGCAGGGCGTCGGCACTCATTCCCGGGCGCGGCTGGCCGGCCAGCACCGCCTCGCGGTCGGCGGCATCCAGGGCCTGGAAGCGCTGCGCCAGCCCGGTGGCTTCCAGATAGGCAGCGCGCGCGGCGGCAGTGGGCTGGCGCAAGTAGGCGCGCGCCTGCTCGGGGGTCATCACCTTGCTATAAATGCGAAACAGCGTTTGCTCTTCTGGTGGCAGCTGCCGCAGCGCCGTGGCGTATGCGCAGCCCCCAAGGGCTGCGGCCAGTACGAGCAGACCCACCTCACGTGCCAGGTTGCGCATCGCTTTCCCTCCCCTTTTGCGGTGTTCCTGCTGAGACAACGTCGGCGGCCGGGCATCACATTCCCGCTATTCCACCCGTGCCACGCAGGAAGGGGGCAGGAGGGCCAGCAGGCGCGCGCAGGCCCGCGCCACGTAGTCGGGGTCCTTGGACTCCAGGGTGAGCTTGACGCGGTAATCGGGGTGGCCCAGCTGGGGATAGGAGCCCAGCTGGAGTTCGGGGAACTCCGCCAACAGTGCCTCGAGCAAGTGGGCAATACTGCTTTCGGGCACCGTCACGTAGACCTCGCGTCCCCAGTAAGGCGACTCCCGGAAGCGCTCTTTGATGGCGGCGAACTTGCGCTGCAAAAGCTGCGGGATACCGGGAAAGATGTAGACGTTGTCCACCTGCAGCACGGGAATGGGCAGGCTGGGTTCCAGGAGCAGCTGCGTGCCTGCGGGGACGCTGGCCATTTTGCGGCGCAGCGTCTCCGGCCGGTCGGCCCAGTGGGTCTCGAAAAGGGCTTGCAATTCGGGGTGCACCACCAGGGGGCGCTGCAGGCCGTGGGCCACCGCGGCAATCGTCACGTCGTCGTGCGTGGGCCCCACGCCGCCGGTAGTGAAGACGTAATCGTAGGTGCGGGCGCAGGCTGCCACTTCCTCGGCAATGGCGGCCAGGTCGTCGGGCACCACCACGATGCGACGCACGTCGACCCCCAGGGCACGCAGTTCCCGGCACAAGAAAGGCGAATTGGTGTCGGTGACTTTGCCCGAGAGGATCTCGTTGCCGATGACGACGATGGCGGCAGTCTTGGCCATGGCCCACCTCCTGCCCGGCCGGGGCACCTCTCTTTCAAGCCTCGGCGGCCAGCGGGAGCAGCGGCCGCGTCACCGCCAGCCGGCATATCTCGTTGGTTCCAGAGAGAATCTGAGTCATTTTGGCGTCGCGAAAGTACTTTTCCACCCCGGCTTTGGCCGTGGTGCCGTAAGCGCCCATGAGCTGCACGGCGTCGGTGGTAACTTTGACGGCCACGTCGCTGGCCAGCACCTTGGCCATGGCGCTCAGCGTTGCCTCGGGAGGCTCGCTCGCTGCCGCTTTGTACGTGAGCAAGCGGGCGGCTTCGATGTGGATGGCCATGTCAGCCAGTAAGTGGCGCACCAGCTGGTGCTGTACCAGAGGTCCCCCGCCCTGCACCCGCGCCAGCGTATGCTGCCGCGCCAGGGCAAAGGCACCGTCGGCGATGCCCACGGCAATGGCTGCCCCCTGGCAGCGGTCGTACGCGCCCAGGCGCTGCACCAGGGCGTAGCCCTGCCCCTCAGGGGTCAGCCTCTGCTCTGCCGGCACCACGGCGCCTTCGAAGTAAAACTCTACCAGCGGGCAGGCCCGCAGTCCCAGGGTGGGCAGCACCTCGGTGACGCGAAACCCCGGTTGCTCGGTGGCCACCGCAAACCCCGTCAGCCCTGCGCTGTGGCGCTGGGGATGGACGGTGGCAAAAGCCACCAGCCACTTGGCAACGTTGCCGCCGGCGCAGTACGCCTTGCGACCTGAAAGCACGTAGGCATCGTTACGGCGCCTGGCCACCACCATCAAGCGCGTGGGCTGCAGCCCGTCTGGATGCAGCAAGTCACTGCCGGCGCGGCGCTCGGTGAGGGCCAGGGCGCAGAGCAGCGGCTCCTGGCGGGCTTCGGCGGCAGCGATTTCCCCAAAAATACGCTCCCCGAGGGCGGCGTTGCCGGCCAGAGCGATGGCCGTTTGCGCCAGGCTGTTGGCAGCCAGCAGTGTCGCAAAGCCGGCCTCCCAGCGTGCCAGCTCCTCAAGGGCCACGGCAGCGGCCAGGCGGTCGAGGGTACCGCCGTAAGGCGGCGGCAGCTGGCCGGAAAGCAAGCCCAGCGCGCAGCTCTTGCGCAGCAGCTCCCAGTCGACACTGCCGGCAGGGGCGGCATCGAGCTTGCGCGCGCGCCAGCGCAGCTCGCGCTGGGCAAAGCGGCGGACGCTGCTTTGCAGGGCGCGGTGTGCTTCGTCGAGCGTGAACATGCTACTCCCCGAGGCCGGCCATGTAGCGCACCAGCGCCAGGCTATCGCGGAAGTCGTACTCGCGGTGGATGGTCAGCTTCTCGGCTTCGATGGAGCCCTCGGCGTGAATGGCCAGCACTTCCTGGTAGCCGCCGAAGTCCGAAGCCGTCAGGTCGGTAATCAGGCTGAGCAGCCGCAGCCGCTCCTCCGCCGACACCCCGGCGCGGCCGCCCAGGTACTTCTCCACCAGCGGCCGCGTGGCCGGATGGCGCAGCGCCGCTTCGCCCGGGGCAGTGACCAGGATACCACCGCTCAGGTCTTGAAGGTAAGCCACCATGCGGTGGTAGTTCTCGGCAAAGTGGAGCTTGGCGATATTGACCAGCAGGGGATTGGGCACGGCGATCTGCTCCTCGGCGAGGCGACACTGGAGCGCCGCCTGGCGGGTGAGGGCGCGCAGGGTCTCGGTGTAAGCAATAAGGCGGGTGATTTTTTCACGCACGTGGCCGGCACGCGTCAGGCCGTGGTAGTCGGCAATGAGCTGTGCTGCCCCCACCAGGGCGTCGGTGAGGGGCAGCTTGTAAGAAATGGCGGTAAAGCGGTGAAACTCCACGAACGTGCGCGCCAGGGCGCCGGCGTACTGCCACTCCTTGCACATAAAGACCCGCTCGCGGGGCACGAAAACGTCTTCGAACACGGTCAGGGTTTCGGTCATCTTGTGGCGCGAGGTGATGGGATGGTCGAAGGTGCCCTCGCGGGGTGGGCCGTAAGGGCTGCAGATGAGCGTCAGGCCCGGGGTGTTGACCGGAATGGCAAAGGCCACCGCATAGGCCTTGTCGGCTTCGCCCAGGGCGCGGGTGGGGAGCACGATCACCTCGTTGGCGTTGGTGAGCACCGAGGTGTGGATCTTGGCGCCGCGCACCACGATGCCGTCGGGGCGCTCATCAACGACGCGCAGGTAGTAGTCAGGGTGAGGCTGCGCCGAAGGCGGCAGGCTGCGGTCGCCTTTGACGTCGGTCTGCGCCACGGCCACCGCCAGGTCGTTGCTGGCACAGTAGCGGTAAAAGGCCTTCACCCGCTCCAGGTAATCGGTGTGTAGCTTGTCGTCCATTTGCCGGGCGACGATATGGAGGGCAAAGAGGGCGTCGCTGCCGATCTCTTTGATGAGCACCACCAGGGTGCGTCCCAGGCGGGTGGCGGTCTCGATAAGGCGGCTGCGCTGCAGCAAATCCTCGCTGCTGCGCGGCAGCTGGTAGTAGCGGCTGATAGGCTCGCCGCTGGCATCGGTGACCACGGCCAGGTCCCGATAGCGCGGGTCCTCGGCCATCTGGTAGTCGATGCTGGCGTGCTCTACCGCCACGCGCAGCACCGGGTGCGTGGTGACGTCCTGCACCCGCTCGCCCTTGTAGTAAATGACACGCCCGTCTTGCAAGCTGGCTCGGTACTGTTGTGGCGTGCGAAGCGCCATGGCCTTCTCCTTTTCACGCAACGAGGCGCGGCAGCGGCCCGCCGTGCTTAGGGGGTGGCGCGCCGGGCGTTGCCGGCGCGCGCCAGCGCTTCTTCTACGAGTTCCTGGAAGCGCTCGTAAGGCACTGCCCCGGTGAGCGGCTGGCCGTTAATAAAAAACGACGGCGTGGCACTGACCCCGGCCCGCACGCCGTCTTGCAGGTCCTTTTCCACCTCGGCGGCGTACTTACCAGAGTCAAGACAAGTGGCAAACTGCTGCACATCGAGGCCGAGTTCTGCGGCATACTGCTTCAGATCTGCAACCTCCAGCCGATCGGCGGCAAACAGCCGGTCATGGTAAGGCCAGAACTGCCGCTGCTCGGCGGCGCACTGTGCCGCTTCGGCCGCTTTCTGCGCCTGGGGATGGATGTTGCGCAAGGGAAAGTCGCGATAGACCAGCCGTACCTTGCCGTCGTACTCGCGCAGCAGCCGCTTCAGCGTCGGCTGCACGCGGCGGCAGTAAGGGCACTGGAAGTCGGAAAACTCGACGATGGTCACCGGTGCCTCGGCCGGCCCCAGTGCCGGGTCGTCGTCGACGCTGACGTTTACCGTGGGTGGAGCCAGCGCCACGTGGACGGCGTAGCGCTCGCGAAGCGACCGCAGCCAGATGCGCTGGCGGGCTTCGCGGGCTTGCTGCTGCAAGTAAGCGCGAATGCGCGGCGCCAGTGCCTCAAAAGGCTGCTGCAGGCGCTCTTTGTGGGTCTCGTAGAACTGCCGCACCTGCGCTTCGGTTACCGGCGCCACTTTGTTGGCGACTTCTTCTTCCTGAAGCTGGGCCACGCTCACCCCGCGCCGGGCCGCTTCGAGCTGCATGAGGCGGGCGGCGATGAGCTCGTCGAGCTTTTCCTTGAGGATGCGGTAGCGCTCCAGCTCCAAGCGCCGCAGCTCGGCCAGCGCCGCCTCCTCTAGCTGCGTCGCGCGGATCGGCTCGCCCGCCACCGTGGCCACCACTTCGGGCAGCGTCTGCCCCCATGCCGCAGCGGCCAG
This sequence comes from Candidatus Tectimicrobiota bacterium, assembly GCA_026005175.1. Classification (GTDB taxonomy): domain Bacteria; phylum Tectomicrobia; class Entotheonellia; order Entotheonellales; family Entotheonellaceae; genus BPKO01. Next base: position 527,666 of record BPKO01000001.1, read on the forward strand.
GATCAGCCACACGGCGAGCATTCCCCCTGTGCTTTTCCAATGCCGTCGTTTCAGGGCCATGCGCCTTCTCCCCGGGTAGAAATTGCGCCTCGCCGTGGGTGACTTGCGGCATTGACGCAAATGACAAGGTATGCGACAATAACTGCCCCTATATTGTGCCACATCCGCAAGAGCGAGGGTACCATGTTTCACCGGGTGCTCGTGGCCACGGGCGGCTCCCCGTGGTCAAACAAAGCGGTGGAATACGCCATTGGATTGGCCAAGGACTACGGCGTCGAGCTGGTGATCCTGCACGTGGTGGCCGACACCCCTCCCTATTTTATCGCCGAAGCCGGCACCTCTCTAGACAGCATCATGGAAGGCAGCGAAGAGACCGGGCGCCGCATCCTGGCGGAAGCGGCGCGCTGGGCCGAAGAAGCCGGTGTGTCGTACGAAACCGAACTGGCCTGGGGCCGGGTGGCAGAAGTCATCTGCCGCGTGGCGAGCGAACGCCAGTGTGACCTCATCGTCGTCGGCTCGCGGGGACTCACGGGCTTCAAGCGGCTCATGCTAGGCAGCATCTCTAACGCCGTGGCAGCCAAGGCGCCGTGTCCGGTCTTGGTGGTGAAGTGGTACGAAAAATAGCCTCCTGTCACAGCCGGGCCAGCGGATAGTCGCTCAAGTCGACACGCATGTAGCGTGCCAGCAAGGGGTGCGTGGCCTCCAGAACCCGGTAGATGGCTTGGGCCACGCGCCGGTAGGCGGGGTGACCTTGCTTGGCCGAGCGCAGCTGCACGAAGTGGTACATTTCCCGCAGGTTCCAGGTCATGAGCACGCGGACTCGGTAGGCCAGCGGCAGCACGTAGATGGCCAGCTCGGGCGCCACCGTGGCAATCTGCGTGTAGGCCTCGGCCGCACGCGCAAGGCAGGCTTCGATTTCGGTGCGGCAGCCGTAGAGGTCGAGGTCCTCGGGCAGGCTGTAGCCATGCTGTGGCGAAGGCAGCTGCCGGATCTGGGTGGCCATGCGGTGGCGCTGGATGTCACGATAGGCGCCAAAGTCGATGCATAGCTCCCACGTGTAAGTAAGCTGTTCTAAAGCCCGCAGCGGCTGGTCGTGCGGCCCGCGCCGCTTCAGGTACTCGTCGATGACGCGCGCTTTTTCTTCTGGCGACAGCGCCCTGGCCCGTGCCAGCACCTGGTGCCAGGCGTGGCGACTATAGCCGTAGAGGATGGCTGCCACCAGCTGCGTTTCGGCCTCTGGCGGAGCCACCACCAGCTGCACTGAGTCAGCCGCTGGCGCAGGCGCTTCTGGCACCGGGGCCATGAGCTCGTCTGCCAGCCCCTGCATGGCGGCGTTGGTCTCGGCGAGGTAGGGGCTCTTCTGTGCGTACTTAAGCAGCGTGGGCACGATGTGGGACGCTTCTTCTTTCATCCAGGCGGCGAGGCGCTGCACTTCCGGCAGCGGATGGGAGAACATCTTGGTGAGCAGGTGCTCAAGGGCACGGCCGTTGATGGTCATGCCGAGGTTGGTCAGCGTACCGGCGGGCAGAAGGTAGCGCAACACGTCCAGCGCCTTAGCGCGGCAGGCCGCTTCGTGGGCGCGTTCGCTCTGGTTGGGGCGGCGCGGCCACAGGGTCGCCACGGTACGCATCACTTGGGGGAGAAGTCGCCGGTAGGTGGCAAAAAGAAGCTGTACCGTCGCCTGGTAGGCCTCTTCAGCCGGGGTGCCCCGCAGCTCGCAAAGCGGGTAGTAGCGGGCAGGGTCAAACGGCACGTAGCGGGTCGACTTCTCTGTGAAGGAAGCCAGTCGCATATCCTCGACCACCTTACTGGCCACGATGGAGACGTCCTCAAGGGCCAGGTGCACCACGGCATGCTCGGCGACCGAGGCGTGGCCGTAACCGATGACCCACTTTTCGTGAAATTTCCTTGCCCTCTCCCGAGCCAGGGCCAGGTCTGCAGGAGCCCCGACGCCTTGCAGCGCCAGGTCGCCGGCGGTGAGGAGCTCCAGCAAGTTGCGCCGCAAGCTCTGGCGGCTGCGGCTGTAGTAGGCAAAGAGCACCGCCACCACCTCTTCGGGCAAGTTCTTAAGGGCAAACACCGGCCGCTCAAGGTTGGTGACGTATGGCGCCAGCAAGGCCCGCTCTTCAGCGCGCCAGTGCTCGGCAGTGCCGGCGTTGGCCGTAGGCTCAAAGGGCCTTTCCTCTAGCATCCTAGCGCCTCTGGACAGCAGTACGGTCGCTTAAGGACGGCAGCCGCCGTCTTAGCACAAGACCCCTTCGGTGTCAACAGGCGCGGCGGGACGGCAAGGCGCCGTCCCGGCCACTGGGGGGCTCTAGTCGAGCATTTGTCCGCGGATTTCGCCAGCAGGGAAGGCTTCGGTATGCACGTTGGCGTAAATGCCGCCTTCGTCCATGGCAAAAAACAGGGAAGCAATGTTGGTCACCGGCCGGCCGATTTCGGGGAGGCAGTCTGCCTGCTGGAAGTCGGCGTTGGTGAGCGTGCACGTGAGCGTGCCTGCGGTGGCGTCAAAGGTACAGGGGCCGGGGTTGAAGAGCCCCAAGGCCACCGGGCCGTTGTCACCGGCAAAGGCGCAGTGGAAGTGGGCTGCCGTCACCGTCGTGGCAAAGCCACTCACGTTGAGCTGCACCTGCACCTGGGTGAGCCCTTCGTCAAACTCGGCGGTGATGGTCCCTGTGGCGGTGGTGTCCACCCCACCCGGAGGGTCAGTGACTTCCTGCGCGCCGCTTAGGGTGGCACGGAATGTCCGCTCCGGACCGTTGGCGAGTGCTGCGGTATTGGCGGCGACCTGCTGCACGATGGCATTGAGGTCGGCGGCAAACAGCACCTGGCCATCTTGGAACGTCGGCAACGCGGTGCCGTTGCCATTCTGGGCAGTGACATACCAGGTAAGGCCCCGCGCTCAGGGCCACGAGCAAGGCACCTATAAGCATCAGACGCTTTTGCATGCCAATGGCCTCCTCGTCGAAGGGTGGGGTTCACCTGGCACTTCTGGGCATCCCTGCCGCTTACTGCAACCGGCAGTCAGGGTCACCGAGCCGGCATTCTCCAAGCACGAAAGCGCGCGGGCCCTCGTCCTCGCAGCCGGTCGTTAGCAGGGGAAGCATAAAGAGCAGGGTCAACAGGAGGACCGCTGTCCACGTGCGCATAGGCCTTGCCTCCTTCCTGCGGGTGGGAACGGAAGATCCCAGGTGCGGCCGCCCCCGGGATATGCGGTTGCTACGAAGAAAACGTCCGGGAAGGCCTGTTGGATGCCGGCAAGGGACCGATGTGAAGGCTACGCTTCTGAGTCGGGGTTATCAGAAGGTGGCGGTGCGGGGCCGCCGGTGAGGGTAACGCAGTAGCGGTCCTCGGCGTCGAGGGCGCACTCGAGCACGCCCACGTACTCCAGGGTAGCGCTTTGCCCCGGGCAGGTCTCCCGCAGCACGCGGATGGCTGCCACCGGCATGCCGCTTTCTTGGAACTCGGCCCGCAGCCGGGCATGGGTGGTGAAAAAGCGGCGAATGCGCTCGTCAAGCTGGCGGCCGCCCACGGGGAGGAGGGCGCGCTCGGCCTCGTAAGTGGAAAGGCGCCGCCAGGCTCCGAGCCAGCGGTGGCGCCGTGGAATGCACAGGCGCTTAAAGTACGGCTTGCCGGCCTCGCGAAAGAGCAAGTCGCGCAGCAGCTCTTTAAACGTCGCCGCGTCGAGGGTCAGCCGCAGCGTCTCGCGCTGCAGCCGGGTCTCTGTGGCCATGGGGGACCTCCCTCAGGTGAGCTGGCATGCCCGCAGGTCGACGTGCACGCCCTGAAACTGGGCAAAGGTCAGGTCGGTGCACGGCAGGCAGTAGTGGCTGCAGACGGCGTCGAAGATCTCGCCATAGCTTGCTGTCAAGCGCGCAGCAAAGTCGAGGCCGAGCTTGGTGGCGACGGCACGGATGGCGTCGCGGGGCCCCTCGATTTCCAAAAAGGCGCCAAACGGCACCTCGTCGAGCAGCAGCTTGGCTCCGTCGTAAACAAACGTCTCGCGGTACTTCTCGTAGCGCAGGGTGACGACAAAGCCTAGCCGGGTGAGCAGCGCCTGCATGGTGTCGAAGTCGCTCACTTCCACTTCGTACTCACGCAGCACTTTGAAGTCTCCGTCGGCGGTGGCCGGCGGTTCCTTGTAAGTGAGGGTGGTGCGCCGGTCACGCCGCAGGCGCAGCAGGCAGCCCTGGCGCTGCAGGCGCCGCTCTGGGGTATCGAAGCGGAGATTTTCCTCGTAGGTGCGGGGGGTTTCCAGGCGGGCCCCCCAGGGCCAGCAGGCGCTGGCGCATGGCGGCCACGTCGTCGACGATGAACTTTACTTCGATTTCTTCGTGGGCCATAGGGGTGGCTCCGCAAGGACAGCTAGGACGTCATAGTAGTGGCTGCCGGGAGTGGCGTCAAGGCGGGATCGCTTTCCCATGCGGCGGGAGCCAATTGCCGGTATACTGTGCCAAACGACGCTTTGTCACCTGTTACGTGCAGGAAGGAGACTCTGTCATGCGCGGAGGGAGCAACGATCCACTGCGGGACCTCTTCCAGGATACCCCATTGCCGCGCGTGCCGCGCGGGCTGATCGTGATCGCGATTCTTGCCTTGCTGGGCTTAAGTGCGCTGCTCACCATGTTTTACACCGTCGAGGCCGACGAGGTGGCGGTAGTGCAGCGCTTTGGCAAGTACGTGCGCCAGACCGGCCCGGGGCTGAACTTCAAGCTGCCCTTTGGCATCGAGACGGTGCGCAAGGTCAAAGCCCAGCGCGTCTTGAAGGAGGAGTTTGGCTTCCGTACCGAAGAGGCGGGGGTGCGCACCCGCTTCAGCGAGAGCGAGTTCCCCGACGAGTCGCTTATGCTTACCGGCGACCTCAACGTCGCCGACGTACGCTGGATCGTGCAGTACCGCATTGCCGATCCGGTCAAGTACCTCTTTGGCAACCGCAACCCTCGCAAGGCGCTGCGTGACGCGGCGGAAATCGCCATGCGCACCGTAGTGGGCGACTACACGGTTACCGAAGTGCTGACCGAGAGCCGCCTGGAAATCGCCAACAAGGCCCAGGAGAAGCTGCAGCGGCTTCTTGACCTCTACGAAACTGGCCTGCGCGTCGAGACGGTAAAGATGCAGAACGTCACGCCGCCTTCGGAGGCGGTCAAGCGCGCCTTCAACGAGGTCAACGAGGCGCAGCAGGAAAAAGCGCGCAAGATCAACGAGGCGCTGCAGGCTTACAACCAAGCCGTGCCGCGCGCCCGCGGCGAAGCCGAGCGCACCATTGCCAAAGCCGAAGGGTACGCTATCAACCGCATCAACGCCGCAAAAGGCGATGCCGCCCGCTTTACGGCCCTGCTGGCCGAATACCAAAAGGCGCCCGACGTCACCCGCCGCCGCCTCTACCTTGAGACCATGCGCGCCGTGCTGCCGGCCGTCAAGCAAGTGTTCGTCTTTGACGCCGATCAGCCGGCCTCACTGCTGCCGTTTCTGGATCTGCAGCGCGGTGACCGCCTGCCGGAAGCGGCGCTGCCTGGCGAGCGGCCGCTGGCCCAACAGAGAGGAGAGGTGCAATGAACCGCTTGGTCATCCCGATCGCCGTGCTGGCACTGGTGGTGATCATCGTCCTCAGCAGCGCCTTGTACCACGTCGACGAAACCGAGCAGGTGATCATCACCCAGTTTGGCGAGCCGGTGGGGGAGCCCATCACCACCCCCGGCCTGCACCTCAAGGCGCCCTTTATTCAGAAAGTGCGGCGCTTTGACAAGCGCATCCTGGAGTGGGACGGCTCGCCCGACCAGATCCCGACCCTTGACAAGCGCTTTATTTTGCTCGACACCACGGCGCGTTGGCGCATCGTCGACCCGCTGCGCTTCTTGCAGTCGGTAGGCGACGAGCGCTCGGCGCAGAGCCGCCTCGACGACCTCATCGAGTCGGCAGCGCGCGACATCGTCAGCGGCAACTTGCTCATTCAGGCGGTGCGCAACTTCGAGCGCGAGCTGCCGGTGCAGAGCCTCGAAGAAGAGCCCGGTGGCGAGCAGCCTTCAGAGACCGAGGGCCTGGTGGAGCAGGCGGTGCGCTCTTTTGTCCCGCAGCCGCTGGCTCGCGACATTGCCCCCGAGGAGCGGCTGGGGCGCGACAGGCTCACCGAGCTGATGGTGCAGCGGGCCCAGGAAAACCTGCCCAACCTGGGCATCGAGCTCATCGACGTGCGCATCAAGCGCATTAACTACGTGCCCGAGGTGCGGCAGAAGGTCTACGAGCGCATGATCTCCGAGCGGCGCCGCATCGCCGCCCGCTTTCGCTCCGAAGGCGATGGGGTAAGCGCCAAGATCCAGGGCGAAAAAGAGCGCGAGCTCGACCGCATCCGCTCCGAGGCCTACCGGCGCGCTCAGGAGATCATGGGCAAGAGCGATGCCGAAGCGGCGCGCATTTACGCCGAAGCCTACGGCCAGGACCCCGAGTTTTACTCCTTCCTGCAGACCCTGGAGACTTACAAGCAGACCCTGCAGGGCAACGCCAGCCTGCTGCTTACCACCGACAGCGACTTTTACCGCTACCTCAAAGGCGCCCTTCGCGACGGCTACGGCGGGCGCGAGTAACCTGCCGGGGGCCTGCCCCCCCGGGGGCAGGCCCCGGTAGCCCTCAGCGGCCCTGGAAGGTGGGCCGGCGCTTTTCGGCAAAGGCAAAAACGCCCTCGCGGAAGTCGGCGGTGCGGCCGCACGCGGCAATCGCTTGCGCCTCGAGCTCCATTTGCGTCTCCAAAGTCTCGCTGCTGCTGCCATAAAGCAAGCGCTTGGCGTGACCATAGGCCACCGTTGGCCCCTGGGCCAGCTGGGTGGCGATGGCCCGCACTTCCTGCGCGAACTGGTCGTCGGCAAAGACGCGGTTCACCAGCCCCCAGGCCAGCGCATCGCGGGCGCTCAGCACGGGGTTAAGATACGTGAGCTCCAGGGCGCGCTTGAGGCCGATGAGGCGCGGCAGGAAAAACGTCGAGCTGCCGTCGGGGGAAGCGCCAATCTGGGTGTAGGCCATAGTGAAGCGGGCCGATTCGGCGGCCAGGACGAGGTCGCCGGCCAGGGCCAAGGCCATGCCGCCGCCGGCAGCCACGCCGTTGACGGCGCTGATGGTCGGCTTGGGCATGCGCACCAGGCGTGACACCGCGGCGTGCATTTCGGCAGTGAGCAGCTTGACATGGGCGCCGATGGCGTCGATGTGCTTGCAGAAATCCTTGACGTCTCCTCCGGCACAGAACGCGCGGCCGCTGCCGGTGATCACCACCACGCGCACGCTGTCGTCTTCGCTGCAGGTGACCACCGCATGGTGGAACTCGCGCGCCAGCTGCAAGTCGAGGGCGTTGAAGGCCTCAGGACGGTTAAGGGTGATGGTGGCGATGGCGTCGCGCACCTCGAGCTGGATCTTTTCATAGGCCATGGCATTCTCCTCTGTGTGGGCCGGCGGCGTGGCCCAGCTGCGCGCCGACGCGGGCCAGTACCGCCGGGATTTCCGACACCGGGAACCACCACGACGGCGGCAGGCGCCCGGCCTGCACCGCCGCGGCGTAGTCACCCCAGCGCCGGCACGTCTCGCGCCAGGCCATCTCTGGCGCGTGCTCTGCCCGCAGGCGCGTGTAGGTGGCGTGCACGCAGTCCTCTTTCAGCCAGTCCTCCTGGCGGGCAAAGGCTCCTTGCTGGAAGAGGCGCCACTGCTGGCGGGCCAGCCGTGCGGCGTGAGGTCCAAAGCGCCGCCGCAGGGCGGCTTCCATGCGCCGGCAGAAAACCGCTTCGGGCATCTGGCGGTCAAAAGGATGGCGGCCGTCGCTCAGGTAGCCGCTGGCAGTGATGAGGCTGCCCAGGATGGCGTGCAGGTGCTCGGCCAGGGAAGCCGCGGGGGCCAGTTCCCGGGCCGTGGTCAGCTTGACCGCCACCACCTCGTCGCCCACCACGCGGCCTACGAAGTCACCGGCCTGGATGTTGACGCCACGCAGCTCGGGGTACCACCAGAGGACTTCCACGATCTGGCGCCAGATGCGGCGCGAGGCCTGGGGGCTGAAGCGGCGGTGCGCCCCGTGGGCGTTGACCAGGAAGACGCCGCCGTCGCAGGCCGCCTCGAACACCAGCTCTTTGTAATCCTCAAGCCACTCCACGGCGTACGCCGCCACCCCCGCCGGCCAGCGGCAGCGTGCCCCCGAGGTAGGGGCGGGCGCAGTACTGCGGCTGGCGCGCGTGCAGCGCCCGCAAGTGGCAAAAGTCGCGCTGCGTCAGGGCGCTGCTGGCGCCCGGGGCACGAGCGGCGATGAGGCCAAAGACACCACAGCGGCCGTCCCGCAGCGTTACCTGGGCGCGCCAGACGCGCTGGTCAGCGCCTTCCTGGTAAAAGGCAATTTCCAGGCGCTCTAGGTCTTCCAGATGGGGAGCGGGGGCAAACAGGTGGCGCAGCGTCTGGGCCAGGAACGCCCCCTGCTGGGCCACGCAGCAGCGTCTGCAAGCCGCGCACCGTGTCCATCACCGACAGCTCGCCGGCCTGCGGCGGGCGGCGCAGGTGCCAGGTGGGCTGCAGCTGCCAGAAGAGGCGGGCACGCAAAGCGGCGCGGTCCATGGCAGCCCCTCAGACGATGCCGCGGGCACGCAGGGCGTCGATGTCTTGTGGCGACAGGCCCAGCAGCGCCGAGAGCACCTCGGCGGTGTGCTCGCCCAGCGCCGGGGCGGGACGGTACTGCGTCGGCGAGGCCGACAGCTGGATGGGGTTGCCCAGCATGGGGAAGACGCCGTGGCCGGGCTGCGCGAGGTCCACCACCATACGGCGCGCGCGCAGGTGTGCATCGGCGAGCAGCTCCTGGGTGTCAAGCGTCGCCGCCGCCGGAATGCCTGCCCGCCCGAGCTGCTCCATTGCTTCGTGCTTGGTGCGCTGCCGCGTCCAGGCGGCAAGGGTCTCGTACACCGCTGCGGCGTGCTGCAGGCGCGCTTGCGGCGAGGCAAAGCGCGGGTCGGCCAGCAAGTCGGGGCGCCCGATGGCCCGCAGCAGGTCCTGCCACATCGCCTCGCCCAGGACGAAAATGTAAACGTAATCGTTTGGTCCCCCCGGTTTACAGGGGAAGACCTCGCTGGGCACTTGGCCCGGGAGGCGGTTGCCGCGCCGCGGCGCCGGCTTTTGGGTGTTGTACTGCTGGATCAGCGCCGAGCGCATGAAGTTGGCCACCACGTCCTGCATCGACACCTCGACACGCTGCCCGGTGCCGGTACGCAGGCGCTGGATGTAGGCGGCCAGGATGCCTACGGCGCAGTGGATCCCGGCGCCGGTGTCGGCAAAGGTGGCGCCACAGCGCAGGGGCGGGCCATCGGGGGTGCCGGTGACGCTCATTGCGCCGCCGCTGGCCTGGGCCAGCATGTCGAAGCTCTTAAAGGCGGCGTACGGCCCGTACGTGCCGTAGCCCTTGATGCTGGCATAGATGAGGCGCGGGTTGAGGGGGCGCAGCGCCTCGTAGCCCAGCCCTCGCTTCTCCAGGGCGCCTGGGGAAAAGTTCTCCACCAGCACGTCGGCGTGGGGCAGCAAGGCTTTAAAGAGGGCCATCCCTTCGGGGTGCTGGAGGTTAAGCGTCACGCTGCGCTTGTTGCTGTTGAGGGAGCAGAAGTACTTGCTGTCGGCTTGCGGATCGGGGCTACCCAGGCGGCGGCCCTGCTCGCCGCTGCCTGGCGGCTCGAACTTGATCACCTCGGCGCCCAGCCAGGCCAGGATCTCGGTGCAGGCAGGGCCGGCTTCGTACTGCGTGAGGTCAAAGATGACCATCCCTTGCAGGGCGCTGCTCATCGCGTCGTGTTCCTCGTTGGGCCTATTCCTCCAGCGCCGAAGGCAAGAAAGGGCTGGTGCTGTAGAGGCGCCGCTCGCGGCCTGGAATGCGCTCGGCGTGCAGGGTGCCGTCCTGCAAGGTCACCAGGGCGTAGCCTCCCTGGGCGAACATGCCCGGATTGATCACCAGGGTGCGGCCGATGCGGTCTTCGCCTGGGGCTTCGTGAATGTGGCCGCAAATGCACACGTCAGGCTGATACCTTTCCAGGAAGCGCCGCACGCTAAGACTGCCTACGTGCCGGCCGCTCCAGAGGCGATCCACGGCGGTGCCGTAGGGGGGGCAGTGGGCCACCAGCAGCTTGAAAGGAGCATCGGCAACCGTGGCGTAGCCTGCTTCCAGGGCGGCCGCGAGCTCTTCTTCGCTGAACTCCGTCGGGGTGCCAAAGGGGGTGAAGGTTGACCCTCCCACGCCAAAGAGGCCCAAAGGGCCAAAGCGGTGGCCTTGCCCATGGAGGTTGATGCCTTGCTGGGTCAGCCACGCGTTGGTTTCCCACAAGTCGGTGTTGCCGACTTGCGCCAGGACCCGTGGGTTGTATTGCCGGATGGCGGCCAGGACCTTGGCGGCGACCCGGGCGCCGCGCCAGCGCGTGAGGTCTCCCGTGACCACCACCAGGTCGGCTTGGCGCAGGGTCTCGGCCAGGGCAGGCAGCGGGTGCAGGTACTCGTGGACATCGCCAAATAGGACGAGGCGCATCGGTATCCCCTTGTCGTTGTGGCAGCGGTGCGACACGATTGTAGCAAGCGAGGCGAGGATTGCAACGGCCGGCGCTGGCGGTTGGTGCTTCTTGAGTTTGGCTATACAATTGCCGAAACGGTGGTGGGGGAACCCGGTGGCAGCGTAGGCTGGACCTGCGGCTGTTACCGACGGACGGCTTGCATCGCAGGGTTTCCCTGTGCCATATTGGAACCGGCACCCGGGGGTAGAGGAAGGGGGCATGTTCTTCGCATCCAAAAAACCCGTGGTGGGCATTGACATTGGTACGTATGCCATCAAGCTGGTCCAGCTCAAGCGCAGCGGCAAGCAGTACCACCTGCTGCATTTCGGGTATATGCCGTTGCCGCCCGAAGCCATCGTCGACGGGGCCATTGCCGATCGAGGGGCGGTGGTGGAGGCCCTGCGCCATCTCCTGCAAATGGAGCGCCTCAAAGTCAAAGAAGTGGCCACGGCCATTGCCGGACAGGCGGTCATCGTCAAGCGCATCCAGATGCCGCGCATGACGGAAAAAGAACTGGCCGAGGCCATTCAGTGGGAAGCCGAGCAGCACATCCCCTTTTCGCTGGCCGACGTGCACCTGGACTTCCAGATTCTTCCCGCGGCGGGTAAGGCAGAAGAAGGCGCGGCGGACACCATGGACGTCCTGCTCGTGGCGGCGAAGAAAACCAAAGTTCACGAAGTGGCGAGCGTGCTTAGCGAAGCAGGATTAACGCCAGCCATCGTCGATGTGGAGGTCTTTGCCATAGAAAACAGCTTTGCGCTGAACTATGGGACGTCCTCCGGGGTGGTGGCCCTTGTGGACATCGGGGCAGCCACGATGAACATCAACATCCTGAAAGACGGGGTGACGCTTTTCCAGCGCGACATTGCCATGGGCGGCAACCACTATACCACGGCCTTGCAGAAGGAGTTCGGGATCAGCTTCGAGCAAGCCGAGCAGCTCAAACGGGGCGTTGGCTTTACGCCCGAGCGCAGCCCGGCGCGGGTGCTGGAGGTGATGGCCGCGGTAAGCGAAGACATCTGCGAAGAACTCCAACGCTCTTTTGAGTTCTTTCGGACCACGACGGCCGAAGAAGGGGTTGAGAAGGTCATCCTCAGCGGCGGCTGTGCCCACCTCAAAGGGTTGGACCGCTTTTGCAGCGAGCGGCTGGGCCTTCCGGTCGACATCGCCAACCCCTTTCTCAACCTCCAGTACAACGAAAAAACCTTCGATCCGGAGTACTTGCAGGAGATGGCCCCCGTCGCCGCGGTGGGCGTGGGGCTGGCTTTGCGGAGGATCCACGACCGATGATCCGCATCAACCTGCTGCCAACGCGTCGGCTGCAGCGCCGCCTCGAGCTCAAGCGCCAGCTGCTTGTCGCCGCAGTGGTCTTGGGCCTGACCGTGGGAGGGGGGGGATGGCTTGGGCAGCAGCAGCAAGAGACCAAGTCGACGCTGCTGCGGCGCCTGGACCAGCTCGAGGCCGAGCTCAAGTCACTGGAGAAAATCATCAAGGAAGTGCAGCAGTTTGAAAAGCAAAGCAAGCTCTTGCAGCAAAAGATCGATGTGATCAACGATCTCAAAACCAATCAGCGCCGTCCTGCCTTGCTGCTTGATGAGATCAGCCGCAGTCTCCCTGATCAGGTATGGCTGGAGACCATTCAGGAAACCGGCTCTAGTGTGAAAATCAGTGGGAAGTCATTGAACGGCAATCCCGGTATCGCTGCCTTCATGGAGAACCTGGAACACTCGCCGCTGTTTGGCACCGCCGAGCTCGTCGAGTCGAAGTCCGAAATTTTCCGCCAGCGGCGGGTGATGTCCTTTACCATTACGGTTCCCATCCGCTTGCCCCAGAAAAAGCAGGCCACCACCTGAAGGAGGTCCCCATGCAGGCGCTGCTGGCTCGACTGGAAGCCATTCCCTCGCTCTATCGGTGGCTGATGATTCCGGCGCTCTGGCTGGTGGTGGCTGCCGGCTACTACTACGTTGTCTACCTGCCCAATGCCGAGGCCATCGCCCGGCTCAGGGAGCAGATTGCCGCCAAAGAACAAACACTGCGCAAGCACCAGAAAATAGCCGCCAAGTACGATGCCTTTAAAGCCAAAGTGGCCGAGCTCGACGCTGAGCTGCGCCGGGCATTGTTGCAGCTGCCGGAGAGCAAAGAAATTCCAGACTTGATTCGCCAGATCTCCGATCTTGGCGTGCAGACGGGCCTGGAAATCAGCCTCCTACGACCACAGGCCGAGCAGCAAAAGACGTTTTACGCTGAGGTCCCTATTACCGTAAAAGTTGTTGGCCCCTATCATGCCGTGGGTCAGTTCTTCGATGCACTGGCCCGCCTGCCGCGTATCGTCAGCGTCAGCAACGTGCGCATGAATGCCCAGACGCGCGAGACCGAGTGTCTGGCCGTCACCTATCGCTTCTTGGAAGAGGAGGAAAAGCCCAATGCTGCCGCTGCCCGCCGCTGACCGCCTGCGGCATACGGCCATCCGCTTGAGTGCTTTTTTGATGCACGGCGCCGCTGCTGCTGCTATCTTTGTGTCGCTAATGGCCACCCCCGCCCCGGCCGGACCGCCAGCGAATGGTCCAAAGGACGGGGAGGCCCCACGGCACCGCAGTGAGGCGCTTGTGCTGGCGCAGCAGGTGACCTCCCCAGCGCCCGAGCACTACCGCTATGATCCTGAAGGCCGACGTGATCCGTTTGAGTCGCTCGTAAAGGAGCAGACGCCCGTCGAACTCCAGCGGCTGCCGCGTGAAAACGGGCGACCCCGGGGGCCGCTGGAGCGGTATGATCTTTCGGCGTTGCAGCTCGTCGGTATTGTCTGGGGAGGGTTGGGCCGACTGGCGATCATTCGGGCCCCGGACGGAAAGGGGTATTTTGTGCGCGTGGGGACTTATGTGGGGGAAAACGGCGGCCGTGTGGTGGCCATCGAAGACGACCGCCTGGTGCTGGAAGAGCGGTATGTAGACGCGGAGGGCAACATTGTTCCCAAAACCCTCACCATCCCGCTGCGACGGCAAGAAGAGAAAGGCTAGATGGTGTTGCGCGTGTTTGTTGCCTCTCTTCCTCGTGCTGGTCCTCGGCAGTTGCCGCCCCGCTACCCTCCCTGCCCCCTCCCCTCCCAAGGTTTCTGAGGTCGTACCCTCCCTTCCGGTGATCACCGAGATTGCGGTGACGAGCGAGGGGGAACTTGTCCGCTTGACGGTCCATGCCACGGGGAGTCTGCGCTACACGGCCTTTACCGTGCCCGATCCGCCGCGCCTGGTGGTAGACATCGCGGACGCCACCCTGGGCCAGCTGCCCTCCCCGCTGCCTGCGGCCCCACCGCTCGTGCGCCAGATCGAACCGGTAACGTTCCCAGATCGCGACCTCGTCCGCCTCCTCGTCCACCTCTCCCAGCTCGTGCCGTACACGGTGACCACCGCGGAGCAGCGTCTGGTGGTGACGTTTACCCCCGGCGGCGGCGCCTTCTGCCCCGGCGCCGCCCGCCATCTCTGCGGCGGAGGTGGCGTCGATCGCCGTGTCCACGACGCCCACCGCTGCCGTCCTCGCCGTCGAAACGCGGGGTCCGGCGCCCACGGTGCAGGTGCGGCAGCGGCGCGAGCCGCTCCGCTTGGCGCTCGAGCTGCGCCCGGCCCGGCTCCGCCCCGATGTGCCACGGGAAACGGCAGTGAATGACCCCGAAGGGGTGATCACCCGGCTGCAGGCCGTGCAGCACCAGGTGGACGCAACGCCCCTGGTGACGATTACCGCTTACTTGCGGGAGCAGGCGCCTTTCGAGGTCGAGCAGTCTGGCGGGACCGTGCGCCTGGTCCTTGCCAAACCGGCAGCGGCGGCTGCTGCGACTGCCTCCGTGCCAAGCCCTGCCCCCGCGGAGCCCCCGGCGCCTCCGCAAGGCCCTGCGACACCCAAGTACACGGGTGAGCGAATTTCTTTGGATTTTCAAGACGCCGACATCAAAGACGTCCTGCGGCTGATTGCCGAGGTGAGCGGCCTCAATATCATTGCCGGTCCCGACGTGAAAGGCACCGTAACCACCCGGATGGTCGACGTCCCCTGGGATCAAGCCCTCGATGTCATTTTGAAAGTAAACGGCCTTGGGCAGGAACGCGAAGGCAATATCATTCGGGTCGCGCCCCTTGAGCGCTTTATCAGCGAGCGGCAAGCGCTGCTGCGGGCGCAGGAAACCGAGGTGCAGATCGAGCCGACGGTAACCCGGGTGGTGCCCATCAGCTATGCCGACGTCAACCAGCTCAAGCAGAGCCTTGAGCCCCTGCTGAGCGGCCGGGGCTCGATTTTCATCGACGAGCGCACCAATACCCTGATCATTTCCGATACCGCCAAAAATCTCGAGACCCTACTGGAGCTAGTCAAGACGCTCGACCGCCAAACACCGCAGGTGATGATCGAAGCACGCATCGTAGAGACTTCGCGCAACTTCCTGCGCAACCTCGGCGTGCAGCTCGCCGGCCAGTTCGTGCAGCTCACCGATGCCCGCTTCCCCAACCGCATTGCCGTGCGTGGCGGCATCCCCGCCGCTGAGGGCGGGGTGCTGGCCCCACCCGATGCCGGCAACTTCCTCCTCGACTTGCCGGCCGCGGTGACCACTGGCCAGGGGGCAGCCATTGGCTTTTCGCTGGCCAATCCCGGGTTGAGCCAGATTCTCGACATCCAGCTCTCGGCGCTGGAAGCTTCGGGGCAGGGCAAGGTGATCTCGAATCCCAAAATTGCGACGCTCGATAATACCGAAGCGCTCATCCAGAGCGGCCTGCGCATTCCGTTCGAGACGGTGTCGGCCGAAGGCACGCAGACGCAGTTTGTCGACGCCAGCATCAGCCTCAAAGTGACCCCGCATGTTACCCCGGACGGCTACATCAGCATGAAGATTACCGCCACCAAGAACGAGCCTGACTTCTCGCGCACCTCGGCGCAGGGGGCCCCCACGATCATTACCCGCGAAGCGACGACCGAGATGCTGGTGCGCGACGGCGACACGGTGGTCATCGGCGGCCTGTTCCGGCGCACGGTGCAGGCCGAGCGCAGCGGCGTGCCAGGCCTCTCCAAGGTCCCGGTGCTCGGCTGGCTGTTTCAGACCACCCGCCAGAGCGAGGAAAACGACGAGTTGCTTATTTTCATCACCCCGCGTATCATTCGCCAGCCAGAGGAGGAGCCTTCGGCACGCCGCGCCCCGGCTTATTGAGGACCCGTGTCTATGCCTGAGAGGCTGATGCATGCCCGGTGTATCCCGGTGCGCACCCCCAACGAGCAGTACGACATTTACGTCGGTGCAGGCCTGCTGCCGCAGGTGGGGGAACATGTTGCCGCGCTGAGCCCAGGCCCGCCGCGCCTTTATCGTGTCGCATCCCTCGCTCTACGCGTTGTACGGCCATCCCCTGGCCGCATCTTTGGCGGAGCAGGGCTTTGCGGTCGAGGCGTGCCTGGTGCCGGAAGGCGAGCGCAGCAAAACGCTGTCCATGGCCGCGCGACTCTACACCCGCCTTGCCCGCGCGGGGGCGGATCGCCACAGCGTGCTGTGCGCCCTGGGCGGTGGCGTCATCGGCGACCTCGGAGGCTTCGTGGCCGCCACTTACATGCGCGGCATTCCCCTGGTCCACCTTCCCACCTCGCTGCTGGCCATGGTGGACAGCAGCATCGGGGGCAAAACCGCCGTCAACCACCGGCTGGGCAAAAACCTCATCGGGGCCTTTTATCCGCCGCGCGCCGTCTTTACCGACGTGACCCTGCTGGCTTCGCTGCCGCCGCGGGAGTACCGCAGCGGCTTGAGCGAGGGTGGTTAAAGCCGGCGTAATTGCTGACGCCGAGCTCTTTGCGTTTCTGGAAGCCCATGCCGCCGAAGTGCGGCAGCGCCAGGAGGCGGCCCTTCGCTTTTGCATCGAGCGCGCCGTGGCCGTCAAAGTGAACGTGGTGCAGCAAGATCCCACGGAGCGCGGCGTGCGTGCCATTCTCAACTTTGGCCATACCATCGGCCATGCCTTGGAAGCGGCAACCGCCTATACCCGCTACACCCACGGCGAAGCGGTGGCCATCGGCATGGCCCTGGTGGCACACCTTTCGGTTGAGCTCGGCTACTGCCGTAGCGAAACCCGGGATCGCTTGCTGCGCCTGCTGCAAGCCCTCGAGCTGCCGGTAACGGGAATTGAGGTGGCGCCTTCTCGGCTGCTGGAGCTGATGAGCCGGGATAAAAAAGCCCTGCACGGCATCGTCCGCTTCGTTTTGCTGAAAGACATCGGCGCGGTTTGCTACCATCAGGAAGTGCCGGCAGCGGTCTTGCACGCCCTGTTGCAGCAGCACGCCTCGCCCTCCGGAGGCTAGGACAGGAGGACCCCTCATGGCACAGGAAGCGGCGCCTGGTCCTGCTTCCCCGGTTTTCTACACCGAGACCCTGGCCCGGCTTTACCTTCGCCAGGGCTTTGTCCACGAAGCCCTGGCCATCTACCGCCACCTGGCGCGCGTGCATCCCGACCAGCCCGCCTTGCAGGCCCGGGTTGCCGAGCTGGAGCGCCGGCTGGCTGCCCCGCCCACCCCGGAGGCCGCCCCGGCCCGGCAGCGAGCTACCGCTGGCGTGCTTGCCGAACTCGAGCGCTGGTTGCGCTATGTCCGGCGCCTCCGCCACAAAACCCCGCCGTCTGCCCCTTGAGTGCCATGGCCCGCATTCTCGTCCTGCACGGCCCTAATCTCAACCTTCTTGGCCGCCGCGAACCGCAGTTGTACGGCCAGACTTCACTGGCGGCCATTGACACCATGCTGCGTCAGGCGGCGGCCGAGGCAGGCCACGAGCTGCTCAGCTTCCAGTCCAACCACGAAGGGGAGCTGGTGACGTGGATTCAGCAGCAGGGGGCGCAGGCTGACGTGCTGATCATCAACCCGGGGGCATATACCCACACCAGCGTGGCGTTGCGGGATGCCGTGCTGGCCGTGGGCCTTCCCACCATCGAGGTGCACCTCTCTAACGTCTACCGGCGGGAAGCCTTCCGGCACCACTCCTACCTGGCCGATGTGGCTCGCGGTCAGATTGCGGGCTTGGGCGCTTATGGCTACTTGCTGGCTTTGCAGGCGGCCTGTGCGCTCTTGCGCGGGGAGATCGGCACTTAGCGGGAAAAGAGCAGCGCTCCCAGACCCACCAGCCAGCAGTAGGGGGCGAAGCGCCAGAACTGTCCCTGGGACACCACGCGGAGGAGGAAGCGCAGGGCGAGGTAGCCAACCCCAAAGGCCCCGGCCATGCCCAGCAGCAGGGCAGGAGCGGGCGTCGTCGTGCCGGGGACCCGCTGCACGGCCGTGAGCAGCGCTGCTCCGGCAATCGCGGGAATGGCCATGAGAAAAGAAAAGCGCGCTGCCGCTTCACGCTGCAGGCCGCACCACAGGGCCGCGGCAATCGTCCATCCCGAGCGCGACAGGCCAGGGATGACGGCCACGCCCTGCACCAGCCCCAGCATCAAAGCATGGGAGATGCCAAGGGTATCCAGGTCTCGCCAGCTTTTGGGGGTATAGCGCAGGCTCCACAGCGCGCCGCCACTGGCGAGCAAGGCGAGCCCTACCGCCCACGGAGTGGCAAACAGTTCCTCCAGAGCGGTGGCCACCACCAGCCCCAGAAGGGCGGTCGGCACGTTGGCCAGCAACACCAGCAGTCCCAGGCGCCGATACTGCGCCAGCGCCAGGCCGTCCAGCGCCAGCGGCCGGCGCCACGCCGCCGGCAGCCCAGGGCAGGCCACCACCATCGCCCAGATGTCGCGGCGGTAAATGCAGAACACCGCGCCCAGGGTGGCTACGTGCACAAAGACATCGAACAGCAGGGCCGGTTCGCGCAGGCCAAAGAAGGCTTGCAGCAACACCAGATGGCCGGAGCTGCTCACCGGCAGAAACTCGGTAAGCCCTTGCAGCACTCCGAGGAGGAGGGCTTGCAGCGTCGTCACCTCACAGGTACTCCTGGGCACCACGGGCGCGCAGCGCCTCGACCAGCTGCCGCACCTCCTGGTCGCGGTCTTTGGGGCAGACAAGCACCACGTCGCCGGCGTGCACCACGATGAGGTCGCGCACCCCGATGGTGGCCACAAGCCTGTCCGGACTGTAGACAATGAGGCCTGAGGAGTCATGACCCACGTGCTGGCCGACGACCACGTTGCCCTCGGCATCCGGGGGGTATAGCTCGCCCAGGGCGCGCCAGCTGCCCACGTCGCTCCAGCCAAAGCGCACGGGCACCACACCGACGCGGGCGGAGCGCTCCAGTACCCCTTGGTCGATGGAAAGGCTCGGCAGCTGGCGATAACGCGCGGCGAGTTCTGCGGCACTTTCGCCCTGGCGGGCGGCCGCCACGTAGGCTTGCAGGCCTTGCCACAGCTTGGGCAGGTGGGTGGCGAGTGCTTCGGCAATGGTCGCCGCCTGCCAGACGAAAATGCCGCTGTTCCAGAGGTAGCGGCCGGAGGCCAGCAGCCGGGCTGCCGTCTCGGCATCGGGTTTTTCCACAAAGCGCGTTACCCGGTGCGCCCTGGGCACGCCGGGCGTGGCCAGCAGCGGGCCCACTTCGATGTACCCGTAGCCGGTGGCGGCATACGTCGGCGCGACGCCCAGGGTCATCAACAGGCCGTGCTGCTGCGCCACCGCGGCCGCCTGCTGCACGCTTTGGCAGAGGGCCGCGGCATCGGCAATCACGTGATCGGCCGGGAAAACGGCCATGATCGCCGCCGCGTCGCGTGCCAGCAGGTGCAAGGCGGCCAGGCCGACCGCCGCCGCGGTATTTCGCCCCTGCGGCTCCCCCAGCACGTTTTCCGGCGGCAGCTGTGGCAGCTGCGCCCGCGTGGTGGCGCACAGCGCGTCGGCGGTCACCACCACGGTACGCTCCGGGGGGCAAAGGGGAGCAATGCGGTCGGCAGTGGCTTGCAGCAGTGAGCGCTTGCCCTGCAAGACGAGAAACTGTTTGGGCCGCGTAGCCCGGCTCTGCGGCCAGAACCGCGTGCCGCTGCCGCCCGCCAGAATCGTGGCATACAGGGTCATAGCACGAACCTCACCACCGCAAACCCAAGCAACAAGAGCAGCACGAAGACCACCGAGAGGAGGTTGAAGTAGCGATCGATAAACGCCCGCACCGGGGGCCCAAACTGCCAAGCCAGGGCGCCCAGGAGGCCAAAGCGCGCCGTGCGGCTCAGCGCCGAGGCCAGCAGGAAGGTGCCGACGTCGAGGCGAAAGACGCCGGCCGCCAGCGTGAAGACTTTATACGGAATCGGGGTAAAGCCGGCGCTGAAGACCGCCCAGAAGCCATACGCGTGGTATTTGCTGCCTACCAGGGCAAACGCTTCCGGGGTGACCCCAGGGACGTAGGCAAAAAACAGCCAGCCGACGGCTTCCCATAAGCCCCAGCCGATGAGATACCCGCCCAGGCCGCCCAGCACCGAGCTGATAGAGCAGACCAACGCATACCAGAGCGCCCGTCGCGGCTGTCCCAGCCCCAGGGCGAGGAGCAAGGGATCCGGAGGCAGGGGAAAGAAGGAGGCTTCGCTAAAGGCCAATGCGGCCAGCGCCGGTCCCCCGTAAGGCGTTTCCGCCCAGTGCAGCACCCAGTGGTAAAGCCGATGGAGGACGTTGGTACGCCGGGGAAGCGCGCGCTGTGACACCGTTTGGATTTCTCCTGGGCTGCTGCCGTCTCCACCGCACAAGGACCCGCGCTACCCCTCTTTGGGCCAGGGGAGCCCGGCGTACCCGCTGGCGGGGCAGTCTTCTTGCAGACTTTTCCAACTGTACACAACAGGGCTGGCTGGATGCAACTCGTTGTTTGCTGACTTCAGGCCAAGCGCTGGCGTGTCGGCTGCCAGCCTCGACATCAGCCGCGGCAATGCGTAGAGTAATGCGGCGTGTGAGTGCGATCTCAGGCAGGAGGAAACGTCATGCCCTTTGCCGACCTCGATGGCTTGCGCATTTACTACCATACCGCAGGCGACGTCACCGCCCGCCGCGGCCAGCGCGTGCTCTACGTGCACGGCACCGGCTGCAACGGCCGCGTCTGGCTGCAGCACATGCAGGCGATAGCGGCCGTGCATACCCCGGTGGCCATTGACTTGCCCGGCCATGGCCAGTCTGCGGGGCGGGGCTTTCGCGGTGCTGCCGACTACGGTCACGTGGTCGCCGCGCTCGCCCGCCACTTGGGCTGGGAGCGCTGCGTGGTGGTTGGCCATTCTCTGGGGGGGGCCGTGGCCCTCACAGTGGCCGTCTACGAGTCGGAGCTGCTCAGCGGCCTGGTGCTCGTCGACACCGGCGCCCGTCTGCGCGTGCATCCCGACATTTTGCGCGCTGCCCGCCAGGCCGCCGCCAGCGGGCAGGCCTTGCCCTTAGACCGCGCCTGGGCCTATGCCCCCACCACGCCACAGACCGTGGTCGATGCCGTGCACGCCCTGACCGCCGACACCGACCCGCGGGTGACCTATGCCGACTGGATCTGCGACGACAGCTTTGACTTCATGGCCCGCCTCAAGGACATCCACGTTCCGGCGCTGGCGGTGTGTGGGGCCGAAGATCGCCTCACCCCGGTCCACTACCACCGCTACTTGCAGCGCCACCTGCCCCGCTGCCAGCTGGCCGTCCTGCGCCACGCCGGCCACTGGTCCTTTGTGGAGCAGCCGGCGCTCTTCAACCAGGTACTTTTGGCATTCCTCAGCGAGCTGCCCGCCGCGTGAGGGACACTTGACACGAAAGCCTGGCGTTTCTACCATCGCCGGCAAGGCCGATCCCGTCTCGCAGGCAAGGAGGGAACTCCCATGCGCGTCCGGCGCCTTTCTCTGCTGGTTGGTCTTACCCTGCTGGTTGCGGCGCTACCCTTGTGGGCCCAACCCGGCACCATTGAGGTGCTCTGGCTGGGGCAGGCGGCAACGAAAATCACCTCGGTGGGCGGCAAGGTGATTCTCATCGACCCCTTTCTGACGCAAAATCCCAAGACGCCCGAGCGCTTCAAAAACCTCGACGCCCTGGGGCGTATCGACCTCATCCTGGTTACCCACGCCCACCGCGACCACCTGGGCGACGGGCCAGCGCTGGCCAAGAAGCACAACGTGCCGCTCATCGGCCCGGCTGGCCTCAACCAGTCCCTGGTGACCCTGGGCGTGCTGCCGGCCAACCTGGCCCCGCGCATGAACAAGGGCGGCACCATTACCCCGCTGGGGCCGGAGATCAAGATTACCATGACGCGGGCCGAGCACAGCTCGGAGCTGCTGTGGACCAACCCCACAACGGGCAAGCAGGAAACGCACGTGGGCGGCGAGCCGGTGGGGTTTATCATCGAGTTTGAAAACGGCTTCAAGCTCTACCATATGGGCGACACCGGGGTCTTTGGCGACATGAAGTGGATCGGAGAATACTACCAGCCCGACCTGGTACTCATTCCCATTGGCGGCCACTTCGTCATGGACCCCAAGGATGCCGCTTTTGCCACGCGGGCTTACTTGCGGCCCAAGTACGCTATTCCCATTCACTACGGGACGTTTCCCGTGCTGCGGGGCACCCCTGAAGAATACATCCAGGCGCTGGGTGACAGCCCCACGCGGGTGTTCGCCATCCAGCCTGGAGACAGCCTGAGGTTTCCACCGCAGTGAAGAGGAGCCGTCCGTGGCGGAGCCGGTGCTCGACTACGAGGCGCTGCGCCCAGGACAGCCGTACCCGGCGATTCCTTGCTGCCTGGAACCGGGCCAGGTGGCGCAGTACTTGCAGGCCACGGCAGAACACCACCCCCTTTATGCCCAGGGCTACGTGCCACCGCTTTTTCCCAGCATGGTGCGCTGGGTAAAAGCCTCCCTGGGCGGGCGGTGGCCCAGCGGCACCCTGCACCTGGCGCAGCACCTTGAGCTGCGCCGGCCGCTGCACGGCGGCGAAGCCCTGCGCCTCGGAGTGACCGTTGGTGATAAGGAAGTGCGCCACGGCAGGCGCTATGTGCAGCTACACGCCACTGCCTGGGATGCCAAGGCGCAGCCCGTGGTACAAAGCCGCATGCACTTGCTGTGGGCCGGCGCTACGCAAGAGGCGGCGCCTCGCCCTGCTGCGTTCCCAGGCGACACGGCCGAGCCAGAGGGCCGGCCGCTGCCGCGGCTTGCTGCCACTTTCACCCGCGCCATGGTCGAGGCCTATGCCGAGATTGCGGCAGCGCGCGATCCCCTGCACCTTGATCCCGACTACGCGCGCCATACCCGCTTTGGGGCCAACGTCGTGCAGGGACTGCTGCTTCTCACTCTGCCCGCGCGCTTGCTGGTGCAGGCCTTTGGCCTGCGCTGGCTCGCCAGCGGTACCCTGTCTGCACGCTTTCGCCAGCCGGTGTTTGTCGGCGAGCAGGCGACCGTGCAGGGCGTAGAGACAAGGCCCGGACACTGTCTGCTATGGTGCACCAACGCCCGCGGGGAGCGCGTGCTCAGCGCCGAGGCTTTGCTGGGATAACGAGGGATGCGTTATCAGGTCACGACCACGCAGGCGCCTGCCGAGGTGGCTGCCGCCGCCATCGAGACCTTTGGCCCTGGCGGCAGCGGCCTCACCCTGGTTACCCACACCCCGCAGCGCCTGGTCTTTACCGGCGGTGGGGGCTACGTGGCCTTGACCCTTGAGCCGCGCGGCGCGGCAACGGTGGTGGAAATCGAAGCGCGCGAGTGGGACGCAGCCGTGCAGCGTTTCGTGGCACGCCTGGGACGGCGGCGCCTGAACTGGAAGCGCTGGTGGCAGCGCCTGCGGCAACGCGGGCGGCCGGCGGCTTCACCCGACTTTCCTCCGCCTCCGTAAGCGCCCGCAGCGAGGTGTCGTGCAAAGGGAGAAGCAGTGCTGCGACACGTGGTCATGGACATGGACGGCGTCATTTACCGCGGGGAGGCGCTGCTTCCAGGGGTCCGGACCCTGCTGCAGCAGCTGCAGCAGCGGGGAGTGCAGGTGGCTTTCCTCACCAACAACGCCAGCCGCCACCGCCAGGAGCTGGCGGAGAAGCTAAAGGCCATGGGCCTGCCCTGCACTCTCGAGCAAGTGTGGGGGTCGGCGTACATCACGGCACGCTACCTGGCCCGCGAAGCCCCCGCGGCGCGGGTGTTCGTGGTGGGCACGGCCGGCACAGTGCGCGAGCTGCAAGAAGCCGGCCTCACCGTGGTGCCCACGCACGAGGGTGCCACGCACGTGGTGGTGGGCCTGGACTGGGGCTTGACGTACGAGAAGCTGCGCCAGGCGCACTACGCCATCTGCCAGGGCGCTCACTTCATTGCCACCAACCTCGATCCCACCTATCCCGACTCCCTGCACACCACGGCTCCCGGCGGCGGCGCCATCGTTGCCGCGCTGCGCACTTCCACGGGGGTGGCGCCGCAGGTGATGGGCAAGCCGCAGCCCACCGGCCTGGCCCTTATTGCCGCCGCCTGGGGAGTGCGCCCCAGCGAGATGGTGGCGGTGGGCGACCGGCTCGACACCGACATCGCGGCTGCCAGAGCCTTTGGCTGCCGTGCCGTGCTGGTGCTCACCGGCGTCACCCGTCGCGCCGAGGCCGAGCAAGCCCCGGCAGCGCTGCGGCCCGATGCGGTGATTGCCGACCTCACCGAACTGGTGCCGCTGCTGGAGCGCTGGGGTCGGGACGAGTCCGGCCCCCTCCCCGAGACCCACAAAAAAGTGGACCCCGAGGGTTGACAAAGGCAGGAGGGGCTCGTATACTGCCTCTTGCTTCCGAAGAGGCCGTTGAAAGAAAAGGCCTTTTCGGCTGCGGCCACTCCGGCACAGGAGTAGCGTGATATGGCCGCACCATGGGCAGTCTTCCTCTGTGATTGCCGTCAGACGCTGCGGGTAGAGCCCGCACGACTTGATCTCCCCACGCTTCACGTACAGTGTGCCAGCGATCCTGAACGCGACGCCCCGCGGTTTGCCGAGCTTCTCAGGCGCGAGCGCTGCACGCACGCCCTGGTGGCCTGCTGCACCCCGCCCGAATTCTTTGCCGAGATGCTGGGCGCGGATGGCAACCGCTTGCCTCTGCTACACCACGTCAACCTCAAAGAGTTCTGCTTCTGGCCCCACCCCGATAGCGCGGCGGCCCATGCCAAGGCCAGCCGTTTGCTGCGGGCGGCGATGCGCGCGGCCGAAGCGCAGGGCGACCCCGAGTACCGGCCGCTGCACGTGGGCGACCGCGTCCTGATCGTTACCGACTTGCCGCAGGGGGTGCGGCTGGCCGAGCAAGTGCGTGCTGTGGCGCAGCCTTCCTTGCTGCTGCTCGACGCCACCCTGGTGGCTCAGGGGGTGCCGCGCTGGCGCCTCCACCGCGGTCAGTTGCTTTCCGTAAGCGGACGGCTGGGCGACTTTCACGTCACGTTCACCGAAGCGGCATCCGGTGCCGAAACGCGCGAGCTGCATGCCGACCAGGTGGTCTTGGTGACCCGCGAAGCGCCGCCGGTCAAGGCGCGCACCGGCTGCCACGTGCTGGTCAACCCGAGCGAGGCGGCGCTGGCCTCGCTGGTGGCGCGCCTGGGTGACCTCATGGGCGACTTCCTCAAAGTCGTGCATGTCAGTTACGATGCGGATATCTGTGCCGGAGGGGCCTCCGGGCGCGAGGCGTGCGGGATGTGCTTGTCGGCGTGTCCCTACACGGCGATCGCGCGTGATCCCGAAAACCACCTGCGCGTGCGGGTAGACCACCTGGCCTGCGAGGGCTGTGGGGCCTGTGTGGCCGCCTGCCCCACGTCGGCGCTGCGCTTCACCGACCCGGCACCGGCTGCCTTTTACGCCCGCCTGGCTGGCTTGCTGGCACCGCTTGCCGGCGGCGACGGGGAGCGACTGGTGGTGCTCTTTCACTGTGGGGAAGAAGGGCGGCGCCTCCTTGAAGAGGCAGGGCGGCGTCCCTTGCCTTACCCGGCCACGGTGCTGCCGGTGGAAGTGCCCTGCCTGCGCTTTGTCTCTGCCGCCGCCATGCTGACGGCGTTTCGCCTGGGTGCTGCCGGGGTGGCGCTGCTGGGCTGCGAGACCTGCCAGCACGGCGAGCGAGAAGTGCTCTTGCAGCAGCTTGCCTTTGGCCACCTCACCCTGGAGGCCTTTGCCTTAGGGAAGGAGCGGCTGCGGCTGTTTACCACCGCCTCGGGCCAGGAAGAAACGACGGTGGCCAGCCTGAGCCGCTTTGCCCAGTCGCTGGACGCCGCGCCGCTGCGCTGGCAAGAGGTTGCCTGGCGCCAGACGGGAAACCGCGAGGTGCTTGCCGCCGCCGTCGGTGCCTTTATCGAGCAGCTGGGGCGCGAGCCCGGGCAGCGGCGCCTGCCGCCTTCGCAGCCTTTTGCTTTTGCTGAGGTCAACGCGGCCGGCTGCACCCTGTGCCGCTCCTGCGTCAATGTCTGCCCTGTGCACGCCTTCCAGCTGGACAAGGCCACCTCGTCATTGCAGTACAAGCACTTTGCTTGCACCGCCTGCGGCCTGTGCGCCGCGGTGTGCCCGGAGCAGGTGATCGCCCTGCGGCACGAGGTGTACTTTGAGCGCGCCGCCTTGGACTACCAGACGGTGGTGCAGGACGAGATGGTGGGCTGCAGCAAGTGCGGCAAGCCCTTTGTCAACCGCAAGGCCCTGGAAGCCGTCGAAGCCCGGGTGCTCTCCCTGGCCTCTTTGCTTGACACTTTCAGCGGCAAGCGGCGGGCGCTGCTGCGGATGTGTCCGGACTGCCGCGCGGTAGCTGCCATGTTCGAAGTAGAAGCGGGCTGGGAACCCTAAGATGCCCTACATCTACCGCTACGAAAACGGGCGTTTCGAGCAGTTCGAACGGCCGGTGGTGCGCGAGCAGCCGCTGACCATCCTCGTCAACGGCAAGGAGCTGGCCACCTTTCTCTGCACGCCGGTGAAGCTTGACTGCCTGACCCTTGGCTTCCTGGCCTTTGAAGGCCTCATCCGCGGTCCCGAGGATGTGCGCGAGCTCGACGTCGATGCCGAGCATGGCGTCGTGGAAGTTGAGCTGCGCCACGCGCCGCTGCGGCCGCAGCGGCGCGTCTTTACCTCAGGTTGCGGCATGGGCCTGACCTTCAGCCTGCGCCTGTCGCAGTACCCGCCGCTGGAGAGCGCGGTGCGGCTGACCCCAGAGCAGGTGTTTCCCCTCATGCAGCAGCTCTTCGATGGCGCTGCGATGTACAAAGCCTCGCGCGGCATCCACGCGGCGGCGCTCAGCGACGGCGAGCGCGTGCTGCTGCTGGCCGAGGACGTGGGGCGGCACAACGCCCTCGACAAGATCCTGGGAGAGGCCCTGCTGCGCGGGATAGAAACGCGCGACCGCCTGCTGCTGACCACTGGGCGCATTTCTTCAGAAATGCTGCGCAAAGGGGCGTACATGCGCACGCCGTTTCTCATTTCGCGCACCTCACCCACCACCTTGGCCATCGAAGGGGCCAAGCGCCTGGGGATCACCCTTATTGGCTACGTGCGCCGCAACAGCTTCAACCTCTACACCCACCCCGAGCGCTTGGCGTGCGGCGAAGTGCGCGCGCCGGCGCTAAGCGAGGTGCTGTCGGGCAAGGAGGCCTGAGGCATGCCGCGGGGCAAGCAGGGAAAACGCCAGGGCAAGGAGTTCATGGATGCGGCGCTTGACGCCTACATCCGGCACCTGGCTCTGGAGAAGTGGCGGGAAGTGACGGACCTGCAGGAAGCTCTGGGGCCCGAGCCGCTGCAGGCGCTGCGTGCCGCCGGCGACTTTGCTCCCCGTGGTCCGTACCGAGCGATTTGGGAGCGCTGGTGGCAGGCGCAAGTGGTGGAAGGCGAAGCGAGCGCTCCCCTTTTGGGGCGGATCGAAGCGGCGGTGCGGGGGGCGTTGCACGAGGAGCGGCAGGCGCGCCGCCAATGCGGCGACGTCGCGCTCGAGGATACCCGGGACTACAAAGCGTTCCTTGACCAGGCCCTGGGGCAGCTCTTTGCCGAAGAGGCCGGGGCCATCGAAGAGCTGTAGCGGGAGCCGCTATGTTGGTGGACCGCGAGCTGCTGGCTTTTCGCCAGACGTACTACGGGCTCTTCGTGCGCTTGCTGTGGCAGGAGCCGCCGCCAGAGGTGGTCGCCGCCTTGCGCGAGGACCTCGACGCGCGGGCCGCGGCGGCAGCCGAAGTGCATCCGTGGCTAGGAGAAGGCTGGGCGCTGGTGGCGCAGTTTTTAGCTACCCACCCGGCAGAGGCGGTGGCCGAGGAGTTCACCCGCCTGTTTCTCGGTCCTTACGGCGTGGTGCTACACCCGTACGAGTCGTATTACCTCACTGGGCGCTTCTTTGCCGAACCCCTGGTGGCGCTGCGCCGCTTCCTGCGCCGTCTGGGCCTGGAAAAGCAAGGCCTGGCCGAACCCGAAGACGTCCTGGCCTTCGAGCTCGAGGTGATGCGCTGGCTGGTCGGCAAGCAGCTGGCCGCTGCCACGGTGAGCGAAGCCGAGCGCTGGCTGAGGTGGCAGACGGCGTTTCTGCGCGAACACCTGCTCGTGTGGGCGCCTGCCTGTGCCGAGGACCTGGAACGCGCCCCGGGAGTCGCGTTTTACCGCGGCGTGGCGCGCATGCTGCGCGGCTTTCTGGACGTCGAGCAGGAGCTCCTGCGCCCTTGGGGCCTGGGAGAAGTCCCCTCGCTGGCAGTGGCGCGCCAGCGCTACGGCAGCGGTGCGGTGTGGAAAGGGCCGACGTTCGACCTCGACGCCGGACCCGCCGAAGAAGAGGAGGGGTGAACGACAAAAATTTCTTGTCATCGGCAGTTGACTTGTCGATGGCGTCGTGGTAAGGGAAAGGGCACGAAAGAGGAGGGAGGACGGTGATCACGGGACGCATCAAGACCCTAGACGTCGCAAACCGCCGGGCGGTGCTTGCCACCGAAGACGGCCGCGAGATCACGCTCACCTTCCCCGAGGGGGCGACGATCGAGGTGGCCGAAGCAGAGACCATGGGGACGGTAGGCGGCGAGCTGGCGGATCTGCGCGAGGGCTACTACGTCGAAGTCGAGCTGGGCGAGCACGGCGCCGACGGCAGCTGCGCCTGCACTTCCCTGGTCTGTGTGAGCTGAGGCGACACGGTGTCTTCCATGGAGGGACACAGTATGCAGCACAGAGCGTCGCAGGAAGGGCAACCACGGCGGACGTTTCTCGCCGGCTTGCTGGCCGGGGCAAGCGCGGCGGCGGCGCTACTGGCGGCCCCGCGGCGGGCGCGGGCGGCGCGCCAGACCCCCACGATTTCGGCACGGGGGCCGATTCTCTACCGCCGCACCGCGGAAGCGGAGCGCTACTACCGGACGCTCTACTACCGCTAGCCTGGCCGGCTGGTCACACCGCAGGGAGGACGAGGGATGAAACTCATCCGCATCCAGAGCAACGGGGCCCGCGAATCGTCTCCTGGCTGGCCTGCGGCCCTCAATCCCCGCCTTGACCGGCGCAGCTTCTTGCGCGCTGCCGGGCTGGGCGTGGGGCTGGCTGCCGCTGCCGGGCCGTCGCTGGTCAGGGAAGTCGAGGCCGCCGAAGAGAAAGTGGAAGTGCCGCAGTTTGAGCAGCACAAGACGATCTGCGGCAACTGCGCTGTGGGCTGTGGCTTCATCGGCGAAGTGCAGGACGGCGTCTGGGTGGCGCAGGAGCCCTGGTTCGAGCACCCCATCAACCTGGGTAGTCTGTGCTCCAAGGGCGCCGCGGCGCGCGAGCACGTCATCAGCGAAAAGCGCCTGCGCTATCCCATGAAGCTCGAAGGCGGCCAGTGGAAGCGCATCTCCTGGGATCAGGCGATGAGCGAAATCGTCGCCAAGCTGCAGGCCATCCGCGAGAAGTACGGGCCGGATGCCTTGATGATCCTGGGCTCGGCGCACCACACCAACGAAACGGCCTACGCGCTGCGCAAGTTTGCCGCCTTCTGGGGGTCGAACAACATCGACCACCAGGCGCGCATCTGCCACTCTACCACGGTAGCCGGGCTCGCCAACGTCTGGGGCTACGGCGCGATGACCAACTCGATGAACGACATCCGCAACAGCCGCAGCATCCTGATCATTGGCGAGAACGTCTGCACCTCGCACCCCATCGCCATGCAGCACATCCTGACGGCGAAGGAGGTGAACCGGGCGCAGGTGATCGTGGTGGACCCGCGTTTTAGCAAAACGGCCGCCTTTGCCAACCAGTTCGTGCGCATCCGTTCGGGGACGGATGTGGCTTTCATTTACGGCCTCATCTACCTCATCCTCAAGAACGGATGGGAAGACAAGAAGATGCTCACCGAGCGCACCTACGGCTTCGAGTACCTGGTGGAGGAGGTGGCCAAGTTTGACCCCGACACCGTGGAAGACATCACCGGGGTGCCCAAGCGCGAGCTGGAGCGGGTGGCCAAGACGCTGGCCGACAACCGGCCCGGGACGGTGATCTGGGCCATGGGCGGCACGCAGCACACCAACGGCACCTCGATCACGCGCTCGTATTGTGCCTTGCAGCTGGTGCTGGGCAACATGGGCGTGCCGGGTGGTGGCACCAACGTCTTCCGCGGCCACGATAACGTGCAGGGGGCCACGGACCTGGGGGTGCTCTCCAACACCCTGCCCGGCTACTACGGCCTGGGCGCCGGGGCCTGGAAGCACTGGGCCAACGTCTGGGGCGTGGACTACGAGTGGCTCAAGTCGCGCTTCAAAGACGAGAAGATGATGCAGAAAGTGGGCTTCACGGTGGCGCGCTGGTACGAGGGCGTGCTGCTGGATCCCAAAGAGCTGGGGCAGGACGTGAACATCCACGCCGCCATTTACTGGGGCCACTCCTCCAACTGCCAGTCGCAGATGGACCGCGTCAAGCGCGCCCTGGAAAAAGTCGATTTGCTGGTGGACATCGACCCCTTTGTGACCACCACCGCCATTTTGCCGGACCGCCAGGATGGCGTCTACATCCTGCCGGCGGCAACGGTGTACGAGCAGTGGGGCACGGTGACCAACTCCAACCGCGACATCCAGTGGCGTAACCGCATCGTTTCGCCGGTGTGGGAAGCGCGCACCGACCTGGCCATCCTGCTGGAGCTGGCCGAGCGGCTGGGCTTCAAGGACGACTTCACCAAGAACGCGCGCGGCAGCTGGAAGGGCGTGCCGAAGAGCCTCAAAGGGGTGAAGGAGCTGCCCGAGGAGACCATCGCCTCGATCATCGGCGAGTGGAACCTCGGCATGCGCACCATCGGCATGACCGGCCAGACCTATGAGCGCCTCAAGCGCCAGCAGGAGTGGGCGCACGTCTTCGACGTGAAGACCAAGAAGGCGGTGGGCGGCCCGGTGGATGGCGAGCAGTGGGGGCTG
Organism: Candidatus Tectimicrobiota bacterium; assembly: GCA_026005175.1. GTDB lineage: Bacteria > Tectomicrobia > Entotheonellia > Entotheonellales > Entotheonellaceae > BPKO01. The sequence goes on from BPKO01000001.1 coordinate 558,423, forward strand.
CCGTGGCCGTGCTGGACAGAGAAGCATCCCGGCACGCACATCCTCTACCGCATCGACATTCCGGTCTCCGAAGGCGGCATGGGCTTCCGGGCGCGCTGGGGCACCACGGCGCCCGACGGCCAGACGCTGCTGGCGGCAGAAGGCTCGGCGCCGGTGGGCAGCTCGATCAACGGCGGCTATCCCGAGCTGCCCGACTGGAAGACCGACCTCACCGGCAAGGTCTTCGAGGAAGCCCTGGCCAAGGGGCTGGCGCCTTACGGCAACGGCCGGGCGCGCTTCAACGCCTGGAACATCCCCGAGGATCCGGTGCCGCGGCACCGCGAGCCCATCCACAGCCCGCGGCCTGATCTGGTAGAGAAATGGCCGACCTACGAGGACGTCAAGGACCACTTCCGCGTGCCGACGCTCTACAAGAGCATCCAGAAAGCCGACTGGGTGAAGGAGTATCCCATCATCCTCTCCAGCGGCCGGCAAGTGGAGTTCGAGGGCGGCGGCAACAGCGAGCGGGCTTGCTGGTGGCTGGTGGAGCTGCAGCCCGAGATGTACGTGGAGATCCATCCCAAGCTGGCGCACGACCACGGCATCAAGCACGGCGACTGGGTATGGATCGAGAGCCCCGAGGATCTCGACGGCCGGCCGAGCCGCATCAAGGTGCGGGCCAAGGTCACCAAGCGGGTCAGCCCCGACATGGTCTACTTGCCTTTCCACTGGGGTGGCGTGTTCGAAGGCAAATCGCTGGCGCACAAGTACCCGGCGGGATACGTCCCCTACGGCCTGGGCGAGTCGGCCAACACGGTGACCAACTACGGCTACGACCGCGTCACCCAGATGCAGGAAACCAAAACCGGTCTGTGCCGGATCCGCAAGGCCTAAGTCTGAGGAGGACAACCCATGGCGAAGACGCAGGTGACCATCCCCTTCAGAGAGGCCGGGGGACCGCAGCTCAAGCACGCGCCGGCACGCCTGAAGTTCTATGTGGACGTCAAGCGCTGCATCGAGTGTGGCGGCTGCGAGGTGGCGTGCAAGAACGAGAACAACATCCCGCCGGGCATTGCGCGCATCCGCGTGGTGACCATCAACGAGGGCGAACCGGGCGAGACCAACGTGGCGGTGCCTTGCATGCACTGCTCCAAGGCGCCCTGCGTGGCGGTGTGCCCGGTGGACGCCCTCTTCCACCGCCCCGACGGCATCGTGCACGTCAACAAAGAGACCTGCATCGGCTGTGGCTACTGCCTCTACGCCTGTCCCTTCGGCGCGCCGCAGTTCCCCGAGTCGTCGCCTTTTGGGGCGCGCGGCGTGATGGACAAGTGCACGTACTGTGCCGGCGGGCCGGAGGTGCCGTTCTCGGAGCGGGAGCGCCGCCTCTACGGCTCTAACCGCATTGCCGAGGGCAAGCTGCCGATGTGCGCCTCGGTCTGCGCCACCAAGGCGCTGGTGGCCGGCGACGCCGAGGAAGTGGCTAACGTGGTGCGGCAGCGCATGGCCGCCCGCGGCTCCGGCGGCGGCGCCTGGGGCTGGGAGACCGCTTACCGCTAAGCGCGCAACGGGCGGCAGGGAAGGCCTGCCGCATGCTGCCTGCCCTGCGCTTGTACTTCAAGCCTGGCCAGAAAAACACTAAGAAGCCGCTTGTTCAGTGGAGCAAGCGGCTTCTTTTGTATCGAGGCCGGATACGCAGCCGTTTCAAGCCAGAACGGCAAACCCCAGGTCGTCTAGGGGGCTGGGGACTCCCTGGCCTCTTGCTGCAGGACGTGGGTGTAGACCATCGTTGGGGCAAGATTCTTGTGCCCGAGCAGGTGCTGAATGGTACGGATGTCGGTGCCACGTTGCAGCAGGACCATGATCCTGAGCCAGGTCCTGCTGATGCAACGTCTTGACCCTGGCCAGGTGGCTTTGGGGCAAGGGCGTGAGGGTAGTGGGGAAGGTCGTGACGCGGTCCTTGTCGCCCTTGCCCGAACGGACGGTCAGTTGCTTCATCGGAAAATCGATGTCCTTGACTCTGAGCCGGACGGCTTCCATGAGCGGCAGCGACGTTGCCGTGCACCGCCAGGGGGGTCAGGAAGGCTGCGATCTTCGGTTCGGCGGGGAAGAGGTCCTGGCGCGCATGGCGTGGAAGCGGACGAAGCGGACGATCCACGCTGTATTAGGAGCGCTCGGTGTGGAGGGAGTAGTGGAGGAGACGGAGGACGTGGCGCACTTCGTCGAGGAGTTTGGGTTGTTGCCTTCTTGGCGAGGCAGGCATACAATCCCTCCGTGGAGGTGCCCTGAGCGTGCCGATAACGGGCATGGGGCAAAACGGCCCGAAAACCCCGTTATTATCACATTATCAGGGCAAAATGTCAAGTTAATCAATGGTTAGACGATTGGTTCAAAATGCATTCCTGAGTGAGTGTGCCTTGGATGGCGCGGCAATTCCCGGATGAGCCAGTGGCCTTCATCCAGGCATGTGTCCGAGGGGACGACTCTATTGGACCTACCATGTCAACATGCGCCTTCAAGGCCGGGACATTCCGCGCCAAGCCATTATCGATGCAGTTGACACCTACCAGCTTGTGGAAGCCTACCCAGCTGACAAATACCTCCCCAGCTACCTGATCCTGGCACGCTATGGCCATGACGCGTTTCATCTCTTGTTTGCGGTCGATCTTGAGGGGGATAATGTCAGAGTGGTCACGGCGTATCGTCCAAGCTTGGACGAGTGGGAAGCCGATTTGAAAACTCGGAGGACACCGCGATGAAGTGTGCGGTCTGTGGAGCCCAGCTGCAGCCGGCGCGGAGCGATCTGCCCTTCAAGGTGAGCGAGCAGACTATCGTTATCCTCAAGCAGCTTCCGGTATGGCAGTGTGGGAATTGTGCGCAATATCTGATCGAGGATCACGTGCTCCGCCGGGTGGACGAGATTCTCGCGGGCGTCGACCGTGCAGCGGAGCTGGAAATCATTCGCTTTGCGGCCTAGCGCTGCGTCCCATCGTCTAACGACGGCCTGAAGCCGACGCGGTACCCCGCGCGGCTCAGGCCCGGCGTTCGGCTGCGAGCCGTTCTCGCAAGGCTGAACCGAGGAGGGCGTCATGAAAGGTTTGGTTCTTGCCGCTACGGTGGTCGCGATCACGGCCGCTATCGTCGCCCAGGCGGACGCCGGATGCCGGTGGGAGTGGCTCTGCGACCAGTATGGTAGATGCGCCCAGAAGCCGATATGCGACTCGACTCTCGACATCGTCCCGCCGCGCCCCCTTCCGTCGCTCCGATCGTTCCGCCGAGTATCCAGCCCATTCCGACCCTGACGATCCCGCCAATCGGCACACGGCAGTGCCGGTAGGTTCGTCGATGCGATACGTGGGGCAATTGCGTTTGGGATACAGTGTGCTACTGATCACTCGGTTGGCCGGGATTCAGCGCGCTGAGAAAAGCGGCACGCGATGTACGCGCAAGGGCGTGGGGTTAGGTCTTGAATCGTGAAACAACAGCTTGGCCTAATAACCGCGTGCAGCCGCTTCCAGCGCCTACCGGCGCGCTTGAAACGCGCTTGAGTAACGTGTTTGCAGCCCCTCTCCGCAACGGCGTCGGCCAGCTTACTACTTCACGGCGGGTCTGCTTCAGGCAGGCCACCCACTCTGCGACCGCATCCAGCACACAGACGCAGCACCGTACCAGGACGGCTCCCTGCAAGCACGGGGTCATAGGGTCAAATCTTGAATTGTGCATCGCTGACTTCGCCTGCAAGCGGTACTGGGGCCGATTTTCTTCACGTTTTTCACGTCTCTCGGGGCATCGGGGGTGCCGGAGTCAGTTCCCTGTAACGGTTGCTCCTACTGCTGTCGGCAGGTTGGCTTCCCCTGTCTTGCCTCTGTCGGGTGCTTGCCTCTGTCTAGGTTCGCGTGCCCGCTACCCGTAGGAGGTATTATGCCGTTTGGCCAGTAAGGATGCGCCCTTGGCCGTACGGCCTTGCTCTCCCCGTTTGGATGGGTCACCGGCGGACTTAGTAGCCCTATCTGGCTCTCCCTCCCCGGCGATCTGTCCCGGTCAAAATGGCCTTGACACCGGGCACCAGCTGGTGAATACTGCAAGCGCTTTTCGGTAAGAAGCGATAGGAGCTGGGAGGCGATCGACGGTGTAGCCGCTTGCAGAACCGGGGCAGTTCTTCACTCGCGAACAAAGTAAACGCTGTCGCGGGCAGGCGCAGCCGCCCTCAGGGAGAGGCGATGGAACCCATTGTCCTGTGGCAGACCAAGTGGAGTCACGGCCCCTACGTGCCCATGTACCTTTTCTTCGGCGGGCTGACAACGGGCGTGTTTATCACCGCGGTGCTCGCCGATCTGGTAGGCATTGGGGCGCGGCGCTTCCGCCCGCTTTCTAGAGTGGGGGCCTACTGCGCCGTGCTCACCCTGGCCCTAGCCGGCTTTTTTCTCACCGTGCACCTGGGCAAGCCCGAGCGTGGCCTGGCATTTCCGGTGTTCTTTACCAACTACAATTCCTGGATGACGCGCGGCGGCTGGGTCGTCGGCGCGGCCAGCCCGCTGGTAGTGCTTTATGCCGCCCTATGGTTTTTTGGGGCTCGTGCCTGGCTGCGGCGCCTCGTGGGCGTCATCGGCATCCCGTTTCTCATCTTGCTGGCCGTCTATACGGGGTTGCTCCTCAGCCACGCCGGCTTCGTGCCCCTGTGGTCGAAAAAGTTCCTGCCGGTGATTTTCCTCAACTCTGGCCTGACTACCGGCCTGGCGGCCGCCGGCCTGGTCTTTCTTCTTGCCTGGCCCTGGCTGCGGCGTGCCAATGACCACCGCCTCGCCGACCCGTACGGGACGCTGTTCTGGGTGAGCCTGGCGGTGGTGGCCGCGATCCTCTTGGAGCTGTACGAACTCAAGAACTTCATGGCGCACCTCCAGGCCACGGACCAGCGGGTGCCTACAGGGCACTACGTGGCGCCCAAAGGTGGGCGCCTGGCTTACGAGTACGTGACCCAAGGTGCCCTGGCGCCCTGGTTCTGGAAGGGCATCATCGGCTTGGGTTTGCTCGTGCCCCTGGGGCTGACGGTCGTCGAATGGGTCCTGCGTTTGGTGCTGCGCCCCTGGGAGCGCGCCGTGGCGGCGGTCAAGTTTGCCAGTATTCTCGTGGGCGGCGCCATCCTGCGCTTTGTCATCGTCTGGGGTGGAAATCTCAAAGCCCCGCTTGACTTTCCCCCCTCGAAGTGGCCTATCCCGCCCCTGGCAGGAGGCTAGGCCGTGGGGCGTCTCCTGGTCATGGCTGCCGTCTTGCTGCTAGGGGCAGGCGTGGCGGGAAGCGCCGAGCCCACGGGCGACGCGGCACGAGGCAAGGAAATTTACCAGGAGCGCTGCCTCCTCTGCCACGGCGCCTTGGGGCAGGGGTGGGCCTGGCACAAAAAAGCGGTACGCCCTCCGGTGCCGGTGCCCGATTTGCGCCAGGTGGTGCCGCAGCGCTCCGACGAATACCTCATCACCGTCATCCGCGACGGCGGGGAGGCGGTAGGGCTGACCCGCTTCATGCCGGCGTTTGGCTTTGACATGAGCGAACAGGACCTGCGCGATGTGGTCGCTTTTTTGCGTTCTTTGCAGTCTCCGTAGGAGAGGCTTCTTGTTGCCCCTTTGCGCAATGGTTCTCTTGGGGCTGCTGTCTTCTGCCGGCGCGCATACCAGCGCCACCGGTTTTTTCCCGCATGCCATCGTCCTGGCCGATTTCAACCACGATGGCCATGTCGACATGGCGGTGCCGGCGTCGGCAGAGCGCCAGGTGACCGTCTTGCTCGGCGATGGCAAAGGGGGTATCTTGTCCAGCCGGACTTATCCGGTGGGACAGGGCCCGACGTGGATCGACGTGGCAGACTTCAACGGCGACGGCCGGCTCGACTTCGTGGTTACCAACACCGGGGAAGGAAGCCTGACGCTGTACTTCGGCAACGGCGAGGGGGACTTCGCCGCCCGCCAGGACATCGCGGGCATTCACGGCCCGGTGTCGGTGGTGGCGGCCGATTTCAGCGGCGATGGCTTGCCGGACCTGGCGGTGGCGCAGGCCAAGCGCTCGGCGGTGGCCTTGCTGCTGAACCAGGGGGCAGGGAAGTTCACCTTGGTCCAGACGTACAACGTCGGGCGGGGGGCCCCACATCCTCTCCAAAGCCGACCTCAACGGGGATGGCTGCCCCGACGTGATTTCGGGTAACCTCGGCCCGCATACTCTCTCGGTTCTCCTCTGCCAGGGCAACGGCACACTGCGCGAGCCGCTGACCGTGCCGGTGGGGCGCTTTCCCCACTACCGCGCCTTTGGGGACTGGAACGGCGACGGGCATCTCGACCTCGCGGTGGTGGCCGCCGGGGACGATGCCGTTGACGTGTTGCTGGGTGACGGCACAGGCCAGCTGCGTAAAGTCACGAGTTATCCGGTGGGTACCAACCCGCACGGCCTGGAGGCAGGTGACGTCAACGGCGACGGCCACCTGGACCTGATCGTGAGCAACCGCAGCTCGCGCGACCTGCACGTGTTGTTTGGCGACGGCACCGGCGCGTTTGTGGCTGCGCCCCCCATCCCGGTCGGCCAGGACATCATTGCCCTGGCTGCGGCGGATCTCGATGAAGACTCGCGTCTCGACCTGGTGCTGGTGTCTGCCACCTCGCACGTGGTGATCCTGCTGCGAGGAGATGGTCAAGGCCGGTTTGCGCCTTTTGCCCTCCAAAAAGCGGGAGAGTAACTGCCGTGGCTTACGAGGAGCGCGCACCTATCGCTGCCGTGCAGCCCACAGGGATTGCCCCGGGATGGCTGCGGCGTGCCCTGGGGGCGCTGGTGGTTGCCCTGATTGCCATCGCCGTCCTTGCCGTGCTGGTGGTCTTTGCCACGCGCTCGGCGTGGCAGCTCCTGGGCGTGGGACGCGGGCTGGTCTCTCCTGAGTTTTATCCCTATAGCGGGTTGCTGGTGCTGCTGGGCACCACCTTAGGCCAGTTTGCTGGCTGGGCAGGGGGCAGCGCCTTGCTGGTCTACCTGTGGCGGAGGCTGACGCAGCGCCCCCTTACCCCGCGCGTGGTGCAGGTGGCCGTCAGCCTCGTTTACCTCGGCATGGCAGTGCTCCCGATACTCGTTTATCACGTGCTCTTTGGCCCGCCCCTGGCCGGGCTGCCGCGTCCTGGCCTGGAAGCCTGGGTGCGGACGCACCACCCGGATGCCTATGCGCTGCTTTTCCCCGGCCACCGCGTTGTCGACTTTAGTGTCATCCCTCTGGCCATCGCCGTCTTGGCCCTGGTGTGGAGCAGCAAAGAACGCCTGGTGCGCCACTTTGGCTTGCAGACCCTGGTGCTGTTCCTCATCCTGGCAACCTCGTTTGCCGTGGCGCTCTCCCTGGCCATCCACTCCACCCTCGTCCATATCCGCCTGGGATAAGCCCGGCGGCGGGGATGCCGCTCGCTTGCCATCGCGTCTGCCATGGAGACCGAAGCGCGGAGGAGAGCGCAATGGTGCGTCTGGCTTCCTTGCTCGCGGGCTTCTTTGCCTTCCTGCCCCTGGTTGGCGCAGCGGCCATGCCGCGCGCCTTCACGCTGCACCCTCTGGTGACGGCCGGAACCCCGGCGCCCCAAGGCGGCGTCTTCCTGCGCTTTGATCCGCTGGCCAGTAACCGGCAAGGAGTTATCCTCTTCGATGCCCTGGTGCAGAGCAGCCGGCCTTTTCACGGCCTGTATCTCTGGCAGGAAGGGGCGGTGCGCCGCGTGGTGGCCTCCGGTGACCCCTTGCCCCTTGGCGGCACGCTGCTGGAAGCGAGCTCGGCGCAGCTCAACAACCTCGGGCACGTGGCTTTCCTCGCTTCGGCGCGCGGCGGCGTCCCGCGCGCCATTTTTCTTGCCAATGGGTCGCAAGTGCAGAAAGTAGTAGCGGTGCGGGATATGGTTCCTGAGGGCGGCGTACTGCAAGAGTTTAGCGATATTACCTTGAACGACGCAGATGCGCTGGCGTTTGTGGCCCGCGTCGAACGTGGCACAGCCCCGCGGGCTCTGCTACGGATGCAGGGCGGAACACTGGCAACGCTCCTGCGCGTTGGCACCCCCACCCCGCTGGGCGGACGCTTTTCCCAGTTCAGCAATCCAGGGCTCAACAACCGCGGCGACGTGGTGTTCGAAGGCAAGATTTACGGGGGGGAAGCGCCCGCAGGGATCTTCGTCCTCACCGCCTCGGGACTGCACCCCGTGGTCGCCGTGGGCGAGCCTTCGCCCCTTGGCGGCCGCTTTCAGGAGCTCGCGCTGCCGCGGCTCAACGACCGCGGCGAGGTGCTCTTCTGGGCGGCGCTGGAGGGAGCTGCAGCGCCGTCGGGGCTCTTTCTGGCCACGCCGGAGACCCTTGCCAAAGTGGTGGCGCGCGGCGAAGCGGCGCCCGGTGCAGGACGCTTCGCGTTTATCGAGTTCTCGTACACGTTGGGAGAGACGGGCCTGGTGGCGTTCCAGGCCGAGATTGCCGACACGCAGCGCACGGCAGGCATTTTCCTGAGCGACGGCCACGACCTCGTTCCGGTGGTGACGACTGGCCAGGAGACCCCTCTGGGCGGGCGTTTCACCGCCGTCACCATGCCGGTGCTCGGCCCTGAGGGCGCCGTGGTCTTTGCCGGCACCGTGGCCGGAGGCACCGCCCCGGTAGCGCTGTTTGCCGCTAGACCGCGGCCGTAAGCCCTACGGCACCTTGACAGCGCCGGCAGGCCCTTGCTAGAGTAGGTCCCTGCCCCTGAAAATCTGGAGAGAGGGTACAGGCATGGGCATGACGATGACCGAACACATCCTGGCACGGGCCTCCGGCCAGGCGCGGGTACAGCCCGGCGACCTGGTGGTGTGCCGTGTGGACCGCGCGGTGCTTCTCGACCTTAACTTCGGGGCGCTGTTTGGCGAGAAGCGCATTCGCCGCCTGGCCGACCCCCGCCGCGTGGCCATCGTCCTCGACCACTCCGTCCCGGCCCCCACCGTGGCCGACGCAGAAAACCACCGCCGGGCCCGCGCCTTTGCCGCCGAGTTCGGCATTCGCCACTTTTACGACGTCGGCGCCCACGGCATCTGCCACCAGGTGATCGCCGAGCAGGGCTTGGCTTTGCCCGGGCAGCTGCTGGCCTGTGGCGATTCCCACACGTGTGGCGCAGGAGCCTTCAACTGCGCGGCGCGGGGCATGGGCGCAGAAATGCTGGCCATTGTCTGCACCGGCCAGACGTGGTTCCGCGTCGGGCCCACGGTGCAGTACGTGCTGCACGGACAGCTGCGCGAGCGGGTGGCGGCAAAGGACGTCTTCTTGCACATCGCCGGAACCTACGGCGAGCATGCCAACACCAACGTGGAGTTTACCGGCCCCGGCCTTGCCACCCTGTCGGTGATGCAGCGCCATACCATTGCCACCATGTGCGCCGAAATCAGCGCCGACTTTGCCCTTTTTCCCGCCGATGAGATGCTGGAAGCTTACCTGGCCGGCCGCGCCAGCGAGCCCTATGAGCCGGTGCACAGCGATCCCGATGCCCGCTTTGCCGAGGTGCGCCACATCGACCTTAGTGCCTTAGAGCCGCTGGTGGCCCTGCCGCACACGGTGGTCCACAACGTGCGGCGCCTGGCCGAGTTGCGCGATGTGACCATTCACCAGGCGTTTATCGGTTCCTGCGCCAACGGCAAGCTGGAAGACCTCGCCGCCGCTGCCCGTCTGATTGCCGGGCGGCGCGTGGCCCCAGGAGTGCGTTTTATTGTCACTCCAGGCTCGCAGGAGATTTACAAGCAGGCGCTGCGTGCCGGCTATATTGAGACGCTAGTTGAAGCAGGGGCCGTGGTCACCAACTCGACGTGCGGGGCCTGCCCCGGGCTGCACATGGGGGTTTTGGGGCCGGGCGAGCGCTGTATCACCTCAAGCACGCGCAACTTCCAGGGCCGCATGGGAAGCCCCGAGGCCGAAATCTTCCTGGCTTCCTCCGAGTCGGTGACCGCCGCCGCCATCACCGGCAGGCTGACGGATCCCCGCGACCTCTGAGCGCTGGCACGAGGGAGAGCGAGGGCATGCGCTACCGTGGCAGGGTATGGACGTTTGGGGACAACATCAACACCGACCTGATGATGCCGCAGGTTGCCTTCCGGCTGCCTCTGGAAGAACAGGTCAAGTACGTCTTCCGTGCCAACCGGCCGGGCTGGGTGGAGCAGGTGCGGGAGGGAGACATCCTGGTGGCCGGCCGCAACTTTGGCACCGGCTCGAGCCGGCCGGCGGCGCGGCTGCTGCGCCACTTGGGCATTACGTGCGTGGTGGCCGAGTCGCTCAACGGGCTGTTCTTTCGCAACTGCGTCAATTTTGCCCTTGCCCCCGTGCAGTGCCCCGGGGTTCGCAGCGCCTTTACGGAAGGCGACACGGCGGAAGTCGACTTGGTGGCCGGTACGGTGACCAACCTGCGTACCGGCGCCTGCCTGCAGGGCGAGCCCCTGCCCGAGTTGCTGCGCCAGATTATCGCTGCCGGAGGGCTGATTCCCCTCTTGCAACAGCAGGGCTACCTCGAGTGATGCCGACGACCCAAAGGAGACACTGCCGGTATGCAAGCGCGCTTCATGACCCTGCCCGACATCCGCCGTGCTGCCAAGCAGATCTTGCCTACCAGCGTGTGGAACTTCGGCGCCGGGGGCGCCGAAACCGAGACCACCCTGCGCCGCAACCGCCGCGCCCTGCAGCGGCTGGCCATCCGCCAGCACGTCTTGGTGGACGTGCGCCACGTGGATCTCACCACGACGTTCCTGGGCATGACTTTGCCCATGCCTATTGCTATTGCGCCCATGGGCGGCCTGGTACTCTTCCATCCCCAGGGGGACTGCGAAATGGTGCGGGGCGCCGGCCCCACCGGCACCCTGGCGGTGGTCAGCGGTGTCACCGGCTGGCCGGTAGAGGAAGTGGCCAAGGAAGCCAGCGGCCCGCTGCTTTTTCAGCTGTACCACTTCGGCCCGCGCTCGTGGGTGCAGGAGCTGCTGGCCCGTGTGGAAGCCTCGGGCTACCGGGGCGTGTGCCTCACCGTGGACGTCCAGGTCTATGGGCGGCGCGAACGCGACTTGCGGCAGCGCTTCGACCCGCGTGCGGCGATGGGCAACCTGGCCCCTAACCCGCGACCGCCGGATCCCACTTATCCGGCACGCCTCACCTGGGACGACGTGGCCTGGCTGCGCGAGCAGCTCCGCGTGCCGTTTGGCCTCAAGGGCATCATGACTGCTGAAGACGCCCGCCGGGCCGTAGACGCCGGGGTGCAGATCGTGTGGGTCTCCAACCACGGCGGGCGCCAGCTCGACCACGCCCAGGCAACCATCGACGTCTTGCCCGAAATCGTGGAAGCCGTGGACGGGCGGGCGGAGATTGTCATCGACGGGGGCTTTTCCCGCGGCACCGACGTCATCAAGGCGCTGGCCCTGGGCGCCAAGCTCGTCGCCCTGGGGCGTACCATCCTCTGGGGACTGGCGGCAGCCGGCGCCGCCGGCGTGCACCGCACCCTTGAGCTGCTGCGCGAGGAAATGACCACCACGCTGGCGCTGTGCGGGCAGACCAGCGTGCGACACCTGACGCCGGATTTAATCCGCCGCGTCGATTAAGACTCAGCCCGCCAAGACCACGCGGTTGCGCCCGGCAGCTTTGGCCTGGTACAGAGCCTGGTCGGCACGGGCGAGTAGCGTCGTCACGTTTCGCATGTCTGGAGTGAACGGCGCCACCCCGATGCTGCAGGTGACGAAAAACGTGGCGCCGTGCGGAGCAGGAAAGGGTTCGGCGGCAACGCGCCGGCGCAGGCGTTCGGCCAGCAGACGTGCCCCCTCGAGCTTGGTCTCGGTCAGCACCAGGCAGAACTCCTCCCCGCCATAGCGCCCGGCAATGTCGGTCGCCCGCACCGTTGCCCGAATCACGCCGCCTACCGTCGCCAGCACCGTGTCGCCCATGAGGTGGCCGTAGGTGTCGTTGACCTCCTTGAAGTGGTCTAGATCGAGCATGGCCACGCACAATGGCGAGCCATAGCGTCGGGCGCGCAGAAACTCCTCGGCCAGGCGATCGAGCAGATAGCGGCGGTTGTAGAGGCCAGTGAGGTCGTCGAAGCGGGCCAGGCGGTAGAGCTCGGCTTCCAGCTGGGCCCGCTGGCGCGCGTGCTCGTGCTTTTCGAGCACGTAGCGCAGCGAGCGACTCAGGGTATTGGCGTTCAGGTCGTCTTTGATCAGGTAATCGTCGGCGCCGGCCCGCAGGAAGGCCGCGGCAATGCGCTCGCTTCCCTTGCTGGTCAAAACGACAACCGGCCGCTGGTCGCCGCTGGCGCGCAGCTGCCGGAGCGCGTCGAGCCCGGTTTGCCCGCACAGCAAGTAGTCAAGAAAGACCACATCCACCGGTTGCTGGCGCAGCGTGGCCAAACCCGAAGCGGCGTCGTGCCTGGCGAGAAACGAGACGGCAAAATCCGGGACTTCCTCCAGAGCGCGCCGCAGGAGCTCGAGGTCGGCGGCATCGTCGTCGATGGCCAGTACGGTGAGGGGGGTCCGCATCGCTCAGGGACCTCAAGCACGTGGCAAGGCCACGATCCGAAACCAGTATTCCTCAAGCACTTGGATGACGCGGATGAACTGCTCCATGTCGATGGGCTTGGGGATGTACGAGTTGGCTCCCAGTTCGTAGCTGCGCACGATGTCCTCTTCCCGCTGCGAGGTGGTCAGAACCACCACCGCCAGGCGGCGCAGCAAAGGGTGCGCCCGGAGGTGGTGCAGCACCTGACGGCCGTCGAGGCGGGGCAGATTGAGGTCCAGCAGCAGCAAGTCCGGTCGCGGCGCTGTCGCCGCGTCCCGGTACTTGCCGCGCCGCAAGAGGTAGTCCAGCGTTTCTTCCCCGTCGGTGACGATACGCAGCTCGCTGGAGGCCCCGCTTTCTTCCAGCGCACGCCGCGTTAGCTCCTGGTCACCGGGGTCGTCATCGGCCAGCAAAATCACCGCCCGCCGGCTACCGAACTGCCCCATGGGGGTGCTCCTGCAGATCCTCGTTGAGGGTGAAGCGGAAGTGCGCGCCTTGGCCAAGGTGCGACTCCACCCAGATGCGGCCGCCGTGGCGTTCGACGACCTGACGGCAGATCGCCAGACCGATGCCACTGCCGGGATAGGTGGCACTGTCGTGGAGGCGCTTGAAGGGAAGAAAGATCTCCTCGGCATGGGCGGGCGGCACGCCGATACCGTTGTCTTGCACGCCGAAGATCCATCGCCCGTGCTGCTGTGCCGTCAACCGGATGTGCGGTCGCCGGCCGTTGACGAACTTGAGCGCGTTTTCGATGAGATTCTGGTACAGCTGCGTCAGCAGCGTTGCATCCCCTAGCACCGCAGGAAGCGGGTCGCGCTGCACCACAGCGCCGCTTTCCTGCAGCCGCCCCCGCAAGGCGTCAAGGGCCCGCTCCACACACGCATCGAGCGAAACGAGCTGCCACTGCATCGCCGTGCGGCCGGCCCGCGCCAGGGCCAGCAAGTCTTGCACCAGGCGGTGCAGCCGCGTGGCCGCCGCGGTGATGAAGCACACGTCTTGGGCGGCGCGCGGTGGCAAGTCTTCCCCTAAATCCCGTGGCAGCTGCTCGCTGAAGGCCACGAGCTGGCGCAGCGGCTGCTGCAGGTCGTGGCTGACCATGTAAACAAACTCGTCGAGGTCGGCATTGCGGCGAGCCAGCTCGGCGTTGAGCCGCTCGAGCTGCTTGACACGCCGCAGCAAGGCCGAGATCCGCGGACCAGCCCCGGAATGAGGCGCCTGCTCTTGCTGCACGAAGGTGCGATAATGGCCGAAAAATTCGGCCAGGCGGGGCTCCTGAGCGGCCAACACAACCAGCCATGCCTGTACCCTGGGATCGCCGGGAACCGTCGCTACCGGAGCCGCCTCTGCCCAGCGGTGCACGGTGTCCACGTACGACAGAAAGAGGATCAGGGACGCATAGTGCCGGTCGCCCAGCACCTGCTTCAGCATCCGCTGCAGGTCTGCCATTGCGGCGTGGCGCACAAACACCAACACCGCTGCCCAATGCAGCGCCCAGGCCAGCGGCGCCTCAGGCGGCGGCCAAGTGCGCAGCGGCTTGCGGTGCGCCGCAAGCTGCTCGAGCAGCTCTTTGCAGTCTGTCTCGGCTACCGGCGGAGGCTCCTGCAGCAAGCGGCACACTTCCGCTGTGGGCGTCCCCAGGGTGTGCAGCACATGGCTGTGGTAGATCAGACAGGCGGGGGTAGCGCAGTAGCGCGAAAGATAAGCAAACAGCCGCTCTTTGGCCAGCAAGGGCAGGGGGTTGTGCAAGTAACTCGCCAGCGCCTGGCGCCACAGCGCCTGGCGTACCGCTGGGGCTACCCCCTGTGGCAAGAGCGCAAAGAGATGCTTCCGGTAGGTTTCCTCCAAAGGGCCTGCGGCGTCCCTCTGAGGCGCTTCGACAAGCGTTGCCCGCATCGCTCCCTCCGTTATGCCATCGTGCACAGCGTTCAGCAAATTCTGTGCCAGCTTGCGAGAACGGCATCAGGGCAATCCGCGAGTGGCCTGGCCTTCTGTGCTTCCTGGGCCCAGCGCCAAGAATCTGACGCCTACTTGCCGGCAACCCGAACAAAAAGAAAGGCGGCGGTTGACGGCGGCGGGGCACTCTGGTACCGTAGTGGCCCACCATGCCGAGCGCGAGGGAAGCGATGGCGCAGCGTATCCCCATCACCCTTCACGTCAACGGACACCCACAGGCGCTGTCCGTAGAGCCGCGCACGACGCTGCTCGAGGTGCTGCGCGAGCAGCTCGATCTTACCGGAGCCAAACGCGCCTGTGACCGTGGCGAGTGCGGCGCCTGCACGGTGCTCGTCGACGGCCAGCCCATGTTTGCCTGCCACGTGCTGGCCGTGCAAGTGCGGGAACGCGAGGTAACGACCGTCGAGGGGCTGGCGCGGCGGGCCGACTTTCAGCCCTTGCTAGAGGCGTTTGTGGCGCACGATGCCGGGCAGTGCGGCTACTGCTTGCCCGGCTTTGCGGTGGCCGCCTACGCCTTGCTGCGGCGCCTGCCTCGCCCCGACGCCTGGCAGATCCGCTGGGAGCTGGTGGGGCACATCTGCCGCTGCAACGCCTATGAGAAGCTGGTGGCGGCGGTGCAAGACGCCGGCCGCCGCCTGCACCCAGAACCGGAGGACCCGTAACATGCCCCTGCACGTGGTCGGCACGGCGGTGCCACGCCTGGGGCTGGCCGAGAAAGTCACGGGTGCGGCGCGCTATACCGCCGATCTCAAACGCCCCGGGATGCTGTACGCCCGCTTGCTGCGCAGTCCCCACGCCCACGCCCGCATCGTGCACCTCGACGCCAGCGAAGCCCTGCGCCTGCCCGGGGTGCACGCGGTGCTGACATACCGCGACGTTCCCCAGGAGCGCATCGATGCGGACTTGCCGGTGCTTGATGCGGTGGTGCGCTTCGTCGGCGACGAAGTGGCGGCGGTGGCGGCAGAGAGCGAGGCCCTGGCCGAGGAGGCGCTGCGCCACATCCGTGTCGACTACGAGGTGCTGCCGGCGGTCTTCGATGCCGAAGCGGCGCTGAAGCCCGCGGCGCCTGCCGTGCACCCCGCAGGCAACCTGGTGGGTGGCCAGTGGCTTGTTGTCGAACGCGGCAACGTGGCGCAGGGCTTTGCCGAAGCCGCGCGGGTCTTTGAGGGCACGTTTCACACCCAGGCGCATGCCCCGGTGGGGATGGAGACGCGCGCGGCCCTGGCCGAGTGGCAGGGCGAGCGGCTGACGGTGTGGAAGACGAGCCGCGCCGTGCACGCCATGGACCGCCCTATCCTGGCGCGCGTGCTGGGCCTGCCTCTGGAACACGTGCGGGTGATCTGCCCCAACATGGGCGGGGGGTTTGGCAACAAAGACGAGAGCCGCGTGGCCGTCCTGGCCGCTCTGCTGGCCCGGCGCACGGGTCGGCCGGTGCGCCTCGAATACACCCGTGCCGAGGAGTTTGTGGCCGGGCGCAGCCGGCAGGCCGCCGCCATGCACCTGCGTATTGGCGTGCGCGCCGACGGGGCGCCGGTGGCCATCGACATGCAGGCCACGATGAACGCCGGGGCTTACGTGGCCACGGGCATGCGGGTGACGCGGCGGGTGGGGCAAGGCGCCCTCTACCTCTACACCTGCCCGCACGCCCGCTTCCGCGGCGCCACCGTCTACACCAACCGGCCGCCGGGCGGTTCTTTCCGCGGCCTGGGTGCCCCCCTGGGCCACTTTGCCCTGGAAGTGCTGATCGACCAGATCGCTGTGGCGCTGGGCCTCGATCCCCTCGAGTACCGCTTGCGCTTCCACGTCACCGCCGCCGGACAGCCGGGTCAGCGCACCACCCCGCCCCATGAGCTGCTGCCCGACGAGCCGGTAGAAGGAGGCGTGCCGTTTTCCAGCAACGCCCTGCGCGAGTGCCTGCTGGCCGGTGCCGAGCGCATCGGCTGGTGGCAGCGCCGGCAGCCCAACGGCACCGCCACCGGGCCCCTGCGCCGGGGCCTGGGCATGGCCATGGGCCTTTACAAGGGCGGCGTGGGGCGCGAAGCCGAGGCCGAAGTGCGCATCACCCCGGCCGGACGCGTGCGGGTGGCCATCGGCAACGTCGACGTGGGTCAGGGCTCGGCCACCGTACTGGCCCAAATCGCCGCCGAAGCCCTCGGGGTTCCCGTTGACCACCTCGACATGGTGCTGGCCGATACCGAGCTGACGCCGCCGGCCCACATCACTGCCGGCTCCAGCGTGACGCTGAGCAGCGGCACAGCGGTGAAGCTGGCAGCAGAAGAGGCGCGGCGGCACTTGCTGGAGTACGCAGCGGCGCGCCTGCGCGTGCCGCAGGTGCGCCTGGAGCAGGGCCGGCTCCTGGGCGACGGCGAAACAGGCCTTGACTGGCGCAGCGTGGTGGCCGATCTGCCGGGGGACCTCGTGGGTACGGCGCGCGTCACCGCCGGCAGCCGCACGCATTTGATCAACGCCTTTGCCGCCCACTTTGCCGAAGTAGAGGTGGACGTGGAAAGCGGCCGCATCCGCGTGCTGCGCTACGTGGCCGCCCACGACTCGGGGCGCATCGTCCATCCCCGCATGGCCGAAAACCAGGTCTCGGGCGGTGTCTTGCAGTTTCTCAGCATCGCCCTGCGTGAGGAGCTTTACCTCGACCCGCGCACCGGGGTGACCCTCAACCCCAGCTTCCTCGAGCACAAAGGCACCAGCATCGTCGACTTCCCGCCCATCGAGGTTCTCTTTCCCGCTCCGCCCGATCCTCTTGCGCCGTACGGGGCCAAGGCGCTTGGGGAGCCGCCGGTGGTGCCGGTCTTTGCCACCATTGCCAACGCGGTGGCCAACGCCACCGGCGTATGGCTACACCAGGTGCCGTTTACCCCGCAGCGGGTGCTCCAGGCGCTGCGCGCCCAAGGGAAAATCCCGGCATGAGGCCTTTTCGCTTTGTCGAACCGACCAGCCTGGCCGAGGCGGTGCGCTGCTTGCAGGCCGAGCCGGGCAAGGCCCGCCTCCTGGCTGGCGGCAGCGACTTGCTGGCCGAGCTCAAAGACGAGCTCGTGGCTTATGACTGCCTGGTGAGCCTGGCCAAGGTGCCCGAACTGACCCGCTTTGAGGTCACCGAAAGGGGTCTCTACCTCGGGGCCATGGTCACTCTGGCGCAGCTCGAACACGACCCGCGCCTGCACGGGCCATACCGCCTGCTGGCGGAAGCGGCGCGCGGGGTGGCAGTACCGGAGATCCGCGCCCAGGGCACGCTGGGCGGCAACCTCTGCCAGCGGCCGCGCTGCTTCTACTACCGCCAGGCGCTCACCCCGTGCTTGAAAAAAGGTGGACCCGATTGCCCGGCACGCGAGAGCCCTTACCAGCAGTACCTGGTGCTCATGGGTGGCGCCGGCTGTTACAGCGCCCACCCTTCGGACCTGGCGCCGGCGCTCATCGCCCTGGATGCGGAGGTCGACCTCGTGGGGCCCTCTGGCGCCCGCTCCCTCCCCCTGGAGCGCTTTTTCATCGGCCCTGAGGTCGACGTGCAGCGGGAAACCGCCCTGGCCCCTGACGAGATTCTGACGGCGGTGCGCGTCCCACTCCTGCCGTCTGGATGGCGGGGGACATACCTGAAGGCGCGCGAGCGCACCGCCGGCGACTTTGCCGTGGTGAGCGTGGCCGCAGGCTATGCCCTGGAGTGCGGCACGGTAGTGCAGCCGCGTCTGGTGCTGGGCGGCGTGGCGCCGGTGCCCTGGCGCTCGCGGCAGGCCGAAGCCCTCCTGGCCGGGCAAGCGCCAACGCCGGAGGCGGCAAGGCGCTGCGCCGAAGCGGCGCTGGCTGCGGCCCAACCCTTGCCCCACAACGCTTACAAAGTCGACATCGCCCGCGCCCTCATTGCCCGCACCATTCTGGCTCTGGCCGGCTAGGGCCGGCGGGGCCGGCTCAGGCCAGAGCGGCTTGCGCTTTGACGTAGCGGGCAACCTGCTCGTGGGTGGCGAACCACACACCGGGGTGGGAACGGATGTAAGCGATCAGCTCGGCGAGCACGCTGATGCGCGAGCGGTGGCCGATGATGTGCGGGTGCATGGTGAGGAGAAAGAGGCCGCGTTCGGCATAGGCGCCGTCAAACTCTCGCCGCCAGATCTCGAAGACCAGCGACGGCGGGGTGTAGGGGCGAATGGCCGACAGGCGGTCCATACCGAAGTAAGGGTAGTCATCCTTGATCCACTCCACCGGCAGCTCCACCACCCCGGTGGGCTCGCCGTCTTCGAGGAGCTCGTAAGGCTCGTCGTCGCCCATGAGCGACGAGTCGTAGAGCAGCCCCAGCTCGCGGATGATCTTCAGCGTGGCGGCACTGAAGTCCCACGAGGGGGTGCGCAGCCCCACCGCCGGCTTGCCGGCGAGCTTTTCCAGCACCTCTGCCGCGCGCAGGGTGAGCGCGCGTTCGTCCTCTTCGGCCAGGTTGCTGTTGCGCTCGTGAATCCAGCCGTGCAAGCCGATTTCGTGGCCGGCGTCGGCAATGCGGTGCACGTCGTCGGGATGCAGCAGGGCCGACACGCCGGGAATATAGAAGCTGGCCGGAATGCCGTGCTGCTCGAGCAAGGCCAGGATGCGCGGCAGGCCGGCCCGCGAACCGTACTCGCCCTGGGCCAGCAGCGCCGGCGAGGTCTTGCCATCGCGCAGCGTCAGGGTTTCCTGGTCGACGTCAAACGACAGGGCCACGGCCACCTGGGCTCCTGCCGGCCAGAAAGCGGGCTTGAGGGAGCGGCCGGCGCGCACTTTCTGCACCGCCTGCCGCCAGCGCGCTTCGGGCCAGCGCCACGAGGCGTCGGGTCCCAAGCCGGCCAGCGCGCCTTCGACCATTCCGGCTGCAGCTGCGTGCGGTTCCTGTGGCATGGCGGCTCCTCCCTGCGAGTGGCGTCCCAGATGCCCCCATTATGCGCTGCCGGCAGCCGCCTTGCAAGCCACAGAACCGCGGCCCCTGTCCGCTAAGACACGTCTTACGGCGCCGGGGTAGCCTGGAGAAGCTGGCGGATGCGCTCCGGCAGCCGCTTGAGCTGCTGGCGCAGCGACGGCAGCAGCGCCGTGTGCCAAAACGCCTCGAAATCCGGAAGATTCAGCACGGCCAGGTACTCATCGAGAAACGTGTCCGGCGTCTCTGCCTGCTGCAGCAGGCGGTCGTGGCACAGGTGCGCCAGATAGAGAATGGCGGCGTCTTCTTTGAAGGCATGGCTCAGAGACACCGGCGGCGCAAATGCCGGCGTGTGCTGCTCTTCGATCACGCGGTAGATCCGCTCCGGCAGCTGCCAGGCCTGCAACAGGCTGGCTCCCACGCTGGCCTCGTCGACCAGGGTGAGCAGCTCGGCCGCCCCGTGGTGCTTTTTCTGAAGCAGCAAGAGCACCAGCTCGCCGACGGCGTGCAGCAGCCCGATGGTCGAGGCCGTCAGCGGATTGGAGGCCTTGGTTAAGCGGGCGATGTCGTGGGCGAGCACCGAAATCAGCAGCGAGTGGTCGTAAAGGGCATCGAACGCCGGTTCTCTTGGCACCAGGCTGCCGAGGGCCTGGGTGAGGACGAGCTGAGAAACCGCACTGTAGCCGAGAAATACCACGGCGTGGTAGACGCTGGTGATTTTTTCGGGCAGGTTGTAGTACGCCGAGTTAACGGTTTTCAGGACGAAACTGGCCAGCGCCGGGTCGCGCTGGATGAGGTTGACGACTTCTTGCACCTCGATGTTTCCATCCTCAAGCCTGGTGGCCAGCTCGTAGGCGTAGGAGGGCAACTTGGGAAGCTTGCGCAGCACATTCTGGAGGGGTTCCGAAGCAGCGGCGTGGCGAGCCTGCGCCTGGCGCCGCGCCACGTATGCCGAGAGCTTGTGCAGCTGCGCCCGGCAGCGGGTTGCGTCCTGCATCACGGCAGCCAGCAGGGCACTGGTGGCGGCCGCCGTTTTGGTCCCCAGCGCCAGCCGCACCGGCTCGGAGAGTAGGGAAAGCGTACGTTGGTCAAGCACCAAGACCTTGGCCTCCTCGCTGGCTTTTACCGTCCAGGGCGCTGGTAGGGAAAAAAAAGCCGAGCAAGTGGCCGGCAGGGAAGCGATGCAAGGGCATGGGGGCGTGTTCGTGCGCGTAGAGGGCCAGGGCGCCCTGCAAGATCCACAAGGCGCAGGCAGCAGCGTTCTCTGCGTTGAGGGCCACCTCCCCCTTCGCGACGGTGCGCGTTTGGCATATACTGTAGAGCTGCGCCAGGTCGCCGTCGGGCTCGCCCGTACCCCCGGCGCTGGCGGCAGCGCTTGCGCTAGATGGTCCGTCTTCTAAGCCCTTTTTGAACAGACGCATGGAGAGTCCCCTCACACCGAACGGAAGGCGTGTGCATACCGAATTCCACGACGCCTCTATCGGCCGGGGAGAGAGGCAACTTGAACGGCAAGGAGAAGGCCCCTAACGTCATGACCTTTGAGGACATCATTTACACCAAAGAAGACGGCATTGCCACGGTGAGCATCAACCGTCCCCACGTGCTCAACGCTTTTCGCCCGCGCACCATCGACGAGATGATCGCCGCCTTTCAGGACGCCTGGTACGATGACACCATCGGCGTGGTGGTGCTGACCGGCGAGCAGGGCAACTTCTGCACCGGCGGGGACCAGAAAGTGCGCGGCCACGGCGGCTACGAAGACGAAGGAGGCACGCCGCGCTTGCAGGTGCGCCACCTGCACCGGATGATTCGCGAGATTCCCAAACCGGTGATTGCCAAAGTAGACGGTTATGCCATCGGCGGCGGCCATGTGCTGCACGTGCTCTGCGACCTTACTATTGCCTCGGACCGCGCCATTTTTGGCCAGACCGGCCCCAAAGTGGGCAGCTTCGACGGCGGCTTTGGCGCCATGTTCCTGGCACGCATCGTCGGGGAGAAAAAAGCGCGCGAGATCTGGTACCTGTGCGAGCAGTACACGGCGCAGGAAGCGCTCGAGATGGGGCTGGTGAACAAAGTGGTGCCGGCGGAGCGGCTGGACGAGGAAACCAAAGCCTGGTGCCGCAAGATCCTGGCCAAGAGCCCCACGGCCTTGCGCTTCTTGAAAGCGGCGTTCAATGCCGACACCGACCACGGTTACGGCTTGCAGGCCCTGGCGCACGGCGCCACCAGCCTCTTCTACATGACCGAAGAGGCGCGGGAAGGGCGCCAGGCCTTTCTGGAAAAGCGCCAGCCGGATTTTAGCAAGTACCGGCGTACGCCGTGGTAAGTGCGAGGAGGTGCGGGGCGGTGTGGCAGCGGGTTGGGGTCTGGTGGCGGGCCATTCGTCCCTTTACCCTCAGCGCTTCGGTGGTGCCGGTGGGGGGTAGGCAGCGCCCTGGCTGCCAGCCACGGCGCCTTCGATCCCTGGCTCTTCCTGCTCGTCCTTGTGGCCTCGCTGCTGGTGCAGAGCGGCACCAACCTGGTGGACGAGTACGCCGACCACCGTCAGGGAGGCTCGGCGGGCAAGGTGCTTGCCCCTTACAAAGTCATTGCCTTGGGGCTGCTCACGCCGCGGGCGGTGTGGCACGGCGCCTTGGTCTGCTTCGGGGTGGCAACGCTTATCGGCGTTTACTTGGTCCTGCGTACCGGCTGGCCGCTGGCCCTGGTCTGCCTGGCCAGCGTGGGGGTGGCCTACGCCTACAGCGCGGGCCCTTTGCCCCTGGGCCATCTTGCCCTGGGCGAGCCGCTAGTCTTTGTCTTCATGGGCCCGGTGATGGTGGGCGGCAGCTTTTACGTGCAGATCCACACCCTGCATCAGGACGCCCTGTGGCTGTCGCTGCCTGTGGCCTGTCTGGTGACGGCCATTCTCGTGGCCAACAACCTGCGCGATGCCGAGGAAGACCGCCGCAGCGGCAAGCAGACCCTCGTCACCCTATGGGGGCGGCGGCCGGCAGCCTGCCTGTACGGCGGCTTGCTGCTGGTGGCCTTTGCCAGCCCGGTGGCCCTTGTGGCCGGCGGCCACGGGCGGCCCGCCTGGCTCCTTCCCCTGCTCACCCTGCCTCTGGCCTGGCGCGTGGCACGCCTGGCCTGGCAGGGGGGGGAGCGCCCGCTGCTGCACCGGGCGCTGCGGCAAACCGCCAAGCTGCACCTGTGGTTTGGCCTGCTGCTGGCCGCCGGGGGTCCAGCCCCCTGTTTGCCTGGCCGGGCTAAGGGGGGGTAGGGTTCAGGGGGTGTCGAAGCGGAAGGGCCCCTCGCAGACGATCTCTGCCAGGCGCTTACGTCCGGAAGGAACCTCGCGCGCCTGCAGGTGCTCGGGGGAGTTCGGCCTTGTTGCCGGGGCGGCCGACGGCGATCATGGCTTCCACGGTGTAGCCCGGCGGCACGCCCAGCACCTCGCGGGCCCGGTCGTAGTCGAACCCCTGCATGCCGTGCACCACCAGGCCAAGAAGCGATCCTTGCAGGGCCAGGTTCTGCCAGGCCGCGCCGGCATCGTAGCTGTGGGTGCGGGCCGGCGAGCCGTCGCGGTCAAGGGTGTTCTTGGAAACAACGACAATGAGCACGGCGGCGTTTTTGGCCCATAGCTGGTTGTTGGGGGTGAGCAAGTCGAAAAAACGCCGGCCAGTGAGGGGGAGTGGCGCTTGGCATAGAGAAACCGCCAGGGCTGGTTGTTATACGAAGAAGGCGCCCATTTGGCGGCTTCAAAAAGCGTCATGAGCTCCTCGTCGCTGATGAGCCTCGCCGGACATGGCGCGTGGCGACCAGCGGTTGACAAAAAGCGGATGCACTGGATACTCGGGCGTGCGGTAGGCGCTGACGTCAAGCAAAACAGACACCGGTTCCCTCCTTTACCTAGACAGTACGGTGTTGCTTGCGGTACGCTGCTTGCAGGCACCGAACCATACCATGCGCCCGGGTGGGGCGAGCAAGGCGAGGAGGGACGCCGTATGGGACACCGTCACACGGTGCACAAAGCGGCCCCTGGCTCGCGGCAGGGCTCGTCTGGCTGTGGGCCGCAGCAGCTTTCTCTTTCCCGGCGCGTGTTGACACCGCCTGGCTGGCGCAGCACCTGCACGACGACGGCCCTGCGGCTTGTCGACTTGCGCGCCGCCGAGGCCTACCGGCAGGGGGCACATCCCCGGCGCGGTGCACGTCTGCTCTGGCCCAGCTGGTCGATCCGACGCAGCCCGTGCGCGGGATGCGGCTGTCGGCGGTGGCACTGGAAGCCCTGCTGTCGCGGCTGGGGTATTGGCAACGCCACCCGCGTGGTGGCCTACGACGACCAGGGGGGCCTGTACGCGGCACGCTTCTGGTGGATCCTGACCGCTTATGGCCACGAGGCGGTAGCGGTGCTCGACGGCGGCTGGCCGGCCTGGCAGCGCGAGGGGCGGCCGGTGAGCGCCGAGGTCCCCTCTCCCCGGCCGGCGGTGTTCAAAGCCCGCCCGGTGGCGCAGCGCGTCGCCACCAAGGATGACGTGCTGCGGGCGCTGCGCGAGGCAGTGCAACCATCGTGGATGCGCGCTCCTGGCTCGAGTATACCGGCTGGCTGCGCTATGCGGCCCGCGGCGGGCATATCCCCGGCGCCGTGCACCTGGAGTGGAAGCGCACCCTGCAAGGCGACGGCACGCTGCGGCCGCCGCCGCAGCTCAAGGCGCTGGTGCAGCACAAAGGCCTGCCGCCCCAGCAACGGATCATCACTTACTGCCAGTCGGGGGTGCGTGCCGCGCACCTGGCCTGGGTGCTCGGGCAACTTGGCTACGAGGTGGCCGTCTACGACGGCTCGTGGGCAGAGTGGGGCAACGACCCGCAGCTGCCGGTCGAGTAAGCCAATACGCCCGCGCTGGCGGTAGCGGCTCCATCGTGGGTAAGGGACTCCCGTCTTGTAGCAACACCGGCTGCAAGGGAAAGCATGCAGAAGGGAGGAGGCATCATGCGCGCGCAAATCGGTCCGTGCACCCTGGAGCTGGTCATCGGCGACATCACCAAAGAGCACACCGACGCCATCGTCAACGCCGCCAATAGCCGCCTTGCCGGCGGAGGCGGGGTGGACGGCGCCATCCACCGCGCTGGGGGGGCCCAGCATCATGGAAGAGACGCGCCGCAAGTACCCGCAGGGCTGCCCCACGGGGGGAAGCGGTGATCACCGGTGCCGGCAACCTGCCGGCGCGCTACGTCATCCACGCCGTGGGGCCGGTGTGGCAAGGCGGCCAGCAGGGCGAAGCAGACAAGCTGGCCAGCGCTTACCGCCGCAGCCTGGAGCTGGCCGTGGCCCACGACTGCCGCAGCGTCGCCTTTCCCTCCCTTTCCACCGGCGCTTACGGCTATCCCGTCGAGCAGGCAGCCCGCATCGCCCTGCGCACGGTAAGCGACTTCCTGGCCCAGCACCACAAGCCCGAGCTGGTACGCTTTGTGCTCTTCGACCAGCGCACCTTTGACGCCTATGCTGCGGCGCTCGAGGCGCTGCTGCCGGACCGCGTGCAGCGCTGATCACAGAAGTGGCCTGCGAGGAGAGTGGCCGCGTGGACTGCGGCACCACAATCGGCTGGGGACGGGTCACCGGGTAGGAAGGTCGTCTCCTTGCCTTGTCGCCGATGGGGGGTACCTCCTCTGGCATGCTCCCACGCGTCTCCTGCTTTTGGGGAGCAGCGCCGGGCTCCTCCTGGTCGCCGTACTTCGCTTCCCTGGCAATCCGATTTGGGACCTAAGCCAGAGACGACTCCCCAATGCGGTGCTTGTCTATTTGAGCCTCCTGCCGCTCATGCTCGTAGCGTGGAGAGAGCGGGGACCGAGTGCTGCGCCGCTTTGCTCGCCTCTCCCCGCCCCAGCAGTATACCGGAATCACCGGCGTCCTCTTGGCCCTCCTGGCCCTCCTCTCTGCCCTGGCTTGGTGGCATCCCCTGTACCTACGCGCCCTCAGCAGCGAATGGGGGTTACTCGAACCACTCACCTTTTGGCTTTACTGGCTGGCAACCTGGATTGCGGTCAGCCTGGCCCGCCTGTATCCCAGGCCAGCTGACAAGCCTTACCGCCTGCTGGTCTTCCTGTGCGTGCTGGCCTTCTTGGAAGAGTGCGACTACCTTGGTATTTTTGGTGGCCTCATCGGGCGCATTGATGGTGTATACGTGGGGGCGATCCATGACCTTCTCAATCTATGGTACCGAACAGGGCGTGATCCCCGCTGGCTGGTCTTGGCCCTGGCCGGGATGGCGGTGCTGACGCTTTGGCTGTGGCATCGCGGTTACCTCGGCCTGGCCGTACTGCGCCGTGAGGTGCTGTGCCTAACCACAGTCCCTTTCTGGGTGGGGCTTTCTGCTTCTGGCTCTGGCCCAGCTCGACGACATCGACCCCCACCCTCCTGCCCGCCCTGTGGTGTGCGGTATGCGAAGAGACGCAGGAGTTTTTCTTCGCCCTTCTCCTGAACGCCTCGCTTATGCTCAAGTACGCCCGCGATGTGGCCCGGGGACCGGCCCCCTAGCGCGGGTGAAAGCAGGAAACACCTCGCTCATAGAACCCGTGCCAATGCGCTGTCCTTTGTGATAGGATGAAAGCCTGCCCGCCGGCTTTGGCGTATTTCACACCCTTAGCGACGAGGAACCCCGATGCGCTACGGATTCTACTTGCCAACGCGCGGCGCCACCGCCACGCCAGAGGCCCTGGCCACCCTGGTGCAGCGGGGCGAGGCCCTGGGCTTTCACTCCGTGACGATTGCCGACCACGTCGTCTTTCCGGTCGACATCCGCTCGCCTTATCCCTACACCCTGAGCGGGGCCTTCCCCGGCCAGGGAGACGCCCTGGAGCAGCTGACGCTTATGGCCTTTGTCGCCGCCAAAACCCAAACCCTGCGCCTGATAACCAGCGTCATGATCCTGCCTTACCGCAACCCGGTGCTGGCAGCCAAGATGCTGGCCACGGTGGACGTTCTTTCCGGCGGGCGGGTCACCGTCGGCGTGGGGGGTGGGCTGGCTGCGCGAGGAGTTCGAAGCCCTTGCGGCCCCAGACTTTGACCACCGCGGCGCGGCGAGCGACGAGTACCTGCAGATCTTCAAGACCTTGTGGACGCAGGACCCGGCTTCTTTTACGGGACGGTTTTACCGCTTTGCGGCGCTGCGCTGCCTGCCGCAGCCGGTGCAGAAGCCCCCACCCGCCCATCTGGATCGGCGGCCACAGCCGGCCGGCCCTGCGCCGCGTCGCCCGCTACGGCGACGGCTGGCACCCGGTGGGGGCCAACCCCGCCGTGCCGCTGCGCCCGGCCGAGCTGCAGGCCGCCCTCGACGAGCTGCGCCGCTTCTGCGAGGCAGCGGGCCGGGACTTTGACACCCTGACCATCGCCTACAAGGCCCCCCTATACGACGCCGCCGCGGCGCTGCCCGGCGGGCAGGAACGCCGCCCCTTTAGCGGCACGCCGGCGCAGGTGGCCGAGGATATCCACACTTACCGCCGCCTGGGGGTAAGCGAGCTCATCTTTGACTTCCGCAGCGAACACCTCGCGGAGAGCCTCGAGCGCATGGAGCACTTTGCCACCGTCATTCGCCCGGCCGCCGAATGAGGCACAAAAGGGCTTAACAGCGCTCTGCCGGTTCGTCTATGATAAAGGCGTACCCCAAGCTGCGGAAAGGACACCGATGCGCCAGGACTACGAAACGCTGCGGGTGAGTCGCTCCCCGGACGGCTTCATCGTCACCGTGGAAATGCACCGCCCCGAGGCCCTCAACGCCATGAACACGGCCATGGGGCGCGAGCTGCTCGACTGCTTCGAAGCGCTCTTTTGGGACAAGCAAACGCGTGTCGTCATCCTCACCGGCGCCGGCGACAAGGCCTTCTGCGTTGGCGGCGACCTCAAAGAGCGCCAGGGCATGAGCGACGAGGCGTGGCGCGAGCAGCACGTCATTTTCGAGCAGGCCGCCTTTCGCCTGCTGCGCTGCCCGCACCCGGTGATTGCCGCGGTGGAAGGCTACGCCATGGGCGGCGGCTGCGAGCTGGCGGTGCTCTCGGACTTCATCGTCGCCAGCGAAACCGCGGTGTTTTGCCGTTCCTGAAGTGACGCGGGGGCATTTTCCCCGGCATTGGCGGCACGCAGCTGCTGCCGCGCATCGTCGGGGCCCCCTTTGCCAAGGAGATGATTTTCACCGGCCGCCACGTGCCGGCCGCCGAGGCCAAAGCGGTGGGGCTGGTCAACCACCTGGTGCCGGCCGGGACAGGCCAGGGCCAAGGCCATGGAAATTGCCGCCACCATCGCCCGCAACGGCCCCATCGCCGTGCGCCAGGCCAAAAAAAGCCATCGTCTGGGGGCTGGAGACCGACCTGCAGACGGGGATGATTCTCTCCATCGAGGCGTACAACGAGACCGTGCACACCGAAGACCGCCTCGAAGGCGTGCGCGCTTTTAACGAGCGGCGCCCGCCGCAGTTCAAAGGCCGCTAGGGGCACCGGCTGGCAAAGAGGAGTGCGTCATGGTCGACATTCGGATTTCCCTCACCGAAGAGCAGCTGGCTTTAAAAAAAGCGGTGGCCGAGCTGTGCAAGCTTTATCCCCCTTCGTACTGGCGCGAGCTCGACGAAAAGCGCGAGTATCCGGAAGCCTTCGTGCAAGAGCTGACCAAAGCCGGCTACCTGTCGGTGCTCATTCCCGAAGAGTACGGCGGCGGCGGCCTGGGCATCCTGGAAGCCGGGCTTATTCTGGAAGAAATCAATCGTTCAGGTGGCAATGCCGCCGCCTGCCACGCGCAGATGTACATCATGGGCACCCTGCTGCGCCACGGCTCTGAAGAGCAAAAAGCGCGCTACTTGCCCAAAATCGCCAGCGGCGAGCTGCGCCTGCAGGCCTTTGCGGTGACCGAGCCCAATTCCGGCTCGGACACCACCAAGCTGCAGACCACGGCGGTGCGCCACGGCGACGTCTACGTGGTCAACGGGCAGAAGATCTTCATCTCGCGCGTGCTGCAGTCCGACCTCATGCTGCTTTTGGCGCGCACCACGCCTTTGGACAAAGTCCGCAAGAAGACCGAGGGGCTGTCGGTGTTCCTCATCGACATCCGCGGGCCCTCAAGGGGGCTGCAGGTGCGGCCGGCTGCGCACCATGATCAACCACTCGACCCAACATCCTGTTCTTTGACAACGTGGAGATTCCGGCCGACAGCCTCATCGGCGAGGAAGGAAAAGGGATTTTCTTATATTCTCGACGGCATGAACGCCGAGCGCATCCTGGTGGCCTCGGAGTCGATTGGCGACGGGCCGCTGGTTCATCGACAAGGCGGTGCAGTACTCCAAAGAGCGCGTCGTCTTCGGGCGGCCCATCGGCGCCAACCAGGGGGGTGCAGTTCCCCATTG
This sequence comes from Candidatus Tectimicrobiota bacterium, assembly GCA_026005175.1. Lineage (GTDB taxonomy): Bacteria > Tectomicrobia > Entotheonellia > Entotheonellales > Entotheonellaceae > BPKO01. The sequence continues at coordinate 587,127 of BPKO01000001.1, forward strand.
CCAAAGCGCACATGGCCGTAGAAGCCGCAGACCTCATGCCGGCTCAAGGCGGCGGCGCTGTTCGACGCCGGCTTGCCGTGCGGCGCCGAGGCCAACATGGCCAAGTACCTGGGGGGCCGAGGCCGCCTGGGAAGCGGCCCAACGCCTGCCTCGACTGCCACGGCGGCTACGGCTTTGCTGCCGAGTACGACGTGGAGCGCAAGTTCCGCGAGACGCGGCTGTACAAGACGGCTCCGGTGAACAACACCCTGGTGCTGGCTTACGTGGGGCAGCACGTGCTGGGCATGCCGCGTTCGTACTGATCACGGGAAAGGAGGAGCCATGGGCACGTTCATCAGCATCTGCGAAGTGGGCCCGCGCGACGGCTTTCAGATCGAGCCGGAGTTTATTCCCACCGAGCTGAAAGTGGAAGTCATCGACCGCCTCAGCGCCACCGGATTGCCCAAGATCGAGGTCACCTCGTTTGTCCATCCCAAAGCGGTGCCGCAGCTGCGCGACGCCGAAGAGGTGATGGCCAAGATTACCCGGCGGCCGGGGACCGTTTACGCCGCCTTGGTGCCCAACGACAAGGGCGCCATGCGTGCCCTTGCCGCCGGCGTGGACCAGATCCACACCGTGCTGTCGGCCAGTGAGAGCCACAACCTGGCCAACGTCAACATGACCATCGAGGAATCCCTGACCAAGCTGGAAGCCGTGGCGCGCCTGGCGCACGAGGCCGGCATCCCGCTTTATAGCGGCATTTCCACTTCCTTTGGCTGTCCCTTTGAAGGCCCAGTGCCGCTGGGGCGGCTGGAGTACATCGTGGCGCGGCTGGTGGACATGGGCGCCACGGGCATCGGGCTAGCCGACACCACCGGCATGGCCAACCCGGCGCAGGTGCGGCGCACCCTGGAGTACTTGCTGCCGCGCTTCCCGGGCGTGACGTGGAGCCTGCACACGCACAACACGCGCGCCATGGCCATCCCCAACATCCTGGCGGCCATCGACTGCGGCGTGCGCCACTTCGACGCCTCTATTGGCGGCCTGGGCGGCTGCCCCTTTGCGCCCGGCGCCACGGGCAACGTCTGCACCGAGGACCTGGTGCACTGCCTGCACGCCATGGGCTACGAGACCGGCATCGACCTTGACCGCCTCATCGAGACGGCGCAGCGCGTCGAGCAGATCCTCGGCCGCACCCTGCCCGGCCAGGTGATGAAAGCCGGCAAGTGGGACCGCCGCTACCCGCTGCCCGAGCGCGTCGCCGCCCGCCTGGCCGCCGCGGCGCCCTAAGACCCCCTGGGGCTCTGCTTCCTTGCGGGAGGCAGAGCCCACCCGCCGCTTCACCGTATACCCGCATAAAGATTTTTTCCCGTTCCGCCGATAACGTCCTCAGAAAACCAAGCCTGTAACGCCCACTTCCCGAGCGCCCTCAAGAGCGCGCCACCCGCCCGAGAAGCGGGCGGCTAGAGGGACGTGTGCGGGAAAGCAACGGGGCGCCAGAAAATCTGGCCAGGAAGCATGCCGGCGGAAACAGGAACAGTGGAGGGGATGGCTTGTGGAGCGGCGGCGCGTGGTGATCACCGGCTTGGGCGCTATTGCCCCTAACGGCATTGGCAAGGACGCCTTCTGGGAAGCCCTGGTGGCGGGACGCTCCGGCATCGACCGCATTACCCGCTTTGACGCCAGCCGCTATCCCTGCCAGATCGCCGGGGAAGTGCGCGACTTTCGCCCCACCGACTACCTCGAGCCCCGGGAAGCCAAGCGCCTGCCGCGGGTGGCCCAGTTCGCCATCGCCGCTGCCAAAATGGCCATGGCCGACGCCGGCCTGGAAGTGACGCCCGACAACCGCAAGGAGATTGGCGTCTGCTTTGGCACCTCTTTGGGCAAGGCCGAAACTTTCGAAGCTGATCACCTCGCCTTCCTTGACAAGGGCATACGGGTCCTCAACCCCCTGACCTTGGTTGAGATTCCTTCGCATGGCGTTACGAGTCACGTGGCCGTCGCGTTGGGAGTGGAAGGCGTCTGTGGTACTGTCGCCACTGGATGTACCAATGGACTCGACGTCGTACAGTGGGGATACACACAAATCCAACTTCAACGGGCTCGCGCCATCCTGGTAGGCTGTGCCGAGGCAGTTCTGACACCATTCACGTTTGGCGTGGTATGCGCCTCTCGAGTGCTCTCTACGCGCAACGACGATCCCCAAGGGGCCTCTCGTCCCTTCGAGAAGTATCGAGACGGAATGGTGCTCAGTGAAGCCGCAGGCACTTTACTCCTCGAAGACTACGAGCAGGCAAGGGCACGTGGTGCCCCTATGTACGCCGAGATCCTCGGCGGTGCCAGTGGCCGTGATGGCAACGACTTGATTCACTGTGATCTCAGCGGCGCAGGCATGGCTCATGTCATGGCAGAAGCCTTGCATCATGCAGCCGTGTCACGCGCGGACATCGACTACATTAACGCCCATGGCAACAGCTTGCCAAACTACGATTTAGCGGAGACAAATGCTATCAAAACTGTGTTTGGCTCTTTGGCGTACAACATTCCCATAAGTTCTATTAAATCTATGATCGGCCAACCCTTTTCAGCGGCCGGTTGCTTGCAGGCAATAGCCTCTTGCTTAACCCTAAAACATAGCATCATTCCACCGACAATTAACTATGAGACGCCCGATCCTCTGTGTGATTTGGATTATGTACCTAATCGTGCCCGCCGCGCGCGCGTTCGCACCCTTCTCGTTCACGTGCATGGTATCGGAGGCATGGATTCAGCTCTGGTCTTAGCAAAGGTGAAGCCCTAAAAGGACAGTGCCATGGCCATACATCTGTTTGCAGGGCTTCCTCTATGGATCATGAATCTAGCCATAGGGATGCTCGTCTATATACGAGCACCACGAAAGCCGGCAAACCAGGCTTTCTTCTGGTTTGTGATGACACTTGTGGCGTGGTCTTTTGGTGTAAAAATGACCCATATTTATGCGATCACCCCTTTGGGTGTCTTTTGGGGAAGATTTGCTTTTGCATCGGCAAGCCTCGCTGCTAGCGGTTTTATTGCATTTTGTCAAGCTTTTCCAAATTCTCTTCATTTATTTTCTTGCAGAATCGGGTATGTTTTCCTGTTACTTAGCATTCCATTTGTGATCGCTTCCTTCTCTCCATGGATACTGGAAGCAACAAGCCTTGACGAGGCCGGACGTCTCAAGACGCACTATGGCCCTCTCTATCCGCTCTGTGCGCTTTTCCTCCTCACCGCCTTTGGCTACGGGCTCTGGACTTTGATCCGGAAGTGGCGCACGGCCCGCGGGCGCAGCCGGCTGCAGCTGCAGTACCTGGGGCTGGGCCTCTTCTTGCTTATTGCCGGCGCTCTGACCACCAACCTCCTCATCCCGGCCCTGCTGCGCACTTCCGCTTTTAGCGCCTACGGGCCGTACTTCACGCTGTTTTTCGTCGGCTTCACCGCCCACGCCATCGTCCGCCACCGCCTCATGGACGTCCGGCTCATCGTCCGCCGCGGCGTGACCTATGGCCTCTCTCTGGGCAGCACGGCCGGGCTGATGTGGCTGATGGGGGCGCTGGGGCGGCGGCTGTGGTCGCCGGAGCAGGTCACGGCTGCGGGCTTCCCGCTGCTGCTGGGAATCGGGGGGGTGGTGGTCTTCCACCCGCTGCGCCTTGCCGTCCAGCGCCTGCTCGACAAGTACTGCTACCGCGAACCGTACGATTACCAGCAGGCCACCCGCACCATCAGCCAGGCTCTGGCCAGCCAGCTCCACCTCGCGCCGCTCTGCCAGCACCTTGCCGCCTTCTTGCAGGCCACCCTCAAGGTGGAAGCGGTGGCCGTTTACCTCTGCCAGGCGCCCTCCCGCCTCGAGCGCCAGGCCTGGCAGGGGGACGACACCTCAGCAGAGGTGCCCGCGGTGCTCGACATGCCTCAGCTCTTGGCCTTTTTGAGCCGCACCGCCATGCCGGTGATGCGCGAGGAGCTCGAGCGCTGGCACGGCGTGGAAGACGTGCCGCAGCTTGCCAAGGCCTTTGCCCTCCTGCGCAGCGAGGTGGTGGTGCCGCTGCCTGTGGAGCAGCGCCTCATCGGCCTCGTGACGCTGGGCGCCAAGCTCTCCGGCGACCCTTTTTTCGTGCACGACCTGACGTTCCTTGGCACCGTGAGCCACCAGGCCAGTGTGGCGTTGCGCCGGGCGCAGCTGCACGAAGAAGTGATCTGGATGAAGGAGTACAGCGAAAGCATCCTGCGCCAGATGGAAAGCGGAGTCATCGCCGCCACCGCCCAAGGCCACCTCACGGTAATCAACGCCGCCGCCGCCCGCCTGCTTGGCATCGAGGCCGCCCGCGCAATAGGCCGCCACGTGGCCGAGGTCCTGCCGCAGGAACTCAGCGCCCCGCTGCTCGACACGCTGCACGGCAAAGGCGCCCTGGCGCACTGCGAGGTGGCCGTGCCGCGCCCTGCAGGCGGCACGCTGCCCCTGGCGGTGAGCACCTCGGTGCTGCCGGCCCACGGCGCCGAGCCCGCCGGCGCCATCCTCGTCTGCCACGACCTGTCGCGCATCAAGGAACTCGAAGAGGACAAGCGCCGCATGGAACGGCTGGCCGCCCTCGGCGCCTTTGCCGCCGGGATTGCCCACGAGATCAAGAACCCCCTGGTGGCCATCCGCACCCTGGCGGAACTGCTGCCCGAGCAGTACGACGACGCCGAGTTCCGCGAGGCCTTCAGCCAGGTGGCGCTGCAAGAAATTTCCCGCATCGATGCCCTGGTACACCGCCTGCGCACCCTGGGGGCCGCCTCGCCCGCGTCGCGGCGCCCCATCAGCGTCTTAGAGCCCCTGGAAGAAACCCTCACGCTGCTTTCCGGCGAATGCAACAAGCGCCGCATCCGCCTCGTGCGCGCTTACCACAAACCCCTGCGGCCCGTGCTCGGCGACCACGATCAGCTCAAGCAGGTGTTCCTCAACCTCTGCATGAACAGCCTTGAAGCCATGGACGAAGGAGGAACGCTGACCGTTACCGTGGGCATGACGCCAGGCCCAGATGGCCCGCCGCGGCTCTTCGTGCAGGTGGCCGATACCGGCCCCGGCATTCCTGACGACTTGCTGGGGTCCATGTTCGAGCCGTTTGTCACCTCCAAAGCGGGGGGCAGCGGCCTGGGGCTGGCCATCTGCAAGGGCATTGTCGAGTCCCACCGCGGCACCCTCCAGGCTGCCAACCGCTCTGACACCAATGGCGCGGTGGTGACCGTGACGCTGCCGACCGTACAGGGAGACGAAGTCCATGCACTCGCTGCTTCTGATGGCGGAGAGCCCGCCGCAGCGGCAAGCGCTGCAGCAGCTCCTTGGTGAGGCTTACACGCTCTTTGCCGCTGCTTCGTGTGACGACGCCCTGGAGTACTTGCGCCTGACCCCCATCGACGTGCTCATCGCCGCCGCCGAGGAGTGGTCGCCGCTGCTCGAGCGCCTGTGCGCGCAGGCCAAGGCCTTGCAGCCCCACTGCGTGACGCTGTGCCTCGCCCCGGGCGCTCCGGAAGAGATCCCCCAGGTTGACTACGTCCTGTCCGGGCCCCTTTCTTCTTCAGCGCTGCAGCGTACCCTGAAGCAGGCGCTCGACAGGCAGCAGCTGGCGGCAGAGCTCGAGCGGCTGCGGCACCAGAAGGCCCAGGTCCAGCCCATTGCCCCTGCCAATGGGGAGCACGGCCCCACGCTGGCCAGCGTAGGGCACCTCCTGCGCCACTTTGCCAAGGCCTTCAGCACCCCCTTTGACCTGGAGCAGGCCCTGGGCCTTTTCCTGGAAGCCGTGGGCGACTTTTTGCGCCCCAGCCGCATGGCCGTCCTGCTTCCGGACGCTGCTGGCGACGCCTTCCTCGTGCGGGCCCAGCGCGGCCTGCCCGCCAAAGTCACCGCCCCCCTGCGGCTGCCCGCCGATGCCCCTCTGGTTTGCTGGCTGCGCAGCGAGGCCCGCCTCTTGCACCGCGCCGAGCTCGAAGGCCACCGCGCGTCGCCGGAGGCGCTGGCCATGCTGCGCCCCCTGCAAGCGCTCAAAGCCGTGGTCTGCGTGCCCTTGCTGGCCTCGGGCACCCTGGTGGGCATCCTCACCCTGGGCGAGCGCGTCACCGGCACGCCGTATGGCGAGGCCGAGCTCGAAACGCTCTTTAGCCTGGCCAGCCATATGGCCGTAGCGGTGCAGGGCATTGCCCTGCACCACGCCGTGCAGGAGCAAAAGGTGTTTACCGAAAAGATCCTGCGCTACATGAGCAGCGGCGTCATCACCATCGGCACCGACGAGAAGATCCGCCTGTGCAATCACCGCGCCGCGCAGATCCTAGGCACTTCCTGGGAGCGGGTGCTGCACCAGGACCTGCGCACCCTGCCCTCGCCCCTGGGCGACCTTCTTTACGAGACCCTGCGCGACGGCGTGGCCTATGACCGGCAAGAGGTGGTGCTGGCAGCCGGCAAAGTGCCGCTCCAAGTGAGCACTTACCAGATCTTCGACCAGCAAGGGGCCGTGGCAGGAAGCGCCATGGTCTTCGAAGACCTCACCGCCCAGAAGCAGCTCGAAGCCGAGCGGCGCCGCGCCGACCAGCTCGACTTCCTCAACAAAGTGGTCGGGCGCATGGCCCACGAGATCAAAAACCCCCTGGTCTCCATCCAGACGTTCGTGGAGCTGCTCGAAGAGCGCTACGACGACGCCGAGTTCCGCCACACCTTCTGCCAGGTGGTGCGCCGGGACGTGCGGGCCATCAACAGCATCACTGACAAGCTGGTGAGCTTTGCCAGCAAGCTCCCCTATGCGTTCGAGTACGGCGACCTCAACGCGGTGGTCCAGCGCCTGGCACACACCGGCGTGCTTCCGCCCCCAAATGGCGAAAAGCCCCCCGAGGCCACTGTGCGCCTCGAGGTCCGCTGTGCCGAGGAGCTGCCTCCGGTAAAGCTCGACCCCGAGCAGCTCCTCAAGGCCCTGGGCTACCTGGTTGCCTTTCTCTCCCAGGGCATGCCAGAAGCAGGCCGCATCCGCGTGACCACCCGCCTGGGCTACCGGGGGTTACCGGCTACCCCTCACCCCTGGGTCTGCGTCGTACTGACCGGAGAGGGCTGCACGCTGCCCGCTGAGGAGCTGGAGCTGCTCTCTGATCCCTTCAGCATGGAGCGCCGCACGCTGGTCGATGTGGGACCCTGCGTGAGCCAGAAAATCGTCGAAGAGCACGGCGGCCGCCTCGAGGTCCGCCGGGAGAAAAACGGCGACACCACCTTCGTCGTGGCGTTGCCCGCAACCACGGAGGCATGGGAAGCCGCATGAGCAGCGAATGCCCCACCAGCCGCATTCTGATCGTCGACGACGAGCTGGGGCCGCGCGAGGCCCTGCGCATGATCCTCAAAACGCGCCACGCGGTGGCTACGGCCAGCTCCGGCGCCGAAGCCCTGGAGCTCGTCCGCCGCTGCCCGCCTGACCTCGTCTTTCTCGACATCAAAATGCGCGAGATGGACGGCATCGAAGTGCTCAAAGCCATCAAGGCCTTCGATGCCACCATCGAAGTGGTCATGATGACGGCCTACGCCTCGCTGGATACGGCACGGCAGGCCATGAGCTACGGCGCCTCGGAGTACCTCATCAAACCCTTTAGCAAAGCGGAAGTGGAAAACGCGGTGGCCAAAGCGCTGGCGCGCCGCGCTGCCCATACCGGCACGCAGCACGAAGTGCGAGTGCTGCTCGAGCGCATGCGGGCTCTGGCAGAAGCGGCCCAGCGGGGCACGGACGCCGACAGCCTGGCGCAGATGGGGCGCAGCATTCTGGCGCAGGGCTGCCAGGTGCTGCAGGCGGCGGCCGCCGTCCTGCACCGCGTCGCTGATGACCGCTTCCCGTGCCAGCTCGCCTTTCAGCTGCCGCCGGCGCACCTTACCGCCCTCGAGCATCCTGCCTGGCACGCGACGCTCGAGCACGCCTTCTTGACCGGCCAGCCGCTTCTGGTGAGTGCCATGGAGGCGCCGGCAAGCGAAGCCTCGCCGGTGCTGCAGCAGCTGGCTTGCCAGGCAAGCGCCCTCTTTCCCGTGGTGGTGGGGGAGGAGCCGCTTGGCCTTCTGGCTTTTTTCTATCCAGAGCCAGCGCGCGTGCCAGCAGGTTGGCAAGAGCGCGGCCGCACGTTTGCCGATCTCATGGCCGTGGCCATCCATACCCACCGGCGCTGGCAAGCTTCCCGGCAGGAAGCGGTCCAGCAGGCCCAGCGGGCTGCCCAGCTCGGCATCCTGCGCGAAGTGACGCGCGTCATCATGGACTGCCTTGACCTGGAAGCGATGCTGCACGCCATCGGCGAGCAGCTGCGCACCGGCCTGGGATACAGCGGCGTCCACCTCTGGCTGTATGACCCTGCCACCGGCGCCTTCCAGGACGCCTACCACGCCGGCACCGCACCGGACTGGCAGCCATCCCTGCAAGGCGTGCCCGCCGCTTTGGAGGTGCAAGACACGGCTGCCGGCCAGGTCATCGTCGCGCCGTTGGTGCTGGACAAGCGGCAAATCGGCGTGGTGCAGCTGCTGCGCCAGCCCCAGCACGGCCCGCTGGCCGACTTCGAGCGCGAGCTCCTCTGCATGGTTCTCGACCACCTCGCTCTGGCGGTGAAGAACGCCCAGCTGTACGGCGAGATGTGCCAGACCAAGAGCTACCTCCAAAGCCTCATCGACGGCGCCGGCGATGCCATTTTCACCGTCGACACGCGCGACACGATTACTTCTTGGAACAGCAGTGCCGAGCGCCTCTTCCAGTACCCGGCCGCAGAGGTCCTCCAGCGTCCCGTCACCGTGCTTTTGCCCGAGGCCCCTTACCAGGCGTGGCGGCAAGCGGTGCTGCAGCATGGCTCGGTGCAGCACCTCGAGACGCAGCTGGCGCGGCGCGACGGCACGCCGGTGGACGTCAGCATGACCCTCTCCCCACTGCGCGGCGCCCACGACGAGATCGTTGGCTTTTCGGCCATCATCAAAGACGTCACCCAGGACAAGCGGCTGCGCGAGCAGCTGTGGCAGGCAGAGAAGCTCCGTGCGGTTGGCGAGATGGCTGCCGGGGTGGCCCACAACTTCAACAACATCCTCACCACCATCCTAGGCCATACCCAGCTCCTGCTCGATGACCCGGGCGACGTGCAAGCGGTGCGCCGCGGCTTAACCATCATCGAAACCGCCGCCCGCGACGCCGCCCACATCGTGCAGCGCATTCAGACTTTTGCCCGCGGTCACGGCGACGCCGCCTTTATCCTCACCGACCTGGTGCAGGTGGTAAAAGAGGCGGTCGACACCACGCGCCCGCTGTGGAAGGAGCGCGCCTGCGACGAGGGCCGGCCCATCGACTTGGTTCTCGACCTTGCCCCGGTGCCCCCTTTCTCGAGCCGCGCCGCCGAGCTGCGCGAGGTGCTCACCAACCTCATCCTGAACGCCGTTGACGCCATGCCCGCCGGCGGCACCCTGACCTTGCGCACGTACACGGAGGGCGCGTGGGCCTGCCTGGAGGTGGCCGACACCGGCATCGGCATGAGCGACGAGGTCCGGCGGCGCATTTTCGACCCCTTTTTCACCACCAAAGCCGGCAAGGGCTCCGGCCTAGGCCTGAGCGTCTCCTACACGCTCATCAAGGCCCTGGGCGGCAGCATCGACGTGCGCAGCGCACCCCGGCAGGGAACGACGTTTGTCATCCGGCTGCCCCTGGGCTAAGCGCTACCACCAGTGCCACTCGCCCGTGAGCAGCACGTGCACGCCAAGCAGCAAGTTGGTGAGGGCATGGGCCAGCACGCACGGCCACAGGCGCCGGGTGCGGTAAAGCAGCAGGGTATACGCCACCCCGGCCAGGAGGCCGGCCAGCCAGTAGTGGTGCTCGAGGCCAAAGAGCACCACGGTAATCAGAAACGAGGGCCAGGTAAAGGTGCCCAGCGCCACGGTGGCAAAGCGTGCAGAAACGAGGTAGCGAAGCAGGAACGAGCGCCAGAAGAGTTCCTCCATCACCGGCACCACCGCCGCCGCGCCAAACAGGCGGATGGCAGCCAGCACCGTGCCGGCCGTGGCCCCGGCGCGGAAGGGGTCGTAGCCTGCCGGCTGCCCCTGCACCGCCCACGGCCAGTCCATGCGCACCCAGGCGACGTATACCCCGACGCCCACGGCCAAAGTGAGCAGCGCTTCCCCTCCGTCCTGCCAGGGGCGGCCGCGCAACTCGTCGTACCGGCGCCAGAACCCCGCCAGAGCCAGCAGCACGGCGGCCGTTTTTACGGGGTACAGCCACAAGGACAGCCTTTCGCGCGGCCATACCGCCTGCTCGCCGCCAAGCCAGGCAAGCAGCTCTTCTAGGGCGAGAAAGGCCACGTAGAGGCCAAAAGGCAGCGTACGGGCCAGCAGAGCAGACGCTCCCCTCTGTCAGGCGGCAGCTAGAGAAACGCCGGCATCACCTCCTGGGCAAAGCGCCGCATCGAGCGCAGCACTTGCTGCTGGCTCAGGTCGCCAAACCAGAAGCTGCAGCTGAAGTGGTCCATGCCCATGGCCTCTTGGAGCCGCCGCAGCTGCCGGATACAGGTGTCAGGCGTGCCCACCACCAGATAATGCTCCAGCAGCTCCTCGGTGCTGGGCTCACCGCGAAAGGGGACGGGAATAGCCCTGCCCCGCTCAACGCGCTCGTAGTTATGCCGCAGGCTCAGCGTCACCCGCATGTTCCAGCGCGCCTGCTCGGCCACCGCTCGCGCCTCGGCAGCACTGTCGGCCACGTACACGGGGCGCTGCGTGCCCACGGTGGGAGGCTGGGCGGGGCGATACGTCGCCAGCAAAGTATCGAAGAGCTGCCGGAACTGGCGCAGCCGTGCCAGCGGCACGCCAAAGCCGCCCGACAGGAGGTGAAAGCCGCGCTTGACCGTGGCTTCCACCGACTCCGGGCTCTGCGCCGTGACCCAGATGGGCGGGTGGGGCCGCTGCAGCGGCTGGGGAAACACCGAGGTTTCGGGAATCTGGAAGTACTTTCCCTCGTAAGTAAACGGCTCTCCCCGCAGCGCCAGCAAGAGAATATCCACCGCTTCTTCCCAGCGCTCCCGGCTCTGGCCCAGGTCTTGCCCTAGCCGCTCGAACTCGTAGCGCTGGTAGCCGCGCCCCAGGCCGACGTCAAGACGCCCGCCGCTGAGCAAGTCGACGGTGGCAATTTCCTCGGCCACGATGAGCGGGTGGTGCAAGGGCAGCACGATCACCGCGGTGCCTATCCGCAGGCGGTGCGTCTGGTGTGCCAGGTGCATGGCATAGAGGAGGGGTCGCGACAAGTAGCCGTAAGTCGAGAAGTGGTGCTCGGCCAGCCAGACGTGGTGAAAGCCGAGTTCCTCTGCCGCCTGGGCCATTTCGGTGCCGCGCGCGTAGACTTCGGCCGCCGGGCGGGCCGCCGGAGATTGCATGAGGAGAAAGATGCCAAATTGCATAGCCGCTCCTTCTGTCGCCCAAAGCGCAAGCGCTCAGGCCAGAAACAGCCGGTAGGCCGGGTTGTCGCTCTCGTCGCAGTAGGCGTAGCCGAGCCGGTCGAGGAACTCTTGAAACGCCGTGCGATCCTGGGGTGGCACCTGCATGCCGATGAGCACGTGGCCGTAGTCGGCGCCGTGGTTGCGGTAGTGAAAGAGGCTGATGTTCCAGCGCTGGCTCATGCTGTTGAGGAAGTGCATGAGCGCACCGGGACGCTCGGGAAACTCAAAGCGGTAGAGGATCTCGTGCTCGGCATGCGGCGCGTGCCCACCCACCATATGGCGAATGTGCAACTTGGCCATCTCGTTGTGGGTGAAGTCAAGGGCGCGCAGGCCGTGGCGCTCCAGGGTGGCGAGCAGCTCGCGGATCTCCTCGCGGTTTTGTACCTCAACGCCGACAAAGACGTGCGCCTGCTGCGGGTCGGCATAGCGGTAGTTGAACTCGGTGATGTTGCGGCGCCCCAGGAGGGCGCAGAAAGCCTTCAGGCTGCCCGGCCGCTCGGGAATGGTGACCGCCAGAATCGCCTCGCGCTCTTCCCCCACCTCGGCCCGCTCGGAGACGTGGCGCAGGCGGTCAAAGTTGATGTTGGCGCCCGAAGCAATGGCCACCAGGTTCTCGTCGCGGAGGTGCTCGCGGGCCACGTAGGCCTTGGCCCCGGCGATGCTCAGCGCGCCCGCTGGCTCCAGGATGGTGCGCGTGTCCTCGAAGACGTCCTTGATGGCCGCACAGATAGCGTCGGTGTCGACGAGGATGATGTCGTCGACGAGCTCCTGGCACAGGCGGAAGGGCTCCTGCCCCACGCATTTCACCGCCACGCCGTCGGCAAACAGTCCCACCTGCGTCAGACGCACGCGCTCGCCTTTGTACAGCGAGAGGTACATGGCGTTGGCATCCACCGGCTCCACGCCGATGATTTTGATGCGCGGCCGCAGACGCTTGACGTAGGCGGCAATGCCGGCAATGAGCCCGCCGCCGCCCACGGGAACAAAAATGGCGTGCAGCGGCTTGCTGTGCTGGCGCAGGATCTCCATGCCGATGGTGCCCTGCCCGGCGATGACCTCGGGGTCGTCGTAAGGGTGAACAAAGGTGAGCTGCTCCTGCAGGGCCAGGTCCCAGGCATAGTCCTGCGCCTCGTCGTAGGAGTCGCCGTGCAGGATGACGCGGGCGCCGAGGCCGCGCACGGCGTTGACTTTGATCTGCGGCGTGGTCACCGGCATGACGATGGTGGCCAGGCAGCCCAGCTTCTGTGCTGCCAGCGCCACCCCCTGGGCGTGGTTGCCGGCCGAAGCGGCAATGACGCCGCGGGCCAGCACCTCCGGGGGCAGCTGCGCCATTTTGTTGTAAGCGCCGCGCAGCTTGAAGGAAAACACCGGCTGCATGTCCTCGCGCTTGAGGAAGAGCCGGTTGCCCAGGCGCTGCGACAGGCGCGGTGCCAACTCGAGCGGGCTTTCGATGGCGACGTCGTAGACCTGCGCCGTGAGGATCTTTTCCAGGTAGCTGTCCTGCATGGCCATGCCTGTGCCCGGAGAGGTTGCGTGCATTGACATACGCCATTTGCCGCCGGAGTGCAAGCCTTTTTTGCCGGCGCCTTTTCTTATCCTGTCACGTCCCCGCGCAGCCATACGTCGAGCAGGTAAGGGGCGTCCTGCGCCAGGGCCGCCTGCACCGCCGGGGCGATGGCTTCGGGGTGGGTGACCCGCGTGCCGGCTACGCCCATGCCGCGGGCGAGATCGACGAAATCGAGCGGCGGCTCGGTAAGGTCCATGAACGGGTATGGCCGCTCCAGGGGCAGCTGCTGGTGGCGGCGGTAGCGGTTGAGGTTGAACTTCAGGATGCGGTAGCTCTGGTTGTGCAGCACGATGTAGAGCACGGCGAGGCGGTGATGGGCAGCGGTCCACAGGCTCTGCACCGTGTACATGGCCGAGCCATCGCCCACCAGCGCCACCACCGGCCGCTCGGGAAAGGCCAGCTTCACCCCCAGCGCCCCGGGCATGCCCTGGCCGATGCCGCCCCCGTGGTTGCCAAAAAGGCTACCGGGGCGCTCCAGGGGAAGGGTGCGCAGCAAGTCGGGGCTGGCGGTGATGGCCTCGTTGTAAATCACCGCCTCGGCCGGCAGGCAGTCGCGCAAGGCAGCCATCAGCCGCGCCGGGGCGATGGGGGAGGCATCCCAGAAGCGCCGCGCCCTGTCTTCTTGCCGCTGCCGCTCTTGTGCTTTGCGCGCGGCCAGAGCAGCCCGCCGCTGTGCGGCGCGCGCCTGCGCCGCCGCGTCCAGGCGCGGCAACAGCACTTCGGTAAGTTCCTGCAGCGCCAGCTTGGGATCGGCCAGCAGCGCCACCGCGGTGGGCAGGTTTTTGCCCAGCTCCCAAGGCGAGTTGTCGAGGTGAATGAGGGCACAGCCGGCGGGCAAAGGGGAGCCCTCGGCGTAGAAGACCTCGTGAAAGAGGTCGGCGCCCACCGCCAGCACCACATCTGCTTCACCCAGGGCCTGGCGGATGGCAGCGTATTCGGCCGGCAGCTCGCCGCAGAACTGCGGGTGGGTGAGGGGGAAGTTGAGGGCGCTCATGAGCAAGGTGTTCCACACCGGCGCTCCCAGGCCCTCGGCCAGCCGCACCAGCTCTGCCTGCGCTGCCGCGGCTGCCACGCCGTCGCCGCAGATGATCACCGGGTACTGTGCCGCTGCCAGCAGCGCTGCTGCGGCCTGCACCCCTTCCGGGTCAGGACGGCTGCGGCGGTAAGGGGTGCTGAAGGCGGGAAGTACCAAGTCGACCACGTCGTCGAGGACGTTGCTGGGCAAGGCCACGAACACCGGGCCGCGCGGCGGATCCTGGGCCACTTTGAGAGCCCGCGGCAAGACCACGGGCAGCTCCTCCACGTGCTGCACCTGCACTGCCCACTTGCTCAGCGGTCGTGCCATGGCCACCAGGTCGTGGGCGAGGACCGGCTCGCGCACCAGCATGCGACTGTCCTGCTGGCCGGCAGTCACCAGCAGCGGCACTTTGCCTACCAGGGCGTTATAGAGCATGCCCAGGGCGTTGCCCAGGCCCGGCGCCACGTGCAGGTTGACCACACCGGTGCGGCCAGAGGCGTGGGCGTACATGTGGGCGGCGCCCAGGGCTACCCCCTCGTGCAGGCAGAGGATGTATTCCAGATCCGGGCAGTCCTGCAAGGCCTCGAGCAGCCCCAGCTCGGTGGTGCCGGGGTTGCCAAAAACGTAGCGCACGCCGGCAGCGCGCAGCATCTCGGCTACGGCTTCTCGGCCCCTCAGCAGCGGCATGGGCGTTCCTCCTGGCGGCGGGGCTAGCCGGTAGCCTGCAAGGTAAAGAGCCGTTCTCCCCAGGGCAGCCGCTGCTTGGCCTGCTGGAGGAACTCCGGCGGCACGTCGAACACCGCCTGCTGGGGACCCAGCCCTTCCTGGCGCAGGTAGTCGGGCAGCCGGTCGTCGGCCTCGCTCAAGCCGGCGCGGCGGCCGCCCTCCGCCTCGTTAGAGCCTGCCAATCGCAAGTGAGTGGATTTTCTCACCAAAACATCTCTCCCTCGAACTGGCAAATCTCGTTCCGCGTCGGCTAGCGGGAACCGACAGACAGAAGGCTACAGCGTATCCATAACGAAGGCGTCACCCTGGATACGCCTGGCTCCTTTTCCTCGAGAGTAGGCAAATTGCCACCGCGATGCAAGCCCACCGGCCTATCGCTGTGGCCACCTGCATTGACACCGCCCGCCCCAGAGAGGATAATGTCGCAATCACACGGCGATCACGCGAGGGTTGAGCATGCGCTTCAGCGTCTTTTCGGTGACCGATCACTACCCCGAGGAGCCCCGCAGCATTCGCGACTTCTACGCGCAGCTCCTCGATGAAATGGTGCTGGCCGAAGAGCTGGGGTTCTCGGCGTACTTTGTCGCCGAGCACCACTTCCACGAGTACGGCATCGTGCCTTCGCCGCCGGTGCTGCTTGGCGCCGCGGCCCAGCGCACGTCCCGCCTTGGGCTGGGGGTAGCGGTGTCGGTGCTACCATTTCACCACCCGCTGGCGGTGGCCGAAGAATACGCCATGGTCGACCAGCTCACCAACGGCCGCCTTGTCTTGGGTGTGGGCTCCGGCTACCTGCAGCACGAGTTCGCAGGCTTTGGCATGGGGCCGTGGGAAAAGCGCTTCCGCTTTGACGAGGCGCTGGCCATCATGCTCAAGGCCTGGGAAGGCGAGCCCTTCTCTTACCATGGTGTCTATTATCACGTACACAACACGCGCCTGGCGGTGACCCCGCTGCAGCGGCCACACCCGCCTCTGTGGATCGCCATCCTGCGTGCCGAAGCGGCCTACCACGTGGGCAAGCAGGGCCGCTACCTCATGCTGGTGCCTTATGCCACCTGTGACACGCAGGCCGACCTGCAAGGCGTCATCGCCCAGTACGCGCAGGGCTACGCCGCTTCGGGCAGCGGCACGCCGCCCGACGTGGCGGTGGCCTTGCACACCTACGTTTCGACTAGCCCGGCGGCCGCCCGTGCCGAAGCAGAAGCGGCGCTGGACCGCTACGTGCGCACCCGTCTTTACGCTCGGCGCCGCAGCTACGACGAGCTGGAGCAGGCGGGGCTTATTCTCTTTGGCGACCCCGACACGGTGGCGGCGCGCATCGAGGCCTTGGCAGCCATGGGCATGACGCACCTGCTGATTCTTACTAACTTCGGGGCCTTGCCCGCCAAGCGGGTGCAGGCGTCGCTGGAGCGCTTTGCACGCCAGGTGATGCCGCGCTTTGCCACGCCGCCGGTTACCCCGGGCTACCCTTGAGCAAATGCCCCTCGGAGGACTCCTGACAAACAGAAAGGAGGCAGACCATGGCCGACACCCGGAGCCTCATGCGCGAGGTGGCGCCGAAGCTGGCAGAACTGACCAGCGAGGTACTCTTTGGCGACGTGTGGGAACAGCCAGACCTGTCGAAGCGGGACCGCAGTCTTATCACCGTGGCTGCCCTCATCGCCCTCTACCGCACCGACCAGCTTCGCAACCACCTGCGGCGAGCCCTGGAAAACGGCGTCACGCGGCAGGAAATCGGCGCGGTCATCACCCACATGGCGTTCTATGCCGGGTGGCCCACGGCGGCCAATGCCGTGCGCGTGGCCAAGGAAGTCTTTGACGAGATGGGCGTCTAGGCGCCTGGAGACCGCAAAGAACCGATGACAGGCGCCATACGGAAGGTTCTTGCCCCTCTGGCAGTGCGTGCCCTGCTGCTGCGGGAGTGGTGGCAGAGCGGCGTGACGTATTACCCGCTTTCGCCGCGGGTGCGGCGCGATCCTTATCCGCACTATGCGCGGCTGCGCGCCCGCGATCCCGTGCACTGGAGCGCTCTCATGAACGCCTGGGTAGTGTCGCGCTACGCCGACGTGGATGCCATTTTGCGCGACCACCGGCGCTTTGCCAACGACCCGCGCAAGTGCACGCGCTCGCGCCTGCTGCGCACGCCCCTGGAGGCCGGGGAGCCGAGCATGCTCTTCCTGGATCCTCCAGACCACACGCGGTTGCGTTCCCTGGTGAGCAAGGCCTTCACGCCGCAGGCCATTGCCGCGCTGGAGCCCCGCATTCGCGCCATTGTCAATGAGCTGCTCGATGGCATTGCCGACCCGGCGGCTTTTGACCTCATCGAAGTGCTGGCTTACCCCTTACCGGTGATCGTCATTGCCGAGCTTTTGGGGGTGCCGCCGCAAGACCGGGCCCAGTTCAAGCGCTGGTCGGATCAGCGCGCCCGCATTCTGGAGCCGGTACTCACGGCCCGCGAGCGGCAAGAGGCCATGCAGGCGGCCAAAGAACTCGACGCCTACTTCCTGCGCATCCTCGACGCGCGCCGCCGCGAGCCACGCGCCGATCTTATCAGCGCCCTGGTGGCCGCTGAAGAACAGGGCGATCGCCTCACCCAGGCAGAGCTCTTGGTGATGCTGCGCTTGCTGCTGGTGGCCGGCAACGAAACCACCACCAACCTCATCGGCAACGGCATGCTGGCCTTGCTGCGCCACCCCGACCAGCTGCACTTGCTGCGCGCCCGCCCCGAGCTGCTGCCGAGCGCCGTGGAAGAGCTGCTACGCTACGATGCCCCGGTGCAGATCGACGCCCGCACCGCCGTCGAAGACGTCGACCTCCACGGCCGGCATATCGCCAAAGGCCAGGCGGTGATCTTGCTCCTGGGTGCGGCCAACCGCGATCCCGAGGTGTTTCCCCACCCCGACACCTTGGACATCATCCGCCAGCAGGCCAGCCACATCGCCTTTGGCCGCGGCATTCACCACTGCCTGGGGGCGCCGCTGGCGCGACTGGAAGCCCGCATTGCCTTTGAAGCCCTGTTGCAGCGCTTTGCCGACTTGCGCCTACTTAGCGAGGAGCCGCCTTGGCGCGACAACGTGGTGCTACGCGGCTTGCGCGCCTTGCCACTGCGCGCCACGGTGGCGCGCTAGCGCCCTTACTGCTCGCGCACCACGGGGTTGCGCAGCACCCCAATGCCGTCGATGGCGATCTCGATGACGTCCCCGTCTTTGAGGTTTTCCGACGCGCCGTCGGTGCCCATCCACAGCACGTCGCCGGGATAAAGCGTCAGGTACTGGCTCATGCGACTAATGTAGTGCTGGACGCTGAAAATGGCGTCGGCCACCGCGTAGCGGAACACCTCGCGGCCGTTGAGAATGATGCGCACGTGCAGCTCGGCAGGATCGAGGCCGGTAACGATCCAGGGGCCCATGGGCTTGAAGGTGTCGGTATTTTTGGCCCGCCACAAGGTGCGGTCGGTGCGCTGCCAGGTGCGCTCGCTGACGTCGTTGCCAATGGTGTAGCCGAGCACGTAGTCGAGGGCTTCGGCCTCGGAGACGCGGCGGCACTTCTTGCCGATGACCACCACCAGCTCGCCTTCGTACTGCACTTCGTCAGAAGCATCACGCGGAATAATAATAGGCTCATCAGTAGCAATAAGCGCGTTGTTGGCGCGGTAGCCCACGTCGGCCTGGGTGGGGAAGCGGGGTTCTTCCCCGCGCTGACGGGCCACCTCGATGAGGTGCTGGCGGTAGTTGATGCCGGCGGCGTAAAACGTCGGCGGGATCACCGGCACCCGCAGCTTGACGGCCGAAAGCGGATATGTCGTCGGGGTGACGGTGTAGCCCTCAAACGGCGAGCCGACAACGGCGGTCACCGTTTCTCCTTCCACGAGGCCGTAGGCGGTCTGCTCGCCTACCTGAAAGCGGCACCACTTCATGGCGTATGCCTCCTGGCGGTCAGACGCAACTTGGCAAAGTCACGAGGCCAGCGCATAGCGTGCCGGCGTGGCCACCACCTTGCCCTCGCGCACCAGCTTTTCGAGGTGGGTGGCCACGTTGCTTTCTGCCGCCTGGCGCAGACCTCGGGGCAGGTTGCGGGGATAAATGGCCCGCGCAAGGGCACGTACATCGCCCACTCCGCGTGCCAGCGCCGCCAGGATCTGCTGCTCGCGCTCCTCGCGGTGCTTGATGTACCACTGCACCAGCTTTGGCCCGCGCGGCGGGGGCACCACCGGACCGTGGCCCGGACAGACGGTGTCGTGCGGGAAGCGGCGCAGCAGGTGCAAGGAGCGCATGTAGCTCGCCAGGTCCCGCACCGTCGACGACGAAGCGCCCAGGATGCAGTCGCCGGTAAACAGCACCCGGTCTTCTTTGAGGTAAAAGCTCACGTGATCGACTTCGTGCCCTGGAGTAAACAAGGCGCGCAGCGTCGCCCCACCTCCCGTGCGAATCACCTCCCGAGAGGCAAGCGGCTGCACCACTCCCGGGCCGAGCATGGCCTCGAGACGCTTCACCAGCTTGGGGTGGCAGCGCACCGGTGCTTGCAGGGCATCGTAGAGGCGGTCAAGGCCGCCGATGTGGTCTTGATGGCCGTGGGTGATGAGGATGGCGCTGATGTGCGGGCGTCCCAGCCGGGCGTAGTACTCCAGGATGCTGCGCGTCCAGGCGCGGTGCTGGTCGCCGGCGTCGATGAGCACCATGTCGGTATGCGGATCGCCGACAAAGTAGTTGTTGCTGCCGCCGGGATGCATCACCCCGCCGTCGTCAATGTGCATCACGTACACGTGGGGAGCCACCTGCATACGACACCTCAGTCAGCAATGGAGGTTAAAGGCTGCGGCGCCGTTGGGCCCGAAGTTAACGGCGGAACACCGTACCATACCGCCCCCGCGGGCGTCAAGCCCGCTGGCCGCCTGCCGAGCCCCTTGGGTTTTCGTCCTCGGGCGGCGAGGCCTGGCGTTGCTGCCACAGCCACTGCAGGAACTCGGCGCGCTCGGCCCTCGCTGGCCCGCTGCCACCAGTAGCGCAGGCGGGCCAGCGGGGTAGGCCTGGCGGCAAGGCGCTTGGCTTCGGGACGCAATGGCCCCGTGTCAGGCGGCGCGGAAGGCCGGGGTGCTCCAGAGGGGGGCGGTGCGGTTGGGGAAGCCACGGCGGCTGCCCGTGGCTGAGCGGATGGGGCAGGGGTAGACAGGCCACAGAGCTCGCCAAGTGTCACGGTGGGACCTGCCGACATGAGGCGCTCGATCAGGGCGGCTTCACAGCCAAGCCCGTGCGGGGGAGGCGCGGTGCAAAAAGCCGTCAGGGAGGCAAAAGGCTGTCCGGTGGGATCCGTTAGCTGCCGGTACCCCTTGTAGCGCTCCAGACTCAGCAGCCAGGCCTTGAGGTGACGCACCGGCACGCCGGGGCGCCGCAGCAGCCGCTGCAGCTCCCAGCGTACGCCCAGCGCCCAAGCCCGTGACCCGCGGGGGGCTGTAAGGTCGCCGCGCTCCTCTAGGAGAAGGCTCGGCACCTGCTTGGCCTGCCCGTGCTCCATGCCGCCTTCCTCTCGCCTGGCCTGATCACGCCCCCTCAAGTTTCTCTTCGCCGCAGCCGATACGGTAGCCAGGCTTTTTTTTCGTGCCTTTGGCCGCTGGTCGCACGGCACACGGCAGCATGGTGAGGGGCGCGCATGAACGGCTGCAGATACTGTATTATCATGCACTTTCGCCGCCGGCGCGGCAAGCGGCTCGCCCGCGGCATCGCCATGTGTTTGGCCCGCGAGCAGCTGACCCGCTGCGAAAAAAAAACGACACGAACGCGGGTCGGGCTGCGAATATCACGACGCCAAGGCGCGGGCCTTTGGCCTTTACCCAGCGGAGCACAACGGCTCTTCGCGGCGCCCCCGGCGGCGTTCCCGGCGGCGTTCCCGCACCCAGGCGTAACGGGTTCAGGCGTAAAGGTCAAGAAGCAAGCCGCGGGCCGAGACAAAGCGAAGGGGCTCGCCGCGGGCCGAGTAGATCTCCGGGCCCCGCGCTGCAGGCAGCAGCAATTGCGGCGGACGTGCCGTAACGCCTTCTTCGACCGCGGCAGAGGCGACCTCCCACACGCCGTCGTGACCCAGCGCCAGCGAAATCACCGGCCCTTCCTGGAAGCGCCCCGGCGCTGCCGGTGGTCCCCAGGCAGGCCACCGCACTTCCCCCCACCCTGCCAGCGTCCCAGGACCCAGGTTCATCCGTCCTCTCCCTTGCCGCTGCGGTACCGCAGCGCCCAGGCGTCAAGGCGCCGCGAACCCCCGCCGTGTCGGCGAGGTGTCGAGATCAGGGCGCTGGCGCTTGTAAGCCCGGGTAAGCCGAACGTACTCCTCTCCCATGGCCCGCACACGCGCGCGCTGCTCCGGCGTCAGCCCCCTAACGATCCGTCCCGGCACCCCCACCACCAGCGAGTTGGGCGGCACCTCCATTCCTTCGGGGACCAGGGCACAAGCTCCAATGATGCTGTTGGCCCCGATGCGAGCGCGGCTGAGGACCACGGCGCGGATGCCCACCAGGACACCGTCGCCGATGCGGCAGCCGTGGACCACCGCCCCGTGGCCGATCACCACGTCGTTGCCGATAACGGTAGGCTGGTCCGCATCCACATGCACCACCGCGCCGTCTTGCACGCTGCAGCGGTCACCCACCACGATCGGTGCCAGGTCCCCGCGCAGCACGGCGCCAAACCAGACGCTGGAGTCTTCGCCCAGGGTCACGTCGCCAACGAGCGTTGCGGTATGGGCTACAAATGCCGTGGCGTGCACCTTGAGCAGGGCTGGCTCGAGCCGCAGCGGTGCCATGCCGGCTACTCGCTCAAGCCGCAGGCGTGGTGAGCTCGGAGGGCAAATTGAACAGGGCTTCGGTCAGCAGCCGCACCCCCACCCCCGTGGCCCCTTTGGGAATGTACGGCTTGGCTTCCCGCGTCCAGGCGGTTCCGGCAATGTCGAGGTGCACCCACGGCGTGTCGCCGACGAATTCTTTCAAAAAAGCACCGCCAATGATCGAGCCGGCTTCGCGCCCTCCGGTGTTCTTGATGTCGGCAATGTCGCTCTTGATCTGCTTGCTGTACTCCTCAAAGAGCGGCAGCGGCCAAACGCGCTCGCCGGTCTGCTCGCCCGCCGCACGCAGGCAGGCCATCAAGGGCTCGCTGGTGCCCATCATGCCAATGGCGTGGTGGCCAAGCGCAATGACCACCGCGCCCGTCAGGGTGGCCAAGTCGATAATGCACGCCGGCTTGAAGGTCTGCACGGCGTAGGCCAGGGCATCGGCCAGAATCAGCCGGCCCTCGGCGTCGGTATTGATCACCTCGACGGTCTTGCCCGACATGGCCCGCAAGACGTCGCCGGGCTTGATGGCGTGGCCGCTGGGGAGGTTTTCCGCCGCCGGCACCAGCCCGACCACCCGGCGCGGGTAGCGCAGCTTCGCCAAGGCTTGCAGGGTGCCCAGCACCGCGGCGCCGCCGGCCATGTCCATTTTCATGTCTTCCATGTTGGCGGCCGGCTTGAGGGAAATGCCGCCGCTGTCAAAAGTAATCCCTTTGCCCACCAGGGCAATGGGCGCCTCCGTCGCGCCGTGCGGGGCATATTCGAGGACAATGAGCACCGGCGGCTGGGCGCTGCCCTGAGCCACGCCCAGCAGGCACCCCATCTGCAGGGCGCGCAGCTCCTCCTGGCGCAGCACCGTACAGCGCAAGCCGTGCTGCTGGGCCAGCGCTTGCGCCGTTTCCGCCAAGTACGACGGCGTGATCTCGTTGCCGGGGCTGTTGACCAAATCCCGCACCAGGGTCACGGCCTCGGCCAGAATCTCGCCACGCGTCACCCCGCGCGTCAGCTCCTGCTGTTCGCCGCTGGCGGCCAGGAGCTGAATTTCGTGCAGGTTGTCCTTGTCGTTTTCTTCATCCGGCGCTGTCTTGTACTTGCGCAGCCGGTAAAGCCCCAGCAAGGCTCCTTCGGTCATCGCCTGGGCCATGGCCGTGCGCTCCAGCGCGCAGGCCGGCGGCTGCATGGCCAGAGTGGCCACGCCGAGCTTGCGCGCCGCCGTGGCGGCGCTGGCACTGGCCTGGCGGAGGTGGTCGAGCCCAAACCCTTCGGGTTTGCCCAAGCCCACCAGCAAGAGGCGCGGCGCTTTCAGCTTGCCCTGCGTGCGCAAGAGCGCCGTGCTGTTGCGCGTGCCGACAAAATCGCCGCTGTCGATGTAATCACGGAGCAAGCCGGCGAGCCGGCGGTCGAGGGCAGCCAGCCCCTCCTGCTCTGCCACCGGCCGGCCTTGCCAGACGGGCACGGCCAGCACCTCGACGTCGGCGTTTTCGGGTTTGAGGCGTTTCACCACCACGCTTACCATACTCATCTTGTTTTCTCCTGTACGGGTAGTGGACAGGCGCGCGGCTCAGTCTGCCGGCCGCGGCAAGGCAACGTAAAGCGTCGTCTCCTGGCGGGCGACCAGCAAGAGGACGTCTTGCGTGGGGCCTTGCTGCAGGGCAGCGGTGTAATCCTGTACGCCGTGGACCGGCTGCCGATTTACCTCGAGGATGACGTCGCCGCGTCGCAGCCCGGCTTCCGCCGCCGGGCTGTCCTCCTCAACGGCCGTCACCACCACCCCGTCGGTGGCCGTCAAGCCCAGCTGTCGTGCCAGGGCCGGCGAGAGGTCGGCGACGGTGAGTCCGAGCCGCTGCGACACGTCTTCCCCCGCGCGCTGCATGGTCTCGCGCAGCTCGGCCACGGTGACGCGCAACGTCCGCAGCTTGCCCTGGCGCAGGACCTGCACCTCCACTTGCTTGCCCACCGGGGTGCGGGCCACCACCCGCGGCAGCTGGTGCATGTCGCGAATGGCCGGTGCCGTCAAAGGCCACAATAATGTCACCCCGCTCAATGCCAGCCTGCGCCGCCGGGCTGTCGGCCACCACCTCGGTGACCAGGGCGCCGTGGGCCTCTTCCAGGGACAGGGCCTGAGCCAGTTCGGGGGTGATTTTCTGGATCATGACCCCCAGCCACCCGCGCGTCACTTTGCCGCTGCGGTACAGCTGCGGCACGATCTCCTTGGCCAGATTGATGGGAATGGCAAAGCCGATGCCTGTCCCGCCGGCGATAATCGCGGTGTTGATTCCCACCACCTGTCCGCGGATGTTGAACAGCGGGCCGCCACTGTTGCCCGGGTTGATCGAGGCATCGGTCTGGATGAAGTCGTCGTACTGTCCGGCGCCGATCACGCGCCCCTTGGCGCTGACGATGCCCACCGTCACCGTGTGCGACAGCCCAAACGGATTGCCAATGGCCATCACCCACTCGCCGATGCGCAGGGCATCCGAATCCCCCAGCACCACCGCAGGCAAGGGGTCCGCGGGCTCAACTTGTAGCAGCGCGAGGTCCGTTTTAGGGTCGCGTCCCAAAATGCGCGCTTCCAGCTGCCGCTCGTCCTGCAGGATCACCTTGATGGCCTCGGCGCCTTCAATAACGTGGTCGTTGGTGAGGATGAGCCCTGAGGGGTGAATCACAAAGCCCGAGCCCAGGCTCTGGCGCGCGTGCGGCGGCGCCTCTCCAAAGAAGCGCTCGAAGAACTCGCGGAAGGGATCGGGCGCAAAGGGCGGGCGCTCGCCAAAGGGACTGCGGAAGCGCGGGAATCCCCCCCCTCGCCTCGCCTCCTTGTGCACGGCACTGATGTTGACCACCGCGGGCGACAGCTTCTCGGCAAGTTCCGTAAAGATCTCAAGACCCTGCGGCACCGCGGGCGCAGGGGCCTCTCTGGCTTCCTGCCACAGGGGCCCTTGGAACTCCTGGACCCCTTGGCCCGTCGCTGCCAAGAGGGCCAGTATCCAAAGCGCCCACACACCGCCTTTCCAGGAGGGCATACCAAGAACCTTTATAGGGGAAGACTTCACCAGTGTGAGGGAAATATACTCGGTGCGCGCGGCCCGTGCAAGGGCGCCTACTGCAGCCTAATCGCGCAAAAAGCTTGACATTGGAAAAATTCTTGTGCTGCGGCCAGCGGCTTCTGTATAAATAAAGCGTTGGGGTTGCAGTGGTACGGAGGTGGACTCTGGACGGCGAACCCTGTGACCGGGAGAGGACGGGACGTGCAAGCAAGCAAACTGTGGCGCGCCGTGTGTCGTGAGCCCGGCATACGGCTGGTAGTGTGGTGGGTATTGGCGCTGGTGGCTCTGCGCAGCAACGTGGTGGCTCCCGTCTGGGCCACGCCCTCGCAGACGCCGGTGGCGCCACAGGCGTCAACTGCTTTAGCAACACCGTCACCGCCGCCCCTGCAGGTCCATACGGGGGAGGTCGCGCCAGGCGAGACGGCCTACGCGCTGCTCCGCCAGGCCGGGTTGTCCCCGGCAGACGTCCTGGCCTTGCGGCAGGCGGCGCGTTCCCTCTACGATGTACAGCACTTGCGGGTGGGGCAGCGCTACCGCATCGAGGTGTCTCCAGAGAACGGCGTGCAGCGCTTTGTTTACGAGATTGATACCGAGCGCCAGCTCGAGGTGGAACGGCAGGGAGAAGACTGGGTGGCCCACCTGCGGCCGCTGGTTTACCAGACGCGCCAGCGCGTCGTGACCGGCACCATCTCGGAATCGCTCTATACGGCGCTGACGGCGCAGGGAGAAACGCCGGGCCTGGTTGCGGATCTGGCCGACATCTTTGCCTGGGATGTCGACTTTCACCGCGATCTCCGCCCTGGCGATGCCTTTCGTCTCCTTGTCGAAGAGCGGGCGCGGCCGGGAGGCGACTACCGTTACCACCGCATTCTGGCGGCCGAGTTGGTGAATGGGGGGCGGGTGTTACAAGCCGTGTATTATCCACCCGAGGGCAAAGAGGGGGCTTACTACTGGCCCGACGGACGGCCGATGCGTCGCATGTTCCTGCGCTCCCCGCTGCGCTACACGCGCATCACGTCCCGATTTTCCTACCGGCGCTTCCACCCCATTTTGAAGCGCTATCGCCCGCATCTGGGGATCGATTACGCCGCCCCGGTGGGCACGCCGGTGCGCAGCGTCGGTGATGGCGTTGTCGTCTGGGCCGGGCGTAAAGGGGGAAACGGCAAGATGGTGCAGGTGCGCCACAACCAGGTCTATTCCACATACTACCTGCACCTGTCGCGTTTTGCGCCAGGCATCCGTCCCGGCGTGCGCGTGCACCAGGGCCAGGTCATTGGCTACGTAGGGGCGACGGGGCTGGCGACCGGACCGCACCTGTGCTTTCGCCTCACCAAAAACGGCAAGTATCTCAACCCCGTGCGGCTGACCAATATTCAGGCACCGCCTTTGCCAGAGGCCGAGCTGCCGGCGTTTCGTGCCTATGCGGCGCAACTCCTGGCTAAGCTGGCGGCGCCAGACACCGTACCGTAGCCGCCGGCACGCCATAGGGGGCGCTTGACACACCCCGGGGGGCTGGCTATAATCAGCCGGCCAAGAAGCGTAGTGCGCCCCTTTACTGCCGGGAGAACGCGGGCATGGGCGGAAAGAAACGCTGGCAGCCGTCGGTGCTGGTGGTGGAGATTGCCAAAATTCCCGTCGAGGGACTCCCCCTTGACGCCGAGATCCCGGCAACGGCGCTTCACTTGCCGCCGCTACCTGATGTCACGGTACGGACGCCGATTCGCATTCGTGGCTTGCTGAGCCGGGTGACGGACCAAGTATACTTTGACGGCCGTATTGAGGGGGTGCTGCAAGTTCCTTGCAGTCGCTGCCTGGAGGAAGTGACCACGGGCTTTTGTGTCGAGACGCGGGCAGTGTATCTTCCGCCAGGAAGTGAGCTCGCCTCGGAAGTCGAGGCAGAGGGGGAGGAGCTCGACCTCTACCAGCACAGCGGCAACACCGTGGACTTGCACGAGCTCGTTTACGACCAGGTGGTGCTGGCGGTTCCGGTGCAGCCGTTGTGTCGTGACACGTGTGCAGGGTTGTGTCAGGTCTGTGGTGGCAACCGCAACATCACGCCGTGTACGTGCCAGGAAGCGGAAGGTGACCCGCGCCTGGCGGTGCTGAAGCGACTCCGCGTGCCAGAGTCATCCTGAGGGGCAAACGCCATGGGGGTTCCCAAGCGCAAGACGTCACGCGCTCGCCGTGACAAGCGACGCAACCACCAGCGCCTCGCCGTGCCAAGCCGCAGCACGTGTCCGCAATGCCACGAAGTTAAGCTCCCGCATCACGTCTGTCCCCAGTGTGGCACGTACCGGGGACGGGAGATCCTTGCCGTTAGCCAGGTATAGCGCCGGGAGGTGCCGGATGCCATCCGGGGGCGCGCAAAAGGGCGGGGAGCGATGCGCATTGCGGTAGACGGGATGGGCGGCGATTACGCGCCGCAGGCCATCGTCGAGGGGGCGGTGCTGGCGGCACAGGAATACAACACGCCCATTGTGCTCGTGGGTGACGAGGCCCACTTGGAGCGCGAGCTCGACCGTCTCCAGGCGCGCAAGTTGCCTATCTCGGTGTGCCACGCAGCAGAAGTTGTCCACATGGACGAGGCCCCAGGCATGGCCCTGCGGCGCAAGCGCTTTTCCTCTATCCGCGTGGCCATCGAGCTCATGCGAAGCGGCGAGGTACAGGCGGTGGTTAGCGCCGGCAACACCGGGGCGGCGCTGGCCGCTTCGACAATGATCCTCAAGCCCCTGCGGGGCGTGGACCGCCCGGCCATCGCCACCCTGCTGCCCACGCAGAAAGGCTTTTCGGTGCTCGTAGACGTCGGGGCCAACGTCGATTGCAAGTCGACGCAGCTCTTTCAGTTTGGCATCATGGGCAGCGTGTTTGCCAAGTACGTCTTGGGAAAGCCGACGCCTTCGGTGGGCTTGCTGGCCATAGGTGAAGAGGACACCAAGGGCAACGACGTGACGCGCGAGGCCTTTTCGCTGCTGAAGCAGAGCAACCTCAACTTCATCGGCAACGTGGAGGGCAAGCTCTTCTTCCGCGGCCTGGCCGACGTGGTGGTGTGCGACGGCTTTATTGGCAACATTGCCTTGAAGATGTGTGAGGGTCTGGCGGAAATGTACCATCAGTCCCTCAAGGCCGGCCTGACGCGCACCTTGTGGCGGCGCCTCGTCGCCTGGCTGATACGCCCGGTTCTCAACGACATTCGCCGTCGCGTGGACGCCGCCGAGTATGGGGGGGCGCCGCTGCTGGGGATCAATGGCACTTGCATCATCGGCCACGGCAGCTCGACGCCCAAGGCGATCAAAAACGCCATTCATATGGCCAAGCGCTTTATCGAAGAGCGCGTCAGCGAACGCATCCAGGAAGACATCGAGCGCCACAGCGATATTCAGAACGAATGGCTCGTGCGGCGCCGGAGAATCTGGCGCCAGATACGGAACCATATGACGTTTCGCAGTGAGCGCGATGCAGGCGAGACGGGCGACGTAGACGACAACCCGCAGTCCTCTCTTCCGCCTCTCTAACGCCCACACCTGAAGGAACCAGCGCATGGCAAGGCGGCTTCTCTGTGTCTTTCCCGGCCAGGGGTCACAGTTTGTGGGCATGGGACGTGACCTTTACGCCGCGGATGCCGAGGTGCGCCAGCTCTACCAGACGGCCAACGAGGTCCTGGGCTACGACTTGCAGCGCCTGTGCTTTGAAGGTCCCGAGGAGGCGCTGCGGCTCACTGCCAATACCCAGCCGGCGATTTTGGTGCACAGCATCGCTGCCTGGACGGTGCTCGCCCGGCGTGGCCTACGTCCCGTGCTGCTTGCCGGCCACAGCCTGGGCGAATACACGGCGCTGGTGGCCGCCGGGGTGCTGCGCTTTGCCGACGCGGTGCGCCTCGTCCACTGCCGCGGTGCCTTCATGCAAGAAGCCGTCCCTCCGGGGGCCGGCAGCATGGCCGCCATGCTGGGTATGCGCCGCGAGGACGTCGAAGCGCTCTGTGCCGAGTTTGCCGACGGTGGCGTGCTGCAGCCTGCCAACTACAACGCCCCTGACCAAATCGTCATCGCCGGAGAGACGGCCCGGGTGCAGGCCGCGGTGGCGGCGGTGAAAACCCGGCGCTTGGGCCGTGCCGTGCTCCTCAACGTGAGCGCCCCCTTCCACTGCCGTCTGTTGCAGCCGGCAGCCGAGCGCCTCGCCGCGGTGCTGGCGCAGGTGCCCATCGGGGACTTTGCGTTGCCCGTGCTCTCCAACGTCACGGCAACGCCCTACCCTTCGCCCGCCGCGGTGCGCGAGCTGCTCGTGGCCCAGGTGTGTGCCCCGGTGCGCTGGGAAGACTGCATGCGCTATGCCATCGCCCAGGGGTGCGATGCCCTGCTTGAAGTGGGGGCCGGGCAAGGTCCTCTCCACCCTGATGCGCCGCATTGCGCGCGACGTCGACATTCTCGACCTGGCAACGGTACTGGACGCGTCATGAAGGATTTGACCGTACGCTTGCAGGACCGGGTAGCCGTGGTCACCGGCGCCTCGCGTGGCATCGGGCGTGCCATTGCCCTGGCGCTGGGAGAGGCTGGCGCCCGTGTGGTGTTGACGTGTACCGAGCAGCGCTCGGCTGCCGAAGCCGTGCTGGCCGCCTTGCAGGCTGCTGGCGGCGAGGGGAGCGTCTATCAGTTCGACGTTGCCGATTATGCGGCGACGCAGGCGGCCTTTGACGAGATCGCCCGCACGTTTGGTCGCATCGACATTCTGGTCAACAACGCCGGTATCCGGCGCGACCAACTTTTGGTGCGCATGTCGCCCGAAGAGTGGGACCGGGTGTTGCGCGTGAACCTGTCGGGGGTGTTTCACTGCTCGCGCGCCGCCGCGCGCCTCATGCTACGCCAGCGCTGGGGCCGCATCCTCGCCATCACCTCGGTGGCCGGACTGGTGGGCAACGCCGGCCAGACCAACTACGCTGCCTCCAAGGCCGGCATCGTGGGCTTTGTCAAGGCCTTGGCCAAAGAACTGGCGCCGCGGGGCATCACGGTGAACGCCATCGCACCGGGTCTGATCGCCACCGACATGACCGATGCCTTGCCCGCTGCACAGCGCCAGACCCTGCTGCAGCGTATTCCCCTGGGGCGCTTCGGCACCCCAGAGGAGGTGGCGGCGTGCGTGCTCTTTCTGGCTTCAGAAGCGGCCCAGTACATCACCGGCGAGGTGATCACCGTCAGCGGCGGCCTAACAGTTTGAGAAGGCGGCAGCGGGATGCCGCCGTGGCGTAAATGGCAAGCCTGACTTGCCACCAGTGGGGAGGGAGCAAACCATGGGTGCCAAAGAACCTGGAAGCATCGAAGAGCGCGTGCAGGCCATCATCGTCGAGCAACTGGGCGTCGACGAAAAAGAAGTGACCGCTTCGGCGTCCTTCATCGACGATTTAGGGGCGGACTCGCTCGATACCGTTGAGCTGGTGATGGCGTTCGAGGAAGAATTCGACATCGAAATCCCCGATGAAGACGCCGAGCGCATCACCACGGTTGCCGATGCCATTAACTACATTAAGGAACGGCTGAGCCAAGAAAAATCGTCTTAAGATAGCGCCTTGGGATCCGAAGAGGAGGGGAGTGGTGCGTGCCGAGCCAGGGGGAGCGGGGCGTCGGCGGGTGGTGGTGACCGGCGTGGGCGCCATCACCCCGCTGGGAACCGGGGTGCAGAAGAGCTGGGAGGCGATACTCAAAGGGGTCAGCGGCGTCGACCGCATCACGCGCTTCGATGCCAGCCCTTATCCTTGCCGCATTGCCGCCGAAGTGCGCGATTTCGACCCCCTCGACTTCATTGAGCGCAAGGACGTGCGGCGTATGGACCGCTTTACCCAGTTTGCGGTGGCCAGCGCCGTGATGGCCATGGCCGACGCCGGGCTTACCGCTGCCGACATCGATCCCGAGCGCGCCGGCTGCCTCATGGGCATTGGCTTTGGCGGCATGCCGGTGTTGGAGCAGACCCACGCCACGTTGCTGCACGAAGGGCCACAGCGCATCTCCCCTTTCTTCATCCCGATGCTGATTGCCAATATCGCCGCCGGCCAGATCTGCATGCGCTTTGGCCTGCGCGGGCCCAATTCGTGTGTGGCCACCGCCTGCGCCGCCGGCACCCACGCCCTCGGCGACGCCTTCAAGATCATCCAGCGCGGTGAGGCCGACCTCATGCTGAGCGGCGGCTGTGAAGCGGCCATCACGCCGCTGAGTCTGGGGGGCTTCTGCGCCATGCGTGCCCTTTCCACTCGCAACGAAGCCCCTCAGGAAGCGAGTCGGCCTTTTGACAAACAGCGCGACGGCTTCGTCATGGGCGAAGGGGCCGGCGTCTTGGTCCTGGAAGAGCTGACCCACGCCCGGCGGCGCGGGGCGCGCATCTATGCCGAGGTGGCCGGCTACGGCATGAGTGCCGATGCTTACCACCTGACCCAGCCCGATCCCGAAGCGCGCGGCGTCGCCCTCTGCATGCGCCGCGCCCTTGCCGACGCCGGCTTGGACCCCACGGCGGTGGACTACATCAACGCCCACGGCACCTCGACCCCTTACAACGACAAGTACGAAACCCTGGCCATCAAACGCGTCTTTGGCGAGCACGCCTACCGCCTGGCGGTGAGTTCGACCAAGTCGATGACCGGCCACTTGCTTGGGGGGGCCGGCGGCGTCGAAGGCGTCTTTACCGTGCTGGCCGTGGCGTACGACGTGATGCCGCCGACAATTAACCTCCACGAGCCCGACGAGGCGTGTGACCTCGATTACGTCCCCCACGTGCCCCGCTACGCCCCGGTGCGCGTTGCCCTTTCCAACTCCCTAGGCTTTGGCGGCACCAATGCTTGCATCCTCTTTAAGAAGTACGAGGAGGCGACGGCGTGATCGGCGACGAGCGCCTGCAACAGCTCGCGCACTTTCAAACCCGCCTCGGGTACACCTTTCGCGACGTCGCCTTGCTCAACTCTGCTCTCACCCATGCTTCCTACGCCTACGAGGTCGACGCCGGCCGCGGCCACTACGAGCGCCTGGAGTTTCTCGGCGATGCCGTGCTCGACCTCATTGTCAGTACTTACCTCTACACCGCCTACCCTGCCTGGAGCGAGGGGCAGCTCTCCAAGGTGCGAGCGCGCCTGGTGAGCGAAAGCAGTCTGG
The DNA here is from genome assembly GCA_026005175.1 of Candidatus Tectimicrobiota bacterium. Taxonomy (GTDB): domain Bacteria; phylum Tectomicrobia; class Entotheonellia; order Entotheonellales; family Entotheonellaceae; genus BPKO01. The sequence continues at coordinate 618,861 of BPKO01000001.1, forward strand.
CCGAGCTCGCTCGCCAGCTAGAGCTGGGACGCTTTTTGCTCCTTGGCCGCGGTGAGGCGCAAAGCGGCGGGCGCGACAAGGACTCGCTGCTGGCGGCGGCGTTTGAAGCCGTGTTTGCCGCGCTCTACCTCGACGGCGGCCTGGAGACGGCGCAGCGGGTCTTCTGGCACCACTTCCGTCCCACGTTGCAGCAGCGCCTGCACGCCGCAAAGGTCTATGACTACAAGGGCCTCTTGCAAGAATACGCCCTCCATACGTTTGGCCGCTTGCCGGTCTACCGCGTGGTGCGCGAAGAAGGTCCTCCACACAAGAAGACGTTCTACGTGCAGCTGACGCTCGACGAGGCCCACACCTGTATCGGGGTGGGCAGGAGCAAGAAGGCTGCCGAGCAACACGCCGCCAAGCAGCTGTTCGAGCGGCTGCACCCGGAGCACGGTTCCCCCTGACGCCGTGCGTTTCTTGCCCTTCGCCAAGAAGCGGTGGTGTGCGCCTGGCCCGCTATAAGATATGCTTTAAGAGGCCCGACTGGAGGAAAGACGATGAGCGAACGGACGCTGTTTGGCCGCCTGCGCGCCGGGCTGCGCAAGACGCGGCAAGCGCTGCAAGAGCGTCTGGAAGCGATCTTCAGCCGCCCGCGCGTGGACGCCAATACCCTGGAAGCGCTCGAAGAAGCCCTGATTCTGGCCGACGTGGGCGTCCGTGCCACCGCCAGGGTATTGCAAGAAGCCACGGCGCGCCTCCGCGCCAAAACCCTACAGGGGGGAGAGGACCTGCGCCAGTGCGTGATGGCCACCCTGCGCGACATCCTCGAGGCAGCCACGCCCCCACCCGCCACGGACCCCTTGCCGCGGCCTTGGGTGCTGATGCTCGTTGGCGTCAACGGCGTGGGGAAAACCACCACCCTGGGCAAGCTGGCCTACCAGTACCGGCAGGCTGGCGAGAGGCCGCTTTTGGTGGCTGCCGATACGTTTCGCGCCGCGGCCATTGAGCAGGCGGTGATCTGGGCCGAGCGTGCCGGCGTGGAGGTGGTCAAAGGCCAGCCGGGCGGCGATGCGGCGGCGGTGGCCTTTGACGCCTTGCAGGCGGCGTGCGCCCGCCACCTCGACCGCGTGCTGATCGACACCGCCGGGCGCCTGCACACCAAAGCGCACTTGATGCAGGAGCTGGCCAAGATGCGGCGCGTCATTGCCCGTGCCTTGCCCGGCGCGCCCCACGAGGTGTGGCTGGTGCTTGACGCCACCACCGGCCAGAACGGCCTCGTGCAAGCGCAGCAGTTTCACGAGCAGCTGGGCCTCACCGGCCTCGTGCTGACCAAGCTCGACGGCACCGCCAAAGGCGGCATCGTGGTCCACATCGCCGAGCAGCTGCGCCTGCCCATTCGCTACCTTGGGGTTGGCGAAGGCCTCGACGATTTGCGGCCTTTTGACGCGCAAGCCTTTGCCGAAGCGCTTTTGGAATACGAACCCATCCCTGAACGAGGAAGCACGCGATGACCCTTGAAGAACTGAAACTGCACGCCGCCCGCCTCCAGGAGCGACTTGACGCGTTGCGAGGGCATCTTTGAGCTCGCCCGCAAGCAAGAAGCGCTGGCAGCTCTCGAAGCCCAGATGGCCAAAAGCGACTTCTGGACAGACGTCGACAAGGCCCAGGAAGTAATGAAGCGGCGGGCGCAGCTCCAGGCTCCTGTAGAGCGCTGGCAGGCGCTGGCCCAGCGGCTGCAAGAGGCCACCCTGTGGCTCGCGTTAGCCGAAGAAGAGCAGGATCCCGAGGTATTGCGCGAAGTTGCCGGCGACCTGCAGCGGCTGGAAGCCGAGCTCGAGCGCTTTGAGCTCGAAACCTTGATGCACGGGGAGCTCGACGCCAACAATGCCCTCCTCAGCATCCATCCCGGGGCCGGCGGCACCGAGTCGCAGGACTGGGCCCAGATGCTCATGCGCATGTACTTGCGCTGGGCAGAAACGCACGGCTATCGCGCCGAGGTGCTGGACGTGCAGCCGGCCGAGGAAGCAGGGATCAAAAGCGCCACCCTGCGCATCGCAGGCCCCTATGCCTACGGCTACCTCAAAGGCGAAACCGGAGTGCACCGCCTGGTGCGCATCTCGCCTTTTGACGCGGCCCGGCGGCGCCACACTTCTTTTGCCGCGGTGCTGGTGACCCCGGAGCTCGACGACACCGTGGAAGTGGAAATCGACGAGTCGCGCCTGCGCGTTGATACCTATCGCTCTAGCGGCGCTGGCGGCCAGCACGTCAACGTCACCGACTCGGCGGTGCGCCTCACCTACGAAGTCGATGAGCACACCAAAATCGTCGTGCAGTGCCAAAACGAGCGCTCGCAGCACAAAAACCGCGCCATTGCCATGAGCATCCTGCGCTCGCGGCTCTACGCTCTGCAGCAGCAGCGCCAGCGCGAGAAGCTGGCCGCTCTGCAAGGCGAAAAGAAAGAAATTGCTTGGGGCAACCAGATCCGCTCCTACGTGCTGGCCCCCTACCAGCTGGTCAAAGATCACCGCACCGGCGTCGAAGTGGGCAACGTCGAAGCCGTCTTCGACGGCGGCCTCGATCCCTTCATTCACGCCTACTTGCTGGCACAGCGCGAGGCGCGGGAGACGAGCCGGTCGTGAGGTACGAGCTCACCGTCAGCCTGCGCTACCTCCTTTCCAAACGCCGCCAGACCTTTGTTTCGCTCATTACCCTCATCTCCACCGGCGGCGTTGCCGTGGGGGTGATGGTGCTCATCGTGGTGCTGGCGGTGATGAGCGGGTTTGAGGCCAGCCTTAAGGAAAAGATCCTAGGCATCAACGCACATTTGTGGATTCTGCCGCAAACGACGACGGGCATCGCCAACTACCGCGAGGTCGTCCGCCAGGTGCGCGCCCTGCCCCATGTGGTCTCCGCCACTCCCTTCACCACCCACGAGGTGATGCTCATGGCCGAGGGCCGCGTGGCCGGGGCCTTGGTGCGCGGCGTTGATCCGCACGAGGCCGAGCGCCTGGCAGAGTGGCGCCGCTACGTCCACGGCGAGGACCTGACGCGCTTGCTGCAGCCGCCGGCGCCGTCGGACACCGCGCCGCCGGTGCGCGGCATCGTCCTTGGGCAGGAGCTGGCCCGCACCTTGCTGGTGTTTCCGGGCCAAGAGTTGATCGTCAACGCGCCCCTTGGCTTGCTCACCCCCGCCGGGCTGCTGCCCAACATGCGCAAGTTCACCGTCACCGGCACCTTTGCTACCGGCATGTACGAGTACGATGCCAAGCTGGCCCTCATTGCCCTCTCGGAAGCCCAGGCGCTGTTCGACATGGGCGACACCGTGCACGGCATCGAGGTAAGGGTCGACGACATTTACCGGGTGCGCGACGTTGCCCCGGCCATCCGCGCTGCGCTCGGCCCTCAGTTCTGGACCCGCGACTGGATGCAAATGAACCGCACGCTCTTTGCGGCGCTGCGGCAAGAAAAAGTCATCATGTTTATTATTTTGGTGCTCATCATCCTGGTTGCCGCGTTCAACATCGTCAGCACCCTCATGATGATGGTGATGGAACGCGGCGCCGACATTGCCATCCTCAAAGCAATGGGAGCGCGCAACGCCAGCATTCGCCGCATTTTTGTCCTTGAAGGCCTAATCATTGGCACCGCAGGTACGGTGCTGGGGGGCATAGCCGGCCTCGTCTTTACCTGGAACCTTCAGACGATTGCCGGGGCGGTCGAGCGGCTGCTGGGCATCCAGTTTTTCCCGCCCGACGTCTACTTCCTCGATCAGCTGCCGGCGCGCATCGAAGCCCTCGACGTGGGGCTTATTGCCCTGACGGCCTTGGGGGTGAGTTTTCTGGCCACGCTCTATCCGGCCTGGAATGCCTCGCGTCTTGACCCGGTGGTCGCCTTGCGCTATGAATAGTTCATGCTATGATTAAGGAGACACGTGGCACTCAGAGGAGGCGGCACGGAGGCGGCAGGGAGGCATGCTGATCGAGGCGGAAGACGTGCACAAGCACTTTGTCCTCCACAAGACGCGCGTTGACGTCTTGCGGGGCGTGTCGCTTCAGGTGGCAGCCGGCGAGATGGTGGCCATTCTGGGCCCGTCTGGCGCAGGGAAAAGCACGTTGCTGCATCTGCTCGGCGGGCTGGATCGGCCCAGCCGCGGCACCATCCGCTTCGGGGGCGTGGACCTCTTCCAGCTCAGCGACGAAGAGCTGGCAGATTTCCGCAACCGGCGTATTGGCTTCGTCTTCCAGTTCCACCACCTGTTGCCGGAGTTTTCCGCGCTGGAAAACACGATGATGCCTGCGCTCATTCAGCGTCGACCCCGACACGAAGCCCTGCATGCCGCCCGGCAGCTGCTCACCAACGTCGGCTTGGGAGACCGACTCCACCATCGGCCCGGGGAGCTCTCTGGGGGCGAGCAACAGCGGGTCGCCGTGGCCCGGGCGCTCATCAACCGGCCCGATGTGGTGATTGCCGACGAGCCCACGGGCAACCTCGACCGGGCGACCGGGCAGGCGATGCAGAAGCTGCTGCGCCGACTGAACGAAGAGCTTGGGCAGACGTTTGTGATTGCCACGCACGATCAAGAATTTGCTGCGCACATGGACCGCGCCATCGTCCTTGTGGACGGGCAGGTCAGCGCAGCATAAGGAGGAAGTGTTCTATGTTCAAGCGTTTCACGGAACGGGCCAGGCGCGTCATCATTCTCGCCAGAGAAGAGGCGGAACGGCATCATCACGAATATCTCGGCACCGAACACATTCTGCTCGGTATGCTCAAGGACGGCGGCGGCATTGCCATCACCGTTTTGCAGAAGTCAGGCCTGAGCATCGACCAGATCCGGCTCGAGGTGGAGCGCCACTTGCCGCGTAACGTCAACTCGCTGGTGGTGGGCGAGATTCCCTTTACCCCCAAGGCCAAGAAGGTCTTGGAATACGCCGTGGAAGAAGCCCGCCTCATGGGCCACAACTACATCGGTACCGAGCACCTGCTGCTGGGCCTGCTGAAAGAAAAGGAGGGCATTGCCGCCAAGGTGCTCAACAGCCTGGGCATCCGCCTGGTGGAAACGCGCGAGAAGATCCTCAACTTGCTGCAAGAGCCAGCCACCAAGACAAAAGAGAAGACCAAGACGCCGGCGCTGGACGAGTTCGGGCGCGACCTGACGGAGCTGGCGCAGAGCGGCAAGCTGGATCCGGTGATCGGGCGCGAGACCGAGATCGAGCGTGTCATCCAGATTCTGTGCCGCCGCACCAAGAACAACCCGGTGCTGATTGGCGAGCCCGGGGTGGGGAAAACGGCCATTGTCGAGGGGCTGGCGCAGCGCATCGTCAACCGTGAGGTGCCGCAGCTCCTCTTTGACAAGCGCATCGTGGCCCTCGACTTGGGCGCCCTGGTGGCCGGCACCAAGTACCGCGGCCAGTTCGAGGCCCGCATGAAAGCCATCATGAAGGAAATCGTGCAGGCCGAAAACGTGGTGATTTTCATCGACGAGCTGCACACCCTGGTGGGGGCTGGGGCGGCCGAGGGCTCGGTGGACGCTTCCAACATGCTGAAGCCGGCGCTGTCGCGCGGCGAGATCCAGTGCATCGGCGCCACGACGCTCGACGAGTACCGCAAGTACATCGAGAAAAACGGCGCGCTGGAGCGGCGCTTCCAGCCCATCATCGTCGATCCGCCCAGCATCGAAGAGAGCATCGAGATTCTCAAAGGGCTGCGCGACCGCTACGAAGCGCACCACGGCCTGCGCATCCCCGATGCCTCTATCGAGCAGGCAGTGAAGCTCTCGGCGCGCTATGTCACCGACCGCTTCTTGCCCGACAAGGCCATTGACGTGATGGACGAAGCAGCAGCCCGGGTGCGCCTGCGGCGCATCACGCCGCCGCCGACGGTGCGCGACTTGCAGCGCAAAGTCAACGAGCTGGTGCGGCTCAAGAAAGAGAAAATCGAAAACCAGGAGTTCGAAAAGGCGGTGGAACTGCGCGATCAGGAAGAGGAGCTCCGCCACCAGATCGAGCTGCTCAAGCGCGAGTGGGAGGAGACCCAAGGCGAGGCCGACTTGGTGGTAACCGAAGAGGACATCGCTTACGTGGTGTCGCGCATGACCGGCATCCCCATCTCGAAGATCGAGGAGGCGGAGTCGCGCCGGCTGCTGAACATGGAAGCGGAGCTGCACAAGCGCGTCATCGGCCAGGACGAGGCCATTGCCGTGGTGACGCGGGCCATCCGGCGCTCGCGTGCCGGCCTCAAGGATCCGCGGCGTCCGGTGGGCACGTTTATTTTCCTGGGCCCCACCGGAGTGGGCAAAACCGAGCTGGCGCGCGCCTTGGCCGAGTTCCTCTTCGGTGACGAAAGCGCCCTCATCCGCGTCGACATGTCGGAGTACATGGAGCGCTTCAACGTGTCGCGCCTCACCGGCGCCCCGCCGGGCTACATCGGCTACGACGAGGGTGGCCAGCTCACCGAGCAGGTGCGGCGCAAGCCCTACTCGGTGGTGCTGCTGGACGAAATTGAGAAAGCGCACCCCGACGTCTTCAACATCCTGCTTCAAGTGATGGACGACGGGCACCTCACCGACAGCTTTGGGCGCAAGGTGGACTTCAAGAACACCGTGATCATCATGACGTCGAACCTCAGTGCCCGGACCATCGAGAAGAACATGGCGATTGGCTTCCAGAAGGAGGACGAAACGACCACCTTCGAAAAGATGAAAGCCAACGTCATGAACGAGCTCAAGCGCACCTTCAATCCCGAGTTCCTCAACCGCATCGACGAAGTGGTGATGTTCCATCCGCTCAACCTGGAGCATATCAAGCAGATCGTCGACATCATGCTGGCTCGCCTCAACAAGCAGATGGCGGAGCAGGGCATCACCCTCGAGATCGACGAGGCGGCCAAGACCTGGCTGGCCCAGAAGGGCTATGACCCGGCCTACGGGGCGCGGCCTTTGCGGCGGGCCATCCGGCGTTACATCGAGGATCCGCTCTCGGAAGAGGTGCTGCGCGGCGAATTTGCCGGTGGCGGCGTGGTGCAGATCCGGCTGGCCGGCGAAGAGCTGGTGTTCGTCGCCAAGCAGGCCGACACGGTGGAGACGCTCTCCGACGGTTAACGCCCACGCGTTCCATTCTTCGCTTCAGCAGCCCGATGGAGCCTTCCATCGGGCTTTGCTGTGTCTGGCGCCGGACAGGGAGCAGGGGAGGTGAGCGCGCACGGTTACGCAGCCAGGGATGCCGCGCGCGTCGCACACAACGGGCTGCTACGCCTGCTCCTCGTGCTCTCTCTGGGTCTACTTTGCCTCCGCGGCTACGCCGCGGCCGCCGTGCCGCCTGGGACTATCGTGCGGGACATTGAGATCCGCGGCCACCGCCGTACGCAGGAGGCGACGATTCGCTTCTACCTCAAAACCGAGGTGGGCAAGCCTTTCTCTCCGCAAGTGCTGCGCGAGGACATCCGGCGGCTTTACGCGCTGGGCGTCTTCGACAACATCATGGTCACTGCAGAACCGATAGCTGATGGAGTACGACTAGTTTTTATCGTCTCCGAAAAACCAACAGTCAGAAATGTCACGTTTAGCGGCAATCGCTTCGTGAATGACGACGAGATCCGCCAGCGCCTGCGGCTGCGCCCCCGCGATACCTTTGACCGCCATCGCCTGCGCGAAACGGTCAGCAGCCTGCGCAGCTACTACCGCGAGCAGGGATACTACTTCGCCCACGTCAGCCCTGAAGTGACCGCAGTGGCAGACAACCAGGTCGACGTGCACCTGCGCATCACCGAGGGGAAAAAAGTCCGCATCGCAAGTATCCGCTTCACGGGCAACGCCCACTTTACCAGCGCCGAGCTGCGCCGGCAGTTGCAGCTCAAGGAATTCGTGCTGCCCGTACTCAGCAGCACCTCTTCTCTGTATCGTCCGGAGCTGCTGCGCGTCGACTTGCAGCTGGTGGAGAATTTCTATCAGAACCACGGCTTTGTCGACGTGCAGCTGGGCGAGCCGCTGGTAGAAATCAACCGCGAAGCCGGCGCCGTCACCATCACCGTCCCTATTGCCAGCGAGGGCGAGCAGTACAAGCTCGGCCGCCTCGACGTGCAAGGCGACGAGGTCTTCAGTGCCGAAGCGCTGCGGCAGCAGCTGCGCCTTGCCACGGGCGAAATCTACAGCCGCGAGGCGGTGCGCCGCACCATCCTCGCTCTGACCGAAGCGTACACCGACAAAGGCTACGCCTTTGCCGACGTGACCCCGACGGTTACCGTGGACCGCGAGGCGCGCCTCATTCACCTGCGCTTTACCACCCGTCCTGGTCCCCGCGTCTACATCGGCCGCATCGACATCGTCGGCAACGAGCGCACCCGCGACTGGGTGATCCGGCGCGAGCTGCGCTTTCACGAAGGCGAACTCTACAGCGGTAGCAAGCTGCGGCGGTCGCGGCAGCGTCTGCTCAACTTGCAGTACTTCGAAGAAGTCAAAATCGACACCAAGCGCCGCGCCGACGAAGCGCTGCTCGACGTCGAGGTCGAGGTGCGCGAGCAGTCCACGGGGCAGTTCACCGCCGGGCTGGGCTTCAGCTCGATTGAGGCGGTGGTCTTTACCGCCGCGGTGACCCAGCGCAACCTCTTTGGCCGCGGGCAGTCGATCACCGCCAGTGCCCGCATCGGCGGCCTCTCCCAGGACTTTCTGCTCGACTTCCGCGAGCCCTGGCTCTTTGGCCGTCCCATTATTGCCGGCTTTAGCGTCTTTCGTCGCTCTCTAGACTTTTTCACTTTTGACGTGCGGCGCACCGGCTTTAACCTCAGCTTGGGGCGCCACTTTGGCGAGTTCACCCGCCTCACCACGACATATAACTTCGAGATCCTAGAAATCAGCGATCTCGACCCCAGCGCCTCGCAGTTCCTGCAGGAGCAGGAAGGAACGTCGATCGTCAGCAGCATCACGCCGCGCCTGGTCTACGACTCGCGGGACAACGTCTTCGACCCGAGCGGTGGAGCGCTTCATTCTTTCGAAGTTGAGCTGGCCGGCCTCAGCGGCGCGCGCTTTTTCAAAGTCCTTGGAGACTCCACCTGGTACTTCCCGCTGCCGGCGGGCCTCACGGGCTTCGTGCGCGGCCGCTTTGGCCTTGGCGACGGCTACGGCGGCGACGTCATGCCGGCTTCGGAGCGCTTCTTTCTTGGCGGCGTGACCACCATCCGCGGCTTTGACTTCCGTGAGATCGGACCGCAAGACGCCGAAGGCAATCCCCTGGGGGGTACCGCCTTCGTACAGTTCAACCTCGAAGTCGGCCGCAGCTTCGGGCGCCTGCTGCGGCTGGTGGCGTTTGTTGACGCCGGCAACGTCTATCCCTCGTTGTCCCGCTTTGACCTTGGCGAGTTGCGGCGCAGTGCCGGCTTTGGTATACGCTTGCTCACCCCGGTGGGGCCGATCCGGCTCGACTGGGGCTTCAAGCTCGACCGGCGCCCTGGCGAGAGCATCGGCGAGCTGGGCTTTTTACTGGGCTCGTTTTAGCCTCAAGGGAGGAGTCAGTCTATGCAGCAGCGATGGCGGTGGGGAGGGCTTCTCGGGTGTCTCCTGATCTTGGGCTTTTGGGGAACTGCCGAAGCGCAGCTCAAAATCGGGGTGGTGGACTTGCAGGCGGTCTTGGATAACTCGATCCGCGGCAAGGCAGCCAAAGAGCAGCTGCGCGAGCTGGGCCGCAAGCTACAAGAGGAAATCCAGACCAAGCGCGAATTCAAAGAGCAACGCGAAAAAGAGCTGGAAAAGTTGCGTTCGGAGATCCGCAGCCAGGGGCTGGTGCTGAGCGAGCAGGCTCGCCTGGCCAAAGAAGAGGAGTTTCGCAGACAGGTGCGGGAACTCAAGCGCTTCATCGCCGACACCAACCGCTTCATCGAAGACGCCCTCCAAGAATTCCGCGAGAAAGAGGCGCGGGAGACCCAGCGCCTGATTGCCGAAATCCGCCAAGTGGTGCAGGACCTGGGCAAGCGCGAAGGCTACAGCCTCATCCTCGAGGGCAACGAGACCACCGCCGTGGTGCTCTATTACGGCAAGGCGGTGGACCTGACGCAGAAAGTGATCCAGCTCTACGACCGTGCCTCGGCCAAACGTTAGCCTAGCGAAAGGGCACGCCATGCAGGCCACGCTTGCCGACCTGGCCCGCTTGCTCGCCGCCGAGGTGGAGGGAGAAGCACAGACGCGCATCACCGGCATTGCCCCCCTGGAGCAGGCCGGGCCGGGCGACTTGACGTTTATTACCCAGCGGCGCTACGCGGCACGCCTGGCCGCTTGCCGGGCCAGTGCGGTGCTCGTCGACCGCCACTTGCCCGTCGACCGCCCTGCCCTGCGCGTTGCCGACCCCCTGCATGCCCTCATCGTCCTGCTCGAGCACTTCTTTCCGCTGCGCCATCCCCGCTGGGGCATCGACCCCCGCGCCGTGCTCCACCCCAGCGTCACGGTGGGCGCCGATGTCAGCATCGCTCCCTACGTGGTGATCGAGGCTGGCGCTCGCCTGGGCGACCGGGTGGTGGTCTATCCCGGCACGTACATCGGCGCGGAGTGCGTCATCGGCGATGAGTGCGTCCTCTATGCCAACGTCAGCCTGTACGCGCGCGTTCACCTCGGCCGCGGGGTCATTGTCCACAGCGGCGCGGTGATCGGCGCCGACGGCTTTGGCTTTCAGCGGCAAGCCGACGGCTCGTACCGCAAGATCCCGCAAGTGGGACGCGTGGTCATCGGCGACGGGGTGGAAATTGGCGCCAACACGTGCATCGACCGTGCCACCGTGGGTGACACCACCATTGCGGCAGGGACGAAAATCGACAACCTGGTGCAAATCGGCCACAACGTCACCATCGGCGCGCACACCGTGCTGGCCGGTCAGGTGGGCCTGGCCGGCAGCGTGCGGGTGGGGGCGCACGTGCGCATGGCCGGACAGGTAGGGGTAGCCGACCACGTCACCATTGGCGACCACAGCGCCATCGGCGCGCAGGCTGGCGTGGCTCAGGACGTGCCCCCGGGCGCGGCGGTGTGGGGCACCCCGGCCATGCCGCTGACCGCCTGCAAGCGGCTGCACGTCTACACCTCGCGGCTGGGCGAGCTGTTCCAGCAAGTCAGGCAGCTGCAGCAGCGCGTTGCGCAGCTCGAGGCCCGGGAGAGACGGTCATGACTGCCCTGGGACCCGAAGCCATCGTGGCTCTCCTGCCGCACCGCTATCCTTTCCTGCTCGTCGACCGCATTCTGGAAGTGGTGCGCCACAAGTACGCCATTGGCCTCAAAAACGTCACCCTCAATGAGCCCTTCTTCCAGGGACACTTCCCTGCCTACCGCGTGATGCCCGGCGTGCTGGTCATCGAGGCCATGGCCCAGGTGGGCGGCATCCTGGTGTACTATTCGGCCAACGAGGACACCACGCGCGGCAAGCTGCCGCTGTTTACCGGCATCGACCGCTGCAAGTTCCGGCGGCAGGTGGTGCCCGGCGATCAGCTGCGCCTGCACGTAGAAGTCCAGCGACGCCGCGGCGCCCTGTGGCGCTTGCGAGGCCGCGCTTTTGTCGAAGACGCCCTGGCCGCCGAGGCCGAGCTGCAGGCCTTTCTCGCCGACATGCCGGGAGAAGGAGCCCTCTTGCCATGACGCAACACATCGATCCCCGCGCCATCATCCACCCTACGGCCAAAATTGCCGATAACGTGACGATCGGACCGTTTGCCATCATCGGAGAGGAAGTCACCATCGGCGAGGGAACGGTGATTGGCCCGCACGTGGTGATTGAGCGCTGGACGAGCATCGGCGCCCGCTGCCGCATCGGCGCCGGGGCAGTCCTGGGCGGCGCGCCCCAGCACGTGCAGTACGACGGCGCGCCGAGCTATTTGCGCATCGGCGACGACAACGACATCCGCGAGCTGGCCGTCATCCAGCGCAGCGCTTTCCCAGAGGGCAGCACGGTCATTGGCTCGCACAACTTCATCATGTCGCAGGCCCACGTGGCCCACGACTGCGTCATCGGCAACCACGTGGTGCTGGCGAGCCTTGCCGCCCTGGCCGGCCACGTCGAGGTCGAAGATGGCGTCATGGTAGGCGGCGTCACCGGCGTGCACCAGTTCGTGCGCCTCGGCACCTACAGCATGGTGGGCGGCAGCTCGCGCATCAGCCAGGACGTCCCCCCCTACATGCTCGTCGCCGGCAACCCGGCCGCCGTTTACGGGCTCAACGTCGTGGGCCTGCGCCGCGCCGGCTTTGACGCCAACTTGCGGCGTGAACTCAAGGCGGCCTACCGGCTTCTTTACCGCTCTGGCTTGAACGTCAGCCAGGCCCTTGCTACAATCAAGCGCCAGCCACACCTGAGTGCACCGGTGGCACACCTGGTCGACTTTATCGAGCGTTCAAAACGAGGCATCTGTTCGTAATTTCCTGGTGCTGCAGCACTGATGCCATAATCCTTCTAACCGTCCAGCAGACAGGAACCGACGATGCACAAAGTGCGGGCCGGTGTCGTAGGCGTCGGGCAAATGGGGCAGTACCACGTTGGGATTTACAGCGAGCTCTTTGACGTCGAGCTGGTGGGCATTGCCGATATCGACCGCGCCCGCGTCGTCGCCCTGGCCGAAAAGTACAACACCACTCCGTATACCGACTACCGCGAGCTTCTGGGCCGAGTCGACGTGGTGAGCATTGCCGTGCCGACGTCGCTTCACTACCCGGTGGCACGCGACTTTCTCAAAGCCGGCGTCCACGTCCTGCTTGAAAAACCCATTGCGCCGACGCTCGAAGAAGCCCGCGAGCTCTTCCGCCTGGCCGAAGCCAACGGTGTCGTCCTCCACATCGGCCATGTGGAACGCTTCAACGGCGCGGTGCAGGAGCTCAAAAAAATCGTCCACGACCCCTGGCTCATCGAGTGCCGGCGCCTGGGGCCTTTCGTGCCCCGCATCAAAGAAGACGGGGTCGTCCTCGACCTCATGATTCACGACATCGACATCATCCTCAGCCTGGTCAACTCTCCCCTGCGCCAGATTCAGGCGCTGGGCAAATCGATCGTCTCGCCTCACGAGGACTTGGCCAGCGTCCAGCTTTGCTTCCAAAACGGCTGCATCGCCAACATCGTGGCTTCCCGGGTGACCGAAATCAAAGTTCGCACCATGGCCATTACCCAGCGCGACGCTTATATCGTGCTCGATTACACCAATCAGGACATTCAGATCCACCGCCAAGCCGCTTCGGAACACCTGGTGACGCGCGGCGCCCTGCGCTACAAGCAGGAGTCGTTCATCGAACGCATCTTTGTCCACAAGGACAACCCCCTCAAGCTTGAGATTCGCCACCTCCTCGACTGCGCCCAAAACGGCGCCCCGCGTGCCGTGGCGGTGGAGGAGGAGCTGCGCTCCTTGCAGGTCGCCTTGCAGGTCTTGGACATCCTCGACAAAGACGGCTTGGTTTGAGGCGAGGTGCCCTGTGGCGCAGCTGGGCTTGATTGCCGGCGCCGGAGAGCTGCCTCGCCTGGCGGCCCAGCACGCCTGGCGCCAGGGGCAGCGTTTGCCCGCGGTGGCGCTCTCGCCGCCCATTGCCGAAGCCCTTGCGCCTTACTGCGCGCCCGTGCTGCAGTACCATCCAGGAGAGCTGGGGAAGATCCTGCAAGCGCTGCGCCGCTGCGGCGTGCAGCAGGTGGTGATGGCAGGGACGGTGCCCAAAGCCCCGCTGTGGCAGGCACCGCGCCTGGACCTGCGGGCGCTACGCGTGCTGCGCCGTGCCCGCGCCTACCGCGACATGACCCTATGGCAGGCCCTGAGCGCCGAATTTGCCCGCGAGGGCCTGGAAGTCGTCGAGCAGACGCGCCTCCTTGGCCATCTCCTGGCTCCCGAGGGGGTGCTGACGCCCCGGCATCCCACGCGCCGGGAATGGGAAGACATCCGCTACGGCTTTGCCCAGGCCAAGCGGCTGGCCAGCCTCGACATTGGCCAGACGGTGGTCGTCTACCGGGGTACGGTGCTGGCGGTGGAAGCCGTGGAAGGAACGGACGCCGCCATTGCGCGGGGCTGCCGCTACGGCCGCCGCGGAACGGTGGTGGTCAAGGTGGCCCGCCAGCACCAGGACATGCGCTTTGACGTGCCCGCCGTGGGACCTGACACCCTGCGTACCTTGGCTGCTGGGCACGGCAGCGTGCTTGCCGTGGAGGCCGGGAAGGTCTTCATGCTCCATCGTGAGGAATTGCTTGCCACCGCCAGGGGCCCAGCGCATCGCCCTGGTGGGGGTGGCTGCGGCCCCGATGCCGCGCGGCGAGGAGGCGTGATGGCGGCCGCCTCCAGCCTGCTAGTGGTCGCCGGGGATGCCTCTGGCGACCAGCACGGGGCAGAACTCAGCCGCGCACTACAGGCGCGCTTGCCCCACGTGCACCTCTACGGCATAGGGGGAGCAGCGATGCGCGCCGCCGGCGTGGAGACCCTGTTTGACACCGCCGCGCTCAACGTCGTCGGGCTTGTGGAAGCCGGACGCAAGCTTCTCCCCGGCCTGCGCATGGCGCGCGGCCTGGTGCGCGAAGCCCAGCGGCGCCGCACCCCGGTGGCGGTGCTCATCGATGCCCCAGGCTTTAACCTTCCCCTGGCGTGCCGGCTCAGGCGGGCCGGCGTGCGTGTCGTTTACTACGTCAGCCCGCAGGTCTGGGCCTGGCGGCGCCGCCGCGTGCACACCCTGGCGCGCTGCGTCGACCTCATGCTCACCCTTTTCCCGTTCGAGGTCCCGTTTTATAGGGCTGCCGGCGTCCACGCTGTCTGCGTCGGCCATCCCCTGCTCGACCGCATCGCGTCTCTGCCTCCTCCGGAAGCGGCCAGGGTTCAGCTGGGCCTCGGGCCGGCTCGCCCCACGGTGGCCTTGCTGCCGGGCAGCCGCGACCACGAGGTGCGGCGTTTACTTCCCCCCTTGCGCGCTGCCTTCTGCCACCTCGCGGCGCACCTTCCAGAAGTGCAAGGGGTTCTGCCCCTGGCCCCTACCCTTAACCGGCAGGCCCTTTCTTCTTTGCTGGCTTCCCTCCCCGCGGCGGTCAAGGTGGTCGAAGGCCAGAGCTTGCTGGCCCTGCGGGCTGCCCACTACGCCATGGTGGCCTCGGGCACCGCCACCCTGGAAGCTGCCTTGCTGCAAGTGCCCATGGTGGTCGTCTATCGCCTGCACCCGCTGACGGCCCTGCTTGCCCGCCTGCTGGTTCGCGTTCCCTATATCAGCCTCGTCAACCTCATTCTTGGCCAGCCAGTGGTCCCCGAGCTGCTGCAGCGCCGCGTCAAGCCACGCACCCTGGCAGCCTTGGCCTTACGCTTCCTCACCCAGCCCGCAGAAGCGGCGCGCCTGCGCGCCGCCCTGGCCGCGGTGCGTCCTGCCCTGGGGGAACCCGGAGCGGCGCAGCGCGCCGCTGCCCACGTGCAGGCGTTTTTGACCAGCCCCGCCGCTGCGGCGACCCTAAATCAAGGCCCCACCCGATAGGCGTAGCTGAGAACGGTGACCAGCACGTAGGTGGCCAGCAGCACCACGCCAAACGGACGCTTCAGCGAGGTGCCCGAGACCAGAATGCCGAGGCGGAACACCACCAGGACAAAAAGCATAGCCGGAAAGAGGACGCGGAAGAAGTGGCCAGAAACGAGCAGTCCCCCCTCGGTGACGGCAGCCGCGGCGCCGGAAACGAAAAGGACGTTGAGGATGTCGGCGCCGATGACGTTGCCCACTGCCAAGTCGCCGTGCCGCTTCAGCGAGGCGGTCACGGCGGTCACCAGCTCGGGCAGCGAAGTCCCAAAAGCCACCAGCGTCGCGGCAATGATCCCTGGGGGCACGCCCAGGCGGGTCGCCGTTTCGCGCACCGCCGGGATCAGGACCCACGACGAGCCCACCACCAAAGCAAGCCCTCCGCACAGCTTGAGGAGGATCAGCGCGGGAGAAGCCCCGGGCTGCTCCAGGGCTTCTGCGTCGCTGCCGCTGATTTCCTGGCGTGACCAGGCAATGGTCTTCCACAGGTAAAGAGCGAGCAGGATGAGGAAGACGACGCCCATGCTCTGCGGCAGCCGGCCGCCCTCCGTCCAGGCGGTGTTAAGGGCGCCGTAGGGGAGGCTGGCCAGCACCAGCAA
Source organism: Candidatus Tectimicrobiota bacterium (assembly GCA_026005175.1). Taxonomy (GTDB): domain Bacteria; phylum Tectomicrobia; class Entotheonellia; order Entotheonellales; family Entotheonellaceae; genus BPKO01. Next base: position 634,914 of record BPKO01000001.1, read on the forward strand.
GAAGCCGGCCCCCCAGCTGGATCCAGCCCTGGCGGTTGACCACGCTGCGCTCTAGCGGCGGCGGAGCAATAAGCGTGGCCAGGCCGAGAATGAGGCCGGTGTCGCAGATCACCGAGCCGACGGCGTTGCCCAGGGCGAGGTCTGGGCTGCCCTTGAGGGCGGCCAGGACAGAAACCGCTGCTTCCGGCGTCGTGGTGCCCAAACTGACGATGGTGGCCCCAATAACCACTTTGGGTATCCCCCAGCGCACCGACAGCGCTACGGTCTCCTCGACCAAGATGTCCGCACCCTTGCCGAGGGTGTAAAACATCGCGGCAATCAGCGGGAAAAGCCCCCACAGGGGGAGAAGGCGCATCAGGTGTTCAAGCCACTGTTCCATACGCGTCTACTGTCTCCTTGAGGCCCTTGGGTTGGCCATGCCGCGCGCCCTGCGCCGGCAGCCTGCGGCGTATTGTAATTCATCGCGGGGGCCAGTGCACCAAGTGGAGAACCCTTGCAGGCCAGGCAGCTTTCGGCGACAATAGAAAAACAGCATCGCGGCGAGAACGCGACCGGGTTTTCCTGCCAGGAGCCGATATCACACCGTATGCTCACCCTGCTGGCAAGGCTTGGCGAAGCGACGTTAGGGCTGCTGGCCTATCTGGGCCGTCTGGGCCTTTTCTTGCTGCAAGCGGTGGTGTATGTGTTCACCCCACCCCTTAAAGTCGGGCGGGTGGTGCGGCAGATCCACTTCATCGGGGCGCGCTCGCTGCTGGTGATCGCCCTGACCGGGCTCTTCACGGGTATGGTGCTCGGCCTGCAAGGCTACTACACGCTATCACGCTACGGTTCCGAAGCGTTTCTAGGGTCGGCGGTGGCGCTAAGCTTGATTACCGAGCTGGGGCCCGTCTTGTCGGCCCTCATGGTGACGGGCAGAGCCGGCTCGGCGCTCACCTCCGAAATCGGCATCATGCGCATCACCGAGCAGATCGATGCCCTCGAAGTCATGGCCCTTAACCCGATTCGCTACCTGGTGGTGCCCAACTTGCTAGCCGGGGTGCTGGTGATGCCGCTGCTGGCCGCCCTCTTTGACGTCGTCGGCATTTACGGCGGCTTTCTCGTCGGCGTCGAGCTGCTGGGGCTCAGCAGCGGCACGTACTTCAGCAGCATGACCGAAGCGGTGACCTTTGCCGACATCAAGACCGGGCTTTACAAGTCGCTGAGCTTTGGCCTCATCATGAGCCTGATTTGCTGCTTCAAAGGCTACCACGCCGGTTTTGGGGCGGCCGGAGTAAGCCGCGCTACCACCGATGCAGTGGTGTTTTCGTCGGTCAGTGTGTTGGTGCTCGACTACTTTCTGAACTCGGTGCTGCTGTGAGCGCAGAACTTCCGATTATTCAAGCGCAGCAGTTGCGTAAGTGCTTCGGCCCGCAGGTGGTGCTGGACGGCCTGAGCCTGGAGGTACGGCGAGGTGAAATCCTCGCCATCGTCGGCCGCAGCGGCACGGGGAAAAGCGTGCTGCTCAAGCACCTCATCGGGTTGCTTGCCCCCGACAGCGGCCGCGTTCTGGTGGCTGGCGAAGACATTCACCGCGCCCGCGGGCGGCACCTGGAGCGGTTGCGCGAGCGCTTCGGCATGCTCTTTCAGGGCGGGGCGCTCTTTGACTCCCTCACCGTGGAAGAGAACGTGGCCTTTCCGCTGCGGGAAAAAACCCGCATGACGGCAGCGCAGATCCGTGAAGCGGTGCACCACTGCCTCAAAGGCGTGGGGCTCGAAGGGGTAGAGCACAAGTATCCGGCGCAGCTCAGCGGTGGCATGCGCAAGCGGGTGGCGCTGGCCCGCGCTCTGGTGCGCCAGCCCGAGATCGTTCTCTTCGATGAGCCCACCACCGGCCTCGACCCCATCCTGGTGCGGGCGATGCATCAACTTATCTTCGACACGCACGTGCAGTTTGGCTACACGGCGGTGATCGTCAGCCACGAGATCCCGCAGATCTTCGAGATTGCCTCGCGGGTGGCCATGCTCCACGAAGGAACGATCATCGCCATCGACACGCCGGAAGGCTTCCAGCGCTCGCCCAACCCGGTGGTGCAGCAGTTTATTACCGGCAGCCTCGAAGGCCCCCTTGAGCCCGTCTGAACGGGAGGCGCCATGCAGCGTTTCAACTTGGAGGTGACGGTTGGTCTCTTCGTGGCCTTAGGACTCCTGGCGCTTGGCTATCTCTCGATCAAGCTGGGCGGCGTCCAGATCGGTGGGGGCAGCAGCTATACTCTCACCGCTGTTTTTCCCACGGTAGCCGGACTCAAACCGGGGGCGCCGGTGGAAATTGCCGGCGTCCAGGTGGGACGCGTCGAGCGCATTCGCCTGCAAAACTACGAGGCCGTGGTTACCTTGCGCCTCGACGCCGCGGTGCCGGTGCAGGAAGACGCCATCGTGTCCATTAAAACCCGGGGTCTCATTGGGGAAAAGTACGTGCGTATCACCCCTGGAGCCGCAGAGCGTACCCTCCCGCCGGGGGGGCGCATCCGGGAGGTGGAGACCCCGCTGGACTTCGAAGACATTATCGCCCAGTTCATCCAGGGCAAACTGTAACCTCCGGCGCCCGGTGTGGCGCGGGTGCCACGGGCAGGGGAGAAGGCAGCATGCACAACGGCACGCGCTGGCTGGTGCTGAGTCTGTGCCTGTGGATTGGTGTGTTCTCCGGCTGGCAGGTGGCGGCGCAGCCCCCGCGGGTCCTCACCCTCGAGGAGGCGGTTACCCTGGCGGTGCAGCACAGCCCGCAAGTCAAAGAGGAGCAGTTTGCCGTCCTGGTGCGGCAGAGTCAGAAAGCGCAGGGCCGACGCCGCCCGCTTTGCCCAACTTGAGCTTACCGTGGTCGGCGGTCCCTCGCCGCGCGCCCGCGGCAACCAGCTCAGCTCGCCCGATTCCAAGCTCGACCCGGAAATCACCGGCGTCTTTGGCCAGGTCTCTTTTAGCCTCGTCCAGCCCCTGTTTATGTTTGGCAAGCTGCGCAGCCTGCGTGAAGCGGCCAGCCACGGCATTGCCGCCAGCAAAGCCAAAGTGCAGCAAACGGCCACCGAAGTCGCCCTTCTCGTCTATCAAGCCTACTACGGCTACTTGCTGGCCACTTCCCTGGAAGACCTGGCGCTGGAAATTGACGAGCAGCTCACCAAGACCCTGGAGAAAGTGCAGCGCCAGCTGGAAGCCGGGGCGCCTGGCGTGGACAACGTCGATCTTTACAAGCTGCAGACTTTCCGCGGCGAGCTGGAAAAGCAGCTCAACGACATCCGCCAAGGCAAAGCGCTGGCACTCACCAGCCTGCGTACCCTGCTCGGTCTTGACCCCGAACTGCCCCTGACCCTGGCCGAGACCAAGCTGGAGCCGCTGCCGCGGGAGCCGGCCCCGCTGGCGCAATACCTCGCTGACGCCCGGCAGCGGCGCCCGGAATTTGCCCAGGCCGAAGCGGGCATCAAAGCCTTCACGGCGCTGGTGCGGGCCGCCAAAGCCGACTACTACCCGACGCTCTTCCTCGGCGTCTTTGGCAGCCTGGCCGAAGCCACCAACCGCGACACCTTCACCAACCCCTTTGTTTTCGATCCCCTCAACGACGACGTCATCGCTCCCGTACTGGGCTTGCGCTGGAAGCTCGACCTCGGCATTACGGCGGCCAAAGTCGACGAAGCCGAGGCCAAGCTGGGGCAGATCCAGCAAAAGCAGGCCCTGGCCGAAGACGGCATTCCTTTTCAGGTGCGCCAGGCCTACCTGGAGCTCCTCCAGCACCGGGCCAACATCGAGGCGACGCGCAAAGGCTTCCGCAGCGCCCGGCAGTGGCTGGTGGCGGCAATGGCCAACTTTGACCTCGGCGTCGGCGAAGGCAAAGACGTCGCCGACGCTGCCGTGGCCTATGCCAAACTGCGCGCCGCTTACTTCCAGGCCGTGTACAATTACAACGTGGGCTGGGCCAAACTGGAGCACGCCGCGGGGCACGACGTGGCCACGGTGCAGGCCGTGCTCCGCTAAGGCCGCCTGCGGCAAGGAGAGAAGCAATGCAGCGGTGGCGTAAACGGCTCCTGAGCTGGACCCTCCTGAGTGTCCTTGACCGTTGCGGCGATGCTCGCCGTGGCCTCGGCAGGCGAACCGCTGGAGCGCATCCGGCAAACCATCCAGGATGTCCTGGCCGTGCTGCGTGACGAGGCGCTGCGGGCGCCGGAGCGCACCCAGGAGCGGCGGGCCAAGATTCGGCAGGCGGTCTTCCAGCGCTTTGGTTTTGAAGAAATGGCCCGCCGTGCCTTGGGGGTCCACTGGCGCAAGCTGACGCCGGCGCAGCAGCGCGAATTCGTTGCCCTCTTCAGCGACCTCCTGGAGCGCTCCTACATCGGCAAAATCGAAAGCTACGGCGGTGAGGCGGAGATCCGCTACGTCAAAGAGACCATCGACAACGGCTACGCCTCGGTGCGCACCGAAATTGTTACCCAGCGCGACCTGAGCGCCGAAGTGGAATACCGCCTGCTGCGCCGCGGCGGGGAGTGGGAAGTGTACGACGTGGTCATCGAAGGCGTGAGCCTGGTAAATAACTATCGCGTCCAGTTTAACAAAGTGATCAGCCAGGAATCATATGACGCTCTGGTCAAGAAACTTAAGCTTAAACTCGAACAGGAAAAGGCAGCAGAAACCAGCAGCTAACAAGGAGGATACAATGGCTACTGGCGCTCTGCCCGAGGTGTTTACCACTGAGGAGCTAGAAATTGAATTTGACAGCGGCCTTGATGTACCCTGGCAGGCCGTGCTCTATAACTGTGACTGTCATACCTACGAAGAGGTAATCCGGCAGCTCATGCTGGCCCTTGGCTGCTCGCGCGAGGAGGCCTACGAGCTGGCCTGGATCGTCGACCATCACGGCCGGGCGGCGGTATACACGGGAGAAAAGCCGGCGTGTGAGCGCGTGGTGCATATCCTGCGCGACATTGGCCTGCGCGCCGAAGTCGAGCAGACTTAATCCTCCCGGTTCCCTTCCTAAGAACAACTTGACTTGGGGGCTACGTATGCCATACTGCCCTTGTCGCACGGAAGCGGGACTTGCGAGGAGCGCGGTCTTGGTGTGCAAGGGCAAGGGGTGAGCCGGCGGGGCCTTCCCAGAGGAAACCAACCGTGAAAACAGTGGTGCGGCTGCGCGTCAACGGCGACGAGGTGGAGGTGTGGGTTCCCGTCCACAAGACCCTGCTAGAAGTGCTGCGCGAAGACCTTCAGCTGACGGGAACCAAGCACGGCTGCGAGCTGGGGGAGTGCGGCACCTGTACCGTGCTCCTCGACGGCCAGCCGGTGCTCTCCTGCCTGGTCTTGCCTATTGAGGTGCAGGGGCAGGAGATCGTCACCATCGAAGGCGTGGCTGCCGGCAGCGAACTGCATGCGCTGCAGGCCGCCTTTGCCGAGTTGGGCGCGGCGCAGTGTGGCTACTGCACCCCGGGCATGATCCTGACCGCCTTGGCGCTGCTGCGCACCAACCCTGCCCCAACGCGGCAGGAAGTGAAAGAGGCGCTGGCCGGCAACCTCTGCCGCTGTACCGGCTACCTCAAGATCCTCGACGCCGTTGCGCGCGCCGCGGCTTCTCTGAAGGATGGCTCCTCCTATGGCGGCTGACGACTATACCCTGATAGGCCGGCCCATTCCGGCGCGGGTGGATGGCGCCGGCAAAGTAACGGGACTGACGCGCTACGCCGACGACCTCTTCCCTGCTCGCTTGCTTTATGGCAAGTTGCTGCGCAGCCCCTACCCCCATGCCAGGATTCTCCGCATCGATACCTGCAAAGCCGCCGCCCTACCTGGCGTCAAGGCGGTGATCACCGGTGCCGACTTGCCCAGGCCATTTAGCATCATGCCGGTAAATCAGGACGAGCACGCCTTGGCCATCGACAAAGTGCGCTATGTCGGCGAGCCGGTAGCGGCAGTAGCGGCAGTTGATGAGGAAACGGCAGAAGCGGCCCTGCACTTGATTGAGGTCGCGTACGAGCCGTTGCCGCCGGTGATGTCGATTGAAGAAGCCCTGGCGCAGCCCGACAACCGCATCCACACCTACAACCGCGTCGGCAACGTGCACCGGGTGGTGGCGCTGGAGTTTGGCGACGTGGAAGCGGGTTTTGCCGAGGCCGATTACATTCGCGAAGATACCTTTTTCTTCCAAGGCAATACCCACTTGCCCATGGAGCAGCACGCGGCCGTCGCCCACTGTACTCCGGATGGCCAGATTACCCTGTGGAGCGCCACCCAGACGCCGCACTACGTGCACCGCGCCCTGGCCGCGGTGCTCGATATCCCTCCCAGCCGCATTCGCGTTATTGCCACGCCCGTGGGGGGCGGCTTCGGGGGCAAGAGTGACCCCTTCGCGCACGAGTTCTGTGCGGTCAAGCTCTCCATGCTCACCGGTCGTCCGGTGAAGATCTGCCTCACCCGCGAAGAGGTCTTCTACGCCCACCGGGGCCGCCACCCGGTGCTCATGTGGATCCGCACCGGCGTCAAGCGCAATGGGGCGATCACCGCCATGCACTTTAAGTCCTTTATCGATGGCGGGGCGTACAGCAGCTACGGGGTGGCCACCACGTACTACACCGGCGCCCTGCAAACGGTGACGTACCGGGTGCCCAATTACCGCTTCGAAGGGCTGCGGGTGTTTACCAATAAGCCGCCGTGCGGCCCCAAGCGCGGCCACGGGACGCCCCAGCCGCGCTACGCCCTGGAAGTGCACCTGGACAAAATCGCCGAGGACCTGGGCTTGGACCCCGTGCAGATTCGCCGCCCGCACCTGGCCAAGCCCTTTTCCATGACCGTCAACCACCTGCGCATCACCAGCTGCGCCTTGGACGAATGCCTGGACGCGGTGGTGAAGCGCTCAGAGTTCCTCCAGAAACACCGCCGCTTGCCTTTTGGCAAAGGGGTGGGGCTGGCGTGCAGCGCCTACCTCAGCGGGGCGGGCTTGCCCATTTACTGGAACGAGATGCCCCATTCGGGGGTTACCCTCCAGCTCGACCGCAGCGGCAGCGTGTGCGTTTTTTGCGGCGCCGTCGACATCGGCCAGGGCTCTGACTCGGTGCTGGCGTTTACCGTGGCCGAAGAGCTGGGAATCGACCCGCGTGACGTGCGCCTGGTTACCGCCGATACCGGAATCACCCCAGTGGATCTGGGGAGCTACTCGAGCCGCGTTACGTTCATGGCTGGCAACGCGGCCATTGTTGCGGCGCGCCAGCTGCGCGAGCGCCTCTTTGCGGCGGTGGCCGAGCACTGGGGCATTCCCGCACGTCACCTGCGGGCGGCGCAGGGGCGCATTTTTGCCGTCACGGATCCGTCGCGCAGCATGCCGTTTGCCGAAGCCGTGCAGCGCGCTGAAGCGAAGTTCGGTACTCTGAGCGCCTCTGGCAGCTATACCCCGCCGCCTCTAGCAGGAAAGTACAAAGGGCACGGCGTGGGCCCCTCCCCGGCGTACAGCTACACGGCGGCGGTGGCGCAGGTGGACGTGGATCCCGATACCGGTTGGGTGACGGTGGAAAAAGTCTGGATTGCCCATGACATCGGCAAAGCCCTGAACCCCTACCTGGTGGAGGGGCAAATCGAGGGCAGCGTCTACATGGCCCTGGGCGAGGTGCTGATGGAGGAGCAAGTCTTCCGCCGCGGCGTACACAAGTTTCCCTCCATGCTCGAGTACAAAAGCCCCACCTTTCTCGAGATGCCGGAGGTCGAGACGATTCTCATCGAAAGCCTTGACCCCGAAGGCCCTTACGGCGCCAAAGAGGCAGGGCAGGGGCCGCTGCTGCCGGTCATCCCGGCGGTGGCCAACGCCGTTTACGATGCCATCGGGGTGCGCCTCGACGAGATCCCCATCACCCCGGAGAAAGTGCTCAAGGGGCTAGAGCTGCGCGCCAAGGGGCAAGTGGCCCGCCTTGGCCCGCGGGGCATTCCCGCCTTTGCCTTTCCGCCACCGCGCTGCGTAGAGGTCCCGGAGGAATGGCTGGTTCACCTGCCTGATGCCAAGACGCGACGCCCATGAGGAGAGAGCGATGCTCCGCCTGCCGCCGTTTACGTACCTGCAGCCGCGTACCCTGGGCGAAGCCGTGCGCCTGCTTGCCGAGCAGCCTCCGGGAGAAGCGATGGCGGTAGCCGGCGGCACGGACCTTTACCCCAACATGAAGCGGCGCCAGTTCGAGCCCAAGTACCTCGTCGGGCTGCGCCGGCTGCCAGAGCTCCGTTTCCTGCACGGCGATGCGCGACAGGGACTGACCATCGGTGCCGGCATGACGCTCACGGAAGTGAGCACGCACCCGCAAGTGCGCCAGGGCTATCCGGCGCTGGCCACCGCCGCCGGCCTTGTCTCCACGCCGCAGCTGCGCAACATGGGAACCATTGGCGGCAACCTCTGCCTCGATACGCGGTGCAACTACTATAACCAGACGTACTGGTGGCGCCAGGCCATTGGCTTTTGCCTGAAAAAAGACGGCGACACCTGCTGGGTGGCCCCTGGCAGCCGCCGCTGCTGGGCGGTGGCCTCCTCCGATACGGCGCCGGTGTTGCTGGCCCTGCAGGCACAGGTGACTTTGCTCGGCCCGCAGGGCGAGCGCACCCTGCCGCTGGCCGCCCTCTACCGTGACGACGGCATCGCTTACCTGAACAAGGGCCATGCCGAAATCCTCACCCGCATCACCGTTCCCCCGGCCGAGGGCCTGCGTATGGCTTACGTCAAGCTGCGGCGGCGAGGTGCTTTTGACTTTCCCGTCCTTGGTGTTGCTGTGGCCTTGCGCCTGGCCGATGACGGCACCTGCACGGAGGCACGTCTTGCCTTGGGCGCGGTGGCTTCAGCCCCGCTGTTGGCGACCGAGGCCGCTGCCCTGCTGCAGGGCAACCGCCTCACCCCAGAAGTCATCGAGGCAGCGGCCGCGGCCGCTTTTCGCCCAGCGCGGCCCCTGGACAACACCGACCTGACGCTGGCGTACCGCAAGAAAATGGTGCGCGTGCACGTGGCACGTACCCTGTACCAGCTGGCGGGGCTGGCGGCGCCTGCCGCCTTGTAGGACCGGGACGCCCAGCAGCGAACGGGTCAAGAAGGGCGGTGCAGGGTGGCCATCAGAGTCTTGATCGTCGACGACGAACCGACCATCTGCCGCCTCCTGGCGGAAATGCTCAAGCAGTTCGAGGGATATCAGGTGATGACCGAGGCCGACGGCCGCCGCGTGCTGCCCTTGCTGCAGCAGGAGGCCTTTGACGTGGTGCTGCTCGACTTGATAATGCCCAACCCCGACGGGATGACGCTACTGCGGGAAGTCAAAAAGCGCCATCCCGAGCTCCCGGTGATCGTCGTTACGGGTTACGGCAGCATCGAAACTGCCGTTGCCGCTATGCAGGCGGGAGCGGCCGACTTTATGACCAAGCCGGTGCAGGCCTCAGTGCTCGACATTCGCATCAAAAAAGCCCTCGAGCACGTACATGCTTGGCGCTTGGCTCACACCGATGGCCTCACTGGTCTTTTCAACCGCCGCGCCTTGCAAGAGCGGCTGCAGCAGGAAGTGGAGCGGGCCAATCGCTACCGTCGGCCTTTGTCGCTGGTGATGATCGACATCGACTTTTTTAAGCACTACAACGATACCCACGGGCACCTGCAAGGCGACACCGTCCTGGTGGAGGTCGCCCTGCTGCTGCGGCAGCGCAGTCGGGCTGCAGATTTCGTCGCCCGCTACGGTGGGGAAGAGTTCGCGATTATCCTGCCCGAGACCGCTTGCCCCAACGCGGTACGCTTTGGCGAGCGGCTGCGGGCGGCGGTGGCGCGCCGCCGCTTTCCCGGAGAAGACTGCCTACCAGGGGGGAGGCTAACCATCAGCGTGGGGGTGGCCAGCCACCGCCCGCTTGGCACCCGGGAAGCCTTGTTGCAAGCCGCCGACGCAGCCCTGTACCAGGCCAAACGCCAGGGACGCAACCGGGTCTGCCTGGCTCCCTGAGTTTGTGTTGTGGCTGCGGCTCTGGCACAATCGCTCTATCGATACTTGCCAAGAGGAGGGGGGCATGCCATCTGCCGCGTTGCAGTCGACCCGCTACGAAGTCAGCGATACGGTTGAAGCTATCGAGTTTTACTATGCCAAGGGGTGGACCGATGGGCTGCCGGTGGTGCCACCCACCGAACACCGCGTGCGGGCGATGCTCGACGCTGCGGGACTGGAGCCTGGCGAGGAGATCACCTTTATCGAACACCGCCAGGTGTCGGTGACAGCCGAAAAAGTGGCCATTAACGCCGTAATGGCCGGCTGCAAGCCAGAGTATATGCCGGTGGTGGTTGCTGCGGTGGCGGCGCTTGGCGACCCGCGCTGGAGCTACCACGGGCCGGCCACCAGCACCGGCGGCGCGGCGGTCTTCATGCTCGTCAACGGGCCGATTGCCCGCGAACTGGGCCTCAACTGCGGCGACAACCTGTTTGGCCCGGGCTGGCGCCCCAACGCCACCATTGGCCGAGCGGTGCGCCTGGTGATGCGCAACGTCATCGGCACCCTGCCCGGCCGCCTTGACCGCAGCACCCTGGGACATCCTGGCAAGTACACGTTTTGCGTTGCCGAAAACGAGGAAGAAAGCCCGTGGCCGCCGGTGCACGTGGAGCGCGGCTTTCGTCCCGAGCAGAGTGCGGTCACCGTCTTTGCCGCCCTGGCGCCGCAGCAGTTCTACAACCAGCTGAGCAACACGGCCGCGGGCATCCTGACCACCGCCTGTGCCCACATGCGCATTTCCGCTGGCGTGGGCGCCCAACCCCAGTACGTGCTGGTCATTGCTGGCGAGCACATGCAGGTGATGGCCAAAGAGGGATGGACCAAGGAAGACATCCGGCAGTTTTGCTATGCCCATACTCAAACGTCGCTGGCAGAACTCAAGCGCATTCACGTCCTGCCCGGTCCCATCCGCCCGGAAGACGAAACCACCCTCCAGCCCCTGGTGCCGACGCCGGACGACTTCATCGTCGTGGCCGCCGGCAGCCGGGCAGGGGCCTTTTCGGCCTTTATTCCAGGGTGGGGGAGCAAGCGGATTTCGGAAAGCGTGACGCGGGAAATCCGCCGCCCCTAGCGAGGGTATTCAGCAGAGGAGAGCGCCTGATGGCCAAATTGCAGGTCTTTGACCCCACCACCGAAGTCAAGGAACGGCCGCTGGTGTTTGCCCCACGGCCCGACTCGCTGCGCAACGCGCGCATCGGCCTGGTAGAAAACACCAAGTTCAACTCCGACAAGCTGCTCTTGAAGATCGCCGCTATCCTCGAGCAGGAGTACGGCGCCCGCGGGCACGTCTTGCGCCGCAAGCGCAACGCCAGCGTGCCGGTGGATGCCGAGACCCTCCAGGAGCTCAAAGCCACCTGCGACGTGGTCATTGCCGGCATCGGCGATTGAGGTTCGTGCAGCTCGGGCAGTGTGCTCGACGGCATTCTTTTTGAACAGCACGGCGTTCCGGCTGCGGCGATCGTCACCGATGTGTTCGTCGAAACGGGACGAGCCATGGCCCAGACATGGGGCGTGCCGCAGTACCAATTCCTCAGCATGCCGCATCCCATTGCCAACCTTACGGAAGCCGAGCTCGACCAGCGGGCACGTGACATTGCGCCTCGTGTGGTCCAGCTCTTGCTCGAAGGACAGGCCTAGCTACCCGGTCCGTGGCCGTGCCGAGGCAGGGCCACGGACCACTGCCCTGGCCCTGCCCCGGCAGGAAAGGAGGCGGCACCGATGAGCTGCGTGTTCTGTCGCATCGTGGCCAAGAGCCAACCGGCCGACATCCTGCACGAGGACGACGACCTCATTGTCTTCAAAGACATCAACCCCAGGGCACCGGTACACGTGCTCCTGGTGCCCAAGGCGCACCTGGCCACCTTGAACGAAGTCGACGCGTCGCACTTGCCCTTGCTAGGGAAACTGCTGCTCACTGCCAAGCAGCTGGCCGCGCAGTGGGGCCTTGCCGACAAAGGCTATCGCCTGGTGATGAACGTGGGCCGCGGCGGCGGCCAGGTGATAGACCACCTGCACCTGCACTTTCTGGGCGGCTGGCAACGGTAAAGCCCCTCTCACATGGTATAGCCCGCCTCGTTGTGCTGGCTCAGGTCGAGTCCCATCTGCTCTTCTTCGTCCGAGACGCGCAAGCCCATGGTGGTATCGAGGATCTTCAAGATGATCCACGTGCCTGCCCCCGCGTACACCCAGGTGGCCAGAATGGACAGGATCTGGGCACCCAGCAAGGCCGCGTTCCCGGCAAAGAGGCCATCAGCGCCGCCGGCGTTGATTGCTGTAGAGGCAAATAGGCCGGTGGCCAAGGCGCCCCAGGTGCCTCCGACGCCGTGGACGCCAACCACGTCCAGCGAGTCGTCGTAGCCAAAGCGCAGTTTCATGATCACCCCAAAGTAGCACAGCACGCCGGCCACCGCCCCGATGAGGATGGCCGCCAGGGGGCTGACAAAGCCGGCGGCGGGGGTAATCGCTACCAAGCCGGCCACCGCGCCCGTCGCTGCGCCGAGCATGGTGGGGCGCCCGCCGCGCGACCACTCCACAAAGACCCAGGCCAGTGCAGCGGCTGCCGCGGCCGTGTTGGTAGTGACAAACGCCACGGCGGCAATGCCGTTGGCGGCAAGCGCACTGCCGGCATTGAAACCAAACCACCCCACCCACAACAAGGCCGCGCCGGTGACCGCAAGCGGCAGGTTGTGCGGCGCCATGTACTCGGTGGGAAAGCCGCGGCGCTTGCCGATGACGATGGCACACACCAGCGCCGAGACGCCCGAGCTGATGTGCACTACTGTGCCCCCGGCAAAGTCCAAAGCGCCAAGCTTGCCAATCCACCCCCCGCCCCACACCCAGTGGGCCAGCGGGTCGTAGATAAACGTGGCCCACAGCAGGCCGAAAACGAGAAAAGTCTTGAACTTCATGCGCTCAGCGAAGGCGCCGGTGATCAGCGCCGGGGTGATGGCCGCAAACATACCCTGAAAAGTCATGAAGGCCAGGTGGGGAATGGTTTCCGCGTATGGTCCTGGCTCTGGCCCCACCCCCACCAGCCCCAGGTAGCGCAGGCTGCCGAACAAGCCGGCCACGTCGGGTCCAAAGGCCAAGCTGTACCCCCACAGTACCCACTGCACGCTGACCATCGCCAAGAGCATGAACGACTGCATCAGGGTGCCCAGAACGTTCTTGCGCCGCACCAGGCCCCCGTAAAACAAGGCCAGCCCGGGGGCGGTCATCATCAGCACCAGCGCTGCAGCCACCAAGACCCAGGCCGTGTCGCCGGCATTGATGGCCGTTGCCTCCTGCGCCCACCCCCCGCCTGGCCACAGCCACGCCGCTCCCCCTAACACGCCGCCCATGATTGCCGCGCGTCGTGTGCGTTGCTCTGCCGCCTCGTGCATGGACTCTCTCCCCTCGCACCAGGAACCCCTCAACCCTCACGAGGCGTCAGGAGTACCATGCCCCTTGGCGGCTGTCAAGCAATTCAACAAGACGATGGCGTGGACAAGAAGGCAGGGCGCGCGGCACCTCGGTGCAGGGTGCCGCGCGCCCCACTGTAGGGGAAAGCACGAGGGACTAGCGCAGGGCCTGCTGCAGCTCGGCGACGCGGTTTGTGGCTTCCCAGGGAAACTCGGGCCGCCCGAAGTGGCCGTACGCCGCAGTGGCGGTGTAAATCGGCCGCAGCAGGTCGAGGTGCTCGATGATGGCGGCAGGCCGCATGTCGAACACCTCCTGGATGACCCGGCTGATTTCGTGCTCAGGCACCGTGGGGTGGCGCGTCTCGACGCGTACCGACACCGGCCGAGCATGGCCGATGACGTAGGCAATTTGCACCTCGCAGACATCGGCAAGCTCGGCGGCGACGACGTTCTTGGCGATGTAGCGCGCCATATACGCTGCCGAGCGGTCGACTTTGCTCGGATCCTTGCCGGAGAAGGCACCACCACCGTGGCGTCCCATGCCGCCGTAAGTATCGACGATGATCTTGCGTCCGGTAAGGCCGGCATCGGCCTTTGGTCCCCCGACGAGGAAGGCCCCGGTGGGATTGATGAAAATGACGGTGCTGTCGAGCTTATCGCGTTCGCGGGCGAGGACTTCACGTGGCAACAGCCGCTCTGGAATGACCGGCGCAATGACGTGCTCGATGAGGAGAGCACGCAAGTCGCGCAGCGACAGCTGGCGACTGTGATGGGTAGAGATCACCAGGTTGGCAATGCCCACCGGAACGCCGTTCTCATACTCTACCGCCACCTGTGCCTTGCCGTCGGGATAGAGGTGAGGAACGATTCCCTGCTTGCGCACCTCGGCCAGGCGGCGCGTCAGGCGATGCGCCAAGGCGATCGGCGTGGGCATGAATTCGGTATCGATGTCATTGCGCCGCCCCTCGTTGGTGGCATAGCCAAACATCATTCCCTGATCGCCGGCGCCGCGCTCCTTGAACAACCCCTGCCCCACCACCCCCTGGGCAATATCCGGGCTCTGGGGCTTCATGCGCACCAGGACTTCGCAGGTGTCGGCGCAGAAACCAATGTCGGGAAAGATGTAGCCAATGTCGCGGATGGCCTGCCGCGCAATGGCCTCCACGTCGAGGCGGTCGAGAACCGACTCACTCACTTCCCCGGTGATCACCGTCAGATTCTCCGTGACAAGCGTCTCGCACGCCACGCGGGCCTGCGGATCCAGCGCCAGTGCCGCGTCGAGGACACTGTCTGAAATCTTGTCACAGATCTTGTCCGGATGGCCTTCGGTAACGCTCTCCGAGGCGAACGTGACGCGCATGGGTGCTCCTTCCTCCAAGTGGTCAACCCGAACGGCAAGGACCTGCTGTGGTGAGGACGGTTTGTCTCTCCTTATCGGCTGTGGTGCCGACGGGCCTGAGAGATCCTTCCCACAAAACCACCGCCGCGTCAAGCCGATGATGGCCTGACGGGAGCCAGCAGCGCCAGCAAGTGCCGCCACAGCTGGGGACATCCAACACCGGTGCGTGCCGAAACGCACCACAGGGGTTCTGCTTCAGGGAGGGCCAGCACGCTGCGGATCGTCTGCAGGTGTGCTGCCTGCCGGCTCCGCGCCACTTTGTCTGCCTTGGTGGCTACGGTCACCACCGGCAGCCCCTGACTTAGCAGCCAGGCGCGCAGCTGGCAGTCCTGCGGCGTCGGCGGGTGGCGCACGTCGACAACGTGCACCACTGCCCGCAGGGTCGGCCGCTGCCGCAAGTACGTCTCAACCATGGGCCGCCAGCCCGCTTGGATCGCGCGCGGCACCTCGGCGTAGCCGTAACCGGGCAAGTCGACGAGCAAAAACCGCTCGTAAACCAGATAAAAGTTCAGCGTCTGCGTTTTCCCCGGCGTGGCGCTGGTCTTGGCCAACCCGCGGTGTCGCACCAGGGCGTTGATCAACGAGGACTTCCCCACGTTGGAGCGACCGGCAAAGGCAAGCTCGGGCACCCGCAGGCGCGGATACTGCTGCGGAGAAGTGGCGCTGACCAGAAAGCGGGCTCCCTGGCCTCTCATGAGTCGAAGCAATAAAGAACCAGACCGCACGGCAGCTTGGGATAGAAATAAGTGCTTTTGGGCGGCAGGCGCTCTCCACCCTGGGCAATGGCCATCAAACGCCCTAGAGGCGTTGGCCGCATCAGCACGGCCAGATCGTAAGTGCCCTGTGCCACGGCCCCGAGCACGTCGCTGCCCGCCTTGGCGTAATCGATTACCATGTCTTCCGCCGCCAGGGCCTGCCGCAGGGCTGGCAACAAGGCGTAGTGAAGAACGCTCACGTCAAGCTGCTTCCAGGCCTCGGAAACGCCGGCTTGCCGCACCTGGAGGCGCGCCGTGGCGGCAGGCACGGCGACAAGGAAGCAGCGGTCGCCGCCGCTGTAGAGGATTAACACGCTTTCTTCCTCACCCCGCCAGGTGCGCAGCTGGGTTTCCAGGTGGTGTTGCCACGCCTGCCAGGTGGTGGCCGTGGCAGGCCGGGGCTGCTCTTCGACGCGGGCCCAGGCACGCAGCCGGTCCAGGGCGTCTTCTGGCCGCCGGCGCGGCGCGAACCGCACCAGGCGGTGCGTCGGCAGCGCCACCAGGCCAGGATCGGCCGTGTTGACGAAGCACATCAGCACGTAGTCATAGAGAGCGGCCTCCTGCGAGCCTCCATGCTGCTGCCGCAAGGTGTCGCGCAGGGCCAGCGCCGTCTCGTAGCGGTGATGGCCATCGGCAATGACCAGGACCTTGTCGTGCAGGGCGTGCTGGAGGCGAGCAATACGGGCCGCGTCGGTCACCACCCACAGGCGATGGTCCATCCCTCCCCACTGGGTAGCGACTTGGGGGGGCTGGGCCAGAACCGGAGCCAACAGGGCCTCCACGCGGCGGGAAGGATCGTCGTAGAGAGCAAAAATGGGGCTCAAGTTGGCGTGGCAAGCCAACCACAGCCGCAAAAGATCGGCCTTAGGACCGGCCAGGGTTTGCTCGTGGGGGAAAATCACCCCGTTGCGATAGTCTTCGAGGCGTGCAAGGCCAAAGATGCCGGTGCGCGTCAGGGAGGTGCCGCCGAGGGTAAAGTCCTGCTGGTAGACGTAAAGCGCCGGGCTGCTTTCGCAAACGAGCACACCGTCGCGGCGCCACCGCTGCAGGAGCGCTGCCGCGCGCGTGAAGCGGTTGTTCGTTTCAGTATCCTCGGCGTATTCAGCGCCCAGGATGAGATGGACCATGTTATACGGGCTTTGCTGCAAGTACGCCTGCCGCTCGGCAGCATCGATCACGTCGTAAGGCGGCGACATCACCTCACTGAGGTCTGGAACCACCTTGAGATGAAAGCGCCAGCCACGAAAGGGCATCAGTTGCAGGGGCATGTCGCTGTCCGCACCCGTTGGAAACGCGTCGTAGAGGGGGAGGCCGTCAGGACCGCCGCCAGCGGCGGCGGTCCGCCGTACGCCGGTGGACAACCTCCATGAGCGCAGGGTAAGTATACCCCGCGGCGGGTTCGGATGACGATCCTGGTGCCTCTTCTCCCCGCGTGGCCATGATCACTTGACGCACGACGATCTCCGCGATGAAGAAGCCGAGCGCCACCAGGACCAGCCACGGCCAGAGATCCTGCAAGGTCGTGAAGTCTTGACCGCTAGAGGCAAAGAGCACGGCGGCCGCTTCCTGTGGTGCGTCGAGGCGCAGCACTTGTCCCCCCGTACGTTCGGCCAGGCGGTTGAGCAAGCCGTAGTTGGTATCCAGCCCAAGGTACTCGGGCGAATAGGGCACGGCAACCCCCACGGTTTTGGGCCCCAGGGTGGTGCCGTTGTGCGTGCCCACCAAGGTGAGCAGGTAATCCCCGTTGCCGCGCAGGGGAAACTGGCCACGGTAGCGGCCGGGAGCGACCTGGGTAAAGGCCACCGGCAGGGTCTCGTGCTGCGGCGTCAGCAGGCGTCCCTGGAGTTGCAAGTGGTTGACAAAGCGGTTCGCTGCATCGTAGACATCGGCCTGCACCACCCCGTGGCCCTCGCGCACGTCAACCCGCACCTCAAAGCTCTCCGTGGTGACTTTGCGCTGCAGCCAGCGCACCAGCTGGGCCGCAAACCGCGGGAACTGGGGCCAGCGCACCCATTCCCGCCCCCAGCGGGCCGACAAGTCGGCGGTAAAAGCCGCGGTGCGCCCCAGCCCGTAGCGCTGCACGGCAAGCAGCGGATCGCCCTTGGGCGTGGCCAGCAGAATTTCGGCGGCCGGTTTGCCATAGGTGACGATGTAGCCATAGAGGGGAGGCAGTTGGGCCAGCGCTAGGCCCTGCAAGATCTCGTGCTCGCGTTGCAGCACGGGCTGGAAGGGCTGCTCCTCAATGAGTTCGCGGGCCACGAGCATCGTCTCCGCAGTAAAAATACGCGGGATGTGGAGAGGGTCGTCGGTATAGTAGCTGCGCCCGTTGCCCCAGTGGGCAATGGCCGCCATCAGCGTGCGGTCTGCGTCTTTGCCCACAGCCACCGTGGTCACCGTGATGTGGTGCGCCGCCGCATCGCGCAGCAATGCCTCGAAGTCCATGTTGGGGGTAAGGCCGTCGGAGAGGGCAATCAGGTGCTTCTTGACCGCCTGCACTTCCTTAAGTGCCCGGATCCCCTCTGCCAGCGCCTTGTAAAGGTCGGTGCCACCACCGTGGGTCAGCGCCGAGAGCCGCCCGGCGATCTGCTCGCGCCTGCCGGCCCTCGCTGATGGGCACCGTCCACTCCCAGTCGGCGTTGAAGGCCAGCAACCCCACCTGGTCAAAGGGGTTGAGGAGCTTCAGGGCGGAGAAGGCGGCAATTTTGGCCACCTCCAGCTTCGTGGTGCGGTCGTCGAAGCGCCGCACCCCGTTGCCGCCGTCCACGCTCCCGCCCATGCTGTCGGAGCGGTCGATGACCATCACCAGGCATAGGCTGGGAATGGACATTTTGGTGGGGACGTCCATGTCCACCGGCAGCACTTTCTCTAGGGGGGTGCGGTAGTAACCGCCAGCGCCAAAGCTCTTTTCACCCCCCACCATGAGCAGTCCGCCGCCCATATCGCGCACATAGCGCTCGAGGATTTCCATCTGGGACACGGAGATGCCAAAGCCGGGGACGTTGTCGAAAATGAGGGCGTCATAACGCAGGTAGCCGCTCAAGGCGTGGGGCAGATCGCTCCAGGGGCGGGTCTCCACGGCCAGCCCCTGCTGGCGCAAGGCCTCGACCAGATACCCGGCGTGCTCGGGCTGTTCGTAAAGCACGAGTACCTTGGGCGGGCCCACCACCTCAGTAAACGCCTGCCAGCGGTTGTTGTCGGCCACAGTGTCGCGGGCGCTGTTGACGACGAGCTCGAAAAGGTGTACTCCCTCCTCGTCCGTCTGCTGGCGAAAGCTGAAGCGATTCTTCCCCGGTTGCAGCACTACCTCGTGGCGCCCGACAAAGACCCCGCCGCGAAAGAGCTCCAGCGAGGCCGGGGTCTCGTGGGTGCTCGACACCACCGCTTCTACCTGGTAGGGCGCCCCCGCGGCCACCTGCGGTGGCACCACCAGTTTTTCCGCCCGCACTTCGGCGTCGCCGGCCAGGGGGGCGAGGGGCACCGGAAACACGGGCGCGCCCAGCGATCCGGCAACCACCGCGGCCTCCAGGGCAGACTCCACATTCTCGTTGCCGTCACTGAGCAGCACCAGGCGTCGCGCGCCGCGGGGAGGAAAACTGGCCAGCCCCAAACGAAGCGCGGCGGCGATGTTGGTGCTCGTGCCTTCAACCTCCGAGGCCACTTCGGTGAAATGCGCGCTGTGCGACACGGCGTGCTCCAGGGCCGCCTCGGCACCAAAGACCACCAGTCCCACGCCGTCCCGGGGCCGCTTGGCGCGACTGACGGCGCGGATAAATTCCAAGGCCTGCTCCCGGACTGCCGTGGCCACGCTGTGTGACATGTCGAGCAAAAAGACGACGTTGGCCTGGTCAGCCGCCTGTGCCAGCACGAGGCGCAGCAAAGCGGCAACGAGCAGCACGAAGGTGGCCAGCCGCAAGCCCAGCAGGAGGCGGCGCCAGCGGGGGGGGAGGCGCCGCGGCGAGCGGGCAAGCCAGTAAAAGAGGAGCGGGGCGAGGAGCAGCAGCCCCAGAAAGTAAGGGAAAAAAAGCCGCAGTTGCACGCCTTCGGCTACCCCTGGCGGCACCATACCAGCCACTCTCCTAGCAAGATCCCTACTGCCCCAAGCAAAAGGTATGGCCAAAGGGGAGCCGTGGCCATGCTATCGTGCGGCAGGGCTGAGGCCTTCTCTGGCCCGAGCGGGGGCACCTTGTTGGCCGGGTTGATGTCTGATTCGGCGGCGTCGAGCAAGTTGACGGCCAGGTAGCGCTTCTGCTCTCCGGCTCGGAAAATATACACCCCCACGCGCTCCGCCTCGGTAAACCACCACGGATTTCCCGATACCGTATAGTCACGCCGCTTGCCCTGCGGGTCCTGAACTTCCACCTGCCGCACCGGCAAATCGAAAAACACCGGGTAAGGCATGCCGGCTTGAATTTGTCCCGCTGCCGCCTCCTCCTGCTGGGGCCGTACCCAGCGCAGCACGTTGCGCATGAACACCGGAAAGGCCACCCGCAGGGGAAAGTCTGACTGCAGCAGATCGAAGCCGAGCACCGCCAGCCGCAGGGAGGGGGTCTCCAGCACACTGAGTAGCGCCGTTCCTTCTGCATCGACCAGGCTGCGGGCTTCCCCTTGCGGCCGGATGGCCAGCGCCCGCTCGACCTGTACTTCGCTGAAGTCGACAAACTGCAAGAGCGGATGCTGGCTGTCCCAGTCCAGAATGCGGGGCTTGCGCACCTGGCCAACGGTGGCGAAGCGGGCGTCTGGGGGCACCGTGTTGATGAGCAGGAAATTGCCTTGGTGTAAAGGCGGTGGCGGCACGCCGTTGAAAATCAGCAGCTGATTGGCCTCGAGCAGGCGTGGCAAGGCCTCGGCCGTTACCCCCGGCACCACGTTCACCAGCACCCCAGGGGTGGCGGCAAGCAGCTTCTCCAGGAAGAAGTTGCTCTCGCCCACCAGCAGCACCCACGTCTGGGCCGGCGCCGCCAGCACCCCATAGGCCCGGTTGTCGAGCGCAAAGTCGTCATCGACTTCGATTTCTGCCGTTGCCACGCCACGGCGTTCTGCCGCCACCGTGGCCACCAGCGTCTCTTGCTGCCCGGGGGCAAGTTGCAAAACGCGCTCCAGAAGCCGGTAGCGCCACAGAGTCACGCGCAGGGGCACCGTCATGGGGTGTGCAGAAAAGTTCTGCACGGTGACCAGCATCTCATAGTCGGTGTCCGCGTCGAGGACTTTGCGAAAGGCCAGACGGGTGATGCCCACGTTGGTGTCGCCTCCCTCGATGCGCAGGTGGCGAATTCCGTGCTGGCGCAGGTCGAGGTCTCCCAGATGCGGGTAGGCGCCATCGCCAATGACCACCACCTCGCGGCGGCTGCTGCCCTGGGTGAAGGAAAGGGCCAGCAGCAAGGCTTCCCGCATGTTGCCCGGGGCATCGCTGGCGCGCAGGGCGGTGATGGCCTGCCGCAGCAGCGCCTTGTCCTCGGTGAAAAATGTCACCACCCGCGGCTGCCGGCCGGCGGCAATGACCGCCATCTGCCGCCCGTGGGGCAGCTGGTCCAGAAGGCGAAGGGCTTGCTGCTGCGCAAGGGCGAAGCGCGTTCCTTGGGGTGTCCGCGCCTGCATGCTGGCGCTGACGTCGAGCACCAGCACTACGTCTTTGCTTGCCGCCACCGGATACGTGCGCACCGGGCGGGCCAGTCCGGCCGTTAGCAGCAGCACGAGAAGGATCTGCAGGAGCAGCGGCAAATTCTGCACCAGGCGGTGGAATCCCAGGGTGCCGTGGGCTTCCCGCGCCACGCTTTCCCACAAGAAAAGGGTGCTCACCTGCACGTCGCGGCGGCGCCGGCGCAGCGTGTGCAATATGATGAGAAGGGGAATCAAGGCGAGGAGTGCGAAAGCCGTTGGATAGAGCCAGAGCACCGGCGCGCCTCCCTCCGGCTAGTGGAGGTAAAATCCGCGTCGCAAGTAGCGCAGCACCAGGTCTTCGAAAGGCACTGCCGTGGTGGTCCGCAAGTACTCGATGTGGCGCTGGGCACAGAACGCCTCGAGCTGTGCAAAGTAGTCGGCCAGCTTCTGGTGGTACAGCTCGAGCAAGCGCCGGTTCACGGTGAGTTTACGCTGGCGCGTTCCCTCGATGTCGCACAAGCGTACCGCGCCGCTGAAGCGGGGCGCGATCTCGGCAGGGTCGACGAGGTGAATCGCCAGCACGTCGAAGCGGGCCATGACCAGGGCTTCGAGCCCGCGCTTGTAGCCGCCGGCATCGAAAAAGTCGCTGATGACCACTGCCAGGCCGGCACGCCCGCTCTGCCGGGCGTAGGTGCTGAGCACGCGGTTGAGGTCCGTCCCGCCCTCGCAGGAGAGCGCCTCAAAATAGCGCAGCAGCGCGAGGATCTGCGCCTTTCCCCGCTGCGGCGGCAACGGGGTGCCTAGTTCATCGGCAAAGGCGACGGCCCCCACCCGATCGAGGGCGTGCAGGCCGATATAGCCCAGAGCCGCCGCTACCCGCCTGGCCACATCCAGCTTGGGCGGTTGTCCCAGGCGCATCGACTGGCTGGTATCGACCAGCAAGTGGACCGTGAGGTCCTCCTCGGCGGTGAACACCTTGACAAAGAGGCGATCCAG
This sequence comes from Candidatus Tectimicrobiota bacterium, assembly GCA_026005175.1. Taxonomy (GTDB): domain Bacteria; phylum Tectomicrobia; class Entotheonellia; order Entotheonellales; family Entotheonellaceae; genus BPKO01. The sequence goes on from BPKO01000001.1 coordinate 657,052, forward strand.
GCGCCCGTAGACGTTCCAGTCGATGTAGCGAAAGTCGTCACCGGGGTCATAGCGGCGGTAATCGCTAAACTCCAGGCTCAGGCCGCGGCGGGGCGTCCGCTGCTCTCCTGGCTGGCGGCTGCGAAAGGCTCGGCGAGCAAGCAGGCGGAGCGTTTCCAGCTTGCGCAAGAAGTCAGCATCAAACAGCGTGCTGGCCATCCCACCTCTCACACCGCTGCCCCGATGCGGCGCGTGGGCAGCTCTGGGATTTGGGCCAGGACATCCTCGATCACCGCGGCGGTGTCGATGCCCTCTGCTTCGCCTTCGAAGTTCAGAATCAAGCGGTGCCGCAGACAGGGGAGGGCTACCGCACGGATATCCTCGAAGCTCACGTTGAAGCGGCCGGCAAACAGAGCCCGTACCTTGCCGGCCAGAACGAGGCTCTGTACGCCGCGCGGGCTAGAGCCGTAGCGGACGTAGCGCTTTACCAGCTCGGTGGCCTGTGGCGCCTGCGGATGCGTTGCCAGCACCAGGCGAATGGCGTAATCTTTGACGTGCGAGGCAATGGGAACCTCGCGCACGAAGCGCTGCGCCGCCAGGATGCGCTCGGCGCTCAGCACCGGTTGCAAGGTGGGTTCGTGCTGCTGCGTGGTGCGGTCGACGATCTCGCTGAGCTCGGCAACCGAGGGATACGACACCTGGAGCTTGAGGAAGAAGCGGTCGAGCTGGGCTTCGGGCAGCGGATAGGTGCCTTCCATTTCCAGCGGGTTTTGCGTGGCCAGCACCAGAAAGGGCAGCTGCAGCTTGTACTCGACCCCGGCTACCGTCACGCTGCGCTCCTGCATCGCCTCGAGCAGCGCCGACTGGGTTTTGGGCGTGGCGCGGTTGATCTCGTCAGCGAGCACGATGTTGCTAAAAATGGGGCCAGGTTGAAACTCGAAGTAGCGGTGGCCTTCTTCATCTTGCAGGATGACCCGTGTGCCGATGATGTCCGCCGGCATCAGGTCTGGCGTAAACTGGATGCGCGAGAACTGCAAGTCGAGCACCGCCCCCAGGCTCTTGACCAGCAGCGTCTTACCCAGGCCCGGCACCCCTTCGAGCAGGGCGTGTCCTCCGCATAGCAGGCAGATGAGCAGGCCTTCGACGACCTCGGTGTGGCCGACGATCACCTTGGCGATCTCGGCACGCACTTGCTGGAACTCCTCGCCAAACTGGGCAACTTGCGCCGCGATGTCGGCCACTGCGCTGCCTCCTTCAACGCGCCGCGGGTTCATGGATAACACCAATGGCCAGAAAATAGTCACGCACCTGCTCGCGGTAGGCGCGCGGGATGCGTTCCTGTGTCAAGACGTCTTCGGCGGCTCGGCGATAGTGTACGCTCACCGCCTCAGGGGACACGTTGGCCTGGTTGAGCACCGGCAAATAGCGAATGTAGCTCAGTCGCATCGCCCCTTCGCCACTGGGCACCGGAACCTCAGAGAGCGGGGCTGAGGACTCACGCAGGGGCGAGGGCGTTCCTTGCTGCGCATACCGTGAGAAGCCAAAACTCTCGTCCATGCCGGGCGCCGTGAAGTCTTCCAGGGCCGGCATGTCTTCAGAGAACATGGCCTCGTCTTCTCCGCCAGCCGCCTCCCCTTGTTCGGGTCGCGTCCGCGTGTGGGTCTGGCTGGCTGTGGCGTCACTGGCAGCCTTGCCCTGCAGGGCACGCGCCGTGTACTCGAGGGCTTGCCGGGCTCGCTCCAAGTGTTCCAGTTCTTCCAGGACTTGCTGCCGCTGCACGATTTCTTCGAGCAAGCGCCGCGCCGCCGCAAGGTTCCCGGCACGCAAGTCCTCAAGCAGCCGCTCGAACTCGGCACTGTGCTCTCCTGCCTGGCGACTCAGGCGCAGGATACCCTGCTCGGCCACCGAAAGCACTTCACGGGGCAGCGTCTCATGCTGCAGCAGCTGCAAGAGCTGCTGCAGCTCTTGCTTGAGGCTCTGCCGCGACACAAACACCTCCTGGGCAACCACCGCGCCAGGGCTGCTGAGCAGGGCGCGCTGGCGCAGCTCGTGCTGCATGCGCTCCAGGTACTGCTGCAGCGAGGACACGCGTTCGGTCGCTGCCGCTTTGGATTCTCCCTCCTGCTGCTGCAGGCCCCGGCCGAGCTGCTGCAGGTGGCGGGCCAGCAACAGACTGCGCTCGAGCTGCTCGCGCCGCGCTAGCTCCTCTAGGCGCCGCCCCCAGCGCTCCAGCCGCTGGCCCTCACGTACTACCTCTTGCGCCGCTTGCTCTGCCGCCAAGTTGTCAAAAAACCGTACTGGGCCGATGGGCAAGACGGCGAGCGCGACGAGGGCACCCAGGCACGGCACCACCCCCCAAGCGCGACGGGGCACGCGCAACGGGAACACCAGTCTCGGATCGACTTGCGCCGCCTGGCGATTGGCTTCGGCAAGCAGCGCCGTCAGAAAGGGGTGGGCAGGCGCCCGCTGCAAATACTCGTACGCCGTGCTCAAGCGCTCATGCAGGCGCAACACGCAGTCGGCACGGGCTAGAACCGGCAGGGCGTCAGCGCGCATGCGCCAGGCCAGCCCCAGAAACACTAGCCCTGCCAGCCCCAGCAGGCCGCCGTAAACAAGAAGCGGGGACAGCGGCCAGCCCGCCAGAACCATCCCCGCAGTCACCACTACCCCCGCGCCGCTCCCTGCCAGCAGCACATCTAGAGCACAGGCCACGCGCCGCACCAAAAGGGCACGCCGCCGCAGCCGCCGCGCCGCACGCTCTAAGGGCTCATGGGTAGACACGGCTTATCCTCCCTCGGCAGCGGCGGCAGCCCGTTGCAGCCGCCGCGCTCGAACGGTAGCGATTATAAGCGAGGCTAGCACAAGAAGCAAATGGAGCGCAACCGTCGCACGCCAGCCACGCAGGGTTAGGCCGGCAATAGCGATACTGCCCAGGCGCTGTGGCCAGATGCTGGTGTCGACAAAGGCGAGGACCGGATTGCCCAGGGGCACAATAAACCCGCTGCCCAGAAGGAAAAAGACGTAACACAGCCGCACCAGAATGTAGAGAAGGAATTCGTCCCGCTCGAGCCACAGCAGAAGCGTCACGCCCAGCACGCGATAGCTCCCCGCACACACCCCCACGGTAAGCATGCCATACGCCACGTGGGCAAGGGATTCGCCGGCAACCCCGGCCGCCAGCAGCAACAAGGGCAGCGAGATCCCGGCAAAGAGCACGAGGTCCAGAAGTCCTGCTGCCACGTAGCCACGCACGAACGCTGCGGCCGGCAAGGGCGTCACCGCCAGCCAGTCCCGCAGCAGCGCATACGAGGCACCAAACTGCTTTCGTGCGCCCTGCGTGAAGTTGAGATACGTCAAGATGATGACCATCGTGCCGCCCAAGGCATTGTAGGTAAACGGCAGATCGCGCAGGCTCACCAGGCCTTCCTTGGGCCAAGTGATAAACAGCACAATGGCCAGCACGATGAGATAATTGAAGGCATGCGACCAGCGTGGCCCCGGCGCCAGGAATTCGCGGAGTCCGTCGCGAAAGACCGGGTTGGCCAGAGCACGCCGCAAGGGAACCCACATTATCCCGGCAGCTCGCTGATGACCAAAGCCACTGCCCGCACCGGCAGCCTGCCCGGGGCCAGCGTGGCCGGGGCCAGGCTCCAGGCCACCAGTAGGGGCGAATGCTGCGCTTCGGTCAGGCGCCGATCCCCGAAGTAGTGCTGCAACAGCACCTCCTGCAGGGTGGCAAGGCGGGTGTCGGCGGTGGTCGGATGGCGCCTGAGCAGCGCTTGCCACAGTGCTTCCTGGGGACGCTCGGCAGGCTGCAGCTCGGGGTAAATGTCTTCGTCGATTTCTTGTCCCGGCGCCAAGCTTCCCAAAGGAAAGAGCTTGCCCCGGTACACTAGCGTGGCGCCCTCCAGCGGGAAAGGCCCTTGGTTGCGCAGCCGCAGGCTCAGGCCGAGCGGATGGGGCGTGGCCGTTACTTGCAGCGGGGCCGAGGTCAGGCTCTCCACGCTGAAGACGCGCAGCGTCCAGGCGCCAAGCCCCAAGTGGCGAATGGTGGCGGTCTCGGCGATACCGAACTCGAGCTGTGTCCCCGCTGTGCCGACGCCGCGGGCAAACGTGTGGTGCATCACCGCTGTGGGGGAGCGCAAGGCAAGGGCATACTCGCCGCCGCGCACGGCAAACAACCCCAGGTAGCCGCGCACGTGGGCGTAGCCGGTATCGGACAGCACTTCCACCGTGGACAGATCAAAAAGCACCGCCGCGTGCTGCAAGGTCCGCTCCGCCGGCAGCTGCACGGCAGCCAGGCTGAACCCCACGATGCCCGCCCCCACAATACTCACGTACGCGCGCCGCCGTCCTCGCTTTTTGCCCAGCTGCCAGAAGCACACGCCCAGCGTGCCGCCGTAAGCCAGGAGGAATAGGCCCAGCGTGAGGTGCGACGGATAGGTAAAAAGCGGTCGATTCAGCGCCTTAAGCACCGGGTGCGCTTCGTCGAGCAGCCCCAGTTCGGCGAAGAGGCGGCCGTAATCGACCGACTCGTCAAGCTGCAGGAGGTCTCGCCACAGGGCACGGTTGCCTTGCCATCCGGCCAGCGCGGCATAGTCGATGGCGAGGAAGACCACCCGCCCTTTGCCAAATGGCCGCTGGGCCAGCAGCGGCTGCTCCGGGGTGCCCACGGTCACTGCCCCCGCAACCAGGTGCGAGGTCACCACCATCAGCGGCACAGGGGGCAAGGGAACGCCGTAGTGGGTTGCCAGGGCCGGCAAGCCTTGACGGCGCTGCAATCCCACCACCTGGACCGGGAGCAGGGCCTGCAGGCGAGGCTCCTGCAGCAAGCGAAACTGGGCATCGGCGGCCACGATCAGGGTGCCGCCGCGGGCCAACCACTGGCGGAGTGCCGTAAACTGTGCCTCGCTTAGGGCCTGCAACGAGACCCCTTTGAGCACCACCGCCGTCACGCTGTCGTAGCCGCTCCACTGCCGTGGCAGGGCCTGCGGCATCACGTAAACGATGCGGGTGTGACGGTGAGCCAGCGGGGCCAGAAACTCAAGATCGGGGGTACGGGTCACCCCAAGGATGAGGTGCTCGGCGTGCAAGGCCCGCCGCAGATCAAGGCGTTTCTGGGCAACCAGACCGGCAGGGGTAGACAGGGAAACTTCAACGGGGTGGCTGATGCTGGCAACGGGGACGGTAAAGACGTACCGCTTGCGGGCGCGGTGGGGAAGCTCGACTTGGCGCGTAAAGGTAACCACGTGCAGGTCGCCGCGGAACTCGCTGCCCCGCCACACCCGCACGCCCAGCGTTCCTACCAGGGGCGGCCCCAGGTTGTGGACGGTCACCGTGACCGGGTTCCACTTCTCCAGGCGCACCGTCCCCTGCAGTCCCAGGGTGGCTTCGAGGGTGACCCGCGCCGCCGCAAGGGCCGGCCACAGCCCTAGCAGCAGCACCACCACTGCCCACCCGTCCCGTCTCATGGGTTGCTCCACCTCTACACTACGCGGCGGCAGCTTACCGATCCCAGCCCACCTTGTCAACGACGATTCGGCTTGCCGGCTCAGGGGTTGGCTTGCGGGGCATCGCCCAGCCCGGGGACCCCGCCAGCGCTGCGCGCTGCCCGCACGGCGCGGACCAGGCAAGCGGCGACCAAATCGGCTGCCACCACGCCCAGTCGGGTGAGGTCGGCCGGCTGCGAGCCGGTCGACACGGCAAACAGCAAGTCGCCATCAAAGAGGGTGTGGGCCGGGGAGAGGGCCCGCGTTACCCCCTGGTGGGCCAATTGCGCCAGTTTCTGGGCCTGCGGCTTGCTCAGGCGGGCGTTGGTGGCCACCACGCCCAGCGTCGTACTGGTGCCTTGCGGCAGCTGGGACGTCTTGCCCAGGCGGATCTGCTGGGCGCTGTCCGCCAGCACCAGGCTGTCGGGCGCCAGGCGCGCCCCGGCAAGCAGCCGCCCGCTGCGGACATCGACGACGTCGCCAAAGGCATTGCAAACCACGAGGGCGCCCAGCCACACGGCCTCGTCGAGGCAGACACTGGCGGTTCCCACCCCGCCTTTCATGGCGCAGCGCATGCCAAAGAGCTTGCCCACCGTGGCGCCGGTGCCGGCGCCGGCATTGCCTTCGGCCACCGCACCCGCTGTTGCGGCGCGGCAGGCGGCATAGCCCATGGCGGCGTCTGGCCGGCGCGTGGCCGAGCCGAGGCCAAGGTCAAAGAGAATGGCGGCCGGCACCAGGGGCACGCGCGCTGCCGGCATGGGAAACCCGATGCCCATCTCTTCTAGGGCGCGCATCACCCCGCTGGCCGCCTCCAGCCCATAAGCGCTGCCGCCCGCCAGGGTGATGGCGTGAATGCGGGGTGCCAGATGCAAGGCACTCAGGGTTTCGAGCTCGCGCGTGCCAGGGGCCGAGCCGCGGATGTCCACCCCACCCACGGCCCCCGCGGGGAAAACGAGCACGGTACAGCCGGTAAGGGCCTGCGCGTCGCTTTCCTGGCCGACCAGCACGCCGGGGACATCGGTGATGGCATGCCAGACCATAGCCCCTCCTTCGCTTCAAGCTCAGGACTGTGCGGCCCCGTCCGCCGGCGGGAAGTCGGGTGCCCCCGCGTACGCTTGTTGCAGCAGGGCGATAAGGGCCGCCAGATCTTCGGGCAAAGGGGCACTGAACTCCAGCCACGCCCCGCTGCTTGGGTGCTGGAAGCGGATCCACTCGGCGTGCAGGGCCTGCCGCTTCCATGCGCGCAGTGCCCGCTCGACCTCGGGATGCTGGGGACAGCGCAAGCTGCCGCCGCCGTACAAGGGATCCCCCAGCACCGGATGCCCGAGGTGGGCGAGGTGCACGCGGATCTGGTGCGTGCGGCCCGTCTCCAGGGTTAATTGCAGCATGCTGACCGGTCCCCAGGTGGCCAGCACCTGGTAGTGCGTGCGCGCCGGCCGCCCCCCGGGCACCACGGCCATTTTGTGCCGCTGCCGGGGATGGCGGGCAATGGGGGCATCGATGGTGCCCTGAGGCGCCGGGGGCCGCCCGCGCACCAGCGCCACGTAGCGCCGCTGCAGCCGGCGGGCTTTGAGCTGCGCCGCCAGGTGGCGGTGGCTGCGGTCGTGCTTGGCCACCAGCAGCAGGCCAGAGGTGTCTTTATCCAGCCGGTGCACGATGCCCGGCCGCAGCTCCCCGCCAATGCCGGACAGCGTGCGGCAGTGGTAGAGGAGCGCATTGACCAGCGTATCCTGGGCGTGGCCGGGTGCCGGATGCACCACCAGGCCGGGGGGTTTGTTGACCACCAGCAGGTCGGCATCCTCGTAAAGCACCTGTAAGGGGAGGGGCTGCGGCGTTAGGGCCGGGGGGCGCGGCGGCGGCAGCTGCACCACGATCACTTCCCCTCCGCGCAGGCGATAGCTGGCCTCGGCCCGCCCGCGTTCTACCTGCACATGCCCTTGCTGGATGAGCCGCTGGGCTTGGGTGCGCGAGAGGGAGGCAAGCCGGCGGGCAAGGTAAGCGTCGAGTCGCGAGCCCGCTTCCTGGGGGGAAACTGGCAACCTGTAGACCTCAGGGCCGCTCATCCTGTGGCCGCTCCAACCGCCGCGGGGAGCGCCGCAGGGCATCGAGAAGCAAACACCCCACGCCAAGGCAGATGGCGCTGTCGGCGAAGTTAAACGCCGGCCAGTGGTAACGGTGGTACCAGTGCACGTCGAGGAAGTCGATCACCTCTCCCAGCCACAGGCGGTCGATGCCGTTGCCCAGCGCCCCGCCCACGATCAGCCCGATGCCCCCAGCGGCTCAGCGGCCGCTGGCTGGCCCCCGCGGTGGTAGTAGGCCACCAGCACCGCCACCGCCACGGCGGTAATGACGGCAAAGAAAAGGCGCAGAAACGCCGGGTCTTGCCGGGCCAGCAGGCCAAACGCCGCTCCGGGGTTGCGCACGTAGGTCAGGGCAAAGAAGTTGGGAATTACCGGCCGCGACTCGTGTAGGGCAAAGGTGGCGTGCACGTAGAGCTTGCTTCCCTGGTCGAGAAGCACCACCAGGGCCACCAGGCTCAGAAAAAGGCGCCAGCGCGGTTGCATCACAGGCTCTGGAGGCAAGCGGCGCAGCGTCCGCACACCGTGGGATGGGCGTCCCAGCAGCCCACATCCTCTTGATAGCGCCAGCATCGCGCGCACTTTTGCCCCGGGGCGCGGCTAACCAAGACGTGCAGCCCGGGGATCTCCTCGCTGGCAAAGGCCGCCGCCGGGGCAGGTCCGGTAGCCAGCGACACTTTGGAGACGATGAACAGGGTGTCGAGGGTATCGGCATAGGCGGTGACCAGCGCCTGCCAGGCTTCAGGCACGTAGAGGGTGACGTGGGCGTCAAGGGACTGGCCGATCTGCTTGGCCTGGCGGACGATTTCCAGGGCCTTGGCTACTTCCCGCCGCAGGGTGAGCAGGCGCTCCCAGCGGGCGCCGAGCTCGGGCTGCAGCCACTCCGCCGGCATGTCGGCAAAGGTGGTCAGGTGTACGCTGGGGGCCAAGGCGAGGGCCCCAGGCAGGTGCCGCCAGATCTCCTCGGCAGTAAAGGCCAGCACCGGCGCCATGAGGCGCACCATGGCCATCATGATATCGTAGAGCACGGTCTGCGCCGCACGCCGCTCCCGCGAGCGCGGCGCCAGGGTGTAGAGGCGGTCCTTGAGCACGTCGAGATAAAAGGCGCTGAGATCAACGGCGCAGAAGTTGTGCAGGGTGTGATAAACCACGTGATAGGCGTAGTCGCGGTAAGCCTGCCGGATGCGCGCCGCCACCACCGCCAGGCGGTGCAGCAGGTACTGGTCGATCTCCAGCAAGTCCTCGTAGGCCACGCGGTCGGTGGCCGGGTCGAAGTCATAGAGGTTGCCGAGGATAAAGCGGCTGGTGTTGCGAATGCGCCGGTAGGCTTCGGTGAGGCGCGTCAGAATTTCGTGGGAGAGGCGAATGTCCTCGCGGTAATCGACGTGCGCCACCCACAGGCGCAGGATTTCGGCGCCGTAGCGGCTGATGAGCTGCTGGGGCTCGATGACGTTGCCGAGTGACTTGGACATCTTGCGCCCTTCCCCATCGACGACAAAGCCGTGGGTGAGGACGGTGCGGTATGGGGGGGCATGGCGCGTGGCCACCGCTTCCAGCAGCGAGCTGTGGAACCAGCCCCGGTGCTGGTCGCTTCCCTCCAGGTACATGTCTGCCGGCCAGCGCAAGTCGGGGCGGCGCTCGAGCACCGCCGCGTGGCTAACTCCCGAGTCGAACCATACGTCGAGGATGTCCTCTTCTTTTCGAAAGTCGCTGCCGCCGCAGCGAGAGCAGCGAAAGCCCGGTGGCACCAGCTCCGCTGCCGGGCCGCTCGAACCACACGTCGGCGCCTTCGCGTTCGACCAGAGCCGCCACGTGCTCGGCCACCTCCTGCGACAGCAGGAACGTCTCGCAGGCGGTGCACTGCACCACGGTGATTGGCACGCCCCAGGCGCGCTGGCGCGAAATACACCAGTCGGGGCGGTGGCGGATCATGTCGTAGATGCGGTTCTCGCCGCGCGCCGGGATCCACTCTACCTGGCGAATGGCCTCCAGAGCGCGCTGACGCAGGTTGTTGGCTTCCAGGGAGATGAACCACTGCGCCGTGGCGCGGAAAATGACGGGATTCTTACAGCGCCAGCAGTGCGGGTAGCTGTGCGTGTAGTCCTCAGCCAGCAGCAAGCGGCCGCGGCGGCGCAGCTCGTCGAGGATCACCGCGTTGGCCGAAAAGACGTCCAGACCCGCCACCAGAGGCGTTCCCGGCACGAAGCGGCCGTGGTCGTCGACGGGATTCTCCACCGGCAGACCGTAACGCTCGCCCACCTCGAAGTCTTCTTGGCCGTGGGCCGGTGCCGTGTGCACGGCCCCCGTGCCGTACTCGAGCGTCACGTGCGTGCCCAAAACGAGCAGCGAGGGGCGTGCCAGGAAGGGATGCTCGGCTTTGAGGCCCTCGAGCTCTTTGCCCTTGCACGTACACAAGGGACGGTAGTGGGACATCCCCAGCTTGGCAAAGACCTGCGGCGCCAGTTCGGCCGCCACCAGGTAGACCCAGTCTCCAACCTCGGCAGCCAGATAGTCAAAGTCCGGATGCAGCGCGACGGCCTGGTTGGCCAGCAGCGTCCAGGGGGTCGTCGTCCAGACCAGCACCGCCACGCGCTTGTCCTGTAGCGCCGGGAACTTGCCGGCCGCGCCTTCCTGCAAGGGAAAAGCAACGTAAATCGAGGGCGAGCAGTGCGCTTCGTACTCCACTTCGGCTTCGGCCAGCGCCGTGACACAGGAAATGCACCAGTAAACCGGCTTCAGCCCACGGTACACGCCGCCGTTGCCGAGGAACTTGCCCAGCTCGCGGACAATCACCGCCTCGTAGTCATAAGACATGGTGAGGTAGGGGTGTTCCCAGTCCCCGATGACTCCGAGCCGCTTGAACTCCTCGCGCTGAATGGCGATGAAGCGCTCGGCATAGGCCCGGCAGTGCTGCCGGATGGCCGTCTTGCTCAGCTGGTGGCGCTTGGGTCCAAGCTCAAGATCGACCTGGTGCTCGATGGGCAAGCCGTGGCAGTCCCAGCCCGGCACATAGACGGCATCGAAGCCTTCCATTTGCTTTGTCTTCACCACGAGATCCTTGAGGATCTTGTTGAGCGCCGTGCCCATGTGGATATGGCCGTTGGCGTAAGGCGGCCCGTCGTGCAGGATGTACTTGGGCCGGCCCTGGGCCTGGCGGCGCAGGGCCTGGTAGAGCCCCATCTCCTCCCACAGGCGCAAAAACTCCGGCTCGCGCTGGGGCAGGTTGGCCTTCATGGGGAAGGCGGTTTGCGGCAGGTTCAGCGTCGCCTTGTAATCCATACGGGGGTCTCCGCTTAGACGTGCATCGTCTCGCGAACTTCCGCCATGGTTGCCTGGGCGATCTGCCGGGCACGCGCGCTGCCTTCGACGAACACCTCCATGGCTTCGGCCGGGTGGGGCCGCGTAGTAAGCCCGTCTTTCGTGCAGCGGCTGCAGCTGCTCGAGCATGTTGTTAATCAGTACCCCCTTGCAGTCCAGGCAGCCAATGCCGGCGGTGCGGCAGCCATGGGCCACTTCTTGCCGCTGGGCTTCAGAGCTGTAGACGCGGTGGTAGGCAAAGACCGGGCAAATTTCAGGGTTACCAGGGTCACTGCGGCGCTTGCGCGCCGGGTCGGTGACCATGACTTTGACTTTCTGGGTCAGCTCCGCCGCGCTGTCGGACAAATAAATCACATTGTCGTAGCTCTTGCTCATCTTGCGGCCGTCGAGTCCTGGCAACTTGGGCACCTCGGTGAGCAAGGGCTGGGGTTCGGGGAAGAGCTCGACGCCGTAGAGATGGTGAAAGCGCCTGACCACTTCGCGCGTGAACTCGATATGCGGTACCTGGTCGATCCCTACCGGCACCCAGTGGGGCCTTGTAGATGATGATGTCAGCCGCTTGCAGCAGCGGGTAGCCCAGAAACCCGTAGGTGTTGAGGTCGCGGTCCCGGAGCTCTTGCTGCTGCTCTTTGTACGTGGGCACCCGCTCCAGCCAGGGCAGGGGCGTGATCATCGACAGCAGCAAGTGCAGCTCGGCGTGCTCGGGCACGCGCGACTGAATAAAGAGGACGCTCTTGGCCGGATCGAGCCCGGCGCTCAGGTAGTCGATGGCAATCTCCTGAACCCAAGTGCGCAGCTGCGCCGTGTCGGCATAGCCCGTGGTCAGGGCGTGCCAGTCGGCGATGAAGTAAAAGCACGCATAGCGGTCCTGTAGCTGCACCCAGTTGCGCAGCGCCCCAAGCAGGTTGCCCAAGTGCAGCTTGCCCGACGCCCGCATGCCGCTGAGAACGCGCTCTTTCGTCATACTCCTCCACCCTGTCCGTTAACCCGTGAGCCGGCCCCCCTGCTGCGTGCACGACGTTGCCCACCTCATGCGCTCTGATGCCTGCGGAGGAATCAAAGGCGAGGCGCCTAAGGGGAGTAGGGTGTCTGTCCTGACAGAAGAACAAATGTAGTCAATCTTCTTCTGCCTCGTCAAGCCTCGCGTACCGCATCGCACCACGGCAGCACAATCGCTATTGCCTCGAGGGCGGCAACGATAGTACACTGCTAGAGGAAACCGTACAACCGCACGTCGTGAGCGGCTTTTTGGCAGGTGGTCTATGCGCATACGAATTTTGGCAGTCGGCACGGGGTTCTTCCTTCTCTGGCTGGGCGTGACGTCGGCCAGGGCGCTCACCCACGTCGACGTGCTGACCGTCGAAGGGGTCATCAATCCGGTGGTGGTCGAGTACATGACGGCGGGGATCGCGCGGGCCGAGGAGGAAGGCGCCCGGGCGGTGATTTTCCAGCTCGACACTCCAGGGGGGCTGGTCGAATCGACGCGCCTCATTGTGAAGGCCTTGCTCAACGCCAATGTGCCAACGGTGGTCTACGTGGCTCCCAGCGGAGCACGGGCCGCCTCGGCCGGCACGTTTATCACTATGGCGGCGCACGTGGCGGCCATGGCGCCGGGAACCAACATCGGGGCGGCGCATCCGGTAGCGGGTGGGGGGCAGGACATCGAAGGCGACATGCGTAAAAAAATCGAGAACGATCTGGCGGCCTTTGCGCGCTCGATTGCCGAGCAACGCGGCCGCAACGCCGATTGGGCCGAGCAAGCGGTGCGCGAGAGCGTCTCGGTCACAGAGAGCGAAGCCCTGAAGCTTAACGTCATCGATCTTATCGCCGAAGACGTGGCCGATTTGCTGGCCAAGCTCGACGGCCGCCAGGTGACGGTGGCCGGCAAAGAAGTGACGCTGCAAACGGGCAAGGCGGTGGTGCAGTACCGCGAGATGAGCTGGCGGCAGCGCCTCCTGGCAGCCCTTTCGCACCCGCAAATCGCCCTCATCTTGCTCAGCCTTGGCTCCATTGGCCTGCTCATCGAGCTGTACAATCCCGGCCTCATCTTCCCCGGCGTGGTGGGGGCTATTTCCCTGCTGCTGGCGTTTTACTCCCTGCAGACGCTGCCCATCAACTACGCCGGCCTCCTCCTCATCGGCCTGGCCCTGGTGCTGTTTATTCTGGAAACCCAGATCCCCAGCTTTGGCATGCTCACCGTGGGAGGCATCGTGTCGATGTTCCTGGGCTCGCTGATGCTGGTGGACTCCCCTGAAGAGTACCTGCGTATTCCCCTGTCGACGATCATCGCCGTGGTGGGCACCACCGCGGCGCTGTTCACGTTTGTCATCGGGGCGGCCGTGCGCAGCGTCAAGCGCCGGCCGGTAAGCGGCCAGGAAGGGCTAATTGGCGAGCGCGGTAAAGTGGTACGGCGCATCGATCCGGAAGGGACGGTTTTTGTGCGCGGCTCGCTATGGACGGCGCGCAGCACGACGCCACTCGAGGAAGGAACCCCCATCCGGGTGGTGCGGGTCGAGGGACTGAAGCTCATCGTGGAAAAGGCCACAGAGGAGACCTAACCATGCCAGGCATTGGATTTATCCTCCTCGTTGTCTTGCTCATCCTGGCCAACGCCATCAAGATCCTGCGCGAGTGGGAACGCGGCGTCGTGCTGCGCCTGGGGAAGTTTCAGGCGGTGCGGGGGCCGGGCATCACCTTTGTGATTCCCATGATCGAGCGCATGTACCGCATCAACACGCGCGTCATCACCGTCGACGTGCCTCCCCAGGACGTCATCACCAAGGACAACGTCACCCTCAAGGTGAACGCGGTGGTGTTTTTCCGCATCTTGAGCCCCAAAGAGGCGGTGATCAACGTCGAGGACTACTACGCCGCCACCTACCAGAAGGCGCAGACGGTGCTGCGCAACGTCCTCGGGCAGTTCGAGCTCGACGAGCTGCCTCTCCGAGCGCGACCGCATCAATCACCGCCTGCAGTCGATTCTCGACTCGGAAACCGACCAGTGGGGCATCAAGGTCGATGCGGTGGAAATCAAGCATGTCGACTTGCCCCAGGAAATGCAGCGGGCCATGGCCCGCCAGGCGGAAGCCGAACGCGAGCGCCGCTCCAAAATCATCGCTGCCGAAGGCGAGTACCAGGCTTCCAGGCGCCTTGCCGAAGCGGCCGACATCATGGGCCGGCATCCTATTGCCGTGCAGCTGCGCTTCTTGCAAACCCTCTCCGAGGTGGCCACGGAGAACAACTCGACGATCATCTTCCCCATTCCTATCGACCTCCTCAGGCCGCTCCTGGAGCTCGAGAACCGCACCCAGCAGCCGGTGGGCGGCCCGGCGCCGGGCTCGCTGCCGGTAGCGGATCCGGCGGGTGCGCCTGCCGCACAATAGCGTCGATGGCGCATACCTGCGCCAGCAGCGCCGGCAAGTCGGCCAGCCGGAGCATGTTGGGCCCATCCGAGGGAGCGCGGTCGGGATCGGGATGCACTTCCATGAAGAGAGCATCGACGCCCACCGCTACCGCCGCCCGGGCCAGCGGGGCCACGAACTGGCGCTGGCCGCTGGAGGCTCCCCCTGCCCCGCCGGGCAGTTGCACGCTGTGCGTGGCATCGAAGACGACGGGGTAACCAAAGCCGCGCATGATGGCTAGAGCGCGCAGGTCGGCAACCAAGTTGTTGTAACCAAAGGTGGCCCCGCGTTCGGTGAGCAGAATCTGCTCGTTGCCGGTGCTGGCCAGCTTGCGCGCCACGTACTGCATGTCCCAGGGGGCAAGGAACTGCCCTTTTTTGACGTTGACCGGCTTCCCCGTATGCCCTACCGCCAAGAGCAGGTCGGTCTGCCGGCACAGAAAGGCCGGCACCTGGAGCAGGTCGAGCACCTCGGCCGCCGGGGCCACCTGCGCCACCTCATGCACGTCCGAGGTCACCGGCACCCCGACGTCCTGGCGCACCCGCTGCAGGATCGCCAGCCCGGCGTGCAGCCCGGGGCCGCGGTAGCTGGTGTGAGAGGTGCGGTTGGCTTTGTCAAACGACGATTTGTAAATGAAGGGCACTCCGGCAGCAGCAGCGATTTCCTTAAGGGCAAAGGCGGTCTCGAGCGCATGTTGCGGGCTCTCGATGGCACAGGGCCCGGCGATGAGGGCCAGCGGCGCGCCCCCGCCAATGACGACTCCCGACCCGATGCAGACCTGTCGCGTCTTCATAAAGACAGTCCTTCGCCAGCAGAAACGGTTTGAGAGGCCAGCAAGCGCTCGGCGCGTGCCAGGTCTTCCGGCGTGTCGACGCCGATGCTGGCAAACTCGCCGATGACCACGCGGATGCGGTAGCCGTGCTCGAGAGCCCGCAGCTGCTCGAGCGCCTCGACGCGCTCAAGGGGCGTCTGCGGCAGCTGCGCCAGGCGCAGCAGGCAGTCGCGGCGGTAGGCATACAGCCCCACGTGGCGGTAGCAGCCCGGCGGCACCGCCACGGCCGGCAGCAGGTGCGGCGCCTGCGGCCAGGCCTCGCGGTGATAGGGAATTGGCGCGCGGGAGAAGTAAAGGGCATTGCTGGCCAGGTCGACGACCACCTTGACCACATGGGGGGTAAGCAGCTCTTCGGGGCTGCGCAGCGGGTGTGCCAGGGTGGTCATGGCCAGCGCAGGGTCGGCCAGCAGCGGCTTGATGAGGGCATCGATGGCCGGGGGCGCGATGCAGGGCTCGTCGCCTTGCACGTTGACCACCACCTCACAGGGCAGCTGAGCGACCACTTCGGCGATACGGTCGGTGCCAGAGGGATGCGCCGGCGAGGTGAGGATGGCCTGGCCGCCAAAGGCTTCGACGGCAGCCACGATGCGGCGGTCGTCGGTGGCCACCAGGACACGGTCAACAAGGCGGGCCTGCTGCGCCCGCTCGTAGACGTGCTGGATCATGGGACGGCCGGCAAGGCGGGCCAGCGGTTTGCCGGGAAAGCGCGAGGAGCCGTAGCGGGCAGGAATGACGACAAGACACCGCATGCCTTCTTCCCCTGAGTCGAGGTGTCAGCGAAGCCGGGCCACGAGTCCCAGGCTGCCGGCGGCCAGGCAGCCGTTGGCGCTCCAGGCGGCGAGCGCGGGCGCCAGGTAGCCATGATACCCCAGCGCCGTGGCCAGCGCATGCACCACCCAGTAAGCAAACCCGCACAGCAGGGAAAGCCCGATGGCCTGCAGCAGGCTGCCGCGGCGGTTGACCCGCAGCGTCA
Organism: Candidatus Tectimicrobiota bacterium; assembly: GCA_026005175.1. Lineage (GTDB taxonomy): Bacteria > Tectomicrobia > Entotheonellia > Entotheonellales > Entotheonellaceae > BPKO01. The sequence goes on from BPKO01000001.1 coordinate 673,122, forward strand.
AGGGCAGGCCGAAGCCGGCCAAAAGCACGCAGGCCGCAGCAAACGCCACGTCGCCGTGCGCCGCCACCAGGTAGTCAACCGCCGCGATGCCCCGCTGGCGGAGCCGGCGGGCCTGGGCCAGCGCGGCGCGAATGCCCATCTCCTCGGGCTCGCGGCGCAGGGCGCTGATTGCCGCCGGCGTCTCGTCGGCCGGCGAGACGCCGCTCGGCAAAGCGCTCCGGGGGGCCGGCAAAGCCCCCCTCGGCGGTAAAGGCGTGCAGGGTGCCCTGGCGCAGAAGCCAGCCGCCACCCTGCCAGCGGGCTTCGGCCGCATCGTAGCGGCGGCGAAGGGTGCCCTCGGCGTCGAGCTCGTAAATGGTGACGCCAAGCAGCCGCCCTTCCAGGGGCTGGCTGTGCTGCACGTGCCACACCCGATTGCCGGCCCGGTACCAGATCTGGCCTTGGCGGAAGAGCCCCAGACGCACGTCGAGCTTCTCGTGGCGAATGCGCGTCCGCCACAAAAGCCGCGAGGCCTGGTTGGCTGCCGGCAGCAGGGCCTCGCGGGCCACCAGCATGGCCAGGCACCCCATGCCGCCCAGGACAAGCAGCGGCCTCACCAGGCGCAGCGGCGCCACGCCGGCCGCCTGCATGGCCAGCAGCTCGCGGTGCTTGCTCAAGGCGCCAAAGGTCAGCACCGACGCCAGTAAAAAAGCCGCCGGGGTCATCTGCCAGGCGCTCTGCGGCAGGCGCAATACCACGTACAACGCGGCGTCCTGCCACAGGACGTGGCGCTCGAGGAACTCGTCCATGCGGTCCAGCACGGTGATCAGCACCATCAGGCCCGTGCACGCCCCCAGGGCCAAGGAGAAAAAGCGCACGAAGTGACGGCGCACGTAGCGCGAAAGCACGCAAGAGCCCTCACCGCGGCGCGGCGTCCGCACCGCCCTGCTGGCCCTGAAACTGCAAGCGATACAGGCGGCTGTAAAGGCCGCCCCGCGCCAGCAGCTCCTCGTGGCGCCCGCACTCCACGATCCGGCCGCCTTCGAGCACAACAATGCGATCGGCGCGGCGCACCGTGGAGAGGCGGTGGGCGATGACAAAGGTGGTGCGATCTTTCATCAGGTTGTCCAGGGCATGCTGCACCATTTGCTCGGAAGCGCTGTCGAGAGCAGAGGTGGCCTCGTCGAGAATGAGAATCGGCGGGTTGCGCAGCAGCGCCCGCGCAATGGCCAGGCGCTGTTTTTCCCCGCCAGAGAGCCGCACTCCCCCGCTCGCCAATACGCGTCTCGTAGCCGGCAGGCAGCCGCATGATGAAGTCGTGCGCGTACGCCGCTTGCGCTGCCGCCACCACCTCGTCGTCGCTGGCCTGCAGCCTGCCGTAGCGAATGTTCTGGGCCACGGTGTCGTCAAAGAGCACCACCTCTTGCGAGACAATACCGATTTGCGCCCGCAGCGAGGCCAGCGACACGCGGCGCAGGTCGATGCCGTCGATGGTGATCATGCCGCTGCTCGGGTCATAAAAACGGGGGATCAGCTGCACCAGCGAGGTCTTGCCTGCGCCGCTGGCCCCCACCAGGGCCACCACCTCGCCGGCGCGCACGCGCAAGGTGATGTGCCGCAGCACCAGCGGCCCTCCCGGGTGGTAGCGAAAGGAAACGTCGTGAAAAGCCAGCTCGCGGCGCATGGGGGGCAGGGCCGGCTTCTCGCCGTCTTCTGCCTCCTCGCGGGCCTGGTCGAGGAGGGCAAAGACCCGGCTGGCCGCGGCCAGGGCTCCCTTGCAGGGTGGCGTTGACCCGGCTCAGCTTGCGCAGCGGCTCGTAGAGCATGAAAAGGGCGGCCAGAAAAGAAAAGAAGGTGCCAGGAGTGGCCTGCCCGGCAATGACGCGATGGCCACCGTAGAGGATCACCGCGGCCACGCCCAGAGCTGCCAGTCCCTCCATGAGCGGCGCGTGCAGCTCGGCGGTGCGCACCGCCCGCATGCTGATGCGATAGTAAGCGGTGTTGCGCTGCTGGAAGCGCTCCTCTTCGTACGTCTCGCGGCCAAAGCCCTTCACGATGCGAATGCCGGCACAGACCTCCTGCACCAGCGCTCCCAGTTCGGCCATGCGCGCCTGGCTCATCAGGCTCAACCGCCGCAGCCGCCGCCCCAGCAGGGCGGTCAGCCCTCCCCCCAGCGGCAGGACCACCAGGGCACAGCTGGCCAGCAGCCAGTCGCGGTAAAACGCAACGCCAATAAGCCCCAGCATCGTCAGCCCCTGGCGCAGCAGGTCGTTGACCGCCCCGCTTACCGCCCGCTCCAGCAAGGCCACGTCGTGGGTAAAGCGCGCCACGAGGGCCCCCGAGGGGTGGTGGTGAAAAAAGGCCAGCGGCAGGCGCTGCAGGTGGGCAAAGAGCCGCTGGCGCATGTCGCGCAACACCCGCTGGCCAATGGAGCGCATCAGGTAGACGTGGCCGTAGTGCAGCAGGCCGCGCAGCCCGTAAAGCAGCATGAGCAGAGGCGGCAGCAGCCAGAGCTGGCGCACGTCGCGGGCGACGAAAATGCCGTCGAGCAGCGGCTTTACCAAAAGCGCCGCCGCGCTGGTCACTGCCGATACCAGGACCCCGCAGACGATGGCTACCGCCAGGCGCCGCCGGTAAGGGGCCACGTAGGTGCCCAGGCGCCGCCAGGTGGGCCGTTTTGCGCTCACGTCTTACTCCTTGTGCCAGTGCTGCACGCCGTACCACGCCGCCTCTGCCGGCAACTCGGGTGCGGTGGCATAGCCCTGCTGCAGCTCCCACAGCTTGGCGTACTTGACAAAAGTGGCGTAGGCCGTCATGGCAGCGATCACCAGCCCCGGCGGGCCGTCCCGAAACCCCTGGCAGAGCCCGTACTTCTTGAGGAAGGTGAAGAGGGGGCGCAGCGTCAAGTCATACCAGTGGGCACGGCGGCCGCGGGCGTGGAGCTGCTGCGCCCCCAGGGTGCTGTAGCGGTTGATGGTGTGCACGTTGTGCGCCAGGTCGCGGTAAGGGTAGTGGAGCAGCGGGTGGCGCAAGTAAGCCAGGCGGCCTTGCACGCGCAGGGACTCGTGTACTTCTCCGCCTTGCCAGACGCTGCAGCTCTTGCGAAAGAGCCGGATCTTGTAGTTGGGATACCAGCCCGAGTGGCGGATCCAGCGGCCCAGGAAAAACGACAGCCGCGGCACGTAGTACGCATCGGCTTGCATGCCGGTGGCGCATAGCTGCCGGATCTCCGCCTGCAGCGCCGGCGAGAGGCGCTCGTCGGCGTCGAGGCTCAAGACCCACTCGTGGCGCGCCTGCGCAAGGGCGAGGTTGCGCTGGGCGACAAAGCCTTGCCAGGGGTGCACGACGACGCGCGCCCCGCAGGCCGTCGCAATGGCTACTGTGCCGTCGGTGCTGCCGGCGTCGACCACCACGATGTCGTCGGCCCACTGGACGCTTTCGAGGGCCTCGCGCAGCCGCGCCTCCTCGTTGTACGTGATCATGGCTACGGAGAGGGGCGGCATGACTCGCTCTCCTCTTCGCCGAGCGCCTCGACCAGCAGGGTATAAAGCAGGGGCAGCAGGATCTCGTGGTGCCCGAGCAGGGTGTAGCCGGCGCCGCCGTCCTGCGTCGGCCGCCGCACCACGTTGTGCTCTGGCCGGTAGTGCTGCAGCATGTCGAGGTTGACGGTGACGAAGCGCTCCACGCGGTAGCCGACGTTGCGGCACAGGGTCAGGGCTTTGAGAAACACTTCGGGCAGCAGCACCGCCGAGCCGATGTTCCAGTAGCACCCTCCGTCGTGCAAGCCGCGCAGCAGCAGCGTCAAGCGCTGGAAGTCGCGGTAAGTGGCGGCCCCGAGCAGGCCGGGATCGGTGCTCGGGTGCATGTGCACGGTGTCGGTACCAATGGCCACGTGCACCGTCACCGGCACCCCGTACGCGGCCGCGGCAGCCAGCAGGCTGTAAGCCCGGTAAGGGTAGTCCCCGCGGGCCAGTTCCTGGGCCAGCGCCTGCCCCATGCCCTGGCGCGCCGCATCGTAGCGCCGCAGCGCTTCGTTGAGGCGCCGGGGCGTCTCTTCGACCATGCCAAAGCGTCCCGCGGGCAGATTCTGGGCCACGTCTTCTGAGGTGGCGCCAATGAGGGCGATTTCGAGGTCATGGATGACCCCGGCGCCGTTGAGCACCAGGCCGCTGAGCCAGCCGCGGCGCATCATGTCGATAAGCAGGGGGCTGAGGCCGCACTTGATGACGTGCGCCCCCAGGGCAAACAGCACCGCCCGCCCGCGCCGCCGCGCCGCCACAAAGGCATCCACCACAGCGCGCACCTCTTGCCCCTTGAGCAGGCGCGGCAGCAAAGCCCGCAGCGACTTCTGCCGCTGCCAGGCCGCCAGGTCGGCAAAGTCAGCCACGTGCACTTTGTGCTGCCGCGCGCCCAGCGGCAAGGTGTGCACCTGCTGCAAGGCGGCCAGCTCCTCTGCGCTCGGCTCCCACGCCATGGCTCAGCGGCTCCTTTGCGACGGCAGGCCCGCAGCGCCGTAGCGGGCACAAATGCTCTCGATGAGGGCGGTGGTCGACACGCCGGCCACGTAAGGCACGATACACACCTTGCCGCCGTAGGCTTCCACTTCTTGCCGGCCCACCACCGTCTCCGGCGTGTAATCTCCTCCCTTGACCAGCACGTCGGGGCGCAGCAGGGTGATCAGCGTCAGGGGGGTGTCCTCGCTAAAGAGGGTGACGTAGTCGACGCAGGCCAGCGCCGCCAGCAGGCGGGCGCGCTGCTCCTGGGGCAGCAGCGGGCGCTCCTTGCCCTTGAGGCGGCGCACGGAAGCGTCGTCGTTGAGGCCTACTACGAGCACGTCGCCCAGGGCCCGCGCCTGCTGCAGGTAGTGAGTGTGGCCCACGTGCAGCAAGTCAAAGCAGCCGTTGGTAAAGACGATGCGCTCGCCGCGCTGGCGGTGCGCCTGCAGCACCCGCACCAGCTCCTCGCGGGTCAGCACCTTGCGCGGCCCGGCGGCGCGCGCGCGCTGCAGCGCGTCTTGCAGCTCTTCCCAGGTCACCACCGCCGTCCCCAGCTTGCCCACCACGATGCCGGCGGCGAGGTTGGCCAGCCGTGCCGCTTCGGGCAGGGACAAGCCGCACAGCACTCCCATACACAGGGCGGCAATCACCGTGTCGCCGGCGCCGGTGACGTCGAACACCTCGCGCGCCTGGGCCGGGAAGTGCAGCGGCGGCTGCCCGGACTCAAAGAGCGTCGCGCCGTCCTTGCCGCGGGTGACCAGGAGGGCCTGGGCCTGGCTCTGCGCGAGCAGCGTGGCTGCTGCCCGTGCCAGCGCCGCTTCGTCCTCAGGGACAATGCCGCTGGCTTGCTCGACTTCGGCGAGGTTGGGGGTGAGGACCGTTGCCCCGCGATAGAGGGTAAAGTCGCGGGCCTTGGGGTCGACAAACACCGGCCGGCCGGCGGTGCGGGCGCGAGCCAGCAGCGGCGGCAGCAGCGCCGGCGTACACACGCCTTTCTGGTAATCGGCGCACACCACGGCGTCGACTTGCGCGAGCAGGGCGCTCGCTTGCGCCAAAAGCTGGGCGCTCAGCGCCGGCGCCAGGGGCTGGCGGCTCTCGCGGTCGAGGCGCAGCACGTGCTGCTGGCGGGCCACCAGGCGCGTCTTTTCGGTGGTGGGCCGCGAGGCGTCGACGAGCAGCCCGCTGTCGGCAATACCTTGCTGGTGCAGCAGCGCGCGCACTTCTTCGCCTGTGGCATCGGCGCCCACCACCCCTGCCAGGAAGACCTCGCAGCCCAGGGCGCGCAGGTTGGCCGCCACGTTTGCCGCCCCGCCCAGCACCCGGTACTGCCCCTGGCTTTCGAACACCGGCACCGGCGCCTCGGGGGAGATGCGCCGCACCGTGCCGCTGAGGTAGACGTCGCACATGACATCCCCCACCACCAGCACCCTGGGCGGCGACGCCGGGAGCCCCAGCCGCGTCATGGCTTTTCTCCCCACGGGGCGGCCTGCACCCGCTGCTCGAGCGCCTCGCACAGGAGGTGCCCGAGGGTGAGATGCACTTCCTGAATGCGCTGCGGATTGGTCGAGGGAACCACCAGGGCCAGGTCGACCAGCGGGCGTACGTCTCCCCCGTCGTGCCCGAGCAGCGCCAGGGTGTGCAGGCCGCCGCGCCGCGCCTCTTCGACGGCCCGCACCACGTTGCGCGAGCGCCCGCTGGTGCTCAGGACGAGCAGCACGTCGCCGCGGCGCCCCAAGGCGGCCACTTGCCTCGCAAACACGGTGTCAAAGCCCCAGTCGTTGCTTGCTGCGGTGAGAATCGAGGTGTCGGTGGTCAGTGCAATGGCCGGCAGCGGCCGGCGCCAGGCATGGAGGCGCACCACGCACTCGGCAGCCAGGTGCTGCGCTTCGGCCGCGCTCCCCCCGTTGCCGCAAAGCAAGAGCTTGCCTCCCTGCTGCAGGCTTGCCCAGATGCACTCGAGCATGGCCTGCAAGATGGCCCCCTGGGTTGCCGCGACCTGCAGCTGGAGGGCAGCGCTGTCGCGCAGGGGCCCTGCGTCAGATCCGCTTCCCCTTCAGGGGCAGTGGGCATGTCCGCCTTCCTCCAGCAAGCGCTCGATGGTCTGCTTGACGCGCAGCGAGGCGTTTCCGTCCAGCCGGTAAAAAAAGTAGTCTCTATAGCGGCGCAAGGCCTGCAGCCGTGCCGGGTCGGGGCGCAGCGCTTCGGCGATGGCCGCCCGCAGGTCACGGGGGTGGTCGACGTGCACGCAAGCCCCGGCCAGGAACTGCCGCGGGTCCTCGCTCAGCAGCGGCTCCCCGTCGTGGTGGCGAAGCGCGGCGTGCGGCAGCACAAAGATGACCCCGATCTTGTCGAAGGCGACAAAGTCGAACAGGGTGCTCGACGCCTCGCTCACCAGGGTATCCGCTGCATAAAGATACGGCAGAATGTTGTACGCATCCACGCCCAGCAGCACGGCGTGCCGGTATTTGCCCACCGCCCGCTCGTACAGGGTGTGGTGCCAGTGCGGGGCGTACTTGCCGCGCCAGCTGTACTGGTGCAGCTTGATGATGAGGTTGTAGTCCTGCGTCGCTTCCAGGATGTGCTCGCCCACCACGTCGATGCAGGTGGGCTTGTAGGTTGGGGCAAAGAGCACCGTGGGGCGCGCCGGGTCGAGCCCGAGGCGGCTGAGGATGGTCTCGCGGCTGGGAAACCCCGGCCAGAAGAGCGGATCGAGCTTGGGCAAGCCGACCTTGTGCAGCGTCGAAGCGCCCTGCACCCCGGCTTGGCGGATCTTGTCGAGGCGGTAGTCGCCCTCGACGAAGATCTGGTAGCGCACCGTGGGCTGTGCCCGCAGGTGGCGGTAGAGGATGGTCTTGATGCCGGTGCCGTGGTTGACGAAGCACAGCAAGGTCTTGCCGTAGCGGCGCGGCTCGCGCACCGTGTCGCCGACGATGACCACGTCAAAGCCGCGCGTGTCGCGGGCCACCGTCAGCCCCTCGGCGCGCAGGCGCGCCTCCAGCTCGGGCTTGAGCGAGCGGTTCCAGAACCCGTAGCGGCGCTCGGCATCGTAGGAGCAGGCAAAGGCGATGTCGTAGCGCGGATCCTGCCGCAGCACCTGGTAGAGGGGGTCAAGGGCAGCGCGGTGGTAAAGGTGGCCGATTTCAAACAGGACGCGAATCATGGGTGCCTCACCAGCACAGGCCAGAGCCAGAAGGAACGGCAAGCGGCAGCCCCGAGGCGTTGGTGCCGGCTCTGGGCCAAAGGATTGACGACGTCAAGGCGCTTTCAGGCCGAATCTGCTCCTTCATCCCTCGCTCTCCTTGTGACAGGGCACCGCAGCGCTTGGAGCCGGATAGGCCTGGCGGATCGTGGCCGCGAGGTGACGCAAGGCGGCCTCAAAAGGATACCCTTTTCGCCAGACCAGGGCGATGGTGCGCGCGGGCGCTGGCTCGGCAAAAGCACGGAGGCACAGCTGGGGGTTGGTGGCTTCGTAAGGCACGGCCAGCGCAGGAAGCAAGGTCACGCCCTCGCCCGCGGCCACGACCTGGACGAGCGTCGTCAGGCTGGTGGCCCGCAAGGCGTCCACGCGGGCGCTCGTGTCCGAGCAAAAGGCGGCGGCCTGCTTCCCAAAGCAGTGCTCGTCTTGGAGCACAAAGACGGTGGCCCCGCGCAGCTCGGCTACCGTGACGTTGGCATGGCTTGCCGCGAGGGCATGACCCTGCGGCGCCACGAGCACAAAGGGGTCGCGGGCAATGACTTCCCGCTCTACCTCGCCGAGCTCTGCTTCCAGCGCCAGCAGCGCCCCGTCCAGCGAGCCGGCGTGCAAGTCCCGCACGAGAACCTCGGTTTTGTCCTCGCGCCAGCGAAGGCGCAGGCGCGGGTAGGCCGCGTGCAGCACCGGGGTCAAGCGCGGCAGCAAGTAAGGAGAAATCGTCGGGATAACCCCAAGGCACAGGGTGCCCGCGAAGGGATCGGCAGCCCGGCGGGCAAGCTCCAAAAGGTCGCCGGCCTCGCGCAGGACCAGCCGCGCGCGCTCGATGACTTCGCGCCCGGCCGCCGTGACGAAGACCCGCCGCCGATCGCGCTCAAAAAGGCGCACGCCCAAGGCGGCCTCCAGCTGCGCCAGCTGCGCACTGAGGGACGGCTGCGAGACGCGGCAGCGCTCGGCCGCTTTCTTAAAGCTGAGCGCCTCGGCCACCGCAACGGCATACTGGAGCTGCCGCAGCGTAAACGGAGGCGGTGGAAAGTCCATAGCCATATCCTATCACAGTGATGGAAAACATGTCTTGGACGGCTCGTTCCGAACCTGTCACAATGAGCCACGTAAGCAGGTGAAAAAACCACCAAGGAGGGGGTCTCATGGCAACCGAAACGAAATGTCCCTTGCACTTCACCGCCGCAAGCAGCGACACCCGGTCCAACCGCCATTGGTGGCCCAGGCGCCTCAACCTGGACCTCCTGCGCCACCCTTCGCCGCTGTCCAATCCCATGGGCAAGGACTTCGACTACGCCAAAGAATTCAAGAGCCTGGACCTTGCTGCCGTCAAGAGGGATCTTGCCGCGCTGATGACGGCGTCGCAAGACTGGTGGCCGGCCGACTTCGGCCACTACGGGCCGCTGCTGATCCGCATGGCGTGGCACGCCGCGGGCACTTACCGCATCGCCGACGGGCGCGGTGGCGCCGGCAGCGGCCAGCAGCGCTTTGCCCCGCTTAACAGCTGGCCGGACAACATCAACCTCGACAAGGCGCGGCGCCTGCTGTGGCCTATCAAGCAAAAGTACGGGCGCAAGCTCTCCTGGGCCGACTTGCTGATCCTGGCCGGCAACGTCGCACTGGAGTCGATGGGCTTCAAGACGTTTGGGTTTGCCGGTGGCCGCGAGGATGCTTGGGAACCGGACGAGAGCGTCAACTGGGGTCCCGAGGCGGTGTGGCTTGCCGACGAGCGTCACGAAGCGGACGGCACCCTCAGGGGGCCGCTTGCCGCCGATCACATGGGCCTCATCTACGTGAACCCGGAAGGGCCCGGCGGCAAGCCCGATCCCGTTGCCGCTGCCAAGTATATCCGGCAGAGCTTCGCGCGCATGGCCATGAACGACGAAGAGACCGTGGCGCTGATTGCTGGCGGCCACACTTTTGGCAAGTGCCACGGCGCCGCCCCCATCAGCCACCTTGGCCCCGAACCGGAAGCCGCCCCTCTCGAAGCGCAGGGGCTGGGCTGGGCGAGCGGCTACAAGAGCGGCAAGGGGCCCGATACCATCACCAGCGGCCTCGAAGTCACCTGGACGCAGACGCCCACGCGCTGGAGCCATAACTTCTTCGAGAACCTGTTTGGCTACGAGTGGCAGCTCACGCAGAGCCCAGGCGGCGCTTACCAATGGGTGGCCAAGGAGGCGCCTGAAGTCATCCCTGACGCGTACGATCCGCACAAAAAGCACAAGCCCACGATGCTCACCACCGACCTGGCGCTGCGCTTCGATCCGATTTACGAGCAGATCTCGCGGCGCTTCTACGAGCACCCAGAGGCGTTCGCCGCGGCCTTCGCGCGCGCCTGGTTCAAGCTCACGCACCGCGATCTGGGCCCGCGCTCGCGCTACCTCGGTCCCGAGGTGCCCAAGGAGGAATTCCCCTGGCAGGATCCACTGCCGCCGGTGGACCATCCGGTGATCGACGCGGCCGATATCCGCGCCTTGAAGGCGAGGCTGCTCGCCTCGGGGCTCACGGTGCGCGAGCTTGTCTACACGGCGTGGTCGGCGGCTTCCACTTTCCGCGGCAGCGACAAGCGCGGCGGTGCCAACGGCGCGCGCCTCCGGCTTGCCCCGCAGAAGGACTGGGAAGTCAACGAGCCCGAGCAGCTGGCCAAGGTGCTCAGGGTCTTGGAGGGTATCCAGCAGGAATTCAACGCCAAGGCCCAAGGCGGCAAGAAGGTGTCGCTGGCCGACCTCCTCGTGCTGGGCGGTTGTGTGGGCGTCGAGCAGGCGGCAAAGCAGGCCGGGTTCGACGTCACGGTGCCTTTCACCCCGGGGCGCACGGATGCCTCGCAGGAGCAGACCGACCCGACCAACATGGCTGTCTTGGAGCCGCTGGCCGACGGGTTTCGCAATTACGCCAAGGTAAAGTACGCGGCCCAGGCCGAATACTTGCTGGTGGACAAAGCGCAGCTGCTGACCCTGAGCATTCCGGAGATGACGGTGCTGGTGGGCGGCTTGCGCGTCTTGGAGGCCAACTTCCGCCGCACCCCGCACGGCGTCTTCACCAAGCGGCCAGGGGTGCTCAGCAACGACTTCTTCGTAAACCTGCTCGACACGGACACGGTGTGGCAGGCAATCGCAGAGGACGGCAGCCTCTTTGAAGGCCGCGACCGCCAGAGCGGGGAGGTCAAATGGACCGCCACGCGGGTAGACCTCGTTTTCGGGGCCAACGCCGAGCTGCGTGCCGTCGCCGAAGTCTATGCCAGTGCCGACGCGCAGGAGAAGTTCGTGCGCGACTTCGTGGCCGCCTGGGACAAGGTGATGAATCTGGATCGCTTCGACCTGCGGTGATCATGGGTGCGCCGCGGGCCAGAGCTGGCGCGCAGCGTCCAGCACTTGCTCGCTGCTCAGGCCGCGCATGCACTGGTGGTGCTGCCGGGGACAGCGGCGGGAGCCTTTGGTGCTGCACGGCCGGCAGGGCAGCGCCAGGCTTACCACTTGCGCCGTGGCCTGAAAAGGATAAAAGCCGAACTCGGCCACCGTGGGGCCAAAGACGGCCACCACGGGGACGCGCAGCGCCGCTGCCAGGTGCATGAGGCCCGAATCGTTGCTCAGCAGCAGCCGGCAGCGCTGCAGCAAGGCGGCGGTCTGCATGAGGGAAAGGCGTCCGGTGCCGTCGAGGACGGGCGCGCGCAGCTGCTGGCAAATGGCCTGCGCCAGCGGCACGTCGTCGGCATCGCCCAGCAGCACCACGGCGGCGCCGTGCGCGTCGGCCAGCGCCTGGGCCACGGCGGCAAAGCGCTCGGCCGGCCAGCGCTTGGTGGCCCAGCGCGCCCCCGGCGCCACGGCCAGCAGCGGCTGCCGCTGGCCAGCGGGCAAGGCCTGCTCCAGGTAGGCCGCGGCTGCCGCCTGGCTCTCGGGGGTGAGGTGCATCTCCAGAGGCGGCAGCGGGGCCGTCAGCCCCAGGCGCCGCAGCGGCCGCGCGTACAGCTCGGGCACGGCCAGAGGCGGCCGCAGCAGGTTCCAGCCCAGGTGCACCAGCAAGGCGCGGCGCACGGTGCGCTTGTTGTAAGCGAGCCGGTGGGTCGCCCGCACTCCCCACAGCAGCACCCGGCTGCGCAGGGTGCGCTGCCAGTCCAGCACCAGGTCGTAGCGCTGCTGCCGCAGGCGGCGCCACATCGCCCGCAGCGACTCGCCGGGCGGCACGAGGAGCAAGCGGTCGACGCAGGGGTTGGCGCGCAGCAAGTCGGCGTAGGGTGCCTTGAGGGCAAAGTCGAGGCGCGCCTGCGGGCAGGCCTGGCGCAGGAGGCGCAGCACCGGGGTGGTGAGCAGAATATCCCCGATGGAACTCAGGCGCACCAGCAAAACGGTGCGCAGCTGCGCCAGGTCAAGGCGTGCCATGGCCGAGCACCCGCCGGTAGACTTGCGCCGTTTCGCAAGCCATGCGTGCGGCGGTGAAACAGCGCGCCACCCGCTGGCGGCCGGCTTCGCCGAGCCGCTGCGCCTGCTGGGGATGGAAGAGCAAGTAGCGCAAGGCAGCGGCCAGGGCGGGGGGATCAGCGGGCGGCACCAGCAGCCCGCTGACGCCGTCCTGCACCACTTCCGGGATGCCGCCGGCGCGGCTGGCCACCACCGGCTTGCCCAGCGCCATGGCGTCGAGTAGGGAGGTTCCCAGGCCCTCGAGCACCGAGGGAAAAGCAAACACCGTCAAGCAGCGCACCAGGGCCAGCACGTCTTGCCGGAAGCCGGCAAACCACACCCGCTCGGCAATGCCCAGCGCCCGTGCCTGCGCCTGCAAGGCGGGCCGCAGCTCGCCGTCGCCAACCAGCACCAGCCCAAGGTCCGACACTTCTGACGCCAGGAGGCGAAAAGCCTCTAGGAGGTAGCGCTGCCCTTTGTGCCCGGCCAGGTGGCCAACGGTGCCGATGAGCCGCGTGCCCGGCGCAAAAGGCAGTGACGGCGGCGGCAAGGCGGTAGCGTCGGGCAGCTCGACGCCGCTGTAAACGGTCTGCACCTGGTGCGGGGCAACCCCGCTGGCCAGCAGCACCTGCCGCACCGCTTCTGACACCGCCAGGTACTGCACGTCACGGCGCTGGTACTTCCAGCGGTTGAAGCGGTGCCGTGCCGGCGGAAAGTCAACGCGGCGCGACACCACCTTGCGCAGGCGCGGCAGGAACAGTCCGGCGAGCAAGCCCAGGGTATGGGCGTGCGGGTCGTGCATGTGCAGCAGCGCGATGCCTTGCCTTCGCAGCAGCCGGGCCAGGCGCCAGGCGGCCAGCACATCGAGTTCGTGGCGCGCGCGCAGCGCCACCGCCGGCACTTCCAGGGCGGCGGCGCGCTGCCACAGCGCGCTGTGGGGCTGGCAAAGGATAAGAGGACGGCAGCCGTAAGCCGGCAAGTGGCGAGCCAGATACAGCACCTGCTGCTCGCCGCCGCGCCAGTGGCGCTGGGTATCCAGCTGGGCGACGTTCATCCTTCCTCCCGCAGCGCGCTTTTGGCCAGCAAACGCTGCACTTTGGCCGCCACCTGCTCGGCCGTCAGCTCGCGCATGCAGCGCCAGTGGCGCAAGGGACAGCGCCGCGGCCCGTGGGGGTGGCACGGCCGGCAAGGCAGGGCCACGCTGGCCTCTTCCCAGGGCACGCCGTAGGGGAAAAACCCCAGTGCCGGCGCCGTGGGACCGTAGAGCACCACGACCGGCGTGCCCACCGCCGCCGCCACGTGCACCAGGGCGGTGTCGTTGCTGACCAGCAGGCGGCAGCGCTGCACGTAGGCCGGCAAGTCGGCCAGCGGCGTGCGTCCCACCAGATCGAGCACCGGTTCCGGGCAGCGGGCCACGATGGCCTCGGCGAGGGGCCGCTCTGCCGGGCTGCCCAAGAGGACAAAGCGTGCTTTGAGGCGCCCACGCAGGCAGGCCATCAGGGCAGCAAAGTGCTCGGGAGGCCAGCGCTTGGTGGCCCACTGCGAGCCGGGCACCAGGCCGATGAGCGTCTCCTGTGGCATCACCCCGGCGCGTGCCAGGGCCGCGGCGACGCGGCGCCGTGCGGCGGCCGGCACGTGCAGCCGCAGGCGCGCGGGCAGCGGCACCGCCGGAGGCGCCAGCGGCGAAAGCAAGGCGTGGTTGCGGGCCACCTCGTGGCCGCTGCGCGGACGGGGTACGGTGTCGGTGTAAGCCCAGCGCACGCCCCAGCGGGCAAACCCCAGGCGCCGCGGGATGCCGCTCAGGCACAGCAGCAGGGCCGAGCGCCACGAGCGGTGAGGAGAAAGTGCCAGGTCGTAGCGCCGCGCGCGCAGCACGCGCGCCATGGCCAGCAGGCCACGCAGGCCCCGCTGCCTGCCGCGCTTGTCAAAGGCAAGCACGGCAGCAATCTGCGGCTGGGTTTGCAGCAGCGGCACGTGCGCCGGCACGGTAAGGAAGTCGACCTGCGCTTGAGGAAAGCGCTGGTGCAGCGCTGCCACCAGGGGCAAAGCGAGCACCACGTCGCCCAAAAAGGCGGTCTGCACCACCAGCACCCGCTGCGGCGGCCACCGCTGTTGCCGGCTTGCCTCAAAGATAGCCATAGCGCCTCAGCGTTGCGCCAATGCACCGTTCGACGTCGCGTACCTGCTCCGGGTCCTGCTTGCAGTACTCGGCCACTTTGCTGGGATCGACGAGGGCGGCAGCCGCCGCCCTCTGTGCTGGCGATACCGGCACGCCAAGAAACACCCCCAGCGCCGTCATCACCTCTGCCGGATGCTGGCAGAGGGTTTCAAAGCGTACCTCGAAGAGCTGCGCCCGGGGAAGGGTCATCGCGAAGCCCCGAAACTGCTCTACCTGGAAGGCCCAGGAGAGCGCCGCCTGCAAGTGGTGCGGCAGGCCCAGCGCCCCCTGCTGCGCCAGCAGCCGGCGGCCAAGCCGGCGGGCGGGGTCGTCGGTGAGGTGCCGTTTAAAAGCCACGTCGCGGCCGTCGCGCACCAAGTGCAGGTAGCGGGCCAGGGGGAAAGTGCGGGCCACGTAAGGCGCAATGAGGTACGTCTCGGGAAACTTCCAGCCCCACAGCCCCTGGGGCTGACCCAAGCGCCGGTAATAGCGGTACACGGCGCGCTGGAACCGCCGCAGGCGGCGTGCGGTCACCACCGGCGTGCCCAGATGGCGGTAAGCCAGTGCTTTGAGGTGGCGGGTAAAGGCCCGATCGGCCGGATCGCCGGCAGGAAGATGGGGTGCGGTCCCCAGCTGCACGCCCAGCTGGGTGCAGAGGGAAGCCAGGACTCGCGTGCCCGAGTGGCCACGGCCCATGATCACCACGGGACGCTGCTGGGCCAGGAAGCGCGCCCGCTTATCCTGAGACCATCTCTGCCATAGGCCCATAGAGGTCCCCTACCCTGGCTCTGCGACACGGCGCAGCTTGGGCACCCAGGGGGCGCAGGCCTGCACGGCAGCAAAGACCTGCTCTGCGGAGAGCGTCCGCAGGCAGGCCACGTGCAGCGGCGCGCCGCAGTAAACTTTGCCGCAGGGCTGGCACGGCAGGCCGGCAGCAATTGCCCGGTGCTGCGGCGCCGGAGGGCTCCAGTTGCCCGGGCGCGTGGCGCCATGGATGGCCAGCGTCGGCGTGCCTTGGCTTACGGCAATGTGCAACGGGGCAGAGTTACAGCCCACGAAGAGGTCGGCACGCGCCAGCAAAGCCGCCAGGGTGGAGAGGTCCCACGGCGGAATCAACAGCGGCCGCGAGCGGGCACGGGCGGCAAGGGTGGCCACGTAGTCCTGCTCCCCTGGCCCCCACAAGAGCAGCACGCGAGCCCCGAGGCGCTCGCTGAGCAAATCGGCAAGGCGGCTGACCTGCTCCCCCGGCCACTGGCGCGTCGGCACGCGGCTGGTGGGATCGAGGCAAATAAGGAGGTCGTCGGGAGTGATGCCCTGGCCATCCAGGAAGCCCTTGACCGCTTCTGCGTCCTGGGCCGTAAAGGGCAAGCATAGCGAGAGGTCTGTCGCGGTGATGCCCAGGGGGGCCAGCAGGCGCAGGCGCTTGTATACCGTGTACTCTTGCACTGCGCGCTGGCGGTCCACCCGCACGGTGTAGCAAAGCGCGCGCGGCAGGCCGGCAAAGCCGATGCGCTGCCGCGCGCCGCTGCTCAGCGCGAGCAGGGCACTGCGCGGGTTGCCCATGAGGTCGAGGACCAGATCAAAGCGGTAAGCGCGCAGGCGGCGCATGAAGCGATACGCCTGCTGCCAGGTGGCCGGGCGGGGATAGACGAGCACCTCGTCGAGGAAAGGGTTGTGCTTGAGCACGCGCGCCGGCGAAGGCTCAGCACAAAAGGCCAGGTAGCTCTGGGGGTAGTGCTGGCGCAGGGCGCGCAGCAGCGGCGTGCTCAGCAGCACGTCGCCGATCTGGCGAAACTGGATAACGAGGATACGCCGGGCGGCAAGGCAAGGGGTCATGCCACGCGTCCTATGGGGTGCGATGGCGGTAGATCTCCGGGTTGAGCTCCGGGTCGTTGTACATTTTGCACTGATAGTAAACTTTGAACCATTTGCGCCGCCACCACAAGTCGAGGCACAGGCTTCCCAGGCAAGCGTAGAGGTCGTCGTACTGGGTGCGCAGCAGCGCCAGGCGCTGGCGGCACGCCTGCCGGTGGCCAGGCGCGGCGTCCTGCCGCCTGGCCTCCCGGCCCATATGATACACCTTCAGGGTGAGAATGGAGAGGCGATCCACCAGGTTGGCCGGGGTTTCCGAGTGCAGCTCGGCGGTGGCCTGCGGCGGGCCGCTGCCGGCATAGAGGCGCGTGTAAAGCAGCGTGTCGAGCTGCTCGATGCAGTCGTGGCGCTGCTGGTTAAGGGTGTCGATGCAGCGCTTGGTCTCGGCAATGAGGCGATCGGGCGCGCCGGGGCGCCGTGCCCGGTCCTCGGCGTGCCAGAGGCGAAAGTTGGCCAGGTGCAGGCGCACCACCAGGGTGCGCACCGGCGTGGGGGCCCGCGGGGCGTTGGGCAGGCGCACGTGCCACGCCGCGGTGAGCCGCCGCAGCCGGGGAACGCTTGCGAGCAGCTCGCAAAGCTCCGCCGGCAGGCGGGAACGCAGGCGGGCAAGCAGTGGGGCTACGGGAGTCGGCATGCTTAGCGCTTCCCTTCTGGCAGCAGGCGCTGCAGGTGCTGCCCAAAGTCTTCAGCGCCGGCGGTGAAGCTCACCCCAACGCGCAGCCGGTAAAGCGGCACCGGCGCCGGCCACGCCGGCGACAGCCGCACGGCGTCTTTTTCCGTCGTCACCAGGCAGGTGGCCTGCCGCTGCCGGGCCACCTCGGCGATGGCCTGCCAGTCGGCCGCGCGGTAAGGGTGGTGATCGGGAAAGCACAGCAGCACGGGCACCTCGCAGCCAAGCGATTGCAGGGTGGCAAGAAACGCCCCGGGATTGCCGATGCCGGCAAACGCCACCGCGCGCTGCCCTTGGAGAAAGGCCAGCGGGTACGTCTCGCCGGCGCCCCCCACCAGGGCTTCTGCCTGCAAGGTCAAGGCGCAAAGCGGCTTCTGGGCCAGCCAGGGGCGCAGCGGCGCTGGCAGCGCCGCCGCCGCGGCTGCCGGGGCGCGCGTCACCACCACCACGTCGGCGCGCTCAAGAGCCGGCAGCGGCTCGCGCAGGATGCCCCGCGGCAGCAAGGCGCCAGCACCCAGGGGATTGCTGGCATCGAGGAGCACCACGTCCAAGTCGCGCGCCAGGCGCCAGTGCTGAAAGCCGTCGTCGAGGAGCACCACTTCGCTACCAAAAGCCGCGCAGGCGTAGCGGCCGGCGGCGTAGCGGTCCTTGCCGGCCAGCACCGGAATGCCCGGCAGCGCCTGGGCCAGAAAGTAGGCCTCGTCTCCCACCACGTGCCAGGGCTGCTGCGGGCCCTCGCCGCACGAGGCGACACCGAAGCGCCCCTTCAGGGTGCCGCCGTAGCCGCGGCAGAGCACCGCCACGCGGCAGCCCGCCTTCTGGTACCAGCGGGCCACCCACAGCGCCAGCGGCGTTTTCCCCGTGCCGCCCACGGTCAGGTTGCCGATGCTCAGCACGCGGCAAGGCAAGCGCCGCGGCTGCCGCAGTCCTGCCCGATAGGCGGCGGCGCGCAAGGCAACAGCAGCGCCGTAAAGGGACGCCAGCCCATGCAGCAGGCGCAGGGCAAGCGCCCAGGAGGGCGAGGGAGGCGGCTGCCCGTACAGGCAAGCCAGCAGCCTCTGGCGCCAGCGGCGGCTGCCCAGCGCCATGACGTCGGTGCGGCAAGCGATCTCCGGACTCATGCGCAGGCCTCCTCACCGACTTCGGCCAGCACCGCAGCCACGGCCGCCACGGTGCGCTCTAGGGCGCCACGGTTTTGCTTCAGGGCTTGCAAGGCGCGCTGCCCCATGGCAATGCCGCGTTCGGGATGGCGCAGCACGCTGTCGATTTCCGCGTGCAGCGCCGCGGCGTCCGGCACCTGCACCGCCCCTCCCGCAGCGCACAGCATGGCCGCCAGGTCGGGGAAGTGGTGCAGGTAGGGACCAAAGAAGAGGGGCTTGGCAAACACCGCCGGCTCCAGGAGGTTGTGCCCGCCTACCGGCACCAGGCTGCCGCCGACAAACGCGACGCTGGCCAGGCGGTAAAGCGCCGCCAGCTCCCCCAGGGTATCGAGGACGAGCACGCAGGGCTGGCCAAGGTCGGCGGGCCGCAGGCCGGCGCACTGCGACCGCCGCACCACCGGGCACCCGGCCGCGCGCCCCAGCCGCACCACGCGCGCCACGCGCTCGAGGTGGCGGGGGGCAAGCACCAGGAGCAAGTCGGGATAAGTGGCCTGCAAGCGGCGATAGACCTGCAGCAGCAGTTCCTCTTCTCCGGCGTGGGTGCTGCCGGCCACGAACACCCGCCGGCCGCTGAGCAGCGGCGCCAGGGGATGCGGTGCCGCAGGGGCTGCCGCGGCCAGCAGGGCGCGGTCGATGTTGGTATTGCCCGTCACGCGCAGGCGCGCCGGCGGCGTGCCCAGCTCACGAAAGCGCTGCGCCATGGTGTCTGACTGCACCAGCAGCAGGCGCACGTCGTGCAGCACCCGCCGCAGCAGCGGCCGCAAATAGCGGTAGCGGCGAAAGGCGCGCGGGGAGAGGCGCCCGTTGAGCAGCACCACCGGGACCTGCCGGCGGCGGGCTAGCCGGAAGAGCTGGGGCCACAGTTCGGTCTCCTGCACCAGCAGCGCCCGGGGTTGCAGGCGGGCCAGCACGCGCTTGAGCGTCCAGGGAACGTCCACCGGCAAGAGGAACACCAGTGCTGCCTGGGGAATCGCCTGCCGGGCCAGCCGCTTGCCACTGGGGGTAAACGTCGACACCACGACGGGGCGCTGCGGCAGGCGCTGGTGCAGGGCGGCGACAATGGGCGCAAGGGCCTGCACTTCCCCCACCGAGGCGGCATGGAACCAGAGGCAGCCGGCAAGCGCCGGGGCGGGGGGCAGCAAGCCCAGGCGCTCGCGCCAGTCGCCTTTTTCCGCACCCCACCAGGCGCGCCGCAGGAGGCGGGGAAAAAGCAGCACCCCGGCAACGCAGAGCCCCAGGGTGTAGAGGGCATACATGGCGGCGCGCTTCCTCCGCTTGGCCGCCTAGGCCGGCGGCACCAGCCCGTACTCCCGCTGCAGCGCGGCAAGCTGCTGCCACGTGCGCTCGTCGACGTCGATGCCTTCACGCCGGCGTCGCTGCGCCGTGCGGTACTCGAGCTCCCCGGGATAGAGCACCTCCTCGTGGCCGGCCGCCGGGGGCGTGGCTTTGAGATAAGCGATGAAATCGGCCAGGTCGCGCTTGAAGTCGGCCAGCGGCCGGAAGGCATCGACGCGAAACACGGCAAGGAACGTGCCGTCGTTGTGGCGGCCCTGGGGATCGAGGCCAAAGCCCAGCCCGGTCAGGATCCCCGACAGGGTCTCCACCATGAACGAGAGGGCGTAGCCTTTGTGGGCCTGGTCGCCGCCCATGGGCAGGATGGCGCCGCCGTCGTAAAACGCCGCCACGTCGGTGGTGGGCCGGCCGTGCTTGTCGATGATCCAGCCCGGCGGAGCTGGCTCGCCACGGTTGCGCCGCACGGCGAGCTTGCCGGCGGCCACGGCGCTGGTGGCCATGTCGAGGAACACCGGGCCTTCGAGGTCGCTGGGGAAGGCCACGGCCAGGGGGTTGGTGCCCAGGCGTGGCGCCCGCCCGCCGTAAGGCGCGACGACTTTCGGCGCCCGGCCAGAGTCACAGGTGATCAGGCCGATCATAGCCCTCGCGGGCCGCCATGAGGGGGTAGTCGGCCAGCCGCCCCACGTGTCCTTGCTGGTAAATGGTGATGGCGGCCACCTGGTGGGCTTTGGCTTTGGCAATGGCCAGCTCCATGGCGCGCGTAGTCACCACGTAGCCAAAGCCCCAGTTGCCGTTGATGCGAGCGGTGGTAGGCGTTTCGCGCTCGATTTCTAGCGGCGCGCCGGGGACGATGTGGCCGCGCTTGATGCGCTCGATATACGTGGGCAGCAGGATGATGCCGTGCGAGTCGTGGCCGGCCAGATTGGCCCCCACCAGGTGCTCCATGACGATGTGCGCTTCGTCGGGCCCGGCGTGCCTGCCGCCTGCAAGAGGGCATAGCCAAGGTCGTAGAGCGCTTCGGGTGTCACGATGGGCATTGAGGATTCTCCCCTTCAGGCTTGCTGGCGTTGCCAGGCAGCCTTGATCTTCTGGTAGGCTTCTGTCAGGATCTGGGTCAGCTCTGTGGCCGCAGCCAGCTTCTCCGGCTCCGTGGCATGGCGGTCGGGGTGGCACCGCTTGAGGTAAGCTTTCCACCGCCGCGTCACCTCTTCCAGCGGAGCGCCAAACGGCAAGTCAAGGGCGGCATAGCAGCGCGCCAGTTCCTCGCTGTAAGGGAGGGAACCGGAGGCGGTGGAGGTTGCCTGCCCCTCGGCCGCTGCGGCAGCAGAAGGAGCGTCCTCCGCTGCGGCCGCAGCATCAGCAGGGGGGAGGCGCAGCGGCCCCACCTGGGCACGCGCGATGGCTGCCAGGCGTCTCCACCAGCTCGTCACGGGCGTGGTGCTCCTGCGACACGGCGTCTTTTATCGTACCAGAAGCGGCGAGCCGGCAACAGGGTCGTGTCGCTGCGGCGCGCTTGGGGCAAGCGGCATGCGGCTGGTTCTGTTCGACATTGATGGCACCTTGCTCACCACAGGCGGCGCCGGAGCCGAGGCGATGCGGCGCGCCTTTGCCGACCTTTACGGCATTGCTGACGCCTTGGCCGGCATTCCCATGGCGGGCAACACCGACCGGGCCATCGTGCAGGAAGCGCTGCGCAGGCAGCGCTTGCCCTACCACGAGGCCGCGCTGCAGGCCATCGAGCGCCGCTACCTTTATCACTTGCGGCAGACACTTCAGGAGCCGCACCGGCCGCGCCGGTTGCTCCCAGGCGTGGCGCCGCTGCTTGCCGTTCTCAATGCCCGCCGTGACCTCATCGTTGGCCTGCTCACCGGCAACTTTGCCGCGGCGGCGCGCCTGAAGCTGGAAGCCTTTGGCATCTGGCACTACTTCCGCGTCGGTGCCTACGGCAGCGATGCCGCCGACCGCAATGCCCTCTTGCCGCTGGCCCAAGTGCGTGCGTACCGGCTGCTGGGCCAGGCGGTGCCGGCGTCGCAAACGGTGGTCATCGGCGACACCCCGCGCGACATCGCCTGCGCGCGGGCCCACGGCGCTCGCGTTATCGCCGTTGCCACGGGCAGCTATGACCTTGCTACGCTGCGGCAGCATGCGCCTGACCACTGCCTGCGCGATCTAGGAGATGTCCCGACCGTCGTGCGCCTCATCACCGCCGATGGGCAATCCCCGTCCTAAGCCCTACTCGATATAGGGCATGACGCGCTCGGCAAACAGCGTCATCGAGGCCATCACCTGCGGGTGCGGCAGCAGCCCGCCGGTATTGAACCAGCAGACGAACTGGCCGACGCCAAAGGTCTCCTTCAATGCCTGGAGGCGGTCGATGCAGTAAGCCGGATCGCCAAAGACCGCACAGCTTTGGCATATTTCCTCGTACGTCAGGCGTTGCAAGCGAGGCGCGCAGCTCCTGCACGCGCGACGCTGCGGCGGCGGCCGCCACCGCTTGCGGCGTGCTGTAGAGACGCCGCAAGACCTCGAAGTAGTGCATGATACTGGCTTTGGGCTCTTCCTGGGCCCCCGCGGCAGCGAGGCCGCCACATGCACAGGGAGCATGAGGGCCACGGCGTCTTGCCGGCGTGGCGTGCCGTGGGGCCTCGAGCAGCTGGGCGTATACGGCAAGGTCGTCGCGCAGCCGGGCGCTGGGCACCACCACCGGCGAGCACAGAATGCGCCAGCCGCGCTCCCCCGCGAGGCGAAACGACTCGGAGCTGTTGCAGGCAATGCGCAGCGGCGGATGGGGCTTCTGGAGCGGCTTGGGCACCACCTGCACGTCGCGGGTAGCGGTAGTACTTTCCTTCGTACGAAAACGCCGTGGACGTCCAGGCCAGCAAGATGACGTCGAGGGCTTCGAGAAAGCGCTGGCGGCTTTCTTCGAGGGGCACGTTGTAGCCGGCAAAGTGGTGGGGCAGCGAGCCGCGGCCGGCACCGTACTCCAGGCGGCCGTGGCTGAGCAGATCCAGGGTGGCAGCGTCTTCGGCGTTGCGCAGCGGGTTGTGTAGCGGCAGCAAGTTGACGGCGATGCCCAGGCGAATGCGGCGGGTGCGCTGCGACAGGGCACTGGCCACCAGCAGCGGAGAGGGCATAATCGAGAAGTCCGGGTAAAAGTGAAGCTCGGCCAGCCAGGCCACGTCAAAGCCCAAGGCATCGGCGTGCTGGATCTGGATCATGGTATCTTCATAGCGCTGGAGGGGCGACTGGTGGGAAGCACAGGGGAGCTGATAGAACGTGGCGAACTGCATGGGCGCTCTCCAGACACGGGGCCACCACCACACCACCGGCGTAGAGCATAAAGGACGGGGCAGCCCCTGTCAAAAGCGGGGCGTTCTGGCGCGGGGACAGCAGCGAAGGAGGGACGGGGTGCAGGCGGATCGGCACCTCCTGGTCGAAGCAGAGGCGGTGTGTGTTGAGGCCGTGCGGCAGGCCAGCGCCGTCCTCATGGAGTACTTTCGCACGCCGCTGGCCGTCGAGTTCAAAGAAAAAGGCCAGCAGGCGCCGGTGACCGAAGCCGACCGCCATGCCGAAGCCTTGCTGCGCCGTGCCCTCACGCGCGCGTTTCCGAGCCACGGCATCGTGGCCGAAGAGGACGAGACGGCGGTCAACGCGGCGGCCGACTATCTCTGGTTTCTCGATCCCCTGGACGGTACGGCAAACTTTGCCGCCGGTCTGCCGGCGTTTGCCGTCTCGGCCGGGCTCTGCTACCGCGGCACTCCCGTGCTCGGCGTGATTGCCATTCCCGGAGAGGGCGCAGCGGGAACCTTGCTGCGGGCCCACTGGGGCGGTGGCGCTTACTGCAACGACCGGCGCATTCACGTCGCCGCGGAGGACGTGCCGGCCGGCACCCAGCTCGTCAGCATGCCTTTTTGGTTCCTGCGGCAGTACCGCCTGCGCCACGGCGCCCAGGTGTGGCGCTGGAACGTGCGCGCCCACGGCAGCATTGCTTACGAGCTGGGCTATACCGCCTGCGGCGCCCTCCAGCTGGCCATCATCAGCGGCGCCCGCCTCTGGGACATGGTCGCCGGGGTGGTCTTGGTCCATGAAGCAGGAGGGATGGCCGTCTTCGGCAACGCGCGGGTGCGCCGCTGGTGCGCTTGGGAGGCCTTTGTGCAGCGGGCCCTCGACGGCCCGTTTGGGCAAAACCCGGCCGCCTTGCGCGCCTTGCGGGTGCACCTCTTGGCCGGCAATCCCCGCCTGGTGCAGCAGCGGGCGCAGCAGATCCGGCTTCGCATGACGCCCTGGCTGCTGCGACAAGTGCGGCGACGCTGGCGGCAGCTCCGGCCACGCCGCACGCAGGCGGCCGACGCCTAAAAGGGCTGCTGGGTCTTGGCAACCCCGCGGCCACCGCGTATACTGCGGCGACAACGCGGAGCGAAGAGGGGACAACCGTGACGTATCAGACTATCCGTTTTGAAAAGCGCGACGGCATCGGCTACCTGACCCTCAACCGGCCGGAGAAGCTCAACGCCATCAACCGGCAGATGCTGGCCGAGCTGCGCCACGTCTTGGCCGCCATTGACAAGGACCCCGAGGTGGGGGTGGTGATCCTGACCGGGGCCGGGCGCGCCTTCTCGGCCGGCTTTGACATCAGCCACGAGGGCGAAGAGCGGGAAATCTACGAGCGGCAGCCCGACGAGTGGCGCGAGCACCTCAAAGAAGACATCGACACGTTTTTGATGATTTGGAACCTGGGCAAACCGGTGATCGCCGCCATCAACGGCTATGCCCTCGCCGGGGCGTGTGAGCTGGCCCAAGTCTGCGACATCAAAATTGCCTCTGAGCGGGCGGTGCTCGGCGAGCCCGAGATCCGCTTTGGCACCGGGCCGCCCCTGCTCATCACCCCCTTTAGCGTTGGGCTGGCCAAGGCCAAAGAGCTGCTCCTTACCGGCGACACCATCGATGCCTACGAAGCCCAGCGCCTGGGCATGATCAACCGTGTCGTGCCGCACGAGCAGCTCATGGCCGAGTGCGAGCGGCTGGCCCGCAAGCTGCTGAAGATCCCGCAGGTGGGCCTGAAGATGACCAAAATCGCGGTCAACCGCGCCCTAGAGGGGATGGGGTTTTTGCAGGCCATCCAGCACAACCTCGAGCTGGTGGTGCACTTTGACACCACCCGCACCCCCGAGCAGGAGACCTTCAACCGCATCCGGGCCGAGCGGGGCCTGCGGGCTGCCCTGGACTGGCGTGACGCGCGCTTTCGCGAGGACTAAGCCCTGGGCGGGGCCTCCTTTTACGTGGACGCCCCGCCGGGGCGCTGCGCAGCCTCTTTTTGCAAGTTGGCCAGCACCTCGCGCGCCTCGGCTTCCGAAAGACGGCTCATTTTGCTCGTCAGCTTCTGCAGCTCCTCCGGGGGCACTTCGGCATCGAGCCAGGCGTCGAGCACCGACTTGCGGATGCGCCAGCGGCCGTCGATTTTCTCGCCGGCCAGCTCGCCGCTTTCGAGCAGTTCGTAGATGGCTTCGATTTTCAACCCCGTGTAGTCGGCTGCCTGCCAGGGGGAGAGAAACATCTCGGTTCTGCGCATGCGTGACTCCTCCTTACCTCCCCGGGGACGGCCGCGTCGACGCCGCGGCGGGATGGGGTGGGCTAGCCCTGCAGCGCTTCCTGAATGGCGGTATGGATGAGCTGGGACTTCTTGCGGCTGCCAAAGAAGCCCACCCGCACCCCCACCACGGTGCTACGTTCCCCCAGGGGCTTGAGCTGCACTTTGACCGGCGTGCCGTCGGCCCGATAGGCAAGAATTTCGCCGCCTAGGGCATCCATGTGCTGCTTTTCCACCCGCAGGCGTAACTTTTCCATGGCTTCGAGCGCCGCCGGCCATACCTGGTCAATGGTGAGCGTATAAGTCGCTTTTAGCTCTCCGGTTACGTATGTGTAGGTTCCCACCCCGGCGCCAGCACCCACGCCCACCGCGGTGGGCACGCAGCCACCGGCGAGAATGGCGAGAGCGAGAACCCCCCACGCGCTTCGTTTCATAGCTCCTCCTCGCTGCGGGCGCCTGTACCAGCCAGGCCTGCGCCTTGCCGACCGGGGTGATTGTAGCACAGAGTTCGGCCTCCCTGGGTGGGGGCCGGCTTGTTTTTCGCCTTGGCGTGTGCTACGATGTGCCGTGCGCCAGAGGAGGCTAGAAGTGCGTCTTGCTTACTTTGACTGCTTTGCCGGCATCAGCGGCGACATGACCCTGGGGGCGCTCGTCGACGCCGGGGTCGACCTTGACTGGCTGCGGGCCGAGCTGGCAAAGTTGCCGCTCCGTGGCTACCGCCTGGAGGCCAACGTCGTGACCCGTGCCGGGCTGCGGGGCACGAAAGTTGACGTCGTCGTCGAGGCTGCCGACCAGCCCCGGCGTCACTACACTGAGATCGTCGCTTTGCTGCGCGACAGCGCCCTGCCGCCGGCGGTGCAGGGCCAAAGCCCTCGAAGTTTTTCGCCGCTTAGGCAGCGTGGAAGCGGCGCTGCACCACGTCTGCCTCGAAGCAGTACACTTTCATGAAGTGGGGGCAGTGGACGCCATTGTCGATGTGGTGGGGGCGCTGCTTGGCCTGCACGCCTTGCACGTCGACGCCGTCATGGCCTCGCCGGTGAACGTGGGCAGCGGGCGGGTCCGCACCGCGCACGGCTGGCTTCCTGTACCAGCGCCCGCCACCCTCGAACTGCTCAAAGGATGCCCGGTTTACGCGGGTGAGGTGGCCTTGGAGCTGGCCACCCCCACGGGCGCCGCCTTGCTGACCACCCTGGCGCAGCACTTTGGTCCCCTGCCTCCCATGCGCGTCGAGCGTATCGGCTACGGGGCCGGCCACCACGACCCGGCCGGCTTTCCTAACCTCCTGCGCCTGATCCTGGGAGAGAGCACGGCGCC
The DNA here is from genome assembly GCA_026005175.1 of Candidatus Tectimicrobiota bacterium. Taxonomy (GTDB): domain Bacteria; phylum Tectomicrobia; class Entotheonellia; order Entotheonellales; family Entotheonellaceae; genus BPKO01. Next base: position 699,238 of record BPKO01000001.1, read on the forward strand.
GGCTACCCCGCCCGTTCTCCCTGCGCACGCCCCTGCGTCCTAGCTGCTTCTCCGGCTTCCCGCACGCGGGGAGCAGAAGGCGGCGCCGCCGCACGGGCAGGCTGCGGCGGGTGCCTGAGCCACTTCCAGCAGCGCTCATCAACCAGCAAGGCAGGCACGAGGGCCGCAACGGCCAGCAAGGCATTGAACAGGAAGTAGTCCTGCCACGCCGCGGTGCCTGCTTCGGCCAGAAGCTGCTGCTGCACCAAGGCCATGGCCTTGCTCGGCACCGTTGCCGGCACCTCCCCGGCGTTTGCAAGCACCAGGTGGAGTTCCTGCACCATGCCGGCCACCCCTGCGGCATCAAGCGGGGTTTCCTCGGCATACCGCTGCGTGTAGTAGTGGTAGCGGGAGTCCCAAAGCACCGCCGCCACTGCCGGTCCCATGGTGTTGGCGATGCTGCGCAGCAGCCCCAGGAGCCCGGAAGCCATCATGACTTGGTGCTCGGGCAAGGCGCGCAGCGCCGTTAAGTTGTTGGGCGAAATGATCAGGCCTTCGGCAATGAAGCGATAAATGAGAAAGGTAGCAATCACCAGCGAGGTAGCCAGTTCGTTGATCCCCGCATACGCGATGAACGTCCCGGCATACAGGATCAGCCCCCCCACCACGAGCAGCTGCGGCGAGAGCCAGTCCGAAAGGCGTCCGGCAAAGAGGACCGCCAGGCCGTAGATGCAAAAGGCCGGCGCCATCGTCCAGGCCACCAGGAGCGGCGGGAAGCCCAGCATGCGCTGCATGAGCACCGGCAGCATGGGTCCGGTGCTGCGAAAGGCCATGGTGGTGAGAAACAGGACCACGGTGGCCATGATGAAGGGGATAGAGCGGAAGAGGCGCAGCTCGACCAGGGGTTCGGGGTGGCGGAGCTCGATGACCACGAAGAGGATGCCGGTGAGCCCAGCGACGACAAACAGCGTCAAGATGTACTGCGAATCCCAGCCTTCGCGATTTCCCTGGCTCAGAGCCAGCAGCAGCGTAGTCACCGCCACCGCCATGCTCAGCAGGCCGTAGAGGTCCAGCCGCCGCCGCTCCGGGCGGCGCAGCGGCGGCAGCAGCCACCAGGCCAGCAGCAAGCCGCCGCCGCCCAGTGGCAAGATCATCGAGTAGATGACCCGCCAGGAAGCGAATTCGAGCAAGTACCCGCCCATCAGGGGGCCCACCGCCGGGCCGATCGACCACCCGAGCAGGGAGAGCGCCAGGGCCAAGCCGCGCTGGCGCGGCGGAAAGATCTGGTAAAAGATGGCCATCGACAGCGGCGGGATCATGCCGCCTCCGGCCCCGGTAAGGATGCGAAACACCAGCAGCGACGCCCAATCCCAGGCCAAGGCGCTGCCCAGAGTTCCCACGCAGAACGTCCCCAAGCAGGCCAGATAAAGCCCCCGGGGGCCCAGGACGCCGCTCAACCAGCCCAGCATAGGAATGGTAATCGTGCGGGCAATGCCAAAGGCGGTGAGCACCCAGTGCACCTGGTAGAGCTCAACGCGCAGGCTGGTCATGAGGTCAGCCAGGATGAGGTTGGTGGTCGAAGCATTGATGGCAAAAGCGATCAGCCCCATGCCCAGCAACCCGGCGGTGAGCCACCGCTCTCGGGGCCGCAGCGGGGCAAGGGTAGTCGCCGCGGAAGTGCCTGCACCGGTTGTCATGGCCAGCCTTTCCTGCCACAGGACGCCTCCTGTTATACCCAAGCGCCGCCGCGCTGGCAATCGATTGACCTAAGGGCGCGCCCTTTTTATAGTCAAAGAGGCGCACAGGCGCGGCACTTCCTTGCCCCCTGCGAGGCGCGCGCCACAATCCAGGTTGGAGGGACTCATCCGTGGATGCTCTACAGCTTAAAGGAAAAACGGCGCTGGTGGTGGGCATCGCCAACCGCTGGTCCATTGCCTATGCCATTGCCCAGCAGCTACAAGCGCACGGCGTCAGGCTTGCCGTGACTTACCAGAACGAACGGGTCGCCGCCGAGGTACACAAGCTCACCGCCGCCTGGCCCAACACCCTCCTTTTGCCTTGCGAGCTCACCGACGAAGCCCAGATCGACGCCGTGTTTGCCCGCCTTCGAGACGAGTTTGGCCAGCTCAACCATCTCATCCACTGCGTTGCTTTTGCCGAACGTGCCGATCTGCAAGGGGCTTTCCGCGCCATCTCGCGCCAGGGATTTCGCACCGCGCTTGACATCAGCGTTTACTCCTTGCTGGCCTTGGCGCAGCGCGCCGTCTCCCTCATGCCGCCCCAGCAAAGCAGCATCCTGACCCTGACGTACATGGCCAGCGAGCGCGTGGTGCCCAACTACAACGTCATGGCCCTGGCCAAGGCGGCGCTGGAAAACGCCGTGCGCTATCTCGCCAACGACCTCGGCCCTCTGGGCATCCGGGTCAACGCCATCTCCGCCGGCCCGGTGCGCACGGCTTCGGCGCGGGCCATCGCCGGCTTTACCGAGATGCTCAAGCAGCACGCCGAAAAGGCCCCCTTGCGGCGCAACATCACCGCTGAGGAAGTGGGCAAAGCGGCGCTTTACTTGTGTAGCGACTTGGCCAGCGGCGTCACCGGCACCGTCCACTTCGTCGATGCCGGCTACCACATCCTGGGGGTGTAAGCGCCCGCCGTCTTTCTCGGCCACGGCCGTGTTCACCGCCTTCCGGCACCCGGACTTTCGCGCCCTGTGGGGCGCCTTTGTCTGCTCCCGCGCCATCCAGCGCATGGACAGCATGGTGGCAGGCTGGCTGGCCTTGGCGTTGAGCCACTCCCCGTTGTTGGTGGGGCTGATGGGGGCGGCGCGCTTTGCCGGCTCTATTCTCAGTCCCCTGGCCGGGGTGGTGGCCGACCGCCACGACCGCCGCCAGGTGCTCCTTTACACCAGTGCCGGCATGGCCTTCCTCGTGCTGGGGCTGCTTTTCCTGGTGGCGACGCGGCGCCTCCACCTCTGGCACCTCTTCGTTGCCACCACCCTGTGGGGCCTTCTGGCGGCGTTTCAGCTGCCGGCCCAAGAGAGCGTGCAGGCCGATGTGCTTAGCGGTCAGGAGCTGGCCAACGGCGTGGCGCTGACCAATCTCGCCATGAACCTCACCACCATTGCCGCTCCCGTGCTGGGCGGGGCGCTGCTGGCCTTCGGTGCCCCCCAGCTGCGGCAGCTCGAGCGGGACGCCGGGGCCGCGTTGTCCCCAGGAGAGGTGACTGCAGGGGTGGAATGGTACTACGCCGCCTTGCTTGGCTTGCACGGCCTGCAGGGACTGAGCTACTTGTGCCTCAGTTCCCGGCCGCGCCACGCGGCGCCCGCCTCGGCGTCGCTTTGGCGCCACCTCCGGCAGGGCCTGCACCACAGCCGCACCACGCCAAGCCTCTGGACGCCCCTGGCCTGCGCCGGCATTCTCAACCTGACGGCCTTCCCTTTACAGTTTGGCCTCCTGCCGCTCTTTGCCGACGAGGTCTTCCACGTCGGCGCCAGCGGCCTGGGCCTGCTCAACGCCGCCATCGGCGTGGGGTCGCTGCTTGGCTCTCTGGGCATGGCGGCCCTCGGCTCCCTGCCGCGGGCCGCCCGCCTGATGCGCCTGGGGGCTTTCCTGTGGCTGGCGCTGCTCCTGGTCTTTAGCGTTACGTCCAGCTATGCTGCCGCCTTGGGCGTCTTGGTGGCCCTCGGGGTGGCGCAGAGCCTCGCCCTGACCAGCATCAACCTCTTGCTGCTCGGCACGGCAAGCGATGCCATGCGCGGTCGCATCATGGGGTTGCGCTTCCTGGCCGTCGCCCCGCTGCCTTTGGGCAACGCCCTCTGCGGCGCCCTGGCCGCCCACCTCGGGCCCTCACTGGCTGCCGCCTTCAGTGGTGGCCTGGGTCTGCTCTTGCTCTTGGGCATCGCCCCTTTCGTGCCAAAGGCGGCGATGCCCCCGCGTTACTCGTAAACGATAAACTCCAGTAGGTTGCCGTCAGGATCGCGAAGGTACACGCTGCGGCCCCTGCGGCGCCCACCATCACGCCCGCCACGGCGGGGGACCGGGCCTTCGAGGATGGCCACGCCGGCGCGGCGCAAAGTCGCCAGCAGCGCCTCCAACCCCCCTTCCCAGACAAAGCAGAGGTCGCCACAGCCCGGCCGTGCCGTTTCTCCGCGCAGCGGGGCGACAAAGCCTGGAGGATGGATGTTGATCTTGGCTTGGGGCCCCACCTGAATGGCAAACGTGGGCGCCTGTCCTTGGCGCCACGCCTCCTCGCCAAGGATGGCAAAGCCAAGGCGCTTGTAAAACGCCAGGCACCGCTCTGCGTCCTGGGTAGGCAACGCCACATGGTCAAAACCAACCACAGGCATCGGCACGCTCCTCTCCGCGTGTTTTCTGAGAATCTCCCTTTACCAAAACGGCTGCCACTTTGCCAGGGGGCGCCGGCAGTGTTTCACGTGCAACACCCTTGCAGGCGAGAGTGGGGACCGGTATGCTGTCCTCGGTGCAGCTGTTCACGCCTTGCGGAGGTGCTATGTCGGCCCATCCCCTTCCCCACGCCGAAGATCCTCAGGCCTACGTGGCCATGCTTGAGCGCAGCAACCGTTTTCGGGAAGCGGAGGTGCGGGCGGCCATCGCCGCGCTGGCGCTGCCACCCGGGTCGCGTGGTCTCGACGTGGGGTGCGGCGTGGGGCTCTACACGCTCTGGCTGGCCGAAGCCGTGGGCCCGCACGGTCGGGTGGTAGGGCTAGACCGGGCCGCGGTCCAGCTGGCCGCGGCCCCGGCGCCTCGTCGGGTCTTGTCTTCCTCCAGACCGCCTGGCTTTCGTGCAGGGTGATGGGGCGGCGATTGCCGCGGCCGACACCACGTTTGACTGGGTGTGGTGCGCCGATACCCTGCACCACTTCGACGACCCCGTGGCAGCGGTGCGCGAGTTCTTGCGCGTGCTGCGGCCAGGCGGCGGGCTGTATGTCAAGGAGTCGCAGGTCTTGCCGGCGCTGTTTCTGCCCGGCTATCCAGAGCTCGAGCGGCAGCTGCAGCGGGCAGAGGTGCAGTTCCATCAACCCGAAGCGGGGCCGCGTTCCTTCCAGGAGCGGCGGCAGCGCACCCTGGAAGCCATGCACGCGGCAGGGCTGACGGCGGTGCAGGTGCGCACTTACCTGGTGCAGCGGCAGGCCCCCCTCGACGCGGCCACCCGTGCTTACCTTCAGGAGGTGGTTTTTGCCCGCAACTGGGGGCCACGCCTGCGGGGTTTTCTGGATGCCGAGGCGTGGGCGCAGCGCACGGTGCTGTGCGATCCTGCCTCGCCCCAGGCGCTGCTTCACCGCCCGGACTACTACTGCATTTACCCCTTTACTCTGTTTGTGGCCACACGCCCGCGTTGAGGCGGCCTCTGGGGAAGCAGCCATGTGCGGACGGTTTACCCTCTTTACCGCGCTGGAAACGCTGCAAGCCCGCTTTTGCTTCGAGGCCCAGGGGCTGGCCTACCGCCCGTCGTACAATATTGCGCCCGGGCAGCCGGTGCTGGTGGTGCTGGCTGCCCAGGGGCAGCGGCGTGCCGGCTACCTGCGCTGGGGCCTGGTGCCCTCTTGGGCCAAAGCGCCTCGCGCTGGCCTCATCAACGCCAGGGTGGAAACGGTGGCCGAGAAGCCAAGCTTTCGCGAAGCGCTGCGGCGGCGGCGCTGCCTCGTCCTGGCCGACGGCTTTTACGAGTGGCGCAAAACGGGCGCTACCGCCTTGCCCGTTTACGTGCGGCTGCGTCAAGGCGAACCCTTTGCCTTTGCCGGACTGTGGGACACCTGGCGTCCCCCTGCGGGCCCTGCCTTGGCCACCTGCACGATTCTCACCACGGCGGCCACCGCCCTGTTGCAGCCGCTGCATCCCCGCATGCCGGTCATCCTGACCCCCGATGCCGAAGCCTCCTGGCTGGACCCGCGCCTCAGCGACCCGGCGGCTCTTTTGTCGCTCTTGTGTCCCCTGGCCGAAGCGGCCCTAGAAGCCTACCCCGTGTCACGGCTGGTCAACTCGCCACACCACAACTCCCCTGCCTGCATCGCCCCGGCAGGGCCGCCCCTGTGGCGGTAAAAAAAAGCAGGCACGGGCTGCAGCGCCCGTGCCTGCTTCCGGTGAGACGTGGCTTTACGCCGCCTGGATGGCGATCCGCTTGGTCTTTGCCGCTTCGGCCTTGGGCACCGTCACGGTGAGCACGCCATTGCAGTACCTGGCCTCAACCTTGTCCGCCACCACCGGGGCCGGCAAGGTGTAAGCCCGATGGAACCGGCCAGCGGCCCGCTCGTAGCGCGCCATCCCGAGGTGCTCCTCGGCCCGCTCCAGCTTACGCTCCCCGGCAATCACCAGGGTGTTGCCTTCCACGTGCACGTCGATGTCTTCGATCGCCATCCCGGGCAGGTCCACCTCCACGATGAAGGCGGTGTCCGTCTCGCGCACATCCATGCGCGGCAGCCACGTCACCCGGCCCATCTCCCCATCGCCGAAGAACTCGGCGAGATGGGTCTCAAAGAGGCGATCGATCTCCTGCCGGAGCGTCTCCAGACCCGGTAGCGGGCTCCACCTCACCAGTGCCATTACGCCTCACCTCCTTTCCTTGCTTCTCATCACGGGTGGCAGGCGGTTTCGCCCGCCACCCTCTGGGCGCTTAGGAGGCCTGCACCGCAATGCGCTTCGGCTTCGCCTCCGCAGCCTTCGGCACGTGCACCTCCAGGACGCCGTTCTTGTACGTGGCGGTGATGTGCTCGGCGTCTACCGGCACCCCGAAGGAGAAGCTGCGGTAGAAGGAGCCGTAGTAGCGCTCGCGATGCTGATAGCCGCTGTCACCCTCATAGGCGGCCTTGCGCTCGCCTTTGATGGTCAGGGTGTCGCCGTGGAATTGGATGTCGATGTCTTCGAGATTCATGCCAGGCAGGTCGGCCTGGATGACGAACTCGTCATCGCGCTCCATATAGTCCACCCGCGGCGCCCACATCGCCTCCACGGGCAGCACCTCCCGCCCGGCCAGGTTCCAGAAGGCGTTGAACAGCCGGTCGATGTCCTGGCGCAGCGACTCAAACTCGCGCCACGGACTCCACTGCGTCGCCGGCAGCGTCGGACTCCAGCGCACCAGTGCCATACCTGTCACCTCCTTCGTTTTTTAGACTCAAATTCTATGCGTCTTTCGCTATAACCCTTCTTTCGCCGCACAACGCCGCTTTGCGAGGTTTTTATGCGTTTTTCTGGCATTTCGCGAAAGCGGCGGCGTGCGTGCAGAACCGATATCTGAGTGATTTCCACTCATATAATGTAAGTCGCGCCTGGCAGGTGTCAAGGGGGATGCCAAAAAATTTTTTCTCCTGGGGGGGATCACGTGCCGAGTTGCAGCAGCACCATGCCCAGCAGCATGGTCAGGCTGCCGGGGAGGATGGCGCGCACGCGGGCGCGTTCGTGGAACACGGCGTAGCCGATTCCCAGGGCAAAGAGGATCTCCGTTTGCTTGACCGCCTCCACGTAGGAGGTGAGGGTCAGCCGGTAGGCGAGGCTGTGGCAGACGCTGGCCAGGCAGGCAAAGGCCCCCATGCCGCAAAAGGCGGCCCAGTGGCGGGGAATCTGGGCAAAGTGCTTGGCCGAGCGCCGCAGGGCCAGCGGCAGCACGGTGAGCGAGGCGGCCAAGTAGGCCATGAGGTTGGCAAAGTAGGGGTCTGAAAGGAGGATCACCTGCTTGATGAGCACCACCGACGGGCCATAAAAAAGCGCCGCCAGCAGGGTATAGCGCTGTCCGGGATCGGCAACCAGCTCACGCAAGGGGGCCCAAAAGGACAGCTGGCTTCTTTGCACGTTGAGCAAATAGACGCCCACCACGCTGGTGCACACCCCGGCCAGCCCCAGCCACGAGGGCGTCTCTCCCAAGGTCAGGTAGGCAAAGAGCACCAGGAAGAGCAGGCTTACTTTCCACAGCGCGGTGACCATCGAGATGTCGGAGAGCTTGAGGGCCTTAGAGAGGCTGAGCGTGGCCAGGGTCTGGCTCAAGCCAAAGAGCCCCACGTAGTGCCAGAAGCCGGGCTGCAGCGGCGGGATGCCGTGCCAGAGCACGAAGCCGGCCAGAAAGGGAAGGATAAACGTAAAGCGGCCCCAGACATTGATGGTCTCGTCTAAGGCGTGCCCCAGGTGCTTCATCGACATGTTGCGTAGCACCTGGAAGAGGGCCGACAGCAGGGCCAGGAAAAACCACATCGCGCGGGTACACCCGTCAGTAGCTGCCGTAGACGCCCAGCGGCGAGCGCAGCCGCGCCTGCATCGGCTCCTTGGGGTCAATGGCCACGTCGACCACCGCAGGGCGCTCGCTGCCCAGCGCTTCGAGCAGGGCAGGGCGAATGCCCTCAGGCCGCTCCACGCGGATGCCAACGCCGCCGTATCCCCTGGCCACCGCCGCCCAATCGGTGGGAAGGAACTCCGAAGCAATGGGCCGCTCCCCTTGCCCCTGGCGCACCATGCCGAGCTGGGCATCGTTCATCACCACAAACGTCACCGGTGCCTCGTACTGCAAGGCGGTGGAAAGCACGTGATTTTGCATGGCAAAGCCGTCACTGCACACCGCCACGCACGGGCGCTGCGGGTACAGGAGCTTGGCGGTTAGCGCCGCCGGTAAAGACCAGCTCATGCCGGCAATGCCGTACGTGCCAAAGTACGTCCCCGCCTGCTTGGTCTGGAAGTAGCGCAGCATCCACACGCGGTTGTTGCCGGCATCAGCGCATACCAGGGCATCGGGTGCCAGGGTGGTTGACAGCTCGTGCACCAGCCGCTGCGGCAGAATGGGCACCGCAGCGGCGCGCGCGTAGTCGTCGACAAAGTAGTGGGAGGCTTGCTTTTCTTGCTGCAGCTGCATGACCCGCGGCAGCTGCGCGTAAGGCGGCCGCCGCTTGACGTCGTCGGCCAGCGCCGCGTTGAGCAGCGCCAGCACGGCGCGCGCATCGCCCACCAGCCCCAAGTCGACGGGATAGACCCAGCCCACGTTGCGGGGCTCGACGTCGATTTGGATGAGCCGCTGGCGCGCCGGGTCGATGAGGTGCGGGCTTTCGCTCAGGGTATCGGGCGCCTTGAGACGGCAGCCAACGATGAGCACCAAGTCGGCCTCGCCGACCGTCTTGTTGGCCACCGGCGTGCCAAACACCCCCATGGGGCCCCAGCGCCAGGGGATGCGTTTCGGGAAAGGCACCTTTACCCAAGGTGCTGGTGGCCACTGGCAGGCCCAGGCCTTCGGCCAGCGCCTGCAGCTCGGCATAGGCTTTGGCGGCGTGCACGCCGTTGCCGGCAACGACAACCGGCCGCTGGGCGGCCAGCAGCCACTTGGCCGCGCGCTCGATGTCGGCCGCCGCCGGCACGTAGCCCGCCGTGGGCAAGTAGCCGCGGGTGTCGTAGAGGCGCGGAAACGTCTGCTCGTCCACTTCTCCGCGCAGGGCCCCGATGGCCAAGATGGCTGCAGCGGGTCCGGGGCGGGCGGTGAGGGCGTGCTTGATGGCGCGCTGCACCGCCTGCACGCCTTCGGCCGGCGTGTGGGCCACCGCAGTGAACTTGCAGGTGGCCTTGAAAATCGCTGCCAGGTCGAAGTTGCCGTACTCGCCGCCGCCGCACTGCAAGCTGCCATGCCCTGCCGGTACACCGTACGTCGTGATGTCGGTCAGAATGACCATAGGCGAGCTGCCCAGGGCCGCCTCGAGCACGCCAAAGAGGCCGGTCGATGCGGCATAGCACCCCTGGGCGATAAATACCCCTGGCCGCCCGGTGAGCCGCCCATACATCTCTGCCATGCAGGAAGCCGTCTGCTCGTCGCGCGGCAAAATCACGCGGATGCGATCTTGCTTGTCGTACAGGGCCTGGAAGAGGCGGCCGGTGTCGCCGCCGGGGAGGCCAAAGACATAATCGATGCCTGCTTCTTCTAGCACGGCCACGATGCGATCAACGGTGCGCATGCTGGTTTCCTCTTTACTGCCGCGGCTGCGCGCCCAAGGTGGCCGCCGCGTGCTGCTGGATGCGCCGGTACAGGACGCGCACCTCGTCTTCGCTCAGGCTACGGTCGTCGGCCTGAAAAACGAGGGAAAAGGCCAGGCTCTTTTTCCCCGGTGGGATGGGGTCGCCGGTGTAAAGGTCAAAGAGGGTAACTTGGCGCAGCAGTTCACCACCAGCGGTGCGGATGGCGTCGGCGACTGCCTGCGCCGGCACCTCGGCGTCGACCACCAGAGCCATGTCTTCCAAGACGGCCGGAAAGCGCGACAGGCGCTGGTAGCGCCGCGGCTGCCGGTGAGCCAGGAGCTGCTCCAAGTCGAGCTCGAGTAGGGCCACCGGCTGGTCCGGCAAGTCGAAGCGCTCGCGCACCTGCGGGTGCAGCTCGCCCAGAATTCCCAGGCGCTGCCCGCCCAGCTCGAGGGCGGCGGTTCTGCCCGGCAGCAGCGAGGGGTGGGAAGCTGGGACAAAGCGCACCTCTGGCACGTTGAGCCGCTGGCACAGCGTCTCGACAATGCCCTTGAGGTGGGTATAGCCGAGCTGTTCTGGGCTCTCGCCGTGGTAGTGCCAAGAAGGGGGCAGCAGCGGGCCGCTCAGGGCAATGCCCAGGCGCCGCGGCTCGCGCGGCAGCTCCTCGCCTGGCTGCGGTTCGTACACGCGCCCGATTTCGAAAAACAGCAGGCGCTTGCGAAAGCGGCTGTTGGTGCGCAGCGTCTCGAGCAGGCTCGGCAGCAGCGAGCGGCGCAGCACCTCGCGCTCTTGGCTGATGGGATTGGCCAGGCGCAGGTACGCGGCGGCGTCCACCGTCGCCGCGTCGACCACCGAGCGCCGCACCGTCTCCAGGCTGGTCAGCGAGTAAGAGATGACTTCGGTGAGGCCACAGCCCACGAGGATGTCGCGCGTGCGTTCCACCCCTTCCAGGAGCGGTTGCGAGCGCTGCGGCGGCAGCACGTCGCGCAGCAGCGTTTCGGGAATGGCGTCGTAGCCGTGCAGGCGCGCCACTTCTTCAACAAGGTCGGCAGGGATGCTCACGTCGAGCCGGTAGCTGGGCACCTCCACGTCCAGGTAGGCACCCTCGGTGTCGTGGCGCGGCGTGCAGCGAAACTCCAGGGCCTCAAGCAGGCGCTGCAGCTCGGCCACGGCAAAGTCCATACCCAGCAGGCGCCGCACCTCTGCCGGCCGCAAGGCAATGGTCTTGGGCGCCGGCGGCAGGGGATAGGTATCGGCGATTTCCGGGTGCAGCCGCCCCCCGGCCAACCGCTCCATAAGGCGCGCCGCGCGCAGCAGCGCCGGCACCGTCAGGGTGCTGTCCACGCCGCGGCCAAAGCGCTGCCCGGCCTCGGTGGTGAGGCGCAGCCGTTGCGCGGTACGGCGAATGCTCAGGAAGTGGAAGTTGGCCGACTCGAGCAGCACGTGGCGGGTGCGTGCCGTCACTTCCGTATCTTCGCCGCCCATGATGCCGGCCAGGGCAATGGGGCCGCGGTCGTCGGTAATCAGCAGCATGCCCTCGGCGAGTACCCGCTCCACCCCGTCGAGGGTGCGCAGGCGCTCTCCGGCTGCGGCGGGGCGCACCACGATGCCCTGGCGCAGCTGCAGGGTCTCGTAGTCAAAAGCGTGCAGCGGTTGACCGGTTTCCAGCATGCAGTAGTTGGTGATGTCGACGACGTTGTTGATGGGGCGCATGCCGGACAGGCGCAGGCGCTGCCGCAGCCACAGCGGCGAGGGCCCAAGGCGCACGTTCTCGATCAGGGCTGCCGAGTAGCGCGGGCAGAGCTGCGGGTCGGCGCTGTGCACGGTGACAAACGAGGTCCTGGCCTGGTGCGGTCCGGCCGCCAGGGGATCCGGAGGGGGCCAGCCGCGCAGGCGCTGGCCGGTAAGGGCGGCCACTTCTCGTGCCAGCCCCACCACGCAGTGGGCACGCGCCAGGTTCGGGGTAAGCTCGACTTCCAGAACCGTTTCGCCCAGCACGTCTTGCAGGGGCCGCCCCACCGGTGCCTCGGGATCGAGGAGGAGCACCTCGCTGTGGTCGTCGGAGAGGCCCAGCTCTTTTTCCGAGCAGAGCATGGCCACCGACTCGACGCCGCGGATGCGGGCGCGCCGCAGCGTCATGCGCCGCGGCACGGCGCTGGTGCCGTCCCACAGCTCGGCCCCCTCGCAGGCTACCGCCACTTTCTGGCCGCGGTCGCCGGGGCGCAGATTGGGGGCGCCGGTTACCGCGGTGAGCGGCGCGCCGCGGCCGATGTCGACCACGGCCAGCACCAGGCGGTCTGCCTGGGGATGCGGCTTTACTTCTAGCACCTGGCCCACCAGCAGCTTGTCGCGCGGCCAGTCGGCGCCCACGTGTTCGACGGCACTCACTTCGAGGCCGGCCAGGGTCAGGCGCTCCACCAGCGTGTCGAGCGGCACCACGAGGTCGACGAACTCTTGCAACCAGCTAAGCGGCACGCGCATGCCCGCTTTCCTTCCTGAGCGCCCGCCGAGGGGTCGCCCCTCAGCCAAATTGTTCCAGAAACCGCAAATCGTTGCTGAAGAAGTAGCGAATGTCGTCGATGCCGTACTTGAGCATGGCGATGCGCTCCGGCCCCAGCCCGAAGGCAAATCCGGTAAACACCTCCGGGTCGTAGCCGCCGTTGCGCAGCACTTGCGGATGCACCATGCCGGCGCCGAGGATCTCGACCCAGCCGGTGTGCTTGCACACCGCACAGCCCTGGCCGCTGCAGACCAGGCAGTCGATGTCGACTTCGACGCTGGGCTCGGTAAAGGGAAAGTGGCTGCAGCGGAAGCGCACGCGGCGCTGCTCCCCAAACATACGCCGCGCAAAGGTCACCAGCACGCCCTTGAGATCGGCCATGGTGACGTGCGTGCCCACCGCCAGCCCCTCCACTTGGTGAAACATGATCTCCGAGCGCGCCGTCACTGCCTCGTAGCGGTAGCACATGCCGGGCAACACCACCCGGATGGGGTGCGGGCAGTACGCCTGCATGGCCCGAATTTGCCCCGGAGAGGTATGGGTACGGAGCACCACCCGCTCATTGAGGTAAAACGTATCCCACATGTCGCGAGCCGGATGGTAAGGCGGGATGTTGAGCAGCTCGAAGTTGTAGAGATCGGTCTCCACTTCGCGGCTTTCGAACACCTGAAAGCCCATGTCGGCAAAAATCGCGACGATCTCGCGCAGCGTCTGGGTACTGGGATGGAGGCGGCCAAGGCTGACCGGGTAGCCGGGCAAGGTGACGTCGAGGCGCTCGCGGGCCAGCGCCGCTTCCAGCTGCGCTTGCTTAACGGCCTGCACGCGGGCGGCAAACGCCGCTTCCAACGCTTCTTTGACCTCATTGCTCACCTGGCCGGCCCGCGGCCGCTGCGCGGGGGGAAGGCGTCCCAAGTCGCGCAGCACTTGCCGCAGCGCCCCTTTGCGGCCCAAGTAGCGGATGCGCCAGGCATCGAGGGCATTGAGGTCGGCCAGCTGCGCCAGCTCGGCCAGCGCCTGCTGGCGCAGGGTGACGAGCTGCTCTACCAATGGCGTCTCTGCCATGCGCTTCTCCAGGGGTAAGTCGCGTTCGCGCAGATTATACGCCTGGCGCCGCGCGGCTGACAAGCATCGCCCTTGTGCGGGGCGCCGCGTCTCTGGTATATAGTAGAGGCAAGCACCGGAGGGCGGCTTTTCCACTTCCAGGGTGAGGGTGCCATGGCAACCAACGACGACACGGCCAAACTCGTCTGTCCTTGCTGCAAGGCCACGCTGGTGGTCGACCGCGCCACGCTGGCGGTGCTCTATGTCAACGAGCAGCGCGACAAGGGCAGCGGCTCCTTCGACCAGGCGCTACAGGCACTAAAAGAAAAAGAAAAACAGCTCGGCTCGCGCTTCCAGCAGGCGATGGCCGAGGAAAAGCAGCGCCGGGCCCTACTCGACAAAAAATTCAAGGAGCTGCAAAAACAGGCAGCCGCCAAGCCGGACGAGCGCCCGCCACGCCCCTTTGACTTTGACTGAAGTCTGCTGGCCTAGCGTGGCGTGCCCGCTTGGGTGGTAAGCCAGGCGCCATAGAGCGACACCGCGAAAGGCACGCAGGGGGTGAGGCAGAGCTTGACCACCAGCCCCGGGGTGAGCCGGCCGGCGAGGAGCCGGTCGCCTTGGTTGAGAGCCAGAATCGCCGAGCCCACCACGAGCGCCAGGAAGAGGCTGCGCCGCACCGCCGCCCAGCCCAGGCGCGGGGGCGCGGCCAGGGCTCCCAGCAAGGTGACGCAGAAAGGAATTAGCGGCGTCAGCAGCACCTTGAGGAGTACCCGCCCTGTCACCTTGCCGGCCAGCAACACGTCACCTTGATTGAGGGCCACCAGCAGGCTGCCTACCAGCAGCGCCGCTCGGCCGGCGCGGCGCAGCAAAAAAGGGGTACAGCGCGCAGCCAAGCGCGCGCGCCACGTGTTTTCTCCCGCCATACGGTGCCCTTTTAGGACACAGAGGCTTCTGCCGGCGCTTCTACCGCCATCAGGCGCGGGAACCAGTGGTGGCAGAGGGCAATAAACGTCCGTGCGTATTCGGGCAGCGCGATTCCCTGCACGTGGGCGATCACCCACCAGCGCTTGAGGCCACCGCGGCCCAGCGGCAAGGCCACCAGGGATCCCTCTTGCAGCTCTTCCCGGGCCACCCAGCGCGGCACCAGGGCGATGCCCAGCCCCACCTTGACCATCTCCATCACCGCCGTGCCGTGGCGCACTTCCATCGTCTCTTTCAGCACGATACCCCGGTCGTGTAGCTCGCGCTGCAGCTTCTGGAAGGTCTCGCTGGCCCGGTTGTAAGTGATGAGCACTTGCGTGGCGAGGTCCTCCCACTGCACGCGGCGCCGTTGCGCCCAAGGGTGCGAAGGGGCCACGATCACCACCAGCTCGTCTTGGCAGAGCCGCTCCACGTGCAGGCCGTGCGTGGTGGGCGGCAGCACGAAGATGCCCAGGTCCAGCTCGCCGCCAAGCAGCCCCTGCACCGCGTTGTCGGTGTACTCGGCGGCCACAAACAGCTCCACGTGCGGGTAGCGGGCGCGAAACTCGCGCAAGACATGGGGCAAGATGAGATAGCAGCTAAAGGTGGCGGCACTCACCCGCAGCCGCCCGCGGCCTGGCTGCTGCAGCTCGGCGATGGCCTGCTGCGCCTCGAGCAGCTGCTGCAGCACCGGCGTGGCGTAGCGCAAGAGCGCCTCTCCAGCCTGGGTGAGCACCACGCGCTTGCCCAGGCGCGTAAAGACGCGCGTGCCCAGCTGCGTCTCCAGCGTCTTGATCTGGTGGCTGAGGGCCGACTGCGTCAGGTGTAGCTGCCGCGCCGCCTTGGTAAAGCCTCCCTGCGTCGACGATGGTCTTGAGCGCCAGCAAGTGCCGCGTTTCCAAGACCGGCAGGTCGCGCGATTCTTGCAAGTTTTTCATCATAATAATAGACTCAATGAATTTTACTTCTAGAAAAAGTTGCCCTATACTTGCCAATAGATAATAGCGGTTTTTGATGGGCAGCTCAAAGCCCAAATCGTGAGGGTCGTCGTATGGCAACGCTTCTCGACGTGTTGGATGCCCCTCCTGCCGCGGCGCCGGCGCCGCGGCAGGAGACGCCGCCGCGCCGGCGGCGGGCGTGGTGGTGGCCGTGGCGCACCTCGGTGCCGCGGTGGGAGACGGTCTTGACGCCCGACTTGCCGCCGCTTGAGCGCTTGGCGCGTGACTTTCCCCACCTTTACGTGCTGGCGATGAGCCAGTAGCCGGCTGCCGCTCCCGGGACCGCGGTTCCCCTCCTCCCTCCGGCCACGGCCCCGGGGGCGGCGCCCTATTCCGCCGACTCCGACATTTTTGTCGTTTTTCTACGAAATTGTGAAATCCTCGACAGGTGTGTCGTCTTTTTGGCGTCAGAGGTCCGCTTGGCTGGCCACCGCGGCGGTGGCCAGGGGGGAGTGCGGTGCGTGGCACGGTTTTTGCTCTTCTTGGCCGCGTCGACCACCACAGGAGGAAGCGCGATGAGGCAGACGACAAGACGCTGGCATGGGATTGGCCTGGGCGTGCTGCTGGTGCTGGGGGTGCTGGTGCCGCGCGGCGAAGGGAAAACCACGCTGTCGGGCTTTGTGGACACCAGCTTCTTTTACGAAAGCCTCCTTGACACCAACACCTTTAGCCTCGACGAGGTGGAGCTCGACGTCGACAGCGCCCTGACGTCCTGGGCGGCGCTGCGCGCCGACCTCAACCTGCGCGCCGTCGACAGCGGTGAAGTCAACACCGACGTCCTCGGCGTTACGGTGATTTCGTTTGACGACCTGTCGGCCGATGACCTCCTGGAGCAGGGTTACGTTTCTTTGGTACTGCCGACGCGCCGCTTGGGGCTGCCCTTTGACGCCACCTTCCGCTTTGGCAAGTTCAATGCCCCCATTGGCTGGGAGCTGCTCGATCCGGTTGACATGTACCAGTTCTCGCACGCCTTGGTGTTCAACTTCGGCTTGCCCACCAACCTCACCGGCGCCCTGCTGGCCCTTGCGTTTCGCCCGGCAGTGGAAGTGCAGCTTTACGCTGTCAACGGCTGGGACCTGCTCAACGACAACAACAAGATGAAGACCTTTGGCGGCCGCCTCGGCCTCACGCCCTTTAAAGGGGTCCAAGTGGGCCTGTCGCTCATCAGCGGGCCGGAGCGGCCCGACAATGAGGACGATTTTCGCACCGTGGTGGACGGTGACTTGACCCTGACGCTGGTGCCGCGCTTGCTCATTGGCGCCGAGTTCAACTACGGCATCGAAGAGAACGCCGCGGCCGACGGCGGAGACGCCACCTGGGTGGGGGGGCTGCTGACCCTCCACTACCGCGTCACCGAGGTGCTGGGGGCCACGCTGCGCTTTGACGTCTTTGCCGACCACGACGCCACCCGCCTGCCCAATGCCAATCCTGCCGTCGACAGCCAAACTGCCTACGCCGTGACCTTTGCCCCCACCTTTGCCCTGGCCAAGGGGGCAGCCCTTATCGTCGAGTTCCGCTACGACAAGTCCGATGCCGACGTCTTCCAGAAGGCCAGCGGCCGCTTCACCGACCAGGTCTTTTCGGCGGCGGTGGAGTTCACCTACGCCTTTTCCCATACCTTTAACCAGAGGCCGTAGAAGGAGTGGAGGAATGCCCGTCTCACGCGTGCCCTTGCTCAGTGCGTTGCTCCTTGCTGCCTTGCCGCTTTTGGGCTGGGCGGCCGAAGCCCCCACCGCGGCCGACAACGCCAAAGCCATTGCGCAGGTGCAGACGCATGCCAACTACCTCTGGACGCTGGTGGCGGCGTTCCTGGTGTTTTTCATGCAACCCGGCTTTGCCATGGTGGAAACGGGCTTTACACGCGCCAAGAATGCTTGCAACATTCTGATGAAGAACCTCCTCGACTTTAGCATTGGCAGCCTGGCGTTTTGGGCCGTGGGCTTTGGTCTCATGTTCGGAGCAAGCAACGGCTGGATCGGCACCAGCGGCTTTTTCTTCAGCGACTTTGCCCGCGACCAGGACCCCTGGGTGTTTGCATTCTGGATGTTCCAAGTGGTGTTCGCCGGCACCGCTGCCACCATTTGCTCGGGCGCCATGGCCGAGCGCACGAAGTTCTTGGGCTATGTGATCTACGCGGTGCTGGTCAGCGCCGTCATTTACCCCATTTTTGGCAGCTGGGCCTGGGGCAGCCTCTACAAAGGCGGCGGCTGGCTGGAGCAGCTCGGCTTTATCGACTTTGCCGGCTCCACCGTGGTACACTCCATTGGCGCCTGGGTGGCGCTGGCCGGCGCGGTGGTGCTGGGGCCGCGCCTGGGCAAGTACGGCCGCGACGGCAAGCCGCAGCCGATTCCCGGCCACAACCTGCCCCTGGCGGCGCTGGGGGTGTTCATTTTGTGGTTTGGCTGGTTCGGCTTTAACCCCGGCAGCACCACCACCGCCGACACCAGCATCGCCCGCATCGCGGTGAACACCAACCTGGCGGCGGCGGCGGGGGCGGTGGCGACCATGCTCGTTACCTGGCTGCGCTTCAAAGCCCCCGATGTGGGCCTGACGCTCAACGGCGCCTTGGCGGGGCTGGTGGCCATTACCGCGCCGTGCAACAACGTCAGCCCCACCAGCGCGGTAATCATCGGCGCCCTGGCCGGGGTGCTGGTGGTCTACGCGGTGCTCTTTTTCGAGCGCCGCGGGGTGGACGACCCGGTAGGGGCGGTGTCGGTGCACGGTGTCTGCGGCGCCTGGGGCACCCTGGCAGTGGCCCTTTTCAACGAGACCGGCTTCACTTGGGTGGCTTTGGGCGTGCAGGCGCTGGGGGTGGTGGTGGCGTTTGTCTGGGCCTTTGGGCTGGGCTACCTGGTGTTCAAGCTGATTGCCGCCACCGTGGGGTTGCGCGTGTCCCCGGAAGAAGAGCTGGAAGGCCTGGACCTGGCCGAGCACCGCGCCCAGGCTTATCCCGACTTTGCCCTGGTGCACCCCGCCGGGGCCGGCGGCCTGCAGGGAAGCAGCCAGGGGCTGCCCATCGACGTGCGGCCGCGGCAAAACGCGTAAGGAGACGGCGCCATGAAGAAAATCGAGGCGGTGATCAAGCCCTTCAAGCTCGAAGAGGTGAAGGAAAAGCTCAATGCCTGCGGCATTCAAGGGATGACGGTGAGCGAGGTGCGCGGCTTTGGCCGCCAGCGCGGCCATACCGAGCTGTACCGCGGGGCGGAGTACGTCGTTGACTTTCTCCCCAAGACCAAGATAGAAATTATCGTCCCTGACCACCTCGAAGATCTGGTCGTCGAGACGATCATGAACGCTGCGCGCACCGGGAGCATCGGCGACGGCAAGATCTTCGTCACGCCGGTAGAAGAGGTGATCCGCATCCGCACCGGCGAACGCGGCGAAGAGGCCATTTAACGGAGAAGGAGAAGCGTTCCATGACCCCTAGCGACGTTCTCAAGTTTGCCTCGGAGCACGGGGCCAAGATGCTCGACTTGCGCTTTCTCGACCTGCCAGGGCTGTGGCAGCACTTGACGGTGCCCATCAGCGAGCTGCGCGAGGAGGTGTTCACCGAGGGGATCGGCTTTGACGGCTCGAGCATCCGTGGCTGGCAGGCCATCAACGCCAGCGACATGCTGGTCATTCCCGACCCCAACACGGCGCGCATGGACCCCTTTACCAAAGAGCCGACGCTGGTGATGATTTGCGACATCGTCGACCCGGTGACGCGCGAGAACTACTCGCGCGACCCGCGCCACATCGCCAAGAAAGCCGAAGCCTACATGCGCGCCACGGGCATCGCCGACACCGCTTACTTCGGGGCCCGAGGCCGAGTTCTTCATCTTTGACGACATTCGCTACGAAAGCAATGAACACTCTGCTTTTTACTTTATAGACTCGGTCGAAGGGCAGTGGAACACCGGCCGCGACGAGAAGCCCAACCTGGGCTACAAGCCGCGCTACAAAGAAGGCTACTTCCCTGCCCCGCCCACCGACAGCCTGCAAGACATCCGCACCGAGATGGTGCTCCTCATGGAGCACCTGGGCATCCCGGTGGAAGCCCACCACCACGAGGTGGCCACCGCTGGCCAGTGCGAAATCGACATGCGCTTTGACTCTCTGGTCAACATGGCCGACAAGCTGATGTGGTACAAGTACATCATCAAGAACGTGGCGCGCCGCCACAACAAGACCGCCACCTTCATGCCCAAGCCGCTGTTTAACGACAACGGCACCGGCATGCACACCCACCAGAGCCTGTGGAAGAATGGCCAGCCCCTCTTTGCCGGCGATGGCTACGCCGGCCTGAGCCAGACGGCGCTTTACTACATCGGCGGCATCCTCAAGCACGCCCCTGCCCTCTGCGCCCTGGTAGCCCCCACCACCAACTCCTACAAGCGGCTGGTGCCGGGCTTCGAAGCGCCGGTGAACCTGGCCTACTCGAGCCGCAACCGCAGCGCCGGGGTGCGCATCCCTATGTACTCGCCCAGCCCCAAGGCCAAACGCATCGAGGTGCGCTTCCCCGATCCTTCCTGCAACCCCTACCTGGCCTTTGCCGCCATGCTCATGGCTGGCCTTGACGGCATCGAGAACCGTATCGATCCCGGCGAGCCGATGGACGTCGACCTCTACGAGCTGAGCCCGGCCGAGCTGAGCAAGGTGCCCTCGGTGCCTGGCTCCCTCGAAGAGGCCCTCGTGGCGCTGGAAAACGACCACGAGTTTCTCACCAAAGGGGATGTCTTTACCCAGGACGCGCTGGAGACGTGGATCACCTACAAGCGCAAGCGCGAAATCGACCCGGTGCGCCTGCGGCCCCACCCCTACGAGTTCACGCTGTACTTTGACATCTAGCCTGCAGGGCAGCCTCCCGCGGCCTGGCCGCGGGAAGCTGCCTTTTAGGAGGGCGCCGCGGAGAGGTGCAGCGCCTGGTATGCCTCGCGAATGAGGCGCAGGTGCCGCCGCTCTTCGCTGGCAAACTTCTTGAAAATGGCCTTTCCTTTGGGGTACTCCACCTTGTCGGCGTAGTCGTTGAAAAACTCGTACGAGCGCCGCTCGGCGCTCATCGCCAGGTAGAGCACCTCGGCGGGGCTGGCTGCCTGTACCAGCTGCACGATGTGCTGGCGGCTCTTGGGGAAAATGCTCTCCAGCCGCTCGTAGTCAAAGTAAAGCAGCGGTGGCTCGGCATTCAGCCAGGGGTGCGCCTGCCGCAGCGCCTCGTACTCGCGCTGCAAAGCGGCCAAGTGGCGCTTTTCTTCGTCGACCAGGCGGGTAAAGACGGCGCGCGTGGCCGCGTCGCGCGTCACTTCCAGAGCGCGGCTGTAAAAGTGCAGTCCCCGCTCCTCGTTGGCAATAGCCACCTGCAAGGCGTCGCGCGACAAAATGATGTCCAAGTCTTTGCCCCGCCGCCCCTGGGGCACCGTGGCCCGGCTACAGTCGCGGCAAACGCTGAGAATGCGCACCGCATGCGTCTGCGGCAAAAAGGCGTGGTCTTCCTGCACCTTGCGCAGCAGCGTGTCGAGTTCAGGGCTGAGAAACTCCAGGGTGCGGTTGCACGCGGTGCAGATGATGTGGTGGTGCTGGAAGCGGTCGGGCTCGTAGCGCAGCGTGCCGTCCCCGTAGTCGACGGTGCGCGCCAAGCCGCACGCCTGCAAGAGCTTCAGGGTGCGGTAGACGGTGGCAAAGCCGACGCGCGGGTTCTTGCGGCGCACCTGCTCGTAGAGCTCTTGCGCCGAAAGGTGGGTCTCTGCCGCCAGAAAGACCTCAAGAATGTCCCGACGCGGCTTGGAGTGCTTGAGGTTTCTGGCCCGCAGGAAGTTCTCGAACACCTCCACTTCGTGCTGCATGGGCCGCTTCATCCCCTCCCTGGGACGATCAAGACCTGCTGGCAGATTGTACTGAACCGGCAGGCCGGCGGTCAACGTGTTGCCCCGCTCCACATCTCCCACAGGGCGACGAGCAGCATGCCGCCGTAGCCCAGCCACATCGCCACCCAGGCCAGCAGCTGCAGCAAGGCCCAGGCCGGGGAGAGGTAACGCAGCAGCCAGTAAGCCGCCAGGTCGCCCAGGGAGCCCCCCAGGGCCAGCAGGATAAGTGCGGCTTTCCAGGGAGTGGCAAGGCCGGTGGCCAGGCAGAGGTGGGCCAAAATCAAGAACACCACCCCCATCATGAAGGCGTGGAAGTGGGTGAGCTCCAGGAGCTCGCCAAAGGTCTTGGGAAAGGCCATCGCCTCGCCCAGCTCGCCGCCGCGAAAGTATGCCGCGATGCGCGCCAGCGAGGGGCCGATGCGCCACAGCTGCATGACACCGTTGGTGCCCAGCCCCAAGGCGACAAAGAGCAAAAAGCCCGTGTACACCAGTTTGACCTCGCGCTGCGCCCGGCGCAGGCGAAAGCCGACTCGGACGAAGTCGCGCATCAGACGCTCTCCTGCCAGAAGCGGCGCAAGCCAGGGGTGCAGCACGGCACGCCGCGGGGGCCGACGTATAGGACCTCCACGCCGCGGAAGCGCTTGAGCAGCCGCCGCCAGCGGCGGCCGTAAACCAGTACCGCGGTGCTCAGGGCTTCGGCCAAAGTGGCCGTGGGGGCCAGCACGGTGCTTTGCCGCCACTGCCTGAGGGGCTGGCCGCGGCGCGGGTCGACCACGTGCCCTATGCCCGGGGCCAGCTCGCGCCCCAAAGTGCAGGAGGTGGCCAGCGCCCCTTCCCCCATCCAGAGCAGGCCCAGCCACGCGCCTTCCTGCCGGCCGCGCACCGCGATGGGCCAGCGCTCGCCGCCCGGCGGCCTCCCCAGGGCGTAGAGGCTGCTGTCGCCAAAGTTGACAAACGCGCAGCGCACGCCCCCGCGGCGCAGGCGCGCCACCACGCGGTCCACCGCATACCCCTTGCCGATGCCTCCCAAGTCGAGGCAGGCCCCCGGCGCCAGCGCCACCCAGCCCGGCGCCGGCAGCGAGAAGGCCGGCCGCGGCACGCCAGCAGAGCCCTGGCGCAGCACGCCGCCCACCGCCACATCAAAAGTGCCGCCGGTGCGGCGCTGCAGCCGCGCACAGCGCTTTAGCAGGGTCCACAGCGGCCGCGGCACGCGCACCGCGCCGCGGCCGGCCTGGCGGTTGAGGCGGCTGAGGGCACTGACGGGGTCGTGAGCGCTCAACAGCCCTTCCAGGCGCCGCACATCTTCAGCGCAGCGCCGCAGCAAAAAGCGGCCGTGCGCTTCGGGTATACCAAAGAGGGCCACATCGAGCAGGGTGCCCATGGCGTAGTGGAGCTCGCGCACTCCCTTCATGGCGGCTTCCCAAACAGCACTTGCACCAGGGCCAGGGCCTTGCGCACGCCGCGGCCGATGCTGTAGCACGACAGCGTGGCGCCGGTGATGTTGCGGATGTCGCGGTAAGGCAGCAGGGCATCGCGCAGGCTCTTGCCGGTGTACTGGGCCAGGAAGCGGCCGTAGCGCACCTCGCCGCCGTAAGGCTCGCGGTAGACCATCACCGCCACGTCCTGCACCCGCCCGTTGGGGCGTACGCCGACGATAAAGGTAATCGGGCGGTGCTTGCCGATTTCCTCGACGATGACCCCGTAGCCCAGCAGGCGCTCCCCCCGCTTGGCCTTGAAAATTACGTATTCGGGCTCCCACAGCGAGGGGCGCGTGGCGCCCAGAAGCGCCTGCACCTTGGCGCGCAGCGCCGGGGTGGCAGGCACCACCAGGCGCTCAAAGGCGGTGGCGCGGGGAAACACCGCCGCCGGGGCCTCCGTCTCGCTGAGGTAGACGCCAGCCTGCGCCGCGGCGCGCGCCGCCAGCGCGAGCGGCGTCAAGAGCCCCTGCAAGAAGGCGCGGCGCTGCAGCATGGCTTTAGAAGCCAAAAGCCACCCCCACCAAGAACGCCTGCGCGGTATCTTCGTCTTCCTGAGCCGGCAGGAAGTTGGTGAGCCCGGCCAAGGAATCGGCGTCGGTAAAGGTGACTTCATAGGCCAGGGAAAACACCCACAGCGGCGTCGGCCGGTACGCCAGGCCCAGCGTCAGGCGGTTCAGCGTGGCGTCGGCTGTCTCAAAAGCGGTGAGCACCCCATTGGCAAACTTAACCTCGGTGACCCGCTTGTCAAAAAAGACCTGCTCCCAGCGCAGCACGGGGACAAGCTGCGGGTTGGCAAAGCCCCGCCCCAGAACCGTCTGGCTCAGGGCGGCCGGCCAGAAAGGCAGGCGCAGCTCCACCCAGTAGCCGCTTTTGCTGCGCGCCAACTCGGCCAGCTCGAACTCGATTTCCGACTCAAACGCTGGGCTGGCGGCGCTGGGGGTGGCAGCCGCCTGCGTCACCACCGTGCGGGCAAAGGCGCGGGCCACCGCTTCGATGTTCTCCCAGCGGGTAAAGACGTACTCCCCTTCCACTTCGAGCGGCCCGAGGCTCACCTTGCCGTCCACCCCCACCGACCACACGGTCTCCTCGGCGTCAAGAAAATCGGGGGTATACTCGCCCACGTAGCCCGAAACGGCCAGCTCGTAGCCCAGAAGCGGGCTAAGAAGCAGGCGCCCCACCACCGCCTTGTTCTCGTTGAAGTCTTTGTCAAAAGGGCCGGCCACCGGCCGGAACACGGCCTCCAGCTCCAGCTTGTCACGGCTTTCCAGGCGCGTCTGGGCGATTTCTTCCACCTCGGCGTCGAGCACCACGCCGTTGACCAGGTAGAGCTCGTAGCGCAGCAGCCCCTGGCGCCCCAGCGGCGTCTCGCCGGCAAAGCCAGCGCCCAGCTCGGTCCAGGCCGCCTTGGCGGGCAGCACCGGCACCCCGCGGTCCACCAGCGGCCGGCGCGGCAGGTTCCAGCGGTTGTCGTCATGGAAAATATTGAACCGCCCTAGCGGCGGCAGCACCGCTCCCACCCGCAAGTTAAAAAACGGCGCCAAGTCGTATTGTACCCAGGCCTGCTCCAGCTTGATTTCCGACTTGTTCGAGCCTTCCACCGCCTGCTCCACTTTGAGCCCGCCTTCGGTGGCCTCTACTTCGCGCTCCAGCTCCAAGGCAGTAAAGCGCTCGAATTCCAGCTCGAAGACAAAGCGCAAGCGCTCAGCGGGCGCGGCGTCCAGCGTCAGCACGAAGCGCCGGAAGTCAAAGCCAGCGTTGCTCTCTTCCAAGTCGTTGGCCTCGAACTTGACCGAGCCGTAGCCGCCCAGGCGTACCCGCCCCGCCACCGCCTCGTACACCGCCTGCTGCGCCTGCCCGCTGCCTGCAAGACTCACCAGCCCCAGCACTGCGGCCCAGACAACCCGTCTCCGTCGCATCGCGCCCCCCTCCAAAATTGATCTTGAAAATAGTTTTCAGGATCAGATAATAGTAGGGTCAGAACGACAACCGGAACCTACTTGTAAGGGGGAATCACCGATGGGACGTGGGCGCCTGTTTTGCTCTCTTGTTGGCCTGGTGGGGCTGGCTCTGATGCTGCCGGCGGCGGAGGCCGCCGAGGTGGTGGTTTACTCTTCGCGCATCGAGCAGCTCATCAAGCCGATGTTTGATGCCTTCACCGCCGCCAGTGGCATTCCGGTGCGGTACTTTACGGCCAGCGAGGCCGAACTCATCGAGCGGCTCAAGGCCGAAGGGGCCAACACCCCGGCCGACCTCTTTATGACCGTGGACGCCGGCAACCTCTGGCTTGCCGAGCAGGCCGGCCTGCTTCAGGGCGTGGCCTCGCCGGTGATCGCCCGCCACATCCCGGCCCACCTGCGCGCCAAGGACAACGCCTGGGTGGGGCTTTCGGTGCGAGCGCGCCCCATCATGTACAGCAGCGAGCGCGTCATGCCCGAAGAACTCTCCACGTACGAAGCGCTGGGGGATCCCAAGTGGCGAGGCCGGCTCTGCCTGCGCACCTCGCGCAAAGTGTACACGCAGTCGCTGGTGGCCGCGATGCTCAAGGCCCTGGGAGAAGCGCGCACGGAAGCGGTGCTGCGCGCCTGGATGGCCAACGAGCCGCGCATTTTCAACAGCGACACCAAAATGCTGGAGGCGATTGCCGCCGGCCAGTGCGACGTCACCATCGCCAACACCTACTATCTGGCCCGCCTCAAGGCCAAGGATCCCGACTTTCCGGTGGCGGTCTTCTGGCCCAACCAGCAAGACCGCGGCGTGCATGTCAACATCTCCGGTGCCGGCATCACTCGCCACGCCAAGCACCGCCAGGAGGCCCTGCGGCTGCTAGAGTTCCTGAGCGGGCCGGAGGCGCAGCGGCTTTACGCCGACGCCAACTACGAGTACCCAGCCAATCCGGCGGTAAAACCCCATCCCCTGATTGCCGCCTGGGGTACCTTTAAAGCCGATACCGTCGACGTGGCCGTCTTTGGCGAGTTGCAGGCGGCGGCGGTGAAGCTGCTCGACCGTGTGGGCTACCGCTAAAGGAGGCCTGATGCGCTGGACCCCCTGGCCGCTGGCCGCCGCCCTGGTGGCCCTGCTGGTGGCCACCCCCCTTTTGGTGGTGGCGGCTTCCCTGCTGACGCCGAGCCTTGAGGTATGGCGCCACCTGTGGCAGACGCAACTGCCCGGGCTCATCGCCCACACCCTGGCGCTGATGGCCGGGGTGGGCCTGGGCGCCGGGGGGCTGGGCACCGGCCTGGCCTGGCTGGTGGCCACTTACCGCTTTCCCGGCCACGCCTGGCTGGAGTGGCTCCTCGTCTTGCCGCTGGCGGTGCCGACGTACGTGATGGGCTTTGTCTTTCTTGGCCTCTTTGACTACGCCGGCCCGGTGCAGCGCTTGTGGCGCGGTCTTTTTGGCGCCGGGGCCTGGTTTCCCGAGGTGGCCTCTTACGGCGGCGTGGTGGGGGTGATGAGCCTGGTGCTTTACCCTTATGTCTACGTGCTGGCGCGGGCGGCGTTCCTGGCGCAGTCGGCCACCTTGCTGGAAGCGGCCAGGGCGCTGGGCGCCCGGCGAGCAGAAGTCTTCTGGCGCGTGGCGCTGCCCCTGGCCCGCCCGGCCATCGCCGCCGGGGTGGCGCTGGCCGTCATGGAGGCCCTGGCCGACTTTGGCACGGTGGCCATATACAACTACCCGACCTTTACCGTAGCCATTTACCGCGTCTGGTTTGGCCTCTTCGACCGCGGCGCCGCCACCGAGCTGGCCGCCTTGCTCCTGACCTTCACCCTGACCCTGTTTTTTCTCGAGCGCTGGCTGCGCGGGCAAGCCCGCTTCGCCGCGGGCAGCAGCCTGCGCCCGCGGCAGCCGGTGCGGCTGCGCGGCTGGCGGGCAGGGCTGGCCACCGCTGCCGCCACCGCCGTGGTGGCGGTGGCCTTTGGCCTGCCGGTGGGCCAGCTGCTGGGGTGGACCCTTGCCAGCGTGGGTGGCAGCGCGTATGATGCCCACTACCTGCAGCTGGTGCGCAACACCGTGCTGCTGGCCGCCCTCACCGCTGTGGTGGCGCTGGTGGCGGCGGTGGTGGTGGCTTACGGGCTCAGGCTGAGCCGCAGTCGCTTCGTGGCGTTTTGCGGGCGCTTGGCCACCCTGGGCTACGCCCTGCCGGGGTCGGTGATCGCCGTGGGGGTGCTGGGGCCGCTGAGCTTCCTTGATCGCACCCTCGACGGCTGGCTGCGCGCTACCTGGGGTGTGTCGAGCGGCCTGCTGCTCACCGGCTCCTTTGCCGGCTTGGTCTTTGCGTACGTGGTGCGCTTTTTGGCCATCAGCTGCCAGGCGGTGGAAGCCGGCCTGGCGGCCATTACCCCGAGCATGGACATGGCCGGGCGCTCCTTGGGGGCTACCGCGGGAGGGGTGCTGTGGCGCCTGCACTTGCCGCTGCTGCGCGGCGGCCTGTGCGGTGCCGCCTTGCTGGTGTTTGTCGACGTCATGAAGGAGATGCCGGCGACGCTGCTGCTGCGGCCTTTTGGGTACAATACCCTGGCGGTGCGCATTTGGGAGCTAACTTCGGAGTCTTTGTGGGAAGCGGCGGCGCTGCCGGCGCTCACCCTGGTGGCCGCCGGCCTGCTCCCGGTGGCGGTGCTGGTGCGCCGCAGCCGGCGCCCCGGGGCAGCCCCTTAAGAGGCACGCGACGTGGCGTTTTTGCAGCTCAAAGGCCTGGCCAAACGCTACCGGCCGCACGAGCCGCCAGCGGTAGAGGACCTCAGCTTCGGCGTGGCGCAGGGGGAAATCGTGGCCCTGCTGGGGCCCAGCGGCTGCGGCAAGACGACGACGCTGCGCCTCATTGCCGGCTTTGAGCGCCCCGACGCCGGCAGCGTGGAGCTGGGCGGCACCCTGCTGGTCGACCGCCACCGCTTCGTGCCCCCCGAGCGGCGCGGCGTGGGCATGGTGTTTCAGGACTTTGCGCTTTTTCCCCACCTCACGGTGGCCGCCAACGTGGCCTTTGGCCTGCGGCGGCTCGACGCCGCGGCGCGCGCCGCCCGCGTCGAGGAAATGCTCGCCTTGGTTGAGCTCACGGCCCTGGCGCGGCGCTACCCGCATGAGCTCTCCAGCGGCCAGCAGCAGCGCGTGGCCCTGGCGCGTGCCCTGGCGCCGCGCCCGGCGGTGCTGCTGCTCGATGAGCCCTTCAGCAACCTCGACGCCCGCCTGCGCTGGCAGATGCTGCACGAAGTACGCGCCCTGCTGCGCCGCCTGCACGTCACCGCCCTCTTTGTTACCCACGACCAGGAAGAAGCCTTTGCCCTGGCCGACCGCGTGGGGGTCATGCAGCAGGGGCGGCTGGAGCAGCTGGACACCCCCGAGGCCCTTTACTACGCGCCGCGCACCCGCTTTGTTGCCAGTTTTGTCGGCCCGGCCAGCTTCCTCCCCGGCCAGGTGACGGGCGGCGGCATCCTTACCGAGCTGGGCACCTTTCCCAACGACACCGGCCTTTCCCCCGGCGCCCGCGTCGAGGTCATGCTGCGACCCGACGCCTTGCACCTGCGCCCGCACCCGCAGGGCCAAGGACGCGTGGTGGCCCGCCACTTCCGCGGCCCCTTCACCCTCGTCGAGGTGCAGCTCCCCTCCGGCGCCCGCCTGCAGGCCGCCCTCTCCGGCACCGGCGCCCTGCCAAGCCGCGTGCACGTGGAAGTCGACCCGCAGCGCGCCGTTGCCTTCCCTTGCGCCTAGCACACCCACTTACAAGGGGGTGGCTTCCCTAGGGATTTTATGATAATGAGAACTGTTCTCATTATTCGCCGCGAGGAGAGGAGCGTATGGACGCGATGCCGCAGGCAGATGTATCGCAGGAGCAAGTCCTTCGCGCTTTTGGCAAGCGCTTGCAGGCCCTGCGCAAGGCGCGCCGGCTGCGCCAGCTCGACATGGCGGCGCGGGGCTTGAGCTACAAGTACTACCAGCGCCTCGAAGCCGGGCAAGTCAACCCCACGCTGCTCACCCTGTGGCGCGTCGCTGCGGCGCTGCAGGTGCCGCTGCGCGCCTTGCTCGACGACCAGGGCGTCCCTGGGGCCTGAAGGGGCACTTTAAGAGGGGTGTCTGCAAGGGCGGGGCGGGCGTATATTGAGGGGCGGTGGAACCTTGGGAGAGGAGAAGGCCTATGGACGTGCAAGCCGCCCTGCAAGTCTTGAACAAGGCCCTGGCGCTCGAGTATGCGGGGGTCTTGCAGTACCTGCAGCAGAGCTTCTTGGTGCAGGGGCCTTACCGCGAAGTGCATGCCGACTTTTTCCGCAAGCTGAGCGACGAGTGCCGCACGCACGCGGCTCGCCTCGGCACTTACATTGTGCTCCTCAACGGCGTCCCCACCGTGGAGCCGGCTCCCATCAGGCAGTCCACCGACCTCACCGAGATGCTCAAAAACAGCCTCGAGCTCGAGCGCGAGGCGTACAACACCTACCTTGAAGGCGTGCGCGTGGCGGCCGACGAGGTGCCGCTGCGCTTGCTGTGCGAGGAGCTTGCTTACGACGAGCGCCTGCACATGGAAGCGTTCGAAAAGATGCTGGCGCAGAAAGCCCTGCGCCTTGCCGACGCCGAGCGCGAGATCGTGCTTACCCGGAGTGCCTGAGCGGCAGCAGCTTCCCCTTGCCCGGGCGCAGCAGGCCGCTGGCCTTTTGCAGCAGCGCCAGCAGCGGCTGAAGCTGCTGCGGGTCGAGGGGCAGCGTGCGCTGGGGATACCAGCCCACCCCGGTCCCCCAGCGCGACACGCGCAAGACGAGCTGAGAAGTCCCGTCCTCGCGGCGCCACAGAAGCTCGAGCCGCTCGTCGGGCGCCGCGCCGGCCACCGTCCCGAGCAGCCGCTCCTCAAGGGGAGAGGATGTTCTGCGTGGAAAGGCGTGCATCGTCTTTGCTCTCCGCGTTTGGCGTATCGCAAAACAGCTCGTGCAGCGGCACCTCGAGGAGGGCGGCTAGCCGCGCCAGGGTGCGCACCGTGACGTTGATGCGGCCGCGCTCAATGCGCTGGTAGTACTTGTAGTTGATGCCGCGCTCGGCCACCTGCCACTGCGTCAGGCCCCGCGCCTGCCTGAGCTGCCGCAGGCGCTTCCCTAGCCGTCCCAACACGTCTCTCTCTGCCGCCACGCCGCATCCTCAATAATGATAATAATTCTCATCCTCATCATACGACATCGGGCGCCGCGGGTCCAGCCCCACGGAAATGGGGGTCGGCCAGGGTCTGCAGGGCCAGCACCTCCACCTCCTCGACGAGGCGCTCTTCGAGCTTGCGGAAGAAGGGCTCCGGGCGGCGCGCCACGCTCCACAGCAAGGCGGCCAGCCCTTTGCCCCGCAGCCTTGCCCGCTCCCGGGCCCAGCGCGCCGCCAGTTCGGCCAGCGGCTGCTCCCGGAAGCGCGGCGCCTCTGCCTGCACCTGCGCCGCCAGCAGCGCTTCCAGGTGCTGGGCCGCCGGCGCACTGGCCCGTGCCAGCCGCACCAGGTCGGCCAGCAGCGCGGCGTCGCGCACCCCTTCCGGACGCGCGGCGCCGCAGAGCTGCACCCATGCCGCGGTTGCTGCCGTGCGGTCGAGCGCCAGCACGAGGAGCAGACGCAGGAGGCGAGGCGAGCAGGCGGCGAGCGGCCGCTGTGGCGTTTCGGGGGATGCTGGTGCGGCCGGCTCCGGCATGGCCGCGCTCCCTCGCTGGGTCTCAGCAGCCCGCTTCGCCGCGCGGCGGCAGGAGCTCGGCGCGGCGCTGCGCCACCAGGGCGTCACGGGCCTCTCTTACCAGCAGGACCAAATCGGCAAAGGCCTGCTCGCGCAGGCGCAGGGTGACAAAGCCGCAGGCGAGGTGGATGACTCCGTCGGGACACTGAAAAACGGCACCAAAGCCTTCTCTTTCGCTGAGCATGGGGATATCGGCCATGGCTTCTCTCCTTTGCCTCCTCCACAAAACCGCCTGGGGTGCCAGACCTGGCCACCGCCACGGCTCCGCTTTCAGCCCTGTAAGGAAGGGAATCGCAACCCGCCCCCCCTCGGGAAACGCCGCGCCAAACACGGCCCCGCCGCCTAGCACGGCGGCAAGTGGTGCCGCTGTGGTGGCATCAGGAGACGGCTGAGGCGGCGCTCGGCCAGGGCAGCAAAGGCCTCCTGTGTCATGTCGGCAAGCTCGATGAAAGCCTGCTCGTGCAAATGCAGGGTGACGTATCCCCAGCTCAGGTGAATGGCCCCCTCAGGGCAGCGAGACACCACCCCCACGCCTGGCTTCTGACTCAAGACCACTGTCTTCTCCTCCTGTTGGCCGCAGCGCTGCCGCCGCGGCTTATATGATAATGAATTTCAAAATCATGATACGTCGCCTGCAGGCGCCTGTAAACCTCCTTCTGTGGTGGTTTTTACACCATCGCAGAGGTTCTCCTGCGCCGCAGGGCGCTGGCAGCTCTCGCTGGCCGCCCCTCCTCAGGGGCCGTTTCACGTGAAACGCGGCGCTTCAGGCGACTTGCCAGGAGGGGGGCAGAGAAAGCAGGGCGGGGGGTTGCGGCAGGCGGGCGGCGAAGTCGGCGAGGGCGCGCCGCTGGCGGCGCGTGGGGGCCACTTGCGGGCGGCGGCGCTTGAGGTAAGCCAGGGCCTGGGAGGGACTCCACCCCTGCGTGGCCACGTACCAGCAGGCCAGCAAGGTGGCCGAGCGGCCGATACCGGCGGCGCAGTGCACGTACACGGCGCGGCCGGCGGCGAGCTGGTCCGCCATCCAGGTCAGGGCGTCGTGGAGCTGAGCGGGGGTGGGCGGCAGGGCATTGGGCACCGGCAGCCACAGGGCGTCCAGGCCGGCCCGCCGGAGGTGCTGGTGGTCGTGGGGGCGCTCGGCGCAGAGATTGACCACCGCCCCCACGCCCTGCTGCTGCAGCCGCTCTAGGTCGTCGAACATGGGCAGGCCCCCGAGCAAGAGGTGTTCGTCGATGACGTCCCACCAGTTGAGGGCCAGCACCAGGCCCCAGTAAGCACGGGTAAGCACCAGGGAAGCCGTCTGCAGCCACGGCCAGCCGCGCCCGGGACGCATCACGGCTCTCCCCAGAGCCCTGCTGGCCGCCGGCGGCTTGCCGGCGCGCCGGCGGTGCGGTACACTGAGCAGCCATGGAGGCAGGAAGGGCAGGCCAAGCGCTGCGCTACCGGCGCGTGCAGGTGCGGGTGCCAGCCACCACCGCCAACCTGGGCAGTGGTTTTGACGTCCTGGGCTTGGCCCTGCAGCTGTACAACACCTTTACCCTGACGGTGACCGCCGAGCCCGGCTGGCGCGTCGAGGGGCCACCGGGGCTCGCCGTGCCGCGAGACGATCGCAACTTGTTTTACCATGCGGCCCGCCGCCTCTTTTCCCGCTTGGGGGTGGTGCCTGAGGGCTTGCGGCTGGCGCTGCAGGTTGACATTCCCCTGGCCCGCGGCCTGGGCAGCAGTGCCTCGGCCATCGTCGGCGGCTTGCTGGCCGCCAACGCCTTGCTGGGGCAGCCGCTGCCCGCGGCGGCGCTGCTGGCGCTGGCCGTCGAGCTCGAAGGCCACCCCGACAATGTCACCCCGGCGCTGGTGGGCGGGCTCACCTTGGCCTACCGCATCGACAGTGAGCCGCGCTACCTGTCGCTGCCCTTTCCCCACGAGCTTTCCTTGCTGCTGGCCATCCCCGAGCTGGAGGTGCCCACCCACCAAGCCCGCGCCGTGTTGCCCGCGCAAGTGAGCCGGGCCGACGCGGTGTTCAACTGCAGCCGCACGGCGCTTTGGGTCTATGCCCTGCAAAACCGCCGCTACGACTTGCTGGCAGTGGCCATGGAGGACCGCCTGCACCAGCCCTACCGCACCGCCCTGGTGCCCGCGCTGCCCGAGGCCTTGGCTGCCGGTTACCGCGCCGGGGCCCTGGGGGTAGCCCTGAGCGGTGCTGGCCCAACGGTGGTGGCCATCACCCAGGGCGCCGAGGCCGCAGTGGCCGCCGCCCTGCAGGAGGCGTTCGCCCGCCACGGCCTTGCCTGCCAGGTGCGCTGCGTGCGTGCCGACAACCAGGGTGCCACCGTCTTGGGCGTAGACCCTTAGCCGCATGTGTCCCTTCCCAGGGTGAAGCCATCCGGGCGCCTGGACCTCCTCCCCGATGGGCCTGTCCCAGGGCGCCCTGCCGGGGTCTGCTTACCGTACCTTGCCAGCACAGAGGCGTCAACTCCTTCTGGCGCCTTTCGCCGCAGGCACAAAAGCGCGGCGCCCCACTTCGGTGCTAGGGGCGTGGCGCCGCCACCGCTACCTTGCCTTCCCAAGGGCTTTTTTATCCTGCGGTTAAAGCCAGTTATGCCAATTGCCGATAAAGACAACGCCTGTGCTGCCACCGGTAATCCCGCGTCGGCCTCACCCAGGCACGCCGCAGGAAAGGAACGCGCTTATGGAAAAAGTGAACCTCATCGCGTGGCGCCGCCGGGAGAAAAAATTCCCTGAGACCGAAGCCCAGCGGCGGGCTCGCCTGCGCGCCTTGGAGGGCCCCGCCTCACCTGGAGTGTCCTCATCTATCCCCTGTTCTGATGCCTTTGCACCAGCGGGCGAGTCCCTCGCCGAGGTGGCGCTGGCCCTGAGCCCGGAACAAAGCCGACTCCTAGAGGCATTGCCCCTCTGGACTGCGCCAGGTGGCGACGAGGCCCCCAGGTGGCTGTTCGAGATGACGACTTCCCAGGACCGCCAAGGGATCGTCCTGCACTTTTCGCTCCACACCGAAGCGGTGCCGGAGATGCTCTCGCTACAAGAGCTGTGCCGCCAGCTAAAAGTGGGACGTCGTGCGGTGATGCGACTAGTGCGCCAGGGGCGCCTTCGCTGCTATCGCATCGGCCGGCAGTACCGCTTTGTCGCCGCCGAGGTGCGCCACTCTCTGGCGCACCTGGCGTGGCAGCAGCAGGCGTGAAGGAGTGCCGTATGGAGCCGCGGGAGAAGTACTACGAGTACTGGGGCCTGCACAAGCCCCCCTTTGACAACGTCCCCGATCCCTCGATGTACTTCGACATGCACACCAGCGTCGAAAACGCCGTGGCGGAAACCCTCTTCGCCATCGAAGAGGGCAATGAATGCCTGGTGGTGATCGTGGGTGATGTCGGCTTGGGCAAAACCATGACCCTGCGGGTGATCGTCGATGCCCTGGAGCCGGAGAAGTACCGCATCGCTTTTGTCACCAACCCCGACATGACCTTCATGCAGCTGCTCAGGGAGATCCTCGGGCAGCTCACGGGGGAGCAGTGCACCGAAAGCCGCCGCGAGCATATCCTGGAGGCGTTCAATCGCACCCTCTTCGAGGCCCCGGGAAGCCGGAAAAAAGGTGCTGATTTTCATCGATGAGGCCAATGCCATGAAGCCGGCAGCGCTGGAAAGCCTGCGGCTGCTCACCAACATGCAAAGCGACGACGAGAACCTGCTGACCATCGTGCTTGCCGGCCAGCTCGAGCTGGCGCGGCGCCTCGAGCACCCCCGGCGTGCCAACCTCTTCCAGCGCATCGGGGTGTACTGCCGCTTGCACAAAATCGAAAGCCGCGACCTGGTGCGCGACTACATCGAACACCGCCTGGAGCGGGCAGGCACACGGCAGCGGCTGTTTACCGAGGCTGCCTATGACGCCATCTGGGAGTATTCCGAACACGGCGTCCCGCGCCTCATTAACAAAATCGCCAAATTGGCCCTCAAAGCCGGGCAGACGCACCGGCTGACGCGTCTCGACGCGCCGCTCATCCACCAGATCGGCGCCCGCTTCCGCCACATGTCCGAGGCCATGCCGCCGGAGCGGCGAGACCGCGTGCGTGCCCCCGCTCTGTCACCGCAGGAGCCACTCCTCGTGGAGGCGCCATCGGCCGCGCCGCCGCCCAGTGCGGCTGCCCCATCCCCGCCGCCGCCTGCAGCGGTAGGCCATGCCCAGCCTGCGGCGATGGCCGAAATCATCAAGTTTCCGGAGCACATCTACGCCAAAGCCCGCAAGATGCCGCCCGAGCAGCGGCTGCGCTACGCCGGCCAGCTGGCCGCCGAAGTGCTCAAACGCTATCCCCACCTCATCCAGCAGTTTGGGGCCAATAACGACCCGGTTCCGGCCTGGAATGTGCTGCGCAACGTGGTAATGCGCCAGATCGAGCAACGCCTGACAGGAGAAGCCGCCCCTGTTGCCGCGCCGCACTGAGGCAAGATCCCGCATGGCCAAACGCCACCACGAGGCCCGGCACGCCTTTGCCGAAGGGATGGCACACCATCGGCAGGGCCGCCTCGAGCAGGCCAAGGCGGCCTACTTGCGAGCGGTTAAGGCCGATCGCACGTTTGCCGCTGCCTACAACAACCTCGGCTTTGTCTGCCTCAAACTCGGCGAGTACGCTGCCGCCGTCCGCCACTTCCGCCGTGTCCTGGCTCTGGAACCCGACAACATCGAGGCCCTACACAACCTCGGCTACGCTTATGAGCGCCAGGAGATGACGGGGACAGCCAAGACGCTTTACCGCCGTGCCCTGGAGCTTGATCCCCAAAACCAGGAAGCGGCGCTTAATTTGGGGCTCCTTGCCCAGCGCGAAGGGGATTACGCCACTGCACGGCAGTACTTCCTCGCCGCCACCCGGCTGGAAGGCAACCCCGCCCATGCTTACTTCTGCCTCGCCACGCTATATGAGCGCCTGGACCTCTTCGATGAGGCCATTGCCGCTTACCAGGAGGCGCTGGCCCATGCCCCCACTTACGGCAAAGCGCTGTTCAACTTGGCCCGGCTCTATCACGCTCAAGGACAGCACGCCGAAGCCATTCACTACTTCGAACGGCTTCTTGCCCTAGAACCTGACAACGCCCAGGCCTGCAACAGCCTGGGGCTCATCTACGAAGAGCGCGGCGAGTGGGCGCAGGCGGTCTCCTGGCTGCAGCGCGCCGCGGCGCTTGCGGCATTTTCTACCGAAATCCACCTTAACCTGGCCCGCGCCCTCTATCGCCAGCATCGCCATGCGCTCTGCCCTGAGGTGCAGCAATGCCTGGTGGCGCGCCTGCAGCTGGTCCTCTCTCTGGCGCCAGACCACGCCGAGGCGCAAGCGCTGCTCCACGAAGTGAGCAGCGCGCCGCTGGCGGCTCCGGCAGCTCAGAGCAGCTCGCGCAAGGCTTGCAAGAAGGCGTCGACTTCGGCGTCGGTGCCCACCGTCACCCGCAGGGCGTCGGCGGTAAGCGGGGAGGGGAAATAACGGACCAGGATCCGCCGGGCTTCCAGCGCCTGGTAGATGGCCGCAGCACGCCCCGCAGGGAGGCGCGGAAAGACGAAGTTGGCGCGCGAGGGCGGCACATGCAGCCCCATCGCCGCCAGCGCTTCGAGCATGCGGGTGCGCGTGCGCACGATTTTGGCCACGGTGTCGCGCAGCCACGCCTGATCCTCGAGGGCCGCGCAGCCGGCCACTAGCGCCAGGCGGTCCACGTTGTAGGCGTCTTTGACTTTGCGCATCTGGGCGATCAGCTGCCGATGGGCAAACCCCAGCCCTAGCCGAAGGCCGGCCAGCGCATAGGCTTTGGAAAAGGTGCGCACCACGATGAGGTGCGGGAATTCGGGCAGCAAGTCGATGACGCTTTCCCCGGCAAAGTCGGCATAGGCCTCGTCCACCACCACCAGGCTGCGGGTGCGGGTGAGCAGCTGCCGCAGCGCGTCGCGGGCAAAGAGCACCCCCGTGGGAGCGTTGGGGTTGACGATGAGAAGCAGCTTGGCTCCACACGCCTCAAGCTCGGCCGGCAGCGTGTACGCGGGTCCCATGGGCACTTCCACGCAGCGGGCTCCCTGCAAGGCACTCAGGACGTGGTATAGGCTGTAGCTGGGGGGCCGGCGTGGCCACTACCTCCCCCGCCTCCACAAAGGTGCGGAAGATGATGGTCAGAATGTCATCGGAGCCGTTGCCGACGATGACCTCGTCGACGTCGCACCCGTAGAGACGCGCGGCCACCTCGCGCAGCGGGGTGGCCAGCGGATCGGGATAAAGGCGCAAATCGGCGTTGATGGCCTCACGCAGCGCGGCGAGCACCCGCGGCGAGGGCGGATAAGGGTTCTCGTTGGTGTTGAGCTTGATGTAAGGGCCATCGCTGGGCTGCTTGCCCGGCACATAGCCCTCCATGTCTCGCACGCCGCCGCGTACGTAGCGCATCACCTCGTGGCACCGCATCGACTCGTCCTCATCTGGCACTGCCCTTGGTTCCAGCCCCGCTTCAGGGGTAGCAGACCTCACGGTAACGTGCTATATTCCCTGCTTAATCTGGAGGCCTGCCCCTTCCCTCGTCTCACGCCTCGCCGAGGCACACGACCTGCGATGGCCTTATACTTTACCATACCTAGCACGGCGGGGGAGGAGATGACGCTCGGCGGTTCTGATACAGGAGGACGACCCGATGGCTGCCCCCACGCCCGGTCCGCTGACGCTGACGCCGGCACAGCGTGAGCGTCTCGAGCGCACGGCGCGCACCCTCACCGCACCCTACCGCGACGTGCTTCAGGCCAAGATCCTGCTCTACGCGGCTGACGGTTACTCCCACGAAGACATCGCCCGGCGCCTGGACTGCGACGGCCGTCTGGTTGCCGAGACGTACGCGCAGTTTGCTGCCAACGGCTTGCCGCGTCTTGCCGGCAGCGCAGCCGATTCGCCCGAGCCTGCCCCGGTGACGGTCGGCGCCAGCCCGGTTGGCCTCTTCCCTTTTGGCGTCCCGGAGGCCAGCGTGCTGTACGCGTTTGCCGAGACGGCCGAACGTCTTGGCTTTGCGGGGCTCTGGCTGGGCGACCACCTGACGTTTCACGTGCCCGTGCTCGAGTCGCTCACGTTCCTGACGGCGCTGGCCGCGCGGACCGAGCGCATCAAAGTGGGCACCTCGGTTTACTTGCTGCCCCTGCGCCACCCCACGCTGGTGGCCAAAGTGACCAGTACGCTTGACATTCTCAGCGGCGGCCGGCTGATTTTCGGCATCGGCATCGGTGGGGAAAACCCCAGCGAGTTTGAAGCCAACGGCACCCTGGTGCGCCAGCGCGCCTCGCGCACCGAAGAGGGCCTGCTGGTGCTGAAGCGGCTGTGGACCGAGGCCCACGTCACCCACCACGGCCGCCATTTTCACCTCACCGACATCACCCTGGAGCCCAGACCGCTCCAGGTGCCGCACCCGCCGATCTGGGTGGGGGGACGCTCGGAAGCGGCGCTGCGGCGTGCTATCCGCGTGGGCGACGGCTGGGTGTCGGTGATGGTGGCCCCGCAGCGCTTCCGCCAGAGCCGCCAGCGCCTGGAAGAGCTGGCGCAGCAGCAGGGACGTTGTCTTGAGGGCTTTACGTTTGCCCACTACGCGTTTTTGTACCTCACCGAGGACGTGGCCGCCGGTCGGCGCACGGCCGCAGAATTCCTCTCGCGCCTCTACAACCTGCCTTTCGAGCCGCTCCTGGAGCGCTGCGGCATCGTCGTTGGCCCGGCCGAGGCGTGCATCGAGCAGCTCCAGCGCTTTATCGATGCCGGGGTCACTTACTTGATCTTGGCCCCGACGTGTGCTGCTCCAGAACAAGTGCAGCAGCTGGAGCTCTACGCCACTTACGTCTTGCCGCACTTGCAGGCAACTCGAGAAGAAGTCCAAAGGAGGTAAAGGGGTATGGAAACGCTGGCCCGCATGCGCTGCACCGCCTGTCGCCCGGGAGAGCCCACGGTCACCACAGAAGAAATCGCCGCCTTGCAGCCGCAGATCCCCGCGTGGCAGGTGGTCGAGCGTGATGGCATCCAGCGCCTGGAGCGCGTGTTTCGCTTCCGTAATTTTGCCGAAGCCCTGGCCTTTACCACCAAGGTGGGAGAACTGGCCGAGGCCGAAGGCCACCACCCCGCCCTGCTGACCGAGTGGGGACGGGTGACGGTTACCTGGTGGACTCACAAAATTAAGGGCTTACACCGAAACGACTTCATCATGGCGGCCAAAACGGACGAGCTCTACGCCGGCTTTGCCCCGTCATAGGGGGTCAGGAGAACACCAGACTTCGTCGCGCTGGCCGGCGCGGGCGCGCAGCGCCTCGAACTGCTGCACCCGCTCCGGCCGCAAGGCGCCGCGGTCGTCGTACATGTTGAGAAAGAAAGCGCGCAGCAGGGCCTGTCCATCGGCGTCAAAAAAGCGCACGCTGTAGCTCAACCGCTCGCTGTGGTGCGCGGTGTCGGGTTTGACTTCAAAAGCAATCCGCCGCACCTGCGCCGTGTCGAAGTGAAGATGCCAAGGCGTGCTCTCCAGCGTCACCCAGGTGCCCTCAAGGCGCACCGCCAGCGCGGCCGGCTCCACGAAGGCTTCGCACACGGCGGCGTCGGGCCCGACCACCAGGCAGACCTCGGGCAGGCGGACCAGTTCGCACAGCAGCGTGGCAGCAAGGTTAGGCGCCATTTTCGTTTCTCCGCGGTTGGTGTCCCGGCAAGGAGGTCCAGCGCAGGTGCAGCACCAGTGACGTCTGCCCGGCACCGGTGGGCACAAACTGCGCCCTGCTACACTGCACCCCGGAACCCACAAAGACGAACATGTCCTCCCCGCCTTTCTCTACCGATACCGGCCGCAGGCGCTCCCCGAGGCCAGTCCGGAGGCGCGCCACCACCTCGGCGCTGCCGTAGGGGCCCACCAAGAGGCAGGCCGGGGCCGCCACTTGGCAGACGAAGTCGACCAGCTCCTGCGCCTGGCGGCGGCGTGTGGCTCCGTTGCGCGGCGACAAGGCAGCGCTGAGCAGCCGCAGCGTCGCCCTGCCGCACTGGACATCCACCAGCTGTACCAGCGGGAAAGGAGCGAACAAGGCCGCCAGCAGCGGCTCGCGTACCGAGGATGTCAGCCGCTGCCGCACGTTCTGCACCAGCGGATAGGGGCTGAGCACCCCCATGCCGGCGCTCAGGCGTCCCAGGCGGCGCCGCGGCGGCCACGGCAGGTAGCGGCACTCCCAGGTAAACGCCCGGGCCAGGTACTTCCAGCCCAGGGCCGTGGCAATGTAAGT
This sequence comes from Candidatus Tectimicrobiota bacterium, assembly GCA_026005175.1. Lineage (GTDB taxonomy): Bacteria > Tectomicrobia > Entotheonellia > Entotheonellales > Entotheonellaceae > BPKO01. The sequence continues at coordinate 738,901 of BPKO01000001.1, forward strand.
GAGCTGGTCTAGGCCGTACGTCCGCTGGCTGGCAAAGTCCACTTCCTGCACCACCACCACATCGGCACCCACCGCAGCCACCGCTTCGATGAAGGCGTCAAGCCGGTCGTAGAGGGCTTCTGGCGACGCCGTCGTCCAGGGCGTTTCCAGGCCGTAAGCCAGGCGGGCAAACAGCACCACCAGCGTCTCCGGTGTGGTGGCCGGCGCCTCAGGCGCCTCGGGAATGGCCTCGATAATCCCGGCACTGCAGCGCTCGGAGACCGTCTTCCCCCCTCCCGCCCAAAGCAGCGCCGCCAGAAGGAGCAACGCCGCAGCCAGCGTCACCAGCACCAGGGCCATCGCTCCACTCCTCCTGGCTCCTCGCGCCGCCCTGCCCCAGGCGTGCCCCCTCACGGGGCGGCGGCCATGTCCGTGGGCTGAAGCGGCGCTGCCGCGGTATGGCGTAGTCCTTGCCATACCGCTTCCCCAATCGGCACCCGCTGGGGTGAGACGCCGTGTTCGCGGACAAAGAGGGCGTTGATGGCCACCAGCGTGCAGTTGACCACGTCGAGGTTGTACACGGCCTGCGGCTCGAGGGTGGCCAGGGGCAGCTCGCGGAAGTTGAGCGGGCAGCAGTCGCGCCGGCCGCCGAGCAGACGACTGGTCAAAGGAAAGCCGTGCATGCGGCACAGCAGCGGCCGCGCCGCGTACAGGCTGCAGCGCCCCTGGCGAAGGAGCACGCAGGGCTGTGGTTCTCCCCACTGCGGCAGCGCCGCGGCCTGGAGGTGTTGCCGCAGCTGCTGCTTGGCCGCCGGGGGCAGCGCCGCGGCCGCGCGAGCGAGGTGATACGCTTCGACGGGAAACACGGTGAGCTGCTGATAGCAGCAGGCATCGCAGCCGGGCTGGCAGACGATCTGGGAGGGATAGCGAGCGCGAATGGCCTCGCCAAACGCCTCCACGCGCGCCACCAGCTGCAAGTACTGACGGTAAGCAGTCCCCATCGTTTCCCTCCTACCCCTGGGGCATTGTAACACCGCTAGCCCCAAGCTGCTACTGTGCCGGCCCCTTGCCACCGCCCGGGGTAGACGAAGGGGGCAAGGCTGTGGCATGCTTTGATATTCATGGATTGGGCTTGGCAGAAAGGCGGGTGACATGACGCACGAGCACCTGGCACGCGTGGCGGCGCTTGGTGAGGAAATTGATCGCCTTTGTACCCTTGACCTGCGTCCTTCCGGGCCCATCGGGGGGTACATCGGCCGCTTTTACGCCGCCGCTCGCCAGCAATGCGACACCGCCCTTACCTTTGCCGCGGCCCGCTGCCTCAACAGCGTGGCGCCAGGCGACACGGTGGTGATCGCCACCGGCTTTTGCGATCCCCCTCGCTTGCCTCAGGGAGAGACAGATGGCCCACCAGGGGCGGCGGTTTTGGCCCGCGCCGTGCTCCTGGGGCTGCAAGCCACGCCCGTGCTCGTGGGGGAAGCGGCAATTGCCGAGCCGCTGCAAGCCTGCACGCGGAGCCTGGGGCTGCGCCTACACCCCGACCTGGCCGTGGCGCGCCAAGTGCCCTACGGCGTCGGGTTTTATCCCTTTCCCCTTGCGCCACAAGAGGCGCAGGCTGCTGCCTGCACGCTTCTTGAGCAGACGCGCCCGGCGGTCGTGGTGGTGACCGAGCGTGCCGGCCCCAACCGCCTTGGCGTGGCCCACAGCGCTATGGGTCGTGCGCTTCCCGCCGGCTCGCGCGCCCTTGTGGAATACCTGCTCGAAGCGGCACACGCCGCCGGCATTCCCACCATTGGCGTGGGGGACAACGGCAACGATATGGGCTTTGGCTGCATCGAAGACGTGGTGCGGCGCCACAAACCTTACGGCGACGTCTGTCAGTGCCCGTGCGGTGGCGGCCTGGCCACGGTGGTCAAAACCTCGCTGCTGGTCACCGCGGCGGTAGCCAACTGGGGCGTGTACGGGGTGGTGGCTTGTCTGGCCGCCCTGCGGCAGCAGCCGGCGCTGCTGCACAGCGCCGCCGAGGAAGCCGACATGCTCCAGGCCTGCGTAGGTGCCGGGGCCGCCGACGGCATTACCGGCCGCCCGCTGCCCACCGTGGACGGGTTGCCCACGGCAGTGCAGTGTAGCATCGTCGAGCTCTTGCACGCCTTGGTGGCCAAAGTGTGCTAGGGAGGAACGCCATGGTCGAAACACAGAAACTCTCGGACGCAGAAGTCACGGCCCGTCTTGCCACCCTTCCTGGCTGGGAAGTGGTGGCCGGCAAGCTGCAAAAGACGTTTACTTTCGCTTCCTTCGTGGAAGCGTTTGGCTTTATGACTCGCGTGGCCTTGGTGGCCGAAGCCATGGGGCACCACCCAGAGTGGTCCAATGTCTACAATCGGGTCACCATTGCCCTTACCACGCACGACGTGGGGGGCATCAGCCCGCTCGATTTTACCCTGGCCCAGAAAATCGACGCCCTTGCCGGCAAGGCATAAAGCGGGTCCGCATCCGTGTAGAAGGAGCATACCTGTGGACGACAAGCCGAGTGCCAAACACCTCGAGCGCATGTGGAAGTATGCCGAAAAGTTCGCCGAGAAGTCCGGCACCTACCTGCATCCCAACCGCAAGGTCACCGAAGTGGTCATCGAAGGTCTGGCACGGCACATCGAGGAGGTGGGCAAACCCCTGTGCCCGTGCAACTTTTACCCCGACAAGCAAGCCGAGGCCAAGCTGCGCCGCTGGATCTGCGCCTGTGACGAGATGCAGATTTACAAGTACTGCCACTGCCTGCTCTTTGTGACCCCCGAAGGGCTGCCCATCACCGAATACTTGCCCGAGGACCACGAAGGGCGGCAGATCTACGGCCTGGTCAAAGACCCTCACCCCGACAAGGGGCGGGCCCTGCGCCACCGTGCCGGCGAGGCAGCCAAGCCCCAGCCCTAAAGGGGGACAAGGGAGCGGTGGGGGGTCAGGGGGTGCCCCACACGTCCTGCGCCACCTCCACCACCCGCTCGAGTTTGGCCCACTGCTCGGCTTCGCTGAGCAGGTTGCCCTCCTCCGTAGAGGCAAAGCCACACTGAGGGCTGAGGGCAAGCTGCTCCAGCGGCACGTACCTGGCTGCCGCCTCAATGCGGCGCTTGAGGAAGTCCTTGTCTTCCAGCTCGCCGGTTTTCGTGGTCACCAAGCCGAGCACCACGGCCTTGCCAGGGGGCACGAAGCGCAGCGGCTCAAACCCCCCGGCACGCTCGGTGTCGTATTCCAGGAAGTAAACGTCGACGTTGAGGGTGTTAAACAGCACCTCGGCAATGGGCTCGTAGCCGCCCTGAGCAATCCACGAGGAGCGGAAGTTGCCGCGGCACAGGTGCATCCCCAGCGTCATGCCCGCCGGCCGCTCGGCGAGCGCCAGGTTGATGAGCCGCGGATAGGCCTGCAGCAAGTACTGGGGGTCCTCACCCCGGCGGCGAAGCTCCTCGTGCTGCTGGGGATCGCACAGGTAGGCGAGGTAGACCTCGTCGAGCTGCAAGAAAGTGCATCCGGCCTGGGCAAAGGCGGCGAGGACTTTCTGGTAAGCGCGGCCCAAATCGTCGAAGAAGGCCTCGAGGTCGGGATAGACGGCAGTGGAAATGGCCTTGCGGCCGCCGCGGTAGTGCAGCGCCGTAGGCGAAGGCAGCGTCTGCTTGGGCGTCTGGCGGGTGTGGTCACGCAAAAACGTAAAGTGGTCGACCATGTGGGGACGGGTGTAGTCGAGCTTGCCGGTCACTGCCGGGGCGACGGGCCTGAGCTGTTGGCCACCACGGAACTGGACCGGCGTCTCTACGGGGACCATTTCGACGCCGTCGAGGCCGGCGAGGAAGTCGTAATGCCAGAAGGCGCGGCGGTACTCGCCGTCGGTAACCACGCGCAGGCCAATGGCCTCTTGCCGGCGGATGGCCTCCTCAATGCAGCGGTCTTCCACTTCTCGCAGCTGCTCGGCGCTGAGCGTCCCGGCAGCGTGCTGGGCCCGCGCTGCCTTGAGCGCCTCAGGCCGCAGCAGACTGCCCACGTGGTGAGCCCGAGACGGGAGCTGAACCATGGTCTCTCTCCCCTTGCCAATGGCTTTCCTGTGGCGGAGGTTATACTGGAAGAGGCGACCGCTGGCAACCCAAAGCAGAAAGGACACGCCATGCGAGGACTCCTCTTGCCGACTACCGTGGTGGGCAGTTATCCCCAGCCGGCGTGGTTAATTGACCGCGACACCCTCGCGCGGGGCATCGTGCCGCGCGTGCCTGCCCGCGAGCTGTGGCGCATTCCCCCGCCGCTGCTGGCCGAGGCGCAAGATGACGCCGTACTGCTGGCACTGCGTGACATGGAGCGTGCCGGCATAGACATCGTCACCGATGGTGAAGCGCGGCGCGAGAGCTATTCCAACTACTTTGCCACAGCGCTCGAAGGCCTCGACCTAGAGCACCCCGGCACGGTCATCGGCCGCACCGGCCAGCCGGTACCGGTCCCCAGGGTGGTGGGGCCGCTGCGGCGCCCGCACCCCATTCAGGCGCGCGATGTGGCCTTCCTGCGTCAGCACACCACCCGCCTCCTCAAGGCCACCCTGCCCGGGCCCCTTTACCCTGAGCCAGCAGGCGCAAAACGAGTACTACCCTGACGAGGAAGCCCTGGCCATGGCGTACGCCGAGGTGGTGAATGCAGAGGTCCGCGATCTTTTTGCAGCCGGCGCCGACATCGTCCAGCTTGACGAACCCTGGCTGCAGGCGCGGCCCGCGCAAGCCGCGCGCTATGCCGTCAAGGCCATCAACCGCGCCCTCGCAGGCGTGCAGGGCACGACCGCCCTGCACCTGTGCTTTGGCTACGCGGCGGCCGTGCATCACAAGCCCAGCGCCTATGACTTTCTGCCCGAACTGGAGCAGACGGTCGTCCAGCAGGTGTCGATCGAGGCCGCCCAGCCCCGGCTTGACTTGTCGATTCTCACCGCCTTGCCTTCAAAGACGATCATTCTGGGCGTTCTTGACCTGAGTACGCCGGAGCCAGAAACGCCCGAGGTGGTGGCCCAGCGCATCCGTGCAGCCCTGCGGTATGTGCCGCCGCAGCGGCTGGTCATCGCTCCTGACTGCGGCATGAAGTACCTGCCGCGGCAGGTGGCTTACCGCAAGCTGCGCGCCATGGTGCTGGGGACGGCAATCGTGCGGGAAGAAGTGGTCAGCTGAAGCAAGAGACCGCATGGCCAGAAGAGAACGGCTCGCCCCGGCTGCCGGAGCGAGCCGTCAAAGCGGGGTTACTCTGCCAGCGCCGCGTCGATGGCGGCGGGATTGAAGCCGCTGAGGCGCTTGTCACCAATGACGATCACCGGCAGCGAGCGCAGCCCCATGCTCATCAGCTCCTGCACCGCTTCGGGATCGCGGGCCACGTTTTTCTCGATGTAAGGCACGCCTTTTTGCGATAGATACTCCATCGCTTGGTGGCAAGCCCCTCAACCGATGTTGCTGTATACGATGACCTGCTTTGCCATCATGGCCTCCTTTGCCAGCGTCACGTCGACGGCGCTCACCGGAAGACGTCGGCAAACACCTGCTCATTATAGCCAACGAGCAGCGTTTGCCCCACCCGCAGCGTGGGAGCACGCAGGTTGCCCGTGGGCCCAAGCAGGAGCGCCGCCAACGCCTCCTCCGACGGCGGTGCTGCCTTCAAGTCCACGGTGGTGACGTGTTTCCCTTTCATGGCAATGAGCCGCTGTGCCGTACGGGCCAGGGCCAGGGCTTCGGCACGGCCAAGCCGCTTGGCGGCGCTGACCGTTTCCCGCACGGCGATGCCATGCGTCTCCAGAAACTTGGAGACTTTGGCACACGTGGCTCACCCCTTGCGATGGTAGTACCAGTCGACCTCTGCGGCCATAGCTTTCCTTTCTGCGCGACACGCGGTCCCCTTTGGCCAGCCAGGGAAGGAGTCTATCAGACCTCCGGCAGGCAGCGCAACGGGCGTCAGTCGTGCTTGAAACGCAGGTGCTCGCCGTGCACGGGAAAAAAATCCCCGTCGCGTAAAGCCACCACCAGGTCGTCCAGAGAGCGGATGGGGCCGTCAAAGAGGGTAAGATACGAGTAGAGGCGAGACATCTGGTGCGCGTCGCTGCCGCCCAGACCGCGCAGGCCGTGTTTGCGGGCGTACTCGATGGCCATCAGGTTCTGGTCGGCCGGCGTCTTGCCGTTGAGGATCTCGAGCGTCACCAGCTCTGAAGCCAGCTCGTCGGCGGGCAGCTCGCGCAGCAGACTCGTTTCGCGAAACGGGTGTGCCGGCACCGCCACCCCGGCGTCGAGGGTCTTCACCAGCTCGAAAAACTCGGGCCCGGTGGGCTTCACCGTAAGCTGGGGGCGGTCAAGTTCATAAGTGTAAATGATTTCCGGGTGTGACCCGTAGTAGAGGACGTGGCCGTGCTCGGTGCTCACCTCGGCGCCGGCAAGAAACCGCAGCGTCTCTCCCTGGTTGAGGCGCTTGAGCGCCGCCGGATCGTAAATGTAGTCGTGGTCGGTAATGACGATAACCAGGGGTACGCAGAAGTGTTCGTAGCAAAAATACCCCTTTTTGTAGAGGGCCTGCGTCCAGGAAAGGATGCGTTCGGGCTCGATGAGGCCGTCGGAGCGCGGCGTGTGGCTGTGCATTTCCACCGCCGTGACCGGCCGGGACTTGAGCAACTGGAGGAGGTACGCCGGGGGGCTGAGCTCGCGGCGCTGTTTTTTGCTAAACGTGCGCGGGTCGTACCAGCCCGCCTCGACGAGTTCGTCTAAGTACCGTTCTCTGACCGCAGCAAAGCTCGCTTGCATCCGTGTCCCATCCTCTACGCGCGCCCCAGTGCGCCGCACCGGGCTGGTCGTCTGCTCACGCGTGCGCTAAGATTGTACCATGCCTTGCGTGGGACGCGTCACGGAGAGAAGCCATCACGACGGGCACCGGCAAAGGAGCGGCGCATGGGGCAACTCGTCTTCGTTGATCTTGAGACCACCGGCCTCGACGTCGAGCGGCACGGCATCATTGAAATCGCCTGCATCTTCGAGACCGACGGCCAGCGAGACCCCGAGGATTTCGTCTCGCTGGTCAACCCGGGCACGGTAGAGTTCTCCTCCGAGGCCGCTGCCATCCACGGGATCTCTCCTGCTGCCATTGCCGCCGCTCCCCCGCTCGAAGAAGTGCTGCGGCGCTTTGACCGGCGCTGCGCCGACGGCGCCGTGCTGAGCGGCTGGAACACCAAAGTGGACGAAGCCTTCCTTTACCGCGCCTACCGGCGCTGTGGCCTCCCCTGGCGCTTTGACTATCACGTGTTTGACGTGTGGAGCCTTTACAAGCACCTTCAGCTTCGCGGCAAGCTTCCTGCCGACCTGCACATCGGCCTCAGCACTATTGCCAAGTACTTCAACATCGTGCGTGATGGCGAAAGCGCCCATCGGGCCCGCACCGACGTGGAATGGACCTGGCGCCTCTACCGCCTGGCCCTAGAAGCGGATCGCTGCCACACCTGAGCTACCCCACCAGCGTCAGCGCCACTTGCACCAGGACTTGCGTTGCCTTGATCAGGTCATCGATGACGATGTACTCGTCAGGGGCGTGTGCCACGCCGGTGGTGCCCGGACCATACGTGAGCGCCGGAATGCCCAGGCCGCGAATGAGGTAGTGGGTGTCGTTGAAGCCAGGAGAAATGGCAATGGCCGGCTGGCGCCCGTAGATCTGGGCGTGGCAGGCCGCCACCGTCTGCGCGAGCAAGTTGTCGGTGGCAATAGAAGCCGCCTCGATGCCCAGGTGCTGCCGCAGCTCCACCTGCAGCTGCGGGTCCTCGCGGCGCAGCTGCTCCACCACGGCGCAGATCTCCTCAAACGCCTCCCGGGTGGTCTCTTCCGGAATGAGGCGGCGGTCGAGCATCATCGTACACTCGTCGGGCACCACGTTGGTCTTCACGCCGCCGCGTACCACGCTGCCAATGCACAGGGTGGGGTGGCGCTCTTCCTCGCTCATCACCGGGGCAGCGGTGCGCTTGCCTTCCAGCTCGCGCTCGAGCGTCTCGAGTTGCTGCGCCACGCGCACCAGCTTCTTAAAGGCGTTGATGCCGCGGTGGGGCATGCTGGCGTGGGCCGTCTTGCCGCGGGTGATCACCTCCACCCACAGCACGCCGCGGTGGCCGATGCGCACGAAGTGCGGCTGCGAGGGCTCGGTGATGATGGCGTAGTCGGCCTGCACCAGCCCTTGCTGCACCAGGTACCCCATGCCCGCCAGCCCTCCGGTTTCTTCATCCGGCGTAAACGAGAACGTCAAGCCGTGGCGCAGCGTGGTGTTGGTCTCGTGCAGGGCCTGGATGACGCCGAGGATGCTCGCCAGCCCCCCCTTCATGTCCGAAGTGCCCAGGCCGTAGAGGCGGCCATCTTCTTCTTCGGGGCGAAACGGGTCGCGCCGCCAGCTCGTCCCCGCCGGCACCACATCGTAATGGCCGCTTAAGTGAAGTCCGGGGCGTTCCTGCCGGCTCTTGCGGTAGCGGCCCACCAGGCTCAGCCGCGGGTGCCCCTTGCCAAAGGGGTAGAGCTCGTCTTCGCGCTGTTCGGGCACCCATACCAGGTCGACGTCACAGTCCAGCCGGCGTAAGCGCTCTTGGGCGTACTCGCAGAGCTCCTGGTAGTGCGCGCCCGGCGGGTTGACGGTGGGAATGCGCACCAGGTCTTTGAGGTACGCCACCAGCTGGTCCCCAATCGCCGCCACGTGTTGCACCGCGCTGTGCATGCCTGCGCCTCCGTCAAAGGGTCGTGCAATTTCCGCCTCGACACCGTACACTTTTCCCGCAGCCACGTCAACCCGACACGCCGTAACGCGGCGCCGGGCGCCCTTCAGGGAGAGGGTCTTTGATGCAGACGCGACGGCTGGTTCTCCTGTTGCTCTTCGTCCTGGCCAGCGCCGTGCAGGCCAAAGTGGTGCACACCACCCTGGACAATGGCCTCACCGTGCTCATTGAGGAAAACCACACCCATCCGGTCGTCTCGGTGCAGGTGTTCGTGCGCACCGGCAGCATTTACGAGCAAGAGTACCTCGGCAGTGGCATTTCCCACTTCTTTGAGCACGTCATCCACGGGGGCACCACCACCACGCGCAGCGAAGCCGAAAGCCGCGAGCTTCTCGAAGCCATCGGCAACCACTCCAACGCCTATACCACCACCGACCACACCGCTTACTACATTACCACCACCACCGAGCACTGGCCGACTGCCCTGGAGCTGCTGGCCGACTGGATGCTGCACAGCACGATTGAGGAAGCGGAGTTTGAGCGCGAAAAGGGGGTGGTGCAGCGCGAGATCGAGCAGGGGCTCGACAACCCCCTGCGCGTGCTGTTCCAGGCCGCCCAGGAGGAGCGCTACAAAGTCCACCCCGCCCGCTATCCGGTGATCGGCTACAAGGAGCTGGTGCAGCAAATCACCCGCGACGACTTGCTCACGTATTACCGGCGCATGTACGCGCCCAACAACATGATCCTCGTGGTGGTGGGCGACGTGCAGGTGGCCGACGCCCTGGCCCGCATTCGCCAGGCGTTTGGCGGCAGCCCGCGGCGCCGCCTGCCGGTGATCAGCCTGCCCGAGGAACCGCCGCAGCTCAGCCCGCGCCGCGTGGTCAAGGAGATGGACGTGGCGCAGGCGTATCTCAGCCTGTCGTTCCGCACTGTCCCCCTCACCCACCCCGATCTTTACCCCCTGGACGTGCTGGCTTTTATTCTTGCCGAAGGCGACAGCGCCCGCCTGGTCAGGCGCTTGCGCGACGAGCGGCAGCTCGTCTATCGCATCGAGGCGGCCTCTTTCACCCCGGCTTATGCCCCTGGCAGCCTGGTGGTGTGGGCCACCCTGGCGCCCGAGCAGCTCGAGGCCGCGGAGCAGGCAATTTTGCAAGAGCTCTACCGGTTGCGCGAGGAGCCCGTGACGCCGCAGGAACTGGCGCGGGCCAAGCGGCAGAAAGTGGCCGACCACCTCTTTGCGCAGCAAACGGTGCAGGGGCGCGCCCGCACCCTGGGACTGGACATGCTGAGCACCTTTGATCCCACCTTCAGCGACACTTACGTGCAGCGCATCCAGGAAGTTACCGCTGCCGACATCCGCCGCGTGGCCCAGCAGTATTTCCGCGAAGAGACCCTGGTCACAGCGGTGGTGCGCCCGCCGCGCGCAGCGGCTTCCGCGGTCCCGGCAGCGGCAGCGACTTCCCCCACGGTGATGCAAAAACGGGTTCTCCCCAACGGCCTGACGCTCCTTGTGCAGCGCAACCCGGCCTTGCCCATCGTGGCCATGCAGGCTTACTTCAAAGGCGGGGTGCGGGTAGAGACGCCGGAAACCAACGGCCTGTCGCGCCTCATGGCGCGGCTGCTGCCCAAAGGGACGACGTCGCGCCGCGCCGAGGAGATTGCCGCGTTCTTTGATGGCATCGGCGGCAGCCTCACCGCCGACTCGGGAAACAACAGCTTTTACGTGCACGCCACCTGCTTGCGAGAGGACTTTGCGGCGGCGCTTGAGGTCTTTGCCGACGTCATCACCCACCCGACATTTCCCTCCGAGGAGCTGGCCAAGATGCGGCGGCTCATGCTGGCCGAGGTGCGGCAGCTGCGCGACACCTGGCAGTCGGAGATCCGGACCCTCTTTCGCCAGACCTTTTTCACCGTGAGCCCCTACCGCCTGCTGCCCGAAGGCAGCGAGGCGTCGCTGGCGCGCTTGCAGCGCCAGGACGTGCAGGCGTTTTATGCCCGTTACGTGGCGCCGAGCAACCTGGTGCTGGCCATTGTCGGCGACGTCGACGTCGAGGAGACCACCGCCCTGGTGGCCAAGTTCTTTGCGGACTTGCCGCCGCGCCCGGTGACGTTTCCGCCGGTGCCGGCCGAACCCTTCCCCCAGGAGACTCGCCGGCGCTTCGTGCCCACCCAGAAGCAAGTGGCCGCCATCGCCATTGGCTATCCCGGCACCACGCTCACCAACCTGAAGGACCGCTACCCCCTACACCTTCTTGACGCCATCCTCTCGGGCATCCAGTTTCCGGGGGGCTGGCTGCACACGCAGCTGCGCGGCCAGCAGCTGGTCTACGTGGTGCACGCCTTCAACTGGCTGGGGCTTGACGCCGGCTACTTCGGCATCATAGCAGCCACCCAGCCTGAGAAAGCCGAGCGCGTCGTCGAGCTCATTCTGCGCAACGTCGAGGAGGCCAAAGCCGGGCGCTTCAGCGAGGCCGAACTCGCGCGGGCCAAGCAACTGGCCGTGATCGCCGCGCAGCTGGACCGCCAGACCAACGCGGAGCTGGCCAGCGATGCGGCCCTCAACGAGCTCTACGGCCTGGGATACGACTTCAGCGCCGGTGAGGCGGCCCGCATCCGTAGCGTCAGCAGGGAAGACGTGCTGCGCGTGGCACGCACTTACCTGCAGCATCCCACCATCGTCATTGCCTCTCCCGAACCCTAAGTCCTGAGGGGCTCACGGCGAAGCCGTTTCGTCGGGGCGGTGCGGCGGCACCAGGCGGCGCTGCAGGGAGAGCAGGAACCCCACCCAGGTCAGGGTCAAGGCCGCCAGCACCGTGGCGTTGCCCAGCAGGGTGGCCCAGTCGCCCAGAAGCGCCGTAGGGCGCACCGTCTTGCGGAAGGTGCCGCGAAAGGGACCGGTCGTGCCGGTGGCCTGAAACGTCAGCTCATACTCGCCGGCCTGCGCGAAGACGAAGGCGGTTTCGTAATAGGCCAGCACGCCCTGGGTTTCAGGCAAGGGCAGGGTGATCTGGCGGCCGTCGGGCGCCCGCAGGGCGAGCGTGGCGGCCAATCCCCCTACGTACTGGCCGCTAGCCACCTCCTGCACTTCGAACACCAGGCGCGTGCGCTCTCCCCGCAGGGGCTGGCGGGGATAAGAGAGGAACTTGATGCGGTAGCCCTGGTCCAGCTGCTCTTCTTGCCACTGGTCAACCCGCAAGGCCCACTCGACGAGGTCGCCTTCGATGCCCAGGCCGCCGTGGTGGGCCAGGGCCGGCGCCGCCACCAGCACGCTGAGCAGCCACACCCGCCATACGCCCATGGCTGGCCTCACAGCTTGGAAAAGCGCAGCGTCTCGCCCAGGGCCACCACCACCAGGACCAGCACCAGGTTGAGGCGGGCGTGGCGCTTCAGGCGCTGCCAGCGGGAGGAAGTGGCCAAGGGCTCTGCCTGGCGGGCGGCCTGCAACACCGCAGGCAAGCAGCGGCGCTCGATATACACGCCGTTGGCGACGATGAGCATGTACAGCACGAGCTTACCAAACAAAACCCAGCCGTAGACGTCGGGCAGAAAGATCAGTCCGGGCTCTCTCCACAGCAGGAGCTTGAGCAGGCCGCTGCTAAAGAGCAGCAGGATGCCGGCGCCAAAGCCGTTGGCAAACACCGGCACTGCCGTGGCCAGAAAGCGCTCGCCCCGCTCGTCGCCGTGGCGCTCGGCCACCGCGGTGAGCAGGGCAAACCAGAAGTGGCCGCCGGCCAACAGCAGCAAGCCCAGCAGGTGCAGCAAAGTGGCCAGATACTCGAGGGCGTGCGTCATGGCTTGCGGCTGGTGGCCCGCGGGCGCTGGAGGAGAACCACGACCAGCACCAGGATGAGGGTACCGGCCACCCCGATGGCAATAAAGCTCACCGTGGTGGCCACCTGGGCGGTGCGCCAGGCCTCTTCGGCGCGCTGGGCGAGGGTCGCGGCCATGGGAACGATCTGCGTCTGGGCTTCCCAGGTGGCCACTTCGCCGCCTTCGGCGTATTGTTCGATGTGCCAGCGGTACGTTCCGGTCTCGGCCGGGTTGCGGGCCAGGAAGCGGAATTCTTCAAACCGCTGGCTGGGAATGCGACCCCCTTCCCACACGATTTCCCGCACCACGCCCTTCTCGTCGCGTACCGTGGTGAGGTGCCAGGGCGGCAGGTGCTTGACCGCCTCCACGGTGAAGGCGTCTGGCACCCGCAGGCGGACTTTCACCGTGGCTGCCGCGGTTTCGGTGGGCACCAGCAGGGTATAGGTTTCCCAGCGCTTGGGAAGGCTCTGGCGCGGTTCGAGGTCGCTGTGCGCCCACCCCAGGCTGCTCAGGCAAAGGCCCAGCAGCACCACGCCCCAGCCGCTTTGCCGCATGCGCCGGTTTCGCATCCCGTCTCCGAGAATCCCCCCGCTGGCGGTGGCCTCCGCAGCGACAAGCAAGACGGAAGCGCTCAGGACTGCTGCGACCCGCTGAGCACGGCGCCGATCACTCGCGCCTGCACCGCTTCCAGGGCGCCGCGTGCCTCGTTCACTGCCTCCAGGGAGGTCTGCCCGGCAACCAGGAGGAGGCAGACCGCGTCGGCCTTGCTCCCCAGCACCGCCGCGTCGGACGTCGTCAGCACCGGAGGCGCGGCGCACAGCACCAAGTCGTAAGTGGCCCGCGCCTGCGCCAGCACGGCGTCACAGGCGGCACTCTCCAGAGCGGCCGCCGCTGCCGGGGTTAGCGTCCCCGCCGGCAGCAAGAACAGGTTGTCCACCGCGGTCCCTTGCACTCCTTTGGGCCAGGCCTGCGGATCGAGGAGCAGCTCCGCCAGGCCCGGAGAAGGGGCGGTGGCCAGCAGGTGGTGCAGGCTCGGCTGGCGCAGGTTGCCGTCGATCAGCAGCACGCGCTCGCCGCTGGCCGCTGCCACCATGGCCAGCTGTACTAAAAGCGGGGCCGTCTGGCCCGTCTCTGCGGGACTCACCAGCAGCAGCACCCGCGGTGGGGTTTCGAGGCGCCGCAGGCGCGTGTGCCAGTAGCGCAGTGCTTCCAGCAGGGGGGTTCCGGGAGGTGGCGGGGCTAGAGGCGCGTCGTTGGCCGGCTGCCGCCGCTGACGGCGCGGCGGGGGAGGCAGAGGAGGCAGCACTGCCAGCACCGGCAGGCCGGCTTGGCGCTCCACCTGCTCGCGGCGGCGCACGCGGGTATCGAGGTACTCGAAGAAAAACGCCGCAAAAACACCAAGCATACCCCCCACCACAGTGGCCAGCATGACCGTCATCCGCCGGCGGGGTTTCACTTTGCGCTCGGGCGGAATGGCGGGATCGAGCACCTGAAAAGCCGTCTCGTCGCGGGCTTCCTCAATGCGGGCTTGTTCGAGCTGCTGCGACAGCAGGGCAAAGAGCTTATTTTGCAGCTGCACCTCGCGCTGCAAGCGGGCATACTGGAGCTTGACCTCTGGCGCTTTGTCGAGCGACAGCAAGGCCTGGCTGTCGGCAGTGGCAGCTTGCCCGCGCTGCAGCTTGGCCAGCTGCTGGCGCAGCCCTTGCAACTCCTCTTGCAGCTGCACCACTTCACGGCTGGCCCCGGTCATGGTGCGCTGCAGCACGCGCAGCTGCACCTCTTTGGCCATGATCTGGCTTTCCAGGGTGGCAATGGCGTTGATTGCCGCTTCGGCCTGAGCGTCGAGAGCCACGATGCCGTGCTGCTCTTCAAAGGCGCGCAGGGCTTCCTCTGCTGCGGTAAGCGCCTGCTGCGTTTTGTGTAGCTGCTCCTCGACGAAAACCCGGTTTTTCTTGGCCAGGGAAAACGCCTTTTCGTTGAGGGCCTGCTGCAGCGCCATGATGTACTGGTTGGCAATGGTGGCGGCCAGTTGCGGGTCGGTGTGCTCCACGGCGATCGTGATCAAGCCGGTCTTGCGGTCGGTGGTGACCGACACCATGTCCTGCAAGGCGCGCACGCCGTCTTGCAGGGTAGGGGGCTCGGGCTCCCGCCAGCGCCGCTGCACAGCGTCCCACTGCTCGGGGAAAAGGCGCGGCATGAGGTCAAGGGCACGAATGACTTCTTCGGCCAAGGTGCGGCTTTGCAGCACCGCCATGAGCCGCTCGGCGGGATTCTCGCTGCGCCCAAGGGCCGGCGGGCAGCAGCCCGCCCAGCTCCCCCAGGGCGGCACGCAGGCCACCAGGGGCCTGCCCCAGCGGCACCAGGGTGGCTTTGCTCTGGTAAATGTTGGGCTGCAAAAAAGAAAAGACGGCAGCGGCCAAGGCGGTGGCCACCGTACAGCCGATCACCAGCCAGCGGCGGCGCACCAGCACGCGCCAATAATCGCGGAGGTTGATCTCCTCGTCGCCGTAAGGCTCAGGAGGCGTCATGGCCCTTCCTTACGTGGCGAAGCCTTCAAGGGTTGCTAAGGATGCTACCGACCGCGGCGCGTGGCTGTCAAGCAGAACTTTCTGTTTACGGCACGACGCGCCGCGGCGGCCGCCGCATGCGGGGCTGCCAGGCGGTTGGCAAAAGACTTGCCATTGTGCTATACATATGGCTTGTTTCGGGATTGGGCCTGGCCAGGGGGCTTGCCAGCCTGGTCCGAGGCTCAGGTGCGCCGTGGACGGCAGGCAGCAGGGGGGAAGGCCACCTGCTGCGGAAGGGGGAGTATGGAGCAGAGAGACACCGAGATTGCCGTGGTGGGTGGCTCGGCTGCTGGCTTGTTCGCTGCCTACCTGCTTGCCCGCCAGCACCACCAAGTGGTGGTCCTCGAAGGGGCTGAGCGCTTTGATCCTGCGCCGCGAGCCCTCATCGCCACGCACCGCTTTCGTGAGCTGCTGGGGAATCTGGGCGACAAGGCGGTGGTAAACGAGATCCACCGCTTCGAGCTGCACGCCGACGGCCAGGTGGCCACGGTGACGCTGCGCCATCCCGACGTGATGGTGGAGCGTGCCACCCTGCTCTGCGCCCTTGCCGATCGCGCCACCGCTGCCGGGGCGCAGCTGATGCTGGGCCACTGGGTTCGCAGCCTGGAGCCACACGCTGCGGGCATCACGCTGCACACGCAGCGCACGGCAAAGCATGAAGGACGGGCCCTGCGGGCGGGCACGGTGATTGGCGCTGACGGGGCTTTTAGCAAAGTGGCGCGGGCCGCTGGCTGGCCACCGCAGCCCACCCTGCCGCTGGTGCAGGCGCTGGTGCGGCTGCCGGCCGATTTGCCTTCGGACACGGCGCGGGTCTGGTTTCTACCTCAGGATACCCCGTACTTTTACTGGCTGCTGCCGCTCACGCCGGAGGCAGGGGTGTTGGGGCTCATCGGCGAGGAGGGGCGCCGCACGCGCCAGTGCTTGCTGCGCTTTCTGGCGCGCCAGGGGTTGCAGCCGCTCGGCTTCCAGGGAGCGCGCGTGCCACTTTACCGGCGCTGGGTGCCGGTACGGCGGCAGTTCGGCGGCGGTCAGGTCTACCTGGTCGGCGACGCGGCGGCGCAGGTAAAAGTCACCACCGTCGGCGGCCTGGTGACGGGCTTGCGCGGTGCCTTGGGGGTGGCAGAGGCCATCGCGCAGGGAGGGGCGAGCCGGGAGCTGCGGGCCCTGCGCCGCGAGCTCAACCTACACCGCCTTACGCGCGGGGTGCTCCACCGCTTCTCGCAGCGTGACTACGCGTCCTTGCTCGGCCTGCTCCACGCTGGGGCCAGGCGCTCCCTGGGCACCTACACGCGCGACGAGGCGCTCCGCGTGCTGTGGCGCCTGTGCTGCCAGCAGCCCCGGCTGCTGCTGCTGGCTTTGCGTGCCCTGCTGCTGGGGGGCTCTCCTGCCGAGCCAAAGCGCAGCGCCGCGGAGTAACCGGAGCGGACCGGGCGGCGCCTCACGGCAGGCGGCAGCGCCTTCTATAGCAAGGCCGCCACCACCGCCAGGGTAGAGAGGCTCTGGAAGAGAATCTGCACGATATCGCGCGTTGCCCGCAGGGTGGCCGGGGTGCGTACCCGCCGCGGCACGACGATGGTGTCGCCGGGTTGCAAGGGCACCTCGTCTAGGGAGGCCACGTAGACGATTTGGCCGTTGGCGTTGCGCACCGGGTGGCGTGACTGGCGGGCACTGAGCACCGTGCCGTCGGCCTGCACGATATGGATCTCGCGCCGATCGGCCTCCCGCGTCGGCCCGCCGACTTGCTGCAGGTAGTCGTCGAGCGTCTGTCCCGGGACAAACAGCAGCGACCCTGGGTTGTAGACCTGCCCCACCACCGTGACGTGCCGCGGCAGCTGCGGCACCACCAGGCGGTCGCCGGGTTCCAGTTCCAGGTCATCCGGCGTCCCGGCCAGCTCCTCTGGCGGGCGCAGGCGGATAACCACCCGCCCTTCGGGGCGTACGGCACGCAAGCGCTCGATGAGCTGCCGCCGCGCTTCGAGCTCCTGGCGGCGCCCCTGCACTTCTTCGGGACTTAGGGCGCCGGCGGCTTCCGCCGCGGCTGCCGCCAGGAGGGCTTGCTCTTCGGCGTGCAGCAGCTCCTGCAGGCGCTGCTCTTGCAGCCGGCGCACACTTTCGCGGGTAAACACCGCCCCACGCAAGTAAGCCTCGGCGGTAAAGCCGCCGGCGCGGCGCAGCACCGAACTTAAGCGCTCGCCTTTGAGAATAGGATAAACGCCGGGGAAGCGCACCTCACCGCGCAGCTCTACGGTTTGTTCCACCAGGATGCCGGCGCGGCGCAGGGCCTCGCTTTCCTTCTGGTCGGCCGCCAGCAGCGGGTGCACCGGCGGAACGCGGGGAACCCCCGGCTCTGCCTCCGGAAGCACCGCTTCCTGTGTCAGGTCGAGCTCGGGCTGCTGCAGCACCAGCAGGTGGTCGAGGTCCTGCAAGGGCAAGTTGTGCTCCGGATCGCCGGCCAGGGCACGGCGCAAGTTCAGCTCAAGACGGATCGCGGTCTGCGTGCCGTCCTGGCGCAGCAGGCGGGTGAGCTCGGCGCGCTCCAGGTAGGCAAACTTGTGCACGTTGCCGGCGCGCAAGACGAGGTCGCGCACGCGCATGCCCTCGGTGAGCGGGTAGACGCCAGGCCGGTGCACCAGCCCCGAGACGCGCACCAGGCCGGGATCGACGAATTCGCTACGGGCAAAGACGCGCACCAGGTCAAGGGGCTGCAAAGGCAGGTTGTGCGGCGCTTCGCCAGCAAGTACCGCGCCCAGGTTGAAAGGCACCACCACGCGCCGCCCCTCTGGGGGCACGTAGCGCACGATTTCGCCGTACTCGAGGTAGGGATCAGGCAGCAGGGCCTCGTAAGAGGGAAGCAAGTCGCGCAGGCGCATGCCGGGCTTGAGCTCGTAGTGGCCCGGGCGGCGCACGTGGCCGCGCAGCTCGACGACGTTTTCAGGCTGGGTCTCGACGGGAAAGACGCGCACCAGGTCCCCGTCGGCAATGGGCGTCTGCCACAGCGCCGCCGGAGGCGGGGTAGAGAGGTCGAGGTCGACCACCACTTTTTTCTCGTTGGCCACAAAGCGCTCTACCTGCACCCGTTGCCGGTAGCCCGCCGGCGTAATGCCGCCGGCCAGCTCGAGGAGCTGCTGCAGAGTGGTTCCCGGGGTAATCTCGTAAATGGCCGGGCGCTTGACGTTGCCGGCAACACCGGCCACCGGGCCGATGATGGGCACGAAGATAGTATCGCCAGGCTGCAGGGTGCGGTCCTGGCTCTTGTCCCCGCGCAGCAAGAAGTCGTAAAGATCCAGCGTATGCACGGTGCGCCCCTGGCGCACCAGCTCGATGCGGCGCAGGGAGCCGTTTTTGCTCGGCCCGCCAGACGCAAAGAGGGCATTGATGACCGTCGACAGGGCACTTACCGTGTAAGCCCCGGGCTGCTGCACTTCGCCCACCACGTAGACGAGCAAGGTGCGCAGCTTTCCTAGCGTGACGGCAAGCTGGAACTCGGTGAGAAAGCGACTAAAGCGCTGCTGGAGCAAGCGCTGCGCCTGCTCCAGGGTGAGGCCCCACACCGGCACCACCCCCAGGCGGGGCAGCACCACGGTGCCGTCGCGGCTTACTTCCACTTGCCACGTCTGCTCCGGCACGTTGCCCCAGAGCACGATGTTGAGGGTGTCGCCCGGGCCGAGCACATAGTCGGGTCCCACCGGCACGTTGGTCACCGGGGCAAAGGTGGTCGGCGGCTGGGCGAAGAGGTCGTAGCCGAACTGGCGCAGCGGCGCCGCCGGCTCTGGCAGCCGCCCGGCCAGCAGGCGCTCCACGGGCGACAGGGCAGGCGCGGCCGCCGGAGCCGGCCTGGGCGGTAGGGCTGGCCTGGCGCCTTCCGGCGCCGCTGGGGCCTCTGGGGTCGGAGCTGGGAGGGCTTCTTGCGGAATCGGTGGCGCGGTTCCTGGAGTGGGGACGTGCGGCGCTGCCGGCGCCTGGGGTGTCGTGGGAAAAGTCGGAGGCGGAGAAGGCAACGGCGCAGGCGGCACCGCGGGCGGTGGGGCCGCGGGCTGCTGGGCCACTGCCAGGGAGGTGAATAACACCAGCAGGAGCCAGCCCGCGCCTAGCTTCGGGCTCAGGAATCGAAACACGCGGCAGCGCACAAAGGCACCACGGAACCACGGCGGGCGCATGGATGTCCCCATCGAGTGCAGGCAGGGCCTTTCCTGGAAAACTCTGGCTCGGGCCAGCCGGGGAAGCAACCCCTCGGGGCTGTGGGCTTGCCCTCTCGCAAACAGCAAGAAACGATGCCAAAATCCCCCGCGGTTGTCAATCCCGCAAGCCTCTCCCTGGCTGCAAACCCTTACAGGCGAAGCTGCAGACCCTCGGCGGCCGCCTGGCAGGTAAACGCGGCGCCTTGCTGGGCCAGCCAGGCACGGCAGTGGGCCACGATGGTGTCGATCTGGGCGTCGCTGTGTTCGGGGTCGTGGTGGTAGAGAAAGAGGTGCTGCACGCTGGCGTCGCGGGCCAGGTGCAGGGCATCGAGGTATGTCGAGTGGCCCCAGCCCACGTGCTGCGGGTACTCCTCGGGCGTATACATGGCATCTTGGATGAGCACGTCGGCGGCACGGGCCAGCTCCGTCAGGGGGGCGGGCTGCGGCAAGTGGTGCGACGCCGCCTGCGGTCCGAAAGGTTCGTTATCGGTGGCGTACACCAGGCTCTTATTGCCGGCACTGAGGCGGTAAGCGAGCGTATGGCCGGGGTGGTTGATGCGGGCCGCGGTCACTGTGGCCTCTGGCAAGGCAAACGTACTGCCGTGGCGTAGCGGCACAAAGCGAATAGTGGCCGCCAGGGCGCCCATGGGCACGGGGTAGTACGGGCTGCGCATCTGGTCGCAGATAATCTGCTCCAGGCTCTGGCCGTCCCCTTCTGGCCCCAGGATCCAGAGCTCGGTGCCCGCGGCGTAAGCCGGGGCAAAGAAAGGCAATCCCTGGATGTGGTCCCAGTGCACGTGGCTGAGAAACAGGTAGGCGCGCACCGGCTGCCCTTGCGCTTGCAAGGCGTTTCCCAGTGGCCGGATGCCGGTGCCGGCATCGAAAATGACCAGGGTGCCGTCGTCCAGACGCACCTCAACGCAAGAAGTATTTCCGCCGTAGCGCAGCGTGTGTGGCCCTGGCGCGGCAATCGAGCCCCGCGTGCCCCAGAAAGTGATCTGCATGGCCCAAGCCCTCCTCTCCGGTGCGTCTCAGGAGGCCCTGTCCGTCACGGGCAGCGTGGCGCGGTGTGCCGCAGAGAGGGTCGCCATCAGGTGTCGGTAGAGGGTGAGGGTCTGCGCTGCAATGTGTGACCAGGCATAGCTGAGTGCGCGCCGTCGCGCTGCTTGACCCATGGCCTGACGCCGTGCCGGTGCCGCCAGCAGGGCAAGGATTGCCTGGGCGAAAGCTGCGGGGTCTCCCGCGGGCACGCGCAGTCCGGTTTCGCCGTGCACCACGGTAGAGCGCAAGCCGCCGACGTCCGAGGCCACTACCGGTGTGCCGCAGGCCATGGCTTCCAGGACCACCATGCCGAAAGACTCATAGTACGATGGCATGACGAACACATCGGCTGCCGTATAGTAGTGCACCAGGGTGGCTTGCGGCTGAGCGGGGACAAAGTGCACCGTCAGCCGCAGTTCCTGCGCCAGCCGCTGCAGGCGTTGCCGCTCTGCGACCTCGTGTGGATCGTTGGCATCGAGCCCACCCCCTACGACAAGCACCTGGGCTGCCGGCTGCTGCTGGCACACCAGGTGTGCGGCACGCAGCAGCACGTCGATGCCCTTGAGCGGCTGCAGCCGTCCTACAAACAGCAGCAGCGGAGCGGTAGCCGGAAGTCCCAGGGCACGGCGCGCCTGCTGCCGGTTGCCGGGGCAAAACAGCGCCGTGTCGACCCCTCCCGGAATGAGGCGGACCTTTCCGGCTTCGGCCCCATAGTGGCGCTTGAGGTGGTCCAGACTGGCCGGACTTTCGGCAATCACGGCGTGGCTTTGGCGCACCAGCTCTCGCTCCACCAGCAGGCGGCGCAGCGGTTCCTGCTCCCAGGGCTGGCGTGCGGCGGCGTTTTTGGCATGCCCCAGGGTGTGGGCCATGTAGACCAGGGGCAGGCGCCAGCGCCGGCTCAGCTGGAGCCCGACCCAGCCGGAAAGCCAGTAGTGGCCGTGCAGCACGTCGTAGCGCAGGCCTTCGGCAGCCACAAAGGCCTGCACTCGCGCCAAGAACTCTGGCAAGTGATGCCAGACGCGGTGCTTGTGGTAAGGCATGGCCGGCCCGGCGTTGAGGTGAATGACGCGTGCTCCGGGAGCGTACGCTGTCACCACCGGCATGCAGGGGTTCTGGCGGCGGGTGTAGATGTCCACCGCGACGCCCAGGGCGGCCAGGTGTCGCCCCAGCTCGCGCACGTAGACATTCATGCCCCCGGTGTCGCGGCCACCCAGCGCCGCCAGCGGGCAGCTGTGCACGCTGAACATCGCCACCCGCTGTGGTAAAGGCTCGGTGAGCGACGGGCTATTCATACGCATGGCTCGGAAACCGGACATGGCGTACGCGCCAGCAGGTGAAGCAAGGGCCGGTCGGTGGCGCCAAAGCGGTACTTGTAAGCCTCGCTGCCGCGCAAGAAATCAAACGCCTGAAAGCCACGGGCAATGGCGCTGCGGATACACTCGGCAAAGAGCACGATGCCGGCACTCAGCTGCGCATAGCCCGGGTGATAGCCGCTGTTGTAAACCGCGTACGTGGTGCCAAAAGGCAAGCACCACAGGCTTGCGATCGGCTCGCCATCAGCCAGCAGGAAGACCAGCTCCAGCCACCCTTCAGGCCACAAGGCATGGGCGAGATCGCGGAAAAAGGCTTCTTTGGCTGTGGTCATGAAGCCGCGCTTGGCTGCATCACGGCTCATGCGGTGCAGGGCAAAAAAGGTATCCAAGTCGCCATCCAGCCGGGAAGCCTCCCGGGTGATGTAGGTCTCCAGCCGGGCGGTGGCGGCAGCGCGGCGCAGTTTGCGCCGCAGCTCGTGGCGGTCCTTGCCCCGCAGACTTTGCAAGTAAGTCTCCCAGTCGCGCGGCAGGGCGACCGTTGGGCAGGTCTCGATCGGTTCCAAGGTGACGTGCAGCCCCTGGGCCAGCAGCGCCGTCTGTAGCACCTTTGGGGTGGGCGACTGTGGCGGCAGGTTGGGCAGCGACAGGGTGAAAGTGTCGCCCACCGTGGTCGCCAGGGCGCAGACCAAGGCAGTGGCGGTCTCGTGGCGGCCCTCAGGGGCAAGAAGCACATCGAAGTAGTCGCACACTTCCAGGTCCCCGATGGGGGTCAGCGTCCCGCCGCCGTGGTCTTCGAGGGCAAGCATCAGCGGGGCCAGCCCGTGCAACCGGCCGTCTGCCCCGCGCAGGACCACCACGCAGAGCCGGTACCCCTCACCAAAATGGTGCCACCAGGTCGCCTGCCATTGTGGGGTGAGAAAGACACTGGCAGTGGGGAGCTGCCGCAGCAGCTCGAGCCATTCGCGACGCAAGGTCTCGAAGGCTGCAGGCGTCGTCAGGATCTCCACGTGCATCGGCCGATCTCCATGCTTCGTGCCCAGACCGCATCAAGGCTTCACGCTGGCAGCAAGTCGACACTGGCTTCGGCCGGCAAGCGCGGCCGATACCGATACCAGGGAATGCCCAAGAAGCGCGTGTAGACCACGCGCTGGAACTCGCGGAAGCCCGCCTTCTGCACGCCGCGGATAGAGGCGGTGTTGTCGCTGAGGACAAAAATCAAGGCCCGCTGCAGGCCCTGGGCGCGGCTGGCCTGCAGGATGTGTTGCAACAGGGCCGGATAGAGGTTGCGGCCGCGATAAGCGGCAAACGTAAAGGCATCGTAGAGGTAAACTTCCCCGTGGCGGGGATGGATGACGCGGCGGATTTCGCCGATGTCTACCGGCCGCTGGGCTGCCCAGCAGTAAGCCACGATTTTCTCCTGCAGCTGTGCGGTCCAAAACTGCTCGCCGCGCTCTAGGCGGGCCGCAAAGAGGTGGCGATCCGGGATGTGCTCCGTGTGGGGCTGTGCGGCCCACGCCGCCGCATCAAGGCAGCGGAAAGTCACCGCCAGCTGGGGCGTACAGGGCGGCAGCTGCGCCTGGGGCAGGACCACCTCGAACAGACAGAGGGTCTTGCGCACCAGCAGCGGTGCCACCTCACCCGCCCCTCCGGGGTGCGGCCGGCTTACCATGCCAGGTCATGCTTGAGCTCTTCGGCGATCTTGTTGAGCTGGCTCCACGCCTGGGTCAAGCGACTCTCGATTTGCTCCAGGCGGTAGCTACACAGCGCCAGCTGGCGGACGAGGCGTTCCTCCTGCTCGCTGGCCGGCTGCAACCGCGCATACATGGCCTCTTGCTTGCGGGTATAGGCATACAGGGCGTCCATTTTGTCCTGTGCGTCCATAGTTCCAACCGTTCCTCAGGCTCGCATCCCCTTTCGTCCCCACAGCGTGCAGAGCCAGCCGGCGTAAAAGACGCCGCATGCCACCCCGCTCCAGAGCAGCAGCGGCCCCATGGCGGCACTGCCGGCAAAGAGCAACAGGACCCACCACAGCAGCACCAGCCCTGCGCCTTGTAGAACACGGCCACACCCGTACACAACCCTGCGCAGACCCGCTGGACGAGAGGAGCACTGTGCCTTCGGCATGAGACTCGCCTGCTGTGCCCGTGAGACCTGAAGGGTTTCTCTCTTCATCCTACGCGGCTTCCCGGTCAAACGCAAGGGCAAGCTCACCGCACGGCCACGGCAATGTCGGCAATGTTGGCTTGCCGCACCAGGCCCAGGACGCTCACCACCTGGCCGTAGGCCAGTCGCTTGTCGGCGCGGATGATGACCGCGCGCGTCCCACCGCCTTGGCGCAGGCGCTGTGGCAGCTCTTCGAGCCGCACGGGCTCGCCGTCGAGCAGAAGCGTCCCTTGCGGGCCGATGTCGATGACGTGCTGCCGTGCCGGCGTCACCGCATCGGCTGCCGGGCTTTCTGGCAGCTGCAGGCGCAGCTGGCGGTGAAACTCCACAAAAGTCGTCGACACCATAAAGAAAATGAGCAGCAAAAAGACGATGTCGGTCATGGAGGTGAGCTCCACGCGCAACTCGTCGGCTTCATCGCGCCGGGACCTAAAGCGCATCGGCTTGCTCCTGGCGGCGGGCCCGCTGCTGCTGGCTCAGGAGGTCCTCGACAAATTCGAGGGCAATGCCCTCCATCTCGCTGACAAAGCGCTCCACGCGACCGCGGAAGAAGTGAAAGAGGGCCAGCGACGGGATACCCACCAGCAGGCCGGCCGCCGTGGTGAGCAGCGCTTCCGAGATACCTCCCGCCACCAGTCCGGGGTTGCTGCTTCCGGCTGCCGCAATCGCGTTGAAGGCTTTGATCATTCCCGTCACCGTGCCCAGGAAGCCAAGCATCGGCGCCAGGTTGGCCACCACCCCCAGGCCGCGCACATTGCTGCTCAGTTGGCTGGCTTCGAACTGCCCGGCCGCTTCCATCGCCCGCTCGACTTCGTGCAGGCCGGCCTGGTGCCGCACCAGGCCGGCCCGCAAGATGCGGGCAATTGCCGCGTGCTGCTCGTCGCAGCATTCCAAGGCCGCCTGCAGATCACCGCGGTACCAGTAACGGCGCACCTGCTCGAGAAAGCCGGTGGGTAGAATCCGCCGGCGGCGCAGGGCGAGGCTGCGCTCGATGACGATAGCCAGCACCACTACCGAACAGAGGACAATCCCCGCCGCCGAGATGGCCGTGACCACCGGCAGCAAGACGGCACCGTGGCGCTGGAAGAGCTCGGCCAGGGACAACTCAAAGCCGCTCATACGAGACTCCTCTGTGACAGCGTCGAAGCGGCCCCAAAGGACCCTTCCTCTAGCTTACTTGCACGCTCTGCGTGCCCAGCAGTTCTTCCAGCGTGGCCAGCAGGGCCATCGATGGTGCCACGTTATAACGCTCGCCAGCGCGCAGCACCACGCGTTCGCCGTCGGCAAACTGCAGCGCCAGGAGCACCTGGCACGGCCCTGGCGCGGTGGTGAGCGCCTCGCGCAGGCGCTCGAGGTGGCTGCGCGGCAGCGACGGGGACAGCGTCAGGGTGAGGCAGCGAAAAGCGCCCTGGGTGGCGGCGGCGTGCAGGGGGACAAGGCGCTGGGCGATGAGGCGGTTTTCGCCTTCGGCTTCCACCCGGCCCCATACCAGCACCGGGGCCTCGCTTTCGCAGGCTTCCTGGCAGCGGCGGTAAACCTCGGGGAAAACGACCAGCTCGACACTGCCTTCGAGGTCCTCGAGGGTGAGAAAGGCCATGCGCTCGCCGTTTTTGGTGAGCTGCGTACGGCGCTCGGCGATCAGGCCGCCCACGATCACCAGCTGCTCGCTGCGGCATTCGGCCAGCGTCTGGCTGCTGGCCGTGGTCAGCCGCCGCAGCGGCTCGCGCACCGCCAGCAGGGGATGGCTGCTGATGTAAAAGCCCAAAGCTTCTTTTTCTGCTGCCAGGCGCTCGCTCTCGCTCCACTCTGCCACCGGCTCCAGGGTGGGGACGGTCACCGCTGGGGCGGCTGCGTTGCCAAACAGGCTAAACTGGCCCTGCTGGCGGTCCTCTTGCTGGCGCTGCGCCCACTCCAGGACCCGCGGCAAGTTGCCGAGCATCTGTGCCCGGCTCAGCCCCAGGGAATCGAGGGCTCCGCCCCGGATCAGGCTCTCGATCACCTTGCGGTTGACTTGCCGGCTGTCAACGCGTTCGCAGAAGTCAAAGAACGAGCGAAACGGCCCGTGGGCCTGGCGCTCTTCGAGAATCGACCCGATGGCGCTTTGGCCGACTCCCTTGATGGCGCCCAGGCCAAAGCGAATGCCCTGACTGCTCACCGTAAAGCCGTAATCTCCTTCGTTGACGTCAGGAGGCAGCACCGTCAGGCCCATGTCACGGCACTCAGCCAGGTAGCGGGCGATGCGCTCGCTGTGGTCCATGTCGCTGGTGAGCAACGCGGCCATGAACTCCCGCGGATAGTGCGCTTTGAGAAAAGCGGTGCGATAAGAGATAAGGGCATAGGCGACGCTGTGGCTGCGGTTGAAGCCGTAGCCGGCAAAGTACGCCATGAGGTCGAAGATCTTGGCTGCTTTTTCTTCGGGAAAGCCCCGCTGCACGGCGCCCTGCACGAAGTGCTGGCGCTGTTTGGCCATGACCTCGGCCTGCTTCTTCCCCATGGCCCGCCGCAGCAAGTCGGCAGCTCCCAGGGTAAAGCCGGCCAGGGTGGTGGCGATCTGCATCACCTGCTCCTGGAAGACGATCACCCCGTACGTGGAGCGCAGGATGGGCTCGAGTTCGGGCAGCTCGTAAGTAATGGCGCGCCGGCCGTGGCGGCGGGCAATGAAGTCCTCCACCATGCCGCTGCCCAACGGCCCGGGGCGGTAGAGGGCCACCAGCGACACCAGGTCCTCGAAGTGCTGCGGCTGCAGCTTGCGCAGCAAGTCGCGGAAGCCCCGGCTTTCAAACTGGAACACCCCCACCGTGCGGCCTTCGCCTAGCAGGCGAAAGGTTTCGGCATCGTCAAGGGGAATGGCGTCAAGGTCGAGCGCCACCCCCTGCGTCTGGCGCACCAGCTGCACCGTTTTGTGCAGCACCGTCAGGGTGCGCAGCCCCAGGAAGTCGATTTTGAGCAGCCCGATGCGCTCGATGTCGTCCATGGCATACTGCGTCACCACTTCCCCGTTGGCCCCCCGGTACAGCGGCACGAAGGTGTGCAGCGGCTTCGGGGAAATGACCACCCCGGCGGCGTGCACCGAAGCGTGGCGCGTCAGCCCTTCCAGGCGCTGGGCGGTGTCGATGAGCCGCCGCACTTGTGGGTCTTGCTCGTGTAGGGCACGCAAGCGCGGCTCTTCTTGCAGCGCCTGCTCCAGGGTGATGTTGAGGCGGTTGGGCACCAGCTTGGCGATGCGGTCCACCTCGCCGTAAGGCATGTCGAGCACCCGGCCCCACGTCGCGCAGCACGCCTTTGGCCATCATAGTGCCGAAGGTGATGATTTGCGCTACGTTTTCCTTGCCGTACTTCTGCGTCACGTACTGGATAACCTCGTCGCGCCGCTCCATGCAAAAGTCGATGTCGATGTCGGGAAGGCTGACGCGCTCGGGATTGAGAAAGCGCTCAAAGAGCAGGTTGTAGCGCAGCGGGTCGATGTCGGTGATGCGCAAGGCGTAAGCCACCAGGCTGCCGGCGGCCGAGCCTCGCCCTGGTCCCACGGGGATGTCGTGCTCGCGGGCGTAGCGCACGAAGTCCCACACGATGAGGAAGTAGCCAGAAAAGCCGGTATTGCGGATGATCTCCAGCTCTTTTTCCAGCCGCTGCCAGTAGTCCGCCAGCCGCGCCTCGAGCTCGGCGCCGTAGCGCCGGCGCAGCTCTTGCAGGCGCACCTCCAGCCCCTGGCGGGCCACTTCGGCAAGGTAGGCGTCCAGCGACTGCCCCGCCGGGGTCTCGTAGTGCGGCAGCAGCGGCGTGCCAAAGGGAAGCTCCAAGTCACACTGTTCGGCAATGGCCAGGGTGGTGGCGCAGGCCTGCGGGATCTCGGCAAAGGCAGCGTACATTTCCTCTGCCGACTTGAAGTAGAACTCCTGCTGGCTGTAGCGCAGGCGCTGCGGGTCGTGCACGCTCTTGCCGGTGCCGATGCACAGCAGGATGTCGTGCGGCGCGGCGTCTTCGCGGCGCAGGTAGTGGCAGTCGTTGGTGGCCACCACCGGCAGGCCGAGGTCACGGCTGAAGGCCAGCAGCTGCCGGTTGACTTCCTGCTGGCCGGGCACGCCGTGCCACATGAGCTCCAGGTAGAGGTGGTCGCGGCCAAAGATCTGGCACAGGTCGTCGAGGGCGGCGGCGGCGCGGCGCAAGTCCCCTTGCAGGATGTGCGTGTTGGTCTCGCTTTTGAGGCATCCGCTCAACGCGATGAGGCCGGCCGCGTGGCTAGCCAGCAGCTCTTTGTCCAGGCGAGGCCGGTAGTAAAAGCCCTCGAGGTAGGCTTTGCTGAGCAGCTGACAGAGGTTCTGGTAGCCCTGATAGTCACGCGCCAGCAGAGTGATATGGTGCGTTGCCGCTGCCGGCGGCAGGGAGCGGTCAAAGCGGGTGGTTGGCGACACGTAGGCCTCACACCCCAGGATGGGCTTAATGCCACGGGCACGGGCGGCGTGATAAAACTTCAGCGCCCCGAACATGTTGCCGTGGTCGGTCACCGCCACGGCCGGCATGCGCAACTCCTGCGCGCGATCGAGCAGCTCCTCGATGCGGTTGGCGCCGTCGAGCAGGCTGAATTCGGTGTGCAGGTGCAGGTGCACGAACGGTTGCTGGCCCATCGTCCTCCCCTAAGTGGCAGGTCATGGGTGGTGGAAGCGTTCAGACGTCGAGCTGGTAGTTTGGGGCTTCTTTGGTAATGATGACGTCGTGCACGTGGCTTTCACGCAGCCCGGCGTTGGTAATGCGAATAAAACGCGCCTTGCGGCGCAGCTCCTCGATGGTGCGGCAGCCACAGTAGCCCATGCCGGCGCGCAGCCCGCCCACCAGCTGGTAGACGACGTCGGCCAAGGCGCCCTTGTACGGCACGCGGCCTTCCACCCCTTCGGGCACCAGCTTGCTGGGGCTGCTCTCGCCGCCTTGGAAGTAGCGGTCACCGCTGCCGGCCGCCATGGCCCCGAGCGAGCCCATGCCGCGATAGACCTTGTAGCTGCGCCCTTGATAGAGCACGCGCTCGCCCGGGCTCTCCTCGGTGCCGGCAAAGAGGCTGCCGATCATCACCGCATGGGCGCCGGCGGCCAGGGCTTTGGTGATGTCTCCCGAGTACTTGATGCCGCCATCGGCAATGATGGGGATGTCGTACTTTTCGGCGGCGCGGGCACAGGCGGCAATGGCGGTGAGCTGCGGCACGCCGATGCCGGCCACCACGCGGGTGGTGCAAATCGACGAGGGCCCCATGCCCACCTTGACGGCATCGGCGCCGGCGCTGATCAGGTCGCGCGTGGCTTCTGCCGTGGCCACGTTGCCGGCAATCACTGGCAGCCCCGGATAGTCCTTCTTGATACGCTCCACCATGGCCAAGACGCCGCTGCTGTGGCCATGGGCAGTGTCGACCACCACCACGTCGACGCCGCTGCGCACCAGCTCGGCCAGGCGCTCGCGGCTGTCGGGAGTAAGGCCAATGGCGGCACCGACACGCAGGCGACCGAGCTCGTCTTTACAGGCATTGGGGTACTTCTTGCGCTTTTCGATGTCCTTGATGGTGATGAGTCCCTTGAGGTTGAAGTCCTCATCCACCACCAAAAGCTTTTCGATGCGGTGGGCGTGCAACAGCCGCTGCGCCTCTTCCAGGCTGGTGCCCTCAGGAACGGTGATGAGGTTGTCTTTGGTCATGAGCGCCGCAATGGGCTGCGAGGTGTCGGTGACGAAGCGCAAGTCACGGTTGGTGAGAATGCCCACCAGCTTGCGGCCTTCGGTGATCGGGATACCGGAGATGCGGTAGCGTGCCATCACCTCGAGGGCTTCGCTGACACGCTGGTGCGGCGACATGGTGATGGGGTCGACGATCATACCGCTTTCGGAGCGCTTGACTTTGTCCACTTCGGCCGCCTGCGCTTCGATGCTCAGGTTGCGGTGGATAATGCCAATGCCCCCTTCTTGCGCCAGGGCAATGGCCAGGTTGGCCTCGGTGACCGTATCCATCGCGGCGCTCACCAGGGGAATGTTGAGGGTAATGGTGGCGGTCAGCCGGGTACGCACGTCGGTGTCGCGCGGCAGCACGTCCGAGCGGGCCGGCACCAAAAGCACGTCATCAAAGGTCAAGCCTTCGGGCAGAGGTCCTTCGAGCATGGCGTTTTCTCCTTCAGCGACGTAAAAACCTTCGTTCCAGGTCCGTCAGGGCCACATTGAGCAGCACCGGACGGCCGTGAGGACAGGTAAAGGGCATGCGGGTTTGGGCTAGCTCTTGCAGCAAGGCGCGCATGTCCGGCTCGTGCAGGCGCTGGCCGGCACGCAAGGCGCCGTGGCAGGCCAGCACGGTGAGCAGGCCTTCGAGTCGCCGCGTTAGCCCGTTGCCGGGAGCGTCCGGTGCGTCCTCTTCCGGAACCTGTAGCAGCTCGAGGAGGTCGCGCAGGGCGGCTGCCGGATCGCGTGCCACCAGCAAGGTGGGAACGCTGCACAGGCGGAAAGTGCGCGGGCCGAAAGGCTGAAGCTCGAACCCCAGCCGCGCCAGGCGCGGCAGACTGCGCTGCAAGCAAGCCGCTTCGTGGCGGTCGAGTTCCAAGGTAAGGGGGAAAAGGAGCGTCTGCGAGGGGAGGTCCCCGGCTTGCAAACTGGCGCACAGGCGCTCGTAGACGACACGCTCGTGGGCGGCGTGCTGGTCAACAAAGCCCACACCTCCAGGATACTGCACCACGATATACGTCTCGTGCAGCTGCCCTACCGGCTGGCCTTCGAGAAGGGCCTGCCCGGCTGCGGGGTAGTCGGCAGCCAGCGCGGCGGCCACCGGCGCTTCAGGCGCGGGCGCTGCGGGGCGCCACAGCATGGGGGCAGGCGCCGCAGGCGCTGCAGAGGAGGTTGCCACAGGCGGCGGCGCGCTTTCCTGCAAGCGGCGCTGCAGCAGGCGGCGCAGGAAATCGTAGAGGTGCGCCTCTTGGCGGAAGCGCACCTCAAGCTTGGCCGGGTGCACGTTGACGTCCACCTCGCTGGGCTCCACAGCGAGCAGCAAGAAAGCCAAAGGGTGGCGCTCGCGGGGCAGCAGGGTGCGATAGGCCTCGTAGAGCGCCTGGCTCAGGAGGCGGCTTTGCACCAGGCGGCCGTTGACGAAGAAGAACTGCTGGCGGCGCGTGGCGCGGTGGACGGTGGGCTTGCCGATGAAGCCTTGCACTTGCCAGGGGCCGCTGCGCTCGGCCACAGGCAGCAGCTGGTCCTGAAAGCCCACGCCAAAAAGCAAGTCGAGCCGCGTGCCCAGGTCAGCGGCCGGCGGCACCTGGAGCTGGGGGCGTCCGTCGCGCAGCAGGGTGAGGTGCAGGTGGGGTGCGGCCAGGGCCAAGGCGGTGACGCAGTGGGTGAGGTGGCCGGTCTCGGTGGCGGCGTTTTTGAGGAACTTGCGGCGCGCCGGCGTGTTGGCAAAGAGGTCGGTGACGCGCACCGAGGTTCCGGGCGGGGCGCCACAGGCCTCCACTTGCTGCACCTGCCCGGCGGCCACGCGCACGCGTGTGCCTATGACGTCCTGAGGGCGGCGGGTGGTGAGCTCCACGTGGGCGACGGCCGCGATACTGGCCAGGGCCTCCCCGCGAAAGCCAAACGTGGTGAGACGGCTTAAGTCTTCGACGCTGCGGATTTTGCTGGTGGCATGGCGCTCGAAGCAGCGCACCGCGTCTTCGGCGTCCATGCCACAGCCGTCGTCATCGACTTGCAACAGCGCCGTGCCGCCTCCCTGCACGTGCACGGTCACCCGCTGCGCGCCGGCATCCAGGGCATTCTCCAGCAGCTCCTTTACTACCGAGGCCGGGCGTGCCACCACCTCGCCCGCGGCGATGTAGCGGGTGACCTCGGCGGGGAGTCGTTGCACCTGTCCCATGCCGGCGACCTCCCTGGCGCCTGGGGTGGCGCGCGCCGTTTTAGCCCACCTGCCGCCTGATCGACACGTAGGCCATTTGCAACTGCGCCAGCACCTCCTGGAGCACCTGCTCCTCTTGCGCCGTAAGGTTGCCGCGGGTCTTGTCACGCAGCATGAGGAGCGTGTCAATGGTGTGCTTTGCCTGCGCCAGATCGCGGTGGCGCTGCTGCGTCACCGGATCCGGAATCTGGCCAAGGAACATCAGGGCATTGTTGGCCAGCATGGCCACAAAGTTGATGAAGTTCGCCGGCGGCAATTCCATGGCTTCGGCTTCTTGCGGACGCCGGCGGGTCGCTTCCTCCGCCCGCGGTGCTTCCTGGCGCGGAGTGGCTTTTGGGGGTTCTGTGGGCTCGATGGGCCGGCGCCGCTCCCCCTCGGGGGTAAACAGACGCCGATCCAAAACAGTAAACCCTCTGCTTTGCTGCTCTTCCTCTTCGCGCTGCGCCATGGTCACCCTCCCCTCGGGGTTGGATCGGCGGGGCGACGAATCCAGCCCCCGCCGAGCACCGTGTCCCCGGCATAGAACACTGCCGCCTGTCCCGGCGTCACGGCAAATTGCGGTTCTTCTAGCACCACCAGGGCGCATTCCCCTGCTTGCGGATAGACGGTGGCGGCCACCGGGGGATGGCGGTAGCGAATCTGCACGCAGGTGTGCAGGGGCTGCTGTGGGGGTGAGCACATCCAGTTCACCCCCTCGACTTCAAAGGCAGCGTGCATGGCCTCCTCGCGTGGTCCCACCACCAGCGCGTTGCGCGCCGTATCGATGGCCGTTACGTACAGCGGCCGCGGCGCGGCGATGCCCAGCCCTCGCCGCTGCCCGACGGTATAAAACGGCAGGCCTTGGTGCTGCCCCAGGTAGCGACCGTGGCGGTCGACGATGGGTCCGGGGGCATACGCCGCTGGCTGCAGGCGCGCGCGCAGGAAAGCCCGGTAGTCGCCCTCGGGAATAAAGCAAATTTCCTGGCTCTCGCGCTTGTCTGCCACGTTGAGGCCCAGCTGCCGGGCCAAGGCGCGCACGTCCGACTTACGATACGACGCCAGGGGAAAAAGGGTCTGCGCCAGCTGCTCTTGAGTCAAATTAAACAAAAAATACGATTGGTCCTTAGCGCGGTCAATGCCGCGTTGCACGTAGTAACGGCCGTCGCCCCCACGCTGTATGCCGGCGTAGTGGCCGGTGGCAATCCAGCGGGCGCCGAGCTGCTGTGCCCGCTGGCGCAGGGCGGTGAACTTCAAGTAGCGGTTGCACAGCGTACACGGAATAGGGGTGGCGCCCTGGCGGTAAGCGGCGACAAAGGGGTCAACGACGTGGGCGGCAAACTGGGCCTTAAAATTCACCACGAAAAACGGAATGCCCAGCCGCGCTGCCACCCGGCGGGCGTCGCTCACGTCGTCAAGGGTACAGCAGATCTTGACGGCAGCCGGCCCTGCTGGTCCATCCCAGAGCTTCATGGTTATGCCGATCACTTCATAGCCCTGGGCCTGCAGCAGCGCCGCCGCCACCGCGCTATCGACACCGCCGCTCATGGCCACCACAACACGCTCGGCCACTGCCGTCCTCCTCATGCGGCGTACAGCGAGAGCTGTGTCTCGCCGTAGCGCCGGCGCAGCCGCAAGGGCCGCCCCAGCACCGCTTCGGGAACCCGGTGGTCGGCGGCGTGCTGCCACACCACCACCCCTCCGGGAGCCAACACGTCGGTTGTGGCCAGCGCTGCCAGAGTACGCTCTCCCAAATCCGAAGCATAGGGAGGGTCGAGGAAGAGGACGTCTGCCTGCAAGTGCGGCGGCAGCTGCCGGACGCCCTCGGGCAGCCTGGCCGCGATGAGCACCGCCCGCCCCGGCACCGCATAGCGGCTGAGGTTGTGTTGCAGGACCTTCAGGACGCGGCGGTCGCCTTCCACAAAGTAAGCTTGTCTTGCCCCTTCGCGGAGCGCTGTCAACCCCACGCTGCCGGTCCCCGCGAAGAGGTCTACGAAGATAGCATCCGGGAGGCGCGCGCGCAACACGTCGAAAAGGGCCTGACACACCCGGGCACTGGTGGGACGCAGCCGCGTGCCGGCGAGGCTGCGCAGGCGCATGCTAGAGCTCCTCAATGGTCACAAAGCGCTGAAATTCCGCCACCCGCTGCTCGATCTCGGCCGGCGTCAGGCGCGTCAGACGGCGCAGGCTAAAGTCCTCAACGTTAAAAGAGGCCATGGCACTGCCGTAAAGAATCGCCCGCTTGATCGCTGCGGCGTCAAGCGCACCGTTGCGCGCCAAGGCGCCCATGAAGCCACCGGCAAAGGCGTCGCCGGCGCCCGTGGGGTCGAACACTTCCTCCAGCGGGTAAGCGGGCGCAAAGAAGCAGCTTTGCGGCGTCAGGTAAAGCACCCCGTACTCGCCGCGCTTGATGATCACCGCCCGCGGGCCCAGCTGCAAGATGCGGCGCCCGGCCCGTATGGTGTTGGGTTCCTGGGCCAAGGCGCGTGCTTCGGCTTCGTTGAGCAGCAAGTAGTCGACACGCCGCAGCGTAGCCAGCAGCGCCTCGCGTTTGCCCTCGATCCAAAAGTTCATGGTGTCACAGGCGACAAAGCGCGGCGCCTGTACCTGCTCGAGCACCTGCAGCTGCACTTCGGGGTCGATGTTGGCCAGGAAGACATACGGGGTGGTACGGTATGCCGGTGGCAGCTGCGGCGCAAAGTCGGCAAAGACCCCCAGCTGGGTTTCCAGCGTGTGGGCTTCGTTGAGGTCGTAGCCGTAGCGGCCGCGCCAGCGAAAGGTGCGGCCGGGGCGGCGGGCGAGGCCGGCCGTGTCCACGCCGTGGCGCCGCAGCAGCGCCTCGTGCTCCTGGGGGAAGTCTTCTCCCACCACCCCCACCAGGCGTACCGGCGTAAAGTAGCTGGCCGCCACCGCGAAGTAAGTGGCCGACCCCCCCAGCACCTCCTCTGCGGCACCAAAGGGCGTCTCCACCGAGTCAAAAGCCACCGAACCGACCACCAGCACGCTCACCGCCCTCGTGCTCCTCTATTTTGCCAGTAGCCGCGCCGCTTCTTTGGCGAAGTACGTAATAATCATATCTGCTCCGGCGCGCTTGATGCCAAGGAGGGCCTCCAGCATGGCTTGCTCTTCGTTGAGCCAGCCACGCTGGGCGGCGGCTTTGATCATGGCAAACTCGCCGCTGACGTTGTACGCGGCCAGCGGCAGGTCGGTGAGCTGGCGCACGCGGTAAAGCACGTCCAGGTAAGGCAGCGCCGGCTTCACCATGACGATGTCGGCGCCTTCGGCGATGTCGAGGCGCACCTCGCGCAGCGCCTCGCGGGCGTTGGGCGGATCCATCTGGTAGGCGCGGCGGTCGCCAAACTGGGGCGCCGAGTCGGCCGCCTCGCGGAAGGGGCCGTAGAAACTGGAGGCATACTTGGCGGCGTAGGCCATAATCGGCACGTCGACGTAGCCCTTGGCGTCGAGAGCCTGACGAATCGCCCCCACGCGGCCGTCCATCATGTCCGAAGGGGCCACCATATCCGCCCCCGCCTCCACGTGCGAGAGGGCCGTCTTGCTCAGCAGTTCCAGCGTCAGGTCGTTGACCACGCGGCCGTTTTCTACCACGCCGCAGTGGCCGTGGTCGGTGTACTCGCATAGGCAAACGTCGGTGATGACCACCAGCTCGGGCACGGCGCGCTTGATGGCGCGGATGGCTTGCTGCACCACGCCCTGCTCGCTGTAAGCCTCCTGTCCCAGGGGATCCTTGTGCGCCGGCAAGCCAAAAAGCAGCACGGCAAGGAGGCCCAGGTCAGCGGCCATTCGCGCCTCTTCGGCCGCCTGGTCAGGCGACAAGTGCTCGTGGCCGGGCAACGTGGCAATAGGGCGTCGCTGCCCCTGGCCAGGAACGACGAACAGCGGCAGGATGAAGTCTTGGGGAACCAGGGTGGTTTCCTGCACCAGGCGGCGCAGCGCCGGATGCTGGCGCAGGCGACGTGCACGGTACTGCGGAAAGTGCATCCTTACGCCTCCTTCTCGGGATGTAAGAGTGCGGCGGCACCGGCGGCCAGCAGCTGCTCGGCCAGCTGCCGGCCGAGCGCTTCCGCTTCCCGCACCGGCCCGCAGAGCTCCTGGCGCAGCAGGCGGCGGCCGTCGACGGTCGCCACCAGACCGCGCAGGCGGAGGGTGTCGCCCTCACAGGAAGCCAGCGCCGCCACTGGCACCGTGCAGCCTCCTCCCAGATGGGCCAGGAAAGCCCGCTCGGCGCTCACGGCGCTGGCGGTTGCCGGATCGTGAAGCGGGGCCAGCAAGGCGTCAAGCCAGGGCTCTTCGCGGGTTTCCAGGGCCAAGGCCCCTTGCCCCGGCGCCGGCAGCATGACGTCCGGCGACAGCCACTCGCTGATGGCCGCCTCCAGGCCCAGGCGTTGCAGGCCTACCGCCGCCAGCACCACGCCATCTACTTCGCCGCGGCGCACTTTGCGCAGGCGTGTCTCCACGTTGCCGCGGAGGTCGCGCACGCACAGCTCGGGACGCAGGGCCAGCAGCTGCGCTTGGCGGCGCCGGCTGCTGGTGCCGACGGTGCAAGGGCCCGTGGCGGTGGTGAGGCGGCACCCGGGGCGTCCGACAAAGGCGTCGCGCACCTCGCCGCGCGGCGGCACGGCACTGAGGCGCAAGCCAGGCGGCAGCTGCGTCGGCACGTCCTTCATGCTGTGGACGGCGACGTCAATGGTGCGGCGCTGCAAAGCCGCTTCGATCTCCTTGACAAAGAGGCCCTTGCCGCCCAGGGCAGGAAGCGGCTGGTGGCGGTAGCGGTCGCCGGTGGTGGTGATGACCACGATGTCGAGGCGCAGCCCCGGGTGGTGCTGCTGCAGGGCCTGGGCCACCCAGCGGGCCTGCCACAGGGCCAGCGGGCTTCCCCGCGTGCCAAGACGGAGGTGACAGCGGGCCATGGTCACTGGTCCAGGTCAAAGAGGCGAGTCAGGAGCTGCACGTAGTCCCGCACGCGGGGATCGCCGGCCGCCCGCTTGAGGTTGACCGTGGGCGTATGCAGGAGCTTGTTGACGATGGCACTGCTGAGGGCCTCGACGAGGCGGCGCTGACGCTCGTCAAGGTGGCCAAGCCGGGGCAGGATGCGCTCCAGCTCGGCCCGGCGAATCAGCTCGGCCCGCTGCCGCAGGGCGGTGATCGTCGGCGCCAAGTCGCGGGCGGCGAGCCATTGCTGGAACTGGCGCACCTCGCGCCAGACAATATCCTCGGCGGCCGCGGCGGCCTGCTGTCGCTGCCTCCGGTTGGCCTCTACCACCCCCTGCAGGTCGTCAATGTCGTAAAGAAAGACGTTCTCCAGGGTATTCACCGCGGGATCGACGTCACGGGGCACGGCGATGTCGATAAAAAACATCGGCTCGCCGCGGCGCAGCCGCATCGCTTCTTGCACCATAGCCCGATCGATGAGGGGCTGCGGGGCACTGGTGGAGCTGATGACGATGTCGGTTTGCGGCAAGTGGGCCGGAAACGCCTCCAGGGGAATGGCCTTGGCGTCGAGCTCCTGCGCCAGGCGGGCAGCACGCGCCGGGGTGCGGCTGGTGACAAACACCTGCTGCACGCCCTGAGCCCGCAAGTGGCGCACCGTGAGCGCCGCCATGTCGCCCGCGCCTAAGACCAAAACCGTGCGCTGCGCCAGATTGGCAAAGATACGCCGCGCTAGCTCTACGGCGGCGTAGCTTACCGACACCGGGTGGTCGCTGATGCCCGTTTCACTGCGTACCGCCTTGCCCACACCTAAGGCGCGGGCAAAGAGCTGCGACAGCACCGTGCCGGTGCGGCCAGCCGCTTGCGCCGCCAGGTAAGCCGCTTTCACCTGCCCGAGGATCTGGGGCTCGCCCACCACCATCGAGTCCAGGCTGGCCGCCACCCGGAACAAGTGGCGTACCGCCTCGGCCTCCTGCAAATGGTAGAGGTAGGAAGCGAAGGTCTCCGGCGCCAGGTGGTGATAGGCGGCCAGAAAGCGAACGCAACTGGCAAAAGCCGCCTGTGGGTCGGGCGTTTCCAGGTAAAGCTCGACGCGGTTGCACGTCGAAAGAATGACCAGTTCGGCAATCGCCTCGTCTTGGAACTGCTGCAGTGGCGCGTGGAGCTGCGACTCTGGAAACGCCAGCCGCTCGCGCACCGCCACGGGTGCCGTTTTGTGACTCAGCCCGACCACGGCCACCGTCATCAGGGGGCTCCTATGCGGTGTGCACGAAATATGAGGCCAAGACGATAGGAAAGCCGCCCACCGCGGCCGAGGCGGCTTTTCGCCCTTGCCAGCCCAGGCGGCGACGACCGCCAAGGAGCAAGGCATACAGGAGCCAGGCCAACAGCAAAGGCAACGACTTCAGGCTCCAGTAGAGGTAAGAGCCGTGGAGGTGTTTGGCCCACACCGACCCGGTAATGATCCCCTGCGTGAGCAGCGGAAACCCGATACGCAGGGCCCGGGCGTTGAGCTCATCGAGCAAGGTCAGGGAGGGCAGACGCTCGGAGAGCTGCCCGGGCCGTCTCGACTTGAGCTGCCGCTCCTGCAGCAGGTACATGAGCCCGGCGCCAAAGGCCAGGCTCAGCGCGGCGTAGCCCAGGATGGCCAAGAAGACGTGCATGCTCAACCATAGCTGCTGGAAGACAGGCGTCCACGGCTCTGGGGTGGCTGCCGGCACCGCCGCCGCCAGAAAGGCCAGCGGCACCACGAAAGAGCCCAAGGCCTCGATGCGATAACGCCACCAGCTCAGCACATACGCCACGGCAATGGCCCACGACAGCAAGCTCAGCGGCGGCAAGGTCCCCTGCCGCACCACCGACAGCGCCAGCCACCCGCTGTGGAGCAAGACGCCTGCCGCCACCAACCCCTGCGCAGCGCGCCACAGGGGGCGCTGCCGCAGGCTGAGGTGTAGCCAGAAAAAGAGGGCGGCAAACAGGTAAGCGAGCAGGATAAGGTGAAAGACGATACTGTGCATGCCCTGGCGTCCCCCGCTGTCGCCGGCCCCTGCGCATAGCGGTGCGGCGCGCCGGCGTGCTAAAATGATCACCACAAACGGCTGCCTTGTCAAGCGCACGCCACCGGCAGCGGCAGCGTGGGGAGCGAGGCGCCAAAGAGAAGGTATGGCCTTGTGGCATGGGCACTTGCGTCGCTTGACACCCCTGGGAGGGTATGGTAGGTTTAGCGGCACGCGGAGGCGGGAGCTTGCTCGGTGCCTTGTTCCGTGAAGGAGAGAGCCTATGGAGCACGACAAGAGAGACGAACGACGGGGGTTCATGCGCGACACCATGCGCAAGCTCTCTATCCACATGCCGCGTACGGAGGCCTCCTTCCAGAGCAAGCTCGCCCAGTACGAGGCGGAGATTAAGGAGCTGCAAGAGCGCGTCCGCCTTATTGAGCACGAATCGCATGCCCTGCTACGCAACCTTGAGCGCACCGTCGGGCAGTACGAGGCGCTGCGGCGCAAGTACCAGCAGGCGATGGAGCAGCTTGAGCAGGGCCGGCGACAAAACGAACGCCTGGTAGCCGCCTTGCAGGAAGCCAAGGAGCACATCAATTCCCTCAAGAAAGAAGTTGAAAAGCTTTGCGCGCCGCCCAACAGCTACGCGGTGTTTCGCCAGCGCAACAAGGACGGCACCCTCGACGTGATCCTTGACGGCCGGCACCTCAAAGTCAATGTACATCCCAAGCTGGAAAACGTTGAGTTTGAAGAAGGGCAGCTGCTGGTGCTTAACGAGTCGCTCAACGTGGTCGACTTGAGCGACTACGAGACGCGCGGGGAGGTAGTGCGGCTGAAAGACCGCCTTGATGAGCGCCGCGCCGTGGTGGTGGGCCGTGCCGACGAAGAGCGCGTGGT
Organism: Candidatus Tectimicrobiota bacterium; assembly: GCA_026005175.1. Classification (GTDB taxonomy): domain Bacteria; phylum Tectomicrobia; class Entotheonellia; order Entotheonellales; family Entotheonellaceae; genus BPKO01. The sequence continues at coordinate 778,403 of BPKO01000001.1, forward strand.
GACGCTTACCGAACGCATGCGCCACATGCGGCTGGACGTGGGCGACCACCTGCTGCTGGAGACACGCTCCAATTACATCCTGGAGAAGCTGCCCAAGTCCAAAGTCGAGGAAGTGGTGCTGGAAGAGGTGCCCGACGTGACCTACGATGACATCGGTGGCCTTGACGAGCAAATCGAACGGCTGCGCGATGGCATCGAGCTGCCTTACCTCTACCCCGAAGAGTTTCGCGAACACCGCCTGCGGCCGCCCAAAGGCATCTTGCTCTACGGTCCGCCGGGGTGCGGCAAGACGATGATTGCCAAGGCGGTGGCCAACAGTCTGGCCAAAAAGCTGGCCGAGCGCCACGGTGTCGAGGCACGGGGATACTTCCTCAACATCAAAGGCCCCGAGCTGCTCAACAAGTACGTAGGGGAGACGGAGTCGAAGATCCGCGAGATCTTCAAAAAGGCACGGGAAAAGGCCAACGAGACGACGCCGGTCATCGTCTTTTTCGACGAGATGGATGCCCTGTTTCGGGTGCGCGGCTCGGGCATCTCCTCGGACGTGGAAATCACCATCGTGGCCCAGTTTCTCTCCGAGCTCGATGGCCTTGAGTCGCTGGAGAACGTCATTGTGATTGGGGCCAGCAACCGGCAAGACCTCATCGACCCCGCGGTGCTGCGCCCTGGCCGCCTTGACCTGAAGATCAAAGTGGATCGTCCCAACAAAGAGGCGGCACGTGACATTTTCTCCAAGTATCTGGTGCCCGAGCTGCCTATTCACCCCGAGGTGCTGCAGCGCTTCGACGGCGACCGGCAGCGGGCGGTGGCCTGGCTCATCGACCAGACCTGCGAGCACATGTACAGCGAGCGCGAAGAGAACAAGTTCCTGGAAGTCACGTACGCCAAGGGCGACCGCGAGATTTTCTACTTCAAAGATTTTGCCAGCGGCGCCATGATCGAAAACATCGTGGCACGGGCCAAGAAACGGGCGCTGAAGCGCTATTTGGCAACGGGAGAAAAGGGCATCAAGCTCGAAGATTTGCTCGAAGCGGTGCAGGTCGAGTTTAAAGAAAACGAGGATTTGCCCAACACCACCAATCCCGACGACTGGGCGCGCATTTCCGGGACCAAAGGCGAGCGCATCATCAACATTCGGCCGCTTATCGGGTCGAAGGCGCCGATGAAACCGCCCATCGAGGACATCACCCCCGGGCAGTACCTGTGAGGGACCCCGCCGCAGCCGCCGGTGTAGGGTGCTATAATAGGGGGGGACAGAGGGGAGGTCTCATGGCGGCTCCCAGGATCGTCGGTTCGGAAACCGAATACGGCCTGACCGTACAGAACGACCCCGACTTCGACTCGATTGCCACCTCGCTGTTGCTGGTCAACAGCTACAGCAGCGTGCAGTCGCTGCGGCTGCTGTGGGACTACGACCAGGAGGACCCGCTGGTCGACGCGCGGGGCTTTGAGCTCGACGAGGAGTATGACGTTCCCGACCAGCAGGACAACATGGCAATCAACAAGGTGCTGCCCAATGGCGCCCGCTTCTACGTCGACCACGCCCACCCGGAGTTTTCAACGCCAGAATGTTCCAATGTCTTTGATTTGCTCCGTTACGAAAAGGCTGGGGAGCGCATCCTCAACCTCAGCCGCATGAGCGCCAATCAGCACTTGCCCTCCGGCCGGACGATCCTCGTCTACAAGAACAACAGCGACCAAAAGGGCAATAGCTACGGCTACCACGAGAACTACCTGATGGATCGCCGCACGCCGTTCCAGACCATTGCCGAGCAGCTGATGCCCTTCCTGGTGACGCGGCAGATCTTCTGCGGGGCAGGGAAAGTGGGCGCCGAAAACGGCACCGACCCCGTTCCTTACCAGATCTCCCAGCGGGCCGACTTCTTCGAGACCGAGATCGGCCTCGACACCATGGTGAAGCGCCCGATCATCAATACCCGCGATGAGCCGCATGCCAATCGCGACCGCTTCCGGCGCCTGCACGTCATCGTAGGCGACGCCAACATGTCGGAGTACACCACCTACCTCAAGGTGGGCACCACGCTGGTGGTGTTGCAAATGATCGAGGACGGGGCGTTGGCCCTGAACCTGACCCTCGACAATCCGGTGCAGGCCCTGCGGGCCATTTCGCACGATCCCACCTGCAAGATCACGGTGGCGCTCAAAGATGGGCGCAAAATGACGGCCATCGACATCCAGCGCTGTTTTCACGAGGCGGCTTGCCGCTACCTGGAGCGCCACGGCCCATGCCACCCGACCTTCCCGCAAATCGTCGCCGAGTGGGGAAGCGTGCTCGAGCGGTTGGCGACGGATCCCATGCAGCTGCACCGTGAAATCGACTGGGTGATGAAGCTGCATTTGCTCCTTCACTACATGGAGCGCCGGGGCAGCGATTGGGATGATCCGCGCATCGCCATGATGGACCTGCAGTACCACGACATCCGGCCAGAAAAAGGCCTCTACTACGTGCTCGAGCGCAGCGGCGGGGCACGGCGCCTGCTGACGGAAGCCGACATCCAGCGGGCCATCGACGACCCTCCAGAAGACACGCGCGCCTATTTCCGCGGCCAGTGCCTGAAGAAGTTTCGCCAGCAGGTGTTCGGGGTGAATTGGGACTCGATTTCTTTTAATCTGGGTGACGGGCCGATCAAGCGGATTATGATGGAGGACCCAACGCGCGGCACCAAACAGCACGTTCAGGAACTGCTCGACCGCTCTCAGACGGCGGCAGAGCTGATCGCTAACCTCGTCTCCTGACACGAGGAGCCTTACGTAAGGAGTAGCGATAATGATGGAGCAAGGACATCGGTGGGCTGGTATCGTTACGTGTAGCGAAGGCGGACAGCAGCAAGTGCGGCGTGGCGGTGAAGAGCACGCCACGACCAGCCAGACCAAGGCAAGCAACCTCACCGAAAAAGGCGAAAAGCTCAAAGACGAGATGGATGCCTTGATTGACGAAATCGATGCCGTTCTGGAAGAAAACGCCGAGGAGTTCGTGAAGAACTACGTGCAGCGAGGAGGCCAGTGACGTGCTGCTGACGGGCAGCTACGGTGGGTCGAGCTTTTTCGAGCTGCTCCAGCAGGACTTCCCGCATTTGCTGCCCTTTCGTCACCTGCAACATCTTCCTCCCGAGGCCGTGCAGCTGTCGACGGCGGTGCCGTTTGCGACCACCATCCTGGCGCTGCGCTTTGCCGACGGCGTGGTGGTCGCGGGCGACCGCCAGGCGACTGAAGGCTTTGAGGTGTCGTCGCGGCGCATCGAAAAAGTCTATAAAGCCGACGATCACGCAGTGATTGCCATTGCCGGCGCGGCGGGGCCCTGCCTGGAGATGGTACGGCTTTTTCAGGTGGAAATGGAGCACTACCAGAAAATCGAGGGTGAGCCCCTGGCCCTGGACGGCAAGGCCAACAAGCTGGCTCAGATGGTAAAACAGAACCTCCCTGCCGCTTTCCAGGGCCTGGTGGTCATTCCCATTCTGGCCGGCTACGACTTGCGCCTCAAGCAAGGGCGGATTTTTAAGTACGACCTCACCGGCGGGCGTTACGAGGAGCACCAGTTCTATGCCACGGGCTCCGGGGGCAAAGAGGCACGCAGCACGCTGCGTAAGTTTTTCAAACCAGACCTGTCGCGTGAGAGTGCCATTCGCCTGGCACTGGAGGCGCTCATCGACGCCGCCGACCTTGACGTCGGCACGGCAGGACCGGACTTGACCCGCGGCATCTTTCCCCTGGTGAAGCTGGTGACCAAAGAAGGGGTGAGCGACGTTGAAGATGCCGAGCTGCGTGCCCTGAGTGAAACCATCCTGCAAACGCTGAAGGGATAGTGCCATGGCCATGCCGTTTTACGTGTCGCCCGACCAGTGGATGCAGGACAAAGCGGAGTATGCCCGCAAGGGGATTGCCAAAGGCAAGTCGATCGTCGCCCTGGAGTACGCCGATGGCGTGCTGCTTACCGCGGAAAACCCCAGCACCTCTCTTAACAAGATCTCCGAGATCTACGACCACATTGCCTTTGCTGGGGTGGGCAAGTACAGCGAGTTCGAAAACCTGCGCAAAGCGGGAATCCGCTACGCCGACGTCAAAGGCTACGCGTACAGCCGGCAGGACGTCACCACCAAGTCGCTGGCCAACGCGTATTCCGAAGCGATCGGCACGATTTTCACCCGTGACCCCAAGCCGCTGGAAGTGGAAATCCTGCTCGTGTCCGTGGGGGAAACGCCGGCGGAAACCGAGATGTACCACATTTCTTTCGACGGCAGCATCACCGACCACCGCCAGTACGCGGTGATCGGGGGGCAGGCAGAACGGATTCGGGCTTACTTGCAAGAGCACTATGCGCCCAACTTGCCGCTGCCTGCTGCCCTGTTCCTCAGCCGGCGCAGCCTCTTGGCCGGCTACGACCGCCCGCCGGCCGAGGAGAGTCCCCTGGAAGTCGGCGTGTTGGAGCGCCAGCGGCCAGGTCGCAAGTTCCGCCGCCTGTCGGCTGCAGAGATCGCCCAGGCCTTGGCAACCGGCGCGGCACAGGGGTAGGACCGTGCCATGAAAAAGCGAATTTACGGCTTAGAAAGTGAGTTCGGAATCACTTTTACTTCTCACGGGCGGCGGACCTTGCCCTCGGAAAAAGTGGTGCGCTACCTCTTCGAGAAGCTCATCACCACCGAGGGCTTCCTCAACGTCTTTCTGGAAAACGGCGCTCGCTTTTACCTCGATACCGGCTGTCACCCCGAGTACGCCACCCCAGAGTGCGCCAGCCCGCGCGACGTGGTGATTTATGACAAGGCCGGCGAACGGATTCTGGAAAACCTCCTGGAATATGCCCAGAACAAGGTGCGCGAAGAGGGCTTCCACGGCGAGCTGGCCATTTTCAAAAACAATACCGACTTTGTCGGCAACTCTTACGGCTGCCATGAAAACTACCTGGCCGACCGCAGCGCCGACTTTTACTACATGGCCGAGCAGCTGATTCCCTTCTTGGTGACTCGCCAGATCTTCTGCGGCGCCGGCAAGGTCTTCCGCACCCGCCGCGGCACTGTGTTCCACATCTCACAGCGCGCGCAGCACATCCGCCAGAAGATCTCGGGCACCACCACCAACGAGCGCAGCATCATTAACACCCGCGACGAGCCCCACGCGGTGAAGGAAAAGTACCGCCGCCTGCACATCATCGTGGGCGATTCCAACATGTCCGAGTTCACCACTTACCTGAAAGTGGGAACCACCGCCTTGGTGCTGGACATGATCGAAGATGACTTCATCCCCCCGACCTTTTCGCTGCGCAACCCGGTGCGGGCCATCAAGGACATCTCCCGTGACCTCACCTGCCGGGAGCCGATTCCACTGAACAACGGCAAGAAGTATTCGGCGCTCGAGCTGCAAAAGGAGTATCTCGACCTCGCCCACCGTTACTACAGCACGCGCCCCATGAGCCCGCTGGCCGCCGATATCCTCCAGAAGTGGGAAACGGTGCTTGCCAAGCTCGAAGAAGACCCCATGCAGCTCAACCGCCAGATCGATTGGGTAATCAAGCTGCATCTGCTGCGCGCCTATGCCGAACGCAGCAAGCTGCCTCCCGAGGCGAGCGCCGACCGCATGCTCATGCTTGACTTGCAGTACCACGACATCCGCCGCTCCAAGGGGCTTTACTACTTGCTGGAACGCAAGGGGCAGGTAGAACGCATCGCCACCGAGGCGGAGGTGGAAAAGGCCATGGTCGATCCGCCGCAAGACACGCGGGCTAAGATGCGCGGCGAGCTGATCAAGCTGGCAAAAATGAAGCGCATCCCCTATGACCTCGACTGGAACTACATTCGCATCGGCTACCTGCTCAATCTCTGGGTGAAGTGCAACGACCCCTTCCAGGAAGAAAACGAAAAGGTGACGCAGCTCAAGCGGCGGATCGAGCGCTCGAACTTCAAGTACGGCTACCTGCTCTGAAGGCCTCCCCGTGTCCTCCAAGCTGCGCGTGGCCCTGCTCTTTGGCGGCCGCTCCGGCGAGCACGAGGTCTCGGTGGCCTCGGCCGCCTCGGTGATGCAGGCCCTCGATGCCCGCAAGTACGACGTGTTGCCCGTCTACCTCACCCCCCAGGGACGCTGGTTGCCGGCGGTCTCGCCGCTGCAGCTGCTAGAGGGCCGCGGCGACGCGCCCTCCCGGACGGCGGTGCTGCTCTCGGGCGACCCGCAGTGCCGGGGACTGGTGCCCCTGGACGCGAGGAGGGAAGTGCAGGCGGTGGATGTCGTCTTTCCCCTCCTGCACGGGACGTACGGCGAGGACGGCACCGTGCAAGGCCTGCTCGAGCTCGCCGATCTTCCCTATGTCGGCGCCGGGGTGCTGGGGTCGGCCGTGGGCATGGACAAAGGGGTAATGAAGGCGCTCTTCCAGCAGGCCGGCCTGCCGGTGGTGCCACACCTGGTGATTCGCCGCCACGAGTGGGAACGCCAGCCCCGGCAAGTTGAGGAACGCATTCTCGATATCCTGCCCTTGCCCCTCTTCGTCAAGCCGGCCAACCTTGGCTCCAGTGTCGGGGTCACCAAGGTCAAGCAGGCCACCGAGCTGGCTGCCGCCTTGGCACGGGCCGCCCAGTACGACCGTCGCCTTCTCGTGGAGCAGGGCCTCGAGTGCCGCGAGCTGGAGTGTGGCGTGTTGGGCAACGAAGAGCCCATGGCCTCGGTGGTGGGAGAGGTGGTGCCGCGCCGGGAATTCTACGACTACCAGGCCAAGTACACCCCCGGGCTGAGCGAGCTGCGCATCCCGGCCCCGGTAGCGCCGGAGGTGGCGGCGGCGGTGCAGCGGCTGGCACTGGCCGCGTTCCGCGCCATCGACGCCGCCGGCCTGGCCCGCGTCGACTGCTTCCTTGAGCGCCGCAGCGGCGCCATTTACGTCAACGAAATCAACACCCTGCCCGGCTTTACCACGGTCAGCATGTACCCCAAGCTCTGGGAGGCCAGTGGCATTCCCTACGCCGCGCTGCTCGATCGCCTCATCGAACTCGCCCTGGAGCATTACCGCGAGCGCAAGCGGTGCCAGACCACGTACCGGCCCGAGTCCTCAGCGCTCCCGGAACTCGAGGCCACTGAAAAAGAAGGGGATCTCCCAGGCCGCCGTCTCGGGTGAGTCCGAGCCGTGGATGGCGTTTTTTTCCACGTCGAGCCCGAACTCGTGCCGCAGCGTCCCGGCGGCTGCCTGCGCCGGATTGGTCGCCCCCATGAGCTCACGCAGGGACGCGATGGCACCCTCACGTTGCAAGAGCAGCGCCACGGCAGGTCCGGAGGCCATATAGGACGTCAGGCTGTCAAAGAACGGCCGCTCGCGGTGGACGTGATAGAAGCGCTGTGCGTCCTCTTTGCTCAAGTAGACCATCTTCATCGCCAGAATGACAAAGCCTGCGGCTTCCAAGCGGGCCAGGATCTTGCCCACGAGCCCGCGCTGCACGGCATCGGGCTTGATAATGGCTAAAGTGCGTTCCATAGGTGTCCTCTCTCGCTCTCGGCCACGGGGCGCCAGCGGCCAGCCACCTTGGCTCATTTGCCGCCGCGGGCTGCCAGCACCGCGGCCACCGTGGCCCCGATGTCTGCCGGGCTTTTGACCACGGTAATGCCGCTTTGCTCCATGGCGGCGATTTTTGAGGCGGCGGTGCCCTGACTGCCAGAAATAATGGCGCCGGCGTGCCCCATACGCCGCCCGGGGGGTGCCGTCTGCCCGGCCACAAAGCCGATGACCGGCTTGCTGACGTGCTGCGCCACGTACGCTGCGGCTTCTTCCTCGGCCGTGCCGCCGATCTCCCCGATCATCACGATGGCCTCAGTTTCGGGGTCTTGCTCGAACAGCGCCAGACAGTCGATAAAGCTGAGCCCTCCCACCGGATCGCCGCCAATGCCCACGCACGTCGACTGCCCGATGCCGCGGGCCGTCAGCTGCGCCACCGCCTCGTAGGTGAGGGTGCCACTGCGGGAAATGACCCCAACACGACCGGGCAGGTGAATGTGGCCAGGCATAATGCCCACTTTGGCTTTCCCCGGCGAGATGACCCCGGGACAGTTGGGACCAATAAGTCGCACCGGCTTGCCTTCCAGGTAGCGGCGCACCCTGACCATGTCGAGGACGGGAATGCCGTCGGTGATGCACACCACGAGCTCGAGGTTGGCCTCGATGGCTTCCAAGATGGCATCGGCGGCAAAGGGGGCAGGGACGAAAATGATCGAGGCGTTGGCGCCGGTGGCGGCCACCGCCTGGGCCACGGTGTCAAACAGCGGGCGTCCCAGGGCAGCACCGCCACCGCGGCCCGGGGCCACGCCGCCAACCACGCGCGTGCCGTACTCGATGGCCTGCTCGGCGTGAAACGTCCCCTCACGCCCCATGCCTTGGACCAGCAGGCGGGTGTGCTCGTCGACCAGGATGCTCATGCCCTTCCTCCACGAATGGCTTGGACCACTTTGCGGGCCGCGTCGGCCATGTCGGTGGCAACAATGATGTTGAGGCCCGAAGTGGCCAGCAGGCGTCGCCCCTCTTCCACGTTGGTTCCTTCCATGCGCACCACCACCGGCACCTTCACCTGCACCTGGGTGGCTGCCTGCACGACGCCCTGGGCAAAGACGTCGCAGCGCAGGATACCTCCGAAGATGTTGATGAACACGGCACGCACGTTGGGATCGGCCATGAGGATGCGAAAGGCGTTGGCCACCGTCTCAGCGCTGGCGCCGCCACCCACGTCGAGGAAGTTGGCGGGCTCGGCACCGGCCAGCTTGATGATGTCCATGGTGGCCATGGCCAAACCGGCGCCGTTGACGATGCACCCGACATTGCCGGTGAGCTTGACGTAGCTGAGGCGGTACTTGGCCGCTTCCACTTCCAGCGGGTCCTCGGCGTGCGGATCGCGCCAGGCGGCCAGCTCCGGATGGCGAAACAGGGCGTTGTCGTCGAGGGTGATCTTGACGTCGACGGCCAGCGGCGCGCCGCTCGAGGTCAGGGCCAAGGGATTGACTTCCACCAGGGAGCAGTCGTTCTCTTCAAAAAGCCGGTAAAGCTTGGGCAGCAGCTCTTGGAGGGCGCGCCGAGCCTCGGCGCGGGCCTCGAGATGGGAGGCCAAACGGCGCGCCTGGAAGGCAGCCAGCCCAAGCAGGACGTCCACGTGCTCACGGAAGATGCGCTCCGGGGTCGTGGCAGCCACCTCTTCGATGTCCATGCCCCCGGCGGGGCTCAGCATCACCAGGGGTTTGCCCGCCTGGCGGTCAACGAGCACACTACAGTAAAGTTCCTGGGCGATATCGCAGCCCTCCTCGACCAGCACGCGGTGCACTTCCTGTCCTTGCGGGCCGGTTTGTGGGGTCACCAGCCGGCGGCCCAACAAGTCGGCAGCCAGGCGCGCTACTTCCTGAGGGGAAGTGGCACGGCGAATCCCTCCGGCTTTGCCGCGGCCACCGGCATGAATCTGGGCCTTGACCACCCACGTGGTGCCGCCGAGCGCCTCGGCAACCCGCTGCGCCTCGGCTGGCGAAGTCGCCACTTCCCCGCGTGGCACAGGAATACCGTAGCGACGCAGCAGGGCTTTACCCTGGTATTCGTGTAGTTGCATACGCCCTCCTCTCAGGGCCTAAAGGGCAGACGGCCCCCTTTCCCGCCTCCGACCCTACGGCTACAATCTGGCCAGGAGCCCGTTTCGTTTGCCCGCTTCCGTAGGACAACCGGCATGCGCAAACGCCTCTCACGCCAGCGCCAGCGTCTCGGCCAGGTTTTTCTGCGCGATCCGCTGGTGGCGGAAAGGATCGTGCAAGCTGCCGCCCCCCTCCCGCACGAAACGGTGCTGGAGATTGGCCCAGGCGGCGGGGCGCTTACGGCCTTTCTGTTACAACGTGGGTGCACGGTCTACGCCATCGAGCTCGATGCCCGCTACGTCGAGCGGCTGCACCGGCGCTTTGCCGGGTGCTCCCGGCTGCAACTCATTCACGCCGACGCCCGCACTTACGATTACGGGCTCCTCCCCCAGCCCCTGGTGGTGGTCGCCAACCTCCCTTATAGCATGGGCATGCCCATTCTGCAGCGCCTGCTGCACTTCCGCCAGCGCCTGTCGCGCCTGGTGGTCATGCTGCAGCGCGAAGTGGCGGCCCGCCTCCTGGCCACCCCGGGCAGCAGCGCCTATGGGGCCCTCTCGGTGGTCTTTCAGTACTATACGGCCGTGACCCGTTGCTTTGACGTCTCACGCCGCGCGTTTCGACCGGTGCCGGCCGTTGATTCCACCGTGGTACAACTGGTTCCCTATTCGGTTCTGCCGTGGCCTCGTCACGACGAGCGCTTTTTCCGGCAGGTGGTGCGCTGTGCCTTTGCCCACCGGCGCAAGACGCTGCGCGCCAACCTGCTGGCCGTTTCGCAGTGGTCGCTCACCCGAGCGCAGCTCGAGGCGCTGTGGGCCTCCCTGCACCTGCCGGCCCTGGTGCGGGCGCAAGAGCTGTCCGTGGCGCAGTTCGTGCAGCTGGCCGAGCAGCTGCGAGGTCTGCTGTCCGGCAAGGGAGCCGCTGGGCATGAGCTCTAACAACTTGCCCAGGCGGTGCCAGCGCACGTGCTGCAAGAGGCGGCCGCGCCGGTTCCACGACCAGTAAATCATAAAGGCTTTGCCCTTGATCAGGTTGTCGGCCACGAAGCCCCAGTAGCGGCTGTCCTTGCTGTTGTCGCGGTTGTCACCCAGCATGAAGTAGTAATCGTGCGCCACCGTCACCGGGCCTGCTGGTCGCTGCAAAGACGTCCCGGGAGGGAAAAGCGGGCCGTAAAAGACCTCAAAGCCGCTCATGGCGGCGCCGTAGTCTTCGGGATAGAAACGGCCTTCGGGAACGGGAATTGGCTCGCCGTTGCGGTAGAGGCGTCCATCGGCCCGGATCTCCAGCACGTCGCCTTTTTTGGGCACCACTACCGGACCGAAGTTGTCTTCGTTGCGATGCCAGGCGCTGTAGCGGGCGTAGGGCTCTACCAGCGGGACGCCGTTGATGTAGACGCGGCGGTCTCGGATCTGCACGCGCTCGCCCGGCAAGCCAATGACGCGCTTGATGAAGTCCCGGCCGTCTCCCCAGGGGTACTTAAAGACGATGATATCGAAGCGCTGGGGGGTGGCAAAGCGGTAGAGGAATTTGTTCACCAGAATGTGGTCGCCGATGAGCAAGGTTTGCTCCATCGAGCCCGAAGGAATCTTAAACGCCTGCACCACGAACTGGCGCATCAACAGGGCCAGCACCACGGCAATGAGGATGGACTCCGCATACTCCCGCACTGCCGACTTGGTTTTGCGTCGTTTCATACTCTCCTCGTGCATCCGGCGCGGTCGCCTCGCCTAGCCGCCGCCGCGGGGACGCTATTCTTGACGCAGCGCGCGGAGGGAGGCCACCGCCGCCGGCGGCAAGAGCTGCACCCGCCCCAGGCTCTTCGCCAGGTAAAGAACGTACGCCACGCGCTCGACGGTTTCCATGCGGTTGAAGGCCTCCTGCAGCGAGAGGCCCACGGTGACGCTGCCGTGATTCTCCAGCAGCGCGGCATCGGCACGCTGCAGCGCTGCCCCCACGGCTTCGGCAAAGGCCGGCGTGGTCGGTGTCTGGTAGGGCACTGTGGGCACTTCTCCCAGCAGGACCACTGCTTCTGGCAACAGGGCCACCTCGAGCCGGTAGCCGGCCACGGTGAGCGCCGTGGCCACCGGCGGATGGGCGTGGATGACCGCGCGGATCTCGGGGCGGCGCCGGTAAAGGGCCAGATGCATGGGCAGTTCGCTCGACGGCCGCCCTTGCCCGGCACACACCTGCCCGTCCATATCAACGCAGACCAGGGCTTCTGGCACCAGAAGCCCTTTGTGGCAAGCAGCGGGCGTCATCCATACCCGCTCGGGCGCCACCCGCACGCTGACGTTCCCTTCCGTGCCGGCGATGAGGCCCCGCTCGTAGAGGCGCCGGCAGACGGCAACAATTTCCTCACGGACCGCCACGTCTTGGCTGGCCATACGCCCTCGGCACTGTACGCGATGACTTCTAATGATACTCCAGCCACCTTGCCTCGCCAAGCGCGCCCTTGCCAGCTTTCAGACCGGCAGCGGCGGCAGACACGGCGCTGCCGGCATGCGCAGCGTACCGCACAGCTCGGTTACCTTGGCGATGCGGTGGCGACGCAAGTAACGACGCATTTCGTCGATAATTCGCTGGCAGGCGGTCGGATCGGCAAAGCTGGCCGTTCCCACCTGGCAGGCGGTGGCACCGGCTACCAGGAATTCCAGCGCATCCTCACCGGTGAGAATCCCGCCACCGCCGATCACCGGGATGCGCACCGCCTGCGCCACCTGCCATACCAGCCGCAGGGCGAGCGGCTTGATGGCTGGCCCAGAAAGCCCGCCAAAACCCAAGGGCAGGCGCGGCCGGCGCGTTTCCAAGTCGATGGCCAACCCCAACAGGGTGTTGGTAAGCGAGATGGCATCGGCGCCGGCCTCCTCGGCGGCCCGGGCCACGGCGGTGATGTCGGCCGCATGCGGGCCGAGCTTGACCAGCAGCGGCAGGGGCGTGACGCGCCGCACCGCGGTCACCACTTCGTAGGTCAGGCGAGGATCACTGCCAAAGAAGACCCCGCCGTGACGCACGTTGGGACACGAGACGTTGGCTTCCAGCGCCGCAATGCCCTCGGCTTCGCTGGCGCGAGCAGCGACCGCAGCAAACTCCTGTGGCGTGTCGCCAAAGAAGTTGACCACGATCCGCGTCCGGTAGTGGCGTAGACGCGGCAGCCGCTCGCGCACAAAGGCTTCGATGCCGATGTTGTGTAGCCCCACGGCGTTGAGCATGCCCCCCGCGGTCTCTACCAGCCGCGGACCCGGATGCCCGGCCCGGGGGGTTAGAGACAGCCCTTTTACCACCACCGCGCCCAGCCGGTTGAGGTCGACAAAGGGGGCCAGCTCTTCCCCGTAACCGCACGTGCCAGAGGCGGCCATAATGGGATTCTGCAGCGTCAGGCCGGCCAGGGAGACGCGCAGGTCAGGGTCAGAGGCGCTGCGGCGCATGGACGGGGTGCTCCTGAGAGGCAGTGGCGTGCAAAAGCCGGTGGTACTCTTGCAGGGAGCGCACTTCCAGCTCTCCCTCCTGCAAGGCGCGGATGCCCTGCACCGCGGCAAACGCCCCCGGCATGGTGGTGCAGTAGGGGATGTGCAACGTCAAGGCTGTGCGCCGGATGAGGTAAGAATCCTCCCGCGGCCCCTTGCCAGCCGGCGTGTTGATCACCAGCTGCACCTCGCCGTTGGTCATTAGGTCCACGATGTGCGGCCGCCCTTCTTTCACCTTGTGCACCACCTGCACGGGGATGCCGGCACGGGCGATGGCCGCCGCCGTCCCTTGCGTGGCCAGCACGCGCAGCCCCAAAGCGACCAGTTCGCGAGCCAGCTGCACGGCTGCCGGCTTGTCGCGGTCGCGCACGCTGAGAAAGACGTTGCCCCGACGGGGCAGGGTGCTCTCGACGCTCATTTGCGATTTGGCAAACGCGCGGCCAAAGGAAGTATCCAGGCCCATGACTTCCCCCGTCGACTTCATTTCCGGGCCCAGCACGGTGTCCACGCCGGGAAACTTAATAAATGGCAGCACCGCTTCCTTGACGGCGTAGTACGGCACGTCCACCTCGCGGGTAAAGCCCAGCTCGGGCAGCGTCTTGCCGGCCATCACGCGCGCTGCCAGCTTGGCCAGCGGCACGCCGATGGTCTTGCTCACAAAGGGGATGGTGCGCGACGCCCGTGGATTTACCTCGAGGACGTAGACAGTGCCGCGTTGCACCGCAAACTGCACGTTGAGGAGGCCCACCACTCCCAGCTCCAGGGCCAGGGCCCGCGTCTGCTCGCGAATGGTGGCGAGAATCTCCTTAGAGAGCGAGTAAGGCGGCAGCGAGCAGGCGCTGTCCCCAGAGTGCACCCCCGCCTCTTCGATGTGCTCCATGATGCCCCCAATGACCACGTGGGTGCCGTCGCTGATGGCGTCGACGTCCACTTCCACGGCGTCTTCGAGAAAGCGGTCGATGAGCACTGGCAGATCAGGGGCGACTTTGACCGCCAGGCGCATGTACGTCTCCAGACTCGTCTCGTCAAAGACGATTTCCATGGCCCGGCCGCCCAGCACGTAGGAGGGCCGCAGCAGCACCGGATAGCCGATGCGGCGTGCCACCTGCCGCGCTTCCTCCAGCGACGTGGCCGTGCCGTTGGGAGGCTGCAGCAGGCCGAGCTTGGCGATCAGCTGCTGGAAGCGCTGCCGGTCTTCGGCGCGGTCGATGCTGTCGGGAGAGGTGCCGAGGATGGGAACTCCGGCACGGGCCAGGGGCACGGCCAGGTTGAGCGGCGTCTGCCCGCCGAACTGCACGATGACGCCGTCGGGCTGCTCGAGCTCGACGATGTTCATCACGTCCTCAAAGGTTAGCGGCTCGAAGTAGAGGCGATCGGCGGTGTCGTAATCGGTGCTCACCGTCTCCGGGTTGCAGTTGACCATGATCGTCTGGTATCCGTCTTCTTTCAGCCCCAACACGGCGTGTACGCAGCAGTAGTCAAACTCGATCCCCTGGCCGATGCGGTTGGGGCCGCCGCCCAGGATCATGATTTTTTTGGTGCGCTGCGGGGCCGCTTCGCACTCCTGCTCGTACGTCGAGTAAAAATAAGGCGTATAGGCCACAAACTCGGCGCCACAGGTATCCACCATCTTGTAGCAGGCCCGGATGCCGTGCTGCTGCCGCAGCGCCCGCAGGCGGCGCGCCGCTTCGTCTGGCTTGCCGTTGCCGCGCTGTAGCAGGGCAGCCAGGCGGCGGTCGGCAAAGCCGTACTGCTTGGCCCGGCGCAGCACCGCCGGCGGCAGGGAAAGCTCGCCGTTGCCGGCGTAGCGTTGCAGCTCGGTCTCGTAAGCCACAAGCTGCTGCACGTTGGCGAGAAACCAGGGGTCAATGTGGGTAAGCTCGGCCACCGTGGCCACGTCCATACCACGGCGCAGGGCTTCGGCCACGTACCAGAGGCGGTCGGCGCCAGGAAGGCGCAGCTGCTGCCGCAAGTAAGCCTCGACGTCGCCATCCGGGGGCAATTCGGGGGGCTCCAGCCCGTCGTGGCCGGTTTCCAGAGAGCGAATTGCCTTGTGTAAGGCTTCTTTGAACGTGCGTCCGATGGCCATCACTTCGCCCACCGACTTCATCTGCGTCGTCAGCACCGGATCGGTTTCGGGAAACTTCTCGAATGCAAAGCGCGGCATTTTGACCACGCAGTAGTCGATGGTAGGCTCAAATGAGGCCGGGGTCATGCGCGTGATGTCGTTGGGGATCTCGTCCAACGTGTAGCCCACGGCCAGCTTGGCGGCGATTTTGGCGATGGGAAAGCCGGTGGCTTTGGACGCCAGGGCAGAGCTGCGCGACACCCGCGGGTTCATCTCGATCACCACCATGTCGCCGTTGGCCGGGTTGACGGCAAACTGGATGTTGGAGCCGCCGGTTTCCACGCCGATGGCGCGGATGATGCGGATGGCGGCATCGCGCATCTGCTGGTATTCCTTGTCGCTGAGTGTCTGCGCCGGCGCCACGGTGATGCTGTCCCCGGTATGGATGCCCATGGGATCGAAGTTTTCGATGGCGCAGATAATCACCACGTTGTCGGCCAGGTCGCGCATGACTTCCAGCTCGAACTCCTTCCAGCCCAGCACCGACTCTTCGACAAGCACCCGGTGGCGCGGGCTGGCCGCCAGACCCCAGGCCACGTACTCTTCGAACTCCTGCAAGTTGTAAGCCACGTTGCCGCCGGTGCCACCCAGGGTGAAAGAAGGGCGAATGATCAGCGGCAGTCCCAGCTCGGCCAGCACCGCGCGGGGCCTCTTCGAGGCTAGAGACGTAGCCGCTGCGCGGCACGCGCAGGCCGATGCGCTCCATGGTTTCTTTAAACAGCTGCCGGTCTTCGGCCCGCTGGATGGCCTCGAGCTTGGCGCCGATAAGCTCCACACCATAGCGCTCCAGCACGCCCGCTTCGGCCAAGGCCACGGCGATGTTGAGCGCCGTCTGTCCGCCCATGGTGGGCAGCAGGGCTTGGGGCCGCTCGCGGCGAATGATCTTTTCGACCATCTCCGGTGTCAGGGGCTCAAGGTAGGTGCGATCGGCCAGCTCGGGATCGGTCATGATGGTGGCCGGGTTGCTGTTCACCAGCACCACCCGGTACCCCTCTTCTTTGAGGGCTTTACAGGCCTGGGTGCCCGAGTAGTCGAACTCGCAGGCCTGGCCGATGACGATAGGCCCGGAGCCAATAAGGAGAATCGTCTGGAGGTCGGTACGTCGGGGCATCGCTTCAACATCCTGTGCGCATGGCGGTGAGAAACTCGCCGAACAAGTAGCGGGCGTCGTGGGGCCCAGGGGAGGCCTCAGGGTGAAACTGCACCGAGAAAATGGGCAGCTCTCGGTGGCGCATGCCTTCAATGGTCTGATCGTTGAGGTTGATGTGGGTCACTTCGAGAGCCGGGGGCAGGGTGCGCGGATCCACGGCAAAGCCGTGGTTTTCGGCGGTAATCAGCACCCGCTCGTAGCGCACGTCGCGGATTGGCTGGTTGCCTCCGTGGTGACCGAACTTGAGCTTGAAGGTCTGGGCCCCCAGCGCCAGGGCCAGGATCTGATGACCCAGGCAGATGCCCATGAGAGGCTTGCGGCCAATGAGGCGCCGCACCTGGGTGATGGCGTAGGCCACGGCGGCCGGGTCGCCTGGGCCGTTGGAGAGGAAAATGCCGTCGGGCTGGAGCGCCAGGACCTCTTCTGCCGGGGTGGTGGCCGGCACCACGAGCACACGGCAGCCCCGCTCGCTGAGGCAACGCAGGATGTTGCGCTTGATGCCGTAGTCGTAGGCCACCACCAGGGGAGCGGGTTGCGGCTGAGGCGCCTCGCCTTCCCAGGGGTAGGGCTGCTGGCAGGTGACGTCACGCACCAGGTCGCGGCCGCTCATCACCGGCACGGCGCGCGCCCGCGCCACCAGCACCTCGGGATCGGTCTCCAGGGTGGAGATGATGCCGGGTTGGGCGCCGTAGTCGCGCAGCCGGCGCGTAAGCGCACGGGTATCGACACCGGCAATGCCTACGATGCCGTAAGCGTGCAGGAAGTCGGACAGGCTGCGCCGGGCCCCGCCAGTTGCTCACCACCGGGCTACATTCCTTGACCACAAAGCCTTCCACCCAGGGGCGATGGGATTCAAAGTCCTCGTCGTTGACCCCGTAGTTGCCGATGAGCGGATAGGTCATGGTGACGATTTGCCCTTTGTACGAGGGGTCGGTGAGGATCTCCTGGTAGCCCGTCATGCTGGTGTTGAACACCACTTCTCCCACCGCTTCCCCTGGGGCTCCAAAGGACTCCCCTTCAAAGTAAGTGCCGTCGGCCAGAGCCAGAAGTGCTCGCATTGCCACTGCCTCATAGACGTTCAAAGACGATGTGGCCTCCCACGATGGTCATCACCGCAGCCCCACGCAGGCGCCAGCCAAGAAACGGGCTGTTTTTACTGCGGGAGCGCAGGGTCGCCGCCTCTACCACCAGCTCGTACTCCGGGTCGAGAATGGTGACGTCGGCCGTGCTGCCCACGCGCAGCGTACCGTGGGGCAGGCCCAGAATGCGCGCCGGCGCCACGGTAAACTTGGTCACCAGCTGCGGCAACGACAGCAGACCTTCATGGTACAGCTGCAAGGCCAGGCTCACCGTTGTCTCCAGCCCGATCATACCAAAGGGCGCCGTGAGGTAATCCTGCTCCTTTTCCGCAGCGTGGTGCGGGGCGTGGTCGGAGGCAATGACCTCGATGGTGCCGTCTTGCAAGCCGGCCTTGACGGCCTCCACGTCGGCGGCCGGGCGCAGGGGCGGATTCACCTTGGTGTTGGTGTCGTAGCCGCGCACCGCCTCGTCGGTCAGCGTAAAGTGGTGCGGGCAGGCCTCGGCGGTCACCGGCAGGCCTTTGTCCTTGGCACGTCGCACCAAGTCAACGGCCTCGGCGGTGCTGAGGTGGGCGATGTGCACGTGCGCCCCGGTCAGGGCGGCCAGCTGCACGTCGCGATAGACCATGATGCTTTCGGCGGCCGCCGGGATGCCGGGCAGCCCCAGCTCTGTCGACACCACGCCTTCGTGCATGACGCCGCCGGCAGCCAGCGTCTGATCCTCGCAGTGCGAGATCACCGGCAGGCCCAGCATGGCCCCGTATTCCATGGCGCGGCGCAGCAAGCGGGAATTCATCACCGGCATGCCGTCGTCAGAAAGGGCCACGATGCCGGCGCGGTGCATGCTGCCAATTTCGGCCAGCTCCTTGCCGCGCAGTCCCTGCGATACGGCGCCGATGGGGTAAAGGCGCGTGCCGCCTACGGCCGCGGCGCGCTGCAGCATGTACTCGGTCACCGCTGCGGTGTCGTTTACCGGCTGCGTGTTGGCCATCGCCGCCACCGCGGTAAAGCCTCCGGCAGCGGCTGCGGCCAGGCCGGTGGCGATAGTCTCCTTGTGCTCAAAGCCGGGCTCGCGCAGGTGCGTGTGCATGTCGATAAAGCCTGGCGCCACCACGCAGCCACGGGCGTCGATGACCCGCAGCGTCTCCGCAGGCGGCAGAGGCAGGTTCTTGTCAAGGGCAGCAATTTTCCCGTCGGCAATCCACACGTCAAGATGGCGGTCGAGCCCCTGTGCCGGGTCGATCACCCGGCCGCCGCGAATCAGAATGTGCACGCCTAGCTTCCCCCCAGGATGAGATAAAGCAGGGCCATGCGCACCGCCACGCCATTGGTAACTTGCTGCAAAATGGCCGAGGCCAGGCCGTCGGCCACTTCCGGGGCAATTTCCAGGCCGCGGTTGATGGGTCCTGGGTGCAGCACCAGCACCTCGGCTTTGGCGCGCCGCAGGCGCTCGGCGGTGAGGCAGTAGCGCTCGGCATACTCCTGCGGCGAAGGAAAGAGCACCTCCCCGTGGCGCTCGCGCTGGATGCGCAGCATCATCACCACGTCGGCGTCCTGGATGGCCTCGTCGAAGTCGCTGCTCACCTCAACGCCCAGGCGCTCGAGGCCTGGCGGGAGCATGGTGCGCGGCCCGCAGACCCGCACGCGCATGCCAAGCTTGCGCATGGCGAAGATGTTCGAGCGCGCCACGCGGCTGTTGGCAATGTCGCCAACCAGGAGCACCGTCTTGTCGCGAAGCGATCCCAGGCGCTCCTCAATGGTGAAAAGGTCGAGCAAGGCCTGCGTGGGATGCTCGTGGGCGCCGTCACCGGCGTTGATCACCGGGATGGAGAGGTAGCGCGCCAGCATGTGCGGCACCCCTGCCACCTGGTGCCGCACCACCAGCAGATCGACCTGCATGGCCGCCAGGTTGTCGGCCATGTCACGCAGGCTTTCCCCTTTGCTCAGGCTGCTGGTGGCCACGGACACGTTGATGACGTCGGCGCTCATGCGCTTGCCGGCAATTTCGAACGAAGTGCGCGTGCGCGTGCTGGGCTCGAAGAAGAGGTTGACGATGGTCTTGCCGCGCAGCGTCGGCACCTTTTTGATGTCGCGCTGCGAGACCTCTTTGAAGGGCGGCACGGCATCGAGGAGATAACGGATTTCGGCGGCGCTGAGCTCGGCCATGCCCAGCAAATCGCGACCACGAAAGTCAATGGCGGTCATCGCTTCAGGCGTCTCCCTGTGTCCGGGGCACAGGCTCCCCGGCGACGAGCAGCACGGCGTCCTCGCCATCCACTTCGCGCAGCAGCACCCGCACCTGCTCGTTGCGCGCCGTGGGGACGTTTTTGCCGACGTAGTCGGCGCGGATGGGCAGCTCGCGGTGGCCGCGATCAATGAGTACGGCCAGCTGGATGGTCTGCGGGCGGCCAAAGTCGGTGAGAGCATCCATGGCGGCACGGATGCTGCGTCCGGTATAGAGCACGTCGTCGACCAGCACCACGTGTTTGCCGTCCAGCGGGCAGGGAAGGGACGTGGCGTGTACGGGGCGGTTCTTTTGCAGGCGTAAGTCGTCGCGGTAGAGGGTAATGTCGATGGCACCCACCGGCACCGGGTGCGGTTCGATCTGCTGCAAGTGGCGGTGCAAGCGCTGCGCCAGGGGGACACCGCGGGTGCGGATGCCCACCAGCACCACCTGCTGGGTGCCCCGGTTGCGCTCGACGATTTCGTGGGCAATCCGCCGCAGGGGCCCGCTCCATGGCCACGGCGTCCATGATCTGCCCTTTGACCTGCTGCACCCTTTGGTCCCCTTGCGAGCCAAAAAAAAGCCTCCTTGCACACGCAAGGAGGTCATGCTGCCGCCCTCATCCCTTGTTAGCCTCGCCGGACTACCTTAAAGAGACCTGCACAAAGGGTAGCAGAATTCTGGCAGAAGTCAAGGGCGAGGCGCCCTTCAGACGCCCTCGTAGACGATTTTGATGTAGGCTTGCTGGCGCAAGCTCTCCAGCCACTCCTGGTAGCGCTGGGCGGTTTTCTGTTCCAGGAGCTCGGCGCGGAGCTCGTCTTTGACGGCTTCAAAGGGCCGGTAATTCCCCGCTTTTTTGGCCTCCAGGCGGATGATGTGGAAGCCTACCCGGGTACGCACCAGGTCGCTGATTTCACCGGGCTGCAAAGCGGCCGCCGCTTCCTCAAAGCCAGGGAGCAGTTCCCCCTGGCGAAACGTGCCCAGCAGCCCGCCGCGCTCGGCCGAAGGGCCTTCGGAGTAGCGCCGGGCCAGGGTGGCAAAATCGGCCCCGCGGCGCAGCTGGGCCAGCACTTCTGCGGCCCGCTGCCGGATGCGCGCTTCTTCTTCCGCCGTGGCGGTGGGCGGCACGAGGAAAAGGATGTGGCTGACCGTCAGCTCGCCGGGCACCTGGTAGCGCTGGCGCCGCTCGGCATACGCCTGGCGCAGCTCTTCCTCGTCGATAACCAGGCGCGAGCGCACCTCGGCATTGATGGCTTTGGCAATGAGCAGCCCCTCGCGGATGCGCTGGCGGTAAACTTCCATCGTCAAGCCACGACTTTGGAGCATGCGCTCCAGCTCGGCATCGCTGAGGTGGCTTTCTTCCTTTACCGCCTGCACTTGGGCGGCGACTTCGTCATCGCTCACTTTGAGCTGTAGCTGCTTGGCACGGGCCAGCTGCAGTTTGGCATCGATGAGCCGCTGCAGGGCCTCGCGGTAGAGGCGCTGCGTTTCCGTGGCTGAGCGGTTAGGCTGCTGCTCGAGGTCGAGGGCCATCGCCTCGCGCACCTCGCTGATGGTGATGATTTCGTCGTTGACAATGGCGGCAATGCCGTCGAGCACTTCTGCCGCTTGCACGTGTAGCAGGCAGCCTAGGCACAGGAGGAACGCGAGGGCTTGCCACGTCAGGGGGCGCATGCGCTTTTCCTGCCGGGTCAGCGGTTTTTGACGATTCCCACCACCACCATCATGCCGGGTTTGAGCATGCCGTCGGGGTTGGCCACGGCAATGCGCACCGGGATGCGCTGCTCCACTTTGGTAAAGCTTCCCGTAGGCGGAAACAGGGCAAACTCGGAGATGGCCGCCGCACCGATCACCTCGACCCGCCCTTCGAAGCGCCGATCCGGATAAGCGTCGACGCGCACGTCTACCGGGCTGCCTACTGCCACCTCACGGATGGCCGATTCCTTGATGTTGGCCAGCACCCAGACATCCTTTGGGTCGTTAATTACCAGCACCGGCTGCCCGCGCTGCACCAGCTGTCCCTCTTCCACCCGCTTGCGGCTGATCACCCCGCTGATCGGGCTGCGCAGTACCGTGTCGCGCAGGTTGATCTGGGCTTGCGCCACACGCGCACGCGCTTCTTTGAGCTTGGCTTCGAGCACCCGTGCCTGCTCTAGCAGCAAGTCGCCGCGCTCCTGCTCGGTCTGGGCCAGTTTTAAACTCGCCCGTGCTTTTTCCACCTCGGCGCGCAGGGTCTCGATGCGCTTTTCGCGCAAGCGAATGCGCTGGCGCAGGCTGACGGCTTTGTTCAGCCGGGGCCTGCGCCTGGGCCACCGCCTCGCGGGCGGCCTGGAGGCGGGCTTCGGCCTGGTGCAGGGCTTCCTGGGCGCGGTCGCGGGTGTCTGCCGGGACGATGCCGTCGGCGAACAAGGCCCGCACGCGTTCCCAGTTGCTGCGGGCCACTCGCACTTCCCCTTCTTTTTCTCGTTCTGCAGATTCGGCCTGTTTCAGGGCCGCTTCCGCTTCGGCAATCTGCGCCTCGATTTGGTCCTTTTCTAAGGCCAGCCCCGCCAGTTCCTCGGCCAGCTCGCCCTCCTTGGCGGCCACCTCAGCTTGCGCGTGGGCAATTTGGCCTTCGGCGCGCTTTAGGTGCAGCGTATATTGCTTGCGCACTTCTTCAAGCTGCCCGGCAATCATTTCGGCCTGCGCCTGCG
Organism: Candidatus Tectimicrobiota bacterium; assembly: GCA_026005175.1. Classification (GTDB taxonomy): domain Bacteria; phylum Tectomicrobia; class Entotheonellia; order Entotheonellales; family Entotheonellaceae; genus BPKO01. The sequence goes on from BPKO01000001.1 coordinate 800,726, forward strand.
CCTCCTGAAGCTGCAGGCGATACCCCGTATCGTCGATTTCGAGCAGCACATCACCCGCCTCCACCGTGCTGCCTTCGTCGACGTGGAGGACTTTCACGATACCGGAGACTTCAGGGGCTACGGAGACCATGCGGCCTTTGATGCGGGCGTCGTCGGTGACCACGTGCTTCATGCTGTAAAGCCAGTAGCCAATGCCGTAACGGAGCCCCACTATGGCGCCGATCCCCAGTACCACCGTGGGCAGCCACACCCGCAACTTGCCACCGAGGAAGGATTTCTCGGCCATACGCGCTTTGCTCACACTGCGGTTTTTCAATAACTTGCAATTGCCTACATGCTAACACTGCGCCGCAATTGCTGCAAGCGGTTTTTAAGGGTAAGGAGGGTTTCGAGCGAAGACGTTTCTGGCAAGGGCAGGGCGATAGTACGCTCGGCGAGGAAGCGGCAAGGCGTTTGGGGGTAACGCAGCCACTCGAACAGCTGCTCGAGGGTTACCGGGCTTTGCGGGTGAAAAGTGAGGCGCGCTTCGCGGGCGCGGCACTCGAGGCGCTCGATACCCAGCTCGCGGGCCAGCAACTTGAGTTCTACCACGTGCAGCAAGCGTTGCGCCGCGGCCGGGGGCGGGCCAAAGCGGTCGGCCAGTTCGCTTCGCACCTCCTCTAACGCCTCAAAGCTGGTCGCCGTGGCCAGTCGCCGGTAGAACGCCAGGCGCTGTCCCTCTTCGGCCACATAGGTCTCGGGAAGCGCGCCCTGTACGGGCAGGTGCAGCTCTGGCTCAATGCGCACCGGCAGGGGTTCGCCGCGGGCGGCGCGGATGGCGTCGGCCAGCATCTGGCAGTAAAGATCGAACCCCACGCTGGCAATGTGGCCCGACTGCTGGGGCCCCAGCAGATTGCCGGCGCCGCGGATCTCGAGGTCGCGGGTGGCCAGGTGGAAGCCGGAACCCAGCTCCCTGAACTCCTCCAGGGCCTCGATGCGCTTGCGGGCGGTGGGCGAAAGCAGGGTATCGGCAGGCACCAGCAAGTAAGCATACGCTTGCTGGGTGCCGCGGCCTACCCGGCCGCGCAGCTGGTAGAGTTGCGCCAGGCCGAACTGGTCGGCGCGGTCGATGAGGATGGTGTTCACCGAGGGAATGTCGAGGCCGGACTCGATGAGGGTGGTGCACAGCAGCAAGTCGAACTCGCGCCGCAGAAAGCGCAGCATGGTGCGCTCCAGGGCCGCTTCGCGCATCTGCCCATGAGCCACCCCGATGCGGCACTCGGGAACCAGCCGGGTCAGGAGGCGTTCCATGGCCGGCAGCGTGTCGATGCGGTTGTGAACGAAAAAGACCTGGCCGCCACGGGCGAGCTCCTGGCGGATGGCCTGGCGAATCGTCTCTTCGGAAAAGGGCGTCACCACCGTGCGGATAGGCATGCGCCCCTCGGGAGGCGTTTCGATCAAGCTGAAGTCGCGCAAGCCTACGAGGCTCATGTAAAGCGAGCGCGGAATGGGGGTGGCGGTGAGAAAGAGCACGTCGATGTGGGTGCTAAGGCGCTTGATGCGCTCTTTGTGAACGACGCCAAAGCGGTGCTCTTCGTCCACCACCAGCAGGGCCCCAGGTCCTTGAACTGCACGTCTTTTTGCAGCAGCCGGTGGGTGCCGATGACGATGTCCACCAGGCCGCTGCGCAGCCCCTCCAGCACCTGCTGCTGCGCTTTGCGGCTGCGCAGGCGACTGAGCACTTCAATGGTGACGGGATAAGCGGCAAAGCGGCGCTGGAACGTTTCGTAGTGCTGCTGTGCCAGCACGGTGGTGGGCACGAGCACCGCCACTTGCTTGCCGTCATAAACGGCTTTGAAGGCAGCCCGCATGGCCACTTCGGTTTTGCCGTACCCCACGTCACCACATACCATGCGCTCCATGGGCCGGGGACGCTCCATGTCGGCCATCACGTCCTGGATGGCGCGCAGCTGGTCTTCGGTTTCGGCGTACTCGAACTGGCTTTCGAACTCGCGGTGCAGGGCGGTGGCCGGCGAGAAGCTGTAGCCTGGCCGTGTCTGGCGGGCGGCGTGCACTTTGACGAGCTCTTCGGCCATGGCCAGCAGCGAAGCCCGCACCCGTGCTTTGGTGCGGGCCCCAACTGGCGCCGCCCAGGCGGTCGAGAGGCACCTGCGCGCCATCGTGACCGATATACTTCTGAACCAGGTTGAGGCGGTAGGCCGGGACGTAGAGCTTGGCCCCCTCGGCGTATTCGATCTCCATGAAATCGCCGTCGTCGTCTCCCACCTTGAGGCGGGTCATGCCGCGGTAGATCCCAATGCCGTAGTCGACGTGCACTACGCGCTCGCCGCGCTCGAGCTGGCTCAGGTCCAGCGGGCGGCGCGGCAGGCGGGGTGGCGGGGCAGGGCGCTTCTTTTCCCCGAAAATGTCCACCTGTCGCAGCACCACCAGCTTTAGCTCAGGAAACACAAAGCCCTGGCTCAGGTCACCGACCGCCAGCAACAGGGTCCCCGGTGGCCATGTCGTTTCCTCCAGCACCGCCTGGCTTGCCTCCAGAACCCGGCTGCCCAGCTCGTAAGTGGCCAAAAACTCGTGCATGCGCTGCACTTCTAAGGGAAAGCGACACAGGATGAGGACGCGGTAGCCCTCGGCTTGCCACCGCCGCAGCTGCGTTACGAAGCGCTCGAGCTGCCCGAAGAACTGTGGCACCCCGCGCAAGTGCAGGGACAGCAACGACGCCGCAGGAGAGGCCGGCGCGTACTGCCGCAAGAGCACATCGGCACGCTGCTGCAGCTGGGCCAACAGCGCCGGCGGGGAAATGAGATGGGCGGCGGGACGCGGCAGCTGGGTCTCGCCGATGACCAAAGGCGCTGCTGGTGGCTGTTGCAGCACCAGGGCCAGGTCTTCAGCGTCAACGCAGCACAGGATCCCTGAGTTGGGAAGGTAGCTGAGGGGAGAGATGGGCATGTCGCAAAAAAAGAGCTCCAGTCCCCAGGGCCAGGCGCAGGGAGACTGGTGCTGCCAGTGCTCGAGCGCTGCGTTGGCCGTGGCTTCCGGCCACCCGTGGGCCAACAGGTGTGCTCGCAGGCGCGCCGCGCTACTTGCCGCACTCACTTGCTCCGGCGCCAGGGGATGCAGGGGCACGAGAACCGCCTGCTGCAGGGCCGCCACCGACGTCTGCGAGTCGACCAGAAACGTCCGGATGGTCTCGATTTCGTCGCCAAAGAACTCCAGGCGCAGCGGATGGCGCTGGGTAGGGGGAAACACGTCAAGGATACTGCCCCGCAAGGCGAACTCCCCAACGCCCTCGACCAGCGACACGCGGCGGTAGCCGCGCTCCACCAGGGCTACCGCCAGCCGCTGTGGCGACATCACGGTTCCCACCCGCACGCTCAGCAGCCGCTGCGCGATCGCGGCAGGGGGGAACACCGGGTACTGGAGTGAAGCGGCATCCGTTACCACCACCACCGCCTCCTGCTGCCACAGGCGCCACAGCGGCACGTAAGTCGCCTCTAGGCGTTGCCGTTCGAGCTCCGCAGCCGCCGGCGTGGCCACCGGCGGGGCATACTTACCCAGCGGGCCGGTTCCCTCAGACGTCGGAGACATTTGAGATAAAAAGCACGCGAGGTCGTCGTAGAGCAAGTCGCGCTGGCGGGCATCGGGGGTAACGACAAGAAACGGCCTGCGGTACGTGCAGAACAGGCGCGCCAGCACATAGCCTTTGGCCCCCGCGGTCACGCCTTGCAGCGTGAGCCAGGGGCCGGCGGCTAGGATCGGGATAAGGGGCCAAGAGGGAGGGCAGCATTGCGGCAGGGGCCTTAGCCACCTTCGACCGCACCGGCAAGCTTGAAAATGGGCAAGTACATGGCCACCACCATAAAGCCGATGGTGGTGCCCAGAAACACCATCAGGGCGGGCTCTAGCAGAGACGTGAGCGCCTCCACCGCCGTATCCACTTCGTCTTCGTAAAAATCGGCCACTTTGTGCAGCATCATGTCGAGAGCGCCGGCGTTTTCTCCAACTTCGATCATCTGCGTCACCATCGGTGGAAAGACCCCTTGGCGGCCGAGGGGCTCGGCAATGGTTTGCCCTTCCTTGATGCTGCTGATGGTGGCCAAAACCGCTTCCTCGACGACTTTGTTCCCCGCCGTGCGCGCCGTGATCTGCAGGCTGTCAATAATGGGCACGCCACTGCTGACCAGCGTCCCCAGGGTGCGGGCGAACTTGGCCACCGCCACTTTCTGGAGCAGAGGACCAAATACCGGCAGCTGCAACAACAGCCCATCGACCAGTCGCTGGCCCTTGGCCGTGCGGTAAAAGCGCTTGAAGAGAAAAATCAGCAGGATCACGGCGGGAACGGCATAGACAATGTAGGCTCGGGTCAGATCGCTCATGCGCATGACCAAAACCGTCAGGGCTGGCAGTGAGGCCCCAAAGTCGGCAAACATCTCGGCAAACACCGGAATGACGTAAATCATCAAGAAAATGATCACGATCACCGCAATGCCGATGACCGCTGCCGGATAGACCAGAGCCCCTTTTACTTTGCCTTTGAGGGCTTTGGCTTTTTCCAAGTAAGTCGATAGCCGAGCGAGGATGGTGTCGAGTACCCCACCCGTTTCTCCTGCCTCGACCATGTTGGTATAGAACTCGCTAAAGACTTTCGGGTGCTTGCGCAGGGCATCGGAAAAAGTCTCACCGGCCTCAACATCCGTCTTCACTTTGGCAATGACGTTGGAAAATTCCTTATTGGTGGCCTGTCGCTGGAGAATATCGAGGCACTGCACCAGCGGCAAGCCAGCGTCGATCATGGTCGCCAGCTGCCGGGTGAAGACCACGAGGTCCTTTTCTTTGACCTTGCCGCTCAGGCCCGGAATGCGAATCTCGATATCTTTTGCTTTGGGGCGGATGGAAGTGACCAGAATCTGGCGCTGGCGCAACAGGGCGATAGCCGTCTGGCGGTCGTTGGCCTCGATTTCTCCCTTTTGTATCTGGCCGGTGCGTGTCTTACCGGTGTACTTAAAGACGGGCATCGGCATCCCTCCTGCCCGCGTTATCGGCACCTTCGACCCCGGACTTTATTGGCCGCTCTGTGCGGACTGGCTGCTGGTGAGTAAAGCATAAACCTTTTGCCGCACCAGATCCATGGGGAACGGCAAGCCCGTCCACAGCTGAAAAGCCACGGCGCCTTGGCCGAGGAGCATCTCAATGCCGGGGATGACGGTGGCCTCGTGGCGGCGTGCCGTCTGCAGCAAGGCCGTATACAAGGGCCGATAGACCAGATCGTAGACGATGTGCTCGGCGCGCAGGCACGCTGCTGGCAGCAGCTCCGCTTGCCCAGAGGCGAGCCCGACGGCGGTGGCATTGACGATCAGCCGGCACTCTGCGGCGCTGTCGGCCGCCCTTGTGAGGGGAACAGCCCGCACTTGGGCGTGCGGAAAGCGCTGTTGCAGCGCCACAGCCAGGCGCTCGCCCCGCTCGTAAGTGCGGTTGGCAAGGGTTAAGGCCGGACAACCTGCTTGCAGCAAGGCCACCGCCACAGCCCGCGCCGCGCCGCCGGCCCCCAGCACCAGCGCCGGCAGCTCGCTCACCCTCAGCGAAAGGGCCTGCAGGGGCTGTAAAAACCCTTGGCCGTCGGTGTTGTGGCCACGGGTGCGCCCGTCGACCACGCACACGGTGTTGACCGCCCCCATTAGCTCGGCTTCCGGAGCCAGCTCATCCAGAAGAGGCAAGATGGCTTCTTTGTGCGGGATCGTCACGTTGAAGCCCTGGACGCCAAGCGCCACGGCACCCCGCACCGCCTCGGGCAGGCGGGTGGGCGGAACGGGAAACGGCACGTAGAGGCTGTCAAGACCGTGGTGGTGAAAGGCCAGGGTGTGCATAAAGGGTGACAGAGAATGGCCAAGCGGGTAGCCCATGAGGCCGTAGAGGCGAGTAGTCCCCGAAAGGGGCACAGAAAGCCGCGGTGCAGACATCCCGTCAGTTGAGCAGTTCGCGAGTGAGGAGGAAATTGCGCACCACGTTGCTGCGCGTCTGTGGCAAGGGAATGTCTTGGCCGTTGAGGCTCAGGCGCGTTCCCTGCACGTTGCCGACCGTCAGCACGAAGCGCTCGGTCGCTTCCCACCGGATGTCCTTGCCGGCGGTCAGCAGCAACGCGTGGCGCTTTTCGCCGTCAATTTCGACGCGCAACCAGGTATCTTCCAAGGCGCGCACGTGCAGGACCAGTGGCGTGGGGGGCGGGGGCGGCGGCGCCGGCGCTTCTGTGGCCGCTGGGGTATGCTGTGCGGTGCCGTTTGCGGGCAGCGCCGGCGGTGGCTCTCCTGCTTCGGTTGGCGTCTGCGGAGGTGCCGCCACGGGAAGCGGCGGGGCAGGGGACTCTGCCGGCAGCGGCGAAGGCGTTGACCCTGGCATAGCCGCAGTCGACGCCGCTGTCGGCTCTGTGGGCGGTGCTTGCCGTCCACTGCGCAGTACGAGGCCGGCCAGCAAGGCAAGCGCTCCGAGCAACGCTGCCAGCCCCAGGAGGCGCATCTTTCTGCTTATCCCGCCGCCTGCCCTGGGCACAACCGTCCCCTGGGCTTCCTCCGGAGGCCGGTGGCGGGCGTGGTAGGCAGCAACCACCGCATCGGGATCCAGCGCCAGACACTGAGCGTAGGCACGCAAGAAGCCAAGCACAAAGGGCGTGGGCGGCAAGTCGTCGTAGCGGTCCTGCTCAAGGGCTTCGAGGAATTTGCGCTGGATCTTGGTCACGGCCGAGATCTCCTGCAAAGAGATCTGCCGCCGCTCCCGCTCCGCGCGCAAAAACTCGCCAAGAGAGCCGGACTCGGCTGCCATAGCACGCTCCTGCTCAAGGGGTCAGGGACTGCAACTGCTTGCGAACCCGCATTGCCATCTCGCTTTCGGGCGCAAGGGCAAGTACACGCTCAAAGGCCTGGCGTGCCGCCTCCGCCTGCCCTAGAGCCAGCAAGCTTCCGGCCAGCCCAACATATGCCTCGACATACGCCGGGCGCAAGCGCAGCGCCTGGCGAAACGCCGCAATCGCCTCTTCGTGCCGTTCCAGCCGCTTGTAAACCAAGCCCAAATTGTGGTGCGCTTCGGGAAGCTCGGGCTGGTACTCCAGGGCGACCCGCAAGTGTTCGAGGGCCTGATATGGCGCGTCTTTTTGCAAGTAGGCCAGGCCAATGTTGGTATGCGCCACCGCTGGCTTGGCGTAGCCAGGGTCCTTTAAGGCCCGCTGCGCCAAGGCAATCGCCTCATCGGGCCGACCCTGCAGCAGCAGGACAGTACTGTAGTTGACCAGCACAGAAGGCGGCACCTTGGGCTGCTGGAGAGCCGCGCGGTAGGCGGCTTCGGCCAGGGCAAGGCGCCCCTGGGCTTGATAAATCAGGGCCAGCAGCTCGAAGTAGCGCGGCTCTTGCGGTAGGAGCTCGAGCGCCTGACGGATTTCCTGTTCGGCGAGGCGATACGATGCCCGGCCCAAGTACGCCTGTGCCAGCCGGTAGTGGTCTTCGGCGCGCAGGTGGACCTGCGGCGGGGGGGCACATCCACTGCCTGCCGCAGCCAGCCAAAGCATGAGGGCCGCCGGCCACAGCCGCCGCCAACGCTTGTCCCCGGGGCGTGTGCTTCCTTTCCCCCCGCCCATGGCGCCACGCTGCTCCACTGAGGCACGCACATGTTGCTTGTATATAGCAAAGGCGGCGTTACCCTGTCAATTCTTTTACCACAAAGGGCTACAGTTGCCGGCCAACGGCGCGGGCGACCGGTGCCAGCTCGCGCATCATGGCGCAAAACGTTGCCGGCTTCAGCGACTGCGGCCCATCACAGAGAGCCTGCGCTGGGTGGGGATGGACTTCCACCAGCAGGCCGTCGGCCCCTGCCGCAATGGCCGCCTTGGCCATGGGGGTCACGTACTGCCAGTGGCCGGTGGCGTGGCTCGGGTCGACGATCACCGGCAAGTGGGTCTCGGCGTGCAAGACCGGCACGGCACTGAGATCAAGGGTGTTGCGCGTGGCTTTTTCAAAGGTGCGAATGCCGCGCTCGCACAGGATGACGCGCGGATTTCCGGCCGAGAGGATGTACTCGGCCGACAACAACAGCTCTTCGATCGTCGTGCTCATGCCACGCTTGAGCAACACCGGCACGTCGAGCCGCCCGACGCGCTTGAGAAGGCTGAAATTCTGTACGTTGCGGGCCCCGATCTGGATGATATCCGCGTAAGCGGCGACCAGTTCGGCGTCTTCGGGATTCATGCACTCGGTGACGATGGGCAGCCCAAGTTCTTTGCCCACTTGCTGTAAAATGCGCAGGCCCACTTCTTCGAGGCCCTGGAAGCTGTAGGGAGAGGTGCGCGGCTTGAACGCGCCACCGCGCAGAATGCGGGCGCCGGCTGCCTTGACGGCGACGGCGGTTTCGTACACCTGTTCGTAGCTCTCTACGGTGCAGGGGCCTGCCATCACCACGACTTCTGGGCCGCCGATGGCCACCCCTTGCACGGTGATCACCGTGCGCTCGCGGTGCTCGAGCCGACTGGCCAGCTTGTAGGGTTTGAGGATGGGCACCACTTTTTCCACCCCCGGCAACCCCTCAAGGGCCTGCAAGGCGGCTTTGCCCCGCTCATCTCCCACGGCGGCAATGACGGTCCGTTCGACGCCCACGATGGGGTGGGGTTTGTAGCCCAGACGCGCGATTTCGCGCATCACCGCCTCGCACTTCTCGGCTTCCGCCCCTGCTTTCATGACCACAATCATCGCCTTGCCTCCTTAAATAAAAAAAGGCCCTGGGTCGCGGTAGCGACCCAGGGCCCGAACGAGGGAGAAACCGGGAGGCTCACCTCACCAGGCAGAGGGCCGCTGCCAGGGCATAATAAAAGTAGGAGCGGCGCCAGCGCGCCTCCTCTCCTTTGCCTGGCAAGCCAACTGTGCGACCCATGCCGGTGAGCCTTCCGTTAGCCTATAAAGCCTTAGGTGCTCTCTATATAGCACACCTGTCGGAGAGTGTCAAGCGCTTCACCGCCCCTCTGCGAGGAGGCTGCGCGCCAAGGTGAGGGCGTCCCAGGCAGTCCCCGTGAGGTCTTGGCTCAGGGTTTCGGCGCTCTCTGCCAGCGCCTTGCCCCAAAACTCCCGCAGCAGCGCGCCGCTGTCGGGATTGCGATACCAGTCGTCGCCGCACTGCTGGCGTAGAGCGGTCTCCAGGGCACGCGCCAGGATACGGGCGCGAAGGGCGGTGAGCGTCGTGTAAGCCCAGTCCCAGTCCAGGACGTAGTACGCTCCGGCATACGCCACGCGGCACGCCTCCATCAACAAGTCCCGGTAAATGTCGGCGGCCTCCTGTAGCGTGTCCTGGGTAGCCAGATGGTGCGCAAACAGCAAGCGAGCGATTTCGCGCCGCAGGCGATAGAGGGTGTCGAGCTGTCGCCAGGCCTCATAGCTGCCGTCGACACGGACGCCCAGGTACGCTCGCAGCCACCCGGGGTGGGCGACGGTATTGGCAAGCCACACGGCGCTGCCCTCTACCACGGCGGCATCGCCCAACACGCGCAGCAGTTCCGGCACCTCTTCTGAAGTATAAGCCCAGAGCAAAGCCCGACCGCACGCCGCGGCCGCCCGCTCGGCGCCCTTTACGCCCCCGGCCTGGCCACAGACAAGCACGACTTCCTGAGGCACGGCCGGCGCGGCAGCCAGTGCGGGACCAGGCTGTTCGCGCTGGAACTGCCAGTGCAGACGTCCGGCCGCGGCGGGGTCAATCCCCATCGCCCGTAGGCTGGCTTGCAGCGCCGGCAGCACGCTGCCTGGCTGATAATAATGGTGGTATTCGGCAAAGGAAAAGAGGGCCAGCACGTCATGCCGCCTGAGCTGGCCAAGGGGCACGCCCAGCCGCCGCCTCACCGCCCAGGCCAGCAAGTCGAGGTAGACGTCCTCGGTGTCTTTGAGGGTCTGGGACAGCACGTCGGGCAGCGCCGCGGGATCGACGGGCAAAATGGCCGCCCACAGCGCCGCCGGGGTAGCAAAGCCGTGCTGGCGGGCATAGCCTTGGAGGGCGGCAAACGCCTCGGCAACGGGCGCCGCCAAGGTGTCGAGACGTTCTACCAGAGCCGCTTCAATCGCGGCGCGCCGCTCGCGGCGTGACTCGCCCGCCATAGCGGCAAAAGCGGCAGGCAGCGACAGCGGCTCCTCATCGACCTCGCAGTACAGCGCGCGCTGCTGCTCCCGCAGGGCCTCCTGGTGGGGAAGCAATGCCGCACGCAGGCCGGTTTCCAAGACCCAGGCCCGCAGGCAGCGCAACTCGCGCTGCCGCTCAGAGGAGGCGGTGTGCATGGCCTCCTCTAGCACGGCCAGGGTCTGCGGCGAACAGACCCCCGCATAATGCCGAAGCACTTCCGCGCTGCGGCTCTCCCCCGCCGCCAGGTCAAGGGCAGCACGGGCGAAGTCACGCTGCGCGGCAAGGCAGGCAGCACGCAACGCGGCCAGGGGGTCGGTAGCCGCCATCGTTACGCGCTCAGGACGCTACGCCAAGGGCGAGCCGCCACCGGCAATAGCCGGGATGATGGCGAGTTCGTCGCCGTCTTTGAGGGGGGTCTGTTCGCCATTGAGAAAGCGGATATCTTCGTCGTTGAGGTAGAGGTTGATGAACTTGCGAATCCCCCCGCGCTCGTCGCACAGCCGTTCGCGAATGCCGGGGAAGTGGCGCTCGAGATCGGCAATGACTTCCTCAACGGTGCGTCCCTCAGCGTGGACCTCGCTTTGATTCTTGGTGAACTTTTGCAAGGGCGTGGGAATTCGCACCAACACCGCCATCGTTGTGCTCCTCCTTATGCAAGACACAGAACAAGGCATAGTGTGGTTCATCATAATGAATACCGCCGGCGGTTGGCAAGGGAGGCGGCGGCGCAACCCGAACGCTGGATTAAAAGACATACTGCGGGTTGACGACGATCTCGCCTTGCTCCCTGAGGGTGCGGTACTGCGCCTGCAAGAAGGCCTCAAAGGCCTGGCGCAGCCGCTGGCGCGCGGCGGCAAGCAGACGGGTGCGGTATGCCTCGCGCTGCTGCGCCAACGCCGCCATGTCGGCGGGCTGCCGCGCCACGACTTCGATGACGAAGGTCCGTGAGCCGTCATGGGCCACCCCCACCTCGCCCGGCTGCAAGCCAAAGGCCACGCGGCGAAAGGCGGGGTTTTCCCCGAGTTCGGGGATGGGATCGAGGCGGGTAAAGGGCTCGCTCTCGACCACGCGCAGCTGCAGCGAAGCGGCCAGCTCCGATAGCGCCGTCCCGGCCCGCACTTTTTCCGCCCACGCCTCGGCCGTCTGGCGGGCCAGCTCGGTCGCGCGCTGCTGCTGCACGTCGGCGCGCACCTGCTCCTGGAGGTCGGCCAAGGGAGGAACCGTGGCAGGTCGGCGTTCCACCACCTGGAAGAGATAGTACGTGCCGTCGCTGCCGGCCACGGCATCGACCGCTTCTCCCTCGAGGGCAAAGGCCCGGCGCACCAGGTCTGGCGCCTTAACGTCGGCAAGGCGTCCGGTTGCAGGCACAAAGGGGGTGGTGGTGACCGGCAAGTTGTGCTGCTCTGCCACGGCAGTAAACTGAGCGGGCGCCACTTCAAGGTGTGCCAGCAGCTCATCAGCCAGCGCCTCTACGGCTTCTTGGGCCTTTTCCTGACGCACCCGCTGTTCTACCTCGGCGCGTACCGCATCGAGCGGCTTGAGGCCCCCGGGGTGCCGTGCCTCCACGCGCAGGATGTGAAAGCCGTAGGGGGTGCGCACCAAGTCGCTGATCGCCCCCACGGGTAAGGAGAAAGCGGCTTCTTCAAAGGCCTGCACCATCTCGCCGCGCGCAAACGTTCCCAAGTCCCCTCCCTTGTCGGCCGTTGCCGGGTCTTCGGAGTACTTGCGGGCCAGCTCGGCAAAGTCGGCACCGGCGCGCAGCTGGGCCAGAATTTTTTCCGCCCGTGCCCGCACTTCGGCTTCCTGCTCTGCTGAGGCGTCTGGCGGCAGACGCAGCAGGATGTGGCGGGCGTGAACCCGTTCGGGCTGGCGAAACGCCTCCTGGTGCAGGGCGTAGTAGTCCTCGATGTCCCGGGGTGACACCTGCACCTGGGCAGTAAAGCGCTCTGGTGCCAGCACCATGTAACGGATACGCCGCTGCTCGGGGAGGCGGTAACGCTCGCGGTGCGCTTCGTAGTATGCCTGCACGTCGGCCTCGCTCACCTCTACTTGCTCAGCAAACAGGCTCGGTACCAGCGTCACGTAGCGCACGGTGAGGCGTTCGTGGTCGCGGCGATAGGCTTCCTCAATGTCGGCGTCGCTCACCTGAGCGGCGGCCTCGAGCAGCTGGAAGAGCTTTTGTTGCAGGAGGAACTGGCGTTGCTCTTCTTCAAACTGTCGCGGAGAGACAGGCGGCACCTGACTGCGCAAGACGGCCTGGTAGCGGGCGGGGTCGAAGCGCCCTTCGGTCTGGAAGGCCGGCATGGCGGCGATGTGGTCGTAGAGTTCCTGCTCGCTTACCTGAATCCCTTCTTGCTCGGCCAGGCGCTGGACCAAGAGGCGGGTGGCAAGCTGCTGCAAGGCCATTTCGCGGAAATTAAATCGGGCTTCCAGGTCTTCTTGCCCCCCAAGCAGGGCCCGGTACAGGCGCAGCAGGCGTTCGCGCTCACGTTGGAACTCCTGGATGCCGATGCGAGATCCCAGAACCGTCGCCACTTCGGACGAGGTTGGTGTGGGGCTCGAACGAACGCCCCAGGCGTAGAAGATGGTCACGATAAAAGCCAGCACGACGGCCCACAGAACGCCTTTGATCATCCAGCTCTGCGCGCGGCGCATCTGCTGTAACATAGCCCCTGTCCCTCCTGCGACGGTAAACGGTGACACGGAAATTGTACCGCATCGTCGGCTGCGCGGTGAGGGCAGCTTGGGATTCTCGTTGTCAAGCGTATGCGTTCCCGCTATAGTTGGTGCCAGAGACGGCGGCGCTCTGGAGGGAGGGGCGGATCGTGGTGTTCAATTCCCTATACGGCATGTTTTCCAGCGACTTGGCCATTGACCTGGGAACGGCCAACACCCTAGTGTACGTGGCCGGCAAAGGGATCGTCCTGCGGGAGCCCTCGGTGGTGGCCGTCCACCGTGACTCGAAGCACGTGCTGGCGGTGGGCACAGAGGCCAAGCGGATGCTGGGTCGCACCCCGGGCAGCATCATTCCTATCCGCCCCATGAAAGACGGGGTGATTGCCAACTTCGAAGTGACCGAGGCGATGCTGAAGTACTTCATCACCAAAGTCCACAACCGGCGCAAGCTGGTGCGGCCACGCATCATTATCGGCGTGCCTTCCGGCATCACGCAAGTGGAAAAGCGCGCCGTGCGCGATTCGGCCGAGCTGGCCGGCGCGCGCGAGGTGTATCTCATCGAGGAGCCAATGGCCGCTGCTATTGGGGTGGGGTTGCCCATCCAAGAACCCTCGGGAAACATGATCGTCGACATCGGGGGCGGGACCACCGAAGTGGCGGTTATCTCCCTTTCCGGTATTGTGTACAGCCGCTCGATGCGCATCGGCGGTGACGTCATGGATGAAACGATCGTCAACTACATCAAGCGCAAGTACAACTTGCTCATTGGCGAGCGTACCGCAGAGAGCATCAAGATCAACATTGGTTCGGCGGTCCCGCTGCGCGAAAAACTCACCATGGAGGTCAAGGGTCGCGACTTGGTGGCGGGAATTCCCAAGACGCTGCTCATTAACGATGCCGAGATCCGCGATGCCTTGGCCGAACCGGTGGGCAACATCGTCGAGACGGTGAAGATTGCCCTCGAGCGGACACCTCCAGAGTTGGCCGCCGATATTGTGGACAAGGGGATCGTGCTGGCCGGCGGCGGGGCGCTCCTGCGCGGGCTCGACGTGCTGTTGCGCGAGGAGACGGGCCCTGCCGGTAACCATTGCCGAGGATCCCCTGTCGGCCGTGGTGCTTGGCGCCGGGCATTTGCTCGACGAGCTGGACTTGTTGCGCAAGGTATCGATCTAACGCAGGTCAAACCGTGGCACGCATGCGCGCCCTTACCGATCGCTGGAAGACGCTGACCCTCTTGCTTTGCTTCCTCGTCTTGTCCTTACTCTTGATCACGATGAAAGCCCGCATGGCGCAGCCCGTGGCGGTGCTTGAGACCTGGTTGGTGGCGGCGGTGATGCCCTTCCAGCAGGCCATCGTGGCGGCCTGGCGAAGCGTTGAGAACGTCTGGCAAGGCTACGTCGACCTCATCGGCGTACGTAACGAGAACCTGCGGCTGCGCCGACAAGTGGCCGAGCTACAAGCCCAGGTGCACCAGTACCGCGAGGCGTATTTCCAGCAGCAGCGCCTGCGTGCCCTGCTGGCGCTGCGCACCGAGATGTGGCCGCGTGCTCTGGCCGCCGAAGTGGTGGGAATCGATCCCAGTCCGTGGGCCGAAGCGGTCATCATCAATCGCGGCAGCCGCCACGGGGTGCGCAAGGATCTGGCCGTGATTACCCCTGCCGGGCTGGTGGGACGCACGGTCGAGGTGGCCCCTTCCCACGCCTCGGTGCTGCTGGTGACGGACCGCCGCAGCGCGGTCGATGCCCTGGTCCAGCGCACCCGCGCCCGGGGTATCGTGGTGGGCAAGTCCCCCCAGCGGTGCGAGCTGCGCTATGTCGATGTAAACGAGGACCTCCGTGTGGGCGACGCGGTGATTTCCTCTGGTCTGGGGCAAGTCTATCCCAAAGGATTGCTTATTGGTACGGTCGTGGCCGTGCGGCGCACTCCTTATCAGCTTTTTCATGAAGTCGAAATCCAGCCTGCCGTGAATTTGGCCAAGCTGGAAGAAGTGCTGGTGCTGGTGCCCTAATGTCGAGCTTTCTTTTTTTTCTCTTTGTGATGCTCGGTGCCGCATTGTTGCAGACAAGCCCGCTGCTCTTTTCGGTAGGGGGAGGCTGGCGTGTGGATCTGTTGCTGCTGGTGGTGGTGTACGCCAGCCTGTTCTGGGGCGAGCAACAGGCCCTGGTGGTGGGATTTTGCGCCGGCTTGGGACAAGACGCGTTGTCGAGTGAGTTGCTCGGGACGCACGCCTTGAGCAAGACCTTGAGTGCTTTCGTGATCCTGTCCTTACGCCGCCATGTGCACGTGCAGAGCCTTGTGGCCCAGGAGCTGCTCACCCTCACCGCCTTGCTCACCGACACCGCCGCTCGCTTGGCCCTGATGGCCATGGTGCACGTGCCGCTCTGGTCGCTGGCGGTGCTGGCGCCTGCCTTGCTGCAACAGCTCGGGCTCAGCGTCTTGCTCGCCCCGCTCGTTTGCCAGGGACTGCACTTGCTGACCCAGCCCTTGCGGATAAGCCCGAAACACGGGACAGAACGGGTAGTCACGTAGGGCATGCGTTATTTACAACAAGCCAAACCTGCTGCAGATGCCACGTTCTGCAAGCGCCTGCGGGTGCTGCTGCTTCTCATCTTGACCGCTTTTGGCTTACTGCTGGCGCGGGCCTGGCAGCTGCAGGTGGTTCGCGGCGACCATTACTTGCGGCTCTCAGAAGGAAACCGCCTGCGCAGCCTGCGCGTGAAGAGCCTGCGGGGGAAAATCCTCGACCGCACCGGCCACGTCTTGGCCGACAACCGGGCTGCCTATACGCTGCTGGCCATCCCGGAAGACCTGCCGCCCCTGTCACAGCTCCTACCCAAGCTGCAAGCGCTGAACTTGGAGATTGACCCGGCTGCGCTGGCAGCGCAGGCGCAGCCGGGGAGCTTCAGGCCGATTCCCTTGCAGCGGGATCTGCCGCGTGACCGTGTCGCATACTTTGCCGAGCACCGCATGGACTACCCAGGGTTGCTCCTCGAAGTGGAGCCGCTGCGCTTTTATCCCTACGGTCCCCTGGCCGCCCATCTCTTGGGTTACCTTGGTGAAATCAGCGAAGAACAGCTGCGCCAGTGGCACACCTATCCATACCAGCCCGGGGACCTGGTAGGACAGTATGGCCTTGAGCGGACTTACGAATCCGTGCTGCGGGGCCAGTACGGGTTACGCCAGGTGGAAGTCGATGCTTTCGGGCGCGAAACCCGGGTCATCGCCGAGTACCCGCCACAGCCGGGTACGAATCTCGTCCTCTCCCTGGACTTGCCCCTGCAGCAGCTGGCCGAGCACCTGCTGTCCGGGCAGACGGGCGCCATCGTGGCCCTCGATCCGCGCAGTGGCCAGATCCTGGCCCTGGCCAGCAGCCCCGCGTTTGATCCGAATCGCTTTGCCGGGCGTCTCTCGGCACGCGAGTGGCAAGCCCTGCGCCATCACCCCGAGCACCCTCTCCACAACCGCGCCTTGCAAGGACAGTATCCCCCTGGCTCGATTTTCAAAATCGTTGCCGCCATCGCCGCCCTGGAGGAGCGCCTGATCACGCCTGACACCTCCCTCTACTGCCCTGGCTTCTACACCTACGGCCAGCGCACTTACCGCGACTGGAAGCCAGGAGGACACGGGCATGTTACCCTACGCCAGGCCTTGGCGCAGTCGTGCGACGTCTACTTTTATCACCTGGGCCAGCAGCTGGGCGTCGATCGCCTGGCCCGGTACGCCCAGGCTCTTGGCTTGGGGACAACCGACGGGTTTTGCGGAGGCCTTGGAAAAGCCAGGCCTGATTCCCTCCAAGCGCTGGAAGCAAGAGGTGCGCGGAGAACCCTGGTACGGCGGCGAGACGCTGAGCGTGGCCATCGGCCAGGGCTATACCCTCACCACGCCCCTGCAAGTGGCCACCTTGCTGGCCACGGTGGCCAATGGAGGCACCCTGTATCGGCCTTATGTGGTGCTGCGCCAAGAACGCATGGACGGCACGGTGGTTCAGACGACGGCCCCGCAAGTGCTGCGCCGCTTGCCCCTGCGCCCCGAGACGCTGGCCCACGTGCAGGAGGGGTTGTGGGATGCCGTCAACGACCCCAAAGGCACGGGCAAGGCGGCGCGCCACGAGCAAATTGGCATTGCCGGCAAGACCGGAACCGCCCAGGTCATCCGGCTCCCCAGGCATAACGACCAGGAAAGGCAAGCGCAGCTGCCGCGGCGTTACCGGGATCACGCCTGGTTTGCCGCCTTTGCCCCCTATCACGACCCGCGCATCGTGGTCGTCGTCTTCATCGAGCACGCCGGCAAGGGAGGCGCCCATTTCGCTTCGTATGCCACGGCCATGATTCAGGCCTACCTCCAGCCCTATTCCGTGGCCGCCGAGCTGGTCACGCTTTCCGAAACCGGGCAGGATACCGTGCGGTAAGGCAAACAGGATGCCTGAGGAACGGCGACTCCTCGCTTACTTTGACTGGCTTACCCTGGCTCTCATCCTGCTCATTACCACTCTGAGCCTCCTGTTGCTCTACAGCGCCACCGCAACCCAGGTAAAAGGAGTGGCCCCGCTTTTCGTCAAGCAGCTGGTGTGGTTGGGGATAGGGCTCATGGGCCTGGCGGCCGTCTTGTGCTGTGACTACCAACTCCTTTGTCGCTACGCCTACGTGCTTTACGGTGTCCTTCTCCTCGGGCTGGTGGCTGTTCTCCTCACCGGGCCGGTGATCAATGGCGCCCAGCGCTGGCTGGTGGTGGGTCCCTGGCGGTTTCAAGTCTCTGAGCTGGCCAAGCCGGTATTGATCCTTGTGCTGGCGCGCTATCTGACCGAAGAGCGTGAGGCAAGCGCCGATGGCCTCACCTTGCGGGAGGTGCTCGTGCCCTTGGCCCTGGTGGTCCCGCCCTTTTTGCTCATTGCCAAACAGCCTGACCTGAGCACTTCCCTGCTCCTGTTCGCTATTCTTGGCATCATGGTGGTCATGGCGGGGATTCGGCGCCAGACGCTGCTGGCCTTGAGTGGACTGGCACTGGCAGCCCTGCCCGTGGCCTGGCTGGGACTGAAACACTATCAGCGCCAGCGCCTTCTGGCGATGCTCAATCCCAACACCGACCTGCAAGGCGTGGGGTATCACGGCCTGCAGTCAAAAATTGCCATCGGCTCGGGAGGCCTGTGGGGAAAGGGATGGTTTGCCGGCACCCAGAGCCACCTGCACTTCCTTCCGGAAAAGCACACGGATTTTATCTTTGCCGTCTTGGGGGAGGAATGGGGCTTTGCCGGCGTGTGCGTGCTCCTGGGGCTGTTTTGCCTCCTGTGTGTACACGGATTAACCACCGCCGCCCGCGCCCGCGATCGTCTGGGCGCCCTCATCGCCACTGGGGTGGTGAGCTTGCTGGCCCTCCAGGTGTTCCTCAACGTGGGCATGACCATTGGTCTTTTGCCGGTCATTGGCTTACCATTGCCCCTGGTGAGCTATGGGGGGGTCGTCGCTGGTGACCACCCTGCTGTTGCTGGGGTTGCTCATGAACGTGCGCATGCGGCGCTTTCGTTTCTAATCCTGAGGGGCTAGCGATGCGGCGCTTCTGGTTGCCGTGGCTATTTGTCCTGCTGCTGTGGAGTGCCTTCTTCAGCCACAACCGCGGCATGGCACGGGCCGCCGCGGACTCCTCAACCGCCCAGAGGGACGCGGCTGTCGGTCTGGCCGGTGTCGTGGTTCCAACGGTGGCCCCGTTGGCCACGATCTTTCATGCCCCATCTGGTCACTTGAGCCTGGCAGACGGTGACGAGATCGTCCTCGATGCGGGAGAAGGGGCGGGGCTGCTCGTCGGCATACCCCTGCGCGTGGTGCGCGTGGCAGGGGTGGTGCGGCATCCCACCCAGGGCCATATCCTGGGCACGCTCGTGCTCTTCCTGGGCGAAGCGCGCGTGACGCAGGTACAGGCCACCACGGCAACGGCCGTCATTACCAAGGCGTTTGACGCCGTCGTGCTGGGTGACCAGGTGTTGCCACCGTCTCCCATCCTGCCGCCGCAGCCGGCGCGCCACCGCGAGCCGACAGGCCTCAGCGGCGTGGTGATCGCGGCACCAGACGGCAAGACGGCTCTGGCACAAGGGGACGTGGTCTACGTGAACCGCGGCGCCGAGCATGGCCTGCGGCGTGGGGACCGCCTGCGCGTGCTGGCGCACGACACCTGGCTCCGCCATCCCCGCACGCGACGGCCGGTGCGCCTGCCGGCACCGGCTGTTGGCGAGCTCGTCCTCGTCGATGTACGCCCCCATACGGCGACGGCCCTGGTCACGGCAAGCGTGCAGGAGTTTGCCGTTGGCGCCCGCGTCGTCTACGTGCCTAGCGAAGCCGTTACCGAAGCCGGCACCACAGAACGCCCGCCACCGCCCTCCTCTGACATGCCGCTGCCGCCTCCTCCCCCGGCCGAGACCCGCGTCGCCAAGGAAGCCGTGGCCGAACACTACACGGTGCAGCGCGGCGATACCCTGTGGGGAATTGCGGCGCTGCCCGCTATTTACCGCGAGCCGCTGCTGTGGCCGCTGATTTACCGGGCCAACCAGACCCAAATCGTCGATCCCGACCTCATCTATCCCCGGCAGCGGCTGCGCATCCCCGCGCGACTACACGCCCGAAGAAGCCCGTACTGCCATGCAGCGCGCGCGCACGCGGGGGCCCCTGGCGCTTGGGGCGACGGCCCGGACCGCTATATCCTCGAAGGCGTGCGCCCCTAGAGGATGCCAGTGGCATGGGTAACCCTGAGCCTCGAGCAGTGCCAGGCCTGGATTGCGCTCCATCTGGCCTGCACCACGTGGCCGTCACTGGCCACCCAGTGGGCCCGGCAGCTGGCGCTTCCCGGTATGGCAGAGCGCCTCCTCACCGAAGGGCTGGCCGCGCTGGAAGCCGCGCTTCCGGACTTGCAAGCGCGCGTGCAGGCCGTGCAGCGCGGCCAGGCCTTTGCCCGCTACATGCAGCGGCTGGCCACCGAGCCGGTGCAGGTCATCCCCTTTGTCGATGCGCGCTACCCGCGTCCCTTGCGCTGGATCCCTGACCCCCCACCGGTGCTCTACGTGCGGGGCACCCTGGTGCCCGAAGACGAGTTGGCCGTGGCGGTGGTGGGAACGCGCAAGCCAAGCGCCTACGGCCGGCTGCAAGCGCAGCGGCTGAGTGCCGAGCTGGTGCGCTGCGGCCTCACGGTGATCAGTGGCATGGCACGCGGCATCGACAGCCTGGCCCATGCCAGCGCCCTGGAAGCCGGAGGCAGAACCCTGGCCGTGCTGGGCAGCGGCATCAACGTCGTCTACCCCCCGGAGAACCGCCGGCTCTATACCGCCATCAGCGAACAGGGCGCCGTGCTGTCAGAATTCCCTCTCGACACCAAACCTGACCGCTGGAACTTCCCGCGGCGCAACCGCCTCATCAGCGGCCTGTCTCTCGGCGTCCTGGTGGTAGAGGCCACCACCACCAGTGGCTCCCTGCATACGGCGCGGCACGCCCTCGAGCAGGGCCGCGAGGTGTTTGCCGTGCCCGGGCGGGTCGATTCCCCGAGCAGCCGCGGCACCCACGGCCTTATCAAGCACGGCGCCAAGCTCGTCGAGGACGTCGAGGACATCCTGGCCGAGTTCCCCGAAGCAGTGCGCCAGGCCCTCGCCCAGCGGCAGCCGGCGCCGGCGGGGCCCCCGCCGCGGCGGCTTCTCCACCGGCGCTGAGCCCAGAGGAGGCCCACGTGCTCGCCTTGGTGCCGCCCCAGGAGACCCACATCGACACGCTCATTGCCGCCAGCGAGTTGCCAGCCCACGTGGTAGCCAGTATATTGGTTACACTGGAGCTGCGCGGTCTCGTTCGCCAACTACCGGGAAAGTTTTTTGCCCGCGCCTGAAGCGCGTAAGGAGCGGAAGCCCTCCTCATGGCTAAGTCGCTGATTATCGTCGAGTCGCCGGCCAAGGCCCGCACCATCAAGAAGTACCTGGGTCAGGACTACGCGGTGAAGGCCTCGGTGGGCCACGTGAAGGATCTGCCGGAGCGGCGCCTGGGCATCGACATCGCTCACGGGTTTACGCCCGAGTATGTGGTGATTAAGGGCAAGGGGAAGATCCTGCGCGAGCTGCGCGCCGCCGCCCGGCAAGCCGAGCGCGTCTTCCTCGCCCCAGACCCAGACCGCGAAGGCGAGGCCATTGCCTGGCACATCGCCAGCGAGCTGCCCTCAGAGGTGCGGGACCGCATTTACCGCATCCTCATGCACGAAATTACCAAAAAAGGCATCACCGAAGCCCTGCAGCATCCCGGCCCCATCGACGAGCACAAAGTGGCCGCGCAGCAGGCACGGCGGCTGCTGGATCGCCTGGTGGGGTACAAGATCAGCCCCTTGCTGTGGAAAAAAGTGCAGCGTGGCCTCAGCGCCGGCCGCGTGCAGTCGGTGGCGTTGCGGCTTATCTGCGAGCGCGAGCGCGCCATAGAGGCCTTCCAGCCGCAGGAATACTGGACGATCGACGCCCTCTTGAGCGCAGACGGGACTCCTTTCCGCGCTCGCCTGCACAGCGTGGGCGGCAAGAAAGTCCACCTTGCCACCGAGGCCGACGCCCAACGCCTTGTCGAGGCCCTACGCCAGGGCCCCGCTATGTGGTGGCAAGTGTCAAAAAATCCACGCGGCAGCGCCATCCCGCGCCGCCCTTTATCACCAGCACGCTGCAGCAAGAAGCCTGGCGCCGGCTGCGCTTTGCCGCCCAACGCACCATGCGGGTGGCCCAGCAGCTCTACGAAGGGCTTCCGGTGGGCGAGGAAGGCGAAGTGGGGCTCATCACGTACATGCGCACCGATTCCACGCGGGTGGCGGCCGAGGCGGTGCAGGAGGCCCAGGCGTACATCCGGCATCACTTTGGTGGCGACTATGTGCCGGCCCGGCCGCGGGCGGCCAAGAAGGGCAAAGCGGTCCAGGATGCGCACGAGGCGATCCGGCCGACCGCCGTCACCCGTACTCCGGAGCAAGTGAAGCCCTACCTGAGTGCCGAGCAGCACGCCCTCTACACCCTCATCTGGCAGCGCTTTGTCGCCAGCCAGATGGCCTCGGCGGTGCTCGACCACACCACCGTCGACATCGCCGCCGGCGACTGCCGGCTGCGCGCCACCGGGAGTACCGTGCGCTTTGCCGGCTTTACGGTGCTTTACGAGGAGTCGGCCCCGGAGCCAGAAGGCGACGAGACCCCAGAGGAAAACCGCCTCCTGCCGCCGCTTGCCGCCGGGCAGGAAGTGCAGCTTCAGGCTCTGGAGCCCAAGCAGCACTTTACGCAACCCCCGCCGCGCTTTACCGAAGCCTCGCTGGTGGGGGAGCTGGAAAAGCTCGGCATCGGGCGTCCCAGTACCTATGCGGTGATTCTCAGCACCCTGCGCGAGCGCCACTACGTGGAAGAGCGCGAGCGGCGCCTGGTGCCTACAGAGCTCGGCAAAACGGTGAACGACCTCCTGGTGCAGCACTTTCCCGACATTTTCGACGTGCAGTTCACGGCCCAGCTGGAAGACACCCTGGACCGCATCGAGGAAGGCCAAACCGACTGGCAAACCACGCTGAAGAACTTCTACGAGCCTTTTGCGGCCGATTTGCAGCGCGCCGCTGAGAAAATGCGGGACGTGCGGCGCGAAGTGGAAACAACGGAAGAAGTGTGTGACCAGTGCGGGCGGCCGATGGTGATCCGCTGGGGGCGCTTTGGCCGCTTTCTGGCCTGCTCGGGGTTCCCGGCGTGCAAGCAAACACGGGAGCTGGCTGCTGCTCCTGCCGAGGAGCCTGCTCCGCCATGCGAGGCTTGCGGGCGGCCAATGACCGTCAAGCGCGGGCGCTACGGGGAGTTCCTGGCCTGCACCGGCTATCCTGACTGCAAGACCACCCGGCCCCCTCACCGTGGCCATGGCGTGCCCGGAGCCAGGGTGTAGCGGCCATATCGTGCCGCGGCGCACGCGCCGCGGCCGCGTGTTTTACGGCTGCACCAACTACCCGGCGTGCACCTTCTCTACCTGGCAGCGCCCGGTGCCCCGGCCGTGCCCTCAGTGCCAAGCGCCATACTTGCTTGAGAAAACGAACCGCGGCCAGCATCTCACCCTGGTATGTGCCACCAAAGGCTGCACGTATCGGGAAACGGCCGAAGCGGCTTCGATTGCGTGATGGCCCGCACGCCCATCCCGAAGGAGGAAAATGGTGAGCACGCCCATTGTTGTCATCGGCGGCGGACTGGCCGGAGTGGAGGCGGCTTACCAAATCGCTGAGCGCGGCCTGCCGGTTTGCCTTTACGAGATGCGCCCGCAACGCCAGACGCCAGCACACCGCACCGGGCTTTTGGGCGAACTGGTGTGCAGCAACTCGCTCAAGGCGGATACGCCCACCTCGGCCCACGGGCTGCTCAAAGCCGAAATGCGCCGCCTCGGTTCCCTGGTGCTACGCGCTGCCGACGCCAGCCGCGTGCCTGCCGGCAGCGCCTTGGCCGTCGACCGCCAGCAGTTTGCTCAATACCTCACTGCGATCATTGCCCAACACCCGCGCATCACCCTGGTGCGCGAGGAAGTCACTGCGCTGCCGGCGCAAGGCATTACCATCGTAGCTACCGGCCCGCTCACCTCGGGAGCCTTGGCCACGCATCTCCAGCACACCCTGGGTGCCGAACACCTTTACTTTTACGATGCCCTTTCCCCCATCATCGCCGCTGACTCGATTGACTACACCAAAACCTTCCGTGCGGCGCGCTACGGCGTCGGCGAGGGCGACGACTACCTCAATTGCCCGCTTGACCGCGAGACCTACGAACGCTTTTGGGAGGCCCTGGTGAGCGCCGAGTGCGTGGTGCCGCACCCCTTTGAGAAGGAAATCTTCTTCGAGGGCTGCCTACCCATTGAGGAAATGGCGCGGCGCGGGCCGCAAACCCTGGCCTTTGGCCCGCTCAAGCCGGTGGGGCTGCGGGCGCCCGACGGGTCACGTCCTTACGCGGTGGTGCAGCTGCGCCTTGAGGACCGCCTGCACAGCGCTTACAACATGGTGGGCTTCCAGACCCGGCTCAAGTACGGCGAACAGCAACGGGTGTTCCGCATGATCCCGGGGCTAGAGGCAGCAGAGTTTCTGCGCTTTGGCGCCGTGCACCGCAACACGTACCTCAACGCCCCCCGCTTGCTGCTGCCAACGCTGCAGGCGCGCCAGCGCCCCACCCTCTTCTTTGCTGGCCAGATTACCGGCGTCGAAGGCTACGTGGAGTCTGCGGCCACCGGGCTGCTGGCCGGCATCAACGCCGCTGCCCTGGCCCGCGGGCTTCCCTTGCAGGTGCCACCGCCAACGACGGCGCATGGGGCACTGGTACGCTACATTGCGACCGCCGAGACGACGAATTTTCAGCCCATGAACATCCACTTCGGCCTCTTGCCGCCGCTGACCACGCGGGTGCAAGCCAAAAAAGCCCGACGCGCCGCGCTGGTGGCCCGTGCCCTGGCAGATCTGGAACGATGGCTGGCGCAGGTGCCCTGACGCTGCCGGCAGCGGTGGCCGCTTTCCGCACGTATCTCGAGGCCGAGCGCCATGCCTCGCCGCACACGGTGCGCAACTACCTCTCCGATCTGGCCCAGCTAGAGGCGTTTGCGCGCACCTCGGGGGCCGGCGCGCCGCCGCTGCCCTTGGCCTGCCTGGATCTTTCCTTACTGCGGGCCTTCCTAGCCGACTTGTACGCGCGCGGGGTGAGCCATACCAGCCTGGCGCGCAAGCTGGCAACCCTGCGCAGCTTCTTTGACTTCCTCTGCCGGCGCGGCCTCGCCCAAGACAACCCGGCGCGCCAGCTGCCGCTGCCTGCAACGCGGCGCCCCCTGCCACGGGCCCTGCCCATCGATCAGGTCTTTGCCCTGCTCGATGCCCCGGGGCCGGAGACGCCGCTGCACGTTCGCGATCGCGCCATCCTGGAGCTGCTTTACGCCACCGGCTTGCGTGTGGGAGAACTGGTTCGCCTCGACATGCAGGACCTCGACTTGCCGGGGCGTACCCTGCGCGTGCGCGGCAAGGGCAAGCAGGAGCGGCTGGCCTTTTTCGGCCCTACGGCCGCCGGCACGCTGGCCGCTTACCTGGGAGCCCGTGCGCAGTGGCCGCAGATCCGGGACACGGCAGCGCTGTTTCTCAACCACCGCGGCGGGCGGCTAAGCGCGCGCGGCGTCCACTTGCTGCTGCAGCGTGCCTGCCGCCGCGTTGGCCTGTCCCAGAGCGTCAGCCCCCACATGCTGCGGCATAGCTTTGCCACCCACCTGCTCGACAGCGGTGCCGACCTGCGTGGCATCCAAGAGCTTTTGGGACACCGCCGCCTCTCTACCACGCAGCGCTACACCCACGTCAGTTTGGACCGCCTCACTGCGGTTTACGACCGCGCCCACCCGCGGGCGCGCCTTGAGGAAACGTCATGATTTACGGCACCACCATTCTCTGCGTGCGCCAGGGAGCGCACGTGGCCATGGCCGGCGACGGCCAGGTGAGCCTCAACAACACCATCGTCAAGCACCAGGCCAAAAAAGTCCGCAAAGTCTACCACCAGCGCGTGCTGGCCGGTTTTGCCGGAGCGGCCGCCGACGCCTTTACCCTCTTTGCCCGCTTCGAGCAGAAGCTCGAAGCCTGCCAGGGAAGCCTCCTGCGTGCCGCGGTGGAGCTGGCCAAGGACTGGCGCTCCGACCGCGTCCTGCGCCGCCTCGAGGCGCTGCTGGCGGTGGCCGATCGCGAAACGGCATTGATTCTCTCTGGCACCGGCGATATCATTGAGCCGGACGACGGCATCATTGGCATCGGTTCGGGCGGGCCATACGCGCTGGCCGCAGCCCGTGCTTTGTTGCGCCATACACAGCTGAGCGCGCGGGAAATCGTGGCCGCGGCAATGCGTATTGCCGCAGAGATCTGCGTGTACACCAATGACCACATCTGCATTGAAGAACTCTGAAGCCGCCGTCGTGGAGGCCCTGACGCCCAGCCAGATCGTGCAGGAGCTCGACAAGTACATCGTCGGGCAGCACGAGGCCAAGCGGGCAGTAGCCATTGCCCTGCGCAACCGCTGGCGCCGCCAGCAGCTGCCCCCGGAGCTGCGCGACGAGGTGGCCCCCAAAAACATCCTGATGATCGGACCCACGGGGGTGGGCAAAACGGAAATCGCCCGCCGCCTGGCGGCGCTGGCACGCTCGCCGTTTCTCAAAGTCGAAGCCACCAAGTTCACCGAAGTGGGCTACGTGGGGCGCGACGTCGAATCGATGATCCGCGACTTGGTCGAGCTGGCCAAGAACATGGTGCAGCAAGAGGAAATGGAGCGGGTCAAAAGCCGTGCCGCCGCCCTGGCCGAGGAGCGGCTGCTCGACTTGCTGCTGCCTCCGCCCCCCCAAGCCGACAAGCAAGTGGTGCTTGACGAACTCGGGCAGCAGCACTACCAGCGCACGCGCGAGAAGTTCCGCCAGTACCTGCACGAGGGCAAGCTGGACGACCGCTTTGTCGAGCTGGAAGTGACCGACCGCACCCTGCCCATGATCGAGGTGATCTCGGGTTCAGGGGTGGAGGAAATGGACATCAACATCAAGGACTTTCTGGGTAACTTCTTTCCGCCGCGCAAAAAGCGGCGCAAAGCCAAAGTGCCCGAAGCGCTGCAACTTCTCTTGCAGGAAGAGGCCCAGAAGCTCATCGACATGGACAGCGTGGTGCGCGAGGCCATCCGGCGCGTGGAGCAGTCGGGCATCATTTTCCTCGACGAAATCGACAAAATCGCCGGGCGCGAGCGCACGGCCGGCCCCTGACGTTTCGCGCGAAGGGGTGCAGCGCGACCTCCTGCCCATCGTGGAAGGAAGTACGGTCAACACCAAGTACGGCATGGTGCGCACCGATCACATCCTCTTCATCGCCGCCGGGGCCTTCCACGTCTCCAAGCCTTCGGATCTTATCCCCGAGCTGCAAGGACGCTTTCCCATCCGCGTCGAGCTGCAACCGCTCGGCAAGGAGGATTTTGTGCGCATTTTGCGTGAGCCGCAAAACGCGCTGCTCAAGCAGTATGAGGCGCTGCTGGCCACCGAGGGCGTAGAGCTGGTGTTTACCGACGACGCCGTCGACGAGCTGGCCAGCATTGCCGAGCGGGTCAACCAGCAGACCGAAAACATCGGGGCGCGCCGGCTCTATACGATCCTGGAGCGGCTGCTGGAGGAGATCTCCTTCGCCGCGCCGGATGTGGCCCCGCAGCGCGTGGTCATCGATCGCGAGTACGTGCGTACGCGCCTCGAAGGTATCGTGCAGAGCGAAGACCTCAGCCACTACATCCTCTAACGCCGCAAGGAGACCGCCCGATGGACCTGACCCCTTACACGCAGCGGGCCGACGTGCTCATCGAAGCGCTGCCGTACATTCGGCAGTTTTTTGGCAAGACGGTGGTCATCAAGTACGGCGGGCATGCCATGATCGACGACGCCCTGCGCCATGCCTTTGCCCGCGACATCGTGCTGCTCAAGTACGTGGGCATGCACCCTATCGTGGTGCACGGCGGCGGGCCGCAGATCGGCGAGACCATGAAGCGCATGGGGCTCACGGCGCGCTTCGTCGATGGCCTGCGCGTTACCGATGCGGCGACCATGGACGTGGTGGAGATGGTCCTGGGCGGCAAGCTCAACAAGGAAATCGTGGCCACCATCAACTTGCACGGCGGCCAGGCGGTGGGGCTGAGCGGCAAGGATGCCAACCTGCTGGTGGCCACCAAGAAGCGGCTCTACCGGCAAGAGACGCCGGATGCCCCGCCAACGCCAGTAGACCTGGGGCAGGTGGGCGACATCACCGCCGTCAACAGCACCGTCATCGAGGTGCTGGAAGCCAACGGCTTTATTCCGGTTATTGCCCCCACGGCGGTGGGGACACAGGGCGAGAGCTACAACGTCAACGCCGATACGGCGGCCGGCGACATTGCCGCGGCGCTGCGGGCAGAAAAGCTCCTTTTCCTCACCGACGTTCCTGGCATTCTCGACCGCGATGGCAAGCTGCTCTCTAGCCTCAATACGGCAGCCCTCGAGGCTCTGAAAGCCGAAGGGGTGCTCGACGGTGGCATGCTGCCCAAAGTGGAGGCCTGCCTGCACGCGCTGCGCCACGGCGTGGCCAAAGCCCACATCATCGACGGCCGAGTGCCCCACGCCGTCTTGCTGGAGCTGTTTACCGATCGCGGCATCGGTACGGAAATCGTCCGCTAACCCCCGCGCAGGAGAACTGGCATGACCAACGCCGAGCTTGTCGCCCAAGCCGAACGCGTCCTCATTCCCACCTACCGGCGGTTTCCGGTGGCGTTTGTCCGCGGGCGCGGGGCAACCTTGTGGGATGCCGACGGCAAAGCGTATACGGATTTCTTGAGCGGTATTGCGGTGTGCGTGCTTGGCCACTGCCACCCGCGCGTGGTGGCGGCCATCACCAAGCAAGCCGAAACCCTGCTGCACGTTTCCAACTTCTACCACACGCTGCCGCAGACCGAAGTGGCGACGTTTCTGGCAGAGCACAGCTTTGGAGGCCAGGCCTTTTTCTGCAACAGCGGCGCCGAAGCCAACGAGGCGGCGCTGAAGCTGGCCCGCAAGTACGGCCGCGACCACCACGGCCCCGAGCGCTTTGAAGTCATCGCCATGGTCAACTCCTTCCACGGCCGCACCCTGGGAACGGTGGCTGCCACCGGGCAGACCAAAGTGCAGCATGGCTTCGAGCCGCTGCTGCCCGGCTTTCGCCACGTGCCCTACGGCGACTTGGCCGCGGTGGAGCAGGCGATGAACGAGCACACCTGCGCCGTGCTGGTCGAGCCCATTCAAGGCGAAGGTGGCGTCGTGGTGCCGCCCGAGGGCTACCTCGAAGGCCTGCGCCACCTGTGCGATCAGCGCGATGTCTTGTTGATTTTCGACGAGATTCAAACTGGCATCGGCCACACCGGCTACCTCTTTGGCTACCAGCACAGTGGCGTGGTGCCCGACATCATGACCCTGGCTAAGGGCCTGGCCGGCGGCCTGCCCATTGGGGTCATGCTGGCCAAGCCGCACGTGGCGGCTTCTCTAGGGCCGGGAACGCATGGCTCGACGTTTGGCGGCAACCCCGTGGCCTGCAGTGCCGCCCTCGCCGTGCTCCAAACGATTACCGAAGAAGACTTGCTGGCGCACGTGCGGCAGGTGGGGGCTTACTTTATGGCGGGGCTGCGGCGCCTGCAGGCCAAGTACCCCTTTATCGTCGACGTGCGGGGGCGCGGGCTGATGCTGGCCGCCGAGCTCGATCGCCCCTGTGCGCACGTGGTAAGCAAGTGCCTGGAGCGGGGGTACTTGATTAACTGCACCGTCGACCGCGTGCTGCGCTTTCTCCCCCCGCTCATCATCACCGAGCAGGAAGTGGACGGCCTGTTGGCGACGCTGGATGCCGTGCTGGCAGAGGAGTGAGGAGTGAAGCGGGACTTTCTGTCGCTGACCGACGTCACGGCGGCGGAACTGGAGCGGCTGGTGTATTTTGCTTGCGCGCTCAAGCGGCGCCAGCAGCGTGGGGAAGTGGCCGAGCTGCTGCGCGGCAAGACGCTGGCCTTGCTCTTTCAGAAGCCCTCCCTGCGCACGCGGGCCTCGTTCGAAGTGGGCATGCACCAGCTGGGGGGCTTTACCACTTACTTCCACCACCAGGACGTGGGGCTCGGCGTCCGTGAGCCCCTCAAAGACCTCGGCCGGGTGCTGTCGCGCTACTACAGCGCCATTGTCATGCGCACCTTTGCCCACAGCGACCTGGTGGCGCTGGCCCGTGCCGCCACGGTGCCGGTGATCAACGCCCTCACTGACTTGCTGCACCCGTGTCAGATCCTGGCAGCGCTGCAGACGCTCTACGAGCACTTTGGCCGCCTGGCGGGCCTGCACGTGGCCTACGTGGGCGACGGCAACAACGTGGCCCACTCCTGGCTGCTGGGCGCTGCCACCTTGGGCCTGCGGCTGACGCTGGCCTGTCCGCCCGCTTACCGGCCCCAGGCCGAGGTCTGGCGCCAGGCGCAGGCGCTGGCTGCGACCTCAGGCGCCGTGCTGGAAATCGTCGACGATCCCGTACAAGGGGTGAAGGGGGCCGATGCCGTCTACACGGACGTGTGGGCCAGCATGGGGCAGGAGGCCGAAGCCGAAGTGCGGCGCCAGGTCTTTCGCCCCTATCAGGTCAACCGCACCCTGCTCGAGGCGGCGCCAAGCCACGCGGTGGTGATGCACTGCCTGCCGGCGCACCGCGGCGAAGAAATTACCGAGGAGGTGCTCGAAGGGCCGCGTTCCCTGGTCTTTGAGGAAGCCGAAAACCGCTTGCACGCCCAGAAGGCCTTGCTCGTTTTCCTCCTGGCTCCGGAAAGGATGTCGCTGTGAGTTCCACCCCGCGCAAAATCGTGCTCGCCTATTCTGGCGGACTGGATACCTCGGTGATCCTGCACTGGCTGCGGCAGACGTACCGCTGCCCGGTGGTGGCCTTCGTGGCCGATGTTGGCCAGGAGGAAGACCTGCAAGCGATTGCCGAAAAGGCGCGCCAGACCGGCGCCGAGCAGGTGGTGGTTGAGGACCTGCGGGAGGCTTTCGTGCGTGACTTTGTCTTTCCGGCGCTGCGCGCCCAGGCGGTCTACGAGGGCAGTTATTTGCTGGGCACTTCGCTGGCCCGCCCGCTCATTGCCCAGAAGCAGATCGAAGTGGCCCAGCGGGTGGGGGCCGACACGGTGGCCCACGGGGCGACGGGCAAAGGCAACGACCAGGTGCGCTTCGAGCTCACCTTCCAGGCCCTGGCGCCGCAGCTGCGCGTTCTTGCCCCCTGGCGTGAATGGCCGCTGCGGGCCCGCGCCGACTTGATGAACTACGCCCGCGAACACGGCATCCCGGTGCCCACCACCCCGCAAAAGCCCTACAGTATCGACCGCAACCTGCTCCACACCAGCTACGAAGGCGGCATCCTCGAAGACCCCTGGCAGGAGCCGCCGGCCGACATGTTCCAGATGACGGTGGCGCCGGAAGAAGCCCCCGACCGCCCCACATACGTGGAGATCAGCTTTGAGGCTGGCGTTCCCACCGCCATCGACGGCACGCCTTACGCCCCTGTGGCGTTGCTCGAGACCCTCAACCGCCTGGCAGGCGCCAACGGCATCGGGCGCGTCGACATGGTGGAGAACCGCTTTGTGGGCATGAAGTCGCGCGGCGTCTACGAAACCCCGGGCGGCACGGTGCTGCACGTGGCCCACCGCGCCCTGGAGTCGATCACCCTCGACCGCGAGGTGATGTTCCTGCGCGACAGCCTGATGCCCAAGTATGCCCAGCTCGTCTACAACGGCTTCTGGTTTGCACCCGAGCGCCTCATGCTGCAAGCTGCCATCGACGCCACGCAGCAGGAGGTGACCGGCACGGTGCGGCTGAAGCTCTACAAAGGCAACTGCATGGTGGTCGGCCGCAAGGCGCCGCGCTCCCTCTACCGCCCCGAATACGCCACCTTCGAAGCCGACCGCGTCTACAACCCGCGCGACGCCGAGGGCTTTATCCGCCTGCACGGGCTGCGCCTGCGCCTGCAGGCCTTGCGCGGCACCTCTCAGCCCTAAGCGCGCGACGAGCGCGAGGCCTTGCTAGAGAGGACTTTGCCCAGGCGCCTTCCGGGACCTCCCAGCGCACGCTCGGGCCAGTAAATGAGCAGCGGGCTGGCGATGTAAATCGACGAGTACGTGCCCACCACGATGCCCACCAGCAGGGCAAAAGCGAAGTCGTGGATCACCTCGCCCCCCAGGAAAAAGAGGGCTAGCACCACGATGAGTGTGGTGCCCGAGGTGAGGAGGGTGCGGCTGAGCGTCTGGTTGATGCTCAGGTTGACGAGGGCAGGAAACGACTCGCGGCGCTGGCTATGTAGGTTTTCGCGGATGCGGTCAAAGACGATGATCGTGTCGTTGAGCGAGTAACCGATGATGGTGAGCAGCGCGGCCACAATGGGCAAGTTAAACTCGCGGTCGAAGAGAGAAAAAAAGCCCACGGTAATCAGCACGTCGTGAAACAGGGCGACAATAGCCGCCAGGGCGTAGCGCAGCTGCAAAACCAAACTAAAGAGCACGGTGATGACGAGGGCCACGACGATCAGCACGGTGGGGGAGACGCCGGGGAACCACTGGGTAATGGCGTAAGTGACCACAAACAGCGCCACGGCAAGGCCGATGGCCACGAACCACTTGGCCTCGAAGCGCCCGGAAATGTAAATGACGATGCCGAGAATGGCATAGAAAATGGCAAACAGCGCCTGCCGGCGCAGCTCTTCGCTCACTTGCGGGCCGACCACTTCCACGCGCCGCACCTCGACGCTCTGCTGCGGCAGCTGGCGCTTGAGGGCCTGCTGCACCTGCGTGCCGATGTCCTCTCCTGCCACCTGGGCCACGCGGATGAGCACTTCGCGCCGGTCGCCAAAGTGCTGCACGATGCCTTTGCCCAGCCCCAGCTCGGCGAGGGCTGCGCGCACCGGGCCCAGTTCCACCGGCTCACCGAAGCGCACCTGTACCAGGGTGCCGCCGCTGAAATCGATGCCGGCCTTGAGCCCACCGTGCAGGACAATCGACCCCAGACCTACGAGGATCACCGCCAGGGAGAGGGCAACGCATAGCTTGATTTTGCCCACAAAGTCGATGTGGCAATCGGGAGGAATGAGCTGGAACATGGGAGCTTCTCGCCTTAGGGCCTGCGTCAAATGCTGAGCCGCGTCACGCGCCGCAGGCTAAAGATCGTTTCGTAAATCGTCTTGCTGACGAAAATCGCCGTGAACATGCTGGCGGCAATGCCGATCGCCAGGGTGACAGCAAAGCCTTTCACCGGCCCGGACCCAAACTGAAAGAGCACCACGGCGGCAATCAAGGTGGTGACGTTGGCATCCAGGATGGTGGCGGTGGCTTTCTGAAAACCGGCCTCCACCGCAGCGCGCACCGTTTTGCCCAGCCGCAGCTCCTCACGAATGCGCTCGAAAATAAGCACGTTGGCGTCCACGGCCATACCCACGGTGAGCAAAATGCCGGCAATGCCGGGAAGGGTCAGGGTGGCGCCGAGGTTGGGCAGGGCAAGCACGCCCATAATGATCAGCAAGTTGAGGGCCAGGGCGCAGTCGGCCAGCAGCCCGGAAAGGCGGTAGTACACGAGCATAAACAAAACGACAAGGGCCCCGCCAAGCAGCACGGCACGCATCCCCTGAGCGATCGAGTCGCTGCCTAGCGAGGGACCCACGGTGCGGTTTTCCACGATGCGCACCGGGGCAGGGAGAGCCCCTTCGCGCAGAATGATGGCCAAGTCGCGAGCTTCTTCAGGAGTAAAGCTGCCGGTAATGCGTGCCTCCCCTCCCGGAATCGGCTCCTGGATCACCGGGGCAGAAAAAATCACCCCGTCGAGGATGATGGCCAGCGCTTTACCCACGTTTTCTTCGGTGATGCGGGCAAAAATGCGCCGGCCGCGGCTGTTGAGGCGCATCAGCACGTAGTACTGGCCAAAGTTGCTCTGATCCGGCAGGGCGCGGGCATCGGCGAGCAGGTCGCCGGTCAGCAAAGTGCGCCGGTAAACAAAGTAGGTATCGCGCACCACCAGCTGGCCGGTTTCGGGATCTTTGACTTTCAGGTACAGCCGTTCGGTCCCCGGGGGCGGCGGCGCGTCGGGCGAGGGGGCGCGCGAGTGCACCAGCTTGAACTCCAGCCGCGCCGTCCTGCCGATGAGCTCGATGGCCCGCTGCGGGTTTTTGAGGCCGGGCAGCTGCACCACCAGCCGCTGACTTCCTTGCTTACTGATGCTTGGCTCGCTGACGCCAAAGGCGTCGATGCGGTTGCGGATCTTTTCTAGCGCCTGGTCCACGGCACTGGTGCGGATCTGGCGCAGCTCGGCTGCCGGAAAATTAAACTCCCAGACGGTGGGCGACACCTGCCGCAGGCCGCTGCTGGGGTAGTTGCGCACCACCTCAGCCACTGCGTCTGCCTCCGGCGGCGTTGCAAAGACCAGGCGCAGGCCTTCCAGGTCGCGGCGCTCGACGCGGGTCACCGGCAAGCCCTTGACCCGCAAGTCCCGGTGCACCGCTTCCGCGGTGCGGTCCAGCGCCCCCTTCACCGCCTCGTCCACCTGCACTTCCAGCACCAGGTGCATGCCGCCTTGCAAGTCCAGCCCCAGATGGATCTTTTCCCGCGGTGGTATGGCCAGGACGAGGCTGGCAAGGATTACCGCGGCCACGATGCCTAGCTTGATGAGCAGCTGCCGCTTCATGGGCCGCCTACTTCAGCACCTTGTCCACGTACTCGCGCTGGATGCGCAGCTTCAAGCCGTCGCCGGCTTCAATGCGCAGGATCTGCCCGTCAATTTTGTCGATCACCCCTACGATGCCGCCGCGGGTGACGATGCGGTCGCCCTTTTTGAGGTTGGCGAGCATTTGCTGGAATTCCTTGCGCTGCTTTTGCTGTGGGCGAAAGATCAGGAAGTAAAAAATGGCCATCAGCGGCAGGAAAAGCAGCAGGGTGCTCAGCAGTCCCCCCGCTGCCCCCCCGGGCTGCGTTCCCTGGGCATAGGCAAGCTCTGGCAACACCGACTTCTCCTTTTCTCGGTCACCGTTGAGCAGAATATAACATTCTGGCGGCAAAAAGGCACGGGAAAACGCCGT
This sequence comes from Candidatus Tectimicrobiota bacterium, assembly GCA_026005175.1. GTDB lineage: Bacteria > Tectomicrobia > Entotheonellia > Entotheonellales > Entotheonellaceae > BPKO01. Next base: position 835,136 of record BPKO01000001.1, read on the forward strand.
TGACAGGGAAGCCAGTGGCTGCTATGGTGCGGCCCACACCGTAGCGGCAGAGCCATGCGACGCGCAACGTTCCTCTTCCTCCTGTTGCTGCTTGGCCGCAGCGTTCTGGCCGGCCAGCCCCCCACCACGCCACCGCCAGAGGGCACGGCGCTATACGCTTTTGGCGTGGAGCTGTTCCGTCTGGGGGAGTATTACCGGGCGATTACCGAGCTCAAGCGCTTCTCGTTGCTGTTTCCCCATCACCCGCGGCAGCCGCTGGCTCAGCTCCTCATCGGCCTTGCCCTGCAAGAAGACGGGGCATATGAAGCGGCTTTTGCCCACTTCCAGCGCCTGCAGCAGGAACCCGGGGAGGTGGCGCAGGTGGCCGCCTTCAAGCTCGGTGAGCTGCGCTTCTGGCAGGGCCAGTATCCGCAGGCGATTGCCCTGCTGAGCGACTTCCGGCAGCGGTTTCCTACCGGGCCGCTGGTGCCGCGCAGTACCTACCTGCTCGGCTTGTCGCACGCCTTGCACGGCGACTTCGTGGCCGCCGGGCAAGCCTTTGCCCTGCTGCCGGCGGGGCATCCCCTGCAAGCGCGGGCGCAGGCCCTGCAGCACGAGCTTCAGGAGGGGTTGCCGGTGGCGAAGAAGTCCCCCCGCACCGCCGGGCTTCTGGCCGGCGTGCTGCCAGGAGCCGGTCATCTCTATTTGGGGCAGCCGCTGCGGGGGCTGACGGCGCTGCTGCTCAACGGGCTTTTTCTCACCGGCGCCGTCTTTGCCGCGCGCGAGGGCCTGGAAGCCGTGGCCGCCATTCTCCTTTACTTCGAGACCGGCTGGTACCTGGGCAATATCAACAGCGCCGTGCAAGGCGCCCGCGACGAGAACCGCCGGCGGCTTACCGCTGTGCAAGAGCGCTTGCGGGCCACCTATGCCCCGCCGCCTTTGGGCTTTGACGAGCTTCAGGCGCTTGGCTTGCAGCTGCGTTTTTAAAACTCGGGGACGGTGAGCTCGGCGAGGGTGCCTTCGCGGATGGCCTGCCGGATGCGGGCCATGAGCTGCATGTAGTAGGTGACGTTGTGCAGGGTGTTGAGGTGCAAGCCGAGGATCTCGCCGGCCATGAAGAGGTGGCGCAAGTAGGCCCGGGAGTGGTGCTGGCAGGTATAGCACGGGCAGGCGGGGTCGAGGGGGCGCTCGTCGCTGCGGTACTGGGCCTGCTTGATGACGATGCGGCCTTCTGAAGTAAAAAGAAAGCCGTTGCGGGCGTTGCGGGTAGGCAGCACGCAGTCAAAGAGGTCGATGCCCAGACGCACGCACCGCAGCAGGTCCTGCGGCTTGCCCACCCCCATGAGGTAGCGTGGCTTGTGGAAGGGCAGCTGCGCCGCGGTGTGGCCGGCCACCTCGTAGAGGAGGTCGCGCGGCTCGCCCACCCCCAGACCGCCAATGGCAAAGCCGTCAAAGTCCTCCTCACCCAGCTGCTGCACGCAGGCGTCGCGCAGCGCCTTGTAAATGCTGCCTTGCACGATGGCAAAAAGCCCGCTGCGGCGCTGCTGGGCGGCTTGCAGGCAGCGCCGGGCCCAGCGGCAAGTCAGTTCCATGGAGAGACGGGCCGCTTCGTACGTCACCGGGTAGCGCGTGCACTCGTCGAGCGCCATCATGATGTCGGCTCCCAGCGCCTGCTGGATGGCCATCGCCGTTTCCGGGGTGATGAGGTGCCGCGAGCCGTCGAGGTGAGACTGAAACAGCACGCCCTCTTCGCTCACGCGGGCCAGGGTGCCCAGGCTGAAGACCTGAAAGCCGCCGCTGTCGGTAAGCAGCGGGTGTGGCCAACCCATAAAACGATGCAGGCCGCCGAGCTGGGCGATAAGGGTGTGCCCGGGGCGCAGGTAAAGGTGGTAGGTGTTGCACAGCACGATCGAGACACCGCAGGCTTCCAGGTCCGAAGTGCGCAGCGTCTTGACCGTGGCCTGCGTTCCTACCGGCATAAACGCCGGGGTTTCGCAGCTCCCGTGCGGGGTATGCAGGCGGCCAAGCCGGGCCTGGCTGTGGGGATCGGTAGCCAGTACCTCGAAAGCCAGTCGGCTCACGGCGAGGCCTCCTCTACTGCCGGCAGAGGAAGGTAGCGCCGCGGCACGCGCGGCCCGATGGCGCAGAGGGTTTCGTAAGGAATGGTGCCGCAGCGGGCCGCCAGCTCGCCGGCGGTAATCTCTTCGTTGCCCTGGCGGCCGATGAGGACCACTTCGTCCCCCGCCTGGGCCTGGGGGACGTCGGTGAGGTCGACCATGGCCATGTCCATGCAGATCTGGCCCACCAGCGGCACGCGGCGGCCGCGTACCAGCACCTGCCCGAGGTTGGACAGGCGGCGGCACAGGCCGTCGGCATAGCCCACGGGCAGGGTGCCAATGCGGCTGGGGCGCCGGGTGACAAAGGTGTGACCGTAGCTGATGCCGCTGCCAGGCGGCATGTCTTGCACGCGTGCCAGGCGGGTCTTCCAGCGCAGCACTGGGCGCAGGGCCGCGGCGGCCGGCGCCTCAAAGGGACAGATGCCGTAAAGGGCAATGCCCGGGCGCACCAGGGTGCCGTGGCTTTCGGGGGTAGCGAAAGAGGGCGGCGCTGTTGGCCACGTGCACCAGAGGCGGCTGCCAGCCCTGGGCGGCAAAGAGGGCACGGACACGTTTGAAGGTGGCCAGCTGCTGCTGTACCCCTTGCGGGTCGGGGGCGTCGGCGGTGGCCAGGTGGGTCATGAGGCCTTCGAGCCGCAGCCAGCGCCAGGTGCGCAGCTGCGCCAAGAACGTCGGCAGGACCTGCGGGACCAGCCCCAGGCGTCCCATCCCGGTGTCGATGTTGACGTGCACCGGACACCGGCGCCGCTGGCGGCCTGCCGCCTGGTTCAAAGCGGCGCCGTCAGCAAGCGAGGCCAGCACCGGGGTGAGCCGGTAGGCGACCACGGCTTCGGCTTCTTCGGGCCAGAGGGGACCAAGCACGACAATCGTGCCGGAGATCCCCGCCTGGCGCAGGGCAATACCTTCCTGGCAGCAGGCCACCGCCAGGTGCGTGATGCCCTGGGCGACCGCCGTGGCGGCCAGCACGGTCGCCCCGTGGCCATACGCGTCGGCTTTAAGGACTGCCATGAGCCGGCAGCCGGGTGAGACCTGCTGGCGCAGCACGCGCAGGTTATGGGCAAACGCCCCGAGGTCCACTTCGGCCACCGTGGCCTGCGCGCTGGGGCAGGCACCCATCACCCACCACCGTCGGCGTAGAGGTTCTCGAAGCGGGCGTACTCGCGCAGGAACGTCAGTTCCACCACGCCGGTGGGGCCGTTGCGCTGCTTGCCGATGATCAGCTCGGCAATGCCTTTCTTGGGGCTGTCCTCGTGATAGACCTCGTCGCGGTAAATGAAGACCACCACGTCAGCATCCTGCTCGATGGCCCCGGATTCGCGCAAGTCGGAGAGCTGCGGCCGCGGCGGGCGTCGCTGTTCCACAGCACGGCTGAGCTGCGACAGTGCCACCACCGGCACCTGGAGCTCCTTGGCCAGCGACTTGAGGGCGCGCGTCACCTCCGAAATCTCCTGCTGCCGGCTTTCGGTGCGGGTGCGGGCCTGCATGAGTTGCAGGTAGTCGATGATCACCAGCGCCAGGTCGCCAAGCTCGGCGCGCAGCCGCCGTGCCTTGGCGCGGATGTCCAGCGCCGACTGCTCCGGCGTGTCGTCGATGAAAATGGGAGCTTCGGAGAGCGCTCCGGCGGCCTTGGTGAGCACCGGCCAGTCCTCGCGCCGCAAAAACCCGGTGCGCAGCTTGGCCGAGTCGATGCGTGCCTCGGCACACAGCATGCGCATGACCAGCTGCTCCTTGGCCATCTCCAGGCTGAAGATGGCCACCGGCCGTCCCACGCGGATGCCCACATGTTGGGCGATGTTGAGGCAGAAGGCCGTCTTGCCCATGCTCGGCCGGCCGGCAATGATGATCAGGTCGGCCGGCTGCAAGCCGGCGGTCTTGCGGTCGAACTCCGTAAAGCCGGTCGGAGTGCCGGTAATGAGCTCCTTGCGCTCGTAGAGCTGCTCGATGCGCTTGAAGGCCTCCTTGACCACCGTTTTGATGTTAACAAAGCCAGGGGTCAGCTTGCGCTGGCTGATTTCGAAGATGGCCTGCTCGGCGCGGTCGAGCAGCAGCTCGACGTCGTCGGTTTCCTCGTAGCTCTCGCTGACAATGGTGGTGGCCGTCTGGATCAGGGCGCGCAGGATGGCTTTTTCCCGCACGATACGGGCGTGGTGCCAGACGTTGGCCGCGGTGGGCACCACGTCCACGAGCTCGGCGAGGTAGGCCCGCCCCGCCCACGGCTTCCAGGCGCTCCTTGCGCCGCAAGCGCTCGGTCACGGTGAGCAAGTCGATGGGCACGTTTTCTTCAAACAGCTCGACCATCGCCTGGAAGATCCAGCGGTGTGCTTCGTGATAGAAGTCGCGGGGCTCGAGCACCTCGAGCACTTTGAGCAGCGCCGAGTTGTCGAGCAAGATGGCCCCTAGGACACTCTGTTCCATCTCGAGGCTCTGGGGGGGCAGCTTCTGGAGGGCGCCAGGCTGCCGGTCCATCGGCGGGACTCCTCTATTATGCGGTCTCGGGAGCCACCGTTACTTTGAGCTCGGTGACCACGTCGGCTCCCAGGCGGATGGGGACGGTGTACTCTCCCACGCTTTTGATGGGCTGCTCGAGCAGAATCCGGCGGCGGTCGATATCGATGCCGGCGGCCTGCAGCTGCTCGGCAATGTCCAGTGCGGTCACCGAGCCAAACAGCTTGCCCTCTTCGCCGGCCTTGCGGGTAAAGTGACAGGTCATCTGGCGCAGGCGCTCGGCCAGGCTTTGTGCCTCTTTTTTGAGACGCGCCAGGCGGTGCTCGCGCATGCGCAGCTGGTGCTCAAGCTGGCGCTTGTTTTTTTCTGTCGCCGCCACCGCCAGGCCGCGGGGGATGAGGAAGTTGCGGCCGTAGCCGTCGGCCACCTCGACGATGTCCCCCACTTCGCCGAGCTTTTCCACATCCTTAAGCAAGATGACCTTCATCCTCGTCTCCTTTGTGCCCTGGGGAGCCGTCCTGTCGCCGAAGGCAGCATCATAGGGGCAGGAAGCCCCTGCCCGCCTCTGGGCAGGAGCCGTGAGGCCTGCACGGCAATCAGCATTGCGCGGGGATTACGGCCGTCTTACTCCACCGTAAACGGCATCAGTGCCAGGATGCGCGCGCGCTTGATCGCCCGCGTCAACTGGCGCTGGTGGTAGGCGCAGTTGCCGGAAATACGGCGGGGGATGATTTTGCCCCGCTCGGTGATCAGGTTGCGCAAGCGGCGCACGTCCTTGTAGTCAATCAGCGTGATTTTATCCGCACAGAAGCGGCAAATTTTTTTGCGCAGCAGCCGCCGCCGCTTCCGTGCCAGCGCTTTGCGCTTGGCTGCTGTCGTTGGCATCTCTTTCCTCCTCTGCGCGTCACCACTCGGCTAAAACGGAATGTCGTCGTCCTCGCCCAGGGGCACCTCCAGGTCCTCGCCACCTGGCGGCGTGGGCGGACTTGCCCGCTCCGGGCTTTCTTCACGGACGCGGGGCATGAACTGGACGTTCGTCGCCACCACCTCGTGCTTGCTGCGCCGCTGGCCGTCCTCGCCCTCCCAGCTTCGCCAATGCAAGCGGCCTTCCACGAGGGCCAGGCTCCCTTTGCGCAGGTACTCACCGGCGGTTTCCGCCTGGCGGCCATAAGTGACGATATCGATAAAGCACACTTCTTCTCGCACCTCGTCGCCTTGCCGGTAGCGGCGGTTGACGGCGAGGCCAAACGTCGACACCGGGACCCCGTTAGGCGTGTAGCGCAGCTCCGGATCCCGGGTCAGGTTGCCGAGCAGAATGACCTTGTTGAGGCTGGCCATTACGATTCCTCTTCTTCCTCTGAGACGTCGACAGCGGCCTCAGGAGAAGCTGGGGGCCGGGCGCTCCTCACCGGCGCGGGCCGAGGCAGCTCTCCCACCCCGGCGTTCGCTGCGCTCTTCTTCCCGCCCATCGTCGTCGGCAAAGCGTGTAAAGCCCGTCAGCTGTTCTTCCTTGTCAAAGCGCACGGTGAGGTAGCGCAGCACGCGTTCGTTTAGGCGGTACATGCGCTCGAGTTCGGCCGGTACCCCGGGGAAGCGCGCGAAAGTGCAGCAGATTGTAGTAGCCGTAGCGCTGTTTGCGGATCGGATACGCCAGGCGCCGCTTTCCCCCGCGCTCGAGGCGCAGAACCGAGGCACCGTGCCGCTCCAGGAGCCTGACGATCTCCTGGATGGCGGCTTCGACGTCCTCCTCGCTCAACTCTGGATGCAAGACAAACACGGTTTCGTAAAGATTCGCGGTGGGCATACGTAGCTCAACCCCTTCTCGCCGGTTCCATACAAATCTACAGGAAGAGCGGTGCCAAGACAAGTGAGACCACAGACATGAGCTTGATCAGGATGTTCATCGACGGCCCGGCGGTATCTTTGAAGGGATCGCCGACGGTATCGCCGACCACGGCGGCCTTGTGCGCTTCTGAGCCTTTGCCGCCCAGGTTGCCGGCTTCGATGTACTTTTTGGCATTGTCCCAGGCACCGCCACCGTTGGCCATCATCAGCGCCAGCAGCACCCCGGTCAGTGTGGCTCCGGCCAGGGTGCCGCCCAGGGCTTCTTTCCCCAGCACAAAGCCGACCAGCACTGGGGTCAAGACGGCGATGAGGCCCGGAGCAATCATCTCACGCAGCGCCGCCGTGGTGCTGATGGCCACGCAGCGCGCCGCATCGGGCTTGGCCGTCCCTACCATGAGGCCAGGGATCTCGCGGAACTGGCGGCGGATCTCCTGCACCATTTCAAAGGCCGCCTTGCCCACCGAGGTCATGGTCAAGGCGGCAATGACAAACGGCACGATGCCGCCCAGGAACATGCCGATGACCACCGGGGCGTGGGTGAGGTCGATCTCCTGCAACCCCACGCTGGTGGTATAGGCAGAGTAAAGGGCCAGGGCGGTGAGAGCCGCCGAGCCGATGGCAAAGCCTTTGCCAATAGCGGCAGTGGTGTTGCCCAAGGCGTCGAGGCCATCGGTAATGCGGCGCACTTCCGGCCCCAGGCCGCTCATTTCGGTGATCCCCCCGGCGTTGTCGGCAATCGGGCCATAGGCGTCCACCGACATGGTAATGCCCACCGTGCTCAGCATCCCCACGGCGGCAATGCCGATGCCGTAGAGGCCGGCCACGGCAAAGGCAATGCCAATGGCCAGGCACAGCACGATGATGGGCAAGGCGGTGCTTTCCATGGCCACGGCCAGGCCGGTGATGATGTTGGTGGCGCTGCCGGTTTCTGACGCGCGGGCAATGCGCTGAATCGGCTTGCCCGCCGTGTAGTACTCCGTTACCAGCCCGATGGCGATGCCGGCCAGGCAGCCGGCGAGCAGGGCCCAGTAAACCCGGGCGGGCAGCCCGGTGCCCAGGACCACGAAAATGCTGCCCACCAGCAGCAAGGCGGCGCTCAGGAAGGTGGCGTAGCGCAAGGCCGCAGCGGGGTCGAGGTGCTGCAGCACGCGCATGGAGGCAATCCCGATCAGGGAAGCCACCAGCCCAAGGGCCACGATGAGCAACGGCAAGGCCATGTAGTTAAAGGCCCCCGCGCCCAGGCTGGCGCCAATAGCGATGGTGGCCACCACGGAGCCGACGTAAGACTCAAAAATGTCGGCCCCCATGCCGGCCGTGTCGCCCACGCAGTCGCCGACGTTGTCGGCAATCACCCCGGGGTTGCGCGGGTCGTCTTCGGGAATCCCAGCTTCCACTTTGCCCACCAGGTCGGCGCCCACGTCTGCCGACTTGGTGTAAATGCCACCACCCACGCGGGCAAAGAGGGCAATAGAGCTTGCCCCCATGGCAAAGCCGTTCATTACGGCCGGATGGGCCTTGGCAAAGAGCAGGAAGAAAAGGCCGAGACCAACCAGCCCCAGGCTGGCCACCGAAAGCCCCATGACCGCCCCGCCGGCAAACGCCACGCTCAGCGCCTTGGCTTGTCCGGCTTCGGCCGCCGCCTGCGAGGTGCGCACGTTGGCCCGCGTGGCGGCTTGCATGCCAAACCACCCGGCCAGCATCGAGCAGATAGCCCCGCAGCCAAAGGCGATGGCCGTCGTCCAGCCAATGGCAAAGCCAAGCAGGAGGAAGACCACCGCAATGAAGATGGCCAAAATTTGGTACTCCTTGCGCAAGAAGACCATGGCGCCTTCGTGGATGGCCTCGGCAATCTCTCTCATCGTCGTGGTGCCGGCAGGCTGCCGGGTGATGTAGCGGTAGATGCCCAGCGCCGTGGCCAGCCCCAGGACGCCCAGCAGGATGGCAAACAGCGGCGCCAGATTGGCCAGAGCTGCAATCGACGGTTCCATAGGGCAAGATGCTCCTCTGCTGAGAGTGGCTCGCCTTCAGCCGGTGTCTGCTGCCAGCAGACGCTCCACCAGGTCCACGGCCTGGGCAATCATGGCGTCGCGGGCCTCGATTTCTGCCGGGGCAAAAGGCGAAAGCACGTAGTCAACGACTTCCTCCTTGCGCGGCGGGCGGCCGATCCCCAAGCGCACGCGAAAAAAGTCTCCGTGCCCCAGGCAGGCGATCACCGAGCGAACCCCCAGGTGGCCGGCATCGCCCCCGCCGCGCTTAAGGCGAATCTTTCCCAGGGGTAAGTCGATGTCATCGTGGACCACAATGAGCTTTTCCCCCTCGCGGAGGTACGCGTGGGCCAGCGTGACCACCGCTTTCCCGCTTGCGTTCATGTACGTCTGTGGTTTGGCCAGCAGCACCGGCTGGCCGGCGATCGTTCCTTGGCCGCACCATGCCTCTCCTACCGAGGCCTGCACTGCAATGCGGTGTCGCGCGGCCAGGGCATCGATGACCATAAAGCCAAGGTTGTGCCGCGTCTGCGCATACCGGCGCCCTGGATTGCCCAGTCCCACAACAAGGTGCACCTTGCGGCTACCTGTCGCATGGGGCCACGTTGAAGCTGCAACACCCTCCCTTGCCGGCGGCTTCAGGCTTCCGTCGCTTCCCCTGCGGTCTCTTCAGCCGCTGCTTCCGCTTCTCCTACCTCTACCGCCTCAGAGATTGCTTCTGTGGTCACGACGGCCTCCTCGGGATTGGTCAGCAGGGTAACCCCAGGAGGCATGAGGAGCTCGCCGGCACGGCGCACCTCCCCGAGCTCCAGCGTCGACAAGTCGACGGCGATGGTTTCCGGGATGTGGCGGGGCAGGCACTCGACTTCGACTTCTCGCAGCAAGGGCACGAGCTGGGCGTTGGCCATGCGCAACCGCTCCTCGGGGACGTTGACAAAGGCCAGCGGCACCGTCACCCGAATCGGTTCGTCCATGGCCAAGCGATAGAAGTCGACATGCAACACCGCCTGCGACACCGGATCAATCTGTACTTCTCGAACAATGGCGCTATAAGTGACAGAATTTTCGCCTTCGAGGACGAGGTCGACCAGGACATTTTCACCGCCCTGGCGCACCTGTGCGAGGTCTTTGGCGGCCACGGCCAGGGCGGCATTGACGCCGTGTCCATAGAGGACAGCGGGAATGTATCCTGCCCGCCGCAGGCGGCGGGCGGCGCCTTTGCCGGTCTGCGGGCGCCGCTGTGCCACGAGCTTAACGGCCTCCATGGGGCTCCTCCTAGATGAACAGCGAGCTTACCGACTCGTTACAGTGAATGCGTTTGATGGCTTCCCCCAGCAAGTGGGCCACGGAGAGCACCCGCAAGTGGGGCCAGCATACCGCCTTGTCGCGCAGCGGAATGGTGTCGGTGACCACCAGTTCCTGCAGGTGAGAGGCAGCCAAACGCTGCATCGCCTGCCCAGAAAGCACAGGGTGCGTGACGCCGGCAAAGACGCGGCGAGCTCCAGCCCGCAGCAGCGCTTCCGTGGCCTCCACCAGCGTGCCGGCGGTGTCGACGATGTCATCGACGATGAGGACGTCTCTGCCCGCCACGTCGCCGATAATATGCATGACTTTAGCGACGTTTTTCTTGTCGCTCTCGCGCCGCTTATCGATAATGCCCAACCCCGCGCCCAGACGCTTGGCAAAAGCGCGCGCGCGCTCCACGCCCCCGGCGTCGGGCGACACGACGATGAGATCCCGAAACGGCAGCTGCCGGAAGTAGTCGATGAGGACGGGGGGCCGCAAAAAGGTGGTCGACCGGGATGTTGAAGTAGCCCTGGATCTGCCCTGCGTGCAGGTCCATGGCCAGCACGCGCTGGATCCCCGCGGCGGTGATGAGATCGGCGACCAGCTTGGCCGTAATCGGTACCCGCGGCCGGTCCTTGCGGTCCTGGCGCCCGTAGCCAAAGTAGGGCATGACAGCAGTAAGGCGAGCGGCCGAGGCGCGGCGGCAGGCGTCGGCCATGATCAGGAGTTCCATGAGGTTCTGGTTGACTGGGTGGCACGTCGACTGCACCAGGAAGACGTCCTTGCCGCGGATATTCTCCTGGATTTGCACGAAGATCTCGCCGTCGCTGAAGTCCGAGACTTCGATCCGCCCCATCTCGATTCCCAGATAGCGGCAGATGCCCTGGGCCAGCTGCGGGTTCGAGCGCCCGCTGAAAAGTCGCAAGTCCATCAAGTCCATGATCCTCGCGCCCCCGCTGCGGTGTCCATGGTGTCACGTGGCCAGAAGCGGCTAGGTGAGGGAAGAACACGACAGAGCAGGAGCGTACGGGCCTCTCCCGCCAGAGGGTTCCCGCCGCAGACCCCTCCTTGCCCACAGCATACACGGCCGTCTTACGCGATCGGGGTGGGGCGCGTCCGCCAAGGCCGGCATACCCATACCGTCCACTGCGCGCTGCGCACGGCAGCCGCCACTTGCCGCGCCCGCGCCACCGAGGGACACAGGGCATAAACCGTGGGGCCGCTTCCCGACATCGACACCCCGTAGACGCCCGGCTGCCGCAAGGCCCGTTTAGCTTCCGCCACCACCGGAAACTGGCGCACCACCACCTCTTCGAGGTCGTTCGTACACCACGCCCCCACTGCAGCCAGATTCCCAGAGAGGAAAAAATCCCTGAGGATGGTAGTCGGATTCCCCCGCGCTGTCAATGGCAATCTCAGCTGCTGGTAGACCCAGGCGGTGGAAACCGCCACGTGGGGCTTGACCAGCACGAGGGCGAAGGGGGGTGGGTCGGGAAGGGGCGTGAGCTCGTCGCCGCGTCCGCAGCCAAAAGCGGCTACCGCCGGGGCCAGAAAGAAGGGGACATCGGCGCCGAGTTGGGCCGCGTAAGAAAGCAGGTCTTCCCTGGCAAGCCCCAGGCGCCAGAGGCGATTGAGCGCCAGGAGGGTGGTCGCTGCGTCGCTGCTACCTCCCCCCAAGCCAGCTGCCACCGGAATCCGCTTGTGGAGGACGATGTGCACCCCGCAGTGCGGCGCCTGCCGTTGCAGCAGAGCGGCCGCTTTGTATACTAAGTTGCTTTCGTCACAAGGAACGGCAGGGTCGTCACAGCATACGTTCAGGGTGCCCGGGGCGGCAGGGGTGAAGACCAGGGTATCGGCAAGCGAGATTTTCACAAAAACGGTGGAGAGGTCGTGATACCCGTCAGGACGCCGGCCGTGGACGGTCAGCCCGAGGTTGATTTTGGCGGGAGCTCGACACCGCATCCTCAGCGCTCGCAGACGTGCTTGGCAGCCCAGGGACGCCAGAGAGCTGTTCGAGAGACAAGCGACGCGTGCCAGCAGGCACCCGCATGTGGAACAGCGCTGGCGAGACCTCGACGTTCATCTGCACCTCGCTATAGTGCCAGACGAGGTGTCGCGAGGCAAGCGGCTGGGTGAGGGCAATGCGATGGGGCACTGTGAAGGGGGCGCTGGGGCGAAAGTCGTCGTAAGTGATGCGCAGTGCCAGGACCCCCGAGGGCGTGTATGTCTCAAAGCGCACCGGTTGCCACGAAGCGGCATCAAACCAGACCGCATAGCGTCCCGCCCTCTGCGGCAGCGTTCCCTGCCAGCGGTAGTGGCCCTCCGCAGCCAGGTAGGCCACCGTGCCTGCCGCCGGCAGCGTCTCCAAGGGCAGGTCCCCAATGAGCACGTAGGGCACCACGCGGGGAGACAGCGCAATTCCCAGCAGGCGCACCAGGCTGTCCTCGGTGGCGGCCCCGACCACCAAGGTGCGCTCCTGGGGCGTGTAAAACCACAGCTGCTGCTCAGCCAGGATGAGCAGAAACAGCGGCTGGCCAAAAGGGCCAAGGCCTTCGAGGCGCAGTGCCTCAAAGCCCCGCATGACCACGGCCGCCGTGTCCAGGGCCAGCCGCTGCCCCGGCGCTCTAAGCTGCAAGCGCACCAGCCCTTGCAGGCTCTGGAACGCCTGCCGGCGCAGGTGCAGCTGCTGCCAGAGCGGCCCTGCCGTGGTGAGCGGCACCGAGGGAGGAAGCGGCTGCCGTCCCCCACAGCCGCTTGCCAGCAAGCCAAGCCCCAGACTCAGGACAAGCCCCCACCACCCTGCCTGCCCACCGCACGGGAGTAAGCGCCGCATCGCCGCCGCCCGGCCCTAAGGATGCCCCGGGGCCGGCGCCTCTTGGGCCGCCTTTTCCATCAGCGCCTTGAGCTGGTGCAGCTTCGCTTCCACGCTCGGGTTATGGGGCTTCAAACTCAGGGCCTTTTGCCAAGCCGCCTGCGCCTCGGGCAGCCGCTGCAGGCGAAAGTAGACGTCGCCAAGGTGCTCGAGAATCACCGGGTCGTCGGGAACGGCGGCCACGGCACGTTCAAGCTCGTGCAAGGCTTTCTCGTACCAGCCCTTTTTGTAGTACGCCCACCCCAGGCTGTCGAGAAAGTAGCCGTTGTTGGGCTCAATGGCCAAAGCGCGCTGGATGACCGCAATCGACTCGTCGAGGTTGATGCCGCGGTCGGCGTACATGTAGCCGAGGTAGTTCAAGGCGTTGGCGTGGTTGGGATTCAGCTCAATAGTGCGCTTCATCTGCGCCACCGAGGCCTCGAAATTGCCCATTTTCTCGTAGACGACCCCCAGATTGAAGTGATAGGTGGCGTTGTCGGCATCCAGGGCAATGGCCTTCTGGAGGCTGGCCACCGCGGCGCCGTAGTCTTTCTGCTCGGCTTGGGCCAGGCCGAGGTAAAAGTGAACCCGCGCGTCGTCAGGGGCAAGCTTGGCAGCCTGGGCAAAGGTGACAAGCGCCTGCTGCGGGTTGTCGAGGCGCCCGTACAGGTGCCCCAAGTAGAGGTAAAAATCGATCGCCTGTGGCCGCAGCGCAATCGCCTGCTGCACGGCCTGCAAGGCTTCGTCGTAGCGCTCGAGCTCTTCGTAAGCCCGCGCCAGGTAGTACCGCACCTCGGCATTGGCCGGCTCAGCAGCCGCCACGGCCTGCAACGCTTCTAGGGCTTTGGCGAACTGCTTGAGTTCCAAATAAAGAAGCCCGAGGCGGGCGCGCAGCCGCACGTTGTGCGGGTCGAGCACCTGGAGCTGCTCGTAAATGGCCAGGGCCTGAGCAAAGTCGTTCTGCTGGATGTAGAGCTCGGCCAGGCGCTGCCGAAACGTTTTCTCGTACGGATTTACTTCCAAGGCTCGCTGCAAGACGGCAATCGCTTCGTCGTAGCGCTTCTGCAGCTCGTAAAGCGTCCCAAGCAGGCTATAGGCCCGCTCAAAGCGAGGCTGGTAAGTGATGGCTTGCTGGAGCAAAGCCTCGGCCTGCGCATAGTCGCCTTGCTCGGCAAAGAGGTGGCCCAAGGCGTAGAGGCCGCGCGCAGAGTCGGGCCGCTCGTGCAGCAGCTGTTCGAGGGCGGCGCGGGCTTCTGCCGCCTGGCCGGCTTCCACGAGCAGCGAGGCGAGGTACAAATACGCTTCTTCCCGCTGGGGATTGAGGGCAATGGCCCGGCGGAAGGCGTCTCGTGCTGCTTCCTTTTGCTCTAGGCCGAGGTAGATCTTGCCCAGTAGCAGGTGGCCAGGTTCGTAAGCGGGGTCAAGCGCCAGAGCGCGCTGACAGGCGTCGCGGGCAGCCGCCAGTTCTCCGCGTTGCACGTACAGGCGGGCCAGCTCGGTGTGAAGAAAGGCAGAGTCGGGCGCGGCGCGCAGCGCCTGCTCTATTTCGGCAATCGCCGCCGGCAAGGCGTCGGCCTCTTGGCCCTGCAACCGGTAGGCATAGCTCAAGATGTAATGATAGTAAGCCGTGCTTTGCTGCTGCACGTCTTGGGAAGCGACCTCCGCGGGGGGCAATCCCGTGGCCTGGGGAAAGGCGGCCCGCGCAGCCGCTGAAGACCAAAAAACCGAGGAGCCCGACGAGCACGTAACCGCTTTGGGGCACCAGGGACGGAAAGAGGCGTGTCTTCATCCTTGCTCCCTTCTCGTTTGCCAGCCTTTCCGCCAAGCACGTCGCACCGCCTCGCGCACCTCGGGATCGCGAATGGCGGCCGTGGTCTCTTGTAGCTCCTGCGCTTCGGCAGCGCTGAGGGAGACGGCCGCCACCGCTGGCGGTGCTGGAGCTGGCGGCGTGGGGGCGGAGGTCGCCAAAATGAAGTGAACTTTGCGGATGGGGACCTCGCCCAGCCGGCGGCGGAGGTTGTCGAGCACCCGTGCCTGGTAAAAGGCGAGCTCCTGTAACCAGAGGGGGTCTTTGACGGCGACAAACAGCACCTGACGGCGGAGATTGACGGGCGACGTCACCGCCGCCAGCTGCTCTCCAACGATGTCGCGCCAGTGCTGCACCACCGTGCCCAGCCAGGCGAGCTGCCCCAGCCCGAGCCGCTGCAGCGCGTGCGGCAAGACGGCCGCCAGAGGCTGCAAAGCGTGCGCCTTAGCAGAGGGCCGTGGCATCTCTTGCCCCCTGTGGCTGCGGCGTGCCCGCCGACGGGGCTTGCTGCAGCGCCGCGATGGCCTGCATGACCCGATCGACAATGGCTTGCGCCGTCTCCTTGGTATCGGGTTGGGCAAAAAGCGGTGTCAGGTCCAGCGGTGCCCCGAAGCGAACCCGGACGACCGGACGGCGCCGCAGCAGCGACGACGCGATGGTCTCGGTGCCCTGCACCAGGGTAGGGATCACGATGGGACGCGCCAGGTACAAGAGTTTCCCTACGGTGCGGTTGCCACGCTGAAGGCGCCCGTCGCGGCTGCGCGTCCCTTCGGGAAAGAGCATCACTTTTTCCGTTTGCATATGGGTAACGATGCGCCGCATGGCCGTGAGATCCCCACGGGCCACGCCGCACGGGAAAGGCACCCCACGAGGACAAGAGGGCACGCAGCAACGGATTCGTGAAGAGCTCTTCTTTGGCCGGCGCCCAGACAATCTGGAGCCCCTGCAGCGCCATCACCGCGTACGGAATCACCAAGGTGTCGAAGAGCGAGAGGTGATTGCTCGCCAGCACCACCCCGCCTTGCCTGGGGATATGGTCTCCCCCTTCGATGTACAAGCGGCAGCAGCTGCGGAAAAAGCACCCTATGGCCGTAAAGCTCAGCCGAATCCACAGCCGCTCTGGCCATGAGCGCTCGGCCAGTGGCTGCCAAGAGGCACCTCGCGGTTTCTTGGGCTGCCGCCCGGAAAAAGGCCTCATCGGCAAGACGTCCATACCCGCTGGATGGTAACTTTCGTGAAATTATAGTCGGCAGCCGTCGCCGCCGCAATTTTGTCAGGCCCGGGTTGCAGGGAGAACCCGTTTTTCTCCGCTGCCGCCCGCGCCGCTGGCTGGTGTGCCAGCCGTTGCCAGCCCCCTGGTCGCATGGTATAAGATGAAAGCATCTCACCCGGAGGCACCGTGCGGGGCGGCGGGGAGGAGCGATGGCAGAGCGAGAGCAGCAAAGACCACCCGCAGCAGGGCTGCGGGGCCGCGGCGCCGCGAGCAATCCACCCAACCGCTTTGCGCGCTTGCACTACGTGCGCGAAGCCGACGACCCGGCGGCGCCAGCGCCACCTACCCAGTTCTTCCGCGACGCCTCCCGCTCCATCATCTCCTGCAACGACAGCCCGGACGTGGGTTTCGAGGTGAGCATTAATCCTTATCGTGGTTGCGAGCATGGATGCATTTATTGTTTTGCGAGGCCCACGCACGAGTACCTGGGCTTTTCCGCTGGGCTCGACTTTGAGACCAAGATCTTGGTCAAGGAAGACGCCCCGGTGCTCCTTGAGCGAGCGCTGGCTTCCCCGCGCTGGCAGCCGCGGCCGCTGGCGCTAAGCGGCGTCACCGATCCTTACCAGCCGGTTGAGCGCCGCCTGCAGCTGACGCGCCGCTGCCTCCAGGTGCTGGTGGCTTTTCGCCAGCCGGTGGTGGTGGTGACCAAAAGCGCGCTTGTAACCCGGGACCTCGACCTCTTGCAGGAACTGGCCCGCGTGCAGGCCGCGGCGGTCTACCTCTCCATCACCACCCTCGACGAGACCCTGTGCCGCCTGCTGGAGCCGCGGGCTTCGCAGCCCCCGCGCCGCCTTGCCGCCCTGACCGCCCTGGCCGCTGCCGGGATTCCGGCCGGGGTGCTGGTGGCGCCGGTGATCCCGGGCCTTACCGAGCACGAGTTGCCGGCCATCCTTGCCGCCGCCGCGCGGGCCGGCGCTCGCTTTGCCGGCTATAGCCTGCTGCGGCTGCCGCATGCGGTAGCCGAGCTTTTCCAGCAGTGGCTAGAGCAACACTTTCCAGCGCGCAAGGCCAAGGTGCTTGGCCGCTTGCGCGCCCTGCGCGGCGGCGCGCTCCACGACACCCGCTTCGGCACCCGCCTGCGCGGCGAGGGTCTCGATGCCGAGCAGCTGGCCGCCCTCTTTCGCCTCGCCTGCCGCAAAAGCGGCCTCTCTCCCCATGCCCCTGCCCTCTCGAGCGCCGCCTTCCGGCGGCCGACCACCCAGCTGTCGCTGTTTGCGCCCTGAGCGGCTACTGCAGGCCGATCTCCTGGAAGAAGGCGACAATGGCGTCGCGCACCACATTGGGTGCCTGCAACACGGCGTAGTGGGCTAGCGGGCTTGCAAAACCGACCAGCTTGGCGCCGCCGATGCGCTTGGCCGCCTCTTCGGCGGTGACGTAGCGCAGCCACTGGTCGTTTTTGACGTGCACGATCAGGGTCCTGGCCTTGATGCGGTGAAGCTCCGCGGTGATGTCGTAGCCGGGAAGCGCCCAGTTGCGATAGAGGAGGTCGTTGACGTCGTAGTCGCGGGCGCGGCGGATCAGGTTGACCCCTTGCTCGCCTTTGGGCTCCCAGTAAAAGATCTCCTTCTCGACTTCTTGCCAGGGCTGCTTGACGCGGTAGTCAAAGTCAAACGCGGTGTGCCCCAGGATGGACCAGCCAAACATCATGCCCCGGTTGGGATGGCGCTCCTTGGGCAGGTGGTAGTAGGCGCCCTGCGTCTCTCGCCATACCGGATCGCTCTGCATGGCCGCGGTCATCAGCTGAAAGAGCCAGCCCACCACCGGGTCGTTGGCGGTAATGCCGCCAATGGGCATGATGGCCTCGACAAAGTCGGGGTGCAGTAGCGCCCAGAGGTAGCTCTGGATGGCACCCATCGACACCCCGGTGGCCAGCTTCACCTTGCCCACGCCCAGGTGGTCGCGCAGCAGGCGATAATTGGCCTGCACCATGTCCATGAAGCTGTAGCGGGGAAATTGCAACCCCAAGCCCTCGCTGGGCTTGCTGGTGCCCCACAGGCCCAGGGCGTCGAGGAAAACCACATAGTATTTGTTGGTGTCGATCAGCTTGCCGGGTCCCACCACCGCCCCCTGGGCAAAGGCGTTGCCCGGTTGGCCATCGTACCAAAAGTAGTACGAAAACGTCGCGTCACCCGAGTAATACGAGCTGATGATCACTGCATTGGTGATCTTGCCCTCGGCGTCTCTCATCGGGGTGCCCACGTCGATATAGGCCACGCGCAGCGGCCCGGCGCCTAGCGACTCCAGGGTCACACCGCCTTCGCCGCCAAAGGCGTAAGCCGCTTCGTTGCCAAGGGCGTACGTGCCGCCGATCTTGAAGTTGGGGCTCTCGTAGAACTTCTTAAGGGGACACAGGGTTTCGATGCCGCAGCGCCGCGTCACCGCGGCGGCCAGCGCCGCGCTGGCCAGAAGCAGCATTCCACAGGCCAGGGCTATTGCCTTACACCACCGTCTCTGCATGCGCGTGTCCTTTACTAGGGGTGGCCAAGGAGGGCCGTTGCCAGTTCGGAAAAGTCCTTCACCGTGAGGTCCGGCTGGTAGGGGGTCTCTTCGTAGGGCAGACCGTAGCGGTTGATGAAGGCACCGCGGTACCCGCAGGGCCCGCGCGCCCATGACGTCGAAGGAGTTGGCCGACACCATCAGGCAGTCCCCCACCTCCAGCCCCAGCAGGGTGGCCGCCCGCCGGTACACGGCGGGGTGCGGCTTGAAAGCGCCCACCGTGTGGACGGAAATCACCGCGTCAAAGGGCCAGCCAATGCGCTCTTGTACCAGGTGGGCCAGCAGCTCCGGGTCGCCGTTGGACAACGCCACCAGCCGGTAGCGCGCCTTGAGGCGCTGCAGCGCCGGCCGCACGTCGGGAAAGGGAGAGAGCTGCCACCAGGCCTGCATCAGCGTGTCGACTTCCTCCGCCGAGGCGGCAAGCCCGTGGCGGCGCAGGGTGTAGAGGAGGGCGCGGCGGGCCGTTTCCAGGTAGCCGCTGTGCCCCAGCAGCATGATCGTATCCTGGTACTGCTCCAGGCGCTGGCGCGTGCGCCACTGCTCCCACAAGTGCGCCGCTGTCACCGTGGTGTAGCCTCGGGCCTCGAGAAAGCGGGCTAGAAAGGGGGTCAGACTTCCCCCCAAGTCGAGCACCGTGCCGAACAAGTCAAACGTCAGGGCCTGCACGCGCGCAAGAGGATGCATACGGTCACTTCTCCACAAGAGCATGGTCAAGCTGGGGTGCGAGTCGCAGCCGTGGCACGTGCCGTCTCACATCTGAGCGCAGCATGTGCCTCAGGAACCCGTAGCCCCGCCGAAAAAGCGGCCTCTTCTTTCCTGGCACGGGCTTTGCTTGCCCCTTGCGGTGCTGCGCCATGCCCCCACCCGCCTTGCGGAGCGCACCGCATGCTGGCACTGGGCACTCCTGCTGGGGGCATGGCGACAGCACCAACCTTACGCCCGGCGCCGGTAAGCCTGCATCAGCGCGCGCACCGAGTCAAAAACAGGCCCCCGCTGCCGTTCCCTGAGCCGGCGCCACGCTTGGGCCTCGCGGTTGAGCTCGCGGGCGAGCTGCACCATGTCGCGGTTGTGCCCCGGGGTGCCGCTGACGCCGTGCTTGTGCGATCCGATTCCCTTTCTGCCGTGGTGCATCCCCAGCCCTCCTGCTCCCCGGGTGGTCTTGGAAGGCCCTCTGGTGCCGACACGGTCCCTGTGGTAGGGTTGTAGACGCCCCGGGTCGTCTTGTCAAGGGAGCGCCGTGCGCAGGCTCTACCCTGGCAGGAGGAAGACGATGTGGCCACAGAAAGTATTCGGACTGCTGCTGGCCGGCAGCCTGCTCTGCCCTGGGGCGGGACTGGCCCGCTCACTCCCCTTGCACCTTCTCTCTTTGCCGCCGGGCTTTACCATCACCCTGTACGCCGAGGTGCCGCACGCCCGCTCCCTGGCTTTAGGAGAGCGCGGCACGGTGTTTGTTGGCACCCGCGAGGGCGGAAAAGTCTATGCGGTCCTCGACCGCGACGGCGACCGGCGTGCCGACGTGGTGCAGGAGGTGGCCCGTGACCTGGTGGTGCCCAACGGAGTGGCCTTTCACCAAGGCAGCCTCTACGTGGCCGAAGTCCACCGTATTCTGCGCTTTGACGACATCGAAGCGCGGCTTGCGGCGCCACCGGCACCGGTGGTGGTCTACGACGACTTGCCGCGCAGCCGGCACCACGGCCGGCGCTTCCTAGGGGTGGGGCCCGACGGCTGGCTTTATGTGGGCATCGGTGCGCCGTGCAACGTCTGCCTGCCACGCGATCCCCGCTACGGCACCATTGCGCGCCTGGCTCCCGATGGCCGCCGCCTGGAGATCTTTGCCCGTGGCGTGCGCAACAGCGTGGGGTTTGACTGGCATCCCGTCACCGGTGAGCTGTGGTTCACCGACAATGGGCGCGACTGGCTGGGCGACGACTTGCCGCCTGACGAGCTCAACCGCGCGCCGCAGCCCGGCCTGCACTTTGGCTTTCCCTTCTGCCACGGCGGCCACCTCCCCGACCCCGAGTACGGCACGCGGCGCGCTTGCGCGGACTTCGTGCCGCCGGCCATGTCCCTGGGGCCACACGTGGCGGCGCTGGGCATGCGCTTTTACACTGGCAGTCTGTTTCCGCCGGCATACCGCCACCAGATCTTCATCGCCGAGCATGGCTCCTGGAACCGTAGCGAGCCTATTGGCTACCGCATTACGCTGGTGCGCCTGCGCGGCCAGCGCGCTGTGGCCTACGAGGTCTTTGCCAGCGGCTGGCTGCAGGGGAATGTGGCTTGGGGGCGGCCGGTCGACGTGCTGGTGATGCCCGACGGGGCGCTGCTGGTCTCCGACGACCGCGCCGGGGCGCTGTACCGCATCGGGTATCGAGGAGAATAGCTTCGTGAGTATGGCGCGCCGCCGGCGCTGCCCCAGCCGCAACCGTCGTGGCAGGAGGGGCGTTACGTCAAAAACAACAGGCAAAATGAGGGCCAAAGAGGATGGCACTTGGCGTTCGCTTGCGGGATGCACACCTGAGCCTGGCGGCCATGCAGGAGCTGACACAGCTTGCCGAAGACAAGGGCTACGACAGCGTATGGCTGCCAGAGAGCATGGGCCGTGAGGCGATCACCGAGCTCACGGTATTGGCGCTAAGCAGCCGGCGTATTCGGGTGGGAACCGGCATTGTGCCGGTGTTTGCCCGGCTGCCGACGGTGGCGGCGGCGGCCATCGCCACGGCGGCGCAGGTGGCGCCTGGGCGGGTGATTCTGGGCCTGGGCATCGGCCATCAGCACGCCCTGGAAAGCGGGCACGGCGTGGCGTTTTCACGGCCGCTGCAGCATGTGCGGGAGTTTACCGCCATTGCCCGGCGCGTGCTTTGCGAAGGGGAAGTCACTTTTGCCGGCGAGATCTATCGCATTGCCCGCTACCGGCTCGACGTGCTGCCGCCGCAGCCGGTGCCCATCTTTGTCGCCGCCTTGCGGCCGCAGATGCTGCGGCTGGCCGGTGCGATTGCCGACGGCGTGCTGCTGAACTGGGTGCCGCTGGCCTACCTCCCGCAAGCCGTGCAGCACATCCGCGAGGGCGCCGCGGCGGCGGGCCGGTCGCCGGCCGAGATTCAAGTCGCCGGCTATCTGCGCACCTGCGTGACCGACACCCCGGAAGCCGTCGAGCAGGCGACGCGCGTGCAGCTGGCGCGCTACGGTTCGATGGTCTATTACCAGCGCTACTTTGCCAGCATTGGCTTTGCCGACGAAGCGGCAGCCATGGCCCAAGCCTGGCAGCGCGGCGACGCCGACGCGGCGGCGCGCGCCGTGACCCGGTCGATGATCCAGGCCTTGACCGTCTACGGCCCGGCCGAGGCCTGCCGCGAGCGCCTGCAAGCTTACCGCGAGGCAGGCTTGCAGCTTCCGGTGATCGCCCCGTTTCCGGTGGGAGAACCCATTCAGGAAACCTTCCGCCGCACGATGGTGGGGTGCGCGCTGTCGGGTGGTATACAGGGGTCAGGTCTTGAATCGTGACGCAAGCGCTTGGCCTAACCACCGCGTGCCAGCGACGGCTTACCGTGTTCGCTAGGCTCCTGCCCTCAGCCGCGCCTGAGGCGTGTCGTTAAGTCGCACGCTGTGTCTGGAGCGTCCTCGTCATGCCCTTGCCAGAGCAAGGGAGAGGCTATGACAAACACAGTGGATGCCTTGATTCTCGACCTGCTTGAGTGGATTGATCCCCAGTCGAGGCCGTATGCCGAAGTCATCGAGGCCTGGCGGACTTCATGTCCGCGGCTTCCGGTTTGGGAGGAGGCCAGCGGGCGCGGCTTCCTCGAGCGCTGTCACGAGCCGGGCTGCGGAACTTACGTGTCGGTGTCAGCTCTCGGTAGGGAGTATCTGCAGGCCGCGCGGCCCAACAGCGGCATAGAGCCGGCGCGCTGAAGGGCGCGGCTTGTGCTTGGCGTTAAACTGCCCACCTGTGGAAGAGGGGCAACCGTCAGGGGGTAGAGATGAGGTGCAAAATCATTCGGTTCCTTGCAGTGGGGCTCTTGCTCTCGGGGCTTGCTGTCATCCTCCAGTCACCCGTGCCTGCACATCCCACACAGCGCCTCCGAGGCGACTTTTTGCTGCTACGGACCGTCTCAATGATGGATCCGCACGGCTGGGCTGCCCCAGTTGTTGCGAAAACGCTTCTGGTGCCGGCGGATTGGCGGGTTGCAAGGGGGCATCCGCTGGAAGATCGCTGATTTCAGGGGGTGCACAGGCCACATGATCGAGGAGCACTTTGTGGCGGCCAGCCCAGATGGCCAGATCGTTTTCGAGATCTTGCCAAATCTCTTTTGGCAATGGGGAGACAACCCCCTCAGCCAGGCAGAGATTCAAATGCGAGGCTGTCGCTTGGTGCCACCCCTTGGCGCGCCGGGCCTCCTCGCGCAATATGTCATTCCCAATTTCCGTCCCGGCGCCGATATTCGGGAAATACGGCCATTCCTCGAAGCGGCGCGCGCCGCCTATGAGGACATTGACCGTCTCTGGGGGGCGCTCTTGCAGATGCAAAATAGCTCAGTAAGAACCGAGGCCGTCAGCGCCGTCCTCGAGTATCGGCACGGTGGCCGCGTCTACGAGGAGCGGGTTGCCTTAACCTTGGCAGAGACCGTTACCCCGTCTTTATTAGGACCGCAGTACACCTATGTGACGCCGCAAATTTACACATTTCGGGCCCCAAAGGGACAGCTTGAAAGTTACGAAACGCTTTTTGCTACTGTAATGGCATCGGTGCGCGTCAATCCCGTCTGGGAACAGGCAATGGTCCAGCTTATTGCCAGCGTCAACATGGGGATCAGCCTGGCAGCGGGGGAACGGGCAAGAATATGGAATCAAGCCATGAACCAGATCGGCGAGCTGCGGGTGCGGACCTGGCAGCAGAGTCAGGAGACTCTAAGTCGCGTGTCACAGTCCTGGAGCAGGGCGCTGCGGGGCGTCGATGGATACCTTGATCCCATTACCCAACAGACGGTCGACCTTCCCACTGGCTACAAGAACGCTTGGAGCAACGGGATGGGTGACTACATTCTCACGCCTGATCCCGGTTTTAACCCCAACGTGGAACTTCGCCAGGGCAACTGGCAGCGCATGCGGCAACTTCAAAACTAGGCAGGGGCGTGGGGTCAGGTCTTGAATCGTGACGCAAGCGCTTGGCCTAGCCACTGCGTGCAGGCGACGGCTTACAGCGTCCGCTCCCGCCGCACCGGGCGCTCGGCACTCGCCCATGGAGAATTTGGGGCCCCGCAGCCTTGCTGGGGTGGTTCGCCCACCGGGCCGGCCCTGCCTCCGCCATTGGGATTGCGTTAGAGATATCACTTCGACTTGGAGACGCTGCTGCCGGGTGTCCTCGACCGGTGCCTCCGGGCGTTCTGTTACCTCGCCAGAAATCCAGTCTCCCCCACAGCGGGCGCAGCCCATGGCTGGCACCTGACGCATGACGACGACACCAAAGCCCAGATCCGCCGTGAACGTCGTCGTCCCCGCTTTTTCCCTCCCCCGCCAAGGGGCCCCCGATCCTGGCGTACCTCGCTCATCGCGCTCTCCTGACATGACCTCCCGGCTCAAAGCGCTCAAGATCCGTTCGTAGGCGGCGACCGCGTGAAGCGGCCTTGGGCCGGACCACTTTGGGTTAAAATGAAACTCGCCCTGAGCGGAGGCGCCTGGAGCTGGCTGCCACGCGGCACTGCCGAGGTGCGGCGCACGGGTACTTTATCGCAGCGGCAAGGGAGTGCCGGCGAGCCGGGCGAGAAGACTCAACGGGGCGCTGTGGCCGGTCGACAAAGGGGAGAGAAAGCTTCCGTGTCTGGTGCCAGAGAAAGGAGACGAGACATGGCCGACAATGCCCCTTCCCGCCCGGCGCAGCGCGGGGAGAGCGTGCTGCGCTGTCCCAGGTGTGAGGCGCCCCTGCACGTCGCCCTCGACGAAGACGTGGAAGTCGATACCTGCCCGGCATGCCATGGCGTCTGGGTAGAAGTGCTGGAGGAAAAAGCCGCCCTCAAGCTGCGGCCGGTGGCCTTTACCGTCGACGACGTGCGGCTGTTTCGCAAGCTCTACCGTCCACCGGCCACCCGCGAGCCGGTGCGCTACCTTCCCTGTCCCGTCTGCGGCGCCCTCATGCAACGCCGCGTCTGGGGCTCGCACTCTGGGGTCATCGTCGACCGCTGCCGCGAGCACGGCACCTGGTACGACGCCGGGGAGCTGGAGAAAGTCCGGGAGTTTGTCGCTCTGGGCGGGGCCGAGTTCGAAAAGCTAAAACTGGCCGAGCGCGGGCTGCAAGACTTGGAAGCCAAGCTGACGCGCGAAGTCGCCCGCCTCGACCGGCGCATCGACAGGGTTTACCGGCGCGCCCGTCTGTGGAGCCTGCTCGGCTTTTGAAGGAGAAAGGCCATGCAGAGATCCGCTTTGGCCCGCACGTGCAGAACCGTTTGCCTTATGGTGGTCCCCAGTGTGATGCTCCTCTTGCCCCTGGCTTGGGGTCAGGAGCTCGACCGCACTGAGGTGAGCAACCGCGAGTACCAGGCGTTCGTCCTCGCTACCGGCCGCGCCGCGCCTGCCCACTGGCACGGCACCGAGGTTCCCGCGGGCAGCGAAGAGGACCCGGTGACCATGGTCACCTGGTACGACGCTCGCGATTATTGCGCCTGGCGCGGCAAGCGGCTGCCCACCCAGGTCGAGTGGCAGGCCGCCTGCCAACGCCAGGAACTGGAAAAGCGCGGCGACGTCTGGGAGTGGACACAAAGCGAGGAGGACGGCTGGAAGATCCTCTGCGGCCCACAGGGCACCTGCGCCTGCACCCACCGCTACCGGGCCAGCTGGAAGAATGCCGTCAAGGGCTTCCGCTGCGCCAAAGACGCGCCGCTGGCGTGGCGCCGCGGACCCTGACGGGCTCAAGCCAGCAGCGGCCGCACCCGCTCGGCCAGCAGCCGCATGGCCCGAGTGACCGCCGCGTGGGGCATGCCGGGCCAGTGCAGGCGAAAAATAAACGTAGTGGCACCGGTCATCTCGGCACAGCGCCGGATCTCGTCAGCACAGGCCTGCGGGTCGCCGAGGATAAAGCGGTCGCGTGCCAGGTCTTCAAAGCGCTGCGTCATGTCATCGTCCCCGGGCAAGGCGCGGTGTTGCCCCCACTGCACGTAAGCCGCGTACTTCTGCTCCAGGTAAGGGCGGGCCAGGCGCAGCGCTTCTTCTTGGGTTTCGGCGACGCAAACCTCGCGCATCATCGGCAGCTCGGCCGGAAAGGGCTTGCCCAGGCGGGCCAGGGCCGCGCGGTACAGCTGCATCTGGCGAGCAATGGTCTGCAATGTGGCGTGCGGGTTGATGATCCAGGCATCGCCGAGCTCGGCGGCCCGCTCCACCGCCGGGTCGTTGTTGGCGGCCACCCAGATGGGGGGATGGGGTTTCTGCACCGGGCGCAGGGCGGTGCGCGCTGCGTGCAGCTGGCAGTACGGCGATTCGTACGTCACCGCTTCCCCTGCCCACAGGCACTTGATGACTTCCAGGTGCTGCCGCAGCCGGGGCACGCGCTCTCCTTTGCGCAGGCCGAAAGCGCGGTCTTCGACGTCGCGATAGCCCAGGCCGACGCCGAAAATGAAGCGGCCTTCGGTGATGACGTCGAGCGAGGCGGCCTCTTCGGCCACCGCCACCGGGTTGAGCAGCGGCAGCAAGTAAATGGTGATGCCGACGCGCATCTCACCGGCTTCGGCGGCCAGGCGCGCTGCCGCCACGTTGGGCTGCAGCATCTGAAACTCGGTGGTAAGGAAGTGCTGACCAAAGACGATGAGGTCAAAGCCCAGCTCCCGCGCCAGCCGCACCTGGGCCAGGGTGTCGCGAAAGCAGTCGACCAGAGAGGCCCCTGGGGGGTGCTGATTGGTCATGATCAGGCCAAAGCGCATAGACATCTCCTTGTTTTCTAAATCACGCCGCGGGCGCGCAAAGCATCAAGATCGTCGCGCCGCAGGCCCAGACGGCCACAGTAAATCTCTTCGTTGTGCGCCCCCGGGGTGAGCGGCCCCAGGTGTTCGACCCGGCCAGGGGTGCGGCTCAGCTTGGGCACGATGCCGGCCATGTGCAGCACCCCGCCCAGCGGGCTGGGCAGCGCCAAGAGGTTGTCTCGCGCCTGCAGGTGGGGGTCGGCGAAGAGGTCGGCAACACTGGCCACCAGCCCTGCCGGCACTTCCGCCGCTTCCAGGCGCTGCAGGGCCTCGCGGGCACTGAACTGCCCCACCCACTGCTGCACCAAGGCATCGACTTCCTCGCGCCGCTGCACGCGAACGGCCATGGTGGGATAGGCCTCGAGCAGCTGTGGCTGCTGCATGGCCTGCAGCGCCAGGCGTTCAAACATGCGGTCGTTGGTGCAGGCAATGGCAATCCACTTGCCGTCGGCAGTGCGGTAGTGGTTGTGCGGCACCACGTAAGGGGTACCCGAGCCACAGCGCTCGCGTCCCTGCCCGGTGGCGCCGTAGACCGGAATGAGCTCGTCGAGCATGCGCAACATCGGCTCATAAAGGCCGACGTCGACCACCTGCCCCTCGCCGGTGCGCTGCCGGTACTGCAAGGCAAGCAAGGCGCCCAGGGCGCCGAAGGCGCCGGCCAGGTAGTCGGGGACGGTGGGCGTGCCTGGCGGCACCGGTGGCCGGTCAGGATACCCACAAATATACGTCATGCCGCTGACTGCTGCGGCAATGCGCCCAAAGCCCGGCTGCTCTCGGTAAGGCCCGGTCTGTCCAAAAGCAGAGATGCGCACCAAGATGAGCCCGGGATTGATGGCCCGCAGCGTCTCGTAATCCAGCTGCCAGCGCTCCAGGGTGCCAGGACGGAAATTCTCGGCCACGATATCCACCTGGGCCACCAGCTTCTTGATGAGCGCTTGTCCCTCGGGTAGGCGCAGGTTGCAGGTGATCGACTTCTTGTTGCGCGCCTCGGCCAGCCACCAGTACGACAGGCCCTCGCGTGCCGGCGTGCCAAGGCGGCGCAAGTCGTCCCCGCGGCCGGGCTGCTCGACTTTGATCACCTCGGCACCAAACTCCCCAAGCAGCGTGCAGCAAAAGGGTGCGGCCACGAACGTGGCCAGGTCGAGGACGGTGATACCGGTCAACGCGGTGTCCATGCTGCCCTCGCCGCGGCCTTTACGCTGCGTGGGGGCGCAGCAGCCGCCACAGCGGTGCCACCTCCGCTACCGTGTCGAGGGCCTGCACCTGCTGGGCGAGGGTTTCTAGCCGCGCTCGGGGCAGCACGGCGCTGCCCAAGTCGAAGTACTTGGCCCGCAGCTCTTCCCACGTCAGGGGGTTTTGCGGGTCACCCTTGGGGTAGGTGACGCTGGCGGAAACCTTGCGGCCGTCGGTCAGCTCGATGGTGGCCCAGGCCGGCCACTGGCGCGGAAAGCGCTGGTCCAGCTCGGGGTCGCGCACCAGGGTTACTTTCTGCATCAGCTCGCGCACCGCCGGCGAGGCGATCACCTCGGGGGTAAACTCGGCCAGCGAAGCACGGCGGTAAAGCAGGGCCACCGCGGCGCCAAAGGGCATGCTGAACTGGGCGTCTACCACCGAGCGCGGGGCGTACTTGACCTCGGCCGGCTCGCCGATGATGGGAAAGGCCGTGTCGAGAATCCCCAGGGTGACGTGCGCCACCTGAGACGGGGCGAGGTCATAGCGCTGCACCAGCTCCAGGAGGGCGTCGATGGGCGCCTGCATGTAGCGGCAGCAGGCGTGCGGTTTGACCGCCGTGGCCAGGATGGCGAACGAAGCGCCCAGCGCTTCGGTGAGCCGCTGCGGCTGCGGGGCGGTGGAGTAGGCCTGCAGGAAGCCATCACGCCCCTCGAGGATGGCCGTCGGGCCGCGGTAGCCCTGCCGCGCCAGGGCGGCTGCCAGCAGCCCGCTGTGAGCGGCCCACCCCGGGTGCAGGCGCTTGGTCCAGGCGCCGTCGGCCAGGAAGGCCATGGAGCCGGCGGTCTGGCTGCCGGCAATTCCCAGGGCGTACGCCGTCTGCGACGCGTCCAGGCCCCACAGGCGGGCCACCGCGGCCGCCGCGCCAAACGTGCCGCAGGTGCCCGTGGGGTGAAAGCCTTGCCGGTAGTGGGCCGTAGGGGTGACGGCCATCGCCAGGCGGGCGGCCACCTCGTAGCCCAGCACCGCCGCGGCGAGGAAGTCGCGACCCGAGGCCGGCTGCAGCTCCGAAGCGGCAATGAGGGCCGAGAAAATGGGCGCTCCCAGGTGGATGGAGCCCTCCTGGTGGGTATCGTCCAGCTCCAGGCTGTGCGCCGAGACGCCGTTGACCAGGGCGGCAAACGGCGCCAGGGCGCCCTGGTCGCAGCCGATGAGGGTGGCGGGGCCAGGGGCCAGGGTCTGTACGCAAGCCCGCGCCGTGGCGCTCGAGTCAGTACAGGAGCCGCGCAAGGCGACCCCCAGGTAGTCGAGCAGGAAGTAAGCGGCGCGCTCCAGGGTAGCGGCAGGGAGGTCAGAGAGCGGCGTGGTGGCCACAAAAGTGGCCAGCTGCTGGGTGGCACCGGCAGTCATGGCAGAGCCTCCTGTGCTTCGGGGACGGGGTTGCAGGGCGCGGCTGCCGTGGCCGAGCGCTGTGCCGCCTCGCGCACCAGGTCCAGGGCTCGCTGCACCCCGACGGTGGGAATCATGCTGCAGCCGCGTGCCGGCTTGATAAACCAGTGCGTGTCGCCGCGGCGGATGTCGATCCAGAGGTCCTGCGTCAGGCCCTCCTCGGCCACCAGCACCCGCACCATGGCGTGCTGGCGCTTGGGATCGTAGAGGAACTCTTTGAAAGCCACGGTGATGGTGCCGTGGGGCATCGGCAGGCTGGAAGCGCTCGGGGTCAAAGTGGGAGACGCGATGGATCTGCACGGCCACCTCCTCGGGGACGGGAATGGCGTGGTGGTGCGCTTTGCGCAGGAGCAGTTCGTAGAACTGCTCCTGCCCTTGCGCTTGCCACTTGCGCTCGTACTTGGTGCGGTAGCAAGGCGGCACGCAGCGCCACTGGCAGGCAAAGCCGCTGTCGGGCACCTGTTCCAGCACCCACTCAAGGTAGGGTCGGTGGTCGGTAACCAGCAGCACTTCGCCCTCTGGCGCCAGGCGGCTGTTGAGCAGGCAGAGAAAGGGATGCGAAAAAAGGCGGTGCTTGGCGTGGCGTGCTTTGGGCCAAGGACAGGGAAAGAGGGCATAGAGGCGAGCGATGCTTTGCGGCGCAAAAAGCCGCTCCAGGGCCACCCGCGCCTCGACCAGCAGCAAGCGCACGTTGTCCACTCCGGCCTGGGCAATGCGCCGCAGCCCCCGCTGGACCGAGGCCCACTCGCGTTCGATGCCCACGAAGTTGTGCGCCGGTCTGGCCTGGGCCTGGCGCACCAGGAACTCGCCGTTGCCAAAGCCCAGCTCCACTTCCAGCGGCGCCTGGCGGGCAAAGAGCGCCTCCCAGTCGAGCGGTCGCGGCAGCTGGGCCCAGGAAACCAGTGGGGCCAAGGAGCGGTAGCGGGCACGCATCGTCGATCTCAGCCGTAGCGCTGCTGGAAGTGGCGCATGAAATCGACCAGCGCCTGCACGGCCTCGAGCGGCACGGCGTTGTAGAGCGAAGCGCGGATGCCCCCCACGGCGCGGTGGCCGCGCAGGCCGACAAACCCGGCGGCAGTGCTTTCGGCAAGGAAGCGCTCTTCTAGGGCCGGGGTGGGCAGACGAAAGGTGACGTTCATCTGCGAGCGGCTCTCGGGCCGGGCCGTACCGCGGTAAAAGCCCCCCGAGGCGTCGAGGGTGGCGTAGAGCAGCGCCGCTTTTTCCGCGTTGCGCGCTGCGGCGGCGGGCAGGCCGCCCTGGGCCAGCAAGTACTTGGCTACCAGTCCCACCACGTAAATGGCGAACACCGGCGGCGTGTTGACCAGCGAGTTGCGCTTGGCCATTTCGGCATAGCTCAGCGTGCTTGGCAGGTTGCGACGCGCGCGCTCGAGCAGGTCGCGGCGTACGATGACCACTGTCACCCCGGCCGGCCCCAGGTTTTTTTTGTGCCCCGGCGTAAATGAGACCAAAGCGTTCCACCTCCACCGGGCGGCTGAGCAAGTCCGAAGACATATCGCACACCAGGGGCACCTCGCCAGCCTCGGGGACGTAGGAGAACTGCGTGCCGACGATGGTGTTGTTGCTGGTGTAGTGAAGGTAAGCGGCGTCGGGATCAACGTGGAAGGCGTCGGGCGCCGGCACGTGGTCGTAGTTGCTGGCAGCGCTCGACCAGATGTCGCGGGCATCGCCAAGCTTTTGCGCCTCGCGCAGCGCCGTTTCGCTCCACTTGCCGGTGATCAAGTACTCGGCAAAGGCGCCCTGCGGCAGCAAGTTGAGCGGCACCAGGGCAAACTGCGTCTGGGCGCCGCCGCCCATAAAGAGCACCGCGTAGTCGTCGGGGCAGCCCAGCAGCGCCCGCAAGTCGGCTATCGCGGCGTGGTGGACGCGCTCGTAGAGGGCGCTGCGGTGGCTGATTTCCAGGATCGACATACCCGTGCCTTGAAAGTCGAGCAGCTCTGCCTGCACCTGCTGCAGCACCGGCAGGGGCAGGGCTGCCGGGCCAGGGTTGAAGTTGTAGACTTGCGCGCGCACGGCTTTCTCTCACTGCAAGAGCGCGGCGATGCGCGGCACGAGCGGCCGCGTGGCCATGGTCTTGAGGGCAAAGTTGCTCCCTTCCCCCACGCGGCAGACAAAAAGGTCGCGGCAGTGGCGTGCCAGGCCGAATTCATCGAGGCAGGCCACCCCACCGCAGATTTCCATGGCCAGGGGGAGCAGCTCGGAAGCCCGCCGCGAGCACTCGATTTTTACTTTGGCCGCCGACTCACGCGGCAAGGTGCCGGCGTCGTACTGCTTGACGAGGTGCAGCAGCCAGGTCAGCCCTTGCTGCAAGGCGATGTCCATGTCGAGCAGCACGTCCTGCACGCGCTGGAAGCGGCCAATAGGCAGCCCGGCAAACTGGATACGCTCCTGGACGTAAGTGCGGCAGGCATCAAGGGCAAACGCCAGCGAGGCCAGGGCCAGGGCGGCAATGAACAGGCGCCCGCCGTTGAGGGTGGTCACCATCACCTTGAAGCCTTCGTGCACCGTGCCCAGCACCGCCTCGTCGGGCACCTCGACGTCCTCAAAGGCAATGGCGCCGGTAGAAGATTGCTGCCAGACGGTTTTGCCGTGCATTTCCCGATAGTGCACGCCAGGGTGGCTCATGGGCACGATGAAGCACGTGGAGCGGTGGCCATGGCGTCCCTCGGGATTGGTAAGGGCGTGCACGATGATGTGGCTGGCCCAGCGGGCGTTGGTGGTCCAGCACTTCTCGCCCCGCAGGCGCCAGCCGCCGTCGATGCGGGTAGCGGTGGTTTCCGGGTTGGCGGCATCGGAACCGCGGCCGGGCTCAGAAAGGCCGAAAGCAAACATGCGCTTGCCCGCCGCCAGCTCGGGGAGGTGAGCCGCTTTCTGCTCGGGGCGACCGCAGAGCTGCAGCGGCTTGATGCCCAGGCTAACCGCCGCGCCGGGGGTAATGGCCACGCTCTGGCTGTGGTAGCCCAGCGCCAGCCCCATGAGCACCAGCTCCAGCAAGCCGCCGCCCTGGCCGCCGTACTGCTCCTCGACGGTAAGGCCAAAGAGACCCAGCGCCGCCATGGCGGCAATCGTCTCCTCGGGCAGCAGCTGCTGCTGGCGCTCCCAGGCCAGCAGGTGTGGGGCGATTTCCTTGTCGGCAAAGTCGCACACCGCCTGATAGAAAGCAAACTGCTCGGCGCTCACCAGCCCTTCGAGGTAGGCGTCCATCTGGCGAAGCATGACCCTATCCTTCTGCAGGCATCCCAAAGTATAGCGTGCCGCCGGCCACCCTAACACGCCCCCTGCGGCGTGTCAACGCAACTAGGCGTCCGTGGGGGTAATGACGAACGTCAGCCGCTTGTAGGCCTCACGCAGGGCGGCTTCGACGTGTGCCGGGGTGGCGGCGCGCGCAAAGAGAAAGCCAAGATAGCGGTCCCCCTCGGGCAAGGGCACCACTTCGTGGCCAAGGGGCACGGTGAGGTGCAGGGCTTCGATGCCCGGGACCTGTTTGGCCGCTTCCTGGCCGTGCACGGCACGCAGCGTGCCGCGCTGTGGGATGGGGAGCATCATCACCCCGGCAGCCTGGCCCTCACGCGCATACGAGGTCACTTCCAGGCCCAGGGCGTGCCGCAGCACCAGCTCTTCCAGCGACATGCCGGTACCAAAGCGCAGCGTGCGCGCGCAGAGGCCGCCGATGGTGCGGGCTGCCAGCTCGAGTGGCCAGGGGCCCTGGGCGTTGAGGCGCAGCTCGGCGTGCACCGGGCCTTCACGCAGGCCAAGGGCGCGCGTGCAGGCGGCCACGCAGGCGGCAATCGCCTCTTGCGTTGCCGCCGGCAGGCGCGAGGGGGTCACGTAGAGGGTCTCCTCGAAAAACGGCCCTTCCAGGGGATCGGGCTTGTCGAAGAGGGCCAGCACTTGCAGGTTGCCCCGCACCAGCAGGCCCTCCAGGGCCACTTCCTGCCCCGGGAGGTACGCCTCCACCAGGATCTGCTCGGCCAGGGCGCCGCCGCGGCTGGCCACCTCGGGAGTGCGCAGCAAGGCGGCCAGCCGCTGCCAGGCGGCCACAAACTGCTCTGGCGTGTCGGCGCGCATGACGCCCCGGCTGGCAGAAAGAAAGAGGGGCTTGAGCACGCAAGGATAAGGCACCTGCACCGCCACCGCCGCCGGGTCGGCGGTGAGGGGAAAGCAGGCAAAATGCGGCGTCGGCAAGCCGGCCGCGGCCAGGCGCTGCCGCAGCTGGTACTTGTTGCGCGTGGCCAGCACCGCCTCGGCCGGATTGTGGGGCAAGCCGAGAGCCGCAGCAGCCATCGCCGCCAGCGGTACCGTGTCGTCGTCTACCCCCACCACGGCGGTGAGCGGGAACTGGCGGGCAAAAGCGACAATCGCCGCGGTGGCCGCCTGCGGCTGCAAGAAATCGAGGGCCAGCGTGGTGCCTGGGGTAAGCGCGGCCAGGGCCTGCTCGCGCTCGGTGCCCACCACCACCTCGGCGCCCAGCCGCCGTGCTGCTTCCAGAAAATCGTGGCTCTTGTACGTGCGGGTGGTCATCAGCAGCAGCAGGCGCGGCCGGGACGGCACGGCAGGCCCCTCCGGCGCCTAGCCCTTGGCCGGCTGGTAGTACGGGTTGGTGCCGGCGGCGTGGTCGGTGGTGTCGACCACTTCCCGGATCTCGGGCATTTCCTGGCGAATGAGGGCTTCGATGCCCTGCCGCAGGGTGACGTTCACCATGCCGCAGCCCTGGCAGCCGCCGCCCAGGCGCACGTAGACGACGTCATCCTTGACATCGAGCAGCTCCACGTAGCCGCCGTGGGCAGCCACGCTCGGGTTGATGCGGGTGTCGAGCAGCTCCTGCACCTTCATCGCCTTGGGGTCGGTCCACACGGGATTGGGGTTGTCGATTTTGAAGCCGCTGCCCTGCACGCTCTCGATGTAGTCGATGGTCGCCCCTTGCAGGTTGGGGGCGCTTTGCGGGTCGATGTGGACTTTGAGTCCTTCGCTGTCGATGATCACGTCGTCAGCGGCTTCCTGCCCCGGCTCCACCAGCCCCAGGTAGTAGCGAAAGCCGGCCGAAGTGCGGCCGGTAATCGACACGCGCAGGCCGCTGCCCTGCCGGCCCTGGGCTTCCATCACCGCCCGGATCTTGTTGCGTGCCGCTTCGGTAATCGTCAGCATGAACTTCTCCTTCGTTAGGGGTCTGACACGGCCCTACAAGGGGATTGTACCGTCACGTGCGGCAATGTCAAACGCGGCGGCGCTTGTGCGCTGGCGCTGCCCTCCGGTATACTGAGCCGGAGCAGCGTGCAAAACCATACGGTAAGGAGAGCGGCATGCGACCAGCCCGTCCGGTATATATTGCGGCGCAGGCAATCACCCCCTTTATTGGCAAAGGCAACCCGCACTTCATCGCTCCCGGGCATCCAGAATACGGCAAGCGGGACAACCCCACCCTGGAGGAGCATCTGTGCACGGTGGTGCGCAAGCTCCTCGACGACCACGGCATCGATCCCAGCCTTATCCAGCGGGGCTTTGTCGGCAACTTTGCCGGGGAGTTGTTCAGCAAGCAAGGGCATCTTGGCGCCATGGTGGCGCGTGCCGATGCCCGCCTGGCCAGCAAAGGCTTCACCCGCGTGGAGGCGGCCTGTGCATCTGGCGGCGTAGGCCTCGTGGGGGCCATTGAGGCCATCCAGGCCGGGTTTGACGTGGTTCTGGTGGTGGGTGCCGAGGTGCAGACCACGGTGCGGGCGCGCGAGGGCGCCGATTACCTGGCGCGCGCGGCGCACTATGCCACCGAGCGCCCGATCGACGATTTTACGTTTCCCGCCCTGCTGGCCCGCCGCGCCAAGGCCTACAAGGAAACCTACGGCCTGACCGACCGCGACCTCGCGCACTTTACCGTTAAGGCTTACAGTAACGCCAACCGCAACCCGCTGGCCCACATGCACGCCGTAAAAATCACCCTCGAGCAGGCAGCCACCGCCGGTGACCACAACCCGCAAATCCTGCAAAATCCCGAGCTCAAGCCTCATCTCAAAGTGAGCGATTGCTCCCAGGTGAGCGATGGCGCCGCGGCGGTGCTGCTGGCAAGCGAAGCGGGCTTGCAGAAACTGGGACGCCGCAAGGCCGACTGCGTGCAGGTGCGGGCATACGGCTTCTGCACCAACCCCCTGGGACAGGTGCAGAACTTGCTGCGCTTTGACACCACGGCCGCGGCGGTGGCCGAAGCCTTACGTGACGCCGGCTGTACGCCGCAAGACGTGCAGGTGGCAGAAGTGCACGACTGCTTCACCATTGCCGAGCTGCTCATGTACGAAGCCATTGGCTGGGCCGAGCAGGGCAAGGGCATCGAGCTGCTGCTTTCAGGGCGCACCTCGCTCGAAGGCGACCTCCCGGTCAATACCGGCGGCGGCCTTCTCGGCTTTGGCCATCCCGTGGGCGCCACGGGGGTGAAGCAGGCTGCCGAGATCTATCGGCAGATGAAAGGCCTCTGCGGCGACTACCAGATCCCGCGGGAACTCCACACCGGCCTAACGGTGAACATGGGCGGCGACGACCGCACCGTAGTGGCGCTGGTCCTCGAAAACTGCACCGTATAGGGCAGCTGGTCTCGCCGAGAACGTGCCCGGTGCCGGCTTGCGGGCTTCTCCGCTAAAGGGGAGGGACAGCGGTCGGGGAGGGAGAGCCCCCGCCGGCAGCAGTGCTGGCTTGCGGTCGCCGGCAGTCGCGCCCTGGTGCCTGCGGATGCAGACACCAGGGCCACGGCATGAGGACGGTGCAGAAGAACGCCGGCGAGCGACGCTAAACACTCCCCCGAACGACTTCGCGCACACTGGGAGCGTACTCGAAGCCGCGCTTGAGTTCGGTGTATCGCACCTGCTTCGCCTGTAACGCTTCCTGCAGCGACCGCATGGCCCGGTGTGGGTCCCCCTTGCCGCAGAAGAAGAGGTCGGCGGCAAAGTAGCCAAACTCGGGCCAGGTATGCAGGGCGATGTGGGACTCGGCCAGGGTTGCGGTGGCCGTGATGCCGTGAGGGCTAAACTGGTGCACGCACAGGTCGATCAGCGTTGCCCCCCCAGCGGCCACTGCCTCCTGCAGCGCCTGGCGTATCCACTCCGGATCGTTGAGGAGATGTTCCGGAGATTGCCACGCATCAACGACCAGATGGGTTCCCACGTACTTGTTCATTCTTCCTGCTCTCATCCCCCCTGGGGTCTGGAACGCCACACCACACCGGCAGTACCTTGCAAACGCAAGCCGTCTGTCAAGCGAAAGATGCGGCAGAAAGGATCACCCCTACGGCGGCGCATCCCCACTGCCGCACTGCGTTCCGCCCCGCCACAAGGCGAGGTGAGAACTCCCCGACCTGGCGAGCTACACCAAGAGTCGCCGAGATTGCAGCCCTAGATATTAGCATACCCCTACCGGTTTCGCTATAGATGGGGAGACGTTTTTACAGCGGGCGGTTGGGGCTTGGGCTGGCCAAGCCCCAGGGGCAGCAGAGCCTTCTCAGCGCCCACCAAGCGGCGCAGCGGCAGGGACAAAAGTGGTAAAGTCGGGCAGGCCGGTATGGGCAAGGAGGCCGCCGTCGACCACCAGGGACGCCCCGGTGACAAAGGCGGCGGCGTCCGAAGCCAGAAAGAGAATCGCCTCGGCAACCTCTTCGGCCTTGCCCATGCGGCCAAGGGGGTGGATCGCCACCATGGCCTGCCGGAAGGCCTCCGCGCGGCCCGGCGCCAGCAGCTCGGGAGCCCGCGTGTCGATACCGCCCGGGCAGACGCAGTTGACGCGGATCCCGTAGGCAGCGTTTTCCAGCGCGGCGGCGCGGGTCAGGTTGATGACCCCGGCCTTGGCGGCGTTGTAAGCGGCCATGCCGTAGTCGCCGCGCAGACCCGACACCGAGGCGGTGTTGACAATGGCCCCGCCGCCTTGCCGGCGCATGAGGGGCACCACGTACTTGAGGCCAAGAAAGACGCTGGTAAGGGTCACCGCCAAGGTGCGCTGCCAGGCCTCCAGCGACAGCTCATGGAGGGGGCCGGGCACGGCGTAGCCGGCGTTGTTGACGAGCACGTCGAGGCGCCCAAAGGCCTCGAGGGTGGCGGCTACCGTGGCCTGCACGGCCTCGGGGTCCGCAGCGTCCATTTTCTGCCACCGCGCCTCTCCACCGCTTTGGCGGATCTCCTCGGCCACCGCTTGGGCGCGCCGGCCACTGAGGTCAGCGACCATGACCGCCCCGCCGTCGCGGGCAAATCCCCTGGCGGTGGCAGCACCAATACCGGAGCCCGCGGCGGTAATGAGGGCCACTTTGTTCCGGAAACGCATGGCTTCTCCTTGCACGCAAAGTGAACGACCGCGCCCCCGTAGCATACGCGCCCTGCCCCCGGCAGGCAAGGCGGGCTTGCACCCCCTGGGAGGCCGTGCTAAGGATCCTCTGGCGCAAGGGAGGGAGAGGCCATGACCGTGTACTTGGTGCAGCATGCCGAAGCCATGCGCGAGGAAGAAGACCCGCAGCGGCCCCTGACGCCGCGCGGCTGGCAGGACATCCGCGCGGTGGCTGCCTTTTTGGCCCGCAGCGGCCGCGTGCCCGTGGCACGGATCGTCCACAGCGGCAAGACGCGCGCGCAGCAGACGGCCGAGGTGCTGGCCGAGGCCCTGCGGCCCTCCCAAGGGGTGACGGCGGGGCAAGACCTCGACCCCCTGGCCGATCCGCGGCCCTGGGTGGAGCGGCTACAGGCCAGTACCGAAGCGATGATGCTCGTCGGGCACCTGCCGCACCTGAGCAAAGTGGCGGCCCTGCTGCTTTGCCAGGACGAGACCCGGCAGCCGGTGGCGTTTCAAATGGGCGGCGTGGTGTGCCTGCAGCGAAACGCCACAGGGCAGTGGGCCGTGCAGTGGATGGTCGTTCCCGCCCTCCTGGCAGAAGGCGGCTGAAGCGCAGCCCGCTTCAGGCGTCGATGTGGTCTTCGTCAAGGCGGGAAGAGGGGTAGGTGTCCCCGTTGACCTCCGTATGCTGGCACGCCTCGAGCTGCGTGCACACGTAGCTCAGCATCTCGTCGGCGTGTTCGAGGACCTGGCCGGCATAGGCGCTGTCGCCGCGATGGGTCGCAAAATCGGCTGCCACGGCCTGGGCTTCGGCGGCGCAGCTGGCCTCGATGATAAAGGTCTCCCGGTGTTCGACGAGCACGCGGTACTTCACCCCTGGTCTCCTATCCGCTCACGGCAGAGGCCATCGCCTCTCTGGGTTCCTCTACAGTGTATGCGCATCCCTGCCAGGCTTGTCAATCCTCGTGCGTGGGCGAGGGCGTGCCGCCGCTTCTGCTATAATGCCCGCGTTCCCGTTTGCTTCCCCTGACGAGGAGACGACCCCATGGCCCGACTCGATGTGCTCCATCCGGTGGCCCAGACGCTCCAGCACCACGTGCCGCCCGCCCCGCGGCTGGCCGACCTGCGCGGCAAGCGCCTTGGCCTTTACTGGAACATGAAAGCCGGCGGCGACGTGGCCCTGGCGCGCGTCGCCGAGCGCCTCCAGGCCCAGTACCCCGGGCTCAGCGTCCGCCAGTACGTCGGTTCGGTCGGCTTCCTCATGCGCCACCTGACCGCCGACGACGCTGACCGCATAGCGCGCGAGTGCGATGCCGTGGTCGGCACCACCAGCGACTGAGGGTCGTGCACGTCGTGGCTTGTCCACGACATGGTGGAACTCGAGCGGCGCGGGGTGCCTACGGTCAGCTGGACGGCCGCCCACTTTGTGGCCGACGCCCGGCGCAGCGCCCGCCACTTTGGCTTGCCGCACTTGCCCTTGGCGGTGATGCCCTTGCCCTTTACCAACCAGCCTCCCGAGCGCATCCGCGCCATGGTGGACGAGGCCTGGCCGCAGGTGGTGGCCGGCCTCACCCAGCCTGTGGCCGATGAGCCGGTGCCGGAACCCCGGGTGCAGCCGGCCGAGGTGCTCACTTTCGAGGGCAGCGACCTGCTGGCCGCAGCGGCGCAGATGCAGCAGCAGTTTCTCGCCGAAGGCTGGAGTGACGGCTTGCCGCTGCTGCCGCCCACCCCCCAGGCGGTCGAGGCGATGCTCAAAGGCACCACCCTGAGCCCGGATACCGTGGTGGCCACCCTGGAGCCTGGCTTTGGCCTGGCCACGGTGGAGAAGCTAGCCATCAACGCGGTGATGGCTGGCTGCCAGCCGCCGCACCTGCCGGTGCTGATTGCCGCCGTGCGCTGCCTGGCCGAACCCCGCATGTACCTGCGCAACAAAGCCATGTCCACCGGGCCGCACGCGCCGCTGCTGCTCGTCAACGGGCCGCTGGCCAAGACCCTGCGCCTCAATGCCGGCTGCTGTGCCTTGGGGCCAGGAGCGCCCTCGTACGCCAACACGGTTATCGGCCGCGCCGTGCGCCTGATCATGATGAACGTGGGCCACACGTACCCCGGGGTGTCGGACATGGACACCATCGGCTCACCACTCAAATACAGCCTGTGCGTGGCCGAAAACGTCGACGACAGCCCCTGGCCGCCTTACCACGTGGAGAAGGGCTTCGACGCCGAGACGAGCACGGTGACGGTGCAGTTTGTCTACGGCATGTGCGAGCTGCACGACTTCTCCAGCACCACCCCCGAGCGGCTGGCGGCGGTCTTCTGCACCGCCATCACCAACGTAGCCCAGGTGGGCACCGGCCTGTGGCTCATCGGCCGGCGTGCCGACCCGCGCTACGGGGTAGAAGAAAAAGAGCACAACCTGCTTCTGGTCTGCCCCGAGCACGCCCGTCTCTTTGCCGAGGCCGGCTGGTCAAAAGCCCGGCTGCGACAGCACCTCTACGCCAAGGCACGCCTGCCCTTCGAAACCCTGATGCTCAACAAAGAAGCGCAGGCTTTTGCCCTCGCCCACCCCGAGCTGCAGTGGCTGCACGATTCGCCGCAGACCCTGCTGCCGGTGGTGGAAGACCCCGAGTGCTTCGACATCGCCGTGGTGGGGGGTGCCGCCGGGCGCGGGGCGTACTTTTATGGCGCCGGGGCGCCGGTAACCAAGCCCATCGAGCCCTGAGCCGGCTCAGCGAGCACGGTACACGGGCTGGCGCTTTTCCACAAACGCCCGGGCCGATTCCTCGAAGTCTTCGCTCAGGTGAAGAGGAATGGCCTGGGCGTAGTAGTCCGCTTCCGCCACCAGCTTGGTCCACTGCCAGCGCAGAATGCGCACCCCGGCGCGCACCGCCAGCGGCGGTGCCTGGAGGATCTTGTCGGCCAGCGCTTTGGCCCCTTCCAGGTGCTGTCCGGTGGGCACCAGGCGGTTGATAAAGCCCAGCCGGTAGAGCTCGGCCGCCGGGTAGCGGTCGCCGGTGAGCAGCATCTCGGCGGCCATCTTCGAGCCCATGCTGAACTGCACCTTGGCCCATACGCGGCCGCCGTGGATGCCGCGCAAGGTTTCGGTGATGCCGAACTGCGCCTCTTCCGAAGCGACGATGAGGTCGCACTCGGCGGCGATGGAAATGCCGGCGCCCAGCGCGTAGCCATGCACCGCGGCGATGACCGGCTTCCAGTTGATGGTGCGGCCGAGGTAGCCCTCGGGGCTGCGGCCGCGGGCCATGGTGCGCTGCCGCTGTTGGCGGTCCTGGCCGTGAAAGCGCTGCTTGACGTCGGCACCGGCGCAGAAGCAGCGCCCTGCGCCGTGTAAAATCCCCACCCACGCCTCCTCGTCGAGGTCGAAGGCTTCAAGCGCGGCAACCAGGTCGTGCTCGAGCTGGTCGTTGACGGCGTTGAGCGCTTCTGGCCGGTTGAGGGTGATGTAGCCAATGCGGCCGTCGCGGTGGTAAGTGACGGTAGGGGGCATGCGGGTTCCTCCTGTGTTCATGGAGTTGCACCTTGGCACTTCCTAGCGCAGCCCGCGCTGGCGGTCAAGCGCCTGGGGCGTCGACCGGCTGGCGCCTGCTGCGGCGCCGCCGGGGAGCCGGTGCGGCTTCCGGGGCAGAGGCGGGGGTGGCCCGCCTGCGAGGGGAGCGGCGGGAGGGCGGGGGCACCAGCAGCGCCTCAAACAGCTGCCGCGCTTTGTCCTCCGTGGTTTCGATTTGCAGCGTGTAGCCGCCAGCGCGCGCCGGCAGGGTAAAAGTGAGCACCACCCCGTGGCCGGGGCGCTGCTCGAGACCCTGCAGCACGTATGTGCCATCGGGCACCAGGGCCCGCACGGTCTCAGCGCGGACCGTAAACGCCATGGAACCTCCTGCAAGAGGGCCGGCGGTGGCCTCAGGGCGTAAGCGGCCAGTCGAGCCAGGCGGCCAGGCCACGCCCCATAATCCAGGCCTTGTCGTCGTCGGAGAGGAAGTCGAGTTCCTCGGTAAATAGCGTCACGGCCTGCCGGTACGGGCAAGGCAGGCGCGACAAGTCGGTACCCCAGAAGACCCGCTGCGGACCGAAGGCTTCCACCACGCGGCGAATAAGGGGGTGCAGGGTGGGGAAGGGGTAGGGTTCGGTGACGTAGCAGGGCAGAGCCGAGGCCTTGACGGCGACGTTGGGAAAGCGGGCCAGGGCAAGCACTGGCTCGATGGCCGCGGCGAGGGCGTGGTCCTTGAGGTCGCTCCGCAGGGCTAGGTGGTCGATAATCAGCCGCAGCCCCGGGTGGCGGGCGGCGATGTCGCCGATTTTGGAGACTTGTCCGGGCGCAAACACCATCACCGGCAAGCCGGCGCGCTCCGCTGCCGGCCAGAACCAGTCGGCGGTACCGTCGCTGAGCCAGTCGCTGTGCGGCGGGCGGTGAAAGGTTAGCCGCACCCCCAGCATCCCCGGCTGCGCCTTCCAGGTGGCCAGCTGCGCGCGGCTCTCGGGCCGCTCGAGAGCCAGCCGCCCCATGACGGCAAAGCGGTCGGGATGCTGCTGGGCAGCCGCCAGGGCCAGGTCGTTGCGGTCCCCTTCCCACGACGGCGGCACCAGCACGGCGCGGTTGACTCCGGCGGCGTCCATCTCGCGCAGCAGCTCGTCTTTGCCCAGCGGCTGCGGGCGGTGGACATAGGCCTCGGCACCGGGAGGCCAGGGCCGTTCGGGGGTA
Organism: Candidatus Tectimicrobiota bacterium; assembly: GCA_026005175.1. Taxonomy (GTDB): domain Bacteria; phylum Tectomicrobia; class Entotheonellia; order Entotheonellales; family Entotheonellaceae; genus BPKO01. Next base: position 876,798 of record BPKO01000001.1, read on the forward strand.
TTGGCACCCCAGATGTGCACTTGGGCATCGATGATCACCATAAGGGCCTCCTTTGCGGCTCGTGCGCAAGCTGCCCCACCCTAGACCGGAAGCGGCGCCGTGTCAAGCCCGCCGCGGACCGGAAAGAACGCTTGACAGAGAGGCAGGCAGGTGCTACAGAAGGCCCATCCCCTACTGTTGAGGATGCTGCCATGCTCACGGTGAGCGAACCGTTTGTCATCCACGTGCTGGACCACCGCCAGCCCGCGGCGCAGTGCTCGCAAGCCCTAACCCCGCTTCCCGACAGCCTGCGCCTGCGGCTCGAAGAGTACCTGCGCGCGGTGCTGCGCCCTGGCTTTCGGCGCAAGCACTACGGCCGCTTTCGTCCCGAGTCGCCGGTGCTGCGGGAGTATCGGCGGCTGCTTACTTCCACCAACGGCACTGGCCGCGTCGAGCCCGAGACGTTTCTCGACGTCTCGCAGCGGCTGGCGACGCTGCTCTTTCTTGCCATGCGCCAACACGCTCCCAACGGCAATGGCGTCCGCCCCGGGGAAGTGGCGCCTGGCGACTTGCTGGTAGGCGTGTGCACGCTCCAGGCGCCGGAGGCCCCCGCCACCCCACAGCTGTTTCTTATCAAAGTGGACCTGGAGACGGCACTGCAGCGCCAGCTGCGGCCGCATGCCGCCGGTGGGGTGCAGAGCGTGCTGGTGCCCTGCGACAACCTGGTGCCGCGGCTGACGGCCGAGCACGTGCACAAGGTGGCGCTGATCCGCCACCCCCCGCAGCCCGACGCGTACGAGGTGTTGATGGTTGACCCCCAGGGGGGCAAGGCGGGCATTGCCCGCTTCTTTGCCGAGGCCTTCTTGCAAGTCGAGCCCTTTCACACCCCGGACGAGCAGGCCGAGTTGCTCTTTGTGCGCACCCACCGCTGGGTGCAGGCCCACGAAGACGACCTCTCGCCGCGCGAGCGGGGCGAGGTGCTGCAAGCGGTGCGCACGCTCCTGGTCGAGCGTGCCGCGCGTGCCGAACCCATCGTGCCGCGTGAGCTGGTAGAGACCCTGCCGCTGCGCGAAGCCCGCGACGAGCAGGCGGTAGCCGCACTGCGCCAGTCGTTGCAAGAAGCGCTCACGGCGCCGGCCGCGGCGCAGCCGCTGCCGCCAGAAGCGCCCATCGTGCTGCGCGAGGTGCCGCCGCGCTTGCAAAAGACCCGCATGACGTACGAGCTCGACGGCGGCGTGCAGCTCAGCGGCGAGCCCGAAGCCCTCGAACGGCTCTTTGCGGTGCCACCGCACCGTGTCGACGGGCTGACGGAGTTTACGATACGCACCCGCACCTTTCGCCCCCTGCCCTGAGGCGGCGCGTGCCACTCTGCCGGCGGGGCCCCTGCCGGCTCGACGCCAAGGAGGGGCGCCTTTCAGAGAGAGGCGGTCGTTGCCGCGGGAGTGGGGACCCCTTCGGCGTCGCTGTCGGGGATGAGGCGGAGCTGCTCCAGCCACACCGTGGCCTCGCTGTCGCTGGGGGCGCGGTAGTCGCCGCGGGGCGAGAGCGAGCCGCCCGACCCCACCTTGGGGGCGTTGGGGATGCAGCTGCGCTTGAACTGGCTGAGCTTGAAAAAGCGCCAGGCAAAGACCGAAAGCCAGTGCTTGATCTCACCGATGGTGTACTGGTGGCGCCGCGCTTCGGGAATGTCGGGCCAGCGCCCCTGGGTGCGATCGCGCCAGCAGAGATACGCCAGAAAGGCAATTTTCGTGGGCGGGTAGCCCAGCCGGGTGGTGTAGTAGAGGTTGAAGTCTTGCAGCTCGAAGGGGCCAACGATGGCCTCGGTCTTCTGGCTCGGCTGCTCGCCGTCCTCGCCGGGCACCAGCTCCGGGCTCACTTCGGTCTCCAGAATGTCGCGCAGCACGCGGCTGGCCTCTGTCCCCAGCTGGTTGGTGTCGGCCACCCAGCGGATGAGGAACTGGATGAGGGTCTTGGGCACGCTGGCATTGACGCTGTAGTGGGCCATGTGGTCGCCCACGCCGTAAGTGCACCAGCCCAGCGCCAGCTCGCTCAGGTCGCTGGTGCCCACCACCAGGGCGTGGTGCAGGTTGGCGAGGCGAAAGAGGTGGCTGGTGCGCTCGCCGGCCTGCACGTTTTCGAAAGTCACGTCGTACACCGGTTCGCCGCGGGCAAAGGGGTGGCCGATGTCGCGCAGCATCTGCAGGCAGCTGGGCCGGATGTCGAGCTCGTGGGCGCTGCAGCCAATGGCCGCCATGAGCGCCCGGGCGTTGTGCAGGGTGCGCTTGCTGGTGGCAAAGCCCGGCATGGTGTAGGCCAGGATGTGGGTGCGCGGGTAGCCCAGTACGTCCATGGCGCGGGCGCAGACAATGAGCGCCTGGGTGGAGTCGAGGCCGCCGGAGATGCCGAGCACCACTTTGGTGATGCCGGTGCTCTTGAGGCGCTTGACCAGCCCCTGCACCTGGATGTTGTAGGCCTCGTAGCAGCGGCGGTCGCGCACCGCCGGGTCCGAAGGCACGTAGGGAAAGCGGTCATACTGCCGCCGGCACAGCAGGCGCCCGTGTCGCGGCAGCGGGAGCGGGATGGACACCTCGCGGAAGCGGCGCAACTCGTCGCCGTAGCGCTGCCGGCTCTGGGCGAAGCTGTTCTGGCGCATGCGCTCCTGCACCAGGCGCTCCAGGTCAATTTCAGCCAGGATGAGCTGCGACGTGTACTGGAAGCGGGCCGACTCGGCCAGCAGGGTGCCGTTTTCGTAAATCATGGCGTGGCCGTCCCAGGCCAGGTCGGTGGTCGACTCCCCGGTGCCGGCGGCGGTGTAGAGGTAGGCCGCCAGGCAGCGCGCTGACTGGTTGGCGACCAGGCTGTGGCGGTACTCGTGCTTGCCGATGGTGACGTTGGACGCCGAGAGGTTAAGCAGCACCGTGGCGCCGGCCAAAGCGGCATAGCAGGAAGGGGGAATGGGTACCCACAGGTCTTCGCAGATCTCCACGAAAAACGTCAAGCGCGGCTCCTCCTCGATGCGGAAAAGCAGCCGCTCGCCAAAAGGCACCCCTGGCTGGCCGCAGAGGCTCACGGTGTCGCGGTGCGCCGCCGGTGCCGGGGCAAACTGCCGCATTTCGTAAAACTCGCGGTAGTTGGGCAAAAACGTCTTGGGCACCACGCCCCAGAGGCGGCCGCGGTAGAGCACGGCGGCGCAGTTAAAGAGCAGCTGGTCCACCTGCAGGGGCAGGCCCACCACGGCAATCAGCTCCAGCTCGGCAGAGGCGGCCAGCACGGTGCGTAAAGCCGCCTGGGCGCCGTCGAGCAGGGCCTGCTGCTGGAAGAGGTCCTCGCAGGAGTAAGCGGTCAGCCCCAGCTCGGGAAAGAGCACCAGCACCGCCTTTTCCCGCGCCGCCTGCTGCATCAGCTCCACGGTCTTGGCGGCGTTGAACGCCGGATCGGCGACCTGCACGTCGGGAATACCCACCGCCACGCGCACGAAGCCGTGGTTGTAGAGGTTGAAGAACTCGTCGCCCGGCCGCATCGCTTGTCCTCACGCTTGTGCTCTAGGCGTGATCATAAAGCGTTTGGCCGCTGCAGACAAGCCTGGCCCCGCTTGCTGGGCGCCCCGGCCGCTGGCTAAGATTACGGGACGACAGGCGGAGGCGCCCCATGGAGCAGAGCCGGATTCGCAACTTCTGCATCATCGCCCACATCGACCACGGCAAGTCGACGCTTGCCGACCGCCTGCTGGAGCGCACCGGCACCCTGCCGCCGGAGCAGATGCAGGAGCAAGTGCTCGACAGCATGGACTTGGAGCGCGAGCGCGGCATCACCATCAAAGCCCACGCCGTGCGCATGTCTTATCGGGCGCCCGACGGCCAGGATTACGTGCTTAACCTCATCGACACGCCAGGGCACGTGGACTTTGCCTACGAGGTGTCGCGCAGCCTGGCGGCTTGTGAGGGGGCGCTGCTGGTGGTCGACGCCACCCAGGGGGTGGAGGCACAGACGGTGAGCAACCTCCTGCTGGCGCTCGACAACAACCTGGCCATCGTGCCCATCCTCAACAAAATCGACATGGCCAGCGCCCAGGTGGCGGCCGTAGAGCGCCAGGTGGCCGAGCTGCTGGGCTGCCCGCCGCAGGAAATTCTGCACATCAGCGCCAAGCACGGCATCGGCATCGACGCCGTGCTGCAGGCCATCCTCACCCGCATCCCGCCGCCGGCCGGCGATGCCAGCAAGCCCTTGCGGGCGCTGATTTTTGATTCTCTCTACGACGCCTACCGCGGGGTGGTGTGCTTCGTGCGCCTCGTCGACGGCACCCTCAAGCCGGGGATGAAGGTTCGCTTTTACGCCACCGGCCGCGAGTACGAGGTGGAAGAAGTGGGGGTGCTGCAGCTGCGCCGCGTGCCGGTGGCGGCGCTACACGCCGGCGAGGTGGGCTACGTCATTGCCGGGGTGCGCACCGTGGCCGACGCGCGCGTGGGGGATACCCTGGTGGAGGCCAAGGACCAGACTGTCCAGCCCCTGCCCGGCTACCGGCCGCTCAAGCCCATGGTCTTTAGCGGCCTCTACCCGGTCAACCCCGACGACTACGACGACCTGCGCCGCGCCCTCGAGCGCCTGCGCCTCAACGACGCTGCTTTTACATACGAGCCGGAGACCTCGGCGGCGCTGGGGTTTGGTTTTCGCTGCGGCTTCCTGGGGCTGCTGCACATGGAGGTCGTGCGGGAGCGCCTGGAGCGAGAATACCATCTTGAGCTGATCACCACCGTGCCCAGACGTGCGCTACGAGGTATGCAAGCGCGACGGCACGGTGGTGGAAGTCGAGACCCCGGCGGCGCTGCCGCCGCCGCAGGAAATTGCCGAGCTGCGCGAGCCCATTCTGGCGGCCCAGATCCTGGTGCCCAGCGCTTACCTGGGCGGCGTCATGCAGCTGCTGAGCGAGCGGCGCGGCACTTACGTGAACACCGAGTACCTCGACGCCGAGCGCGTCATTCTGTCCTATGAAGTGCCGCTGGCCGAAGTCATCACCGACTTTTACGACCGGCTCAAGTCGGTGTCGCGCGGCTACGCCTCGTTTGACTACGAGTTCAAGGGCATGCGCCGCGCCGACCTGGTCAAGCTGGACATTTTGATCAACGGCGAGCCGGTCGATGCCCTCTCCACCATTTTGCACCGCGAGCGGGCCTACAGCTGGGGGCGGGAGCTCTGCGCCCGCCTCAAGGAGCTCATCCCGCGGCAGCTCTTCGAGGTGGTCATTCAGGCGGCCATTGGCAGCCGCGTCATTGCCCGCGAGGTGGTGCGGCCGCTGCGCAAGAACGTCACCGCCAAGTGCTACGGCGGCGATGTGACGCGCAAGCGCAAGCTGCTCGAAAAGCAAAAAGAGGGCAAAAAGCGCCTCAAGCAAGTCGGCCGCGTGGAGATTCCGCAGGAGGCCTTTCTCGCCGCCCTGCAGCGGGGAGGCTGAAGCCGTGGCCGCATTGGGCCTCTACGTGCACCTGCCTTTTTGCCGCCAACACTGCCCTTACTGTTCCTTTGCCGTGGTCACCGGCCACGAAGCGCTCTACGCCCCTTACGTTGACGCCGTGTGCCAGGAGATTCGCCGCTGGCGGCACCTGGCGGCGCGCGGCCCGCTGCAGACGGTCTTTTTGGGCGGCGGCACGCCCAGTCTGCTGGCGCCCGAGCTGATCGGGCGCCTTCTCGACACGGCGGCGGCCACCCTGGGGCTGGCGGCCACGGCCGAGATCACCCTGGAGGCCAACCCCCATCCTGCCGACGCTGCCCGCTTTGCCGCCTTTCGCGCCCTGGGCTGCAACCGCCTCAGCCTGGGAGTGCAGGCCTTCGTCGACGCCGACCTGCGCGCTTTGGGGCGCGACCACAGCGCCCGCGACGCCGAGGCGGCCTACGAGGCCGCGCGCCGGGCCGGCTTTGACAACGTCAACCTCGACCTCATCTTTGCCATTCCGGGCGCCCCGCGCCACCACTGGCAGACCACCCTGGCCCGCGCCGTGGCTTTGCAGCCCGAGCACCTTTCCACGTACGGCCTGACCATCGAAGCAGGGACGCCGCTGGCGCGCCGCCTGCGCCGCGGCGAGCTGGCATGGCGGTGGCCGAAGACGACGACGCCTGGGCCTACACGGAGGCCATGGAAGTCCTCAGCGCCGCCGGCTACGAGCACTACGAAGTGTCCAACTTTGCCCGCCCCGGGTGGCGGTCGCGGCACAACTGGGGCTACTGGCACGGCGCGCCCTATCTGGGGGTGGGGCTGGGGGCGCATTCCTTCATCGACGGCGTGCGCTGGTGGAACGTGCGCAACCTGCGCAAGTACCTCCAGGCCATGGCCAGCGGGACCTCGCCCTGCGCCGGCCGCGAGGTGCTGACGGCGGCGCAGGCACGCGCCGAGCAGATCTGGCTGCGGCTGCGCACCTGCGAGGGGGTAAGGCTCAGCGCCTGGGAACGCGAGCGCCTGCAGCGGCAGCCGCGGTTTGGCCAGCTCATCGAGGCCGGCTTGCTTTGCCTCGAGGGGGACTGCCTGCGCCTGACACGCGCCGGCATGCCCCTGGCCGACGCCCTCGGGGTGGAGGTGGTGCGCCTGCGGGAAGCGCCAGCGCCGCCGGCGGTGGCAGAGAGGAGGTAAGGCCATGCCTGGTCGTTTCATTGCGACCTTGGTGCTGCTGGGCCTGCTGGGGCTTTGGCTGCCGGCGTGGGGGGAAGCCCCGCCCACCGTGTCGCTCGACGTGCAGGACGCCGACCTGCGTGACGTGCTGCGGCTGCTGGCCACGGTGGGCGGCGTCAGCCTGGTCCTGGGCCCGGAAGTCAAGGGCAAGGTCACCACCCGCCTGGTCGACGTCTCCTGGCAGCAGGCCTTTGACGCCTTGCTGCGCGTCCATGGCCTGGCCTGGGAGCGGCAAGGCGACGTGGTGGTGGTGCTGCCGGCCGAGAAGCTGCTGCGCGCTCGCCAGCAGCAGCTCGCGCTGCAGCGCTTGCAGCAGCAGGGCGAAGCCGCCGTCACCCGCGTCATTGCCGTTAAATACCGCGATGCCACCGAGCTTCAGCGCCTGCTCGAGGCGCACTTTGGCGCCTGCGCCACTTTCAGCGCCGATCCCCGCACCAACACCCTGCTCGTCACCGGCCCTCCCTCGTGCTGGCAGGGGCGCTGACGCCTGCTTTCCCCCTTGCCCTTAGCACCGCAGTGCCGGCAAGCGCGGGTGCCGTACCAGAACTGTTTTTTTTCTTGACATTATTTCTCTCCACGCGTAAATCATACGACGGTATGGGCTAACTTGCGCTTGTGGGGAAACTCGCCACGCGAGGAGGTCGGATTATGTGGTCTCGCCTGTCTCGTTTGGGCTTGCTGCTGGCGTCTGTGTTTTTTGTTGTGATGCTTCCAGGAAATTTGGAGGCTAATCCATGTCCTGATTGTGAGTGCTACCCTACCCGCGAGCCGGGTTGTCCTCTTCTTAAATATTGTTGTGGCTATTGGGAAAAAGGTTGCGAATGTAAGTTAAAGCAATCAAATAATAAAATGCTTGATGGAATTTGTGTGTGGTTTTGGCACGGGTTGTTCTCTAGTATTGAAAACCCTGTTAATCCATGGGAACTGGTATCCCGAGAAGAGGTAGTAGAAGGGCTTGATTTGTACTTCGTTGCTTTTGACGAAGTCATTCAAAGACGAGGCGGAAGGCCGGAAGAAGAGGTATGGAATCAGGCAATTACGTTTCCTTTGCCTGATCCGTGGCCAAGCGGGCTGCAGAGGCTCATGTTTGCCGTCTTGGATCTGCTTTTTGGATGGAATTTTCGCCCTGAGATTCTCGCCTGTCCTCTATGTCCTGAAGAACTGCGGCCTTTTTTGGGAGGGGTGATGGATTGGGAAAAGGCCAGAGAACTCCTTTCTCTGGTGCGAGAGGGGATGATAGTCGCAATTCTAGAAAACAACCCTACTGCAGTTAGGCCGTTTCTGAGAGAATTCTGGAGCCGAAGAGAGAACCGGCGTTTTAGGCCTGGACACACGGGTCGTTGTTATCCTCATGGTCACGAGGAAGTCAGAAGGATTCGAGATACTTTCCAGTGCCAGGCGAACGGAATTGAGGCTATCCTTTCGTCTTTCTTCCAGGGGACGCCGCCGGAGTAGGGACAGGCGCCTTGTTGCCGCCGGCCGTCACGAGGGCTCCTGGCGCACGAGGACCAGGTTGCCGTAGTCGTCCACCTGCGCCGCGTACCCTGGGGGGAGCACGGTGGTGGCGCCGAGCTCCTCGACAATGGCCGGCCCGGTAAAGGCCTGGTGCCGCGGCAGCCGCTCGCGGACGTACACCGGCGTGTCGCAAAAGGTGTGCGCGAAGTACACCGGGCGCCGCTCGCGGAGGGCCGCGGCCAGGGTGCCGGTGGCGGGGGGCCGGCGCCCTCAGGTCGGGCTTTGGCACCTCCCCAAAGGTGGACAGGCGGAAGTTGACGATTTCGCAGGGCTTGCGCAGGCTGTGGTGGTAGCGCTCCTGATGGAGGGCGTAGAAGGCCTCGGCGATATCGGCCACGGTGCGGAACGTCTCCTGCCAGGGCACGGCCAGCTCGAACGACTGCCCCACGTAGCGCATGCCCAGCAGCCGCTGGTGGCGTACCCGGGCGGGGTCGAGCCCCTCGCGGCGCATCGCCGCTTCTCCCGCCGCTTCTAGCTCGGCAAAGAGCGCCGTGATGTCTTCCAGGCGGGCTTCGTCCAGGCGCAGCACGCGGGGTGCGCACGAAGTCCTGGCGCAGGTCTGACACCAGCATGCCCAGCGCCGAGAAGTTGCCGGGGGCCGGAGGGACGACCACGGTGCGGATGCCCAGCTCCGAGGCGATCTGGGCGGCGTGCATGGGCCCGGCGCCGCCGTAAGCAAAAAGCACGAAGTCGCGCGGATCGCGCCCGCGCGCGATGGTAATCTCCTTGATCGCCCCGGTCATTTTGGCCACCGCAAGGCGGATGATCCCTTCGGCCAAGCGATAAGCATCGAGGCCCGGCAGCTGCCGGGCCAGCGCCGCGAGGGCGGCCTGAGCGCGAGAGCGCTTGAGGGCGATTTCGCCCCCCAGCGGTTTGGTAGGGCTCAGGCGGTTGAGCAGGAGCTGGGCATCGGTCACCGTGGCCTCAGTGCCGCCCTGGTCGTAGCAGGCCGGACCGGGGACAGCGCCGGCGCTGCGCGGGCCCACGCACAGCCGCTGCCCTGCGTCAAGCCAGGCAATGCTGCCGCCCCCGGCGCCGATGGTGTTGATGTCGATTTGCAACGTCTTGTTGGGATAGCCGGCAATGGGGCGTTCGGCGGTGAGGGTGGGACGTCCGTTTTCGATGAGACAGACGTCGGTGCTGGTTCCCCCCATGTCGTAGGTGATGAGGTGGGAATAGCCGGCCAGGCGCCCGAGATACGCCGCTGCCGCCACGCCGGCCGCCGGTCCCGAGAGCATCGACTTGACCGGAAAGCGGCGGGCATGCGTCGCGCTCATGAGGCCGCCGCTGCTGGTAACAATCGCCAGCTCGGCGCCGTAGCCGCGCGCGCGCAGCGCCCTTTCCAGGTGGCGCAAGTAGCCATCAAGCAGGGGACCCACGTAGGCGTTAAGCACCGTGGTGCTGAAGCGCTCGTACTCGCGAAACTCCGGTACCACCTCTGCCGAGGTACACACAAACGCCCCTGGCAGGTGCTCTTGGATCACCGCTGCCGCGGCCTGCTCGTTGGCGGCGTTCACGTAGGAATGTAAGAAGCAGACGGCCACGGCAGCCACTTCCTGGGCTTTGAGGCGCGCCGCCACTTCTTGCACTTCCTGCCGCGCCACCGGTTGCAACACCGTGCCGTCAAAGAGGGTGCGTTCGGCCACTTCGTGCACGCGGCTTCTTGGCACCAGCGGCAGTGGCGGCCGGTAGCGCATGTCGTAGAGCACCGTGCGGTTGCCGCGCCGCAGCTCCAGGACGTCGCGGAAGCCGGCGGTGGTGACCATCCCCACCTTGACCCCTCTGCCTTCCAGCACGGCGTTGGTGGCCAGGGTCATGCCGTGGGTGATGCGCCGGGTGGCGCGCAAGTCGAGGCCGAGCTTGGCCAGCCCCTGCAGGATGCCGCGGGCAGCGTCTTCAGGGGTGCTGGCGGTTTTGGTGACGGCGAGGGCCTGTGCCTGCTCATCGTAGACCACCACGTCGGTGAAGGTGCCGCCCACGTCGATGCCTACCCAGTACATACGGCCGGCCTCACCTCAGGTGCCCATGGGCATGCTGGTGGCCTTGCGCAGGCAGCGGATCTCAACCTGGTCGCCCGGCTGCACCCCAAGCATCCGTTGTCCCTTGCTGTCCAGCGGAACCGCCGTCTCCGGGGCATGGGCGTCGACTTCCACCCAGGCCCGCAGGGGCGCGCCGTGGCGCCCCCAGAGCTCCACCAGGTCGCCGGCAGCCAGCTGCAGCGACGCCGCCAGAGCGGGGTGCAGCACCACGACCCGGTGCTTGCCCTCCTGGCCGCGGTAGGGATCGGCGTCGCTGTGCTGCACGCGCACCCGCCGCGCGGCCGCCCGCAGCGCCTGCCGCAGCGCGGCCGTGGCTTCAGGGTCTGGGGAACCGTCGTCGCGCAGCACCACCCCATAGACCTGGCGCGCCTTTTCCGCACTGAGGTAGCCCTCGCGCACGTCGGCGGCCACCTCCTCGGGGGCGCGCGCCAGCGGCGACCCGTAGCCGCCACCGCCCGCCGACTCCATGACCACCACGTCGCCTTCTTGCAAGGGAAAGCCGGTCACTTTGCCGGGCGTGGCAAAGGGGAGTTCTTTCCCGCCGCGCACCACCGTGGTGCGCACCGGCGCCGCGGCATAGCCCCCGCAGACGCCAAAGGGAGGAAGCACGGCACGGTCGGCAAGCACCGAATAGGCCCCCCGCGGGCTCAGCAAGCGCACCTCGCGGCGCCCGCCCAGCCCGCCGCGGAATTGGCCGTCGCCGCCCGAGTCGGGGCGCAATGCCAGGCGCTCGACGCGCAGCGGGAACTCGATTTCCAGCGCCTCTGCCGGCAGCACGGTTTTGATGTCTCCAAAGTCGAGGTTGCCCATCACACTTACCCCATCGCCGCCGCCGTAAGCGCCGTTGCCCCCGGCCAGGGCGTCGTAATAGACGAAGGGTTCGCCGCGGCGCCCGTTAGCCCCCCCGATGGCATTGGGAAACGAGGTTCCGCACAGGTCGCCGCACACCCGCTCGGGAATCACCTGGGCCAGCGCGCCCAGGGTCACCGACGCGGCCCGCTTGCGCACTTCTCCGTGCGCCCCGGCCGGGGCGTAAGGGCCGACGTTGGTAATGGTTTTCTCCGGCGCCGTCACCGTGATGGCGCGAAAGACGCCGCTGTTGATCGGGCCTTCGGGGTCGAGCACCGCCTTGAGCGCCGCAAAGACGCCGGTGGCGGTAACCGCCAGGGAGGCGTTGACCACCCCGGCCACCTGCGGCGAAGAGCCACTAAAGTCGGCGTAGAGGTGGTCGCCGGCGATGGTGAGCGTGAGGTGCATGAGCACCGGATCGAGGCGGCCGTCGTGGTAAAACTCGAGGTAGTCCTCGTACTCGTACACCCCGTCGGGCAAGGCGCGGATCTGCGCCCGCATGCGCGCCTCGGAGCGCGCCAGGTTCCACTCGACGCAGCGCAAGAAGGTGTCGCGGCCGTACTTCTTGACCATTTCCAGAATCCGCTGCTCGGCGGTCTTGAGCGCCGCCACGGCGGCCCAGAAGTCGCCCTCGCGCTCGTGCGGCACGCGCATGTTGGCCCACAGCAGGGCGAGCGCGGCGCGGTTAAAAACGCCGCGCTCGCAGATCTTGAGGGGCGGGATGCGCACCCCTTCCTGGTAAATCTCGGTAGAGAGCCCGGAGTAGCTCCCCGGCACCATGCCGCCCACGTCGGTCCAGTGCTCGCGCACGGCCGGGAAGACAAACAGCGCGCCATCGAGAAAAACGGGATAAATCAGGGTGACGTCGTTGAGGTGGGTGCCGCCGCGGTAGGGGTCGTTGAGCAGGATGAGGTCGCCCGGCTGCAAGTCGCCGGCAAAGTCCGCCATGGCGCACTGCACTGACCAGGGCAAGGGGATGACGTGGCCGGGGTGGTCCTCTCCCTGGGCAATGAGGCGCGTCTGGGGATCAAAGAGGCCGCAGGAAAAGTCGTCCATCTCGTAGATGACCGAGGAGTACGCCGTGCTTTTGACCGCGGCGCGCATCTCGCGCACGATGGCTTGCAGCCCCTCGCAGACGCACTCCAGGGTGATGGGATCGACTTCGGGCAGCGCCGCCTCGGACGTGCCCGAAGGGTGTCCTTTGCCCGTTGGCATGCTCCTGCTCCCCATAACAAGCCTCTTTGGCCGGCGCGCGGGCATTGCCATCAAAGCGGCGGCCTCTTGAGGTGCCACTCGGTGCTCGCTTCGTACGCCTGCCCCACCCGGAGCACCATTGCCTCGTCAAAGGGCTTGCCCACGACCTGAAGCCCGATAGGGAGGTTCTCCTTGGAAAACCCGCAGGGCGGGGTAGCGGCATCGTATCCGGGGCGTGTGGGGGTGTCAAGACAAAGCCCCGCGGCGCTCTGGATGCTCAAGGTTCATCTTGAATCTTCCCGCCGGGGTACAGCAGGGAGCGCTGCGCCCAAGCACATCCTTGTCCTGGGGGTTGCCCCTGCGGCGGACACCTTTTGGCGGCCTTTATTGCCTGGCCTGGCCGATTGCGGGCTTCCGGATGTGAGCTTGAAAGCGTACTCGGCACGCTGCGGGCGACATCCGGAAAACGCTGGCGGATTCCCCGGGGGCTGCGGGATGTCCGCTAAGGCCGTTTTCGCGGACGCTTCCGCCGATGCAGTACCTGTAGCGTCTCCGGAGGAACGGGCCAGGATCGCAGTGCCATCCTGGGAAGCGCGCGCTTCCTTGGGCGCAGGTGGCTTTCTTTACCTGACTCCCACTGCCACGCCGACAACCACGAGGAGGCCAAAGACAAAGTGCAGCTGGGCGGTCAGCAGGTCGAGGAAGGTGAAGGCCACGCGCATCGGACGAAAAGCGATCTGTACGTTGCGCCAGGCGAGGGGCAGCGACAGCGCCGTCAGCAGGCACCACCACGGCAGGACGCCGGCCTCCATCAGGGCCAGCGTGACAGCGTAGGCGCCGACGACAAGGAACAGGTAGTACACGCTGGAGCCGTGGGAGCCAAGCAGCTGGGCCACCGTCACGTAACCGCTCTGGCGATCCTCTTCCACATCACGGAAGTTGTTGCCGTGCAGCACACCCACCGTGAGCAGTCCCGGCGGAACGGCCGCGAGGACTGGGGCCCAGGCGAGCTGTTGTGCCTGGACGTAGAAAGCGCCAAGCGCCATCAGCGGCCCGAAGGCCAGAAAAACGGCCGCGTCGCCTAGTGCCCGATATTTTAGGCCAAGTGGCGGGGCCGTGTAGCTGACGCCGATAACGACGCCGACCAGCCCGAGCCACAGCACCGGCCACCCGCGAAGCCACGCGAGGGTTAGACCGATGAGCCCGCCGAGCGTCAGGAGCGCCGCACCGAAAAGCAGCACCTGGCGGGGCGTCAGCAGCCCGTCCACCAAGACGCGGCTGGAGCCGAGCACCGTCCAACGATCGGCACCACGGCGGTAATCCATGTAGTCGCTGAGCACGTTAACGCCGGCGTGCAGCAGCAGCGCCCCCAGGAGCGTGGCAACGAGGAGGGCCCAGTCGCGCGCCGGAGACAGCAGCGCTCCGAGCACCACCGAGATGAGCGTGACCGTGAAGGAGAAGGCGCGCACCGCCTGGAAGTAGCGCTTCCAGAGGGGCCGAGGGGTGTTGAGCACCGTTCGGAAGGCCTCGCGCACCTGCTCGTCAACCGTGACCTCGGCCCGGGGCTTCCAGTCACCGGTGAAGTCCGAAATATACAGCTTCGTGGGGCGGATACGGACTACTTGCACGCCAGGGAAGGCCTTGGCAAAAGCCACCAGTTCAAAGGCGTTGCGAAAGATGAGGTGCCGCTCCGGGCGCTCGGCGATGTCTCCCAAGATCTCGGCGACACCCTCCCCTTGGATGAAGCGGTCGGGGACGCCGTGCTCGATGACGAAGAAGACGTGAGGATTGGCCTTGATGTTGCGAAAGTTTCGGCCCTGCTCCAAGGCCACATAGAGATCGCCTTCGTGCTCGGCGAAGTAAACCTTGCCGGCCCACACCTGGCCATCGGTGTGGCTGACTAAGGTCAGCGTCTTGTTGCGGCGGAAGATCTCTTTTGCGGCGTGGAGCGCGGCCCAGTCCATCCCTTTGCAACCCAATGCCTATTCAAAGGCACGCCGTGCCACCGGTGGCAGCCAAAGGGTGTCAGGAGTGTTCAGCGGAGGAAAATACCCCTCTGGGGCTTGCACCCCGAGGGAGCCTACAACCCGCGCCCTGTGAGGTGGCGGCTGACAGGGACTCTGACAGCGACGAGCCCCGCATTAAGCGGGGCTCAGCCAGAAAAAGCAAGCTTCATCACTACAGACAGCCGGTTGGTTTCTCAAGTGCCGAAGGGGAGACTTGAACTCCCACGGGCACGAGGCCCACATGACCCTGAATCATGCGCGTCTGCCAATTCCGCCACTTCGGCGCCGTTACCGGTCAAGTAATATACGCCCTTTTGCCGGAGTTTGCAACCCGCTGCCGGGTGCCGTCAGTCACAGACAGGCACAGGGGGGCGTGGTCCCACGTGGTGCACGCGCACCGGCTGCCGGCGGCCGCGGAGCCGCGCTTCCAGCGTGCGGTAAACGACGACTTCTTGCCCCACTTGCTGTAGGGTGCCGTCGCTCACCAGCACCTCCCCACTCGAAACCAGGGCCTGCAAGCGCTGGGCCACGTTGACCATGTCCCCGACTGCCGTGTACTCCATGCGCTGCTCGGAGCCGATGTTGCCCACAATCGCCTCCCCGGTGTTGATGCTGATGCCCAGCTCCAGGGTAGGCAGCCCCTGCGCGCGCCGTGTCTTGTTGAGTTCGGCCACCGCCTGCTGCATGGCAAAGGCCGCCCGCACCGCCCGCACCGCGTGGTCGGGCTGGACGAGCGGCGCGCCAAACAAGGCCAGCAGGCCATCGCCAAGGAATTTGTCAAGGGTCCCCTGGGACTGGAAGACGCTGGCCACCATGGCCTCGAGATACTGGTTGAGGACGGCCACCACCGTCTCGGGGGGGTGCTGCTCGGCAAAGGCCGTAAAATGCCGCAGGTCGGCAAACAGCACGCTGAGCTGCCGCCGGTTGCCGGCCAGCGCAGGCCGGTGCTGGCCGGCCAGCACCTGTTCGAGCACCGGCTGGCTCAGGTAGCGGCTGAAGGTCTCGCGCAGGAGCTCGCGCTTGGAGATGTCGTCGATAAGGACGATGACCCCTCGGTTTTCCCCCTTGTGGTTGTAAAACACCTGCCCTTTGATGTAGCAGTACGCCTCGCGACCGTCGGCCGTCTGCAGCCGGTGCTTGCGCAGGGTAATCGTCCCCTGGCGCTCGACTTCCTCGGCAAACTCCGCGATGGGCAAGCCGCGCACGTCGCCAAAGACCTCTTCCACCGTCTTGCCGACCAGATCGGCCGCACTGCGGCCGGTGAGGCGCTCCATGGCCCGGTTGACCTTGAGAATGCGGTGCGTTTCTTTGTCGGCGACCAGCAGCCCGCTGGTCACGCTCTGTAGAATGCTCTCGTTGAACTCCTGCAGCGTTTGCACCTCGTCGCCCACGCGCACGAGCTGCGCTTCAAGCTGGCGGCTGTAAGCTTGCAGCTGCGCCTGCTGGCGGCGAAAGAGGTCCCGCGCCTGCGTTTCGTAGTGGGCGACCAGGCGGGTGAGGAGGGCGTCTTTGAGCCCGTGCAGGCGCTGGAGCGCCTCGGCAAGGCGGGCAGTGTCAGTGCCATAACACTCCCGCAGCAGGTCCAGGAGGAGGTCCCCAAAGGCCGTAAAGCCGCGATGCAGCACCGCCAGCGGCAGCTCGGTGACGGTGCGCGAAACGACCAGGCTGGCCAGAAAGCGCTCGAGAGGCGCCAGGTCGTTGGCGCGCAAGGCGTCGAGGAACGCCGCCACCCCCCGCGCGATCCAGGCCCGCACCTCTTGCGGCTCCAGGGGCACCGCGGCGGCCAGGGTCGGGTAAATGCGTGCCAGCAGGGCGTCGACGATGCGCTCGGCGCGCGCGGAAAAAAACGCCAGGAGCACGGCCTTGCCTTTCTTACCGTGTGACCCTACTGTACCAAAACTCGCGCCGCGGTCAACGCCTGAAAAGGTCCCGAGGTCCCCTCGGATCTGTGCTACAATCTGAAGGTAGAGGAGGAGTCCCTAGCGGCGATGGCTCGCATTGACTTGCGCGATTTGACCCTGCCAGAGATGGCCGCCCTGCTTGAGGAAGCGGGGCAGCCTGCCTACCGCGCCCGCCAGCTGTGTCACTGGGTTTACCAGCGGCTGGTGACTGATTGCGCGCAGATGAGCGACTTGCCGCTTGCCCTGCGGCAGTGGCTGGCCGAGCGCTGTTACGTCAGCACCTTGACCCTGGTGTGCCGGCAGCAGAGCGTGGACGGCACCGAAAAGTTCCTCTTTGCCCTCGAAGACGGCCGGCAGATCGAGACGGTGCTGATTCCCGCGCCGCCGCGGCGCACCCTGTGCGTTTCTACCCAGGTGGGCTGTGCCCTTGGTTGCCGCTTTTGCCTCACCGCCCAGGGCGGCCTGGTGCGCCATCTGCGGCCAGCGGAGATCGTCAATCAGGTGCTGTTTTTCTGCCAGCCCGGCCAGACGCCGCCGCGCCCGTTTACCAACATCGTCTTCATGGGCATGGGCGAGCCGCTTGACAACTATCGTGGCACGGTGCAGGCGCTGCGCATCCTCACTGCCCCTTGGGGGGTGGGCATCTCGCCGCGGCGCATCACCGTCTCCACCTCGGGGCTGGTCAAGCGCTTGGAAGCCTTTGGCAAGGAAGGGCTGAAAGTCAACCTGGCGGTGTCCCTCAACGCCACCACCGACGAAGTGCGCTCGCAGCTTATGCCGGTCAACAAGGCCTACCCCCTGGCGCGGCTGCTGGCGGCCTGCCGCGCCTATCCCCTGGCGCCGCGGCAGCGCATTACCTTCGAGTACGTGCTGCTGGCTGGCGTCAACGACTCCCTGGCCGACGCCCAGCGCTTGGTCAAGCTGCTTCAGGGCCTGCGCTGCAAAGTGAACCTGCTGCCTTTCAACGAGATCCCCGGCGCTCCCTACCGGCGTCCTGACGACGAGACGGTGCAGCGCTTCCAGGCTTACTTGCTCGCCCACGGCCTGTCGGCTTTTGTGCGCCAGAGCCGTGGCCGCGACATCTCGGCGGCGTGCGGACAGCTGCGCTACGACGCCCAGGCCCAGCCGGCATTGACAGGCACGCCGCCTTTGGCTATGCTGACGCCACCCCGGAGGTCGCAGGGGCAAGAGAAGCCCGGCGCGCGTGCAGAGAGCCGGCGCGTGGAAAGCGCAAGTGCGGACTGAGCAAGAGGAAGCGAGCATGGCTGTGGCCGTCTACCCGGGGACGTTCGACCCCATCACCAACGGGCACCTTGACCTCATCAAGCGCAGCCTGCGCATGTTCGACCGGCTGATCGTCGCCATCTTCGACAACCCTATGAAGGGCCCCCTCTTCACGGTGGAAGAACGTCGCCGCCTGGTGGAAGAAGCGACGCGCGGCTTGCCCAACCTCGAGATCGACACCTTCAATACCCTGCTGGTGCTCTATGCCAAGCAGCGCAACGCCGACGTCATCATTCGCGGCTTGCGCGCCATTGCCGACTTTGAGTACGAGTTCCAGATGACGCTGATGAATCGGCGGCTAGACGAAAATATCCAGACGGTGTTTTTGATGCCGCGCGAAGAGTACACCTACGTCTCCTCGCGCCTCATCAAGGAGGTGGCGGCCTATGGCGGTGACGTGGAGCGGCTCGTGCCGCCGCCGGTGGCGGCAGCCCTCAAGGAGAAGTTCCGCCGTCCGTGAGAAAGGGGTGCGATGCGCCTGTCCCAGTTTGCCCAGCGCCTGAAGCCTTCGGAAACACTTGCCATTTCCACCCGTGCCAAGACCCTGCGCGCGCAAGGCCGCGACATCCTCGACTTTGGCCTGGGGGAGCCGGACTTCCTTACGCCGCCCCACATTATCCGCGCCGCCGAGCGGGCCATGGCCGCGGGCTACACCAAGTACACGCCGCCCAGCGGCCTGCCGGAGCTGCGGGCGGCCATCGCCGAAAAGCTCAAGCGCGAAAACCAGCTCGACTACCGGCCCGAGCAAATCATCGTTTCGTGTGGGGCCAAGCATGCTCTCTACAATCTGGCGATGGTCCTTGTGGACCCCGGTGACGAGGTGCTCATTCCCGGCCCCTGCTGGGTGACCTATCCGGCCCAGGTGGCGATGGCCGGCGGCACGCCGGTGATCATCCCCACCCGCGCCGAGGAGGACTTTAAAGTCTCCGGTGCCTTACTGCGCCGCTACCTGACCCCCAGGACCAAGGGCCTGATCCTCAACAGCCCCTGCAACCCCACCGGCACCGTGTACACGCCCGAGGAGCTGGAAGACCTGGCGCGCGTGCTGCTCGACACCTCGCTGTTTGTCATCAGCGACGAGATCTACGAGCACATCATTTACGATGGCCTTAAGCAGGTTAGCCTGGCCACCCTGCATCCGGCTCTCAAGGAGCGCTGCGTCGTGGTCAACGGCTTTTCCAAGTCCTACGCGATGACCGGCTGGCGGCTGGGCTACTGTGCCGGACCGCAGGCGGTGATTGAGGCCTGCGGCCGCCTGCAGAGCCAGACGACGAGCAACCCCACGGCGTTTGCCCAGGTGGCCGCCATCGAAGCCCTCACCGGCCCGCAAGACAGCGTGCGGCGCATGGCCGAGGAGTTCGAGCGCCGCCGCAACTTCGTCATCCCGCGCCTCAACGCCATCGACGGCCTGTTCTGTAACTTGCCGCGGGGCGCTTTTTACGCCTTCCCGCGCGTGGAGGGCCTCTTTGGCCGCCGCTATCAGGGAAAACCGCTGCAAAACTCGACGGACGTGGTCGCTTTCCTGCTCGACGAGGCCGGGGTGGCCCTGGTGCCCGGGGAAGGCTTTGGCGACAGCCGTCACCTGCGTCTCTCCTACGCTGCCTCCATGGCCGAGCTGGAGGAAGGGCTGCGGCGTATCGAACAGGCTATCGCGCGCTTGGAGTGATTGCCATGAAATCCGCACCGACGGCACACGACATCCAGGTTGGTGAGGCGCGCCGCCCGTACGGGCTGCTGGCGGGGCTGAGCGTGGCGCACCTGGTCAACGACTTTTACACCATGCTGCTGCCGCCGCTGCTGCCGCCGCTGCTGGCGGCGTTTGGCCTCTCGTACTTCCAGGGCGGCCTCCTGTCGCTTTGCTACTACCTGCTCTCTGGGGTCTTACAGCCCACCGTGGGTCACCTGGCTGACCGCTACGCCCTACGCAAGCGGCTCATGATGGCCGGCTTTGCCATTTTTGCCGTCGGGTTTCTGGCCATCGGCCTGGCGCCGACGTATCCGGTGCTGCTGCTGGCCTGCTTGCTCTGCGGGCTGGGGGCCGCCACGTTTCACCCCCAGTCGACGTACTTCCTGACGCGGGCCTTTCCCGAGGCCAAGGGCTGGGCCATGGGCATCCACGGCTGGGGCGGCTCGATCGGCAATTTCCTGGCGCCGCTGACGGTGGCCGCCCTCGTCTCGCTTTACGGCTGGCGCCAGGGGGTGATGCTGGCCGCCGTGCCGGCGGTGCTCGTCATTGGCCTGCTGGCCTGGCTGCTGCGCGAACCCCAGGAGGTGAACCCGACGCGCTTTGGCAAAGGGTTTACCCGCGAGCTGCTGCTGGTGGCGCTCACTTTTGCCCTCATCAGCATGGTGCTGCGCGCTTTCCTTACTTTTCTGCCCACGTTTCTCGTTGAGCGCGGCTCGAGCCTCACCCAGGCAGGCTTCTTCACGTCGCTCATGCTCTGCGTGGGCCTGGTGGCGCAGCCCCTCGGGGGACAAGTCTACGACCGGGTGGGCGGCAAGGCGATGTTCCTGGTGGCTTCGCTGGCCACGGGGCTGGCGCTGTGGCTGTTTACGCTTTCCGCGGGCCTGCTGCTGGTGGTGTGGGCGGTGGTGATCGGCTTCTTCGTGTTTGCCCTTTTCCCGGTGTCCCTGGCCATGGGCAGCGAGCTGGCTAGAGACAACGGGGTGGGGGTCAGCGTGGGGATCATTTTCGGCCTGTCGTTTACCCTCTCGGCGTTTACCCCTGCCGTGACCGGATTTGTGGCCGACCGCTTAGGGCTCAACCTGGCTTTCCAGCTGCTGGTGTTCCTGGCAGCACTGGCTGCCTTGCTCTCCTTGTGGCTGCCGGCCAGGCGGGCCAGCGCCGCACGCCACGCCGGCCGCTTAGGGCTCGCTAGAGAGTGCGAAGAGGAACCGCGTATGCCAGATCCCGAGTTCATCCGCTGTGAGGTCGAGAACTTCATCGCCACGGTGACCATGGACCGGCCGCCGGTCAACGCCCGTCAACCGCCAGTTTCAAGAAGAACTAACGTACGTCTTTGACACTCTGAGCGACCGTGATGACGTGCGGGTGGCCATTCTCACCGGCGCCGGGCGCACGTTCTGTGCCGGCGCCGACATCAAAGAGCGCGCCGGACGCGCGCCGCAGCCGGGCGACGTCTGGCAGCATAGCCGGCGGGCACGGGAGGCGTTTTACGCCATCATGGAGTGTAAGGTGCCGGTGATTGCCGCCATTAACGGCCCGGCCTTGGGCGCCGGGCTGGCCATCGTTGCTTCCTGTGACATTCTCGTCGCCTCGGAAAACGCCGTGCTGGGCCTTCCCGAGATCAACGTCGGCCTTCTGGGGGGCGGCAAACACGCCATGCGCCTTTTTGGCCATTCCAAAGCGCGGCGCCTGATGTTCACTGGCGAGCGGCTCTCGGGTGCCGAGCTCTACCGGCTTGGCGTGGTCGAGGCGTGCGTGCCGCCGGCGCAGCTTATGGAGGCGGCGCGAGCCATTGCCGCCGAAATTGCCGCCAAAAGCCCGATTGCCATCCGCCTGGCCAAGCACGCCATGAACACCATCGAGTTCATGAGCCTGCGCGACGGCTACCGCTTCGAGCAGAACATGACCGCCGAGCTCGGCAAGTACGAGGATTCCAAGGAAGCGATGCGCGCCTTTGTCGAAAAGCGACCCCCGGTATTCAAGGGGCGCTAGGCGGCCGGCCCGCTTGCAAAGGCCGGGGGGGTCTGCTATGTTTAAGCATCGCTAGGGGTGCGTGACGCTGAGAGTTCCCGCAGCGGGAACAACCCTCGGAACCTGATCTGGGTAATACCAGCGCAGGGAAGCGCCATACAGCCCAAGACGTGAGTGCCGCGGCGGCGCTTGCCGCCGCGGCACCGTGGCCGCACGCCAAGCGCTGCGGCTTTCTTTTTGGAGTCAGGCGTGACCTATGATGGAAGTGGTCATCAACGGGGAACCGCGCCAGATCCCGGAAAATAGCACGGTACGCAGCCTCCTGGAGCAGCTGGGCCTGGCCGACCGTGACGGCGTTGCTGTGGCAGTGAACATGGAAGTGGTGCCGCGCCACGCCCATGCCACGACTGCGCTGCACGCGGGGGATCGTATCGAGATCGTACACGCCGTGGGCGGCGGATAGGAGGAGGTCCCATGATCCATGACGATCCGTTGGTCATCGCCGGCAAGGAGTTCCGCTCACGCCTCATCGTCGGCACCGGCAAGTATCCGAGCCTGGAGCTGATGCAAAAGTGCCACGAAGCCTCGGGTGCCGACATGGTGACCGTGGCCATCCGCCGCATCGAGCTGCCGGGCACCGACAAGACGCTGCTCGACTACATCGACCGCGACCGCTATACCATTTTGCCCAACACCGCCGGTTGCTACGACGCCGAAACCGCCGTGCTCACCGCTAGGCTGGCGCGCGAGGCCGGGCTTTCGGACTTCATCAAGCTGGAAGTGATTGGCGACCCCAAAACCCTCTTCCCCGATACCGAGGAGCTGCTCAAGGCCACCCGTATCCTGGTGAAGGAAGGGTTTATCGTCCTGCCCTATACCAACGACGACCCGGTGGTGGCCAAGAAGCTCGAAGACGCCGGAGCGGCGGCGGTGATGCCTCTGGCGGCCCCCATCGGCTCGGGGCTGGGGGTCTGTAACCCTTACACCATCCGCCTCATCATGGAGGCGGTGAGCATCCCGGTGATCGTGGATGCCGGGGTGGGTACGGCTTCAGACGCCACGATTGCCATGGAGCTGGGCGTGGATGCGGTGCTGATGAACACCGCCATTGCCTGTGCCAAGGATCCGCTGGCCATGGCCCACGCCATGCGCCTGGCGGTGGAAGCGGGGCGTCTGGCCTACAAGGCGGGTCGCATCCCGCGCAAGCTTTATGCTTCGGCCAGCAGCCCCCTGGAAGGGGTGATCGGCACCTGAAATGCCCGTTCCGTTTCGCCTCTACGTGGTGACCGACCGCCAGCAGACGGGCGGGCGCCCGCTTGAGGAAGTGGTGGCCGCCGCGGCGCGTGGCGGCGCCGGCGCCGTGCAGCTGCGGGAAAAGGACTTGCTGGCGGCCGAGCTCTACGGCCTTGGCCAGCGGCTCCAGGAAGCCCTGGCGCCCTGGGGCGTGCCGCTGCTGGTCAACGATCGCCTCGACGTGGCCCTTGCCCTTGACGCCGCCGGGGTCCACCTGGCCGGCCACTCTTTACCCCCGGCGGTGGCACGGCGCCTGCTTGGCCCGCCAAAGCTGCTGGGAGTCTCGACCCACCATCTCGAGGAAGCCCGCCAGGCGGAAGCGGCAGGCGCCGACTTCGTGGTCTTTGGCCCTGTCTTTGCGACGCCTTCCAAGCTGGCGTACGGCCCGCCCCAGGGCCTGCACGCTCTGGCCGCGGTGGTCCGGCAGCTCACCATTCCCGTCTTTGCGATTGGCGGCATCGACGCCACCAACGTGGCGCAGGTCTTGGAGACCGGGGCTTACGGCGTGGCGGTAATTCGCGCCGTGCTGGCTGCCCCTGACCCGGCGGCGGCAGCGCAGGCGCTGGCCACCGCCCTGCGCCGGCGCTGAGGGGCAGCTCCTGCTCACTCTGCCAGCAGGCGTGCCACCTCGGCACGCAGGGCTTCAAGGTAGGCGGGGTAAGGGTGATCCTGATAGCGCAGCAGCCGCTGCGAGGCTTCCGTGTCGTACCAGTCCACCCACCCCGGACGGGAAGGGTCGCGGAAGCGCGCCAGTTCCAGCGGCACGCCAAGCAGGGCGTAGAGGTCGGCCACGTACTGCCGCCCGGTTAGCTGCCAGCTTGGCCCCCCGGCGATGTTGAGCGTTAGCCCCCAGGCTTGTGGCGTGACCAGGGCGTGGTAGAGGGCGGTGACCACGTCGTCGCGGTGCACCATTTCCAGCCGCTGCTCGGCGGTAAAAGGCCACTCTTCAGGTGGCTCTTGCAGCGCTGGCACGGCAATGCCGGCAATGCGCAGGATCAGCGCCGGGCGTGGGGCTTGGCGCACCAGCCGCTCGGCGGCGATTTTGCTCTCGGCGTAAACGTCGAGGGCCGCTTGCGGGTGGGTGACGCGGATGGGCGGGGTGGCGGCAGTGGTGTCACCGTAAGTGCTCACCGAGGAGCTAAAGACGAGCACGGCGTCGCGGGCGGCAGCGGCCATGGCCTCGACCACGTGCGCCGTACCCTGCACGTTGATGGCGAAAGTGCGGGCGCGGTCGCGCTCGCTGGCCGGCGGCAGCAAGGCAGCCAGGTGCACCACCGCCCCTGCCCCCCGCACCGCCTGCCGCACTGCCGCGGCGTCGGTGATGTCGCCGCGGCAGATTTCGACCCCGGCTTGCCCCTCCAGGCCGCTAAAATCGCAGCCGGGAAGGTCGAAGACGCGCACCCGGTGGCCGTGGGCCAGGCAGCGCTGCACCAGCAGGCGCCCGACGCTGCCAGCCCCGCCCGTTACCACCACGGGGCCGTTCATGTGATGGTCGTCCCGTCCATCTTGGCTTTGGTCACTAGCGTCTGCGTGGCTTTCTGCAGCCGGCCCAGCGCCGCCGGCACCTCTGCCCACTGCTGGGCGCCAACCAGCGACGCCAAGGCGGCGGCTTCCGTCTTGCAGGCCCGCGTGGGTGGCACGCTCAGCTGGGTCTTGAGGAAAAACTTCTCGCGCACCCCTTCCAGGGCCTGCACCACTTCGGCCAGCCCTGCGTAGGCCTGCTGCGCCTCGGGGGCAGCGGCACTGGCCAGCGCCGCCTGCACCTGCTGGCAGGTGGCCAGCGCCGCCTCGAGGTTTTCCTGTCCTTTGGTGAGCGTGGCCATGACCCCTCCTCCCTCAGTCGGCGGTGGGCGCCTCAGCCTCGGCTTTGTCCACCGGCTGGCGGCCGCCGTTGCCGTGCCAGGTCTTGACGTATTCCAAGTCGACTTCGGGCTCGCGCAGGAAGCCCTGTCCTTCGTAGCGGTCGTAGGGGAAGGGCGAGAACTTGCGGAACTTCTCGCCGAAGCGCCGGCCGGTGGGCCGCTGGTCGAGCGGGAAGACGTGGCGCTGCAGGGGCTGCGGCTCGACTTCGATGAGCACGTAGTCGCGGTTGCCCAGCCCGTTGAGGGTGCCGGTGTTGATTTGCGTCTCCTCGCTCAGCCCGTGCACCAGGGCCGAGATGGTCTCGAACTTTTTCTGTCCGGGTTCCAGGATCTCGAAGTCCTCGGCCAGGGAGCCGGGCATGCCGTGGGCAGCGCGCACCTTGTCGAGGCACGCTTTGTCGATGGCCACCGGGTCCTTGCTGGCAAAGACCCCGAGGTTGGGCACGATGGGCATGTCGGCAAAGTTCACGCAGTCGCAGCGCGGCGAGATGTCGATGGCCAGGTTGATGAAGCCACACTTTTCCCGCCCCACGGCGAGCACCGCCCCCAGGGCAGCATCGGCAATGGCGGCGTCGGTGGCGGCAAAGTTTTCTTCGGGAAACTCAAAGAGGCCGCGCGGTCCCATCACCCCGATGCAGCCCAGGCAGCTGGTGCACTTGGCGCGGTCCCAGTGGATGGTGTCTTCCTCCACCTTGAACAGCCCGTAAGGGCAGCACTCCTCGAGGATCTGCCAGTCGGGGGTGTTGGCCTTGCCGCGGAAGTTTTCCGGGTGCCAGATGGCCGAGTTGGCAACGCTGTACTTGGGGTGACCACCGAGGTGGACGTTGTGCTTGCCGCGCTTGGACTGGCAGCCAATCCCCAGGTTCTTGATGGCGCCGCCGATGACCCCCATGGGGTGGCCTTTGAAGTGGGTCAGGCAGATGAGCACGTCGGCCGCGGCGATGGCCTGGGCGATGTATGCCTCTTTGAGAAGATAGCCGGTGGGGATCTCGACCCGGTAGTCGGCGGTGCCGATGAAGCCGTCGGCGCAAATGAAGGGGCAGCCCAGGGTGGCCGAGCTAAACCCGTTGCGCTCGGCGGTGAGCTTAAGGTCGAGTTCGGTGGCCCGCGAGGCGTAAGGCTGGTAAGTGAGCGTTGTGGTATCGCAAACAAACGGCCGGCCACCGAGTTCTTTAATGCGGTCGGCCAGCGCCCGTGGGTAGACCGGTCGCAGGTAAGCCGTATTGTTCCACTCGCCGCAGTGGATCTTGATAGCCACCAAATCGCCAGGCCGGATGAGTTCGTGCAGCCCGGCGGCCTCGAAAACCGTCAGCATTTTTGCCACCAGGCTGGTCTGAGGCGAGTCACTGCGCGCGTCCATAAAATAAACTTCCGAAGCCGCCATGTGCGTTCTCCTCTGCCACGGGCGTGCCTCCGCGGTGCACGGTCTGGATGCCCTTGCGGGGCACTATAGAGAAACCCATGGGCGAAGTCAAAGCCCGTCGCAAAAAAAAGCTGCCGGCGGCGGTCAGGTGTGGTATGGTATTGACTCCCGAAGTGTCCTTGTGGCCCCAATCACAGTACCCTGACGTGTGGCATGCAGCGGGGAGAGGCGCATGCAGCGCAAAGGAGGGCGCCTGCCCAAGCGGTGGTCGATTGCCGATGCGATCGAGACGTACGGAATTCGGGAGTGGGGCAACCACTACTTCCAGATCAGCGAGGCCGGACACGTGCTGGTGACGCCACCGGGGGAGGGTGGCACCATTGACCTCAAGGCGCTGGTGGACGAGCTGCGCCAGCGCGGCGTCGAGCCGCCCATTTTGTTTCGCTTTTCTGACATCCTGCGCAGCCGCATCGACGAGCTCAACCAAGCCTTTCGTAAAGCCATCAAGACCTATGGCTATCCTGGCGTTTACCGTGGCGTCTATCCCATCAAAGTCAACCAGGAGCGGCAGGTGGTCGAAGAAATCGTGCGCTTTGGCCGCCCCTACCACCACGGCCTGGAGGCTGGCTCCAAGCCAGAGCTGCTGGCGGTGCTGGCCATGCTCGACGACCCCGAGGCCCTGATCATCTGCAACGGCTACAAGGACGCCGAGTACGTGGAGACGGCGCTGCTGGGAAGCAAGCTGGGGCGCACCGTCATCTTGGTGGTGGAAAAGCCAAGCGAGCTGCCGCTCATCGCTCGCCTGGCGCAGCAGACCGGGGTGCGGCCGCGGCTGGGCGTACGGGCCAAGCTGGCCACGCGCGGCAGCGGCCGCTGGGAGGCCTCCGGCGGCGACCACGCCAAGTTCGGCCTCACGGCGCGGGAGATGCTCGAGGCGGTGCAGTTCCTCTGCCAGCACCGGCTGCTGGACACCTTTGAGCTCTTGCACTTCCACTTGGGTAGCCAGATCTCCAATATCCGCAACATCAAGGAGGGGCTGCGCGAAGCCGGACGGCTCTACTGCGAGCTGGTTAAACTGGGCGCCCCTTTGCGGTACTTTGACGTGGGGGGTGGGCTGGGGGTGGACTACGACGGCTCGCAGACCAACTTTGCCTCTTCCATGAACTACACCTTGCAGGAATACGCCAATGACGTCGTCTATGCCGTACTCGAGATGTGCGACGCCGCGGGCATCAAGCCGCCAACGCTGGTCAGCGAGTCGGGTCGCGCCACCGTGGCGCACCACTGCGTGCTGGTGGTCGACGTGCTTGGCACCAGCGAGTTTCGCGCCCCTGCGACGCTTCAGGCGCCGCCCGAAGAGGCGCAGGCGGTGGTGTGGAACCTCTACGACACCTACCGCGAGCTGACGCGCAAGAACCTCCTCGAGGCCTACCACGACGCCGTGCAATATAAAGACGAGAGCCTGACCCTCTTTGCCCTTGGGCACCTGAGCCTGCACGAGCGCGCCCTCGCCGAGGAGTACTTCTGGGGCATCTGCCACAAGATCCTGCGCTTTACCCGCGAGATGGCCGAGGTGCCCGAAGAGCTCGAAGACTTGGAGCGGCTGCTGGCCGATACGTATTTTTGCAACTTTTCGATTTTCCAGTCGCTGCCCGATGCCTGGGCGATCAACCAGCTCTTTCCCATCATGCCCATCCACCGCTTGCACGAAGAGCCCACGCGGCGGGCGGTGCTGGCCGACATTACTTGCGATTCCGACGGCAAAATCGACGCCTTCATCGACCGGCGCGACGTCAAGCACGTCCTTCCCTTGCACCCTCTCAACGGCGACCACTACTACCTGGGGATTTTTCTGGTGGGGGCTTACCAGGAGATCCTCGGTGACCTGCACAACCTCTTTGGCGACACCAACACCGTGCACGTGGCGCTGGCTCCCGAAGGGGGCTACCGGCTAGAGCGGGTGGTGGCCGGCGACACGGTGGCCGACGTGCTGCGTTACGTCAGCTATTCCCGTGAGGACTTGGTGGCGCGCATCCACGAAGCCAGCCGGCGGGCGCTGAAGGCACGGCAGCTGACGCTGCACGAGGCGCGCGCTTTCCTCAAGCTCTACGAAACCGGGCTGTCAGGCTACACCTACCTGCAGCATCGCTGAGAGGGGCTCAGCGGTAAGGGAGGAACTCTCGCCCCAGGAGCTCGCGCGCCACGACAATCTTCTGAATCTGGGCGGTGCCGTCACCGATTTCCAGCCCCATCACGTCGCGCAGGCGCTGGTCAAAGGGCATGTCCTCCACGTAACCGTAGTGTCCGTGCAGCAGCAGGCAGTGGTGGATCACCTCCACTGCGAGCTTGGGCGCCCACCACTTGCACATGGAGGCCTCCTTGGTATGGGGCAGCCCTTCGTCTTTAAGCCACAGGCAGCGATAACTCAGCAGGCGCGCCGCTTCCAGCAGGGTGTAGTCCTCGGCGATAGGGAACTGCACGCCTTCGAACTTGGCAATCGGCCGGCCAAAGGCATGGCGCTCTTTAACATACTGCATGGTCTCTTCCAGCGACTGCATGGCGCAGCCGATACACATGAGGGCAATGAGGGCCCGGGCGTAGTCAAAGCCCGACATGATCATGTAAAAGCCCTTGCCTTCTTCGCCGATGAGGTGGTCACGCGGCACGCGCACGCCGTCTAGAACCAAAGTGCCGCGCAGCAAGCACTTCGAGCCGATGCTGGGCAGCACGGTACGGCGCACGCCGTCCCACTCCGAGCGCACCACGAAGGCACTTATTCCGCGCGCCCCTGCGCGGGGATCGGTTTTGGCAAAAACGACGCAGGCGTCCATGGCCCCGGCAAAGGAGACGGACGTCTTCTCGCCGCTGAGCACGTAGACGTCTCCTTCGCGCACAGCGCGGGTGGTGAGATTGGCGGCGTCAGAGCCCACCGCCGGTTCCGTAAGGGCGATGCCCATCACCAGCGAGCCGTTGGCCATGCCCGGCAGGTAACGCTCTTGGAGCTGCGGCGAGCCAAAGCGCCACAGCAGCTCTCCCAGGAAGGCGTTCTGTTCGACGAAGTAGCCGCAGTTAAAATCGGCACGGGCCACTTCCTCGGCGGCAATGCCGCTTACCAGGCAGGGCTGAAGCGAGCCACCCCACGCTTCCGGAATGCGCAGCCCCGTAAGGCCAAGCTCGGCCATGGCGGCAAGCTGGCGGTGGGGAAAGGCTTTGGTATGGTCGCCTTCGCGGTAGTAAGGGGCGAGCTCGCTGCGCGCAAAGCGCCGCACCGTATCACGAAACTGCTCCTGTTCCTCGCTGAAACGAAAGTCCACGTGACGTCCTCCTTTTGCTCCCGCAGGGGTTGCTTTGGTATAGCACGCCGGCGCTGGCCGGGCAAGCGCGGCGCTTGCCACCTCCGCAAGGGGTCCGGTACAATCAGGCAGCGCAAGGGAGGAACGGCGATGGATGCGCAACGGTTGGCCCAGTTCCAGGCGCTGCTGGCCCTTGACCCTACCGATACCGTGGTGCGGTTCGGTCTAGGGGAGCTTTACCTGGAGGCGGGCGATTACGCGCAGGCAGCAGAACAGTTTGCCGAGATCCTACGCCTTGACCCGCACTACTCCGCGGCTTACCGCCACCTCGGGCAGGCGTATGCCAAGCTTGGACGCCGCGCCGAGGCCGAGGCGACCTTCCGGGAGGGAATCGCCGTCGCCGAGCGCCGCGGCGACTTGCAGACGGCCAAAGAGATGCGCGTGTTTCTGCGCCGGCTGCAAAAAGAAGGCGCCTGCTGAGCTGCAGGTGAGGAGCGCCTATGTTCGATCCGGCCTTTTTGCTGCCGTTTCTTCCTGTCTTCTTGTTGGCGCTCACCTTGCACGAGTTTGCCCACGCCTGGACCGCCTGGCGCTACGGCGATCCCACCCCCAGGCTGGCGGGGCGGCTGACCCTCAACCCGCTGCGCCACCTCGACCCTCTGGGCACCCTCTGCCTGTTTCTGGCCTACGTGGGCTGGGCCAAGCCCGTACCCGTAAACCCGGCTTATTTTACCCACCGGCGGGCCGAGCTCTACGTGTCGCTGGCGGGGATTGTGGCCAACTTCTTGCAAGCCGTTGGCTATGCGCTGCTGTGGCACTTCGTGCCGCTTACGGCGCCTGCGGCGCTGGCGCTGGCCTGGCACCGCTTCCTCTGGCTGGGGGTGCTAATCAACCTCAGCCTTGCCCTCTTCAACCTGCTGCCCCTCTTTCCCCTCGATGGCGCACACGTCCTCAAACACCTGCTGCCGCGGCCCCAGGCGCAGCGGTTTCAGGCCTTTGGCCAGCGCTACGGTGCTGCCCTCCTGGTGGGCCTGTTGCTCGTTGGCTACGTTTCGGAAGTGTCGCCGCTGGGGCTCCTCATCGGCGTGCCGCGCGACTGGCTGGCTCGTCTGCTCTTGGGCGTATAAAGCGCGTCCTCGGGCCGCCAGACTTGCAAAGTGGCCGCGCTCTTGCTACCCTGCCAAGCCATCACGCCAAGGAGACCATGCCGACGCCTGTAGCGTGTGAGGACAGAACGCTTGCTATGGCCAGATCGAGAAAAATGTCGCCGTCCAAGGAGCAGGAGATTGTCGCTGTCGCGGCTCGCCTCTTCAAGGAGAAGGGCTACCGGGCCACCACCCTGGAAGACATCGCCGCTGCGGTCGGCATGCTCAAGGGAAGCCTCTATTACTATATCCGCAGCAAAGAGGAGCTTCTCTACCTGGTGGTGCGCGACCCGATCCGCCAGGCTTATACCCGCTTAGAAGAAATCGTGGCTTCCCAGGCGCCGGTGGCCACCAAAATCGCCCAGGCAATTACCAACCACATGACCCTCTTCCACCGTCACTACCCGCACATCGCCGTCTACTTACACGACTTCCCCCACCTCATGCACAAGCTCCAGCAAAGCGTGCGCGAAACGCCCAAGCAGTACCAGCGCCTGTGGACCACCCTGCTGGCGCAGGGGGTGGCAAGCGGGGAGCTGCGCCGTGATCTCGACGTGAAGATCGCCGCCTATGCCATTCTGGGCATGTGCAACTGGGTCTACCGCTGGTACGATCCGCGGGGAAAGCTCTCGGCGGAAGAAATCGCTGCCCTTTTCACCCGCATGATCCTAGAGGGGGTGCTGCGCCCGCGTCCCGCCTCCCCGCCTGCCGCCAGCGAGGCAGTCCCGTAACCGGTTCGCTTCCCGTCAGGGCCTGCTAGCCGGCTTGCTGCTTGCGCTCGGCGCGCCAGGCGGCCAGCTGCTTCCCCATACCCAGCTCTTTGGCCATCTTGCGCCGCCGTGCCGACAAAGTGCGGGCACTAAGCGCTTGCGTCATGCGAATACCGTGTTTCTGCTTGTATTCCCGCGGTGTTAGCCCGTGGAGGGCGAGGTGGCGGTTGGACAAGAGCTTGAAGGCCTTGCCACACTCGAGGCACACCACGTGGTTGCGCTGGATAGACGCTTGCGGATCTTTGGCGCTGAGCTCCTCGAGCTCCAGCCCCTCGTCTTGTTGCTTGATCTCTTTGAGCGTCTGGAACACCTTGGTGAGACTTTCAGCAATTTCTTCGGGGGAAAGTCGGGTGTGACTGGCCTGGGCCGTGACAATCTCTGCGCACATCTCCACCAGTGATTTCGGCATTGTCGTGTCCTCCCCGTCCCATCAATGCCCTTTCTAGCAGCGTGCTGCTCGCAAGGTACTCGTTTCATTCCAACGAGTGAACACCGCAAATTATAACAGAATTCGTTCGGTCGTAAACAACAATTGTGGGTCGATCTCAGGTGCGCTTCTCCCGGCATATATTGTTGATATTTCGAGCTATACACTGCTGGAGGCGGCGGCTCGCGGGGCAGCACGGGGGGGACGGTGGTTGACACGCGGGGCGGTTTCCCGCATGCTACAGAGTTCGAAGCGACGTTTGCGTGTGGCAAGGAGAGCGCTATGTCTGCAGTTGCTTGGAGCGAAGAGACGGTTCAGGTGGCGGGCACGCCCGTCCACTACTACTGCGGCGGGGAGGGGCCGCCGCTGCTGGTGCTGCACGGGCTGGATCCCAATCCTGCCTGGCTGGCTTGCCATCAGGCGTTGGCAACCCACTTCCGCGTCTATGCCCCCACCCATCCCGGCTTTGGGCGCACTCCCCTGGTGCCGTGGATGCGCCGCGTCAGCGATCTGACCCTCTTTTACCTCTGGCTGCTGGAGGAGATGGGGCTGGAGCGCGTCCTGCTGCTGGGGCACGGCCTGGGGGGTTGGGTAGCGGCCGACCTGGCCATCACGTGCCCGCACCTCGTGGAGCGGCTCGTCCTCGTCGATGCTGCCGGGGTCAAGCCGCCGCACGGCGAGATCCTCGACGTCTTTCTCTTGCCCTGGCCGGAAGTGCAAGCAGCGCTGGTGGCCACCCCGACGCCAGAGTGGCAGCGCCACTTCGGCGCCACCTCCACCCCCGAAGAGGAAGAGCGCTGGGAAACGGTCCTGGTGGCGCTGGCTCGCCTGAGCTGGAAGCCTTATCTTTACGATCCCCGCCTGCCCCACGTGTTGCCGCGTCTTCGCTGTCCTACCCTCATTGTCTGGGGCCGTGAGGACCGCCTCCTGCCGCTGGCCTGCGGCGAGCTGTACCGGGAGCGGATTGCCGCCTCGCGCCTGGTGGTGCTGGAGGCCTGCGGCCATTATCCCCACGTCGAGCAGCCGCAGGCGTTTCTTGAGGCCGTCGTGCCGTTTCTGCGTCCAAACTGAAAGGAACGCGCCATGCAGGTCTACTTCTTCTCGGAGTTTCCCTACCACGAGTACCCCGATGCCGAAGGCGACAAGTACCCCTCGCTGCGCCTGACGTTTCCCAACCGTTTCTACGACCCGCAAAAAGCCCACCACCTGTTTCACCGCTACCTCGACGAGTATCTCTACTGCGAAGAAATGGGCTTCGACGGCCTGATGATCAACGAGCACCACAACACGCCCTCGTGCATGAACGCCACCATGAACCTTATCGGCGCCATTTTGGCGCGCACCACGCGGCGGGCCAAGATCCTGCTGCTGGGAAACATCCTGCCCATCTGGGACAACCCGGTGCGCCTGGCCGAGGAAATCGCCATGCTCGACGTCCTCTCCAACGGGCGCATCATCTCGGGCTTCGTGCGTGGCATCGGCATCGAGAGCCTGGCCACCAACACCAATCCGGTCGACAACCGCGAGCGCTTCGAGGAGGCCCACGACCTGATTCTCAAAACCTGGACCACCCCCGGGCCCTTCCGCTGGGAAGGCCGGCACTACCACTTCCGCGTCGTCAACCCCTGGATCGTGCCCCTGCAAAAGCCCCATCCGCCCATCTGGGTGCCGGGCAGCGCCAGCCCTGAAACCGCTGCCTGGGCAGGACGCCATGGCTACACGTACGTGGGCTTCCTTACCCCCTTGCAGATGACCAAGGAGCTCTTTGCCATTTACCGCACGGCGGCGACCGAGGCCGGACACGCGGTGACGGAAGCCAACTTTGGCTACTTGCTGTGCTGCTATGTGGCCGACTCCGAAGCCAAGGCCCAAGAAGAAGCACGGCACTTCCTCTGGCGCATGGGCCCCACCCTGCGCGGGCCAAAGGCGTATTTTGCGCCGCCGGGCTACCGCAGCCGTGCCGGCACCGAAATGGCCGCCCGCCGCCTGAGTGGCGGCGGCAAGCCCCTGGCACAGCAGAGTCTGGAAGAACTCCAGGCCAACTACCATATCGTTGCCGGCACCCCCGACACGGTCTTAAAGAAGCTCAAGTTCATCAAGGACGAGCTCGGCATTGGCCACCTCATCTTCTACGGCCAGGAATCGCGTATGTCGCACGAGGCCACGCTGCGCTCGATCGAGCTCTTTGGCAAAGAAGTGATGCCCGCCTTGAAGGCGTGGTAACGCCACCTTGGCCAGAGGATACGGAAGAAGGAAACGGCGATGCTGTTTTTGCTCCACGTCAAGCTGCGCAAGCCCGAGAGCATGTCACGCCAGGCGTTTTACAGCCTGTGGCGCGAGGAGGCGGCGGCCGCGCTCAAGGCCCTGGAGCGCGGTGCCGTGCAGGCGCTTTACAAAGTGGCCGGCAAGGACGAAGTGATTGCGCTGCTCGAGGCCGATTCCGCCGCCCAGCTCGACCGGGCCCTGCATAGCATGCCCATGTGGCGCCGCGGCTACGGGCATCTGGCTACCGAGATCACGTGGACGCCGCTGCGTCCCTATGCCGAGTGGGCAGAAGAGCTGTCCCGCTTGGCCCAAGCCTGAGGGGAATTTCCGATGCGCTTGCAAGACTGTCCGACCCTGGAGGTGGAAATGGTCATCGCCGCCCCGCCCATGCGGGTGTGGCAGCTGGTGACCGACCTCGAGCGCATGGGGCAGTGGAGCCCCGAGTACCGGGGCGGGGCGTGGCTCGACGGCGCCACCGGCCCGGCAGTGGGCGCGCGCTTTAAGGGCTACAACGAGCGCAAAGGGCGGCGCTGGGAAAGTGTGGCCACGATCATCGCCGCCGAACCGGGGCGCCTCGTCGCCTGGGCGGTGGGCGATCCCCAAAATCCCGGCGCCGTCTGGCGCTTCGAGCTTTTCCCTGAAGGCAGCGGCACCCGCGTGCGCCAGCGCGTGCAGCTTGGCCCGGGGCCCTCGGGCCTCTCGGCGCGCATCGCCGAGCTTCCCGAGCGCGAAGCCGACATCCTCGCCGCCCGCCTGGCAGAGCACCGCCGCAACATGCAGGCCACCCTTGCCGGCCTGAAGGCGGCAGCCGAACAGGAGGGTTGAGCGTGCACGCTGCTCCCAAGCGGGGTGGCACGCTGATTGCCGTGCTGGGCAACTCGCCCCGCCACCTCAACCCGGCGGTGCAGTCGGGAGTGGTAACCGGCGTGCCGGGCACGCAGATCTTTGCCAGCCCGCTGCGCTACGACGCCAACTGGCAGCCGCAGCCGTACCTGGCTAAGCGCTGGGAGGTGTCGCCCGACGGGCTGGCGGTGACCCTGCACCTGGTAGAAGAGGCCACTTTTCACGACGGCCACCCGGTGACCAGCGAGGACGTCGCCTTCTCGGTGCAGGTGGTGAAGGAAAACCACCCCTTCCAGACGATGTTTGCCCCCGTCGAGCGCGTGGAGACACCCGATGCGCACACCGCTATTCTCCGCCTGGCGCAGCCGCACCCGGCGATCTTGCTGGCCATGTCGCCGGCGCTGCTCCCCATCCTGCCCAAGCACGTCTTTGGCGACGGGCAGGACCTGAAAACCCACCCCCGCAACCTGGCTCCCATCGGCGCCGGACCGTTTAAGTTCGTAGAGTACAAGCCGGGCGAATACATCATCCTGGAGCGCAACGAGCACTTTTTCCTCAAGGGGAAGCCGTACCTCGACCGCATCATTTTCAAAATCATCCTCGACAAGAGCACCGAAGCCTTGGCCTTTGAGCGCGGCGAAGCCCACTACGGGGCATACTCCGCCATTTCCCTGCGCGTCCTTGACCGCCTGGAGAAGCTGCCCCATCTCAAGACCACCACCCGTGGCTACGAAGCCATCGGGCCGCTCAACTGGCTGGCGTTCAACTTGCGCCGCAAGCCGCTCGACGACCTGCGCGTGCGCAAGGCCATTTCTTATGCTATCGACCGCGATTTTATTACCCAGCGGCTGCACTACGGCCGCTCGCGGCGGGCTACCGGCCCCATTGCCCCCGACAGTCCCTTTTACACCGACGAGGTAGAGCCTTACGACCTCGATCTGGCGCGGGCCAACCGCCTGCTTGACGCCGCTGGCCACGTGCGGGGCGCTGACGGTACGCGCTTTTCCCTCACCATCGACTACATTCCCGGCTTTCCCGAGCAGCAGAAAAACATTGCCGAGTACCTCAAATCGCAACTCAAAAAAATCGGGATCGACTTGCAGGTGCGCGCCGCTCCCGACTTCCCCACCTGGGCCCAGCGCGTGGCCAACTGGGAGTTTGACCTCACCCTGGATATCGTCTTCAACTGGGGCGATCCGGTGATCGGCGTGCACCGCACCTACCTGTGCAGCAACGTCCGCAAAGGGGTGATCTGGTCCAACACCCAGGGCTACTGCAACCCCAAGGTGGACGCGCTGCTGGCCCAAGCGGCGGTGGAACTCGACGTGGAAAAGCGCCGGGCGCTGTACCATGCCTTCCAGCGCCTGGTGGTCGACGAGCTGCCGGTGGCCTGGATCAACGTAGTGCCCTTTCACACCCTCTACCATGCCGACTTGCGCGGCTTGCCGCTGAGCATCTGGGGGGCGTTCTCGCCCTTTGACGAGCTATACTGGGAGCGGCCGCCGCAGTAAGGGGCAAGCCGGCCATGGCCTGGCTGCGCTTTGTGCTGCAGCGCCTGCTCTACGGCGCGGGGCTGCTGCTGGCGGTGCTCGTCCTCAACTTCCTGCTCATCCAGCTTGCCCCGGGCGATCCGGCGGATACCATCGCCGGCGAGATGGGCGGAGCCACACCGCAGCTGCTGGCCCAGATCCGCGCCGCCTACGGGCTCGACCGCAGCCTGCCAGTGCAGCTCTTGACGTATTTAGGGCGGGCGCTGCGCGGCGACCTGGGGTACTCCTTTTTTTTCAATGCGCCGGTGACGGCGCTCATCTGGCAGCGGATGCCAGCCACGGTACTCCTGGTGGTGACGGCCTTGTGCCTGGCCGTCACCCTGGGCACGGCGCTGGGCGTGCTGGCCGCCTGCTTTCCGCGCGGGCTCCTCAGCCATGCCGTGACCGTGCTGTCGCTGGTGGGCTATGCGGCCCCTGCCTTCTGGCTGGGCATTATGCTGCTGCTGCTCTTTGCCGGGGCGGTGCCGCTGTTTCCGGTGTCGGGCATGCGCACCATCGGCCAGGCCGGCGGCCTGCTGGCCACGGCAGCCGACGTAGCGCATCACTTGGTGTTGCCAGCGGTGACCCTGGGAATTATCTTCATGGCCGTTTACAGCCGCCTGGCGCGGGCTGCCATGCTTGAGGTGCTGGGTGCCGATTACGTGCGCACGGCACGCGCCAAGGGGTTGCCGGAGTGCCTGGTAATTGCCAAGCACGCCTTGCGCAACGCCCTCATCCCGGTGGTCACCGTGGTGGGCCTGCAGTTCAGCCAGCTCTTTGCTGGCGCCGTGCTGGTGGAGACGGTGTTCAACTGGCCCGGCCTGGGGCGCCTCGCTTTTGAATCCATCCTGCGCCGCGACCACCCGGTGCTGCTTGGCATTCTGGTGTTCTCCACGCTGCTGGTCATCGTCGCCAATTTGCTCACCGACGTGGCCTATCGGGGCATCGACCCGCGCATCCGCGTGGGGGCCAAGTTGTAAAAGGAAGAACGGATGCCGGCGACGCTGTCCACGCCGTCCGTTACGCCACGCCAGCCGCCGCCGGGATTCTGGCGGCGCTTTGCCCGCAACCGCGCCGCCGTCGCTGGCCTGGCGATCGTCGCCGGCATGCTCCTGGTGGCGCTGGGCGGGCCGCTGGTTTACCGCGCCGATCCTTTTGCCGTGGTCTGGGCGCCACTGGCCCCGCCCGGCGAGGCGGGCTTCTGGCTGGGAACCGACTACCTTGGGCGCGACTTGCTCGCCGGCCTCGTCTACGGGGCACGCACCACTCTCGTGGTAGGCACGGCCGCGGCGCTGTGTACGGTGGTCATCGGCGTGCTCCTCGGTGCCAGCGCCGGCTACTACGGCGGCTGGGTGGACGCGCTGCTCATGCGCGTTACCGAGTTCTTCCAGGTGCTCCCGGCGCTGCTGCTGGCCATGGTGCTGGTAGCGCTCTTTGCGCCCACGCTCACCACCATTGCCCTGGCCATTGGCGTGGTCAGCTGGCCCCTGGTGGCGCGCCTGGTGCGTGCTGAGTTCCTGCGCCTGCGCGAGCGTGAGTTTGTGCTGGCCGCCCGCGCCTTGGGCGCCAGCGACCGGCGTCTCATCTGGGGCGTCATCCTGCCCAACGCTCTGCCGCCGCTCATCGTCACCGCCGCCCTCCTGGTTGGCGTTGCCATTCTCTTCGAAGCCGGCCTCAGCTTCCTGGGCCTTGGCGACCCCAACGTCATGAGCTGGGGGCTGATGATCGGCAGCAACCGTGACTACATCTTTGATGCCTGGTGGGCGGTGACGTTTCCCGGCCTGGCCA
Source organism: Candidatus Tectimicrobiota bacterium (assembly GCA_026005175.1). Taxonomy (GTDB): domain Bacteria; phylum Tectomicrobia; class Entotheonellia; order Entotheonellales; family Entotheonellaceae; genus BPKO01. Next base: position 914,459 of record BPKO01000001.1, read on the forward strand.
TCTTCCTCACCGTGCTCAGCCTCAGCCTGGTTGGCGACGGCCTCAACGACGCCCTCAACCCGCGCCTGCGCGAGCGCTGATGCGCCGGGGCTGCGTTGCGCCCCGGCCCCAGGTATGGTAGGGTAGGCTGGTCGCCGAGGGCTTGTTCTCCTGTACCCTGGAGCATCCGAAATGACGCGTCTTGGTCTGGCCCTCACCGGCGGGCTCTCCCCCTGGGACGTCATTGAGTGCGTGCGGCTGGCTGAGGACCTGGGGTACGAATCGGCCTGGATTGCTGAGGGGCATGGCGGCGATCAGTTTGCCCTGCTCGCCGCCTGCGCCCTCCACACCCGGCGCATCCGGCTGGGCACTGGCGTTAGCAGCGTCTTCGTGCGCAGCATCCCAACCCTGGCCATGGCTGCCGCTACGGTGGACCACCTGGCGCAGGGGCGCTTTCTGCTCGGCTTGGGCTCGAGCCACCGGGTGCAAGTGGAGCCCGAGCATGGCCTTGCCTACAGCAAGCCCGTGCAGCGGGTGCGGGACAGCGTGGCCATCATTCGCGCCCTGCTTCGCGACGGGGCCGTGTCTTACCAGGGCGAGACGGTGCGCATTGCCCACTTTGACTTCTGGTTCACTCCGTACCGGCCGCAGATCCCCATTTACCTGGCGGCGCTGTTTCCGCCCATGCTCGAAGTGTGCGGCGAGCTGGCCGAAGGGGTGCTGCTGACGCGCAGCACCCTGGCCACCGCCCGCCAGGTGGCCGGGCCTCTGGCTACCGGGGCGCGGCGGGCCGGGCGCCGGCCCGAAGAGATCGACATCGCCTCGCTGCTTCCCTGCAGCGTGGCTGCCAGCCGCCAGGAGGCCCTCGACGCCCTGCGCCCAGGCGTGGCTTTTTACGTCGGCTTTTTCCCGCGCTACCGGCGGTTGATGGCCGAAAGCGGCTTTGCTGAAGCGGCGGCGGCCATCCACGCCGCCTGGCAGCGCGGCGACCGGCAGGCTGCGGTGCGCGCCGTGCCCGATGCCCTTATTGCCAGCACCGGGGTGGTGGGCACGCCAGCCGAGTGCCAGGAGCGGCTTGCCGCCTATCGCCATTCCGGCATTGCCCTGCCCATCATCAGTCCCTTTACCCGCGTTGCCGACGGCAAGCAGCGCGCGCTGGAAGCGATCCGCGCCTGCGCGCCGTAAGTGCTGCACCGGGACGCTGTGGCGCTCAAAAGCAGGAGACGGCAGCCGCAGGCTGGACTTGGCGTGCCCCCCGCAGCGTGCGTGCCGCGCAGAGGCCGGCCCGGGGATCGGTGGCTGCGTGCAGGACAGGCCCTCACCACCACCGCGTCCGCAAGGCGCAGTGAGATGCAAGCTGTGAAGCGTTGGATTGCAGCGGTTTAATGGACCTAGCGTTTACAAGACCGACCCCATGGTTGGGTGTCACGGCTTTTGGGGGGCGCGCCCGAAGTACCATTTATTCCGTTCGATATCATATCGAATCCATCGTTTCCATCGTTCTCCTGCCGCCGACTTGATCACCACTTCCATCTCGGTATCGCTGTACCACTCTTCTACACAACTTTAGCGACACGGCGCATCAAAGTAGAGAGACCAGACCGCCATTCCGTTTTGCTCGACCGCCAGTTCGTGGGTCGAGCGCTTGGACAGGTGGAACAGGTGGTGCGCAGACGGGCAGGTCACTTCCAGGCGGCGCTTACCGGAATGCCACACAAGTGCCTCGGTGCACGTTCGCTTCTGGAATTGGGTCAAGGCGCTGAAATCGCCACTTTCATTCCAGCGTTGTATCTCCTCGTTGTGTACGGGAATAGACCAAGTGTGCTGGCGGATAATCATGCTTCGCATCGAGCACCGCCACCGATTCCAGCCAGCTACCGTCGGCTATCTCATCCCACCATGTTTGCCAATTTTGCGGAATTCTGATCTCGTCTCGCCGTTGCTGCAAAAGTATCACGGCGTCGTTGCAGGTCCCAGTGACAGGCGGTGCGGGCAGCAGTGCTTGGATTGCGATGGGTATCGCAAAAGTCCAAAAGCGCCTTGCCAGGATGAATGCCCTACCCCGCCTCATTTCACCTTCCCGATCCCATCGGCTGAGCCTGGCGATTAACTCACGATTCAAGACCTGACCCCGTGTTTGCGTAAGCTTTAACCGAGGGAGGGAGCAAGGCCGGGTCTCACCAGCCCCTGCAAAGGGCCCAGAGGGCATCTACCCAAAGCCCGGCCTTGCCTCCGATTGAGTCGATATAGGTGCCCGCCGGGCAAAGGGCATCCTGGGTGGAGCCCCCGCCGCCTCCCGCGTTGACCGTTTTCCACCGGTGGGTCGAGCTTTTCCATCGGGTACAACGAATCGACACAATCTTGTCGACGTAGAGGCCTCCCTTGCCCCGGAGCCCCGTGATCACATACCCGTCGGGACAATAGGCGCTCCTTTCCACCCTGCCAAATCCTGAGTCCAGCGTATTCACCCCATTTACCGCACCCCCGTATCGTGCGCTCCTTGCCCGCAGATCGTTTGTCGGGGCACAGTAAAGCCCGACTTCGTCCACGTACTGGGCTCCCTCCACACGGATGCCCACCGCCGCCTCGGCACCAGAAGGGCATTTCTCCGTTTGCAGCTTGGCCCAGGAATTGGAATTGCCGATCACGCTGGTACGGATTGCCCCCTGACCCCCCTGGGGAAGGAAGATCAGGAGCACCTTAGGGGGTCAGGTCTTGAATTGTCAGCCGGTTCGCCATCTTGGCCAGGCCGCAGCCGTCGTGGCAAAGCGAAGGTGAACTGATAATTCAAGACCTGACCCCTTCCGCTTTCAAAAATGCAATTCGTTTGCGCAAGATTTCGCTGCCGCTGCCGGGCAGAGGGCCCATTTGGCAGCACTGGCAGGGCTGGCCGATGGCACGGATCTTGTATGCGGGAAGCGGAGTGGCCACAGGCAAAGGGAGGACAGCATGCAAGGCAAGAGACGCAGGCAGCGACGAAAATGGGTTTGGGGGGCAGTACTGGTGCTGAGCTGGGGACTGGCGCAGCCAGGCCACGGCCAGGAGCCGCCGCCGAATTTTCGCTCCCTTCCTGGCCTCAACCCCGTGCAGCAGGCGGTGGCCGAGGGAACCGACGCCTTTTGTGACTCGCCGGCGGGAGCGGGCACCGACTTGAATCGCTCCCTGTGTGGCGGTGGCTTCCGCGGTGGGGTGCAGAGCGGGACGACGGACGCCGAAACGGCAAAAGTGGGCCTGCAGCAGCTGGGCTACGAAGAGGTGGCGGCACAGGGCACAACGGCGATCGAAGTTTCGCAAACGCAGTTCGCCCACATTGGGGCGCGGCTTGCCGCCCTACGCGGCGGGGGGCAACGACCCTGAGCCTGCGCCGCTTCGCCTTGCAACGGCACGAGGAAGGCCTTGCCTGGACACGCCTCGCCAGTCTAGGCCAGCCGATGGCCCTGGCGAGTACGACGCCAGCACCGCCGCTGGTGCGGCGCCTGGGCGTATTCCTTACCGGCACGCTCGCTGCGGGGCGACAAGGCGGCGACGTCGCGCGAGGCAGGGTTCGACTTCGGGGCCATGGGTATCACTGGGGGCGTCGATTACCGCCTCACCCGCCTGGCTGGTGATCGGCTTGGCCGCGGGGTATACGACCACTGACGTCGACCTCGACGCCACTGCTGGCAACCTGGATGTCGAGGGCTGGAGCGTGTCGGGCCCCTACGGCACGTATCAGACTCCCGCAGGATTGTATGTGGACGGCATCGTTACCCTCGGCTGGAACGACTACGAGATGACGCGGCGCATCGACTACCGCTTTACCGACCGCACCGGGGCGTCGCGGCGGGTCAACCAAACGGCACTGGGAGAAACCGCGGGCCGCTGGTACGCCGCCAGCGTGGGCCTTGGCTACGACTGGCAGCGGCGTGCCTGGACCCTCGGGCCGCTGCTGCGGGTAAGCTACACGCGGGTCGACATCGACGGCTTCACCGAGGCCGTGGTCTTCAACCCCGGCAATACCGAGGTCGGTCAGCACCTTACCATCGACGGCCAGGACCTCGAGTCTCTGACCACGGCAGTGGGCGTGCAGATGGCCTATGCCCTCAGTACCCCCTTGGGGGTGCTGCTGCCCCAGGCGCAGCTCGAGTGGGAGCACGAATTCGAAAACGACAGCCGCACCCTGGTCGCTCGCTATGTGGGTGACCCTGGGGCGACCCCGCTGCGACTGCGCACCGACGCCCCGGACCGCGATTTCTTCAACCTCGGCGTCGGTCTTACCGCCACGCTGCCCCTACGGCATTTCGGCCTTTGTGCGCTACCAGACGGTCCTTGACTTGGCGGCGGTCACGGTGCACAGCGTCGCCCTGGGCGTGCGCCTCGAGCTGTAAGGAAGGAGCCGTGTGGGGAAAAGGGTGTCAGCAAAGGGCGTCTTTTCTGGGGTGGGCTGGTCACAATGGGCCTCCTGGCCGGGGGATGTGCCCCACCGGTACCACCCTCCCAACCCCCTACTGCCCCTTCGGCCACGCGGGCCGAAGATTTCCTGGTGGTCGATTGCTTGCTGCCCGCCCAGGTGCGCCAGCTGGGGGCGGCACCTGACTTACCTGGCGCCCCGTCGTCCCATTCGCACCTCTGCCCACGACTGCGCCTTGCGGGGGTGGGGAATACGTCGCTTACGATCGCAGCAAACTACGCCACCGCGCTCAAGGTTTGGCTGCCCCTCGCCAAGCAGGGCGACCCCGAAGCTCAGACCAATGTGGGCGAGATTTACGAAAAAGGTCTGGGAGTCCCTCCTGACTACGCCCAGGCAGCGGCGTGGTACCGCAAGGCAGCCGAGCAGGGGTTTGCGCGAGCCCAAATCAACCTTGGCCACCTGTACGAAAAGGGGCTGGGGGTGCCCAAAGACCCAGTACAGGCGCTGCATTGGTATCGCCAGGCTGCCGGACTGAGCCAGGGCATTGCCCTTGACATAGGCACGCTCAAGGCTGCCGCCCAGGAGGAGCTTGCCACGCTTCGAGAGGAGGTGGCGCGCTGGCAGCGCGAAGCCGAGACGCTGCGTGCGCAGCTCAAGGCGGCGCAGGAGCAGCTCGAGCGCCTGCAGCAGCAGCTCCGCGAGCGGCAAAGCCAAGTGGAAGCCGAGCGCCAGGCCCTGGCGCAGGCCCGGCGCGAGCTGGAGGCGCACCAGCAGCAGGACGCCACAACTCGGCAGCAGCTGGCCGCGCAGCTCGCCCGGCGCGAAGCCGAGCTCGAACGCCAGCGCGCAGAAGTCGCCCGCCTGCAGCAAGAGATTGCCCGCCTGCAGGCCGATACCGTTCGCTACCGGGCGCAGCTGACGCAAGTGGAACGCCGCCAGCAGGAGGTGGCGGTTGCGCCACCCACCATCACCGTCATCGACCCGCCGCTGGCGGCAACGCGCGGTCTAGTGCGGGTGTCGGACGTCACCACGGCAGGCCAGCCCCAGCGGCTGGTGGTAGGACGGGTGGAGGCCCCAGCGGGGCTTCTCTCGCTGACCGTCAACGGCCATGAAACCCAGCCTGAAGCCGGAGGGGTGTTTCGCGTCACCGTCCCCGTGGCGGCAGGACGTACCCCAGTGCGCATCGTCGCCGTCGATCGGCAAGGCAAGCACGCCAGCCTGGAGTTCGTCCTGACCACGGCGGCTGCCGCCCAAGAGAGCACCACACGGCCCTTGCTGCCGGCGGCAGATTTTGGCACCTACCACGCCCTGATTATCGGCAACAGCCACTACGCCCACTGGCCAGACCTGCAAACCCCGCATCGCGACGCGCGGGAAGTCGACCGGTTGCTGCGTGGCAAGTACGGCTTTCGTACCCGGGTGTTGCTCGACGCCACGCGCTACGACATCCTGCAGGCGCTCAACGAGCTGCGCCGGCAACTGACAGAGCGGGATAATCTGCTCATTTACTATGCCGGCCATGGCTACCTGGACCCCCAAATCGACCGCGGCTACTGGATCCCGGTCGATGCCCATCTCGACAGCAACGTGCAGTGGATCTCCACCCTGGCCATTACGGACATGGTCGCCGCCATGTCGGCCAAACACGTCCTGGTGGTGGCCGACTCCTGTTATGCCGGGGCTCTGACGCGCTCGGCACTGGTACGCCTGGAAAGCGGGATGTCGGCGGAAGCGCGGCAACACTGGCTGCGTCTCATGGCTGCCAAGCGCTCGCGGACGGTCCTGACGGCCGGGGACTTGCAGCCGGTGCTGGACAGCGGTGGCGGCGGCCATTCGGTGTTTGCCAGGGCCTTTCTCGCCGTGCTGGCCGACAACCTCGAGGTTCTGGAAGGGCAGCGCCTGCACCAGGAAATCGCGGCCCGCGTGACCTACGCGGCGGCGGCGGCTCTGGTGGAGCAGGTTCCCCAGTACGCCCCCCTTCGCTACGCGGGTCACGAGGCAGGAGATTTTCTCTTCGTGCCCCAAGTGAATTAGAGGAGAACGACCATGCGCGGGAGTTGGCTTTTGGTCCTCGGCTTGACGGTCCTGGTGGCAGGGCAAGAACCGGCGGCCAGCGCCGAGACGCCGGCGTTTGCTGGCGTCTTCACAGGCACCATCGCCGGAACCGCCGCCACGCTGGTGCTGGAACGCCACGGAGACGCCCTCAAGGGCCAGATCGATGCCAGTGGCTACCTCTACCTGCTATCGGGCACCGTCGGCGGCCAGCAGGCTCAGGGCACGCTGAGCGATCCGCAGGCCGGCGGCGCCGTGGCGTTTCGTGCCACCCTAGACGGCGACCGCCTTCACCTCACTCTGCACGACGCGGCTTCAGGGCAGCAGGTGGCCATCACGCTAACGCGCGGCCCCGCCACGGCCACTCCGCCAGAGGCTCCGGCAGCCCCGGCCCCCTACGACAGGCGAGCGCGATCCCGCTCTGGTCGGAAGGTGGGCCAAGCAGGAGGCAATGAGCGGCGGTGGCGCCTCCCTGGCGATGCAGACCTTTCTCACCGTGAGCGCCGACGGCACCTTCTCTTACGGCAGTGCCCGTGCCGTTGGCGGCGGCGAGACCCCCTGGGGCACCTGGGGTGTCGACACCGGTACCGGCGGCGACACGATGAGCGGGCGCTGGCGGACGGCCGACCGTATCTTGTACCTCCTCCATCCGACGACGGGCCAGTGGGTCCCCGCGGCTCGCTACTACGTGGAGGGAAACCAGCTGCTGCTGTACTTGCCCGACGGATCGCGGGAACTGTGGTACCGGCAGCCCTAGACCCTCGTGCTTCCTCGCTACAAAGGAAGGGCGGTCGTCTCTATGGCAAGAGGAGAGGTCTCATGCTGCTTTGGCTCGTTGGCGTGTTTGTGCTCGTTTCCTGGCCGGGCGGGCAGGCAGGGGACGCTCAGGCGCAACCCTCCCCGGCAGAGGTCTTCGAGCTGCACCTGGGGGGACGCGTCTACGAAGTGTCCCTGGATCGGCCCTTTACGCTGGTGACGCCCGCCGGAGAGCGGGTCGAGCTGGTGTTGCGCCGCCGAGAGGTGCTCCGCTATGAGACGCCGGAACTTGCCTTTGACTATCCCGCCGCGCTGCGGCTGCACCGCGAGATCGAAAGCGGCATTACCACCCTGACCCTGGAAGGCGTGGCCTCGCCCTTTGTGCTCATCCAGCTCTATCCGGGCTCGCCCGCAGCCGCCGACATCCTGGCCAACCTGGTGGCAGCCTTCCTCGACGAGTACGCCGGGCGCCAGGCGCAGTTTTTATCCGGGAACAACACCCCGGTGTCCCGCCTCATGGGAGGGCATTCCCGCGATGGACGGCAGCTGCGATTCCGGCTCGCGGGCCAAGAGATGGTGACCGAGATCTATGCTTTTGCCAAGCCCAATGCCGTGGTGGCCGTGGTCCTCCAGCACGACACGGCCGAGGCGTCCCTTGCCGAGCGGTATTTTGCGATCGTTACACGGCGCTTGCAGTAGCACCTGCCGGATTGCCCTCACTCGTGACGGAACCACCGCGTGATGACGAGCTCCGCGCCGCTGGTTTCAAAGGCCGTCGCCGTCACGGGCTGTCCTGCACCGGTGGCAGTCGGAATGGAGACCGGAGCTGCGCTGTGCACGCGGCGGATGCCGCGGGTGAGCACAATGGCGGGCTCGCGCACCGGACGGTACCCCGGCCCGCGCATTTCGCGCTTGCCTCTTGCCAGGGTGGCGATGACGTGCTCCAGCTCCGGACGCCGCGTTGACGAAGCGATAAAGTACACGTGTTCGATGCCGCGGTACTCGTCGAGCCCATACCAGACGGTGTCGTCCTTGGGGATGAGGTACTGGTGACCTGGCATCACGGGGTTGGCTTCGGCATCGTCGGCATGCGGGAAAGCGACTTCGACAAAGCCCGAGCCATCGATGGCAACGACATAAACGTAGCAGGCACAGTTGGCTCTGAAAAAGAATTTTAGCTTGTCGCCAGCCTGGGGATCGCCACGCCCGTCGCGCAACACGGCGCCATCTTCGATGGCCTCGACGCCCACCCTGCCGTCGGCCAGGACTACCTGCTTGTAGAGGCCGACTTCCAGGACCAGCGGGGGGCCTGCGCTGCCACCGCAGGAGGAGACGGCGCAGGCGGCGCCTCGTAGGGGACGGGAGCGCTGGCTGCCACCTCCTGGACGGGCTGCGGGGCTTCGGGAACGGCAGGCGGCGCTATGCTTGTCGCCAGAGCGGCGCTGCCGCTATAAGAGGCAGAAATGGTCTGCATGAACTGGGCCAAGGTGTTGACGTACGGGCTCTGGAAGTTTGCGGCCGCCGCCGAGAGCAGATCCGCGCCGGTTTTGATCATGGCTGGCAACAGGGGAGCTGCCGCACAGGAGGCAAGCAGCAGGCAGGCGGGAACCCCAAGCCACCCCCAGTGCCGCGACCGCCTGCTTCGGAAGCGCGAGGCAAGAAACCCCATAGGACCTTCTCCTTGTCAAGGCACCGTTCAGGACCCCCCGTGCCGGGGAGTCCTTGCCATGAGGAGCAAGGACTGTGCCAAGCCCGGGTGTCGCGCGTGCCGGGCCATGGTGCGCACTGCAGTGGCCGGCTTTCACTGCTGAAATTCACCGCTGAAATTGTTTCCGTGCTGTGTCCTGCGGAACTGGGCGTCCGTCAACCACCGGCAGCATGTCGGTCACCGTCTGCTCGACCCGCAAAAACAGGCGGTAGTTGGCTGGAGAGGGGAGGGTGGCCGGGAGCTGGAGGCGGAGCCTGACCACGGTGCTGCGCTGCCCGCTGGTGAAGCGGGTCAGGGAAACTTCGGGGGTGTCGACGGCCGGCGTGGCCCCAGGCGCCACCAGCATCAGGGATACGGCTTCGGCGCTGGGGTGACCGGTGTTGTGGAGACTCATGTAAAGAAGCACGGTCCCGGCGCCAAGCGGGGTGAGCTGCACCTGCCCAAAGCGCCAGTTGGACTTCGGGAAAGCCAGCGCCAAGCTGCCAAAGACCACGATCGCCATCATCAGGAAACACGCTTCCCGGCGCAGCGGGACGCGTTGCCATCGAGGGGCCATGGGCTGTCTCCCGCGTGCTCTAGAACCCCTTGGGTGAAGCAACTTCCGTGCCAGCCACAGAGTCTTTCCCCGCTGTGCAGATGCTGCGCTTCGGCAGGCAAAGCGCCTCTGCAGATGGTTGTCCTGCGGCAGCAGGCACCTGCCACGCCGGAGGCTTGTCGTTTCATCTGCTGTCGTATAAGATGAGGGAACAACAGGCAGTCTAGGGACGGCCGGTATGATCTACACTTTTGACGAGTACGAGCTGGATACCGACCGCTACGAGTTACGCCGTCAAGGCCAGCTCGTCCCACTGCGCCCCCAGGCTTTCAATGTTCTTCTTTATCTCATCCGTCAACGACACCGGCTGGTTGCCAAGCAAGAGCTGGTAGAGCGGCTGTGGGGCGGGCGTTGCATCAGCGACGCCGCCCTTGAGCGCTGCATTGCCTCGATTCGTAAGGGCCCTGGGCGACAGTGGCCGCACGCAGCGCCGGTTGCAAACCCAATACCGTCGGGGCTACCGCTTTATTGCTTCGGTGGTAGAGCGGGATCCCGTAGCGACGACGGAGACCCCCCTGCTGTCGCCAGCGACCCTCGCCACCGGTGCGAGCGCCGGTGGCGCCGCCGGCGCCCGCAGCGCGTCCGCTGCACGTAGAGCGCAAGCCGGTAACCGTTCTCTCTTGCCGTGTGACCAACCTCACCAGTCAGCCTTGGCACGACGATCCTGTTGCCCGCAGCGCGGTGCTTTCGGCCTTCTGGTCCACTGCCTTGCGCGTTGTCGAGCAGTACGGGGGCACCGTGGACACGATGGGCGATGACAGCTTCGTGGCGCTTTTCGGCGTCCCCGTGGCCTATGAAGATCACGCCTGGCGTGCATTACTCGTCGCCCATCGCCTGCCGCAGGCCTTGCAGCAGGCCGCCGAAACTCGCCTGACGGCTCTGTCTCTGGGTATGGGCATTCACAGTGGAACCGTCATCGCCTGGTACGTTGGCAACGACGTGCGCGTTAGTCCGGCGGAGGCGGAAAACGCAGTGGCGCTGGCGTGCCGGCTCCAGCAGGTTGCTGCGCCGCGGTGCCTCCTTCTCAGTGAGGCCACGCGCCGCTTGCTGCGAGACGCGATGCCCCTCCAGAAGCAGGGAATGCTGCAAGTGGCTGGACATGACGAACCGCTGGCCGTGTACACGATTTTGACGGAGCCGACGGGGGCAGAAGCGCCATCGCTGGGACCTCGTCCCCGGTGTTTCGTGGGACGGGCTCGCGAGCTGGCACTCCTGCACGAGCGCTTCTGCCAGGCGCAGGCAGGTCAAGGCCAGGTGGTAGCCTTGGTCGGGGAAGCCGGGATAGGCAAGAGCTGCCTGCTTGCCGAGTTTCACCGCCGGGTGTCGGCAGAGTGTTGTACGTTCCTTGAAGGCTACGGCCTCTCGTACGGCATAACGCAACCTTACGGGCCGGTGCGGGCGCTGCTCTGGCAGGCGTGTGGGCTGTCGCCGGCAGAGGGGGCAGACACGCTGATTGCCAAGCTACGGCGACGCTTGCGGAGCCTGGCCCTGGATACCGAGCAAGCCGTGGCGGTATGCTTACGCCTGCTTGATCTCAGCCCGGCGGCCGACGGCCTTGAGACGCTGACACCGGCAGCGTTGCAGGCGCGCTTTCTGGAGGTGCTGGGGCAGCTGTGGGTGCGGCTAAGCGAGGAGCGGCCGCTGGTGGTGGTGCTGGAAAACCTCCACTGGATTGACCAGGCTTCACAAGCGTGGCTGGCCGCGCTGGTGGAGCGGGTTGCCGGCGCCGCCATCCTGCTGCTGCTCACTTACCGTCCTGGGTATCATGCCCCCTGGCTGACCAAATCCTACGTCACCCAGATCGCGCTGCGGCCTCTGGGGTCGGCAGAGAGCCTGGCCCTTGTCCATGCCATCGTGCCCCCGGTGCGTCTGCCGGCGTCCGTAGCCCAGCAGATCTTGCAGCGGGCCGAAGGCCACCCGTTTTTTCTCGAAGAGCTGGCCCGTGCGGCAGCCGAGCAGGGGCTGGAGTCCGGTACGTTCACCGTGCCGGCGACGATCCAGGATGTGATCATGGCGCGGCTCGATCAGCTTCCGCCGGCGGCAAAGCGCCTGCTGCAGACCGCCTCGGTGCTGGGCCGTCGCTTCTCGCAGGGCCTGCTCGAAGCCCTCTGGGAAGAGCCAGAAGGGGTGGGGCCGCTGCTGGGCGAATTGCAACGGCACGAAATGCTCTACGAACAGCGCGAGGCTGGAGAGTCGCTTCATGTCTTCAAGCATGCCCTCATCCAGGAGGTCTCTTACCACAGCTTGCCGCTGGCGCGGCGGCAGGCCCTGCACGCCGCTGCCGGTGCGGCGCTGGAGAGGCGCCACGCTGGCCGCCTCGAGGCCGTGTATGCCCAGCTCGCTTACCACTACGCCCGCACCGAAGTGGCAGCCAAAGCCGTCGAGTATCTGCACGTGGTAGCCAAGAAGGCCCTTCGTAGCCACGCCCATCACGAGGCCCTTGCCGCCCTGCGTGAGGCTGCCGAGCACGCGGCCCGGCTGTCGCCACCCGAGCGCGACCACTGCCTGGTGACGCTGGCCCTGGCAGAAGCTTTTTCGCTTTCGGTTTTGGGGCGCTTCCGCGAGGTGCAAGCATGCTTGCAACGGCACCACGAACGCATCGAGCGACTGCAGGAGGCTGCCTTGACTGGCCCGTATTACTTCCGCCTTGGCCTGACAGCGCTTTATCTTGGCGAGGTGGCCCAGGTGGTGCCCTACGCGCAGCGCGCCCTTGCGGCCGCACGACGCGTTCAGGATCGCGTCACCCTGGGGCAGGCATACTACTGTCTTGCCTTGCACTATTACCTGAGCGGGGACTTTGCCCAGGGCATGGCCTATGGCAGGCAGGCCATCGCCGCGCTGCAAGAGACGGGTGAGCAGCACTGGCTGGGCCTTGCCTACTGGGTCCTGGGGTACAGCGCCGCCTTGCTGGGGGAAGTAAAGGCGGCGCTTGACGCGCAAGCCCAGGCTCATGCCATCGGGGTGGCTACGGAGGATCGTCGCCTGCAGAGCTTTGCCGACGGGGTACGGGGCTGGGTGCTGGCACTGTGTGGCGCCACGCAAGAAAGCCTTGCCGCCTGCCGGCGAGGCTACGCCCACGCCGCCGACCCGGTGAGCAAGGGCCCTGGCGGCCGGCTTCCTGGGTTGTGCCTACCTGGAAGCTGGGGAAGCCGCGTCGGCGCTGCCGTTGCTGCACGAGGCGGTGACCCATTTCACCAGCCAGCAGTTTGCCCAGGGCCAAGCTCGCTTCATGCCTTTTCTTGCCCAGGCCCATCTCCAGGTGGGGGCGGTGGCCGAAGCGCGCGTGTGGGCACGCCGCGCCATGGCCGTGTCGCGCAGCGTGGCATACTGGCACGGCATCGGTTGGGCAGCCCGGGTGCTTGGCCGCCTCGAGCGACTGCAGGGGCGATTTGCCGAGGCTGCCCACCACTTTCAGGAAGCCCTGGAGATTTTTACGGCGCGGCAGGCGCGCTATGAGATGGCCTGCGTGCGACTTGAATTAGCCGCTCTGGCGCAAGGGGACGAGGTGGCGGTGCGGGACCACTTGCGGGCGGCAGCCGTCCTCCTGCGTGCTATGGGTATGCCCTCCCCACGGAGACGCCTGCGGCAGCTGGCGCAGAGCTACGGCGTGTCCGTCTTATGAGGCGGACCCTGCCAGAAAAATTCAGCAATTTTTCAGGAAAAAGTCAGGCAACCCCTGCCGCTGCCGCCTATATTTGGCCATGTGTGGTCATGGCCCAGGGCAGAGGCAGGTTCTATGCAGCTGCGCCAGAAACTGAGCCTTTTCACCACAGGCGGCATTGTCCTCACCAGCCTGATTGCCGCGCTTTTTGCCCAGCTGCTTGGCAAAGGCCTGGTGGAGCGCACCTGGCAGCAGCGCTTTACCGATTTCGCCCAGGTACTCGCCTTGCCCCTCAGCCGTGCGGTGGCCACTCGCGACCTCGTCCTCCTGGACGCCTATCTCTACGACCTGCATGCCCGTCCGGCCCTGGATATCGAAGCGATCCGCATCGTTGACCCCACTGGCAATCAGCTGATGGCCATTGGCCAGCCCGCCGCGAAGGCCGTAAGGCTACCGCAAACAGTAGCGACGATCGACGTGGCGGTGCCCCTGCGCTGGAATGGCAATGCGCTGGGCACCCTGCAGGTGGCCTTTAGCAAGCGTCCAGTAAAGCTGGCATTGCAGGAGATGTATCGCCTCATTGCCCTCATGGTCCTGGTCGGCTCGCTGCTCATGGTAGGGCTGTCGGTGGGCATCGCCCACCGGGTGCTGCGGCCAGTAACGACCCTGGGCCCCGCTGCCTGGAGCGGCTGCGGCGACACGAGCCGGTGTCACTGGCACGCCTGACCGCACGCGACGAGATTGCCCAGATGACCAACAGCATGCTCGACGTGTACGAAGCGCTCCAGCAGCGCGAGGCTCACAATCGAGAGGTGGTACAGCAACTCGAGGCTGTCACCCGCCAGCTGGCTGACGAGCTGGCAGTGAACGCTGCCTTGCGAGAGCGCCTGGAGGCAGAAAATGCCTTGCTTCAGCAGCGACTGGCGCAGCAGCGGCCGGCGGTGACAGTGGTGGGCGAAGACGGAGACCTGGCACCGCTGATGCAACAGGTGCGCCGGGCAGCGCAGTCGCCTTTTGCCGTGTTGCTCACCGGGGAGTCCGGCACCGGCAAGGAAGTCATCGCGCAGTACATCCACCAGGTGAGCCCCCGCCACAATAAGCCTTTCATCACGGTCAATTGCGCCGCGTTGCCTGAAGCCCTGATCGAGAGCGAGCTCTTCGGCCATGAAAAAGGCGCCTTTACCGGAGCCACAGAGCGCAAGCTCGGCAAGTTCGTGCTGGCCGATGGCGGCACCATCTTCCTCGACGAGATCGGCGACTTGCCGCTAGCCGTGCAGCCAAAACTGCTGCGCGTGCTCGAAAACGGGTGCGTAGATCGCCTCGGCGCCGGCAAGCCGGTTCCGGTTGACGTGCGGGTGGTGGCTGCGACCAACCGCAAGCTGGAAGAGGCTGTGGCTGCCGGGACCTTCCGTGCCGATCTTTACTACCGCCTCAAAGTCCTGCACTTGCACTTGCCGCCGCTGCGACAGCGGCCTCGGGATCTGGCCGTGCTTGCCGAGTTGTTTCTCGCGCAAACCGCCCAGGAGATGGGAATTCGTCCGCCGGTCCTGTCCCCGGCGGCGCTGGCGTGCCTGCGCCGGCATCCCTGGCCGGGAAACGTCCGCCAGCTGCGCCACGTGCTGGCAGCTGCCCTGTGCCAGCACCCTGTGGCGGTGCTCGAACCCTCACACCTCGAGCCGCTGCTGGCTGGAGACGAGGCGATGTCTCACAGCACGGAATCCCGTCTTGCCACCGGGCCGGAAGAGTGGGAAGGTGACTGGGCGACCCTCATGGCAATGCAGGAGCGGCGAGTGCTGGAAGCCTTGCTGGCTCAGTGCCGAACGCAGAAAGAAATGGCGGCGCGGCTTAAGGTGAGCGAAGCACGGATCCACCGCCTGCTCAAAAAACACCAGCTGCTGGGCTGGAAAGCCCAACAGCGAAACGGCCACGTTCCTTCATAACAGCTCTTTCACTCGCGAAAGCTTACAGAACTGCATTGCGCCAGTGAAATCACCCTGCCTGTAACGCAAGTGTGATAAGCGTTTCTGCTCCTGGCATACCTTTTGCTCTCTAAAGCGCCTAAAGCCAGGCATGCCGCTGGCGCTCGTTACTCATTACCACCGCTGACGAGTCAGCGGCTTCTTGTGAGGAGATATGCCATGTCCCAACCCACAACCCGAGTTCCCCGTCGCCGGCACGGTGGGCTTGCCCCGCTGCTGGCTCTGGTGATTCTGCTTGTTCTGGGCAGCGGCGTTGCACGGGGTCTGGGAACCGCCGAGCGCGACTTGCTCATCCTGGTGGCAGATTTAAGCAAAGGCTACGATGCCCCAGCCCAGCAGGCGTTTTACCAGTTGGTCGGTTTTGCCGCCGAAGCTGCGGCTGCCACCACCCTCAAACCCCTTTACCGCGAGATTCACGTGCTCAAAGGGGGGCAAGCGACGCTGGCGATGCTGCGCAGTCGCCTGCACACCGTCACCGCCAACGCGGCAGTCAAGGCCGTGGACGTCATCTTCGTCACACATGGCCTAGATTCCAGGCTGTACTTTACCGACAGGGCGCACACGAGCGCCGAGGTGCGGGATCAGATCCGGACCCTTCCCGAGGCGCAACGCGCCAAGTTGCGCATGCTGTTTTCTACGGCGTGCTATGGCTCGACCCACATCAACGACTGGCTGCAAGCGGGCTTTAAAGTCGTCTCGGGCTCCAAGCGCATCTATGCCGACAGCGCCCTGAGTTATCCGGCCTTCCTCGGCGCCTGGGCCCTAGGCCAATCCTTTGCCCAGGCCGCTGCGGCAGCCAACGCGGCCGATCCGCTGCGGGTGCAGGACAAAGCAGCGATGGAAGTGCTGCGCCAGTGGAAGCATCCTTCTTGGCAGGACGTGGACAGTACCCGGGTGGTGGGGGGCAACGGCGCCCTCACGATAAACAGTGCAGTGGTACCGTCCAGTACGCCCACCGTAGCCCGCACCGGGCTGGTTGGGGGCAACGGCGGCAGAGACTTTGAGCGCTCCTGTGCTGCCGGTGAGGTCCTGGTAGGCCTCAAGGGCCGCAGCGGCTGGTGGCTGGATCAGGTCCAAGTGCAGTGTGTGCGCATCGATGGCCAGGGGCGCTGGAGCAGTGGCGTGGTCACCCGGGGCAGCGCCGGGGGCAACGGGGGCAATCCCTTTACCCGCACCTGCAGTTCGGGCTACGCGGTGGTGGGTTTTGACGGCAAGGCCGGCAGCTATGTCGATCGTCTCGAGCTGCGCTGCCGCAAGCTGACCGGCGCCTCTAGCACCAGTGGCTCTGAAGTGGCGCTTGCTGCCGTTGGCGGCAACGGCGGCAGAGACTTTAGCGCCAAGCGCTGCCCGTCGTCGCGCCCGGCTGTGGGGATCTACGGCCGCTCCGGCAGCTACGTCGACGCGTTTGGCCTGGTGTGCCGCTGAGCGGACTGTCCTGGGCTGCCTGCTTGGCCTCTGGCTTGCCACCGAGGGATAGCAATCCAGAACGGAGGGCTATGGTGACCCCGGTGGCGAGCCCCTGGCGGGCGGACTGGCCGCGGAAGCCTGGCGAGAAGCGCGCACCGCGGCCAGCTGCAGATGGTAGAGAAGGCCGCCGTATCCCCCCCGCTGCGGTGGCCAGCAGCAGCGCCGCGAGGCTGGCCCCGTGTTGGGGGTGAAAGCCGCGCGCCGCTTCCAGCACCGCTCCCGTTACCGCACTTGCCAGGAGCGCCCTCCCCAGAGAAGACCACAGTCGCCCACGGCGCCGGCCGCGGCTTTCGGCTACCAGGTAGCCAAAGAGGGTAAACGCGGCGAGGGACTCGAGCAGGCGCAACAGCGGCACCACCGCCGGAATGTCGGCCAGGTCGGCCAGCCCCAGGCTGCCGCGCCAGGGCTGCGGCGTCCAGGGCCAGGGCCACAGGGCCATCAGGCCCAAATAGGCGCCATACAGGGGCCAGAGGCGCCGCAGGACGAGGCCTTCGAAGCGCCGCTCGGCCCCTGGTGCCAGCGACAAGCCCCGGGTTTGCACCGCGGTGGCCAGTGCCAGGCCCAGGGCGCTGGCCAGCAGGAAGCGCGGCTGCTGCGGCAGTCGCGGCATCACGCCCACCAAGAACCACAGCGCCACTGCCAGAGACAGCAAGATCGGGGACAGCACCCGCGCCGGCTGCAGGCGGTGGCGCCACACCGCCGCCAGGATCACGCTGCCGCAGAGGCCAAGCAGCGGTGCCAGTCCCAGCCGCGTGCCTTCTTTTCCCGCGGCCAGGCTATGCAGCCACAGCAGGGGCAGCAGCAAGTAGAAGACCTGCATCAGGGGCAGCTCCAGTGCCAGCTGCCCTACCAGCCGCGCGTGCAGGTGCCGCCGCAGGCGCTCGTAGAGCCCTGCCCCCAGCCAGCAACCTAAGCTGTTGGCCAGCACGTCCAGCAGGCTGCTGTAGCGGCCAGGGAGCAGGAGCTGCGCCAGCTCGGCACAAGTGCTGACCGCCAGGCCAAAGGCCGCAGCCGAAGGGCGGCGGGGGAGGTCTTGGTGCCGCCAGGCATAGAAAAATCCCAGCGGCAAGAAAAAGACCAAGTTGGTGGCCAAGTCAAAGGGATTGCCGTGCCAGAGCAGGCGCGGCCGCGCCGGCCAGTGAAAGCGAAACGGGGCCAGGGTCACGGCGGCAATGATGCCCAGCAAATACCCCAGGAGGGCCAGGCGCAGGCGGGCCGTCGCTCGCGCCGCCGGCGTGTCAGGCAGCATGGAGAGCACTACGTGTCGCCGCGGCCAAAGACCAGGACGTGCGTGTACAGGCCGCCATGGCGCACTTCCAAGTCGTGCTGCACCACCCCGGGAAGGTGCTGCTGCAGCAGCTTGGGCCGCGCCGTCATCGCCACCAGCGTGGTCCACGGCCAGCGGGCCAGGTTGCGGCCAAAGGCCTGGTACAGGCGGGCGACTTTCCGTGTTGAGCCCATGCGGATGCCGTAGGGCACGTTGACCACCAGACGGTCGGCAGCCAGGCAGGCGGTGGTGGCGTCGGCCTGCAGCAGCTGCAGGGCAACGCCCGCCGCAGCGGCGTTGTCCCGCGCGCCGGCCAGAAAGCGAGGGCTGATTTCGTAGCCCAGCAGCCGCAGGGGCAAGTGACGGGCCGGGTACCGCGCCAGCGCCGCTTGCCAGCAGGCAGGGTTGTGCCAGGGAAAGCGCTGGAAGGCAAACGGCCGCAGGTTGGGCAGGCGGCAAGCGTAGCGGGCGGCTTCGATGAGGATGGTGCCCGAGCCGCACATGGGGTCAAGAAGCGTCTCTTCTGCGTGCCAGCCTGCCAGGCGCACCAGGGCGTAGGCAATCGGCGGTTTCAGCGCCGCCGGGTGGGCAAAGCGCCGGTAAGGGCGCTCGGCCAGGCTGGTCAGGCCGGTGGTGTCGAGGGCAAACCAGAAGCGGTCGTCGCGCGCTTCGAGGCGAAAAATCACCTCCGGGGCGTCCAAGTTAACGGGCGGACGCCGGCCGCGCTGGCGCTGGTAACTCTCGAGAAGGGCTTGCCCGGCAACGCGGGCGAGGTCTTGCGAGGTAAAGGGATGCTCGCCCTGGCGCGTGGCGCGCACCGCCAGCGGCTGCTCGGGAGCCAGCAGGTCGGCCACGCGCAGCGCCACCAGCTGCGCGTAAAGGGCTTCCAGGGTGGTCAGCGTGCCACGGTACAGGAGCAAGTAAACGCGGTAGAGGGACTGGGCAAACAGGTTGAGCACGCACACCGTCTCCTCGTCACCCGGCAAGCCTACCAGTCCCGGGTGCTCGACCCAGCCCTGCTGTCCAGTCAGTTCGGCCAGCTCCTGCAAAGCCACGGCTTCCAGGCCGGGCGTGGTGGTAGCCAGGAGGGTGTGGGAAGGGGGCATGGCCATGCTCTATTCATAGCCCACCGCGGTGGCCAGAGGCAAGCCGTGGGTGACGCCAGAGCGGCCGCGAAAGGTGGCAGCGCCTAGTTGCTGCGCCGGGTAGGGGCCTGCTCGGGGCTGTAAATGGCCTGGCTCGAAGCCGTATAGCCCGCGGTGAGGCCGTGGCTGAAGCCCACGCAGATCCCGGTGAGCAGCCAGGCCAAGGCATCATCACCAAGGGAGACGGTGTAGCGGGTCTCGGTGCCCTCTTCGGCACCCAGCACTTCACGGTTAAAGCGCGGGATCGGGGGGCCCCGCTGGACGATGGTCACCCGGTGCCAGCGCTCGCCCAGCTGCACCTCGATGGGAAAGTGGAGCCGCTGCTTCACTTCCTGGATCAGGGCCTCGAGTCGCTCGCGTTTGCTGGCCATCCTCTGCGCCTCCCGTGCTCCAGAGCCGCCGCCCTGCCCGCGCGCGCACGCGTCGCCCCCTGCACCTTAATAATTGTAGCAGGCAGCGCGCTTTTGGGGAGAAAGACGCGCTTGCCGCGGCCGGCGCCAAGGGCTCAAGTTTCTGTGCTGGCTTGCCGATAGGGCGGGGTGTCGTGCCGCTACCTGCATGGAGACCGCCATGGCCAGTCCGTCCCCCTCGGTGATTCCCAACCGGCGCACGGCGCCCCGCGTGCGGCTGCGCTTCCCGCTGCGCTTTTGCTGCCAGCACCGCCCGGATGTCTTGTTCTCGGGGGTCACCGAGAACATCAGCGCCTCTGGCATCCTGTTTGCTACCGAAGAGCGCGTCGATGTGGCCACTTCTCTCAAGCTCTTCATCGACGCCCTACCCGGCGACCGCCAGGCGCGGCAGCTCAGCGCCGTGGTCATCCGCACGGAGATCGACGAAGCGCGCCACCGCTATTACATCGGGGCCAAGTTTACCCACCTCAGCGACGCGGACCGCCAGCAGATCCAGGCGGCCTTGCAGGCCACCGACATCATGGGGCTATTGCGGCTGGCGGGCAAAAAAGAGGCGTCTGACTTGCACCTGGCGGCCAATCACCCCCCGCTGGTACGCATCGCCGGCCAGCTTATGCCGCTGCGCCGCACGCCCCTTTCGGGGGGCCCGATCTGCGGGACATGATCTATACCCTGCTCGAAGAGCGCCACCGCCAGGTGTTCGAGCGCGACCTGGAGCTCGACTTTTCGATCTCCGTCGAGCCTACCCTGCGCTACCGCGTCAACGTGCACATGCAGCGCGGCAACGTGGAAGCCGCCTTCCGCCGCATCGAACCCGCCGTGCGCTCTATCGCCGAGCTCAACCTGCCTGCCATCGTCAAGCGCTTTGCCGAGTTTCCCGAAGGGTTGGTGCTGGTGACCGGCCCCACCGGGGCGGGCAAGACCACCACCGTGGCGGCCATGGTCGAGCACATCAACACCACCCGCAGCGCGGTCGTCATCACCCTGGAAAACCCCATCGAGTACTTGTTCACTTACAAGCGCAGCGTCATCAAGCAGCGCGAAATCGGCACCGACACCCACTCTTATCCCGTGGCGCTGCGCGAGGCGATGCGCCAGGACCCCGACGTCATCGTCATTGGCGAGGTGCGCGACCAGGAAACGATGAAAGCGGCGCTCGACGCTGCCGAAACCGGCCACTTGGTGCTGGCGACGTTTGCTGCGGCCAACGCCACGCAGTCGATTTTGCGCACCTTCCACTTCTTTCCCAAAGACCGCCAGCAGGAAATCCAGCTGCAGCTGGCCAACTGCCTGCGCGGCATCGTCTCCCTGCGCCTGCTGCAGCGCGCCGACCAGGCTGGCCCTGGTTCCCGCCACCGAAGTGCTCGTTTGCACCGACGCCGTGGCCAACATGATCCGCAGCGGCTCCATCGAGATGATTCCTTCGGCCATCCCAGACCGGCGGTCGCCTACGGCATGCATACCTTTGCCGCCTCGATGCGCGAGCTCTGGATGGCCGGGCTCATCAGCCGCCAGGCGCTGGCCACTTTCAGCTGAGCCGCCCGCGGCGGCTCAGCTGCCCGCCGTAGACCAGCAGTCCCAGCCCGGTGGCCATAAGCAGCCAGGTACCGGGTTCGGGGATTGGCTGCGCCGGCAGGTTGGCCTCACTCAGGTCCGTACCGTACTGGAAGCTGACGTGCAGGATGTCGGCCAGCGTCAGGGCCCCTGCACCCCGGTGAGGGTAAACAGCACGCTTGAGCGGATAAGCGGCTCGTGCGCCAGCCCGCCGTTGGGATTAAAAGTAGGATCGGCGGCGATAAGGCCAAAGTTGATGCCATCGACGGCCAGCGGATCGTCGAGGTTGGAGCCTCCAAAGTTGGCCGCCCCGCCGATGTAGCCGGCACTGGCAATCCCGTAGGTCGCTCCGCCGGGAAAGCTGCCAGTGTCGTAGCGAAACTCGCCCCCCACGTCGGTAACTCCGACGCAGGAAGCCGCGTTGCACTGGTCCTGCCTGCACGATGATGGCCCCGTCGGGCAGCAGCGCTGACACCGGGGTCAGCGTGGGGACTGCCGCTGAGAGAGAAAAAGATGCCGGTCAGCACGTTGCCGGGCACGTCCTGGCCATCGTGCGGCGGCGCCGTGTTGACCAGTAAAATGGTGAGCGTATCCCCCGAGATGGTGAAGGTGGCCGAAGCGCTAAGCGCCACCCCACCGGCGCCGCTTCCCGAGGCGGTAAAGGTAAGCGAGGTGGCCCTGGCCAGCGAAGCACCAAGCCCCAGTCCCGCGGCCAGGACAAACGTCACCAGCCGACACCGACGCTTGCGCGTTCCCATCTGCGTGCCTCCTTCTTGCGGTGTTGGGTTCCCTGCTGGCCAGGGATGCAAGCAAAGGCCGTGCCAGTCCCTGGGAGAGGGGCAAGTGCCCTAAACGCAAAGGATGCTGGCGAGGGAGAGGAGGCGGGCAGGTCTCAGGGGCGAGACCTGAGCCCGCCCCTGAGACGAGGCGACAGGACAAGTCCCCTGCCGGGAGCGTGCCCGGTAGGGGTTACAAAACAAGGGGCGTGTCGTCGCGGTTAGCCCACTCGGCCATCGAGGCGTCGTAGTTCCGCACCCGCTCGTAGCCCAGAAGCTTTAGGACGAACAGTCCGTGCGCCGCACGGATGCCGCCCTGTCAATAGGTAATGATTTCTTTGTCCGGCGTGACGCCGGGCCCGCTTCGAGCATGGCCCGCAGCTCCTCTGCCGGCTTGAACGTCTGGTGCCGGTCGGCGGTCACAAAATTGAGCCACTCCAGGTGCACAGCGCCCGGGATGCGGCCCACCCGCCGGTTGCCGCGGTCATTGGTGCCGTTCCACTCGCCGTCAGAGCGCACATCGAGGAAGACCACCTGCGGGTCGCCGATTTTCGCCTTGGCATCCTCTAGTGTGCACAGCAAGTCCGGGTTGGCCCGCGGGGTGAAGGTCACCGAGGGCAAGGGAGGGCGGTCGATCGACAGCGGCCGCTTCTCGTCGAACCACTTTTTCCAGCCGCCGTTGAGCACTTTGACCTGGCTATGGCCGTAGTAGTTGAGCACCCACCACAGCCGTGCCGCCCACAGGCTGCCGTTGCTGTCGTAAGCAACGACCAAGGTGTCGTCGCCAATGCCCATGCTTTCCATGACCGCTTTCATGGTCTCCGGCGGTGCCACGTGGGGGTGCTTGACGGGGTCTTTGGGGTAGTCGGGGTGCTTGATGTAGTGGTGCACGCGGATGCCCACCGCGTTAGGAATATGGGCCCGCCGGTAGGCGTCGAAGGGATCGCAGTCGACGATGCGCAGGCCCGGATCGTCAAGGTGTGCTTCCAGCCACGCGGTGTCCACCAGCAGCTCGGGATGGGCATAAGTCGTGGTCGTCATACCCTCGCTCCTCTACACAGTGCGCTTCGGGGGCCGGTACGCTCAGCCCTGCGGGGGCTTGACTTGCACTCCGGCTTCTTTGATCGCCTTGACCAGCAAGGGCACGCAGGCGGCCCAGTCGGCCACGATGCCCACGTCGGCCGAGGCGAAGATGGGCGCTTCGGGGTCGGTGTTGATGGCCAGCACCGTCTGTGCCGCCTGGATGCCGCAGGTGTGGTTGAACTTGCCGCTGAGGGCCAGGGCAACATAGAGGTTGGGGGCAATGCTGCGGCCGGTGATGCCCACCTGCCGCGAGCGCGGCAGCCAGCCCTTGTCGGTGACTTTGCGGGTGGCGGCCAGCTCGGCACCCAGGACCGCCAGCAGCGGGTCGAGCTCACGGTAGCGCTCGGGGGGAATGGCGCAGCCCACGCCCACCACGTGCGTGGCCAGCGCCAGCGCATCGAGCTGATCGTTTTGCTGCTGCGACAGCAGGCGCAGCCGCGACTGCGGCGCCACGGTGTGGACTTCCACCGGCGGCGTGGCTGGCGGGCGCGGCTGGCGCCGCGGCAGCACGCCGGGGCGGACGGTGGCCATCTGCACCAGAGACGAAGCGCGGATGGCCGCCACCAGCCGCCCGCCAAAGGCCGGCTTCCAGCACACCAGTCGCTGCCGGTCCACTTCCAGGGCAATGGCGTCACCGGTGAGGCCGGCGCCCAGGCGGGCGGCCACGCGCGCTGCCACCCATCGCGTCCCCAGGAGGTGCTGGGGGCCAGGATGGCCCAAGGTGGCTCCTGGGTGCACCAGCGGGCAACGAAGCGTGCGGCGTCTTCGGCCACCGGCGCCGGCTCAAGGCGCAAGACGTGCGTGGCGCCCCACGCGTACAGTTGCTCTGGGGTGGGGGCTTGCGGCGTACTCACCTGGACGGCCACCACGCGAGCGGCGACGTGCGTGGCCAGCTCGGCAGCAGTGCCGAGCAGCTCGTGCGCGCTGCCCAGGCGGTCGGGCTCGAGCAGCACCACGATACAGGTCGTTGGCCGGGCCACGGGGTCGGGCACCTGTTCGCGGGCCGCCTGGCGGGTGGCGGCAAACGCCCCGCGGGCCTTGAGGATGGCTACCGCTTCTGCCACCTGCGCTTCCAGTGGTCCTTGCAAGAGGCGGCGGGCGCGCTTGACCTCCAGCACTTTGGTCTCGCCCACCCAGGTGGGGCTCCCCGCCTGTCCCCAGGGGCCTGGCCCCAGCTCGGCGGCGCTGAGAGTGGTGATGCGGGCCGCGTCGACCGCCAAGCGGTCTTCGCGGTCCACTTTGGCCGGCGGGCACAGGCGCTCGGCCGTTGACAGCACCGCCGGCAGGGTCACTTCGGCTTCCACCCAGGCGTCGTCGTGCTCGCATCTTAGCCGCAGACGCCCGTCGTCGAAGTCGAGCGCGCGCACGGGGCCGGCAAAGGGGTAGCCGAGCAGCTCGGCCAGCTCTGGTCCCACCTGTCCGGTGTCGGCGTCGACGGAGTTCTTGCCCACCAGGATGAGGTCAAAGGGCCCCAGGCGCTCGAGGGCAGCGGCCAGCGCCCGCGCCGTGGCCAGAGTGTCGGAGCCGGCAAACGCCGGGTCGCTAATCAGCACCCCGTGGTCGGCGCCCCAGGCCACGCCCCAGCGGATGACGTCCTCGGCGGCCGGCGGCCCCAGGGTGATGACCGTGCAGGTCCCTCCGGTTTTCTGGGCCAGTTCTACGCCCTTGCTCACCGCCCGCTGGCAATAGGGGTTCATGGTAAGTTCGACGCCTTCGCGCTTCAGGCGACCGTCCGGGCCAAGCTGCATCTCTTCGAACTTCGGGACCTGTTTGACGAGCGCTGCGATGCGCAGTGGCTTCATGATCGACCCTCTCGCTGTAGGATGCGGCCTCAAGGCCCTGTGGCCCGCGGCTGGCTTGCACCCAGCCGGCGGGCATCCCCAGGCAAGGCACGCCCGCCGGCTTTGTATGCCTGCGCTATTCTACCACAAGCGCCATGGGCGCCAGCATGGGACCGCTTCGCCTACTCCGGGGCCAGCCACACGGTGGCCAAGTCCTGGTTGAGGTAGTGGCTGGGGCTGATCTTCCACCCCCGCATGCGCGCATTGTGCGGCACAATGCGGTGCCACCACAGGGTAATCAGGTAGTGCGCCTGCTCGTCTAGCACCCGCTTCTCAAACTGCCGCAGCAGCGCCTTGAGCTTCTCGGGGTTCGTCTCACGCAAAATCTGCGCGTGCAGCGCGTCCAGCTCCCGGTCTTGGTACTCAGCATAGTTGTCGGAGGCGATGTCGTCAGAGAGAAACTTGGTAATATCGAGAATCGGGTTCACCACCGACTGGCAGTTGGCGTCCATGCTCACTTCGTACTGCTGCTGCCGGCTGCGCAGGGTGGCTACCCATTGCGCCGTGGGCTGCACCCAGTGCTCGGCTTCCAGCCCAATCTGCCGCCACTGGTCAATCAGCCAGATGCCCAGCGCCTTGTAGGGCTGCTCCACCCCCCGGTTGTGAAAGCGAAACTTGAACCCCTCCGGCACTCCCCGCCTCGCGCAGCAGCCGCCGCGCCTCACGCCGCGACGCCTCTATGTCGGGCCAAAAACCCGCAATCTGCTGCAACTCCTCCCGCGACGCCGCCAGCGGATGGTGCGGAAACACCAATCCCCCCACCGTCTTGACGATGGCGATCTTGGAAATCGTCTCCGCTGCCCCCCAGCGGTCCAAGGCCAGCGTCAAGGGCCCGCCGCACCCGCGGATCGTCAAAAGGCTTCACTTTGTGGTTGGGCGCTACATAAAGACCACAGTTCCAAGTGCTTTCCTGCACCACGATCTGGTCGCCCATGGCCCGCACCAAGTCGTCGCGAATCTTGGGCGGAAACGAGCGAAAGTTGACCATCGCCCGCCCGCCGCGAATGGCTGCCACCTGCGGGGCTTCCTTGGCAATAAAAATCGCCCGGAAGCCGTCGAGGTAAGGCAGTCCGGGGATGAAGTAGTCGGGGTTGCGCACCCCGGCCACGTGCGAGCCGGCCACGTATTCCTGGAACTTGAAGGGCCCGGTGCCCAGCACGTTTTTTTCGTACCAGTGCATGTCTTTTTCGAGAATGTCGGCTTTGTAGATCCAGTTAAACGGCGTGGCCAAAAGCGGGAGGAAGGAGGCGGTGGGGAACTTGAGGCGAAAGACCACGGTGAAGTCGTCAGGGGCTTCCACCGCCTCGACCATCGTGTACATGCCCTTGCGGGCACTGATCACCCCGGGCGGCGGGAAGATGATTTTGTCAAACGTGGCCTTGACGTCGCGCGAGGTCATGAGGCTGCCGTCGTGAAACTTGACATTGCGGCGCAGCTTGAAGGTGTAAACGCGGCCGTCGGGGCTCACCGTCCAGCTTTCGGCCACGTCGCCCACAAAGTCGGTGGGATCGGCGGGGTTTTCGGGGTTGACTTTGATGAGCAGGCTGTAAAACGGGGCCATGGGGTGTACGAGGGCAAACGTCCCTTCGCGGTGGCCGTCCATGCTGGGGAAGCCGGAAGCCGAGACGATGTAGGTGAGGATGCCGCCGCGTCGGGGCTGTTCGGCGGCCCAGGCAGCTGTCGCCAGCCCGAGAACCAGCACCATCACGCCTACCCAAAGACGACGCAAGGTCCGCCAGTGCTGCATGGCCGTTCTCCTCTCTGGCAAGGGTCTGGTGAGAGCCGCCATTATCCGGTGGCGCCCCGGGTGCCGTCAAGGCCGAAAAGGACAGCAGGGTTGCTCGCCTGGGAGGCCACACGACCAGCCGGAATGGCTTTTCTTGACACTACTGGGGCACAGGCGTACCATACGGCGGACGGTAGCATGCCGAAGGGGGTCGCCGGGCGACAGGAGGAAAAGCCATGAGGCGTTGGCCATCTCTGGGCGTTCTGTGTGGGCTGATGCTCGCGGTCCTGGCGGGGCGTGTGGCGTGGGCGGCACCGCAGGGAACGGTGGTCGTGGCCTTGGGCTCGAACATCCCTACCCTGGATCCCTGGGCACACTCGGCCCGCATGGCCATCATTACCACCAACTGGCACATCCACGACAATTTGTTCATGCGGGACCTCGAGACCATGAAGCCCATCCCCGGCTTGGCACTATCTGCGACGCCCATTGACAACTTGACGTGGGAGATCAAGCTGCGCCGCGGGGTGAAGTTTCACAACGGTGAGCCGTTTACCGCCGAGGTGGTGAAGTTTAACCTCGACCGCGTTCTCGACCCCAACAACAAGCTGCAGGGCCGTGCCGGCATTACCTGGCTGAACGACGTCAAAACCGGTGGGGAGGGGGAAGCGGTGGTGGTGGTAGACGACTACACCGTGCGCATTCGCACCAAAGAACCCTATCCCCTGGTGCACGAGCGGCTGACCACCTGGCCGATGATTTCCAAGACCCACTTCGAGCGTGTCGGCCCTGAGGGCTATGCCCGAAATCCGGTGGGCACGGGGCCTTTCCGCTTTGTCGAGTGGGTCAAGGGGCAGCGCCTGGTTCTGGAAGCCAACCTCGACTACTGGATGGGGCCGCCGGCCGTCAAGCGGGTGATTTTTCGTCCCATTCCGGAGATGGCGACGCAGATAGCCGAGCTGCTCTCGGGCGGCGTGCACATCATCCGCACCGTGCCTCCGGACCAGATCGACTACATCAACAACTCGGGCGTGGCCTACGTCACTTCGGCACCTATCCTGCGCGTTGTCTACCTCAACCTCGATGCTGCCGGCCGTGCCGAGCCCGGCAATCCGCTCACCCACGTCAAGGTGCGGCGGGCCATTGCCCACGCCATCGACGTCGACGCCATCATCCGGCACGTGCTGCAAGGGCGGGCCGTCCGTACCGCCACCGGGGTCAATCCGCTGCACTTTGGCTACGACCCGACGATCGAAGGCATTCCTTACGACCCCCAGAAGGCCCGGCAGCTTCTGGCCGAAGCAGGGTATCCCGACGGCTTTCACACTGTGCTCAACTCCTACAGCGGCAGTGTGGTCAACGTGCGCCAGGTGGTCGAGGCGATCATGGGCTACCTGGAAGCGGTGGGCATCAAAACCGAAAACCGCCACTTTGAGGACGTGGGCACTTGGATCAGGACCATGCGCGCCGGCAAGCTCAACGGCATTGGCCTGGCGAGCTGGGGCAGCGGTGCCGTCTTTGACGCCGATGCCCTGCTGTGGCGCCTGACCAAAAGCGGCGAGGATTTTAGCTACATTAGCGACCCCGATATCGACCGCTGGCTCAGCGCCGCCCGCGCCACCCTGGACCCGCAGCAGCGCCTGGAACTCTATAGTAAGGTGCAGCGGCGGCTGGTGGAGCAGGCCTACTGGGTGCCGCTCTACGGGCAGCACGAGATCCTCGGCGTCAGCAACAAGCTCGACTTCCGCGCCTCGGGGGACGAGATCCTGAAGGTGTACTACGCCACCTGGAGGTAAGGGCGTCTTTCCCCGCGCCGCCAATCGGCCATGCGGACTTACGTCGTTCGCCGCTTGCTGCAAGCCCTGCTGGTGTGCTGGGGCATTTCGCTCATTACTTTCTTGATTCTCTGGCTCAAGGGCGACCCGACGCTGCTGTTGCTGCCGATTGAGGCAACGGAGCAAGAGCGGCAGGACCTGCGCCGCGCCATGGGCTTTGACGACCCGCTGGTGGTGCAGTACTGGCGCTTCCTCAAGCGCGCCGTGCGGGGAGACTTTGGCCGTTCGTTTTTCGTCGACCAGCCGGCGCTGGAACTCATCCTAGAGCGCATGCCGGCCACGGTGCAGCTCACCGTGGCCGGTCTCGGCATTTCTCTGCTGCTGGCCATTCCCCTGGGGGCGCTGTCGGCGATCAAGCGCGGCTCTTTGCTGGATACCTTTGTCACCGTGTTTGCCCTTACCGGGCAGGCGATGCCCATTTTTTGGCTGGGGATCATGCTGATCATCGTCTTTGCCGTGCACCTTCAGCTCTTCCCGGTGTCTGGCTACGGCACGGTGCGCCACCTCGTCTTGCCGGCCCTGACCCTGGGCTGGTTCTTGGCGCCGGTGACCATGCGCCTGACGCGCTCGGGCATGCTCGACGTCCTTCAGCAGGACTATATCCGCACGGCACGGGCCAAAGGCTTGCCCGAGCGCGCCGTGATTTTCAAGCACGCCCTGAAAAACGCCGGCATTTCGATCATCACCATTGTCGGCTTGCAGTTTGGGCAGCTCATGGGCGGGGCGGTGGTCACCGAGACCGTCTTTGCCTGGCCGGGGGTGGCCAGCCTGGCGGTGACTTCGATCCGCAATTCCGATTTCCCGGTGGTGCAGGCGGCGGTGGTGTGCTTGGCGCTGATCATCGTGGTGGCCAATCTGATCAGCGACGTCCTGATTGGCTTCCTTGACCCCCGCATCCGCTACGACTAGCGTGCTGGCCAGGAGAGCGCATGGTCCGAGAAGCGCCGTCCCGCTTTGAAGCCGCTACGCCGCCTCTTCCCCCGCCAGGCCGCCTGGCCCGGGTGCTGCGGCGCGCCTGGCGCTTCCGCACCGGCCTCCTCGGGGCTGCCATCGTGCTGCTGGCGCTGGTGGCAGCGGTTTGGCCGCAGCTGCTGGCCCCGCACGACCCCTACCACCAGCAGCTGGCCCGGCGCCTGCTGCCGCCGGTATGGGAGGGCGGCGGCCAGGCGACCTACCTTCTGGGGACCGACCACGTGGGCCGCGACTACCTCAGCCGCATTGTCTACGGCTCGCGCGTTTCCCTGCTGTGTGGCTTTCTGGCCACCGCCCTGGCCTGCGCGGTGGGGGTTACCCTGGGGGTGGTGGCTGGCTACTACGGCGGGGTGCTTGACTCGGTGATTTCCAACCTGGTGAACATCATGCTGGCTTTTCCCTTTATTCTGCTCGCCCTGGCGGTGATTGCGGTGATGGGTCCCAGTTTTACCAACCTGATCATCGTCCTGGGGCTTACCACCTGGACCGTCTACACGCGGGTGGTGCGAGCAGAAGTCCTGACGTATCGCGAACGCGACTTCGTGGTGGCGGCCACCAGCCTGGGCAGCACCGACGTGCGCGTCATTTTGCGCCACATTCTGCCCAACCTCATCAACACCATCGTGGTGCTGGCCAGCCTAGAAGTGGCGCGCAACATCCTGCGCGAGGCGTTCCTGAGCTTTCTGGGGCTGGGCATTCAGCCGCCCACCCCCTCTTGGGGCGGCATGCTCAGCGAGGGGCGCGTGTACATGCTCAACAAGTGGTGGCTGGCCACCTTCCCCGGCCTGGCCATCTTCCTCACCACCCTGGGCATCAATCTCCTGGGCGACAGCCTGCGCGACCTGCTCGACCCCCACCTGGACTAAAAAGGCAGCGGCCAGTCCTGGCTCTCTTCCTTGAGCGGAATGCGCAGCGCCGCCACCAAGCGCCCCAGGCCAAAAAAGACGACGCTGGCAATGCCCAGCTGCACGAGCTGCCGTGGTGTAAAGTGCCGCTGCAACTCGGCACAAAATGCCTCGTCGACGCTGTGGGGCGCCAGCGCCAGGAGCTCGGCAAAGCGCAGCGCCGCCTTCTCGCGCTCGCTAAACGGCCCCTGATGGTAAGCTTCCAGGTGGGCCACCAGTTCTTCGCTAATTCCCTGCTGCTTTCCCAAAGCAGTGCGCACCGTGCTTCAGAAGTGGCAGGCGTTAAGTTGCGCCAGCTTGAGGCGTACCAGCTCGATGAGGCGGTGCTCGACCTCGCCCTCGTACATGAAGTACTTGGTAAAGGCCAGCAGGTGCTGCAAGAGCGGCGGGTCGTGGGCCAGCACGCGCAGGAAGTTGGGATCCTGGTAGCCGCGCTGCGTGGCGGCGTCAAGCAGGCGCCGCACCGGCTCGTCCACTTCCTCGCGGGCCAGCATGGGGAGCAAGGGCTGTGCCGTCATGGGGCTCTCCTCGTCGTCATACGGCTTGGCCAAACGTTTTTCCCCTTCCTGCACGCCAGGGGCAAGCACGCAGCCCATTTTCGCCCATTCTGCGTCTTTTGTCACCTGCTGTCCAGGCTTTGTCTCAGCGCAGAAGCCCGGCGCCGCCTTGTAACGCATACTGCGCGTGTCTGCCCGCCGAACGTTTCTTCGGCCGCGTTCGCCCCCGTTGACCGCTCAGAGCGGGCCACGGTGCTGCGCCAAAGCCGCGCCCTTAACCAGTCCAAACCACTCCAATCCACAAGTCGCGGAGCTTGGCGTCCTCGAAGTAGAGCTTGAGTTCACCAGTTGGCCTGTCGGGCAGCGGGATCTCGGCCAGTTTTCCGACAAGCAGATT
The DNA here is from genome assembly GCA_026005175.1 of Candidatus Tectimicrobiota bacterium. Classification (GTDB taxonomy): domain Bacteria; phylum Tectomicrobia; class Entotheonellia; order Entotheonellales; family Entotheonellaceae; genus BPKO01. Next base: position 945,394 of record BPKO01000001.1, read on the forward strand.
GCCCAGCGTAGCATCCTTTGCGAGAAAGTCCCTCTTGGCGGCAGCACCACTCCCGTCTGCTCTATCGGCGACCTCGATGCTTGCCGGCACAGGTGTTTTCTCGCTCCGCGCCACCAAGTCGATTCGGCTCACCCTGTTGAGTCGCCCCTGCGCCCAGAAGGGGTAGTGCTCGGGTCTCAGGGTGAGCGCCAGTTCGTATCGTTGACCAGCAGGCGGCGTTTGCGTCTTGAAGCGATGCCACTCTGTTGGGAACTCGTGGCGCACGGAGAACAGACGCACGGAACCGGCTGCTTTACCTTCGCCGATGAGCTGTGTGATCTGCGCCATTGCGGCGTTGCGCAGCAGTGTTCCGCCTTCCCGTGCAGTGTAGCGGATGTGGAGAACCACGTCGCTGATGGTGTCGTAGTCGAACTGCGCTGGCTCGTCCTTACTGGGGTCAGCAGGCAGTTCGATCTGCCACTCGCTAATGACGCCGGAGTTTTCAAAAGGCAGGTAGCGCTCGTCCCGCAGGTTGGTCTCGAACAGGGCCGCTGTCGTTCTGGGCGGCACTGGTGACGATGGACTGCAGACTGCCGAAGTAGTCGCTGAATCGATCATCTTCGGCACCTTCACGCGCATAGGCGCCGTCGCGCAAGATGGGCGTCGTGCGGATGCTGCTCTTAAGAAGCATGAGCTTGCAGTTGACGCCGGCGTAAGGTCCGGTAACGCAGGGAATGCTCACTGCCACTGACTTGATGCGGCGGAAGTAGTGGCCGGGGGCCGTCCATGTCGAAGAGCATCTCCGGCAGGCGCACGGTGCAGCGGCCGGTGGTGCGCAGGTGAATGAGCGCCAGCGGGTCCACCTGTAGCAGGCTCACGTGCTTGGTGAGTTCGTACTCGCGCCGGTTCTGCTCGTGGTAGGCCATCTCCATGCGCTTGAGGTCGAGGTAGAGCCGCTCCCCGGCAAGCAAGCCCTCCTTGCCCGCCAGATACCCGAACTGGAGAAAGCTCAACCCTGGATTGCCTAGCTCGTGTTGTAGGGCGCGCTCGGCTTTTCTGGCGATGTCGAAGGCGAACTGGAAACACTGCGCAGAGAGGCCACGCACCTCGCGCTTCATCCAGGCATAAAGCGCCTTGTTGGTCTTTTTGCCATTGCGCTCCGCACCCTCTTCGTTGAGAAAACGCTCGATCTCCTCGGCGTGCTTCATCTGCAACCGGTGGCTCTTGAGTTCCTGCTCGGCGATGGCCTCGCGGAGCTGGGCCGCACGCAATTGCTTGAAGATCTGGTTGATCTCACCCGCGGCCAAGTTGCTCTGGAAGGCCCATTCCCGTTCGCGGCGGGCGAAACTGTCGATGCGGGCCGCCCGACGCGCTTCGAAGTTGAGACGGTCCGTAACGCCCCGCGCTGCGTTTGCGAATGCTGAAATCGTGGAAGCAACATTCTGTCCACCAAAGGTCGTTGCACCACCTACGCCCCATGGTTCAGCGCTTACTTCAAACTGGGGAACGACCGCAGCGAACGAACTTGCCACACTCAGCACGGCCGCAATATCCGCAGCTATCTGCGCCCCCTCCAAGAACAAGGATTCTCGTACCTCGTGCGAACTCAGCAGCTTGCCGCCATAGAGGGCCTGCGCCGCCTGTGCAAAAATATCAGTGGCAATATCCACTTCGATCTCTCGCGGCAAGAGTGCCGGCTCCTGCATGGCAAACTTCATCTTCGCCAGGCTGTCCTTTTCCAATTCGTTCAGTTGCGGAATGGCTTTTTCGATCTCGTCGGGTTTCTTTCCCAACTGCCGCTCGTAGTAAGTATAGCGCTGCACAGCCAAAGCAAGAGACTGCAATAGCCCCTCTTTCGCTTTGATCGCTTCCTGCCACTGGGCATACTTCACCTGCTCGACCATCTGCATCACGGCGCGCTCGTGTTTGGCGCGTAGGAGGGCCAGTGCCTCGCCGTCTTCCTTTTCCATCGCCGAGAGCAACTGGTTGCCGAGCGACTTCACTTCCTGTGCGATCTCGATCGCCTTCTGCACGAGAAACGCAAAGCGCACCAGCGGCAGCGGCTGGTTGAGGCCGCTCACGATGGCGCCCACCTCCAGCCCGGCTGCGGCAGCGCGCGCCAGGAGGGCGGGGTCGATGGGCGGCTCGAACAGGGCGAGCCGGCGGAAGATGCCCTGAATGTTGAGGCTGTTGCGGATCTTGAACAGGCGGTCGGCGACCGTGTCCCAGTAGCTTAAGAGCTTGTCGTTGCGCGGCGTGCAGAAGTAAAGCGCTCGGCCAATACCACGCACGACGGCGAGCCGGTTGTCCTCTTTGGCCTCCGTATCGGGAAACGGCATGAGATCGAAAGGCAGCTCCGCCTCGACCTCGCGCAGTACCGTACCGAACTGCTTCAGGTCTTTCTGCAAGCTGTCGTAAGTCTGCGGTCGCACGGAACCTTTTTTGGGCACGGCCTGCGGCCGCGGCCCCGAGGATATTGGCGGCCAGCACGTAGAGGTGCAGCGCCTCGTCGATGGCCTCGCCAGTGTCCTGGCGAAACAGCGAGTCGCCCCAGGCGATCAGGTTGTCCAAGTAGGCCATGACGGTCTTGTACATGTAAGCCTGCTGGCGGTAGCGGGCGATGACGTGGGGCCGGAACGGCGCGTCTTTCCAGGCTTCGATGCTGCGCAGCGTCTCGTTGCGCAGATCGGGGTCAGCGCCGGTGGCGAGGTTGACCAGGATCTCTTCGATCTTTTTCACGTCGGTGGACTGAAAGGGGCGCACTTTCCAGAATCGTTCCGGCGTAGGACCATCACTGTCGTCGGTGGGATCAAAGAGGTAGTGGAACCAGCGCTGCGCCTCGGCGTAGCGGCCGTTTTTGCTCAGATGCACGGCGATGGTGAACGGCACATGAAAGAAGAGCTCCCAGTTGTAGACGGCATAGGCACCACCGGAGGTGAAATCCAGATCCTTGACCGGATACGGCGTCTGTACCAACGGCGAAGGTCGGTAGGCGTTCTTGAAGAAATCGGCGTACAGGACCGGCTTGAACGTGCCGTCGGGCAGGGTTTCAAACGAACCATCCGGCTTTTTGACGTATTCCGTATCCGACGCCTGCAAGCCTGGCGTCCCCTTGCGCAGCAGCCGCTGCATCAACGGTTGTACGTAGGGGTGTTGGTGCAGGAAGAAACGGTAGCTGAGCGTGCGCTCCTCGATGATAAAATATTTCGTCTCTCTCTTTTCAACAGCACGACCATCACGATATTGGTTTATCTCCAGATCGAATATGCCGTGAAACTTATTGGTCTTTGCCGAAGCAGTCTCTGTCAAAATCAGACTACTCATGTTGTTCTCCTTTTGGTTAATGCGGCGGCTGTCCGGCGCCGGCCATGCCTACGCCAAAGTCCTGGCTGTTGAGTTCATTGAGATTCTGTGCCAGCGCAGGGTTGAGCCCACCGCTCCCGATGATATTCAAACCGCCGGCCGTCACCGCGAGACCGGAGCGGGCGAAGGCATGTGGCACGTTGACCACAACAGTGCCGGCTGCCTCGCTGCCCGGATTGACGTTGATATGCGCTCCGAGCGTCGGTGAAGCGATACCAGGCGTTACCGCCAGACCGGGCTGGCCGGCGGGACCGATCAGCACATCATCGAACACCAACACGGTCGCTGGGTTGATCAGCCAATCTCGAACGGGCGCCGGATGGATTACGGAATCCGGCGTGGAGTATGGGCCTACCGGGTCGGGCAACGGTGGCTTCCAGGGTATCTCCGGGATAACCTCGATCTCTTCCCAAATCGGTTTTTCGGGCCACCAAGGCTCTCGCTGTGGTACTCTGGTGACCCACTCCTGCCACTCCTCGATCGTTCGTTCGGTCACGCTCGGCTCGACGAAGAAGGTGTGGCGATTGTCCTGATAGAACACCGGTTTCATCAGCGTAGCGATTTCGCCCAACCCCTTCGCGATAGCGGCCTTGACGGCGTCGGGATGGGTCGCATGCCGGTAGGCTTCTTCGGACACTCCAAGGGGCAACAGATCGTTGTCACATGGCAGCAGCGTGTAGGCGGCGCCTCTCCCGAGAATATCGCGCACAGCCGGTCGAGGCGTCTTGCCGGGTTCGGTGGTAATCTTTTCCTGGAAACGGACCTGGAACTTGCCGCTGCCCTGATAGCGCGTACCCGTTTTTGTATTGGCGCTAGGGAAGGGATTGGCGGGCGGGGCAAGATAGCTACGCGCTTCAGGCGCGCTGTTGCGCCCGGCCAGGTAGAAGGCCTGAAGCCCTCCGGTTGATGACTGAATGGCCTCTGACCAGTTGCCCAAATGGATGAAGACTCCAAGCTCGGAGCCGTCGGTGTCGTACGCCTTGGAGACGTGGACGAACACTTTCGCGGGATCAAAATACAGGACGTTCCGCACCACAACCGGACTCGGCGCGTTCATCGCGCTCGCCTCGGGCGTGGACCACTGGCCATTGACGTACTCGCTCCAGTGCAAATGCGCCTCAATGTCTTTCCGGGGTGCTGGAATGGTAACCTGTTGGTTTGGGTCGATTTTGGTATCGCTCGTTGACTGCTGCGGCTTCTCTAGGAACGTCACCCAGAACAGATACAGCCGGTCGCGCCACACCACAGGCGCCAGATGATCGCCCTCGATCTGGGCGCTCACCGGCTCCCACGGCGTCCACATCTGGTTCTTGTAGCGGCGATAGAAGTACTTGTGGGGCATGCTGAAGGTGCGGCCGAAGACGTGCAGCACCCGCCGCGCCGGGTCAGGGTTGTCTTCGATGTGCATGGCCACGATGTCGAGCCGTGCCAGCTCGTCGAGCTTCTTCAAATAGTTGAGGAAGGCGTCCTCGACCAGATCGCTGGAGACGTCGCCCTGCAGCAGTGCGCCTTCGAGTTCGGTAAAGAGATGCGTTTTGTCGTCGCGGAACTCCGGCTCCAGCCAGTTTTCCGGAAAGAGGAAAATCTTGCGGTTGGCTTCCCAGACCCGGTAACGCTTCGTCCATTCCCACTGCTTCGAGTTGATGAGGGAGGGATGCACCTTTGGCTCGAGGTTGAGCAAGCAGCGCTGGATGAAGAGCTGCACCGAGGCGATGGCCAGCCGGATGCGCGAGGTTTGCACCACCGGCTCCATGCCGGGATCGACGAGGAAGTACTCGTAGAGTTGTTCCATACGTGCGAAGCCGTGCTGGTGCATGACGTGCGCGACCAGCGCGTCGCGGCTTTGCTGGCGCAGCTTGTCGAAGATCGGCTGCGCTACCCGCTGCCAGCCCTCGTCCTCGAAGCGCGCCTTGATCGTGTCGCGCAGCTCGCGCGCGATCTTGAAGCGCTCCTCGGCGGTCGCTGCGCTGCTGACGATCCCGGTCCAGTCTTTGAGCGAGGTCGGCGATACGCCGAAGCGCCCGACGATCTGCAGCGCCTGCCACAAGCGTTCCAGCGACTGTTCGTTAGCGAAGGCGGGACTCATGCCGAAGAGCGCCTCGGCAGTGGCCCGAACCGTGGCCTCGTCTCGGCGGGTGATGGTGGCGATCCGGGGATAGACCTGCTTCTCCAGTTTGTCCGGCGCCGTCGTGCCGTTGGCCTCGAAGATGTCGATCAGGTCCTCCGTACCGCCAGCCATCTCGCGCTTGAGGCGGGCGTAGGCGGCCACTCGGCGGAAGCGGGCGAAGCGTTGCGCGGTGACGGCCTTCTCGGCAGGGATGTCGCCGACAGCCCCGGTCGGCAGCTCGCTCAAGGACAAGCTGCCGAAATCCGCGGCGTGAGTCAGCAGATAGCGCATCTCACGCTCAGTCAACCCAAGACCTTGCACGAGCTGCAGGGACTTGTTCAGCAACAGCAGCGCCCGCTCCGCCGCATCCCAGGCACTCGCAGGGTACAGTTTCAGTTGCGAGAGCGGCCCTTTGGGCAGCGTTTCGCCCTGCACCAGCAAGCGAGCGTTGCCGCCGTTCAGGTTTTTGAGTTTGAGGGTGAAGCGGTACGGCACACCGGCTTTCAGTTCCAGAAACTCACCGGTCTGGTCGCCAAAGGTGGCATTGTCGCCGGCGGCCGTGCCTTTGAGGAACACCGGCTCCGGCAGATGGGCAAAACGCAACTCCGCCGCGGCGTTTTGTTTTTCTAGCTCGATGAAGAACCGGTAGGCGCCGGGCGTGGCGACTTCCAGATAGCCCTCGAAGCACGCGCTCCCTGCCGCGTTAAGCGGGTTGCCGTCAGAGTCCTTCTGGTCTTTCAGGCCGGTGTCGGCACTCGCCACGATGGGCGATGCCTTCTGTGGCGCACCGGAGAGGTCGGCAGAATCGAAGAAGGCGGCGCTGACGCCCCGCTCAGCAACCACGGCGAAGGCGTCCAGGAGCGCTTTGCCATCGGCGTTCAGCAGCCGGTCGTCGGTAACGAGACTCTCCACCAGCACGGGATCGGCGCCGGTCTGGGCAACCAGCGTCTGGACGATAAACTGGCGGATCAGACGCCGTTGCAAGAAGGGCAGAAAAGCTCGTGCAATACGAGTACGACGCTCGCGTTCGTGAGTCTGTTGCTGCGCCTCGGTAAGGCCGTCGGGCACGGGTGCAAACAGCAGCCCGTAGTCGGCGTTCTCCAGAAACCCACTCTCCGGCTGCACACCGCTCTGTCTGCGCAGGTGCCGGTCAAAGAAACTGCGCGCCTGCTGTTGTACGTCATCGAGCAGCTCGGCAAAGACGCTCTGCTGTGTCGCAGTCAAAGAGGCACTGACAGCCGCCTTTAACGCATTCTTGTGCGCATCGAACAACACCCCGCGGAAGGTGAGGCGCTGCTCCTGGCGCGTGGCGTTATAGGCGACCTCACGAATGGCCGGAGGCGCGGCAAACGCCGCCAGCGGCAGGCTGTCGGCTTGCGCTACACCGCTTTTCACCGCGGTGAACTCCGCCATGCCGTTCAGCATGGCCATGAACCTCGTCACCACGTCCGGCGGCAGTACCAGCCCCAGCTTCTGTTGCAGGATGTCATTGCTCAAGGTGGCTGGATCGTCCGGCACGGCGTGCTCGACCCGGATGGCGCGGATACCTTCCGCCAACGCCTTGAGCAGCGCCAGCGTCGCCGCACGGTTGGGGCGATACTTGCCAGCCGGATCGAAGCGGTGGCGCAGCAGGTAGTCCAGGTCCTCGATCGTCAGGCCGCTGTCTTTGACCGCCTCGGCTGTCTCGACGAAGGCCAATGTCTGCGTGAACGGGTGATCTTCGCTCAGGTTTTGTAGAGGCTGATCGTGCAGCGGCTTGAAGGGATCGAGACCGGAGATCTGCTTGAGCGCGATCAGCTCCCGCACACCGAGTTTGAGCCCCTTGGCCAGCACGCCGTAGCGATTGAGCAGCGAGACATTCGCCAGCGACAGGACGTCGTCGAGAGACTTGCCGGCGTCGCCCAGAATCGCCGCGATGTCATCGGCAGAGAGGCCCAGCGCGCCCTGCAGGGCGAGGAGATGATCCTTGAGCTTGATGCCGGCGTCGCTCAGGTATTGCCCGAGGGGGTGGTGGAAGATCGGGTCGGCCTGGAGCACGCTTTTGGTGAGAAAAAGCTGGGCGTAGAGCGGGTGCTTGCCCGTCGTGGGGATGTCGGCCCACAACGTCAGGAGTTTGATGCGGCTCTGCTTGCCGACCTTGACCTTTTCTTCCAGCGTTTTGAGATGGGCGAGATAAATCAGCGCGGTCTGCAGCCAGGCGGGGAGCTGGGTCGCGTCCACCAGCGCTGCGGCAGGAATGAAGGTGGTCAGCGCCCGGTCGGTCTCCTCGATGCTCCAGCCCAGTTTCTTCCAAAGCCGCACGAACAGGTTGATGCGCAAAAAATCGAGCGGTTTGGCTTTACTGCCGTCGGCGTATTGCAGCGTGGTCCGGTCGAAGTTGCAGCTCGCATCGGGATCGGCCAGGACAAGCGCCTTGTCGAACGGCATGTTGGCGATGGCGGTTTGCAGCCCATCCAGCGCTGTGTTGAACTCGCCGGCCAGTTCGTGCAAGCGCTGCTCGAAGCCCGCTATTTCGCTGAGCACCTCCCAACCGGTGAGGTTCGTATTAGGAACCTTGTTTGCCAGCGCATCGAAGCGTGCTTGATCGGCGGGCGGCAAGGTGCTGCGATTCTTACCGATGAGATCCTTGTTTTGGTCGTAGAACGTCTTGTGCGTCTGGTAGAAGCGCGCATCCGCGATGCTCACGCCGAGCTTATAGAGCAGCGCCAGCTTCGTCAGATCGGGATTGACGAAGCCAGTCTGGACGATCTCGGTGAGTTCCTTGTAGCTCACTCCCAAGCGGCGCGAGAGGGCTTTGGCGGAGTTGAGATCGATACGCTGGCCGGTCTCGGCGTCGGTTGCGACCGTCGTTGCTTCGGCTTCGCTGTTGAAGCCGTACAGCTCAAACCATGTGGCAAGCGGATTGGAATTCACCAACAGCGTCGTCTCTGCGGGCGCAAGCCCCAGCGACTCGATGAAGATGGCAGCCCTGTCGGGTTTGGTGGAATCAAACAGCGCATTCGTGGGACGGAACACTTCGAGCAGGTGGTACAGCGGCGTCTCGAAGTAGCCGGAGAACGCCCGCACGGTCTCGAGCCAGCGGTCGAAGGGCAGATTGAGCGGGTAGCGGGCCTCGGTCAGCTTCTTATAGGCAGCAGCGATCACGTTCTGCGGCTCGGCCAGCAGTTCGGCGGTCGTGGCCTCGCCGGTGTCGCGAGCGGCGTCTTCGGCCAGTTTGCCGTTGGCGACGTAGTACTCGAGGATCTCATTGACCACGTCGATGTAGGGCAGCGCCGTGTGGGTGTTCTCGCAGGTCAGCGCGATATGGGGCAGATCCGGCCGGCGCTCGATGAGCACGTCGTAGGGCTTCATCGGCTTGCCGTTCTTGTCCTTATGCGGGTAATCCTGACCGCCGTGGCTCGCCTTCCATTGTGCCAGAAAGTTGGCCCATACCGGGTCTTCGATGTCCACGAACTGCAGCAAATCCACGAAGTAGGCCGCCGGACTCAATACCGAGCGGCAGTGCTCGCATTCGCAAAAGTCCATCGAGCCAAACAGTGACTCCAGGGTCGGGTAGTGTTTGATGAGCTCGTTCTTGACGCTTTCGCGAACGGCGGGGGAGGGCGAGAATACAGGGAGGCCCGGAGTACTCTCTAGTTGCTTGGCGACGGCGAACAGGTTGTAGGTGACGGCGCTCACCTGCTGCGCCTTGCGATAGATCAACTCCGGCACACCGGTCGGCGCCGGCTTTTTGTAAATGTCGAAGTACTTGGCCTGATACTGCGCGACGAACTGCTCCTGCGGATACGCCGTCACGTCGTAGGCCGAGGTGATGCCCATGGCCTGGAGAACGGGCATGGATTCGTGGTCCGGCGTGATCTGGTAGAGGCGCTGTAGGGTCTTCAGGTCTTGAGCCGCAGTCTGAAACTCGGCTTCGGTCAGGTTGCCTTTGACCTCCGGTTTGGATTTGAGAAACGCCGCCACCGGCGTCTCGCCCAATCGAAAGCCCTGCGCCGCGGCGTTCTTGAGCAAGGTGAGGGTGGCCGTCTGTCCGGCCAGAGGCTTGAAGGTTTCGTCGCTATCCAGCAGCCGAGTCAGCGTCTGCGTGGGATAGCTCACGCGGAGCTTGCGGGCCATATCCTCGGCGTAGAGATCGAGCCGCGCTTCCACCGTGTTGGCGGCATAGGCTGACGGGACCGCCGCTGCGAGTCGTTGGCGGTCCGCCTCGCTCAGGTTCGCGCGGCGCTGCGGCGGAATGCCGGCCGCTTCGAAGACTTCGTTCTTCCATGTTTCGGCGCGATGAAAATCCTCTCCGATCAGCGCCACGGGATCGACAAGCTCTTTTTTGAGCAAACGTTCGGTGATCTTCGCGCTGTTGCCGGCCAGAAACGCCAACTTGCCCTGAAGTTGCAGCTGGCCGATCTGGGTGTCGCTGAGGCCGGCTTTTTTCGCCTCCTCCCAGAGTTGGGGCCCGTCCCCACGATGGCGCAGGAAGACCTCGGCGAACTTCGCCTGTGCCGGCTCGTCCAGGCCGGAGATCCGCAGCAACTCGCCATAAGTCGAAGCCGATCCGGGCGCCGGCAGGTTGAGGCGCACGCGGTTGCTGAAAGCGGCAAACTGCGCTTTGAACGCGGCAATAGCGCTGTCGTCAAACGCCACGATGCCAGCGTCGCGCATCTTTTTGAGCGTTTTTTCGACGGTGTCCGGCTCCACCTGCGCCAGCAGCAGCTTGTCCGACGGCAGCCCCGCGCGCAGCAGGCCGTACAGGCCTTCGGAGGCCAATCCCACTTCCGCATCGGCGGCGAGCCGTTCGGTGAAGGCCGCCAGCGCGATCAGGCGCGCATCCCAGCCGGTGGCACGGTGAAGCACGGTGATATCCTGTCGCTCGCCGTTTTCCTTCGCTTCCGTCAGCCGGCGGATCTGGCCGACATGCGGTATGAGGTCTTTGACCAGCCGGCGATATTCCGCCTCAAGCGGCTGCGCATCGGCGGGAACGACGAGGTTGAGGCGGGCGCGCTCCGACGCCGTGAGGCCATGCAGCGGTCTAGTAAGCGCAATCTCTTTGCCGTCGGCTTTGACGGCGCGCACCTCCAGCACCGGCTCGGTGGCGCCGGGATCATAAGCGAAAGCGTAATGTCCGCCGGCCTGCGTGGTGGTTTCGGCGAGCAGCGTCGTCTGGCCGCCGAAGGCATGGCGATAGAGCCGCAGCCGCAGGTTGTCGGCTGGCACACGATGCACGGTAACAACCGTCCCGTGCATCGTTTCGTGCCGTTCGATACGCAGCACGATGGGTTCGCGCTGGGGCTGGTAGCTGGGGATGATTTTTCCCTCGTCAGGCAACCCCGGCAGCCCGTAATCCAGGGGCACATCGTCGCGAAATACCTTGAAGAAAAGGTCAGGGCCGCGCTCGCCGGTTTGGCCGGTGAAGTCCGAACGCTTGAAGCGAAACGTAGCCAGGCCCTCGGCGTCGGTGACAGCCGTTTCTCCCAGGGGAACCGGCGGCGATTGCGGATCCTGGCTGAACAGTTCAACGCGCAAGCCGGCGATCGGCTGACCACGGGCATCCACGGCGCGGCAGAGGACGGTGTAGCGGGTATCCACAAACCCTGCCTTGCCGCTGTCCAACACCTTCAGTTCCTCAAGCAGGGCGTTGATGGCGCGGGCCGTCACCTCGTCCACCTCGCCGGTGGGCTGGAGCTGGCGTTCTTGCTGGAAGATGCTCACGAGCTTTCGCGTAGCGCTGCCGTAGAATCGGCGTGCGGAATCGCGCGCCAGATCCTCTAGCGCTTTACGCCGTGCCGCTTCGTCGTCACGCAGAATGAGCCGCCGCTCCAGAAAGACTTTCAGCGCCTCCTGCAGATCGGCCACCTTGGGGCCGCGCATTTGGAGTTTCAAGGGAAAGGTGATTGGGTTCATGGGTTATTCCTCCTTTTTCTCGCCGCAGCGAGTCTCGCTATGGCCGAACCTCGTGCCAAAAGCCAAGACTGCACGGTCTTCCCGCTCGACCCGCGGGACCCATGCTGTTCATGCTCGCAGCGTGGCGCACAGGCGAATCGTCTCCGCATCGAGTGGCTTGCGGGCCCCATGGCCGCTATCGAGCACCGCCTGTACCACTTCACGCCCGAGCAACGCCTCGATCTCCGCGGGCACGGCAGCGCCGGCTTCCTCTTTTCGTTCCATCCACTCCGGATGCTCTGCCAGGGCATCGGCCAGGCGGGGCCAGCGGAGGGACAGGATCGTCCATCGCACCAGAGGCTCGCGGTCGATGTCCAGATGGGACAGAAGCGCCAGGGCCCGGTTCGTGCTGTAGGCGTTGACCAGCCGCTTCATGGCCCGGGGGGTCGGCTCGAGCAGCGGCGCGAACGGCTTCAAGGCGTGCTCCGTCCGCGCCACCACCTCCGGTTCGGCCAGGCGGGCGACAATCCTCTCCCGGATGGCTTGACTCCGGCCCGGGTCCTGGACTTCGTGGAGCCGGCGGAGCAGCGCCGCCTCGTCATCGGTCTCGTTTATCCCTTCTCGCTCGTCATGCTCGATCGTCTCCTCCGTGGGCTCCTGCGCGTCGGCCCGCACGCCGATGAGGTGGTGCCAGTAGGCCTCCTGGATGCGGGGCGGCGCGGCCGGAACCGGCGTCGAAAGCTGGAACAGCTTTTCGAGGAACAGCGTCCCCAAGGACTTGCCCGGGACATGCACCCAGGGCCGCATGGACTGATAGACTTCTTCGTAGCAGGCGTTGAGCCACCGCCGGTCGGCGGCCACCACGTAGACCACCGGAGCATCGCGGAAGAGGGTCTGAATGCCTTCGAGCAACTCGACGACGTACGCGCTCCGGCAGCGGTCCAGATCGTCGATGAAGATGGCCACGCGATCGGGCTTGAGGCGGTCGATAAGCCTCGTAAACCGCCCTTTGATGGTCTCCATCGGGTTTCGCGTGGCGCTCAGGTAGCTCCGGGCAGCTTCGGCGGAGCCAACCAGCAGCGAGCGACCCACCGCCGAGGCGATGCCCCACAGCGTGACGGCGAGGGCGCCCAGCTGGCCGGCCACTTCCAGCACCGCCAGCGGCAACGTCTGAGCGGGTTCCGCCGGCAGTGTCTGTGCGGATTCCGCTCGCGCCCAGGGCAGAACCACCAACACCAGGAGCCAAGCCACCGCGATCAGGATGGCAAGGCTCGCCAGCCACACGCCGCGGCCGGCCGAAAACCGCCACCCGTATTCGCACGCCCGCTCCCAAAGGCTGAGCCGGTGCTGCGTTCGCCGGAAAACGGCGTCCAGGAGCGCCCACCAGGGCGGGTGAACGTGCTGATGCCGCCAGGCGTTGAACTCCACCACCCGCCATCGCCCCGGCGTCGCGTTTCCGTGCCCGTCCCTGGCTCCGTCCGCTTCCGCGAGCGCCTGGGCCAGGAAGCGGAGCACGGTGCTCTTTCCGGCGCCCCAGGGGCCGTAGAGGTGGATGGCATAGGAGCCCTCTTCTTCGGAAACCGCCGCGATGCGCCGGGCCAAAAAGCGGGCAAACGCGGCGCGGCCCAGGCGGTCCTGCTCCAGCCGGTCGAGCGGCTGGTCCGGGTGCGTCGGCACCGCGTCGGGCGGCTCGAGAAGCGCTCGCCCCTGCTCGCTGAGGAGGCTCTCCAGCGGCTCCCGCAGCTCGCCGATCAAGGCATCCCAGAAATTGTCTTGTTGGAGCTGCTCGCGTAAGGACGGGCTCAGCAAGCCCAATCCGATCACCACCAGCCGGCCGTGCAGCTCGGGAACCGTTTCCGAGTTGTACAGCTCCTGCACCGCCGCCAGCCATGCGTCCACCGGCCGGCGGTCCGTATCCGGCTCCCCTTCGTGCAGCGCGTCAGGGCCGAGGGTGCCCTTGGCGTACTCGGGGTGCCGCTCCAGGATGGCCTTTGCGACGACCACCGCATTGACCGGCCCCGCATCGGCCAACCCGTCACGCACGGCGCCGACCGTCGGCGAAAGGCGCCAATCGCCGAGTGGCGCTGCGGATTGTTTTGCCGCTTTCATTGCTTCTCAAACGTCCACTCATAAACGGTTTCGGTCATCTCGCCCCCAGTCCAGCCCCCGATGACGGCCCCGCTTATGCCGCCGAGAATTCCACCTATCAAACCGCCAGCCGGCACGGTCACAACTTCCTCTGGCGCAGCCGCCTGTGGACCCGCGAACCCAAGACCTAGTGCAATGGCTGCACCGGTTTTTGCGCCACCCCAGGCGCCGGTTTTTGCGCCAGCCCAAGCCCCTGCCCAAAAGCCAAGTTTCTTTGTGATGGTTTTGGGCTTGTTCTCTGCGTAGTAAACTTCATAAGCATCTGCTGCAACTCCTACGACCAGCAGGATGCGACCTCCCCACTTGACGAACTGAAAGGCTCGACCACCCGCCTTCGCCTTTGCAGCCGCCTGGGCTTCCGCTGGCACCTCTACCTTTCGCAGGCGGTATCCTTGGCCTGGAACATTCTCGAAGCCGAGCCTCTCCAATGCTTCCCTCACCTTGGTCGCCGCGTCGCTCTCTCCGGTTTTGATGACGTTCCAGATATTTTTGTTGATTCTCGCCTTTAGCTCAGTCGGTGAAAGCTTGTCTGGATTTTGTATCTTTGCAACGGCTTCCTCAAAAATCTTCCGCAATTCTGTGACCTCACTGAACCTGCGTGTGAGGATTGAAAACGGATCATCCACAACCGAGATAGGCGGTCGCGGTAGTGATGAGCGTGGATCTATGCCAAGGTGTTTTGTCTGCCGGTTGGTGACAGAATCGAGAAACTGTCGGTTTTGCACATCCAGAGCTCTAGCACGTGCTTCCGCCGACGAGATCCCTTTCTGCCCCACCGGATTAGGCTCATCGATATCCAGACTCAGCGGCACTTCTCTGAGTCCTACCTTGCCCTGCTGTTGAAAGGGTTGCTCAACCTGGTCCAAACGCCGGATCGCTTCGTCGAGAGCTTCGTTAACATCAGAACTTTGCATCCCTTGTCGGTCAACTTTACGCATAGGCATCCCTTGGGCATAGCGGTACAGATTGACGCCATCGTTGGTGCCCACCGGATCTGCGGAAATCCACCTCCCCAGCCAAGCGGCATAATACCGCGCCCCGTGGTAATAGAGCCCACTCTCCTCATCCCGTTCCTTCCCCGTGTAACGATAGCGTTTCGGCGTCTCGGTCTGGCTGCGCACGGCCTGGTAGGAGGTGCTGCCGTAGGGGTAATACTCTTCATAGGAGATGATCTGCGCCTGGTCGTCCAGTTCCAGGCTGGCGGAGCCCAGGTGGTTGCCGAGCTGGTAGCGGATGAGTTGCTGTGGAGAGGGGTCGCTGCCGTGGGTGCGGGTCTCGACCAGGGCGATGCGTTGCTGGTCGTCCATCAGGTGCAGGGTCTCGCGCGCGAGCGTCACGGTCTGGCCGTCGCCGACGTATTCGCGGTAGATCTCGAAGCCGCTCAGGTAGATGCGTTCCTGCAGGCGCGTGGGGGTCTGTCCGGGGCCGGCCTGGCGTTCGGTCACCTTGCGCACCCGCTGGCCCGCGGCATCGTAGACGTACCAGGTCGTCTCCGGCGTGCCGTTATTGACGACCTGCCGCGCGGTGGCCTGGAGCTGGTCTTTGAAGTCCCAGCGCATGAGCGGCAGATGCGGCATATTGGTCATGTTGCCGTGGGCGTCGTGGCTGTACAGCTCGACGGTGGCGCCGATGGTGGTGCGGCTCAGGCGGTTGCTGGTCTTGGCCGGTTCGAGCAAGCTAGGCTCTTCGTAGGCGTACTCGCGCGTCCAGCTGCCGTTCAAAGCCTGGTGGATCAGCTTGAGGAAGTTGCCCGCCGCATCGTACTCGTAGCGCTCCAGATACCGGCGCATGGCCTGGCCATCATGGGGATGGGCGAGGCGCACGCGCGGGGCGTCGTCCCAGGAAGCCGGCACGGGTTGATTGGCCTGGCCGATGTGCTCGCGGCCCGTCGCCTCGATCAGCCGGTAGATCGCATCGTAGGTGTATTCGGCGTGGGGCTCGACCACGGTGTTGTTGAAGTAGATCGTCTGCTGGGCGTCGTCACGGAGGCTCGTGATGTTGCCCGCCGGGTCGTAGGTGTAGGAGAGGTCCTGCAGCACCTCTCCGCCGCTACGGACGGTACGCAGGCGCGTGAGGCGGAAGGTGAGCGGGTCGTAAGCGTAGGTCGTGACGACGCCGTTGCCGTAGGCGATCCGCTCGCGCTGGCCCCTGGCGTTGTAGTCGATGTCGGCGACAAACACCGTGGCCGCTGCCGCGCCGCGCAGGTTGGCTTCGATCCGTTCCAGCAGGTTGGCCTCGTTGTAGGCGGGCCGCACGATGCTGCCGTCGGGCGGGCGCAGCTCGATGGGGCGGTTGAGGGCATCGAAAACGGTGCGGCCGTTGAAAGTCTCGGCCTCCAGCACCGGCGCGCCGTTCCAGTCGGGCGGGGTCTTGTAGTCGCGGGTCAGTTGCCGGCTGCTTTCTAATAGATTGCCCTTAAAGTCGTAAGTGACGTTAGTGACGAAAATGGCCTGGTCGAACTGCCGGTACACCTTGCCGCGGTGGTTGGCGGCCTCGCCCTGGGTTTCGCCGTACTCGATGCGCTCGGCCAGCCGCTCGACGCCGTTTTCGATGACAAAGAGGCCGACCGGCCGGCGCAGGGCGTCGTAGATCATCCGGCGGGCAAAGCCGCGGCTGTCCCAGGCGCGAACAGGGTTGCCCGCCGCGTCGTTGAGCGTCCAGCGCTCGCCCGCCTCTTGGCTGGCCTGATGGATGCGGTTGCCCAGCAGGTCGTAGTCGTAGCGCATGACCATCCGGCCCAGGAGATCGCCGTTCTGCTGGACCGCATCGCGCACGGCGCGCTGGTTGCCCTCGATGTCGAGCTCCACGCGGGTGGGGTAGCGCTCCTCGATGGTGCTGCCGTTGCGCAGGAAGCGGTTGTGGGCAAGGGTCAGAAACGCCCGGCCCAGGGTGTCGAAGTGGACGACCGTAGGCGTGGCGGCGTGGACTTCGGTCTGGCGCGCGGCCTGCGTCTCGCGCGCGCGCATTGTGACGTCGGGGTAGCGCGCGGCAAAGGCGGCAGCATGGGCCGGGTCGGTGCGCAGGGCATGCCAGGTGGGAAGAGACTCGGCCTCCGGCAGTCGTCGGAAGAAACCGCCTACGTCAGGGTCGGTCTTGGGGTCGAGGAGCACCGTGTCGTTGACGTCCCAGGTCTCCTGCCGCCAGGGATCGAAGACCACCTTCTCCCAGGTGTGGTTGGGGTGGAGGGTGGCGACCACCCGCTCGAGCGGGTCGTAGCAGAGCACGGGGCCGACGCCAATCTTGACGTCGAACTCGAAACAGTGGGTGTCGGTGAAAAAGGGCTCGTACTGGCGGACGGGCTTGCCTTTGTTGTTGAAGACCGTCCAGCCGCTGCCCACCCAGCGGGGGCTGACGTCATTCGCCGTCAGCTCGGGCTGGCCATCCGGTCCGACGACGATCTTGCCGTCGGCGTCGCGCCGGGGCACTGGACCGGGCTCGGCCTGAATCTTTTTCTGGATCTCACGGCCGAAGCCATCCGAGTAGCTGAAGCTGTGCTGAACTTTTGTCTGTTGGCCATTCGGGTCAGACTCGTGGCTCTCGCGGGCCAGGGTGTAGACCACCGCGGGTTGCGGGTTGGCGCTATCTTTGGTGCGCACGTAGGCGAAGAGATCGTACACCAGCCGCGTGGTGGCTTTTTGCAAGATCGCGTGCGGGTCGGCCGGCGGGTTTTGCAGGTGGCTCAGCACCGTTGGCTCGTCCAGATCGGCCTTGAAGCCCTCGAGGGAATCGCCCAGATTCTCTTCGGGTTTGCCCATCACCGTCGTGCCCACCACCATGCCCAGCGCATCGAAGGCCACCGCGGAGCGGTTGCGGTTGGGATCGCTCACCAGCCGCGGTTGCAGCACGCGGTAGTCGTTGGTGCGACGGGTAATGACGCCGCTCGAGTTGCGCTCGCCCACGGTCACGCGGTTGCCGAGGGCATCCCGGGTTTCCAGGAGCAAGAGGTCGTAGGGGTCATAGGTAACTGTGGTATCGTGGCCGAAGGGGTCGCGATAGCGGCGCGGCAGGAAGAAGTGCGCTTGGGCCTCGACCAGCTCCTGGGCAGAGGTGGCAGCCGGGTTGGCGTGGTAGAAGAGGCGCCCCGAGGGGATCCACCAGCGGCCGTCGCCGTCGAGGTCCACATGGCCGCCTTGATCGGCGCCCTGACCGCCAAGCACTGCAGCCGGATTGGGCAGCAGCGCTTGGCCGCTGCGTCGATAGACCTGCCCTAGAAGCCCAGGCGTGAAGGCGAGCTTGTAGCTCTCGCCGGGCAGGGCCAGGGGTTCCAGCTCGCCCAGCGGCAGGAGATCGGTCAGGTCGTCGTGGCGATAGCGCGTGCGTGCCTGCTCGAGCAGGCGACGCTGGCGGCCAGAAGTGGGTTGTTCTTCGTACTGGATTTCGCTGTCAAAGACGTGGACCAGGCGTTGGGCATCGTTGGGATCGGGCTCGACGAGGTCGGACGCCTGAAAACGACCTGCCGGACCGGTCGGCGTATAGCCGGTGAGTTCGTAGATGCGGGTCTCGGCGGGCAGCGGCGTCCGGTAATCGTCGTCCGCTTCGATGGCATGGGTGACGGTCTTCTCGGTATAGGCGACGAGCCGCTGCGTCTGCTTGGCGCGGTCGGCGTCGGTGGGCAGGCTCATATCCGACTGCCGTCGCCCGTAGCCGATAGCGGCTTCCTTCAGCACGTTGCCGTAGGCGTCCACCTCGAGGGTCAGCGCGTGCTGGAGGCGGGGGTCCGAGGGCTCTCGCTCATAATGGTAGGTGAGCGCTTCGCGAGGGTGGACGAAGAACACGGCGTGGCGATGCGATCCGCGCCGCTGGACAGGTCGAATCGTAAAGTTCTGCTCGACAACGCTGTAGGGGTGACTCGCCTTGTCCGTGTCGTCAAGCGCGTAAACCTCCTGCCGCAGCATGGAGCCCTTAAGGGCGCGGCAGGCCTCACGTTCTTCCTCGATGGTCAAGCCTTGCGGCAGCACTGTATCGGGCAAGAGCAATGCCCGCGCCTGGGCGTCGCTGAAGCCCGGCTCGCGGTAGTATTCCCCTCGATCCTCGGCGTCGAGCAGGCCAGCGAAGAAGTCAGAGACATGCTCCCGACCCAGATAGACGCCGGTATGGAACCAGGTTTTGGTAAGCACCGGCGGCACATGGGAAGCAGCATCCCAGTTGGTATTCCCCTTACCCCCGCCCTCTCCCGCGGCAAGGCCAAGGGCGCCGATCTCCTCGGTGTCCCACTGCTCCACCATGCCAAAGCCGCGAAACTCCCGTTCCTCGCCGTCGAAGTAGCCGTGGTGATAGGCGTAGCGGGTGACGAAGCGGTTGCGGCTGATATGGTCGTGGGTCTCCACCCGCTCGATCACGTGCACCGGGAAGGGGAGACGCGTGATCCATGGTTTGTCGTCGCGTTTGTCCTGAAGGTAGAACTTGGTCGAGGGGGCGTAGTGCACGCAGGTCTCGGCGCCAAGGTTGTTGACGATCTTGACGAGCAGGTGGGGCTTTTCGGCCATCAGGCGCACATAGCGCATCTGTCGCCTGGCATCCCCCGGCAAGGGCGACGACCACACCAGACAGGCGGTGCCGTTGCCGAGCAGGTCCAGCGCCTGGATGTGGACGAGATCGTCCACCTGCGGGAACACCGCAAGCCGACGCGACGCGCTCCAACTGTTGCCGGACTGGTTGAAGTAGAGCCGCACGCCGTCGGGATGCAAATAAACGATGTCGGTCGTGCCGGAGCCGTCGATGTCCGCAAGACGCACGCGCCGCTGATCGAATTGGTCCGGCGCATCGAACCACGGCGCGTTGTCCATCGTCACCTTGGCCCCGAAGCGGCCGTAGCCCAGGTTAGGCCAGTAGCAGACCTCGCCGTTGCGGATGCGCACCAGATCCGTCAGGCCGTCGCCCGACAGGTCGGCGAGGTAGATGGATTGCGTGCCGTCAGCGAAAACCAGGCGCGGGCCATTCTCTTCATCCAGCGCCTGGGCCACCCGCCGGGCCGGTTCGAAGCCTTCCTCGGCCAGGGAACGATGCCAGACCAGAGCCTCCTCTTCGGTGATGAGCACATCGGCGCGGCCGTCGCCGTCCAGGTCCACAAAGCGCAGGTTGGGGTCGCGCAGGTCGCGGCTGAGGGGCGAGGTGAAGGGACGGAACGGCTGCCAGCCCTCGTTTTCATCGTGTTCGTAGAGGCCAGGCGTCGCACCTTCCAGCACGACGAGATCGGGCTGGCCGTCGCCGGCCAGGTCCATGAACTGCGTGCCTGTGGCCAGGGCCACGTTGGGTTTGACGGTGACCGCTTCCATGGAGGAAAAGCGCGCCTTGACCGCTTCTTTTCCATTCTCCTCGACCGGCAACGGACTCAGGTTGCGTTTGTAGAACCAGCCGCCGCCCTGTTCGGTCAAGATGCCGGGGATGCCCTCGCCGTGCAGGTCGGTCCACTGGTAATTGCCGCCATCGAGCCCGACGGGCAGATTTTCCAAACTTTTGGCGTCCACTTCTTCCACGAGTTCCTGCACTTGCGGCCGGGAGTAGGTGAACTCCAGCGGCGGCAGGGTTCGCTTGACGTATCCTGCACCCTCGCGCTGATAGCCGCATTGGGTGACCCGGTTCAGGAAGCTGTAGACCGGATTGCGGGCGCTGCTCGGGTCTTCCTCGTAGGCATAGGTGAAATCGGTCGAGCGCACCAGCCCCTCGTAGCCGGGTTCGCCGGTGGTCAGATCGGGGATGTGGTGAAACATCAAGACACGCTGGCAGAGGCGGTAGGTGCGCACCTCGAAGCCAGCGCGGTACGACGAGAAGGGATCGGGACGCACCGGCCAGGGTTGGCTTTCCACGGCCATCGGCACCGTCTCGTCGTGCTCGCCGTAATCGAACACAACCTCGAACAGCCAGCCGGCGTTCTGGATCTGGCTCGAACTCAGGAAAGTCGGACGGCGACCTTGACCGTCGAGTAGCGGCGCGCGGTTGCCGTACTTGATGCGCTTGAGATAGCGGTTGGCGGAACGGCTCTGTGGCGTGCGGTTGCGCTCGTGGGCCTGGGTAAGGTCGATCCCGGTGGAATCTTCCGGTTTGTATTCGTACAGGATCGCGTTGCCTTTGTCGTCGCGGGTCTCGCAGATGAGCCAACTAAAAATGCGAGCCGGATCGGCGGGATCGGCGATGCGCGAATTGGCGTCCTTACCGTATATCGTCAGGACGTTATCCCTGGAGATGGAGCGCCAGTGGACGTCGCCATCGCTTAAGCGGGTCCAACGCTCGATGCGGGCGAACAGGCCCTCGATGCGCGGGCGGTAGCGGTGGATGCGATGCTCCACTCCATCAATGGTGCGCGTCGCACTCCAGCGCGAGCCGTCTTCGTTCAGGACCGACACCAGGTCCTCGGCACCCGACAGGATGAAAACGTCGGACTCTTCGGCGTCCCGGTACTGCGGCAGTCCCTTGTCCGTCTTGCGCGTGATGGCGGGCAGGGACAGGCTCCAGCCAAAGCCGAAGGGGCCGTTGCCCGCGCCGGAATCGTACGAGAGCGACAGCTGCGGGCCGAAGCCGGAACGTCCCGGGCTCGTGGCAATCGGCACCATCAGGGAGCCCGTGCCAGTCACCGGATTGGCCGCGAACTTCTCGCCCATGCCGCGAATGGCGCCGCCACCTTTGGGCAGGGAGATCGCCGGTGCCGCTGTCCCTTGCGGGACTGCCTGGCGTTCCTCGGTTTTTTGGGGTGTTGCCATCGCTGCTACCTCAAAGACGTTGTGGCGGCTGCCGGCTCCCAAAGGGCCTCGCCACCGCGCAGGAGCACGCTTGCGTGCAGCGGGTACGAAATGGCGGGAGGAAAGCGTTTTCGCACCGCAATCTCCCTAAATTGCGCGCCAGGCTGTTCATCCCGCCGCCGCGGCATGCGGGCCCGCGGGGTTCTGTAAAACCCCGCGCCGAGCGGTCACAGCGCCACAGCGCTTACAGCCCAGCTTCCACACACGAGACAGGAACCCTGTTCTACGAGTGCAGACAGGGTCCACTGCGGATCCGGCCGGAAAGACGGCAACAGAAGAGAAAGCGCAGGAAGAGCAACACCTCAGGCGAGAAACACGAGGGCGTGTTTGCTTGCCCGACCGTCCCAAGTCAGGAGCGTAAACACGGCCATCGAGATTGTCAAGTCTTATATTGCAAAAAATCTATTGACGTCATTACCCTGTGATCTCAAGGCCTTGTGTCTTCTCTGGCAATGAATGAGCAATCGCCGTGCCGCACGCTAGGGGGGCATCAAGGCTCAAGAAAGCCGATTTCTTTCACAGGTGGCCAAAGACCTTATGTCCTGCCCGTGGCAAAGGGCGGCGAAATCGTCTACACTCCACGCCATGGCAGACGTGCGCCCCCCCGCTACCGAGCACCCTGTTTCCCTGCCCCTGTTTGGCCGGCCTCCGGCGGCAGATCGCCCCCTTGAGCGGCTGGCCGGCACGGTGGAGCGCGTCACGTTTCACAGCGAGGAAACCGGCTTCTGCGTCCTGCGGGTGCAGGTGCGCGGCTACCGCGAGCTGGTAACCGTGGTGGGCACCACCGCCACGGTGCAGCCTGGCGAGTACGTCGAGTGCAGCGGCTACTGGGTGACCGACCGCACCTACGGCCGGCAGTTCCGCGCCACCACCCTCCAGCTCGTCCCCCCAACCACCCTGGCCGGCATCGAGAAGTACCTGGCCTCGGGGATGGTGAAGGGCATCGGCCCGCACTTTGCTCGCAAGCTGGTGCGCGCCTTTGGCGATCAGGTCTTTCACGTCATCGAGCAGACGCCCGAGCGCCTGCAAGAGCTCGAAGGCATCGGCCCCAAGCGCAGGCAGCGCATCGTGCAGGCGTGGGCGGAACAGAAAGTGGTGCGCGACATCATGGTCTTCCTCCACGCCCACGGCGTGGGTACCGCCCGGGCGGTGCGCATTTACAAGACGTACGGTGAGGAGGCGATTGCCCGGGTGCGCGAAAACCCCTATCGCCTGGCGCTGGACATCCCGGGCATTGGTTTTAAGACGGCCGATGCCCTGGCCCGGCGCCTGGGCGTCCCGCACGACGCCTTGCTGCGCGCCCAGGCCGGCCTGCGCCACGTACTGCAAGAGCTGGCCGAGGAGGGGCACTGCGCTGCCCGCCAGGCCGAGCTCCTCGAGCTGGCCAGCCAGCGGCTCGACATCCCCGAGGGCACCCTGGCCCGCGCCGTGGAGCGCGAGCTGCAGGAAGGCCACCTGGTGGCCGAGTGCATCGACGGCGAGCCTTGCCTTTTTCTCGCCTCGCTGCACCGCGCCGAAGTGGAGGTCGCCCGCCACCTGCGGCGTCTGCTGGCCGGCCCGCCTCCCTGGGGAACGCTCGACGCCGCGCAGGCCATCCCCTGGGTGGAGCGCCAGACGGGCCGCGTGCTTTCTGCTTCCCAGCGCCAGGCGGTGACCACTGTGCTGGGCGCCAAAGTGACGCTGCTTACCGGCGGCCCCGGGGTGGGCAAAACCACGGTGGTCACCAGCATTCTGCGCATCCTGCGCGCCAAAGGCATGCGCGTGCTGCTGTGTGCTCCCACCGGCCGCGCCGCCAAGCGCCTGGCCGAGGCCACCGGCCACGAGGCCAAAACCATCCACCGCCTCCTGGGCTTTGACCCCAAGACCGCGGGCTTTGTCCACGGCTCCCGTAACCCGCTGGCCGCCGACTTGGTGGTCGTCGACGAGACCTCGATGGTGGACGTGGTGCTCATGCACCAGCTGCTGCGGGCCATCCCCGACCACGCTGCGCTGCTGCTGGTGGGCGATGCCGACCAGCTCCCTTCGGTGGGCCCGGGTGCGGTGCTGCACGACCTCCTCGCGTCGGGCCGCCTGCCTACTGTCAGGCTCACCGAGATCTTTCGCCAGGCAGCGGCCTCGCAGATCGTGGTCAACGCCCACCGCATCAACCAGGGGCTGCTGCCCCACGTTGGCCAGCCGCAGGCGCCGGAGGGCGACTTTTACCTGGTGCGTGCCGACACCCCGGAAGCCATCGCCGACAAGTTGCAGCGTGTGGTCACCCGGCGCATCCCCCAGCGCTTTGGCCTCCATCCCATCGACGACGTGCAGGTGCTCACCCCCATGCAGCGGGGCAGCCTGGGGGCCAGAGCCCTGAACAGCCTCCTGCAAGAGGCCCTCAACCCGGCGGCCGCGCCGCGCGTGACGCGCTTTGGCAGCACCTACGCCCCGGGCGACAAGGTGATGCAGGTGGTCAACAACTACGACAAGGAGGTCTTTAACGGCGACATCGGCCGCGTGCGCTGGGTCGACCCCGACACCGCCCGCCTGGGCGTTGCCTTCGAAGAACGCGAGGTGGTTTACGACTTTGACGAACTCGACGAGCTCACCTTGGCCTATGCCACCACCGTACACAAAAGCCAGGGCTCGGAGTACCCCGCCGTGGTCATTCCCCTGGCCACCCAGCACTACCCCATGCTGGCCCGCAACCTGCTTTACACGGCGGTCACCCGCGGCAAGCGCCTGGTGGTCCTCGTCGGCCAGCCCAAGGCGGTGGCCATGGCGGTGCGCAACGCCCGCAGCGTGCGGCGGCTCACCAACCTGGCCGCACGGCTGCGCCAGGAATGAGCGGCGGCGCTACGCCGGCGCCGCCAGGGGCAGGAGCAACCCGAAGCGGTTGTGAAACGTGGGGTCGAGCACCTGGTGCAGGAAGTCGGCCGTCGCTCTCGCCGCTTTCCTCTTTGGTGGCCAGCCGGAAAAGCGGTGTCCCTCGCTTTACCCCCTGCCCGTTTTCCACCAGGATGTCCACCACCACCCCGTCCACCGGGCTGGCCAGCTCGGTGAACATCTTCATTGCCTCGAGCAGCGCCAGGGTCTGCCCCACCTTCACCTCGTCGCCCACCTGTACGAAGGGCGGGGCGCCCGGCTCGGGCTGGTGGTAAATGGTGGCTTCCATGGGAGAAAGCAGCTCCCCGTGGCGCAGCATGGCCGGCCGCAGGCTGGTGCTGAGCAGGCGGTGCAGCCGCGCCAGAGTGGCCATCTCCTGCAAGTACGCGGGGCGGACGAAGTCAAGGGCGTCGGTAGGTGTAAGGCACAGGTGCAGCTGCGTCTGCTCCAGGGCTTCAATGAGGGCGGTAAGGGCCGGCACCTCGGCGGTGAGCCAGCCCAGCGCCTCTTGAAGCAGCGCCGCCGCCGCGTCGCCGTCCAGGCTGGGGTCGGCTTCCTGCAAGCAGCGGCACAGCGCCACGAAGTCGGGATGCTGCGCCAGCGTGCCCGCCACCGCAGCGCGCACCAGGTCTACCAGGCGCGCCTCTGAGGCGCCCAGCGCTTCCCACAGCGCCGCGATGGCCTCGCGCAGCGCCTCGCCTTGCTGCTGCTCCTCGGCAAAAAGGGGGACGCGCAGCGCCTCGGCCAGCTGCCAGAGGACTTCCAGGGCGGCCAGCGGGCGCCGCTCGGCGGCGCTCAAGCGCTCCACGTAGTACGCCAGCAGGCGGCTGGGGTGGGCAAAGCCCGCTTCCAGCGTCGCCCGCAGCAGGCGGGCAAAGCGCGCCGGGTCGTGCGCCGCCGGCCGGCGGGGAAAGTCGGGCACCAGGGACAAGACGCGCGCCTTCTGGGCCACGACCACCGCCGCCATGGCCGTCCACAGCAGGCTGGTGTCGGTGCGAAACTCGCTGCCCGGCGGCAGGGCCTGCATGAGGGTGAGCAAGCCCAGGACCGGCTGCAGGTTGGTGCGCAGCTCGGCGTTGCCCTCTATCTGCAGGGCCCGGTCGAGCAAAAGACGCATGCGCGCCAGGGTCTCGTGGCGATGGGCACCGGTGACGATGAGGAGGGCAAAGTTGGCGTCGTAGCTGGGCACGATCCAGGGATGGCGCCGCTGCAGCAGGCCGCTGGCGTCGATGCGCACGTGACCTTCGAGTTCGGGCGGTAAGTTCACGCGCAGGGCATGCACCACCCCTCCCAGGACCGGGCTGAGGTCTTCGTGCCAGGCGTTGAGGCGCACCTCGATGGCATCGCCAACAAAAGTGATGTCCTGCTGCCGGAAGGGCAGCTTCTCGCCGGCGGCGATGCGCTGCTGCCACTCCACCAGGCTGATGGGACGGCCGCCCACGCGGGCGATGCCTTCGGTGACCGCGTGCTCGACCTGGATGCGGGGGTTGACTTCCAGGAAGTAGGGCTGGCCTTGCTCGTCGATGAGGAACTCCACGGTGGCCGCCCCGCGCAGCCGCACCGCCTGGCCCAGGCGCACGGCGTCGGCGCAGATGCGCTCCAGGGTGGCCTGGCGCTGGCGCAGCAGGACGCGGCGCGCCTCCGCCGCGGGCGGCAGCGCCTGTCTTGCCGCCTCCAGGGCTTCTGGGTGCAGCGCCAGCTCGATGAACTTCTGCGAGCCGTGGTTCTGCAACGAGCAGTCGCGGGCGGCAAAGTGCACCACGGTGTCACCGTCGCCCAGCAGCTGCACTTCCCAGTGCAGCGGCCGCGGGAGGTTGAGTTCGACCAGCACCCCCTTGCGGGCATCGGCTTCTGCCGCCGCCACCCCCATCTCGGCCCACAGCTTGGCCAGCACGTCGCGGATCTTCTCGCCAGCGTCGGGGGCACTCAGCTCGGCGGCGGTGAGCAGGCGCTGTCCTTTGCCGCCGCCGCCGGCCGGGTGCTTGAGGCGAATGGGATAGCCGGGATAGCGCCGCGCCATCTCCAGGGTGAGGCGCACCGCCTCGGCGGCGATCTCCTCCTGGCGGTGGGTGCGGGCAAAGGCAACAAGGGAATCGTCGCCGGGAATGGTGGGGATGCCCAGGCGGCGGGCCAGGGCAATGGCCGCGTCCTTATCGCCCACCGCGCGCAGCGTCTCGGGGGTGGGACCGATAAAGCGCAGGCCCGCTTCCTCAACGCGCGCCGCAAACTCGGCGCTTTCCGCCAGAAAGCCGTAGCCGGGGTAGACGGCGTCAAGGTCATGGGTGTGGGCCAGCTCGATAATCGCCTCGACGTCGGTGTACTCCTGCACGTAGTGCACGTGCGTGGGGGGCAAGTCGGCGATCCAGGGCGCGGCGCGGTAAAGCTCGGCAATCCACTCGCGCGCCGAGACGATCACGTGCGGCAGCTGCCAGCCGCAGCGGCGGTAGACTTCCAGGGTTTCAAAGGCAATCGGCCCGCGGCACACCAGCAGCGTGCGCATCGACGCCACCGGGATGGGGCGGGTCGGATCGCGGCGCTCGGCACGAGTCAGCACGGCCATCGGCAGTTCCGGTCGGCTCAGAGGGGATGGATGAGGCCACGGATGGCCCCGTGACGCAGCTCGCGAAACACGTTGGGGCAGTGGCGGCGCACGTGGTCGAGTTCCTGCACCAGCGCTTGCCAGTAGGCAACGTACTCGGCGTAAAGCGGGGGCAGGTCGGCCACCAGGCGGGCGCGCAGCGCCTCGGGCTCCAGGGGCTGCACGAAGCCGCCGGCAAAGGCCATGTCCATGTTGAGGTACTCGTTTTCGTAGCGCTCTTGGTGCTGCTCGCGCACCGCCGGATCGCCGCCGTCGGGACCGTAGGTAAAAAACGGCCCCGCCTCTTTGCCCATCACCGCGATTTGCCCGGTGGTAAAGCCGTAGTGGCGGCAGCGCGCCGAGCGCACCGAGGTGGTCAGGCTGTCCATGGCGCAGTAAGCGCCGCCAAAGGCCTTGTCGATGACCACGGAGATGCGCGGCACCATGAGGTTGGGGTACATCATGAGCAGCGCGGCGCCTTTGGAGAGGATCTGCCCTTCGGACTCGGCCTGGGTGGCGATAAAGCCAGGCACGTCGACAAAGGTGATCACCGGCAGGTGGTAAGCATTGGCCAGCTTGAGGAAGCGGGTCACTTTCGACGACGACGCCGCAGTCATCGAGCCACCCAGCACCAGGCGCTGGTTGGCGATGATGGCCACCGGGATGCCGGCAATGCGGGCAAAGCCGACCACCGCCGAGGGGCCGAATTTTTCGTGGTACTCGAACCACGAGTCGTCGTCGACGGCGGCGTCGATAAAGGTGCGCACGTCCCAGGCGGCGTTGCGCTTGCGGCGGGCGTTGAGGCGTGCCTGGGTGACGATGGCCCGCAGGTCGGTGGGCACGCCGCGCTTTTCCTGCGGCGCGGTGCACGGGGGCAGTTCCCACATGCTCTGGGGCAAGTACGAGAGGTAGCGCCGCGCCAGGGCCGCCGCTTCCGCGTAGTCGGCGGCGCGGTAGTGGGCCTCGCCCGATTTTTCGGTGTGCAGCTGCACCCCGCCCATCTCCTCGGGGGTGACGTCTTCCCCCGTGGCCACTTTGATCACCAGCGGCCCGGTGACCGCCATCATGCTGCCTTCGAGCATGATCACCGTGTCGGTCATCACCGGCGCATAGGCCCCGCCGCCGGCGTTGAGGCCCGAGACGATCGACAGCGTGGGGATGCGGCCCGAGATCTCGGTAATCTGGGTAAAGATCTGGCGGAAAATGTCGAGCGAGGCCACCCCCTCGTTGATGTCGGCGCCGCTGGAGTCCCAGTCGATGAGCAGGGGACAGCGCCAGGCCTCGGCCTGCTGCATCTGGCGGATGAGCTTGCGCCCGGTGGCCACGGTCACCGCCCCAGCAGCCACCGCCGAGTCAAAGAGGGCGGCGGCCACCCGGCGGCCGTGGATGTGGCCGTGCCCGGTGACCAGCCGGCGCTCGCCGTGGCGCGGGTCGAGCTCGGGAGAGGGGGGCTGGTCTTCCACAAAGGTTTCGGGATCAAAGAGCAAGGCGATTTTTTCTGCCACCGTCAGCTTGCCGCGGGCATGCTGGCGCGCCGCCGCCCGCAGGGCAGGGTCGGTATCCACCTGGCGCAGCCGCCGCAGGCTGTGTAGCAAACGCCTGCCCAGCGCCGGGGTCTGCACGCTCACCGCCATGATCTCCGGTCTCCTTCCTGCGACACGTCCCTGTTTATTTTACGCATCCGGGCGCCGGTGGCAACCTGCTGCCGCGGCGCGCCGGGCTCAGCGGCCGGCCTGCGGCACCAGGAGCGTCGCTGTGACCAGGGCCAAGAGGCGTCCCTGGTCGTCGCTCACCCGCACCTGCGCCACCAGG
Source organism: Candidatus Tectimicrobiota bacterium (assembly GCA_026005175.1). Classification (GTDB taxonomy): domain Bacteria; phylum Tectomicrobia; class Entotheonellia; order Entotheonellales; family Entotheonellaceae; genus BPKO01. The sequence goes on from BPKO01000001.1 coordinate 973,853, forward strand.
GTGGTGCGGCCGCGGTGCACCAGCTGCGCCTCGGCAGTGAGGGTGCCGCGGTCGGTATTGCGCAGCAAGTTGGCCGACAGCTGAAAGGTGAGGGGAAAGCGCTGCGGATCCAGCTCTCCGGAGGGATCAACTTCCCACAGGGCGGCCGCGGTGGCCGCCTCGTCGGCCAGGGCGATGAGGGCGCCGGCGTGGAAGCGGCCGGTGAGCTGGGCCAGCTCTGGCTTGAAGTCGAGCTGCGCCACCGCCTGCCCTTCGCCGGCGCGGAGAAAGCGAGTGCCGTGGGCTTCGAGCATGGTGCCGCGCTTCCAGAGGTTGAATTTGGCAGCAAAAGCAACGGGGTCAAGCGCTTCGGACATGACAGCTCCTTTCGTTGCAGCCAACGCGCGGCAGCGCGTGCCGGGATCAGTCGCCAAAAACCACGAGCTCCGTGGCGGCCGGCAGCGAGGCGCGGCTCAGCACCAGGGTGCGGCCGCTGAGGCGCCGCACCGGGTAGCGGCCGGCGGTGAAGGCAACAAAGGCCTCAGCGGCATCGGCCGTGTCGATGTGCATGGGTAGTACCAGCAAGGGCTGGAGCTGGACGACCACGGTGAGGGCGTCGCCCAGGGAGAGGGTCCACTGGCCATCGACGGGCAGCATGACCACGTCAGGCTTGCCGATGCGGCGCAGCTGCTGGGGCGTCAGGGGATGGCGCAGGTTGCCCAGGTGCACCAGGCAGAGGTCGCCTAGGTGAAAGACAAAAATGCTGTTTTGGATGGGGCTCTCTTCCAGTGCCGTGCGGCTGGCGTAGCTGGGCACGTTGAACAGCGCCACGTCCTGCAAGCGCAGCGCCACTGGATTCCAACCCTGCTCGGGAGTCAGCCCCCACAGCACGCGCGGCGTGCCCGGCACGCGCGCCACCGCGGTATGGGTCAGGTGCAGGTTGCTCACCGTCACCAGATCCGGCGTCACCGGCACCGGATGCCAGGCGGGGGGATCGGTGAGGATCCGCAGGCCGCTAGGGGCGGTGAGCACAAAGCTGGAATGGCCAAGCCACTCCACCACCACCGCGGGGGTAGCCTGTGCCGGCAAGAAGGCCACCGGCACGAGCGTGCCGCGCTTCTCGACCAGCCCGGCGGTACAGGGGCCGGGCTCTTGCGCGGGAAGGAGACTCGGGACAAGCAGCCCCAGCACCAGCGTAGCGGCTAGTGCCGGCCAGGCGCAAAACCAACCACGACCTTGCATCGCCTTCTCCCTCTTGCGGCGGTGCCGCAGCCGGGCGTTGACGCCCGGCACTGCCTGTGGTAGGCTGCTAGCGACGCGGGCACTTCCCGTGTCGCGTCTTGTGATGTACCGTCTATCCTACTCTACACGCCTTCCCACAGTCTAGCGGTGGCGTGCCCTGTGGAACCCTACGACACGGGGCTTTTGCTTGAGAAGGAGAAAGGCACTTGCGAGCCTTTGAGTATGCCGCGCCCCAGAGCGTTGACGAGGCAGTGGCCCTCCTGGCCGCGCGGGGCGAGCGGGCCCGCGCGCTGGCCGGCGGCACCGACCTCATCGTACAGCTGCGCGAAGGGCGCCGGCGGCTGGAACTGGTGGTTGACGTAAAAAAGATCCCCGACCTCAATGTCCTGTCTTACGATCCCCAGACGGGCTTGCACCTGGGGGCGGCGGTTCCTTGCTACCGTGTTTACGGTGAGGCGACCATCGCCCGGGCCTATCCGGGGCTGATGGACGCTTTTACTCTCATCGGCGGCATTCAGATCCAGGGCCGCGCCTCTATCGGCGGCAACTTGTGCAATGCCTCGCCTGCCGCCGACGCCATCCCACCCCTCATCGTGCACCGCGCCGTGTGCCTCATTGCCGGCCCTGAGGGCCGCCGCGAGGTCCCGGTAGAGCAGTTCTGCACTGCTCCGGGGCAGACCGTGCTGCGGCCGGGAGAGCTGCTGGTCTCCCTGCGGGTGCCGCCGCCGCCACCGCGCTTTGGCGCCCACTACCAGCGCTTTATCCCGCGTAACGAGATGGACATCGCCGTGGTAGGTGTGGCCTCGGCGGTAGCGCTGAGCGAAGACCTGTCGACGATCACTGCCGCCCGCATCGCCCTGGGTGCCGTGGCCCCCACGCCGCTGCTGGTGGCAGAAGCAGAAGCTGCCCTGGTGGGCAAGCCGGTTAGCGAGGCGGCCATCGCGGCGGCAGCCGAGGCGGCCATGGCAGCGGCCCGCCCCATCACCGACATGCGTGGTACCGCGTTCCAGCGGCGCCACCTGACCGGCGTGCTGACGCGGCGCACGCTGCAGCGCGCCATCGCGCGAGCCAGAGGGGAGGCGTGAGGGATGGCGAAGCGAGTCCTGGTGCAAACCCGTATCAACGGCGAGGAAGTGGAGTTCCTCTGCGAGCCGCGGCAGAGCCTGCTCGAGGTCCTGCGCGAGGATCTGGGCCTCACCGGCACCAAAGAAGGCTGTGGCAACGGCAACTGCGGTGCCTGTAGCGTGCTGCTCGACGGCGTGCTGGTCAACGCCTGCCTGGTGCTGGCCGTGGAAGTCGAGGGACACGAGGTTACCACCATCGAGGGCATTGCCCAGCCGGGCGCCCTGCACCCGCTGCAGCAGAAGTTCCTCGAGCACGCCGCCCTGCAGTGCGGCATTTGTACGCCCGGGTTTATCGTCGCCGCCAAGGGCCCTGCTCGACAGGAACCCGCGGCCCACAGAGCACGAGGTGCGCCACTGGCTGGCCGGGAACCTGTGCCGGTGCACGGGCTACGACAAAATCGTTCGCGCCGTGCTGGACGCCGCACACGTGATGGAGGCAAGAAAGTAATGGCAGAAGCAACGACGTACAAAGTTATCGGCACGCGTCCCATCCGCCCCGACGGGACGGATAAAGTTACGGGAAGGGCCATTTACGGCGCCGATGTGCGCCTGACCGGCTTGCTGCACGGCAAAGTGCTGCGTAGCCCGCACGCCCACGCCCGCATCAAGGCCATCGACACCCGCAAGGCCGAAGCCCTGCCCGGGGTGAAAGCGGTAATCACCGCCAGGGACCTCCCCGATGTCAGCGACAAAGTGGCCCGCCTCGGCGAAGGGGCGGTCAACGTGCGCTACTTAAGCCACAACGTCCTGGCGCGTGACAAGGTGCTCTACCAAGGGCATGCCGTGGCGGCGGTGGCGGCCACCAGCCCGCACGTGGCCGAGGAGGCCCTGGAGCTCATCACCGTAGAGTACGAGGTGCTGCCGCCGGTGCTCGACGTGCGCGCCGCCATGCGCGACGACGCGCCGCTGCTGCACGAAGACCTCACCACCACGTCGCTGGGGCAAAAAACCGATAAAGTGAGCAATATTGCCAACCACTACCGGTTTCAGCTGGGCGACGTAGAGCAGGGCTTCAAGGAAGCCGAGGTTATCATCGAGCGCGAGTTCACCACCGCCACCGTACACCAGGGCTACATCGAGCCCCACAACGCCACGGCCCTGTGGAGTGAGGACGGCCACCTCACCATCTGGACCAGCACCCAGGGCTCCTTCGTGGCCCAGCGTCAAACGGCCGAGGTGCTGGGCATCCCGCCGGCGCAGGTCACGGTGATTCCGGCAGAAATTGGCGGCGGCTTTGGCGGTAAGATTACCATTTACCTCGAGCCCATCGCCGCCTTGCTGGCACGCAAGGCCGGCCGTCCCGTCAAGGTAATTATGAGCCGCACCGAGGAGTTTCTCGCCACCGGGCCCACCCCCGGGACGTACATCAAAGTGAAAATGGGGGCCCGGCGCGACGGCCGCATCGTGGCCGCGCAGGCCTACCTGGCCTATGAGGCGGGCGCCTTTCCCGGCTCGCCGGTGGCCATGGGCGGCATGTGCATTTTCGCCCCGTACAACATTCCCAACATGCAAGTGGACGGCTACGACGTGGTGGTGAACAAGCCCAAGACCGCCCCCTACCGCGCCCCCGGTGCCACTCCGGCGGCGTTTGCCGCCGAGACGGTGATCGACGAGCTGGCCGTAGCCTTGAACATCGATCCCCTGCGCCTGCGCCTGCTCAACGGCGCCAAGGAAGGCGACCGGCGCGTCGACGGCATGGTCTACCCGCGCATTGGCTACTTGGAGACGGTGCACGCGGCGCTGGAGCACGAGCATTACCAGACGCCGCTCCAGGGCCCCTACCGCGGCCGCGGCGTGGCCTCAGGCTACTGGTTCAACGTCGGCCTGCAGTCCACGGTGGTGATCAACGTGCACACTGACGGCACGGTGACCCTGGTAGAGGGCAACACCGACATTGGTGGCACGCGCGCCTCGATTGCCATGCAGGCCGCCGAGGCACTTGGCATTCCCTACGAGGACGTGCGCCCCAAAGTGGTGGGCACCGACGAGATCGGCTACAACGACGTCACCGGCGGCAGCCGCACCACCTTTGCCACCGGCTACGCCGCGGTCGAAGCGGCCCGCGACGTCATCCGGCAGATGCGGGAGCGCGCCGCGCGGCGCTGGCATACCGAAGAGCTGCCGGTGACCCCCGAGGATGTCGAGTACCGCGACGGCGTCTTCCGCTGCCTCAAGGATCCCAGCAAGACCTTCACCTTCAAGGAGCTGGCCGAGCTCATGCCGCGCACCGGCGGGCCCATCACCGGCCGCGCCACGGTGCAGCCGCGCAGCGTCGGCGGCGGCTTTGGCACCCACATCGTCGACGTGGAGGTGGACCCCGACACCGGCAAGGTCACCATCCTGCGCTACACGGCGGTGCAGGACGTGGGCAAGGCGGTGCACCCGAGCTACGTCGAAGGGCAGATCCAGGGTGGCGTGGCGCAGGGCGTCGGCTGGGCCCTCAACGAGGAGTACTACTACAATCCCGATGGCACCCTGGCCAATGCCAGCTTCCTCGACTACCGCATGCCCACGTGCCTCGACTTGCCGATGATCGACACGGTGCTGGTGGAGGTGCCCCATCCGGGCCACCCCTACGGCGTGCGCGGCGTGGGCGAAGTGCCCATCGTGCCGCCGCCGGCAGCTATTGCCAACGCCATCTACCGGGCCACCGGCAAGCGCATGACGCACCTGCCGATGTCGCCGGCTTACGTGCTCAGCCGGCTGCTCGAGGCGGAGTAGCAACCGTGCCGGTGGTGTTCGTGCCCGCCATGCTGCGGGACCTCACCGCCGGCGCGGCACAGGTGCGCGTGCCCGGAAGGACTATCCGCGAGGTGATCGAGCAGCTCGAGGCACGCTTTCCGGGCACGCGGGCGCGCCTCCTGCAGGGCGAAGAGCTGCGCCCCGACCTGGCGGTGGCCGTAGACGGCGAACTCGCCCTCGACCTGAGTGACCGCTTGGGCGAGGACAGCGAAGTGCACTTCATCCCTCCCATCAGCGGCGGCGCGCTTCCAGCTCCAGAAACAGCAGCGTTCCCCCCACCACCAGGGCCGGCAGACAGACGAAGTTGAGCAGCGGCACCAGCAAGGTGAGAAAGGCGGCAGCCCCAAAGCCGAGCATGGCCCAGCGGTGCTGCCAGATAAAGGCACGGCGCTGGGCAAAGCGCAGGTGGCGGTGGTCCATGGCAAAGCCGGCGTACTCCAGGGGCAAAAAGAGCAGCGTAAACAGCGTGCCGGCCACCACCGTCAGGGGCGTCAGCGGCGGCACCAGTCCCAGCAGCAGCAGCGCCAGCTGCACGCCGAGAAAAAAGCCCAGCTTGCGCAGCTCGTCGAAGACCCCTGCCCCCAGCTCCCGCAGCGCCCCGCGCAGCGTGGCCGGCGCCTCCAGCGGCTGGCCGCGCACCAGCTGCTCCACGCGCTGGCTCAGCACGTCGAGGAAAGGCTCGGCAATCACCGTGCCTAGCAGCAAAAACGCGACGTAAATCACCACCAGGGCGGTCACCAGAAGCAGCAGGCCAATCATCCAGGCCAAAAGGCGCAGCGGCGCCTGCCACAGCCAGCCGTACCAGGAAGCAGGCGGCTCGAGGGGCAGAAAGCCCGTCGCCAGCGCGTAGAGGTCAGGGTAAAAGAAGAGAAAGAGGGCAAAGGCGGCGGTAAACACCACCACGTTGACCGCCATGGGCAGCAAGGCCCAGGGCCACAGGCGGCGGTGGCGCACCAGGAACGCCAGCCCCCGCCAGGCATAGGCAAAGCCGCGTGCTGCTTCCACCAGCACGCGCATGGGCTACTCGCCGCGCAGGCGCGGATCGAGCAAGTCGCGCAAGGCGTCGCCCATAAGGTTAAACGCCAGCACCGCCAGCATGATGGCAAAGCCGGAAAAGGTCGTTAGCCACGGGCAGCACTTGATGTACTGGCGCCCCTCGCTGAGGATATTGCCCCAGCTCGGGGTGGGTGGCGGCACCCCCAGGCCCAGGAAGCTGAGGCCGGCTTCGGTGCGGATGGCGGTGGCGATATAAAGGGTGGCGATAACCACCAGGGTGGAGACGGCGTTGGGAAAGACGTGGCGCAGCATGATGCGCAAGTGGCTGCCGCCGATGGCGCGCGCCGCCATGATGTAGTCGTTTTCGCGGATGGTGAGGGCCAGGCTGCGCGCCAGGCGGATGAAGTTGGGCATGAGGGCAACGCCGATGGCCAGGATCTCGTTGATCAGTGAGCCGCCCAGGGCGGTAACGATGATCAGCGCCAGCAGCAGGGTAGGGAAGGCCAGCATCATGTCGGTAAAGCGCATGATCATCGCCTCCGTGCTGCCGCGCAGGAAGCCGGCCATGATGCCCAGCGGCACGCCGAGCACAAAGCCGACGCAGACCGAGGCCAACCCCACTTGCAGGGACACGCGCGTGCCCCAGATGATGCGGCTGAGCAAGTCGCGGCCGTACTCGTCGGTGCCCAGCAGGTGCTTGCCGCCGGCACCCGGCGCCTTGAGCACGTAGTCGGCGTACTGCGCCGAGGGACTAAACGGCGCGATGTACGGCGCCAGGAGAGCCACCACCACCATGGTGAGGACCATCAGCATGCCAATGGCAATGGGAATGTACTTGCGCCGGTTGCGGCCGCGCAAGCTGCGCCGCCAGCGCTCTTCGAGCTGCGCTATACCGACTGCCGGGAAGCCCTGGACTGCCTTTTTCTCCGTCAACGCCATCGCTGTCGTCTCCTACCGGTACGTGATGCGCGGGTCGAACACGGCATAGAGCACGTCGACGATGAGGTTGACCACGATGATGGTCATGGTGAAGACGGTAATTGCCCCCTGCGCCAGGGGATAGTCGCGGGCGCCGATGGCATCCACCAGCATCTTCCCCAGACCGGGGCGGCTGAACACCGTTTCGGTAAGCACCGTCCCCGTCAGGGCAATGGCCACAAAGAGGCCGATGATGGTGAGCAGGGGAATCATCATGTTGCGTAGGGCGTGCTTGTAAATCACCACCCGCTCGGGCAGGCCTTTGGAACGCGCGGTGCGGATGTAGTCCTGGCTGATCACTTCCAGCATCGCCGAGCGCGACAGCCGGCTTACCGTCGCCGCCAAGGTGATGCCTAGGGCAAAGGCGGGCAGCACCAGGTGGTGCAGCACGTCGAGCACAGCGGCAAAAAAGTCCTCAGGATACTCGAACACTTCCCCATTCCCCAGCATCTCCAGCACCGTGGAGAGGTCGCCGCCGCCGATGAGGGGAAAGAGGTCCCAGTAAAGCGAAAAGGCGATGAGCAGCAAAATGCCAAACCAGAAAACGGGCATGGAGAGGCCAATCAAGGCCACGATGCGCGAGGTATAGTCAATCAGGGGGTTGCGCCGGTTAAGGGCGGAAATGATGCCGGTGGGCAGGCCGATGCACAAGGCGATGATCGTGCTGGCAATCACCAGCAGCAGGGTGTGGGGGAACATGCGCAGGATGTAGCTCGACACCGTGTAGTTGAAAAGCAGCGAGCGGCCAAAGTCCAGCTGCAGCGACTTCCACAGGTAGTCGAGGTACTGCACGAGAAGCGGGCGATCCAGCCCCAGCTGGCGGATGCAGTCCTGCAAGGCGGCGCGCGTGGCCTCGTCGCCCATCATGGCCAGGCAGGGATCGCCGGGCAGGATGCGCATGGCAAAAAAGACGATGCTCATGGCCCCCAGAAGCATGGGAATGGCGATGAGCAGCCGTCTGACGATATACTGCAACATCGCTCCGTTTCCCTCCTGCGGCGGCCGGCGCCCCCCAAAGGAAGCGCCGGCCCCTTTCTGACACTACTGCACCAGGGTCAGCATCTCCGGGTAGTTGTAGAAGTAGTGGAGAGCAAACTCCCCGTATTCGGGATCAAACGGCGACTTCACCCGCTTGGGGTTGCGGGCGCTCATGTTGGGCACGTCCACGATGGGCAGGCAGACGGCATCGCGCATGATGCGCCGCTGCGCTTCGTGGTACAGCTTGGCCCGCTTTTCCGGGTCGCGCGTTTGCCGCCCCTGCGCCAGCAGGTCGTCAATGCCGTTGTAGTGGGCGAAGTTGGTGCCCATGTTGCCGGTTTCGGGGTCGGGCGCTTCCCCAGAGTGGAAAAAGAGGTGCAGCCAGACGTCGGCGTCGGTGAGGCGCGTGCCACCGTAGAGCACGAAGGGGTTCAAGTTCTTGCGGATGTTGCGGTGGTAGGTGGGGTGCTCCACCAGCTGCAGCTGGACGTCAATGCCGACTTTTTTGAGCTGCTCCTGCACCAGCACCATAATCTTGGGGTAGGCAAAGGACTTGGTGATGAAGTAGTTCTCCACCTTGAAGCCGTTGGGATAGCCGGCTTCGGCCAGCAGCTTCTTGGCCAGCTCGGGGTTGTACTCGGGCATCTCCACCGGGATGTGGCCAAAGTAGCCAGGCGGCACCGGGCTAATGGCCAGGTTGGCCAAGCCCCCAGGCCACAGGGTGTCGACGATGGCCTGGCGGTCGATGGCGTGCATGAAGGCCCGGCGCACGCGAATGTCGTTAAAAGGCGGTTTGGTCCAGTTGATGTAGAAGCGATACTGGCCGCCAGGGCCGCGCTTGTCGAGCACCGCCCCCATTTTTTCTACCTGGCCTTTGACGTCGGCCGTCACCGTGTTGGGCACGATGATGTCAAACGTCCCTTTTTCCAGGCCAATCAGCTTGGTGGCATCTTCGGGCACGTCGAACCAGTGCACTTCGTCGATCTGCGGGCGGCCAAAGTAATAGTCCTTATGGGCTTTGAGGACCACTTTCTCGCGCGGCAGGTGCTCGTGGAAGTAAAACGGCCCGGTGCCGACCGGGTTCCAGCCAAACTGGTCGCCGTACTGCTCGGCTGCCTTCTTGCTGATGATGTAGCCCTGCTGGTAGCCCACCGTGCGCAGCAAGAAGACCGGGTCGTAGGCCTTGAGGGTAATGCGCACGGTATAGGGATCGACCACGGTGATCTCTTTGATCACGTCGAGGTTCTTGGCAAAGCGGGTGCCTTTTTCGCGCTGGAGCTGGCGCTCGTAGCTGTACTTGACGTCTTCGGCGGTGAGCTCGCCAAAGCCCTTGTGGAACTGGACCCCTTTGCGCAGCTTGAAGGTCCACACCGTGCCGTCTTCGGAAACCGTCCAGCTCTCGGCCAGGTCCGGCTCCACCTCGGCGGTGGTCACCTTGCCGTCTTTGATGGCAAAGCGGGTTAGGCCGCGGTAAATAAAGCGTACCAGCGCCTGCGTCTGCCCCAGGATGCTCTTGTGGGGATCGAGGGTGTCGGGTTCCTTGTGGGCAATGCGCAGGATCTGCTTGCGTGCCGCGCTAGCCGGCGCCGGCTGCAGCAGGGCTAAGCCGGCAACCACCGCCAGCACCGCAACCCCTAAGCGCAGCCACGGTTTCGGTGCCATACGTCGCTCCTCCTCTGGCAGAGGGGTAGGGAGTCCTCCTTTGGCGGGGTGCCAGCCTACTCGAGCGCAGCAAAAAAGTCAATCCCCTACATGAAGAATTTTTAGCCGAGGGGTATTGCCGCCTTGCGCCTTGCGGCAGCCAGGCGCAAGGCGCGTTACTTCAAGGCCAGGGCGTTGGCCGGCGAGCCCACGCCACCGCGCAGGTGCAAGGGCGCCGCGGTGACCAAGCACTCGTACACGCCGTCGGCGGCACAGTCGGCGGCCAGCGCCTCGAGGTCCCACAGCTCCCCCAAGGCCATGCCCAGCAGGGCAATGAGGCGGGTGTGGAGGAAGCCGCCGGTTTCACGCGTCGCTGGCATGGCTTCTACGCCCGGGTTGTCGGCCACCACTGCTGCCACGCGGTGGTTCCAGAGGTAAGCGGCCATGGCCTCGGTGGCACTGAGCCCGGGGCAGCCCTTTTCCGGGTCGTACGCGGCGCGCTCGGCAGCCGACCAGCTGAGGTACTGCGCCAGCCAGCCGGTGCGCACCAGCAGGAGGTCGCCGCCGCGCAGTTCTACCCCCTGCGCCCGCAGGACGGCATCGAGCAGGGCGGGCTCGATGGCCACGCGTTGCCGGGCGTCGAGCGGCTGCCCCTGGGCTTCCAGGTAGCGCGCCACGTCGACCAGCACGCCGCGGCCGGCGATGCCCCGCGCTGCCCAGTGCTCGATGCCCAGTTTGCTGCCTGGCCGGCCGGTGACGGCTTCCGGCCGCACGCCGTTGTAAAAGCCATAGCGCAGGTGGCAGATGTGGCTGAGGGCGTCCCACTGGCTCGAGGCTTGCAAGTAGAAGTTGTCGAGATAGTCGTCGCGTGCGCGGCCGCCTCCCAGCACGAGCAGGGTGTGGCGGTAAGGCTGGCGGCCGTAAAGCGGCGGGTTGGGCAGGTCAAGGGGCAAGTTGAGGCTGAAGACGCGCCCCTTGCGCACCAGGCGCGCCGCAGCCAGGACGTGCTCGGCGGTGATGAAATTCAGAGTCCCCACCTGGTCGTCGTCGCCAAACACCCCCCACGACGACCCCGCCGGGGCGCCTTCACGCACGGGCAGCTGCGCAAACGTTGGATAGGCATCGGCAAACGGTGCATTCATGGTCGTCCTCCACACTGGCTTCAAGCGCAAGCAACGGCAGGGGCATTGTACTGCCCGGTGACACGCCGGGCAACGGCTACGCCGTTGACAAGGCGCCGGCTGGCTTTTACCATGCACGGTAAGGCCCTTTCTCAGCAACGCACCAAGGAGGCACTGTGGACAGACGGCTGGAGAACCTGCACCGGGCGCTGCACCCGCGCGCCGTGGCCGTGGTGGGCGCGCGCCGGCTCGACGACTACATGTGGCTGCGCAACCTGAGCACCTTTGCTGGTCCGGTCTACTCGGTCAACATCGACGAAAAGGAAATCCCCGGCATCGAGGCGCTGGGCTTCCAGAACTACAAGCGCCTTACCGACATTCCCGGGCCCGTCGACTTCGCCGTGGTGGCCGTGCCGCGGCGGGCCACGCCGCTGGTGCTGCAAGACGCCATCGCCAAAGGGGTGGCCGGCGTTGCCCTGTTCACCGCCGGCTTTGCCGAAACCGGTGAAGCAGAAGGGCGGCAGCTGCAAGAGACCCTTGCCGCCATGGCGCGCGACGCTGGCATCGCCCTCATCGGCCCCAACTGCATGGGGCTTTACCATCCCAAAGTGGGGCTGCGCAACCACGTGGAGCAGCCTGCCGGCGAGGCCGGCAACGTCGGCTTCCTCTCGCAAAGCGGCACCCACGCCATCAACTTTAGCCTCTACGGGGCCAGCCAGGGCCTCAAGTGCAGCAAAGTCATCAGCTACGGCAACGGGGTGGTGCTCGACAGCCCCGATTACCTCGAGTACCTCTTGCAGGACGACGAAACCACGGTGATCGGCATGTACATCGAGGGCGTGCGCGACGGCCGGCGTTTCTTCGAGGTGGCCAAGCGCATCCCGCCGCGCAAGCCGCTGCTCATCTGGCGCGGTGGCCAGACCGAAGCCGGCCGCCGCGCCACCGCCTCGCACACCGCCTCCCTGGCGCAGTCCAACGAAGTGTGGGGGGCCCTCCTGCGCCAGACCGGGGCCATCGGGGTCGATGGCCTGGAAGAAATGGTGGATACGATCAAGGCGCTGCAGTTTCTCAAGCCCACCCCCGGCACCCGCCTGGGCCTGGTGACGATGACCGGCGGCCCTTCGGTGGTGATCACCGACACCTTTGCCAGAGAAGGGCTGGAGATTCCGCCTCTCAGCGAGGCCTCCTACGCGCGCTTTCGCACGTTTTTCAACATCATCGGCGGCAGCTACCAGAACCCGATCGACATGGGCATGAACTGGGCAGGCGAGAACTTCGAAGAAATCCTGCGCGTGCTGCGCGATGATCCCCACGTTGACGCCGTGGTCGTCGATTTGCCGCTCACCTTCCTGCTGCGCCGCATGGCCCTGCGGCCTGACTTCAAAGCGCGGCTCTTTTCCTGCTTGACCGAGATGCGCCAGCACGACGACAAGCCGCTGCTGGCCGTGGTGGGCTTTTCCCCCTTTGAGAAGGAAGAAGTCGACTTTCGCCGCGAGCTGCTCGCCCTGGGCGTGCCTGCTTTCCACAACTTTGCCCGCGCGGCGCGGGCGTTTCGCCACGTAAGCGCGTACGCCCGCTTCCGCGCCCGCCTGGCCCAGGAGGGCGGCTGAAGCCCCTTGCCATGGGTGAGCCGCTGGTCAGCGTCGTTATCCCCACGTACAACCGCGCTGCCATGCTGCGCGAGGCCATTGCTTCGGTGCTGGCGCAGACGTACCGCCACTGGGAGCTCATCGTGGTTGACGACGGCTCGCAGGACGACACCCCGGCGGTGGTGCAGGCTTTTGGCTCGCAGCTGACGTACCTGCGGCAGGCGCACGCCGGGGTGAGCGCGGCGCGCAACCGCGGGGCCGCGGCAGCGCGGGGAGAACTGCTGGCCTTTCTCGACTCCGACGACCTCTGGCTGCCGCAGAAGCTGGCCGCGCAGGTGGCCCTGCTGCAGCGCCGCCCGCAGGTGGCGGCTTGCTACACCGACGAGATCTGGGTCCGCTGCGGGGTGCGCGTCAACCCCCGCCAGGTGCACCGCAAGTTCAGCGGCTGGATCTTCTTCCAGTCGCTGCCCCGCTGCGTCATCAGCCCCTCGTCGGTGCTGCTGCGACGCTGCCTGTGGCAGCAGCTGGGGGGTTTTAACGAGACCCTGCCGGCCTGTGAGGATTACGACCTCTGGCTGCGGCTGACCCTGCGCGCGCCGGTGTACCTGGTGCCGCAGCGGCTTATCGTCAAGCGCGGCGGCCACGGCGACCAGCTGTCGCGCACCATCCCCGTCCTCGACCAGTACCGCATTGCCGCGCTGGAAAAGTGCCTCGCCTACCCCCTGACGCCGCTGCAGCGCCGCGCCGTGCTCTGGCACCTGGTGCGCAAGTGCACCATCGTCGCCCAGGGGGCCTGTAAGCGGGGGCAGCAAGCGCGCTGGCAGAGGTACCACGCCAAGGCCCTTTACTACCGGCAGCAGCTCGGCGGCCAGGGAGTCGCCCACAGGGGAGCAGGCCTATGGCTCTGAGGCCGGTTTTTCGCACGGTGGCGCTGAGCGAGATCGACCTCGACGACCACGCCTTTGTCGTTACCTACCGGCCCCCGCTTCAGGAGCTGGAGCGCTCGGTGGCGCGCGCCGGTGTGCTCACTCCAGTGCACTTGCGCGCCTTTCCCGGAAAGGCGCAGCTGCAAGTGGTGTGCGGCTACAAGCGCCTTTTGGCCTGCCAGCAGACGGGACGGCAACAGGTGCCGGCGCTGGTGCACCAAGCGCTTTCCGAGGAGGAAGCGCTGTGGCTGGCCGTGCACGACAACCTGGGCACGCGCGCCTTCAATGCGGTGGAAAAAGGGAGAATCTTGCGCCGCCTACGCGACGCTTTTGGCTACAGCCCGGGACGGCTGGCAGAGGAGGTCTGCCCTTTGCTCACTCTGCCGCCGCGCCGCGACACGGTGGAGGCTTACTGCACCCTGGCGGCCCTCGAAGAGCCGCTGCCGGCAGCGGTGGTAGAAGGCGCTCTGCCGCTAGAGGCGGCGCTGTGGATCGGCCGCCACCAGGGCGCGGACCGCGAGGCGTTGCTGGCGCTGTTTACCGGGCTTAAGCTCAGCAGCAGCCGGGCGCGCGAGCTGGCCACCTTCATCGACGAGATCTGCCGGCGCGAGCGGTGCAGCGCCGCGGCGCTCCTGCAGCGGCTCGGGGTGACGGCGGTGCTGGCCGAAGCGGGGCTTGACGGGCCGCAGAAGCTGGAGCGGGTGCGCCGCCTGCTCTATGAGGCGCGCTATCCGCAGCTAAGTGCCCACGAGCAGCGCTTTCGCGAGGCCCTGCGCCGCCTGCGGCTGCCGCCGCAGGTGAGCCTGCGCCCGCCGCCGTACTTTGAAGGGCAGCAGTACCAAGTGAGCTTTCCTTTTGGCACGCGGCAGGAGCTGGCCCGCATCGCGGAGCGCTTGCAGGCCGCAGCAGCAGACGCCGCTCTCGACGAGCTCCTGGCGCTGCTCTGAGCCTGCTTAGGACAGCGTAGCGAGCAGGCGCTTGCAGCGCAGGGCGTCGTCGAGCATCGCCTTGTTGTTAAACAGCACAAACGCCGGCCGCTTCCCCACCTGCGCCAGCACGGCCTGCAGCTCGGCGTCGCTATAGCGGTAGTCGTAGCCGGTGCGGCCGTGCAGGCGGAAGTAGTAGATCTCGCCATGCTGCGGCGCGTCCTTGAATGGGTCGACGCAGTGGATGAGGTCGAGCTCCTGGCACAGCTGCGCCACCAGCGAGGGCGGCCAGGCGCCCCGCGGCTCCCAGGCCAGCCGCAGGTCATCGCGAGGGATGCGGGTAAAAAAAGCACGCAGGTTGGCGACGTTTTCGGCACTGGGGCGCAGGCTGGCCGGGCACTGCAGCACCACTAGCGGCGCTGCCAGGGCGCGGGCAATCTCAAGCGTGCGCGTCCAGGCGGCAAACACCTCCGGCGTGGGGCGAAAGTGGCCGTAGGCGTTGCGGGCCTGCGGCGGCAGGGGCTGGCGCAGGCGGCGGTAAGTGGGGCTGCTCGGCGGGTGGGTAATCAGCTGCCAGGCCTTGAGGGTAAACGTGAAGCCCGGCGGCGCGGTCTCGCGCCAGCGCCGCACCGTCTCGAGCCGCGGCGGCTGATAAAAGGTCTGCTGCACTTCAACTAGGTCAAAGAGCCGAAAGTACTCGTGCCGGGCCACCGGGAAGCCGCAGCAGCCCACTTTGACGGCGGTCACACCCTCACTCCACAAGGCGCTCCAGGGCCTTGAGAAGGTCGTCTTGCGGCACGCGGTAGACCGCCTCCAGCGGCCCGGCGTAGGGCACCGGCATGCGCGGGGCACCCTTAGAGGAGAGAAAAGCGCCAAATCGTTTGATGAACGTACCACAGGCAGGCGGCACTGCCAAGCAGGAAGACGACGGCCACCGCCACCAGCGTGTACCCCCAGCGGCGGGCCGCTGCGCCCCGCACCACGCGCGTCGGGCGCAGCACCCGCAGGCCAGGCGGCGGGAAGCAGGCGTGGGCAAGCACGCGGCGGCCCAGGCGCAGGCACGCCACGCCACATAAGACAAAGCCCAAAAGGGAGGTCGCGAAAGCGAGTTCGAGCAGCAGGAGGACCGTGTCGACCTCTGCCTGCTGCAGGAAGGCACGCAGCCACGCCGTGAAGCGCGGCATCCCCAGCGCCACCAGTGCCAGCACGCCCAGGGCGCCAGCCAGCACGCGGGCGCGCAAGCGGCGGTCAGCGGGCAGGTATTCTGGCTCCATGCAGGCTTCCTCACGCCAGAGGGAGACCCCGTGCCTTCCTTATCGGCAAAATCGGCTGCCCACTTGCGCCTGCCCCTAAGCCGTGGGTGCCAGGGCGCGCACCGCCTGGCGCAGGCGCTCTCGCTTGCGCTGCGGGTCGGTTTCGGCAGTCAGCAGGTGGAGAAACGCCGTATCCACCCCCGCTTCCAGGTAGCGGCGCACGTGGTCCCGGATGTCGGCCAGCGAGCCGCGCAGGATAAGCTCGTCGAGCACGGCCGCAGGGATGGCCGCCACCGCGGCCCGGCGGTCCCCGCGGTCCCACGCCTGCCACATGGGGGCAAGAGCAGCACCGCGGCCAAGCCACTCCTGAAACGCCCGGTAGACGGGCACGTTGAGGTAGGCGGCACAGTGGCGGCGCAGGAACTGTTCGGCTTCGGGGCTTGGTGGGTCGGCGCTCACCATCAGGCGCGCCGCGATCTCGATGCCGTTGGGGTCACGCCCTGCCTGGGCTGCGGCCGCCCGCACCACCTGCACGGATTTGGGAACATCGGCCACCGAGAGCCAGTTGAGGATCGCCCCGTCTCCCACCTCGCCGGCCACCCGCAGCATCCCCGGCCGCAACGCCGCCACGTAAATGGGCACCGGCGCAGCCGGCGGCCGCGTGAGGCGAAAGCCGCTGACACGGAGCGTCTCGCCAGCAAAAACGACGCGCTCGCCGCTGAGGGCACGGCGCAGAAACTGCACCATCTCGCGCACCCGCGTCGCCGGGCGCCGGAAGGTGCCGCCGTTCCAGGCTTCGACAATGGGCTGCGAGCCGGCGCCGATGCCCAGACAGAAGCGCCCGGGGGCAAGCTCGGCGAGGCCGGCCGCGCACATCGCCAGAGTGGCCGGCCCGCGCGTGAAGGCGTTGACAATCGCCGTGCCCACCCGCAGCCGCGAGGCCAGGGCCACCACCGCCAAGGGCGAAAAGCCATCCACGCCGTCGACTTCCAGCGACCAGGCATCGCGGTAGCCGAGGCGCTCGGCTTCCTGGGCAAGCTCGACGTGCTCGGCAAGGCCAAACCCCTCCAGAGGAACCGACAGCGCCCAGCGTTTCTCTGCCATGGTGCTTCCCCCGTGCTGTGCGTCCTAGCGCAGGTCCCCAAACGCCACGCGGCGCTCGCGCGTGTCGAGGATGGCGTAGTCGCCCTGCCGCAGCTGGCCCGGACACACCACCAAGGTGTTGCCCACCAGCAGCCGGCCCTTCTGGCCGCCCTGGCGCGAGCAAAAAGCAAAGCGCGGGTCGTAGGTTTTGATGAGGTGGCTGACCGCTTCGTGGCCACCCGGCTCCGCTTCTCCCTCAAAGACGCCGGCCGGCGGGGTATGGAAGAGCAGCAACTTTTCCCCCTCGAGGTGGCGCAGGAAATCGAGCGCGAACGTGGCCTCCCACGCCTGGGTAGCGCAAGAACGCACTCGTACTCGCGCTCGTTCTCGGTAATCTCCCCGCCAAAGCCGGCGACGACGTACCCCCGGCCCAGCGGCGCAAAGCTGCGGTGTACCATGTGCACGTGCGGGGCCACGATTTCGGCGTTGAAAGCCGCTTGCAGGAAAAAGCGCTCCGGCGCGTCGTTCTCCCCCGGGATGATAAACACCGGGACCTCGAGGCGATTGAGGAACTCGAAAAACCGCAGCAGCGACTGCGCGTCGTCGTCGCGCTCGCGCAAGATCTCCGGCCGCGTCAAGTCAGGGGCCCGCCTTTCGGCCTGCGCCCGTTCCCACTCGGCGCGCCGCGCCTCGGCGCGCAGGATGTTGCCGGTAAAGACCACGGCCTCGATCCCGGCCTCCTGCACCACTTCGGGGAGCCGGTGCAGGTAGTCAAATTCCTCGTGCAAGTCGCTGATGGCAAGGATGTTCATGGGATGCACTCCTTTCCCAAGGCGGGCACTCCAACTCCATCAAGCACAGCATACGCAAAGGGCGCGGCAGCGGCAAGCCGGCAGGCAAGCCGCTCAGGCAATGGCCAAGTCGGCGACGATTTCTGCCCCCAGGGCCGGGAAAATAGCGGGGACGGTCTTGATCTTTAGCGAGCGGCCGCCGCCGCCGAGGATGATCCAGGGAAGATCCATAATGCGCTGGTCGACGTAAAGCGGCAGCTCGGGAGGCAAGGCCAAGGGCGTGACGCCGCCCACGTGCATGCCGGTGAGCGCTGTCATCTCCTCGGCCGAAGCAAATGAGGCCTTGGGAACCCCCAAGAGCCGGCGCACGCGCCGGTTGACGTCAAGCCGCGTGGTGGCCAGGACGACACAGGCAGCGTACTTTTTGGGCCCGCGCGTGGAGGCCACGATGATCGTGTTGCAAGAATGCGCCAGGGGATAGCCGTAGTGCGCGCAAAAGGCAGCAGTGTCGGCGTAAGCCGGGTCGATGGGAATGAGCTCATAGGGAACACCGATGCGCTCAAGCGCGGCAAGCACCTGCGCTTCGGCTGTCGCCATTGGCCAGCCTCCTCCCTCGGGCAGCGGTTTTGCTGACAGTTTACGCGCCGCGCCCTGGGCAAGCAAGGGAGAGGCGCTTCAGCCGGCGATGGCCGTGTACAGGGCGACGCCGGCAAAGACGAGCACGACCCACAGCACGGGCAGGCCAAGGGAGAGGCGAGCCTGGTCTGTTTTCGCGGCACCCTGCTGCCAGCGGCGGAGCCGTTCTCCTACCAGAGCCGGGTTCTGGCCCCAGGCCAGTAAAGCCTCGCCGCAGCGCTGCCAGGCTTCCCCCGCCTGCCGTGCTGTGGCGATGAGCCAGCGGCTCGCCGGGGGCAGCAGCTTGCGGTACCACCAGTCGGTGTCAAGGGTGATGGCCGGCGTCCCGTGCAGCTTGGCGCGGCAGAGCCAGAAGCCCAGGGCCGTTCCCCCCAGCAGCTGCAGGGTGGAAACGACGTGTGCGGCGCTATAGGGATGATACGAAGCGGCAAAGGGCAGGCGGGCGTAGAGCCAGCCAGGAAAGAGCCCCAGCGCCAGACACAGCAAGGCAGCAGCCCCCATGGCCAGCAGCATGGAAGCAGGCACCGGCCGCAGCTGCCAGGAGCGGTCGGGGCCGGCAAAGGCCAGGTAGGGCAGCTTCAGGCCGACGCTGAGAAACGTGCCCACGCTGGCCAGCTCGAGCAGCAAGCTCACCAGCGGGCGGTGGGCCTCGGTGGCGGCCGCAATGACCATCGACTTGCTGATAAAACCGTTGAAAAGGGGCGCTCCGGAAATCGACAGCGCCCCCACCAGGTACAGCAGCGCCACCAGCGGCAGGTGGCGGCCCAGTCCGCCCAGCTCGGTGAGGCGGCGCCGGCCGGTGGCGTACAGCACGGCGCCGGTGGCCATAAACAGCAGCGCTTTGTAGAGAATGTGGCAGAAGGCGTGTGCCACTGCGCCGCTGAGGGCCAAAGCGGTGCCCAGCCCCACCCCGGTGACCATGTAGCCCACCTGGCTGACGATGTGATAGGCGAGCAGGCGCCGCATGTCTTTTTCTAGCAAGGCAAAGACAACCCCGTAGAGGGCCATGACGGTCCCGGCCCACACCAGCACCTCGGCGCCGGCAAAAAGCCGCGCCAGCACGTACACGGCGGCTTTGGTGGTAAAGGCACTGAGAAAGACGCTGCCGCTGACCGAGGCTTCGGGATAGGCGTCGGGGAGCCAGGCGTGCAACGGCGGCACGGCGGCGTTGACGGCGACGCCAAGCAGGATCAGCCAGAAAGCGGCTTCCGTCTCGCCCGCGCGGCCCAGGGCCTCAAGCGCCAGGGGGTGTCCGGCCGCCAGGTGCAGCAAAATGCCACACAGCAGCAGCGAGCCGCCAGCAGCATGGACCAGCAGGTAGCGAAACCCCGCCGCCCGGGAGCGCGGCGTGCCGCCACACCAGACCACAAAGAGAGAAGCGACCGCCATCAGCTCCCAAAACACAAACAGCGACAGCCAATCGCCGGCAAAGACCACGCCCAGGGCGGCACCCGCATAGACCAGTGCCGCCGCCTGCTCGCCGCGCCGTGGCGCGTGCAAGGCATAGAGTATCCCCAGCACGGTGATGAGGGCGAAAATGAGGCCAAAGACGCGGCTCAGGGCGTCGACGCGCAGCAACTCGACCGTGTATCCCGAAAGCGCTAGGGACCACCGGGCATCGCCGGCAAGGCGCAGCACGGCCAGCAAGGCAAGCAGCGTCCCGGCGAGCAGCCCCACTTGCCGCAGGCGAGGGCGGGGGCAAGCCGCCAGCAAGGCGGTGAGAAAAAGCAGCAGTGCCGGGTGAAGTCCGTTCACGAGGCGTCGTCTCCGTAGTAGTCTTCGCGGCGCTGCAGCCAGCCGTGCCCCAGCCCCGCCGCGGTGTAAATCAGCACCACGCTGCCGGCAAGGCCGTACACGAGCGCAAACGCAGGCAGCGCCTGCCACCAAAAGGGGTGATGGGCGTGGACAAAGCGCTCGGCGGCCACCAGGGCCGCCAGGAAAGAGAAGACCAGCCAGCGCCTCATGGCCCCCCTCCGGCCAGCAAGGGCCCCGCCGTGCTCAGGGCGCGCTCGGCCACTTGCCAGGAAAGGCGATACAGCGCGCCGCCGGCGTTGGGAAAGAGCCCCAACACCACGGCGAGCAAGGCGGTGGTGGCAAGGGGCAGCCACAACGCCGGGCTGACTTCGCGCCAGCGCCCGGGCGCTGGCGCCGGGCTAAAAAAGGCGCTGTAGACGATAGGGAAAAAGTAAGCAAAGTTAAGCAGGCCGCTGGCCACCAGCACGCCCAAGAAGACGGCATGGCCGGCCTGCAAGGCGCCCAGTCCCAGGTTCCACTTGCTCACAAACCCGGCCAACAGGGGCGTACCAGCCAGCCCCAGCGCCCCCAGGGCAAAGGCGCCAAACGTGATGGGCATCTGCCGCCCTAGCCCGGCCAGCTGCGCAATGTCGAGCTGGTGCGTGCGCACGTAAACGGCACCGGCGCAGAAAAAGAGGGTGATTTTCAGCAGGCCATGGGCCGCGATGTGAAACACCGCTCCGGCCAGGGCAGCGGGGGTGCTCAGCGCCGCGCCCAGGACGATGTAAGAAAGCTGGCTGACGGTGGAATAAGCCAGCCGCCGCTTCAGGTTGCTCTCCCCCAGAGCGCGCAGCGAGCCCAGGAGGATGGTCAGCGCGGCCGCCCCGGCAAGCCACACGTCGGCGTGCAGCTCCCGCAGCAGCGAGGCACCAAAGACGTAGTGGGCAAGGCGCAGGCAGCCGAAAACGCCCGCTTTTACCACCGCCACGGCGTGTAGCAAGGCGCTAACCGGCGTAGGAGCCACCATGGCCGCCGGCAGCCAGCCGTGCAGGGGCATGAGGGCCGCTTTCACCCCCACCCCGGCTAGGGCCAGCCCCAGCAGGAGGGCCAGCACCCCGCGTGGCGCCCGGCCGGCCAGGAAGCCGCCGGGCTGGAACTCGGCCCCCGGCGCCAGCAGGGTGATCCCCACCACAGCCACCAGCAAAAGCTGCCCGCCCCCCAGGGTGTAGGCCAGGTAGCGGCGGCCAGCCGCCAGGGCCTCGGCGGTGCGCTCGTGCGCGACCAGGGGATAAGTCGCCAGGGTGAGCAGCTCGTAAAAGACAAAGAAAGTCAGCAAGTTGGCGGCAAAGGCGATGCCCATGGTGGCCGCCAGGCACACGGCAAAGCAGGCAAAATAGCCAGTCTGGTGCCTGGCGTGCCCAGCGCGCAGGTAGCCCACCGAGTAAAGCGAGGTGAGCAGCCAAAGCGCCGAAGCCAGCAAGGCAAAAACCGTCCCCAGGGCATCGGCACGCAAGTGCAGCGCCAGCCCGGGGTAAAGGACAAGCGGCGCGCTGGCAACCACCTCGCCTCGCTGCACGGCAGGCAGCATCGAGAGAACGAGGAGGAACTTGAGCGCGGCTGCCAGAAACGTCCAGCTCTCCCGGAGGCGGGGGCGCCGGTGGCTAAGGAGGATGAGCCCTGCCGCCACCAGGGAGACGAGCACTGCCAGCAGCGGTCGCTGTGCCAGCACGGTCCGCATCTAGAGCACCTCCGGCAAGGCGCGCTGGATGAGCGGCACCAGCGCGCTCTGGTGCAGCAGCCCCAGCAGCAGCAGGCTCGCCGCCAGCACGGCAATGGGGGCCAGCATCGGCACCGGCAGTTCCCGGCGTTGCAAGGTCTCTGGCGCTGGCCGCAAGTACGCGTACTCCACCAGGCGGAAGAAATAGACGGCGCCAAGCAGGCTGCTGAGGACGAGCGCGCCTACCGCCGGCCAGGCCCGGGCCTGCACGGCGCCCAAGAGCAGGTACCACTTGCTGAAAAACCCGGCGGTGGGCGGCAGGCCGACCATTGACAGTGCTGCCACCACAAAGGCGGCCGTGCTCAGGGGTAGGCGGCGGCTCAGGCCGAGAAACGCCTCGAGGCGGCAGTCGCCGCTGCGCCACTGCACGCCGCCGGCCACCAGAAACAGGCAGCCTTTCATCACCGCGTGGGCAAAGACGTGCAGCAAAGCCCCGGTGAGCGCAGCCGCGTTGCCCAGGGAGAGGCCCAGGACAATGTAGCCCATCTGGCCGACGCTGGAATAAGCCAGCATGCGCCGCACATCCCGCTGCGCCAGGGCCAGCAGCGAGCCCGCCACCACGGCCAGTGCCGCTGCCCCCGCCAAGAAACGCCAACACGTGGGCGGCCGCCCCGGGGAGGGGAAGCACGAAGTAAAAAAGGCGCAGCAGGGCGTAAGCGCTCACTTTGGCCATTACCGCGGCGATAAAGCCAATCACCACAGGGGGTGCATAGGTGTAGGCGTCTGGCAGCCAGCCGTGCAGGGGAAAGAGGGCCATTTTGATGGCCAACCCCACGGCAAGAAAGCACACGGCAACGAGGAACACGCCGCTGGAAGCCACGGCCGGCAGCCGCGCGGCGAGGTCGGCCATGTTCAAGGTGCCGGTCAGGGCGTAGAGGTAGCCGATCCCCAGGAGGTAAAAGGTGGCGGCGGTGGTTCCCACGAGCAGATAGCGAAACGTCGCCACCGTGGCCCGCAGGCCGCCGCAGGCCAGCAGGGCATAGGCAGCCAGAGAGGAGATCTCGAGAAACACGTAGAGGTTGAAGACGTCGCCGGTGACCACCATGCCCAGCAGCCCGGCGGTGAGAAGCAGAAAGAGACTGTGGAAGAGGGCCGCGCGTCGCGCCGGCCAGGCGCGCAGTGGTGGGCCGGCATACACCGCCACCAGAAGGGCCATGGCGGCAATGAGGGTGGCCATGCCGCCAGCCAGGGGATCGATGACGTACTCGATGCCCCAGGGCGGCGCCCAGCCTCCCAGCGCGTAGTGCCAGCGGCCGCGGGACAACACGCGCCACAGCGCGGCCACGGCGATCAGAAAAGTGGCGCCAAGTGCCCCCAGGGCCGCGAGGCGCGCCAGGCGTTCCCAGGCCAGGGCCAGCAGCGGTGCAAGAACAGCGGTCAGCAGTGGCACGACAACGAGGAGAACAGGCAGATGGGCGCTCATTCGTGCAGGCTTTCCAGGATCTCAGGCTCTTCCAGGGTGCCGCAGCGGCGGTAAATGCGCAGGAGAAGCGCCAGGGCCACGCCGGTGGTGCTGAGGCTCACCACGATGGCGGTGAGCATGAGGGCATGGGGCAGCGGGTTGACGTAGGCCGAGGCGGGCAGGTGCGCCGCCTCCAGGGCAATGGGCGGCACGCCGCCTGCTTTTGCGGCCAGAGAAATGAAAAAGACGATCACCGCCACCTGCATGAGGTTCATGGCCATGAGCTTCTTGACCAGGTGCGGGCGCAGCAGCATGCCGTGCAAGCCGGTAAGCAGCAGCAGCGCTGCCAGCCAGTAGTTGAGATGGGAAAACAGCGCCAGCACTAAGCTTCCTCCCCTTCCCACGCCACCAGGGCATCGAAAATCAGCACCAGCACCCCAGTGACGCCCAGAGTGACCCCTACCTCGATGCCCAGGATGCCCAGCGCCCGGCGGCTGGCCGCCGCCAGCGGCAGGGGCAGGGCGCTATAGTCGAGGTAGTGGCCGCCAAAGACGAGGCTGGCCAGACCAATGGCGGCATAAAGGCCCACCCCGCCGCAGGCCAGCCCCAGGGCGGCGCGGCGTTCGAGCCCCCAGCCGCCAGGGTGGCCGCGCACCAGCCGCACGAGGATCACGGCGCCAGCAAGCAGGGTGCCACTCTGAAAGCCACCGCCTGGGCTGTCGTGGCCGTGCACCAGGACGTAGAGGGCAAAGAGGAGGAGAAACGGCACCAGCAGGCGGCAGGCCGCATCGAGCACCGGACTGCCAAAGGGCGCCCTCATCGCGTTTTTCCCTCGCCAAGGAGCAAGAAGCAAGCCAGGCCGGCGGTGAAAATCACCGTGGTTTCGCCCAGGGTGTCGTAGCCGCGGTAGTCGGCAAGCACGGCGGTGACGAAGTTGGGCGTTCCCGTCTCGGCGTGGCTGCGCTCGATGTAGCGCGGCGCCACGTGCCGCGCCGCCGGTGCCGTGGCGTCGCCCACCGCCGGCAGCCCCTGCGCCGCCACCACCAAGAGCATCCCCACCAGGGCCAGGGCTGGACCAGCAAGCCCCTTCATGCCTTCGTCCTCCGCGTGGTGTGAAACACGGCGGTGACCACGAACACGGCGCTCATCGCCGCCCCGACTACGGCCTCGGTGAAAGCCACGTCGAGGGCCCCGAGAGTGGCAAAGTAGAGGGCTGAGAAGAAGCTAAAGGCGCCAAAGACGACCACCGCGGCCAGCAAGTCAGAGACCGCCATCGCCGCCACGCCGCAGGCGACAAGAAGCACCAGAAACACGGTCGCCAGAGGTTCCATCATGCCTTTTCTCCCTCTCCTTGCCAGGGGCAAAGCCCCGCCCGCAGCGCCGCTCGCCCCAGAGCGTGGGTAGCCGTAGGGTTGGCCAAGGCGATAAACACCGAGATGAGCAGGAGTTTGGCGCTGAGCAAGGAGATACCCTGTTCGAGCGCCAGCGCCACGACCACCAGCGCCACTCCCAGGGTGTCGCACTTGCCCATGGCGTGCAGCCGCGTGTAGAAGTCGGGCAGCCGCACCACCCCCACCACCCCGGCGAGGATGAACCCCAGGCCACACAGCAAGAGACCACCGGCGATGAGCTTCATAGCGGCTCCCCTTCTTTGCGCTCGAAGTACTTGGCCAGCACCAGCGCGCCCAGGAAGCTCAGGAGGGCGTAAGCGAGGGCGATGTCGACGAAGAACGCCAGCCGGTGCATGAGCGCCCCTACAACGAGGAGCAAGAGGAGGGTTTTGGTACCCAGCAGCCCCAGGCCGGTGAGGCGGTCAAACACCGTGGGGCCGCGCAGCACCCGGTAGAGCGACAGCACCATGGCGCCGGTGAGGGCCAGGGCCACGCCAGAGCCAAGGGACCCCATCAGGCACCTCCTGCATCACCGCAAGGCGCAAACAGCGCCCGCACCCGCCGCGGCATCTCCCCTTCGCCTGTGGCCGGCGCCAGTCCCTCTGCCTGCATGGCGGTGAGGGCATGCACGGTGAAGGTGTCCCCGTGCACGTCCAGGGTCACCGTGCCCGGCGTCAGGGTGATCGAGGTGGCCAGAACGAGCTGGGCCAAGGGATGGGGCAGCGGAGCGCGAAAGCGCACCACCCGCGGGCAAATCGGCAGCCGCGGGTGGAGGACCACCCAGGCCACCTGCAGGCTGGAAAGCACGATCTGCCAGGCGAGCCAGGGCACGTAAGCCAGCAGGCGGCCCCAGGGAAGTGCGGCAAAAGGGTGCAGCGCCGCCGGCCCTAGCGCCGGGGGCGAAAGCAGCAAGCGGCGCGTGCCCAAGGCAATGCCCCAGGCACTGCCCACGCCAAGGGCCAGGTGAAAGACGTCCAGCTTTCCTGACAGCACCACCCAGAGCGCCAGCAGCAAGACAAACAGGGCCAGCGGCGCCCGCCGACCCGCGGCAGGCTGCTCAGCGCGCCCAGAAATAGGCTGCAACACCACTCCCTCCTCTGGCATGGTTCCTCCTTGCCGCCTCGCTCTAGCAACATCCGTGCCTGCAGCTCCCTACCTCGCACGGCAAAGCGGGCCGTCCAGGGCTGGCACGGCGCGGCCCGGTTTCGTCAGACTTTTGACGCCGCGAGAGCCAAGAAACGTGACACTTCAAGGCAGGCCCAGGCGCCAGCGCCCGGGGGAAGCGTCTTGCAGGTGGCCGTGGGCAAGGCACCGGGAAAGGGCTCTGGCAGGGGAGCGGAAGGCAGATGAGAAATCCCTTGACAGCCGGAGCGGGCTTTGGTAAAAGACGGCCGGCTTGCAACCGGGCCGGCCCAGACGGAGCGCCGCACCGCGCCGTCGGGGGGTTCGGTTGCTGGGAGGTCTGCACGTGTTCGGCTGTCCTGGGAACGGGTGGAGGCAGTGGGCTTCCTCACCAGGCCCGAAAGGAAGGAGGAGGTATATGGCCGTCGGTAGGGTCAAGTGGTTCAATAACAAGAAGGGATATGGCTTTATCGAGCAGCCCGGTGGGGAAGACGTGTTTGTCCACTTTTCGGTGATCGAGGGTGATGGCTTCAAGACCCTGGAAGAAGGTCAGGAAGTCGAGTACGACGTCGTCCGTGGCCCCAAGGGTCTGCAGGCCACCAGGGTCACCAAACGCTAGCGGCGGTTCTCCAGCCGCGGCAGCGAGAAGCGCCGCGGCTGGAGAGCTCAAGAGACCCGCCCCCCGAGGACTTCGAGTAACTGCTTGACAATCTTCGCCGTTGCCCCCCAGATCAGGTGTCCGTGGTAGTCGAAAAAGTAGCTGCGCACCAAGCGGCCTTCGTAAAGGCGCTCCTCCTCGCGAGGCGGGTTGTGGCGCTGCAGCCAGGCAAGGGGCACTTCGAGCAGGGTGGCCGTCTCGCGCCGGTCGAGGGTGAAGGGGTAGGGATAGGGAATCAGCCCCACAAAGGGCCGCACCAGGTAGTTGCTGCTGTTGGTGAGCAAGTCGTCAAGTGCCCCTAGCACCTGCACGTCGGCCGGCTGCAAGCCGATTTCTTCGGCGCTCTCCCGCAAGGCGGTGTGCAGTAGCGAGGCATCGCCCGCCTCGTGGCCGCCCCCGGGAAAGGCAATCTGGCCGCGGTGGTGCAGCACGGTCTGCGAGCGCTTGACAAATACCACCCCATAGCCGTCGCCTTGTCGGTACAGGGGCACGAGGACGGCAGCCAGGCGCCGTCCCGGCACCTGCAGGCGTCGCGGCCGGTGGCGCTGCAGAGCCTCTCTGAGCACTTGCTCCACGGTTACTGCCCGTGCTTGCCGATCTGTACCACGGCGCGGCGGTGGGTACCTTCGCCGATTTTCTTTTCCTCGTCGAAGGCCTCGACTTTGAAGCGCAGCTTGCGGCCGTCGACTTCGAGCAGCTCGGCCCGCGCCGTCACCCGCTTGCCCTTGGGCGTGGGGGCAAAGTGCTTGACGTTTACCTCAAATCCCACCGTGGTATGGCCTTCGGGCAAGGCGGCCTGGACCGCTTCGATGCCGGCGCGCTCCATCATGGAAATCATCGACGGCGTCGACAGCACCCCCTCGCCGCCCACGTGCTTGACCACCATGCTGTCATCGACCACGGCGCTCACTTCGGCGCTCAGCCCCGGCTTGAGGTTGGGAAAGGTCATCGCCGCTCTCCTGTTCTCCGTGTGCACCACGCGTTCTGGAAGGCTATACTGGCAAAGCAGAATATCGTTTTCATCATAGCACACGCTGGGGCGCGGCTCTAGCGGCCCTTGCGGCGTGCGGCTTGTCAGCGGCGATGAGGTACGCTAAGGTATGCGAGTCCAGGAGGGAGACCTGCCGTGCTGCAGACGCGACACCAGCTCAAGATGGCCCGCGTGCGCCGCGTGTTGCTCGGCACCCTGGTGGCCAACTGGAGCGTGGCCCTGGCCAAGCTGCTGGTGGGGTTTGTCAGCGGCACCATGAGCCTCATTGCCGACGGCTTTCACTCGGTGCTCGACGGTTCCTCCAACATCATCGGCCTCATCAGCATCAAAGCTGCCGCCAAGCCCGCTGACACGCGCTACCCTTACGGGCGGCGCAAGTACGAAACGTTTGCCGCTGTCGGCATCTGCATGCTGCTCGTCCTCTCCTGCTACGAGATCGTCAAAGAGGCGGTGCGGCGCTTCTGGACGGGCAGTGCTCCGGAGGTGGGACCGCTCAGCTTCGTGGTTATCGTCAGCAGCATGGTGATCAACCACCTCGTGGCCACTTACGAGCGGCGGCGCGGCGAAGAGCTCAAAAGCGCCGTGCTGGTGGCCGACGCCCATCACACCCACAGCGACGTCTATGGCTCGCTGGCGGTGCTGCTGTCGCTGGTGGCCATCCGCCTGGGTTATCCCCTTTTCGACGTTTTTGCCGCTCTTTTTATCGTTGGGCTGATCGGCCGTGCTATCTGGCACATCCTCTCCGAGAGTCTGCACACCCTGATGGACATCTCCCGCTTGCCGGCAGAGGAAATCGAGGCCATTGCCCTGAGCGTGCCCGGCGTGCGGGAATGCCACAATATCCGCTCGCGCGGCCTGGAGGACGCCGTCTACATCGACTTGCACATCGGCGTCGATCCGCACTTGCCCATCGAAGAAGCCCACAACATCGGCTGCGAAGTGGAGCGGCGCCTGCTTTCGACGCTAGAAGGCGTCACCGACGTCGTCGTCCACACCGAGCCGGCGCGCAGCTTGCACCAAGTGGTGCCCGACGAGGCCCTGCGCCGCAGCGTGTCAACCCGTGCCGGTACCGAGTCCCGCAGCTCGGCGCCTCCAGATCCTTGCCACCCGTGAGGTGACCGTGGAACGCGACCCGTCCCGAATGCTCCTGCCCCCGCTTGCCGGCAGCGGCCTAGCCCCTGAACCGGTAAGCGTGCGCCCGCCGAGCGAAGCCCATAGCGTGCTTCTGCGCGTGACCCGGGGCTGTGCCTGGAACCGCTGCACTTACTGCGGCCTCTACCGCGACGTCCCTTCTAGCCAGCGCAGCGTGGAGGAAATCACTCAGGACCTTGCCCTGCTGGCCTTGCAGCAGCGGCAGCCAGTGCGCACGGTGTTCCTTGGTGACGGCGATGCCCTGGAGCTCGACACCGCCTCCTTGGAAGCGGTACTGCACCAAGTGCGCGCCTGCTTTCCTGCCGTGGAGCGGATCACCGCTTACGCCACGGCGCTGAGCGTGCAGGCCAAAAGCGACGGCGAGCTGCGGCGCCTGCGGCAAGCCGGGCTGCAGCGCCTGCACATTGGCCTGGAATCGGGCGACGACACCATCCTACGCGACGTGCTTAAAGGCGTCAGCGCGGCAGAGATGATCGAGGCAGGACAGCGCGTGCGCGCTGCCGGCATCGAGCTGTCGTTCTACGTCATGCTGGGCTTGGGGGGCATTGAGCGCTGGCAGGCGCACGTGCAGGGCACGGCGCGCGTGCTCAACCGCGTCGATCCAGAGTGGATCCGCCTGCGCACCTTGGCTTACGACCCGCGGGCGCCGCTTTTTAGCCGTCTCGACGCGCGCGCCGGGCGGTTCGTGCTCAAGCTGCCCCAGGGGCGCTACCGCGAAGTGCAGACGCCGCTTGGCCTCCTGCACGAGCTGCACGCGCTGCTACAGCAGCTCACCGAGGCCCATGGCATAATCGTCGCCGACCACCACACCAACCCCCTTGCGGACTTTGCCGGCAAGCTGCCGGAAGCGCGAGCGCGGCTGCTGCGCCAGGTGGAAGCCCGCATGGCGGAAGTGGCGGCAGGCCGCGTGCGCCTGCCGCGGCTGCCTTCTTACCTGTAAGCCGCGACGAGGTCTGCTTGCGGCCGCTCCGCCTGGCCGCTTCCAAGGTCGCTCCCGCCGCGGCGCTGGCGGCTGGCGCTGCGCGGATTACTCTAAGCGCCGGATGGCGGCAAGCAGCGGCTGCTGCAAGTCAACGCCAAGCTGGCGGCGACTCTGCGCGGCTTCGGCTTCCAGGCGGGGCAAAGCGGCCAAAAGCAGCGCGCGTCCTGCCTCCGGCCCCAGAGCGTCGAGAATCCCGGGAAGGAGCACCTCCTCTACCGTCTCCGGCCGCAGGCCATAGACGGCGGCGAGCCGCTGCAGCACGTCGCCCAGCTCGGCGCCTTCCACCAGGCTATGCAAGTCGACGATGGTGGCCTGGGGGCACTCTGCCTCCGGCTGGCGTACCAGCACGTTCCACGGGCTGGGGTCGGCGGTAAACAGGCGGCGGTCGAGGCCGTCCCAGAGGCGGGTAAAGCTGGCCACCGCAAGGCGCGCCAGCGCCGTGCGCCGGCGGTGGTAGGCCTCGGCGTCGAGCCGGCCCGCCAGCCAGGCTTCCTCGGCACGCAGGATGAGGCGCTCGACCGAGACGCCGGGGACAAATTCCTCCACCATCAGGCAACACGGCTCGCCGCTGGCGTCGCGCCAGTGCCATAGGCCGCCGCAGCGCGGAAAGAGGCCAGGGGCACGCTGGGACAGGCGTTCGGCAAGGGCAGCAAGGCGGGCCAGCAGTGCTAGGGTCGCCTCTTCGTCTGACGGTGTGCCAAGCGTGTTCCTGAGGCGGCGGCGGGGAAGCTTACAGATCAGGAAGTGCGTCTGACCCTCGGCCAGGGTGGCCGCCATCCGGTAGACGGCCATCGCTCCGCCCGTGGCCAGCAAAGACGCGCCAACGCTCTGCACGGCGCCGGCGTCTACGGCGTAGAGCCGCTGCAGGGCATGGCCGATAAAGTTATACCGGGCCTGTGCCGCGGCGAGCACCACGGCGTGGGCAGCGGGAGGCGTTTCCTCCCAGCGCAGGGTGGCGGGCACGGTCTCAGGTCTAGCCCTGTTCTTTGCTTTCGACTTTGCTCTCGACTTTCTTGGGCTCTTCCTTCACCTCTTCCTCAACGCTCTGCTCTGTGGCCCGCTTGAACTCGCGGATGCCTTTGCCAAGGCCGCGGCCAATCTCCGGGAGCTTTTTGGCGCCAAAGAGCACCATGATGATGAGGAAGATGAGGATGAGCTCTTGCACCCCCAGACCAAACATACGCCCTCCTCATGGTGCCATGCGGGTTTTGCCCCATTATACGCCAAGTCGCACGGCCTCGCCACCCCGCCCTCGGCACCGCCTTACCCGGCCAGCTCGCGGCGCACCAGCTGGGCGGCGGCCACCATGCGCTGCAGCTTGAGCACCGCCAGCCAGCGCGGCAGCTGGAAGAAGCCGCAGTCGGGGTTGATGTAGACTTTCTCCGGCTCGATGTACTGCAGGGCTTCGCGGATACGCGCGGCGATTTCTTCGGCCGGCTCGACGTAGAAGGACTTGACGTCCACCACCCCCAGGCCGAGCTCTCGGTCACCGCAGAACGCCTTGACGCGTTCGATTTCTTTCATCTCGCGATTGGCAAACTCGAAAACGAACTGGTCGGCCCGCGCCTCGTGGAAAGCAGGGAAAAGCGGGGCGTAGCGCCGCGGCCCGCGCGGCCGGCTGGCGAGGTTGCCAAAGCAGATGTGCAGGGCGATTTTGGCCTGCACGCCCTCCACGGCAGCGTTGAAGAGCTCGAGGTAGTCGCGGGCGCTGCCGGGGATGATGGCGTAAGAGGGCTCGTCGATCTGGATGAAGTCTGCCCCTGCCGCCACCAGCGCCTTGAGCTCGCGGTTGATCACCGGTACGAACTCCCAGCTCAGCTCCAGGCGGTCCTTGTATACGGTGGTGTCGTGGAGCTGGATGTGGATGCCCAGGGTGAGTGGTCCGGGACAGGTGACTTTGAGGGGTTTGCGGGTCACCTGGCGGGCGTACTGGAACTCCTCGACGATGCCTAGTCCCTCGGGGACGGTAATGCGCTCGACGGGGCGGTAGCGCGGCGGCATGTCGTAGCCATAGACCCCTACCTTGCGCAGGTCGGGCTGGCGCTCCAGGCCTTGCATGCGCTGGTAGAAGCTCTGCACGAAGTACCAGCGGCGCATCTCGCCGTCGGTGATGATGTCCACGCCGGCGCGCTCCTGGTCGAAAATGGCAATGTGCACGCCGTCGTTGAATGTCTCGCGCGTGTCGGTGATACCGTACTGCCCCTGCTTGATGGCCTCAAGGGCCGTCCAGAACCAGCTCGGGTAGGCGTGGCTGCCCACCACCGTGGTGGGAAGAAGAAGCGCGGCCATGACCTGCCTCCCTCAGCGGCCCTGCCAGCGCGGCGGGCGCTTTTCGGCAAAGGCGCGCGGGCCTTCCACCGTGTCCTGGGAGCGCCGCATTTTGAGGACCTCGGAGTAGTTGAGGTGGAGGGCCACCTCCAGGGGGTAGCCCAGGCCCATAAGTGCAGCTTGCTTGGTGGCACGAATGGAAAGCGGGGCGCACTCCAGGATCTCGTTGGCCCAGCGCTCCGCGGTGGGCATGAGCTCGGCCAGGGGCACCACTTCGTTAACGATGCCCCAGCGGTGCGCTTCCTGGGCCGTCATGTGGCGGCCGGTGAGCATATAGCCCATGGCGATCTTGTGCGGCATCATGCGCGGCAGGCGGTGCACGCCGCCGGCACCGGCCATGAGGCCCACGCGCGGCTCGGGCAGGCCCAGGCGGGCGTGCTCGGCGGCAATAATAATGTCACAGGCCAAGGCCATCTCAAAGCCGCCTCCCAGGGCGTAGCCGTTGACGGCGGCGATGATCGGCTTCCAGCAGGTAGTGCGGTGGGTGAGGCCGCCAAAACCGCTTTCTGCCATGCGCACCTCGCCCATGCCGTGCTCGGCGGTGTATTTCAGGTCGTTGCCGGCAGAAAAGGCCTTGTCCCCGGCGCCGGTCAAAATGCCCACCCACACCTCGGGGGTCGCGCTCGAAGTCGTTCCAGATCTCGTGCAGCTCGAAGTTGGCCGGCGGGTGCAGGGCGTTCATGCGCTCCGGGCGGTTAATTGTGACAATGGCGATGCGCCCTTTTTTCTCGTAGCGAGCAAACTGGTAAGCCATCCCTTTCTCCTTGCGTACGAGTCATCAGCCGTGGCGGCTGGGAAGCTCGGCCTCGGCTTTACCCTGGGCGGTAATTTCGCCCCGCTGGTTCTCCGCCCACAAGTCACAGGCCACCAGGAACTTGCCCTGACGCGTGAACTTGTCGGTGACCACCCCGCGGATCCAGGTGGTGTCGCCCACCAGGTTGAAGCGGCGCACCTGCACGTCGAGCACGCGCAGGAAGCCGTCGTCGCCGATCCAGTTGGTCATCAAGTGGCCAAACCAGGAAACCCGCTGCGGCCCGTAGTCGTAGGCGCCGGGAACGCCCACTTCGCGGGCGAAGTCAGAATCCCAGTGCACGCGCTCCGGCACGTCGGGCACGCCGTAGGCATCGACAACAGCCGCGGCGGGGTGGCGGCGGCGATACGCCAGGGCCAGGCGGTGGGCGCGGTTAAACAGCCCGCCCCAGCCGATGAGCCAGGCAATGATGTCGGTCACGGTGAGCGGCCCCTTTCACCACCGGCGTCAGCTCCTCGCCAACGCGTACGTCTTCCCAGTAGCGCGGCGTGGCGCCGCGCACCACCTCGGCGTCGTAATCGGCCTCGATGCGAGCGATCTCTTCCGGGGTGTAGCGGGCGCGCTCGATCCCCCGATACTTGCCCTGCTCGCGGGCCGTGTCGCGCTCGGCACGTACCCCAAAAGCGCGCGCTGTGGCCACCACCACCCCCTCCTGGTTAGTAAATGTGGTATCATATGACTGCAGAATGGTGCGCCGGGCAAAGGCACTGCGCTTTTCCTCCAGCCCGCTCAGCACGCTGGTGGCGGTGATGGCGTCATTGACCCGGATGGGGTGGAACCACTCAAAGCGCGTGCCGGCGTACATGGTGTGGATGCCAGGCAGGCCGCCGAACTGGCCGCTGCAGACGTCGTCCATGGCGTAAAGAATGCACGGCGGGGCCAGGAGGCAGCCGTAGCGGGTGGTGGCGGCGTAGGCAGGGTCGGTCCACAGGGGGTTGTCGTCGCCGATGCCATACGCAAAGTGGCGGATGGCGTCCTGGGTGGCCACCTGAATATGGGGGTGGCGGCGGCGGACGGGCACCCCCAGGCGCTGCCGCAGCGCGTCCAGGGCCTCTTCGGTGATCTTCGGGTATTTGGGCATAGACAAGCCTCTTCTTGCTGGCAACCCTCGCACTTGCCCGCACAGTATGCCGGGAATGCGGCCGGAGTGCAAGCGGATCGGCCGGGCGGGAAAAGGCGTTGCGTTTTTCGCCAGTTCTGCTACCCTCAGGGAGGCGGTGGCCCTGGCCTCCGCCATGGAAGGCGACCATGCCTGCAGCCGACTACCATCAGCGCATCAAGGACTGGCCGGAGGACGAGCGGCCGCGGGAGCGCCTCTTGCAGTACGGCGAGGCGAGCCTGTCGGACGCCCAGTTGCTGGCCATTGTGCTGCGCACCGGCGACCACGCCAGCGGCGCCACGGCCCTTGACCTGGCGCGGCGCCTGCTGTCCGCTTTCGGGGGCGACTTGGGGGCGCTGAGTGCGGCGTCGGTAAAGGAGCTGTGTGCCGTTTCCGGGGTAGGCATGGCCAAGGCGTGCGAAGTCAAAGCGGCGCTGGAGCTCGGACGGCGGTTGGTGGCCCGGCAGCAGGGGCCGCTGGTGCAGTTTCGCTCCAGCCGCGAGGTGGCCAACTACTACATGCCGCTGCTGGCAGACAAGAAGCGCGAGCAGTTCCAAGTGGTGCTGCTCGACCGCAAGAACCGCGTGCTGCGCGACGTGGTGGTGTCGCAGGGGTCGCTGACGGCCAGCATCGTTCACCCGCGCGAGGTGTTCAACCCGGCAATCCGCGACGCTGCGGCCGCGGTGATCTGTATCCACAACCATCCCAGCGGTGATCCCTCCCCGAGCCGCGAAGACCGGGCGCTGACGGCGCGGCTGGTGGCCGCGGGGCCCGGCTGCTGGGCATCGAGGTGCTCGACCATATCATCGTCGGCCGGGGCACCTACCTGAGTTTTGCCGATGAGGGGTGGCTTGAGCATGGACAGTGACGCCTTTCACGACCAGTGTGCCGTCATGGGGGTCTTCGGGCATCCCGAAGCCGCCAAGCTGACCTACCTGGGGCTTTACGCCTTGCAGCACCGGGGGCAGGAAAGCACCGGCATCGTGGCCGCCGACGGCAAAAGGCTGCGCGCCGAGGTGGGCATGGGGCGGGTAAACGACTTCTTCACCCAAGAGCGGCTTGCCGGCCTGCCGGGCTTTCTGGCCATTGGCCACAACCGCTACTCGACCACCGGGGACTCTTGCCTGCGCAACGCCCAGCCCCTGCTGGTGGATTACTCCCGTGGCTCGCTGGCTATTGCCCACAACGGCAACCTCGTCAACGCCCACCGCCTGCGCGCCGAGCTCGAAGCCTACGGCTCCATTTTCCGCTCCACCACCGACACCGAGGTGATCTTGCACCTCATTGCCCACTCGCGGGCGCGCCGCCTCGTCGACGCCCTGATAGAGGCCTTACAACAAGTGCAGGGGGCTTACTCGCTGCTGGTGATGAACGAACGCGAGCTGATTGCCGTGCGCGACCCGCACGGCTTTCGCCCTCTCTGCCTGGGGCAGCTAGGCAGCGGCTACGTGGTGGCTTCCGAAACCTGCGCGCTCGATCTGATTGAGGCCGTTTACCTTCGCGACGTGGCGCCGGGGGAGCTGCTGCACCTCTCGGAAGCAGGAGTGCAGTCTTTTTTCCCCTTCCCGCCCACCAGGCCGCAGCAGTGCATTTTCGAGCTCATTTACTTTGCCCGCCCCGACAGCGAGGTGTTTGGCCACAACGTGCACTTGGTGCGTAAGGCCCTGGGACGGCAGCTGGCGCGCGAGGCCCCGGCCGCAGCCGACGTGGTGATTCCTGTCCCCGACTCCGGGGTGCCGGCGGCGCTTGGCTACGCCGAGGAGTCCGGCATCCCCTTCGACATGGGCCTTATCCGCAACCACTACGTGGGCCGCACCTTCATCGAGCCGCAGCAGTCGATTCGCCACTTCGGCGTCAAGATCAAGCTCAACGCCAACAAGGCCTTCTTGGCCGGCAAGCGGGTGGTGGTGGTGGATGACTCGATCGTGCGTGGCACCACCAGCAAAAAGCTCGTGCACATGATCCGCCAGGCAGGGGCCAAAGAAGTGCACATGCGCATCAGCTCGCCGCCGACCACCCATCCCTGCCTCTATGGCATCGACACGCCAACCCGCCAAGAGCTCATCGCCGCGCGCGCCTCGGTAGCCGAGATCTGCGCTTACCTGCAGGCCGACAGTCTGGCCTACCTCAGCCACGAAGGCCTGCTGCGGGTGGTGCGCGACGACGGCCGCCGCTACTGTACGGCCTGTTTTACCGGCAACTACCCCCTGCGTGTGCCCTGGCAAGACGAGCTGCTACAGCTCTCGCTCTTCGGCCAAGAAGGGCGGCACGGGTAGCGCGGCCGGCGCTGCCACGCCCGGCACCTCAAGGCGCTCGGCCCGGCTCCACAGGCGCTCGAGGTCGTAAAAGCGCCGCGTCGCTTCATCGAAAATGTGAATCACCAAATCGGCGCAGTCGATCAGAATCCACGATCCCGTCTGGTAGCCCTCGATGGCCAGGGGGCGCACCCCGCTTTGCAAGAGTTGCTCCTCGATGGCATCGGCAATGGCGCGGACTTGGCGATCGGAGGCGCCGCTACAGATGAGGAAGCGATCGGTAATCGTCGAGAGCGGCTGCACGTTGAGCACCACGATGTCGGTGGCTTTTTTGCTGTCGGCGGCAAGGACACACAAGCGCGTTTTCTCTTCGAGGGTCATAGCTTCTCCTCTGCGTGAGGTTCGGCAAACAAGACGAGGTTGTCACGATGGATGACCTCGTCATAGCCCTTATAGCCCAGGATACGGGCAATCTCCGCCGTGTGGTGTCCCATGATGGCCCGCAGGTCTTGGGCGTCGTAGTTGACCAGCCCCTGGGCAAACCGCTGTCCCTGGGTATCCACGCAGGAGACGGCATCGCCAAAGCGAAAGTTGCCGGAGACTTCCAGGATGCCCGAGGGCAGCAGGCTCTTGCCGCGCAGGACCAGCGCTTGCTTGGCGCCGTCGTCCACTACCAGCTCGCCGCGCGCTTTCAGGGCATAGGCGATCCAGCGCTTGCGGCTGGGCAGCCGGCCGTGGTTGGCCGGGTAGATGTGGGTGCCCACCGGCTCGCCGGCCATGATGCGCAGCACCGTGTCGGGGTAAAGGCCGTTGGCGATGTAAGTGTGGATGCCGCTGGCGCCGCAGATCTTGGCCGCCTGGATCTTGCTGCGCATGCCGCCCCGTCCGGTTTCGTGGGTGGTGGTGCCGGCCAGTGCCTCGATACGGGCGTCGATGCGCTCGACCACCGGGATGAGCTGCGCTTCGGGATGGCGGCGGGGGTCGGCGGTGTAGAGCCCATCGAGATCGGTCAGGAGGATGAGCAAGTCGGCATCGATCAGGGTACACACCATGGCAGAGAGGATGTCGTTGTCGCCAAAGCGGATCTCGGCCACCGACACGGTGTCGTTTTCGTTGATGATGGGCACCACCCGGTAACGCAGCAGCGTCTGCAGCGTGTTGCGGGCGTTGAGGTAGCGAGCGCGGTCGCGCAGGTCTTCGTGGGTAAGCAGGATCTGGGCCACGCGCTGGCCGTGGGCCCCCAAACAGCCGCTCGTAGGTCCAGATGAGATGGCTCTGCCCGATCGCCGCGGCGGCCTGCTGCTGCGCGATGCCCTGCGGCAGGCGGTGCTGCCCCAGGACGCGCATCCCCAGCGCAATGGCCCCCGAGGAGACAAGCAGCACGCTGTGGCCGGCACGGCAGAGGGTGGCCAGCTGGTCGACGATGTGGCGCACCACCTCCTCGCGCACCCCCTGCTGGGGGTCACGCAACAGACTGCTGCCGACTTTGACCACCACGCGCTTGCCAGAGCGGGATGCAGGCACGGCAGCGTCCTCAAGACAAGGCGAGCAGGGCCGCGATGCGTTGCAGCAGCATCGGGATTCCCTCCCCGGTGACCGCCGAAATGGGCACCAGCTCGTAGCCGTGCGCGGCAAACTGCGCCTGCACGGCCGGCAGTCGCTCGCGGGCCAGGGGGAGGTCGAGCTTGGTGGCCACCACCAGCTGGGGTTTGGCCGCCACCTCGGCGCTGTAGCAGGCCAGCTCGTGGTTAAGACGCACAAAATCCTGCCAGGGGGAGCGGCCGTCTTCGCAGGCCGCCAAGTCGACAAGATGCACGAGGCAGCGGGTGCGCTCGACATGCCTGAGAAACGTGAGCCCCAGCCCCTTGCCCTCGTGTGCTCCGGGGATGATCCCCGGGATGTCGGCCACCACACAGGTGGTCTCGTTGGGCAAGCGCACCACGCCCAGGTGCGGGGTCAAAGTGGTGAAGGGATAATCGGCAATCTTGGGTCGCGCTGCCGAGAGGCGGGAAATCAGAGTTGACTTGCCGGCGTTGGGAAAGCCAAGCAGGCCAACATCGGCAATGAGCTTGAGCTCCACCAGCAGCCAGCGTTCCTCCCCGGCAGCACCCCGGGTGGCCTGCCGCGGTGCGCGGTTGGTCGCCGTGGCAAAGCGGGCATTGCCTAGGCCGCCTCGTCCCCCGCGGGCCACGACCACGCGCTCGCCATGGCGCTGCAAGTCCCCCAGCAGCTCACCGCTGTGGGCATCCCGCAGCACGGTACCGGGTGGCACCCGAATGACGAGGTCGGCGCCGCGCTTGCCGTGCTGGTTCTTGCCCTTGCCGTGCTCGCCGCGGCCGGCGAGGTTATAAGTGTGGTAGCGCAGGTCAAGCAAGGTGTGTAGCCTGTCGTCGCTCTGCACCACCACGTCGCCCCCGTCGCCGCCATCCCCGCCATCTGGCCCGCCGCGGGGGACATACTTTTCACGACGAAAGCTCACGCAGCCGTCTCCCCCGCGGCCGCCGCGGACGAAAATTTTGACGATATCGACAAACATGGTGGTAATCGATCACCCCGCTTGGGGATCGCTGCGGGACAAGGTAGAGGCAGGAAGAAGTAGCCACGGAAAGAGGCTCACTCCGCAGCCAGCACGCTGATACGCCGGTGTTTCCCGGTATTTTCGAAGCGCACCACGCCATCGATTTTGGCAAACAGGGTGTAGTCGCGCCCCATCCCCACATTCAACCCCGGTTTGAACGTGGTCCCCCGCTGCCGCACCAGAATGTGGCCGGCGCGCACGCGCTGGCCGGCAAAGCGCTTAACCCCCAGACGCTTGCCCGCACTGTCGCGTCCGTTGGTCGAGCTCCCACCCGCTTTTTTGTGAGCCATGGTTCCCTCCTTATGGTGCCGCCGGCGCCTCAATGCCGACGATCTTGAGCACGGTCAACCACTGGCGGTGTCCCTGCTTGCGGCGGTAATTCTTGCGCCGCTTGTGCTTGAAAACGATGAGCTTCTTGCCCCGCTTCTGGGCCACGATCTGGGCGTGCACGGCAGCCTCGGCCAGCGTCGGCCGGCCCAGCATCACCGCCTCTCCGTCGCCGATCATCAGCACCTGGCGCAAGGTGACCGTCTCCCCCACGCTGGCGGGGAGCTTTTCCACCTCGATCACGTCGCCCGGCTGCACCCGGTACTGGCGGCCACCCGTCTCAATCACTGCATACATAACCCCTGCCCACTCCTCTTTTGCGCCGCCTGCACGTGGAGGAATCTGGAACCAGCGAAAACGTAGCACAGCGGCCCAGGGGTGTCAAGCGAGTGCTGGCGGGCGAGGCTCAGGAAGCAGAAGGGGAGGGGGTGGCCTCCCGCAGCTGCCGGATCAGCGCTATCCCTTCTTCTTCGACGCGTTGCACCAGGGCGGCACTGACGATCCCTTGCTGCTGGAGCTGGCGCAGGGCCTCAAGCCCGTGCACCTGGGGTTCTTGGCGCGGGCTGCGCAGCACGGTGACGTGGAGGTCGAATACCTGCACCTGGTCAGAGAAAATGGCAATCGGGGTGGTCACCATGGCATAGTCCCCCTTCCAGGTGCCGTTGCGGCCATAGAAGCGGGTGACAAAGCTCCAGCTGCCCTCCTGGTAGCGGGTGACGCTATAATCCCCAGGTTTCTTGTCCAAGCGCAGTCCTTGGGGGTAGTCGTGCTTGCCCAAAGCGCGGCGCACGTCGACCCAGCCGGCATCGAGGTCGTACCCGGCGCACTGTCCCCGCCCCAGCTCGCTGAGGGCGCCGTTAAGGCCGCGGGCCATCACCTGCAGGGTGTGCTGAAAGGGCTGCTGCATGGTGTCGAGACTGGCCAGGACACGCAGGCTGGCGGTGCGCGCCTGCAACTCGTCGGCAGAGAGCTCCTTTTCCAGGGCGTCGACGACCGTCCCGTAGGCATCGCCACGGGCTTTGTACTTGTGGTGTCCGGGCAAGGTGGGCAAGAGGGCGGCGCGCAGCTGATCACAGACGGCCTTGGCATGGCCGGGCATGCACACGTGTGCCACCAGCTCCCCGCTTTGCACACAGCCAAGCTGCGTTGCCTGCCGGATGCGCTCCTGCAGCGCTCGTGCTTTTTGGCACAGCGCCTGGAGCTCCGCCACCAGCACCGGCTCCTCGGCATGCTCGGCGGCCGTCCGCCAGATGATGCCCCAGCCGTCGGTGGGCACGGACGCCCCCAGCTGCTGCAGGCGCTGGCGCAAGGCCGGGTCGGTGATCTGCTTGCTCACTTTGATGCCAGGGGCGGTGGTAAGAACGGCATAGTGGCCAGGAACGGTGAGAATGGTGCTCACCTGGGGGCGCTCGTCTCCCTCTTTGGGAATGGCGGTGATGCGCACCGGCACCCGCGCTCCCACCGGCACTTCGGGTTCGTCCTGGCGCAGCGGCAAGAGGCCCTCCAGGCCGTCACCCAGGTAGACGATGGCCTGGCGGCGGGCGCGGCTGCGCAGGCCCACTACGCCCAAGTAAATGGCACCAATTTGCCATGGTTCCCGGTGGACGATCACGTCAAAGCAGCGCGAGCGAATCAGCTCCAGCGCCGGGTCCACCGCTTCCGCCATCCCGGCGACCCGGATCACCTCGCGGTAGCCCCGCGCGTCCGGTTCGTCATCAATGTCCACATCGGGCGAATCCGCCCGCCAGGGGTAGTCGAGCCGGGCCCGTACCTCTGGCGTGGGTTGCACCACCTCCCAGGGCGGCCCGTGCTGGAGAAAAAGCTGGGTCAGCGCTGCGGCGTAAATGCCTCGGAGGCGTACGGTGGTCATGGTGCGTCACATACCCACTGTCTGATTCGCAAGCCTGGCTCTCACAGGATGGCATCCCCAACCGCCCGGCCACCTTGTGCCGTCCCGGGCTGTTCATAATAAAATACTGTGAAAGCTCCACCCGTGCAGCTACAGAAATGCGCCACACGGCCCTTCCAGAAGGAGACACCTATGGAACACGAAGCGCGCCGGGAACTGACCGCAGAAGAAAAAATGTGGTGTCTGGAGCAGGCCATCGCCGTGATCAAAGAGGCCTGCCACGGCGGGGCCTCCAACATGCGTGACGTCACCAATACCTTGCAAAGCGTGTACCAGCTCCTCTGTGCGCTGCGGCAAAATATCAAGGAAGGGGCATAGCAGACCCCTCAAGGGCAGGGACGCGTTGCAGGCCTTTGCCAGCACAAGGCCCTGCCACGCACAGCCCGGTTAGCGGATGGAACTTGGCACCGTGGTTGGCACAGCACAGCAAACTGCCATCTGCGGTAAAGTACAGCCGGCCGCCGCCGTCGAGCGGCAGCTGGCGGTGCGGGCAGCAGTTGACAAAAACCCGCATTGCCCCTTGCCAGCACACGACCACATAACTGCGGCCATTGGGAGCCGTGTACAGCGCCGCCCCCTCGCTTGTCGCACGACGCCGTACCTCTTCAGGAAGCGGCGTCGTGCTCATCTTCGTTCCTCAAGGGCCGCCACGGGAAAGCACAGTGGCCCCAACGGGACTCGAACCCGTGTCTTCGGCGTGAGAGGCCGATATCCTAGACCGCTAGACGATAGGGCCACCTGCAGGACTGGGGAGCCAGGATTCGAACCTGGATAGCCAGATCCAGAGTCTGGAGTCCTACCGTTGGACGACTCCCCAAGTGTGCAAGACACAGAAAACTTACGCCATCCTGGCGCCGACGTCAAGGAGAAAAGGCCGCCTCCGTGGCCGCCACAGGCGCGCAGGCCGGCACCGCAGGGGCGGCGCGAAAAGGCTCGACGGTGAGACGCTGCCCGTCGCTTACCACGGTAAGGGCGCCGTGGCGGTCGGTGCGCCACACGGAGACGCCCGCTGCCGCCAGAGCACAAAGGACACGCGGCTGGGGAGTCCCGGAAATAATGCCCACGCGCGGCTGTACCCGCCGCAGCAGCGCCGGCAGCGTCGTTGCCCAGCGGCCATGGTTGGGCAGCTGCAAGACGTCGGCCCGCAAGTCCTCAACGTGCCGCACCAGCCAGCGCTGCGCCGCCGGCCCGATGTCGCCGGTGAGCAGGAAGCGCACGGTGCCGTACTGCAGGAGAAGAACAAGGGAGCGGTCGTTTTCGCTGCGTGGCTGCCAGTCCGGCGGCAGCGGCGGGGAAGGTGGCGCCAGCACCGTGAGGCGCAGCTGCCCCCACTGCCAGTGCCGCGGCCCCCTCCAGCGCCGTATGGTGCTGCGCCGACCAGCGCTGCGCGGCGCGCAGCACCTCGCCTGTGTACCCCACATCCAGCGGTGTACCGTTGCTCAACAAGTGTGTGGTAGGGAAAAGCCGCAGCAGGCTCACCAGGCCACGAGCATGGTGCGGATCGCGGTGGGTCAGCGCCACCAGGTCAAAGCGCCGCACGCGATGATCCCACAGGAACGGGGCCACCACTTGCCGCCCGATATCGAACCGGCCGCTGGCTGTGCCCCCGCCGTCGATGAGCAGATGATGGCGCGGCGGTGCTCGCACGACGATGGCATCACCGCGGCCCACGTCGAGAAACGTGACGTGCAGCTCGGTCACCCGTGGCACCCGGTAGTGCCAGCTCCCAGCAGCCAGCAGCAACATGGCTGCCAGGCCGGCGCTAAGGGAGCGCCAGGGCGCAGCCCAGGGCAAGAGCAGGCTCGCCAGCAGCGCATAATAGCCCAGGGCCACTGCCGGGGCCGGCGCTGCCGCGTGCAGCTCGGCCCCGGGCAAGCCGGCGACGGTGGTCGCCAGCCAGCCGCTGAAGGCCAGCGGCTGGGTGAGCCAGACCAGCAGCCAGGCCCCGACAGCGGGCCAGAGCGCCAGCACGGCAAGCGCCACCACCCCGGCAGGCACCAGCAGGCTGGCCAGGGGCACCAGCACCAAGTTGGCCACCAAGCCGTACGTGGGCAGGGTACGAAACGCCGCCACGACGAGGGGCAAGGTGGCGGCATAGGCCGCGGCACTGGCCACCACCCCAAGCCACAGCCGCTGCCGCCACCGCCCGGCGCTACAAGCAAAGCGCCGTATCGCAGCCACAATCGCCACCACGGCGACAAACGAGAGCTGGAAGCTGAGGCTCAGCGGCGCCGTGGGGTCGCAGGCCAGCACCACCGCGGCGGCCAAAACCAGCGCCTGCGGCACGTCGTAGGGGCGCTGCACAGCAAGGGCAAGGAAGGAAGCGCTGGCCATCAGCGCCGCCCGCGTCGTGGGAATGGTCCAGCCCACCAGGCCGCTATACAGGAGCACGCCAGGGACGCTGAGCAGCGCCGCCAGCGGCGTTGGCCGCCACCCCGGCAGCCAGGGGCGGGGTAGCCAGCTGCGCCCTAGCCGCAGGAGTGCCCGCCAGCCCAGAAAGAGGCTGCCGGCCACAAAGCCCACGTGTAAGCCCGAGACCACAAAGAGGTGGGCCACGCCGGCGGTGCGAAAGGACTCTGCCAGTGCCGGCGAGAGACAGCCGCGACAGCCCAGCACCAGGGCCAGGAAGACGCCGTCATAGGGCGGCGCCAGGGCGGCACGCACCTGCTGCACGAGCCGGGCCCGC
Source organism: Candidatus Tectimicrobiota bacterium (assembly GCA_026005175.1). Taxonomy (GTDB): domain Bacteria; phylum Tectomicrobia; class Entotheonellia; order Entotheonellales; family Entotheonellaceae; genus BPKO01. Next base: position 1,017,060 of record BPKO01000001.1, read on the forward strand.
CAGCGAGCGAGCAGGCGCGCCGCCGACCAGCCGCGGGCTCGAGAAAGCACGTGAAGGTGGGCGGCATGGCGCACGCGGCCTGCCACCGCAATTCCCTGGCGTGCCAGGTAAGCCTCGAGGTCAAAACTCCCCGGGTTCCAGAAGCCGCGCACCCGGTAAAGGCGCACGCCCTCAGCGCGCACCACGTCCCCAGGCCACAGGGACAGAACCCTCCCCGGCACGCTCAGGCGCACCAGGCCGACCACAGGATGCCAACGCTGCCGGTGCTCTACAGCGTGCAGGCGCAAGTAGAGCCACTGCTGTTCCCCCGCTGCCACCACTGCCTGCGCCACGGTTCCGGTTGCGCTCACCGGGGCTAGGGGTTGCGTGGCCACCAGATGGGCCACGTGCGTCAGCGGCAAGGCCCGGCCCTGCCACAGGGCGTGCAGGTGCGCCAGCAGCAGGCCGGCAAAGGCAAGGCGGCAGCTGTACTGGAGGCAGCGCCAAGGCCAGCGGCAGCCAAGCAGGACCGCCGCCGCCAGCAGGCTCCCGATCAGCCCCGGCGACAGCGGTATCACCACCCCAAGCAGGCCCCCACCCAGCAAGCCGGCAGCGATGGCCCACACGGGACGCGCGGCCACCTCCCCAGCAAGCGCCTCAAGGCGGACAAGCCCCCTGTCGGCCCAGCGGCGGGCGGCTGCGCCCCGGTAGCAGCACCAGCCGACGAGGCGACGCGGTCCGCGGGCCACAGCCCAGAAGCAGAGTCGTACCTTGCCCATCGTCGTGCTTGCAGCGGGCAGAGATCGCCTTGACGGCATCGTGGCGCGATTATATCATCCACCCACAGGCCAGACGAAGCCCTTGAGACACAACGGGAGAGCAGTGGCGTGGGCGACACTTCCGGAATCGGGCGGCGGACGCACTACTGCGGCGCCCTGAGCAAAGAACTCGCGGGAACGGACGTGGTGGTCATGGGCTGGGTGCAGCGCGTGCGGGATCACGGCGGGCTGGTGTTCGTCGACGTACGCGACCGCACGGGCATCGTGCAGGTGGTGTGCAATCCGGCGCGCAGCGCTGCGGCCCACGCCACCGCCCACCGCCTGCGGCCCGAGTCGGTGATCGCGGTGCGCGGCACGCTGGTACCCCGAGCCCCGGCGACCGTCAACCCCGCCTTGCCCACCGGCGACGTCGAGGTGCTGGCGTCGCAGCTGGTGCTGCTCAACGAGGCCAAGCCGCTGCCCTTTTCGCCGACAGAGACCGCCGAAGTCGCAGAAGAGCTGCGCCTGCGCTACCGCTACCTCGACCTGCGGCGGCCAGAGCTGCAGCACAACTTCGTGATGCGCAGCAAGGCCGCCCTCGTGGTTCGCGAGTACCTGCACAAGCAGGGGTTTATCGAAATTGAAACCCCGCACTTGACAAAAAGCACCCCGGAGGGCGCCCGCGACTACCTGGTGCCGAGCCGCATCCACCGCGGCAAGTTTTATGCCTTGCCCCAGTCGCCCCAGTACTTCAAGCAGCTCCTCATGATTGCCGGCTTTGACCGCTACTTCCAGCTGGCGCGGTGCTTTCGCGACGAGGACCTGCGCGCCGACCGCCAGCCGGAGTTCACCCAGATCGACCTGGAAATGGCCTTCGTGGAGCGCGAGGAGGTCTTTGCCGTGGTCGAGGGCCTCATGCAGGCGCTGTTTGCCGCTCTCCTCGGGGTGGAGCTGTCCCTGCCTTTTCCGCGCCTGACTTACCAGGAAGCGCTGGCCCGCTACGGCGTCGACAAGCCCGACTGCCGCTTTGCCATGGAGCTCTGCGACGTCTCCGACCTGGCGGCCACCAGCACCTTTCGCGTTTTCACCCAGGCCCTTGCGGCCGGCGGCCAAGTCAAAGCCCTGGCGGTTCCCGGCGGTGCACGGCTGTCGCGCAAAGAGCTTGAGGACCTGGTCGAGGTGGTGCGCCCCTTTGGCGGCAAGGGGGTGGCCTGGCTCAAAGTGCGCGAGGGGACGGTTGACTCACCCCTGGCGCGCTTTTTCTCGCCAGAGAGCCTGGCTGCCCTCAGTCAGCGCTGCGGCGCGCGCGCCGGCGACGCGGTGCTGCTGTGCGCCGACGCGCCGGCAGTGGTGGCCGCCAGCTTGGGCCACCTGCGCCTGCACCTGGCCCAAAAACTGGGACTGATTCCCGCCGACACGTTCTGCTTTGTGTGGATCACCGACTTCCCCCTCTTCGAATACGATGCCCAGGGCCGGCGCTTGCAAGCCGTCCACCATCCTTTTACCGCCCCCCACCCCGACGACGTGCCGCTGTTTGCCTCGCAGCCGCTGCAGATGCGCTCGCAGGCTTACGACTTGGTGCTCAACGGCACGGAAATCGGCGGCGGCAGCATCCGCATCCACACCCGCCAGGTGCAAGAACAGATGTTTGCCGCCCTGGGCATGTCGCCAGAGCAGGCCCAGGCGCAGTTTGGCTTTTTCCTCGAAGCCCTGGAGTATGGCGCCCCGCCCCACGGCGGCATTGCCCTGGGCTTCGACCGCCTGCTCATGCTCCTTACCGGGGCGCGCTCGCTGCGCGACGTCATCGCTTTTCCCAAGACCCAGCGTGCCAGCGACCTGATGACCGGCGCCCCGGCCCCGGTCGATCCTCAGCAGCTGCGCGAGCTCCACTTGCGCGTGCTGTAAAGCTAGGCTTTTTTCTTGACAGGGACGTTGCGGCAGGGTAGGCTCTGTGTGCGTCTTTATTCTGTGTGCGTCTTTATAAGGTGCGTCTTTGTGCCATTTCCTCTCTAGCGTAAGGAGCAGGACCGATGATCCTGACGCATCGTGCTTGCCGATCCGTGTGGTGGGCGCTGAGCGTCTTCCTCGCCGCAGGCCTGCTTCTGGCCGGCTGCGCCACCGCCCCGGTGCAGCCCGCCGGGCCGACGGCAGATGAAGTGAACCAGCGCTTGGCCGCCCTCGAAGACTGCATTGCCCGCTCGCAGCAAACCGTCGATGCCGCCCTGGCGGCCGGCGCCAGCCGCGACGACATGGCGCCTTCGAGCACTGCCGTGGCGCAAGCCCGCGACGCCCTGGCGGCGGCGCGCCAGCTCCTGCAAGAAGGCAAGAACCAAGAGGCGATGGACCGCGCCACGCAGGCGCTGGAAAACTGCAACAAAATCGAGGCCATGGCCTTGCAGGCGCGGGACGCTTCCCTGGCTCGCCAGCGTCAGGCACGGCTGAGAGCCCAGGCTGAAGCGCGTATTGCCCAGGTGACGGCCGATATCGAGGCGGCACGGCAGGCGATCCATGCTGCGGAGGTCGCTGGCGCCACGGCCCAGGAGCTGGCGCCGGCGCGCAGCGCCCTGGCCAATGCCGAGGCGGCACTGCAGCAGGCCCGCGACTTGCTGGCCCAAGGGGATCCAGAGCGGGCGCTGGAGCGCCTGTCCCTGGCAGCCTCCGATGCGCGCACGGCGCGGGATATGGCCAATGAGGCTGGCGTCGCGGCAGCAGCCCGTGCCAAGCCGACGCGCTACACCGTGGTGCGTGGCGACACCCTGTGGGGGATTTCTGCGAGCGAGCCCATTTACGCCAATCCCTTCATGTGGCCCCTCATTTACAAGGCCAACCGCGACCAGATCCGCGATCCGGACCTCATCTACCCCAAGCAAGTCTTCGCCATCCCCCGTGACTACTCGCAGGAGGAGGCCAATACCGCCATCCACCGCGCCCGCACGCGGGGGCCCTGGCGCTTGGGAGATGGCCCTGATTACTACATCTTAGAAGGCGTGCGTCGCTAGCGCCTTATTCCAGCCGCCGCAGCCCCGTGGGCTGCGGCGGCTTTGGGATGGCGACGTTTGGCGCTATACTTGGGGTATGGAGAAGGAAGCGTTTCGTTCCGGATTCATCGCCATCCTGGGGGCGCCCAACGTCGGCAAGTCGACGCTGCTCAACACCCTCATGGGGACGAAGCTCTCCATCGTCTCCCCTAAGCCCCAGACCACCCGCCACCGCATCCTTGGCATCAAAAACCTACCTCAGGCGCAGCTCATTTTTGTCGATACCCCCGGCATCCATCAGCCCCGCACCCGCCTTAACCAGTACATGATGCGGGCCGTGCTGGAAGCGCTGATCGACCCCCAGCTTGTTCTTTACATGACTGATGTGACCAAGCAGCCTTACCCCGACCTCGACTTCCTGCGCCGCCACTTGCGCGACACCTCGGTGCCGGTCTTCTGGGTGCTCAACAAAATCGACCGCATCCGGCGGCAGGAGCTGCTGCCGCTCATCGAGGCCTATCCGTACAAGGAGGCCTTTGCGGAAGTGATCCCCATTTCTGCCTTGCGTGGCGAGAACATCGACGACTTGCTGCGCACGATGCTTCGTTACTTGCCCGAGGGACCGCGCTACTTTCCCGAAGACATGCCTACCGACCGTGACGAGCGCTTTTTTATCGCCGAGCTCATCCGCGAGCAGGTGCTACTGCGCACTCACCAAGAAGTGCCTTACGCGGTGGCGGTGAGCGTCGAGTCCGTGACGCCACGTGACGACGGTAGCCTCGAGGTCACGGCCAACATCTTGGTGGAAAAGCCGTCGCAGAAGGCCATTCTCATCGGGCAGCAGGGCCGCATGATCAAAGCCATCGGCATGCACGCCCGCCAGGCCATCAGCACCCTGCTGCGCCGCCCGGTGCACCTGCACCTGTGGGTAAAGGTGCGCCAGGGCTGGAAGGACCAGGAAGCGATCCTGCGCGAGCTGGGGTTTCACCAGGTGTAGCGAGGTGGCCGCGTGGCCTTGTTGCGAAGCGATGCCTTTGTGCTGCGCACCTACAAGCTGGGGGAAGTCGACCAAATCGTCGTCTTTTTCACCCGCGAGCTGGGCAAAATTCGCGCCGTGGTGCGGCGCAGCCACAGTCTGCGCCGCCACATCGCCAGCCTTTGCCAGCCCCTCATGCACCTGCACGTCATCGTCTTTGCCCGTCCCCAGCAGGCGCTCTTTCGGGTCAACAGCGTCGAAGTCGTGGAGTCTTTTCGTTCTCTGCGGGAGGACTTTACGGCCCTGCGCAGCGGCCTCTACCTGACCGAGTTGCTCGACGTCACCACCCACGAGTGCGAGCCCCTGCCGGAACTCTTCGAGCTTTTCCAGACCACCCTGGCGCAGCTGGCCCGCGCGCCCACGGCCCCCTTCCTCATGCGCCGCTTTGAAGTGCGCCTGCTGGCCCTCATTGGCTACGCGCCGCAGCTGGCCACCTGCGTGCGGTGTGCCCGCCCCCTGCAGCCCCAGGACCGGACCTTCAGCCCGGCGCTGGGCGGCCTGCTGTGCACGGCTTGCGCGGCAACAGCGCCACAACCCCTGCGCGTAACCCCGGCCACCCTGGCCGCTTTACGGGCCCTGGCCGCAGACGAAGCGCCCCTGCCACCTGGCGACACCGCCACCGAGCGCGAGCTGGAGCGGCTGCTGCACGCCCACTTGGTCGCCCGTTTGGGCCGCGAGCTGAAGTCCTATCCTTTCTTGCACCTTTGACTTCGGGGTCGCGACGGCAGACCTCTGGCGTTTCCGCCGCCAAACGCCTATACTTTGACCCGTCGAGCGCGTGTCCTGTGGCGAAGGAGGCAGCGTGGAAAAATACCGCGAAGCGGTGGCGCAGTGGTTGGCTCCGGTCTTAAACATGCCCGAGGCCGAGGTGCTGGCCCTGCTGCGCCTCCCCCCTGACTCGAGCCTGGGCGATTACGCTTTGCCGTGTTTTGCTTTGGCCCGCACCTGGCGCCGCCCGCCGCAGCAAATCGCCGCTGAGCTGGCAACACGGCTTGCGCTGCGGCCGCCTTTTGCCGCCGTGGTCGCCCACGGTCCTTACCTCAACATTACCCTTGATGATGCCGTGCTCAGCCGTGAGGTGCTGGAGACGATTCTGGCCGCCGCCGAGCACTACGGTGAAGGCCGCGAGGGGCAGGGCAAGAAAGTGCTCATCGACTACTCCAGCCCCAACATTGCCAAAGAACTGGCGTTTCATCACATTCGCTCTACCATGATCGGCCACGCCCTCAAGCAGATCCTGCGCGCTCGGGGCTATACGGTAGAAGGGATCAATCACCTGGGCGATTGGGGGACGCCTTTTGGGCTGCTGATTGCGGCGTACAAGCGCTTTGGCTGGGACGCCGCCGCCGAGGTAGAGCCTATCGTCCAGCTCAACGCCCTCTACGTGCGCGCTACCGAGGAGGCAGCGCGCGACCCGGCTTTTGCCGAAGAAGGGCGGCGCTGGTTCCAGCGCCTGGAGGCGGGAGATGCCGAAGCGCGGCGCTGCTGGCAGTGGTTTGTGGAAGTGTCGTTGGCCGAGTTTCAAAAAGTCTACGACTTGCTCGGGGTGTCTTTCGAGCACATCCTGGGCGAGTCGTTTTACGAGCCCTACATCGCCGAGACTCTTGAGTGGCTGCAGGCCAAAGGGCTGGTTAAGGAAAGCGATGGCGCCTGCATCGTCGACCTGTCGGCTTACGACATGCCCCCGTTCATGCTCAAAAAGCAAGACGGCACCACCCTTTACAGCACGCGCGACCTGGCAGCGCTGCTTTACCGCAAGCGGGTAATGGGCTTTGACTGCTGCCTGTATGTCGTCGACATGGGGCAGAGCCTGCACTTCCGGCAGCTCTTCAAAGTGCTCGAGCTGGCCGGCTGCGACTGGGTGCGCGACTGCCACCACGTGCCTTTTGGCCTGGTGCTCATGAAAGACCCCGACAGCGGCCGCTGGGTAAAGGGCTCGACGCGCAAAGGGCGCGTTTCGCTGCTCAAGGCGGTGCTGGAAGAGGCCATTGCCATGGCGCGGGAGAAAATCGCCGCCAGCAACCCGACGCTGGCCAACCCCGACGCGGTGGCCCGTCAGGTGGGGGTAGGGGCGGTGGTCTTCAACGACCTAAAAAACCGCCGCATCAAGGACGTCAAGTTCGACAAGGAGGCCATCCTCAACCCCTACGGCGAGACAGGTCCTTACATGCAGTACACGCATGCCCGCTGCGCCAGCGTGCTGGCAGCGGCCCCGGTGACGCCAGGGGAGGGAGTGGACTACGCCCTGCTGCGCGAGCCCGAAGAGCGCGCCCTGGTGCGCAAGCTGGCGGCGTATCCCGAGGCGGTGGCCAGCGCCGCCCGCGAGTGGGAACCGGCCATCGTGGCCCAGCACCTGCTGGCCATCGCGGCCGACTTTAACAGCTACTGGACACGCGGCACCAAGGACGCCCGAGTACGCATCCTGCGCGAGCAAGACCCGGCCACCACGGCGGCGCGGGTAACGCTCACCGCGGCGGTCCGTACCGTGCTGCGCAACGGGCTGCGTTTGCTCGGGGTGCCTGCGCCCGACGAGATGTAGGCAGAGGAGGGACGGCGGTGGACAAGGCAAGCAACGGCGGGCGTCAACGCAAGTCACAGGCACTGCACCTTGGCCCCACGCAGGTGGGTCTGGCCCTCGGGTTCATCGCCCTGGCTCTGGTGGCGGCCTTTGGTCTGGGGGTGCTGGTGGGCATGTGGTACCAGGCAAGCGATGTGGCCGTGCCGCTGCCGGCCACCGCAGTGGCCAACGGCAAGGCAGCAGAGCACGGCGAGCCGGCTGTCACCTTCTACACCACCCTTGCTGCCGACCAGCCCCCGGAGCCGGCTTTGGCCTCACCGGCCGGGCCGGCAGCCACCGCCGCCCAGGAACCCGCGCCCCCTGCCCCGGCGCCTGCCGCGCCCCCGGCGTCGCCCCGGCAGGCCCCGACGGAGGCCCGCCTGGCACGCCCGCCGGTGGCTACCGCTTACAGTGTGCAGGTGGGCAGTTTCCGTGCCCGTGATCAGGCGGAAACCCTGAAGCAGCGCCTGTCAGACAAGGGATACACCCCCCGAGTGCAGCTGGTGCACGTGCCGGGGAAAGGCCTGTGGTACCGCGTGCGCGTTGGAGAGTTTGCCGAGCGCACCGCCGCCCAGCAGCTGGCGCAGCGACTGGCACGGCAGGAGCAGCTGCCGGCGCTGGTGATCAGCGTCACCCCGTAGACAGGGAGCTTCCGTATGCAGCACCACTTCGCCCGCATCGACCGCTTGCCGCCTTACGTGTTTGCCGTCATCGACGAGCTCAAGCTCAAAGCCCGCCGCGCCGGCGAAGACATCATCGACTTTGGCATGGGCAACCCCGACAACCCGCCCCCTCAGGCAGTGATCGAGAAGCTGTGCGAAGCGGCGCGCAAGCCGCACAACCACCGCTACTCGGCCTCGCGCGGCATTACCAAACTGCGCCTGGCTATCGCTCATTACTACCAGCGCCGCTTTGGCGTCGAACTCGATCCCGAAAGCGAGGTGCTGGTTACCCTCGGCGTCAAGGAAGGGTTTTCGCACCTCATGTGGGCGGTGGTCAACCCCGGCGACCTGGTAATGGTGCCCACCCCCGCCTATCCCATCCACCTCTACGCCCCGGTCTTTGCCAACGGCGACTTGCTGCACCTGCCGCTGGAGAGCCCGCTGCAGCTGCTCGACGAGCTGCAGCGGGCCTGCCGGCAGCACTGGCCACGCCCCAAAGTGCTGGTTCTCAACTTTCCCCACAACCCTACCACCACCTGCGTTGATCTCGACTTCTTCCGCCAGATCGTCGCCTTTGCCCGCGAGCACGAGCTCATCGTGGTCCACGACTTTGCCTATGCCGACCTCGTCTTTGACGGTTACCAGGCCCCCCAGCCTGCTGCAAGTGCCGGGCGCTAAAGACGTGGCGGTCGAGTTTTTCTCCATGTCCAAGAGCTTCAACATGCCCGGTTGGCGCGTCGGTTTTGCCTTGGGCAACGCCACGCTCGTTGGGGCCCTGCGCAAGATCAAGAGCTATCTTGATTACGGCATCTTTCAGCCTATCCAGATTGCCAGCATCATCGCCCTCAACGACATGGACCAGGAAGTAGCCGCCATTCGTGAAGTCTACCGCCGGCGTCGCGACACCCTGGTGCGCGGCCTGCAGCGGCTGGGCTGGCCGGTGGTGCCCCCACGCGGCACCATGTTCGTGTGGGCCCAGATCCCCGAGGCGTACCGCGCCATGGGGTCGCTGGAGTTCGCCAAGCACCTCCTTAAAGAGGCCAAAGTGGCCGTGGCGCCGGGCATTGGCTTTGGACACGGCGGCGACCCGTACGTGCGCTTCGCCCTGGTCGAAAACGAACACCGCACCCGCCAGGCGCTGCGCGGCCTGCGCCGCCTCTTTTCATGAAGGACGCCCCGCCGATGCAACCCATTCACATTGGTCTTATTGGCCTGGGCACCGTGGGCACCGGGGTGGCGCAGATCCTCCAGGAAAAGGCCGAGCTCATTGCCGCCCGCCTGGGCGCGCGCCTGGTCCTTAAGCGCGTGGCCGTGCGCTCTCTTGAGCGCCCCCGGGGCGTGCCGCTGGCGGGCGTGCAGCTCACCACCGAGGTGGCTTCCCTCCTCCATGACCCCGACATCGCCATCATCGTTGAGCTTATCGGCGGCTACGAGCCGGCCCGCACGTACGTCCTGGACGCTCTGCGCCAGGGCAAGCACGTGGTGACTGCCAACAAGGCGCTGCTGGCCCGGCACGGTCCGGAGATCTTCGAGACGGCGCGGGCGCTGCGGCGCGACCTTGGCTTTGAAGCCAGCGTGGGCGGCGGCATCCCCATTATCCGCACCATTAAAGAAGGCTTCGTGGCCAACCAGTTTCTCGGCATGGCGTGCATTATCAACGGCACCACCAACTACATCCTCAGCCGCATGAGCGACCAGGGCCTGACTTTTCAGGAGGCCCTCAAGGAGGCACAGGCATTGGGTTACGCCGAGGCCGACCCCACTTACGACGTGGAGGGGATCGATGCGGCACAGAAAATCGCCCTGCTGAGCTCGCTGGCCTTTGGCGCCTGGGTCCCCCAGGAGGCAGTTTACACCGAGGGCATCACCCGCATCACTCCCCTTGACATCGGTTACGCGCGCGAGCTGGGCTACCGCATCAAGCTGCTCGCTCTGGCCAACTTGCGCCAGGGACGCCTCGACGTGCGCGTACACCCGGCGCTGGTGCCGGCGCGCAGCTGGCTGGCCAACGTGGGCGGCGTTTACAACGCCATCGTCATTCACGGGGATATGGTAGGGCGCAACATGCTCATTGGCCGCGGCGCCGGTGCCTTGCCCACGGGCAGCGCCGTGGTGGGGGACATCGTCGATGTGGCGCGTAACATCCTCAACAACAGCACCGGCCGCGTGCCCCCCCAGGCCTACCACACCCCGGAAGCCCGCAGCTTGCCCTTGCAAGACATTGGCGAGCTGGTCTGCAAGTACTACTTGCGCTTCCAGGTGCTCGACCAGCCCGGGGTGCTGGCCGCCATTGCCGGCATCCTCGGGCAGCACGCCATCAGCATCGAGTCGGTGATTCAGAAAGGGCGCGGCAGCGCCAAGGACGACACGGTATCGGTGGTGATGATGACCCACGAGGCGCAGGAAGGCAACCTGCGCCACGCCCTGGCGGCCATTGCCGCCGTGCCCAGCGTGCGCGGCGAGACGGTGTGCATCCGAGTCGAAGAGACAGAAGAAGCCGAGGCGCAGTGAGACGACCATGAGCCTGATCGTGCAGAAGTACGGTGGCACCTCGGTGGGCAGCCTCGAGCGCATCCGGGCGGTGGCGGCGCGCGTGCAGCGCACCCGCCAGCAAGGCCACCAGGTGGTGGTGGTGGTCTCGGCCATGGCCGGAGAAACCGACCGCCTCCTACGCCTGGCCCATGAGGTTTCCCCTACCCCCAGCGCCCGCGAGCTGGACCTGCTGCTGAGCACCGGGGAAATGGTCTCCATTGCCCTGGTGGCCATGGCCTTGCAAGACCTGGGCTGCCGCGCCGCCGCTTTTACCGGCATCCAGGGCGGCATCGTCACCGACAGCGCCCACACCCGCGCCCGCATCAAGCAGGTCGTCACCACCCGCTTGCGCCGGGCCCTGGAAGCAGACATCATCCCGGTGGTGGCCGGCTTCCAGGGCGTCAGCGAGACGGAGGACCTCACCACCCTGGGGCGAGGCGGCTCTGACCTCACCGCCGTGGCCCTGGCTGCCGCCCTGGGGGCCGAGGTGTGCGAGATCTACACCGACGTCGACGGCGTCTATAGTGCCGATCCCAACATTGTGCCGCATGCCCGCCGCCTTGCGCGCATCTCGTACGACGAGATGCTCGAGCTGGCCCGCTTGGGGGCCAAAGTGATGCAGGCGCGGGCGGTGCTGTTTGCCAAGACTTACAACGTGCCGATTGTCGTCAAATCGTCCTTTGTCGAAGGGAAAGGAACGGTGATCACCAAAGCCGACCAGGACATGGAACGGGTGGTCGTCTCAGGCGTGGCGGTCGATACCAACCAGGCCAAGATCACCCTTACCCGCCTCCCCGACCGCCCGGGCATTGCCGCCAAGCTCTTTGGCCGCATTGCCGAAGCCGATATCGTGGTGGATATGATTATCCAGAACGCCAGTGAGGGGGGCCTGACCGACATCTCCTTTACCGTGCCCCGCACCGACGCGCAGCAGGCGCTGGCCCCTGGCCAAGGAGCTGCTGCCCGTGCTGGGGGCCGAAGCCGCCACCCTGCAGACGGACATTGCCAAGGTTTCGATTGTTGGGGTGGGTATGCAGAGCCACTCGGGAGTGGCAGCGCGGATGTTCCAGGCCCTGGCAGATGAAAACATTAACATTCTCATGATTAGCACCTCGGAGATCAAGATCTCGTGCGTCATCCAGGACAAGTACGCAGAGCTGGCCGTCCGCGTCCTGCACGACGCCTTTGAGCTCGATAAGGGCAGCGAGGTGTGAAGAAGAGCGCGGCCACAGTAGGGGACGCTTATGCGCAAGTACGTTTACACGTTCATTGACGGGGTGGCCGAAGGGAAAGGGGCGTGGCGCGACCTGCTCGGCGGCAAAGGGGCAGGGTTGGCGGAAATGACCGCCCTGGGCATCCGCGTGCCGCCCGGCTTTACCATCTCTACCGAAGCCTGCCGCGCTTACTTTGCCGCCGGCAACCGCTTTCCCGAGGGCCTGTGGGAAGAAGTGCTCGCCGCCCTGGGCCGCGTGGAAGCGGCCATGAACCTGCGCTACGGCGACCCCGCGCGGCCGCTGCTGCTTTCGGTGCGCTCCGGCGCCCCGGTTTCCATGCCCGGCATGCTCGATACCGTCCTCAACCTGGGCCTTAACGACGACACGGTGCAGGGACTGATTGCCGCTTCCGGCAATCCTCGCTTTGCCTACGACGCCTACCGGCGTTTTGTGACCATGTTTGGCAACGTGGTGCTCGGGGTGCCCCACGAGGCCTTCGAGAAGCTGCTGGAAGCGGCCAAGCAGCGCGCCGGGGTCGAGGCCGACCACGAGCTGCCCGCCGAAGCCCTAAAAGCGCTGATTGCCCCCATGAAGGCCCTCATCCGGGAAAAAACGGGCCGCGACTTTCCCGAAGCACCTTCCGAGCAGTTGCGCCTCAGCATCGCCGCAGTGTTTGCCTCGTGGTACAACGACCGCGCCGTGGCTTACCGCCAGCTGCACCGCATCCCGGAAACCATGGGCACGGCGGTCAACGTGCAGGCCATGGTGTTTGGCAACCTTGGTGACGACTCCGGTACCGGCGTGGTCTTCACCCGCAACCCGGCCACCGGGGAAAAGGGCCTCTTTGGCGAATTCCTCCTCAACGCCCAGGGCGAGGACGTGGTGGCCGGTATTCGCACCCCGCAGCCGGTGAGCGCCTTGCGCCAGGCCATGCCGGAAGTCTACGCCGAACTCGAGGCCGTCTGCCAGCGCCTGGAGCGCCACTTCCGCGACATGCAGGACGTGGAGTTCACCGTTCAGGCGCGCGTCCTTTACTTGCTGCAAACGCGCACGGGCAAGCGCACGGCGCCGGCAGCGGTGCGCATCGCCGTCGACATGGTGCACGAAGGGCTCATTACCCAGCGCGAGGCCCTCTTGCGCGTTGAGCCAGAACACATTGACCAGCTCCTCCACCCCATGGTGGATCCCCAGGCTACAGTGACGGTCATCGGCCGCGGCCTGCCGGCCTCGCCGGGAGCCGCATGCGGGCAGGTGGTCTTTTCGGCTGCCGAAGCGGTGCGCCGCCACGCCCGCGGCGCCGCGGTGATCCTGGTGCGGCAGGAAACCTCGCCCGAAGACATCCGGGGCATGTCGGCCGCTGCCGGCATTCTCACCGCCCGTGGCGGCATGACCAGCCATGCCGCTGTCGTGGCCCGCGGCATGGGCAAGTGCTGCGTGGTGGGCTGCCAGGAGCTGAGCATTCACGAGGAAGAGCGCTACTGCCAGCTGGGCGGACACGTCATCCGCGAAGGCGACATCTTGACCCTTGACGGCGCTACGGGGCGGGTGATCCTGGGAGAAGCGCCCCTGACCACCGCCGAGCTCGGCGCGCACTTTGCCGAGCTCATGGGCTGGGCTGACGCCCACCGCCGGCTGGGCGTGCGCAGCAACGCCGATACCCCCCACGACGCAGAAGCCTCGCGGCGCTTTGGCGCCGAAGGCATCGGCCTGTGCCGCACCGAGCATATGTTCTTCGCTGCCGATCGCATCATGGCAGTGCGGCAGATGATTATTGCCGACGACGCAGCGCAGCGCCAGCAGGCCCTGCGCCAGATTCAGGCCATGCAGAAAGAGGACTTCAAGGCCATCTTCCGCATCATGGACGGCTTGCCGGTGACCATCCGCCTGCTCGACCCGCCGCTGCACGAGTTCTTGCCCCATACTGCCGAAGAGATCGATGCCTTAGCCGCTTACATGCAGCAGCCGGCCCACGCGCTGCGCCAGCGCGTAGAGGCGCTGCGCGAGGCCAACCCGATGCTGGGCCACCGCGGCTGCCGCCTCGGCATTACCCGCCCTGAGATCTACAAGATGCAAGTGCGGGCCATTCTGGAAGCGGCCTGCGAGCTCACGCGCCAGGGCGTGCAGGTGCTGCCCGAGATCATGATTCCGCTGGTCAGCCACGTACAGGAACTGGCGGTGATCAAGCGCGACGTGCAGGAAGTGGCCAAGCAGGTGCTGCAGGAGCAAGGCGTCACGGTTCCTTACCTGGTAGGCACGATGATCGAGCTGCCGCGGGCGGCGCTCACCGCGGGGGCCATTGCCCGCGAGGCGGAGTTCTTCTCCTTTGGCACCAATGACCTGACCCAGACGTGCTTTGGCCTGAGCCGGGACGACGCGGGGTCGTTCTTGCCTTATTACCTCGAACACGGTATCCTGCCTGAGGATCCCTTTGTGGTCCTCGACGAAGAAGGGGTGGGCGAGCTGGTGCGCGTGGGGGTGGAACGCGGCCGCCAGACGCGCCCGCAGCTGAAGGTGGGGATCTGCGGCGAGCACGGCGGGGAGCCGCGCTCGGTGGCCTTCTGCCACCGCATCGGCCTCGATTATGTTAGCTGCTCGCCTTACCGGGTGCCGGTGGCCCGCCTGGCCGCGGCCCACGCCGCCCTGCAGGCCGAGAGCCCTGCCAAAGCGCCGGAGTCGGAGGGATGACGCCACCGGCATACGAACAAGACGTCACGTACATGCGCCGCGCCCTGGCCCTGGCGGTCCGCGGCACCGGGTGGGTAAGCCCCAACCCACTGGTGGGATGCGTCATCGTGCGCGGCGGCGAGATTGTGGGCGAGGGCTACCACCAGCGTTTTGGAGGGCCCCACGCCGAGGTGTACGCTTTGCAGCAGGCCGGTGAGCGCGCCCGCGGCGCGGATCTTTACGTCAATCTTGAGCCCTGCTGCCACCAGGGCAAAACCCCTCCCTGTGTGGAGGCCATCGTGCAAGCCGGGGTGCGGCGCGTGGTGGTGGCCCTGCGCGACCCCAACCCGCTGGTCAACGGCGGCGGCCTGGCCCGCCTGCAAGCCGCCGGCATTGCCGTCACCCTGGGGGTGTGCGCCGAGGAGGCCCGCCGTCTCAACGAGGCCTTTGTGAAGTACATCACCACCCGCCGCCCCTTTGTCATCCTGAAGAGCGCCATTACCCTCGACGGCAAGATTGCCACCCGCACCGGCGCCTCGCGCTGGATCACCGGTGAAGCGGCGCGCCTGGAGGCCCACCGCTTGCGCCACGCCGCCGACGCCCTCATGGTGGGCATTGGTACGGTGCTGGCCGACGATCCCCAGCTCACCACCCGCTTGCCGGACACCCGCGGCGTCAACCCCCTGCGGGTGATCGTCGACAGCCGCCTGCGCCTGCCCCTAGCGGCGCAGGTGGCGCAGGTGAGCGCCGAGCGGCGCACCCTGGTGGCCACCACGGCGGCGGCAACCGTAGAAAAGCAGCAGCAGCTGCAGGCGCAAGGGGTAGAGGTGGTGCGGCTACCCGCCGACGCCACGGGACGCGTCGACCTCGACGCCCTCCTCGACCACCTGGGAAGCCGTGGCCTGGCCAGCCTCCTGGTGGAGGGCGGGGCGACGCTGAGCGCTGCGTTGTTGCGGCGGCGCCTGGTGGACAAAGTGCTGTTTTTTGTCGCCCCCAAGCTCATCGGCGGCGACGGCTTAAGCGCTATTGGCCCTTGCGGCGTAGAGACCCTGGCGCAGGCCCTGCCCTTGCGGGATCTCAGGGCGCGTCAAGTCGGGGCCGACTTGCTGTTGGAAGCCTACGTCGACGTTCCTCCTTTGCGGGCAGAGGAGCGCAGCGGTACGGAGGAGAGGCAGGCGTATGCAGTTCAACACCATTGAAGAGGCCATCGAGGACATCCGCCAGGGTAAGATGGTCATCCTCGTGGACGACGAAGACCGCGAAAACGAGGGCGACCTCACCATGGCGGCAGAAAAAGTGACGCCCGAGGCGATCAACTTCATGGCCAAGTACGGCCGCGGCCTCATCTGTCCTGTCTTTGACGCCGGAGCGGCTAGCAGAGCTGCAAATCCCGCTGATGGTGGAAGACGCGGACAACAACTCTCCCTTTGGTACCGCCTTTACCGTGTCCATCGAGGCCCGCCGGGGGGTGACTACGGGCATCTCGGCGGCCGACCGCGCCACCACCATCCTCACCGCCATCAACCCCAAGACCAAGCCCGAGGACTTGGTGCGGCCCGGCCACGTCTTTCCCCTGCGGGCCCGCGCCGGCGGCGTGCTGGAGCGCGCCGGGCAGACCGAAGGCTCGGTCGACTTGGCGCGCTTGGCCGGCCTCACCCCGGCTGGGGTGATCTGCGAGATCATGAACGACGACGGCACCATGGCGCGCGTTCCGGAGCTGATGGCCTTTGCCGCCCGCTTTGGCCTGAAAATCGTCACCATCAAGGACCTCATCCGCTACCGCATGCAGCGCGAGCGGTTGGTGCGGGTGGTGGCCGAAACCCGCCTGCCGCTGCGGGTGGGCGAGTTCAAAGCCTACGTCTTTGTGAACGAGATTACCAAAGACGAGCACTTGGCCCTGGTCAAAGGCGATCCCTCGCCGGAGCGCCCGGTGCTGGTGCGCGTGCACTCCTCGTGCCTCACCGGCGACGTCTTTGGCTCTTTCCGCTGCGACTGCGGCGAGCAGCTGCGCAAGGCCTTGCGGCTGATTGCCGAGGAAGGCGAGGGGGTGTTACTCTATCTGCATCAGGAAGGCCGCGGCATTGGTCTGTCGAACAAGCTGCGGGCCTACGCCCTGCAAGACGCCGGGCGCGACACGGTGCAGGCCAACGAAGAGCTGGGCTTTAAGCCCGACTTGCGCGACTACGGCATCGGCGCCCAGATCCTCGTCCACCTCGGCGTGCGGCGCATGCGCCTGATGACCAACAACCCCCGCAAAATCGTGGGGCTGGGCGGCTACGGCCTGGAAGTGGTGGAGCGCGTGCCCTTGCAGGTGCGCCCCGGCAAGCACAACGCCCACTACTTGCGGACCAAGCACGAGAAGCTGGGCCACTACTTTGACCTCGACGGCTTTGAGGCCACGCAGCGACAAGAGTGGTGGTAACACGCCATGCCGCAGGTGATCGAGGGGCAGCTCTCCGCAGCGAACTTGCGGTTTACCATCGTGGTGAGCCGCTTCAACGCGTTTATTACCGAGCGGCTCCTCGAAGGCGCCCTGGATGCCCTGCGGCGCCACGGTGCGGCCGAAGACCACATTACCGTTTATCGCGTGCCGGGCTCGTTCGAGATCCCGCTGCTGGCCCGCAAGCTGGCGGAAACGGGGCGGGCAGGGGACGCCCTCATCTGCTTGGGAGCCCTGATCCGTGGCTGCCACGCCGCATTTTGACTACATCGCTGCCGCCGCCACGCAGGGCATCCTACGCGCTGGACTGGAAAGCGGCATTCCGGTGGCCTTTGGGGTGCTGACCACCGATACCGTGGAGCAGGCCATCGAACGCGCCGGCACCAAAGCCGGCAACAAGGGGTGGGAGGCGGCACTGTCGGCCATCGAAATGGCCAACCTCTACCGCCACCTGCGTGCATGAGGCAAGCAAGCCATGGGACAACGTCGACGGGCACGCGAAGCGGCGCTGCAGATCCTCTACGCTCTAGATGTATCGCGGCAGCAGACCCTGGAGGCGCTCCGCGCGCCCTGGATCGAAGAGATGGTGCCAGCGGCGGCACGGGACTTCACGCTGGCCCTGGTGCGGGGCGCCATCGAGCACCGCGCCGAAATCGACGCCCTCATTCGCGAGTGGAGCGAGCACTGGACCCTAGAGCGCATCGGGGTGGTGGAGCGCAACATCTTGCGCCTGGCCATTTACGAGCTGCTCTACATGCCGGACATTCCGCCCAAGGTGACCATCAACGAGGCAGTGGAGCTGGCCAAGAAGTACGGGGACGAGGAAGCCTTTGCCTTTGTCAACGGCATCCTCGACCGCGTCAGCCACGAGCTGGTGCAGCGTGAAGCCCCGTAGCGAGGACGGTCTCATGCGGTGGCCCTGGAAACCCAAAAAGCAGCAGGCACGCCACAAGTCGCTGCTGTCCCTGCCCTTTATAGGCCAGCAGGCGCTTCTGACGGCCCTCGAAGGGCACTTGCAGGCGGCCGGCAGCGGCCAGCTTCGCTTTGTGGCCCTCAGCGGCGAGCCCGGCAGCGGCAAGACGGCAGCCCTGGCGGAGTTCGTTTTCCGGCACTGCACTACCTCCAAGGTGCTGTGCGCCCAGCTCAACGCCGGCGCCTTCTTCCTTCCCCAAGAGTTCTACGTCTATCTCTTTGAGGCCTTGCAGCGGCGCAGCGAGGCCGTCTTGCAGGCCGTCTACGCACAGAGCAAGCGCTTGCGCAAGGCCCTGGCGACAGACTGGGACGAGCAGGAGTTTCGCAGCGTCCTGGCTTCGGCGGAGTGGCACCATGCCCAGCAGCGTCTCGCTGGCCACCAGGGCAGCCCGCTGGTGCGCCTCTTGCACTTGGTGCGACAGCACCCCTGGGCGGTGGGCGCCGCCACCATCCTCGACGTCCTGACCCGCGAGCGCTTTGCCCGCGGGGGACAGATTGCCGAACCGCAGCGCTGGGCGCGCCTGCTGCAAGCCTTGCAGCAGCGAGGCGCCGGCGAGGGGGCCTCCTTGGTCGTCCTCGTTGACCAGGTAGAAGCGCCGGCCGCAGCGGCCGACTGGCATCTGCTCTGGCGCACCTTTGCCGAAGCCACCGCAGAAGTGGGAGCCCAGGGTCCCCTCCCGCTCTTCGTCCTCTGGGCCGGAACCCCGGCTGGCATCGAGGTGATCCGGGAAGCGGTAGAGGGACATCTTCCCCTGGTGGAACACGCGGTCACCGGGTTGAGCCAGGAGGACTGGCAGCGTTTGGGGCGGCGGGTACAGCGTTCTTTGCCGCGGGCCTGTCAGGCCGTGTGGCAGCGCCAAGTGGCGGCGGACGCAGAGCGGCACCCGGCCCGCGCCCTGCTGGTGGCCACCTGCCTGGCAGCCCTGGCCGAGACCCAGACGCCACCGGCCACAGCGCTGGCCGAGGTATGCCAGGCTGCAACGACAGAACTCGTGGCCCGCCTTCTCGACGTGGTGCGGCAGCGCGCTCCTGCCGAGGCGGCCCTGCTGCAACAGCTGCTCGCAGCGTGCGCCTTTTTGCCTCCGGAGAGCGCCTTTACCCTTGATGATGTGCTCGTGTGGTGTGACGTAGAGGGGGCCGGCTTGACCCTTCGCGAGGGGCGGGCGCGGTTAGAAGCGCTGCTTGGTCTTTGGGTGCGCTACGGGCTGCTTACCTACCATCCCCACAGCGCGACGTACACCACGAGCAGCAGCGTGGTGCAAGAAGCCCTCCGGCAGCAAGTGAGCCAGGAGCTCGCCGTCCGCCACCAGCTGGCCTGGCAGCGCCGCCTGGCTGCAGCGCTGCTTTACCACGTGCAGCGCGACAGCGGTGGTGTGCTTGCCGCCCTGGCACCGGCGCTCGAGCAGGCGCTTCCCGAGCAGCTCTTGCCGCCGCTACGGCGGCTGCTGCAAGGCAAGACACAGGAAGAACGCCAGCGCATTGCCACCGCGCTGGGCTTCCTTCCCTCGCCGGTGGCCGTGGCTTTGCTGCAAGAGCTGCTGGGCGACGAACACGAACGGGTGCGGAGTCGCGCGGCGCAGTCGCTGGCCAACTTGCAGGGTGTAGACACCGTTTCCGCCCTGTTGCAGGCCCTGGCAGACCCAAGCAGCGACGTGCGCTGGATCGCGGCGCACGCCTTGGGGCGCATCGACAGCGAGGCGACGGTAGAAGCCCTCATTGCTCTGCTGGCCGACGAAGACAAAGAGGTAGGACGCATCGCTGCTGAGGGACTGGGGCGCAAAGGCGACCGCCGTGCCGTTCCCCACCTCATTGCTGCCATGCAGGACAGCTACCCGCTGCTGCGCGAGACGGCAGCCCTGGCCCTGGGGCAGCTGGCCGACGAGCGCGCCATTCCTGCCCTGCAAGCGCGACTTGAGGACAGCAGTGCCCAGGTGCGCCAAAGCGCCGCTCGTGCCCTGGCACGCCTTCGCCGCTCGTCTTGAGCCGCCTGCCGGGAAGATGACAAGGGGAAAAGGGTGCCAAAGCCGTACCGCGATGCCCACCGCCGCGAAGCGTTCGAGGCCCTTGCCCTAGAGCACTTCGATGCCCTCTACCACACCGCCCTCCGGCTGACCCGCAATCCCAGCGAGGCCGAAGACCTGGTGCAGGAGACCTATCTTAGGGCTTACCGCTTCTTCCACCAGTTCACCCCGGGAACAAACATCAAGGCCTGGCTGTTTACCATTTTGCGCAATACGTATATCAACGCCTATCGCAAAGCCGCCCGCCAGCACGAGCGGCTCGATTTCGAGCAAGTAGCGCCGTTTTACGCCGATGCCGGAGCAGCGCCCGAGTGGACTGACCGCGCTTCGGCCGAGGCGGCGCTGCGACACGTGGTGCAAGACGACGTGAAGCGTGCCCTGGACGAACTGCCAGAGGAATACCGTCTGGTGGTGCTGCTGGCCGACCTGGAGGACTTCTCGTACAAGGAAATTGCCGATATCGTCGGCTGCCCTATCGGGACGGTGATGAGCCGGCTGTTCCGCGGCCGCCGTCTGCTGCGCAAGAGCCTGGGAGAGTTCGCCCGCAAGGCTGGGTACATCAAGGGATGAGGCCGGTATGATCTCCTGCGAGGACTGCCAGAAATACCTCGAGGCCTTTCTCGACGCCGCCCTCGAGGTAAGAGAGACGCTCGATGTGCAGGAACACCTGCAATGGTGCAAGACCTGCGCCGATCGTGCCGAGGCCGAGCGCTACGTGCGAGCCTTCATCCGCCAACAGGCCGCCATCCCGCCCTTGCCAGAAGCACGCAAGCGGGCGATAATCCGCTGCGCCATGCGCGCTGCGCACCCTGCCTGGGGCTGGCTGCGCGCCCCACTGCACGCCCGCGAGGTGGCCCTCGCCCTGGCGGCTGCTGCTGCCGTTTTCCTCCTCTTGCTGAATCCTTTCTCGTCGCCTGTGGACCAAAGCGACTTCATGCAGCAGCTGGCGCGGGAAGCCCTTCTCACGTACAAGATGTACACCACCGAGGGCATGCCGCTCGAAATCGCCAGCGCCGACGACCGGCAAGTGGTGGCCTGGGCCAAAACCCGCCTCGCTTCCCCGTTGAAAATTCCTTGCATTACCGAGCAGGCCACTCGCCTCTTGGGCGGGCGCCTCTGCCGCCTCCTTGACCGCAAGAGCCTCGCCTTGGTCTACCAGCGCCAGGGCCGCCACATCGTTCTGTTCGCGTTTAAGAACAAACCCTTGGCTTTGCCCCGCCATCGCCTGGTGCGCGCTGGCGGCCTTGAGCTCTACGTGCAGACCGTGGAGGGCCGCCCTGTGGCCCTCTGGCAGTCGGGCGAAGTAACCTACTCCATGGTTGGCGACCTCGACCGCGATACGCTGCTGCACGTGGCCAGCACCATCGATTTCCGGTAGACGCCCTAGCGGGGAGGGTCTCCTATGATCTCCCGCGCCGAGGCCGAGGCGCTGGATCGCGCCGATCCCCTGGCCCCGCTACGCCAGCGCGTCGTCATTGCCAACCCTTCCCGCCTCTACCTCGACGGCAACTCTCTGGGACGCCTGCCGGTGGCAACGCGCGTGCGCCTCCAGCAGGTGATTGACGCCGAGTGGGGTGAAGGCCTGGTGGAAAGCTGGGCGCAGTGGATCGACCTCGACAAGCGCTTGGGGGACAAGCTGGCCTGCCACTTTCTGGGTGCCGCAGCAGGCGAAGTGCTGGTGAGCGACTCGACCACCGTCAACCTCTACAAGCTCGTTGGGGCAGCGGTGGCCAGCGGCAAGACGGTGCTGGTGACCGACGGCGACAATTTCCCCACCGACCGCTACGTGTTGCAAGGCTGGGCCCAGCAGCTGGGCGTCACCCTCAACGTGTTCGCCAGCCATCCCGTCTACGGCCCGCAAGCCGCCGAGGTGGCAACTGCGCTGCGCCACGTGCCCCACGGCACCGCTCTGGTCTGCTTGTCGCACGTCAGTTACCGCTCTGGCGCCCTGGCCGACATGGCGGCCATCAACGCCGTCGTCCACCAAGCGGGCGGCTGGGTGCTCTGGGACCTTTGCCACGCCGTGGGCGCCGTGCCCATTGCCCTGCATGCGACCGGCACCGAGCTGGCGGTGGGATGTACCTACAAGTACCTCAACGGCGGACCGGGAGCCCCGGCTTTCCTTTATGTGCGCCGGGACCTGCAAGAAACGCTGCGCTCGCCTATCTGGGGCTGGTTCGGACAGCGCGACCAGTTCGCTTTTGGCGCCCAGTACCAGCCCGCCCCGGGGGTACAGCGCTTTGCCACCGGCACCCCGCCCGTGGTGGCCATGGCGGCCATTGAGCCAGGGCTCGATCTCCTCCTCGAAGCCGGCCTGGAGCGCCTGCGCCACAAGAGCATCGCCCTCACCGCGCTGCTCATTGCCCTCTACGACGCGTGGCTGGCGCCTTACGGCTTTACCCTGGGGACGCCGCGCGAGCCGCAGCGGCGGGGTTCCCACGTGGCCCTCCGCCACCCCGAGGCCTACCGCATCAGCCGCGCCCTGCTCCGGGCTGGAGTGGTCGTCGACTTTCGCGAGCCCGACACCCTGCGCTGCGGCCTGGCTCCCCTGTACACCCGCTTCGTCGACGTCTGGGAGGCCATGGATCGCCTGCGCACCCTCATGGCGACGCAGGCCTACACCGCTTTTTCCCCCACACGCGCGCGCGTGACCTGAAAGGACACCCCCATGGTAGAGACGCCCGCCCCCCAGGCCCTCACCTACTGGGACTACCTGCGCCTTCCCCACCTTCTGGCCCTGCAGGGCGGTGCCGAAGGCGACGAGAGCCGGCTTTCCGAAGACGAGCTGCACTTCATTGTCGTGCATCAAGTCTTCGAGCTCTGGTTCAAGCTTATTCTGCGCGAGCTGCGCCTGGCCCGCGACCGGCTGGCCGCACCGCGGGTGCAAGAAGAAACCATCCCCTACGTGGTCCACCACTTGCGACGGGTAAACGAGATCCTGCGGCTGGCGATCGAGCAGTTCCGCGTCGTGGAAACGCTTACCCCGCAAGATTTTCTGGCTTTCCGCGGCAAGCTGGGGACGGCCAGTGGCTTTCAGTCGTTTCAGCTGCGGGAAATCGAGACGCTGCTGGGCTTGCAGCCGGCCCAGCGCCATGCCGTGGGGCATCCCGATCCCTTACCGGCCTTGCAAGCGGCCGCTGCCCACTCTCCCAGCGCCGCCCCTCTGCTGGCCAGCTTGCAGCGCACTTGCCAGGAAACGTCGCTGCGCGAGGCGCTCTACGCCTGGCTGTACCGCACCCCCATCCAGGGTTCAAGCCCTGGAGAGGCAGGGGACGCGGCGGTGGTTGATGCCTTCCTGCAAGCCTACTTGCAAGGACTGGCCCGCTATCAGGAGGCCCAGACGGCCCCTTTGCTGGCCGCTGGCCACCCCGTCGCGGGACTCCGCGCCCAGGTGGCCGCCTTCACCACCATGGCGCAAACCTTTCTCGCCGCTACCGATGTGCCAGAGGACGAGCGCCCGCGGGCCCGTCGCATCCGTGCTGGCATGCTGTTCATCGAGTCCTACCGCGAACTGCCCCTGCTGGCCTGGCCACGGACCCTCCTCGACACAGTGGTGGAAATGGAAGAGCTCTTCATCCTCTGGCGCACCCGGCACGCGCGCATGGTCGAGCGGGTGATCGGCCGCCGCCTCGGCACCGGCGGTTCCAGCGGCGTCGAGTATCTCGACGAGACGACGCGCTACCGCATCTTTGCCGAGTTGTGGACGGTACGTACCCTCCTGTTGCCGCGTGCTTTCCTGCCCCCGTTGCAGCGCCCCGAAGTTTACGGCTTCGTGGTAGAGTATCCATACCGCACGGTGCCGGGTGGGCTCACCCCGTAGAGAACGGGCCGGTTGTCCTCGCCACCCGCCGCAGCGCCAGAGGCCAACATCACGACGACGCCAGACCTTACGCCAAGGAGGACGAACGGCATGCGACGGTTTCGTGCGACGCTCGCCTGGATCTTCCTGGGATGGACCGTCTGCGCGGCCCAACCCCCAGGCCTTCCTCCGTCGCCCCCTGCAGCCCCGACAGAACGCGTTCTCGAGTTGTCCCTGGAAGACGCCATTCGCCTGGCCCTTCAGAACAGCCTCGACGTCGAGCGGGCGCGCTTTGGACCCCGCATCGAGCAAACCGAAGTGATTAAAGCCCGCGCCGCCTTCGATCCGGTGCTCGGCCTAGACGCCAACCTCTCGCAGACCAAAGTGCTGCCGGAAAACCAGGTGCTGCGCTTTGACCCCACGACCGGCGCCCCGATCGGCGTGGAAATCATCCGGCCCTTTTCCAAAAACGGCGAAGTGACCCCCCACCTCAGGCATCGCTTCGTCACCGGCGGCAGCTACGAGCTGCGTTTTGTCAACACGCGCGAAAACGTGGCGCCGGCCAGCTTTGGCACCAGCAGCCGTATTGTCGACCCGCGCTACGAAAGCAGCCTCGAGCTGCAGTTCACCCACCCGCTTTTGCGCAACTTCGGCATTGCCGTCAACACCGCCCCTATCCGGCAGGCGGAAAAAGCGGTGGCCATTGCCGAGCAGCAGCTGGTGCAGACCATCCTCGACACGGTGTTTGCCGTGCAGCAGAGCTACTGGGAGCTGGTGTTTCGCATCCGCGACTTGGCAGCGCGGCGCGAGTCGCTGCGCCTGGCCCAGGACTTCCTGGAAGAAAACCGGGCGCGGGTGGAACTGGGAACCCTGGCGCCCATCGAGCTGGTGCAGGCAGAAACCCAGGTCAAAGTGCGCGAGGGTGACGTCATCGTCGCCGAGGCGGCGGTGCGCGACGCCGAGGACCGGCTCAAAGAAGTGCTCAACCTGCCCCAGGCCACCGGCACCTGGGAGCTGCGCCTGCGCCCCACCGACGAGCCTGCCTTCGCGCCACAGCCGCTCCCGTCGGTGGCCGAAACCCTGGCCGAGGCGCTGCGGCAGCGGCCCGACTTCTTGCAGTCGCAGCTGCGCATTGATGCCCTGCGCATCGCCCGCGACGTGGCGCGCAACCAGCGGCTGCCCCGCCTCGACCTGGTGGCCCTGGGCCGCCTCGAGGCTTTTGACGAGAGCTTCCCCGACAGCGCCGCCAACCTCGGCGAGGCGGAAGGCTACCAGTGGCTGGTAGGCGTGCAGTTCGAATACCCGCTAGGCAACCGCTTCGCCCGCCAGGAACTCGCGCGGCGCACCCTGGAGCTGCAGCAAGCCCAGGTCGAGCAGCGCCGCCTGCTGCTTGCCATCGAGCGTCAGATCCGCCAGGCCCTGCGCGATCTCGAAACGGCCAGCAAGCGCGTGGAAGTCACCCGGGCGGCCACGCGGCTGGCCCAGACGCAACTGGAAGCCGAGCAGGAGAAGTTCCGCCTCGGACTGTCCACCAGCTTTAACGTGCTTGAGTTCCAGGAGGATCTTACCATCGCCCGCAGCAATGAAACCCGAGCCCTCAGTGACTATAATATTGCTCTGGCACGGCTCGATCAGCTCACCGGCAGGTTACGCTACGGCGACCTTGCCGCCGCAGCGCTTCAGCCCTGAAGGCGGCAGGACGCCAAGGGGAGCGGCACGGTCTGCGGTCGACAAAGACCATGCACAGCGTGATTGCCGTCCGCGGGGCGCGCGAGCACAACCTGCGCAACCTCTCGGTCGATATTCCCCGCAATGCCCTGGTGGTGATTACCGGCCCCAGCGGTTCGGGCAAGTCGTCGCTGGCCTTTGACACCATCTATGCCGAGGGGCAGCGCCGCTACGTCGAGTCGCTTTCGGCGTACGCGCGGCAGTTCCTCGAGCAGCTCCACAAGCCCGACGTCGATGCCATCACCGGGCTGTCGCCGGCCATTGCCATTGAGGAGCGCAGCCTGGGCCGCAGTCCGCGCTCCACGGTAGGCACGGTGACCGAGAGTCTACGACTACCTGCGCCTGCTCTTTGCCCGCCTCGGGGTGCCGCACTGCCCCCGCTGCGGCACGCCGGTGCGGGCGCAGACGGTGCAGGAAATCGTCGACCAGATCCTGCGCCTGCCGGCAGGCAGCCGGCTGCTGCTGCTCGCCCCCCTTGCGCGCCAGCGCAAGGGGGAATTCCGGCGCGAGCTGGAGCAGCTGCGACGCCAGGGCTTCCTGCGGGTGCGCCTCGATGGCGAGGTGTACCTGATCGAAGAAGCCCCGGCCCTTGACAAAAACGTGCCGCACACCGTCGAGGTGGTCGTCGACCGCCTGGTGGTGCAGCCGGGCATTGCCGCGCGCCTGACTGACTCCGTGGAGACGGCCCTGGCCCACAGCGAGGGGCTGGTGGCGGTGCAGGTGCTAGGGGGCGACGAGTACTTGTTCAGCGAGCGCCTGGCTTGCCCCCACTGCGGCACCAGCTACCCCGAGCTCTCCCCGCGCCTCTTTTCTTTTAACAGCCCGCAAGGCGCCTGCCCTGCATGCAGCGGTCTAGGGGTGCAGCTGGCCTTTGATCCCGAGCTGCTGGTGAGTGACCCCAATCGCTCGCTGTACGACGGCGCCCTTGCCGTGTGGCGGCGCGGCCTGCCGGCCGCAGTGGCTGCAGTACTCGAGCGCGCCGCTGCCCACTACGGCTTTGACTTGCACCAGCCCTGGGCCACCCTCACCCCCGAGCAGCAGCAGGTCCTTTTCTACGGCGCGCAAACCCCCACCGCCAATGGCCAGCAGGCTTTTGACGGCATCCTTGCCCGCCTCGAGCGCCTCTATCGCGACACCACCTCGCCCGGGGTGCGCGAAGAGCTGGAGCGCTACATGCGCGCCCGCCCCTGCGCGGCCTGCCAGGGCACGCGGCTGCGCCCCGAAGCCCTGGCCGTTACCCTGCACGGCCGGCGCATCAGCGACCTCACCGCTCTTCCCCTACGCCAAGCCCTGGATTTTTTCACATCCCTGCCCCTTAGCGACTTCGAGCGCCAGGTGGCCGAGCCGGTGCTGGCAGAGATCTGCGCCCGCCTGCGGTTTCTGTGCAGCCTGGGGCTCGACTACCTCACCCTTGACCGCCCCGTCGCCACCCTCTCAGGCGGCGAGGGGCAGCGCATCCGTCTGGCCACCCAGTTGGGCTCGGGACTCAGCGGCGTGCTCTACGTCCTGGACGAGCCAAGCATCGGCCTGCACCCGCGTGACCACCGGCGGCTGCTCGACAGCCTGCGCCGCCTGCGCGATCTGGGCAACACGGTGCTCGTTGTCGAGCACGACCGCGACACCATCCTGGCTGCGGATTACGTCATCGATCTCGGGCCGGGGGCCGGCGAGCACGGCGGCAGGCTGGTAGCAGCCGGCACGCCGGCCGAGGTCATGCGCCATCCCGCTTCGCTTACCGGACGCTACTTGTGCGGCGCCCAGAGCCTTGCCGTGCCGGCGCGGCGCCGACAACCCGGAGCTCGCCGCCTTCGCCTGCTGCAAGTGAGCGAACACAACCTGAAGCGCATCGACGTGGAGATTCCCCTGGGGCTGTTTGTCTGCGTCACCGGGGTGTCGGGCTCGGGCAAGAGTACCCTGGTGCTCGACGTGCTCTATCGGGCGCTGGCCCAGCGCCTGCACGGGGCACGCGCGCGCCCGGGCGCCTTTGCGGCCTTGCACGGGATCGAATACGTCGACCGCGTGGTGCACGTCGACCAGTCGCCCATTGGCCGCACGCCGCGTTCCAATCCCGCCACCTACACCGGCGTCTTTGACGCCATCCGGGCCCTCTTTGCCCAGGTGAAAGAAGCACGCGTGCGCGGGTACCGGCCGGGGCGCTTCAGCTTCAACGTCAAAGGCGGGCGCTGCGAAGCCTGCCAGGGACAGGGCACGGTGAAAATCGACATGCACTTCCTGCCCGACGTCTACGTGCGCTGCGAGGCCTGCCAGGGCAGCCGCTTCAACCGCGACACCCTGGAAATACGCTACCGCGGCAAGAACATTGCCGAGGTGCTGGCGCTCACCGTGGACGAAGCGCGCGACTTCTTCGCCCACGTACCCCTCATCCAGCAGAAGCTCACGACGCTGCACGAAGTGGGCCTGGGCTACCTGCGGCTGGGGCAGGCAGCCACCACCCTCTCAGGGGGTGAAGCGCAGCGGGTGAAGCTCAGCCGTGAGCTGAGCCGGGGCGGCAGCGGCCATACCCTTTATCTTCTCGACGAACCCACCACCGGCTTGCACTTTAGCGACGTCGAGCGGCTGCTCGCCGTGCTGCAGCGCCTGGTCGACAGCGGCAACACGGTGGTGGTCATCGAGCACCACCTCGACGTGATCAAAAGCGCCGACTACCTCATCGACTTGGGCCCCGAAGGGGGCGAGGCGGGCGGCTACGTGGTGGCCACCGGCACGCCAGAAGAGGTGGCCGGGGTAGCTGCCTCCCATACCGGCCGCTGCTTGCGCGAGGTGCTGAGCGTCCATGCAGCGACGCCTTAAGCTGGTCCTGGCTTACAGCGGCACGCGCTACCACGGCTGGCAGGTGCAGCCGGGCCTGACCACGGTGCAGGGGGTGGTGGAGGCACGGCTGGCCACACTGCTGAAAACCCCGGTGCGCGTGCACGCCGCCGGGCGTACCGATGCCGGCGTGCACGCCCGCGGGCAGGTGGTGCACTTCGACACCACGGCGGCGATTCCCCTGTCCGGCCTGCTGCGCGGCCTCAACAGCCTGCTGCCGCCGGACATCGTGGTGCGGCGGGTGGCGGAAGTGCCCCTCGACTTTCACGCCCGCTACGCGGCCCGCCGCAAAACTTACGCCTACGTGGTGCGCAACCACCCGCTGCGCTCGGCGTTCACCGCTCCCTACGCCTGGCACGTGCCGCAGCCCCTCGATCTTGAGGCCATGCGCCAGGCGGCGCTGCGGCTGCTGGGGCGCCACGACTTTTCGGCGTTTCGCGCCGCTTCCTGCAGCGCCCGCCACCCGGTGCGCCACCTGATGCGCGCCTGGATCCGGCGGCGCGGGCCGCACGTTCTCTTTGTGTTTACTGCTGATGGCTTCCTGCACCACATGGTGCGCAACCTCGTGGGCACCCTGGTAGAGGTCGGCCTTGGCCGCCTGCCCGCCGAAGCGGTGGCCGCCATTTTGCAGTCGCGCCAGCGGCAGCAGGCCGGCCCCACGGCCCCGGCGCACGGGCTGTTTCTGGTGCACGTCGACTATGGACGCCGGCAGCGACGTGATATAATCGGTCGTCACCACTGAAACCGTCGGTGCGCGTGCGGACGAGCCACGCTCCCGCGTGGCGGTGTGGCCCGCAGCGGGAGGTGGCCGTATTTCCCCTGGCAAACGCGCCCTGCACCTCAGGGAAGAGGAGAAGGCCATGCGCAAGAGCGGATGGGTGGTGGGACTGGTTCTCCTGAGCGCTATCGGGGTGGCCGGGGTGCCCCTGACGGTGGCGCAAGTCATCACCATCGGCCACGTGGCCCCGCTCACCGGGGACATTCCCAAGGTGGGCGAGGAAGGCAAGTTTGCCCTCGAGATGTGGGTGGAAGACGTCAACCAGGCAGGCGGCCTCCTGGTGGGCGGCAAGCGCTACCGAGTGCGGGTGATCCACGAAGACAACGAGTCCAAAGCCGAATCGGCGGCGGCCGCCACCACCAAGCTGATTACTGAGGACAAGGTGCTGGCCATCATTGGCGCCTACGCCAGCAAGCAGGCCATCCCCGCTGGGGTAGTGGCCAACCGGCTGCAAACGCCCATGATTAGCCCCTGGTCCACCAACCCGCGCACCACCAAAGACCGGCCCTGGGTCTTCCGCGCCGCGTTTCTCGACGACTTCCAGGGCCGCGTGCTCGCCAAGTTCATCAAAGACGAGTTTCAGGTGCGCAAGGTGGCGGTGCTGTACGACGTGGCCAGCGACTACCCCAAGGGCCTCGCCGAGTTCTTCCGCCAGGGAGCGGCGGAAGTGGGGCTGGAGGTGGTGGCCTTTGAGAGCTTTACCACCAAGGACCGCGATTTCAGCGCCCAGCTCACCAAGATCAAGAACTCGGGCGCCGAGCTGCTGTTTACGCCGCAGTACTACGACGAGGTGCCGCTCATCGTCAAGCAGGCGCACCAGCTCGGCTGGACCAAACCCATCGTGGGCAGCGACAGCTGGGGCTCGCCGGAGTTGATGAAGCTGTGCGGCGACGACTGCGTGGGCTCGTTTTTCAGCACCCACTGGGCGGTGGCCGGCGCCAAAGGGGCGGCCAAGGCGTTCATCGAGCGCTTCCAGAAGCGCTACGGCTACGTGCCGGGTGACGTGGCGGCGCTGGCCTGGGATTCGGCCCACCTGCTGCAGCAGGCCATCCTCGACTGCGGGCAGCTGACCGGAAACCTGGCACAAGACCGCAAGTGCGTGCGCGATGCCCTGGCCAGCATCAAGACCTATCAGGGCATCACCGGCGCCATGCGCTTCAACGAGGAAGGCGATCCCATCAAGTGCGCCGTCATCGTGCGCATCAACGCCCAGCACGAGTTTGAGTTTTACAAATCAGCGTGCCCCTAAGCGGGCGCCAGGCGGGGCAGGCCCCGGGCCTGCCCCGGCAGGGGGGAGCGCGGTGGCCGAGCTGGCGCAGCAGATCTTCAACGCCCTGCAGTGGGGCAGCTTCTACGCCCTGATCGCCCTGGGCTACAGCATGGTGTACAGCATTCTCATGCTGTTCAACTTTGCCCACGGCGACATCTTTATGGCCGGGGCCTACATCGGGCTCTTTGTCGCCCTGGGCTTCCTGGGGTTGGTGGGGGCGGGCACCCTGCCGCTGCCAGGGGTGGCTGGTGTTCCTGCTCACCCTGGTGGTGACCATGCTGCTCACCGCCGTCATCGGGGTGCTGGTAGAGCGGGTGGCCTACCGGCCCCTGCGCGACGCGCCGCGCGCCTCGGCGGCAATTACCGGTCTCATGGTGGGGATTTTCCTGGAAACCGCCAACCTGGCGCTACTTGGCGCCAGCCGCAAGACCTTTCCCACCCTTCTCGAGGACACCGTCTACCGCCTTGGCGGGGTGATCCTGACCAACGTCAAAGTGATGATCGTGGGGCTGGCCCTGCTGCTGATGTGGGCCCTGCACCTGCTGGTGCAGAAGACCAAGCTAGGGATGGCCATGCGTGCCATGTCGGTTGACTACGCCATCTTGCCCCTCATGGGGGTGCCGGTGAACACGGTCATCGTGCTCACCTTCGCCCTGGGCTCGGCGCTGGCTGGCGCTGCGGGAGTGCTTTTTTCCATGGCCTACCCCGTGCTTGAGCCCTACATGGGGCTGCTGATTGGCTGGAAGGCCTTTGTGGCGGCGATTCTGGGCGGACGCGGCTCCATTCCCGGCGCCGTGCTGGGCGGCTTCATCCTGGGGTTCATCGAGATCTTCGTGGCCGCCCTCTTCGTGTCAACCCTGCGCGATCTGATTGCCTATAGCGTGGTGCTGCTCATCCTGACGTACCGGCCCTACGGCCTGTTTGGCGAACCCTACAGCGCGCGCTTGCGCCTCTGAGGGCCAAGGCGATGACCTGGTGGCAACGCGCAGGCCAGCGCCTGCCGGCCTGGCCCCTGCTGGCCTGGCTGGCAGGCGCCCTGGTGGCAGCTGTCGTGGAGCGGGCGGTAGGCCTGCACGTGGTGCACGCCCTTGGCTTGCCCACCCTACCGTCGATGTTTGGCCTCTCGAGCGTCTTTGCCGAGCCGGGCCTGATGCCCCACACCCTGGCCTACTTGCTGCTCGTTTACTTGCTGCCCGCCGGCGGGGTGGCGGCCCTGCTCGCCCCCTGGGTGCGGCGCAGCCTGGTCCGTCTCTCGCCGCGCCTGGCCCTGCTCGTGCACCTGGGCGTGCTGTACGCCGTCTTCCACGTCTGGGGGCACACCGATGACTACCGGTTGCTGGTGCTGCGGCTGCTGGGCATCGGCATCATCCTTACCACCAGCCTCAACCTGGTCAACGGCTGGATGGGCGAGTTTTCGGTCTCCGTTGCTGGCTTCATGGCGGTGGGCGCCTACGTCTCTTCGGTTCTCACCGTGTGGGGCTTTGTCGACGACGACGTCTTCGGCCCTGCCGTGCTGCCGGCGGTGCTGGCCCCCTTTGCCTTTCCGCTCGTGCTGGTGCTGGGCGGCGTGGCGGCGGCGCTGTCGGCACTGCTGGTGGCCGTGCCCTCGTTTCGCACCCGCGGCGACTACCTGGCCATCATCTCCCTGGCCTATGTTTTCATTGTGAAAAGTGCCTTGGAAAACGCGGAATTCATCGGCGGGCCGCGCGGCTTCATGAACCAGCCTACGCTGGCTTCGCTGCCGGTGGTCTTCGTATGGACCCTGCTCTGCGTGGCCACCATCGCCCTGTACGTCACCTCGACCTACGGCAAAGCCACCAGTGCCGTGCGCGACAACGAATCGGCGGCAGAGGCGGTCACCGTGGACACGCGCCGTGTCAAAGTGGTCGCGTTCCTCACGCATGCCTTCTGGTCCGGCATTGCTGGGGGGCTTTATGCCCACGTCATCGGCTACATCAACCCGAGCAACTTTGGCCTCATCAAGTCGGCCGAGGTGCTGGCCATGCTCTACCTGGGCGGCCTGAGCTCTGTTAGCGGCTCGGTGCTGGGCACGGTGCTCTTCCAGCTGCTGTCGGAAGTGCTGCGGCCACTCAAGCTGGTCAAATGGCTGGTCATTCCGGTGCTGCTCATCCTCGTTATGGTCTTTCGCCCGCGGGGGCTCTTTGGCTTTCGCGAGCTGCGGCTTCCCTTCGTGCCTGCGAGGCCCTATGGCGCTGCTGGAGATTAGGAACCTGACGCACTTTTTTGGCGGCCTGCGTGCCGTGTCCAACTTCCACACCACCATTGCCCCGGGTGAAGTGCGCGGCCTCATCGGCCCCAACGGTGCTGGCAAGACCACCATTTTCAACCTGGTCACCGGCATCTACCGCCCCACCCAGGGCGAGATCCGCTTCCAGGGGGTGAACCTGGTGGGCCGTCGGCCCAACGTCATCAGCGCCATGGGCATCTGCCGCACCTTCCAGGACCTGCGCCTGTGGAGCAACCTCACCGCGCTTGACAACGTGAAGATCGCCTTTTACAGCCAGATCCGCTACGGCCTGCCAGGCGCCTTCCTGGGCCTGCGGCAGCGGCGGGCCGAAGAAGCGCGCCTCGAAGCCGAGGCGCGCCGCCTGCTGCGGCTGCTGGGCATCGAGCGCTACGCCGAGACAGAGGTCGCCGCCTTGCCCTACGGCATCCAGCGCAAAGTGGAGCTGGCACGCGCCCTGGCCACGCGGCCCAAGCTGCTGCTGCTTGATGAGCCCACCGCGGGGATGAAC
This sequence comes from Candidatus Tectimicrobiota bacterium, assembly GCA_026005175.1. GTDB lineage: Bacteria > Tectomicrobia > Entotheonellia > Entotheonellales > Entotheonellaceae > BPKO01. Next base: position 1,050,033 of record BPKO01000001.1, read on the forward strand.
CCCGCCGAGATGCTCGACACCATGCAGGTGATTGCCCGCCTGCACCAGGAGCTGGGCCTTACCATCTGGCTCATCGAGCACCGCGTCAAGCTGGTCATGGCGCTGTGCCAGGTGATACAAGTGCTCGACTTTGGGGAAGTGATCGCCGAGGGGGCGCCGGAGGTCATCCGCAACCACCCACGGGTGATCAAAGCGTACCTGGGCGAGGCTGTGGAGGCTTGATGCTGCTGCGCGTCGACAACCTCAGCGTGGCCTACGGGGCCATCCGCGCCGTACAGGGCATCAGCTTTGGCGTCGAGCGGGGCGAAATCGTCTGCATCATCGGCGCCAACGGCGCCGGCAAAAGCAGTACCCTGCGTGCCATCTCCCGCCTGGTGCCGGTGGGGACGGGCACGCGCCTGTGGTTTGACGGCCACGACCTCACCCGCTATCCCCCGCACCGGGTGGTGCGCGAGCTGGGCATCAGCCATGTGCCCGAAGGGCGGCGGGTGTTTGGCAACCTGACGGTAATGGAGAACTTGCTCCTGGCCACCTTTGGCCGCCGGGACAAAGCCGCGGTAGCGCGCGACTTGGCCATGGTCTTTGACCTCTTCCCGCGGCTGGCCGAGCGCCGCCAGCAGAAAGCCGGCACCCTGAGCGGCGGCGAGCAGCAGATGCTGGCGGTGGGGCGGGCGCTGGTGAGCGGGCGGCGGCTGATGCTGCTCGACGAGCCCTCGATGGGCCTGGCGCCGCTGCTGATGCAAGAGCTCTTCAAAGCCCTGGAGGCTATCAACCGCGAAGGCACCACCATCTTGCTCGTGGAACAAAACGCCCACCTGGCCTTGCACTTTGCTCGGCGCGGCTACGTGCTGGAGACCGGCCGTCTGGTGCTGGAAGGCCCCACCGCGGCGCTGCTGGCCAATCCCCAGGTGAAAGAGGCCTACTTGGGCGGGTGAGACCATGCGCCGCGCAGGCGGCTGTGGTATAGTAACCTCGAAGTACCATCTCCGTACCGAGGGCAAGCCATGATTCGCGAAGCCATCCAGGCGGTGGTCGAGCGCCGTAACCTCACCGAAGCCGAAGCCATGGCGGTGATGACGGAAATCATGGAAGGCGATGCCACGCCGGCCCAGATCGCCGCCTTCATCGTCGGGCTGCGCATGAAGGGCGAAACGGTGGAAGAGATCACCGGCTGCGCCCGCGTCATGCGCGCCAAAGCCACGCATATCCGCACCCCGCCAGGGCGGCCGGTGGTGGACACCGCCGGCACCGGGGGGGACGCGGCGCACACTTTCAACATCTCCACCGCTGCCGCCTTTGTTGCCGCCGGCGCTGGCATCCTGGTGGCCAAGCACGGCAACCGCTCCGTGTCGAGCCGCTGCGGCAGTGCCGACGTGCTCGAAGCGCTGGGCATCAACCTTGCCCTGGAGCCGGCCGGGGTGGAAGCGGCACTGCAAGAAGTGGGGATCGGCTTTCTCTTCGCCCCGGCGCTGCACGGCGCCATGCGCCACGCCATTGGCCCGCGCCGCGAAATCGGCGTGCGTACGGTCTTCAACGTCCTCGGGCCCCTTACCAACCCGGCCATGGCGCAGCACCAGCTGGTGGGCGTCTACGACGGCAGCCTCACCGCCATGCTGGCGATGGTGCTCCATAACCTGGGAGCGCGGCGGGCCTTTGTGGTGCACGGCAGCGACGGGCTCGACGAGCTCACCACCACCGGCACCTCAAAAGTGGCGGAGCTGCGCCACGGCCGCGTGGAGACCTACACGGTACACCCGGGCGACTTCGGCCTGCCCACCAACCGCCCGGAAGAGCTGCGCGGCGGCGATGCCGCCTACAACGCCGAGCTGCTGCTGCGCCTGCTGCGCGGCGAGGCACTGCCGCAGCGCCACATCGTGCTTCTTAACGCCGCTGCCGCCATCGCTGCGGCCACCGAAGACCAGAGCATTGCCGACTGCCTGCCCCTGGCGCGCGAGGCGCTGGAGAGCGGGCAGGCACTGGCCAAGCTGGAAAAGCTCCGGGAGTTCACGCAGCGATGGTCGCCGATGTCCTAGCCCGCATCCTGGCGCGCAAGCGGCAGGAAGTGGCCGCAGCGCGCCAAGCCCTGCCGCTGGCCGAGCTGCGGGCCCGCCTCGCCGACCTGCCGCCGCCGCGGCCATTCTTGCCGGCCCTGCGCCCCCAGCACCCTGGGGACACGCGCATCATCGCGGAAATCAAAAAAGCCTCTCCTTCGGCCGGAATCCTCCGCGCCGACTTCGATCCCGTGGCCCTGGCCCAGACCTGCGCCCGCCACGGCGCTGCCGCCCTCTCGGTGCTCACCGATGGCCCCTTCTTCCAGGGAGACCTGCGCTTCCTGGCCGCAGTGCGCCAGCAGGTGGCGCTGCCGCTGCTGCGCAAGGACTTCCTTCTTGACCCCTACCAGCTCTACGAAGCGCGCTACTGGGGCGCCGACGCCGTACTGCTCATCGCCGCAGCTCTGCCCCCCACGCAACTGGCGGAACTGGTGGCGCTGAGCCAGGAGCTGGGCCTGGAGCCGCTGGTGGAAGTCCACACCCCGGAGGAACTGGCACAGGCGCTGGCCACCTCCTGCCGCCTCATCGGCATCAACAACCGCGACCTGCACACTTTCCGCACCGACGTGGCCACCACCCTGGCCTTGCTGCCGCACATTCCGCCAGGCTACGTGGTGGTGAGCGAAAGCGGCCTGCACGACCGCGCCACCCTCGCCACGCTGCAAGCCCGCGGCGTGCACGCCTTTCTCATCGGTGAGGCCCTCATGCGCCAGGCCGACCTCGGTGCCAAGCTGGACGAGCTGCGCGGGGTGGCGCCGTGATCCGGGTGAAGATCTGCGGCATCACCAGCGAGGCCGACGCGCGCGTGGCGGTTGAGGCCGGCGCCGAGCTCATCGGCCTCATTTTCTACCCGCCCAGCCCGCGCTACGTGACCCCTGCGCAGGCGCGTGCCATCGTGCAGAGCCTGCCGCCCTCGGTACAGGCCGTGGGGGTCTTCGTCAACGAAACCGCCGATACCATCCGGCGCATCGCTACCGCAAGCGGCGTGCATCTGGTGCAACTGCACGGCGAGGAAAGCCCAGAACTCTGCCGCCAGCTGCCCTGGCCGGTCATCAAAACCTTTCGCTTCACCGAGCAGGTGCAGCCGGCGCAGATGCCCCAGTATCCGGTGGCGGCCTACTTGATCGAGGGCTTTCACCCTGCTGTGTACGGCGGCGGTGGGGCCAAAGCCGATTGGCACCGCGTGGCTTCCCTGCACGCTTACGGCCGCATCATTCTGGCCGGCGGGCTGACGCCGGAAAACGTACAGGAGGCCATCCGCATTGCCCGTCCCTACGCCGTGGACGTCTGCAGCGGCGTGGAAGCCGTGCCCGGCAAGAAGGACTGGGACAAAGTCCGCGCTTTTGTGCAGCGGGCCAAAACCGCCTCGTGTGAGGAGAATTAAGGTGCGGCGCTGGCTAGCAGCACTCCTGCGCCCCCACGTGGTCATCGGCGGCCTGCTGACCGTACTGGCCCTCGCTTTGGCGCTGGCCGAGCCGCTGCCCCTAAGGCGGCTGGAGCTGCTGGCCGCCGACTGGCGGTTTCTCCTGCGGGGGGCGCGCCCTCCGGCGCCGGAAGTGGTGATTGCCGCCATTGACGAGAAAAGCATCGACACCCTGGGGCGCTGGCCCTGGCCTTACACGGTGCAAGCGCGCCTTGTCGACCGGCTTACGGCTTACGGCGCCGCAGTGATTGGCTACGACGTGGTCTTTTCGTCATCCGACACCAGCGCCGGCGTCACCCACCTGCGGCAGCTGCGTGACTGGCTGCGCGCCCAGCGACAGGACCCCGAGCTGCTTACCGTGCTCGAGCGCCGCATCGCCGAAGCCGACCACGACGCCCGCTTTGCCGCGGCCCTGCGCCGCTCCGGGCGCGCCGTGCTCGGGTACTTCTTCCACTTCGACCCCGAGGCCGTCAGGCACCTGCCGGAAGCGGAGCTGGAGGAGGCCCTGGCGCGCATTCGCAACTCCAAGTACGATGCCATCAACCGCCGCGGCGGCGTGCGCCTTGCTCTGTTGCCGCTGCCTACCGCCTGGGCCGTAGAAGCCAATATCCCGGTGCTGGCAGAAGCCGCCTGGGGCAGCGGCTACTTCACCACCGCTACTGACATCGACGGTGCCATTCGCCGCTACCCGCTCATTGTCAGGTACCGTAGCCTGGTCGACTTGCCCGGGGAGCAGGACTACCTTTTTGCACCTCTGGCCATCCGCGTGCTGGAGCGCTACTTCGAAGCGCAGACCCTCTTCTGGATTGGCCCCACCGGCGTCGAGGAAGTGGGGCTGGTGAGCCGCCGCCAGCAGATCCGGATCCCCACCGATGCCCAGGGGAAGCTGCTCATCAACTACTATGGCCCGGCCCGCACCTTTCCCTATTACTCGATCGCCGACATCCTGGCCGGCGCGGTGCCGCCCGAGGCCCTGCGCGACAAAATCGTCCTCATCGGTGCTGCGGCCACCGGCCTTGCCGACTTGCGCGTCACCCCCTTTGACAGCGCCCTACCGGGCGTGGAAGTGCATGCCAGTGTGCTTGCCAACCTTTTGCAGCGTGACTTCCTGGTGCAGCCGTGGTGGGAGAAAGGCTATGTCCTGGGCTTTATTTTGCTCAGTGGGGTGGTGCTCATCCTGGCTCTGGCGCGCTGGGGGGCGCTGTGGGGCGGCGCGGTGGCGTTCCTGCTGGCCGCGGGGAGCATGCTTCTCAACTACGCCCTCTTTGGGGCCGGCTGGTGGTTGAGCCTCGTCTCCCCCGTACTCGGCACGCTTCTGATCTACGGCGGCTTGGCGCTGCACCACTACGTGGTGGAAGAACGCGACAAGCGCTTCCTCAAGCGCACCTTTAGCACCTACGTTTCGCCAGAGCTCATCGAGATCATGGTGCGCAACAAAACCGAGCCCAAGCTGGGCGGCGAGGCGGGGGTGCGCACCGCCTTTTTTACCGACATTGCCTCGTTTTCGAGCTTTTCCGAGGTGCTGAGCGCCACCGAGCTGGTGGCGCTGCTCAACGAATACCTCACGGCCATGACCGAGGTGCTGCTGGCCGAAGGCGGCACTCTGGACAAGTACGAAGGCGACGCCATCGTGGCCTTTTTCGGTGCCCCTTTGCCCCTGGAAGACCACGCCACGCGGGCGCTGCGCACGGCGTTGGGCATGCAGCAGGCCCTGGCCCGCCTGCGGCAGAAGTGGACGGCCGAGGGCGACAAGTGGCCGGCGCTGGTCAAGACCATGCGCATGCGCATCGGCATCAATTCCGGCGAGATGGTCACCGGCAACATGGGCTCGCAGATGCGCATGAACTACACCATGATGGGCGACGCGGTGAACACGGCAGCGCGCCTGGAGTCGGCGGCCAAGCAGTACGGCATCTACATCCACTGCACCACCACCACGCTGCGGCTGGCCGGCGCCGAGCGCTTCGAGTGGCGCTACATCGACAAGCTGCGCGTAGTGGGCAAAGCAGAAGCGGTGGAGACGGTGGAAATCATGGGCTACAAGGGCGAACTCAGCGACACGCAGCAGCGCATGCGCGACCTCTACCACCAGGGGCTGGCCCTTTACCGCCAGCAGTGCTGGGACGAGGCGCGGGCGCTGTTTCTGGAAAGCGCCGAGCTGGAAGAGATGTTTCCGCAGCGGCCCACCAACCCCAGCCTGGTCTACGCCGCCCGCTGCGAGTTCTTGAAAGCCAACCCCCCAGGGGCCGACTGGGATGGCGCCTGGACGCTGACTTCCAAGTGACCCGGCGCGGGGCTAGCTCGCCTCGCCAGCCCGGCCAAGCGATTCTGGAGAGGAAAGGATGACTTATCGCATAGCCGTGTTGCCCGGAGATTACGCGGGACCAGAAGTCACTGCCGAAGCGGTGAAAGTGCTGCGCACGTTACAGGAAGTATCTTCCCTGCGCTTTGACCTCCAGGAAGGGCTTATTGGCGGCGCTGCCGTTGACGCCACCGGCGATCCCCTGCCGGCGGCCACCTTGCAGCTCTGCCAGGCCAGCGATGCCGTGCTCCTGGGGGCGGTGGGCGGACCGCGCTGGGACGGCCTGCCGGCCGCCCAGCGGCCCGAGCAGGGGCTGCTGCGCCTGCGGCGGGCCCTTGACCTCTACGCCAACCTGCGCCCCGCCAAAGTCTACGAGCCCCTGGTGGCGGCCTCGACGCTGCGGCCCGAGGTGGTGCGCGGCATTGACTTGCTGGTGGTGCGCGAGCTGGTAGGCGGCATTTACTACGGTGAGCCGCGCGGTATCGAGCGCCTGGCAGAGGGCGAGCGGGCAATCAACACCATGGTCTACACCACCGCCGAAATCCGGCGCGTGGCGCACCTGGCCTTTACCCTGGCCCGGCAGCGGCGGCACAAGGTGACCTCGGTGGACAAGGCCAACGTGCTGGAAGTCTCGGTGCTGTGGCGCCGCGAGGTAACGGAAGTGGCCGGGGCCTTTCCCGACGTCACCCTGGAGCACCTCTACGTTGACAACTGTGCCATGCAGCTGGTGCGCGACCCGCGGCAGTTCGATGTTATCCTCACCGGCAACCTCTTTGGCGACATCCTGAGCGACGAGGCGGCGATGCTGACCGGCTCTATCGGCATGCTGCCTTCGGCCAGCCTGGGCGGCAAAACGGGGCTGTTCGAGCCGGTGCACGGCAGCGCCCCGGACATTGCCGGGCGTGGAGTGGTTAACCCCCTTGCCGCCATCGCCTCGGTGGCCATGCTGCTCGCTTACGGCCTGCAAGAGGTAGCGGCGGCGCAGGCCGTGGAGGCCGCGGTGGCCCGCGTGCTCGAAGAGGGCTACCGCACGCCCGACATCATGGCGCCAGGGTGCACGCCGGTCAGCACGGCCGAGATGGGGGATCACGTCTGCGCCGCCCTGCGCCAGGGGCTTGCCACTGCGTAGGGAGAAAGGCATGCGGCATTGCCACGTCGCCGTCATTGGTGCCACTGGGGCAGTAGGGCAGGAAATCCTGCAGCTCCTCGAAGAGCGCGACTTCCCCCTTACCCGCCTTACTCTGCTCGCTTCTGGCCGCTCTGCCGGCACGCGGCTAGAGTTCCGCCACCAGAGCCACATGGTGCACGTGCTCACCGCCGAGGCGCTGCAGGCGGTGGACCTGGCCTTCTTTGCTGCCAATGCCGAAGCCAGCCAGGCGTTTGCGCCCCTGGTGGCCGAAGGCGGCGGCGTGGCTATTGACTGCAGCGGGGCGTTCCGCTGCGACCCGGCCGTGCCCCTCTGTTTGCCGGCGATCAACGCCGCGGTGCTGCCGCGGCGGGGAGGTATCGTGGCCTTGCCGCACAGCATCACCACCCAAGTGGCGCTGGTGCTGGCGCCCTTGCACGCCGTGGTGCCGCTGCGGCGCGTGCTAGTGACCACCTACCAGTCGGTGTCGGGACTGGGACGCCGGGCGGTGCAGGCCTTTGACCAGCAAGTACGCGACCTCCTCAACTTTCGTCCCGTGCAGCCGCGCTTCTTGCCGGTGCAGATGGCCTTTAACTGCATTCCCCAGTGCGGGGCGTTTACCGACACCGGCTATACCGAAGACGAGATGGCGGTGATGCAAGAGCTGCCGCGGCTGCTCGCTGCCCCGGACCTGGCCGTGGCAGCCACCGCCGTCCTGGTGCCCCTGGCACACAGCCACGCCGCCGTGGTCAGCGCCGAGCTGGCGGCGCCACTGGCCGTGGACACGGCGCGGCAGCAGCTGCAGCAAGCCCCTGGGGTGGTGGTGGAAGACGACTGGCAGCGGCAGCGCTACCCCTCGACGCTGCGGGCCAACGGGCAGGACGCCGTCTTCGTGGGCCGCCTGCGTGCCGATCCTACTTCCCCCAACCGCCTGCACCTGTGGGTGGTGGCCGACAACCTGCGCCGCGGCGCCGCGCTGGGGGCAGTGCAGGTGGCCGAGCGCCTGCTTGCCGGCCAGGGATGACGGGTGGCCTTGCCTGGCGTAAGATATCCTGTAGCGGGAGGAAGACAGGGATGCGTATCGGGGTCATCGGTGGCAGTGGCCTCTACGCCATGGAGGGGCTGGAAGGGGTGCGCGAGGTGACCCTCGACACCCCCTTTGGGCCGCCTTCTGATGCCTACCTTCTGGGCACCCTAGAGGGGCAGGAGCTGGTTTTTTTGCCGCGCCACGGCCGCGGCCACCGCTTTTCCCCCTTCGGCACTCAACTTTCGCGCCAACATTTACGGCTTTAAAGCCCTGGGTGTGGAGTGGCTCATCTCGCTTAGCGCGGTGGGCAGCATGCGCGAGGACATCCACCCCGGCGAGCTGGTGGTGCCCGACCAGTTCTTCGACCGCACGCGCGGGCGACCGATGACCTTTTTCGACCGCGACGTGGTGGTTCACGTGGCTTTTGCCGATCCCGTATGCCCGGTGCTGGCCCCGCATTCTTTACGAGGCCGCGGTGGCCCACCGGCGCCACGGTGCACTTTGGTGGCACTTACTTGTGCATCGAAGGGCCACAGTTCTCCACCCGCGCCGAGTCGCGCATCTACCGCCAGTGGGGTGTCGACGTCATCGGCATGACCAACCTGCCCGAAGCGCGCCTGGCGCGCGAGGCCGAGCTGTGCTACGCCACCCTGGCGCTGGTCACCGACTACGACTGCTGGCACGAAAGCGAAGGCGACGTGGACGTCCAAGGCGTGCTGGCCATCCTGCAGCGCAACGTGCAGCTGGCCCAGGCGGTCATCCGCCGCGCCGTGCCACAGCTGCGCGGGGCGCGCAGCTGCCCCTGCAGCCGGGCGCTGGAGCATGCCATTCTCACCGCACCCGAAGCGATTCCGGCGGCGGCGCGGCAGCGCCTTGGCCTTTTCCTTGAGCGCTACCTGGCCAAAGAAGGAACCCGCGATGGCTGAACCCCTTACCCGTTCGGCGGCGCTGTTTGCCGAAGCGCAGCAGCTCATCCCCGGCGGCGTCAACAGCCCGGTGCGCGCCTTCAAGGCGGTGGGCTTGCAGCCGCCTTTCATCCAGCGCGCCGCCGGCTCCCGCGTCTACGACGTGGACGGCAACGCTTACATCGACTATGTGGGCTCTTGGGGACCAATGATCCTGGGCCATGCCCACCCGCAGGTGGTGGCGGCGGTGCAGGCTGCGGCTGCCCACGGCTGCAGCTTCGGCGCCCCCACGGAACTGGAAGTGCGCCTGGCGCGCCTCATCGTCGAGGCCTTCCCTGCCATCGACATGGTGCGCCTGGTGAACTCTGGCACCGAAGCCACCATGAGCGCCATCCGCCTGGCACGTGGCTACACCGGTCGCGACGTGATTATCAAGTTTGCTGGATGCTACCATGGTCATGCTGACAGCCTGCTGGTGAAAGCGGGCTCGGGGGCGCTCACCTTTGGGGTGCCCGACAGCCCGGGGGTGCCGGCAGACCTGGCGCGCCACACGGTGACCGTGCCTTACAACGACCTAGAGGCGGTGCGCCGCGCCCTGGAGCAGCACCGCGGCCAGGTGGCCTGCGTCATCGTCGAGCCGGCAGCGGGCAACATGGGCTTGGTGCCGCCGCAGCCGGGGTTTCTCGAAGGACTGCGGCAGCTGACGCGCGAGCACGAGGCCCTGCTTATTTTCGACGAGGTGCTGACCGGCTTCCGCGTGGCGTACGGGGGCATGCAGACCCTCTACGGCATCGAACCCGACCTCACCACCCTGGGCAAGGTGATCGGCGGCGGCCTGCCGGTGGGCGCGTACGGCGGGCGGCGGGAGATTATGACGCAGGTGGCGCCGCTGGGGCCCGTGTACCAGGCCCCGGTACCCTCTCCGGCAACCCTCTGGCCATGGCGGCCGGGGTGACGACGCTGGAGATCCTGCGGGCCAACCCGCCCTACAAGGCGCTGGGCGAGCGTGCGGCGTACCTGATGCAGGAAGCGCAGCGCGCGGCACGCAAGCGCGGCATCCCTGTCTACACCACCGCCTTGGGCTCGCTGTTTACCCTCTTTTTCAGTGCCAAACCGGTGCACAACTTCGAGGACGCCCAGGGCTGCGACCTCAATGCCTTCCGGCGTTACTTTGCCGCCATGCTGCGCGCCGGTATCTACCTGGCCCCGTCGCAGTTCGAGGCCGGCTTTCTCTCCACGGCACACACCGACGAGGACATCGAAACCACCGTACGGGCGCTCGACCAGGCGCTGCAGAGCCTGTAACGGCAAAGAGGGGACGGCGATGGCCAAGATCTGCCGCATCGTGGCGCACGAGATTCTCGACAGCCGAGGACAGCCCACCGTGGAGGTGGAAGTCACCCTGGAGGGGGGCGTGCGCGGCCGCGCCGCGGTGCCCTCTGGCGCTTCCACCGGGGAGCGCGAGGCGGTGGAGCTGCGCGACGGAGACCCCAGACGCTACTTGGGCAAGGGGGTGCGCCGCGCCGTGCAGCACGTCAACGGCGAGATTGCCCAGGCCCTCCTCGGCAAGGAGGCCACGGCGCAAGCAGAAATCGACGCCATCCTGGTGCGTCTTGACGGCACGGCCAACAAGTCCCGCCTGGGCGCCAATGCCATTCTTGGCGTCTCCCTGGCGGTGGCCAAGGCGGCAGCTGCAGCTTGCGGCTTGCCGCTCTACGCCTATCTTGGTGGCGTGCAGGCCCGCGTGCTGCCGGTGCCGCTGATGAACGTCCTCAACGGCGGCGCGCACGCCGACAACAACCTCGACATCCAGGAGTTTCTCATCCTGCCCGTCAAGGCCGACAGCTTTGCCGAAGCGCTGCGCATGGGCGTGGAAGTCTTCCAGCACCTGCGTGCCGTGCTGCGCGAGCGCGGCTGCGCCACCGCGGTGGGCGACGAAGGGGGCTTTGCCCCTGACCTGCCCTCGCACCAGGAGGCGCTCGACCTGCTGCTGCGGGCCATCGAGCGCGCTGGCTACCGGCCAGGAGAAGACGTCTGCCTGGGGCTCGACGTGGCGGCCAGCGAGCTTTACGAAGAGGGCTATTACCGCCTGCCGGCGGAAGGGCCGGCGCGGCGCAGCGCCGAGGAGATGATTGCCTGGTACGAGCGCCTGGTAGCCCGCTACCCCATCGTTTCCATTGAAGATGGCCTCGCCGAGCACGACTGGGAGGGGTGGCAAAAGCTCACCGCGGCGCTGGGCTCGCGCTTGCAGCTGGTGGGCGACGACGTCTTCGTCACCAACACCGCGCTGCTGGCGCGCGGTATTCGCGAGGGCGTGGGCAACGCCATTCTCATCAAGCCCAACCAGATCGGCACCCTCACCGAGACCCTGGAAGCTATCGCCCTGGCCCCGGCGTGCCGGCTACGCGGCGGTAGTGTCGCACCGCTCGGGAGAAGACCGAAGACACCACCATTGCCGACTTGGCCGTGGCTTGCAACACCGGGCAGATCAAGACCGGCTCTTTGTCGCGCGGCGAGCGCACGGCGAAGTATAATCAGTTGTTGCGAATCGAAAGCGAGCTCGGAGCGGTGGCGCAGTTCGCCGGCCGCGCCGCGCTGGCGCCTCTGAGGAGCTGATGCGTTCTACCCGTACCCGTCGTCAGGCTTCTGCCCGCGTGCGGCCGCGGGCGCCGCGGCCGCACGCCAAGGGAGCCCTGCTGACCACGCCGCGCCTGGCTTTGCCGTTGCTGCTGAGCGCCCTGGTCTTTGTGGCTCTGCTCGTGGCGGCGATCTGTGGCGAGCGGGGCTTTGTGGCCGTGTGGCACGCGCAGCGGGAGGTGGCGCAGCTGGCGCAGGAGGTGCAAGACATCGAGGCCGAAAACCGCCGCTTGGGGGAAGAGATCCGGCGCCTGCGCAGCGACTTGCACTACATCGAGAACTCGCGCGCGAGGAGCTGGGACTGGTCCGGCCCGGCGAGCTCGTCTTTGAGTTCGCCGACTGAGGGGGACTTGACAAGCCCCGGCCAGCTCGCTAGAATTGGGGGTGTCAGATGCGGGGTGGAGCAGTCAGGTAGCTCGTTGGGCTCATAACCCAAAGGTCGCTGGTTCAAATCCAGCCCCCGCTATAAAAAGGGGACAGGCTACTTTTCCGGAAGAGGCCGAAAAAGTAGCCTGTCCCCTTTTTTAGCTCAGGCGTGCCAGCGCCGCCTCGGTGGTGAGCCCTGCAATGGCCACCACTTTGCGGCGCGAGCGCTGGCCCTGCAGCACGCGCACGGCGCTTTTGGCCACTCCCAGGGTGTGCGCCAGCAGCTCTCTTAGCGCCTCGTTGGCCGCCCCTGCCACCGGCGGCGCCGCGATGCGCACCACCAGCACGCCGTTTTCTAAGCCCACCACTTCGCTGCGCGCCGCCCCGGGCCTAACCCGCACCGCAATTCTTGCTTCCACCATACCCTCTCCCATAAAGGCCATAAAGGGGACAGGCTGCTTTTCTACAGCACAGCGCAAAAAGTAACCTGTCCCCTTTTTATCTGCCACGGCGGAACAGGGAGCAAGGCCTTGTTCCGAGATCCTCAATCGGGACCCCGGCCCCGCTCGGCGATGGTCCGCACCACCTTTTCGAGGCGGGGGCAGAACGCTGGAGCAAGGGTGTAGCGCGCATACGCAGTATGTAACGTATACTGCCTAACCGGGAAGAGAATCCCAACCGAGTACAAGCATTCGATGGCGGTGATGCGGTTGAGGTCGCCCCATCTGAGGCGGCATTTCCGCAGCGGGAAGAAACACCCACCGCCCCGGATCGTCGGGATAACCATGGACAGGCCATCCTGATCGAACGCGAGGAAAGTTCGAAACCGCAACCAGCCCTGGAGGAAAGCGAGGCTGCCGCCCATAACCCCTGGCAGGGAGATAAAGAGTATCGCCAGCAGCAGATCGCCCGTGCCCTGGTGGCGGACGACGAAAGGAAAAGCAATGCCGGTCAGCAGCACGCCGAGGCTCAAGAGAACCATCAGGCCGCTTGCCCACCGCGAGGGACGCACAACCACAGGCCGGTTCTGCATTGCGCCTGCCTCCTGGTGTGTTTGTCAGCGGCCAGCGCAGGACGCCCGCATCTGAGCTACGCCTGCCGAAGGCCCTCAGGCGCCTCGCCAGGGCGAGGGCGCAGGCCGATCAGGAGATAGGTTTGCAGCGCCTCAGCGATCCCTTTAACGTGGATGGGGGCCTGCGGCGCCAATATGAATTCTTCGCCCAGCACCGCCGCCGCCGCCTCTGAGACCACGATCTGGCCACCTCTCGCGGCGCTGCACAGCCGCGAGGCGATGTTGACGGTGCTGCCGATTGCCGTGTACTCCATACGCTGGGGAGTCCCCACCCGGCCCACCACGGCCTCTCCACGGTGGATGCCGATCCCCACCTGCCGACCGCTGGGATGGTCCCGCAGCCCTTCCTGGATGGCCCAGGCAGTACGCGCCGCGCGCCGGGTGTGGTCGGGCTGGCTCAGGGGGGCGTTGAACAGCACCAGGATCGCGTCTCCGATGAACTTGTCCAGGGTCCCCTCGTGGGCGAAGGTACAGTCCACCATGATCCGGAGCAAGGCGTTGAGCTGGTTCAGGACTTCTTCTGGAGAGAACCGTTCCGAAAACGCGGTAAAGCCCCGGATATCGGCGAAGAGCACCGTCACCTCCTGGCGCACGCCGCCGAGGGCGAGGGCCCGGGCCTCGGGCTCCTGGACCAACTGGGCCACGACCGCCCGCGGGACATAGCGCCCGAAGAGATCGGTGATCCGGAGCCTTGCCCTCACCTCGCCCCAGTAGCGATAGCCACCGGCTGCCAGGCCGCCTGCCAGGGCTGCGGCCGGCGCGAGTACCAGGTCCGGGAGCCAGCCGGCGCGATACAGGGCAACGGCGACCGCGAAGTACGCCGCCAGTAGCGCCGCAATGCCGAAAGCGGCGGCCACGGGCCGCAGCAGCCCGCCTGCCAGTGCCGCAATCAGGGCCAGCAGCACGGGCGCCATCCATAGGGCCCAGAGGGGCAAGGGGCGCATGAAACGCGAGCGCAGTACCGTAGCCAGCGCCGCCGCTACGGTCTCTGCGGCCGCGACCCTGGTGGCGCTAGTAGGCACCACATAGGTGTCGGCAGCGGGATCCACGTCGGCGTCGAAGCCGATCACCACGATTTTGCTTGCCAGGTGTGCCCTTGTCTTGCCCACATCCACGTAGGAGATCCGAGGGAGGGTAGAGGGCGGGATCGCGTAGTTGATCCAGAAGGCGGCCGGCGCGATCAAGGGCGACTTGCTAAGGAAGGGTAGCCACGGAATGCACCTCTCGCCCAGGGGATAAGGGAGCGGCAGGCGTCCATCGGCGCGCCACGCCGCCGGCAGCGCCCTCCCTGCCGGCATGCGCCGCTGCCAGACGGCGGCGATGCCCGCGCGCTTGACCTGCTCGGCCACCTCGTCGGAGTCCAGCGGTGGCAGGCCCAGCGCCGCCCGCGCGAGGCGCAGGGGCATGGACTCGTGCAACCCGTCGACCGCGGCGCTGACCAGTGGATAGAGCCGGGATTCGTAGAAGCCGTCCGCGTTAGGGCGCATGTTGAGGAGGTTGTGGGCGATCACCGGGCGGTATCGGCGCAAGCGCTCCGGCGGCCAGTCTCCGGGCAGCCAGACGTCGCGCACCAGCCTGCCGCTGGCGTCGAGAGCCAGCATCTGGTCGAGCAGCCACGGGATCCGCGACGCCGGGTCCACGCCGCTGTCGGCCAGCATACGGGTGTCGGCCACAAGGCGCGCGCCCGCGTTCAGCAACACGCGATAAAGCTGCAGGTCTTGCTCGAACGCCGGGAGGCCGCCCAGGGCCGAGAAGGATCTCGCGTCGAACAGAACCAGCTGGATCTCACCCGCATCTGCCCTGATTCCCAAGCGCGGCCCTTCCTCGGCCAGGAACACATAGTCATTTGCCGCGACCTGCAGGCGCTCCAGGGGAGCGACGCCGACGAAGAGGACGAACAAGAGGACAAGCCCTTCGGCACCCAGGCCGATCAGGCCCGCCGCCAGCGCCGCTTTCCAGCCCCGAGCCATCGGCACACCCCTCGCAAGCAAAAAAGGGGACAGGCTACTTTTTCACGGCATAGCGCAAAAAGTAGCCTGTCCCCTTTTTCATGCCGAAGGGGGGATTTGAACCCCCACGCCCGGTTGGGCACCACCCCCTCAAGATGGCGTGTCTACCAAGTTCCACCACTTCGGCAGGGCTACCGTATTTTTAGCTTAGCGAGTGGGCCGCCGGGTTGTCAACGGCTTTCTTGCCCGCCCGTTTCCGCGGGTTGCGGCGCTTCCCCGGCCGGCGACATGGGCTGCGGCGCCGTCTCGGTCATCGGCGCCGTCTCGGTCATCGGCGCCGTCTCGGGCAAGGTGGAACGCTGCCGGGCATGCGAGGAGAGATAGGCCAGGGCTAGCGAGGTGAGCATGAAAATGGTCGCGGCAATGGTGGTCAGACGCGACAGAAACGTCGCCGGCCCGCGGCCGCCAAAGAGGGTCTGCGAGCTGCCGCCCCCAAAGGTGGCGCCCAGCGATTGCCCTTTGCCAACTTGTAGCAGCACCACCAGGATGAGAAAGAGCGAGACAAGGACGTGCAGGATGACCAAGAGTGCGGTCACGACCCCTTTCCTCCACGACGCACGATGGCGGCAAACGAGGCGGCGTCGAGGCTGGCGCCGCCCACCAGCGCCCCGTCGATGTCGGCTTCTGCCATCAGCGCGGCAATATTGTCAGGCTTGACGCTTCCCCCGTACTGGATGCGCACCGCCTCGGCTACCGCCTCCCCCCAGCGCCGCGCCAGCAAGGTGCGAATGTGGCGGTGCACTTCCTGCGCCTGCGCCGGCGTCGCCGTCACCCCAGTGCCAATGGCCCACACCGGCTCGTAAGCGATGACCACCTGCGCGGCGCTGGCCGCAGTGCAGGCGGCCAGCCCGCGCTCTACTTGCTGCGCCACCACGGCAAACGTCTGCCCTGCTTGCCGCTGCGCCAGGGATTCGCCAACGCAAACGATGGGGCGCAGGCCGGCGCGCAGCACCGCCTCGACTTTCTTGCCCACCGCCTCGTCGGTTTCCCCGAAGTACTGGCGCCGCTCGGAGTGGCCAACGATCACGTAAGTACAGCCTACATCGGCCAGCAGCGGCGCCGACACCTCTCCGGTGTAGGCCCCCTCGTCGATCCAGAAGACGTCCTGCGCCGCCAGGGACAACGCCGTGGCCCGCAGCCGCTCGCCCAGCGGCGCCAGCGCAGTAAAAGGCGGCGCCAGCACCACTTCTACCGTATCAGTGTCAGGGCACAGGCGCAGGAAGTCGGTGACGAATTGCTGCGCCTCGGCCACCGTCTTGTGGAGCTTCCAGTTGGCAGCAATGATCGGCCGTCGTGCAGAAGCGGGCATGGCGGAGCCTCGTACTGGCCTGCGGCGTGGAAACGCGTCTTGCGTCTAAGTATAGCGGAGCGCGGCGGCGGCGGCCAGCCCCGCTCAGCGCACCCGTTTGCGGCGCTGGGTGAGGTAGTCGACAAGGACGTAGTCGCCGATGTCCTCCGGAGAGGTGAAAAAGACGCGGCCGCGGTTGAGGCGCGCCAGTTCGTGAACGAAGCGCTCCATGTAGTAGTCCTGCCCGAGCATGAAGGTGTTGATGACGATGCCGCGCTGCGTGCAGCGCTTCACTTCTTTGAGGGTCTCGGTGAGGGTGCGCTGCGAAGGCGGATACTCCAAGCAGATCTTGTTGTGGCGCATGTGGGCCGTGGGCTCGCCGTCGGTGATCAGGATCACCTGCTTGTTGCTGGCACGCTGGCGGGCAAAGATGCGCTCGGCCACCTGCAAGCCGGCCTGGATGTTGGTAAAGGCCTGCGGCACCTCGACGCGTCCGGCCACCACGTCGGTGGTGTCGATCTGCAGGTCGAGGTAGCCCATGGGGTTGTAGTACATGTCGCTGTACATGAAGGGGAAAAAGCCAAAGGGCTTGGGGGTCAGGTAAGGCAGGTCTTCCAGCTTGATCTCGTGGGCGTAGGTGTAAAAGCCGACAATGTGCAGGGTGTCGCGGGGAAACTGAGAGCGGATGAGGGCGTCGAGGGCCAGGGCCACTTTCTTGGCGGCGGCAAAGCGCTGGAAGCGCTCCATGGAGCCACTCATGTCCAGCAGCAGCACCGTGGCGCAACGCGACACCGCCTCGCGGCTGTGCACTTCGAAGTCTTCGGGGGTGAGGCGCAGCGGCAGGCGCGCCTGCCGCTGTACGGCGTTGAACACCGTGCGCGGCAGGTGCAAGTCGAAGGGATCCCCAAACTCGTAGGCCTTGGTTTCTTCCAGGCGCTGGCTGCCAGGGCCGCGCTGGCGCCGGGGGTGGGCGCCAAAGGGGTCGCGGCGGATCGAGGCAAAGATGTCCAGGAGGGCCTTGTGGGCGATTTGGCGGATACCGCGCGCGGTCAGCTCCAGCTTCTCGGCGCTGCGGCGCACGTAGCCCCGGCGCTCAAGCTGCTCGGCCAGCTCCTGCAAGGCGCGAAAGTGCGAGGACGCCTCGTCGCCCAGCACCTGCTGTACCGTTTCGGCAGCGATGTCTTCGAGGTGCTCCTGCCACAGGGCGCGCTCGAGCTGGGCTTCCAGGGCTTTCATGGCGTGCAGCTGCTCCATGAGCTCCAGGGCTTCCGGCAGCGGCAGCGCTTCCTCGCCGCGGAAGGGCCAGCCGGCATCGCGTTGCCGCAGGTAGGCCTGCAGGTGGGCCATGAGCCGCTGCAGGGTCTGTTGCAGTTCCTCGTCGGCAAAGAGCTGCGTCAGGAGCTGCTGCAGTTCCTGGCGCATGGCCGGGCTCATGCTGTTGAGCAGCGTCTGCATGGCCTGCATGCCTTGCGCCAGCTGGGCCAGAAAGGCCTCCAGGTCGGCCGGGGTGTCGGGAGGCAAGAGGTCGCGGTAGCGGTCGCGGAAGGCCTGGAAGTCGGCGCTTTCGCCCGCGGCGCGCCGGTCCAAAAGGCGCGTGAGGTCGGCCAGCATCTGGTGCAGGCGCTGCATGTCGGCCGCACTCGTGTCCTGGAGCTGCGCTTTGAGGGAGCGAAACAGCGCCTGCGCCGCCTGCTGCTGTAGGGACTGGAGCAGGGCGGCAAAGTCCTCCCGCGCCTGGCGATCCACGAAGTCGTACTGCTGCAAGTGACGCAGCCGCTCGGCCAGCCGCGGCGGCAGGTGGTCGAGGACGCCGCGCCGCTCGGCCACCAGCTCTTCCATCTCCTGCACGGCGCGCATCTCGTTGGCGCGCTGCTGGGCGTCGGTGATGCCTTGCGCCTCTAGGGCGGCCAGGCGCTGGCGGGTGGCCGCGAGCTGGGCTTCCAGGGTCTGGCGTTCGCGGGCCACGATGTCGTCGAGGCGACGCCGGATGTCTTCGACCACGCCGTCGGGGGCGTAGCGCTGCAAGAGCTGCTCGCGGCGGCGGCGCAGCTGCTGCAGCAGGTCCTGCAGGCCGTACAGCCGGCGGCCGCGGGCGTCCCACATGCCCTGCTGCAAGAGACGGCGCAGGGCCTGCCGCAGGTCCCCGCCGCGCAGGAGGGCATCGCCCAAGTGTTCCAGCACGTCTTCGGGGCGCGGCGGCACAAAGTCCTGGGTGTTGTCCCACTGGGAATAACGGTAGCGGATCATGCCGGGGATCCCCCTTCTGAGGAGGTGCGCCAAGCGGGCTGCCTCTGAGGCGACTCTTACCAGCTCGGGCGGCCCAAGTCAACTGCGGCGGCTTGACGGCTCGCTGGCCCTGGCCTATACTGGCCGCCAGCGGCAACCCGGTGCGTGGGGAAAGGGCATGATCGGTTTTCACTTAACACCCGAACAGGAAGAACTGCGGCGGCTGGCGCGGCGCTTTGCCCAGCAGGAAATTGCGCCCGTGGCGGCTGCCTACGACCGCTCCGGCGACTATCCCTGGGAGATCATCAAAAAAGGCCACGAGATCGGCCTGCTCAACGAAAGCATTCCCACCGAGTACGGGGGCGGCGGCATGGGGGTGCTGGAAGCCTGCCTCATTGCCGAGGAGCTGTCGGCGGCCTGCGCCGGCATGGCCACCAACTTCATGGCCAACACCCTGGCCACCAACCCCATTGTCTTGGCCGGCACGCCAGAGCAGAAGGCCCACTTTCTCTTGCCCTTTACCGCCTCGCCGCAGATGGCGGCCTTTTGCCTCACTGAGCCCAGCGGCGGCTCGGATGTGGCCGCCATGCTCAGCACCGTGCGCCGCGACGGCGACACCTACGTGCTCAACGGCACCAAGACCTTCATCAGCAACGGCAGCGTTGCCAGCCTATACACGGTGTTTGCCACGCTCGACCCCAAGCTCAAGCACCGCGGCATCTGTGCCTTTGCCCTGCCGGCGACCACCCCCGGGGTGCGCGCCGGCCGCAAGCTGGAAAAAATGGGCCAGCGCTGTGCCGACACCGCCGAGGTGGTCTTCGAGGAGGTGCGGCTACCCCGCTTCAGCCTGCTTGGCGCCGAAGGCGAGGGCTTTAAAATTGCCATGCAGACTCTTGACCGCACGCGGCCGCTCATTGCCGCCCAAGCCGTGGGGTTGGCCCGTGCCGCCATGGAGGCGGCCATCGAATACGCCAAGCACCGCGTGCAGTTCGGCGTGCCGATTGCCCGTCACCAGGCCATTCAGTTCATGCTTGCCGACATGGCCACCGACATCGAAGCCGCCCGCCTGCTCGCCTGGCAGTCGGCGTGGCTGGCCGACCAGGGCCGGCGCCAGACGCGGGAGTCGGCCATCGCCAAGCTCTTTGCCACCGACATGTGCATGCGCGTCACCACCGATGCGGTGCAGATCTTTGGCGGCTACGGCTACATGACCGAGTTTCCCGTCGAGAAGTACATGCGCGACGCCAAGCTCCTGCAGATCTACGAGGGGACGAACCAGATCCAGCGGCTGGTCATTGCCCGCCACACTTTGGGCGAGTAGCCGGCAGCCATGCGCCTGGTGTTGCGTGCTGCCCGCCTCATCGACGGCACCGGCGCCCCACCGCGCCCCGAGGCGGCGGTGCTCGTCGCAGGCGATACCATTCGCGGCTTGCACTTCGGGCCTACCCTGCCGCCGGCGTGGCAGGAAGGGGCCCGCCTCCTCGACTATCCCGGCTGCACCCTGCTTCCTGGCCTCATCGACGCCCACGTGCACCTGGTGTGGGGCGGGACCGCCGATCCGGTTGGCGATTTGCAGCGCGAGAACAATGCCCACCTCTTGCTGCGGGCTGCCGACAACGCCCGCCTGGCGCTTTTTTCCGGCGTCACCACGGTGCGCGACTGCGGCGGCCGTGACGACACCACCTTCGTGGTGCGCGATGCCTTGCAGCGGGGCCTGATCCCCGGGCCGCGCCTGCGCGTGTGCGGGCGGCCCCTGACGCGGCCTGGTGGCCACTGCTTCTTCTTCCACGGGGAAGCCGAAGGCGTAGAAGGGGTGCGCCGCGCGGTGGCGCAGCTGGTGGCCGAAGGGGCGGACTTCATCAAGGTGATGGCCACCGGCGGGGCGATGACTCCCACCACCAACCCCGGCGAAGCGAGCTACAGCCTCGAGGAGCTGCAAGCCATCGTGGAGGCGGCAGCCGCCGCGGGGCGGACGGTGGCCGCCCACTGCCATGCCCTGGCTGGGATCGAGCGCGCCGTGACTGCCGGGTGCCAGACCATCGAGCATGCCAGCTTCCTCACCCCTGACCGCCGGGTGCAGTTCGAGCCCCGCCTGGCGGCGCGCCTGGTCGAGCGCGGCACCTACCTCGTGCCCACCCTGGCGGCCGGCTATCACCGGGCGCGGGCCTTGCAGCGGCGTCCCACGCGCACCCCGGAAGAGACGCGCCTGCTCGAGATGCGGGCGCGACGCCTGGAGCTCTTCCACCGCCTCTACCAGATGGGGGCTCGCCTGGTCTACGGCAGCGACAGCGGCGTCACCCTGACCCCCTTTGGGGAGCCGCTGGTGGGCCTGCGCCTCCTCGAGCAGCTGGGCATGCCGCCGCTGGCCGTGCTGCACGCCGCCACCGGCCTTGCCGCTGCTGCGCTCGACATCGCCGACACCGTGGGTACCCTGGCGGTGGGCAAAAAGGCCGATCTTCTGGTCGTGGCAGGCGACCCCAGCCGCGACCTCGGCGCCTTGCAGCAGCTGCGCCTGGTGATGCTGGGGGGCCAAGTCGTGGTTCCCCACCGCCCCGTGCACTGGCAGGAGCCCGAGGGCTAAGCCCGCTTGCTGAAGCTGAGATACTGCTGCCCGCGGCCAAGGCGGCCATCGGCTGCCTCCTCTGGTGCCGCCTCCCAAGGGGCGAATTCGGTCTGCGCCTTCACGTACGGACCGGCCAGCGTTTCGAGATACACCGCCGTCTCTGACAGGCAGCAGACCGTGTGCCACTGGCCGGCCGGAAAGGTGTAGAGAAACGCCCCGCCGCCGCTTGCAGGCCCCAGCTCGACCCGGCGTATCACCTGCCCGTCCTCGCCAAAGAAGGCGACCGAGATCCTGCCTTCGATGAGGGTGTATGTCTTCCGTTTATGCTTTTGGCGATGAGGACGGATGTGGGTGTCTTTGCAAATCGCAATGAGCATCTCTTGAACTTTTTCTCTGGGCGACTTGTGAAGACAGAATCTTGCTCTCTTGAGAGGAGAAGCCGAGAGCTTTTCTTTGAGCATAGACAGTTTTCTTGCGTCTATCGTCACATGATCGTCTTTGAAGTATATTGCTATTGACACGGCCTGCCTCCCTTGAAGAATTCCCAAATGCAGTCGGTGACGTACTTGACCTCATCGTGGGTGAGTTTGTCGTGGATGGGCAAGCAGAGGAGGCGCCGGATGAGGCGCTGGGCGTTGGCAAACTCTGCCCGGTAGCCGTCACGGTAGGCGGGGTGACACGGCAGCAGGTCGGCGTCGCGGGTTTGGACTTCGATCCCGCGGGCTGCGAGGAAAGCCCGCAGGGCATCGCGGGCGTCGGTGCCGATGGGAAAGAGGTAGTAGACGCTGCGGGCTCCGGCGGTCTCGGGGAGCACGTCGACGAGACCCTTGAGGTGCTTGCGGTACCAAGTGGCCACCTCGCGCCGGCGCGCGAGGCGCCGCTCGAAGTCGGACAGGCGGCGCAGCAGGATCGCTGCCTGCAGGGTGTCGAGACGGCCGTTGAGGCTGGGCTCGTGGCACAGGCGCCGCTGGTGCATGCCGTTGTAGCGCAGCGCCAGGAGGCGCTCGTAGACATCGCGGCGGTTGGTCACCACCAGCCCGGCTTCCCCGCAGGCCCCGAGCACTTTCATGGGATTCATGCTGAAGCAGGCCACGTCGCCAAAGGCGCCGGCAGGGCGTCCGTGATCCCAGGCGCCAAACGCCCGCGCTGCATCTTCAATGACGAGCAGGCGGTGCGCTTGGGCCAGCTGCAGCAGGGCTGGCATCGCGCAGAGGCTGCCCGTGTAGTGCACGGGGACGATAGCGCGGGTGCGAGGCGTGAGCAACCGGCGTACGGAGTCCGGCGCCATGGTGAGGTCGTCGCCCACGTCGGCGAACACCGGGGTGGCCCCGGTGAGCCGGATGGCGTTGGCGGTAGCGATCCACGACAGGGACGCGGTGATGACTTCGTCGCCGGGCCCGATGCCGAGGCTTTTGAGGCCCAAGAACAGCGCGTCGGTGCCCGACTTTACCCCCACGGCGTAGGTGCGGCCGCAAGCAGCGGCCAGACGCTGCTCGCACGCCGCCACTTCGGGGCCCAGGATAAAACGCCCATGCTGCAAGACGGCCTCTACGGCCGCGAGGAGGTCGCGGCGCTCCTCAGGGTCGTCGACCCGCAGGTCCAGAAACGGGATCTTCCATGTCATCGTTGCCCTCCTCTCGCAAGGCGCTCTCGGCATGAAGCGAGCGTACGGCGTCGTCCGTTTCAGGGGCAGTGCCGCCTTCTGTGACCGTCAGCGTCAAGCGGTAAGTGCGGCCACGGTAGCGCATCTCCGCCGTGGTGCGCGGGGAAAAGTCGTGGGCCAAAATCCAGAGCACGAAGTCCTCCAGGCTCATGACCGCGGTGGCAGGCAGCACGCGATCCCGTTCGGTTTGGCGCCGGGTGTGGTAGTGCCCTTCGCCACACTGTGGCTTGGGTACCAGGGTGCCGGCGTAGATGGCTGGCCAGGCGTCGCGGAAGAGGCGAATGGCTTCTTCTTGCAAGCGGTGGTGCAGGTCCTGGCCGCGCGTGGGAAACGTGTACGGCACGGGCCGCTGCACGTACACCTCGCCGGCATCGATCTGCTCCCGCATTTCGAGGAGGGCCACACCGGCCGGCAGCCGTTTGCGAATCGTCCAGGCGGCGTTGTCGTTCCCGCGGCAGAGTGGGACCAGACCGGGATGCACGTTGAGGCGGTGGTCGAACAGCGACAAGAATTCTCCGCGCAGGCGGTGGGGAGACCACAAGTTCAAGAGCCAGGCATAACGCCGCCGTTCCTGAATGAGGGTGGCCTGCGTTGCCGGCGTATACCCTTCAGCTGCCACGCCGCGGCGGGTGGCCAAGGCCACCAGCGCCGCATCGGCAGGAGTGGCGGCGATCACGCGCTCGACGGGCGCCTCACTGTCGAGCAAGTAGCGGACGAGCTCCAGGCCCACGCGTTTGGAAGCCAGAACCAGGATGCCGGTGGCCATGCGCCTGCGCCTCCGCCGTCAGGTTCCCCTAGAGGAGCGCTTGCGCCTGGTGCCCGAGCAAGAAGGGGTTGCAGCGGACGTATTCCTCGCTGACGCGTGCCTGGCAGACCGCAGGGCCAAAGTAAGGAAAGGGAAGCTCGCCGCGGGAGCGCACCAGGTGCGCCAGGTGCTCATCTTCACGGAGCTTGGCGTAAATGGCCGGGGTAGGCTTATAGGTGCCGGCAAGGTGCTCGACCATTTCCGCGGTGCTGCGCAGAATTTCCTCGGGCGTGTTGGGCACCAGCTGCACGCCGTAGCGCGTAAACTCCTCGTGGCGCGAAAAGTCAACGAGGGGGGAAAGCAGCACCTCGCGATAGGTCAGCAGGCGGCCAAGGCTATGCGAGAAGTATTTCTTGTAGACAAAGAGGTCCTGCGGGCCTGCCAGCACCACAGCCTGCACCGGGCTGTTGACGGCCAGGATCGGCTTGTTGAAGGCACGAGCCACCGACCAGGGCCCGGAAAGCGTGCCGAGCAGGAAGTCGCTGCACCACAAGAAGTAGGGATCCACAAACGGCTCGTAAGCGGGATGAAACGGGGCGTCGATGAGCTGGGGATGTGAGGAGACAAGCCGCTGCATCGTTGGGTCACCCAGGCGCACCACGTAGAACCCGCGCCGGATGAGAAACTCCATGGCCGGAATGTAAGTGGCGATGTCGGCGTCGCGAAAGGCGTGGTAGCGGGCATGAGGCAAGTAGCCGGCCTCGCGCACGTGCAAGGTGACGATGCGGGCTTCGGCCGGAATACCAAAGGCACGGCGCAATGCCAAGCCCCGGCGTTCGTCTTCTGCCGTCAGTGTCACGTGCTGGAACGTTCCACCCTGCATCAGCCGCTCGAACATCAGCCGGTAGAGGGTGGAGGGGTTGTAGAGGGCGTACAGGCGGTTGCCGCGGCGCACCGAGCCGAGGTCTGCCCAGCCCAAATGTAAGACCTCCTCGTCTGCGCAGGGCACCCAGCGCATGCCGCGGGTGAAAATGCGGAACACTTCGACGTTGACGCGCTCACTGAGCGGCGGCGTGATGAGGACACACTCGTCATACTCGCCGTGGAAAATGCTCTGGATCTGGAAGATCTCCTGCGCCAGCTGCCCGAGGCGGCCTACCTGGACCAGAATGTAGACGAGCTGCCGGGGGGCCTGCTCCGGCGGCGTGCCAAGAACGGCATCGATTTTGTCCAGTGCCGCGTCGAGCGACGACAAAACGATAGATGGCATGCGCCTGCCTCCTGTGCGCGGGTTCCCGCCCGTGGCCGCCATGACGGCGGCAGCCAGTGCCTTTAAGCAGCTAGCCGTGCCAGCAGCGTCTGGCAAATGCGGTACGTCTCTTCAATGCCCGGTGCCGTCACCGTGACATGGCCCTGGCCGTCGTCGCGGTAAAAGTCGAAGAGGGAAAGCCGTTTCCGAATGCTCAGGTCTCTTAAACAGTCCATATAGGCACAAAAGAGTTGCAACACGTGCCAGTTGTCAACGAAGCGATTATCGATGTTTTGGAGTTTTTTAGTCGTAGGATTTATGATTACTTCTTCTATGATGTCGTCGCTGCATTTTGTTCCTACGAATCTCGCAATTTCTTTGAATCTTTCTTGAATATTTTCATAATCAACGTGCATGGCTTGATAAGCTCTTTTGTAAATCTCTAAGCAGACCAAATCGTTGACAAATAGAATCAAAACAGTGTTAACAATGGCGTTGAAGCTTTCCTGGTTGACGGCGAGGGGCTGGTAAGTCGATTCCGCTTCTGGTGGGGTGGTGCGCAGGGTGTCGGCGAGGACGCCCGTGAGGCGGGGGTCGGTGGGCTGGGCGAGGCGGTTGATGCCGCCGCGCACCAGGAGCGACTTGATGATGCTGAAGTAGTCTCTGGTGAGAAAGACGATGCGGATGTCGGGCTCAATGGTTGCCAGGAGCGCCTCGATCTCGCTACGGCTGAGCATGGCGTAGGGGTCGAGGACGAGCTTCGAGCCGACCACCGGCGCGGTCGCAGACAGCTGGCGGAGCTGCTCGCGGCAGCGCCACGTGGCATCGGGAATGACGAGGTGGAGGGGACGGGGGGGATAGGCGGGGCGCCACTTGATTTCGTAGTCGGCGTGGACGTCGGGAAGGGCGGCAAGGGAGGTTTCCACCCACGTCGAGCCGGTTCGCACGTTCGAGACGCACAGGAAGTAATGCCGTTTATCGGGGTGCATGGCAGGGTCCTTTTGAGGGTCAGGGCGCCATCACCAGCACACAGCGGCTTGCTTCTCCCCGCTGCACGGTGGCGATGGCGGCGTTGATCTCTTCGAGTCGGTAGCGGTGCGTGATCTGCTCTGCCAGCTTGAGCTTGCCGCGCTGGTAAAGCTGCACGTAGCGCGGAATATCTCGGTCGGGCTGGGTGCCGCCCCCGTGTGAGCCCCGCAGCTGGCGGCCAAAGTGAAGGGGAAAGGAATCGATGCACAGCGGCTCGCCAAGGGCTGGCACGCCGGCCAGGATGGTCTTGCCGGCCGTGCTCGTCAGACGGTAGGCCAGGGCGCGCACCGCCGCGTGGCCCGTGGTATCCACGGTGACGTCAAAGCCTTGTCCGCACGACAGGCGCCGCAGCTGCACGTAAGGGTCGCCGCTGCCGGCGTTGACCCCGTGCGTGGCACCAAAGTGCTGGGCCCAGGCCAGCTTGTGCTCGTAGAGGTCGACGGCGACGATCGGGTAAGCGTTGACCAGGGCTGCCCCCTGGATCACGTTGAGGCCTACCCCGCCCACGCCAAAAACGGCAATGCTTTGCCCCGGCTGTAAAGCGGCGTCGTGGAACACGATGCCCAGCCCGGTGGGCACCGCACAGCCCAGCAGGCAGGCCACGTCGAGCGGCACGTCAGCAGCAATGGGAGTCACCCGGTTTTCGGCAACCACCGTGTATTCGCTGAAGGTGGTCACCGGGCCGGCGTTGACGACCGTGTCCTGCCAGCGAAACTGCGGCGGCAGGGCCTCGATGCCCGTGCCCTTCATCCAGTGGAGCACCACGTGATCTCCAGGCTTGACCTTGCGCACGCCGGGACCCACCGCCGCCACTACCCCGGCGCCTTCGTGGCCAAGCAGGTGCGGGAGGTAGGGGTCGTCACCACGCCGGCCGCTGATCTCGTCGAGCTGCTTGCCACAAATGCCACTGTACATGACGCGGACAAGGACCTGCCCCACCCCCAGCGGGGGCAGGTCGAGCTCTGCAACCACCAGCGGCGCGTGCTGCTGAACGAGGATGGCAGCTTTCATGGCTTCTCCTCTCGCTCTATACCACAAGCCTATTCAAAAAACAGACAGCCATAGTCGCCGGTGTAGCCGCTCTGAGAAAAGAACCACTCCCACTCTTTTGGGGTATAAAACGAGCGACAGGTGAGTTGCCAGTAAAGAAGGTGAACTTTTTCCCGCTCGGTGCGATACGACTCCACGACCACATACTTGCCCCCACACCCCACCCGCTCGATTTCTTGCAAAGCCTGGTAGAGTTCATAGTTGTAAAGGTTGTGCAAGGTGCCAAACGACACCACCAGGTCAAAGGTGCGATCGGCGTAAGGCAAAGCGGTGGCGTTGCCGCGCTGCAGGTAAGGCTTGACTTCCTCTTTGGCGTGCGCCAAGGCGTAAGCGGAAATATCCAAGCCGGCCACCTGTACCCCGGGGACCACCTGCAGGAACTCGAAGAGCAAGTAGCCCTTGCCGCAGCCGACGTCGAGGACGCGGTGCCCGGGGCGAAGGCCATAGTGCGCGGCCAAGGCGGCAGCCACGGGCCGCCAGCGGCCGTCGTAGTAGTAGCCCCCGTAGCCGTACTTGCGATCGCCGTCCCAGTATTCCTTGCCGTACTGCAAGGCCACTTCGGCACAGGCCGCTTTGTCATGAGCAAGGACCCGCTCGCGGTAGTTGCGCCGGGTACGCGTGTGAAGGCTGCTCACAAAGTCGAGGTAAGCCATAGGGCATGCACTCCAGAAGTGATGAGATCCATAACTGCCGCGACCAAGCGCGTGACGGTCAAGCCATAGTGCGCCATGAGGCTGGCCTGTGACCCATAGCCCTCGGGAAAGACGTCGGGAAGGCCCAGGCGCTTAAAGCGCTTGGCCGGATGAAACGGGGTTTCGGCGATGAGCTCGGCCACGGCACTGCCCAGCCCGCCGACCACGGTGTGCTCTTCGAGGGTCACCACCACCGGGACGGCGGCCAGCGCGTCGAGCAGGGTTTCGGTGTCCAGCGGCTTAAGCGTCGGCACGTGGAGCACCCCCGTGCTCACGCCCTCGCGCTGCAGATGCCCCGCGGCTTCCAGGGCGAGGGAAAGCACGGTGCCGGTGGTGATGAGCAGCGCATCGCTGCCCTTCCGCATCCAGTAGGCCTTGCCGATCTCGAAGGTGCCTGCGGCCGGGGTAACCAGCGGTTCGTTGCCTTTCCCCAGTCGGATGTACAGGGGGCCCTGGTGCGCCAGGGTGGCCAGCATCAAGCGCCGCATCTCGTTGGCGTCTGCCGGGGCAAGGACAGTCATGTGGGGCAAAGCACGCAGGATGGCCAGATCCTCGATGGCCATGTGGGTGGGGCCAAGCGGGGCATAGACCAATCCCCCACCGTTGCCCAGCAGGCGCACATTGGCGCGGTGGAGGCAAAGGTCGACGACGAGCTGTTCGAAGCAGCGCCGCGTCAAGAACGTGGCGATGGTGTTCACGTACGGCAGGTTGCCTTCGAGGGCCAAGCCGGCAGCAAGGCCAATGAGATTGGCCTCGCTCACCCCTTCCATGAGGAAGCGCTCGGGCATGGCCGCCCGAAACGACTCCAGGGTGCCGGCACCGAGGTCAGAGCCGAGGAAAAAGACCCGCGGGTCTTGCTTGGCTAGGGTGTAGACCATCTCGAGGCACGCTTTACGCATCATTGGCCTCCAAAGCCGCGAGCAGGCGCTGTCCCTCTTCTCGGGTGACCCGGTTGCGATGGTGCCACTGCCCGTTGTGTTCCACTTCGGCAATGCCTTTGCCTTTGACCGTGTGGCAGATGAGGGCGGTGGGCCGCTGCGGGTGAAGCGGCAAAGCAGCGAAGGCCGCCCGCAAGGCAGCCACGTCGTGGCCGTCGACTTCCGCTGTGGCAAAGCCAAAGGCCTGCCATTTGGCGGCAAACGGCTCGAGTTCTTGCACCACCGCGGTGGGACCGTACGACTGGTAGCGGTTGTAATCGATGATGAGGGTCAGGTTGCTGAGGCGATGCTTGCTTGCGCACAAAGCACCTTCCCAGATTGCCCCTTCGTCACATTCGCCGTCTCCGACAATCACGAAAACGCGGTGTCCGGCGCCGGCGTGCCGCGCGTGCAAGGCAAATCCGATGCCGATCGCCAAGCCGTGTCCCAGACTGCCGGTGGCCACTTCCACCCCGGGCAATCTGGGTTCGGGATGTCCGCCCAGCAGGCTGCCGGAGTGGCAGAAGGTGCGCAGAAGGCGGGGGGGAAAAAAGCCTTTGCTGGCCAGGACCGCGTACAGCGCCAGGCATCCGTGCCCTTTGCTGAGAATGCAGCGGTCGCGGTAGGGCCACTTGGGATCCTGGGGAGCATAGCAGAGCACGTCGTCGTAGAGGACGCGTAGGATCTCGACCAGCGACAAGGCCGATGCCAGGTGCCCTCGCCCCCCGGCAACAAACGTTCGCACGATCAGCCGGCGCAGCGCCAGGGAGCGCGCGTCCAGCGGCACTGCCGGCTCAGCGGTCCAGCAGGGTGAGAGGTTCGGCATGCACAAGGCTCCTCAGCAGTCGCTCGGCTTTGGCCAGCTGTTGTCTGCGGTACGCTTCCCCAAGACAGGCCGCTCCCTGAGCAAAGCGCCGCCTTGCCCTCTCGGCAGGCACGAATTCGTTGAGCAGAATCAGACACCACTTGAGCCCGAAGAGGGGATAGAGGTACCTGACTCTTGTCGCGAGCCCAGGCAGGTCGGCAAAGGCGGCCAGCGCTTTGCTTAGGAAAGCGCGCTTGCTCTCGGCCGCAAGCGCCATGGCCGGGTGAAGCAGGAAGTCACAAATGAGCTTTGCCGGATCGTCGACCCCAAAGTATTCAAAGTCGAGGAAGACAAGGCGATTGGCGCGTGTCCGGCGGGCATTGTGGAAGCCAAAATCCGACGGACTGAGCGTGCGCGCCGGCAGCGGCAGCTCGTCGGTGAAGGCTTCCCCGGCGCCGGCGGTGGCGCGGGCCGTCAGGGCATAAAACGCGGGAAGGAAGGAGTCCTGTAGGAAGGCCTGCAGGGCGACGGTGGCCGGATCAGCCGACGGCACGGCCAGCAGGCGCGCGAGGCGCCCGGTGAGGTTGGCAACGACGGCAGCTCCCGAGAAGCACGCCTCCGAGGCGGGGGCCCAGGCCGGGGAAGGAAGGCGCCGGTACAGCTCCCGCAGGCGCCAAAGAAAGGCGACCGCCGCGTCAATGTCGCCGGGGGTAACGGCGTGGGGCGGAATGGGGCGACCGGCCACGTACGTATAAACCGCGAGGCCGGATGCGCGATCCATGGCCAAAGGACGCGGAACGCAGCGGATGCCGTGCTGCCAGAGCAGCTGCAGGGCGGCCACCTCGGTGCCCAGGCGGTCGCGCGTATCGGCGGCCGAGGCATAGTACTGCTTGACGGCATACACGCGCCCGTCGTCGCACACCACGCGGTACACGCGGTTGTTGCGCCCCCCAGGCAAGGGGGTACAGCGGACGATCTGCCGGCCAACGAGGGCTGCCAGCTGCGCCGGGGAGACGGCCTCGCTTCCTTCAGCGGCCAAAGAAGTATGCATGAATGGCGCTCCAACTCCGAAACGTGCGCACCGGAGGCGCCAGTCGGTAGGCGCGGTGCGGATCGTAAAGGAGGCGCTCCACCTGGGGAGGAAAGGCCGGTGCCAGCAGCGCCTCTGGCAAGTCGTCGATGAAGTGCGTGCAGCCCAGCGCCGCAATGCGCGCCAGCTTGGCCTCGCGTGACGGCTCGAAGAAGACATCTGCCTCGCGCAGCCCCACCCCGCCGGGGGCAAGAAAGCCTTGTGCGCGCAGCCAGGCAAAGGCTGCGGCGTGCAGGTCGGTTTGGGCAGCATCGCCTGGAGCGACCCTGGTCTTGTGGCTGACGATATACACTTCCACCCCCTGGCGCCGGCAAGCGGCGAGAAAGGCGGCAACTCCGGCGCTGGGGCGGGCTTGGGCAATCGCCGTGCTGTAGAGTACCGCCTGCACCTGCTGCCACTGGCGCTCGCCCTCGGGACGGCGGCGAATGGCGTCGCGAATCGCTTTTTTGCCGCGTGGCCCGCGAGGGCCGAGCAGTCCCCGCTGGCGGGCCAGGCGATAGAGCACGGCGTCGTAGTCGACGAGGGTGTGATCAAAATCGATGCCAATGACGGGCATGGCCTGTCCCTGACGGCGGTGGCCCGGGCTCAAGCGCACTGCGCGGTGGCGTGCCTGCGATAAAAGCGATGCACGTGGTGGACCATGTACTCGAGCTCGGCGGCACTCAGGTGCTGGTGGACGGGCAAGGTGATGATGCGCTGGCACTGCGCCTCGCAGACGGGAAAGTCCCCACGCCGGTAGCCCAGGTGGGCGGCGGCCGCCTGCAAGTGCAGCGGGATCGGGTAGTGGACTTTGGCCTCGATGCCTTGCTGGCGCAAGTATGCCAACAGGCGGTCGCGCTGGGCGGCCTGAACAACATACGTGTGGAAGACTTGGCGCACGTTGGGGCGCCGCGGCGGAATGGTGATCAGCGGCGC
The DNA here is from genome assembly GCA_026005175.1 of Candidatus Tectimicrobiota bacterium. Classification (GTDB taxonomy): domain Bacteria; phylum Tectomicrobia; class Entotheonellia; order Entotheonellales; family Entotheonellaceae; genus BPKO01. Next base: position 1,081,183 of record BPKO01000001.1, read on the forward strand.
CAGCTCGGCCAGGGCCGCGTCGAGCCGCTGCGCATGGGCGATGCGCTGGGCGGTCAGCGCCGGCACCTGGGGCAGCAAGCGATTGGCCACCACCGCTTGGATGGTGTCGAGGCGGCTGTTGTAGCCAAAGCAGCGCGCTTCGTCGCGGGTGACCAGGCCGTGGTTTCTCAGCAGCCGTAGCCGCTCGGCCAGCTCTGCCGAGCGCGTGACGATGACGCCGCCGTCTCCCCAGACGTTGAGGTTCTTGAGGGGATGTAAGCTAAAGCAGCCGGCGTCTCCCCATCCGCCTACCGGCTGCCCGTCAATGGCAGCGAAGATGGCCTGTGCTGCGTCTTCTACCACGTAGAGGCCGTGGCGGCGGGCAAAGGCCATGATGGCCGGCATGTCGGCAGGGTTGCCCGTCAAGTGCACGGGGACGATGGCTTTGGTGCGGGGTGTAAGGACCCCCTCGAGCCGGTTGACGTCGAGGGTGTACTGCTCGTTGACGTCCACGAACACCGGCCGCGCTCCTGTCATGACAATGGCGCCGACGGTGGCGATAAAAGTATTGGGCACGGTGATGACCTCGTCCCCTGGGCCGATGTCCAGGGCTTTCAAGGAGAGAAAGAGGGCATCGGTTCCCGAATTGACGCCGATGGCGTAGGGCACCTGGCACAAAGCCGCAAAACACTGCTCGAACTCTGCCACCGCCGCTCCCAGGGTGAAGTCGCCGCGTACCACCACCTCGCGAATGGCCTCCAGGTAGGCGTCGACGTCGGCAAACTGGCGGGAAAGATACGAAAACGGCACGCGCATCGTCCTTCTCCTTGGCTTCCTTCAGCGCCACGCAAGGGCTTGCAGCATCTTGATGTTGTAGTAGCGAATGTCGGTCATGGCCGCAGGAAGGCGGCCCTCGCCAAATGCCACCACCAGGTCGTGAACGGCGTCGGCCACCGTCCGCCGGGGCTCAAAACCCAGCTGACGCTTGAGCTTGTCCGATGCAATGTGGTACGACCGCGGGTCCGCGGTGGGCACGGTGACGAGGTCGACCGCCGGGCGGTGCGGCACCTCGCGTTGCACGATGTCCCGTACCAAGGCGGCCAGCTCGGCGACGGTGTAGTTCTCCCCACCGGCGTTGTACACTTGCCCTGAGACCAAGGCGGCAGGGGCTTCGAGCAGCAACTGGTACACAGCCACCATGTCTGCAATGTGGATGTTGGGCCGCCGCTGGGAGCCCCCGTAGACCGTGATGCGGCCGAGGTGCACGGCTTGGGCGGTGAGCAGGTTGACGACGAGATCGAGGCGCTGGCGTGGGGAATAGCCGCACACGGTGGCCGGACGGACCACGATAGGCACGAAGTCGGGGGACTGCTCGGCGAGCAGCAGCGGCTCGCACCACGCTTTGTACTTGCTGTAGTCGGTAAGCGGCGCCAGGGGATGGTCTTCGGTCACCCGCGGTGCCGCGCTGACGCCGTAGACGCTGGAGCTGGAAGCGTAAATGAAGCGCTGCACGCCGCTGGCTTTGCTCTGCTGCACCAGCGGCGCGAAGGCGTCGTAGTTGACCGAGCGGCCCAGGGCGGGGTTGAGCTCGAAGCTGGGGTCGTTGGAGATGCCGGCCAAGTGGATAACGGCGTCACAACCCCGCAGCGCATCTTTCAGGAGAGCCTGATTGCGGATGTCTCCCTTGATCTGTTCCAAGCCGGGATGGTCTTTGAGAGGCGCGAAGACGTGCTCGCCAAAGAGATACCAGTCGAGCACGCGCACCGCATAGCCGTGCGCCAGCAGGTGGGGCACCAGCACGGCGCCTACGTAGCCGGCCCCTCCCGTGACCAAGACGCGGCGGATGGCCGGCATCTCAGTTTCTCCCTGCGGCGTGGCAGCGCACCGCCAGGAGCTGGTCCGCCAGGCCGTGGGCCAGGACCATGTGCGCCACCTCGACAAAGCCATAGGTGTGGGCGGGCACGTAGAAATTGACGTCGCCCAGGCGGCGCAGCGGGTTGGTGGGACTAAACCCCGAAAACGTGATCACCCTGCACCCGTGCAGCGTGGCCACCTCCACGGCCCGCAAGATGTTGGCCGATTGGCCAGAACTGCTGATCGCCAGCAGCAAGTCTCCCGGGGTACTCCAGCGCGCCAGGGCGTGGGCAAAGACCTCCTCGTAGCCCAGATCGTTGGCCAGGGCGGTAAGGAGGGGCTGGTCATAAAACACCATGGCGCGCAAGCCGGCTTCCTTGCAGAGGTCGTTGTGCAGGTGGCTGGCGATGGCGGCGCTGCCCCCATTGCCGACGAGCAGGATTTTGCCCGAGGTGCCGGCGGTGGCGAGCAGCTCGACAGCGCGGGACATCCCCTGGTCAAAAGAAAGGCGACGCCCATGCCAGTCGGTGACGTCAATGCGACACAGGTAGCCGTGGAGTTCGTGCAGATAGGCAGTGGCCCAGCCGTGCATTGCGGTATCTCCCCCTTGCTTATTTGAGAAGGGTTTCGAGGTAGCGCAGCAGCGACACGCGCGCCACGGCGGTGCGATGTCCGACGGTGGCCACCGCCTGGGCGCCCACCGCATTGCCGATCACCCCGAGCACCTCCATAGGCGCCCCTTGCGCGGCGCACAGGGCGGTCAGGGCAAAGAAAGCGTCCCCGGCACCCATGCGGTCTACCACCGGCCCGGCAAACGCCGGCACATCGACGAATCCTTCGTCCCTGCTATACCCCAAGCAGCCGCGCCGGCTGCGGGTCACGGCCAGGCGCGGCCACTTGAGCCGCTCGGCCACGTCGTGGACCAGGTCGCGCAGCGGGCCTCGTCGTTGCCGGGCTTCGAGGCGCAGCTCGCTTTCTGCCAGCGAGACGTAATCGGCTCCGGGATATCTGGAAATGGTGTGAAAGCCCCAGTTTCCCGCGTTGGCCTGGGTATTGACGGCCAGAAAGGCGGCGCGGCTGTAGAGAAGATCGATGGCTTCCCGACTCAGCATGCCATGGCCAAAGTCGGTCACCAGGACCACGTCGTAGCGCGGCAGGAGGTCGGTAAGCGCGGCACACAGCTGCGCCTCGCTGGCCGCCTCTAGGGGACTGTCGTCCATTTCGTAAAGCTCAAAGAGCTTGGTAAAAGTGTCCTCGTCGATAAAGCGGCGCTTGACGATGGTGGGGGCCGCTTGGCGATAAATGAAGACCGGCTCGATGTGACGCTGCAGCTGGGCGCGCAGGAAGGCGGCTCGGGAATCCCTTGCCCCCAGCGTGGTCACCAGCGCCACGGTGTCACAGAAGTGCGCCACCTGATTGGCGACGGCAGCACTCCCGCCGGCAAAGGTCTCGTAGCGCCGTGGCCGCAGGGCGAGCATGGGCGCTTTGGCCGCTTTGCCTATGGCTTCGCAGTAGCAGTACTCGTCGACGATGGCTTCCCCTACCACCAGCACCTTGAGGTGGCGGGCGCGCTCGAGGTAACCCAGAACCTGCTCAGGGCGGTAGCGAGCCGAAAACGCCGCCAAATACTCCCGGACTTCTTCCGGCAAAGTGGGCAAATAGCGGTTGAGGAGGTGAGAGGCGCTGCACGTGAGCTCGTCGGTAAATACCACTTGCCCGCCTACTGCCGCTACGGCAGCGGCTTCGGCCACCATGCCTCCGGTGCGGTCTTGGCTGGCGTCGCGGTACTCGGCTCCCTTGACGTAGACGTGCGGGCGCAGCAGCCCGATGGCCTCGGTGGCGGTGGGCCACCGGTTAATGGCGACGTAATCGACGCAATCCAGGGCAGCCAGGGCTTCGGCCCGCAGCGTCTCGGTAAACGCCGGACGATGCGGGCCTTTGTTGACATAGACGTCTGGCGTCACGGGCACAACCAGGACGTCGCCATACTGCTTGGCGCGAGTGAGATGGCGGATGTGACCGATGTGAAGCAAGTCAAACACCCCATGGCAGTGGACAATGCGGTCTCCCCTGGCCCGGTGGTCGGCCAGGCGCCTCGCCAGCCCCTCCAGGGATTGGATCTTGTCGCATGCACGTCGTGCCACTGGCGGTTCCCTCATGCACTGCGGCAGGTGACCGTTTGGGGTTGCAGGTAGTGAAACCAGGCGCGAGTTGCTTCGGCAATGGAAGCGGCGTCCCACACCGGAGCGTGGCGCCACTGCTCAAGGTGGGCCAGCATGATGCGTACCCCCGCTTCCAGGCTGACGCGGGGAGTCCAGCCCAGGACGCGGGAGATTTTGGTGATATCGGCCCACGTGCAGTCGGGCTCCCCGGGCCGCTTGGGGAGGTAGACGGCAGTCCCGCCCAGGAGGCGGACAAGCTCGTTGATGCTTGTGGGGCGTCCCGAGCCCACGTTGAACACCTCGCCGTGCACCTCGGCCGCCGCGGCACGGACAAACGCCTCGACGACGTCGGTGACGAAGACAAAATCCCGCCTCTGGGTGCCATCGCCGACGACGGTGCAGGCCTTGCCGGCGGCCATCTGCGCCAGGAAAACGCCGAAGACCGCGCCGTAAGTGCCGGAAGTGCGGGCGCGCGGGCCGTAGACGTTGAACAGCCGCAGCGAAACCACCGGCAGGCGATAGACCCGCCCCCAGTGCAGCACGCATTGTTCACCGAGGTACTTGCTCAGGGCGTAGGGGTATTGGGGACGCGCCGGCGCCGTCTCCGGCGTTGGATAGGTGTCGGGAATGCCGTAGCAGGACGAGGACGCGGCGTAGAGAAACCGCCGTACTCCCGCCAGGCGGGCTGCCTCAAGCGCCGCCACCGTGCCGTCGACGTTGGCGCGGTGATAGGCCAAGGGCTGCTCAATAGAAGGCACAATGTCGGCAAGGCCTGCCAAGTGAAAGACCCACTCGGCCCCCTCGAAGTGGGCCCGCAGGACGTCCAGGTCGGTAACGTCCGCCGCCACCAAGCGCAGTCGCACCTGATGGCGGTGCTGCGCCAGATTGTCCCGTCGCCCCGTCGCGAAGTTGTCGATTACCGTCACCTCATGGCCGTCGGCCAGGAGGCGGTCGACCAGGTGACTGCCGATGAAGCCTGCACCTCCGGTAACCACCGTCTTCATCCGCTTCTCCTGTGGGCGATGGCGTGGTGTTTGCGCCCGCCGCGTCAGAGCAAGAAGCATGCCACAGAAGCGTGGTACCGCCGCGCCGTCGCAAACCTCGCCCGGCACAAGGATGGCCGGCGCTTGTATGGGTTTTTGTTTTTCTGCTTGCCAGCCAGGGGCACGGCAAGCGTCAGGGTTCTGGCGGCAGGGCCGTCGGGGTCCTGACAGGCGCCCGCAAACGGCAAGCCGCGGCGCCGCGGTCCAAGTCCCCCTTGCACCGCTTTGCCGGCTTGGCGTATGCTCTCGGTGCACGTCAACCACGAAAACCGCGCTGACGTTGGGGACGCGCACGACGGGGAGTGACGAGGTCCTGCACCCCGGGCGGCTTGGCCTCCAGCAAAGAGGAGCCATCGCGTATGAGCGCAGGGATCCGTGCCTTTGGGGCCTACGTGCCCTGGTTGCGTCTGAGCCGGCAAGCCATCGCCACCTACTGGGGCGGCCGCGCCGCCCCGGGCGAAAAGGCCATGGCCAACTACGACGAGGACACCATCACCATGGGCGTGGCGGCGGCCCCTCGACGCCTTGGGAACGCTGCCGCGCGAGCGCATCGACGGCCTCTACTTTGCCACCACCACCCTCGCCCTACAAGGAAAAGCAGGCGGCGCAGGTGATTGCCACGGCGCTCGACTTGCGGCGTGACGTCTACACCGCCGACTTTACCGACACCTTGCGCGCCGGCACCATCGCCATGAAGGCGGCGCTCGACGCCGTGCGCAGCGGCTCCATGCAGCAGGCGCTGGTGGTGGTGGCCGACATGCGCACCGCGGTGCCCAAGTCGGCCGAGGAGCAGATCTTCGGCGACGGCGCCGCCGCCTTTCTCATCTCTGCCAGCGACGTGGCGGCTACCGTCTTGCACCACGTCGCCCTCCAGGACGAGATCACCGACGTCTGGCGCACCGAAAGCGACCTTTTCCCCCGCCAGTGGGAAACCCGCTTCATCGTCAGCGAGGGCTACCTGCGGGTGAGCCGGGAAGCGGTGCAGACGCTGCTTGAGCGCAGCCGGCTGCAAATCAGCGACTTCAGCAAAGTGGCCCTCTACGGCCCCGACCCGCGCAGCCAGACGACGCTGGCCCGCGCCCTGGGCGTCGACGTGAAGACGCAGCTGCAAGACGACTTGTTCAATACCGTTGGCAACACCGGCGCGGCCTTTGCCCCCATGCTGCTGGTAGGCGCCCTAGAAGCCGCCCAGCCCGGCCAGAAGCTGCTGCTGGTCGCTTACGGCAACGGCGCCGACGCCTACGCTTTGGAAGTGACCGAGGCCATCGCCCAGGCTCAGAAAAACGCGCGTCGCGGCCTCAAAGGGCACCTGGCCATCAAGCACACGGTGGAGAACTACGAGACCTACGTGCGCTTCCGCCAGCTGATGCCCACCGAGGGGGCGCGGCGGCCGCCTCTGGGGGCCTCGGCCAGCGCCACCTGGCGCGACCGCGATGCCATTTTCCGGCTCTACGGCAGCCAGTGCACCGCTTGCGGCACCATCCAGTACCCGCCCCAGCGCGTCTGCCTCCGCTGCCAGGCCAAAGACCGCATGGCGCCGGTGCGCCTCTCCGACAAGCCAGGCACCCTCTTTACGTTTACCCGCGACTACCTCAACGCCAGCATTGACCCGCCCAGCGTCATGTGCGTGGTCGACTTCGAAGGCGGCGGCCGCATTTACTGCGAGATGACCGACCGCGTACCGGCCGAGGTGCACGTCAACATGCCGGTGGAGATGACGTTCCGCAAGATCAGCGACGCCGGAGGCTTCCACAACTACTACTGGAAGTGCCGGCCGCGGCGCTGAGCGATTTTCCCTAGAGACGCCTGGCCGCAGGTGGTACACTGCAGGCGAGGCGGAACCGCAAGACAAAGGAGGCCCGAGATGGCAAGCATCGCCGATAAAGTGGCCATCATTGGCATGGGCTGTACCAAGTTTGGCGAAAACTGGGACAAGAGCGCCGAGGACATGATCGTCGAAGCGGCCTACGAGGCCTTTGAGGACGCCGGCGTGGGGGCCGCAGGACATCCAAGCCGCCTGGGTGGGGACGACCTCCTCGGGCACCACGGGGCAGTCGCTGTCGCGGCCGCTCAAGCTCCAGTACATCCCCATCACGCGGGTGGAAAACGCCTGCGCCACGGCCCAGGACGCGCTGCGCAACGCCTGCTTTGCCGTGGCCGCCGGCCTCTACGACATCGTGCTCGCCCTGGGCTTCGAAAAGCTCAAAGACTCCGGCCTCAGCGGCCTGCCGGGGTCGCAGGTGGGGGTGATCGGGGCCGGCAGCACGGCGCCGGGGGGCTTTGCCCTGGCCGCCACGCGCTACTTCCACCAGTTCGGCGTGGGGCGCGAAACGCTGGCCAAAATCGCCGTCAAGAACCACCACAACGGCGCCCTCAACCCCAAAGCCCACTTCCAGACCGAGATCACCGTGGAGCAGGTGCTCAAGGCGCCGATGATCGCCGATCCCCTGGGGCTCTACGACTGCTGCCCGACCACCGACGGGGCGGCGGCGGCCATCCTGTGCCGCAAGGAAATCGCCGCCAAGTTCAACCCGGACTACGTGACCATCAAGGGGCCTGGGGCTGGCGGTGGGCCCGGGGACGGGCCGCATGGACCCCGAGTACGACTTCATCCACTTTCCGGAAACGGTGCGCGCCGCGCGCCAGGCTTATGAGCAGGTGGGCATCACCAACCCCCTCAAGCAGATTAGCATCGCCGAAGTCCACGACTGCTTCACCATCACCGAGCTGCTCATCTACGAGGACCTGGGCTTTGTCAAGAAAGGCGAAGCGAAAGAGGCGGTGGATGCCGGCCTGTTCACCCTGGAAGGCGAGCTGCCGGTGAATACCGACGGCGGGCTGAAGTCTTTTGGCCACCCCATCGGCGCCAGCGGCTTGCGCATGCTCTACGAGATCTACAAGCAGTTCCAGGGCAAAGCCGGCCCGCGGCAGGTGAAGAACGTCGAGCTCGGCCTCGCCCACAACCTGGGCGGCGTGCCGGGGTCGTTCACGTGCAGCGTGGTGATTCTCGGACGCTAGACGAGGCGGCCCCGCCCTGCCGGGAGCGCTTGACCTTCTGGCAGGACGGGGCTGACTTCCTTGGCAGTTGGAGGCGGTAGGTCAATGGCAGGGATCAAGAGCGCCCTTGAGCTGGCCATGGAAAAGCTGGGGAAGCTGGAGGCAGAGGAACCCTCCGTGCCCCTTACCGACGAGCAGCGCCGCGAAATCAGCGAACTGCGCAAAGTCTACGACGCCAAGATCGCCGAAAAGGAGATCATGCTGCAGGCCGAGATTCGCAAGCTCATGCAGCAGCGGCCACCCCACGAGGCGGCCGCGGCGGCCAGGGAGCTGCGGGAGAAGTTCCAGGAAACCAAACGGGCGCTGCAGCGCGAGCTGGAGGAGAAAATCGCAGCGGTGCGGGCGCGCAAGCCGCAGGCGGCTTCCTAAGGGCCACGCCTGCCGCTTTCTCACCCCTGCGCGGCGGGGTGTTTCTCCGCCCTGCCGGGGTGCCGTGTGGCGCTGCCACACCGGAAGCGGGAGGGAGCGTGCCGCAAGGGGAGCGGGGGTGGTCAGCGAGCAGTGGCAGTTTGGCGTCAGCTACTTCGGGGTGCGCAATCCACACCACTTCCGCGCCGACCTGGAGGTCATCGCCCGCCTGGGCTTTGACTACCTCGTCTTTACGTTTTCCGAGCACGACCACCGCTTCTATCAGGGCAGCGTGGCCCAGTGCGTGCGCCTGACGCAGCAGCGGGGCCTCAAGGCGTACGTCGATCCCTGGGGCGTCTGCGGCATCTTTGGGGGCGAGGCCTTCAGCGAGCGCGGCGCCTGGGACCTGGAAGGACAGCAGCGGCGCAGCGACGGTCGCCCGCTGCCCCTGCTGTGCCCGACTTCGGCGGAAGTGCGTGCCTACTTGCGGCAGTGGCTGACTGCGGTGGCGGAAGTGTTGCAGGCCGACGGCGTCTTTTGGGATGAGCCGCACTTTTACCTGCCCGGCGGCGAAAGCCGCCGGCGCGGCCTGTGGGCCTGCTGCTGCCCGCGCTGCCAGCAGGGTTTTGCCGCCCGCTTCGGGCAGCCGCTGCCCGCTCAGGAAACCCCCGAGGTGCGGCAGTGGAAAGAGGAGGCCATTGCCGCATTGCTGCGCGAGCTGACCGCGCAGGCGGCCGCCGCCGGCTTGCGCAACACGGTGTGCGTGCTGCCGATTTACGAGGACCCGCAGGCATTTGCCGCCAGGCTGGAGCGCCTCGCCGCCGATCCCCACCTGCACGTCCTGGCCACCGACCCCTACCCGCTCTACCACCGCCAGCCTGTGGCCGCCACCCGCCGCTTCTGCGACGCCCTGCGCCACGTCTGCCGCCGCTTCCACAAGGAGGCCCAGGTCTGGGTGCAGGGGTTCCTGGTGCCAGCAGGCGAGGAAGCGCAGCTGGCAGAGGAAATCCGGCTCATCGCCGCCAGCGGCATCCGCAACATTGCCGTCTGGAGTTACCTGGCCACGGCGTACATGACCTCGCACGCCTGCGCCGATCCCGACACGGCGTGGGCGGTGATCACGCAGGCCTTGCAAGAAGTCCGCCAGGCCGGCGCGCCGCGGCTTTGAGCCCGCAGAGGCGGTGGCGTATAATGGAGGCGCAGCAAGAACGCGTTCTGGCAAGCAAAGGGGTTGCTATGACAGCGGAGGCGGAAAAAAGCGCAGAGGAACCGTACCGTGCCTGGTTCCAGTGCATTGCCGGCTGCACGGGCCAGTACAGTCTCAAGGAAATCATCTACCGCTGTCCGCGGTGCGGCAACTTGCTCGAAGTGCGCCACGACCTCGAGCGGCTGCGGCGACACCCGCCGGAGTACTGGAAGCAGCTCTTTGACAGCCGTTTTCTGCGCAACCAGTGGCCCTACGGCAGCTCGGTGTGGGGCAAAAAAGAAATGGTCTGCCCCGACGTGGAAAACCACAACGTGGTCTCGACGTTTGAGGGCGGCACCAACCTCTTCTGGGCCGAGCGCTTGGGCCGCGCCATTGGCGTTCCCGACTTGTGGATCAAGCAGTGCGGCAACAGCCACACGGGGTCGTTCAAAGACCTGGGGATGACGGTGCTGGTGTCGATGGTGCGGCAGATGATTGCCGACGGGCAGGAGATCCGGCGGTGGCCTGCGCCTCTACCGGCGACACCTCGGCGTCGCTGGCGGCATACTGCGCCGTGGCTGGCATTCAGGCCATCGTCTTCTTGCCCCGCAACAAGGTATCGCTGGCGCAGCTCATCCAGCCCCTGGCCCACGGCGCGCTCACCCTGGCCCTGGATACCGACTTTGATGGCTGCATGGCCCTGGTGCAGGAGATGTGTGCCCGCCACAATATTTACCTTGCCAACTCGATGAACTCCCTGCGCCTGGAAGGACAAAAGACGGTCAGCATCGAGATCGTGCAGCAGTTTGACTGGGAAGTGCCCGACTGGGTGATCATTCCCGGGGGCAACCTGGGCAACGTCAGCGCTCTGGGCAACGGCTTTCTCCTCATGCGCGACTTGGGGATGATCTCCAAGCTGCCCCGCATTGCCTGCGCCCAGGCAGAGCGGGCCAATCCCCTTTACCTGAGCTACCTCAAGGGGTTTCGAGAGTTCCACCCCATCCAGGCCAAGCCTACCCTGGCCAGTGCCATCCAGATCGGCAACCCGGTGAGCGTGCAGAAGGCCATCCGCATTCTGAAGGAATTCGACGGGGTCGTCGAGCAGGCCAGCGAGGACGAGCTGGCCAACGCCGCTGCCCGCGCCGACCTCACCGGGCTCTTCAACTGCCCCCACACCGGAGTGGCGCTGGCCGTGCTCTTCAAGCTTGTCGAGCGTGGCTACATCAAGCGGCACGACCGCGTGGTGGTCATCTCCACCGCCAACGGGCTGAAGTTCCCCGAATTCAAAATCAAGTACCACGAGGCGCGGCTGGCCGACGTGACCCCGCGCTACCGCAATCGCCCCATCGAGCTTCCCGCCGACTATCACCGCGTGCGCGACGTGGTGCTGCGCGCCCTGGACGCGCGGGCGGCGTCGCTGCACTGAGGCGCGGCGCCTCAGTGCTGGTAGTACTCGATGCCCAGGTGGGTAATCTGTTCTTCGCCCATGAGGTAGCGCAGCGTGTTTTGCAGCTTGGTGTACTGCACGAAGAGGTCGTGCTCGGGATAGAGAAACGGGGCGCACATGGGGCTCTTGAAGTAAAACGACAGCCATTCCTGGATGCCGTATAGGCCGCTGCGCTGCGCCAGGTCGAGAAAGAGCACGAGGTCGAGCACGATGGGCGCGGCGAGGATGCTGTCGCGGCAGAGGAAGTTGATTTTGATCTGCATGGGGTAGTCGAGCCAGCCAAAAATGTCGATGTTGTCCCAGCCTTCCTTGTTGTCGCCGCGCGGCTTGTAGTAGTGGATGTGGACCTGGTGCTCGTAGTGGCCGTAGAGCTCCTCGTTGCGCTCCGGCTGCAGGATGTGGTCGAGGACGGAGAGCTTGCTGTGCTCCTTGGTGCGGAAGGAGCCGGGGTCATCGAGGACTTCCCCGTCGCGATTGCCCAGGATGTTGGTGGAAAACCAGCCGTGCAGCCCCAGCTGCCGCGCCTTGAGGCCGGGGGCGACGATGGTCTTGAGCAGCGTTTGCCCGGTCTTGAAGTCCTTGCCGCACACCGGCACCCGCTGCTGCTCGGCCAGCTCGAGCAGCGCCGGAATGTCTACCGAGAGGTTAGGAGCCCCGTTGGCAAAGGGGACGCCGCAGCGCAACGCCGCATAGGCATAAATCATGCTGGGGGTAATGGCCGGATGGTCCTCGCGCAGCCCCTGCTCAAAGCGGTGCAAAGTCTTGTGGACGTCCTCGAGCGCCATGAACACTTCCGTGCTGCCGCACCACACCATCACCATGCGGCTGAGGCCATGGCGCTGCTGGAACGCGGCAATGTCGGCCATCAGCTGCTCGGCCAGGTCGTACTTGTTGGCCCCCTGCTTGACGTGCGGGCCCGCACAGGCGGCGCACGTAGCGCTGGTCAAAGACCGCTTTCCACGGCACGATGGCTTCTAGCTCGGCGCGCACTTGCTGCAGCCGCGCCGGCTCGATGACGCCGGCGTGCAAGGCCGCTTCGTAGCAGTTGTCGGGGAAGATGTCCCAGCAGCCAAAGACCAAGTCCTCGAGGGCGGCCAAGGGAACGAAGTCCTTGATGCGCGGGATGTTGTGTTCGGTGCGCTTGCCCAGACGGATGGTGCCGTACTGGGTGAGGGAGCCAATGGGGCGCCCCAGCCCTTTCTTGATCAGTTCGACGCCGGCAATCAGCGTGGTGCTGACGGCGCCCATGCCGGGAAGCAGCACCCCGAGCTTTCCCGTGGCAGGCGCAATGGTCACCTTTGGCTGTCCCATAGGACCTCCTTTGGTCGCAGTTGGCGCACGAGAGGTGGCAGGTGCAAGCGCGTGCCCCACAGCATACCCGTCGGCCGCGCCCGTTGCAAGGGGGGGGGCCGCGGCGCGGTGCAGTATAATGGAAGCACGCCCCCCGTGTGAAAGGAGAATGGCATGGATTTTACCCTCAGCGAAGCCCAGCAGCAGCTGCAAGCCACCCTGCGCCGCTTTGTCGAGCGCGAGGTGCTTCCCGTGGTCAGCGAGTACGAGCACGCCGACGCCTATCCCGAGCCCATCGTCGAGCAGATGGCCCGCATGGGCCTCTTTGGCTGCATTCTGCCTACCGCGTACGGGGGCATGGGGCTTGACTACGTCAGCTATGCCATCATCTGCGAGGAGCTCTCCCGGGGCTGGATGAGCCTGGCGGGGATCCTCAACTCGCACCTGATGACGGCCCTCATGATTTGCTGGTACGGCACCGAGGCCCAAAAGCAAGCCTACGTGCCGGCTTTTGCCCGCGGCGAGCGGCGCGGCGGGCTGATGCTCACCGAGGGCCGAGGCGGGCTCAGACGCTGCCGCCCTGCGCACCACGGCGGTGCTTGAGGGCGACGCCTACGTGATCAACGGCACCAAGATGTTCGTGACCAACGCCGAGCGCGGCAACACCTTTATGCTGCTGGCCAAAACCGACCCCACGGCACGGCCCCCGCACCGGGGCATCAGCGCCTTTGTGGTGGAAAAGGGACGCCCGGGGCTGCGCGTGGGCCGGCGTATCAAGAAGCTCGGCTACAAGGGGCTGCGCACCTGTGAGGTGGTCTTCGAGGACTACCTCGCGCCGCGCGACGCGCTGATCGGCGAGCCAGGACAGGGGTTCAAGTACGTGCTGGCAGCCCTGGAAGTGGGACGCATCAACATTGCGGCACGCGCCGTCGGCATGGCACGTGCCGCCTTTGAGGACTCTATCCGCTATGCCCAGCAGCGGGTGCAGTTCGGACAGCCCATCGCCAACTTCCAGGCCATCCAGTTCAAACTGGCCGACATGGCCACCAACATCGCGGCCGCGCGCCTGCTCACTTACCAGGCGGCGGCCAAGAAAGACCGCGGCGAACGCTGCGACCTAGAGGCAGGAATGGCCAAGCTCTTTGCCAGCGAGATCTGCGAGAAAGCCGGCTTCCGAAGGCATCCAGATTCCACGGCGGCTACGGCTATACTGAGGACTTTGCCGTGGAGCGCTACTACCGCGACGCCAAGCTCCTCACCGTAGGCGAAGGCACTAACGAGATCCAGCGCCTGGTCATCGCCCGCCGCCTGCTGGAGCTCTACCGCCTCTGAGGCCGCCTAGCTCGCCTCTTCGCGGCGCGGATAGGGGCGGTGGCCGCCGTTGGACCCCGAGGAGCGACGCCGCCACCAGGGGCGGAATGCGCCGCGTCAGCCGGCCCACCGCGTTTTTGCTCCGAACGCGGCGGCTCAGGGCTCTCCGGGGGCTCCTGGCGGCCACCAGCTCAAAGGGCCGCGACGCCGCCAGCAGGCGCCAGAAGACGCGGCCGCGCGCCGTGGCGAAGGGCACCTCGGGCGCTTCCGGTACCGGAGCAGCCGGCACTGCCACGGGGGCAGCGGCCGGCACCGCTTCGCCAGCGCTGGCCGCCTGGCCGTTGGGGGGGGCCTCCACACCAATGGGCCACCGTGGGCTTGGCTTCCTCGCTGGCGTTGTCCGCAGCGGCCGCTGGCGCCTCGGCGGGTTGCTCGCGCTTGGCGGCCGTCGGCGCTTCGGCAGGCGGCTCGCGCCTGGTGGCTTCGCGGCGCACGAACTCGATTTCGAACTCGTTTTGCCGTGCCGTCGGGTTGCCCTGAAGGTGGATGGTGATCCCGTAGTCTTCCTCGAGGCGGGCAAGCTCCTTGCGCTTCTGGTTGAGCAAGTAGCTGGCCACCTCCATGGGCAGCACGGCGCGCACCGCCGCCAGCGTCTCCTTGGCCGCCTCGGCGCGGATGCGCCGCAGCACCTGCAAGGCGAGCGAAATGGTCGACTTCACCATGCCGGTGCCGTCGCAATGAGGGCACTTGAGGTAGTTGCCCCTCGAGGATGGTGGGCTTGAGGCGCTGCCGCGACAGCTCCATGAGGCCAAAACTGCGAGATGCGCGACACCTGCGTGCGGGCTTTGTCGCGCTTGAGGGCCCTGCTTCATCGTCTTTTCGACTTCCTGAATGTGCTTGAGGTTGCGCATGTCGATGAAGTCGATCACCACCAGGCCCCCCAAGTCGCGCAGGCGCAGGCTGGCGGGCGATTTCTTGCGCCGCTTCCAAGTTGGTTTTGAACGCCGTCTCTTCGATGCTCTTTTCCCGCGTGGCACGCCCGGAGTTGACGTCGATGGCCACCAGGGCCTCGGTGGGGTCGATAAACGATGGAGCCGCCCGACTTGAGTTCCACTTTGTGGCTGTAAATGGCCTCGATCTGGTCCTCGAGCTGGTACTTGGTAAAGAGCGGCTTTTTGTCGCGGTAGAGACTTGACGCGGTTCTGATAGCGCGGCATCACCGCTTGGAAGAAGTCGCGCGCCCGCCGGTAGACGTCGCGGTTGTCGATCAGCACTTCCTGGATGTCTGGGGTAAAGTAATCGCGAATAGAGCGAATGACCAGATCGTGCTCCTGGTATAATGAGGGGCCGGCGCCGGCAGCTGCTGGCTCTTTTCCTGGATGCTGGCCCACAGCCGCAGCAGGTAAGTGAGATCGCGCTGCAGCTCCGCCTTGGTGCGGTTGAGGCCGGCGGTTGCGCACGATGACGCCCATGCCCTGGGGCACGTTGAGCTGGGCGACAATCTCCTTGAGCTTGCGCCGCTCCTCCTCGTCCTCGATTTTGCGCGAGATGCCGCCGGCGGTGTCGGAAATGGGCATGAGCACCAAGTAGCGCCCGGGCAGGGTAATGTAAGTGCTCAGGCTCGCCCCCCTTGGTGCCGGTCTCTTCCCTTGACCACCTGCACCATGATTTTGTGGTTGCGCTTGAGGGACGTCCCTGGATGCGGGGGCGCCGCTCGCCGTTGTGGCCTTCGCCGGTGGCATAGCAGCTGGGATGGATTTCGCCCATGGGCAGGAAGCCGTGGCGCTTGCCGCCGTAGTCGACAAACGCCGCTTGCAGGCTGGGCTCGACTTTGACCACCACCCCGTTGTAGATGTTGCCGCGGATCTGCTCCTTGATCGCGGTTTCAATGGTAAATTCTTCGAGAACGCCGTCTTCTACAATGGCAACACGGCTTTTCTTCCTCGTCTGCGACGTTGATGAGCATCTTCTTCTGCATCGTGTGGACCTTCGCTGGAAAAACCGGTTACGCTTGCTGACTGGTTGGTTGTTCGTCATCGGGTGGACCCTGAAGGGCGACCGGTGGCATGCAGGAAAAGGGTGCGTGACCCCCTCTGCCGGCGAGGGTTCTGCCTAAGTGTAGCATTTTTCAGCCTCTTCTGCCAGGAAACGTCGCCGGCGGGGGCCGTCCGCTGGCCCCCCGGCTTCCAGGGGCTGGGCGTACTCGATGAGGACGCCGTGGCTGGCGCGCGGGTGCAAGAAGCAAGATGAGGGCCGGCCAGCCCCAGGCGGGGGCCCGCTGGTCGATGAGGGGCAAGCCGCGGGCGCGTGCCGCCGCCAGCGCCTGCTCGATGTCGTCGGTTGCCAGGCAGAGGTGGTGCAAGCCCTTCGCCGCGGCGGGGCGAGGAAAGCGGGCCACCCCGGTGTCGGGCGCGATGGGTTCTAAAAAGCTCGATTTCGCTCTCGCCGACGGTGAGCAGCGCCGCCCCGCACGCCTTGGTCCTGCACGACGGCTTCTTTGTGCACGGCAAGGCCAAGCGTGTCGCGGTAAAATGCATAGGCGGCTTCCAGGTTGCGCACCACGATGCCGACGTGGTGAATTTTGGTGAACATGGCGCGTTCCTTCTGGCATGACCGTCGGCGCGTTGCCTAAAGAGTTGTAG
The DNA here is from genome assembly GCA_026005175.1 of Candidatus Tectimicrobiota bacterium. Taxonomy (GTDB): domain Bacteria; phylum Tectomicrobia; class Entotheonellia; order Entotheonellales; family Entotheonellaceae; genus BPKO01. The sequence goes on from BPKO01000001.1 coordinate 1,097,502, forward strand.
CACGCGGCGAGGCGGGGAGCAATGGCGAATTCGCCTCGCCTACCCCAAAAAGAGGAGACGAGCATGCCGCAGCGTGAGGCGTACAAAGTGATCATCGTCGGTTCGGGACCGGCGGGGCTGACCGCCGCCATCTATGCCGCGCGGGCCAATCTGGCGCCGCTGGTGATCGAGGGCAGCCAGCCCGGGGGCCAGCTCACCTTGACCACGCTGGTGGAAAACTACCCCGGCTTTGTCGACGGCATCCAGGGGCCCGAGCTGATGGAAGCCTTCCGCAAACAGGCCGCCCGCTTTGGCGCCGAATTCTACACCGACGACGTCACCGGCGTCGACTTGCAGCAGCGGCCTTTCCGCCTCCAGGCCGGCCCCCTCACCCTGCAAGCCACCGCCCTCATCGTTGCCACCGGCGCCTCTGCCCGCCTCCTGGGCCTGGAAGCCGAAAAGCGCCTCATGGGCTACGGCGTGTCGACGTGCGCCACTTGCGATGGCTTTTTCTTCCGTGACAAGGAAGTGGTGGTGGTGGGCGGCGGCGACTCGGCCATGGAAGAGGCGCTCTTCCTGACCCGCTTTGCTACCAAAGTAACGGTGATTCACCGGCGCGACCGCCTGCGGGCCTCGAAGATCCTGCAAGAGCGTGCCTTTGCCAACCCCAAAATTGCCTTTCTCTGGGACACGATCGTGGTCGACATCCTGGGCGAGCCCGGCCCCGGCAAAGGGGTCACCGCGGTGCGGCTGCAGCACGTCAAGCGCGGCGACACCTGGGAGCTGCCCACCGCCGGCGTCTTTTTGGCCATCGGCCACGAGCCCAACACGGCACTCTTCCGCGGCCAGCTCGAGCTCGACGCCCAAGGCTATATCCGCACCCGCCCCGGCTCTACCGCCACCAGCGTGGAAGGGGTCTTTGCCGCCGGCGACGTCGCCGACCGCGTCTACCGCCAGGCGGTGACCGCCGCCGGCAGCGGCTGCATGGCCGCCATCGATGCCGAACGCTGGCTGGAAGCCCAAGGGGCCTAGCCGATATACCCCCGGTGCACCAGGAACTCGGCGGCCAGCACCGCGCCCTTGGCGGCGCCCATCTTGGTGTTGTGCGACAGCACCACGTACTGCACGCCGCGCTCAAAGGCGGTGTCGGCGCGCAGCCGCCCCACCACCGTGGCCATGCCGTCGTCGCAGTCGCGGTCAAGCCGCGGCTGCGGCCGGAAGGGATCGTCGTGCACGACGATGAACTGCCGCGGCGACGAGGGCAGCCCCAGCCGCACGAAGTCCTCGCCAAAGCGGGCAAACGCCTCGCGCACCGCGGCAAGCGGAGCCGGCTGCTGGGTGAGCGCCAGCACGCTTTCGGTGTGGCCGTCGAGCACCGGCACGCGGGTACAGGTGGCGCTGATGCGCAGCGGCGCCGGCTCGAGGCCGGCCGCGCTGCAGCGGCCGAGGATCTTGCAAGTCTCGCGCCGCACTTTCTCCTCTTCGTTGGGAATATAGGGAATCAGGTTGTCGAGAAGGTCGAGCGCCAGCACCCCGCCGCGCCGCCCGGCTCCGGAGACCGCCTGCATGGAGGTCATGACCACCGCCTCGAGGCCAAAGTGCCGCTGCAGGGGCGCCAGGGTGATCACCAGCCCCACGGTGGTGCAGTTGGGGTTAGGGGCGATGAAGCCGCGCCAGCCGCGCTGCCGCCGCTGCACGTCAAGGAGCTGCACGTGCTCGGGGTTGACCCCGGGCACCAAGATGGGCACGTCGTCGTCGTAGCGAAAGGCCGAGGCGGTGCTGATCACGGCGCAGTGCTTGGCGTATTGCGGCTCTAGCACGCGGGCTGCCTCGGCGTCGACGCCCGAAAAAACCACGTCAAAGCGCGAAGCATCAAGGTCCTCGGCCGCTTCTACGGGCAAGTCCCACAGGCTCGCCTCGGGCTCGGGGCCGGCGTACCACTGCCGCGCCCCGCTTGCCGGGTCGCGCAGGGCCTCGCCGTAGGTCTGCCCGGCGGCGCGGCGCGAGGCGGCCAGGGCCTCGATGCGAAACCAGGGGTGGTGCTGCAGGGCCAGCACGAACTGCTGCCCGACCAGGCCGGTGGCTCCAACAATGGCGGCTTTCAACATCGGTGCCTCATTCCTCTGCTGCGGTCCGTTCCTGCCCGGGGATTGTACCAGAAAGTCCCTTGCCTTGCCGCGGGGCCTCTGGCACAATGGCAGTCAGGCTTGAGTTTGCAGCACGGAGGAACGCCATGCACGGCTACGGAGGGCGCATTCTGCACGTGGACCTCAGCCGCGGCACGTACACGATTACCGCCTTTGACGAGGCCTTTGCCCAGACGTTCCTGGGCGGCAACGGCTTTGCCATCCGCCTTCTTTACGAGCACGTGCCGCCGGGCACCGATCCCCTGTCGCCGCAAAACATGATTGTCTTTGCCGTGGGCCCCCTCACCGACACCCCGGTGCCGGGTGCCACGCGCTGCTGTGCCGCCACCAAGTCGCCTTTGACCGGCCTTTTCTGCGACAGCACCTTCGGGGGCATGTTTGCCGCCATGCAGAAGCGCACCGGCTTTGATGCCATCGCCATCCGCGGCCGGGCACCGCAGCCCGTGTACTTGCTGGTGCACGAAGAGGGGGCGGTCCTCAAGCCGGCCGATGACTTGTGGGGCCGCTTCACGCGCGACACCAACCAGGCCATCCGCCAGCGCGAGGGCGAGGAGGTGGAAGTGCTGGCCATCGGCCCGGCGGGCGAGAACCGGGTGCGCTTTGCCTGCGCCGTGCACACCTGGGAGCGCAGCCGCGACGGCGTGGCCGGCCGCGGCGGCCTGGGGGCGGTGATGGGCGCCAAAAACCTCAAAGCCGTGGCCGTGCGCGGCACGCGCAAAACCACCGTAGCCGACCCCGAAGCCCTCAAGGCGCTGCTTGCCGAGGTGCGCGAGCCGATGAAAGTGGGCACCGCCGCCCTCAAGGAATTCGGCACCACCGTGCTGGTCACCCTCATCAATCGCATTGGGGCCCTGGGCACCCGCAACCTGCAGAGCGAGGTTTACCCCCAGGCGGAGGCCATCTCAGGGGAGGCGTTTAAAGCGGACTTCTTCGTGAAAGACACCACCTGCTTCAAGTGCCCGGTGGCCTGCGGTAAGGATTTCCACGTGCGCGAGGGGGAGTACGCCGGCACCGCCTGGAAGATGCCAGAGTACGAGACGATCTACGCCTTTGGCTCCATGCTCGACAACCCGCACCGTGCCTCTATCGTCAAGGCCAACGAGCTGTGCGATCAGCTGGGCATGGACACCATCAGCCTGGGCGTCACCCTGGCCCTTTGCCTGCGAGTGCGCGGAGCGCGGCCTGCTCTCTCCGGCACAGACGGGGGTGCCCTTGCGCTTTGGCGACTACCACACCATGCTGGCGCTCATCGAAGCCACCGCCTACCGCCGCGGCTTTGGCGCCCTCTTGGCCGAGGGTTCGGTGCGGCTGGCAGCGCAGCTGGGCCCCGCAAGCGCACAAGTACCTCTACGCCGTCAAAGGCCTCGAGCTGCCCGCCCACTCTGCCCGTGTCCTCAAAGGCATGAGCATCGGCTACGCCACCGCCACCCGCGGCGGCAGCCACCACGATACCCGCCCCACCTTGCAGTACGCCACCGAGCACGACAATACCACGCCAGAGGGCAAGCCGGAGTTTGCCGTACGCAACCAGCACTTTACTGCCGTGGGTGACTCCCTGGTGCAGTGCCGCTTTGTGAGCGAGCGCGGCTTTGGCGGCATGCTCAACGACCACTACCCGCGCCTGATCAACGCCGTCACCGGCTGGCAGCTCTCCCTTGCGGAAGTGGAGCGCATCGGCGAGCGCATCTGGAACCTCGAGCGCGCCTTCAACGTGCGCGAAGGGGTGCGCCGTGCCCAGGACGTGCTGCCTTACCGGGTGATGCACGAGCCGGTGCCCGAAGGGCTGCACAAAGGCATGTACTGCCCGCCGGAGGAACTCGACGCCATGCTCGATGCGTACTATGCCCTGCGCGGCTGGCGTCCCGACGGCGTGCCCACGGCGGCCAAGCTCGCCGAGCTGGGCCTGGCCTCCCTGGTAGGAACGCTGCCCTGAGCGTGCGCCTTACCATCACCACGCGGCTTTTTGGCCTGCCCGGCGGGCAGCAGCAGTGGCAGACGCAAGTGGTGCTGCCCGCCCCCACGGTGACGGTGCGCGAGCTCATCGCCTGCAAGATCCGGCAGGAAGTCGCTGATTACGCCGCCGGGCGGCGCCCGGCCCTCAGTGGCGAGTACCTGCCGCCCGAGGCGCTGCTGCGCGCCGTCGCTGCCGGCGGCTATCGCCCCGGCGCTGTGGAGGAAGAAGTGGCGCGCGCGCAGGACGCCTTTGCCCGGCGGGCGTTCATGGTGGTGGTCGACGAGCGGCGGGTAGACGACGCCGATGCCCGCCTCACCCTGAGCCCTGCCTCGCGGGTGGAGTTCATCAAGATCCTGCCCCTGGTGGGCGGCTAGCCTACGGGTTGAGCGTGGCCTGCAAGACGGCGGCCAGGCGCACGGCGGCTTTGAGGAGCTGCTGGCGCAGGGTGCGGTAGTGGCTGCGAATGTAGCAGTCGTCGATGAGATTTCCTGCCGGGTAAATGTCCTGAAGCTCGAGCAGGGCGTGGGTTTCGCTGAGCCAGCGCACAATGAGCGCGCGCCACTGCGCCTCGGTGCCGGCGGCGAGCGGCGGTTCGGCTGCCTGCACGGGGGCAAGCAAAGGGCGCAGGGCGCGGGCGAGGTCGGGGGCAGCCTGCGGCCGTCGCTCGCCGGTTACGGCCTCAAGCAGCAGGCTGTCCCAGACGGCGTGCAAGTCGGCGCCCGAGCAGGCAAGGTCGCCGTCACGCCGCACCAGCCGCGACGGCTGCCCCAGCCAGGTGACGCAGGTGAGCGTGCCGCCGCGGTCGGCCGCCCTGCCGGTGTGCAGGGGTTGGTGCAGGTCTCCCAGCAGGTGGGTCACCCAGGCCAGGGCAACGATGCGCCGCGGCAGGGGCTGCTGCGGATCGGCAAGGCGCGCCCGCTCCGCAAGCAGCGTCTCCACCAGGCAGAGGTCTTGGGGGCAGTGGCGGGCGCGGTCGTAGCGGGCGCCGGCAGGCAAGTTGACGTAGTGGCGCTGGCTGTCAAAAGGCAGCATGCCCGGCGCGCCGCGGTGCCAGTCGGGCCAAAGGGCCAGGGTGCGCAGGGCCTTGCCCGGCCCAGGAGGATGCGTCCCCAGCAGCGCCGCGCGCACCGCCTCGCGCTGGGCGGGGTGGCGCATTTCGGCGAGCAGGCGCTGCAGGCCCGGGTCGTCGCGCAGCAAGTACGCCTCCGCCAGCTCGCCGATCACCGCGTGGGCCAGGGGCCCCCAGGCCAAGGCCGCGGCAGGCAGCAGCCCGCTGCCCAGGAGCCACACCAAAACGTGCAGCCCGGCACGCATTAGCGGCGGTCGCGGTGCCACTGGCGCAGCGCCGCCACCAGCGGCTCGAGGTGCGATGCTTGAGCCGCCAGCGCCTGGCGATAAGCCGGGTCGGTGGCGGCACGCTGGTAGCGCTCGCGGACAAACGCGGCACCGTGTACCGTTAGCTCCTCGAACCGCCACTCCCGTCTGTCCTCCTCCAGCATCGCTTCGACAAACGCGATCACCTCGTCGCTGGCCATGCCGGCCACCAGGCCGGCCGCCGTGACCGCGGCCAGCCAGCGCAGCGCCTCCAGCAGAACGGCGCCGTAGCCCTCAGGCCCTAGCTCCAGCGCCAGCGTCTGGGGCCCCGCGCGGCTGCAGCCGGTAAGGGCGAATGGTACGCACAAAAGGGCTGGGGGGCAGGCCGGCGGCAGCCCATACCGCTTCAGGAGTAACCTCTGCGGCCACGGTGAGGCGCACCGGAACCGGGTCCACCCCGACCAGCCAGAACTCGCGCGGCGCTACCGACACAAGCGTCTCCTTTGCAATCGCCGTTGGCCTGCAGGGGTATATAGCACGAACCGCTTGCCGGGGCCAGCACGGGGGACTTGACGCCGCCCGTCTGTCGGGGCATAATGGCGCACCACCGCAAGGAGGTTGCCATGGACTACCGCCGCTATCGCTGCTTGCAAGTGCAGCGCCAGGAGCGCATCCTGACGGTGGCGTTCAACCGCCCCGAAGCCCTCAACGCCGTCGATGCCGCCATGCACGCCGAGCTGGCGCAGATCTTTGCCGACATCGCCCAGGACCGCGACACCCACGTCGTCATTCTCACCGGCAACGGCCAGGCCTTCTCCGCCGGTGGCGACCTCAAGTGGTTCCAGCACATGACGCCGGCCCAGCTCGACGCCCTGTTTGTGGAAGCGCGCAAGATCATCATCGACTTACTGGAAGTGGAGCAGCCCATCATCGCCGCCATCAACGGCGCGGCCATGGGCCTGGGAGCCACCCTTGCCCTGTTTGCCGACATCATTCTCGCCGCCCGCACCGCCCGCATTGGCGACCCGCACGTGCGCATCGGCGTGGTGGCCGGTGACGGCGGGGCGGTCATCTGGCCGTGGCTGGTGGGGGCGGCGCGGGCCAAGGAGTACTTGCTGACCGGGGACACCCTCAGCGCCGAAGAAGCCGAGCGCATCGGCCTCATCAACCGCGTGGTGCCGCCCGAGCAGCTCATGCCAACCGCCATGCAGCTGGCGACGCGGCTGGCCAACGGGCCGACGCGGGCCATCCGGGGCACCAAGGCGGCGGTAAACAAGATCCTGCGCGACACGGTGAACCTGGTGCTCGATACCAGCCTGGCCTTGGAAAAGCAGTGCTTTACGACCCAAGACCACCGCGAGGCGGTGGCCGCCTTTCTCGAAAAGCGCCCTCCCCGTTTTTGCGGGCAGTAGCCACCGCCCGCAGGCGAGGGCGGGCGCCTACGAAAGAGGAGGGAGAGGGATGAAGACGCGCCATGTTCTGTGGGTGCTCGTCCTGCTGGTGGCGGTCGCCCTGAGTGGCCCCACGCAGGCCGCCGAGCCGATCAAAATCGGGGCGGCCATTTCCCTCACCGGCAAGTACGGCCGCACCGGCGAGTACCAGCTCGAAGGCTACCAGCTCTGGGTGAAGCAAGTCAACGAGCGCGGCGGGCTGCTTGGGCGGCCGGTCGAGCTCATCGTGCTCGACGACAAGAGCGATCCGGCCACCAGCGTCAAGCTCTACGAGAAGCTGATCACCGTAGACCAGGTCGATCTGGTGCTGGCGCCTTACTCGAGCGCGGTGACGTACGCCGTGGCGCCGGTGACCGAGAAGTACGGCTATCCCATGCTGGCGGCCGGAGCGTCGTCGACCAAGATCTGGGAACAGGGCTACCGCTACATCTTCATGATGGTGTCGCCGGCCGAGGTGTACCTCGAGGGGGCCGTCGACATCGCCGCCCGCAATGGCCTGAAGACGGTGGCCATGCTGGCCGAAAACAGCCTCTTTCCCAAGGCCTCGGCGGCAGGGACCAAGAAGCTGCTCCAGGCGCGCGGCATGGAGCTGGTGTTCTACGAGGAGTATCCCAAGACGGTGACCGACTTTTCGGCCGTCATGCTCAAGCTGCAGCAGCTGCGGCCCGAGGTGGTGCTGGCCAATACTTACTTTCCCGATGCGGTGATCATCACCCGCCAGATGAAAGAGTACAACGTCAGCCCCAAGCTGTATGCCGCTACGGTGGGGCCGGCGCTGCCAGACTTCTACGAGAGCCTGGGCAAGACGGCAGAGTACGTCTACGGGCCTTCGCAGTGGGACATCAAGCTAAAGACGCCAGGCAACGCCGAGTTCGTCAAGGCGTACACCGAGCTGCACGGGCGGCCGCCGGACTACCACTCGGCTTCGGGCTACGCCTCCTGCGTAATGCTGGAAATGGCGGTCAAGCAAGTCGGCAGCCTGGACCGCGACAAGATCCGCGACGCCCTGGCGCGGCTTGACACCACCACCGTCTTTGGCGACTACGCCGTCGACGAGCAGGGCAAGCAGCTCAAGCACAAGATGGTGCTGCTGCAGTGGCAAGACGGCCAGCTGGAAATCGTGTGGCCCGACGAGCTGGCCACGGCGCCGCCGCGCTTTCCCACGCCGCCGTGGGAGCAGCGCGGCTAAAAAGCGGCAGCGATGCGACTCCACGTGCAGCTTGTGGTCAGCGGCCTGCTGCAGGGCGGCGTCTACGCCGTCATCGCCCTGGGCCTGACGTTGGTTTTTGGCGTCATGCGGGTTATTAACGTTGCTCATGGCGAACTAGTCATGCTAGGCGCGTACACCACGTTTTGGGTGTTTGCCCTGTGGCAGGTCAACCCCTTGCTCACCCTGCTGGTCTCTATTCCCTTGCTCTTTTTTCTGGGGATGGTGATCGAGCGGCTGCTCATTGCCCGCGTCGTCGACCAGCCAGAAGTGACGGCCCTGCTGCTCACCTTTGGCCTGTCGATTTTCCTCGTGGGCACCGCCCTCAACCTGTGGAGCGCGGACTTTCGCTCCGTGGAGTCGCCCATGCTGGCCGGCTCGGTGATGCCCTGGCTGTGGCTGCCCGGCCTGGGCTGGCTGCAGGTGTTCATCCCCAAGCCGCGCCTCATCAGCTTCCTCCTCAGCCTGCTCATCACCGGGACGGTGTTTGCTTTTCTCAAGTACACGCGCACCGGGAAGGCCATTCGCGCCACCGCCCAGAGCCGAGAAGTGGCCATGGCCTGCGGCATCAACGTCCGGCGCATCTACACCCTCACCTTTGGCCTGGGGGCGGCGCTGGCTGCGGCCGGCGGCTCGCTCATCAGCCTCATGCTGGCCATCTTTCCCGAAATGGGGGCGGTGCTGACGCTCAAGTCGTTTTGTATCATCGTCTTGGGCGGCATGGGCAACTACGCCGGCGCCTTCTTCGGCGGCCTGGTGCTGGGCCTGGCCGAAACCTACGGCGCGTTTTACACCACGCCGCAGCTGCAAGAGGCGTTTGCTTACCTCCTGCTCATCCTCATTTTGCTCCTTAAACCCTCGGGTCTGCTGGGAGTGGTGCGCCAATGAGACCGCTGCCGCGCGATCTCCTGCTGCTGGGCCTCTGCCTGGTGCTTGCCGTGCTGCCCGTCAGCGCCGCCCCCCAGTATGTCGTCTCGCTTGTGCTCTTTGTCTTTATGTTCATCGCCCTGGCCGAGAGCTGGAACCTGCTTTCGGGCTACACCGGCTACGTTTCGTTTGGCCACGTGGTTTTCTTTGGTGTGGGGGCTTACACGACGGCCATCACCATGACGCGCTGGGGGCTGGCTTGGCTTCCGGCGTCCTTGCTGGGTGGCGTGGCGGCGGTGGGGCTGGCGCTGCTGATTGGCTATCCCTGCTTGCGCCTGAAAGGTCCTTACTTTGCCATCTCCATGCTGGGGCTCAGCGAGGTGGTGCGGCTGCTGGCGCTTTACCTCGAGCCGCTCACCGGCGGCGGCATGGGCATTTCGCGCATCCGGCCGCCGACGCCCGACCCCACGCCGGTGGTCTACTGGGCCATGGAAGCGATGGCCGTGCTCGTGGTGGCGGTCACGTATGCCATCGACCGCGCCCAGTTTGGCCTGCGGCTCAAGTCGATCCGCGAAGACGAGCTCGCCGCCGAGGCCATGGGCATCAACACCACCGCGTACAAGATGTACGCGTTTCTGCTCAGCGCCTTCTTCCCGGGAATCGTGGGGGGCATCCACGCGTATTACCTGAGCTATATCGAACCGGACTCGACGTTTGCCTTGCTTTACACCATCAACATGGCCATCATGACCATCTTCGGTGGCCGCGGCACGGTATGGGGACCGGTGATCGGCGCGGTGACCCTGTACCTGGTGTCCGAAGCCGTCTGGGTGCGCTTTCCCTTCCTGCACCTGGTGCTCTTTGGCCTGGTGATTATGATCGTCGTGCTCTTCATGCCGCGCGGCGTCCTGGGATGGATCGCCACCCGGCGCCCGCGGCTCGTTCCGGCAGGCAAGGAGTTGTGATGGGCGAGGAGGTCCTGCTGCGCGTCGACAACCTCACCAAGGCGTTTGGCGGCGTGGTGGCCGTCAACCGCTGCTCGCTAAGCATCGCCCCGCGCCGCATTTACGGGCTGATTGGCCCCAACGGCTCGGGCAAAACGACGCTCTTTGACCTCATTACCGGCATCCAGCGGCCCGACAGCGGCGAGGTGTACTTTCGCGGCGAACGCCTCACCCACCTCAAGCCTTACCAGATCGCCCGCCGCGGTATTAGCCGCACCTTCCAGATCATCCGCGTCTTTCCGGAAATGACGGCGCTGGAAAACCTCCTCGTCGTCGCCCCGCGCAACGGGGCGGCAGCGCGGGGCCCCGCGCCCTGGAGCTGCTCGAGTTTGTCAACCTGTTGCCGCTGCGCGACGAGTACGCCGGCAACCTCTCCTACGGGCAGCAGAAGCTTCTGGAGTTCGTGCGCGCCCTCATGCTCGAGCCCGAGCTCATCTTGCTCGACGAGCCGGCCGCCGGGGTGAACCGCACCCTGCTCAACGACTTGCTAGCGCGCCTGCGCGCCCTGCAGCAGCAGGGCAAGACGATCGTCATCGTCGAGCACGACATGAAGGTGGTGATGAGCCTGTGCGAGCACCTTTACGTGCTCGACCACGGCGAGGTGATCGCCTCGGGTCCTCCCGAAGCGATTCAGCGCGACGAGCGCGTCATGGAGGCCTATTTTGGACGCTAGCCTGCTCAGCGTGGAGAAAATCGTCGCCGGCTACGGCAAAATGGACATCCTGCACGGCGTTTCCCTGCACGTGCGGGCCGGCGAAGTCGTCAGCATCATCGGCCCCAACGGCGCCGGCAAGTCAACGGTCTTCAAGACCATCATGGGCTATCTGACGCCGCGGCAGGGGCGGGTGTGCTTTGACGGCGCCGACATCACCGGGCTGCGCCCCGACCAGGTGATGCGCCGCGGGCTGAGCTACGTGCCCCAGGGCCGCATCGTCTTTCCCCTCATGACGGTGCTGGAAAACCTGGAAATGGGGGCCTACACGGAGCGCAACCGGGCGCGCTTCCGTGCCACCCTGGAGCGCGTCTACGAGCTCTTCCCCATCCTGGCCGAGCGGCGCCACCAGAAAGCCGGGACGCTGAGCGGCGGCGAGCAGCAGATGCTGGCCATTGGCCGCGCCTTGATGGTCAGCCCCAAGCTCCTCCTCCTCGACGAGCCCTCGCTGGGCCTGGCCCCGCGGTTTGTCACCATGGTCTTTGAGACCGTAAAGCGCCTGCGCGCCCTGGGGCTGACCCTGGTCATCGTGGAGCAAAACGCCGTGCGCGCTCTCGAGGTGGCCGACCGCGGCTACGTGCTGGAGCTGGGAAGAAACCGCTTCGAGGACACCGGCCACCGGCTGCTCACCAACCCCGAAGTCAAGCGCCTCTACCTGGGTGGCTAGAGTGGGCTCAGGGCGGAGCAGGCCAGGAGGCCTGAGGCCAGCGGGCCCGCAAGGGAAAGCCGCGCCACGCTTCCCAGCGCACCACGCGGTCGTGCACGAAGTAAACGCGGGAAAGGCCGTATTCCCAGAGGTTTTCGCTCAGGCGCGTGGGGGTTCCCTGCACGGCGAGCACTTCGGCTTTGCTCGAGCCCAGGGTAAAAAACGCCGGCGCCGGCACCGGCAGGGAAGGCAGGGACAAGCGTACCCGCAGGGGCGAGCGCGGCCAGACCTCCCATCCCACCACCCGCCCGTGGCGAAAGGAAACGCGCGAGCCCCGGTATTCCCAGAGGGTTTCGCTCAGGCGCGTGGGGGTGCCCTGCACGGCGAGCACTTCGGCTTTACTCGAGCCCAGGGTAAAAAACGCCGGCGGGGCGGGTTCAGGTTCTCCCTGAGTGGAGGGCGGCGCCAGGGGCGCGGCAGGGGAAGGGGCCGCCTCTGGTGCCACGGCTGGCGCCGGGGCTACGAGGGCGTACGTGGGAAAAAGCGGCGCCAGGCCCAGGCGCAGGCCAAGGAACAGGCCCAGGACCAGCAGCCAGAGGGGCACAGGGCCCTGTCGGGCACCGGGGCGGCGCGGAGCGCCGGGTGCGCCGGCGCGCAGCCGGGCGTAAGCGGCGTTGAGGCGCTGGCATACTTCCAGCGCCTGGCGCTGCCGCTTGGCGTCGGTGGCCCAGCGGTCGGGATGCCACTGCTGGAGCAGGCGGCGATAAGCGCGGCGCACCTCGACCCACGGCGCGCCAGGGGGAAGGCCCAGCAGGGCGTAGTCGGCTTCCAAGGGAACGCGCCGGTCGCGTGCCACTAGCCCACCTCTTGCAACGTCACCGGCAGGCGCAGGCGCTTGTCTTGGCGCACAATGGTGACCGTCACCGTGTCGCCCACCTGATGCTTTTCCAGGGCATCGAAGAGGTCGTTGGTGGTTTTGATGGGATCGTTGTCGATGGCCACGATGATGTCTCCCAACACCAGGCGCCCCAGCAAGTCCCGCCGCGTTCCCCGCAAGCCGGCCCGCTCGGCCGGGCTGCCTTTCTCCACCTGGATGATGAGCACCCCCTCTATGCCCAGCCGCTGCGCCGTGGCATCGTCGGCCACCCGCACCCCCAAGCCCGGGCGGATGACGCGGCCGTAGCGGATGAGCTGGGGCACGACGCGGTTGACGGTGTCGACGGGGACGGCAAAGCCGATGCCGGCGTTGGCGCCTGAGGGGCTGTAAATGGCCGTGTTCACGCCGATCAGGCGGCCGGCGCTGTCGAGCAGCGGCCCGCCGGAGTTGCCGGGGTTAATGGCGGCATCGGTCTGGATCACCCCGCTGATGGTGCGGCCGGTCACCGAGGTGATCTCCCGTCCCAGGGCGCTAATTACCCCCGTGGTCAGCGTCTGGTCGAGTCCGAAGGGGTTACCAATGGCAAAGGCTTTCTGCCCCACTTGCAAGTCGGCAGAGGTGCCCAAGGGAATGGGCTGCAGGCGCTCAGGCGGGGCGTCGATGCGCAGCACGGCAAGATCCTTGTCCGGCGCGATGCCCACCAGGCGCGCGTCCCACTCTGAGTGGTCGGCAAGGGTCACTTTGGCGGCGCTGGCCCCCTGGATGACATGAAAGTTGGTGATGATGTGGCCCTCGCGGTCCCAGATAAAGCCCGAGCCGGTGCCCTGTGGGATCTCGAACAGGTTGAGGGTAAAAATGTCGCGGCGCAGCGCCACTGTGGTGATGTATACCACCGAGGGTGAGGCGCGGCGAAAGAGCTCGATGGTCGCCAGCTCTTCGCGCCACAGCTCGCCGCGCGGCGCAATCGGCCGCGGCGCCGCGCGGTTGGCGGCCAGGCCGGGCAGCAGGTGCCCCCCGGCCCACAGCCCAAGCACGAACGCCGCCAGCGCCAGCCCCAGCCACCCCCGTGGCCCGATACTCTTCACCCGCATAGTCCTTTCCTGCCTTGCCTGGAGTTTCCCCTATTGTAGCGCCCTTGAGCGGCCGTCTGCCACCGTCGGGAGCGAGCTAAGGGGCCAGGGCCACCGCCGTCTGCAGGTAGCGCTGCAGCCCGTGAAAAATGCCTTCCGCCAGGGCACGCTGGTAGCTGGGGCTGCGCAGGCGGCGCGCCTCTTGCGGGTGGCTGATGAAGGAGAGCTCGACGAGGATGCTGGGCATGGCGGTGTGCAAGAGGACGACAAAGGGAGCGCCGTCGACGCCGCGATCGACGATGCCAGAGTAGTGGCGACCCAGGTGATTGAGCAAGGCGGTGTGGGTCATGCCGGCCAGCAGGGCCGAGCGGTTGATGCGGTCGGTTTCCCGCAAGTCGCGCAGGATAATCTCGAGCTCTGACAGCGAGGTCTGCGCCAGGCGGTTCTCGCGTGCGGCAATGCGCTTGGCGCGCTCGTTGGCGGCAAAACTCAGGTACCAGGTCTCGATCCCTCGCGCCTCGCCGCTGTCGCTGGCGTTGACGTGAATGGAGACAAAGAGATCGGCCTGGTGCGCGTTGGCAATACGGGCGCGTTCCTCAAGCGGCACGTAGACGTCGCGCTCGCGCGTGAGAATGACGCGCGTGTTGGGCATGGCCTCCTCAATGAGACGGCGCAGCGCTTTGGCCACCGCGAGCACCACCGTTTTTTCTTCCAGGCCGCCCGGGCCGATGGCGCCGGGGTCCTTGCCACCGTGGCCGGGATCGATGACGATGGTGCGCCGCGGCACGTCCGGGCGGTGCCCATTGGGGGCCGACAAGTCGATCACGACGCGATACGGCTGGGTCAGAGTAAACACGCGGTAGGCGTTCTTGCCCTGCAGGTCGAGCACCACGCGCACCTGGTCACGCTGGTACTGGGCAATGCGGAGGCGGCGCACCCGGCCGTCGCCGATGGCCACGCTGCGGTGTCCCCAGTCACGGGGCAGGCGGGCGTGCAGCAAGTCGACGTAGAGCCGCGCCGGCTGCCTCAGTCGCCCGACTTTGTAGTCGCCGCCGCGGTCCAGCTCGATCACCACCCGCGTGCTGCCCGGCGCCGAATGGTAGCGCACGTCTTCGACGACGCGCAGCGGCGCCGCTTCTCCTCCTTGGGACCAGGCCAGGCTCAGCACCAGCAGGATGGATAACAGCGGAAGTTTCTCTTGACGCCACGGGCGGGAACGGGAAAGGCGCTCGACTTTCATCCGTGGGCAATTCCGCGGTGCGTCGAGGTTCCGGAGGAGGCAATGCCGCTTGGCCCTGCCGTCTTGACTAAATGTAAAGGACCAGGTGAAGCGATGCAACCGCATTGTCAACCCAAATGCTCGATGTACACGCGCGAGGGGTTGACGGCGGGGGCAAGGGGCGCTAGAGTAGGGCGCCACGAGCGCTCAGACGGGGAGGAGCCATGACCCAGGACGCCATCCAGGACGTGGATGCCATCGAGTTTTACTTCGACAAGGGGGTCACGGACGGCCTGCCGGTGGTGCCGCCTACCGAGGAGCGGGTGCAGCGCATGCTGGCCGCCACCTCGCGCGCGCCCGACGAGGTCATCGCGCTGGTGCCGCCCAACTACGGGGAGGCCACGGTGGAGAAAATCGCCGTCAACGCGGTGATGGCCGGTTGCAAGCCGGCTTACTTGCCGGTGGTGCTGGCCGGGGTGCAGGCGATGTGCGACGAGCGCGTCAACCTGCACGGCGTGCAGGGGACCACCCACACCGCCACGCCGCTGTTTATCGTCAACGGCCCCATTCGCCGCGAGCTGGACATCAACTGCGGCGCTGGCGTCTTTGGCTCGGGCTGGCGGGCCAACGCCACCATCGGCCGCGCCCTGCGTCTGATCATGGTCAACATCGGCGGCGCCAGGCCAGGGGAAATCGACAAATCCACCATGGGCCATCCCGGCAAGTACACGTACCTCATCGGCGAGTACGAGGAGGTGAGCCCCTGGGAGCCGCTGCACGTCGAGCAGGGGTTTGCCCGCGAGCAGAGCACCATCAGCGTCTACTGCTGCGATGCCCCGCAGTGCATCAGCAATCACGGCAGCCGCACGGCGCGGGGAATCCTGCAGACCATTGGTGCCAGCATGGCGGTGGGGTGGAGCGACAAGACGTACCTGGCCGACAGCTACCTGGTGGTGATTGGCCCCGAGCATGCCAAGACCATTGCCGCCGATGGCCTGAGCAAGCAGGACGTCAAGCGGTTCTTGTACGAGACGGTGCGTCGGCCGCTGCGCGAGCTGCTCCCCGGGCCCGACGGCAGCGAGGGGCTGGCGCGCGAGCGCCTGCCCGGGTGGCTCGACGCCACCCGCGACGAGACGCTGGTGCCCAAGGTGGCCTCGCCCGAGGGCATCATCGTGGTGGTGGCCGGGGGCACTGCCGGCCGCTTCTCCCTCCACATGTGTGGCTGGGGCAGCGGGGCAGGGGCCAGCCGGCTGGTGACCGTGCCCATCAGCAAGGAGTGAAGCGATGACGCGACTTTACGAACCCACGGCGGCACCGCGCGTGGAGGCCAGCCTGGCGCCGCGCGTGGACAGCCTCAATGGCAAAGTGATCGGCCTGCTCGACATCAGCAAGCCCAAGGGGAATTACTTTCTGGATCGCCTGGCCGAGCGGCTGTGCGCGGAGTTCCAGCCCAAGGCCCTCCTTCGCCGCATGAAGCCGACCTACGCGCGGCCGGCACCGGAGGAGCTGCGCAAAGAGCTCGCGCAGCAGTGCGACCTCATCATCGAAGCGCTGGCGGATTGAGGGTCGTGCACCACGTGCAGTGTGCACGACGGCGTGGCTTTTGAAAAGGCAGGAAAACCGGCAGCAGTTTTTGCCACCACCGAGTTTGCCGATGCCGCCCGCGCCCAGGCGGCGGCGCTGGGCCTGCCGGCCTTCGAGGTCATTCTCGTTGACCATCCCATCCAGCCCCTGACCCAGGAAGAAGTCTACCAGCGCGCCGATGCCGTCTTTGCGCAGCTGGTGGCCAAGCTCACGCGCCGTTGAGGACGCCGCTGTCGTGGACGAGGCGCCCTCCGCCCCATGTTTCTGCACACGCGCGAGCCGGTACCACCGTGTGCCGGCTCGTCCACGGCGGCGTCTTGCCGGTAGGCTGGGAAGACCCTTGATGACCCGGCGCACAAACGCCGCAGCCATTTGTCAGGTTGACGGAAGAGCCAGAGAAGCCTCTGGCCGTCTTGGAGGGGCTGGGCGGGGAACGGGCAGAGACTCAGGGGCGTTCCTCTGGCCAGACCTGCATCCCGGAATGCCGGCCTGCCTGCCACAGCTGCCGGTCGTAGGTCGCCAGAATCACCGGCAGCGCCATCATTTCGTGCCACAAGACCGCACACGCCAGGTGGACGGCATCATAGCCCCGCAGGTTGTGCTCCCAGGCGAGGTCGGCGGCCCCGCTGCACGGTGTACTCGGTCACCCGTAATCGGTTAAAGCGCTCCCACTCACGCCGAAAGGCCCTTAAGGCCACGCGCGCCGCTCTGCCTTCGAGCGCCCGTCTCCGCACGGCCCCGGCAAGCGCCGCTGCCACCTCCGCCATCGTAATGAGCGCCGTTCCCACCGCGGTCGTCGCGCCAACCATCTCCGCCACCGCCTCAGACCCCGCTTCCTCCACGTAGAGCTTCACGATGACGCTGGCGTCCAGATACACGATCACCCGCGGTTCTCCACCAGCAGCTCCGCCACCGTCTTTTTCCCCCGCACGCGGGCGACGGGCTTTCTGGGCTTCACCTTACCCCGCCCGAGCACCAGGAATCCCAGCCGCGCCAGCATCTCCATGCGCGCTTGCAGCGGGATGTCCGCCGGAATCACCCGCCCGATGGGCTTCCCCCGCTCTGCGATTTCCACCACCTCCCCTGCCTTCACCCGTCGCAGGTAGGCGCTTAAGTGCGCTTTAAACTCCCGAATGTTCACACGCACCGCCATTGCTGTTCCTCCAGCGAACTCGTTGTGACTACATCTTAGCGATTCGTGGTCATGTCTGCAATCGGCCCTTGCGCGCCGGAGCGACTCGGCTGCTGGGCCAATCGGGGTCTCCCGATGCAGGCGGCGCGTGACCACGTACAAAGCACGCCCTGCATCCGGTTGGCACTTGCGCTGGAGGCGCTATGGGCCCTCCAGGGCACACCCTTTGGCAAAGAACCATTGTTGTCTATTTAGCGAAGCTTTCTTATGATATTCACCACTGCATCCCAGTCAGGATCTGGGGTCATATGACACCATGACAATCGAAGAGCACTCTGGATAATTATGTCGGGCAATCTCATTGCTTTAAGAACATGGCTTGGTTCATAGTTGTGTGAGGTGCATGCCGAGCCGTTAGAAATTGCAATGTAGTCTTTAACAGCTACCATCACAGCTTCGGCGTCTATTCCAGGGAACGCTAGATTGACCACGTGGGGTAACGTGCGTCTTGAATCCCCGTTGATTATAGGATCAAGCGGCGCGAGGGCAGCGAGGGTCCGCTCACGAAAAGCTTGACAGATTTTTGCGCGATGCCGTGCTTCACGCAGGGCAAGCTCAGCGGCAACCCCAAGGCCAACAATAAGAGGGACAGGCAATGTTCCAGGGCGCAGACCACGTTCTTGCCCACCTCCGTATAGTAGCGGTGTCAGCGGGGGGCGACGGAAACCCCGCCGTCGCACAATGAGTGCACCGATGCCTTTGGGGCCGTAAATTTTGTGTCCACTGATGCTAATGAGATCAATTCGTGGGTGCTGCAGCGTCTCAATATCCTTGCCAAAACCCTGGGCAGCATCGACATGGAAATAGGCCCGGATGATTTGCCAAACACTCAGCAATGTCATAAAGAGGCTGTACTACCCCTGTTTCGTTGTTGACATGCATAACCGATACCAGTAATGTATCAGCGCGTAGAGATTTGCGTATTGCCTCCGGGTCTACCCATCCTCCTGATGTGGGAGGAATGAGGGTGACTGTAAAGCCACGTGCAGCAAGTACGGCAAGAGGTTCGAGCACTGCTTTGTGCTCAATCTGCGTGCTGACAATATGCTGCCGTTTGGTCGCTTCCCCATGGCTTGCTAGGCCGAGGAGTGCCAAATTATTGCTCTCGGTGGCGCCACTGGTAAAGATCACCTCGTCGCGTTGCGCCTTGACCACTGCTGCTACTTGGTTCCCCGCGCGTGTTGCACCGCCTGCTTAGCGCGGGCGCCGAAATCGTGTGTACGACTCCCAGCGTTACCGAATTCGACGGTCATATACTTCATCACCGCATCCCGCACCCGTGGCTCTAGCGGGGTAGTGGCATTACAGTCCAAATACACAACCATGACCATTCCTCCCTGCACGCCTCACTTCGTGGATCCCGAAGTTCGCGACGAGAGTTTATCAGATTATCCGCAAAGTTTGTGAATTTTTTGTGGTCTGTTCGCTTTTTTCTTGACATACGGGCGAGAGTATGCTTTCCTGGATGGCCGGAGACGGAGGAACGGGGCGGAGGGGTTCACCCGTATAGTGGCAGAATCGGTTCGCCGGGGATGTCATCTACGGTAATGTAATTCCTCCAGGGGGCTGGCAATGTGGCAATGGGCGAGCAAATGGCGGGTCATTGATTGAAGTGCCGAGTTATTTTAATTTTCAGTATGAATGATAACGAATTGATATATTGATTATCTCAATATTGGCAAGTTTATTATAGACGTATCCATAGGAGTGAATCCATGAATGCCGCCTTTGAGTATGTCTTTCCAGCAATACGGGGAGTACAAGCGCGTCGAGAATACTATGTATCGATGTGTCCACTACGTCTTTTGCCTAAGATTTTCCTATTTAATGAGGAGGAGCTGGTTTCCAGAGTTGCGCGCGCAGCGTACTTTGAACAAGAGTCGTATTCCGGAGATTACTCGCTATATTCTGGACAACCGTGACACCTATGTTTTCTCTGCAATAACCGCTTCTATTGATGGTGAAATACGATTTGAGCCGCTAATAGATGGATTAGAAGGTCAACGGGTTGGGCTTTTACATATCCCCATGTCGTCGCAATTCATCATCAACGACGGGCAACACCGTCGCGCTGCCATTGAAATGGCACTTCGTGAAAATCCAGATCTCGCGGATGAAAGCATTGCGGTTGTCTTTTTCCTCGATGTAGGGACTTGAACGCTGCCAACAGATGTTTGCCGACCTGAACCGCTATGCGGTTCGTCCATCTAAGTCGTTAGGGGTTCTATATGACCATCGAGACGAACGTGCAAAGCTAGCCAAACTGGTGGTGCTCCGCTCGCCGATGTTTCGCGATGTAGTGGAGATGGAAAAAAGCACGCTCTCGGCACGATCACGGAAGCTCTTCACCCTTAGTGCTATCTATACGGCAACGTCAGCGCTATTGGCGCATACAGATCATGGCTCATTGGAAGAGCGAGCACAGCTGGGCCGTGGATTTTTGGGAAGAAGTGGCAAAGCAGTTTCCAGAATGGCAGATGGTACGCAATCGGCAAATGACGGCAGCAGAAGTGCGTCGCGATTTCATCCATTCCCACGGGATTGCCTTGCAGGCGATCGGTAAGGTAGGGAACGTTCTCATACAGGACAGCGCGACAAACTGGAAGCACCGCTTGCGGCGCCTCAGAAGCCTTGACTGGTCACGCGCTAATGCCAAGTTATGGGAAGGTCGGGCCATGATTGGCGGTCGCGTGTCCAAGGCTACCCATAATGTCATCTTGACTACTAACGTTATCAAAAAGCATCTCCAGCTGTCCCTTTCGCCGGAGGAACAGCGCGTTGAGGACGCTTTTCTGCGAGGAGACTATGTCAGCACATAATGTCCACCACCTGGTTTCTGTCTTCGCCAAAGACGGTTTCAAGATAACGGTAAATCTTCTCCTAGAAGAGATCCAGGAACTCTACTGCGCTGATGAGGCTCCTTGGATTGTCGGTTATAGTGGTGGAAAAGATTCTACTGCAGTGCTTCAGCTTGTCTGGCTTGCTCTGTCGACTTTGGAACCACACAAGCGTACCAAAACGGTGCATGTCATCAGTACTGATACCCTAGTGGAAAATCCCGTCGTAGCTGCCTGGGTCACCCAGTCCCCCTGCAGACCATGCAGCGCACTGCACAGCGAGATAACATTCCTATTGTGCCCCATCGGCTTACGCCTGACATCACTGACACCTTCTGGGTTAACCTGATCGGCCGTGGCTACCCTGCGCCGCGACCTAAGTTCCGCTGGTGCACAGACCGATTGAAGATAAAACCCTCTAATGCATTTATTACCCGTATTGTCCGCGAAAGCGGAGAAGCCATCCTTGTCCTAGGAACGCGTAAGGCTGAAAGTGTCGCCCGCGCCCGTACCATGGAGCGACTCGAGCGCCACCGTGTGCGCGAGCGGCTCAGCCCTAACGCTAATCTTCCCAATTGCCTCGTATATACGCCCATTGAAAACTGGTCGAACGATGACGTATGGCTGTTTCTGATGCAGATTCCTAATCCATGGGGACATAACAACAAGGACCTGCTCACTATGTACCAGGGAGCTTCTCCAGATGGAGAGTGTCCGCTGGTGGTGGATACTAGTACACCTAGCTGTGGTGACAGCCGATTTGGCTGTTGGGTATGTACCCTGGTAGATAAAGATCGATCAATGCACGCTATGATCCAAAATGACGAGGAAAAAGAATGGATGCTTCCATTATTGGAGCTCCGTAATGAACTGGATGTGCAAGACGATAGGCACTGGCGTGATTTTCGTCGCATGAGTGGCATCGTACAACTCTTCCACGACCGCCCGATTCCTGGGCCCATACACGCAGGCAGCGCGTGCTCACTGGCTGCGTCGTGTGCTGGAAGCCCAGCAGTGGGTGCGCACTCACGGACCAGAGCATGTGCGCCAGCTCGAGCTTATTACCCTTGCGGAGCTGCAAGAAATTCGCCGCATCTGGGTCGTGGAGAAACACGAGCTCGAGGACTTGTTGCCGACTATTTATGAAGAGGTTACTCACGAACCTTATCCAGGACCGCGCCTCGATGATAACCTGATCTTCACAGCGGCAGACATGCAACTACTCCGCGAAATCTGCGGTGATGATCAGCTGCATTATGAACTTATCCGAGAGTTGCTCGATATCGAACGCCGTTACAGGACCATGGCACGTCGTGCAGGGCTCTACGAGGCATTAGAGCAGGGCCCATACGCCGCAGTTTTTATACTGATGCCGTGGATGCCACCGATCGGGCACGACGTCTTCAGCGAGCACGTGACGCCGCGCAAAGGGGAGAATTGCTTCAGCTCTCATTGCTGCCAGTTATGGAAGGAGATGTTGTGCAATCACTACAGAGGACCCGTTATGGTGCTGGATGAGATAGTGTTGCACAACTTTGGGATTTACCGTGGACGTCAAACGCTCAAACTCACCCCACCATCACCAGAGAAGTCCATCATACTTATTGGTGGGCTGAATGGTGGGGGGAAGACCACCCTCCTCGATGCATTGCAGCTTGTCTTATATGGGAAATTTGCGCGCTGCTCTAATCGTGGGTCGCTTGCTTATGACGAATTCTTGCGTCGTTGTGTGCACCGTGCTGTCTCACCTTATGAGGGCGCTGCCCTTGAAGTCCAGTTCCGTTATCTGCGTGACGGCAAGGAACATACCTACCGCGTTCACCGCTCCTGGGCGCTCAGCGGCACCAGCATGCGCGAGCGCCTCGAGGTCCTATATGATGGGCTGTTTGACCGGGCACTAACTGAAACCTGGCAGGAGCATATCGAAACGTTCATTCCAGTTCGCCTTTCACAGCTTTTCTTTTTTGATGGTGAGAAGATCGAAGCACTGGCTGATGTTGAGCATGCGGCTCAGCTTCTGACAACCGCGATTCATGCTCTCTTAGGACTTGATCTGGTAGAGCAACTGGACGCTGATCTGCTTGTACTGGAGCGGCGCAAGCGTACCGAAATGAAAGGAATATCTGAACGTCAGGAAATTGACCATGTTTCTGCTGAGATCGCGCAATTAGATCATCAGCGTGAAAATCTTATTACACAACGTGCTGCCTTACAAAATGAGGTTGATCGACGACGAAAACGGCTACACGAAATTGACACACGCTTTCAATTAGAAGGTGGAGCACTTCTGGAACAAAGGGAAAGGCTCGAACAAGAACGTGCGACATTGTCTCAACGCTTGCACGCCATTGAAGAAGAACTGCGGCAACTCGCCGCTGGCCCAGCGCCACTTTTATTGCTCTCAGATTTGCTGGAGACAGTGGTCGAGCAGGATCGCCGTGAGGAAGCGGCCAAACAGGCACAAGTCCTTACTAATATGTTGGCTGAGCGCGATGCACGACTTCTTGAAGAAGCCCGTATCCATGGAGCACAACCGCCCCTCCTGGAAACACTTATGGTATTTCTTGTGACCGATCGCCAGCAGCGAATGGTTGAAGCTGAAGTCGACAAATATTTGAACTTGCATCCCGAGGCTCGTGATCTCCTTCGTACTTTATATGAACATACATTAAAGGAGGTTGGTGCTCGAGTGAGTCTTGCTTTAGAGGCAAGTGAAAAACTGCGCTCACATCTTGCAGATCTCGATCGCCAGCTTGCTAGCATCCCGGATCGGGAGGGCCCTTGGCCACACTCATGATTGAGCGTCAAAAGGCTCAAGCACATATGGAGGAAGCACAACGTCAACTCGCCGCTCTTGACCGAGAATTAGAACGTCTGAACCGTGAACGTGACCAGAAGCACAAACGCTTGATTGCCAAAATTGAAAAAACTGTGGAGACAACATTTGCCCAAGAAGACCTCCTTCGCATTATTCATCATGCTCAACGGGTTCGGCGCACTCTGGGACACTTTCGCCAGGCTATGCTAGAGATGCATGTGCGGCGTATTGAACGTCTCATTCTTGAGGGATTTCGACATTTACTGCACAAAGAAACTTTAGTACAGGAGCTTACCATTGACCCGCGGCAGTGCACTATAGAGTTGCGCGGGGCCTGATGGCAATGTGCTTCCTCCAGATCGTCTCTCTGCCGGCGAGCGACAGCTGTTAGCTGTAGCGATGCTTTGGGGGCTCGCACGTGCTACGGGGCGCCCACTCCCGGCGGTCATCGATACGCCACTTGGTCGACTCGATGCTGCCCATCGTATGCACCTTGTGCAACGCTACTTTCCGCACGCCAGCCATCAGGTGATTTTGCTCTCAACCGATGAGGAAATCGACGAGCAATACTACGCCAGTTTACAGCCCTGGATTGGCCACTGCTATTGTTTAGTTTTTGATAAGGCCCGTGATGCCACGGTCATCCAGCCAGGCTATTTTTGGTAAGCGGGGGAAAACGATGCCCCTAGAGCACATTCGCCTGTCACAACAGGCTAAAGAGCAGCTGATTCGTCTCAAGCGCTGGACGGGAATTCCTCATTGGAATGTCCTCTGCCGTTGGGGATTCTGTGTCTCGCTTGCCGATCCAACGCCGCCGTCACCGGTTAGAATCCCTGCCGATAGCTCAGTGGAAATGAGCTGGCGGATTTTTGCCGGGGCCTTATGGAGATATCTATCTTGCACTGTTGAAAGCACGGTGTCGACAAGATGGCTTAGGCATTAGTGATGAAGTGTTGGTGACGCAATTTCGTCTGCATCTCCATCGTGGTATTGCGACTCTCGCTGCTGATCGGCACTTGCGCCATATTGCAGATCTCCTAAAACGGCTGCCCATTGAGGTACAACATGCGGATGAGGGGCATGAATATTGCTCGATACCGGACAGCCCTGCAGCGCCGTGACCTCTCACGTCCTATACGTCTGGCGCTGGGACGCAGGACTGGTTACACGCGAAACCACAGTCTTTGACTATGGCTGTGGGTATGGCTCTGATATCCATTTCTTGCGTAGTCATGGTATTCGCTGCTGGGGATGGGATCCCATCCATCGTCCACGCGGGCAGCGAAAGCCCGCGGATGTGGTCAATCTGGGGTATGTGATCAACGTTATTGAGGACGAACAAGAACGGGCTGCAACACTGCACGAGGGCCTGGCAATTCACGCGCAAACTCCTTATTGTCTCTGCTCGCCTTACCCTGGAAGCGCGAATAGAAAACCAAGCCCCATATGAAGACGGATATCTGACGCGTCTTGGAACTTTCCAAAAATACTATCAGCAACACGAACTGCGGGACTGGATCGAGACGACTTTGGCAGTCACCAGTGTCCCTGCTGGTCCGGGGGTCTTCTTCGTCTTCCGCGATCCCGAGCTACAACAGACCTATCTTGCTGCGCGGTATCGCCGACGGGTAGCAGTCCCCCGGCAACGCCGCCGTGACGTGCTTTTCGAGCAGTACAAGAATCTACTGGAGCCTCTCATGGCTTTCATCACTGCCCGTGGACGCCTCCCTGACGAAACCGAGCTAGATGTCGTTTCTACGATTCGCCAGAGTCTAGGAAGTATACGGCGTGCTTTTGTTCTTATCAAGCATGTAACTGGCAGTGAGCAATGGGAGCGTATCTGTGCGGAAACGCAGACAAGATTTGTTGATTTATTTAGCATTGGCGCGCTTTGGAGGGCGTCCACGCTTTTCGGAGCTGCCACGGGATATGCAGCTGGACATCCGGGCGTTTTTCGCGACGTATCGTCGCGCTTGCAGGCTGGCGGACGATCTGCTCTTTTCTGCCGGAAACATGCAAGCGATCGATGAGGCATGTCGGAACTGCACAGGTAGGCAAACTCACCCCACGTGCTCTGTACGTGCACGTTAGTGCTTTGCCGCACCTCCCTCCGATCTTACGGGTGTATGAAGGATGCGCCAGGGCGTACATTGGCGCTGTCGAAGGGGGCCAATATCATCAAACTGCACCGTGGCATCCCCCAGGTCTCCTACCTCGCCTATCCCGAGTTTGAGCGGGATCCGCATCCTGTTCTTGTAGCGTCACTTCTCGTGCCGCTGCGCACGTTCCAGGTGCAGTATCGCGACTACACTAACGCGCAGAATCCGCCGATTCTGCACCGTAAAGAGGAATTCGTAGCGCCAGATCATCCATTACGCCCGAAGTTTGCACGGCTTACGAGGCAAGAAGAACGGTGGGGGCTGTACGAGCACCCGGAGGTAATCGGTACACGTGAGGGGTGGCAAAAAGCGTTAGCGGAGCGACGAATCCGGATATCTGGCCATCGGCTCTTCCATAGCTCTGTTGGATAATAGCCATAGATTGGAAGGAGTAGATCGCTTTAACTGCAATGAGAAAGGGAGCCTAGAGTTTGTCACGTAGGAGAGCAGCAATCGCCTCAATTCGCTGATCGCCAATGTCAGGGCTAGCGTTTGGTTCCAATAGGGTCTGATTGTCCAGCTGACTTCCTAAACTGCCTTGATTGTTTATAAGCCATCGCATGTAAGGATGGTATCTGTTACTCGCCACTGCATTTGCATACCGCCCATTAGGCCCTGAGTTTCTGTGAACAGGGTTCGTTGCCTGCTCCGCGATTATAAGGAGCGGGGAGGGGAGCAAAATTGCGCAGAGTGTTTG
>BPKO01000002.1:0-25000 GCA_026005175.1 Candidatus Tectimicrobiota bacterium
CCGTTTGCCGACCCGGCGGTGGCCGCGCTGGCCCTGGGGGTGGCAGGGGCGCGCCTGCGCCTGGGCGACCTGCAGCTCGCGGCGCTGCCGCTGCCAGGGCAGGCCGCGCCGTTTGACCTCACCCTGCGCCTGGCCCTGCACCAGGAAACCCTGGCCGGGGGGGTGGGAGTACCGCACCGACCTCTTCGAGGCCGCAACCGTCGCCCGCCTGCACCAGCACTGGCACACCCTACTGGCGGCCATCGCGGCGCAGCCAGCGCAGCGCGTCGAGCACCTGCCGCTGCTGCCAGCAGCGGAGCGGCAGCGGCTGCTGCACGCCGCCGTGGGGCCACGGGTGGCGGTGCCGCAGGCGCCGTGCCTGCCCGCACTTATCGCGGCGCAGGCCGCGCGCCGGCCGCAGCACGCCGCGGTGGTCTGCGGGAAGGCGCGGCTCACCTACGCCCAGCTCGAGGGGCGGGCCAATTGCCTGGCGCAGGCGCTGCACCGCCAGGGCGTGGCGCCGGAGGTGCCGGTGGCCCTCTGCCTGCCGCGCACGGCCGAAGCGCTGGTGGGCATCCTGGGCATCCTCAAAGCGGGCGGGGCCTACGTGCCCCTGGATCCGGAAACCCCACCGCCGCGGCTGGCCCTCTTGCTCGAAGAGACGCAGGCGCCGGTGGTGGTGACCTCGGCGGCGCTGGCGCCGCGCTTTGCGCGCCTGCCGGGGCGCTGCCTGGTGGTGCCGGAGGCCGAAGCGGCGGCGGCGCCGCCGGTGCGGCTCGCCCCGCACCACCTGGCCTATATTATTTACACTTCGGGCTCGACCGGCCGGCCCAAAGGGGTGATGGTCACCCACGGCAACCTGCTTTCCTCCACGCACGCC
This sequence comes from Candidatus Tectimicrobiota bacterium, assembly GCA_026005175.1. Classification (GTDB taxonomy): domain Bacteria; phylum Tectomicrobia; class Entotheonellia; order Entotheonellales; family Entotheonellaceae; genus BPKO01. The sequence goes on from BPKO01000002.1 coordinate 860, forward strand.
CGCCTGCTGGCGTACGAGGAGGCGCCGGCGCGCTTCTTGCTCCTCTCGCCGCTTACGTTTGACAGCTCGGTGGCGGGGCTCTTCTGGACCCTCTCCCAGGGCGGCACGCTGGTGCTGCCGCCGTCGGGCACCGAGGGCGACCCGGCGGCGCTGGCCGAACTCATCGCGCGCCATCAGGTGACGCACTTGCTGGCGCTGCCCTCGCTGTACCAGGCGCTGCTCGAGCGGGCGCGCCCCGCAGCGCTGGCCTCCCTGCGCGCGGTGATCGTGGCCGGCGAGGCCTGCCCGGCCGGGCTGGCCGCGCGCCACCACGCGGTGCTGCCCCAGGCGGCGCTGGTGAACGAGTACGGCCCTACCGAGGCCACGGTGTGGAGCACCGCCTACCGCGTGCCGCCGCAGGTGGCTGGCACCACCGTGCCCATCGGCCGCCCCATTGCCAACACCGAAGCCTACGTGCTCGACCGCCACTTGCAGCCGGTGCCGGTGGGGGTGGCGGGCGAGCTCTACCTGGGCGGGGAGGGGCTGGCGCGGGGCTACTGGCAGCGCCCGGGCCTCACCGCGGCGCGCTTTGTCCCCCATCCCTTTGCCACCCGCCCCGGGGCGCGCCTTTACCGCACGGGGGACGTGGTGCGGTGGCGGGCCGACGGCACCCTGGAGTGGCTGGGGCGCAGCGACCACCAGCTCAAGTGGCGGGGCTACCGCATCGAGCCCGAAGAGATCGAGGCGGTCTTGCAGCAGCACCCGGCGGTGCGGCGGGCGGCGGTGGCCTTGGAGCGCTCCCGCGACCGGCTGGTGGCCTGGGTGGTGCCGGCAGGGGCGGTGGAGGAGGCGGCGCTGCGGGCTTTCTTGCAGCAGCGGCTGCCGGCCTACCTGGTGCCGGCGGCGTTTGTCTTCGTCGATGCCCTGCCGCTCACGGCGCACGGCAAAGTCGACCGCCACGCCCTGCCGTCCTTGCCGGCGACTTCCTCCGCGGCGGCGGGCACCCCGCTGGTGGCGCCGCGCGATGCCCTGGAGTACCGGCTGCTGCAGATCTGGGAGCAGGTGCTGGGCGTGCGCCCCCTGGGGGTATGGCACAACTTCTTCGACCTCGGCGGCCATTCGCTGCTGGCCATGCGGCTGCTGGCAGAAATCGAAAAAGCGTGCGGCCACGCGCTGCCGCTGAGCGCCCTGCTCCAGGCCCCCACCGTGGCGCAGCTGGCAGCGCTCTTGCGGCAAGAGGGGTGGCAGAGCCCCTGGCGCTCTCTAGTGGCCCTCCAGCCCGGCGGGCGGCATCCGCCCTTTTTCTGCGTCCCCGGCGCCGCGGGCGACGTGCTCTACCTGCGGGCCCTGGCCGAGCTGCTAGGGCCGGAGCAGCCGTTTTACGGCTTGCAGGCGCAGGGGCTCGACGGCAAGACGCCGTTTCAGACGCGCATCGAGGAGATGGCGGCGCACTACCTGACGGAGGTGCGGCAGCTGCAGCCAACAGGGCCGTACTTTCTGGGCGGCCACTCGTCAGGCGGCCTGGTGGCTTTCGAGATGGCCTGCCGCTTGCGGCAGCAGGGAGAAGCGGTGGCGCTGCTGGCCCTGTTTGACACCTTTGCTCCGGGGTACGTGGCGCAGGCTCGGCAGGCGCAGGCGGCGCGCCGCGGTTCGCGCTATGCCTGGCTGCGTGCGCGGTGGCAGTATCACGTGCAGCAGATGGCCGGCCGCACCGGGCGCGAGCAGCTTGCCTACGTGCGGGCGAGGGTTGCCGGGGTGGCCGGCAGTGTGATAAAGAGAATCTGGCAGGCTGCTGTGCGAGGCATGAAGCGCCGGCTGTGCCGCTTCTGTCTTGCCCACGGGCGGCCCATCCCGGCGCGGCTGCGGCACTTCTATGCCTATGAAATGGGTTCGCGGGCGGCAGAAGTGTACCGGCCAGGGATGTACCCCGGCAAGGTCACCGTCTTTTGCAGCACGCCAGCGGCCGAGCCGCAGCTGGGCTGGGCGGCGTATGCGGCGGGCGGCGTGGAGGTGGTCCCCATTCCGGGAGACCACCGCACCCTATTCAGGCCGCCGCACGTGTGCGAGGTGGCGCGGCAGCTGCAAGCACGCCTGGCTGCGGCGCGGGGGCACGGCAGCCAGGCGCTTCTGGCAGGGACATCAGGCTAGCGCAGCGTAGAGCCGGCGCCGCCAGCCATAGCCGGCAATGCCCAGCAGGCCGCTGGCAAGCAGCACCCAGGTGCCCGGCTCAGGCACGACGTGGATGTTCATGGTAAAAGCGCCGGTGCTTCCTGCGGCATAGATGCCAGAGAGGTCGGCGTGAATGGAATGCGGCCCAAAGGTGACGTAGCTCTCGTCGAAGCCGGGAATGGTAGGCCCTACCGTCACGCCGATGATATAGATATCCGGCGCGCCGAAGTCCAGGCCGGTAAAATCTAGCGTTACTCCGTTTACGCTGAGAGGTGCGACCAGATTCACCTCGATGCTCCAGGCTTCGATGTCGATATATTCTCCCTCCAGGCCCGGCCCGCAGATGTTCTTCGAAGGATCCTCGCAGTCGATTTCCCGGACGCCGGCGGCCACGGTCACCGTGTCGGCGAAGGTGCCAAACCCCGGAACCGTCAGGGTAATGTCCACGCTGTCGCCAATCAGCGAGGCGTGGGCCTGCTCGCCACCCAGCCCGGCGTAGGCCAGCACGCAAGCCAGGCCCAGCGCCGCAGCAGTGAGTGCCCGGCGCCAGAAGGGTGTGGTCCTGTAGCGCATTGCGGTCTCCTTCTCCAGAGGTAAAACCAGGGTCCTGGCTCACTCCGGAGCAAGGGGCGTGCCAGGGCGGCATGGCCGGGTAAAAAAGCCACCCCGAGGGCAGCACGCGCAGCCATGACGCCCGCTGAGACACCCGGTCGCATGCATCACATCGACCCCATGACCGGCCGTTGCGTCTTGCAGCTGAGACCCCGCAGCCTGGGGCGTCTCAACCCTAAGACCCCTGGCCAGGCCTCGGGGCCGGCTCGGAGACCGGCCCGGGCATCGTCCTTAGTCCTCAGCGCTGGCCATGGAGAAGGCTCGCTTGTCTTCGCTCGCGGGCCAGCCGCTGCCGCGCCACCTGGCCATCATCATGGACGGCAACGGCCGCTGGGCCCAGCAGCGCCACCTGCCCCGCACCGCCGGCCACTGGGAAGGGGTAAAGACGGTGGACGCGGTGGTCTCGACGTGCCGCCGCCTGGGAATCCCGGCCCTGACGCTGTTTGCCCTCTCTACCGAGAACCTGGGACGGCCACGGAGCGAGCTGGCGGTGCTCATGCGCATCTTGCGCCACTACCTGCGGCGAGAAGCCGCGCGCCTGCGCCGCCAGGGCATCCGCCTGCGCACCATCGGCAATCCCCGCCTCTTGCCCGCCGCGGTGCGCGCCGCCCTGGCCAGCGCCAAAGCCCACACCCGCCGCGGCACGGCGATGGTGCTGACCCTGGGCCCCTGGGCTACGGCGCCCGCGCCGAAATGGCGCGCGCCGCCCGCCGCCTGGCCCGCCAGGTGGCCCGCGGCCGCCTGGCCCCGGCAGAGATCGATGCCCAGCGCTTTGCCGCCGCCCTCGATACCGCCGGCTTGCCACCGGTGGACTTGCTCATACGCACCGGCGGCGAGCAGCGCCTGAGCAATTTCCTGCTGTGGCAGAGCAGCGCCGCCGAGCTCTACTTCACTCCGGTGCTGTGGCCCGATTTTTCCCCCGCGCACTTGCTGCAGGCGCTGCAGGCCTACGCGCAGCGCCGCGGCGCCCGGCCTGCTTAGTGCCGACACCTGTCTGCCAGGAGACCGCCCCATGCTTTGCCGCGTGCCGACGGCGCCCCAGCCCCTGGAGCCTTACCTCCCCCTGATGGAGGCCGCCCTGCGGCGCGAGCTGGCGCAGCTTGCCGGCCGCCTGCGCGGGGTCAAAGTGGCCCACCTCAACGCCACCGCCCAGGGCGGCGGCGTGGCCGAGATCCTGCGGGGCCTGGTGCCGCTGATGCAGGGCCTGGGCCTCGATGCCGCCTGGTACTGCCTGCAAGCCCCGCCCGCGTTCTTCCAGGCAACCAAAGCCCTGCACAACGCCCTGCAAGGCGCCCCCTGGCCGGATGCCGCCGCGGCCTGGCAGCTCTACAGCGAGGTCAACCAGCAGCTGGCGGCAGCGCTGCCAGCGGGCATCGACTGCTGGGTGGTGCACGACCCGCAGCAGGTGGGAGACCGAGAAGTGAACGCCTTTCAGCGCGGCTCGGAGGTGGTGGTGCAGAAGTCGCTGCGCGACTACCTGGCCCTCATCGCCGAGGTGGTGGATGCCTGAAGGCCAGGAGAAAGGCCCGGTGCCTGCGCCTCCCACCCCGCCGCGCCGGCCGCGGGCCCTGGTGGTGGACGACGATGCGGCGGTGCGCGGCCTGCTGATGACGTTCCTGCGCCAGCAGGGCCTGGACGTGACCCCCGCCCCCGACGGCCCCGCCGGCCTCGCGGCGTTTGCTGCCGGCGGCTTTGCCCTCGTCTTGCTCGACCTCGACATGCCGGGGATGGACGGCCTGCAGCTGGCCCAGGCCATTCGCCGCCAGGACCCCGCCGTGCCGATTGCCTTGCTCAGCGGCCGCCTGCACACCCTGACGCCGCAGCGACTGGCTCAGGCCGGCATCACGCGCGCGTTTGCCAAGCCCTTTGCCCTGCACGAGCTGGCCGCCTGGCTGCGCGCCCTCGCCTTGGCCCCACCTCCCCCTTGACAGCCCGGCAGGCTGCCGCTATGCTGCTCCCCGTGCCGTGCTGGCCCGTGCCGGAGAAGGAGCCCTGACCCTGCCACGCCGCCTCCCTTTCCGCCGCGCTGCCGCTGCGCTGGGCCTTGGCTTGCTGCTGTGGCTGAGTGCCGGCCGCGCCGGCGGCCAGGTCCTCACCCTGACCCCCTCGCTGGCGGTAAGCGAGGGCTACGACGACAACCTCTTCCAGACCCACCGCGACCGCGAGGCCGATTTCGTCACCCTGCTGACCCCCGCCCTTGCCCTGCGCTATGCCCCCTCGCCCACCACCTCGCTCGACCTTGACTATCGCACCCGCTTTGCGTTTTTTGCCCGCCACACGGAGCAAAACCAGGTCTCGCAGCGCGCCGCGCTGCGCCTGGCCACCCCCTTGCTGGCCTTGCTCCGCGTGAACTTAAGCGATACCTTCGAGCTTACCGAAGAGCCCCTGGAGCGCGAGCTGACCATCGAGGAGGTGACCGGCCTGCGGCCGGTGAGCACGCAGCGCCGGCGGCGGACCCTGCGCAACCGCGCCGACTTGGCCCTGGACGTGCGCCTGCTGCCGCGCATCGCCCTCAACCCGTTTTTCGAAAGCCTGATCGTCGACGTCGACGTGCCCGACGAGGTGGACGAGGTGCGCTATCGCCTGGGTGGCGACTTGGGCTACATCACCCACGTGGCCCGCGACAGCCGCCTGAGCGTGGTCTATGACGTCACCCTGCACTTTTTTACCACCAACCCCGGCGGGGCGGCGCGCTCGGATTTCGCCGTGCACACCCTGGCCGCCCGCTTCCGCCACGCCCTGAGCCCGACGCTGACGAGCGACGTAAGCGTGGGCTACGCCCGCACCACCTCCGACGATGCGGCGCTCGACGGCGAGAGACAGCCTGGTGGCCAATGTGCGCCTGGTCAAGACGCTGCGCGACGGCCAGCTGGCCCTGGGCTACCAGCGCCGCCTCACTTCCGGCGGCGGCGAAGGGGAGGCGGTGGTGGCCGACGTGCTCACGCTCAGCGTTTCCGCGCCCCTCACGCCGCTTATTACGGCGCGCCTGGGGGTTAACGTCTCCTGGTTCGACTTCGACACCGCCACCCTGGGCAGCGGCGGCGACCGCTTCTTCCTGGCCCTGCGCCCCGGGGTGACGTACCAGATGCTGCGCTTCTTCAGCCTGGCGGTGGACTACAGCTTCGAAGCCACCGACTTTACCGAGGAGGCGCTCGATCTTGACTTTGCCAACCGCCAGGACCACCGCCTCGTGGTCACCTCGCGCCTGGCGCTGCGCAACTGGCTGTTCCTCGAGGTGTCGTACGCTTACACCCAGCGCCGCTTCAACGAGGTCACCGCCTTCCGCGGCGCCGAGGCCTTTACCCGCCACCAGGTGACCGTTTCCCTCACCACCGCCCCCACCTTGCGCTTTTAGCCCGCCCGCGCCTGGCGCCAGGGCCCGCGCTAGAAGAGGGGCTCCACGTCGGCGCTGTCGATGTCCACGGCCACCGCGCGCTGGATGAGGTCGATGCTGACCACCAGGCGGTAGTGCTGCCTTTTGGCAATCAGGATGCCCTCGGCGCCGGCCAGCACGCCGCGCTTGACGCGCACCCGCATGCCCTCGCGCAAGTAAGGATAGGGGTCGTAGCGCAGCTGCTGCTCTACCATGGTGCGCACGGCGTCAATCTGCTCCTGGGGAATGGGCACCGGCTGGCCGTTGATGCCCACGAGGCGTACCACGCCGATGGTGGTGAGCACTCGCAGCTTCTCGCGCAGCGGGAAGTAAGCAAAAAGGTACCCGCTGAAGAGGGGCACCTCGATCAGCTTGATGCGGTCTTTCCAAACGCTGCGCTTGCGCCACAAGGGAAGCAGGTGCGTTACCCCTTTGGCCGCCAGCTGGTCACGTACCACTTTCTCGTGCCGCGAGCGGGTATGAATGGCATACCAGTGTGGCTGATCTACAACCGCCTCTGCTTCCACCGGGACTTCCCCTCTTTCCTCCCAGGGACCCAAACGCTGCCATGTGGATATTACACACTATCAGACTCGGGCCGCGGCACGCAATGGCCAAGGCGGGTCAGCCGGCGCCGAGGAGGGCGTGGACCTGGCGCAGCAGGGCTTCGGGAGTAAAGGGCTTGGCGAGCACCGCCTCGGCCACCGCAGCGCCGTAGCGCTGCGCCAGCACCCCTGGCGGATAGCCGGAAATGAGGAGGACTTTGAGGTCGGGATGGCGGGCGCGAAGGCAAGCGGCCAGGGTGGGGCCGCTGAGCTGCGGCAAGACGACGTCGGCGAGCAGCACGTCGACCGGCTGTTCTTGGGCCAGGCGCAGGGCCTCGCTGGCCGAGCCGGCGGCCAGCACCGTGTAGCCCTGGCGCTGCAAGACGGCGCGTACCAGCTGGCGCACCTCGGCGTCGTCTTCCACCAGCAAAATGCGCCCCGCACCGCGCGGCAGCGGCGCCGCCTGCGGCGCCGGAGAGGAGGCCGCGTCGGGCGCGGCCCGCGGCAAGTACACGGTTACCGTAGTCCCTTGGCCCGGGGCGCTGCGCACCGCGAGCAGGCCCCGGTGCTGGCGCACGATCTGCGCCACGAGCGTCAGGCCGAGGCCGGTGCCGTGGGCTTTGGTGGAAAAGAAGGGGGTGAAGAGCTGCGCCTGCACCGCGGCGTCCATGCCGCAGCCGGTGTCTGCGACGGCCAGCTTTACGGCCGGCCCGCGCTGCGGCGCCTCGGTTGCCACCTCGGCAAAGTCGGCGTTGGCGGTGTGAATCGCCAGCCGGCCGCCCTCGGGCATGGCGTCACAGGCGTTGCGCACCAGGTTGAGGAGCACCTGGGCCAGGGCCGCCGGATCCCCACAGACCTCGCCCAGGTCGGGCGCCAGGCAGGTTTCAAGGGAAATCGCCTCGCCCAGCAGGGCCTGCAGCAGCCGGCTGAAGTCGGCGATCAGGCGGTTCAAGTTCACGGCCTGCCGCGGCTGCCCGCGGCCGCAGGCAAGCAGCTGGCGGGCAAGGGCTGCTGCTTGCTGGGCGGCCCGGAGCACGGCCTCGAGCTCGGCGCGCCGCGGCGCCGAGCCGCGCTGCAGCAAGAGCTCGCTGTAGCCGCCGATCACCGTCAGCAGGTTGTTGAGTTCGTGGAGAACGCCGCCGGCCACCCGTCCCAGGGTGGCCAGCCCCTGGAGCTGCTGCCACGCCGTGGCCGTCAGGGTCACCTCTTCGGCGCCGGCGTCTTGGCGAGAAGCGGTCACGCCCCTGGCCTCACGAGGCACGCTGGCTGGCCGGGGCCGCCTCGGGCGTGCCGTAGGGCATTTCGGGCATGGCGCGCAGCTTGCGCCGCAGCGTCTGCGGCGAGAGGCGCAGCAGGCGCGCTGCGGCGGCGAGGTTGCCGCCGCTGGCCTGCAAGGCCCTGAGAATGAGCGCCCGCTCGAGCTGGTAGACCACGGCGGCGGTGATCTCGGGCAGCGACCAGCCCTGGCGCAGCGCCTGCACCGCCGCTTCCAGGTTGAAAAAACGCATGGCGGGAAGGCGGCCCGTCTCCAGCGAGCGGGCCAGGGCTTCGGCCGCCACGGGGTCTAAGAGCGAGACGGCAGGCATGGCATTCCTCCTCGTTCAGCAACCGCAATCGTGCGCTCGGCATGCGTCTTTACAGAGCAAAGGGCGTGCCGAGGCGCCTGCGCCTTGTAAGGCCAGCCGCCGCCGTGCCCGCTGCGGCAAGACCGGGACAGGGTTGTCGCCAGCAAGCGACACAAGGAGCACGGGATCCTGCGTTTTCAGGGCCTTAGGCTGTCGCCGGCAAGCGACAGGGGAGCTAGGCAGGCGGGGGTTTGAAGAGCGCGGGGTCGATGTTGTGGCGTTGCAGCAGCTTGTAAAACTCCGTGCGGTTGCGCCGCGCCAGGCGGGCGGCGCGCGACACGTTGCCGCCGGTGACCTGGAGCAGCTGCACGAGGTAGTGCTGCTCGAAGCGCTGCCGGGCCTCGGCAAACGAGAGGATCTCGCCTGGCTTGTCGCGCAGCGCCTTGCGCACCAAAGTGGCCGAAATGAGCGGCGTGGTGGTAAGGGCAAAGGTCTGCTCCACGACGTTTTGCAGCTGCCGCACGTTGCCCGGCCAGGACGCCGCAACAAGAAGCTCCATGGCCTCGGGGGCAAAGCCGGTAACGTGCTTTTTGCTCTTTGCCGCCAGCTGGGTGAGGAAGTGCATGGCCAGCAGGGGGATGTCCTCGCGCCGCGCCGCCAGGGTGGGCAGCTCGAGGGTGACCACGTTGAGGCGGTAGTAAAGGTCCTCGCGAAAGCGCCCGGCGCGCAGCTCTTGCTCGAGCTGGCGGTGGGTGGCGGAAATGATGCGCACGTCCACCGGCACGGTGCGCGTCGCCCCCACCGGCCGCACCTGCTTTTCCTGCAAGACGCGCAGCAGCTTGACCTGCAAGGCGAGCGGCATGTCGCCGATTTCGTCAAGAAACAGCGTGCCGCCGTGCGCGGCCTGGAAAAGCCCGGGATGGTTGCGGGTAGCGCCGGTGAAAGAGCCCTTGCAGTGGCCAAAGAGCTCCGATTCCAGCAGCGGCTCGGGAATGGCGCCGCAGTTGACGGCGACAAAGGGCTGGTGGCGGCGGCTGCTGGCGCGGTGGATGGCCTTGGCCAAAAGTTCCTTGCCGGTGCCGCTGTCGCCGCGGATGAGGACGCTGGCCTCGGTGTCGGCTACCAGCTTGGCCTGGGCCAGCACGTCTTCCATGAGGGGGCTGCGGGTGATGATTTCTTGCCGCCAGGCGGTGTCGGCTTCCGGGGTTGCCGGGTCGGGGGCGAGGCCGCTCAGGCTGAGCGCCTTTTCCACGTGCAAGAGCAGGTGCTTGCCGTCAAAGGGCTTGGTGAGAAAGCTGAAAACGCCGCGCTGGGTGGCGGTGATGGCGTCGGGAATGGAGCCGTGGGCGGTGAGGATGATCACCGGCAGGGTGGGGTTGGCCTGGTGGATGGCGTCAAAGAGTGCCAGGCCGTCCATGCCCTCCATGCGCAAGTCGGTGATGACCACGTGCGGGCGGCGGCGGGCCAGCTGCGCCAGCGCCTCGGCACCGCTGGCGGCCGTAATCACCTCGTAGCCGGCGGCCTCCAGGCGCAAGGAGAGCAGGCGCAGCAGGGCCACGTCGTCGTCTACCAGGAGAATGCGCTTTTTGGCGCCGGGCACGCCTTCTGCTCGCATAAACGCGCCTTCGTTCAAGTCGCAGGCATCTGGGGGCGCTTGCGCTCGTGCAAGCGCTTTTCGATGTGCTTGAGCTCGTCGATCATCTTTTGCAAATTCTCTACCAACTGCCGCTCCTGCTGCAGCTGTTTTCGGCACTGCTGGCGGGCAGCCTGGGAGGCTTTGGCTTCCGCGTGCAGCTGCTGGCAGGTGCGCTCCAGCGCCTGCTTTTCCAGCCGCACCGCTTCCAGCTGGGCGCGCACCGTCTGGTAGAGGACGGCGTTTTTCTGGCCGTCGCCGACCAGCTGCCCCAGCAAGGCAGCAAAGTGCTTGCCGGCGCCCTCGGGGGCTTGCTCGCCGTAAGCGCGCAAAAGGGTCAGGGCGCGGGCCGGGTCGCGAAACGGCGCGTCGGGCAGCAGCAAGAGCAGGCTCAGGCGCAGGGCGTTGTCGCCGTGGGCGGCGTAGCGCGCCGCTTCTTCCTCGTAGCGGGCCTGGAGCTGGGCTGCCGGAAGCGCTTGCAGCTGCTGGTAGTCGCGCAGCAGCGCTGCCAGGTCGGCGTCGCGGCTCAGCCGCAGGCGCCACGGGCCGGCACAGGCGGCCAGCAGCAGCAAGAGCCCTGCGCAGAGCAGGCTCCAGCTGGCCAGGCGGCGCGCTTCAGGCCGGCTGCGCGGGCAAGACGACGCGGAAGTGGGCACCGGTGGGAACATCGTGCAGGACTTCGATGCGGCCGTTGAGGGCGGCCAGGTACTCCTTGGCAATCGCCAGGCCCAGGCCGCTGCCGCTGATGATGCCTTGCGGCGACGGGGTGCTCTGATAAAAGGCCTCAAAAACCCGCTCCTTGTCTTCCGGGGCAATGCCGGGGCCCGAGTCCACCACGTCGAGGATGGCGGCGTCGGACCGGCGCTGCAGCGAAATGCGAATGGTTCCCCCGTCCGGGGTGTACTTGACGGCGTTGGAGAGCAGGTTGTCGATGACGATGCGCAGCTTCTCGTCGTCGCCCCAGACCAGGGTTTCGGTGGCGGCAATCTCCAGGTGCAGCTTTTTGGCAATGAGAACCGGCTTGTGGTCCACCGTCACCTCTTCGAGCACGCGGTGCAGGGGCACCGGCTTGAGCGCCGGCACGGCCTGGCGCGCCTGCACCACGCTGAAGCGCAGCAAGTCCTCGATGAGCTTGTGCAAGTGCACGCACTTCTGGCGCAGGATGTGGACGATTTCCCGCTGCTGCGCGGTGAGGGGGCCGACCACCTCCTCGGCTAGCAGCTCCACCCCCTCGCGGATGGCGGTGAGCGGCGTTTTGAGCTCGTGCGAGACGTTGCGCAGGAACTTGGTCTTGGCCGCTTCGAGCTCCTGCAGGCGCCGGCGTAGCCAGTCGAGGCGCTGCCCCACCTGCTCGAGGTCGCGCGGCCCGCGAATGGCGATCGCGGAGGCGAAGTCGCCTTCCCCCAGCCGCCGGATGGCGTGGTCGAGCTGGCGGATGGGGCGGGCGATGAGGAGCACGAAAATGGCGGTGAAAAGCAGCGCCCCGGGCACCAGCCCCACCGCCTGCCACAGCAGCGTGCGCTGCGCGGCGCTGGCTGCCGCCTGCATGGCGGCCACTTCGCGGTCGACCAGATCGCTGCTTTCGGCAAGCAGCTGCCGCGCCGTCTCGGTGAGCGCGGCAAAAGCGCTCAGCGCCTGGCCCTGCGGCGCCGCCGGCGGCTGCCGCAGGGCGGCAGAGACGGCTTCCTCCTGCGCTAGCATGGCCTGGAGCTGCTGCTGCTGCGCCCCTGCAAGCGGCAGGTTGGCCATGTTGGCCGCCGTTTGCCGAAAGCGGGCGCGGGCGGCGGCGTAGGCGTCGAGCAGCTCGGCATCGCCCAGCACCTGGTACTGCCGGGCGTGGCGCTCCATGGTGAGCAGCTGGTCGTAAAGGGCGCGGAAGCCCTGGGTAACCACCACCGCGCGGTAGACCGCTTGCTGGCTGCGCTCGGCAAGGCGGTCGACGGCGACGGTGGCCACGACGATGCCCAGGATGAGGGGAAAGGCAACCAGGCAGAAGCCCAGCAGCACTAACTTGACGAACGATTTGGGACGATAAAGGGCCATGGCACGTCTCGCTTGCTGTGCGGTGGCAGCACTGTACGCCGGCGCGGCCTGCTTGTCAAGCCCTTTGGCGGTGTGCCCCGCGCAGCGGGGCAGGCAACTTAGAAGAAGGAGCGGTTCCGTGGTGGAGTGGCGCATTCCCCTTGCCGACCTCGAGCTCGACGAGACCGAAGTGCGCGCCGTGGCAGAGGTGCTGCGGTCGCGCTGGCTGTCGATGGGGCCGCTGACCGCCGAGTTCGAGCGGCGCTTTGCCGCTTACCTTGGCGTCAAGCACGCCCTGGCGGTGAGCAGCGGCACCGCCGCCCTGCACCTGGCCCACCTCGCCCTGGGGGCGGGGCCGGGCGATCGCGTGCTGTGCCCGGCCCTTACTTTTGTGGCTACCGCCAATGCCATTTGCTACAGCGGCGCGCAGCCGGTGTTCGTCGACATCACCAGCCCCGACGACCTCAACCTGTCGCCCGACGACGCGGCGGCCAAAATCGACGCCACCACCCGCGGCATCTGCGTGGTGCACTACGGCGGCTACGCCTGCGACATGGAGCGCATCGGCCGCCTGGCGCGCGCCCACGGCCTCTACGTGGTGGAAGACGCCGCCCATGCCCCGGGAGCGGCCTGCTGGGTGAGCGACGGCGAGGGCACGCTGGTGCTCAAAAAGTGCGGCAGCCTGGGCGACGTGGGCTGCTTTAGCTTCTTTGCCAACAAGAACCTGACCACCGCCGAGGGCGGCATGCTCACCACCAACAGCGATGCAGTGGCCGAGAAGCTGCGCCTGCTGCGCTCGCACGGCATGACCAGCCTCACCTGGGACCGCCAGCAAGGGCACAGCTTCAGCTACGACGTGGTGGCCCTGGGGTTCAACTACCGCCTCGACGAGCTGCGCGCCGCCCTGGGGCTGGTGCAGCTCGACAGGCTCGAGGCCAACAACCGCCGGCGCCAGCAGGTGGTGGCCTGGTACCGCCAGGCGCTGGCCGAGCTGCCGGACATCGGCGTGCCCTTTGCCGGCGTCACCACCCCCTCGGCCTACCACCTCATGCCCGTTCTCTTGCCCCCCGGGGTTGACCGCACCCGCCTCATGCAGCACTTGCGGGCGCGCGGCATTCAGAGCAGCATCCACTACCCGCCGATCCACCGCTTTGCCCACTACCGCCGCGCGGCAGGCCAGGTGCACCTACCGGTGACCGAGGCGGTGGCCGCGCGGCTCCTCACCCTGCCGCTGTACCCCGCCATGCGCCGCGAAGACGTGCAGGCGGTGGTGGCGGCCCTGCGCGACGGACTGGCTGCGGCGTAAGGCGGTCTAGCGCCCCGCCAGCAGGGCGCGTGCGGTGGCAAACACGGCCTCCAGCATGGGGCGGGTGAGGCGGCCGGTCTGCGTGTTCTGGCGGCTGGGGTGGTAAGAGGGCAGCAGGCTGTAGCGGCCGCCAGCCAGGGCGTAGAGGCGGCCGTGGGCAAAGCGGGGCAGGGGCCGGGGCAGGTCGAGGCCCAGGTGGCGGCAGAGGCGCAGGCAGGCGTCAAAGGCGATGCGCCCCAGCGGCACGATCACCTGCACGCGGGGAAGCCGCTGCCACTCCTGCACCAGGTAAGGGAAGCAGTTGGCGATTTCTTGCCGCAGCGGCTTGTTGCCAGGGGGCGCGCAGCGCACCACCTGGGTGATGTAGCAGTCGTGCAGGCGCAGGCCGTCGTCGCGGTGGCGGGAGGTAGGCTGGTTGGCAAAGCCGGCCGCGTACAGCGCCGCAAACAGCCAGTCTCCGCTCTGGTCGCCGGTAAAGGTGCGGCCGGTGCGGTTGCCGCCGTGGGCGGCGGGAGCCAGGCCCACCACCAGCAGCCGCGCCGCCGCGTCGCCAAAGCCGGGAACCGGCTTGCCCCAGTAGGGCAGGTGGCGGAAGCGGCGCACCTTGCGTGCGGCCACCTCCTGGCGGTACTGCACCAGCCGCGGGCAGCGGCAGCAGGCCACGATGGTTTGCTGGAGGCGGTCAAGCGCCTGACATGCCACGGCTAATGAAAAGCCCCTACCCGCAGCCGCGGGTAGGGGAAAAGCGGGTTAGTTTTTGGGCGCCGGGGCCGGCGTAGCCGGCTTGTCTTGCTGCGCCAGCACCAAGGTGCCCGCCTCCTCGGTGGGGTTAGCAGGGGCTTTGGTTTTCTCTGCTTCCGGGGTGGCCTTGACGGTGCTGGTGAGGGTGGCATGGCCGCAGTCGCCAAAGGCCAAAGCCGCCCCCGCCACGCCCAGAACCAGCCCCAGGGCCAGCATCAGAGCCAGCAGGCGCTTCATTGCCGCCTCCTTCTGGTTGGGGGAACGATTGTTTTTCTAAGTTACTCCTTTGTCCGCGCGGTGTCAAGCGGCGGGCCGGCCGGGCAGCGGCGCTGCCACAGGACGAAGAGGGCCAGGGCGCTGGCCAGCAGCGTCAGGCTGCGCGCCAGGGCAATGCCCCAGTGGCTAAACAGCCGCATGAAGACCAGGTCGGCCAGCACATTCACGCCAAAGGCGCCCAGGCCCACCCGCGCCGGCGTCATGGTGTCCTGCAGGGCGTAGAAGCAGCGGTGCAGCAGGTGCAGGCAGCCGTAAAAAGGCAGGCCCAGCAGGTAAGCGCGCAGCGCCTGCGCCGTGTGCAGGGTGTCGCTGGCCTGGAAGCGGCCGTACTCGTAGACCAAGCGGGTGAGCGGGCCGGCCAGCAGCACCCCGGCGGCCGCCACCGGCACCGTAAGCAGCAGGACCAGCCGCAGGCCGGTGCGGGCGCGTTGCCGCAGCAGGGCAAAAGCGCCGGCGTGGTAAGTGCGCGCCAGGTCGGTCAGCAGCACGGTGGAAAGCGGCACCACGCACAGGCTGGCCGGCAGCATGAAGAGCAAGAAAGCGTAGTTGAGCGCGGCAATCGCCCCGGGAAAGAGCAGCGAGGCCAGGGCGCGGTCCACCAGGGCGCCCAGGGGGGCTAGCAAGGTAGTGAGAAAGGCGCCCTGGGCCAGGCGGCGCAGGCGCCGCAGCCCAAGGCCAAAAGGCAGGCACGGCCGGTACGCAAGGCCGTAGCGGGCCAAAAAAGGGAATTGCAGCAGCAGCTGCGCCAGGGCGCCGGCCGAGACCCCCACCGCCAGGCTGACGATGCCCAGCGCCGGGGCCAGCCCCACCGCTGCGGCAATCACCACCAGGTTGAAAACCACCCCCGCATACTCCGGGGCGCCGTAGTGGTCAAGCGTGTTGAGGGCGCCCTTGCACACCGAAAGCAGCGCCTGCACCACCAGCATAGGCAGCATGAGGCGAAAGAGCAGCACCGCCAGGCGGTGCGTCTCGGCCGCCAGGCCCGGGGCAGCCGCCCGCATCAGCAGCGGCGCTGCCAGGGCCGCCAGGCCGGCCAGGGCCAAGCCGGCGAGCAGGCAGAGGGTAAAGAGGCCGCGAAAGAGCCGCTGCAGGGCCTGGCGGTCGTGGCGGTAAGC
Organism: Candidatus Tectimicrobiota bacterium; assembly: GCA_026005175.1. Lineage (GTDB taxonomy): Bacteria > Tectomicrobia > Entotheonellia > Entotheonellales > Entotheonellaceae > BPKO01. The sequence continues at coordinate 16,196 of BPKO01000002.1, forward strand.
CGAGAGGATCGGCACCAGCACGCCTCCCAGGGGGCCGCTGAGCAGCACCACTTGCAGGATGCTGGGCACGGAGAACGCCACCACAAAGGCGTCCATAGCCGCCGTGGCGCCAAAGAGCCAGGCCTGCACCGCGGCGCGCAAGTAGCCTAGCGGGCGGCTGAGCAGGGTGGCGGTAACGATGGGCAGGCCGCGCCGCCACAGAGAAGGAAACGCCCCGGCGGCAGGCAAGCCAAGGCGCGGCCAGGGCGGGCCAGAGGGGATGTCCGGCATGCGCAGCCTCGCGTGCGGCCCGCCGGCAGGAAGCGGGTGCGGCAGGCCAGGGTGCTTCGGCCGCCGGGGCACGGTGCCCCGGCGGCGGGCCTTTAGGCCCCCTTGAGGTAGGTGGCAAACCAGGCCAGCGTCTTTTGCCAGGCGTCGGCTGCGGCCTGGGGGTGGTAGCTGGCGCGCTCGTCGCAGTTAAAGCCGTGGTCGGCGCCCTCGTAGATGTGGAACTGATAAGTCTTGCCCGCTTGCTTGAGCGCCGCTTCGATGTTGCGCACGTCTTCCACCGAGGGGTTTTGGTCCAGTGCGCCAAACAGCCCCAGGATGGGGCACTGGATGCCCGCGGTGCGCTCGATCGGCGCTGGGCCCTCGCCAAAGGGGACAAAAATGCGGCCGCCGTAGTAGACCACCGCTGCCGCCAGGGCAGGATTGACGCAGGCCATCAGGTAGCTGATGCGGCCCCCCACGCAGTAGCCCACAATGCCGATTTTGTCGGTCACCTGCGGGTTTTGCTGCAAGTACGCAATCGCCGCGTTGCAGTCTTTGATGATCTCGTCGTCGCGGAGGCGCCCCATCACCTCGCGCACCCGAGGGTCGCCATACGGCAGGACCACGTCGGGGCCCTGGCGGTGGTAAAGATCGGGGCAGACGGCCACGTAGCCCTCCCGGGCAAAGCGGTCGGTGACGCGCTGCATGTGGCCGTTGACGCCAAAGGCTTCCATGATCACCACCACGCCGGGGTGAGGGCCGGCCACGTCCGGCATGCTGACGTAAGCGCGCATCGGCTGGCCGTCGACGTGAAGGGTTTCCCAGTGTGCTGCCATGGCCTCTCCTTTTCCTGAAGTCATCACTCGCCGTTGCGCTCGGCTTCCACCTGGCGCCCCTCGTAAAGGCAGATGGCCTTCTCCAGGGCGCGCAGGGGGAGCATGGCGCACTTGACCCGCATGGTGGTGAGCGGGATACCGATGAGCCGGAGCATCTCCTCGCGGCCCAGTTTTTTCACTTCCTGCAGCGGCTTGCCCTCGATTTCTTCCATGAGCATAGAGGCGGCGGCCATGCTGATGACGCAGCCCTTGCCGTCGAAGCGCACTTCCGCCAGGCGCCCCTGCGCGTCGAGGCGCGCCTGCACGCACACCTCGTCGCCGCACAGCGGGTTGTAGTCGCGGTACTCCAGCGTCGGGTTGTCGAGCCGCCCGCGACAGTGCGGGTTTTCGTAGTGGTCGAGGATGTTCTCCTGGTAAAGGTTATAACTCATCGGTGCAAGAGCCTCCTGGCTTCGCCTATGGCTTCGATGAGGACGTCGATTTCCTCCACCGTATTATACACATAAAAGCTGGCGCGGCAGGTGCCGTTGACGCCAAGAATGCGCATCAGCGGCATGGCACAGTGGTGGCCGCCGCGGATGGCCACACCGTGCTGGTCGAGAATCGAGGCCATGTCGTGCGGGTGAATGCCTTTGAGGTTAAACGAGACCACGCCGCCGCGCGCTTCGGCTTCCGGGCCGTAAATTTCCAGGTCTTTGATGAGGCGCATCTGCTCAAGGGCGTAGCGGACCAGGGCCTGCTCGTGGGCGTGCACGGCCTGCATGCCCAGCTTTTGCAAGTACTCCACCGCCACCCCCAGGCCGATGCCCGGGGCGATGGGGGCAGTGCCGGCTTCGAACTTCCAGGGCAGGTCGTTCCAGCGCGCCCCTTCCAGGGTGACCTCGCTGATCATGTCCCCGCCGTAGAGAAACGGCTCCATGGCCTCCAGCAGGCGGCGCTTGCCGTAAAGCACGCCGATGCCGGTGGGGCCGAGCATCTTGTGGCCCGAGAAGGCATAAAAATCGCAGTCCAGGGCACGCACGTCCACCGCCATGTGCGGGACGCTCTGCGCCCCGTCGACGCAGATCAGGGCCCCCTGGGCATGGGCCAGCTTGGCCAGCTCCTGCACCGGGTTGACGGTGCCCAGCACGTTCGAGACGTGGGTCACGGAGACCATGCGGGTGCGGGGGCCGATGAGCTGTGCCGCGTGGTCGAGGTCGAGCTTGCCCTGGGCGTCGATGCGGATGTAGCGCACCTGCGCGCCGGTGCGCTTGGCGATCTGCTGCCAGGGCACCAGGTTGCTGTGGTGCTCCATCTCGCTGAGCACCACCTCGTCGCCGGGGCGCAGCTCGCGCAAGCCCCAGGCATAGGCCACCAGGTTGAGGGCTTCGGTGGTGTTCTTGGTAAAGATGACTTCTTCGAAGTCGGCGTTGATAAAGCGCGCCACGCGCTCGTGCGCCTGCTCGTAGGCCAGCGTTGCCTCTTCGCTCAGCACGTACACGCCACGGTGGATGTTGGCGTGCGAGGTCTTGTAGTAGTTGCTGATCGCCTCGATCACCGCCAGCGGCTTTTGCGACGAGGCGGCGCTGTCCAAGTAGACCAGGGGGCGGCCGTGGATGCGCCGCTCCAGAATGGGGAAGTCGCGGCGGATGGCTGCTACGTCGAGGGGGGTTGACATACGGGAAACGGATGGCTGCGACATACGCGCTTCCTTCTCGTTACGCGGGTGGGGCGGTCCCCGCAGGGGATGGCGAAGCGAGCCACTGCACGCGCTTGCTGCCGTCGCGCAGGCGGGCGGCGAGGTCGGCCAGGGTAATGCGGCGCAGCGCCGCGCGCATGTGGGCTTCCACTTCCTGGAACGCCGAGCCGATGACGCACTGCGGCCCGGGCTCGCACTGGCCGTGGGCGCTCATGCACTGGTAAAGAAGCGTCTGGCCTTCGACCGCCTGCACCACCTCCTGAAGCGAAATGGCCTCAGGCGGCAGCGCCAGGCTGTAGCCGCCTTTGGTGCCGCGGTAAGACACCACCAGGCCGCTGCGGGCCAGGGTCTGAAAGACCTTGCGCAGCGAGGGCTCAGAGACGCGCAGCGCCCGCGCCACTTCTGGCAGCATCACCACCGCGTCCTGCGGATGCAGGGCCAAAAAGAGCAGCCCGTGCAGGGCGTACTCGGTGCTCAAGGAAAAACGCATGGTTGTGCCTTAATCTAGACAATTCGATTCCACTTTAGGCACATTACCGCATCCGGCCAGCGCCTGTCAAACTTGGGCTGGCCTCAAGGGGTGTCGAGGGGGCGGCCGCAGCCGGGGCAGAAGCGGTAAGCCGGGAGGAGGCGGCGGCCGCACTGGGCGCAGAAGTTGGGCCTGGCGGGGGGAGGCGGCGGGGCGGCGGCGGCCGGGCGCTGGCGAGGGGCGCGCCGCCACAGCCAGGCCCCGCCGGCCAGCAGCACCGCGGCCAGCCCCAGGGTGGCAAAGGCAAGCAGGGTGTAGTCTGTGTAAGGGGTGGCAGGCAGGGGCGCCGCCAGGGAAGGCGCGCTCCTGGGCACCGAGGGGGTAGGGTCGGTTTTCACGTAGCGGACGCGGAAGGTGAGGGGCGCCTGCACGTCCTGGTACAGGAACCGGTGGTAAGTAAAGCCGCGCTCGTCACGGCTGCGCACCATGGCTGGCGGCTCGGTGGCAAAGTCGCGAGCGGCCAGGGGCTGCTGGATGTCCACTTCCAGGTGGGCGATGGGGTAAGAAAGGGCCAGGGTGTACGCAAACTGCTTTTCGGCTTGTCCCGCCGCAAACGGCTCGTAGTACCACTCCACGAAAAAGCGCGGCGCCGGCAGGCTCAGCACCAGGGTATCGGTCTTTTCGCCGCGCCGCACCTCGTGCGGCTGCAGCAGCAGCTCGCCAGCAGGAGAAATCATGCCGGCGCCGATGAGCTCGGCACCGCGGGGCAAGGGCAGGGCAAGGCGGGTGGGCAGGGCGGTGGCCGGCGCCACTTCGCCGCGCAGCATCACCAGCACGCGCGGGTCGTCGTACTCGGGCCAGATCGACAGGCGCAGGCGGGTAAGGGAGAGGGCTGCTGCGGGGGCGGCAGGCGCCGCCGCGGCCAGGGTGCGCACGTAAGCCACCAGGTCCTGCAGCTGGGCCTCGCTGAGCCGGTCGCCAAAGGCCGGCATCGCCCCGCGGCCCTCGCGGAGGGCGGCCAGGAGCTGGGCATCGGTACGCGCCGCCAAGTACGCGGCATCTGCCAAGTTGGGCGGGGGAGAGGGCAGCGCCGCGGCCAGGCGCCCGCCACGCCCGTCGGCGCCGTGGCACGAAACGCACAGGCGCTGGTAAAGCGCCTTGCCCGCCTGCGGATCCCCCGCTGCCAGCGCCAGCCCCTGCACGAGCAACACCAGAAAAAGGGGACAGGCTACTTTTTTACTAGCCGTTGAGAAAAAGTAGCCTGTCCCCATTTCCTGCCTCCTTAAGGAGTGTAGGCGCTTTGCGCCTGGGTGGCAAGGGTGGCTGGATCGGTGCGGGGCGATGCGGTATGGTAAAGGCCAACGGGATCTTGCTTGACGTGGAGAGCGCGCGCATGTGTCTGCTGATGGTGATTCACCGCTACGTCCGGGACTACCCGCTGGTGCTGGCGGCCAACCGCGACGAGTACTACGACCGCCCGGCGCAGGGGCCGCAGCGGCTAGCCACCGCCCCGGCGGTGTGGGGCGGGCGCGACTTGCGAGCCGGCGGCACTTGGCTGGGCGTCAACGCCCACGGCCTCGTGGTGGGCCTCACCAACCGGCGCCTGCAGCCGGAGCAGGAAAACGACCCGCGGCGGCGGTCGCGCGGGCTCCTGTGCCTGGAGGCGCTGCGCTGCCGCAGCGCCGCAGAGGCTGCCGCTTGGCTGGCGCAGCAGCCGCCGGACCAGTACAACCCGTGTAACTTGATGCTGGTCGACGCGCACCAGGCCTTCTGGGTGGCGTACGAAGGCAAAGCAACGGTCCAGGCGCTGGCTCCCGGCGTGCACTTGCTGGCCAACGGCAACCTCAACGACGTCACCACGGCGCGCATCCAGCGGGCGCGCCACCTGCTGCAGCGGCTGGCGCCGGCGCCGCTGGCGGCGGTGCTGCCGCTGCTGGAGGCGATTTGCCGCGACCACGAAGCGGCCGCGCAGGAGCACGACACCATCTGCCTGCACCGCGCCGGCGGCAAGTACGGCACCGTCTCTTCCACCATCCTGGCGGTGGCGCCCGGGCTGCGGCACAGTGTGTACCGCTATGCTGCCGGCCCGCCCTGCCGCGCGCCCTATCAAGACTACTCGTCGCTCTTTGCCGACGCGCCATGAAGTCGCAGGCTTTCCCCTGGCAAAGGGTGCCGCCGCTGCTTCGCCGCCTTTTCCCTGCCGGCCGCTTCCGCTGGCGGCCGCGCCTGTCGCTGGGCCGCTACCGGGTGGCGCTGGCCCTCCTGGGTGCCCTGGTGGTCTTGGGAGCCCTGGGGTATCACCTCCTCGAAGGCATGAGCGCCCTCGATGCCCTCTACATGACGGTGATCACCCTTTCCACCGTGGGGTTTGGCGAGGTAGTGCCGCTTTCCCCGCCGGGGAGGGTGTTCACCATTGGCCTCATCATCCTTGGCGTGGGCGCCGTGGCCTGGGCGGCCACCAGCCTGGCGGAGGTCTTCTTTGCCGAGCAGCTCCATCACGCGCTGTGGAGGTACCGCATGCAGCACGCCATCGACCGCCTTTCTGGCCACTACATTATCTGTGGCTACGGGCGCATGGGCCAGCAGATCGGCCTCGAGCTGCAACGCCGCGGCCTGCCCTTTGTGGTCATCGATCGCGACGAGGGCGTGCTCGAAGCGCTGCAGGCCAGTGGGGTCTTGCACGTGCAGGGCGATGCCACCCTTGACCGTACCTTGCTCGCTGCCGGCGTGCAGCGGGCCAAGGGGTTGGCCACGGCCCTCACCAGCGATGCCGACAACGCCCTGGTGATCATCAGCGCCAAGGGACTGAACCCGCTCCTGCAGGTGGTGGCCAGGGCCTCGAGCCAGGAAGTGGAGGGCAAGTTTTTGCGCGCCGGTGCCGACCGCGTGGTGACGCCCTACACCATAGGAGGGCAGCGCATGGCGCTGAGCCTGCTGCAGCCGGCGGTGAACGACTTTTTGACCTCGGTGGTCTTTGACGCTGCCAAGCAGACGGAGCTGGGAGAGCTGGTGGTGCAGCCCCACTCCCCCTTTGCCGGCCGTAGCCTGCGCCAGTCGCGCCTGCGCGAGGAGTGGGGGGCGATTGTGGTGGCCATCAAGCGCGCCGACGGCGAGCTGCTCCTCAGTCCCGGCGCGGATACGGTGCTGAAGCCGGGTGACCAGGTGATCGTGGTGGCCGAAGTGAAGCGCCTGCGGGCCTTGCAGGCGCTGTAAAGTGCGAGCGCTGTCTTGTCATGCCGGGGCGGGGGTGGTATAGTGGCCTGACGCCGCGACGGACAGAGGGCCGCATGCGAGCAAGGGGAGAGCGATGCCAACCACGTACTACTACGTCGACGGAGTGGCCATCCATACGTACTACACCGGGACCACCATCTTGCCCGGCACGCCGCTGCCCAAGGAAAAAGGGCAGGCGGTGCTCTTCGTGCACGGCGCCGGGGGCAACGGCCACGTGTGGGTGGAGATCATGGCGCAGCTGGCCACCGCGCACAGCCCGGTGGCCATCGACTTGCCGGCGCACGGCCGCTCTGGAGGCCTGCTGGCCGCCGAAAGCATTGAAGCCTATTGTGACATAGTTGACAAATTTATCGAAGTGACACAATTCAAACCTTTTGTTTTCGTGGGGCACTCGATGGGCGGCGCCATTGCCCAGGTTTACGCCCTGCGGCATCCGGAGAAGCTCAGAGGGCTGGTGCTCAGCAGTACGGGCGCGCGCCTGCGGGTGCTGCCGGAGACCCTGGCCCTGTGGAAAGACGCCGCCATGGGGCGGCCGGTCAACGTCTATACGCGGGTGGCATACAGCGACAAGACGCCGATGGAGGTGGTGCGCCGGGGGTGGATGGAGCAGCGCAAGACCGACCCGCGGGTGCGCCTGGGCGACCTGCTGGCCTGCGATCGCTTTGACTACATGGAAGCCATCAAGGCGATCCGGGTGCCCACGCTGGTGCTGTGCGGCACCGACGACGTGGTCACCCCGCCCAAGTACGCCGAGTACCTGCAGCGGCAGATTCCCGGGGCGCAGCTGGTGATGATTCCCGATGCCGGCCACATCACGTACTTGGAGCAGCCGCAGGCGGTGACCAAAGCCATTGCCGACTTTCTGGCGCAGCTTGCGGCGTAGCGCTTGGGCTTCCTGGAGCGACCTGCCGAGCAAGAAAGGGGAGGGCGATGCACTTTTCACGGCAAGCGGCAATCGTTGGCGTGCACGAGCACGAGACACGCTGGGCTCCTGACAAAACCGACTTCCAGCTGGCGGCAGAAAGCGCCCGCGCCGCCCTGGCCGACGCCGGCCTTACCCTCAAAGACGTGGACGGCTACTTCGTGGCTGGCGTGTCGGGAATGGCGCCGGCGCTGATGTGCGAGCACCTCAACATTCGTCCCAAAGTGGTGGATTCGACGTCGATTGGCGGCACGTCGTTTCTGGCGCACGCCGCGCACGCCGCCTCGGCTATTGCCACTGGCCGCTGCGAGGTGGCGCTCATCACTTACGGCAGCACGGCAGCCTCGCGCGGGGTGGCGGTGGGCACCGGAGGGCGGGCCGGCTATGAGATTCCGGAGCAGTACGAGCTGCCTTACGGGCTGACCACGGTGGCCGCGTATGCCCTGTGCGCGCAGCGCCACATGCACGAGTTTGGCACCACCAGCGAGCAGCTGGCCGAGATTGCCGTCACCTTTCGCCGCCACGCCAGCCTCAACCCGCACGCCAAGTACCGCGAGCCCATCACGGTGGAGGACGTGCTCGCCTCGCGCATGATTTCCTCGCCGCTGCACCTGCTCGACTGCTGCATCATCTCCGACGGGGCGGGGGCGGTGGTGATGACGTCGGCGGCGCGGGCCCGCGACTGTGCCAAGCCGCCGGTGTGGCTGCTGGGGGCAGGGGAGACGGTCTTTCATCCCGAAGCCGGCAAGCGGGATTTTATGCGCATGGCGGCCAGCCAGACCGGGCCGATTGCCCTGGGGCAGGCGGGGGTACGGCTGGAAGACATCGACTTGTGCATGATTTACGATTCTTTCACCATCACCGTGCTGATGACCCTGGAGAACCTGGGCTTTTGCAAGATCGGGGAAGGGGGGGCCTTTGTCAGTGGGGGGCGGCTGGCCCTGGACGGGGAGTTGCCCACCAACACCGACGGCGGCGGCCTCTCCTCCAACCATCCGGGGATGCGCGGGATTTTTCTGATTATTGAAGCCACGCGCCAGCTGCGCGGGGAATGCGGGCCGCGGCAGGTGCCCAACTGCCGGCTGGCTCTGGCGCACGGCACGGGCGGCACGCTGGGCACGCGGCACGGCGGGGTGACGCTGATTCTGGGGAGGGACTGAGGATGAGCGAGTGGCGCAAGCCGGTACCGCGGGTGGACGCCGAATCGAAGCCGTTTTGGGAAGCCTGCCGGCGGCACGAGCTTTACTTGCAGCGGTGCCGGGCCTGTCAGGAATTTTACTACTACCCGCGCAACACCTGCCCTTACTGCCTGGGCAGCGACGTAGAGTGGGTGCGGCTGAGCGGGCGCGGTACCGTGTACACGTTCACCGTCACCTATCAGCACGGCGGCGAGGGCTTTCGCGACGAGGTGCCCTTT
>BPKO01000002.1:32500-446229 GCA_026005175.1 Candidatus Tectimicrobiota bacterium
GAAACGCTGGGCTGCGTCTTGAAGTATAAGGAAGATATCGATAAGGCCAATGGCGATGTCCTTGCAACGATCCTGGCCACCATCCGCGGTGCTTGAGGCGGAACTGGATGCCGCCGTAGGGCGCGCCCTCGGCCAGAAGGTGCTGGCGTTTTGCCACCTCCTGCGCGACCAGGGCCTGGAAGTGACCTCCGGGCGCATCTTGGATGCCTTTCGTGCCCTCCAGTACGTCGACTGCTTTCGCCGCGACGACTTCTACACCGCCCTGCAGGCGACCTTGGTTTCCCGCACCGAGGACCGCGCGCGCTTCCAGCAGCTTTTTGAGCAGTTCTGGCGCGGTCCCGTGTGGGCCATGCCCCCTGACCCCTGCCTCCCCGAGGGGGAAGCGGCGGCGCCGGTGCCGCGCGTGCTCTCCGCCGCCTTGTCGCCGGCTGAAGCAGAGACGGCAACCGAGGAGGCCGAGCGGCGGGTGGTGGGGCTTTACAGCCCGGATGAGGTCCTGTCCCACAAGGACTTCGGCCACATGGACGAGGGGGAGCTGCGGCGGGTGCAGCGCTTGATCGCCACTCTGGCGCGCCAGATGGCTACCCGGCTTAGCCGGCGCAAGAAAGTCAAGCGCAGAGCCCACCTCATCGACGGCGGCCGCACCCTGCGCCAGAGCCTGCGCTACGGCGGAGAGGTGATGAAGCTGGTGCGGCGCGGCCCGCGGGTGGGAAAAAACGAAGATGGTCGTCCTGTGCGACGTCAGCGGCTCGATGGACGTTTACACGCGCTTTCTCTTGCAGTTCCTCTACGGCCTGCAAAACGGCCTGCGCGGCATCGAGACCTTTGTCTTCAGCACGCGCCTCACGCGCATTACCCCCTTGCTGCGCCGCCGCAACGTGCAGGCGGTGCTGGCTCGCCTTGCCGACACGGTGCAGGACTGGTCCGGGGGCACGCAGATTGGGGCCTGCCTCAAGACGTTCAACGACACCCTGGCGGCCTCGCTGGTGACCGCAAAGACCCTGGTGGTGCTCATCAGCGACGGCTGGGATACGGGTGACACCGCGGTGCTGGGCGCGGAGATGGCCAAGCTGCGCGCCCGCGCCCTGCGCGTCATCTGGCTCAACCCCCTGCTGGGCAGCCCGCACTACCAGCCCTTGTGCAAGGGAATGCAGGCGGCCCTCCCCTATATCCACGACTTTCTGCCCGTACACAGCGTCGACAGCCTGCGCCGCTTTGGCCAGTTGGTGGCGCGCCTGCTGGCCTAACTCCCGCCGCCTGGCTGCCGCAGGCGCTGCCGGTACCGCTCGCGCAGCCGGTGAAAAAACGCCAGGGTGACCGGCAGGCGGTAGTCGGGATAGGTCCACGGCCAGGGCCGGTAGCGGCGCTGCCGGTAAGAGAGGGTGACCTCGGCGTAGATGCCGGCGCCAAGGTAGAGGCGGTGGGCGTGGTCTTTGGTGGATGCCAGCACCACTTTGGCCAGGCTCAGGTAGCCCGGGTCGAGGTTGGCGCGGCGCTGCCCGCCGGCGCCGGCCCAGCAGGCTTCGAGGCGGTTCGTGCGGTGCTTGTACCAGACCAAGTCGCTCATGGCAATGAGGGGTGCAAAGGCGACGAAAAAGCGCTGCAAGTCAGGCCCCATCTCGCGCGTATAGTACGCGGTATGGGTAAAGGGAAAGGCGGGGCTGCGCAGGAGAAGAGGGCCAAAGAGGTCGCACAGCGCGGCTTCCACCTCGCTGGCCGGCAGCGACGGGGCAAGCAGCACGGCGCAGAAGGGCTGCACCAGGGCGGGCAGTCTTGGGGTTCCCATAGGCGCCTTCCTTGCAGGTGCGGTATAGTATAGAGCACAGGCAGCGGCAAGGGAGGGGCGATGCACACCGAAAATGCCATCACCATTGCCAGCCCCCTGGCGCGCGTCTTTGCCGTGGCCGCTGCCGTGGAGGGCTGGCCGCGCTTTCTCCCGCACTACCGCTGGGTGCGGGTGCTGGCGGGCGATGGCTTTGAGCGGCTCGTCGAGATGGCCGCGCACCGCGACGGCATCCCGGTGCGCTGGACGGCGCGCCAGCGTCTTGATCCGGTGCGGCACCGCATTTTCTTCACCCACGTGCGCGGCCCCAGCCGCGGCATGGAAGTCTGCTGGTTCCTCGAGGCGCAAGGCGCCGCGGTGCAGGTGCGCATCGTCCACGACCTCACCCTCGCCTGGCCGCTGGTGGGCCCCTGGGTGGCCAAGTACGTGATCGGCGCCTTTTTCGTCAGCAACATCGCCACCAAGACCTTGCGCGGCCTCAAGGCTTACCTGGAGCAGCTTGCGCCTTGAGACGAGGAACCGCCGCAGCAGCCATGCGACGCGTGGTGATCACCGGAATTGGCGCGGTAACCGCCGCTGGGCTCGGCCGGCGGGGGCTGTGGCAGGGCGTGCAGCGCGGCCAGTCGCCGGTGCGCCGCCTGTCGCGGTTTGACCCTGCCCCGTACCGCTCGCAAGTGGCGGCCGAGGTGGACCTCTGCGTGGAAGACTTTCTCGAGCGGCGCCAGTGCAAGCGGCTCGACCGCTTTGCCCAGCTGGCGCTGATTGCGGCCCAGCAGGCCCTAGACGATGCCGGATTGCGGGGCGCCAGGCTGCCGCCGCAGAGGACCGGCATTGCCATGGGCAGCGCCCTGGGCGGCATCACCATGGCAGAAACGCAGCACCAGACGTTCTTGCAGCAGGGGTTGCGGGCAGTCAATCCCGCCCTGGCGCTGGCCGTGTTTGGCGCCTCCAGCGCCTGCACGCTGGCCATCGAGCTTGGCCTGCAGGGGCCGGTGACCGCCAATTCGAACAGCTGCTCGGCGGGGACGGTGGCCATTGGCGATGCCTTCCGCCTTATCCGCCAGGGCCACGCCGACGTGATGCTGGCCGGCGGGGGCCCGAGGCCCCCCTGACGCCGCTGTGCTTTGGCGCCTTCGACCTCATCCGCGCCATGACCACCGCCAATGCAGAGCCGGCGCGCGCCTACCGGCCCTTTGACCGCCAACGCGACGGCTTTGTTATGGGGGAGGGGGCCGCGGTGCTGGTGCTGGAGGAGCTCCGCCACGCCCTTAGGCGCAATGCGCCCATCCTGGCCGAGCTGCGCGGCTTTGGCCTCACCAACGACGCCCACCACATGACGGCGCCGCACCCGCAAGGCGAACCGGCGGCGCGGGCCATGCGCCTGGCCCTGCGCGAGGCAGGGGTGGCACCGGAGGCCATCGGCTACATCCATGCCCACGGCAGCGCCACGCCACTCAACGACAAAATCGAGACCCTGGCCATCAAGCGCGTTTTCGGCAAGCGGGCTTACGCCATTCCGGTGAGCTCGACCAAGCCCCTGTATGGCCACCCCTTTGGCGCCACCGGGGCCATCGAGGTGGCGATTTGCTGCCTGGCCCTGCACCACGGCTACCTGCCGCCGACGCTGAACTACACCACCCCCGACCCGGATTGCGACCTCAACTACTTGCCCCATGGCGGCCTGGCGACGCACGTGACGTATATTTTAAAAAACTCGTTTGGGTTTGGAGGAATCAATGCCGCCCTGGTGCTGCGGCGCTACGAGGGGTGAGGGGCAGCGGCAGCGCTTCTGGCAGCCACTGCCGCGCTCGCCCCGCCGCGAGATCCTCGATGCAGAGGGGGTGGCCACCGCCGAGCTCGGCACCAATCTGGATGACCTGCAGCGCATCAACACCCTGCTGGGGCACACCTGGCTGGTGGTGGCCGCGGTGCAGCGGCTGTGGCGCCGGGCTGGCCGGCCGGCCCGCCTGCGGGTGCTCGACGTGGGCACCGGCGCCGCCGATATCCCGCGCGCCCTGGGGCGCTGGGGGCGGCGCCGCGGGGTGGCCGTGTGCGTGGTGGCCGTGGATCGCAGCCAAGACGTGCTCCGCCACGCCCGCCGGCGCAGCCGCCCCTCAGAATCCCTCATGTTCGTGCAGGCCGACGCCCTCGCCCTGCCGTTTCGGGAGGGGGCGTTTGACGTCGTGCTCAGCTCGGCGCTGCTCCACCACCTCTCCTGGGAAGAGGGGGTGGTGCTGCTGCGGGCCATGGCCGCCGCCGGCTCGGCCGTGGTGGTAAGCGACCTCGTGCGCAGCCGCTGGTGCTACGTGCTCGCCCGCTTGCTGCTGGCGCTTTTGTCGCGAAACGCCATCACGCGCCACGACGGGCCGCTGTCGGTGCTGCGGGCTTACCGCGTCGGCGAGGTGCGAGCGATGGCCAAAGCAGCGGGCCTGGCGCGAGGGCGGGTCTGGCGTGCCCTCCCGCACCGCCTGCTGCTCGTTGCCGAGAAAGGCTAACAGGTGGCCGCCGACGTGGTGGTGGTGGGGGCCGGGCCGGCCGGTGCCGCCACCAGCATCCTCCTGGCCCAGCAGGGCTACCGCGTGGTGCTTGTCGACCGCGCCGGGTTCCCGCGCGACAAGGCCTGTGCCGAGTACTTGAGCCCGGCCTGCACGCCGATTCTGGAACGCCTGGGAGCCCTGGCGGCGGTGCGGGCAGCGGCGCCGCAGCAGCTCGAAGGCATGCGGGTGACCGATTACCGCGGCCGTGCGTGCCTGGGGCGCTTCGTCTTGCACGGCCACCCCGCATACGGACTGGCACTGCCACGCCGCACCTTCGATCACCTCCTGGTAGAGCACGCCTGCCGCGTGGGCGTGGAAGTGCGCCTGGGCTTCTGGGTTCGCCAGCCGCTGCTGCGCGACCGCCAGGTCTGCGGGGTGGTGGGCGAGGTTGGCCGGCGGCGCGAGGCGCTCCGGGCGCCGCTGGTGATTGCCGCCGACGGGCTGCACTCCACCCTGGCCCGGCGCCTGCGCCTCATCCGCCGGGTGCGGTGGCCAGACCATCTGGCCATGGTCATGCACTGGCAGGAGGTGGCGCCGCTTTTTCCCTGGGGAGAGATGTTCCTCTTTCCCGGTGGCTACCTAGGGCTCGCGCCCGTCGGGAAGAAGCTGGTAAACGTCAGCCTGGTGCTGCGCCGTGCGCAGCTTGCGGCTTGCCGCCTGGCGCCTGCCCAGTGGGTGGCCGCGGCGCTGCAGGCCCATCCCGAGCTGCGGCGCCGCTTTGCCCGGGCCAAGCCGGTGCGCGGACCGCTGGTCGTCGGGCCGCTGGCGCAGCAAACAGCCTGGCCCCGCCACGGCGGCATCCTGCTGGTAGGCGATGCCGCCGGCTTCTTCGACCCCTTTACCGGGGAGGGTATTTTCCTGGCCCTGCACGGGGCCGAGCTGGCTGCCGCCGCCGCCCACCGGGCGCTACAGCGCGGGGACGTGTCGGCTGCCGGCCTGCGCCCTTACTTTGTCGCCCATCGCCGCGCTTTTGCGGCACGCTACCGCCTGAGTGCCCTCATCCAGCTCGGCCTCTACCTTCCCTGGCTGGCCAACGCGGTGATTGGCCGCCTGGCCGCCTGTCCCGGCGCTGCCGATACCCTGGTGAGCGTCACCGGCGACCTGCTGCCGCCAGGAGAAGTGCTGTCGTGGCGCTTCCTCTGGCGCCTGGCCTTTCCGGGCGTGCCCTGGCCTACGCGTCGGGCTCGAGCGGAATCGCCTCGTCAATGAGCATGATGGGGATGTCGTCGCGAATGGGGTAAAGGTAGCGGCCGTCCTGGCGCACCAGCCCGCCGTCGATGGGCTCGGTGACCGGGGTCCCGGCGCGGTTGGTGACCTGTCCCTGGCGGATGCGCTCGTTGAGGCGTGCCACCAGGGCCTCGTCGGCAAGGGTGAGCGGCTGCTTGGTTTCCGGACAGGCAAGAATGTCGAGCAGTTCCTTGCTGATTGCCATGCGGTTTCCCCTCTTGCGCAAGCCGGACCGGCACGGCTGGCGTTATCTCTGGCCCATCCCCGGCGTGCGGTACACCCAGGGTCGGCCAGACCACCACCAGTCGTTGGCCGCGACCGGATCGTAAATGCGCCACACGCCGTATTTTTTGATGCGCGGAGCGACCATGGCCTCGTTGCCTTCGTGCATGAGGCGCTCGGCAGTGAGCAGGATGCCCAGGAGCAAGCCGTGCTTGGCCAGCGCCTGGCGCGCGTAGTCAGAGCCGGTCGGGTACATGTTGGAGCGCGCCCCGTCAACCGGAGAGATGACGCGCTGGAAAAAGCGCAGGTAAGCGTCAAAGACAAGGGCAGGAAAGCCGGGGCGCTCCGGGGTCGGCTGTGGTCGCTGGCGGACCACCGCCGGGGCGCGCATGGGATTGGCAAGGGAAATCTGCGCCAGGGCGGGGATGACACTGCCAAAGACGAGCGCGCTCCCAAGCAGGATACCGCAGACGGCCTTCATGGCCCCTCTCTTGGCGCTGGCGTGCAAAGCGTGTACCATGAAAGTAGCACAATTATGGACGATGGCGTGCGGTCCTGCAATGGTCCAGCCCGCTGTCCTGGGGAGCCGCACCATGCTCTCGACCACCGACAAAATCCTGTTCTTGAAGCGGGTGCCGCTGTTTCACAGCCTGAGCTTCGAGCAGCTGCAGGTCCTCTCGGCCCACCTGAGCGAGGAGCACTTTTTGGCCGGCGAGGTGATTTTTTACGAGGGCGATGTGGGCCAGGAGCTGTACGTGGTCGTCCGCGGGCCCGCGTCGAGATCATCAAGGATTACGGCAAAGCGGCAGCCCGCACGCTGGCGACCCTGGGCGCAGGGGCATTTTTCGGGGAGATGGCCATTTTCGAGAACGCTCCGCGCTCGGCAACGGCGGTGGCGGCGGTGGAAACCGAGGTGCTGGTGCTGGCGGCCGAGAAGTTCCGGCAGACCATTTACCAGAAGCCCGACATGGCGTTTGCCATTTTTCGCGAGCTCAGCGCGCGGCTGCGCCGCCGCGAGGCAGAAGTCCTGGGCTGACTGCCTTTTAGCGGCGGCGAGGCTTCTTGCGCTCCTTGTCGCGCTGCAAGCGGGTGACTTGCTGCTGGCGGTTGAGCGCCGCCAGGCGCTCCTGCACCTCGGCCAGCAGGCGTTCGGCAAGCGACACGCGGCGGTGGAGGCGCCACAGCCACAGCGGGGTGCCGCCCCAGCTCAGCACCAGGAGGAACGCGAGGACGAGAACGACGACCGCCCCCACAGGACCGAACGTCTGGTGCACCCACGCCCAGAGCGAAAAAGACGGCTGTTCCATGGCCGGCGGGTTCCTTGTCGGCAAGGGGTGGCTGCCCTCATGCTACCTTAAGGCAGGGTAGGGCGCAAGGCGAGGCGACGGGGCGCCCAAAGGAGGGAAAAAATGCGCCATGTCTACATTTGCGACATCGCCCACTATGTGGGGCAGGAGGTAACGCTCAAGGGCTGGCTGACCAACCGGCGCTCGAGCGGCAAGATCCACTTTTTGCTCGTGCGCGACGGCACCGGGGTCATCCAGGCCACGGTGGTGAAGGGGGAAGCCTCGGAAACCGCCTTTGTCGAAGGCGACCACCTGCCGCAGGAGTCGGCGCTTATCGTGCACGGCACAGTGCGTGCCGACCGCCGGGCACCCGGGGGGTACGAGCTGGCGGTGCGCGACTTGGAGGTGGTGCACCGGGCCGAACCTTACCCCATTACTCCCAAAGAACACGGCGTGGCCTTTTTGATGCAGCACCGCCACCTGTGGCTGCGCTCGCCGCGCCAGCGCGCCTGCATGGTGGTGCGGGCCGAAGTCATCCGCGCCTGCCGTGACTTTTTCGACTCCCGCGGCTTTTTGCTCCTCGACGCCCCCATTCTTACCCCCACGGCGTGCGAGGGAACGACGACCCTCTTTGCCACCGATTACTTTGGCCAGCAGGCTTACCTGACGCAGAGCGGGCAGCTCTACATGGAAGCCGGCGCCATGGCCTACGGCAAAGTCTACTGCTTTGGCCCCACTTTTCGCGCCGAGAAGTCCAAGACCCGGCGCCATCTCATGGAGTTCTGGATGGTGGAGCCGGAAGTCGCCTTTGCCGAATTGCCCGAGATCATGGAGCTGGCCGAAGACCTGGTGCTGGCGGTGCTTGAGCGCGTGCTCGCGCGGTGCCGGGAGGAATTGCGCCTCCTGGAGCGCGACACCGCGCCCCTTGAGGCCATCCGCAAGCCTTTCCCCCGCCTGTCCTACGACGAGGCGCTGGCCCTCCTGCAGCAGCACGGCGAGCCGCTGCCGTGGGGCGAGGATTTTGGAGGCGGCCACGAGACGGTGCTCTCCTCGGCGTTTACGGCGCCGGTGATGGTGCACCGCTATCCCACCCGCTGCAAGGCCTTTTACATGCAGCCGGATCCGGAGCGCCCAGAAGTGGCGCTGTGCGTCGACGTGCTGGCGCCCGAGGGCTACGGCGAAATTATCGGTGGCGGGCAGCGCATCCACGACCTGGCGCTGCTGCAGGCGCGGCTCAAGGAGCACGGGCTGCCGGAAGAGCCCTTTCAGTGGTATCTCGACTTGCGGCGCTACGGCTCGGTGCCCCACGCCGGCTTTGGCATGGGCATCGAGCGCGTGGTGGCCTGGTTGTGCGGCCTCAAACACGTGCGGGAGTCGATCCCCTTCCCGCGCCTGCTCTATCACCTGGCCCCTTAGTCGTCGCTTTCAAAGCGCAGCGGCGCCACGTGCCGCTGCGGCAGCTGCGAGTGCAGGCGTCCGGGCGTGTAGAGCCCGCACCCGACAAGGTGCCCCTCGCAGGCCAGGATGACGTAGCCCGGTTCGAGCGTCAGGGACAGCGGCAGCGTCTTGGCGCGCAGCAGCGCTTCGAGCTGCGCGGCGGTGAGCTCGACGCGGTTGCGGGTGGCCAGGTGGCCAAAGGTCTGCAGCGCTGCGGTGGTGGGCTTCAGGAACTTGCCCACTTGCCGCAGCACGGGCAGGCCCCACGGTGTGTACTTTGAGGCTGGCCACCGCGGCCAGATGGGAACTGTGGGCCAGCAGGGAGTACGTCTTCGGTCGCCGGCAGAGCACAAAAGGGGTAAAGGCGGCAAGTGGGATGCCAAAGCGGTGCGTAAAGTAGCCGAGCACGGCACTGCGCTCAGGCTCGGCGACGAAGGCGGGCCACGAAGAATCCCACGGAGTTGAGCTGGTGGGGATAGAGGCGCCAGCAGAGTTCCAGGCTTGCGTCATAACGCTCCTCGTGCCACTGGCGTACCCCGGGACTGTGGGGCACGGGCAGGGAAATGGGTTCGAGCTGCGCCGGCCGCTGCTCAAGCAGGCTCTGCACCACCGCCTCGTTTTCGGCCGGGTTGTACGTGCAGGTGGCGTAGACCAGCGTGCCGCCCGGGCGCAGCAAGTCAAAGCCCCGCAGCAGCAGCTGCCGCTGCAAGCGGGGCAAGTCGGCAGGGGTGGGCTTGTAGCCGCGCAGCCGGCCGCGGGCATCCCAGCGGTAGTTGCCCTCTCCTGAGCAGGGCGCGTCGACGAGCACGCGGTCGAACGTACAGCGCAGGGGAAAGTTTTGCCCGCTGTAGCGCGTGGTGATGACGTTGCACACGCCGAGCCGTTTGACGTTGTTTTGCAGCAGAGAAAGGCGCTTGTCAAAGGGGTCGTTGGCCACAATCAGGCCCTGGTTGCGCATCAGCTGCGCCAGGTGGGTGGTTTTGCTCCCCGGGGCGGCACACAAGTCGCAGACGCGCTCGCCGGGCTGCGGGGCAAGGACGTGGGCGATAAGGGCAGAAGAGAGGGCCTGGGGGTGGTAATAGCCAAGCAGAGCCGCCGGCAGCGTGCCGGGACGCTCCAGGTCCTCGACCAGCAGCAGCTCGGGGGCAAAGGGGACCTGGGTGGCGCGGTAGCCGTAGCGGGCCAGCAGGGTGCAGACGACGTCCGGGGTGGTACGCAGGGTGTTGACGCGCAGGCAGCGCACGGGCGGCGTGCGCAGCGCGGCGCAGAAGGCAGCAAAGTCGGGAATCAGCGTGCGGTAAGCGGCAAAGCGCTCTTCGCAGGAGAGCACGAGCGGTTCCTTCTCGCAGCCAATCCTTCCGTATAAGCGTAGCACGTCTGGCAACGGCGGTTGTCGGGAAAAAGGAGACCGGCGCATGGCAGCATTTTACATCGGGATGGACCTCGGCGGCACGACGTTCAAGGCCCTGGCGGTGACGCCGGAGGGGACCATCCTGGATCGCGTGCAAGCCCCTACCGAGGCGAGCCAGGGCCCCGAGGCAGTGGTGCAGCGGATGGTGGAAGCGATCCGTGGCCTGGCGGCCCGCGTGACCACGGCAGAACGGCGCCTGCGGGCGGTGGGCTTTGGCGTGCCGGGGATTCTCGAGCTGCCACAGGGGATCGTGCGCCGCTCACCCAACCTGCCGGGATGGCACGACGTGGAGCTTGCCGCGCTGCTGCGCCGCGCCCTCGACGTGCCCTTTACCCTTGACAACGACGCCAACGCCGCGACCCTGGGTGAGCTGTGGCGCGGGGCGGCGCGGGGCAAGCGCGACTTTTTCATGCTCACCCTGGGGACGGGCGTTGGCGGCGGGGTGGTGGTGGCGGGTACAATTCTGCACGGAGCCAACGGCTATGCGGGAGAGCTGGGGCACACGGTGGTCGATCCGCACGGGCCACCCTGCGGCTGTGGCAGCCGCGGCTGCCTGGAGCAGTACGCTTCGGGCACGGCCATTGCCCGTATGGCTGAGCCCTTTTACGGCAAGACCACGGCCCGCGAGGTGGCCTTGGCGGCGCGGCGCGGAGAAATCCCGGCGCAGCAGCTCTACCGCCAGGTAGGCTACTATCTCGGTATTGCCTGTGCCAGCCTGGCCAACGTCTTCAATCCCGAGTGCCTGGTCCTCGGCGGGGCGGTGGCGCAGGCCTTCGACCTCTTTGCCGGCAGCCTGCGGCAGACGCTGCGGGCGCGCAGCTTTGGCCCGATCGTTGACCGTTTAGAGCTGGTGGTCGCCCAGTGCGGCACCGATGCGGGTGGGCTCGGCGCGGCCTACCAGGCCATGCAGGCGTACCCGCCGGCAGCGTCATCACCACGGAGTCAGCCATGACTGCAGAACGTGAGCCACGCGCGTGCACGATGGTCATTTTTGGCGCCACGGGAGACCTGACACGCCGCAAGCTCATTCCTGGCCTCTACAGCCTGGCCAAGCAGCAGCTGCTGCCCAGCCAGCTCGTCGTCATCGGCTTTGCCCGCCGTCCCAAGACGCACGAGCAGTTCCGCCAGGAAATGCGGCAGGCGGTGTGCGAGTTTGCCCGGTTTCCGCTTGACGAAGCCCTGTGGGAGCGCTTTGCCAGCCGCTTTTACTACCACCAGTCCACCTTTGACGACGCCGAAGGCTACCGGCGCCTGGGCGCCCTCTTGCGCCAGGTGGAGGCAGAGTGTGGCACGCAGGGGCGAACCATTTACTATCTGGCCACGCCGCCCGAGGCCTACTACGACATCGTGCACCACCTGCACGCGGCCGGGCTGACGCAGCGGCCGGAGATGGCCCAGACCTGGCCGCGCATCGTGGTAGAGAAGCCCTTTGGCCGCGATCTGGCCACGGCCCGCGAGCTCAACCGGCACTTTCGCAGCGCCTTTGGCGAAGAGCAGATCTACCGCATCGACCACTACCTGGGCAAGGAAACGGTCCAGAACATCATGGTGCTGCGCTTTGCCAACGGCATCTTCGAGCCGCTCTGGAACCAGAAGTACATCGACCACGTGCAGATCACGGTGAGCGAGACGGTGGGCGTTGAGGACCGCGGGGGCTACTACGACACCACCGGCGCGCTGCGCGACATGGTGCAGAACCACCTGCTGCAGCTCCTCACTCTGACGGCCATGGAGCCGCCGGGGTCGCTGCGCGCCGATGCCGTCCGCAACGAGAAAATGAAGGTGCTGGAAACGATCCGCCCCCTGGATGGCGAAGCCATCCGCCAGGGCGTGGTGCGCGGCCAGTACACCGCCGGCTCCCTCGACGGCCAGCCGGTTCCTGCCTACTGCCAGGAGCCGCGGGTCAAGCCCGATTCGCGCACCGAGACCTTTGTCGCCCTCAAGCTGTGGATCGACAACTGGCGGTGGGCAGGGGTGCCGTTTTACCTGCGCACCGGCAAGCGCTTGCCCCGGCGGCTTTCGGAAATCGCCATCCAGTTCAAGCCCATCCCGCAAATTCTCTTTCGTGCCGGCCGCCAGGCGGAAGTGACGCCCAACGTCCTCGTCCTCCACATTCAGCCCGACGAGGGGGCGTCGCTGACCATCGTCGCCAAAGCGCCGGGCCTGCAGGTGCGCTTGCAGTCGGTGGAAATGGAGTTCCAGTACGGCACCAGCTTTGAAGCCCCCTCGCCCGAAGCCTACGAGCGCCTGCTGCGCGACGTGATGATCGGCGACCAGACGCTTTTCATGCGCGGTGACGAGGTGGAAGCGGCCTGGAGCCTGGTGACGCCGATTCTCGAGTACTGGGACACCCACAAGGACACGCCCCTGCACTTCTATCCTGCCGGCACCTGGGGGCCGGCGGCGGCCGAAGCGCTGCTGGCCAACGACGGCCGGCGCTGGCGCCACTTGTAAGCCGGGGTTGCCAGAGCTGCCGCCAGCAGCTACAGTAACATACCGGTCAAGGAAGGAGAGACGAGCGTGGAGCGCGAAGCGGGGCGCAGACCCCCCCGGGTGGCACTGGTCAGCTTGGGCTGCCCCAAGAACCTGGTGGACACCGAGGTGATGCTGGGCAAGCTCTGCCAGCAGGGCTACGAGCTGACCCTCGATCCGCACGAAGCCGACTATCTCGTCGTCAACACCTGCGGCTTCATCCAGAGCGCCAAGGAGGAGTCGATTGCCCACATTCTGGAGCTGGCGCAGCTCAAGGCCCAGGACCCCTCCAAAAAGCTCGTCGTTACCGGCTGCCTGGCGCAGCGCTACGGCGAGGAGCTGCTCGCCGCCATGCCGGAAATCGACCTTCTGCTTGGCACCGGGACCTTCCAGGAACTGCCGCAGCTGCTGCCGCAGCCCTTGCCGCCGCGCGCTTACCTGCGCGACAACGTCTACCTCTACCAGGACGACGACGCGCGGCTGCTGACCACCCCGGCGCACTACGCCTACCTTAAAATCGCCGAAGGGTGCAACCACCAGTGCACGTTCTGTATCATTCCCCGCTTGCGGGGCCGCTTGCAGAGCCGGCCGCCGGAATCGATCCTCGCCGAGGCCAGGCGCCTGGCAAGCCAGGGCGTGCGGGAACTCATTCTTGTTGCCCAGGACAGCACCGAGTACGGTGCCGACCTCGGATTGCAGCAGGGGTTGGCCCGGTTGCTGACGCGCCTGTGCGAGGAGGTCCCCGGCTACGACTGGCTTCGCGTGCTGTACCTCTATCCCTCGATGGTGCGTCCTGCCTTGCTCGAGGTCTACGCGCAGCAGGAGCGGCTGTGCAAGTACTTTGACCTGCCCATGCAGCACGCTTCGGACCGCGTGCTGCGGCGTATGAAGCGCGGCTACACGCAGCGCTCGCTCTATCGCCTCCTCGATGCCATCCGCAGCCGCATGCCCGAGGCGGTGATCCGCAGCACTTTCATCGTCGGCTTTCCGGGGGAAACGCCGGCCGATGTGGACGAGCTGTTGCGCTTCTTGGAGCGGGCGCGCCTGGACCGCGTGGGCGTGTTTACTTACTCCCGGGAAGAAGGCACGCCGTCGTACGCCATGCCCGAGCAGGTGCCGGCGCGCGAGGCAGCGCGCCGCCGCCGCCAGGTGATGGCGCTGCAGCAAGAGATCTCATGGCAGAAGCACCGCCAGCTGGTGGGCACGCGCGCCCGCGTCCTCATCGACCAGGATGCCTTTGCCGGACGGGCGGCGGTGGGGCGGCTGCCGGGACAGGCCCCGGAAATCGACGGCGTCGTGTACGTGGAAGGCCCGGCGGTGAGCGGAGAGCTGGTGGAAGTCGAAATCACCGCTGCCAAAGCCTACGACCTCTACGCCCGCGTGGTGTGAGGCCCAGCCGATGGGGCAGTGGCGCTTCAGTGCGGAAGACCTGGCCGAGCTTCGTGCCCGCGGGCTGAGCGAGGAGGCCGTTTTGGCCCAGATCGCCCGCTTTGAGCGCGGAATTCCTCCCGTGCGCCTGCGACGGGCCTGTACCCTGGGTGACGGCATCACTGCCCTGGCGCCGGAAGAGCTACCGCGCCTGGCGGCGGCGTACGAAGCGGCTGCGGCGGCAGGCAGGGCGATGAAGTTCGTGCCGGCGTCGGGGGCGGCAAGCCGCATGTTCCAGCTGCTGCTCACCTTTTACCACCAGGGTCCGGCGCTGGCAGACGTCGAGCGCCAGGCCGCCGTCGGCGAGCGAGCGGCCCAGGACTTCCTGCGCTTTTGGAGGAATCTCGAGCGCTTTGCCTTCTACGACGATTTGCGTGCGGTTCTGGCGCGAGACGGCTACGACCTCGAGCGGCTGCGGGCGCAAGGGCAGTACCGCGAGGTCCTGGCCTACCTGCTGTTTCCGCAGGGCCTCGACTACGCCCACCTGCCCAAGGCCCTGCTCAAGTTTCATCGCTATGCGGACCACTGCCGCACCCCGCTCGAAGAGCACCTGGTGGAAGCCGCCGCCTATGCCTGCGACCGCCAGGGCCTGGCACGGCTTCACTTTACCGTGTCGCCGGCCCATCGCCGTGCCGTGGAAGCGTACCTGGCGCGCGTGCGGCCCCGCTACGAGCGCGACGGCAGGCGCTACGAAGTCACCCTTTCTGAACAGCAGCCGGCCACCGATACGCTGGCCGTCGACCTTGAGAACCGGCCGTTTCGCGACGCACAAGGGCGCCTGCTGTTTCGCCCGGCTGGTCACGGGGCGCTGCTCGACAACCTCAACGCCTTGCAAGGTGACTTGGTGTTCATCAAGAACATCGACAACGTGGTGCCCGACCACCTCAAGGCGGAGACTTACATCTACAAAAAGGCGCTGGCCGGCTACCTCGTCACGCTCCAGGAGAGGGTGTTTGCCTATCTGCGGCGCCTGGCACGCGGCGACGTCGACGCGGTCCTGCTGGCCGAAATGGCCGCCTTTGCCCGCGAGCGGCTCTGGCTCGCGCTGCCCCCAGACTTGGCGCAGCGGCCGCAGCCGGCCCAGCAGGAGTTGCTGTGGCGCAAGCTAAACCGGCCCCTACGGGTCTGCGGCATGGTGCCCAACACCGGCGAGCCGGGCGGGGGGCCCTTCTGGGTGGAGCTGGCCGACGGCACCCTCTCGCTTCAAATCGTGGAGCTGTCGCAAGTCGATATGGCCTCTGCCGAGCAGCGGGCCATTGTCGAAGCCTCGACCCACTTCAATCCCGTGGACATGGTGTGTGGCGTGCGCGACTACTTGGGGCGCCCGTTTGACCTCCGGCAGTTTGCCGACCCGGAAGCCGGCATCATCACGGTGCGCTCGCACGAAGGGCGGCCCCTCAAAGCCCTCGAGCTCCCCGGCCTGTGGAACGGCGGCATGGCCTACTGGAACACCGTCTTTGTCGAAGTGCCCTTGCACACATTCACCCCGGTCAAAACGGTGCTCGACTTGCTGCGGCCAGAGCACCAGCCCCCGGCCTGAGGCCGCTTACGCTTCCTGCACCAGGGGGACGACGAGCACCGGGCAGGGGGCGGTGGCAATCACCGCATTGCAGATGCGGCCGGTCATCAGCCGCTTGCCGCCGGTCAAATGCCGGGTGCCCATGACGATGAGGTCGCAGCCGTGCGCGGCGGCCAGGCGGACGATCTGCTCGGGAATCCTTCCCCAAGCCGACAGGGTCTGGTAAGGCACGCCCGCCTGGGCGGCTTGGCGGGCGGCCTGCGCCAGGATATCTCGTCCGGTGGCTTCGATTTCCTGGCGCAGCTGCGGGTCGGCGCTGGCGGCCAGGGGTTGGTACTGGGGGTCGTCTTCCAGAATGTGGGCGACAAAGAGCTCACCGCCTGTCGCGGCCACCAGGCGGATGGCGGTGGCCACGGCGTTTCTCGACCAGGGCGAGCCGCCCGTGGCGGCCAGAACCTTTCGAAACATGGGATGCTCCTGCCTGCGTCTTGCTGCCAGCGTCGCCTGCAGGAGTATAGCAGGCCGGACGCGATGCCCCACGCAAATTTGCCGTTGCGTTTGGCCAAGAGATGCCGTATGGTGCAGAAGCCAACCGCCGTGCGCCCTCTAGACAGCGAGGCAAGTGTCTGATGTCCACGCCTGCTCCGGTGCCACGCGTTCGAGATCGGGGGGCCGACCTGCTGGTGGCCCTGCTGCGCGCCCATGGGGTGGCGCAGGTGATGGGGGTCACCGGCGGTGCGATCATGGAAACGATGGACGCCCTGCAGGCCGAAGCGTCGCTGCAGCTACGGATCCTGCAGACCGAGATGGGGGCGGCTTGGGCGGCCATGGGCTATGCGCGGACGACGGGCAAGGTGGGCGTGTGTGTTGTGACCTCTGGTCCGGCGGCAACAAACGTGGTGACGCCGCTGGCCGATGCCCAGCGCGATCACGTTCCCCTGCTGGTCATCACCGGCCAGGTGCCGACGTTCGCCCGCCACACCGACGCGTTCCAGGAGACAAACATCACGGAGATTGCTGCCCCGGTGGTGAAAAAGGCCTTTTACCTCTACCGGGTGGAGGACATCGCCGAGGCGGTGTGCGAGGCTTTTCGCCTGGCGCAGGGCCGGGCGGCCGGGGCCGGTCCTCATCGACTTTACCAAGGATGCCCAGCAGGCGCCGGCCTCCTGGCCGGCGCCTGCGCTGCCGTGCCCATTGCACGGTGAGGCCGGCAAGCCGGAAGGGTCCTCGCTGGCACCGGTGCTCGACGAGGTCATTGCCCAGCTGCAGCAAGCCAAGCGGCCGGTGGTGCTGGCCGGCTACGGGGTGGTGTTGGCTGGGGCGCAGCCCCTCCTTGAGCAATTTCTCCGCTTGGTTCCCTGCCCGCTGGTGCACACCTTGCCGGGCAAGGCGGCCGTGCCCACCGCCCACCCGTGCAACTACGGCATGCTTGGCATGCACGGGTTTTACGTGGCCAACTGGCTGGTGCACCATGCCGATCTCATTCTTTCTTTTGGTGCCCGCTTTGACGACCGCATCACCGGCGATCCCAAGCAGTTTGCGCCGCACGCCCGGCAGCTCATCCACTTTGACATCGACCCGGCGCAGATCCGCAAGGTCTTGCCGGAGCGCAAGCTCGCCGTGGTTGGCCACCTGCGTCATACCCTGGCCGCCCTGTGCCAGCGCTTGCAGGGGAGCAAGCTGGACTTTGCCGCTTGGCACGCGGAGGCCGCTGCCGTGGCGCAGGCCCATCCCTCCACGTACGTGCGCCGGCCGGGGCAGCTGCAGGTGCAACACGTGCTGGAAGTCCTCAATACCGTGGTGGAGCAGCACACGGCACAAAGCGGCCAACCCGTGGTGTACACCACCGAGGTGGGGGACCACCAAATGTGGGCAGCCCAGTACCTCAGACTGGCTCCGGGGTGGCAGTTTCTCACCTCCAGCGGCCAGGGCGCCATGGGCTCGGGCTTGCCGATGGCCATCGGTGCCCAGCTGGCCTGTCCCGAGGCGCTGGTCATCTGCCTGGCCGGCGATGGCAGCCTGCGCTTTTCGGAAGCCGAGCTGGAGACCATCAGCGAATATGGCCTGCCGGTCAAGGTCCTGGCCGTCAACAACGAGGGCTACGGCATCGTGCGCATGTGGAACCACCGCTTCTACCAGGGGCGGGAAACGGGGGTGATCAAGCGGCGCAAGGACTGGACGCTGCTGGCGCGCAGCAGCGGCTTTGCCCACGTCGACCGCCTCACTGCGCCCGGAGCCGTACCGGCCGTCCTGACCCGCATGGTGGCCCACCGCGAGCCGCACTTTGTGGAGCTCGTCACCCCCTACGAAGAGTGCCTGCCGCTGATGCCGCCAGGAAAGACGTTCCATGACATCATCGAAGCCCCCTGAAGGCGAGGTTCCCCATGGCCACTCTCAAAATCGACAACGCCCGCTATCTCATCACCCTTGACCCGCAGCGCCGCATCCTTCGCGACGCCACCGTGGTCATCGACGGCCAGTACATCACCCACGTCGACAAAGCCGAGGCGCTGCGCCACGTGGCGGCCGAGGAGGTCATCGACGCACGGGAAATGGTGGTGACCCCCGGGTTCTGCAACAATCACATGCACATCAGCTACGCCCATGCCACCCGCGGCATTTTCCCCGACGACCTCGATCCCATGGTCTACCTGGCCCACGTCTTTACCCTGCAAGGGGCGATGAACGAGGAGGACGAGTACTACACGTCGCTGCTTGGCATTACCGAGCTGCTCAAGTACGGTACCACCTGTTTCCTCGACCCCGGCAGCACGAAGTACCTCGATGCCTGCTTGCAGGCCTACGCCGAAAGCGGGTGCCGCATCGTGGTTGGGCAGCAGGTGGTGGATCGGCCCAACCCCTTTCACCTCCCCGTCTACACCACCGAAGCGGCCATCCGGCGCATGGAGGAGACCCTGCAGCGCTACCACGGGCAGCTCGACGGGCGCGTGCGCGCCTGGACCATGCCTTTTGACGCTGCCTTTTGCTCCGACGAGTTGCTTACGGCGGCCAAGGCTCTGGCCGACCGCTACGGCACCGGCATGACGCTGCACCAGGCCAACCGGCCGGCCACCGTGCAGCGCTACCTGGCCGACTACGGTAAGCGCCCGGTTCAGTACCTGGACGACCTCGGGGTGCTGGGCCCCAACGTGCTGCTGGCCCACGTTATTGACCTCGACGAGGCGGAAATCGAGGCCATCGCCCGCAGCGGCACCAAAACCGTGATGTGCCCTACGGCGGCGTTGAAGATGGGCTCAGGAATGACGGCCACCGCCAAGCTGCCCGAGATGGTGGCGCGCGGGATCTGCGTCAGCCTGGGCACGGACGCCGGCAACAACTCCAACTTGCTGGAAACCCTGCGGGCCATGTACCTGGTGGCGGTGGTGTACAAAGACGCCCGCCGCACCACGGCGGTGGTGCCGGCAGAGCTGGCCCTGGAGCTGGCTACCCTCGAGGGTGCCCGCGCCCTGGGGCTAGAGCGGGAAATCGGTTCCATCGAGGTGGGCAAAAAGGCCGATTTGGTGCTTTTTGACACCCGCCGCCCCGAGTGGCGGACGCTCTTTAACCCGGTCAACTCGCTGGTGTACAACGCCGACGGGCGCAGCGTGCACACGGTGATCGTCGACGGCCGCGTGGTGGTGCGCGAAGCCCGTCCGTGCTATATCGATGAGTGGGAACTCATCTGTAAGGTGCAAACCCTTGGCGAGCGGCTCTTGCAGCGCACGGGCATCCACTTTGCCCCGCGCTGGCCCGTGATGTAGTCGGCCTCGCTTGCCAGCCACAGGAGCGACTGCGCGTATGACGTTGCCCGAGAGACTGAAGTTCGGAATTTTTATGGCGCCGTTTCACCCGCTGGGTGAGGACCCCACCCTTGCCCTGGCCCGCGACCTCGAGCTGATCGAGTGGCTCGACGAGCTGGGCTTTGACGAGGCCTGGATCGGCGAGCACCACAGCGCCGGCTGGGAGATCATTTCCTCGCCCGAGGTGTTCATCGCCGCGGCGGCCGAACGCACCAAGCACATCAAGCTAGGCACTGGGGTGATCAGCTTGCCCTACCACCACCCCCTCATGGTGGTCAACCGCATGGTGCTGCTTGACCACCTGACCCGCGGGCGGGTGATGCTCGGGGTGGGGCCGGGCGCCCTGGGCTCGGATGCCTACATGCTGGGCATTGATCCGCTGTGCCAGCGGCGGCGCATGGAAGAAGCCCTGGACATCATCATGCGCCTGCTGACCACCACCGAGCCCATTACTTACGAGTCCGACTGGTTCGTGCTGCGCGAGGCGCTGCCGCACCTGCGGCCTTACACCCGCCCGCACATGCCGGTAGCGGTGGCGGCGGCGCAGTCGCCGGTGGGCATGGAGCTGGCCGGCAAGCACGGCATCGGGGTGCTCTCGGTGAGCGTCATTCGCGATCCCGGCACCGCGCCCAACCTGCGGCGGTTCTGGGAGATCGCCGAAGAGACGGCCGCACGCCACGGCAAGACCGTCCGCCGCGAGGAGTGGCGGCTGGTGGTGCACGTGCACCTGGCCGAAAGCCGCAAGGAGGCCATGGCGCAGGCCCGCCACGGCGCCGGCCGCTACCACCGCGAGTACTTCGAGCAGACGCTGGGGCTGTTTACTTCCGAAGGCCCCATGGACAAAATCATCGACAAGATGGTCGAGCGCGGGGCCTGGTGCGTGGGCACCCCCGACGACCTCATCGCCCACATCAAGCGACTTGACGAAGAAAGCGGCGGCTTTGGCGGCTTTTTGGTCCAGGCCACCGAGTGGGCAACGCGGGAACAGGTGTTGCGCAGCTACGAGCTCATTGCCCGCTACGTCAAGCCGTACTTTCAGGGCTCGCTGGTCAACCTGCAGACCTCGGCGGCATGGGCGGCACAGAAAAAAGACGAAATCGTTGCCCTGCGCCGCCAGGCCATCGAGAAAGCCAAGCAGGATTACCTGGCGCGCAGCGGCCGTGAGAGCGCCTCGTAAGGAGCGGCTTGCCTCAGCGGCACGGGCGAAACATGGGCAGGGTGACTTCGGGGGTCACGTCGACAAAAACCACTTCCACCGGCAGGCCCAGACGCAGTTCTTGCGGAGGCAGGTCGAGCACCCGCGAGACGAGGCGCACCCCTTCTGCCAGCTCTACGATTACCACCGCGTAGGGGACGTCCTCGGCAAAGGCGGGATGGAGAGCCCGCTGCACCACCGTCCAACTATAGACCTGGCCCTTGCCGCTGACTTGCTCCCAGCGCCAGGCAAAAGCGCCGCAGTGCGGGCAGCACTCGCGGGGCGGGTGGCGCCACGCCTGGCAGTCGGCACAGCGCTGGAAGCGCAGCTCGTGCTGCTTGCAGAACCGGTAGAAGTCCCCGTGGTAGCCCTCGCCACGCGGCAGCGGCTTGCCGTACTCGCCCATCGCTTACCTCCGCAGAATCACCAGGCTGCCGTCGCCGAAGTCTCCCCAGCCGGTGACCAGGCCCAGCTCGCAGTCGCGC
The DNA here is from genome assembly GCA_026005175.1 of Candidatus Tectimicrobiota bacterium. Taxonomy (GTDB): domain Bacteria; phylum Tectomicrobia; class Entotheonellia; order Entotheonellales; family Entotheonellaceae; genus BPKO01. The sequence goes on from BPKO01000002.1 coordinate 53,303, forward strand.
ACTTGTAGCGGTGCTTCATGCCGCAGCTGCCGGGTGGCTTCCACCACGTGGTTGAGACCCCACACGTGGGCTTCGGACAGCAGCCCGCCGTGCGTGTTGCAGGGCAGGTCGCCGTCGATGCGCAGGCGCCCCTCGGCGGCAAAGGGGCCTGCCTCGCCGCGCCGGCAGAAGCCCAGGGCTTCGAGCTGCAGCAGCACCACGTAAGTGAAGCAGTCGTAAATCTCGACGAAGTCGATGTCCCGGGGCGAAACGCCGGCCATGGCAAACGCCTTGGGGGCGGCGTAGCTGAGGCCAATGGCGAAGGGGTCGGCGCGGTTGGCAAGGTCGTCGGCCGGAAGGGGATGGCCTTCGGCAATGCCCATGATGTAGACGGGATCGTGGGGCAAGTCGCGCGCCCGCTCGGCGCTGGTCACCACCACGGCGCAGGCGCCGTCGGTTTCCAGACAGCAGTCGAGGACGCGAAAGGGGGTAGCCAGTATGGGCGAGTTGAGGTAGTCTTCCAGGGTCAAGGGGCGGCCGTACATGTAGGCTTTGGGATTGTGCTGGGCGTGCTCGCGGCAGGCCAGGGCCACGGCAGCCATCTGCTCGTCGGTGGTGCCGTAGAGCTGGCGGTGGCGGGTGGCCAGCCAGGCGTAGTAGTGCATTGGCGCCACGGCGCCGTAAGGCGCGTAGTAGTTGCGCACCGAAGCCGTCATGGCGTTTTCCGGCGGGCGCAGGCTGTAAGTCTTGCCGCCGCTGCTGCGCCGCTTCACCGGCGTTTCCGAAAAGCCGTTCCAGCCAAAAGGAATAAGCACGTGGGTGGCCAGCCCGCAGGCCACCGCCATGGCCGCGCTCTGCAAAGCCGCCACCGGGCTGGCGCCTCCCATCTGCACCGTGGTGGCGTAGCGCAGGTCCGGGATGCCCAGGTTGGCAGCCAGCTGTTCCTGATTTACGTAGTGGGCGCTCAGCACCAGGCCGTCGATGTCGTGCGGCTGCAAGCCGGCGTCGGCAATGGCGTAGCGTGCCGCTTCCAGCACCAGGCGCAGCACGGACTTTCCCGAGCCGCGCGTGTAGGCGGTTTCTCCCACGCCGACGATACACGCCCGATCTTTTAGCGTCTGCATAAGGCGGCTCCTCTTGCCTTGCCGGCATGCTACCACAGCGGCGGCAGCCGGACAACCCTTTACAACGCCGCGGCGGTAGAGGACAATTGCCCGCGTAAACGCGGCTTTGGGGGAGGAAACGATGTACGCGGAGCTGTTTCAGTTTGCTCCTGGACGGGAAGGCTACTACGGCGCTTACGGCGGGGCCTTCATTCCGGAAGTGCTCCACGAGACCATCGCCGAGCTGCGGGCCGCCTTTGCCGAGGCGCAGGCCGATCCTGCCTTCTGGGAGGCGTACGTGGCGCTTCTTGCCACGTACGCCGGGCGCCCGACGCCGCTTACCCCCCTGGAGAACCTGAGCCGCGAGCTGGGCGGGGCGCGGATCTACGTCAAGCGCGAGGACCTCAACCACACCGGTGCCCACAAAATCAACAACGTCTTGGGGCAGGGCCTGCTGGCGCGGCGCATGGGCAAGCGCCGCGTCATTGCCGAAACCGGGGCCGGACAGCACGGGGTGGCCACTGCCACCATGGCGGCGCGCCTGGGCTTGGCCTGCACCATTTACATGGGCGCCGTCGACGTGGCGCGGCAGCGGCCCAACGTCTTTTGGATGCAGCAGCTGGGGGCCGAGGTGGTGGTGGTCGAAGAGGGCACGCAGACGCTCAAAGACGCCATCAACGCCTGCCTGCGCGACTGGGCCGAATCGATGGACACCACCCACTACGTGATGGGCACGGTGTGCGGGCCGCACCCTTTTCCGCAGATGGTCACGTACTTCCAGTCGATCATCGGCCGCGAGGCGCGCGAGCAGGTGCTGGCCAGCACCGGGCGCCTGCCCCGGCGCGTGTACGCGTGCGTGGGTGGCGGCTCAAACGCCTCGGGCATCTTTGCCGGATTTCTCGACGACCCCGAAGTCGAGCTGGTGGGGGTGGAGGCCGGCGGCCACGGCCGCGACAGCGGCCGCCACGCCGCCCGCTTGGCTTACGGCCAGGGCCGGCCCGGCGTGGCGCAGGGCTACAAGACGTACTTTTTGCAAGATGCCGAAGGCCAGATGCGGCCGACCCATTCGGTGGCCGCGGGGCTGGACTACATCGGCGTGGGGCCTATTCTGGCCTACCTGCACGAGTGCGGGCGGGTGCGCTTTGAGGCGGCGACCGACGCCGAGGTGCTAGCGGCCTTGCAGCGGGTGATGCGCGCTGAGGGCATCGTGCCGGCGCTGGAAAGCGCGCACGCCTTTGCCGTGGCGCTGCACGAAGTACCGGCGTTGGCGCGCGACGAGGTGGTGCTCATCAACCTCTCGGGCCGCGGCGACAAGGACATTTTCACCATTGCCGAAGCCCTGGGCGACCGCGCCTGGCGTGACTTTCTGCGCCAGCGTGTGCGCCGCTACGATGAGGAGGGCGACTGAGGGCATGGCATCTTTAGAAGCTTACATTCGCCAGCGCCAGCGCCACAAGGCGCTGCTGCTCATGGGGCACGCGGTGGTCGGGTACCCCTCGCTGGAAGCCAACTGGCAGATGCTCGAAGCCATGCAGCAGGCCCAAGTGGACCTGGTGGAGCTGCAGCTGCCCTTTAGCGAGCCGATTGCCGACGGGCCGGTGTTTGTGCGTGCCAACCAGCAGGCGCTGGCCGGGGGAATGACCCGGGAGCAGTACTTTGCCTTTATGCAGCGCGCGGCCCGCGCCTTTGACTTTCCCCTGCTGATGATGGGCTATTACAACAGCATCTTCCAGATGGGCCACGAGCGCTTCTGCGCCTGCCTGGCCGAGCACGGCGGCCGCGGCTTTATCATCGCTGACTTGCCGCCTGAAGAAGCGGGCGACTTGTGGCCGTGCGCCGAGGCGTACGGGCTGGCCCCCATTGTCCTGATGACCCCGCTCACCCCGGTGGCGCGGCTGCACCACCTGGCGCGCTTTGCCCGCGGTTTTGTCTACTGCGTGGCCCGCAAAGGGGTGACCGGCAAGCAGACTGCGGTGGACCGCCAAGTGCAGGAATTCCTCCACCGCTGCCGCCAGGCAACGCCGCTGCCCCTGGCGCTGGGCTTTGGCCTGCGCCGCGGCGCCGACCTCGAGTGCATTAGAGGCTGGGCAGACATCGCGGTGGTAGGCACGGCACTCCTTCAAGCCTGGGAGGAAGGGGGGCCTGCCGCCTACCGGTCTTTCCTTGCAGCACTGGCCCGGGCAGCCGCAGGGCCTACCTGAGCGGTTCGCCGCCGTTGCACGAGGCGTCCTTGTCCAGCCAGTTGTACGCCGTTTCCAGAACGAAGGCCGACTGGATAAGGGCCAGGTGCGAGTACGCCTGGGGGAAGTTGCCTGTGAGGCGGCCCGAGTACACCTCGATGTCTTCGGAGAGCAGCCCCACGTGGTTGCGGTACTTGAGCATGTGCTCGAAGAGCTCGCGCGCTTTGGCTTTCTCCCCAATTAGGTAGAGGGCGTTGACCAGCCAGAAGGTGCAGACGATAAAGGCGTTTTCCGGCTCTCCAAAGTCGTCGGCCACCCGGTAGCGAAACATGAAGCCGTTTTTGACAAGGTGCCGGTAGCACTGCTGCACCGTGCTGACGAGGCGGGGATCGTCCGGGGGCAGGAAATTATAGTGAAGCATCAGCAGGCTTGCGGCGTCGAGGGCGTCTGAGCCGTAATACATGGTAAACGCCTGTACCTGATCGTTCCAGCCGTGGCGCAAGATGTCGGCTTTGATCTCCTCGGCCAAGGCCCGCCAGCTGTCGATGTAGCGCGTGCGTCTCCAGAAAGCGGCGATTTTGGCGGCGCGGTCCATGCCCACCCAGCTCATCAGCTTGGAATGGGTAAAGTGGCGCTCGGCGCCCCGGAACTCCCAGATGCCGCTGTCGGGCTGGCGCCACACCTGGCGGATGTGGTTTACCAGCGAGCGCACCAGGGTCCAGATCTCCTCGTTCACCTGCACCCGCTCGCGGCTTTTGATGGTGTGGTTAAACCGCAAAAACGTATAGATCGCTTCGATAAGGTTGCCGTAGAGGTCGTTCTGGCGCTGGCGGTGGGCGTTGTTGCCAATGCGCACCGGCCGCGAGTGGGCATACCCTGCCAGGTGGTCCAAGAGCTGCTCGTCGGCGACTTGGTGGCCGTCGATGCTGTACATGAGGTGGATGGGGTCGTTCTTGAGGGGAAGCCGCTGGATGATGTAGTGCATGAACTGGGCAGACGTTTCAAAATCGCCCACCCGCGCGTAGACGTCGATGGTCATGCCGCCATCGCGCATCCAGCAGTAGCGGTAATCCCAGTTGCGCTGCTGCCCGATGACTTCGGGCAGCGAGGTGGTCGGCGCCGCCAGAACGGCCCCGGTGCGCTGGTAAGAGAGGAGCTTGAGGGTGATCACCGAGCGCACCACGGCCTCGCGGTAGCGGTACGGGTAGTGGATCTGGTCGACGTAGTCGAGCCAGTAGGCTTTGGTCTTCTCCAGCTCGTGGTAAATGCGGTCAGGGGTGAAAGACGCGAGTTTTTCGTGGTAAGACAGCACGATGAACGCGTAAGGCGGCGGCGTGACGACTTCGCCCCGCACGAGGGCCTCCAGGTCGAGGTTGCTATAGAGGTAGTAGCTCATGTAGCCACCGCGGGTGGAAATCAGCTTGACGTATTCCTCGTAGAACTCGTACACCACGCCGCCCAAGGCGTAGTTGGGCCGGGGCTCAAGGTCGACGCGCAGCCGGGGTTGGCCGCTCAGCACGCGGATGGCGCGGTGGACTTCCGAGGGGCAATAGTAATTGCCTGGCCCCAGGCTGTACCTGGGCATGTAGTCGTGGATCTCGAAGCAGCCCTCGGCCGTTTCGACAATGGTCTTGAGAATGGCCGTGTCCTGGATGTAGCGCTGGGTAATGGCTTTGGTGTTGACTCCCTGGATCTGAAAGTGCCCGCCTTTTTCGTCATCCAGAATCCTGGCAAACAGCGAAGGAGAGTCGAAAAACGGCAAGCAGAGCCAGTCGATGCTGGCCTCGGCGGAGACCAGGGCCGCACTGGTGCAGTTGCCGATAAGGCCGTAGTGGTAGTTGTCGTGAGAGGCCATGGCCGCGTGGCTCGCCCGTGCAAACGTCGTCCGGCACCTGCTCTCTGTTATCGGCACGGAGAGTGGCGAACTTTACGGCGATGGCCCCGTGGTGCGGGCGAGGTCAGGGGCTGGCGGCGGGCTCTGGCGGGGGCAGGGTACAGGCGTCGCGCAGCCAGGCCTGGGTTGGGGGATCGAGCAAGGGGCTGATAACTTCCAGGACCTGGCGGTGGTACTGGGCCAGCCAGGCGTACTCGGCGGCGCTGAGCTGCGGCCAGTCGATGAGGCGCTTGTCAAAAGGAATCAGGGTCAGGGGGTCAAAGCGCAGCCACCGCTTGCCGCCAGGATGCGGGGGCAGGGTGTCGTCGTAGGTGACGAGGTAGAGGTTTTCCAAGCGAATGCCGCCCCAGCCTTCTTCGTAGTAGCCGGGTTCGTTGGAGACGATCATCCCGGCCTGCAGGGGTTCTTCGCTGCCGCGCGTGGCCAGGCGCTGCGGCCCTTCGTGTACATTCAAAAACGCCCCCACGCCATGGCCGGTGCCGTGTCCGTAGTCGAGCCCGGCGTTCCACAGCAGCGTCCGGGCCACCCCATCGAGCACGTGCCCGCTGGTGCCTTCGGGAAAGCGCTGGCTGGCCAGGCGAATGTGGCTGCGCAGGACCAGGGTGTACAGTTCTCGTTGCCGGGGCGTGGGGGTGCCGAGGCTGACGGTGCGCGTGTCGTCGGTGGTGGCGCCGCCAAGTTGGATGCCCGAATCGACGAGCAACAGCTCGCCGGGGCGCAGTTCCACCTCGGGACTGGCCTCGCTGTAGTGCACGATGGCGCCGTTGGCACCGGCAGCGGCGATGATGGGAAAGCTGAGGTCGCAGAACCCCGCTTCGCGGGCGTACTCTGCATGGAGCAGCTCGGCGTAAGCCCGCTCGGTGACCCGCTCGCCGGCAGCAAGGCGGCGCTCGAGCTCGGCCAGACTACGGATCTTGGCAGCCGCCGCGCGCTTGTGGGCTTCGCGGCTGCAGGCGATTTCCACCGCGTTTTTGATCGCTTTTTGCAGCACCACGGGGCTGCGCGCCAGGTGCAGGCGCTGCGCTTCGGGCAGCAGCAGGCGCGTGCCCATCGTCGTGCCGGCCGGATCGAGCCACACGGTGCGCTGCAGGTCGCTGCCGAGCTGGCGCACGGCGTCGCCGTAAGCGTCGTAGGGAAGGAAGCGGATCAGTCCGTGCAGGGCGTGCTGCACCTCGGAAGGCGGAGAGACGCGCGTGAAGCAGGTGGCGGTCTCGAGCTCGACGATCAGGTAGGCTTCGAAGACCGGGTTGTAGGCGATGTCGCTGCCGCGCAGATTGGTGAGCCAGGCGATTTCGTCGAGCTTGGTCAGGATGAGCGCCTGGGCGCCGGCCTCATGCAGCTGCTCGCGCACCGCAGCCAGCTTGTCGGCCACGGAGCGCCCCGTCAGTGTGTCGGGCAGGGCGTAAATCGGTTGCGCCGGGGGGGCTGGCCGCTCCTCCCAGACTTCGTCAACGAGGTTAGGGGTGAGCGGCACGAGGGCAGAAGCGGGGGCGCGCAGGGGCCTGGCGATAGCTGGTGTGGGCTTCCAGGGAGAGAGTGAAAGGATCAAAGCCCACCCGCAGGCTGCCACGCTGCTGCTCGAGCACCCGGAGCCACTCGGCCAGGGTGGCTTCGCCGGCCATGCCGAGTTTGTGCACGCGAAAGAGCGAGGGATCGACTTGTTTTTCCGCCTGCAAGTAATACCGGGAGTCGACAAACAGGTGGCTCTGGCCGGGGCAGAGAAGGGCATCGCCGGCCGAGCCCGTAAAGCCGGTGATCGCCGCACGGCGCTGCTGGTAAGCGGGCACGTACTCATTGAGGTGGGCGTCAGCCGAGGGCACCAGATAGGCGTCGACGCCGTGCTCGGCAAGCCGCTGGCACAAGCGTGCCAGCCGCTGGGCAACGCGGTGGCGTGGTGTGGTCATCGCCGGTACAGGCCTCCTGCGCGTGTGGGTGAGCAGCCCCGCACCTGCCTTGGCGGGCAGGGAACGCCGCGCAACGTCTTTCCCCTGCTGTCCTCATGGCCTCGCCGTGGCCATGAGGCAGGGCATCTAGACGCTTCTCGGGGCGTGGTTAAAGATAACACGGTTTTCCGCCCGCGTGCAGCTCAGGGCTGAGGGCACACGTGCGGCGGCAGCACCGGCATGCAGGTCCACGCCGCTGCCCGCCACGGGTAGACACCGCCCGGCGTGTGGCGGGCAGCGGCGAGACTATAGACGGTTCTTCTGGCTCCTCGAAAGGCCTCCCTTACCACTTCTTCCCGCCGCAGGGGTTTTTGGCGGCGCAGGGGTTGCAGGGGTTTTTGGCGGCGCAAGGATTTGTCTTGGCCGCACAGGGGTTGCAAGGATTCATCTTGGCGGCGCAGGGGTTCATCTTGGCCGCACAGGGGTTACAAGGATTCATCTTGGCGGCGCAGGGGTTGCAGGGGTTTTTGGCGGCGCAGGGATTCATCTTCGCCGCCGCCTGCGTTCCCTTCCCCGCTTTGTAGTCGGCTACAAGCTGCTGGTAGTAAGCAGCCAAAGCCGTCATCGCCAAGCCGTTGGGGTCGAGGGGCTTGGCCTTCATCGGGTTGATCATGCAGAAGTTGATCATCTGGTCGAGGGTGACGATGTCGTCGACCATCTTCACGTAGTGCGGGAAAGGCCCGACTTTGTCGAGGTTCAGCAGGGCATAGTTGACGTGGCAGCTATTACAAGAAAGTCCGGAGTTGCCCAGTTTTGGATCGTTCCAGAGCTTCCGGCCCCACTCGACCAGCGCCGCGTGGTCTTTGATGCGCGTGTTGCGAATCGGCTTAACCGCCGGTGTCCCTGCCGCGCAGGGGTTTTTGGCCGCGCAGGGATTACAGGGGTTCATCTTGGCGGCGCAAGGATTCGTCTTGGCCGCGCATGGGTTGCAGGGATTCATCTTGGCGGCGCAAGGGTTGCAGGGGTTTTTGGCCGCGCAGGGGTTCATCTTGGCCGCACAGGGATTTTTGGCGGCGCAGGGATTACAGGGGTTGCGCTGCGCCGCGTCACTGGACGCAGGCAGGGCAACCGCCGCAATGAGCAGCACGGCCAGCAGGATTCCCACACGTGTGGCGAGACATCGCATCGCTTTCTCCTTCTTACAGGGTGTTCAGGGCAGAGTCCTGTCCTAGACGAGGAAGAACGACCTGGCACGGGAACTATTCCCCATCTGCGAAAACATCTTCGGCTGGCCACCGCCGTGCCTGGGGGCCTGAGGCAGCGGCCTTGGCAGGGCAGGGGAGGGTCTTGCTATACTGGTGCAAACCCTTTGCCAAGAGGGAGAGCGGCCTATGCGGACGTCGGAAGTTCCGGAAACCTTGGAAGGGTGGTACGTGCAGCACGATCTCTATACTGTCGACTGGGCGCGCTGGCAGGCGGTGCCCGCGGCGGAGCGCCAGGCTCTTGCCGCTGAAGCGAGTGCCTGGCTCAGGACCCAAGAGGCGCCCGAAGCCGGCAGCAGTGCCTGCTACAGCGTGTTGGGACAGAAAGGGGACTTGCTCTTCGTCCACTTCCGCCCCAGCCTCGAAGCCCTTCAGGCCGTCAAGCTGTCCCTGTGCCACAGCGGCTTTTACCGCTTCTTGCAGCCGACCTACGGCTACCTCTCGGTCATCGAGCTGGCTCTCTACGAAGTCACTGGCCCGATTCAGCGCAAGCTCGCCGCCGCCGGCTTGCAACCGGGAACGGCGGAGTACGAGAGCGCCTACCAGCAAGAGCTCGAGTATCAGAAAGAAGCCATGCAGGCGCGCCTTTACCCTCTCATTCCGCCAAGCCGTTACATCTGCTTTTACCCGATGAGCAAAAAGCGCGGCGAAACGCGCAACTGGTATGCCCTGTCCATGGAAGAGCGGCGCGAGCTGATGCGCAGCCACGGCATGATCGGCCGCAAGTACGCCGGCAAAGTAACGCAAATCATCAGCGGCTCAACGGGCCTCGACGACTGGGAGTGGGGCGTGAGCCTGTTTGCCGACGATCCGCTGGTCTTCAAGAAGCTGGTTTACGAAATGCGCTTTGACGAGGCAAGTGCCTATTACGCTTTGTTTGGCGCGTTTTACGTGGGTATTCGCTGCCAGCCCGAGGCGCTGGCGGCGCTCCTGACGGGCCAGCCCGCGGCCCCCGAGCGGTCGCTAAAGACGCCTGCCAGCGCGGAAAAACCCGCCTGCTCCCTTACCCGAGGGATGCTTTGGAGGCGTTTATCTCCTGTCTTTCCTGCCAAGAACTAGCGATGAACAAGTATGTGAAAGCCATGTAACGATGGCGCCATAAGTTATGAAAGTTCGTTATACTCGCCATGCTGAGCAGAAATTCGAGGTGCTCAGGCGCCACGGGTTCGAGGTGAAGAAGGAACCAGTGGAGGAAACACTGCGTCAGCCGCAAGCTGTCATTCCTCAGGAAAGAGGGCGGTTCATCGCCCAAAGAACTGTCAGCGATCGCCATTTGCTCCGCGTTGTCTATCGGGAAGAGGGCGAAACCAAGGTGGTGATTACGTTTTATCCCGTACGGAGGGAGCGTTATGAAGGTCGTATATGACCGTGAAGAGGATATTTTGACAATCGAGGTCTTGCCCGAGGCGCCCATTGCTCACGCGGAGCACCTTGGGCCCCCTTCATTGTCCATTTTGATCCTCAGGATCGGCTGGTGTTGCTAGAGATTCTAGATGCCAGTGTGTTCATCGGGACGATCGTACAGGCCAGCCTGAAAGGAGAGGCCGAAATCGTAGCGAGCTCTCCGATGGAGTAGCCTTATAAAGATCGCCATGGAGCAGCGCAACCACACGGTCGGCAACGATTTAGCTGTGACACGATCTTACCCAAAGGGGTATCCTTGTGCCGCCAGGGCCGCTGCAGCGATGCGGCGGCGCAGCGCCACGCTGTTGACCGGCGTGACGCGGGTCAGCTTCTGCAAGGCGGCCAACTGTGTCTGCAGGGTGTCGCCTTGCGCCGAGGCGGCCAGCACGGCGCTTCCCAGGTGCGCGAGGCGCTGCGGCAGCTCGCGACCCCAGAGGCGGGCGGCGGCCAAGCGCGGATCGTCCTCTCCTGACGGGCACCTCTTCAGGGTGCGCAGCACCACGCTTTCTGCCGCATAGACGGCGATGATCATGTCGGCCAGCAGCGCCAGCACCTCCTGCTGCTCGGCCAGTTCTGTCCCAAACGCCTGCACGGCTGCCCCGGCGCAGAGCAGCACGGCCTGCTTGCCGCGCTCGACAAGCTGCTGCTCCACCTGCAGCGGCGCTGCCTCGCTGTCCTGTAGCGGCGGCAGCGGCGCCAGCAGGGTTTTGCCCACGCGCTGCAGGGCGTCAAAAAGCGGCAGCCGGTTGCGGCTGGCCCGCCGCTGGAGGGTGTCGAGGATGAGCAGCCGGTTGATCTCGTTGGTGCCTTCGAAAATGCGGTTGATGCGCGCGTCGCGGTAGGCACGGGCGGCGGGAAATTCCTCCATGTAGCCATAGCCCCCGTAGATCTGCACCATCTCGTCTACTGCCGCATCGAGGGCCTCGCTGCCAAACACCTTGGCAATAGCGCACTCAATGGCATACTCCTCGATGCTCGCGCTGAGCCGGGCGTGGTCGTCCGGCGCCGCCGGGGCAGGCGTTGCCAGCCGCGCTTCGATCAGGCCGGCGGTGCGGTACACCAGGCTCTCGAGCGCGTAGGCGCGCAAGGCCATCTCGGCAAGCTTGTGCTGGATAAGCCCGAAGCTGGCGATGGGGCGGCCAAACTGCCGGCGCTGCTGCGCGTAGGGGACGGCGTGGGCCATGACCACTTTTATCGACCCCAGGCAGCCGGCGCCCAGCTTCAGGCGGCCCACGTTGAGGATGTTGAAGGCCACGCGGTGTCCCTGTCCCACTTCCCCCAGCACGTGGGTGACCGGCACCGGCACGTGGTCGAGGGTCACGGCGCAGGTGGAAGAGCCTACGATGCCCAGCTTGTGCTCTTCCTTGCCTACGGTGAGGCCCGGTGCCTGGCGCTCGACGACAAAAGCCGTAAAGTGGGCGCGGTCCACTTTGGCAAAGACGGTAAAGAGGTCGGCAAAGCCGGCGTTGGTGACAAAGATCTTGGTGCCGCTGAGCAGGTAGTGGCGGCCGTCTGGCGCCAGGGTGGCGGTGGTCTGCACCGCCAGGGCGTCGGAGCCGGCCTGGGGTTCGGTGAGGGCGTAGCAGCCCAGCTTGTCGCCGGTGGCCAGGGCTGGCAGGTACGTCTGGCGCAGCGCCGGGGAGCCAAAGTAAAGAATCGGCAGGGTGCCAATGCCCACGTGGTCGCCCAGGGAGACGAGGAACGAGCCCCCACCCAACGCCGCCGTCTCCAGAAGCAGCAGGCCGCTGGCCAGCCCCATACCGGCGCCGCCGTATGCCGTTGGGATCTCCACCCCCAGCAGCCCTAGGGCCCCGGCTTGCTTGAGCAGGCGGGGGAGGAGGCCGGGGGTTTTGGCTTCAATAGCCGGCAGGTGGGGCAGGACTTCATTGAGCACGAAGTGGCGGGTGGTAGCGGCCAGCAAGCGCTGCTCCTCGGTGAAGTCTTCCGGGGTGAAGACGTGCTGCGGGTCTGTGGGGCCGAGAAGAAAACCACCCCCGGGGGGAAGGGTTGCCATGGCCGTTTTCCTTTACAGGCGTTCGAAGATGCCGGCGGCGCCCATGCCCCCGCCGACGCACATGGTGACCATGCCGTAGCGCGCCTGGCGCCGCTGCATTTCGTAAAGCAGCGTGGTGGTCAGCCGCGCGCCCGTACACCCCAGGGGATGCCCCAGGGCAATGGCGCCGCCGTTGACGTTGACGCGCTGCGGGTCGAGCTCGAGGGTCCGCATGACGTACAGGGCTTGGGCGGCGAAGGCCTCGTTGAGCTCGATGAGGTCGATTTCTTGCAGCCGCAAGCCGGTGCGCTGCAGCACCTTGGGAATCGCCGCCACCGGGCCGATGCCCATCACTTCGGGCGGCACCCCGGCCACGGCAAAGCCGCAGAAGCGGGCCAGCATGGGGGCTTGCAAGGCCTGCGCTTTCTCGCGCGACATGACGACCACCACCGCGGCGCCGTCGCTGGTCTGGGAGGCGTTGCCGGCGGTGACCGTGCCGCCCTGGCGAAAGACCGGCGGCAGCTTGGCTAGTGCCTCGAGCGAGGTGTCGCGGCGCACGCCTTCGTCGGTGTCGACGGTCAGCTCGACAAAGCGCAGGCTGCCGTCTTCTTGCTCTCTGGCGACGCGCGTGGCCACCGGCACGATTTCTTCGGCGAATTTCCCGGCCTCTATGGCTGCTGCTGCCCGCTGGTGGCTCTGCAAGGCAAAGCGGTCCTGGTCTTCGCGCGTGATGTGGTAGCGCTCGGCCACCAGCTCGGCGGTGAGGCCCATGGTGGTATAGACTTCAGGGTAGCGCTCGGCCAGCTCCGGGTTGGCGCTCAGCCGCAGCCGGTCCATGGGCACCATGCTCATGCTTTCCACGCCACCGGCGAGGATGACGTCGGCAAAGCCGGCCATGATGCGCTCGGCGGCCATGGCAATGGCTTGCAGGCCCGAAGCGCAGAAGCGGTTCACCGTCTGGGCGGGGACGCTGCAGGGCAGGCCGGCTTTGAGCGCCGCGATGCGGCCGATGTTCAAGCCCTGGGGACCTTCGGGGATGGCGCAGCCAAGGATCACGTCTTCCACTTCCTCGGCGGCCAGCCCCGGCAGGCGCCGCAAGGCTTCTTGGATGACGAGGGCGGCCAGGTCGTCCGGGCGGGTGTCTTTGAAGACCCCCCGCGGCGCCCGCCCCACCGGGGTGCGCACGGCAGCGGTGATGACGGCTTCACGCATCACGTTTCTCCTTTAGTTGCGCAAGGGTTTGCCGGTTTCCAGCATGTGGCGCATGCGTTCTTGCGACTTGGCTTCCCCGCACAGGCTGAGAAAGGCCTCCCGCTCGAGGTCAAGCAGGTGCTGTTCGGAGACCAGGCTGCCTTCGGGCACGTCCCCGCCGCTCAGCACGTAGGCCAGCTTGCGGCCAATGTGGCGGTCGTAGGGGGTGATGGCCCGGGCTATTTCCATATTGTAGAGCGCCACCAGGAGGTTGGCGTAGCCGGTGCGGCCAAGCACGCGGATCTTTGCCGGGCGCGGCGGCGTGTAGCCCTCGGCGAGCATGTCCAGCACCACCTGGCGGGCGTCGTAGAGGAGCTCGTCGCGGTTGAGGGTGATGCCATCGCTAGGGCGCAGGAAGCCCAGCTGCCTGGCTTCGGCGGCGCTGCCCGACACCTTGGCCTGGCCGATGGTGAGAAAAACGCGCTGCACCAGCGGAAACAGGTCGAGGTGGACGTCGGACGGGAGGCCTTCTTGCTGCCGCAGGAGGAGCTCCTTGCAGCCGCCGCCGGCCGGAATCAACCCTACCCCCACTTCCACCAGCCCCATGTACGTCTCGGCCGCCGCCCGCACGCGGTGGGCGGCCAGACACACCTCGCACCCTCCGGCCAGGGTCATGCCAAACGGCGCCGCCACCACCGGCTTGCCCAAGTACTTGAGCGCCAGCAGGGTTTCCTGGAACGTGCGCACCATCGCTTCGAGCACGTCCCAGTTCTCGTTTTGCGCCTCGAGCAGGATAAGGGCCAGGTTGGCCCCGGCCGAAAAGTGTTCCCCTTCGTTGCCGATCACCAGCCCTTCGAAACGCCGGTCCACTTCTTCGGCGGCGCGCTGCAGCATGGCCACGATGTCGGCACCGATGGTGTTCATTTTGGTATGGAACTCAAGACAGGCCACCCCCTCGCCGAGGTCGATCAGGCTGGCGCCAGGATTGCGGCACACCACCCGCTGCTGCGCTTTGAGCGGTGCCAGGCGCAGGCAGCGCGGTGCTACCGGCTCGGCCACGTACGCCCGCTGCGCCAGGTCAAAGTAGCGCCGCGTGCCCTGCACCTCTTGATAAAAGGCGGTGTGGCCGCTGTCGAGCAGCGCCTGCACCAGCGGCGGCAGGGTGTGCCCCTCCTGTGCCAGCCGCGCTGCCACCCGCGGCACTTCCAGGGCGTCCCAGGTCTCAAACGGCCCCAGGCCCCAGTTAAAACCCCACCGCATGGCCCGATCCACGCGGACGATGTCGTCGGCAATTTCGGGGATCAGGCGAGCGGCGTACAGAAGGGTGGCGCTGGTCACTTTCCACAGGAAGCGGCCGGCGCGGTCATCGGCATAGACCAGGAGCCGCAAGCGCTGCTGCAAGTCTTCGACGGCGCGCGCTTGCGCCAGCGACGGGGCTTGCAGGCGTGTCGGGGGATGGTAGGTCAGGGTATGGAGGTCGAGTTCGTGAAATTCCCGCCCCCGGTCGGTGTCAACGGCTTTGTAAAACCCCTGCCCGCTTTTGGTGCCCAGCCAGCCGCGCTCTACCATAAGCTGCACCACGTTGGGCTCCGGAATCACTTGCCGCAGGGGGTCATCGGGCAGCGCCTGGAGGGTATTCTGGGTCACGTGCAGCAGGACGTCGAGCCCCACCAAGTCGGCGGTGCGAAACGTGGCGCTGGCCGGACGGCCAATCAGCGGGCCCGGTGAGGGCATCGACTTCTCCCACGCGGTAGCCCTCGTCCAGCATCACTTTCATGGCACAGAGCAGGGCGTAAATGCCGATGCGGTTGGCAATAAAATTCGGCGTGTCCTTGGCCCGCACCACGCCCTTGCCAAGCACACGCCGCGCAAACGCTTCCACGAAATCCACCACGGCTGCCTCGGTGTGCGGGCCTGGAATTACCTCGAGAAGCTTGATGTAGCGCGGCGGGTTGAAGAAGTGAGTGCCAAGAAAGCGCCGCTGAAGGTCGGCGGGCAAGGCAGCGCTGAGGGCAGCGATAGAGAGCCCCGAGGTGTTCGAGCTCAGAATGGCCGTGGGGGCCAGGTGCGGGGCAATCGCCTGGTAGACCTGCGTCTTGACCGCGAGCTGTTCGGTCACCGCCTCAATGACCCAGTCGGCCTCGGCCAGGCGGGGAAGGTGGTCTTCCATGTTGCCAGGGGTGATGAGTTCGGCCGCCTGCGGGGTGTAAAAGGCTGCCGGCCGGGCCTGTAGGGCGCGCTGGATGCCCTGGCGGGCGAGGCGGTTGCGCACCGCCGGGCTGTCCAGGGTTAAGCCCTGCTGCTGTTCCTGAGGGGTGAGGGTGGTGGGCACGACGTCGAGCAGCAGCGAGGGAATGCCGACGTTGGCCAGGTGGGCGGCAATTTGGCTGCCCATTACCCCCGGCGCCGAGGACGGCGGCTTTGCGGATGCGATACGCCATCTCCTCAGGTCTCCTTCTGTGTCATCGGGAAGCGCCACGGCAGTGCGGTGCCGCTTGCGGCCACGAGAAACAGCTACGGGTGGGCAGGAACACGAAGCCTACCGGGATCCTATCAGGCGGGCTGCAAGTCTGCAATGGGCGTGTTGCGCCCGTGTCCAGGGTCTGTCACAATGGGCGGCATCGCGCCGCGTGAACCAAAATCGCCTGCGCCAGTTTGCTATGCGAGGGTTTCGTCCGCGCCTGCTTCCCCACATGCACTGGTTTTACGCCCTGGCGCCATACAAAGCCAGCGAAGCCATTTTTTCGCTGCTGTTTCCGCTTTACTTGCTCAACGTCTTCCACCTGCAGGCGGGGCCGGTGGGCCTTCTCACCGCGCTCATTTCCCTCACCTCGGTGCCGGGCTCGGTGCTGTGGGGCCACTGGAGTGATCGGTTGCAGGTGCGCCGGCCGTTTCTCATCGTGGGGTGCGTGGGCAGCAGTCTGTGCCTGCTTGGGATGGGCCTTGTCACTGCTGTGTTGCCCCTGGTGCCGCTATGCTTGCTGTACGGCGCCTTCAGCATCGCCCTCTCTCCGGTTGCTTCGGTGCTGATCATGGAGACGGTGCCGCAGGAGCGCTGGGAAGAGGCCTTTGGCACTTTCAACAAAATCAGCGGCTGGGGGTGGATCGTCGGCTTGGCAACGGGCACCTGGCTGCTTCCCCTGCTGCAGCAGGGGTTGTCTGTGGCGGGCAGTATGCGGCTGCTGTTTGCGCTGCTGGCCGGCGCCAAGCTTGCGGCGGCTTGGTGGGTCTACGCCAGCGTTCCCGAGCCCTTGCCGCGCGTGCCGCGCCACCACTACGTGACGGTGACGCGGCGGCTGCCGCCCCTCACGCTGATCGAGCGGGCGCTCTACTTGCCGCGCCAGCTGCTCTTTACCCTGTCGCCGGCCCACTTGCGCCAGCTACGCGCGCTGGTGCCTGCGCCGCTGCGCCTCTACCTGGGCGCGACGCTGCTGATTTTTTTTAGCTCCACCATGGTCTTTACGCCGCTGCCGCTGTTTTTGCAGCAGGAAGTGCAACTTGGCGCAGCGGCCATTTTTTGCCCTCTCCTTGCTGCGCATGCTGGTGGCCACGCTGGCCTACGAGCCGGTAGGGCGCTGGGCACACCGCCGCGGCCCGCAGGCTGCCCACGGGTGGGCGATTCTGGGGCGTAGCCTGGCCTTTGTGAGCCTCTGGGGGCTCGGGCTCCTGCCGATCCGGACGCTCAGCCTGGGCCTCTTGGTGCTGGCCAACGTGCTGGCTGGGCTCTCTTGGAGTGTGCTGGCCGTAGTGGGACCGGTGCTGGTGGGGCGGCTGGCGCTTCAGGGGCAAAACGGCGAGGCGATGGGCATTTACAACGCGGTGCAGGGGGTATCGCGCATTGCCGGTGCCCTCATTGGCGGCTACATGGCGCAGGGGGTGGGCTATCGGAGCGCGTTCCTGATGGCCGGACTGCTGGTGCTGCTGGCTGCGGGGCTGGTGGGCCGGTTGCGACTGCCGCCGGTGCCGTCGGCCGGAGCCAGAAACCCCAAGGCGCCGGGGGAGACGGCACCGTGAGTTTGCTCTGCCTGCCGCCTCCTGGTATGGTCTTCAGGAAAGGCCTCTAGACGAGGGACGAGTATGCAGCACAACGTGGAATGGAAAGAGATCCCACCGCAACGCTTGCCGCAGCTACAGGAGGTCTTCTCCCGCCACGTGCAGGCGCTGGCCGAGCAGGTGGCCGATTTTCCTCCGGATGCCGTGTACCTGCACGCCGTGGTTGCCCAGCACCCGCAGCGGCCGCTCGCCCGTGTAGGACTGACCCTGCACCTGCCCAAGCGCGTGCTGTCGGCCCGCGAAGAGCGCGACGACGTAGAGACCGCCTTGCATGAGGCCTTTGCCGAACTCGAGCGCCAGCTGGCAAAACACAAGGCCTTCCTGCGCCAGGAGCACCTCTGGCGGCGGCCGGCCCGGCGGCAGGCGCTGCGGGAGCGGCTCAAGCTGGAGTCAGTGCCGCTTGCCGAGCGCGAGCGCGCCTTGCTCAACGTCCTCATTCAGCAGCACCTGCACAAGCTTTACAACTTTGCCCGCCGCGAAATTGCCGTGCTGCAAGCCACGGGCGACTTGCTTCCGGGCGACCTCACCCCCGAGGAGGTGGTAGACGCGGTGGTGCTGCGCGCCGCGCGCGAGCTGCACACGCGGCCGCCGCGCCTGGAGGGAGACCGCTGGCTGCTGCGCCTTGCCGTCGAGGTACTGCGCAGCGAAGTGCGGCGGCGCCGGGCAGAACGGGCGGCGGCGCTGCACCTCGAGCAGCCAGCGCCGCCCGATAGCCAGACCTCTGACGACGAAATCTACGCATTTTACCAACCCGACGAAAAGCTGCGGCTGGAAGACCTGGTTCCCGACCCCTATATGCCCACCCCGGAGGAAGTGGTGGCCAGTCGTGACTTGCAGCGCTACCTCAACCAGACGCTGGCCATGCTGCCCGCCACCTGGCGGCAGGCGTTTGTGTTGCACGACATCGAGGGGTGCACGGTGGCCGAAACGGCCCACATCCTGGACGTGTCCGAGGAAGAAGTGCGGCAGGCCTTAGACCACGCCCACGCCTTCCTGCGCCAGAAGCTGGCCGAAGCGGAGCTCCAGCCGGCCCCGGGGAGGACCATCACCGCCGAGCAGTTTTTTGCCAGCACCGCCCAAGTCGAGGTGCCAGAGGCCTACCGTACTGCCCTCGAAGACCGGCTGCGCCCTTCGTCAGAGGCGGGGTAGGGGGTGGCCGCCACAGATGGCGCGGCCTCGTGGTTGCTCACCAGCGGCGGTGGGGTCTCTGGAAGGCGAAAGTAAGGACAGGCGGTGTACTCGCCAAAGCAGTAGCGCGCCTGGTGCGCTTTCTCGATGGCGACGGGGGAAAGCGCCCCGCGCAGCAGGCGCCAGCTCCAGCGCCAGCGCAGGCGGGCATAGCAGGCGTTGCGCCGGTGGGGCATGGGATAAAAAGTGCGGTCGTTGTTGCGTTCGCCAAGAAAGGGACAGACGTGCTCGGGCGCGCTCATCGTCCCGCTCCTTCTCGATGGTGCCCGCCAGCTTCCGCCGCGGCCGGCCGCGGGGCCTGGCGGTCCGCAGCCGTTGCCGCCGTTTCCAAGGGGGCTCCGGGATCGTAGGGCCTTTGGCAAATGTGGCAGACGCGGGGGCGGCCGGGATGGGCCGGCGCGGGAAGGGTGAAGAGCTTACAGTAGCGGCACCAGCGTTTCATGGCGCTTCCCCCAGCACGTCGTGCATCCGGCGCCCCGAGTTGCCCGAGCGCCGCGGAATAGGCAAGTACTCCACGGAAGGCGAGCGCCGCACCGGCTGGGGAAACAGGCGCATGAGCTGGAGCACTTCCTTGGGCATGTCGGCGCTCACCGGCAGGCCAAGCTGCTGGGCCATGGTAAAGGTGATGGGGTAGTCGTGCGTCCAGGTGCCTTCGGAAAGCAAGCGCGCCAGCTGCTCGGCCTTCTCTTCCGGGTAGCGGTCGCCAAGGAGCTCGCGCACGCTCTCGCGCACTTGGGCAATCGCCTTTTCGGCCTGATCGGCGAGAATCAGCGTCTGGTCGTCCAGCTCGGCCACCGGCTTGCGGGCCACGGCTTTGAGGATCGAAGCGGCCGGAAACTGCCCCAGCTGCGGATCGACGGGTCCGAGCACCGAGTGGCGGCACATGACGATTTCGTCTGCAGCCAGGGCGATCAGCGTGCCGCCCGACATGGCGTAGTGCGGCACGAACACCGTCACTTTGGCCGGATGGTCTTTGATGGCGCGGGCGATCTGCAGCGAAGCCAGCACCAGCCCCCCAGGGGTATGCAAGATCAGGTCGATGGGCACGTCCTTGTCGGTCATCTGCACGGCACGCAGGACTTCTTCGGAGTCGTTGACATCGATGAAGCGAAAGACGGGAAAGCCCAGCAGGCTCATCGTTTCCTGCCGGTGCACGAGAAGGATCACCCGCGAGTTGCGCTGCCGCTCGAGGCGTGCCAGCATCCGCTGCCGTGCCGCTTCCAGCATTTTCTGGCGCAGAATCGGCTGCAGGGCGGAGATCATGAAGAACAGCCAGAAAACGTCCAAAGGTCCCATGGGTGTCTCCCTTTGTCGCGCTTACCACCGCATGAAGGCCCGCTCGATGTCGTACTCGTCGTCCTGAAAGGGACGCCGAGGGGGTACGAAGAACGGGCGCAGGGCGATGCCGGCGGCAAAGCCGCCGATGTGGGCCCACCAGGCAATCCCGCCCACTTGCCCGGCGGCGGCCAGCGACAGCACGCCGCTAAAGAGCTGACTCACAAACCACATCCCTAGATAGAACACGGCCGGAATTTCGACAAAGAACGGCCAGAAAAAGACCGGCACCAGGGCAATGATACGTGAGTGGGGGAAGAGCAGAAAGTATGCTCCCATAACGCCGGAAATGGCTCCGGAGGCGCCCACGGTGGGCAGCGTGGAGTGGGGGTTGGTTAGCCAGTGCACCAGGCCGGCGGCCAGGCCGCAGAGAAGGTAAAAGAGCAAAAAGCGCAAAGGGCCCATGCGGTCTTCGACGTTGTCGCCGAAGATCCACAGCGTCCACATGTTGCTCAGGAAGTGCAGCCAGCCACCGTGCAGAAACATGCTGGTCAGAAACGGCCAGTAGTCGTCCAGGGGAAGTCCAAAGACCACCGCCCACTCGGGATGCGTGTAGCGCGCCGGCACCAAGCCGAAGCGGTAGAAAAAGGCTTCCAGCTCTGCTTCGGACAGCCCCAGCTCGTAGAGAAAGACCAGGGTGTTGGCGGCAATCAGCAGCCAGACCATAAGCGGCGGCTGGCGGCTGGGAATGGTGTCTTTGACCGGAAACACCCCCCCTTCTCCTGGAAAGGCTCCTTGCAACGAGGCGGGGCACACCGCGGTGTGCCCCGCCGCGGGTTGCCAGGGCAAGCGGATGCAGAACCGCCTGCGCCCTTACACGCCCACCTCGGCGTGCTGCGGGTTTTCGACCTCGATGGCCAGGTGGTCGTCTTCGACCTCCACCCGGATGGTGGCGCCGTCGTGCACCTCTCCGGCCACCAAGGCACGGGCGATGCGGGTCTCCAGCTCACGCTGGATATAGCGCCGCAGCGGCCGGGCGCCGTAGACGGGGTCGAAGCCCTGGCGGGCGATGAACTCGCGCGCCGCCTCGCTCAGTTCCAGCTTGATCTCGCGATCGGCCAGGCGCTTGCGCAAGTCGGCCGTCATCAAGTCGACGATGCGCTTGATTTCGTCCAGGGTCAGCGGCTTGAAGAGCACCACCTCGTCGACGCGGTTGAGGAACTCGGGCCGGAAGTGGCGCCGTAGCTCCTGCATCACCGCCGCCCGCGCCTGCGCGGTGATTTCGCCATGGGCCGTCACCCCTTCGAGCAGGTAGGGCGAGCCGATGTTGGACGTCATGATAATCACGGTGTTCTTGAAATCCACCGTGCGCCCGTGGGCGTCGGTGAGCCGGCCGTCGTCGAGGATCTGCAGCAGGACGTTGAACACGTCGTGGTGCGCCTTCTCGATCTCGTCGAAGAGGATCACCGAGTACGGGCTTGCGCCGCACGGCCTCGGTGAGCTGGCCGCCCTCCTCGTAGCCCACGTAGCCCGGCGGGGCGCCGATGAGCCGCGACACGGTGTGCTTCTCCATGTACTCGCTCATGTCGATGCGGACCATGTTCTCCTCGGTGTCGAAGAGCGCCTCGGCCAGGGCCTTGGCCAGCTCGGTCTTGCCCACGCCCGTGGGCCCGAGGAAGATGAACGAGCCGATGGGCCGGCGCGGGTCCTTGATGCCCGGCGCGGGCGCGGAGCACGGCGTCGGCCACCAGCCCGCACCGCCTCGTCCTGCCCCACGACCCGCCGGTGCAGCGATCTCGTCCAGGCGCAGGAGCTTCTCGCGTCTCGCCCTCCATCAGCCGCGTCACCGGGATGCCCGTCCAGCGGCGACACGATCTCGGCGATCTCGTCCTCGGTCACCTCTTCCTGCAGCAGCCGGTGCCGCCCAGGCGCTGCGCAGCTCCTCCTCCGGCCTGCGGCGGCGCTCGCAGCTCGGGCAGGCCGGCCGTGCTTGCAGCTCGGCGGCCCGCTCGAGGTCGTACTCGCGCTCGGCCTGCTCGATGCTCCGCCGCACCCGCTCGATCTCCTCCGCAGTGGCGCGACGGCTGGATGGCCTCCTTTCTCTGCCTGCCACTGCGCGCGCATGGCGTCGGCTCTTGGCCCGCAGCTCGGCCAGCTCCTTCGCAGTTCTCCAGGCGCTCCTGGCTCGCGCGCGTCCTTCTCCTTCTTGCAGCGCGCCTCCTCGATCTCCAGCTGCATGATGCGCCGGGTCGATCTCGTCGAGCTCCGCGGGCATGCGTGTCGATCTCGGTGCGCACCATGGCGCAGGCCTCGTCCACCAGAGTCGATGGCCTTGTCCGGCAGGAACCGGTCGGTGATGTAGCGGTGGAGCAGCACCGCGGCAGCCACCAGGGCGTTGTCCTGGATGCGCACCCCGTGGTGCACCTCGTAGCGCTCCTTGAGGCCCCGGAGGATCGAGATGGTGTCCTCCACCGACGGCTCGCTCCACCAGCACGGGCTGGAACCGCCGCTCCAGGGCCGGCGTCCTTCTCGATGTACTTGCGGTACTCGTCGAGGGTGGTGGCGCCGATGCAGTGCAGCTCGCCCGCGGGCCAGCATGGGCTTGAGCATGTTGCGCGGCGTCCATGGCGCCCCTCGGCCGCCCGCGCCCGACGATGGTGTGGAGCTCGTCGATGAACAGGATGATCCGGCCCTCGCTCTCCTTGATCTCCTTGAGCACCGCCTTCAGCCGCTCCTCGAACTCGCCGCGGTACTTGGCCCCGGCGACAGCGCCCCCATGTCCAGCGCGAAGATGCGCTTGTCCTTGAGCCCTCGGGGACGTCGCCCCGCACGATCCGCTGCGCCAGCCCCTCCACGATGGCCGTCTTGCCCACCCCCGGTTCGCCGATCAGCACCGGGTTGTTCTTGGTCTTGCGCGACAGGATCCTGGATCACCCGCCGGATCTCGGCGTCGCGGCCGATCACCGGGTCGAGCTTGCCTTGCCGCGCCTGGGCCTCCTTGACGAGGTCCGCGGCCGTAGCGTCTCCGAGCGCCTCGTAGGTGCCACTTCCGGCGTGGCGCTCGTGACCCGCTGGTGGCCGCGCACCGCCCTCCAGGGCCGTCCAGGAACGCGCTCGCGCCGTCACCCCGTAGCGCGGCGAAGAGCCGGCCCGAGGGCGTCGGTGTCGGTGCCCTCCGCGATCAGGGCCAGCACCAGGTGCTCCACCGACACGTACTCGTCCTTCAGGCGCTTGGCCTCTTCCTCGGCCCGCACCAAGAGGCGGTTGCAGCCGCTGGGTCACGTAGATCTTGCCGCCCTCCACGCCCGGGCCCCGACACGCGTGGGCGCCGCTTGCCGAGCTCTTGCTCCAGGAGCGCCTTTGAGCCCGGCAGTCGTCCACCGGCACGTCCAGCCTGGCCAGCAGCCGCGGGATCAGCCCCTCGGCCTGGTCCACCAGGGCCAGGAGCAGGTGCTCCCCGTCCACCTCCACGTGGCCAAAGCGCAGGGCTTTGGTCTGGGCGTCGTGTACGGCTTCTTGGGATTTCTGAGTCAGTCGGTTGAAGTCCATGGTTCTCACCTCCGCTGTTCTTCACGTGGCTGCATGGCGTAGGCTTGCAGCTGTTGCACGCGAGCTTCGAGTTCTTCGATGCGCTCGAGCAGATCCAAAATCAGCCCGGCAGCGCTGTAGTTAATGCCCAGGTCCCGCCCGCAGGCGCAGCACGCGGCGGATTTTGAGTGTGACCTCGGGCGGAAACAACTCGGCATAGCCCTCGGCCGGGTCGATCACCCCCAAAGCCACCAGACGCTGCACCAGCAGCGGGTGGAGGCCGCAGCGTGCTGCCACTTCCTCCAGGGTCAGAAGGTTCCACGGCCGCTGCCGGGGCACCAGACAGGCGATCCGCGTCATCGTCTCTCCCTCCCCTCAGCGCGGGCGTGGCTTGAAGTGCGACACCCGGGGCCAGCTCGGCAAAGAGCCGCGCTTCTTCGGGCGTGAGCTGCTCGGGCACGACGATTTTGAGCTCAGCGTAAAGGTCCCCCGGCCCCGTGCGCGGATCGGGAAAGCCCTTGCCGCGCAGGCGGATCTTGCGTCCAGAGGAAGAGCCGGGCGGGATCTTCACGCTCACCGCCCCTTCCAGGGTGGGCAAGGTAATCTCCGCGCCCAGGGCCGCCTCCCACGGGGTAATGGGCACTGTGGTGTAGAGATCCTTGCCTTCGAGGCGGAACGTGGGATGCGGCAGCAGCTCGACCACGAGGTAGAGGTCGCCCGGCGGTGCCCCGCCCGTTCCCGGTCCGCCTTGCCCGGCCAGGCGGATGCGCTGGCCAGGCCGCACCCCTTTGGGGATGGTAACCATGAGCGTCTTGCTCTGGCCGGTGACGGGATCGGTGAGCGAGATCTCTCGCTGGCCGCCGCGCGCGGCTTCTTCCAGGGTAAGCGCCAGGCGGGCTTCTCGGTCCTCGCCCCGCGCCCACCCACTCCCACTGCCAGCCGCGGGGTCCGGCACCGCGGCCGGCCCGGCGCCCGCCGGTACCAAAGAGCTGCTCGAAGAGCGAGCCAAACCCGGAGAAGAGGTCTTCGGCGCCGGCGCCGCGGCCCCACATCGAACCACACCTCTTCGTAGCCCGGTGGTGGGGTGCCGCCTTCCTGCGCTGCTTTCCAGGCTGCCCCGTAGCGGTCGTACTTGGCGCGCTTTTTCGGGATCCTTGAGCACCTCGTAGGCTTCGCCGATTTCTTTAAACTTTTCCTCGGCGCCCGGATCCTTGTTCACGTCCGGGTGGTACTTGCGCGCCAGCTTGCGGTATGCCCGGTGGATCTCTTCCTGGGTGGCGTTCCTTGGCACCCCCAAGATGGCGTAGTAGTCCTTGAAAGCCATGCCTGCTCTCCTCGGGAGCCGCGCTTTGCAGCGTCACCGTGCGCTCGGGGGCCAGACCCCCACCCCGGGCGAAGGGGCGGGGGTCGCCAGGCGTCACTTCTTCTCGGTAAAGTCGGCATCCACCACGTCTTCGCCGCCCGCGCTGCGGCTGCCGGCGGCCGCACCCGCCCGCCGGTAAGCAGAAGCACTGAGCATGTGCAGCATCTGCTCCAAGTCGCTGGCCAACTCGCGGATACGGGAGACCGGCGCGTTCTCTTTTAGTGCCGTGCGCACGTCGGCCACCAGCTGTTCGGCACGCGCCTTTTCGTGCAGCGGCACCTGCTCGCCCATCTCGCGCAGGGTGCGCTCTACCTGGTAAGCCAGGGAGTCGGCGTGGTTGCGCAGCTCGATCTCCTCGCGCCGCGCCTTGTCTTCGGCCGCATGCGCCTCGGCTTCGCGGATCATGCGTTCGATCTCGCTCTTGTCGAGGTTGGTGCTCCCCGAGATGGTGATTTTCTGCTCCTTGCCCGTGTCCTTATCGCGGGCGGTGACGTTGAGGATGCCGTTGGCATCGATGTCGAACGTCACCTCGATTTGCGGCACGCCGCGCGGTGCCGGCCGGATGCCTTCGAGCCGGAAGCGGCCAAGCATGCGGTTGTCTTTGGCCAGCTCGCGCTCGCCTTGCAGCACCACGATGTCTACCGCCGTCTGGTTGTCCTCGGCGGTGGTGAAGATTTCGGTGCGGCGTGCCGGAATGGTGGTGTTGCGCTCGATGATCTTGGTCATCACCCCACCAAGCGTCTCCACTCCCAGCGACAGCGGTGTCACGTCCAGCAGCAAGACGTCGGAGACCTCGCCCTTGATGATCGCCGCCTGCACTGCGGCGCCCAGCGCCACCACCTCGTCGGGGTTGACGCTCATGTTGGGTTCCTTGCCGCCGGTGAGGCGCTTTACCAGCGCCTGCACGGCCGGCATGCGCGTGGCGCCGCCCACCAGGATCACCTCGTCGATGTCCTTCTCGGTGAGCTTGGCATCGGCCAGCGCTTGCTTCACCGGCCCCAGGCAGCGCTCGACCAGGTCATGGGTGAGGGCTTCGAACTTGGCCCGCGTCAGGGTCATGTTGAGGTGCTTGGGCCCGGTGGCATCGGCGGTGATAAATGGCAGGCTGATCTGCGTCTGCGCCGCGCTCGAAAGCTCGCACTTGGCCCGCTCTGCCGCCTCCACCAGCCGCTGCAAGGCCTGCGGGTCCTTGCGCAGCTCGATGCCGTGTTCTTTCTTGAACTCCTCGGCCAGCCAGTCGACGATGCGCTTGTCGAAGTCGTCGCCACCCAGGTGGGTGTCGCCACTGGTGGCACGCACCTCGCACACCCCCTCGCCGACGTCGAGGATGGAGACGTCAAAGGTACCGCCGCCCAAGTCAAAGACCATCACCGTTTGGTGCTGCTTTTTGTCCATGCCGTAAGCCAAGGCCGCGGCAGTGGGCTCGTTGATAATGCGCAGCACGTTGAGGCCGGCGATGGTGCCGGCATCCCGCGTGGCTTGCCGCTGCGCGTCGTTGAAGTAAGCCGGCACGGTGATCACCGCCTCGGTCACCTTTTCGCCCAGGAACTTGGAGGCGTCCTCCACCAGCTTGCGCAGCACCATGGCCGACACCTCTTCCGGGGCGATGAGCTTGCCGTGCACTTCGAAGCGTACGGCGTCGTTGGGGCCGCGCACCACTTTGTAAGGCACGTTCTTGATCTCGTCCTGCACTTCGTCCCACTTGCGGCCGATGAAGCGCTTGGCCGAGAAAATCGTGGCTTTGGGGTTAAGCACCGCCTGGCGCTTGGCGATTTGCCCCACCAGGCGCTCGCCGTCTTCTTTGAAGGCCACCACCGAGGGCGTCACCCGCCCCCCTTCGGCGTTGGGGATAATGGTCGGGCGGTCGCCCTCCATGTAAGCAATGGCCGAGTTGGTGGTTCCCAGATCGATTCCTACGGCTTTAGCCATATGACTTCCTCCTCTCTGGCATCCTCGCTGTCCGTCACTCAAGGCGAATGACGATGAAGTGAGTGGCCCCCGCGGTACTCGACCAGCAAGAGCACCCGCTCTTTTGACTTGGCCAGGGCTTGCAGGAACGCTTCCGTGTTGCGCACCGGGGTGCGGTTGACCTCACGGATGAGCATCCCGGGGCGCAGACCAGCCATGGCGGCGGGGCTGCCAGGCTCGACCTCGGAGACGATGACGCCCTCCGCCTCCTCGTAGCCGAAGCGCTCCGCCATCTCCGGGGTCAAGTCCTGGACAGCAAACCCGAGCCGCTCAAGGAGCTCTTCCTCAGCAGGCGCTGCCGCCATCTCTTCGGGCAGTTCGCCAATCGTCACGGTAAGCTCTAGCTGCCGGCCGTTGCGCACCACGGTCACCGTCGCTTTCGTGCCCGGCGGGGTGAGCGACACCGTGTTGCGCAGGTGGGCGGCGTCTTTGACCAGCGTGCCGTCAAAGGCCACGATGACGTCGCCGCGTTTCAGCCCGGCCTTGTCCGCTGGCGAGTCCTTGATAACGTCGGCCACCAGCACCCCTTCGCTGCGCTCTAGCCCGAACGACTTGGCTAGGTCTTCGGTCAAGTCCTGAATGTGAACCCCCAGATAGCCGCGCACCACCTTGCCCCGGGTGATCAGCTGCTGCTGGATCACCTTGGCCATATTGATGGGAATGGCAAAGCCGATGCCCATGTAGCCACCGCTGCGGGAGAAAATGGCGGTGTTGATGCCGATGACTTCACCGCGCAGGTTGAGCAGGGGGGCCGCCCGAATTGCCGGGGTTAATGGCGGCATCGGTCTGGATGAAATCTTCGTAATCGACGATGCCCACGCGGCTGCGTCCCTTGGCGCTTACCACCCCCACGGTGACGGTGTGGACAAGGCCAAAGGGGTTACCCACCGCCACCACCCACTCGCCCACTTCCAGGGCATCGGAGTCGCCCAGGGGCAGGGTGGGCAAGTTGTCGTCTTTAATTTTGATCACCGCCACGTCCGACTTGGGGTCGGTGCCGATCAGCTTGGCTTCATACTCGCGGCCGTCGGCCAGCTTGACGGTGATGCGGTCTGCTTCCCCCACCACGTGGTGGTTGGTAAGGATGTAGCCATCTTGCGAGACAATGAAGCCCGAGCCCTGCCCCATCTGCCGGAAGCGCCGCGGCTGCTGCGGGAAGCGCCAGCGGAAGAAGCGGCGGAAGAACTCCTCGTTAAACAGATCAAACGGGTCCTCAAAAGGGCCGCGGCGCTCGACGGTCCTCTCTACCTGGATGTAGACCACGGCCGGGATGGCCTGCTTGGCCACTTGCGTAAAAGCCTGCGACAGCTGCTGCACGGCCTCGGACTGGGCCGGCAGGGCCGCTGCCGGCCGGCCAAGGCCGGCAGCGGCCAGAACTGCCGCGGCCAGGGCCAAACAGACACGTGCCTGATGCGCGAGCCGGATCCGTTTCATAGCGAGCCTTTCCTTGTTGCCTTTTGTTTCAGCCGCGGATTTTCACCTTGATGCGCCGTGCCTTGGCCTGCTCGGTCTTGGGCAAGGTGACGCGCAGGACGCCGTTTTTGTACCGGGCAGTAGCGCGGTCGGCGTCTACCTCGCAGGGCAAGGGCACGGTGCGCACAAAAGCGCCGTAGCTGCGCTCGGCGTAGTAGTAGTGCCGGCCTTTTTCTTCGGCGCTGCGGCGCTTTTCGCCGCGCAGCACCAAGTAGTCGCCGGTCACTTCCACGGTGAAGTCGTCTTTGTCCAGGCCGGGAAGCTCGGCCACCACGATGACCTCGTCGTCGGTTTCCTCGAGATCAATCAGGGGTCCACCGCCGATGATCAGCGACGGCGCCCAGAATTCCTCATCCTCCGGCGCACGGCGCCGCGGCAGCCAGCGGTCCAGCACGCGGTGAATGTCGTCCCGCAGGCGCGAAAGCGCCTGTCGCCATGGAACAGGAAGCCACTGTGCCATCCTCTTTCCTCCTCTGCGTGCGGCCTGGGCAGGACAGTGCCTGCCCAGGCCGAGTTGTTACGCCACTTTTACTTCGATCTTGCGCGGCTTGGCCTCCTCTGCCTTGGGCAGGTGGAGGGTCAAGACGCCGTGCTTGAGTTCTGCCGTAATGCGGGATTCGTCGATTTTTTCCGTGAGCTCGAACTGCCGGAAGAAGTTAACCAGCTCGTATTCGCGGTAAATGGGGTCGGCCTGCACCGCGGGCCGCGCCCGACCGCGAATGGTCAGCACGTGGTTGTCAACGCGCACTTCCAAGTCGTCTTTGCTCACCCCTGGCAAATCGGCCATCACCACCAGTCCCTCAGGGGTCTCGTAGATGTCCACCGGCGGCGCCACGTAGCGCTCCCGCTCCCGGGTGCCTTCTGCCGTGGGCGCCACCTGCTGCGTCTGCTGGGTTGCCACCGTCCGTTCTACCATCGCCGTTCCTCCTGTGCACAATGCGGTTAGGAGACCTGCACGTTAATTTGCTTGGGTTTGACACGTTCGGCCTTGGGCAGGGTGACCACCAGCAGGCCGTTTTTGTAGTCGGCCCTCACGTTGTTCTCGTCCACCTCGAGCGGCAGCTCGATGGTGCGCACGAAGCGGCCCGTGGCGCGCTCGCTGCGGTGGAAGGCCTCAGGCCTGACATCCTCCGGCACCCGCCGCTTTTCCCCGGCCAAGGTGAGGGTGTTGCGCAGCACCGAGATATCCAGCGAGGCCGGATCCACACCTGGCGCCAGCGCCTCCACATAGAGGGCGTCGCGGTCGGCGTAAATGTTGACCAGCGGGTAGCGCCGTGCGGCACGCCCGGGCAAAAACGCAGTGCGGAAAAAGGGCTCGGTACGGAAGCCAAAGTCTTCAAAGGCGCGGTCGATTTCGCGCCGCAGCGCCTCCATGGTTTCCCACAAGTCAGCCATCGTTGCTCACCTCCTTCTGCTGGCGTTGTCGCTTGCCGCCCCGCGCGGGGAGGGCTTCCGCCACCAAGTGTAAGCAAGAGGCGTGCCAACTCTGTAAGTCGTTGATAATTCGAGTTTTTTCAATTCTCCCGATTGCAATCCGGGGCAGTGCGACGTCGCGTGCGACGTCGCAGCGTTGCGTGCGACGGGTTGCCTGCGACGGGCGTCAGAGGCCGCAGTCGCGCAGGCGCTGGAGCAACTCGGCCGGGGTGGCACGCCCGATGAGGCGAAAGAGGGGGCGGCTGCGGTAGTAGACGACCAAGGCGGGCGAGCCGTAAATGCCGTGAGCTTGCGCCCAGTCGCGGCAGTCGGCCAGGGCAAGGCGAAAGACCGGCACGCGTCCGAAGCGTTCGATGTCGCGCAGGAGACGGTCCATCTCGGTGCCCGGCGCGTGATCGTCTTCCCAGACAACGACCACTGCCAGACCCGCATAGCGGCGGAGAAACGCCTCCAGCTCGTCAAGCATGGCCTGACTCCGAGGGCACCGTGCCGGCTTGAGCCATGGCTTCGAGGTCGGTACGGGTCATGCCCAGGGCTTTCAGGTGCCGGTAAAGCGTGGCCTTGTGCACGCCCAGCCGGCGCGCGGCCGCCGTCAGGTTTCCGCCTGTCTGACAAAATGCCGCGGCAATCCGCTCGCGGGTGAGCGGCGCCTGCCGCACGGCCAGCGGGCGGCGGTCGACGCGCGTGGCCGGCTCGGCTGCGGCCGCTTCCGACAGCGCCGAGAGGGCAGGCAGCGCGGCCCGCGCCGGCGGCGGCGGCACCAGGGGGGACGAGGCCACCCGTCGCGTGGCGACGTTCCAGGCGCCGGGGAAGAAACGCCAGCGCTCTTCTACCCATTCCTCAAAGGCGCGGCGCCCGATGACCTCTCCCGTGGCTTCCACGTAGACGCGCTCGAGCACGTTGCGCAGTTCGCGCACGTTGCCGGGCCAGCTGTAGCTCTGCAGCAACGCAATCGCCTCGGGGGTCAGGCCGCGCACGGGCCGCCCGTATTTTTGCTGCAGCTGCTTCAGGAAGTAGGCCACCAGCAGCGGAAGGTCTTCCAGGCGCTCGTGCAGCGGCGGCATGTGCAGGCGCAAGACGGCCAGGCGGTGGTAGAGGTCGGCACGAAACGTGCCGCGCTCTACCGCCAGCTCCAGCGGCACGTTGGTGGCGGCAATGAGGCGGACGTCAACGGGCAAGGGCTGCTCGGCGCCCACGCGTTCGATCACCCCCTCTTCGAGCACCCGCAGGAGCTTGGCCTGCGTCGTCACGGGCAGCTCGCCGATCTCGTCGAGAAAGAGGGTACCGCGGTGTGCCCGCTCGAAGCGTCCCTTATGGGTGCGGATGGCACCGGTAAAAGCGCCGCGCTCGTGGCCGAACAGTTCCGATTCCAGCAGTTCGCTCGACAGGGCGGCGCAATTGACTGCCACAAAGGGCTCTTCGCGGCGGGGACTGCAGGCGTGGAGGGCACGGGCTGCCAGCTCCTTGCCCGTTCCGGTCTCGCCGGTAATCAGCACCGGCGCTCCCGTGGGACCGTACACCTCGATTTTACGGATGACGGCGCGCAGCGCGGCCGAGCGTCCCACCAGCCCGTAGAAGTCGCGCACCGCCGGCGACTCGACGGTGACGGCCGGGGGCCGCGACTTCTTCCAAGCGCAGGGCCACCACGGCTTGCAGCGCCGCCGCTCGCCGCAGCCTGAGTCCAGCCTGCACCAGCACGGTGCGCGGGGTGCCGGTGGCGTCGCGGAAGCTCAGGCGGTAATCGCGCACCGGGAACCCTGAGGCCAGCACTTCTTCAACCACCACGCCGAGCCCGGGAATGATCGGTTCCACCGTCTCGGCCAGCGGACGCCCGCGCAGTGCCTCGACCGGGCGGCCGGTCCACGCCGCCACGTGTGGCGCCACCTCTTCCACCACCGGCGTGCCGTCGTCAAGAAAGGCGACGATGAGCTCCGGCGTAATGGGCGCCAGCGGCGCCGCCTCCTGCGCGCGCCTGATGGGTGCCAGGCGCCCTGCTGGCTTCTCTGTCGGCATGGGTTCCATCTCGCAGCGGATAGTCCGAGGCGTTGCGGTGCGTGGTGGGGCGGCGAGGGAGCGCGCCGGCACTACGGCTCGTCCACCTCGTCCAGCGGCACCACCTGAAAGGTCTCCAGACGGGGAGGGGCCACCACCATGCCCCTGGGCAAGGGCTCGCCGCGGTGGGCCTGGACAAAGCGCTCCGAGCGCGTCCAAGCTTCAAAGGCCTCGCGGGATTCCCAAGTGGAATGGGAAATGTAATGCACTTGACCGTCACGGGTCTCTCCCCGCAGCAGCTGGAAGTGGAGAAACCCCGGCACGCCTTTGAGGTAGCTGCGCCGCCGCTGCCACCGCGCCTCAAACGCGGCAGCATGCTCAGCCGCCACCTGGAAGTTATTCATGGCAATAAAGGCCATGGTCGCCGCTTGCTCCTTACGCTTCGCTGCCGCCAGGGGCGCGCAGTTCCAGGAGCACCCCGTGGGTGTCCTCAGGACGCAGGCGCGCCAGCCGTCGCCCTGCAGCGTCGGTGTCCAGCTGCACCTCGATGCCCCTGGCGCGCAGTTCGGCCACCGCCGCGTCGAGGTCGTCGACTTCCAGGGACAACAAGTACAGGCCACTGCCGCGCGCGGCTAAAAACTGGGCCACCGCGCCTTGCGCGTCCGTGGGAGATAAAAACTCCAGCCGGGCATCGCCGATTTGCAGCGCCGCACGGTGCAGACCCGGGGCTTCTCCCTGGCCCGCCAGCGGCAGGCCAAAGTTTTCCCGATAGGTGGCCAGCGCCGCTTCCAGGTCCGGCACGGCAATGGCAACGTGATCGAGGCGTTTTGCTTTCATGAGATTCCAGCGCTCCGTGTCTCTCTTGGAGGTTATACCAGAAGTGGCACTGCCGGTGCAAACGCCACGGCCGCCGACCATTGACAAATCCGCGCAGCACGGTAAACTGCTGCCCATGCGGCAAGAGGCAACGGTCTTCTGTCACCTGGGTCACACAAGGCGGTGACAGCAGGGGAGGCGTGAAGCGGTGGAGCAGGGTCGGGGTGGGATGAGCACAGCGGTTGCCGAAATGGAACAGGAAGCGATTGTGGCCAGGATTGCGGCCGAGCTCTCGCTTGCGCCGCCGCAGGTGGCCCGCGTTTTGGAGCTGATGCGCGGCGGGGCCACCGTGCCGTTTTTGGCCCGCTATCGCAAGGAAGCAACCGGAAATCTGGACGAAGACCAGCTCTTTCGCTTGCTCGAGCGCTACCGCGCCTACCAGGACTTCCTGCGGCGCCGTCGTGCCCTGCTGGCGACGCTGGCCAAAGCGGGCCAGCTCACCAACGCCTTGCAAGCGCAGCTGCTGGCGTGCTACGACCGCGCAGAACTCGAGGATCTCGCCCTGCCTTACCGTCCCAAGCGCCACACCAAAGCCAGCGAGGCGGCGGCCCGCGGCCTCGAGCCCCTGGCGCGCCGCCTCTGGGAGGAGCAAGCGGGCGCCACCCACCCTGAAGCGCTGGCCGAGCCGTTTGTGGCCCCGGAGCGTGGCGTCTCGAACGTGGCCGAGGCCCTGGCCGGCGCGGGGCATCTCATTGCCGAGTGGATTGCCGAGCGTGCCGACGTGCGCCAGGCCCTGCGCGCGCTGCTGTTTGCCGAGGGGGTGGTGCGGGCGCGGGTGATTCCCGCCAAGCAGGGGCAAAAGACCAAGTTTCAGGACTACTACGACTTCCACGAGCCGGTGGCCACCATTCCTTCGCACCGCTTCCTGGCCATTACCCGCGGGGTGCGCCAGGGGGTGCTGGCGATGAGCATCGAGGTGGACGCGGCCAAGGCGCTGCGCCTGGTTGAGGAGCGGGTCTTGCAGCAGCCTGCCCCGGCGCTGGTGCCTTACTTGCACCGGTGGTGTGCCGATGCCTACCACCGCTTGCTGCTGCCGGCGTTACAAACAGAGGTACAGCGGGCCCTCAAGGAGCGTGCCGACAGCGAAGCGATTGCCGTGTTCCAGCACAACTTGCGCGGCTTGCTGTTGGCCCCGCCGCTGGGACCACATCCGGTGATCGGCCTGGCACCGGCGCGGCGAGGCGGTTACCACCTCGCCGTGGTTGACGCTGCCGGCCGCTTGCTCACGCACGCCACCGTGTTTCCGCAGCAGGAGGAAGCGGCGGCGGTGCAGGCGCTGGGCGAGCTGGTGCGGCGCCATGCGGTCACCGCGGTGGCCGTCGGCAACAGCCCAGGGGCGCGGGAGGCCGAGGCGTTCGTGCGCCAGGCCCTGCAGCAGGAGGGATTGCAGCAAGTGGTGTGCGCCGTGGTCAACGACGCCGGGGTGGCCGCTTATGCCGCTTCCAAGCTGGCGCGGGAGGAGTTGCCGGCGCTGGAGGTCCCCGTGCGCCGTGCCGTCTCTATCGCGCGCCGCCTGCAGGATCCCCTGGCCGAGCTGGTTAAAGTCGAGCCCAGTGCCATCGGTGTCGGGCAGTACCAGCACGACGTGGACCCCAAGCGGCTGCACCGCAAGCTGGTCGAGACGGTGGTCTCTTGCGTCAACCACGTGGGTGTGGACGTCAACACGGCGTCGCCGCAGCTCTTGCAGTACGTGGCTGGCCTCTCGCGCCGCCACGCGCGGGCCATTGTGGCCTATCGCCAGCAGCACGGGCGCTTGACCAACCGCACCCAGCTGCTGGCGATCGAGGGCTTCGATGCCCGCACGTTCCAGCAAGCAGCAGGATTCTTGCGCATTCGCGACGGTGACCAGCCCCTTGACAATACCGGCATACACCCGGAGGCTTATCCCACGGTGGCACGGATGGCAGAGGCGCTGGGGGTGACGGTGCCGGCGCTCATGGGCAATGCGGCGCTGCTTTCGCGGCTCGACCTGCGGCAGTTTGTCGACGACGCGGTCGGCTTGCCGACGTTGCGCGACATTTGTGAAGAGCTGCGCCGGCCGGGGCGCGATCCGCGCCGGCCGTTTACTTCGACGCGCCGGCACCGGGGGGTGACGCCCGTGACAGAGCTGCAACCGGGGATGGTGCTTGAGGGCATCGTGAGCAACGTCACCAACTTTGGCGCCTTCGTCGACATCGGCCTCCCCCAAGACGGGCTGGTCCACATCTCTGAGCTGTCCCACCGCTTCGTGCGCGATCCCCGCCAAGTCGTCCAAGTCGGCCAGGTGGTCAGAGTGCAGGTGCTGGGCGTGGAGCCAGGGCTACAGCGCATTTCTCTGTCCATGAAAGCGCTGCAGCGCCCGGCCATGCGGCGCCGGCGCCGCCGGGCTCCTGCGCCAGCGCCCAAGCCGGCCGCGGCGCCTGAGACCTCCCTGGCCGAGAAGCTGCGTGCGTTGCAGGCGCGCTTTCAGAGCGCCGATTCCGCCTGACACGGAAAGGGACCAGGGATGAGCGAGAGCTACATTCAGGAGCTGTTTGCCGAGCGCATTGGCGGCCGCAACTACGGCAAAGGTGCCGAAGTCTACAAGTTCGAAAAGATCCGCCGCGCCCGCGATGCGGCAGTCAAGGCGCGGCCGGACTTGCCGTTGATCGACATGGGGGTGGGGGAGCCCGATGGCATGGCGCCGGCGGGGGTGGTGCAAGCCCTTTGCGAGGAAGCGGGCAAGCCCGAAAACCGCGGCTATGCCGACAACGGCCCTCCCGAGTTTAAAGAAGCGGTGGCGCGCTATATGGCGCGCGTCTTTGGCGTCGAGCTCGACCCGGCTACGGAAATCAACCACGCCGTGGGCGGCAAGAATGCCCTGGCTTTTTTGCCGGCCTGCTTTATCAACCCCGGCGATGCCGTCATCACCACGGTGCCCGGTTATCCGGTGCTGGGAACGCACGCCCGCTGGTACGGCGCCGAGGTTTACACCTTGCCGCTGCGGGAAGAAAACGACTACTTGCCGGACTTGCGCAGCCTGAGCGAGGAGCAACTGCGGCGCGCCAAGATCCTGCTCCTGAACTATCCCAACAACCCCACCGGTGCCGTGGCCACCCCGGAGTTCTATGCCGACGTGGTGGCGCTGGCCAAGCGCTACCATTTCGTGGTGGTGCAGGATGCCGCCTATGCGGCGCTGGTCTTTGAGGGCAAGCCGCTGAGCTTTCTCTCGGTTCCCGGGGCCAAAGAGGTGGGCGTCGAAGTGCATAGCATGTCCAAGGCCTTCAACATGACCGGCTGGCGCCTGGCCTGGGTGTGCGGCAACCCGCTGGTGGTGCGCGCTTTTGCCGATATCAAGGACAACTTCGACTCGGGGCAGTTTCGCGCCATCCAGAAAGCGGCCATTTATGCCCTGGAGCACCCGGAGTTTACCGCTGCGGTGGCCGAGAAGTACAGCCGGCGCCTGGAAATGCTGGCGCAGGCGCTTACCAGCGTGGGCTTCCGCGCCAAGAAGCCGGCGGCTTCGTTTTACCTTTACGTGCGGGCGCCGCGGGGTATCGCGGGCGGGCCACGCTTTGCCAGCGGCGAGGACTTCTGCCAGTACCTGATTCGCGAAAAGCTTATTTGCACCGTGCCCTGGGACGACGCCGGGCCCTACGTCCGCTTTTCGGTTACCTTTCAGGCGGCCACGGTGGAAGAGGAGCGCCGCATCGTGGGTGAAATCGCCCGGCGGCTGTCGGACGTGCGCTTTGAGTTCTGACGGGAAGAGACGATGACCAAGCCGAACAAGTACGGGCGTTCCCTGAAAATGGCGCGCAAAATCGCGCGGCGCAAGCACAAGGCGCGCGAGAAGCGCCGCCGCGCGGCCAAGTACGCCCTGCGCACCGGCGGCAGCGTGCCCCAGGCCTGAGGCCTTCAGTCCCAGCGCTGGTAGTGGTGCCGCTGCAGGTAGCGGATGAGCGCCAAACGGGTGGCCAAGCGCGTCATTTCCGCGCGGTCGATGAGCCCGCCGGCCAGAACGCCGACGATGCCGCTGCCCTGCTCGATGCCTTCGGCGGTGGTAATGTACTGCCGGGCTTGCTGAAAGGGACGGCGGTAAAGGAAGAGGTCGCGCACCAGGCGGCGCGGGTACTCAAAACCCGGCGAGATCCCCAAGTAGTAGGCCTCGCCGTCGAAAATGGCGCAGATGTCGAAGTTATACAGAGTGAACGTCGCCAGCGCCACCTCGATGAAGCCGCTTTCCACCCCCAGCCCCAGGGCCACCGTTCCGGGGGCTGTCTTTCCCGCCGCGTGTAGCCGCTGGTAGGCCTGAAAAGCTCGGTTCTGCGCCCCCTCGAGGGTGGCCGGAAAGCCCAGCGGCGCCTCGCTCACCCCGCTGTCGACTTGGCAGGTCCAGGCAACCGGCTCGGCAAGCGCCGGGGCGTCCAGGACGTGGCCGAGATCGGCAAAAGCGGCCTGCACGCCGCGGATCTTGGCGGCGTTGCGCGTGCCGAGCATAAGGTGGTGGATGTGCTCCATGGCCGGCAGGTCCTAGGCCGGGGCGGCGATAAGCAGCGCCAGAGCGCGAGAAAGCACGGCGATGGCGCGCAGGTACTCGCGCAAGTCGAGGTGCTCGTGCGGCGTGTGGTCGAGCGCCGAGTCTCCGGGCCCGTAAGCGACCGCCGGGCACTGCCAGTGGGGAGCCAGGACGTTCATGTCCGAGGTCCCCGTTTTGACTTTGAAGCGCGGCGTGCCGCCTTGCTCGCGGATGGCCTTGAGAAAGGCGCGCACCAGCGGCGTGCGCTTGTCGGCCCGATAGGCCACTTCCTGCCCGTAAAACCGCAGCGCCGCGGCGCCTGCCTGTTGCTGCAGCCACTGCTTGAGCGCCGCGACGTCAAAGCCCAAGGGCACACGCATCCCAATGCGCAAGGTGGCGGTTTCGTGCAGGCCGTCGCTCTCGGAGTGCATGGCGCGCAGCGAGGCGTCGAGGGTGTCGAAGGTGCCGCGCTCGCGGTTGTAAGCCTGGGCGTAGCCCTGCAGGGCATTCCAGAAAGCCACGGCCACTTCTGGAGCCGAGGGTTGCGGGCCGGCGCTGTGGGCCATGGGCTGGCGCAGGGTATAGTCGAGCAGCAGGCGTCCCTTGTAGCCCAGGGTGATGCTGTCCCACTGGCTCGGCTCGCCGATGATCAGGGCGCAGGGCCGGTAGCGGTCGCGCAGGAAGCGAGCGCCTTTTGAGGTGGCCGCTTCTTCCTCCACCGCGCCCACCACCACCAGGCGCCAGGCGTGGGGTTTCTCCAGGCGCGACACGGCAGCGACAAAGCAGGCCAGGGGGCCCTTGGCGTCGACGCTGCCTCGGCCATAGAGAAGATCACCCTCGCGGCGCACCGGGATCTGCCCCGGCACGGTATCGAGGTGGCCGACCAGGAGAAGGTCGCGCGTGCCGTGGCCCCAGACGCCCACCGCGTTGCCGGCCTCATCGACAAAGGCCTGGTCAAAACCCCGCTGCCGCATGGCCGCCACCAGGTACTCGCTCGCCGCGCTTTCTTGCTGCGAGGGGCTGTAGATGGCCACCAGCTCCTCGAGCAGGACGATGTCAGGGTGCGTCATTGCAGCACCTCGGCCAGGCAAGCCACCACGGTATCGACTTCCTCGCGGGTGATGATCAGCGGCGGCAAGAAGCGCAGCACCGTGGGGCCGGCAGCCAGGACGAGGACGCCGCGCTCCATGAGGGCGCGAATGTACGGCGCCACTTTTTCGCGCAGCTCCACCCCCAGCATCAACCCCAGACCGCGCACCTCGCGGATCTTGGGCGAGGCGAGGGCCTGCAGGCGGGCAAGGAAATAAGCCCCTACCTCGGCAGCGCGCTCGGGCAGCCGCTGCTGCTCCATGAGGTCGAGCACCGCCAGGGCAGCGGCACAGGCCAGGGGATTGCCGCCAAACGTCGAGCTGTGCGTGCCTTTTTGCGGGGCACGCACGCGCGGCCCCAGCGCGATGGCCCCCATGGGGACGCCGCCCGCCATGGCCTTGGCCATGGTGAGGAGGTCGGGCACCACACCGTAGTGCTCGCAGGCAAAGAACTTGCCGGTGCGGCCAAACCCGGTCTGCACCTCGTCGAGGATCAGTAGCACGCCGCGCTGCTGGCACAGTGCCTGCACGCCTTGTAAGTAAGCGGGGCTTGCCGGCCGCACCCCGCCTTCCCCTTGCACCACTTCGAGCAGCACCGCCGCCGTGTCGTCGTCGATGGCGGCTTCCAAGGCATCGAGCCGGTCGTACGGCACGTGACGGAAGCCCTCGGGCAGAGGACGGAAGTGGTCGCGGTACTGCGGGTCCCAGGTGGCGGCCAGTGCGCCCAGGGTACGGCCGTGGAAGCCGCGCATGGCAGCGATGATGCCGGGTTTGCCGGTGCTCAGGCGGGCAAACTTGATGGCCCCCTCGACAGCCTCGGTACCGGAGTTGCACAGGAAGATGCGCTCGAGGCCGGGAGGGGTGACGGCGGCCAGACGCGCCAGCAGCCGGGCGCGCGTGTCGTTGTAAAAGATCTCGGGGCAGGTGATCAGCGTGCGCGCCTGCGCGGCAATCGCCTCGGCCACCGCCGGGTGGGCGTGTCCGACGCTGGCCACCCCCATGCCAGCAGCGCAGTCAAGGTACTCCTTGCCGTGTTCGTCCCACAAACGCGTACCGGCGCCGCGCACAATGGTGACGCCGCGCTTGTGGTAAACCCCTGTGGAATAGCGGTCTTCGGTGGCTTGCACCTCGGACATGGCCTTTTCCTCGCTGGCGCTCAGTCGATGCGCGTTCCCTGCCCGCTTAGGGCCTGGCGGATGGGGTGGGGCAGGCGGGCGTCACCCAGCACCACGCGCTTCACCCCCTGCGCCAGTGCTTCGGCTGCCCCCATGATTTTCTTTTTCATCCGTCCCTGGGCCAGGGCCAGGGCGGCCTCCAGCTCGGCGCGCGGCACGTGGGGGATGAGCGAACGCTCGTCGTGGACGTTGCGCAGCAGGCCGGGGACGTTAGAGAGAATGAGCAAGGTATGGGCGCGCAGGGCGCCGGCAAGCACGGCGGCGGCGCGGTCGCCATCGACGTTGATGAGCTCACCGGCATAGCTGATGGCAGGAGGGCACAGCACCGGCGTGTAGCCGTGGTCGAGCAGCAGCGTAAGCAGCGCGGTGTTGACCCGCTCCACCCGCCCGGTGTAGTCGTCGCGCAGCACTTTGCGCTTGCCGTTTTCCACCACTTTGATCACCGCCTTGCGCTCGCCTTCAAAAATGCGGCCGTCGGCGCCACACAGCCCCACCGCCTGTACCCCCAGCTGCTGCAAGCGCTCGACGAAAAGCTTGTTCATTTTTCCCACGTAGGCCATGCAGAAAATTTCCAGCGTCTCGCGGTCGGTGTAGCGGCTCTCCACCCCGGAGAGGGACGTCACGAAGCGAGGCGGTTTGCCCAGCGCCGCCGACAGCCAGTTGGTCAAGGCGCTGGCGCCGTGCACGAGCAGCAGGCGCTCGCCTTGGCGCACCAAGTCGCGCACGTCTTCGCACACGCCGTCGAGGGGGATGCCCTGGCTGCCGCCAACTTTTACGACCAGCATACCGTACGCTCAGATGGGGTGGAGCCCCGGAAACGTCAACCCGGTGGTTTCGTCGAGGCCCAGCATGCAGTTCATCGCCTGCACGCCGTTTCCTGCCCCGCCTTTGACCAAGTTGTCAAGGGCGCTGAGGACCACCAGGCGGTTGCTGTGGCGGTCGAGCTCAAAGCCCACGTCGCAGAGGTTGGTGCCGCTGAGGATCTTGGGTTCGGGGTAGCGGTAAACCCCTTGGCGTTCCTTGACGAGGCGAATAAAAGGCTCGTCGCGGTAAGCCTGGCGGTAAAGGCCCCAGACGTCCTTTTCGCTAAGGGGCTGGGGCAAAAAGACGTGGGCAGTGACCAGCACGCCGCGCACCAGCTCCACCGCGGTGGCCGAAAAGTGCACGCGCAAGGGGGTGCCGGCACTGAGCTCCTGCACGATTTCCGC
Organism: Candidatus Tectimicrobiota bacterium; assembly: GCA_026005175.1. Lineage (GTDB taxonomy): Bacteria > Tectomicrobia > Entotheonellia > Entotheonellales > Entotheonellaceae > BPKO01. The sequence goes on from BPKO01000002.1 coordinate 93,287, forward strand.
CGTGTGGCGGTGCCCGGTGGGCTCGAACGAGCGCACCACCCCGTGGCGCTCCGGGTGGTGCGAAGCCAGGCTCGGGGTATTGCCGGCGGCCGAGGACCCCACCTTGGCTTCGATAACCAGAGGCTGTTCGGGAGAAAGGAGGCCAGCGCGCGCCAGGGGATACAGCCCGAGAATGGCCGCCGTGGCCAGACAGCCGGCACCGCTTACCAGCGCGGCGCTGGCAATCGCCTCGCGGTGCAGCTCGGGAATGCCGTAAACGAACGCACCCAGCAGCTCCGGGCAAGCGTGGTCGTGGCCGTACCACGTCTTGTAGAGCTGCGGGTCGCGCAGGCGAAAGTCGCTGCTTAAGTCGATCAGGCGGGGGCTCAGCGACCGCAACGCGCCCAGCCGCGTCTGCGCCATGCCGTGCGGCAAGGCCAGAAAAAGCACGTCACAGGGCGCAAGTTCCTCCATGCTGACGAACTTGAGCCGCGTGAGGTGGCGCAGGTTGGGGTGCACGGCGGCCAGGGGTTTGCCGCGGTAGGTCTCCGAGGTCACCTGCGCCAGCTCCACCGCCGGATGCTGCAGCAGCAGGCGCACCAGCTCGCCGCCGATGTACCCGGAGCCTCCCACCACCGCGGCGCGGATACGGCTCACGCGGCAGCCTCCTTGAGCACGTAGTCGACGAGCCGCCCCGGGATGTCGACGCCGGTGGGCGCGATGCTGTTGCGAAACTCCATGGTGTAGTTCACCTCGTTGACCAGCAAGCCGTCGGGCGACTCGAGCAAGTCAATAGCCAGCGCTCCGCCGCCGACGGCCTGCGCGGCCCGCTGGCAGAGGGCGTGCAGCTCCGGGGTCACCGGGCAGTTAGAAGCCTTGCCGCCGCGTGCCGTATTGGTGATCCAGTGGTCCGAGGTGCGGTAAATGGCAGCGACGGTTTCATCCCCGATCACAAAAGCCCGGATGTCGCGGCCAGGCTTGTCGATGTACTTCTGGATGTAGTAAATCGAGTGGTGGTAAGAGCCCAGGATCTGCTTGTGCTCGAGCACCGCTTCGGCCGCCTCGCGGTCGTTGATTTTGGCCACCAGGCGGCCCCACGAGCCAATACAGGGCTTGAGGACTACAGGATAGCCCAGCTGCTCGATGGCCACCAGCGCCGACTCCGGGGTAAAGGCCACCAGGTTTGGGGGAACGGGCACCTGGTGCTGACGCAGGGCCAGCGTGGTCAGGAGCTTGTCCCCGCAGATGCGGGCCACCTCGGCAGAGTTGACGGTCTTGATGCCCCAGTCGTTGAGGATCTTGAGGGCATAGAGGGCCCGCGAGTGGTTGATGCAGCGCTCCAGGATGAGGTCATAACGCCGAAAGGGGCCCGCATCGTGCAGGTTAAAGATGACCTCCCGGTCGTCGAGCTTTTCGTAAGCCACGCCCCGCTGCCGAAGCGCCTGGAAGATGAGCTTTTCTTCAACGCGCACCAGCGAACACAGCACGCCAATCAGCATATACCGGTCCTACTCGCCCCAGTCTTCTTCTTCTTCCGGCGCCAGGGCGAGCTCCAGGGGGTCGTCGTTGATCACCTCCAGATCGGCGCCGCAGTCGGTGCAGCTGATGATTTCGCCTTCCTCCAGTTCCTCGTCCACCTCGATGATCGCCCCGCATTCTGGACACTCTGCCATCGTGCTCCCTCCTCCGCTAAGCCACGCCACCCATAGTGGCCCTTCAATCCTATGGCAAGCCCGGGCAAGATGCAAGCCCCGGGAAGCGGGCACGATTGACACCTGCGGGGGGAAGCGGTAAGCTTGCGCGGAGTGTGAGGATTAAACGGCCAGCCGTGGGAACTTGCCTATGGACGCTCTGGTGCGCGACTTGCAAAAGCACATTGCGGGAGAAGTGCGTTTTGACGCCTTCAGCCGCATGCTTTACAGTACCGATGCCAGCATTTATCAAATTGAGCCCCTGGGGGTGGTCATCCCCGCCCACGCCGACGACATCGTGGCCACGGTGCAGGTGGCGGCGGCGCACGGCGTGCCGGTGTTGCCGCGTGGCGGTGGCACCAGCCTGGCCGGGCAGACGGTGGGGCGGGCAGTGATCATCGATGTCTCGCCGCGGCTCAACCAGGTGCTGGAGCTGAACCCCGAAGAACAGTGGGCCTGGGTGCAGCCAGGGCTGGTGCAGGACCAGTTCAACGCCTACTTGCGTCCCCACGGCTTTCTCTTTGGCCCCGACACCGCCACCAGCAACCGTGCCACTCTGGGTGGGATGATCGGCAACAACTCGGCCGGCGCCCGCTCGGTGATTTACGGCAAGACGGTAGACCACGTCTTGGAGCTGCAAGTGGTGCTTGCCGACGGCAGTACGGCGCGCTTGCAGCCTCTTGACAAGGCACAGCTCGAGCAGAAGCAGCGCGCCGCCGGGCTAGAAGGCCACATTTACCGCGAGGTGGTGCGCCTCGTCGAAGCCCACCGCGACGAGATCGCCGAGCGCTATCCCCGCCTCATGCGGCGCGTCAGCGGCTACAACCTGGACGAGCTTGTCAAAGACGGCCCCTTTAATCTGGCCAAGCTGGTGGTGGGCTCTGAAGGCACGCTGGCGGTGGTGACGGCGGCAAAAGTGCGCATCATGCCGCGGCCTCGCGCCACCGCGGTGCTCGTGGTGCACTTTGACGACATGATCCGGGCCGTCGAGGCGGCCAACACCATTTTGCCCTTTCACCCGTCGGCCATCGAGCTGGTGGACCACCAGATTCTCAACGCGGCGCGTGCGGCACGGGAGTTTGCCGGGCAGCTGCCGTTTTTGCAGGGCGAGCCGGAAGCCATTCTCATCGTCGAGTTTTATGGCGAGACGGCGGCCGAGGCGGCGGACAAAGTGGCGCAGCTGACCGCCTGCCTGCGCCGCGAGCGCCTGGGCTATGCCTATGCGCCGGCCCTCAGCGCCCAGGAGCAGGCAGCGGTGTGGAAAATGCGCAAGGCCGGCTTGGGCCTGCTCATGGGAACGCGTGACGAGCGCAAGCCCATCGCCTTTGTCGAGGACACGGCGGTGGCGCCAGAAAAGCTTCCGGAGTTCCTGCGCCGCTTTCGCGACATCATCGCCGCTTACGAGACGCACGCCGGCTACTACGGCCACGCCAGCGTCGGCTGCCTGCACATCCGCCCCTGCATCAACCTCAAGAAGCAGGAAGAAATCGACAAAATGTACGCCATGATGCAGGACATCAGCGCCCTGGTGGCGGAGTTCGGCGGTGCGATGAGCGGCGAGCATGGCGACGGCCTGGCGCGCAGCTGGCTCAACGAGAAGCTCTTTGGCCCGCGCCTTTACCAGGCCTTTCGCGAGGTAAAGCGGGCCTTTGATCCCCACAACCGCCTCAACCCGGGCAAGATCGTCGACGCCCCGGCGCCGACCGAAAACTTGCGCTACGGGCCGTGGTACCGGCCGCTGGCCATCGACACGGTGCTTGATTTTCGCCGCGACGGCGGCTTTGCCACCGCCATCGAGATGTGCAACGGCAACGGTGCCTGCCGCAAGCTGGCCGAGGGCACCATGTGCCCGTCCTATCAGGCCACCCTCGACGAGCAGCACTCCACGCGCGGCCGCGCCAATGCCCTGCGCGCTATTCTGGCTGGCCATCTGCCCCCCGAGGAGTTTACCGGCAAGCGGCTCTACGAGATCCTTGACCTCTGCTTGGAGTGCAAGGCGTGTAAAACCGAGTGCCCCTCTAACGTCGACATGGCCAAGCTCAAAGCCGAGTTTCTCTGCCACTACTACGCCCGCCACGGGGTGCCGCTGCGGGCACGCCTCTTTGCCGGCATTGCCCGCTGGCAGCACTGGGGGCAGAAAGTGGCGCCTCTGGCCAACTGGCTGGGCGGCAGTGCGGTGGGCAAGTGGCTGCTGCAGCGCCTGGGCATTGCGCCGCAGCGCACCCTGCCGCGCCTGGCCAGGCAAACTTTCAGCGCCTGGTTCCGGCGCCACACGCCGCTGCCGCAGGCCGGCCGGCGCGGCCAGGTGGTGCTGTTTCACGACACCTTTGCCGAGTACAACTGCCCCGAGGTGGCGCAAGCCGCCACGCAGCTGCTCGAAGCCGCCGGCTTTGCCGTGCAGCTGGTGCCGCGCCGCTGCTGCGGGCGGCCCGCCATTTCCAAAGGGCTGCTGCACCAAGCGCGAGCCCTGGCCCAGTACAACGTTGCTTCGCTCGCCCCCTATGCCCGACGGGGCATTCCCATCGTCGGCCTGGAACCCAGCTGCCTGCTGACGCTGCGCGACGACTACCTCGATCTGGTGCCGGGAGAAGAGGCCACGGCGGTGGCGGAAAAGGCCGTAACCCTGGACGAATTTCTCTACCAGCTCCAGCAGCGCGGCGAACTGGATTTGACCTTTACCCAGGCGCCGCGCCGCCTGCTGCTGCACGGCCACTGCCACCAGAAGGCGCTGGTGGGCACTGCCCCCACCCTGGCCGTCTTGCGCTTGCCGCCGGGCTACGAAGTGGAAGAAATTCCGTCGGGCTGCTGCGGTATGGCGGGTTCGTTTGGCTACGAAGCCGAGCACTACGCGCTGTCGCTTGCCATCGGCCGCCAGCGCCTCTTCCCGGCCGTGCAGGCTGCCGACGCCTCGGTCACCCTGGTGGCCAACGGCATCTCCTGCCGCCAGCAGATCGAGCACGCCACCGGCCGCCGCGCTTACCACCTGGCCGAAGTGCTCTGGGAAGCAACACAAAAAGGGGACAGGCTACTTTTTGCGCACCCCACGAAAAAGTAGCCTGTCCCCTTTTACTCGTACTCGTCTTCGTCGTAGAGCAAGTCGCTGTCTTCGTCCTCGAGGGGCTCGTAGTCCTCGTCGAGCTCCTCGAGGTCGAGGCCTTCTTCCTCTTCCTCTTCTTCTTCCTCCTCTTCTTCTAACTCTTCGAGCTCCTCTTCTTCGACGTCCTCGATTTCCTCATCGTAGTCGACATCAATGGTCTCTTCTGCCGTATCGATGCTGGGCACTTCTGCCGACCCAGGGAACAAATCGGGGGGTGGCGTGGGGGCTTCAATAAGACCAAAATCTGCTGGAGAGAAGGCGTAGCGCATTTCTCCAGTCTTGGAATTGAACGAATGGCGCTCGATGCCGGACAGAACACGAATGGAGCGTACTTTGTCTCCAAAGTATTCGAGTGCTTCCTGCCGGATCTGGGCCAGCATAGGCTCGGTGAGCTCGTATTCTGTCTCGTTGTGGATAGGGATGTCGGTCATGTGCCGTTCCTCATGCCTGGCAAAGCGAAGGTGGTCACGAATGCAGGCACACACGGATACGGTAGCGGATTTCCACGTTGGCGTGGAAGAGACACCGCGTTGTGTTTTGGCATGGGGTGAGTCGCTGTGAGACACGCGTGGTACTCAAGCCGGGATAATTATGGCACCTCCGCTGGCGTGCTGCAAGGCGTGCCGGGGTGCGGCGAGCGGCGGAGAGGGCGGTTTTTTGCTACAATGGAGCGGCACGACGCGAGAGCTGAGCGAGGGCGCCATAACGGGAGAACCACGATGGCCGATTTTGCCACGGTAAAAGCGTACTTGCTCGACCTGGGGTTGGCCGTGGTCAGCGAAGACCCGCAGCAAGAACTCCTGGTGGTGGAAGATGAGGAGCGGGGGATCAAGAATCTGATCGTCGACTGCGAAGACCCTATTGTCATTTTCGAGCAGGTGATCATGGTTGTCCCGCCGCATCCTGGCGACTTGTTTCGCCGCCTGCTGCAGATGAACCGCACCCTGGTGCACGGGGCCTTTGCCCTCGACGAAGAGGGCAAATGGGTGCTGTTTCGCGATACGCTGCGGCTGGCTACCCTTGACCGCGACGAAGTGGAAGGCACCATCGAGGCGCTGAGTCTGGCCTTGGCCGAACACGCGGCCGAGTTCCTGGCGTTTTCTGCGCGCTAGCGGCGTCTTGGCAAGGGGAGGCATAAGGATGGGCATTTTCCAGCGGTTGTTTAAAATCGGGCAATCCGAAGCGCACGCGGTGCTCGACCAGCTCGAAGATCCCATCAAGATGACTGAGCAGGGAATTCGCGACCTCAAGCGCGAGCTGCAGCAGGCGATGGCGGCTTTGGCCGAAGTGAAAGGGGTGGCCATCCGCCTGCAGAAAGAAGGCGAGGACGCCAAGCGGCAGGCGGGTGAGTACGAGCGTAAGGCCATCTTGCTGTTGCAACGCTTCAAAGAAGGGCAGCTGGAGCAAGCCCAGGCCGAACGCCTGGCCACCGAGGCGCTGGCCAAGAAAGACAGCGCCAGCGAGCGGGCGGCGCGGCTGCTGCGCGAAGCCGAGCAGCAGCAGCGCCTGGCGGCGCAGCTGCAAGAGAAAGTCCTGCAGCTCAAGTCGACGATTTCCCGCTACGAAAACGAGCTCATCACCCTGCGGGCGCGGGCGCGTACCGCGGCTTCCACGCGCAAGATCAACCAGCAGCTGGCCAAACTCGACGCCTCGAGCACCCTGGCCATGCTCGAGCGCATGCGGCAAAAAGTCGAGGAAGACGAGGCGCTGGCGCAGGCCTATGGCGAGATTGCCGACGTCGACACCTCGGTCGACGCCGAGATCCAGCGCGCGCTGGCCGGTGCCACCTCCGGTCCTGCTCCCCACGACCGGCTGCGCGAGCTCAAAGCCAAGCTGGGCCTCCTGGAGCCGGGACAGAGCGGCGGAGCGCCGCAGCCTTAAGAGCCTGCCGGCGGCTGGGCAAGGGGGGAGACGTGGCGGGCGGTGATGAGCCAGCCGCGCTCGGCCACGTGCACCAGCGTGAAGGTTTCGCGCTGCCAGCGCGTCTCGCCGCCCACCCGCACCTGCGTCTGCACCTGCACGGTGGCCTGGGTTTCGGTGCGCTCGACGTGCTCCACACGCCAGGCAAGCAGCTCGTAAGCCTGCTGCTGCTGCCAGGCGTTGGTGTGGGCAATCCACTCCCGCGCCGTCATGCCGCCCAGAAAGGCCGGACTCAGGTAGGGCAGCGCGCGGGCTGGCTGGGCGTCGTAAAAGCGCAGGAAGTCCACCACCACGCGCACCGGTGAGGCCTCGCGTGGCGCGGGCGGTGCAGCCGGCGGGGCAGCCAGGCCTAGGGCCTGCAGGGTGGCGGCATCCAGGCTGCCGGTAGGCGGCAGGCCGCGGTCACGCTGGAAGGCCTGCAGCGCCTGGCGGGTGCGGGTCCCCAGCAGGCCATCGATCGTCCCCACTTCGTATCCCAAGGCCGCAAGGCGCTGCTGGACCTGGATCACACGCGGGTCTTGTGCCAGCGCCACCCCAGGCGCCAGGAGGCAGAGCAGCCCCAGCAGGAGCCAGCGCCTGCTGCCGCGCACGGCGTTTCCCCATCAGTTCTTGGGCGCAATCCAGTCGGGCTGGCGCGTCAGTTCGGCCACCAGGGCCTTGTCGGCCTCGCTGGGCAGCACCTCGGCCAGGTGCTGGGCGTAGGCCTCTGGGGAGAGGCGCTCGCCGCTGACGCTGTAGGTGCCCCCGGCATAGCGCCCGATGCGGCGGTGGAACTTCTCGTCGGGCAGCACCAGCTTGGGCTGGTCCTCGGGAATGAGGCGGTTGAGGCGCTCGGTCAAGTCCCGGATCTCGGCGATAAACAGGCTGCGCGCGTACTCGTTTAAGTGCTCGCGGTCTGCCGGGGTGGGGTTGGTGTCTTCGTCAAAACGCCCTTTCAGCCCCCAGACGTAGCCCCAGTGCGCCGAGCTCGACTCGTCGGTGCCAAAGAGATCGTAAGCGGTGGGCACCCACTTGTTAAAGTACTTCTGGAGCAAGGGAATAGGGATCTTGCCGGCGCGCACGATGCGCCGCAGGCCGTCGTTGCCGGTACCCAGGTGGAAAGACTCCTCCTTGAGCATGGGCAGCGTGCTGCGCGCCAGCGGGGCAAAGGCCGAGTGGCTGAGCATGCGCAGCTGGTACTTGCCGTCGCGGTCGATGAACTGCGTGTAGACAAAGAAGTCGAGCCAGTTGTCCACCTCTTCGTTAAAAGAGCCCAGCAGGCGCTGCTTGCGGAAGGCGCGACGCTCGAGGAGCTTTTGCGCCTCCAGGCGTCCCGAGGTGCCAAAGTACTCTACCAGCAGGTGGCTCATCTGGAAGCCGTGGCGCATCTCCTCGGCCATGACACGGCACAGGGCGCGCAAGTCGTAGTCGCTAGGGGCGGTGGCAAAGAGGGTGCGCTGCTGCTCAACAGAAGCGAACTCCGTGTCTCCCTGGTAGACGAGGTAGTTGAGCAGGGCGTCGCGAATGCGCTGGTCAGGAATTTCGCGCACCGATTCCCAGCGGCGCTCGCCGGCAAAGTCGCCAAAGAGGATCTCCTGGGTGGGCAGCTCGCCGTACTTGACCTCGAAGCGGTAGTCCTGGAAGTAAGAGCGCTCCAGGCCGATGTCGTCCTGCCAGGCGTAAAAAAGATCGACCCACTCGTCAAAAGTGCGGAACTTGGCGGGCATGGGAGCTCTCCTTTGGGTTAGAGACCACGAAAGCGCGGCACGCGCTTGTCGACGTAAGCCGCCAGGCCTTCGGCAGCGTCACTGCTTTCGAAAAGTTGCTGCTGGAACTCGCGCTCCAGGGCCAGGGCTTCGGAAAACGGCACCTCGATTCCCGTGCACACCGCCCGCTTGATGCGGCCCACCGCTTTGCTGGCTTTGTAGGGGGGCAGGAACTGGCGGGCATAGTCGAGCACCTGCTTGAAAAAGTCTTCTGGTTCGAAGATGTAGTCGATAAGCCCAATTTCCTGGGCTTCTTCAAAAGACAGGAGGCGGCCGGTGGCCATAAGCTCGATGGCGCGGGTCTTGCCCACCAGCCGCGGCAGGCGCTGGGTGCCGCCGGTGCCGGGCAGCACGCCAAGGTTGACTTCCGGCAAGCCGACGCGGCCGCCGTCTTTCTTGGCGATGCGGATGTCGCAGGCCATGGCGATTTCCAGGCCGCCGCCGACGGTAGCGCCGTTCAGCGCGGCAATCACCAGCTTGGGCGTCTGCTCCAGGCGGTTGAGGGTCTCGTTGGCGTGCAGGCAAAAGTAGTACTTAAACGTCGGGTCGGCCTGCTGCAGCATCTGGATGTCGGCGCCGGCAGAGAAAAAGCGCTCGCCCTGGCCGCGCAGCACCAGCACGTGCACCGTGGAGTCAAAGCGCGCCTGCAAGATGGCCTCGTCGAGCTCGCGCATCATCTCGTAGGTGTACGTATTGGCCGGGGGGTTGTTGAGGGTGAAAATGGCAATGCCGTTTTCTACTTGGTAGTCAACGAGGGCCATGGGCGCTCTCCTCTGCGTGGAAAGGGGACGCCGCCGGCGCAGGCGGCGCGAAGCCGTCCGGCGCTGGCCAGGCAGCCTGCCCCAAAAAGCCATAGAGAAACAGCCGCGTGAGCTTGGTGGCCAGCACCTCCGGGTCGCCGTCGCGCGACGGCCGATACCACGTGTAGATCCAGTTGAGGGCCCCAAAGAGAAACAGCGCTGTCGTCCCCAGGTCGGTATCGGCCACCCCGTAAGCGGCCTGCAGCTCCTGCAAGAGGCCCTTGGCGGTGTCGAAGTAAGCGCGGCGCTTGGCCGCCACCTGGGCGTAGTAAGGGGCCTTGAGGGTGGTGAGCTCGCGCGAGCAGACTTTGAGCTCGGCCATGTGGGTGCTGAAGTAGCGCAGGTGATTGGCGATGAAAAAGCGCAGGCGCGCTACCGCATCGGGCTGCGCCGGCAGCCCGGCGTGGAGGGCTTCGAGAATGGCTCCAAACGCGGTATCTTGAATGAGAAAAAGCAGCTCCTGCTTGCCGGCGCAATAGTAGTACAGGCCCGCCAGGCTCATGCCGGTGGCTTGGGCAATGTCGCGCATCGAGGTGCGGTCGTACCCTTGCGCCGCAAAGAGCTCGGCCGCTTTCTTGAGGAGCTTCTGGAGCTGCGCGTCGTGCCGCCGCTGTCCCTCTCCCGCCGCCTTGCCCGCCACCGCGCACCTCCTGTCAAGGTTCGTTCGAACGTTCGTTCGAAATCAAGATACCTGGTGGGGATGGGATTGTCAAGGGGCGGGATGCAGCGGCAGGGGGAATGTGCTATGATCGCCTGCACGCAAGGAGGCGAGCTATGGCGGTGAAAATCGGCATCGACACGGGGGGAACGTTTACCGACTGCATTCTGATGCGCGACGGGCGCCTGGCCGTGCACAAGGTGCTCTCCACGCCCGATAACCCGGCGCGGGCGGTGCTTGAGGGATTGCGGGCGCTGTGTCCGGAGCTGATGGGGGTGCAGCTGGTGCACGGGTCGACGGTAGCCACCAACGCCTTGCTCGAGCGCAAGGGCGCGCGCACCGCGCTGATCACCACCAAGGGATTTGAAGATGTCTTGGAAATCGGCCGCCAGACGCGGCCCCACCTCTACGATCCCTTTGTCACCAAGCCGCCGCCCTTGGTGCCGGCGCGCTGGCGCTTTGGGGTGCGCGAGCGCCTGGCAGCCAGCGGCGAGGTGCTGCAGCCCCTTACGCCCGCCGAGGTCGAAGCGGTGCTGGCGCGCGTGCGCCGCAGCGGGGCGGAGTCGCTCGCCATCTGCCTGCTGCATGCCTACGCCAACCCCGTCCACGAGCAGCAGCTGGCGCAGGCCGCCGCCCAGCTGGGCATTCCCGTGTCGGCCTCGCACCAGGTGCTGCCGGAGTTTCGCGAGTACGAGCGCTGCAGCACCACGGTGGTCAACGCCTACCTGCGGCCGGTGATGCAGCGCTACTTAGAGACGCTGGTGCGGGAGCTGGCCGGCACCCACCTGAGCATCATGCGCTCCAACGGCGGCATCATGTCGGCGCAGCGCGCCCAGCAAGAAGCGGTGCATACCATTCTTTCGGGGCCGGCCGGCGGGGTGGTGGGCGCTTTCCGCGTGGCGCAAGACGCCGGCTACCGGCGCGCCATCACCTTTGACATGGGCGGCACCTCCACCGACGTCTCCCTGTGCGACGAGCAGCCGCGCACCACCAGCGAGACGGTGATCGCCGGCTGCCCGGTGAAGGTCCCGGTGATCGACATCCACACCGTGGGCGCCGGTGGCGGCTCCCTGGCTTATCTTGACCGCGGCGGCGCCCTGCGGGTGGGGCCGCAGAGCGCCGGCGCCGATCCCGGCCCGGTTTGCTACGGCAAAGGGCAGGCGCTGACGGTGACCGATGCCAACCTCTACCTGGGCCGCCTGCACCCCGACTGGTTTTTGGGGGGCGCCATGCGCCTGGATGTGGAGCGTACCCGCGCTGCCGTGCGAGACTTTGCCCGCCGCCTGCGCCGCCCTCCTGAAGAGGCTTGCGAGGGCATCCTGGAAGTGGCCAACGCCAACATGGAGGGGGCCATACGGGTGATTTCCGTGGAGCGCGGCTACGACCCGCGGGAGTTCGTGCTCGTTTCTTTTGGCGGGGCGGGCAGCATGCACGCCGCCGACCTGGCGCGCCGCCTGGCCATTCCCGAAGTGCTGGTGCCGGCCAATCCCGGCATTCTTTCCGCTTTTGGCATGCTCATTTCCGACTACGTGCAGGAGTTCGCCCAGACCGTCTTGGTGCCGGCCGAAGCCTTTACGCCTGAGCGTGCCGCGCAGGCCTTTGCCGCCCTGGAGGAGCGCGGGCGCCAGGCGATGCAGGAGGAAGGGGTGCCGGCGGAGGCCATTCGCATCCACCGCTTTCTCGACATGTGCTACGTTGGGCAGTCCTACGAGCTTACCGTGCCTTACACCCCGCGCTTTGTGGAGGCGTTTCACCGCCAGCACGAGTGGCGCTACGGCTACGAGGACAGCCGCCGTCCCACGCTGGTGGTCAACGTGCGCGTGCGCGTGGAGGGCCCTTCCGGCACGGCCTACCATCCCCCGCGCCAGCCCGAGGTGCCGGGCGACGGCCGGGCGGCGCAAGTCGACACGGTGGCTATGTACGTTGGCGGCCGCTGGCAAGAGGCACGGGTGTACGACCGGCAGCGCCTGCAGCCCGGAGACCGGCTGCGCGGCCCGGCACTCATCGTCGAGTACAGCGCCACCACCGTGGTGCCGCCCGATTTTGTGGCCCGCGTCGACGGGCAGCAAAACCTCGTGCTGCGCCGTGGCGAGACCTGATGGCGTAGCCCTTTCAGGAGAAGCCAATGGACTACGATCCCATTCGCCTGGAAGTTTTCAAAAACCTGCTCAGCGGCATTGCCGAGGAGATGGGCGTCACCCTGTGCCGCACCGCCTTTTCGCCCAACATCAAAGAGCGGCGTGACTTTTCCTGCGCCCTCTTCGACGCCCAGGGGCGCATGCTCGCCCAGGCGGCCCACATCCCGGTGCACCTGGGGGCCATGCCCATGTCGGTGCGCTATGCCCTCGAGCACGTGGAGATGGCCCCGGGCGACGCCGTGCTGATCAACGACCCCTATGGCGGCGGCACCCACCTGCCCGACATCACCCTGGTGACGCCGGTGTTTCTCGATGATCCGCGCCGCCCGGCGTTTTTTACCGCCAACCGTGCCCACCACGCCGATGTGGGCGGCATGGTGCCGGGCTCCATGCCCCTTTCCACCGAGGTCTTCCAGGAAGGCATCCGCATTCCGCCGGTGAAAATCATGGTCGACGGCAAGGTGCAGCCGGACCTCTTGCAGCTCATCCTGGCCAACGTGCGCACGCCGCGCGAGCGCGAAGGCGACCTCACGGCGCAGATTGCTGCCAACCGCACCGGCGAGCGCCGCCTGCGCGAGGTGGTGGCCAAGTACGGCCTGCCGGAGGTGGTGCGCTACAGCGAGGCGCTGCTGCGCTACTCGGAGCGCATGACGCGGCTGGTGATTGCCGAGCTGCCCGACGGCGACTACACCTTTGAGGACTACATGGACGACGACGGCATCGACGCTGCACCGGTGCCGCTGCGGGTGACGGTACGCATTCGCGGCGACGAAGTGGAAGTCGACTTTAGCGGTTCGGCGCCGCAGGTGCGCGGCAGCGTCAACGCCAACTTTGCCATCACCATGTCGGCGGTGTACTACTGCATCCGCACCCTGGCGCGCGAGCAGTTCCCCTTCAACTACGGGTGCATGGTGCCGGTGCGCATCGTGGCGCCAGAGCGCAGCGTGGTGAACTGTGCGTTTCCCAGCGCGGTGGCCGGGGGCAACGTGGAGACCTCGCAACGCATTGTCGACGTGGTGCTGGGCGCCCTGGCGCAGGCGGTGCCCGGCCGCGTGGCGGCAGCCAGCTCCGGCACCATGAACAATGTCACCGTGGGCGGCCTCGACCCCCGCAGTGGGGAGCCTTACACGTACTACGAAACCATCGCCGGCGGGCTGGGCGGCCGGCCAGGGCTGCGCGGCTTGTCGGCCACCCACGCCCACATGACCAACACCCTCAATACCCCCATCGAGGCCCTCGAGCACGCCTATCCCCTGCGCGTCACCCGCTATGCCATCCGGCGCCGCTCGGGCGGCCGGGGGCAGTTCCCGGGCGGCGACGGCGTCATCCGCGAGCTGGAGTTCCTGGGCGAAGCCCAGGTGACGGTGCTCTCCGAGCGCCGCAAGTTCCCCCCTTATGGCCTGCAAGGGGGCGAGCCAGGCAAGGTGGGGGTCAACCTCCTGGTGCGCGACCACCGGCGCCGCAAGCTGCCCTCTAAGTTCAACTTGCGGGTGCAGGCCGGCGACCGGCTCGTCGTGGCTACCCCCGGCGGGGGAGGTTACGGGCCGCCACGCCGCAAGTAGGGTGGCGCCTCAGGCGGTGGCTTCCTGCCGCAGCTTGTAGCGCTGGATCTTGCCGGTGGCCGTTTTGGGCAGCTCGGAAGCGAAGACCACCCAGCGGGGGTACTTGTAGTACGCCGGGGCTACCCGCTGCTTGACGTGCTCCTGGATCTCTTGCGCCAGCTCCGGCGAGGGGTTAACGCCGGGTTTGAGCACCACGTGCGCTCTGGGCTTGACCAGGCCGTCGGCGTCCTGGGCGCCAACGATGGCGCACTCGAGCACCGCCGGGTGCTCCATGACCAGGGCCTCCACTTCGGCAGGCGAAAACCACTGCCCGCCGACTTTGAAGAGGTCGTCAGCACGCCCCACATAGTAAAAATAGCCCTCTTCGTCCCGCATGTACTTGTCGCCGGTAGCGTACCAGTCGCCCAGGAAGGTCTGCTTGCTCTTGTCGTGCTGGTGCCAGTAAAACGGCGCCACGCTGTCGCCTTTGATGAGCAGGTTGCCGATTTCGCCCGGCGGCACCTCGCGGCCCTCGTCGTCCACCACGCGGGCGGCGTAGCCGGGCACCACCTCGCCGCTTGCGCCCGGCTTGACTCGCCCCGGGCGGTTGGAGATGAAAATGTGCGCGGCTTCCGTGGTGCCAATGCCGTCGAGGATCTCCACCCCAAAGCGCTCCCGCCAGCGCTGGTACAGCGCCGGCGGCAAGGCCTCACCCGCCGAGACGCACAGGCGCAGGAAGCTCAGATCCTCAGGAGCGTCGTGGTGGGCCAGCAGCGCCGCATAGGCGGTAGGCACGCCGAAAAAGAGCGTCGGGCGGTAGCGCTGCAGCAGCGAAAAGACCGTCGGCGGCGCAAAAGGCCCCGGGTAGAGCACGGTGCTGGCCCCTACGCCAAAAGGAAAGTAGAGCGAAGCGCCCAGCCCGTAGGCAAAAAAGAGCTTGGGGATGGCGAAGCAGCGGTCGCCGGCGTGCATGCCCAACACCCCTCTGGCGTAGTGCTCGAGGGCAAAAGACATGTCGTGGTGCAGGTGCACCACCCCCTTGGGCATACCGGTGGTGCCCGAAGAGTAAAGCCAGAAGGCCATGTCGTCCTTGCTGGTGGGCTCGGCCTCCAGCGCGGTGGCTTCCCCTTCGATCCAGGGCCAAAAAGACAAGGCCGCTTCTGCCGTGCCCACCACCACCAGGTGCTTGAGATAGCGCAGCGCGCGCCGCACCGGGGCCAGCTGCGGCAGGAGCTCCTGCGACACGATGGCCACCGTGGCGCGGCTGTCGTTGAGGATGTAAGCGTAGCTTGGGGGTTGCAGCAGGGTGTTGAGGGGCAGCGGCACGGCGCCGATTTTCATCGCCCCGAAAAAGCTGTAAACAAACTCTGGCCCGTCGAGCAGCAGCAGGGCCACCCGCTCTTCCAGGCGCACCCCCAGGCGCCGCAGGGCGTGGCCCACTTGATTGACGCGCCGTGCCACCTCGCCGTAAGTGATCTGCGCGTCGCCGAAGTAAATGGCCACCGCTTCGCCCCGCCCCTCTTCGAGGTGGCGGTCGACAAAATACGTGGCGGCGTTGAAGGTCTCTGGTACCGGCCAGGCAGGTTGCATGGCGTTCCTCCTTTACGAGTCCCGCTGGCGCAGCTTGAAGCGCTGGATCTTGCCGGTGGCCGTTTTGGGCAGGGCGTCGACGAACTCGATCCAGCGCGGGTACTTGTAAGGCGCGATCTTGCTTTTGACGAAGTCTTTAAGCTCTGCCTCCAGGGCCGGCGAGGGAAGGTGGCCTTGCCGCAGGACAACATAGGCTTTGGGCTTGACGAGCTGGTCTTGGTCCTGGGCACCGACCACTGCTGCTTCCAGCACCGCCGGGTGCTCGAGCAGGGTGTTTTCCACTTCGATCGGCGACACCCAGATGCCGCCCACTTTCAGCATGTCGTCGGCGCGGCCCACGAACCAGTAATAGCCGTCGGCGTCACGCCGGAAGCGGTCGCCGGTGTTGAGCCACTCGCCGATCATCGTTTGCTGCGTCTTGCGGTGCTTGTTCCAGTAAAACGGCGCCGTGCTGTCGCCGCGCACCCACAGGGTGCCCTCTTCGCCTACCGGCACTTCGCGTCCCTGCTCGTCGACGATTTTGGCCTCGAACCCCGGCACCACCTGGCCGCTGCTGCCCACGCGGATGCGGCCGGGGCGGTTGGCGATGAAGACGTGCAGCGCCTCGGTGGAGCCAATGACGTCGCAGATCTCCAGGCCAAAGCGCTGCTTCCAGCGGCGGAAGAGCTCGGGCGGCAGCGCCTCGCCGGCCGAGACGCACAGGCGCAGGGAGCTGAGGTCGTAGCGGCGCGGCGCGTCTTCCACCTGGAGCAGCTGCGCGTACAGAGTAGGCACGCCGAAAAAGAGCGTCGGGCGGTAGCGGGTGATGGTGGCAAACACCGCCTCTGGGGTGGGGCGCTCGGCCAGCAGCACCGCCGAGGCGCCAAAGCGCATCGGCACGTACATGTTGTTTCCCAGCCCGTAAGCAAAGAAGAGCTTGGCCGCAGAAAAGGTGCGGTCGTCTTCGGTAATCTGAAGCACTTCTTTGCCAAAGAGATCACTGACGTAGAGCATGTCGTGGTGCAGGTGCACGGCCCCTTTGGGAAAGCCGGTGCTGCCCGAGCTGTAAAGCCAGAAGGCCATGTCGTCCTTGCTGGTGGGTTCGGCTTCCAGTTCCGGAGACGCCTCGGCCAGCAGGCGGGCATAGTCGAGGTCCTTGCCGGCGTTTCCCACCACCACGAGGTGGCGCAGGTAGCGCAGCTCGTGGCGGATGGCCTCGATCTGGGGCAAGAAGGCCTCGCCGACGATGAGCACTTTGGCGCGGCTGTCGTTGAGCAGGTAACGGTAGTCTGGCGGCCGCAGCAACGTGTTGACCGGCACCGGCACGGCACCGATTTTGATGGCTCCGAAGAAGCTAAAGACGAACTCCGGGCAGTCGGGCAGCAGCAGCATGACGCGGTTTTCGATTTCTACCCCCAGGGCGCGCAGGGCATTGCCGGTGCGGTTGACTTGCTCGTAGACCTCCTGGTAGGTGACCTGCCGCTCTCCGCAGTAAAATGCCGGGCGCGCCCCGCGCCCGGCGGCGATGTTGGCATCGACGTAGGCGGTGGCGACGTTGAAGGTCTCGGGAATCGCCAGCTCGTCCATGGGTTCCTCCTGCCGGCCGTGGTGGCTTGCGCCCCTCAAAATACGCGCTTATGCTCGTGGCGTCAAGCGCTTCCTGGCCGGGGTTCTGGCTTGACGCCGTCGTGCGGGGTGCGCTAGCATGAACCACCCGGAGGCCGCTTGGAGGAGGAGAGCGCTGTGAAGCTCAACGGCACGCACACCCTGCCTGCCCCGCAGGAAAAGGTCTGGGCCTTTCTCATGGATCCCCAGGCCATCGTCAAGGTCATCCCCGGCTGCGAAAAGCTGGAAGCCACCGCGCCGGATACCTACCAGGCGACGCTGAGCCTTGGCATTGCCGCGGTGCGCGGCACCTACAGCGGCGCGGTGCAGCTTCTCGATAAGGAGCCGCCGTCGCGCTACCGCCTGGTGCTCGAAGGCAACGGCACCGCCGGCTTTGTCAAGGGGGAGGCGCTCGTCGAGCTGCAGCCGCAAGACGGCCACACCCTTTTGCGCTATGACGCCGACGTCCAGGTGGGCGGCCTGATTGCCAACATCGGCCAGCGCATGATCGGCGGGGTGGCCAAGATGCTCATCGGCCAGGCCTTAAAGAAGCTCGAGCAGGAGCTCGCCCAGTACCCCGGGCTGACGACCGAAGGAGGTGGCCATGCCCCGCGAGTTTCACGACGGTCGCGTCGACGGCCTGGAGCCGCTGGCCAGCCTGGACCCTGACCGGGTGCAGTCGTTTGCCGACCTCCTGCGCGCCATGCGCCAGACGGCGTTTGGCGGCCGCCAGCTGGGCGAGGCCTTCGAGGTGCTGCAGGCGATGGTGAGCGACCCCGACTGCCTGGTGGTGGCCACCGTCTCGGGGGCGATGACGGTGGCCAAGATGGGGACGCTGCTGTGCCGCCTCATCGACCACGGCATGATCCACGTGCTGGTGGCCACCGGCGCTCTGATCACCCACGGGCTGACGGAGTCGGTGGGGCTGGTGCACTACCGCTGTCCCGCGGGAGTTTCGGACCGCGAGCTCTATGCCAAAGGGTACAACCGCGTCTACGACACCTTGGAAATGGAGGCCAACCTCTACGACGTCGAGCCCCTTGTGCACCGGGCTCTGAGTCAGCTTGACCCCGCGCAGCCCTGGTCGTCGCTGCGCATCACCCGCGCCCTGGGCCGCATCCTGCACGAGGAGTTTCCGGGCGAGGGCATCCTCAAGAGCGCCTATCGGCGTGGCGTGCCGGTCTTCATTCCCGCTTTTACCGACTCCGAGCTGGGGCTGGACCTGTCGTTTTGGGCCATGCGGCGCGCCCTGGCCGCCAGCGAGGGCCGCCTGCCGGCCGCCGACCCTTACGCCACGGTGGAGGAGCTCCTCACCCACCTGCCGCCCTTTAACCCCTTTGAAGACCTGCACAGCTACGCCCGCTGTCTGCTGCGGGCGCCGCGTACCGGCATTTTCACCATTGGCGGTGGGGTGCCGCGCAACTGGGCGCAGCAGGTGGGCTCGTACATCGAGTTCATGAGCGAGCGCCTCGACTTGCCGCTGCGGGTGCCGCGCTTTTGCTATGGCGTGCGCCTGTGCCCGGAGCCCGCCTACTGGGGAGGGCTGAGCGGCTCCACGTACGCCGAGGGCGTGTCGTGGGGCAAGTTCGTGGCTCCCGAAGACGGGGGGCGCTACGCCGAAGTCTACGCCGACGCCACCCTGGTCTTGCCCTTGCTGGTCAAGGCGCTGCTTGAAGCCTGCCCCACCGTGCCGCCGCCGCCCCTGACTTTCCCCTTCCCGGCCTGAGGGCTGCCCTCTGGTTGTAAGGCCATCTCTACGTCCTGTATACGCTGGCGCGCTTTGCGGACGGCTCAAGCCTGGTGGTGATCCTTCCGAAAAAAAAGAGGGACAACCTCAGGCAGGCCAGAGGAGCGCGCCCCCCGTGGATCGAGAACGCCAGCGGACCCTGCGCCGCTTGCTGAGCATGCTCGGCGGCTTGCGCCCGCAAGACCGCGAAGGCCTCGGTGCCGCCGCCAGCGTCCTCGAAGAAATCTGGACTGCCCTGCCAGAAGAGGCAGGGGCCCTCCGAGAGGCGCTGCAGCTCTGCCAGGAGGGACTGCAGGCGGTGCTGGCCGAGACACATCCTGAGCCCACTCGGTTGCTGGCCGCCGCGGTGGCGGCCTTGGCCGCCTGCGCGCAGTGCAACCAGCAGGCTCAAGAGGGGCCGGCGCTCGCCCCAGCCCTGCACGCGCTGCGGCAGGCGCTCGGCAAGGGGCAAGAAGAGCCGGTGCCTTCCCTCGATGAGCTTCTTGCCCTCTTCGTCCAGCTCGAACCCGACAACACGGCGGACGTGCCGGCTCTGGTTGCTGCCCTCAGGGCCTTCCTTGCGACTCCGGCAGCGACACCCGCCCTCCGGCAACCGCTGCAGCAAGCCCTGGCGTACCTTGAGGCCGTGCGTGACGGCACGGCCACCGAGGTGGCGGCGGCCTTGACGGCGGCTGGCCAGCTCCTAGCCGCTGCCGCTGAAGCCCGTGACGCAGCCCCTGCTGCCCGGGAGGACGTCCCGGAGAGGCCACCCCAGACTGCGGCGGCAGGTGCCGTGTCCGGCATGGCCCTGTTGCCGCCTGGGGCCGAAATCGAGCTCATCGGCGACTTTCTCGTTGAGTGCCGCGAGTACATCGAACAGGCCGAGGCGGCGTTGCTGGCGCTGGAAACCGACCCCGAGGACCCCGAAGCCCTCAATACAGTCTTTCGGGCCTTCCATACCATCAAAGGCACGGCAGCGTTTCTCGGCTTGCAGCTGGTGAGCGAGCTGGCGCATCGCGCCGAAACGCTCTTGAGTCGCATGCGCGACGGCGAGATCCGCTGCACCGGCGGCTATGCCGACCTGGCCTTGCAGGCTGTCGACATGCTCAAAGCGCTGGCACAGGCGCTACAGAGCGCCCTGGCGGGGGCATCGGCTTCTCTTCCGGCGGGACTCGAGGCCTTGCTCGACCTGCTGGCCCATCCCGAAGCCGCCGGCATTTCCGAGGAAGAGACCTCGCCACCGCCCTCGCTGCCGGACCTGGTGCCGCGTGCCGGCGAGCAAAAGACAAGGGCAGTCCCGCGGCTGGGCGACATCCTGGTGGCACAGCAAAAGGTGCCGCGTGAGACCGTCGAGCAGGCGGTGGCCCAGCAGGGGCAAGAGCCATTGGGGGTGACGCTGACCCGTAGCGGCGCCGCCCAGCTC
Source organism: Candidatus Tectimicrobiota bacterium (assembly GCA_026005175.1). Taxonomy (GTDB): domain Bacteria; phylum Tectomicrobia; class Entotheonellia; order Entotheonellales; family Entotheonellaceae; genus BPKO01. The sequence continues at coordinate 113,179 of BPKO01000002.1, forward strand.
TGCGACGTTGCCCACGCCCTGCGCCTCCAGCGCCGCCTGCTCCAGGACGGGCAGCAAAGCGCCACGGTGCGGGTGCGCACCGACCGCCTCGACCGCCTCATCGACATGGTGGGCGAGCTGGTCATCGCCCACTCTATGGTGGCCCAGGACCACGTCGTCATCCACGGCAAGCACCACGAGCTCCTCAAGAAAGTGGCCCACGTGGGCAAGATCGTGCGCGAGCTACAGGACCTGAGCATGGCCATGCGCATGGTGCCGCTTAAGTCCACTTTCCAGAAAATGGCCCGCGTGGCCCGCGACGTGGCCACCCGCCAGGGCAAAGCCGTGCAGTTCGTCACCGAAGGCGAGGAAACGGAAATCGACCGCACCATGGTGGACGTGCTCAATGACCCCCTGGTGCACATGGTGCGCAACGCCGTGGATCACGGCCTCGAGCCGCCCGAGGAACGCCAGCGCCTGGGCAAGCCGCGCACCGGCACCGTACGCCTGGCCGCCTACCACGCCGGCAGCAGCGTGGTGGTCGAGCTGCAAGACGACGGCCGCGGCCTGTGCCGGGAAAAGATCCTTGAAAAGGCGCTGGCGCGGGGCCTCATCGCCTCGGCGCAGGGGCTGGCGGACCACGAGGTCTTCAGCCTCATCTTTGCGCCGGGCTTTTCCACCGCCGAGCGCGTCACCGAGGTGTCGGGGCGCGGCGTGGGCATGGACGTGGTCAAGCGACACATCGAGGCGCTGCGGGGGCGCATCGACATCGCCTCCGAACCCGGCCGCGGCACCACCTTTACCATTCGCTTGCCGCTGACCCTGGCCATCACCGACGGCATGCTGGTGCGCATTGGCACGCAGCGCTACATCCTCCCCACCATGAGCATCGCCGTCAGCTTTCGCCCCGAGCCCAGCGCCCTGCGCACGGTGGTGGGGCAGGGCGAGCTGGTCCTGCTGCGTGGCGAGCTCCTGCCGCTGCTGCGTCTGCACCGCCTCTTTGCCATCCCCGAGGCCGAACCCGACCCCACCCGGGGCCTGCTGGTGGTCATCCAGGTCCACGAGCGGCGCTATGCCTTGCTGGTCGACGAGCTTCTGGGCCAGCAGCAGGTGGTGGCCAAGTCGCTGCGCGCCAGCCTCGGCGAGGTGCCCGGCATTGCCGGGGCCGCCATTCTCGGCGACGGCCGCGTCGGCCTCATCCTCGACCCGGCCGGGCTGGTGGCGCTGGCCCGCGAGCGGCTGCCTGCCGAGACGGCCCGCATGACGCCCCCTGCAGCGTGAAGGAGGACCCTATGGCTTCCACAGCAACACCTGCGGCCAGCGCTGCGTCCCGGAGCGCTGGCGGCAAGTTTCTCACCTTTTTCCTGGGACAGGAGGAGTACGGCCTCGAGATCCTCAAGGTGCAAGAAATCATCGGCATGCTCGACATCACCCCGGTGCCGCGCACGCCGCCTTTTGTGCGCGGGGTGATCAACTTACGCGGTAAGGTCATTCCCATCATCGACTTGCGGCGCAAGTTCGGCATGGCGGCGGCGCAGGGTGAAGAGACCTGCATCGTCGTCGTCAAGGCCCACGGCGTGGAAACCGGGCTCGTCGTCGACCGCGTCTCCGAGGTCCTCGACATCGCCGAAGAAGACGTCGAAGCCCCGCCGGACTTCGGCGCCGGCGTCGACACCTCGTTTTTGCTGGGGATTGCCAAAAGCGACAAGCGGGTACAGCTGCTGCTCGACATCGACAAGGTCCTGGCCACACACGAGGCGCTCACCTTATCCCCAAGCGCAAGCCAACCCCACACGCCAGAGGAGGAGAACCGCTAATGCTGCGCAAGCTGCGCCTGACCACCAAGCTGGTGCTACTTTTTCTCGTCTTTGGCTGCGTGCCGATGCTGGTGCTGGGGGCTATCGCGTACCGGGAAACGCGTAAAGCCGAAGACCAGCTTGCTGCCCAGCTTGCTTCGGTGGCCGAGAGCATGGCCGACAAGATCGACCGCAACCTCTTCGAGCGTTACGGCGACGTGCAGGCCTTTGGCGCCAACCGGGCGGTGCTGCGCTTTGGCGAGTGGGGAATTGCCAGTGAAGCCAACAGCGGCATCGTGCGCGCCATGAACCGCTACGTGGCCACCTACGGCATTTACTACCTGACCCTGCTGGTCGACCCCAACGGCCGTGTGGTGGCCGTTAACTCCCGCGACGCCGGTGGTCAGTCCATTGACACCGCCTGGCTGTACGAGAAGAACTTCAGCGAGGCGCCTTGGTTCAAGGCCCTCAAGGCCGGGCAGTTTACCACCCGCATGCCCTTTACCGCCCCTGGCAACGACCGCGCTACTGGCACCTTTATCGAAGACGTGCACGTCGACCCTGACGTCAAGCGCGCCTATCCCGGCGACGACGGCCTCACCTTGGGCTTTTCGGCCCCCGTCTACGACGACAACGGCAGCGTTATTGCCTACTGGAGCAACCGCACCAAGTTTTCCCTGGTAGAGGAGATCTTCCGCACCACCTATGCCAAACTCAAAGCCCGCGGCCTGGCCAGCGCCGAGCTCACCCTGCTCGACGGCCAGGGACGGGTGCTCATCGACTACGACCCCACGCGCACCGGCAGCGAGGAAGTGGTACACGATTTCGATGTCTTGCTGCGCCTCAACCTGGCTAAGGAGGGGGTCAAGGCAGCGCAGGAAGCGATTGCCGGTAAAACCGGGTATGGCTTCGATTTTCATCTCCGCAAACGGATCGAGCAGGCGGCAGGCTGGGCCCACCTCAAAGGCGCCTTGGGCTATCCGGGCATGAACTGGGCGGTGCTGGTGCGCGTGCCCCGCAAGGACCTGGCCGCCGCGGTGGTCGGCGCCCGGCGCAGCATCCTTTTTACCGCCGCCGTGGGCGTGGGCCTTATCGCCAGCCTTGGTATGGCCTTTGGGCGGCGCTTCAGCCGGCCGCTGGTGCAGATGGCCAGGGTGGCCAGCCGCCTGGCGCAAGGAGACCTGAACCAAGAAGTCACCCACCGCGGCGGGGACGAAACGGGCGAGCTGGCCGAAGCCATGCGGCAGCTACTGGCCTACATGAAGGAGGTGGCCGGGGCCGCCGACGCCCTGGGCCGCGGCGAGCTGGACGTGGACGTGGTGCCGCGCTCCGAGCACGACGCGCTGGCCCACAACCTGCGGCAGGCCATAACCACCCTGCGCGCCGTGCTGAGCGACACGCAGCGGCTGGTGCAGGCTGCCCAGGCAGGGAACTTTGAGGCGCGCAGCGAAGCCAGCCGCTTTCAGGGGGCTTACCGCGACTTGCTGGCGCAGCTCAACGCTCTCATGGTGGCGGTGGCCACCCCCTTGCAAGCGGCGGTGGCGGCGCTCGAGCGCCTGGCACAGCGCGACCTCACGGCGCGCATGGCGGGCGACTACCAAGGGGCCTTTGCCGCCATGCAGGCCGCCCTCAACCAGGCCCTTGCCGCCCTTGAGGAGGGCTTTAGCCAAGTGGCCCAGGGGGCACAGCAGGTGGCCAGCGCCGCCGGGCAGATCAGCAGCGGCAGCCAGAGCCTGGCGCAGGCCGCCTCCGAGCAGGCCAGCACGCTAGAAGAAGTGGCCAGCTCTCTGGAAGAGCTGGTGGCGATGAGCAAGCAAAACGCCGCCAACGCCCACGAAGCCCGTGCCCTGGCCGAGCAAGCGCGCCACAGCGCCGACACCGGCCGCGAGAGCATGCAGCGCCTGGCGCAAGCCATGGCGGCGATCAAGGCGGCGGCCGACGAGACGGCCAAGATCGTCAAGACCATTGACGACATCGCTTTTCAGACCAACCTGCTGGCCCTCAACGCCGCCGTGGAAGCAGCCCGCGCCGGCGATGCCGGCAAAGGCTTTGCCGTGGTGGCCGATGAGGTACGCAGCCTGGCCATGCGCAGTGCCGAGGCGGCCAAGACCACGGCGCAGCTGATTGCCCAGGCCGTGCAGCGCAGCGACGACGGCGTGCAGCTCAACCAGGAAGTGCTCGGAAACCTGCAAGATATTGTGACGAACGTCCATCGCGTCAACGAGGTGATGGGCGAAATTGCCACTGCCTCGCAGCAGCAGCAAGAAGGCGTCGGGCAGATCCAGACGGCGGTGACGCAGCTCAACCAGGTGACGCAGCAGACGGCGGCCCATGCCGAAGAAGCGGCCAGCGCTGCCGAGGAGCTCAACGCCCAGGCCGCCGAGATGCAGCACCTGGTGGGCTCCTTCCAGCTGCGGCAGAAAGCCACGGCAGAGACCCGTATGGGAGAGCGCTCCCCGGCCAGGGTAGGGCGAGCGCCGGTCCCTAAGGAAGCAGGCCGCGCTGCGGTCAGTGCGCCGGTTCCCGCCCGGCCCGAGGAGGTCATTCCCTTTGATGACGACGAAGACGACGAGGTCTTGCGGAGCTTTTGAGCCTCGTGTGCCCTGGCGGCATGGCCGGCGGGGCGTAGGGGGCAGATGGGACCGGAGCTGCTGACCCCACCCCTGCACCCCAGCAGTTCGAGCAGATCCGGCGGCTCGCCCGGCGCCTCTGCGGCCTGGCCTTGCTGCCTGGCAAGGAGGAGCTGGTGCGCACTCGCCTGGGCAAGCGCCTGCGCGCCCTGGGGTTGCCGTCGTTTGCCCACTACCTGCGGTACCTGGCTGCCGACGCCTCGGGGCAAGAGCGCCAGCAGCTCATCGAGGCCCTGACCACCAACAAGACCGGCTTTTTTCGCGAGCCGCAGCATTTTGCTTTCCTGCAGCGGGAGCTGCCTGCGCTGTGCCGGCGCAGCGCCCGCCTGCGCTTCTGGAGCGCTGGCTGTGCCTCGGGCGAAGAGCCCTACTCCCTGGCCATGGTGCTCTGGGAGCACGTGCCCGACTTGGCCCAGCGCGATGTGCGGATTCTGGCCACCGACATCGCCACTGCCGTGCTGCAGCGAGCCCGCCAGGGACGCTACGACGCCCAGGCGCTGCAGGCGGTGCCGGCACCGCTGCGGCACAAGTACTTTACCGCCGTGGCCCCGGGGGTCTACCGCGTGCAGGCGCGCCTCAGGGCCCTGGTGCGCTTTGCGCGCCTGAACCTGCTCGACCCGTGGCCGATGCGCGGCCCTTTCGACGTCATTTTGTGTCGCAACGTGATGATTTACTTCGACCGGGAAACGCGGGCGAACTTGGTGCAGCGCTTTGTACGCCTCTTGTCCCCCGGAGGCTATCTCTTTACCGGTCATGCAGAAAGCCTGGTGAACCTGGCGCCGGGCCTGCGCTACGTGCAGCCTGCGGTGTACCAGAAGCGGTGAGGGCCAACGCATGCACCACATCGTCGGCGTGGCCGACATGCGCGTCTCTAGCTGCCCCGAGGATGTGCTCGTCACCTATGCCCTGGGCAGCTGCCTGGGTATTGCCCTTTACGACCCCGTGGCCCGCGTTGGCGGCTTGCTCCACGTCATGCTGCCCTCTTCAGCCCTCGATCCCGACAAGGCGCGCCAGAATCCCTATATGTTCGTCGACAGCGGGGTGCCCAGACTCTTTCACGCCTGTTACCAGGCGGGGGCGCAGAAGCAGCGCCTGGTGGTGAAGGTGGCCGGCGGGGCAACAATGGTGGCTGACGGCGAGGAGGACTACTTCCAGATCGGCAAGAAGAACTTCGTGATGCTGCGCAAGCTGCTGTGGAAAAACGGGGTGCTGCTCAAAGCCTGCGACGTGGGGGGTACCTGCTCGCGGACCCTGTCGCTGGCGATTGGCAGCGGAGAGGTCCTGGTCAAAGCCAACGGAGAGGTCAAGCGTCTCTGACCCTGGATGAGGAAGCGGCGATGGCTCTCAACGTGCTCGTGGTGGACGACAGCGCCGTCATGCGCGCCATGGTGATCAAAACCCTGCGCCTGAGCGGCCTTCCCCTTGGCGAGGTGCACGAGGCGAGCAACGGCGAAGAGGCCCTGCGCCAGCTCGATGCCCACTGGATCGACCTGGCGCTTATCGACCTCAACATGCCGGTGATGGACGGCGAGGCCCTGCTGGCCTGCCTGCGCCGCAATCCCGAGACCGCTCAGCTGCCGGTGATCGTGGTGTCTACCGAAGGCAGCACCACGCGCATCGAGGCCCTGCGCCGCCAGGGCGCGGCGTTTGTACACAAGCCCTTTACCCCAGAGCAGCTGCGTGGTGTTATCCTCGAAGTGACAGGAGTTGCCGATGCAAGCGACTTGGACGAGGGCCTTGGCCCAGGCTGCGGCCCTGACTTTTGAAGAGCTGTGCTTTGTCGTCGCCGAGCCCCAGCCGCCCACGGCCCAGGGCGACGTGCGTGCCGATATGGCGGTGGCCGTGGCGTTTAGCGGTCCTTTTGCCGGCGTCTTGGTGGTGCAGCTCGAGCAAGCGCTGCTGGAAGTGCTGGCGGCCAACATGCTCGGCGACGAGGCTCCCCCTTCGGCCGCGCAGCAAGAAGACGCCCTCAAAGAAATTGCCAATGTCATCTGCGGCAATGTCCTGCCCCGGCTTGCCGGCGCCGAGCAGGTCTTCCGCCTGCAAGCGCCCAGGCGAGTCTCTGTGGCGCTACCCGGTGCTGGCGTTGCCGAAGTGGTGCTGTGGATCGAGGGATGGCCGGTACAGGTGCAGCTGTATGCCGAGGTGCCTGCCGCGGTGGAGGAGCCCAGCCCATGATTCGCGTCCTCATCGTTGACGACTCGGCCGTGGTGCGCAAAGCGCTCAGCGACGAGCTCGCCAAGTACGACGACATCGAGGTGGTGGGCAGCGCCGTCGATCCTTACGTGGCGCGGGACAAGATCGTCAAGCTGCGGCCCGACGTGGTGACGCTCGACATCGAAATGCCGCGCATGGACGGCCTGACCTTTCTGGCCAAGCTCATGAAGCACTATCCGGTGCCGGTGGTGGTGGTGAGCTCGCTCACCCCGGAAAACGGCGAGCTGGCACTGCGGGCGCTGCAGCTGGGAGCAGTGGAGGTGATTCACAAACCCGGCTCTGCCTACAGCGTGCCCGAGGTTTCCCGCCGCCTGGTGCAGGCCATTCGTGCCGCGGCGGTGGCGCGCGTGGAGCGCCAGGCCGCAGTCGCTCCGGTGGCAGAGCCTGCCGCCCTTTCTCTGGTCACCACCCACAAAGTCCTGGCCATTGGCGCCTCCACCGGGGGCACGCGGGCCATCGAGGCGGTGTTGCGCGCCTTGCCTCCCCATACAGTGGGCACGGTGATCGTGCAGCACATGCCGGAGCACTTTACCGCCTCTTTTGCCCGCCGCCTGCACGCGGTGTGCCGCATGGAGGTGCGCGAGGCGCGAGATCAGGACCCGGTGGTGCCGGGCGTGGCTTTGGTGGCGCCGGGCAATTGCCACATGCTGGTGCAAAAAAGTGGCGCCAGGTACGTGGTGCACCTCAAGGATGGGCCTCCCGTGCACTACCAACGCCCCAGCGTCGACGTGCTCTTTCACTCTGTAGCGCGCCATGCCGGGCCCAACGCCGTGGGGGTGCTGCTCACCGGCATGGGGGTTGACGGCGCCCGCGGCCTGCTGGCCATGCGCCAGCAGGGGGCTTACACCCTGGCCGAAGCCGAAGAGAGCTGCGTCGTGTTCGGCATGCCTCGTGCCGCCATTGCGCTCGGCGCGGCCTGCGAAGTGGTGCCGCTGCCGCAAATGGCGCAGGCGATTCTGCGCGCGCTGCAGGCGCCGCGGGAAGCCAGGACCTTCGAGGCGCAAGCCGTGGGACGCTGAGCCATGCAGCGACAAGTCTCCCCCGGCATTCCCCGCGCCTTTGTCTGGAGTGTGGTGGCGGCCAGCCTCCTTCCCCTGGCGCTGCACGGGCTCGGCGTTTCTTTTGATGCCGCCGCCCACCCAGGAGCTGGCAGCCTGGTGCACGCGCTGCTGGAGTGGACGGCCTTTTGCCTGGCGCTGGTGACGGCCGGGCTGGCGCTGATCCACTGCCGCATCGAGCACGACACCACCACCGGCGTCCTGGCGCTGGCTTTCCTGGCTGCCGGCCTTGCCGATGCCTTCCACGTTCTGGCCGCGGAGCGCCTGCTGCCGGCGGTGGCCGACAACCACCGCTTCATTCCCTTGACTTGGGCCCTGAGCCGCGTGTTTCGTGCCGCGATTCTTCTCTCGGGCACCCTCTTCATTCTCCTGGCCCGCAAGCCCAAAAGCCAGATGCGCCTTGCGTGGCTGGGCTTGCTCGGGGGGAGCAGCGCCACCCTCGCCATAGCCCTCGTCCTGGCAAGCGCCGCTAGCCCGCATCTGCCCCAAGCCTTGTTTCCCGCTGCTGTCGTCACGCGCCCCTTCGACTTAATCCCACTAGGATTGTTTGCCGCTGCCGCCCTGTGGGCGTATCCCTGGCTGGTCCGCCGCTATCCCAGCCTCTTTGCCCAGGCTCTGTGGCTCAGCACGCTGCCCGAAGTGATGGCGCAGCTGCACATGGCCTTTGGCTCTGCGCGCCTCTACGATGCCCATTTCAACCTGGCGCACGGGCTCAAAGTGGTGGCCTCCCTGGTGCCGCTGGTCGGCCTGGCACTCGACGTCCGGCGCGCTTACGGCGAGAGGGCGCAGGCGCTTGCTGCTGCTCAGGCGGCCAACCAGGAGCTGCAGGCGGTCAACGCCCACCTCGAGCAGACGGTTGCCTGGGCGAAAGAGCTGGCGGCGCGGGCCGAGGTGGCCAACGCCGCCAAAAGCGCCTTTTTGGCCAACATGAGCCACGAGATCCGCACGCCGATGAACGCCATCATCGGCATGAGCGAGCTGGCGCTAGAGACCGAGCTTACCGCGGAGCAGCGCGAGTACGTGCAGCTCATCAAGACCTCGGCCGAGGGGTTGCTCTCGCTCATCAACGACATCCTGGACTTTTCCAAAATCGAAGCTGGCAAGCTCACCCTCGACCCCGTCGACTTCCGGCTGCGCGACACGGTGAGCGACACCCTGCGCACCCTGGCGGTGCGGGCTCAGGAAAAGGGGCTGGCGCTGGCCTACCAGGTGGCCGCCGACGTCCCCGATGCCCTGCTGGGCGATCCTGGACGCCTGCGCCAGATTCTGGTTAACCTCGTCGGCAACGCCATCAAGTTCACCGACCAGGGCGAGGTGGTGGTTTCCGTGCGCCACGCGGCTGCTGAAGCCGCCGAGGACGGGGCGTGCACGCTGCACTTTAGCGTGCGCGACACGGGCATCGGCATTGCACCAGACAAGCAGCGGCTCATTTTCGAGCCCTTCCGCCAGGCCGACTCCTCCACCACGCGGGCGTATGGCGGTACCGGGCTGGGACTGGCCATCTGCAAGCGGCTGGTGCAGCTGATGGGCGGCCGCATCTGGGTGGAAAGCCGTCCGGGAGAGGGCAGCACCTTTCACTTCACGGCGCGCTTTGCCCTCTCTGCGGCCGCAGCGGCGCTTCCCCCTCCGGCTCCGGTGGCGCAGCTGCGCGATACCCCGGTGCTGGTGGTGGACGACCACCCGGCCAGTGCCGAAGCCCTGGCCGAGCTGCTCAAACCGTGGCAGGTGCGGCCCACGGTGGTGCACGACGGGGCGGCGGCGCTGGCGGCGCTGGCGCAGGCGCAGCAGGCCGGCACGCCGTTTCCCGTGGTGCTGCTAAGTGCCACCGTGGACCGCGACGGCTTTGCCGTGGCAGCGCAGCTCAAGCGCGCCGGTGGCGACGTGCGCCTGATCCTGCTCGCCGCTGCCGGCCAGCGCGGCGATGCGGCGCGCTGCCGCCAGCTGGGCATCACCGGCTATTTGACCAAGCCGGTGCGGCCGGCCGAGCTTCTCGACGTGCTGCTGGTCGCCCTGGGGATGAAGGCGCAGGACGCCTCGGCCCCCTTGATCACCCGCCACAGCCTGCGCACGCAGCGGCCGCTGCACCTCTTGCTGGCGGAAGACAACGCAGTCAACCAGAAGCTGGCAGTGCGCCTGCTGGAAAAGCGCGGCCACCGGGTGGCGGTGGTGAGCAACGGCCGCCAGGCGGTGGCGGCGGTCAAGCGGCAAGCGTTCGATGCCGTGCTCATGGACGTGCAGATGCCGGAGATGGACGGCTTGCAGGCCACGGCAGCCATCCGCACTTGGGAAAAAGAGCACGGGGGCCACCTGCCCATCATCGCCCTCACCGCCAACGCCATGCAGGGTGACCGCGAGCGCTGCCTCGAAGCCGGCATGGACGGCTACGTGGCCAAACCGCTGCGGGCCGAGGAGCTCTTTGCCGTGCTGGAGCAGCTGGTGCGCCCCCTGCCTGCTGAGCTCGCAAGCGAAGCCACCGAAACGGCCGTTCCCGAAGTGCCAGCAGCAGCGCCTCCCGTGCTCGACCCGCAGCAAGTGCTGGCCCAAATCGAGGGAGACCTGACGCTGTACCGCGAGCTTCTGGCCCTCTTTGCGGCTGAAGTCCCCAGGCAATTGCATGCCCTCGAGACCGCTCTGCAAGCGGGAGACCTGCTCGCCGCAACCCGTCACGCCCACACCCTCAAAGGCATGGCGGCCAACGTCGGCGCTGCCGCGCTTAGCCAGGCCTGTCGTGACCTGGAGACCGCCTTGCGCCGGCAGGAGGCAGCGGCAGTCCAGCCCCTGTATGCAGCAGTACAACAACACTATCGCTTACTGCAAGCGCACCTGGCGTCCCGCGAAGAACCGGTAACGGCATGAGGCAATTGGCCTCCCTGGGTGGGAGCGCGAGGACTGCGCATGTCAGCGGGCGAGGCGTGCGGGCTCTACTGCGCTTCCGGTAGGTCTTCTGCCGCCGGGGCGGCCAGGGCTCCGTGGCGGAACAGGTAAATCGAGGCCAGGATGATTTCCACCCGGCGGTTGCGGCGGCGGTGTTCCGGAGAGTCGTTGGGCACCAGGGGGCGGTATTCGCCAAAGCCCATGGTGACCAGCTTGTCGGGGCGGATGAGGCCCTCGTTGAGGAAGAAGTTGGCCACCGCCGCGGCACGCGCCAGGGAAAGCTCCAGGTTGGAGCGGAAAGGCCCCGCCGCGCAGCGGCACGTTGTCGGTGTGGCCAGCAACGATGATCTCTTGCTCCAGCGTCCCAAGGATGCTGCCGATGGCACGCAGCACCGGCTTGACTTCCGGCTGCAAGGCGGCGCTGCCCGAGGCAAAAGTCACGTCGCCAAGCAGGCGCATGATCACGTAGTCTTCCTGCACCTCCAGCTCGACGAGCTGCTGCTCGAGCAGGGGCTTCAGCAGGTGCCGCAGCCGCTCGGCGACGATCTGCGGCAAGCGGTGCGGTTCGATGTTGCCAACCATGGCCTGCTCGACGTAAGCCTGATCGAAGTCGCGGGCCACGATCTTGATGCCCTTGGGAGGTTCGTAAACCGGAATTTTTCGCTGCACGCCAAAGGCCTGCTGCAGCGAGCCGGCAAGCTCCTTGAACTTGGCCACGTCCATCTGCGAGAAAGACAGCAGCAGCACGAAGAAGGTCAGCAGCAGCGACATCAGGTCGCCGAAAGTGACCACCCAATCGGGGGCACCTTCTTCGGCCTCTTCTTCGGCCAAGCGGGGCTCGTCATCGGGCATGGGACACTCCGGCGGTTACTTCTGGCTTAAGTCCATCTGCTGCTGCGTGGTCATGAGGAATGCTTTGAGCTTTTCCTCAAGCAGGCGCGGGTTGAGGCCCATCTGCAGCCCTTTGAGTCCTTCGGCAATGATCAGGTTGGTCAGGAGCTCCTGGTCGGTGCGCTGCTTGAGCTTGCCGGCCATAGGCAGGCAGAAGAGGTTGGCAATGAGGGCGCCATAAAAGGTGGTGAGCAGCGCGATCGCCATCTTGGGTCCCAGCGACTTGGGGTCGTCCATGGTGGAGAGCATCTGCACCAAGCCGATAAGGGTGCCGATCATGCCAAAGGCCGGGGCCCAGCGGCCCATGGCTTTGAAGACTTCCTGGCCGACTTTATGGCGCTGCTGCACGGCGAGGTTTTGCAAGGTGAGGATGCTGTTGAGGGCTTCGGCATCCACGCCGTCGGCCACCAGCATGAGCCCTTTCTGCATGAAGGGGTGGGTGACGTTTTTGGCCTCGTTTTCCAGGGGCCAGCTGGCCTTCTTTGCGCACCACGACGGCCAGCTGCACGAATTTCTCGATAATCGCCAGCGGTTCTTCTTCCTGGGCCTTGAGCAGCTTCTGCACCACTTTGAGCACGGCCAGGAATTGTTTGAGGGGGAAGTTGATCAGGGTGGCAGCCAGCGTCCCGCCCACCACGATGAGGATCGAGGGCATGTTGATGAACAGGCCGATGCCCCCGCCCATCATCAGCGAGGCGCCGATGAGTCCCACACCGGCCACGATGCCCAGGATGGTGGCGAGGTCCATTGCTTACTCCCGTGCCGGCCTCTTCACGCGGCCAGGTCGGCGAGCGGACGGGCCTGCACGCCGGCCTCGCCGAGGGTAAAGAGGGTCTGCTGCATGGGACGCGTCACCTGATAGCTGGCCTCCCCGATGTGCACGCTCACGCCGGGATAGGCGGTTCCCAGAACCACGACGGCCCCAAGGGGCCACAGGCCCTGGTGTTGCTGGCGATGACGCAGGTAAGCCTGGAGTTCGTCGAGTGCCGCCCGCGCGCGCCGCAGCAGGCAGCCAAGGCGGGCGCCTTCGGCGCGGTCTGCGGCGCCGGTGGCGAGCTGGCGTTCGTCTTCGTCAAGAAGCAGGGCCAGCGCCTCGAGGCCTTGCCGGTGGCGAGCCACGTCGCAGGCCCCCGGGTCTAGGCACAGCCGGGTGGGAATGGCCCGTTCCGAGCCCACGTCGTGCAGCAGCAGGTGCAGGCCGGCGCGCAGCTCTCCGCCGACGACCTGGCTGGCGCTGCCCTGGACGCGGATACTGCCACCGGCATGTAGGGTGCTGTGGCGGGCGCCGCGGGCAAGGACGATGTCACGGCGGGCTTCCACGGTGGCAGCATCGATGAACGCCGCTTCCACCGACTGGCCACTGCGCAAGGATGCCCGGTGGTTGCCAAACACGTTGCTGTAAAGCCGCAGGTGTCCGCCTGCCTCGATGCGGGCCGCTTCGACAACGCCGTGCACGGTGACGTCGCCGGCCGCTTTGATGCTGAAGCCGCCCTTTACGTCGCCGGTGACCACGAGGTGGCTGACGCAGGTGAGGTTGCCCACCGCAAAGTCGACGTTGCCGCTGAGGGTGTATGTGGGCTCGACGTGCAAGGTGTCGCCGCGCAAGCTGGGATACCCGTTGATGAGGGCGATCAGCGCCTGGCCGTCGGGCGCAAGGGCCACGTTGGTGCCGGCTTTGGGCAGGGACGCCGCGTGCTTTGGCGGCGGCAGGGGCACGCCGGTCACCGTCAAGCCGGGTTTGCGGGCCTCAGGCGGAAGGGCACTCACCAGGATCTGCTGCTGCACCACGTTTTGGACGGTATTCAAGTTGAAGAAATCGACCCGGCCGTCGGGAAGCCGCCGCGGGGAACTGTCGGGGGTGAGGGCAAAGGCAAACTCCAGCCCCTCGTCCGGAGGCAGCCCGCGGGCAATGCAGTAGCGCTGGCCGACGCGGTGGGCCTCGGCCAGGTCCTGAAGTAAGAACTCGTCGATGCCCGCCACCACCCCGGCCGCCTCCAGGCCCGCCCGCAGCTCGGCCACCGGCACCGGCGCTTCCGTGTGAAAGCAGATCCAGGCTTCCATCGCGTCCTCGCTGCGGGTCACGGTAAAGGCGGGAAGGGGCATCTGGCGGTCCTCATGGCGTCACCGGCGGACACCTCCGGCTTGCGGCGTCTGGCTGGCCAGGGCCGCCTCTTCGCTGGCGTACGTCTCAAAAAACTCCTCCAGCTTGGTCAGCGCCAGCAAGTCGGCCACTTGCTTAGGGACGTGGGCCAGCTTCATGCTGCCGCCATGCTTGCGCACGGCGCTAAAACAAGTGACCAGAGTGCCCAGCCCCGAGCTGTCGATGAACGTCACGTCGTGCAAGTTGAGGACAAAGTCGCGGTAGCCCTGGGCGAGCTGCGTGTCGATCAGGGTGCGCAGCGTCTTGCGCGACAGGAAGTCAAGCGGGGCCGGACAGGGCGATGACGACCGCGTTGCCCTTGATGGTGCTGGTGGCCTGCATAGGGGGCTCCTCTCCTTTGCTGGTCGGGGCGTTGTCGGGAATCATCGGGCTACCGGGCACTTGTCCGGCAGCCGACGGTGTCAAAGCCTTAATGAGGGTGACCGCATTGCCTTTGTTGTTGTAATGACAGGCGTCCATCAGCGCCTGGGCGATCAGAATGCCGCGCCCGTGTGGCGTTTCTGGCACCGGCGGGGTGGATTTGCCGAGCAAGGCTTTCCAATCGAAGCCGTTGCCTTCGTCGCGCACGGTAAAGACGGCTTGCGAGGGGGAAATGCGGTACGTGAGCGTCACTTTGCGCGTCGCGTAAGGCGGCTGGCGCCGGCGGTGCTCGACAAGCTCGTCAAAGGTGCCTGCGGCCAGGGCTTCCCGCTTGCGCGCGTAGCCGATGGCCAGATTGCCGTGCTCGATGGCGTTCATCAGCATCTCGCGGAGGCTAAGGCGAATCGCTTGCCGCTCGGCGGGGGAGGCGTAGCCATCGAGTGCGGCCACCACCGTATCGACGGCTTCGGGTACGCTGGCCGGGTCGTTGTCCAGCCGCAAGGTACGGCACCAGACCGGAGGGACAAAGTCGATCGCAACGAACGCCACGTCGTCGTGGAAGCGGCCTCCGGCATAGGCCTGAAGGCGCTGCCAGAGCCAAGGCACGAGGGGATGGGCCGAGGCCTGTATGGCTTCAGCAAAGAGCTGCTGCAAGCCGGAGATGCCCAGCGCAGTCCGTTGGGTGGCCGAACGGGCTTCCGTGACGCCGTCGGTGACCAGCAGCAGGCGGTCGCCCACGGCCACCGGCACTTCTTGCGCTTCTGCCTGCCAGTCCTCGTCGTCAAGAAGGCCCAGCACGGGACCGGTGGTGGCAAGGCACTCGATGCATGCGGTGCTTTGGCGCCACAGCAAGGGGGGGGGATGGCCGGCGTTGGCGTACTGGAGCACCTGGCGCAGTGGGTCGTAGATTCCGACAAACGCGGTTACGAAGTCGCCTTCCACGGTGAGGGCGGTGAGGTCGTGGTTGAGGCGCCGCAGTGTGTGGAGCGGCGAGGCGGTGTCGCGGATATACTGGGCGAAAAGGGGTTTGAGCAGCGCCGCCACCATCGCGGCCAGCACCCCATGGCCGCTGACGTCGGCAATGATAAACGCGGTGCGCTCGTCGGCCAGCGGCACGAAGTCGAAGAAGTCTCCACCCACCCCCAGGTGCGGATGGTACCAGGGAGTGATGTCGAGGCCCCGGCCGCTGAAGCCTTTGGGCAACAAAAAGCGCTGGTATTTCCCGGCGGTTTGCAGTTCTCGCTCGAGCAGCCGCTTCTGGGCGTTGGCGTCGTCGAGCAGGCGTTTGGCGTGAATGGCATTGCGGGCCTTGAGCGGCAGCAGCACCTTGGCCTCGGCCGGGGGCAGGGACTTGCGGAAGTAGTCGTAACAGCCCATGGCCAGGGCCCGTTCAATGGCAGCGGTGTCCTCGCGTGAGGAGTGCACAATCACCGGAATATCTCGCCACGCCGGTCGCGCTTTGAGGGCTTTGAGCACCTCGAAGCCGTCGAGCACCGGCATCATTAAGTCCAGAATGATCAAGTCGACTCGCTGCTGGCGCAGCACGGCCAGGGCCTCCTGCCCGTTTTCGGCTTCCACAAAACGGTAGCCGTGTCCGCTCAGGCAGCGGCGGATGAAGGCCCGGTTGACGCGCCCGTCGTCGACGATGAGCACAGTTGGCGTGTGGGCAAGCGGTGCCATAGTCGCCCTGCCTGAGGCCGGCTTTCTGCGTAGGAACTTATCGGCCGCACCCGCTGGTTCCTTAAGGCCTCAGGGGATTGCCGTCCGCGCGCGCGGCCAAGCCACTTCGGCATTGTCATCGCTGACAGGGGGAGTTAAAATTTTGACACCCGTATACGCACACCCAGTCATCGGCCCAGGGGATGAGCGCATGGCAGGAGAACGGATCCTCATCGTCGACGATGAGCCGGCCAACCTCGACTTTCTCCGCGAGGCTCTCACCACCCAAGGCTATGTGGTCGACACCACCACCGATCCCACCGTGGCCCTAGAGCGCCTCGAGCAAGACGTTTACCACGTGCTTTTGACCGACCTGAAAATGCCCCGCATGAGTGGCGTCGAGCTCATCCGCCGCCTCAAGGAGAAAACGTCGTTCACCATGGGCATTGTCTTTACCGCCTACGCCAGCATCGAGACGGCGGTGGAAGCGATCAAGGCCGGCGCCTACGATTACGTCAGGAAACCCTTTAAACTCGAGGAACTTTACGTCGTTTTGCAGCGCGCCTTGGAGTACCAGCGCCTGCATGCCGAAAACGTCAACCTGCGCCGGCAGCTCAAGGCCAAGTACCGCTACGAAAACATCGTTAGCGACCATCCCAAGATGCAAGAAGTGTTTGCCACCATCGAGAAGGTGGCCGACAGCGACAGCACCGTGCTCATCTGCGGCGAGAGCGGCACGGGGAAAGAGCTGATTGCCCGCGCCATCCACTACAACAGCTACCGCCAGGACAAGCCCTTGGTGCCCATCAACTGTGCGGCCATTCCTGCCGAGCTGCTCGAAGCCGAGCTGTTTGGCTACGAGAAAGGCGCCTTTACTGGCGCCACCGCCACGCGCATTGGGCGCTTCGAGCTGGCGCACGGGGGCACCCTCTTCCTCGACGAGATTGCCGAGATGAGCCCCGCGCTGCAGGCCAAACTGCTGCGCGTGCTGCAGGAGCGCGAGTTCGAACGCGTGGGTGGGGTGCGCACGATTAAAGTCGACGTGCGCATTATTGCCGCAACCAACAAGAACATCGAAGAGCTGGTGGCCCGCAACCAGTTCCGCGAAGACCTCTACTACCGCCTCAACGTCATTCCCATCCATGTGCCGCCGCTGCGGGAGCGCAAGTCGGATATCCCGCTGCTGGTGACCCACTTCATCGAGCGCTTTAATGCGGAAAAGCGGCGACAGATCCAGGGGATCACTCCGGAGGCCCTGCAAGTGCTGATGAATTATGACTGGCCGGGGAACGTGCGCGAGCTCGAAAACGCCATCGAGCGTGCCGTCATCCTCAAGGGCAGTGGCCTGATCACCCCGGCCGACTTGCCGCCCAAGCTCGCCCAGGGCGTTTCTGGCGACTTCTTCCCGGTGATCGACATTCCCGACGAGGGGCTGGATTTCGAAGGCGTCATGCAGGCATTTGAGCGCCAGCTCCTCACCAAGGCGCTGCAAAAAACCCATGGCGTGAAATCCAAAGCCGCCGAACTCCTGCACATGAACCGCACCACCCTGGTAGAAAAAGTCAAAAAGCTCCGCCTCGACGTCTGACCCGCCCCGCTCGCCTTGTCAGTTTTTTGACGTCTCCGGGGCCTTGCCCCTCTGCCAGGCAAGGCGCACGTGCGCTTTGGGCCTTGTTGTGCCAGGCGCGGGCCGCGTGGTACGCCTCTTGCTTGCCGCAGCGGAAGGCCCGCTGAAAGAGGGAGGAGGCGATGCGACGCGGTGGCGTGTTGCTGCTGGTGCTGCTTTGGGGAGCGCAGCTCTCAGGCGCCCTGGCTGAAGAAATAGCCCTTCAGCGCGTGCGCTTTGGATGGCATACCACCTTTGCGCGCGTGGTCTTTGACCTCTCCCGGCTGCCGGCGTATCGCCTTCGCCTTGCCGACGCCACCACGGTGCTGGTGGAGTTTCCAGGCTGGCAGCCTGCGGCGGCGCTGCCGGCATGGCCGGCTCGCAATCCCCTGGTGCGCGAAGTGCGCTTTGCCAGGCGCGACGACGGTACGGTGGCGGTCATTGCCTTGCGGGCTCCGGCAACGGTGCAGCGGCACTTTACCATGGCACAGCCGCCCCGCCTGGTCGTCGACGTGGCCGCCGCGCCGTCGGCCCCGCCTGCGGCGCCACCGGCTGCTCCCCCGGCCGCTGCCGCGCCACCTGCTGTGGGCGCAGCACCGGCTGCCTCGCCGCCACCACCCACCGAAGCGGTGCTGTCCCGTCTTGACTTGCCCCCCCTGGCATTGCTGCAGTACGCCGAACGGCAGTGGAAAGACGGCCATCTCGATCTGGCCGCTCGTGCCTATGAGCTGTTTTTGCAGCGCTTTCCTCAGGAGGCACAGGCTTCCCTGGTGGCAGCGCGCCTCGCCGACATCCTGCGCGCCGAGGGCAAACACGCCGAGGCCCTGGCCGCTTATGCCCGCGTGGTGACCACCTATCCGGGCAGCGAAGGCGCCCTGATCAGCCAGATTCGCATGGCTGAATTGCACCTCGCCGTGCCAGGGCTGCCCGTTCCCGCTGAAGACCCTGCTTATGCCGCTTACCGCCGGCCGCTGGAAACGCTGCGCCAGCTGGTGGCCAGCCACCCGGTGTCACCGCTGGCCAATGTGGCGCGGCTTACCATCGGGACGGTGCAGCTTCAGCGCGGCGAAGCGCGGCAGGCCCTCGCGACTTTGCAAGACCTGCTCGGCAGGCCGCTGGCCGAATCGCTGCGGCAGGAAGCCCTGAGCGCTTACCAGCGCGCCTTGGCCCAGGTGCTAACGGCAGCACAGCCAGATGCAGTCGAGGTCTTGCAGGCCTTCTTCGCCCACAAAGGGCTGCTTCCCGAGACGGCTCTTGTTGACCCTACTTTCCTGATGCCGGTGGCCAAGAGCTATGCCCAGCTCGGATTGGAGGCGGAAGCCGTGGCACTCTTGCAGCTCCTGCACGAGCGGGCGCAGGCGCCGGCAGCGCGGGAGCAGGCGGCCCTCTTGCTGGCGGCCCTGCGCTTGGCGCAGGGAGAGCGGAGGCAGGCCAAAGCCCTTCTCGAGCCGCCGCAGCGCTTTACCACCCCGGCGCTGCGCGCCAAAGCCCTGCTGCTGCGCAGCAAGCTGGCCCTCGAGGAAAAACAGCCCGCCATTGCCGTGCGGGCGCTGCGGGAAGCAGACCTGCCCTGGACGCCGGCAGAAGAAGTCAGTCGCTGGTTCTTGCTGGGCCAGGCATACGAAGCGCTGGGGCAGGCACCGGCGGCCGTGGACGCTTGGCAGCGCTGCGTGGCCGCAGGCTCGATAGCCCAGGAGAAGCCGCCGGCCCTGGTCGAGCGCTGCCTGTTTGCTGCCGGCCGGCTCTTGCTTCGCTTGCAGCAGCCTGAAGCGGCGCAGCACGCTTACGAGCAGCTGCTGCAGCAATTCCCTGACAGTCCCCTTCGTCCCAGCGTCCTCTTGCAGCTGGCCAACATTGCGCAGGCCCGCCACGACGCTGCCAAGGCGGCAGCCTGGCTCACCACCGTGCAGAAGGAAAACGACGATCCCTTCTGGCAGCGCCTTGCCGCCGCGTTTCTTGAAGACTTGCAGTGGCAGCAGCAGTTTCGCGAGCGTCTTGCGACCTTTCAGCAACGCCTCCTAGAAGGAGCCCAGCCATGAGTCGCAGTCTCTTTCCTGAGGTGGTCGCCATGCTGCACAAGGACCTCGACCTGCGCTTTGCACGCCATGCGCTCCTCAGCGCCAACCTCGCCAATGCCGAAACGCCTGGCTATATCGCCCGCGACTTGCGCTTTGAAGACGCCCTGCGCGCTGCCGTGCTCGGCCAGACGTCAGCGCTGCACCGCACCCACCCGCGCCACTTGCCCCTGGCTCCGCCGCCGGTGCAGGAGGTCAAGGGCACCGTGGTGGCCACCCCCTCAGACGACGTGGGGCGTGACCTCAACACCGTCTCCGTCGAGCGCGAGATGGGCCGACTCACCGTCAACGCCTTTCGCTACGGGGCCACAGCCGAGATCCTGTCGCGCCTGCTGGCCCAGCTGCGGCGCGTCATTCAAGAAGGGAGGATCTAAGGATGGATTTCTTGGCCGGCTTGCGCGCCAGTTTTTCGGGCCTGCAAGCCCAGCGCCTGCGCATGCAGGTAATTGCTGCCAATTTGGCCAACGCCAACGCCACTCGTACGCCCGAAGGGGGCCCTTACCAGCCGCGCCTGGTGGTCTTTGCCGCCGTGCCGCAGCAGTCGCCCTTTGCCGCTCTCCTGTCCGATTCGGTGGAAGCCAACCTCAGCGAGGTGCGGGTCGTCGATGTCGTGCGCGATCCTTCGCGGGTGCGCCTCGAGTACGACCCCAGCCATCCCGATGCCAACGCCCAGGGCTATGTGGCGTACCCCGACATCAACCTCATGCAGGAGATGGTGGACCTGCTGACGGCAACGCGCGCTTACGAGGCCAACGTCACGGCCATCAATGCCGCCAAAGACATGAGCCTCCGCGCCCTGCAAATCGGGCGCGTCTAACCTGGCTACCGAGGAGTCGCGCCATGGAAATTGCCCCTCTGCGCCCGCTTCCCCTTGCGCCGGCCCCCGCCACCCCGGAGGGCGCCGCGCCGCCGCCACGCTTCCTCGACGTGCTGCGCGAGAGCCTGGCGCGTGTCGACGGCTTGCAGCACGAGGCCGAGCGGGCGGTGCGGGCTTTCCTGGCCGGCGAGGCCCAAAGCGTCCACGAGACGGTGATCGCGCTGGAAAAGGCCGACTTGGCCCTGCGCCTGGTGACCCAGGTACGCAACAAGGTGGTTGAAGCCTACCAGGAAATCATGCGCATGCAGATTTAAGCCGCCGGCACGGCGCTGTCGGTAAACGCGGGGCAGGAGCGTAAAGCGAGCCTTTCCATCCGCCAAAGGAGCAAAGCCGGGTGCTTGCACGCTTCAGAGAACTGGCCAGGGTGCTTCCCGCGCGCCTGCGGGCCTTGCCGCCGGCCAGGCTGTTTGCGCTCCTTGGCCTGCTGGGCACGGCGCTGGCGGTGGGGGTGGTCTCCTTGCTGTGGCTGGCGGGGCCGCCCGCTTACCGGGTGCTTTACGCGCAGCTTACCGTGGAAGACGCCGCAGCCATTGCGGCGAAGCTGCGCGACCTGCACGTGCCTTACCGCCTGGAAGGCGATGGCACCACCATCTTGGTGCCGGCGGCTTCGGTGTACGACCTGCGCTTGCAGCTGGCTGCCGAGGGGCTGCCGCAGGGCGGCGGGGCCGGCTTCGAGCTCTTCGACCAGCGCAGCCTGGGGATGACCGAGTTCATGCAGCAGCTCAACTACCGCCGCGCGCTTCAGGGCGAGCTGGCGCGCACCATCGCCCAGCTGGCGGCGGTGCAAAGCGCCCGCGTGCACATCGTGTTGCCCGAAAAGACCCTCTTTCTCGAGCAGCAAGAGCGCCCTACGGCCTCTGTCGT
The DNA here is from genome assembly GCA_026005175.1 of Candidatus Tectimicrobiota bacterium. Taxonomy (GTDB): domain Bacteria; phylum Tectomicrobia; class Entotheonellia; order Entotheonellales; family Entotheonellaceae; genus BPKO01. The sequence goes on from BPKO01000002.1 coordinate 134,226, forward strand.
CCTCCGGCTGGTGCCCGGCCGGCAGCTGAGCCCCGAGCAGATCCGCGGCATTGCCCACCTGGTGGCCAGCAGTGTGGAGGGACTGCGGCCCGAGGACGTCACCCTGCTCGACAGCAGCGGGCGCTTGCTCAACCGCCAGGAGCTACCGGCTTCGGCCCTCTCTCTTAGCCAAGCGCAGCTGGCGTACAAGCAAACCCTCGAGCGCACCCTGGAAGCCCGCATCCAGACGATGCTCGAGCACGTGCTGGGCCCTGGCAAGGCCCTGGCCCGGGTGAGCGCCGATTTGGACTTCCAGCAAATCGAGCGCACCGAAGAGCGTTATGATGCCGACAACCCGGCGATTCGCAGCGAGCAGCGCACCCAGGAATCAGGCAGCGGGGCCGGCTTCTGGGCCATCGGCGTCCCCGGCGTGCCGTCCAACGTGCCGCAAAACACCCCCCCGCCGCAGCCTCCCACCACCTCCACGTCGCGCCAGAGCGAGACGGTGAACTACGAGCTGAGCAAGGTGGTCAGCAAAATCGTGGCTCCCAGCGGGGAGATTCGCCAGCTGTCGGTGGCCGTGCTCATCGACGGCACCTACCAGGTGCAGGAGGGCAAGCGCCGGTACGTGCCGCGCTCCGAAGAGGAGATGGCCAAATTTCGCGACATCGTCAAAAGCGCCGTGGGCTACAACGCCGCCCGCGGCGACCAAGTGGTGGTGGTGAACGTGCCCTTCACCACCCCAGAAACCGACGCAGCGCAGGCCCTGGCGGCCGCCCAGCGGCAGGCTTTTTGGCTCACCGTGGGCCGCTACGGCGTTTACGCCTTGCTGGCCCTGCTGGCCCTGCTCTTTGTCATTCGGCCCCTGATCGCCTGGGTAACGCGCGGCGGCGAGCCGCACACTGCCGAGTTGCCGCTGCCGCAGACGGTGCAAGAGCTCGAAGGCGCCATGGCAGCAGAGGGTGCCGCGCTGCCACAAGGCCCAGAGGGCGCTGCCGCCCTTCCCGAAGAGGAGCCGAGAGAAAAAACGCGCTTGCAGCGGTTACAGGAGCGGGCGGTGGCCTTCGTGCGCGCTGAGCCCGAGCGGGCGGCAGAAATGATCCGCATGTGGATGCGCAGCTAGGAGCAGCCATGGGCGAGCAGCAACTGACCGGTCCAGAAAAAGCGGCGATTTTGCTTCTTACCCTCGGCGAAGAGGTGGCACCGCTGGTTCTGCAACACCTGAGCGAGCAAGAAATCCAGCGGCTGAGCAACTACATTTCCTACTTGCAGGACGTAGAAGCCCCGGTCGTCGAGCAGGTGCTGAGCGAGTTCGACGAGCTCGTCCACGGGGCCAACAGCCTCATTGCCGGGGGCAAAGAGTACGTGCGCAAGCTCCTGCTCAAAGTGCTCGATCCCAAAAAAGCCGACGCCATCCTCAACAACCTGTCGATGCCGACGATGGAAACCGGCTTGGAAGCCCTCAAGTGGCTCGATGCCAAGACCATCGCCCGCTTTTTGCAAAACGAGCACCCTCAGACCATCGCCGTGATCCTGGCCCACCTCGAGCCGCCACAAGCCGGCAGCGTGCTGGGCTTTTTACCCCCTGCCTTGCAAGCCGACGTGGTGCTGCGCATCGCCAAGCTCGAGCGGGTGCCGCCGGGGGTTATCCAGGAGCTCGACAAGGTGCTGCGCCACGAGCTCAAGGCCGCCGGTGCCCTCGAATCGCGGCAAGTGGGTGGCGTGGCAGCGGTGGCCGAAATCCTCAACAACGTCGATCAGGCTTCAGAGCGTGAAATTCTCAACCGCATCGAGGAAACCAACGCCTCTTTGGCGGAAGAGATCCGGCAGCTGATGTTTGTCTTCGAAGACCTCCTGTACGTCGACGACCGCGGCATCCAGACCATCCTCAAGGAAGTGGCCAACGAGGACCTGGTCTTGGCGCTCAAGACGGCTTCCGAGCCCCTGCGCGACAAGATCTTCCGCAACATGTCGCAGCGGGCCGCCCAGATGCTGCGCGAGGAGCTCGAAGTGATGGGGCCGGTGCGGGTGAGCGACGTGGAAAAAGCGCAGCAGAAAATCACCCAGGTGGCCAAGCGTCTCGAAAGCGAGGGCAAGATCGTCCTGGGTGGCAAGGGAGAGAATGCCTTTGTCTGAGAAGATCATCCGCCGCGCGCACGCCACCGCGGCGCGCATCCGGCCTTTTACGTTTCCGGCCGCAGACGCCGCCTTGCCCGCAGGTTCTGCCGGCAGCGAGGCGCCCCGCGCGGCAGCAGCCCAAGCCTTGCCTTCTGGCGTCCTCACTTCTCCGCCTCCGGAGGCTGACGCGCCTCCCACGGCCGCCAGCAGCGCCCACTCCGGAGTCGCTTGCCGCCGAGCGCGAGCAGGTGCTGGCGGCAGCGCGCACCGAAGCCGAGCAGTTCCTGGTGCAGGCCCAGCAGGAGGCTGCCCGCCTCAAGGAACAGGCCTACGAAGAAGGCTATGCCGCCGGTCTGGCCGCAGGGAAGGAGGCCATGGCGGCAGAACTCGCCTCGCTGGTGGCGGCGCTGCGGCAGGCGGTAGCCGAGGTGATCGCCCTGCGCCCGGACCGCCTGCGCCAGGCCGAAGAGGACATCCTCACCCTGGCAAGTGCCATGGCGCACGCCATCCTGCAACGCGAGGCCTGTCAGAGCCGTGACGTGCTTGCCACCATGCTGACGCAAGCCCTCGAGCGGCTCGGCGCTTCGGGCCAAGTGGTGGTGTGGGTTCACCCTCTGGACCTGGCGCTGGCCCGCGATTTGCAAGCAGCGTGGCACGACCCGGAGGTGCAGCTGGTGATTCGCAGCGACGAGCGGGTAGGGCGCGGCGGCTGCCGCGTGACCTCGACCCTGGGCGAAGTGGACGCCCGCCTGGAGGCCCAGCTGCACGAGATCGAACGGCACTTGCGGCAGCACCTTTTTACCGAGAGCGAGGAGGCTTCCCCATGACCCCCTCGGCGCGGCTTGCCCACTATCTTCCCCTGCTGCGCACCGTCCAGCCCATCCGCAGCCGCGGGACGGTGTGCCGGGTGCGCGGCTTGCTCATCGTCGGCCAGGGCCCGGCCGCGGCGCTTGGCGACGTGTGCGAAATCTATCCGCGCTGCCGCAACGTGCCGGTGCGGGCAGAGGTGGTGGGGTTTGCGCAGCACGAGATCATGCTCATGCCGCTTGGTGAACTGCGCGGCATTCGGCCCGGTAGCCCCATCCTCCACCGCGGAGAGCGTGCCGCGGTGCCGGTCGGCCTGGCGCTGCAAGGCCGTGTCCTGGATGGCCTGGGACAACCCCTCGACGAACGAGGCCCGCTGGCAGCCGAGACCACGTACCCCCTGTATGCCCAGCCGCTTCATCCGCTGCGCCGGGCACGCATCAGCGAGCCGCTCGACTTGGGGGTACGGGCCATCAACGCCTTGCTCACCTGCGGCAAGGGCCAGCGCCTGGGCATCTTTGCCGGCTCGGGGGTGGGCAAAAGCGCCCTGCTGGGGATGATCGCCCGCGCCACGCAGGCCGACATCAACGTCATCGCCCTCATCGGCGAGCGCGGCCGGGAGGTGCGAGAGTTCCTGGAACGCGACCTGGGGCCGGCAGGGCAACAGCGCTCCGTGGTGGTGGTGGCCACCGCCGAGCAGCCCCCCTTGGTGCGGCTGCGGGCGGCGTTTGTCGCCACCGCAATCGCCGAGTTTTTCCGCGACCGCGGCCAGGACGTGCTGCTCATGATGGACTCCCTGACGCGGGTGGCCATGGCCCAGCGCGAAATCGGGCTGGCAGTGGGGGAGCCGCCCACCAGCCGCGGCTATACGCCGTCGGTGTTCACCCTGCTGCCGCAACTGCTCGAGCGCGCCGGCATGGGCGCCGGGCAGGGGAGCATCACCGGCTTGTACACGGTGCTTATTGAAGGCGACGACTTCCACGATCCCATCGGAGATGCGGTGCGGGCCACGGTGGACGGGCACCTTCTGCTGTCGCGGGCCCTTGGCAGCCCAGGGCCACTATCCGGCCATCGACGTGCCCCTGAGCCTGAGCCGGGTCATGCCCGACATCACCACGGCCGAGCACCAGCGGCTGGCGGCCATGGTGCGCGAGCTGCTCGCCGTCTACCAGGACGCCGAAGACTTGCTCCACATCGGGGCCTATGTGCAGGGCAGCAACCGCCGGCTCGACCAGGCCGTGAAAATGATCGACGCGATCCGCAGCTTCCTGCGCCAGCCCCTTGACGTCAGCGTCTCGCTGGCCGACAGCCTGGCGCAGCTGCGGGCGCTGTGCGCGCCGCTAGAGGGCGAGCAAGCCCAAGGCAGCGGGAGGGCATAGCTGTGCGCTTGGCTCGCTTGGCCAGGCTCGTGCAAGTGCGGCATCGTCTTGAGATGCAGGCGCGGCAGGCGCTGCAGCACGCCCACCGCCAGTACCAGGCAGAGGCCGCATGCCTGCAGGCGGTGCAGGCGGCCCAGCAGGCCCAGCAGGCCGCCCTGGAGGCCACCTGCGGCACCGCGATGGCCGTGGCCGACCTGCAGGCCCAGGCTGCCTACTACCAGGAGCTGGTACGCCAGCACGCCCGGCAGCAGGCCGTGGTCCAAGCGCAGGCAGCGCGGGTTGAGCAGCAGCGGGCAGCCGCGGTGCGCGCCCGGCAGCAGCGCCGCCTGCTCGAAAGCCTCTACACGCGCCGCGCGCAGCAAGTGCGCAGGCAGCAAACCAAGCGCGAACAGGACACGCTCGATTCCCTGGTGCTGCGAGGAAAAGCCTATGGCCGTTAAACACGCGTCTGCACCAGCCGCCGCGGCAGGGCGTGCGGCCGTTTCCAGGCGGCGCTGGCTGCCCTATCTCTCCCTGGCGATCCTGGCGGCAGGCACCGTGGGGGGCGCCCTCTCCCTGGGGGCGCTGACCCCGCCCACCGCGGGGCCCAAAGCCTCTGCTCCCCCAGCGCAGCCCCCACCGGCAGTGGCACTGCTGACCGTGCCCAGCACGGAGATTCCGCTTCTGGCTTCGTTGCAAGAGCGGCAGCAGCGCCTTGCCGAGCGAGAAAAACACCTGGCCCAGCGGGAAGAAGAAGTGCGGCTCCTGCAACAGCAGCTCGAAGAGCGGCTGTCCCAGCTGGCCTCGATGCGCCAGGAGCTCTTGGCGCTCCTTGAAGAAAAGGAAGCGTTTGAGGAAAAGCGCTTCGAGCACCTGGTGAAGGTCTACGAAGGCATGAAACCGCAGGAAGCGGCGAGCCTTCTCGAGCGCTTGCAAGAAGATACGGCCGTGCGGCTGCTCTACCGCATGAAAGAGAAAAAAGCCGGAAGCATTTTGAGCTTCATGAAGCCCGAGCGAGCAGCAAAGCTCAGCGAACGCCTGGCGTCGCTGCCCAAGCCTGCCCCGGCGACGCCAGAGCAGTAACCCAGGAGAAGGCCGTGCCCGCGGGGGTTCTGATTCCCATCTCTGGCCGTGACGCCACTTCCAGGGTTGCCCGCTGCGCTCCCGCAAGCGGGAGGACAGCAGGCACCCGAGGCCATGGCGGCTTTTTCCTTCTTGCTGCTGGCGGCTTCCCAGGAAGGCGCTCCTGCCAGAGCCGCCTGCCTCGCCCGGCTACCCCGGGGTCCGATGGGCTTGTCAGGGCCTCAGGGGTCGGCCAGCGAAGGCACAGCGAGCGCGCTTCTCCTGCGCCTTGCTGCCGCGCGGGAGAGGGCAGAAACGGCGCCGGAAGGCGACGAGCCTTCCCGAGGCGTGGCCCACGTGCTGCCGCTGCTCATCCCACTCCTTGCCGCGGTGCCCGCCCCGCCGTGGTCGTCCGCCTCGCCACTGCCGACTGCAGAGGGCGAGGCGCCCGTCAGGCTTCAGCTTCCCCCTGCGTGGTTTTCAGGGGAAGCAGCCCCTCCTGGCTCTCGCCTCAGGGCAGAAGAAGCCATGGCGTTTGGCCCGCTTTTGGTGGGGCCCGCGGGGGTGGTGTTGAAGGCATCGCCAGAGGAAGCCCTGCCTTTCTTGGCGTTTTTGGGCAGCTCCGCAGAAGGCGTGTTGCGCTTGGCGCCAGGCAGTGAGGCGCTGCAAGGCGAAGCCGGCACGGCAGGGCTGCGGTGGCCAGAGGCTGCCCAAGTGCCGCCAGCCCAGGGGGTGGCTGGTGTGAAGGCCGGAAGCGAAGAAGCCATGGCGTTTGGCCCGCTTTTGGTGGGGCCCGCGGGGGTGGTGTTGAAGGCATCGCCAGAAGAAGCCCTGCCTTCCTTGGCGTTTTTGGGCAGCTCCGCGGGGGGTGCGTTGCGCCTGGTGTCAGGCAGTGAGGCGCTGCAAGGCGAAGCCGGCACGGCAGGGCTGCGGTGGCCAGAGGCTGCCCAGGTGCCGCCAGCCCAGGGGGTGGCTGGTGTGAAGGCCGGAAGCGAAGAAGCCATGGCGTTTGGCCCGCTTTTGGTGGGGCCCGCGGGGGTGGTGTTGAAGGCATCGCCAGAGGAAGCCCTGCCTTTCTTGGCGTTTTTGGGTAGCTCCGCGGAAGGCGTGTTGCACCTGGTGTCAGCCAGTGAGGCGCTGCAAGGAGAAGCCGGCACGGCAGGGCTGCGGTGGCCAAGGGGCGGGGAAGGGGCAGGCGGCATCCCCGCAGAGACAAAGCCGGAAGCAGGGGGCCAAGTGAGGTCTGGACTCTACCTCCTGGCAGGGGAAAGCCTTTCTTCTGGGGCGTTGCCGGCAGCGACGCCGGCTGCGCCTGAGCCGCCGGTGAGGGCTGCAGAAGGCCGCCTTGCCCCCAGGGTAGGGGATGAGGGCGGTGCAACCAGCCCGTTGGGACTGCTGCGGCCGCCACAGGCGGTCACCCTGCGGCTTTCTCCGCCACACCTGGGACAGCTTCAGGTTCAGGTTCGCCTCGACGACGAGCGACTCACCGCCGCCTTTGTCGTGGAGTCGTCTGCGGCGCAGCAGCTGCTGCGCACGCACTTGCCGCTGCTGCAACACCTGCTCGACCAGCAAGGCTTTGCCCAGCCGCACCTCGTCCTGTACCAGGCAGCCGGCAACTTTGCCTGGCTGGCCGGCCACGGCTCCGCCAAGCAAGAGGCCCCATCGTGGGCAGCGTGGCCGCCGGCCACCGGCCATGGCCGGGCAGCATCCGAGCGATCGCGCGGCGCGGTCAGGGCTGACCAAGTGCGGCTTGTTGATCTCGTCATTTAGAGGAGGTTCGGTGTGGAGGTTTCTGCCGTCACTGCGGCGCATACATCTCCAGGGACAGCGAGTGCCCAGCCCCTACAAGCAACGCAAGAGACCTTTTTGCAGCTGCTCATTGCCCAGCTTGAGCATCAAGATCCGCTCGAGCCCCTGCAAGGAACCGAGTTTACGGCACAGCTGGCGCAGTTCACCATGCTCGAACAGCTCGACACCATGCAGGGCACCTTGGACGAGCTTCAGGCCTTGCAGGCCACCGCAGCCAACGTGCAAGCGGCCAGCCTCATCGGCAAGGAAGTCAGAGCGGCCGGCAATCGCGTGGCGGTGCAGCCCGGCGAGACGGCCTCCCTGCACTATGCCCTGGCCGCCGACAGCGCCAAAGTCACCCTCCACATCTTCAATGCCAGCGGTAACCTGGTACGCACCCTGGAGCAGTTTCAGCAAGCTGCAGGCGAACATACCGTGAGCTGGAACGGCACCGATGCCCAGGGCATGCCCCTGCCGGAAGGAGAGTACTTGTTTACGGTCACCGCCGAGGATGCCCAGGGCAACCCGGTGCGGGCCGACACCTTCGTGCAGGGCGTCGTAGAAGGACTGGAATTCGCCGGAGAGCGCCCCTTATTGATTGTGGCGGGAAGCCCCGTCGATCTGGCGGCCGTCGTGAGCGTACAACTGGCCGAGTGACCTAAAAAGGAGAGCGGGTATGAGCTTGCAGAGCGCGTTGTTTACCGGTGTCAGTGGCTTGAACACGTATGCCAATGTGATTTCGATCATCGGCAACAACATCGCCAACGTTAACACGCCGGGCTTCAAGCAGAGCCGGGGAAGCTTTTCGGATATCCTGAGCCAGAGCTTTGGCTCCTCAGGCGGCTTGCAGATTGGCCGCGGCGTGCGCATGAACCGCGTTGACTTTCTTTTTACGCAAGGCTCGTTTCAGACCACGTCGGTCGCCAGCGACTTGGCCATTGACGGCGACGGCTTTTTCATCGTGCGCGATCCCGACACCAACGCTTTGCTCTACACGCGCACCGGCGACTTTCGTCTCGACCGCGAGGGCAACCTGGTCAATGCGCAAGGGTTCATCCTCCAGGGCTTTGACGTCGATACCAACGGCAATGCGCTGCCCTTTGTCAAGGATGTGAACGTCAGCGGCCAGGGCCTTTCCTCCCAAAATGACCGATCAGGCAACGATTAATGTCAACCTCAATGCGGGGGCGGAGGTGTTGCTCGACCCTGGCACCGGCACGCCGCTGGCCTTTGATCCGGCTGATCCAGTAGGAACGTCAAACTTTTCCACCGCCTTAACGATTTACGACTCCTTTGGCAACGCCCACACGGTGGAGTTTTACTTCCAGAAGACGGCCGACAACACCTGGACATGGATTGCCACCACCCGCGCCAGTGACCTTGCGGGGATGAGCGGCTCCAGCCTCGTTACCCTGGCCAAAGGGCAAATGACCTTCACCGACAGCGGCGCGCTCGACACCATCGTTACCACCGACCGCTACAACTACGAGGACGGGATGCTGGAGGCTTTGAGCGCGCCCGAACAGGGGGCCAGCGTGGTCTTCAATTTTGCCAAAGGCGCCCAAGCAGGGCAGACGGTGAGCTTTAACTTTGGCACGCCACGCCGGGTCTGGGACGACGCCACGGGCGCCTTTGTCGACAACGCGGCGGCGCCAGACGGGTTTGATGGCACCACGCAGTTTGCCTCCCCCTCGGCGACGCTGTTCCAGTCGCAAAACGGGTTTGGCTCCGGGGTGCTGCAGAGCTTCAGCGTCGACGAGCACGGCATCGTGCGCGGCCTGTTTTCCAACGGCCAGACCTTGGCGCTGATGCAAGTGGCGCTGGCCAAATTCCCCAGCCCTAACGGCCTCAACGCCGTAGGGCAGAACCTCTTTGCCCAGTCCCAGCTCTCCGGCGATCCCGTGGTATCGGCTCCGGGCACCAGCGGGCTGGGCGTCATTGTCTCTAACGCCCTGGAAATCTCCAACGTCGACTTGTCGTCCCAGTTCGTCGAGCTCATCCGCGCCCAGCAGGCCTTCCAGGCCAATGCCCGGGTCATCACCACGGGCAACGACTTGCTCGGCGAGGTGGTGAACCTCCGCCGCTAAGCCTTCACCGCGGGCGCCCGGCCCGCTGTTTAGGGCAGGGTCGGGCGTGCCGCCAGATCCCGAAACGGCTTAGGCATTGCCGACGTTGCATGCAGAGGATGGCACCACATGGCGGCAGAAGCCCCGGTCACTGAGGAAACCCGCAAGCGCGGCATGGGCAAGTTGCTGTTTCTGGCGGTGAACGTGCTGCTGTTTGTGGCCGGCGCTGGCTTCTTCGTGCTGACCAAGTTCGGCGTGCTCGGCGCCGCGCCCTCGCCTCAGGCCCCTCGACAGCGAGCCGCCGCCTGCCGCCGCGCCTCCGCCCACCGAAACGCCACAACCTCCCCAGCCAGGCATCATGGTGCGCTTTGATCCCTTCATCGTCAACCTGAGCGGGGATCAGGGACGGCGGTACTTGCGGGTGATTTTGCAGGTAGAAGTGCCGAATGACGAGGCGAAAAATGCGGTGACGTCACACATGCCTCAACTGAGAGACCGCCTGATTTTTCTTTTAAGCAGTAAAAAGTTTTCTGATATTCACAGCATTGATGGAAAGTATCAGCTTCGGGAAGAGATTCTTCGTCATCTCAACGAGGCACTTGGCAAAGAGATTGTCAAGAAAGTTTACTTTACCGAATTCATTGTGCAATGAGGCTATCGGCCATGAATCAGTATCTCAGCCAAGAAGAAGTCGATGCGCTGCTGCGTGGCATTTCCGAAGGGGAGGTGGCCACCGAGCAAGATAGCGGGCCAGAGCCTGAGGGCGTGCGGCCTTACGACTTGACCAATCCGGAGCGGATTATTCGTGGGCGCATGCCGACGCTGGAGATCCTCAACCAGAAGCTGGCCCGGCTGCTGCGGGCCGAGCTGTCGAGTGCCCTGCGGCGGCTGGTCGACGTCAATGCCCAGAGCGTTGAGATGCTCAAGTTTGGGGAGTTCCTCAAGACGCTGCCGGTGCCCACGAGCATGCACATTTTTCGCATGCCGCCGCTGCGCGGTGGGGCCTTGCTGGTGATTGAGAGCCGCCTGGTGTTTGCGCTGATTGACAGCTTTTTTGGTGGCTCGGGAAGTGCCCAGGTAAAAATCGAAGGGCGCGACTTTACGCCTATCGAAATGCACATGATTCAGCGCGTGGTCCATTTGGTCTTTAGCCAGATGGAGAAAGCTTGGGCACCCGTGGTGCCAATCCGCATCACGCTCGAGCGCTCGGAGGTCAATCCCCAGTTTGCCAGCATCGTGCCGGCCAGTGATATCGTGGTGGTCGTGCCGCTGGAAGTGGAGATGGACGAGGCCCGGGGCTTCATGACCCTGTGCATTCCGTACTCCACCCTTGAGCCGGTGCGGGCCAAGCTGCACGCCGGGTTTCAGACCGAGCGGCTGGAAATCGATCAGGGCTGGCAGCGCCATATCATCCGTTTTCTCAAAGACGTTGAGGTAGAGCTTAGCGTCGAGCTGGGAACTACCGAGCTTACCTTGCAGGCCCTGTTGAGCCTGCAAGCGGGAGACATCCTCCGGCTGGATCAGGACTGCGACAGCGACTTGTTGGTGCGCGTTGAAGGCGTGCCCAAGTTCAAGGGCTTACCCCGCGTGGTCAAGCAGAAAAAGGCGGTGGAGATCACCCAGGTCTTAAAGCCCCCAGTAGAGGAGGAGGACAGTGAGCACCTCGCCGCAACCCCCGCAGAATCCCTCGACGCCTGAGAAACAGGGGGCCGAGGAGATCTCTTGGGAGGACGCCCTGGAAGACCTCGAGCGCCAGAAGCAAATGATCCGGGAACAGGCCTCAGCGCAGGCGGCTGCCTCAGCGGCGCCAGAGACGCCGGCGGCGCCCGCCACCGCCCCGGCGACGCCGCCAAACCTGCGGTTGATCCTCGATATCCCCCTGCAGGTGACCGTGGAGCTGGGGCGCCGCCGGTTGCTGGTCAACGATTTGCTGCAGCTCAGTCAGGGCTCGGTCATCGAGCTGAGCAAGCAGATTGGGGAGCCCTTCGAGGTGCTGGTGAACCAGAAGCCCATTGCGCGGGGAGAGGTGGTGGTCATCAACGACAAGTTTGGCATTCGCATTACCGACATCATCAGTCCGATCGAGCGCGTACAGCAGCTTCAGTAAAAAAGACAGGGGAGGCGGAGCGATGCGGGAATGGCGACAGGGCATAGCGGTACGGCGGGCGTGGCAGAGGTGGGCCTGGTACGGCGTGCTCGGCGTCTCGCTGAGCTTGCTGGTGCCGGCGGTGCTGCTGGCGCAGGCCCAGCAGCCGGCACCGGGCGCCGCGGCGCCGTCTGACGACCGCTTTTTGCAGCAGTTCATTAGCCGCACCCTCACCCCGCCGCGCGAGAGCCCGGCCGCCGCGGTGTCCTCGCCAGCCGGCCGCCCCGACCCGGCAGCGCCTCCGGCCACCGCCCCGTCGCTGACGGCCGCCGCGCTGCGGGTGGTGGGCGTGCTGGCGCTGTTGCTTGCCTTGCTCGGGGCGGGGGCGTACGTGCTGCGCCACTTGAGCCACCGCATGCCGGGGCGCGGTCGGCGCTATCCGGTGCAGGTGCTGGCCCGGATCCCCCTGGCGCCCAAGGCCTGCCTGACCTTGGTCCGGGTGCCTGGCAAAGTGCTGCTCCTGGGGCTGGCCGGCACCACGCTTTCCTTGCTTGGCGAGTTGCCCGAAGAGCGGGAAGCGGCAGGCGAGTCTGAGCCGTTTCTGGCGGCGCTGGCCCAGCAACTGCGGCAGAGAACCCCTCAGGAAAGCGAGCAGAACGGCTTTGAAGGCATGGCTGCCGCCCTCGAGCAGAAGCTGCGCAGTATGCAGCAGCTCTAGGAGACGGCCATGCCCCCTTCTTCCTTTCCCAGCCTCGGCCTCCAGGTGCCGGCGCAGGCGGGCGACTTGGCCGTGCCGCTGCAGATCCTCCTGCTGCTGACCCTGCTCACCCTGCTGCCGGCGCTGCTTATGGCCATGACCTCGTTTGTGCGCCTCGTCGTGGTCTTTTCCTTGCTGCGGCAGGCGCTTGGGGTGCAGCAGATGCCACCCAATCAGGTCTTAATTGGCCTGGCCCTGTTTCTCACGTTTTTCATCATGCAGCCGGTTGGAGAGCGCCTCTACCGCCAGGCGCTTCAGCCGTACTTGGCCCAGCAGCTGACGGCGCCGGCGGCGCTGCAGGCAGCGCTCGTGCCGCTGCGTGACTTCATGCTGCGCCAGACGCGGGAAAAGGATCTGTGGCTCTTTATCGAGCTCGGCAAGTATGCGCGGCCCCCGCACCCCCGACGACGTGCCCACCGTGGCGCTGATTCCGGCGTTTATCCTGAGCGAGCTGAAAACTGCGTTTCAGATTGGGTTCCTGCTGTATTTGCCGTTTCTGGTGCTCGACTTGGTGGTGTCGTCGGTGCTGCTGTCCATGGGCATGCTCATGCTGCCGCCCGTCCTGGTGTCGCTTCCTTTTAAGCTCATGCTTTTTGTGCTTGTGGACGGCTGGAACCTGATCGTGGGATCCCTGCTGCGCAGTTACCAGTGAGGAGACAGCGATGACGCCGGAATTCGTGGTTGACCTGGCGACGCGTACCCTGCGTACGGCCCTCCTGCTCGCCTTGCCGCCCCTGCTGGCGGGCTTGCTGGTGGGCGTGGGGGTGAGCCTCGTGCAGGCGATGACCCAAATTCAGGAGCAGACTCTGGTCTTCGTGCCCAAAATGCTGGTGGTGGCGCTGGTGCTGCTGCTGTTTGCACCCTGGATGCTCCAGGTGCTTACCGCCTTTGCCGCCCAGATCTTTCTCCACTTCCCCGCCTACGTGCGGGCACCCCTGCCGTAGGCAGGGCACGAAACCTTGACGGTCCTGTGGCGTTTTTGACGCGACGCGCCATGCTGGTCCTCTCTCTGCCAGGTCTCTTCGCCTTTCTGTTGGTGCTGGTACGGCTAGGTGCCTTGCTGCTGACGTTTCCGCTCCTTAACGCCCGCGTGGTTCCGGCGCACCTCAAGCTGGTCTTGCTCGTGGCCCTCAGCCTGGGCTTGTTTCCTGCGGCCCGCGTGACTTCACCCCCCCTGCCGCACGGGGTGGTTCACTTGGCGCTCTTGCTGCTTGGCGAAATGCTCCTCGGCATGGTTCTGGGCTTTGCCGCGCAGTTCGTTTTTGCCGGCGTGCAGCTGGGTGCCGAGCTCCTCAGCCAGCACATGGGCCTGTCGCTGGCTACGGTCTTTGATCCGCAGGAGGGACACAGCAACGCCGTGCTTACCAACTTCTTTTACCTCGTGGTGGCCTTGCTGTTCTTCTCCCTCAATGCCCACCTGTGGTTTGTGCGGGCCGTGGCAGAGAGTTTGCATGCCGTGCCGCTGCTGGAAGCCAAGGCGCCGCCTGCCCTGCTGGGCGAGGTACTGCGCTTGGGCGCTGGGATGTTTGTCAGCGCCTTGCGGCTCGTGGCGCCGCTGAGTGGGATCCTGCTGCTGACTACGGTGGCTTTGGGGATCATGGCGCGTCTGGTGCCGCAGATGAACGTTTTCATCCTGGCGTTTCCCATCAACCTGGCCGTGGGGCTGCTGGCGGTGAGCCTGGCGCTGCCTTTTCTGCGCGGATACTGGCAGCAGCTGGTGCTCCAGCTCGGGCGAGATCTGCTGCGCGTTCTGCACGCAGTGGCGACGGGGTAGGAGACGATGGCAGAGACGGCGCAAGAACGGACCGAAGCGGCTACCCCACGGCGGCGGCAGCGCGCCCGCCAAGAAGGGCAGGTGGCCAAAAGCCGTGAGATCGCCACGGCCAGCCTGTTCCTTGGCAATTTGCTGCTGCTGGCCTTTGCCGGCGCGACGGTAGGGCGCCGCCTGCAGCAGCTGGCCACCGAAGCCTTCACGTCCCTTGACCGCCTGCCGGAGACGGCCACCGCGGTGTACGCCTTGCTGCTGCACTACGTGCTGCGCCTCTTGGCCATCCTTGCCCCTTTCTTGGTGGTCAGCGTGGGGGCAGCCCTGGCCAGCCACCTCCTGCAAAGCGGGCTGGTGTGGGCGCCGCAGGCCCTCGTGCCGCGCCTGGAGCGGCTCAGTCCCTGGCAAGGGCTGCAGCGGCTGGTGTCCGTGCAGGCCCTGGTCGAGCTGGGCAAAGCCCTGGGCAAAGTCGGCCTGGTGGCTGCCGTGGCCTATATCACTATCGTCGCCGAAGCCGAACACCTGACGGCTTGGCCCATGCTCGAGCCGCCGGCGCTTGCGGTGCACTTCCAAAAGAGCCTGCTGCGCCTGGGCACCCGCACCCTGTATCCCATCTTGGGACTCGCCCTGCTCGATTACCTGTGGCAGCGCTGGCAGTACGAGAAGCGCCTGCGCATGACCCGCCAGGAGCTCAAAGAAGAGCGCAAGGAAGACGAGGGCGATCCGCACGTCAAGGCACGCATCCGCAGCCTGATGCGCACCCTGGCCCGCCGGCGCATGATGGAAGAGGTGCCCAAGGCCGACGTCGTCATTACCAACCCCACGCACCTTGCGGTGGCCCTGCGCTACGACCGCTACACCATGCCGGCACCCAAAGTGGTGGCCAAGGGGGCCGGGCTGCTGGCCGAGCGCATCCGCGCCGTCGCGCGCCGGCACGGGGTGCCGGTGGTGGAAAGCCGCGCCGTGGCACAAAGCCTGTACAAGACCGTCGACATCGGCCACTACATCCCCGCCTCGCTCTACAAGGCGGTGGCCGAAATTCTGGCCTACGTCTACCGGCTGCGGCCGCTGCGGGCCGCGGGCCTTGCCTAGCTCCAGGAGGTGCAGGTGGCGTACAGACCCTTATCCTTGCAAGCGCTGGCGAGCAACACCGACCTGCTGGTGGCCGGCGGGATCATTGCCGTCTTGCTGGTGATGATTCTGCCGCTGCCGCCGCAGCTGCTCGACCTCCTGCTGGCGCTTAACATCACCCTGTCGCTGGTGACCCTGCTGGTGGCGGTCTACACCTTGCAGCCGCTGGAGTTTAGCGTCTTTCCCTCGCTGCTGCTCATGCTCACCCTGCTGCGCCTGTCGCTCAACGTGGCCTCTACCCGCCTCATTTTGCTGCACGGCAACCAGGGGCCCGGGGCGGCAGGGGAAGTGATTCGTTCCTTTGGCAGCTTCGTCGTGGGCGGCAACTTCCTGGTCGGCCTCATCGTCTTTAGCATCCTGGTGCTCATCAACTTCGTGGTCATCACCCGCGGCGCCGGCCGTATTGCCGAGGTGGCGGCGCGCTTTACCCTCGACGCCATGCCGGGCAAGCAAATGGCCATCGATGCCGACCTCAACGCCGGCCTCATCAGCGAGCAGGAAGCCCGGCAGCGCCGCCAGGCCATCCAGCAAGAAGCCGACTTTTACGGCGCCATGGACGGGGCCAGCAAGTTCGTGCGCGGCGACGCCATCGCCGGCATCCTCATCACCCTGGTCAACGTGCTGGGGGGAATCGTCATCGGCGTGGCCCAGCAGGGCATGGGCCTGCAAGAAGCGCTACAGAGCTACACCATTCTCACCGTAGGCGACGGCCTGGCTTCCCAGGTGCCGGCGCTGATCATCTCCACCGCCGCCGGCATCGTGGTGACCAAAGTTTCCGGGGCGGCCAACCTGGGCGAGCAGGTGCGCCGCCAGCTGCTGGTACACCCGCGCGCCCTGGGCACGGCGGCTGGCATCTTGCTGCTGCTGGGACTGGTGCCCGGGTTGCCCAAGCTGCCGCTGCTCGTCTTGGCTGCCGGCACGGGCGCCGTGGCGTACTATCTGGGCCAGCGCCCGCCACCAGAGCCTCCCGCAGCGGCAGAGCCGCCGCCGGCGAGTAAAGAGGCGCTCCCTGACGTCGCCGATCTCCTTACCCCCGTCGATTTGCTGGAGCTCGAAGTGGGATACGGGCTCATTCCCCTGGTGGATGCCGAGCGCCACGGCGAGCTGCTGGAGCGCATCCGCGCCATGCGGGTGCAGATCGCCCAAGAACTGGGAGTCATGGTGCCCCCCCTGCGCATCCGTGACAACCTCCAGCTCAAGCCCGGAGAGTACACCATCTTGCTCAAAGGCGAGGAGGTCGCCCGCGGCGAGCTGATGCTGGGGCGCTACTTGGCCATGTATCCCGGCGCCGAGCCGCCCCAGCGCTTCGGCATTCCCACCCGCGAGCCGGCCTTTGGCCTGCCGGCGTACTGGGTGAGCGAGGAGGAAAAAGAAGCGGCCCAGCTGGCCGGGTACACGGTGGTCGATCTGGCCACCGTGGTCATCACCCACCTCACCGAGGTGGTCAAGACCCACATTCACGAGCTGCTCAGCCGCGAAGACGTACAGAAGCTCCTGCAGCGCTTTGCCCAGGATTACCCCAAGGTGGTGGAAGAGCTGGTGCCGACCCACCTGTCGCTGGGCGGGGTGCAGAAAGTGTTGCAGAACCTGCTGCGCGAGCAGATCCCCATCCGCGACTTGCTCACGATTCTTGAAACCCTGGCCGATTATGCCCCGCACACCAAGGATCCGCTCATCCTCACCGAGTACGTGCGCCAGCGCCTGGCGCGCACCATCACCAAGAAGTGGCAGACGCCGGAAGGGGAGATCCCGGTGGTGGTGCTGGCCCACGACCTGGAGACCACCCTCAGCAAAGCCATCCAGCACACCGAGCAGGGCACTTACCTGGTCCTTGAGCCGCAGATGGCGCAGCGGCTACTGGCCGAGCTGGGCAAGGTGGTGGAGCAGTTTGCCGCGCGCCAGCTGCCGCCCATCGTGCTCACCGGCCCGCTGGTGCGGGCCCACCTGCGGCGCCTGGTGGAACCGTACTTCCCGCAGCTCGTGGTGCTATCACAAAACGAGCTGGTGGCCGGCGTGCGTATCCGAAACCTTGGCGTGGTGAAGGTCTAAGCCGTGCGCATCAAGCGTTTTGAAGCGGCAAGTTTGCAAGAGGCCCTGCGCCAGATCAAGCTCGAACTCGGGCCACAGGCGGTCATCCTCTCCACCCGCCAGGTGCGCAAGGGGGGAAGCGCCTTTGGCCTGTTTAGCCGCCCGCTGGTGGAGGTGATGGCGGCAGTGGATGATGCCGAGCCGGCGGCTGGCCGCGCTGCGACGTCCGGCGCGGCGCCAGCGCAGGCAGAACGGCTGGCTGCCTTCCTGCAAGTGCTCGATCCCTTGCAGCGAGACCTCGATGACGTCAAAACCATGCTCCAGCAGCTCGCCCTGCGCCAGGGCGCGGCGTCGCCCTCGCTGGACGGGCTGGCCCGTGAATTCCTGGCGGTGAAGAAAATGCTCGAGGTCCTGGTCCAGCGGCACCGCGACACCCAGGATCCCCTGTGCGCCCCGGCCCTGCTGCCCTGGTACCAGCACCTGCTGGCCAGCGGCATGCCCGAAGCGCTGGCGCGCCTGCTGATAGAAAAAACCCAGAACAGCCTCGACCCCAGCCGGCTGCACGATGCCCAGCACGTCCAGCACCACTTTGCCCGCACCCTGGTGAAGGTCACCCCGCTCTATGGTCCCCTCGACCGCCACGGCAGCACCGGGCTGATCGAGGCGTTCGTGGGCCCCACCGGGGTGGGCAAGACCACCACCATTGCCAAGCTGGCAGCCCACTACGCGCTGGGCAAGAAGCGGCGCGTGGCGCTGCTCACCATCGACACCTACCGCATTGCGGCAGTGGAGCAACTGCGAACCTTTGCCACCATCATGCGCCTGCCTTTCGAGGTGGTCATGACCCCGGCCGAGCTCGAGGCGGCGCTCCACCGCTGCCGAGACAGCGAGGTGGTGTTGATCGACACCGCCGGGCGCAGCCAGCGCGATGCGGTGCAGATGGCCGAACTGCAAGCCTTCTTCGGCCAGCGCCGGCGCGCCCGCGTGCACCTGGTGCTCAGTGCGACCGCCAGCGCCCACCACCTGGCCGAAACGGTGGCGCGCTTTCAGCCCTTGGCCCCAGCCAGCCTCGTCTTTACCAAGCTCGACGAGTGCAGCCTCTTTGGCCCACTGCTGGGCACTGCCCTGCAGGCCCAGATTCCCCTTTCGTATTTCACCACCGGCCAGCGCGTCCCGGAAGACATCGAGGTGGCCACCGCCGAGCGCCTCGTGGCGCTGATCCTCACGGGACTTGAGCCCATCCCGGTGGCCGCAGGGAGTGAGGGCCAATGAGGGCAGATCAGGCCACCACCCTGCGCTCTTGGGTACAGCGGGCCGGCCAGACCGCCGGTGACAGCCCGGCAAGCCGGCCGCGGCGGGTGCTGGCCTTTACCAGCGGCAAAGGGGGGGTGGGCAAAACCCAGCTGGTGGTCAACCTGGGCTATGCCCTCTGTGAAGCCGGAGCCCGTGTGCTGCTCTTCGACGCCGACCTGGGACTGGCCAACGTGGACGTGCTGCTGGGGTTGACGCCGCGCTTTACCTTGCAGCACGTGCTGCGGGGGGAAAAGCGCTTGGCCGACATTCTCCTCAAGGGACCCCAGGGGCTGTGGATCCTCCCGGCCAGCTCCGGAGTACAGGAACTGGCGATGCTTTCGCCGCAGCAGCACGCCTGGCTGCTGGCCGAGCTGCGGCGGCTGGCCGCCGGGGTCGACTTCCTCCTGGTCGATACGGGGGCCGGCATTGCGCCACACGTCACTGCGTTTACCGCCGCCGCGCACGACGTCGTGGTGGTGGTCACCCCGGAGCCCACCTCGCTGACCGACGCCTATGCCCTCATCAAAGTGCTGGCCACCAAGTACGGCGTGCAGCGCTTCTGGGTGCTACCCAACGCCGTGGCCGATGCCGCCGAAGCCCGCGACACCTTCCGCCGCCTCAGCACGGCCACGGAACGCTTCTTGCGCCTGCAGCTTGCTTACTTTGGCTTTGTGCCCCGCGACCGGGTGTTCGGGCAGGCGGTGCGGCAGCAGCGGGCGGTGCTGGAGCTGTATCCCCACGGTGCGGCGGCCAGGTGTCTGCGCCGTCTGGCGCGTGACGTGGTGCTGGCCCTGCCGGCGCCGCCGCAGGAAACGACGTTGGATTTCTGGCAGCAGGCCTTTGCCAGGCAGGGCGAAACCACGGCAGAAGACCGGCAAGCGCAACGCGACTGAGCGCGCACAGGAGAGGGGATCATGGCGCGGATTCCCAGCGCATACACGCAGCGAGGCAAGCCGTTAGATGCACAGGAAAAAGAGCGACTTATCCTCGAGTATGCGCCGGTGATCAAGTACATCGCCCAGCGCCTGGCCATCCGCCTGCCGCCCCATATCAGCGTCGACGACCTGATCAATGCGGGGGTCATCGGACTCATCGATGCCATCGAAAAGTACGACCCCAGCCGGGACAACACGTTCAAAACATACGCGGAGTTTCGCATTCGAGGGGCTATGCTCGACGAGCTGCGCAATATGGACTGGGTACCGCGCTCGGTGCGGCAGAAGGAATCGGCGCTCAACCGCGCCTACGAAGAACTCGAGCGCCGCCTGGGGCGCTCGGCGGAGGACGAGGAGGTGGCTGCCTTTTTGGGGATCGACACCGAGGAGCTCTACGCCTGGCTCAACCAGCTGCGAGGCGTGGCCTTGCTCAGCCTCGATGCCCTCGGCCTGCACTCCCACGACGGCGAACCGTTTAACTTGCTCGATATTCTGCCCGGAGATGAGGCGCAGAACCCGGTGCAGATGCTGCAAAAGCAGCGCCTGCGGGAGATCCTGGCCCGCGCCATCGATGAGCTTCCCTATCAGGAACGGGTGGTGATTTCGCTGTATTACTTCGAGGAGCTCACCATGAAAGAAATCGGCAAGGTGCTTCACATCACCGAGTCGCGCGTGTCACAGATCCACACCAAGGCCATCTTTCACTTGCGCAGCAAGCTGAAGCTCCTGCGCGACGCCTGAGGCAGAAATCCCATCGCGCTTGCGGGCGCGAGGGACGTGCTGTCAACCAGGGATGACAAGGAGGAGGATTCATGCCTAGCCCCAATTTGAAGATTCTCACGGTGGACGACTTTTCCACCATGCGTCGCATCATTCGCAGCATCCTGCGCCAGCTCGGCTACACCAACGTGGTGGAGGCGGAAGACGGCGCCTCGGCCCTGGCCTTGCTGCGGCAGGACAAGTTCGACTTCGTCATCTCCGACTGGAACATGCCCAACATGAGTGGCCTTGAGCTGCTCAAAGCCATGCGAGCCGACGACCGCCTCAAGGACATTCCCGTACTGCTGGTCACCGCCGAAGCCCTGAAAGAGAACGTCGTCGAAGCGATCAAGGCCGGCGTCAACGGCTACATCGTCAAACCTTTCACCGCCGAGACGCTAAAAGAGAAAATCGATGCCATCTTTGCCAGCTAAGCGGCCATCGGGGTTCTTCCACAGGGCCAACTTGTGCGCCCCCACCGCCGACCCTGTCGTGGAGGAGACCGAGATGCACACCGACTTTATCCACCCCTTTGTGCAAGCTGCCGTCAACGTGCTGCGCACTATGGCGTCTGTGGCAGTACAAGCCGGGACGCCCTCTGCCAAACCCCACGCCGCGATGGGCCAAGGAGACATCTCGGCGGTGGTGGGCCTTACGGGTCCGGTCAATGGGTCGCTGGCCATCAGCTTTTCCGAAAAGGCCATCTGTCAGATCGTCAGCCACATGTTCGGCGAACCCGTCACGGCCATCAACGACGAGGTACGCGATGCGGTGGGTGAGCTGTGCAACATGATCAGCGGCGACGCCCGCCGTCTGCTGGCCGAGCAGGGTTACCCGCTCCAGGCCGCCATTCCCACGGTGATCGAAGGCAGGGGCCACCGCATCCGCCATGTGGTCGCCGGCCCTTCGGTGGTCGTCCCGTTTACCCTCGACGGGGAGACGGCATTTTGCCTCGAGGTGTGCTGGGACAGCGAGAGTACCTAGCGCGCGGGCGCGGCGGTACGAAAATTGCACTACTATGGCCTCAGCATGGTTCACCCCCCTCCCGCTGCCGGCACTGGTGTCCCGGTGCCGGCAGCTCCCTGAAGTCGCCGCGCACAGCTGCGGCGGCTTTTCTGCAGGCAGTGGGGGCTTACTGGCCGCGGCAGCAGGCCATGTCAACGGGATGACACCCGGTGTCAGAACGCCGAGCCGCAAGGGGAGGAGGAAATGAATACGGGTCTCTATGCCGCCGTTTCAGGGGCTCTGGCTCAGGAACAGCGCCTGGCCGTCCTTACCAATAACCTGGCCAATCTGGCCACGGTGGGCTTCAAAGCCGACCAGCCGCTCTTTGCCACCCTTGCCCTGCCGGTGGTGGTGGGACCCGTTTCTCTGCCGGAGGGCAGCCCGCCGGTGGTCACCAGCCTCGATCCCTGGCTCGGGCTGACAAGCCCGCAGCACCAAGTCCACCGCGTGGTCACCGACTTTTCCCAGGGACCGCTGCGCGACACCGGCAATCCCCTCGATGTGGCCCTGGAGGGGCCAGGCTTTTTCGCCGTCGATGCGCCTTTCGGCGTGGCGTACACGCGCCAAGGCACCTTTTCCCTCGACGCCGAGGGCTTCCTGGTGACCAGCAGTGGCTGGCGCGTGCGGGGCGAACTGGGGCCTATTCGCGTGCAAGGACAGCGCGTGGAAATTGATGCCACCGGCCAGGTGGTGGTCGACGGCACCGTCGTCGACCGTCTCCAGCTCGTCGACTTCCCGCAGCCTTATGCCTTGCGCAAAGTTGGTGCGGCGCTTTTTGTCCCCTCGCAAGAGCCCCCCCCGGCGTCGGTGCCGGCCCGCCCCGTCGTGCACCAGGGGGCGGTAGAGCTGGCCAACACCGACCCGCTGCGCTTGCTAGGCGCCGTGCTGCAGGCCGCGCGGGCGTACGAAGCGTATCAAAAAGTCATTCAGGCGTTTGATGACACGACCGGCCGGGCAGTCAACGATCTGGCCGCCACGGCGTAAAGGAGGAGGCGATGCAACGGGCGCTCTTTATTGCCGCAACGGGCATGCGCGCGCAGCAGCTCAACATTGACGTCATTGCCAACAACCTGGCCAACGTCAATACCACGGGCTTCAAGCGCAGCCGGGCCGACTTCCAAGACCTCCTCTACCAGACGCTGCGCCAGCCCGGAGCCGCCTCGTCGACGCAGACCGAGATCCCCACCGGCATCCAGCTGGGACTGGGAACGCGTACCGCGGCAGTGCAGCGGCTCTTTTTGCAAGGCGACATGCAGGAAACCAAGAACCAGCTCGACCTTGCCATTGACGGCGCCGGCTTTTTCCAGATTCTACTGCCCAACGGCGAGGTGGCCTATACCCGCGCCGGGGCCTTCAAGCTCGACAGCCAAGGACGGATTGTCAACTCCGATGGCTATCCCCTGGAACCGGAAATCGTCATTCCGACCGACGCCACCAGCATCACCATTGGTGCCGACGGCGTGGTGTCGGTGCTGCGCCCCGGCGACCGCAACCCGCAACAGATCGGGCAGATTCAGCTGGTGAATTTTGCCAATCCCGCCGGCTTGCTGGGCCTGGGACGGGGGCTGTTCCAGGCCACCACCGCTTCCGGGGAGCCGCTGGTCGGCATTCCGGGGCAGGATGGCCTGGGGTCGCTGTCGCAGGGCTTCTTGGAGGTGTCCAACGTTAGCGTGGTGGAAGAGCTGGTCAACCTCATTGCCGGCCAGCGAGCGTACGAAATCAACTCGCGCGCCATCCAGGCCGCCGATGAGATGTTGCAAACGGCTGTCAACTTGAGGCGGTAACGTATGGGATGGCTGCTGCTCGCCCTGTGGGGCATCGTGCTGCTCGGCAGCCCGGCGCTAGGGCAAGCGCCGGCGATGACGATCACCGTCCAGCGCGCCACGGTGGTGGAAGGGCCGGAGATCACGCTTGGCGACCTCGCTCGCATCGAAGGCCCTGCCCCGCTGGTAGACGCGCTGCGTCGGGTGGTGATTGCTCCGGCACCGCCGGCCGGGGAAGAGCGGCTCCTCTACGGCACTGCCGTGCGTACCCGCTTGCTGCAGGAAGGCTTTGAGCCCGACCGGTTTCATCTCGAGGTGCCCGAGGAACTGCGCGTCGAGCGGGCAGCGCAGCACATCGACGTGCGCACCCTGGAAAGGGTGGTGCGCGAGGCCCTGCGCCGCCGCCTGCCTTGGCCGGCCGAGCGCAGCACGGTACGCGACATTCGCGGCCTCAGGGCCCTGCGGGTGCCTCGCGGGCCGCTACAGTACCGGGTGCTGTTTTCGCCCCAGGCCGATTTTCTTGGCCCCACCGCGTTTTCCCTCCACGTCCTGGTGGCGGGCAACGTGGAAAAGCGCCTGCACGGGACGGCGTACATCGAAGTACAGCAGCGCCTTGTCACCTTGCGCCGCCCCCTGGCCCGGGGAGAAATCATCCAGGCTGAGGACCTGCAGCTGATGCCGGTGCGCCTGCACCACCTGCCGCGCCGCGTCCTCACGCGCCCTGAAGACGCCATCGGCATGCGGGCGCGCCGGCCACTGGCGGCCAACACCCCCCCTGCGCGCCACCGACCTCGAGCCGCAGCCGCCGGTGCAGAAAGGCGACCTGGTGCTTATCAAAGTCGAAAGCTCCCCTGCTGCGCATCACCACCCTGGGGGAAGCCCTGGAAAGCGGCCAGCAGGGAGAGACCATTCGCGTGCGCAACAGCACCTCGGGACGGGAAATCCGCGCCGTGGTGGTAGGAAAAAAAGTGGTGCAGGTGCCGTTCTAAGGGGCAAAGAAGGCGATGAGGCTGCGTTTGTGGCTTGTGATCCTCAGCGTGAGCGCGCTTCTGGGCTGCGCGGCCCTGCAGCCCAAGCCCACGCCGGTAAACCGGGAGGTGTTTCGCACCCCACCCCCGGCACCGCCAGCCGACCGGGCGGTGACGCACGGCTCGCTGTTTCCCGGGGAAACCGCCCGCAACCTCTTCTTTGTCGACCGCCGCGCTCGCCACCTCAACGACATCGTCACCGTGCGCATCGTCGAATCGGCCAGCGCCTCGGGGGAAGCCACCACGGCCGCACGGGGCGCGGCTCGGCGGTGGCCGGCAGCCTCACCGGGCTGTTTGGGTTTGAGCGCACCCTGCGCAACAACGGCGTTGACCCCAGCGCCGCGGTGGAAGCGAGCCTGGAAAACACCTTTGACGGCAAAGGGAGCACCGAGCGCAAGAACTCCGTCACCGCCACCCTTACCGCGGTGGTGCGCGAGGTCTTCCCCAACGGCAACCTCTACATCGAGGGCACCAAAGAGGTGATCATCAACAACGAACGCCAGTACCTCATCCTCTCGGGCGTCATTCGCCCTGAAGATATCCGGCCCGACAACAGCATTACTTCGGACCAGATCGCCGACGTGCGCATCGTCTACTCCGGCAGCGGCGTGGTGTCGGATAAGCAGCGGCCGGGCTGGCTGGGGCGCCTCCTCGACGTCGTCTGGCCCTTCTAGCAGGAGGCGCAGCGGTGCGGGGTCGCTGGCGTTTGATCGCGGGTCTCCTTGGTGCCTGGCTCGTCTGGCTGGGTAGCAGCAGCGAGGCGGCGCGCCTTAAGGACATCACCAGCATCGCTGGGGTGCGCGACAACCAGCTCATTGGCTACGGCTTGGTCGTTGGCCTCAACGGTACGGGCGACGGCGCCAGCACGACGTTCACCGTGCAGAGCCTGGCCAACATGCTGCGCAGCCTGGGCATCACCCTCGACCCCGAAGACGTCCGGGTGCGCAACGTCGCCGCCGTCATGGTCACCGCCACCCTGCCACCCTTTGCCCGCGTGGGCAGCCGCATCGACGTGCTGGTTTCCTCCCTGGGCGATGCCAAAAGCCTGCAGGGGGGAACGCTGCTGCTGACGCCGCTGCGCGCCGCCGACGGCCAGATCTACGCCGTGGCCCAGGGGACCGGTATCCATCGGCGGCTTTAGCGTGGGCGGCGCCGCCGGCGGCGGAGTGCAGAAAAACCACCCCACCGTGGGGACTATTGCCGGCGGGGCGTTGGTGGAGCGCGAAGTGCCTTGGCCCTTTTCCCCCCGCGACCGCCTCACCCTGGTGCTGCACCACCCCGATTTTACGACCAGCGCCCGCCTGGCCGAGACCATCAACGCCCACCTGGGCGCGGCCCTGGCGCGGGCACGCGACAGCAGCACCGTGGAAGTTCAGATCCCCGAAGCCTATCGCCAGGATCTGGTGGCTTTCGTGGCCCGCCTGGAAGGTCTCGAAGTCACCCCCGATCAGGTGGCCAAAGTCATCCTCGACGAGCGGACCGGCACGGTGGTGATTGGCGAAAACGTGCGCCTTGCCACGGTGGCCATTGCCCACGGCAACCTGAGCATCGAGATCAAAGAAAACCTCAACGTCTCGCAGCCGCCGCCGTTTTCGCAAGGCGAGACGGTGGTGACGCCGGACTCTGACGTGCAAGTGCGCGAGGAGCAGGCCAACCTCTTGCTGTTGCCGCAGGCGGTGACCATCCGCGACTTGGTGCGCGCCCTCAACAGCATCGGCGTGACACCGCGCGACCTAATCGCCATTTTCCAGGCTATCAAGGCTGCCGGTGCCCTGCAGGCAGAACTGGAGATCCGCTAGCGAATGTCAATGGAAGCCACGGCCCTGACCCGCTTTGTCTTGCAGCAACAACCCTATGCCGGCTTGCACGCACGGCATGGCGGGCAGGACGCCGCGCCTTCACGCGCTGTGGTGGCCGAGCTGGTGGCGCTGTTTCTTTTCCAGGTGGTGCAGGCCATGCGACGCACCGTGCCCGAAACCGGCCTGCTGGGCCAGGGCTTTGCCCACGAGCTCTACACTGCCTGGTTCGACCAGGAAGTGGCCCGCGTGCTGGCACACCGCGACGAGCTGGGTCTGACGGCGCTTTTGCAACGGCAACTCGAGCCTTCGCGTGCCTTCCGACCAGCTGTCCCGCGGCCAGCCGCGGCTCTGGCGGCTTACCGCCGGCAGCTCGCCACCCCACCCCCTCCACTCGTTTGGCCGGTGGCGGGTACCCTGTCGTCGCCGTTTGGCTGGCGCCACCATCCCCTCCTCGGCACGCCCCACCATCACACCGGGATCGACCTTGCGGCGCCGGCAGGGACGCTGGTGCGCGCTGCCGCACCCGGGCGTGTGGTCTTCAGCGGCGTCGAAGCGGGCTACGGCCACCTGGTGATCCTGGCGCACGAGGACGGCTACCAGACGTACTACGCCCACAACGCCGAGAACCTGGTGGCGGTGGGCGAAGAAGTGGCGCGGGGGCAGCCCATCGCCCGCGTGGGCAGCACGGGCAGAAGCTCGGGGCCGCACCTGCACTTTGAGCTGCGCCAGCACGGGCAGCCGCGCGACCCGCTGCCGTGGCTGGCGGCAAAAAGGAGTCAAGTTGGCGCTGCTTCTGGTCGATAAATACGCTAAAATGGGGTCTCCACGAGTGGAGGGTGGTGAACCATGCGTATTACCGGCCAGGAGTTACCGCCCGCCGTGCAACCCGAGCACGGCGTGCGCAACAGTCATCAAGTCGAGCAAGCCGCGGCCCCCAAATCCCGTGAAGGGCCGCAGCACGAAGCGACGGATCGAGTGGAGCTCACCCCGCTGGCGCGCCAAGTGCAGCGTGCCCGCGAGGCGATTGAAGCGGCACCTGACGTGCGCCAGGACCGCATTGAGGCCGCACGACAGGCGCTGGAAAACGGCGCTCTCCCCCCTGCCGGGGTCGGTGCTGGCCGACAAGCTCCTCAGCGATCCGCTACACGGCGCGGGGTCCTAAAGACGAGGCCTCGCGCTGGCTGAGAAGGACACGATATGCCGGATCGTCAGCGTGAGGCGCCCTGCGCCTGTGATCCTCGTGTGCTGGCGGCGCTGGACCGCCTGCTTGGTGAGGAAAGCGACGCTTACCAGCAGCTGCTCGCCTTCCAGCAAGCCCTCCATGATCGCCTGGTAACCCGCGCCTTTGGCGACGTGCTGCCGCACCTTCCGGCGCTCGAAGGCGGCGTGCGGCACATCCAGGCCCTTGGCCAGCAGCGGCAGGCACTGCTGGCAACCCTGGCCGCGCAGCTCGGCACGCCTCCAGAAACCCTCACCTTGCGCCGGCTGGCGGCCCTGTGCCCCTCTCCCTACGATACCAGATTCCGCGCCCACCGCCGCGCCCTGCGCCAACACCTGCGCGCCTTACAGCAGCTTGGCCGCACCAACGCGGCTTTGCTGCGGCAAGCCCTGGCCCTGGTGGGCGGCGCCCTGGCCCTGGTGGGCAGCCTGGTACCAACGCTGACTTACCAAGAAAGTGGCACGCGGCCGGCACCTTTGCAAGGGCGGCTGCTGTCACAGAGGGCGTAAGCGATGGGCACTTCGGCCATTCTGTACACCGGCCTGCGGGCCCTGCTGGCCCAACAGACGGCCATCCACGTGGCGGGACAGAACATCGCCAACGTCAATACCCCCGGCTACTCGCGCCAGCGCGTGCACCTCGTTGCCGACCAGATCCCGCAGCGCGGCGCCCTGCTGACCGCTGGCGTCTCGGTGGCGGAAATCACCCGTGTGGTGGATCGCTTTCTCACCGCGCAGCTCACCGCCACCAGCGCTGCCGCGGCCAGCACCCAGGCGCAGGCCGATTTCTTGAATCACATCGAGGCCTTGTTCAACGAGCTGCCGCTTGAGGACGCTGGCCTTGCCGGCTTGCTCGATCGCTTCTTCCAGGCCTTCCACGACCTGGCAGCACGGCCGCAGGGACTGCCAGAGCGCACCGTGGTGCGCGAGCAGGGCCAGGCTTTGGCCGAAGCCTTCCAGCAACTGGCACAAGGGCTTGCCGACACGCAGCGCGCGCTCACCACCGCCATTGCCGCCGAGGTGACGCAAATCAACCGGCTGGCCGGCCGCCTGGCCGAGCTGAACCTCGAGATTCAGCGCGTCGAGGTCGATCCCACGCAGCACGCCAATACCCTGCGCGACGAACGCGACCAGGTGCTCAGGCAGCTGGCCGAGCGGGTGCAGGTCACGGCGTTTGAGACCGCCGGCGGCCTGACGGTGCTGCTGGGCGGCGGGCGGCCGCTGGTGGAAGGCGCCCGCGCCAGCACGCTGGTGACCCAGGCCGATGCCGACGATCCGCAGCAGGTGCACGTCTTGCTGCAAGACCCGCAGGGACACCGGGTGGCAGTGGACGACCGCATTCTCGGCGGGCGGCTGCACGGCCTGCTGCAGCTCAAGGCGGGCTTTCGTGCCCGAGGTGGCAGCCAGCCTCGATCGCCTGGCCGCGCAGCTGACCGGCGCCGTCAATGCCTTGCACCGCAGCGGCTACGGCCTTGACGGCAGCACCGAGGTGCCGTTTTTCGTGCCCCGCCAGGTGCACACGCAGGCCCTGGCCGCCAACGCGGGGGGCGCCCGCATCGAGAGCGCCAGCGTGGTGGACCCGGCGCAACTGACGCTAGACACTTACCACCTTGTGTTTACCGCCGACGGGCCCGCCGCCGCAGTTTGACGTCGTCAACGCCACCACCGGCGAGACGGTGCTTGGCGGCCAGACGTACGTCTCAGGGGCCACCGTGGCCTTTGACGGCCTGGCCTTGGTGCTGGCCGACAGCGGCCAGCCGCCGCGCCGCGGCGACACGTTCGTCATCGACACCACGCGCGGCGCTGCTCAGGCCATGGCGGTGAACCCGGAAGTGGTGGCCGACGTGCGCAAAATCGCCGCTGCCCAGACCCCCCGAGGCGGGCGATAACGCCAACGCCCTGGCGATTGCCGCTCTGGCCGAGGCGGAGCTGCTCGACGGCGAGACCCTCGGCGCTTTCTATGCTGCCCTCCTCAGCCGCGTCGGGGCCGAGAAGCAGCACACCGACAGCCTCGCCGAGCAGCAGCAGCTCCTGCTCACCGAGCTCGAAACCCGGCGCGAAACGGTTTCCGGGGTCTCCCTGGACGAAGAACAGGTCGACCTTCTTCGCTTCCAGCAGGCCTACAGCGCGGCTGCTCAGCTCATCGCCATTGCCGACGACATGACGCGCACCGTAATGGACTTGCTGCGCTGAGGACCCCGCGATGCGTGTGACGACGACCCTCCTGTTCAACACGGCCATTTCCTACCTGCACCGGCAGCAAGCACGGCTGGCACGGGCCCACGAGCAGGCGGCGTCGGGCAAGCAGGTGCTGCGTCCTGCCGACGACCCGGTGGGCGCGCGCCGCATCCTGGAACTGCGCGGCACGCTGCGGGGCCCCCTGGCGCAGTTTGCCGACAACCGCGCCACCGCCTCGACGCTGCTTGCCAGCGCCGACAGCACCCTGGCCGAGATGGAAACGCTGCTGCTGCGGGCCAAGAGCCTGGCCCTGAGTGCCGCCAACGCCACGGCCTCCCCGCAAACGCGCGCCGCCATGGCCGTAGAAGTCGGCGACTTGCTGCATCAGCTGGTGGCTCTGGGCAACACCCGCGTGGCCGGTCACTTCCTCTTTGCTGGGCGGGCGCAAACCGAGGCGCCTTTTTCGCTGCAAGCCGCCACCCAGAGTACCCCTGGCGGTCTGGTGGTAGCGGGGAGTCTCACGCCGCTGGAAGAAAACGACCTTCTGATCAACGGCACGGCCATCCGCCCCACCCAGGAAGCGGACGATCCGGTGTCGACCAGCGACAATGCTGCCAGCGCCTTGGCCCTGGCCACCGCCATCAACGAAGCCGCAGCAGTGACTGGTGTCAAAGCCAGCGCCACCACGACGCTGGCGCTTACCGCCAGCAGCTTTGGTGACCTCAGCGCCGGCAACCTGGTCATCAACGGGGTGCCCGTCACCGGCGCCATTGCCAGCATGGACGACCTGGTGGTGGCGATCAATGCTGCCGGTGTGCCGGGGGTAGTGGCCAGCGCGGCTTCGGCCACGACGCTGGTCCTCACTGCGGCCGACGGGCGCAACATCCAGCTCGAAACCGATGGCCAGGCCAGCAGCGGCATGACGTTTGTCGAGTTCGACCTTGGCGGTGGCGCGGCACTGAACCAAGTGGCCCGTGGCACCCTTACCCTGAGCGCCTCTCAAGCCTTCACCCTCAGCGGTCTGGCCCCTGGCCATGCCGACCTCCGCGCCGGGGCCGTTAACCCGGTGGCCCGCTACGGCGGCGATGCCGGCGCGATGCAGGTGGCCATTGCGCCAGGGCAGACGCTGGCGGTGACGCAGGCCGGCTCGCGCGTTTTAGGTGCCCACCTCCACCCCGCCCTCGATCGCCAGACGCCCCTTAGCAGCCTGCGCCAGGGACAGGGGATTGCCCCCGGTGCGCTGGTCATCACCGACCGTGCGGGCAACAGCGCCACCGTGGACCTGTCGGGGGCAGTGACGGTGGGGGACGTGCTCGATGCCATTTCGGCAGCGCCGGGCATCAACGTCACGGCCGCTATTAGCGACGATGGCCGCAGCCTGGTGCTCCGCGACGACAACCCTCAGCCCCTTTACCCCCTTACGGTGGCCGATGCGGCAGGAAGCACGACGGCCAGCGACTTGGGGCTGGCCGCCGCGCGCCCCGGGGACATTGTCGGCGCGCCGCTGCGGCCCTTGCTCACCCCCGCCACGCCCATTGGCTTACTTGGCGAAGGCCGGGGACGCACGCTGACGGCAATTCGCATCCACAATGGCGACACCACGGTAGACGTCGACTTGAGCACCGCGCAGACCATCGATGACGTCATTGCCGCCATCAACGCGGCCGGCGCCAACGTCACCGCCCGTCTCAATGCTGCCGGCACCGCGCTGGAGGTGCGCTCCAACGATCCCCAAACGGTGGCGGTGGTGACCGAAGTGGATGGCGGTACCAACGCCGCCGACCTCGGCCTTCAGAGCCTGCTCGGAACGCTGAGCCTGCTGCAGGAGGCGCTGCAAAAAGACGACACCGGGGCCATCGGTGCCCTGCTGGAGAGCCTCGACGCCGGTCTTTCTGGCCTCCTCAGCCTGCGCGCCGAAACCGGAGCGGGGATGCAGCGGCTCGAGCGCGTCGAGGCGCAGCTGGCCGAGCGCGAGCTGCACCTGCGCACGCTGCTGTCGGACACCGAAGACGCCGACGTGGTGGAGGTCTTTTCGCAGCTGTCGCAGCTCACCGCCGGGTTGGAGGCGCTGCTGGCAGCCACGGCGCGCATCGTGCAGCCCACGCTGCTTGACTTCTTACGCTAGGATGGCCGGCGCTGCGGCTGCCGGCGCAGTGCCAAAGGAGACAAACGGTGCTGGTCCTGACACGGAAGTTGGGCGAGAGCATTACCATTGACGACCGCATCCGGGTAACGGTGGTGGCCATTAAAGGGCAGCAGGTCAAGCTTGGCGTAGAGGCACCGCCCGAAACGCGCGTCTACCGGCAAGAAGTCTACGACCGCATTCTGGAAGAAAACCGGCGTGCTGCCGCTGCTCAGCCTGGCGACTTGGCGGCGCTGCGCGCCTGGTGGCAGCGCTCGCAGCGGTGAAAAGGAGCCTGGCCGTGCCCGCACAGCTTGTGCCTTTTGCGCGCGTCGAACCCGCGGTCCCCGCGGTGTGGCACTTCCCCGCCGGCATCCTGGGTTTCCCCGAAGTCAAGGCGTACCGCTTTCTCGCGGCGGCGCCGGGACCGTTTCGCTGGCTCCAGGCGCACGAAGTCCCCCTGGCCTTCGTGGTCGTCGATCCCTGGCTGGTGGTGCCCGACTACCACGTGGCGCTCGACGCCAGCGCCCTGCACACGCTCAACGCGCACGCAGAGAGCACCTTGACGGCAGTGGCCATCGTGACTTTGCCCTCCCAGCCTGCCGATCCTCCCACGGTGAACCTGCAGGGCCCGCTGGTGCTCAACCTCGATACCGGCCTGGCAATGCAGCTGGTGCTGGCGCACGGCCCCTACCATACCCGCCATCCGCTCGTGGCCCCGCCCGTTCCGGCACCCTGAAGCTTCATCTGTCCCTGGCGGAAGCGCCACCGCACTTGCTTCTCAAGCGTGACGCGCGAGCTGCCGATAGAGTGGGTGGCGCATGTGCGTCGATGCTGTGGTGGATGCAGCGAGGAGACTGCCGTATGGACGTTGCGTTGTCAGGCTTGACTTCTGCCTCAGCGTCCACGCCGCCGGGACTCCCTTCCCGCGTGGCGCCGGAAGGCCCTAGCGCCGCGGGGCAGAAGCCGTCGGGCGAGCCTGCACCGCCAGAGACGTCCGCTCCCCGGGAGGTCGAGACCCCTGGCAAAGAACCGGTCACGGAACCCGTGCTGCGTCGGGAACTGTCCTTTGCCAATGCGGTAATGCAGCTTCTCGACAAGAAAATTGCCTTTAACTACGACGAGCGCATCGACCGCGTGGTGGTGAAAGTGGTGCGTGACAGCACGGAAGAGGTGATCCGCCAGATCCCGCCGGAAGAGATGATCGAGCTGGTGGCCAGGTTTCGCACCGAGCTCCGTGGCCTGCTGTTTAACTCTCAGGGGTGATTTCCCCGGCTGCGGCAGGGGACTCGGGAGGCGGCGAGGACTTGGGTGCAAAGGCCAGGCAGCGGTGGCCGCTGACGCGCCAGACGACAAGAGCCGGTTCAACGGCAGCTTTGAAGCCTAGCTTCCGGCAGCCGTAGGGCCGCTGTCGATCCCAAGTAATGTAGTAGTAACGACAGGCACGGCAGCGGGGAGACGACGACATCGGCGGCCCTCCTGGTACAAGGTTTGGTTCATTATAGCCTGAAGGGCTGCCCGCTGGCGGCAAGAAAGGCACCCTTTCGGGAAAGAGGCGCATGCCCGAGGTCTCCCTTTCTGCAGTCGTACCCGCGCTTGTGGGGTTTTCGCTGCCGGCTCAGGTCTCGGCCGTCGCGGCAAGGGGAGAGCGCGGCGAGAGCGCCCAGCCCCTACGGCAGCTCGAGCCATCGCAGCTGCGCCTCCTGCGGGAGTTGCAGCGGCGCGACCGCGCTGTGCGGGCACACGAGCAGGCACACCTGCTTGCTGCCGGACCCCTGGCACAAGGCGGGGCACGCTTTGTGTATCGCGTGGGCCCCGATGGCAAACGCTACGCCGTAGAAGGCGAGGTGCCCATCGATACCCGTCCTGTGCCTGGCAACCCGCAGGCCACGAAGCAAAAAGCGGCGCGCATCCGGCGGGCCGCGCTGGCGCCACTGCATCCCTCGGCCGCTGATCTGGCCATTGCCATGAAGGCCACGGCGATGATGGCTCAGGCCCAGCTCGAGCTCATCCGGCAGCAGGGGCAAGAAACGCCGGACCGTGGCCTGGCTTCGCCCCTTCCCTCCGCCGCGCGCGGAATCGAGGCGTACCGGCACCCGCCGGCGGTGGCGGCTTCGGTGTCGCGGCGCGTGTAACAGTGGCATACATCTTGCTCTCCGTAAGGTAAGCAAGGCGTAAAGGAGACGACGGTGCAGGCTTCTGTATCCACGCCATCCCCTTCGCTTGAGCTGGCGCGTGCTTACGCGCGGGCCGGTGACTTGCGCCAGGCGGAGATGGTGTGCTGTCAAATTCTGCAAGACGACGTTCAAAATGCTGACGCGTTGCACTTGCTGGGGCAGGTGGCCCACCGCATGGGCCGCTATCATTTTGCTCTGATTTGCCTGGGCAAGGCCATCGCGCTGCAGCCGCTCGAGCCGCGCCTGCACCACCTCCTGGGCCAGGTCTACCGGGACCTGGGACGCCTCGACGACGCCATCAGCTGCTACCAGCAAGCCATTCGCCTTGCCCCACAGGAGGCGGACCCCTATGCGGACCTGGGCGTTGCCTTGCAGCTGCGCGGGCGCTCGCCAGAAGCCGTTGCCAGCTACCACCGCGCCTTGCAGCTGCGCCCCGGCTGGGCCGAGGTCTATGTCAATCTGGCGGTGGCCTTGCGGGCACAGGGGCAGCTGGCAGAGGCGGCCGCACACTTGCGCCACGCCATGCAGCTTGCCCCCGATAATCCCATGATTTACAACAACTTGGGCGTAGTTTGCCAGCTGCAGGGCCAGCTTGACGTCGCCAGCAGCCACTACCGGCAGGCAATTGCCATCGATCCCACCTATGTCAAGGCGTACAACAACCTGGGCACGGTGCTGCGCTTGCAAGATCGGCTCGAGGAAGCCACCGCCGCCTTGCAGCAAGCGCTGGCCCTGGACCCCGAGTATGCCGACGCCTACAGCAACCTGGGGCTGGTGCTGCAGGACCAGGGCCGGCTCGATGAGGCGCTGTGGTGCTTTGAGCAGGCCTTGCAGCGCCGGGAAGACCACGTCGAGGCACACTGGAACCGGGCGTTGCTGTGGTTGGCGGTGGGCAACTATGCCCAGGGCTGGCCAGAGTATGAATGGCGCTGGCGGCGTTCGGTCTCGCCGCCACCTCCCCTGAGGCAGCCGCGCTGGGACGGCTCGCCGCTGCACGGCCAGACTATTTTTGTCTATGCAGAGCAGGGTCTTGGCGACACCCTTCAGTTCGTGCGCTACTTGCCGCTCGTGGCGGCCCTTGGAGGCCGCATTCTGTTTGCCTGCCAGCCGCCACTGGCCCGCTTGCTCCAGCGCCTGCCGGCCATCGCCCATCTCATCGTGGCCAATGGTATCCCGGTGCCCGAGGAGCCCTTTGACGTGCACGCGCCGCTGCTGAGCTTGCCAGGACTCCTGCACACCACGGAAGCTACCATTCCGGCCGCCGTGCCTTACCTCACCCCCGATCCCGAGCTGGTAGAAAAGTGGCGGCCGCACCTAGCGCCGCTGCCTGGCTACAAGGTGGGACTGGTATGGGCCGGCAATGCCCGCCACCCCAACGACCGCCGCCGTTCCTGCACCCTCGCGCAGCTGGCGCCGCTGGCTCAAGTGCCGGGGGTTACCCTGGTGAGCTTGCAAAAAGGCCCGGCCGCACAGCAGGTGGCGCTGCTGTCCGCGCTGCCGCTAGTGGATTACAGCCACGAGCTGCACGATTTTGCCGACACCGCCGCCCTGGTTGCCCATCTCGACCTCGTCATCAGCGTCGATACCGCTGTGGCCCACCTCGCCGGCGCCATGGGCAAGCCGGTCTGGACCCTGCTGCCTTTTTCCCCTGACTGGCGCTGGCAGTGGCACCGCCCGCAGACGCCGTGGTACCCCACCATGCGGCTGTTTCGCCAGCCGCGCCCCGGCGACTGGCCGGCGGTGGTGCAGCAGGTGGTCGCAGCGCTCGCCACTCAGGTCCGTGCCCGGCATGGCTAGGCAAAAAGCCGCAAGCGCGGCCGCGCGGCCCACGCGGCGGCTCCCCCCGCCTGCGATTCAGGCCTGCCTGGCGCAGGCGCTGCAGGCCTACCAGAGCGGCAACTGGCAGCAGGTTGCGCACTTCTGCGAAGCGCTGCTGGCGCAGGACCCGGCCAACGCCGACGCCTGGCACCTTCTTGGACTCGTGGCCTGCCAGCAGCAGGATTACCGCCGTGCCGAGTCATGCCTGCGCCGAGCGGTGGCCTGCCAACCCACGCTGGCTGCGTTCCAGCACAACCTCGGCCTTGTGCTGCACGCCCAGGGGCGGCTGGAGGAAGCTGTGGCCTGCTACGAGGCGGCATTGCACGTCCAGCCCGACGCCGCCATCACCCGCATGCGGCTGAGCAAAGCGCTGTGGGCCCTGGGACGGCTTGCCGAAGCCACTGCCCACTACCGGGAAGTTGTCCGCCACCATCCCGAAGCCACCGCCTTTGCCGATCTCGGAGATCTCTTGCAGCTCCAGGGCCACTATGGCGAAGCGGTTGCCTGTTACCAGGAAGCCCTACGCCGGCAGCCGGCGACCGCCAACCTCTACAACAACCTGGGCGGGGCCTACCACGCCCTGGGCCGCTATGGCGAAGCGATCGCCTGTTACCAGGAGGCCTTGCGCTTGCAGCCTGCCTGCGCCACGGTACACCACAACTTGGGCCTGGCGCACCAGGCGTGCGGGGCGCTTGCCGAGGCTGCCGCCTGCTACGAGCGCGCCCTGGCTTTGCAGCCCGACTATACCGAGGCGCACAACCACCTCGGCTTTGTCCTGCTCCAGCAAGGCGAGGTGGAACGCGCCCTGCGCCACTGCCGGGAGGCCTTGCGCCTGCGCCCCGACTATGCCGAAGCGTATAACCATCTCGGCGCGGCCCTGGCCCGCTGCGGCGACTTCGCTGCGGCCAAGCAGGCGTACGAGACGGCCCTGCGCTTGCAGCCTACCCTGGCCCAGGCGTATGCCAACTTGGGGACGCTCTACCGCGACCAGGGGGCGCTTGCCGAGGCCGTGCCGTATTACCGCCAGGCCCTGGCCCATGCCCCCCAGCTGGCCGAGGCCCACTTTGGTCTGGCCTTGGTGCACTTGCAGCAGGGGCGGCTGGCCGAAGGCTGGCAAGGCTACGAGTGGCGCCGGCAGCTGCCCGACTACCGCCCCCGAAGCTTTCCTTTTGTGCCTTGGCAAGGCGAGCGCTTTGAGCGGGGCACGCTGGTGGTCAGTGCCGAACAGGGCCTGGGCGACGAGCTGCTCTTTGCCAGCTGCCTGCCCGATGCCCTCGAGCAGGTAGGGCACCTGGTGCTGGAATGCGACCCGCGCCTGGCCCCGCTGTTGGCCCGCAGCCTGCCGCGGGTGACCGTGGTGGGACAGGGGCGCCACCACACGGGCTGGACAAAGCGCCTGCCTGCGGGGACGCGGCACTGTCCGGCGGGCTCCTTGCCGCGCTGGCTGCGGCCGACGCTGGAAGCCTTTTTTCCGCAGCGGCTGCGGTTGCGTGCGGCGCCAAAGCAGGTGAGGCGCTGGCGGGGCTGGCTCGAAGGGTTAGGGCCAGGGCTCAAAGTGGGGCTGAGCTGGCGCAGCCTGCGCCGGCGCACGGCCACGCCCTATTACCCGCCCGTGGCGCTGTGGCAGCCGGTGCTACGGGTTTGCGGGGTGCACTTTGTCAGCCTGCAATATGACGAAGCCGAAGCCGACTTGCCCGAGCTGGTGGCCGGCACGGGGGCGCAGGTCCACGTGTGTCCTGGCCTTGACTTGTTCAACGACCTAGAAGGCACCGCCGGCTTGCTGGCTGCTTTGGACCTGGTGATTGCGCCGAGCAACTCGACGGCGGTGCTGGCGGCCAGTTTGGGCAGGCCGGTGTGGTGCGTGCTGCGCCACGCTGGCGAGTGGGACCAGCTGGGCACGGCGCACTCGCCGTGGTTTTCGACGCTGCGGGTCTTTCGCCAGCCGCGCCCTGGCGACTGGCAGCCGGTGCTGGAGGCCATGGCCCAGGAACTGGCTGCCTGGAGCCAGGGCGGGGAAAGCGCCGGAAGGGAGCCCTAACGCATGACGGCAACCAGCCTGGCGCCTGAGGCAGCTCGCCGTGCGGCGGCTTGCCACCGGGCCGGCGACCTAGCCCAGGCCGAGACGCTTTACCGCGGCGTGCTTGCCCGCTGGCCGCAGCATCCCGAAGCCCTCTACGGGCTCGGGGTGCTGCTGTATGAAACGGGGCGTCGCGCCGAGGCTGCCACTTGCCTGGCCCAAGCCCTGCGGCAGCGCCCGCAGTGGGCCGCGTGCCGGCTCTACCTGGGTGGCGCCTTGCTGGCCGAGGGCCGGTACCAGGAAGCCATCGTTCAGCTCCAGGAGGTTCTGCGCCTGCGGCCTGCCGACGTTCTCGCCCATCGCTTGCTGGGCGATGCCTACCGCGCCCGGGGCGAGCTTGCGGGCCGCCGTGGCCTGCTACCGGCGGGCCGTGCAGCTTCAGCCCGAGGCGGCCGAGCTGCACAACAACCTGGGTATCTTGCTCAAAGCTCAGGGGCAATACGCCGCTGCCCGGCAACACTACGAGCGGGCCATCGCGCTGCGTCCGGACTGGGGCGTGGCTTACGCCAACCTGGGGCATCTGTGCTGGCAGCAGGGAGAGCGTTCTCAGGCCATCCAATACTACCAGCAGGCCTTAGCCTGCGACCCTACCTTGCCGGAGGTCTACAATAACCTCGGCCTTGCTTACCTGGAGCAACGGCAGTGGGAAGCTGCCCGCGCCTGCCTGCAGCAAGCCCTGGCCTACCGACCCGATTATGCCGAGGCGCACAACAACCTTGGTCTGGTCTATCTGGAGCACGAAGAATTTGCCGCGGCACTGGCCCACTTGCAGCAGGCCTTGCGCCTGCGCCCCGACTATGCCGAGGCGTACCTCAACCTCGGGGCAGTCCTGGAGCGGCTTGGCCGGCTGGAAGCCGCCCTGAGGACTTACGAGGCGTGCTTGCAGCTCCAGCCCGCACGTGCCAAAGCCCACTGGAACCGGGCGCTGGTGCACTTGCAGCAGGGGCGGCTGGGGGAAGGGTGGGCGGGCTACGAGTGGCGCTGGCAGCTGCCCGAACACCGCCCCCGAAGCTTTCCTTTTGTGCCCTGGCAAGGCGAGCGCTTTGAGCGGGGCACGCTGGTGGTCAGTGCCGAACAGGGCCTGGGCGACGAGCTGCTCTTTGCCAGCTGCCTGCCCGATGCCCTGGAGCGCACCGGGCACCTGGTGCTGGAATGCGACCCGCGCCTGGCCCCGCTGTTGGCCCGCAGCCTGCCGCGGGTGACCGTGGTGGGACAGGGGCGCCACCACACGGGCTGGACAAAGCGCCTGCCTGCGGGGACGCGGCACTGTCCGGCGGGGTCTTTGCCGCGCTGGCTGCGGCCGACGCTAGAAGCCTTTTTTCCGCAGCGGCTGCGGTTGCGTGCGGCGCCAAATCAGATAAGGCGCTGGCGGAGCTGGCTTGCGGGGCTGGGGCCAGGGCTCAAAGTGGGGGTGTTGTGGCGCAGTCTGCGGCAGCGGGCCCAGCAGGGGCACTATGCGCCCGTTGGGCAGTGGCAGCGGCTATGGGCGCTAGAGGGCATTTGGTGGGTGAGCTTGCAGTATGACGGGGGAAAAGAAGAGCTCGAGGCGCTGGGGGAAACGCGGGTGGTGGTGCCCGAGCTCGATGTATGGGGGGACCTTGAGGGGGTAGCGGGGCTTTTGGCGGGGTTAGACCTGGTGGTGGGACCGGAGACGGCGCTAGTGCAGCTTGGGGGAGCGCTGGGGCGGCGGGTGTGGTGTGTGGTGGCCTATCCTGGCAGCTGGCCGCAGCTGGGCACGGGGGGGATGCCGTGGTGGGAAGGGGTGCGCTACTGGGTGGCGCCGGGGCCTGGGCGGTGGGAGGAGCTGTTTTCGGCCATGGCCCAGGAACTGACCCAGCTCGCCCAGCAGGCGACGACCGATTCCTATGCCCCCGATCTTGCAGGAGAACACATGCCATGCGGAGTTCGCAGAGCGTAGAGCGGTTACTTGCCCAGGGGTGGCAGCAGCACCAGAATGGGGCCCTGGCAGAGGCAGAGGCCCTCTACCGGCACCTCCTCCAGCAGCAGCCGCACCATCCCGACGCCCTGCACCTGCTGGGAGTGTTGCTGCACCAGAGCGGCCGCTCGCCCGCCGCCATCCCGCTGCTGCGCCAGGCCATCGGCCAGCGCCCTGACAACTGGGTGTATTACCACAACCTGGGCGAGGCGTACCGCGTCTTGGGCCGCTGGCACGAAGCCATGCTCTGTTTTCAGGCCGCTTTGCGCATGCAGCCCCAGGCTGCCGAAAGCTACAGCAGCCTGGGCGCCACGTTGCAGGCCCAGGGTCAGCTTGCCGCTGCATGCCAGTGTTACCACCAGGCCCTCCGCCTGCGGCCTGACCTGGTGGCAGCTCACATCAATCTTGGCACCCTCTACGAGGCCCAGGGCCAGCTCGCCGCAGCCGCCGCGCACTACGCCCAGGCCTTGCACTTGCAGCCTCAGGCCGCAGAAGCCCACTTCAATCTGGCCAACGTTCTGCGCGCCCAGGGCAAGAAAGCCGAGGCCCTCGCCCACTACCGTACCGCCTTGCGCCTGCGACCGGGCTGGCTCGATGTCTATAACAACCTGGGCATGCTGCTCAAAGAGGAAGGGCAGCTGGAGGCAGCGCGCGCCTGTTATGAGCAGGCCCTGCATCTTGAGCCCGGCGCCGCCGAGCTGCACAGCAACCTAGGCGTAGTCCTCAAAGATCTGCGGCAGTTCGAAGCGGCCATCCATCACTATCGGGAAGCCCTGCGCTTGCAACCCGCCCTCGTGGAAGCTCATGCCAACCTGGGCAACGTGTACAAGGAGCTCGGAGACTACGAGGCGGCGGTGCGCCACTACCGGCAAGCCCTGGCGCAACGCCCGCACTGGAGCGAGGTGCTGTGCAATCTCGGCCACGCCTACCAGGCTCTGGGACAGTTTGCCGAGGCCCACCAGTCTTACGCGCGTGCCCTTGCTTGCCGTCCCGATTACGTCGAAGCCCACATCAGCGAGGCCCTCCTCCTGCTGGTCCAGGGGCGGCTGGAGGAAGGCTGGGAGGGCTACGAGTGGCGCCTGCGCCTCGATGCCGGCCGCTTGCAGGCCTTTCCCTTTGTGCCCTGGCAAGGCGAGCGCTTTGAGCGGGGCACGCTGGTGGTCAGTGCCGAACAGGGCCTGGGCGACGAGCTGCTCTTTGCCAGCTGCCTGCCCGATGCCCTGGAGCGCACCGGGCACCTGGTGCTGGAATGCGACCCGCGCCTGGCCCCGCTGTTGGCCCGCAGCCTGCCGCGGGTGACCGTGGTGGGACAGGGGCGCCACCACACGGGCTGGACAAAGCGCCTGCCTGCGGGGACGCGGCACTGTCCGGCGGGGTCTTTGCCGCGCTGGCTGCGGCCGACGCTAGAAGCCTTTTTTCCGCAGCGGCTGCGGTTGCGTGCGGCGCCAAATCAGATAAGGCGCTGGCGGAGCTGGCTTGCGGGGCTGGGGCCAGGGCTCAAAGTGGGGGTGTTGTGGCGCAGTCTGCGGCAGCGGGCCCAGCAGGGGCACTATGCGCCCGTTGGGCAGTGGCAGCGGCTATGGGCGCTAGAGGGCATTTGGTGGGTGAGCTTGCAGTATGACGGGGGAAAAGAAGAGCTCGAGGCGCTGGGGGAAACGCGGGTGGTGGTGCCCGAGCTCGATGTATGGGGGGACCTTGAGGGGGTAGCGGGGCTTTTGGCGGGGTTAGACCTGGTGGTGGGACCGGAGACGGCGCTAGTGCAGCTTGGGGGAGCGCTGGGGCGGCGGGTGTGGTGTGTGGTGGCCTATCCTGGCAGCTGGCCGCAGCTGGGCACGGGGGGGATGCCGTGGTGGGAAGGGGTGCGCTACTGGGTGGCGCCGGGGCCTGGGCGGTGGGAGGAGCTGTTTTCGGCCATGGCCCAGGAACTGACCCAGCTCGCCCAGCAGGCCGCCGGGAGCGCTACGGCGCCAGCCGCTGCTACACAGCACGATTGACGTGGTGGCGGGGGCTGCTCTGGCAGGCGCTGCCGTAGCCGCGCAGCGCTCGCTGTCCTTGCCTCACGCAGGCCAGCTGCGCTTCCAAAGTCTGTCGATACCCGTCGAGCTGCTCGCGCAAGGCCGCCTCGGCAGCAAGCAGGGCCAGCAGGCGCTGGCGTAGCGTCTCCCGCAGTGCCGGCAGGCGGCGCTCTTGCTGCAGCCGGCGCACCGTACTCAGCAACCGGTTTTTGAACTCGGCAAAGGCCCGGGCGCGCTCGAAAGCGAGGCGGGCCAGATCGGGCTGTTTCTCGCGTTGCAGGCGCTGGCGGTGCGCTTCCTGAAGGGCCTGCAAGGCATCGCAGGCCTGCCAGAGGGCGGCAAGGGCATCGTGTTCGCGGGTGGCCGGGGCCATTGGCAGACGCCTCATGAGACAGAAAGGAGGCGGCCGCGGGCCTGGGCCAGCGCCGCATAGCCAGAGCGCAGAGAGGCAAAAGGCAAAGGCGCTGCCGCCTGGGGCGGGGAGGTATCCTTGGCGGCGGCGTTTGCTGCGTCCGGTTTGCCCATCACCTCGTGCTGCCAGATGTCGCGCAGGCGCTCCAGGTACCTGGCGGCGCGCTCCAGGGTCTCCACGTCGTGGGTGACCGCCACCCGGCTCAGCGCCAGCATCATAGAGACGTACAGACCGCGCAGGAATTCGATAGGCTCGTCGCGCACCTTTTCGTCCAGGGCGGCATGCAGGGCAGAGATGATAGCGATGGCGCGGCTTAGGTTTTCGCCGCGCTGGCGGGCGTTCTTGGCCAGGATGCCCTCTTTGGCCAGGCGCACGTGCTTGAGAGCGCCCTCGTAAAGCATGAGGATGAGCTTTTTGGGGTCGTGTTCCTGCTGCACTGCGGCCTGCAAGTAGGCTTTGCTGGCATAAGCGCTCACCGGGCTTCTCCTCGTGCGGTTAGGCGTTTTGCGGGTTGAGGCTGTTGATGAAGTTGCTGAGAAACGTGGCCTGCTGCTCCATCTGTCTCGACAGCACGTC
This sequence comes from Candidatus Tectimicrobiota bacterium, assembly GCA_026005175.1. Lineage (GTDB taxonomy): Bacteria > Tectomicrobia > Entotheonellia > Entotheonellales > Entotheonellaceae > BPKO01. The sequence continues at coordinate 176,279 of BPKO01000002.1, forward strand.
GAGGGCGGCAAACTGTTTGGCCAGCACCTCGAAGCGGCGGTCGAGGCGGGCTTGCGTCTCTTCGATGCGCGTCTCCAGACGGTCGAGCTCCCCTTGCGCTGCCTCTTTCTCGGCGGCGAGGAGCCCGGTGGACTTGGTGATCTGGAGCAGACGGTCGTTGAGCAGCTCGCCCAGGCCGGTAATCCCCGCTTCCTCGTCACCGGCAAAAAGCGTCTGTACGTCTTCCAGATTGCTGGCCAGAGCGGCGTCGAGAATCGCCTCATCGATGCGGATGGTGCCGTCGCGGTCAATGCTCAGCCCCAGGTCAAAGAGGCTGGTATAGGTCCCGCCCGTCTCGATACGCGAGCCCAGGAGCACGGTGAGCTCGCCGTCCAGGTTGCGGATGGTGGTGGCCGCAGCCAGCGGCCCAAAGGTGCCCGTCTCTTCGTCAAAGCCGCTGTTGGCGCGAATTTCCTGCACGATGTCATTAAACGTCGAGACGAGCTCGGTGATCGCCGTTTTTATCCCCGTGGTGTCGGTGGTCACCTGTACCGTGGTGGTCCCGGTGCTCTGAAGGGTAAGGGTGACGCCTTGCAGCACGTCGGTAAGATCGGTGTTGCGCTGGCGCTCGTAAGTGATGCCATCGACTTTGAGCTCGGCGTTAAGCGAGGTGCCGGCCCCCTGCACTTCGGTAAAGGCCAAATCGGCCAGGGGGGTATCGATGGTGATACGGTTGTCCTCGCCGGGGTCATTGGCGCGCAAGACCAGCCGGTAGGGGGTGCTGCCCGTGCCGTCGTCGATCACGGTGGCGGTGACGCCGGGGTTGTTGGGGTCGTCGTTGATGAGGGCGGCGAGCTGGTTAAGGGTGGTGCCAGCAGCCACCTCGAGGCTAATAGTCTCCCCGGTAGCGCCCAGGTGGTAAGCAAAGGTGCTATCGGCGGTGACGAGGGCGGCATCGGGGTCGCTTACGCCGTCGGACTGGAAAGTGCTGCGGCTGGCCAGGCGCACCACTTCCACGGTGGCGGTGAAAGGGGTGGTGCCGGCGGCCACCGTGGCGGTCAAGACGGCGCTGTCGCCCACGGTGACCTGGCGCTCGAGGAAGCTCGAAGCCAAAGAGAGGGTGAGGGCATGAGACTTCATGTCCAGGAACTTGGCTTCGAGAACGTCGAACTCGGCCAGCTGCGCTTCGACTTGGGCTTTCTGGTTTTCCAGCGGCGTCAGGGCCGCTTCTTCTTCTACTTCGCGCAGCTGGTCGAGAATGCCTTGCAGGTCCAGCGAAGAGCCAGCACCCAAGCTGGTAATACTACCCAGCGCCATGGCTACGCCTCCTCATGCGTGGCGATGCGAGCGACTTGCCATTTCCTTATCGGCATGGCGCCCAAAAACATAAAGCCCCGGCCAGCGGCCGGGGCGTGCGGGCCCTGGAAGCCGGCAGGGGCGAGAACCCCTGCCGGCCCGTCGCTTATCCACCGAGGAGCGACAGCACCAGCTGCGCCTGGGCGTTGGCCTGGGCCAGGGCAAAGGAGCCGGCCTGGGCCAGCACTTGCAGCCTAGCGAAGTTGCCGGCCTCGGCGGCAAAGTCGACGTCACGGATGGCCGACTCGGCGGCCTGTACGTTGGTCAGGGTCACCGACAGGCTGGCCACAGTAGACGTCATCTGGTTCTGCACCGAGCCCAAAAGCGAGCGGGTGTTGTCCAGATCCTTGAGCGCCGCGTCGGCGATGTCAATGGCCAACTGCGCTCCTTCGGCGGTGAGCACGCTGAGGTCCGACAGTCGCTGCAGGGCCTTGTCGCTCAACCCCACGGTGCCTGCGTCGGCAGTGTTGGTGGCCAGCTCGCTATTGGCCTTGATGACGCTGTCTTTCTTAAGCGTCATGTCGGCCGACAGCGTGGTGTCCGCATCCACGTAGAGGTCGGTGCTCAGCACGTCGCCAGCCTTTACCGACACCTCGGTCGACGAGCCGCCACCGGTGGTGGTGTTCAGGGTCATGTCCTGGGCCATCACCGTCCCTGCTTTGAGCAAGGTGTCCTGCTTAAGCAGCGAACCGGCTTTGACCGTCATGTCCGAGGTCAGGGTGGTGTCCGAGTTCACCGTGACCCGGGCGCCCAGGGTAGACCCTTCAGCCAGCACCGAGCTGGCTTCGAGCTGCGAGCCGGCCTTTAGCTGGGTAGTCTGATAGGTAGTGATGTCACCACCGCTGCCTAGCGACCCGCCGTAGACGTAGGTGTTGGAGCCCAGGATGCTGCCGGCCAGAAGCTGTGAGCCGCCTTGCAGCGTCGAGCTGCTCTTGAGGGTCATGTCATCAGCCAAAATGGCGTCTTTGAAGGTGACGGTCACTGCCTGGCCCTGCGAGGCGGAGATGCCCGAAGTGGCAAAACCCTGCTTGAGCAGTGACCCCGTCTTGATGACGATCTGGCCGGTGGTACTCGCTGCCAGCAGGTCGAGGTCTTGGGCCAGCACCTGGGCGCCGCTGAGGGTGACCACCAAGCCCTCGGTGATGCTGTCGCCGCGCTCCAGGGTGCCGCCGCTGTGGATGAGGGTGGGCCCGTTGTACGTGCCCAGCGCACCGATGGTGGTGGTGCCTGAGGCGTCGAGGCGCAGGACGGTGCCGTCAGCAAGCAGGCTGCCGCCTTTGATGGTGGCGTCGAAATCGCTGGAGCCGGTGATGGTCACCGTCACGTAGAGGTCGCTGGTGGTGGTCACGATGCTCGTGGTGAACGAGGTTTCGGTGCTGGTTGAATCGTAGGTGTAGCCGATTTCGATTTTGGCGCCCAGCTGACTGCCCTTGTTGATGGTACTTGCCGCAGCGAGCTTGGAATTGTCGGTGCTGGTGGCACTGTACTTGAGGGTCATATCGGCGGTCAGGGTGAGGTCATTGCTCAGGGTCACCGCCGAGGAGAGCGTTTGCCCGACAGTGTACGTCGTGCTGCCTTCTGTGAACTGGGTAGTGACCACCGTGCCTTTGCCCAGCACCGTGCCGGCCTTAAGCACGCTGCCCGAGGTGACGAACATGTCCTGGGTCAGCGGCGTGGTGCTCACGCTGCCGCTCTTGGTATCCCCGGCGACGGTAATGGTGCCACCCAGCACTGTGCCGGCCGCCAGCTTGGTGCCGGCATAGAGGGAAGAGCCCGACTTGAGCGTGCTGTCAAGCTGGGTGGAACTCACCACGCCTTCGACCCGCATGTCGCCGCCGATCACCGTGCCAGCCGCCATCATGGAGCCGGCTTTGATCGTCGAGCTGGCCGCCAGCACCGAGTCTTCGACCGTGGTAATGTCGCTCTTGATGGTGATGTCAGCGCCGGTGGCACCCGCTCCGATGCCGCTGATCTGAAACTCGGTTACCCCATTCTGCACCAGCTGGATGTAGCCCAGGGTGCTCAGCTGCGTTGCCGTGCTGCCGGTAACCCCGGAGACGTCACCACTGACCTTGATGGCACGGCCGTCGAGGGAGGTAAGCACCAGCTTGCCGTCGGCGGTGGTGCTGGCCACTACCCCGGTTTCGGCTTGCTTGGCGTTGATGGCCTTGGTCAGGGCGCCGTCGGCGTCGTTGGCCTGTACCGTCACAGCACCGATGGTGATGCCGTTGATGGCAAAATCGCTGCCCGTGGTGCCGGCCTTGATCGCCGTCGTGGAGGTGACGCTCACCACCGCGGTGGCTTTGATACCGGTGGTTGACGTGTAGCGGTTGATTTCGTCGGCCAGGGCGCCGATGCCGTTTTCGGCTTTGTTGTTGTACTGGATATCGACAGTATTAAGGGTGAGCTGGGCCCCGGTGATGGAGCTGGTGATGGTGAGCTGCACTTGGCCGCCGTCGTCGCTGGCCAGCGACAGCTTGGCGGTACTGATGTGCCCTACCTTGGTCGACTCCGCCGAGGCAATGGAGACGCTGAAGGTCTGGTTGGAGTTGGGGCCGATCTGGAAAGCCTTGTTGACAAAGCTGCCCGAAAGCAGCTTCTGGCCGTTGAACGAGGTGTTCTTGGCGATCTCGTCGAGTTCTTCGAGCAAACGGTCGATGTCGTTCTGGATCAGCCGCCGTGTCTCGGTGGTCTGCCCGTCGGTGGCCGCCTGCACCGCTTTGGTGCGGATGGTGTTGACGATGTTGATGGCCTCTTCCAGGGCGCCGTCGGCAATCTGGATAAGGGAAATAGCGTCGGTGGCGTTCTTGATCGCCTGGCCGATGCCCAGTGCCTGCGCCTTGAAGGTATCGGCAATGGCCATGCCCGAAGCGTCGTCGGCCGCCTTGTTGATGCGCAGCCCGGTGGACAGCCGCTCCAGGCTGGCACTTAAGGCCTTGTCGGTCTTGGTGAGGTTGCGGTGCGCGTTTAAGGCTGCCAGGTTGGTGTTGATGCTGAAAGCCATGGAACATCCTCCTTGATTTGGGGCCGCAGGCGTTCCCTGCCCGCGGACGCTTTTTGCCTCTCGCTCGCCTCTCCGCCCCTGCGGGCCTGCGCTACCAGGCTCGCGGTATTCCATCGGTACCCTCCTGGTAAAACTTGAGCGGTTTTCTGCCAGGCGCTTGACGGACCGTGTCAAGAATCGAGACGCCTGCGCCGCTACGCGCCGCGCCGCCGCACTGCCCTCCCGCGGCGATTCCCCTGCCGAGGCCGCTGGCCTCGATTTTGCATCCCCGGCAGCGCGGTAACGTCTCCGGCGAGGCCAAGCAGATGAACCGCAAGCACACCGCACCTGCTCCTGACCCTGCACGCGCTTCCAGGCCTTCCCTGGCCGCCACCCTCCAGGCCGCCCTGCAGGCCCACCAGCGCGGCGACCTGCCCCAGGCCGAGCGCCTCTACCGGCAGGTCCTGCAGCAGCAGCCGCGCCACGCCGATGCCCTGCACCTGCTCGGGCTGCTTGCCCACCAGGCGGGCAATACGCCGCAGGCTCTGACATTGCTGCGCCAAGCCATCGCCTGCAACGGCCGCGTGGCCAGCTACCACAACAACCTCGGCAGCGTGCTTACCGCGCTAGGGCAGCTCGACGAAGCGGCGGCCTGCTACCGGCAGGCGCTACGCCTCGACCCCGCGTGTCCGGAGGCCCACTACAACCTCGGCAACCTGCTCTACCGGCAGGGACGCTTCGCGGCAGCCTGCGAGCACTACCGCGCTGCCCTGCGCCTGCGCCCCGATTACGCCGAGGCCCACAGCAACCTGGGGCTGGCCCTGAAGGAACTCGGCGACCTCCCCGCTGCCCGCTACCACGGCCAGGCGGCGGTGCGCCTACAACCCGGCTGCGCCGAAATGCACTACAACCTGGGCACCGTCTGCCAGCAGCAAGGAGACCTCGAGGCGGCCACGCGGGCCTACCAGACGGCAGTGCGCCTGCAGCCCGGCAATGCCCGGGCCCACAACAACCTGGGGACGCTGTTTTACCAGCAGTACCGGCTCGAAGAAGCGCTGCGGTGCTTCCAGACCGCCTTGCGCCTCGACCCGCACGATGCCGAAACCCTGGCCAATCTCGGTCTGGTCCTGCAAGCACGCGGAGACTGGGAAGGGGCACTGGTCTACTACGAGCAGGCCCTGCGCTTGCAGCCCGACTTTGCCGAGGCCCGCTTCAGCCGCGGCTTGCTGCTGCTGGCCCAGGGGCGGCTGGCCGAAGGCTGGCAAGGCTACGAGTGGCGCTACCGGCGTCCGGGCCACGCCCTGCGCCCTTTCCCTTTTGTGCCCTGGCAAGGCGAGCGCTTTGAGCGGGGCACGCTGGTGGTCAGTGCCGAACAGGGCCTGGGCGACGAGCTGCTCTTTGCCAGCTGCCTGCCCGATGCCCTCGAGCAGGTAGGGCACCTGGTGCTGGAATGCGACCCGCGCCTGGCCCCGCTTTTGGCCCGCAGCCTGCCGCGGGTGACCGTGGTGGGACAAGCGCGCAGCCACACGGGCTGGACAAAGCGCCTGCCTGCGGGGACGCGGCACTCTCCGGCGGGCTCCTTGCCGCGCTGGCTGCGGCCGACGCTAGAAGCCTTTTTTCCGCAGCGGCTGCGGTTGCGTGCGGCGCCAAATCAGATAAGGCGCTGGCGGAGCTGGCTTGCGGGGCTGGGGTCAGGGCTCAAAGTGGGGGTGTTGTGGCGCAGTCTGCGGCAGCGGGCCCATCAGGGGCACTATGCGCCCGTTGGGCAGTGGCAGCGGCTGTGGGCGCTAGAGGGCATTTGGTGGGTGAGCTTGCAGTATGACGGGGGAAAAGAAGAGCTCGAGGCGCTAGGGGAAACGCGGGTGGTGGTGCCCGAGCTCGATGTGTGGGGGGACCTTGAGGGGGTAGCGGGGCTTTTGGCGGGGTTAGACCTGGTGGTGGGACCGGAGACGGCGCTGGTGCAGTTGGGGGGAGCGCTGGGGCGGCGGGTGTGGTGTGTGGTGGCCTATCCTGGCAGCTGGCCGCAGCTGGGCACGGGGGGGATGCCGTGGTGGGAAGGGGTGCGCTACTGGGTGGCGCCGGGGCCTGGGCGATGGGAGGAGCTATTTTCGGCCATGGCCCAGGAACTAACCCTGCTCGCCCAGCAGGCCACCGGGAGCGCTACGGCGCCGGGAGGGGTCCAGTCGGGATGAGCGCTGACGGTTGCCAAGCAGAAGGAACCACAGAGGTGGCGCCGCAAGGGAAATGCGCAGGCATGCCGCTGGTGCGGGCCTTCGTGCAGGCGCGCATGTCCTCGCAGCGCTTTCCGGGCAAGGTGCTGGCGCCTTTTCGCGGCCGGCCGCTCATCTGGCACGTGGTCAGCGCGGTGCAGCAGGCACTGCCGGCGGTGCCGCTGGTGGTGGTAACCAGCGAGGCAGCCAGCGACGATCCCCTGGTGGCTTACGTGCAGAGCCTGGGCCTTGAGGTCTTCCGCGGCCCGCTGGCCAACGTCTTTGCCCGCTTCCGCGCTTGCCTGGCGCGTTACCCCTGTGCCTGGATCCTGCGCGTCAGCGGTGACAGCCCGCTGCTCGATGGGCGCGTGCTGCGGCGCGTGGTGCACACCGCTCTGCACACGCCGTGTGACGTGGCCACCACGGTGTTTCCGCGCACGTTTCCAAGCGGGCACAACGCCGAGATGATCCGTGCCGCCACGTTCTTGCGCCTTGACCAGGCGGCGCTCACCGCCGAGGAGCAGGAGCACGTGACGCTGCACTTTTACCGCCATGCCGAGCGCTTTCGCCTCGTCAACGTGGCCTCTGGCAACCCGGCCCTGGCCCGCCTGCACCTGGCCGTAGACACCCTTGACGACCTGCGCCGGCTGGAGACCAGCGCGCCGTTCGATCTGGCAGAGTACGAGGCGCTGGTGGGGTAGGGGAGAAGGCCATGGGAGAGGCCGAGCGCTTGCCGACAGTGCCTTCTCTAGGCGTGGCAGTGGTGGGGCTGGGGGTAGGGGAGGCGCACGCCGAGGCCTACGTGCAGAGCGGTTGCTGCCGGCTGCGCTGGGTGTACGACCTTGATGCTGCGCGCATGCAGCAAGTCGTCGCCCGGCTGCGTCAGGGGACTCCGGCCAGCAGCCTGCAGGACATCCTGGCCGATCCGCAGGTGGACCTGGTGTCGATTGCCTCCTACGACGACGCCCACAGCGCCCAGGTGCTGGCGGCGCTGTCGGCCGGCAAGCACGTCTTTGTGGAAAAGCCGCTGTGCCGCTCGCTGCGCGAGCTGCAGGCCATCAAGCGCGCCTGGCAGGAACACGGCTACCGCTTGCTGCGCTGCAACCTGGTACTGCGCGCTGCCCCCCTATACCGGTGGCTCAAGCAGGCCATTGCCGCCGGCGAGCTGGGGGAGATCTATGCCTTTGACGGCGATTATCTCTACGGCCGCCTGCACAAGCTCACCCAGGGCTGGCGCCGGGACGTGCGCGCTTACTCGGTGATGCAGGGCGGCGGCATCCACCTGGTGGACCTCATGCTCTGGCTGACGGGCCAGAGGCCGCAGCGCGTCAGCGCAGTGGGCAACCGCCTGTGCACGCGCCACACCGCCTTTCGCTACCTCGACTACGTGGCGGCGACGTTTTGCTTTCCCTCGGGACTGGTGGGGCGCATCACCGCCAATTTTGGCTGCGTGCACCGCCACCAGCACGTGGTGCGCGTCTTTGGCACCCGCGCCACCTTTGTGTACGACGACGCCGGGGCGCGCCTGCACCGCGGCCGCGACGCGGCGCCGGCCACCTGTCCGGTGCCCCTGGCGCCGCTGCCGGCGAGCAAGGGTGCCCTCATTCCCGAGGTGGTGGCCAGCCTCCTGGCCGGTGCCGACACGCGGGCACAGACGCAGGACGACTTTGCCACCATGTGTGCCTGCCTGGCCGCCGACGAGGCGCTTGCCAGCGGGGAACCCGAGACCATTTCGTACCTTGCTTGAGAAGGAAACGCCCATGGCCCTAGCCACCCGCCGCATTCCCTTTGCCCGCCCCTGCCTTGAAGCCGAGGACCGCCAGGCGGTGCTTGAGGTCCTGCAAGGGTCTCTCCTCACCCACGGCCCGCAGGGTGCCGCCTTTGAAGCCGAGTTTGCCGCGTTTATCGGCACCGAGGCGGCGCACTGCGTGGCGGTGAGCTCCTGCACCGCCGCCCTCCACCTGGCCTGCCTGCAGCTGGGCCTTGGCCCCGGCGACGAGGTGCTGGTGCCGGCGCAGACGCACACCGCCACCGCGCACGTGGTGGAAGTGGTGGGCGCCAGGCCGGTGTTTGTCGACTGCGATCCGGCAAGCGGCAACGTCACCGCCGAGCGCCTGGCGGCCGCGTGCACGCCCCGCACCCGGGCGGTGATCGTCGTGCACTTCATCGGCATCCCCTGCGACATGCCCGCCATTGCCGCCTTTGCCCGCGCCCGCCGCCTGTTTCTCATCGAAGACTGCGCCACCGCCTTGGGGGCGCGGGTGCAGGGCCGGCACGTGGGGCTCTTTGGCGACGCCGCCGCCTTTTCGTTTTATCCCGCCAAGCACCTTACCACCGGCGAGGGAGGCATGTTCGTCAGCCAGGACGCCGCGCTGGCCGCCGCCGTGCGCTACCGCCGCGCCTTTGGCGTCGACCGCAGCCACCACGAGCGTGCCCTTCCCGGCCAGTACGACGTCTTCTGCCTGGGACTCAACTACCGCCTGAGCGAGCTGCAAGCGGCGCTGGGCCGCGGCCAGCTGCGCCGCCTGCCGGCCACCCTGGCCCGCCGCCACGCCAACTACGCGCAGCTGGCCGCAGGACTGCGCGAGGTGCCCGGAGTGCGCCTGCTGGCGCCGGGACAGCCCGAAGCAGAGCACGCCGCGTACTGCGCCAGCGTGGTGCTCGAGGGACAGCTGGCGGCGCAGCGCGACGCCCTCATCGCCCGCCTCAACGCTGCCGGCGTGGGCACCAGCATTTACTATCCCCATCCCGTGCCCCGGCTGCGCTACTACCGCCAGAAGTACGGCTATGACGCGGCCCGCTTCCCGCACGCCACCACCCTCAGCGACGCCTCCCTGGCCCTGCCCGTGGGGCCCCATCTCGATGCCGAAGACGTGGCCTACCTGGTAGCCACCTTTCGCACGCTGGTAGAGGAGATGCAGCCATGAGCGGTCTGCAGCGACGCATCGCGCTCATCGGAGGCGCCGGCTTCATCGGCCACCACCTCGCCCTGGCCCTGGCCCGCCGCGGCGCCTGCGTGGCGGTGATCGACAGCCTGCAGGTGAACAACCTGCTCACCTTTGCTTCTAGCGCCGACGACATGCCCAACCGCCAGCTCTACTTGCGCTTTGTCAGCGAGCGGCTCGACTTGCTGCGGCAAGCCGGCATCCCCGTGCAGGTGCAGGACGCCCGCGACTACCACGCCCTGTCGCGCGTCCTGACGCGCTTTGCGCCGCAGGTGATCGTGCACCTGGCCGCCGTGGCCCACGCCGGCCGCTCCAACAAAGACCCCTACAGCACCTTCGACCACAGCCTGCGCACCCTGGAAAACGCCCTCGACTGGGCCCGTGGGCAGGTGGAGCAATTCGTCTTCATCTCCTCGAGCATGGTCTACGGCCACTTCATCACGGACAAAGTGGACGAAGAGCACCCCCTCAACCCGGTGGGCATTTACGGGGCGCTGAAAGTCGCCGGGGAGAAAATCGTCATTGCCTACCACCAGGTCTTTGGCCTGCCCTACACCATCATCCGTCCTTCGGCCCTCTACGGCCCGCGCTGCGTTAGCCGGCGCGTGGGCCAGGTGTTCATCGAAAGCGCCCTGGCCGGCCAGCCCCTGGAAGTGGCCGGCGACGGCAGCGACCGGCTCGATTTTACTTACATCGACGACCTGGTGGAGGGCATCTGCCTCGCCATCGCGCAGCCGGCAGCGCGCAACCAGATCTTCAACCTGACTTACGGCCAGGCGCGCTCGATCAACGACTTGGTGGCGGTGGTACGGCAGCACTTCCCGGCCGTGGCGGTGACGTACACGGCGCGCGATCGGCTGCAGCCGTGGCGCGGCACGCTGTGCATCGACAAGGCGGTGCGCCTGCTGGGCTACGCGCCGCGCTACCCGCTCGAGGAAGGCTTTGCCCGCTACATCGCCTGGTACAAAACGCGCGTGCCCGCTGCTGCCGGAGCCTAACGCCGTGGCGCTGCACCCCGATCCGTGGCTCTCTGCCGTACTGGCGCGGCCGGTGTTTGCCGTGACGCTGCCGCCGGCGGCCAGCGAAGCGCAGCTGGCCGCTCGCTGCCGGCAGCTCGAGCAGCACGCCCGGCAGCAGGCCGCGGCGCTTTACTTTGCCAAAGTGGACACCACCGCCGTGGCCGCGGTGCGCGCCCTCAGCCGCCTGGGGTTTTTCGTCGTCGACGTCAACCTGACCCTGGCCGTTACCCGCGAGCGCTGGCTCCACCTGCCGGCCGATGGCGGCTGCGTGGTGCAGGAGGCCGCTGCCGAGCACCACGCAGCGCTGCTCCACATCGCCGAGACCTGCTTTCGCTACTCCCGCTTCCATCTCGACCCGCTGCTGCCGCCGGCGCTGGCCCACCGCCTCAAGCGCTGCTGGGTGCAGAGCTACTGCGAGGGGAAGCGGGGCGAGCGGCTGTTCGTGGCCCTGGCGGCGGGGCAGCCGGTGGGCTTCCTGGCAGCGCTGCGCGCTGCCCCGCACACCGGCGTCATCGACTTGGTGGGCGTGCACCCGGCGCACCAGCGCCGCGGCGTGGGCCAGGCCCTGGTGCGCCATGCCCTGGCGTACTACCGCGACACCTGCAGCGAGGTGCAGGTGGGGACGCAGGCGGCCAACATCCCGTCGGTGCGCCTCTATGAGCGCCTCGGCTTTACCCTGGTGCGCTCGGCGTACGTCATGCACTGGCACGTCTAGAGGGAGGAAGGCGATGCGGATTGGCAGGCACTGTCTTGGCGAGCGGGTGCTCCTTGTGGCCGAAATCGGCAACAACCACGAAGGCGACTTCACCCTGGCCCGGCGCCTGGTGGAGGCCGCTGCCGCCTGCGGCGTCGATGCCGTGAAGTTTCAGACCTTCCGCACCGAGCACTTCGTGAGCCGAACCGACGCGGCGCGCTTTGAGCGGCTCAAGGCCTTCGAGCTTTCTCCTGACGACTTTGCCCGCCTTGCCGAGCTGGCGCACGCCCTGGGCCTGCTCTTTATCTCAACGCCGCTTGATCTGGGCAGCGCCGAGGTGCTTGAGCCCCTCGTCGATGCCTACAAAATCGCCTCCGGCGACATTACTTTCTACCCGCTCATCGCGCGCGTGGTGCGCAGCGGCAAGCCGGTCATCCTCTCCACCGGCGCCAGCGACTGGCCGCAAGTCGCGCGCACCGTGGGCTTTGTGCGCCGCCTGTGGCGGCGCTACCGCCTAGCACCGCAGCTGGCGGTGCTGCACTGCGTGAGCAGCTACCCGGTGCCGCCGGCGCAGGCCAACCTGCGCGCCATTGCCACGCTGGCGGCGCGCCTGCGGCCGCCCCTCGTGGTGGGCTACTCCGACCACACCCTGGGCCTTGACGCCGCGCTGCTGGCCGTGGCCCTGGGGGCGCGCCTCATCGAGAAGCACTTTACCCTCGACAAGCAGTTTTCCGACTTTCGCGACCACCACCTGGCGGCCGACCCGCCCGAGATGCGCGAGTTAGTAAAGCGCCTGCGCCAGGCCGAGGCACTGCTAGGGACGGGAGAGAAAACCGTGCAGCCGGCCGAAGCGGCGATGGTGGGCGCCATCCGGCGCTCCATCGTGGCGGCCGCCGACTTGCCGCCGGGGCACCGGCTCACCTGGGCCGACCTGAGCTGGACGCGACCGGCTGGCGGTTTGCCCCCCGGCGAGGAGCGGCGCCTGCTGGGCAAGGTGCTGCGCCGCCCCGTGCGCCAGGGCGAGCCGCTGCGAGAAACCGACGTCGGGCAAGTGGCCTGAGAGGGACGCCATGTGCGGTATTGCCGGGTACATTGGCCCTGACTGCCTGCCGCCTGCGCGGCTGCAAGCCTGCCTGCGCCTGATGCGCCGCCGCGGCCCTGACCACCAGGCCTGCCGCCACTGGCGTACGCGCCACGGGCAGCACGTCTACTTGCTGCACAGCCGGCTGCGCATCATCGACCTCGACGACCGCGCCAACCAGCCCATGCGCCTGGGCCGCAAGTGGCTGATCTACAACGGCGAGCTCTACAACTACCTGGAACTGCGCCCGCTGCTGGCTGCGCGGGGCTACCGCTTCACCACCCACAGCGATACCGAGGTCTTCCTGGCTGCCCTGGACAGCTGGGGCTGGCAAGAAGGCCTGGAGCACTGCGAGGGCATGTGGGCGTTTGCCCTTTACGACGAGGACAGCGAGACCCTCACCCTGGGGCGCGACCGCTTTGGCGAAAAGCCCCTTTACCTCTTGCGCCACGGCGGCGGGCTCTACTTTGGCTCGGAGGTCAAGTTCCTCCAAGCCCTCTGCGGCCACCGCCTGCGCCCCAACCTCACCCACCTCTACCGCTACCTGGTCAACGGCTACAAGGCCCTGTACAAGACCCCGCAGACGTTTTTCCACGGCGTCGAGGCCCTGCCCAGCGCCACCTTGCTGCACCGCACCGCCGATGGCCAGGAAACGCCGCAGCGCTACTGGCAGCCGGCTTATCGCCCCGACGAGGCGCTGTCGTACGCAGATGCCGTAGCGGGGGTGCGCGAGCGGCTGCTGCGCACTGTCGAGCTGCGGCTGCGCGCCGACGTGCCCCTGGCCTTTTGCATGAGCGGCGGCGTGGACTCCAACGCCCTCATCAGCATCGCCAAGCGCGTCTTTGGCTATGACGTGCACGGCTTTACCATCGTCAACACCGACGCGCGCTACGACGAGCAGGCCCTCGTGGCGCACGTGGTTGGCGAGCTGGGCCTTCGCCACACCGCCGTCCCCTTGCAAACCGCCGACTTCCTGCCGCGCCTGCGCACTTTGGTGCGCCAGCACGACGCTCCCGTTTACACCCTCGCTTACTACACCCACTGGCTGCTCATGGAGCAGGTGGCCGCCGCCGGCTACCGCATTGCGGTAAGCGGCACGGGAGCCGACGAGCTCTTCAGCGGCTACTACGACCACCACCTGGCCTACCTCTACGAAGTCCACGACGAGCCCGCCCTCTACGCCGCGGCGCGCCGCGCCTGGGAAGAGCAGGTGCGGCCGTGGGTGCGCAACCCTTACCTGCGCAACCCCGACCTCTTTCTCGAAGATCCTGGCTTTCGCGACCATCTCTACTTCCAGGCCGAGGCCTTTGCCGGCTACTTGGTTCGCCCCTGGCACGAACCGTTTCAGGAGCAGCGCTTTACTTCTTGTTTGCTGCGCAACCGCATGCTCAACGAGCTTTTTTACGAGGCAGTGCCCGTCATCTTGCACGAGGACGACCTCAACGCCATGTACTTCTCACTGGAAAACCGCTCCCCGTACCTCGACCGCTCGCTCTTTGACTTCTGCTTTTGCATTCCCACCCGCTACCTCATCCGCCAGGGGCGGGCCAAGGCGGTGCTGCGCGACGCCGTACGCGGCATCGTGCCGCAGCCGGTGCTCGACAACCCGCGCAAGGTGGGCTTTAACGCCCCCATCCACGCCTTGCTCGACGTGCGCGACCCGGCGGTGCGCGCCGCCCTCCTCGACGACAGCCCCATCTTCGAGCACGTGCGCCGCGACCGCATCGCGGCGCTGCTGGATAAGCCCTATTTGCCCAACAGCGAGAGCAAGTTTCTCTTTTCTTTTCTCGCCAGCAAGCTGTTTCTGGAGGAGGTTGCCGCGTGAGGTACTGCTGCCGCTGCATCCTGCCCGAAACCAGACCCCACCTTCGGTTCGACGCCCGCGGCGTGTGCAACGCCTGCACCGCCCACGAGCTCAAGGGGCGCATCGACTGGCAAGCGCGCGAGCGCGCCTTCCGCGAGGTGGTGCAGCACGCCAAGGCGCGCCGCAAGCGCTACGACTGCGTCATTCCAGTCAGCGGAGGCAAAGACAGCACCTGGCAGGTGGTCACCTGCCTGCGCTACGGGCTGCATCCCCTGGCGGTGACGTGGAAGTCGCCGGCGCGCACCGAGCTGGGAGCGCGCAACCTGGCCAACCTGGTCAGCCTGGGGGTGGACCACCTCGACTTTCAGGTCAACCCGCGGGTAGAAAAAACCTTCATGTACCAGGCCTTTGTGCGCTGCGGCGACCCCGCCATCCCCATGCACCTGGCCCTCTTTAACCTCCCCTTGCGGATTGCCGTGGCCTTTGACATCCCCCTGGTGGTGTGGGGGGAGAACTCGGCCTTCGAGTACGGCGGCCGCGAAGAGGAGCGCTACGGCTTTCGCCTCGACGGCCACTGGATCCGCACTTACGGGGCCACCCACGGCACCACGGCGCAGGACTGGGTCTCGGAGGCGCTGTCGCCACAAGACCTCACCCCCTATACGGGGCCCAGCGACGAGGAGCTGGCGCGCCACGGCGTGCTGGCCATCTTTCTGGGCTACTACTTCCCCTGGGATCCCGCCGCTACCCTGGCGGTGGCACAAGCCCACGGCTTTACGCCGCGCGCCGAGGGGCCCAAGACGGGCTACTATGCCTACGCCGACATCGACGACGACTTTATCTCCATCCACCACTACCTCAAGTGGTACAAGTTTGGCTTCACGCGCACCTTCGACAACCTGTCGCTCGAGATCCGCCACGGGCGCCTGAGCCGCGAGCAGGCCCTGGCCATCCTGCGCCAGCGTGGCGAGGAGATCCCGCACGACGATATCGCCCGCTTCTGCGCCTATGTGGGGATCCGCCCGGAAGCGTTCTGGGCCATTGCCGAGCGCTTCCGCAACCGCGACATCTGGGTGTACGAAGACGGCGTGTGGAAAATCAAGGACTTTCTCATTCCGGACTGGCCCTGGCGATGAACGTCTACCCGCTTGATCCCCCACGCCTGTTCCGCGTGGGCTTCGAAACACCGGTGCTGCTCAAAGACTGCGCCCGCCTCGCCCTGGCACCCGACGAGCAGGTGACGTTTATTACCGAAAGCGGCAAAGAGTACGACGTGGTGCGCAAGGACTGGGGGTTTTACGCCACCCCCTCGCTCAACGGCCGCCTGCTGCAGTTCGGGCTGCACGCCGCCCTGGTGGCCAACCGCCAGGGGCGGTTTTACCTGGTGCTGGTAGAACGCGAGCAGGAAGCCGCCTTCTGGCGCTATCTGGCGCAGGAGAGACTCCAGCTGGTGAGCTGGCTGGACAGCACCGCGGCGTTGGCCCGGCTGGCGCGCCGCCTTTGGGAGGCCAGGTGATGGCCGGTCCGCTTCACTGCCCCTGCCAGGGGGCGTGGCTGGCGCCGCTGTTTGTCTACACGGCGCCACCCGCGGGAGAGACCCGCTTTGCTCCTCCGTCGGCGCCTTACCGCCGCACCGTGTGGCGCTGCCGCCTGTGTGGCCACTGCGTGTCGCAGCACGCCATGGACCCGGCAGCCCTTTACGCCGGGGCCTACGTGGAGGCCACCTACGGCGACGAGGGCCTGCGCCGCGCCTTCGCGCGCATCGTCTCCCTGCCGCCGGCGCGCTCGGACAACGCCGGGCGGGTGCGCCGCCTGCTGGCCTTTGCCGCCGCCCACTTTGGCCCTGCCGCGCCGCCGCCCACCCTGCTCGACGTGGGCTCGGGCCTTGGCGTCTTCGTGCACGCCATGCGCGCTGCCGGCTGGCGCTGCACCGCCCTCGACCCCGATCCCCGCGCCGTGCGCCACGCCCGCGACGTGGTGGGGGTGGCGGCCGTCTGCGGCGATTTCCTCCAGGTGCGCGACCTGGGGCGCTTCGACGTCGTCACCTTTAACAAAGTCCTCGAGCACGTGGCCGATCCCGTCGCCATGCTGGCCAAGAGCGCCTGTCACCTTCAGCCGGGCGGCTTTGTCTACGTCGAGGTGCCCGACGCCGACGCCGCGCGGCGCGAAGGACCCGAGCGGGAAGAATTCTTCATCGAGCACCTGCACGTTTTCAGCGCCGCCTCGCTGGCCTTGCTGGCGCAGCGTGCCGGCTTCTGGGTGCGCCAGCTGGCGCGGCTGCACGAGCCAAGCGGCAAGTACACCCTCTATGCCTTTCTTACCCCTGAGGCCGAGCAGGAGACCGCCCATGCTGGATGTTGCCAATCCCCTGTGGAACCCGTGGGCCCACGCCAGTGAGACGCTGGCCCTCTACCGCCGGCGCTGCCGCCAGGAGGCAGAAGAGATGACCTGTGCCGCGCAGGTGGCAGAGATCCTGGCGGCGCGGGTGACGCCCGGCGAGACGCTGCTCGACGCCGGCTGCGGCGGCGGCTACTACTACTGGTCGTTTCACAAGCGCCAGGTGCCCATCGTCTACTTTGGCCTCGACTACACCCCGGAAATGATTGCCCTGGCGCGCAGCGAGCTGTGCCCGCGCGCCGGCCTGCCGCCGGAGCGCTTCCTGTTGGGCGCCATCGAGAACCTGCAAGGGGTGTTTGACAACGTGCTTTGCTTTAACGTGCTCACCAACAGCCCCCACTACGCCCGCCCCCTCGAGCGGCTCCTGCACTGCACCCGCAAGCGCCTGGTGCTGCGCGAAAGCCTGGGCGACACCCTCTGCATTCGCTACGTGCCCGACCCCTACCTCGATCCCGGCTGGCGGCACCTGCGCACCTACTTCAATACCTACCCGCTGTCCGAGGTGGTGGCGTTTATCGAGTCGTACGGCTTTCGCGTGACGCGCTTTCCCGACTGGCGCACCCGGGACGGGGTGGAGATGGTGGTTGACGTGCCGCACTTCTGGCGCATTTTGCTGGCCGAGCGCCGGGAGGAAGTGCCGTGTCGCGCTTAGCCGGGCTGTGGACGGCGGCGCCCTCGCGCCACGCCGCCCTCGAGGGCATGCTGGCGGTGCTGCGCCACCCCGCCTGGGGCACGGTGTGGCGCCACGCCTGCGGGCACGCCGCCCTGGGGTGGTGCGGCTGGCGCCCGGCCAGCGCCGCCGTGGCCGGGCCGCTGGTGGTGGTGCTGGACGGGTACTTTTACGACGCCCCCCGGGCGGCGGGGGATGCCGCGGTGGTCCTCGACCTGTACGCGCGCGGTGGCCTGCCTCGCGCCCTGGCCCAGCTCGATGGCGACTTTGCCCTGGCGCTGTACGACGCCCGCTGCGACACCCTGTGGCTGGCCCGCGACCGCTTTGGCGTGCGGCCGCTGTACTACACGGCCAGCCCCGAGCGCCTGGCCTTTGCCTCGCAGCCGCGTGCCCTGCTCGCGCTTCCCGGGGTGTCGCCGCGCGTACACCGCCACTTCGTGGCTCTTTACGCCGCCTCGCACTACCGCTACGTGGACCACAACCCTGCGCAGTCGCCTTACGTGGACATCGCCCAGCTGCCGGCCGCCCACCTGCTGTGCTACCGCCAGGGGCACGTCACCGTGACTTCGTACTGGTCGCTGCAGGAAGCGCCGGAGCTTACCACCCCGGAAGAAGACCTGGCCGCCGAGCTGCGGGCGCGCCTGCTCGACGCCGTCTCCCGGCGCCTGGCGCGCACCCGCCACCCCGCCTTTACCCTCTCTGGTGGTATGGACTCGGCCTCGGTGCTGGCCTGTGCCGCCCACCTGCGCGGCCACAAGCAGGCGGCCTTTTCCGCCGTGTACGACGACCCCACCTACGACGAGTCCGAGGGCATGGCCAGCACCGCGGCGGCGCACGCCGCGCCCTGGTACCGGGTGGCCATCACCACCCCCGATGTGCCCGCCCTGGTGGCGCAGCTGGTGGCCTTACACGACCAGCCGGTGGCCACCGTCACCTGGCTGGCCCACTACCTGCTGTGCCAGCAAGTGCGGGCACGGGGCTTTGACAGCCTCTTTGGCGGCCTGGGCGGCGACGAGCTCAACGCCGGCGAGTACGAGTACTTCGTCTTTTTCTTTGCTGACCTGGCCCGCCAGGGGTGGCACGCGCGCCTGCAGGACGAGGTGGCGCAGTGGATTGCCCACCATGACCACCCTGTCTACCGCAAGAGCCTGGCGGTGGCCGAAGAAGGGCTGCGGCGGCTCGTCGACCTCTCGCAGCCCGGCCGCTGCCTTCCCGACCTGCAGCGCCTGCGCCGCTACGCGCGCCTCCTGCATCCCGACTACTTCCGCCTCGAAGACTTTATCCCGCCCATGCCGCACCCGTTTCGCAGCTACCTGCACAACCGGGCCTATCAGGACCTCTTTCAGGAAACGCTGCCTTGCTGCCTGCGGGCCGAAGAGCGGCAGAGCACTGCCCTGGGCCTGGACCCTTTTCACCCCTTTCTCGACCGCCGCCTGGTGGAGTTCCTGTTCCGGGTGCCAGCGCACCTCAAGATTCGCCGCGGCATCACCAAGCACCTGCTGCGCCGGGCCATGGCCGGGCTGGTTCCCGAAGCCACCCGCCAGCGCATCAAAAAAATGGGCTGGAACGCCCCGGCACACTTGTGGTTTGCCGATAGCGCCCGCGAGAGCCTGCTCGACCTCGTGCACAGCCAGCGCTTTCGCCAGCGGGGCATTTACAACCTCCAGGAAGTCGAGCGCCTCATCGCCGAGCACGCGCGCATCGTCACTGCCGGCCTGCCGGTCGAAAACCACATGATGGTGCTCTGGCAACTGCTCAACCTCGAGCTCTGGCTGCGCTGGCTCGACGCCCGCGGCTATGCGCGCCCGCTGGGCGAGGGGGTTTAAGCGGAAGCCACAGGATCGGGGAGCTGCTGTTCGTGCACGACGCGGTTTTTGCCCAGCGCTTTGGCCTGGGCCAGGGCCTGCGCGGCGCGTGCCACCAGGGTTTCGGCAGTGTCGTCGGCGTGCACGCTGCTGACGCCGATGCTTACGGTAAATGCCAGGCGGGGCAGGGTGGCCTCCTCCTCGATCCGGTAGCGGGCGGCCGCCACGGCACGGCAGAGCCGCCGCGCCGTCTTTACCCCATGGCGCAGCGAGGCCCCGGGCAGCACGAGAGCAAATTCCTCGCCGCCGTAGCGAGCCAGGAAGTCGTCTTGCCGGATGAACTCGCGGCACAGGCGCACCAGGGCGACGAGGACGCGGTCGCCGATGCGCGAGCCAAAGCGCTGGTTGAGGCGCTCGAAGTCGTCGAGGTCGAGCAGCAGCAGGGCAAAAGAGCGGCCCTGCAGGTGGTAGCGGGTGAGCCGGTGCTGCAGGTAGCGCTCCAGCGTGGCGCGGTCGTAGGCGCCGGTAAGGGGGTCGGTGGTGGCAGCGGGCGGCGCCGGGCCGCGTTGCAGCTCGGGCACCTGGCGCGCCAGCGCCGCGGCGCGCTGCGCGTCGCGCGCCTGCTTTGCGCGCAAGTGGTGCCGCAGCTCGGTAACCTGCCGTTGCAACTCGGCTTGCAAGCGGCGCAGGTCGTCGAGGTAAGCCAGCTGTTCGAGGGCCTGGCTGTGCTGGTAGAGCTGGAGCTGGAAGGCCTCGTTGTCCTCGGCGAGGCTGGCAAAGCTGTCGGTGAGAAAGGCGATGAGGCGTTTGAACTCCGCCTCGCGCGCTTCGAGGTAGGCTTTTTCGCGGCCGAGGTAGTGGTCGATGACCTCGCGGTAGCGCTCAAAAAGCCGCTGCAGCCTGGGGCGCTCGTCGAGGCGGGTCAGGTACTGCGCCAGCTCGTCCATGCGCGCTTTGAAGCCGTCGGCGTCGATTTCGGCCAGGTCAAGAGAAAACGCCTTAATGGCGCTCAGCAGCACGCGCAGGGCGCGGCGATAGAAAACCACCAGCTCCTGGGCGGCTTCAGGGGAAAGGGCAGGGCTTGTCGCTTCCGCTTTCCTGGCAAAAAGACCCATCGCCTTCTCCCATTTGGGACGCTGCGGGCGCCAACGAAAGTCTTATCGGCAAGGAACACCGGGAGGTTTACCCGGCGGGCCGGCAGGTTAAGGCGAGGCAGGGGAGGGGGCGGCGGCGAGGCGCTCGAAGAGGGCCAGCATCTGCGGATGAGCCCAGTCACGCGGGCCGACGATTTTCTGCACCAGGCGCCCCTCCTTGTCGATGATAAAGCTCTCCGGCACGCCGGTGGTGCGGTAGAGACGCTCGATGGTCCCCCGCGGGTCAAGCAGGATGGGAAACGTCAGCCGGTACTGGCGGGCAAACGGCGCCACCACCTGCTCGCCCAAGGCGTCGATGCTCACCGCCAGCACCTCCACCCCACGGCCGTGCAGGCGGTCGTAAAGCTGCTGGAGGGTGGGCATTTCATCGACGCAAGGCGGGCACCAGGTGGCCCAGACGTTGAGGAGCACCACGCGGCCGCGCAGCGCCGAAAGCCGCACCGGCCGCCCCGCCAGGTCGGGGAGGGTAAAATCCGGCACCGGCTTGCCCACCTGCGGCCCGCTGTCCTGCCCGGCGGTGGGGGTGCGGGTCAGCACGCCGTAAACGACGACGGCAGCCATGAAGAGCAGGGGGGCAAGCCACAGCAGGGTGAGGCCCCAAGCACGGCGCTTGCGCGGCGGCGCCGCTGCGGCGGTGGAGTCAGTGGCCACGGGGCATTCCTCCTCTGGGGTGCCGCCTCACCGCTTCTGGCAGCTCACCTGTATCGGCGGCGTTTGCCGGCAGAGGATGCCTTCGGTTTTGCTGCTTACCAGAAACGCGCAGGCGTTGTCGTGGGCGGTGCTCGTCGCCGTGCGCGCATCGGCCCCCGAAGCGCTGCGGCACTGGGTGCGGCCGTTAAACGTGACGCACACCTCGCACTCGTACTGGCTCAGGCCCAGCGACAAGTAGACGATGGCCCCCACCAGGAGCACCCCAAAAATGCCGCCCACGATCACCGACTTGGGCATGGCAACAGTTCCTTTCGCGCACAACTGTACCGCGCGGCGCCCGCAGGGTCAAGGCGTGATGGCACGGGTCACGGAGCGCGTGGCGCCAAAGGTAGGCACGCACGAGGAGTGCTTGCCGGCGCCACCGGCCACCACGATCACCATGTCCTGCCAGCGCCGCACCACGGGGATCGTTGCCTCGTCGTGCAGCGCCTGCCACTTGGGCCAGGCCTGCATGCCCCACATGCCGCCAAGGCGGGCGCGCCGCACCGGCACGCGGGCGTGTTCGAAGAGAAACTGCTGCACGTCGGCTTTCGACCAGCCCTCGGCAGCCAGGGTGGCGGCGTGCTCGGGGCCGAGCACGATGAGCATTTCGGTGTCGTTGAGGTAGAGGTTGTTCATGCCCATGGTGGCAGCGGCATCGGCAATGGTCATGAGCAGGTTTTCGCCTCGCTGGCTGACGTGGTCGTTGATGTTGTGCGGTGCCTCACCGCCCCACACGGTCACCGTGCTCGTCTCGGGGGAAAAGCCGCGCTCGACGTGCAGGGGCGTCCAGGGGTTGCGGGCTTCGTTTTCGGCAATGCAGTAAGTGTACTTGGCCGGGCTGCCCTGGGTGCTGCGGTCGCCTTCCCCCGGGAGGGCCGCCGCCGATGTTGAGCAGAATCAGGCGCAGGGCCCTGCCCAGGGTAGCGTTGGCTCGCCAGCCCGGACCATAGGCGTTGTAGCCGCTGTTGACTTCGAGCTGTCTGGCCAGTGGGCCGTTGAGGATGAGCAGCGGCGCCACCGGGTGGGTGGTGGCCTGGATGCCAAAGAGGTTGAACTCTGGGGCCAGCATTGCCTCCACCGCGGTAAGGAGCACCGGCAAGTATTCCGGCAAGCAGCCGGCCATCACCGCGTTGATGGCGATTTTCTCCACTGTGGCCTCGCCCCAGCGCGGCGGAATGCGCCCCAGCACCTCGTGGGGGGCACGCCGCGTGGCGGCCAGCATGCGCTGCACGCGCGCTTCCGTCGGCGGAATAATGGGCAGGCCGTCGGTCCAGCCGCGGCGGTAAAACTCGTCGAAGATCTGCTCGGGGTCGTCGGGCAGCTCCAGCGCCTCGGAGACCAGCGTCGCCATAGCGGCGCCTCCTTAAGCACCGGCGGCGGCGGTGAGCAGCTTGCGCACTTGCTCCAGGGCCGCTTCTGCCTTGCTGAGCACCTGCTCGCGCGTCTGCCCGCCCAGAGGGTGAGGGACTTGCGCCAGGGGCAGGGCCGGCATGCCCAGGCTGGCCGCTTCGCTGCGGCCCAGCTGCAAGAACTCGTCGGTGCACAGGGTCACGGTAGGAATGCCCCGCTTTTCCAGCTCCACGGCGTCGTGGACACTCCACGACGTGCAGGAGCCTCAGTCGCCCGAGGCAAGGAGCACGGCGTCGCAGGCGGCGGCCAGCTCGGCCAGCGTCGTCTCATCGGCGCCGGTAGCGGCGTGGGCCTTGCGCCGGTGCACCACCGTATTTACCCCGTCGTGCCGGCACAGCAACGCGGCCAGGTGGTGCAAGAGCACGTCGGCGTTGGGCTTGGTGTTGTCAAGCAGGCCCAGGCGCTTGCCGCGCAACTCGCGCAGGCGCGGCGCCAGGGGGAGCTGGTGCGGGCGCGGCGCCGCCACCGGCACCAGGACGCGAACCGTGGAAACGGCCATAGGCAGACGCTCCTCGCTGTATGGGTCACGCCGCCCCGTGCAAATCGGCGGCAACGGAGCCAGGCTTGCTCATCCGGGCAGGGCCTGGTATCCTCAAGCACTAGCATGCCCGCAGCGCCGGTGTCAAGAGAAGACGCGTGTCTCCCATGTCCCGCATCGCCATGCCCAACCACCTGCGACGGATGGCCTCGGTAAAGCTCTCACGCCTGCTGCGCGACCACCCCGTGCTGCAGTCCGAAGTCCTGCTGCTGGTGGCCATTTTCATCAGCCTTGTCTGCGGCAGCGCTGCTGTAGCGTTGCACCGTGCCATCGACCTGGTGGCACAGCTCGTACACACCGGCGGCGTGGGGATCAGTGGGCCGTGGCGCCCCTGGGTGGTGGTGCTCACCCCGGCGGCGGGTGGGTTGGTAGCTGGCCTCATCCTTTACTTCTTTGTACCGGCGGCCCGCGGCAGCGGCATTCCCCAGGTGAAACTCGACCTGATCATGAACCGCGGCGTCATTCCTTTCAAGGTCGCCCTGGGCAAGTTTATCACCACCGCCATTGCCGTGGGTAGCGGCGGCTCGGTGGGCCGCGAAGGCCCGACGGTGCAGATCTGCGCCAGCCTGGGCTCGACGATTGCCCGCTGGTTTCCCATGACCACGGCGCAAGTGCGCATCATGGTGCATGCTGCCTGCGTCTCGGGGCTGGCGGCGGCCTTCAACACCCCCATTGCCGGCATGACGTTTGTCATGGAAGAGGTGATCGGCGACCTCAACGCCCGCCACCTCAGCTACTTGATTCTGGCTGCCGTAGGGGCCACGATGATTTCGCGCTTCTGGCTGGGCGACGAGCCCATTTTCCTGGTGCCCAAGTACGCCCTGGGGCGGCCCGTTGAGCTGGGAATTTACCTGCTGCTGGGGGTGCTGGCGGCGCTGGTGGCGGTGGCCTTCATCCGCCTCTTGGTATGGAGCATCGGCCGCTTCCAGCGCCTGCCCCTGCCCGAGTACTTTAAGCCGGCGCTGGGCGGCTTGCTGGTTGGCCTCATCGCCCTTTGGCTGCCGCAGGTGCTGGGCATTGGCTACGGGACGGTCACCGAGGCGATGCAGAACCACCTGCCCTGGAAGCTGATGGCGCTGCTGACGGTGGGCAAGTTCCTGACCACCATCATCAGTTACAGCTCGGGCACCGCGGGCGGGCTGTTTGCCCCCTCGCTCTTTATCGGCGCCATGCTGGGCGGCAGCCTGGCGGGATTCCTCGACGACATCGCCAACATGGCCCTCCTTACGCCGGGGGCCTTTGCCCTGGTAGGCATGGGCGCCGTGTTTGTGGGCGTCATCCGCACCCCCATCACCTCGATCCTCATCATTTTTGAGATGACCAACGACTACGCCCTCATCTTGCCGCTGATGCTGGCCAACATGACCAGCTACGTGCTGGCGCGGGCGCTGGAGCCCCACAACGTCTACGACGCCATCCTGGCGGCCAACAACGTGCACCTCCCCTCGCCCCAGGATCACTATATCCTTGAAGACCTCACTGCCGGAGAGGCCATGAACCGCCAGCCGCTCACCGTCTCGCCCGATACGCCGGTGGCCGAGGTGGCGGCGCTGCTTGAGCGCTCGCCGGCACCCGGTTTTCCCATTGTCACGGCCGACCAGCGGCTGGTGGGCGTGGTCACTTTTACCGACGTGCGCCGGGCGCTGGGCAAGGGGCTGCGCGACGTGCCGGTGCTCAGCATTGCCACCAAGAACGTGGTCACCGTGTACCCGGACCACACCCTCAACTGGGTGATGCAGCAGCTGGGCGAGCACGAGCTGAGCTTTGTGCCGGTGGTGACGCGTGGCAATCCCTCGCGGCTCATCGGCATCCTTACCATGTCGGACATCGTGCGCGCCTTTGCGCGTAGCAAAGCGGTGCGCTGATGCGGCTGGGGTGGGCCTTGCTCGCCGTTTTGCTTGCCGCGGTGCGCCCGGGCCCCTGGGAGCGCCGCTCCGGGTGGTGACCACGGTGGCGCCGCTCACCGACTTGGTGCGGCAGGTAAGCGGCGACGACGCCCGCGTCCACGGGCTTATTCCCGAAGGGGTCAACGCCCACACCTTCCAGCCCACCCCGGGGGACGTGCGCTTTCTGGCCAGTGCAGACCTCATTGTTCTCAACGGCCTTTTCCTCGAAGAAGCCATCGAGCGGCTGGTGCGCGCCAGCGCCCGCCCCGGGGTGCGCGTCTTGAAGCTGGCCGAGGCCACGCTCGGCGAGGCAGAATGGATCTTTGACTTCAGCTTTCCGCGAGCGCAGGGGCGGCCCAACCCGCACCTGTGGCTCGATGTGGTCTATGCCCAGCGCTACGTCACGCTGGTGCGCGAGCAGCTGGCGGCGCTAGATCCGGCGCATGCCGAGGCTTACGAGCGCCGCGCCGCCGCCTACCTGGCGCAACTGGCGCAGCTGCACGACTGCATTACCGCCGCCGTGGCCACCATTCCGCCCGCGCAGCGGGTGCTGCTCACCTACCACGACGCCTGGCCGTACTTTGCCCGCCGCTATGGCCTGCGGGTGCTGGGGGCCATCCAGCCGGCCAACTTCTTTGAACCCTCCCCACGCGAGGTGGCGCGCCTGATCGCCCAGATCCGCCAGGCGCAGGTGCCGGCCATTTTCGGCGCGGCGGTCTTTCCCAGCAAAGTGCTGGCCCAGATCGCTGCCGAAACCGGGGTGCGCTACGTCAGCACCTTGCGCGACGACACGTTGCCCGGCGCACCCGGCGAGCCGCAGCACAGCTACCTCGGCATGATGCTGGCCAACGCTACCGCCATGGTTGAGGCCTTGGGAGGCGAGGCCGCGGGCCTGGCGGCGTGCCGGGCCCGGCTGCTTCCTGGAGAGCGCCATGAGCCGGCCGCTCGTTGAACTGCGCCGCGTCACGGCCGGCTACGACCGCCAGCCGCTGTGGCGCGCGCTCGACTTTGCCCTGTGGCCCGGGCAGTTTGCCGCCCTGGTGGGCCCCACCGGAGCAGGCAAGAGCGCCCTGCTCAAAGTGCTCGTAGGCCTGCTGCCGGTCATGACTGGCAGCGTGCAGCGGGCGCCGCACCTTGCCATTGGCTACGTGCCTCAAGGCGAGGCCATCGACGGCCACCTGCCGCTCACCGTCGAGCAGATGGTGTGCTTGGGGGGCTACCGGCAGACGCGACCTTGGCCGTGGTTTAACAAGCAGGAGCGACGCCAGGCCGCCGCCTGGCTGGAGCGCCTTGGCCTTGGCGCTTACCGCGGGCGCCACCTCAGCCAGCTCTCGGGCGGCCAGCAGCAGCGCGTCTTGCTGGCGCGGGCGCTGATGGGGCAGCCGCAGCTGCTGGTGCTCGACGAGCCCACCACCGGCGTCGACTTGCACACCCAGCACACCATTTTGCACCTGCTGCGCGACCTCCACGGCGAGGGGCTGAGCGTGCTCTTGGCGTCCCACGACCTCAACACGGTGGCCAGCCACGTGCCGTGGCTGGTCTGCTTCAACCGCGGCCTGGTGGCCCAGGGGCCCGCCTGGCACCGTGCTCACCCCGGCGGTGCTGCGCCAGACCTATCACGCCGACATGGCGGTGGTGCGCCACGAGGGGCTAACCCTGGTGGCCAACCGCACGCTGGTCCACCGCCACGGCAGCGGCGTGCCGCAGGCAGCCGGCGATGGCACCCCTGCTTGAACCCCTGCACTACCGCTTTTTCCTTCACGGCCTGCTGGCTGCCGTGCTGGTAGGCGGCCTGTGCGGCCTGCTCAGCGTGTACGTGGTGCTGCGCCGCATGAGCTACATCGGCCACGGGCTGGCGCATGCGGTGTTTGGTGGCGCGGTGGCCAGCTACGCCCTGCACCTCGACTTCTACCTCGGCGCCGGCCTCTGGGGCGGGCTGGTGGTGTTGGCCATCGACGGCATTGCCGCACAGCGCCGCCTCCATGCCGATGCCGCCATCGGGGTGGTGACCACCGCCAGCTTTGCCTTCGGCGTGGCCCTCATGAGCCGCATGCGCCGCTTTGTGCGCGACTTCGAGGCGGTGCTCTTTGGCAACGTCCTGGGAGTGTCGGCGCGCGACTTGGTGGTCATTGCCGCGGTCACCGCCTGCACTGTAGCAGCCCTGGCGGTGCTGCACAAGCCGCTGCTGCTGAGCACCGTCAGTGAGGACGTGGCGCAGGTAGCAGGGGTGCCGACGCGGCGCGTGCGCCGCGGCTTTGCCGTGGTTCTGGCCCTGGCCATGCTGGCCGCCCTGCAGGTGCTGGGGGTCACGCTGGTGGCAGCAGGCCTGGTCATTCCGGCGGCTACGGCGCGCCTGCTCACCCACAGCATTGCCACCATGCTGTGGCTCTCGCCGCTGCTGGGCGCCCTGGCCGCCCTGGTGGGCATGTACCTGAGCTACTACCTCGACGTGGCCTCTGGAGCCGGCATCGTGCTGGTTGCCACGCTGGGCTTTGCGGTGGCCCTGGCCTGGCGCCGCGCCACCGCGCCCTAAGGGGAGGAAGCCAGGCGGGCCGGGAGCTCGTCGAGGCGCTGGATCTCGAAGTCGGGGACAAAGCCCAGCTCGTCGAGCGGCGCCCCGCTGCGGTTGATCCAGGCCACCTGGAAGCCAAAGGCCTTGGCGCCGATGGCGTCAAAGGCATTCGACGACACAAAAAGCAGGGCTGTTTTGGGAATGCTCAGGTGGCGCGGCGCCAGCTCGTAAACCGCGGGGTGGGGCTTGTAGGTGCGCACCGCGTCGGCGCTGAGCACCTGGGTGAAGATCTCTTGCAGGCGGTTGTGGGCGATGACTGCCTGCAGCATGGCGGGCGAGCCGTTGGAGAGGATGGCCAGGGGGTAGCGCTGGCGCAGCTGCTGTAACGCCGCCGGCACCTCGGGGTAGGTGTCGAGGCGGTAGTAAGCCTCGAGCAGGCGCTGCTGCTGCGCCGGCGCCAGGCGGAGGCCATGGCGGCGCAGCGCATAGCGCAGCGCCGCTTCGGTGATCACCCAAAAGTCCTCGTAGTGACCCATGAGGGCGCGCAGCCAGGTATACTCGAGCTGCTTGGCGCGCCAGGTTTCGCTCAGGGCCGGGGCGTCGGGGGCCACTTCCCGGCAAGCGGCGATCACCGAGTGAACGTCAAACAGCGTGCCGTAGGCGTCGAAGACGCATCCCTGCACCGCGGGCATAGGGGTTCCTCCCTGCTGGGGGTTGCTGCGGTAAAGAACCTGCGGTGGCGCCGCCTTATTCCCCGCCGCTGGGTGCTAGGGCCAGGAGGCCTGCGGCGGCCAGGGAAAGCAGGCTGCTTAGCAGGGTGAGGTGGTTGGGGTGCAGCGGCGTGCGGGCCAGGTAGCGTGACAGGTGGCGCGACAGCGGGCGGTTGAGGTGGCGCGCCACCGGGCCGTCTTCCTGGGGTTTGGTCAGGGTAGCAAGAAGCTGCCGCTCGGCGTGGCGCAAGTCGGCCGGGGTGTCCACATCGATCCAGAAGCGCTCGCCGATGTCTACGGCGCGGATCTGCCGCCCGCCAATCAGCTGCCGCACGCCGCCCGTGAGCGAGGCGTCGCCGGCAGCGCGCGCCTGGGCCAGGGCGGCAAACAGCACCGGGCGGCAGAAAAAAAGCCCGGTATCCACGGCGTCAAAGGACGCCAGCGTCTTGCCGATGGCGGTGAGGGTGCTGCCCTCGAGGCGGACTTTAGTGGCTTCGGCAAGGTCGAAAACGGCGTGCAGGCGGCGGTCCACGGCCAGCAGACACGCCTCGCTCTGGGCAGCCGCCGCGCACAGCTGACGCAGGATGTCGGGATCAAAGAGATGGTCGCCCATCACCAGCAGGAACGGTCCCTGCACGTAAGGCCGCACGGCGAGCACGGAGGTGCCGTTGCCTTCCTCCCAGTGGGGGTTGACCACGGCGTGGAGGGGTATCTGGTAGCGGGCGGCCAGCTGCGCGATGTAGGGCGTCAGGCAGTGGTGCGCGTAGCCCACCACCACGTAGCAAGCGGTAACGCCGGCCTGCCGGCACGAAAGCACGGCGCGCTCCAGCAGCGACAGCCCGAGCAAGGGCGTAAGGGGCTTGGGCAGGTCGCGCTGCTGCAGGCGCGCTCCCCTGCCGGCAGCCAAAATCACCGCCGGTATCCCTGGGGGGACGGGCGGAAAGCCGCACTGCGCCACAGGGACATCCTCCTCTGCTCATCTTCACTGGCCGTGCCAGTGGCTTCGCCCTGGCCATCCGTGCGCTGAATGGTAGCATCCCGCCGGCGGGTCCGACAACGGGCTTCCCCTTGACGCCAGGCCCGGCGCGTGCTACACTCCGCCCCATCTAGGGTTTCCAGCCCCCGGCCGAAACACATTGACAAAAAAGGCCATGCGGCCTATATTAAAGAGGGCCGGTGCGCCAGGTGTGCGCCTGCAAGACCGGGGCCTGTTGCAGATGCCAGAAGGCCCTTCTGCGTGTGAGACCTAACGGCCGGGATTGCGACACGTCTTCAAATTTTCCCATGTAGCACCACAAGGGTGTGGTGTGTTTCTCATCCATCCGGGCAAGGATGAGGTAACCGGCCGTTTCTGTCGGGTGGGGTGACGGTATCCAGGCTGGACTTGAGGGAGAGTGAGCGGGGTGCCGATGAAGAACAAGGGCAAAGAGTCGCGTCTGGAGGCGATGTCCGAAGAAGTGGATTTCCCGCAGGAGTTGCCGCTTGGCGAGCTCGACGACATAGCGGCAGTGTCAGAGGAGGCCCGACGACCTCTACCTGCTCTTTGAGCAAAAGGACCTGGAGGCAGAGGCTACTCTGGGGGAAATCGAAGACGGAGAGGACGAGCTGGCGGCAGAGCGCACGGCGGAAGCCGAGGCGAGCTACGAAGAGCGCAGCGACGAGCCGGTGCTGGTGTACTTTCAGGAGATTCGCGCTGTCCCGCTGCTGGACCGCAAGGGCGAAGTAGAGATCGCCAAGCGCATCGAGGAAGCCGACACGGCGCGGCTGGTCTGCGCTTTGCAAAGCCCGGTGATCGCGCGCGTGGTGGCCACTCTGCATCGGCGGCTGGAGGCGGGGGAGCTGACGCTGGAGGCGGTGAGCGAGCCGGGCAGCAAGGGCGGCGAGGTGGCCGCCGAGCGGCGGCAGCAGCTACTTGCCGCCCTGGCGGCTTACGTGCAGCAGGTATGGCCAGAGGGGCCGCAGCAGCCGGCGCACCGGCTGACGGCAGAAGCGGCCCAGGCCTTTTTGCAGCAGCTGCAGCGTTGCCACTTCCGGCTGGGACTGCTGCACGAGGCCATCGAAGAGGCCCGCGCTGCCTACGAACGCCTGCGCCAGGGCTCGCCCCGCGTGTCGTCTTCCCTGGAGGCCAGCCTGGAAGAGTTGCAGCCGCTTATTGCCGAGCTCGATCCCATTGAGGAGCGGCTCAAGCAGGCCAAAAAGGAAATGGTGGAGGCAAACCTGCGGCTGGTGGTAAGCATCGCCAAGAAGTACATCAACCGTGGCCTGTCGTTCCTCGACCTGATCCAGGAAGGCAATATCGGCTTGATGCGCGCCGTGGACAAGTTCGACTACCACCGCGGCTTCAAGTTCAGCACGTATGCCAGCTGGTGGATCCGGCAGGCCATCACCCGCGCCATCGCCGAGCAGGGAAAGACGATTCGCATTCCCGTGCACATGATCGAGATCCTCAACAAGGTGGTGCGCTCTTCGCAGACGCTCACCATGGAGTTGGGGCGCAAGCCAACTCCCGAGGAGATCGCGCGCGACACTGGCCTGCACGTGGAGAAAGTGAAGAATACCCTCAAGGTGGCCAAGCGTACGGTGTCGCTTGAGCACCACATTGGCGAGGGCGACACCGAGCTCGGGGCCCTCATTGAGGACAAGAAGTCCATTTCTCCTCTTGAGGCGGTGATCAACCGCGACCTCAAGGAGAAAATCCACAAGGTGCTCAATACCCTGAGCGAGAAAGAAGAGCGCATCCTGCGCATGCGCTTTGGCCTTGGCGACGAGACGCCGCACACCCTAGAGGAAGTGGGCCAAGTCTTTGGCGTGTCGCGCGAGCGCATCCGCCAGATCGAGGCGCAGGCGCTGCGCAAGCTCAAACACCCGAGCCGTAGCAGCCACTTGCGCAGCTTCCTCGAAAACTGAAAAAAGGGGACAGGCTACTTTTTGCGCCGGCCATGAAAAAGTAGCCTGTCCCCTTTTAATTGATGATGCGGAGGGGGGTGGGGCGGGGCCGGGCGGTGAGGGCTTCGAGGACCGCCGCGGCGATGGCCTGAAACGCCTTGCCCACTTTGGAGTCGGGCTGCTCGAGCACGATGGGCACGCCGCTGTCGCCGGCCTCGCAGACGGCCGGATCGAGCGGCAGGCGCCCCAGCAGCGGCACCCCCAGCCGCTGGCTTTCTTTTTCTCCCCCGCCTTTGCGAAAGACTTCCGTTTCGCGGCCGCAGTCCGGACACACAAAGTAGCTCATGTTCTCGACGATGCCCAGCAGCGGGGTGTTCACTTGCTTGAACATCTCGGCGCCGCGCTTGACGTCGAGCAGGGCCAGGTCCTGCGGCGTGGTGACCAGGATGGCGCCCGACAGCGGTACCGTCTGCACCAGGGTGAGCTGCACGTCGCCCGTGCCCGGCGGCAAGTCGATGACCAGCACGTCGAGCTCGCCCCACTCGGTTTCTTGCAGCAGCTGCTGCACCGCCTTCATCACCATGGGGCCGCGCCAGATCACCGGAGCGTGGTCGCCGATGAAAAAGCCCAGCGACTGCACTTTGATGCCGTGGCTGATAAAGGGCAGAATGCGGTTGGCGCTGGTGAGGCGCGGCTGCTCGTTGACCCCCATCATGAGCGGAATGCTCGGGCCGTAGATGTCGGCATCAAGCAGCCCGGTGCGCAGCCCCGCCATGCCCAGCGCCACCGCCAAGTTGGTGGCCACGGTGCTCTTGCCCACCCCGCCCTTGCCGCTGGCCACGGCGATGACGTGCGTGATCCCCGGCAGTGGCGCCGGCGGGGGCGGCCCCTGGGCGGCCGCCGGGCGGCTGGGCCCCTGCACCTCGACGGTGACGCCGGCCACCCCGGGCAGGGCACGCAGGGCTTCCTCGACCGCCTGGCGAATGCGGCCAACGAGGTCTTGCTGCGCGGCCCCCAGCTGCAGGGTGACCCGCACGTGGCCGTCCTGCACCTCGACGCGGCGCACCAGGCCAAAGGCGACAATATCGCGCTGATACCCGGGGTACTGGACTTGCTTGAGCGCTTCGTAAACCTGGGCTTCGGACACCTTGCGTGATGGCATGAACGCTTCCTCATCGCGGGCGGTTGTGCCTAACCTATACCACAGGCCGCGCGCCGGCTTCAACCGGAAGCGGACTGCGCGTCGCGGGCCTGGGGATGGTCGTGCAGGCGGCAGGAGGGGCACAGGTGGTGGATGGGGCACCGGTCGCAGCGCGGGACGCGCGCCTTGCACACGGCACGGCCATGAAAAATGAGCAGGTGGGCAAACAGCGTCCACTCCTGGCGCGGCAGCAGGCGCATGAGGTCGCGCTCGATTTTTTCGGGATCCCGCGCCTGGGTGAGGCCCAGGCGCTGTGCCAGGCGTTTGACGTGGGTGTCGACCACGATGCCCTGCGGCTTGTTAAAGGCGTTGCCCAGCACCACGTTGGCCGTCTTGCGCCCTACCCCTGGCAGGCGCACCAGCGCGTCCATCTCGTCGGGCACCTGGCCGCCGTAGTGCTCGACCAGCGCCGCACAGCAGCGCTGCAGCGTCTGCGCCTTCTGGCGGTAGTACCCGGTAGGCTTGATGGCTTCGGCCAGTTCGTCGGGGTCGGCGGTGGCGTAGTCGGCGGCGGTGCGGTAGCGCTGAAAGAGGGTACGGGTCACCTGGTTGACGCGCTCGTCGGTACACTGCGCCGAGAGAATCGTCGCCACCAGCAGCTCCAGCGGGTTGGAAAAATTGAGGGCGCAACGGGCCTCCGGATAGGCCTGCCGCAACAGGGCCAAGATTTCCTGTGCCCGGCGCTGGCGCGCGTCCATGGGCGCTTCCGTTAGAGGCGAGCCACCTGCGGCAGCAGGGTCTCGGTGCAGATTTGCAGCTGCTCGAGCTGCCGCGGCGTGGCAAAGCGCACGATCACCGTCCGCACCCCCAGGCGTACATATGCGGCCAGGCGCTCGAGCACCTCCGCGGGGCTGCCGAACTGGCAGATGAGGTCGGCTTCCACTTCGGCGGCCGGCTTCTTATAGTAACTTTCCAGGAAGCTTCGCCCTTCGCGCCGTGCCACGTCGCCATCGGGGTGCACGTTGACGGTGAGGTAAAGGCAGCGCTCAAGCTGCTGCGGGTCGCGGCCGTGCTGCTCGGCCACCGCCGCGATGCGCTCCCAGCAGCGGCGGTAGACTTCAGGCGAGGTGACGTTGGTGATCCAGCCGTCGCCCAGCCGCCCCACGCGCTCGAGTCCCTGGGCGATAAAGTTGCTGGCGATCCACAGTGGCGGCCCTCCAGGCTGCACGGGGCGCGGCTCCAGCACCACCTCGCTGAGGCGATAGTACGTGCCCTGGTACGTCAGCGGCTCTCCCTGCCACAGGCGGCGGCAGATCTGCAGCAGCTCGCTGAGGCGCGGGCCGCGCTCGCCAAAGGGCACGCCGCAGTTTTCGAACTCGGCGGCCAGGATCTGGCGCCCGCCGCGGCCGGCTCCCACCCCGAGAATGAGGCGGCCGCCAGCCAGCACGTCCAGTGAGGCCACGGCGTGGGCCAGCACCAGCGGCGGCCGCAGGGCAGCCAGCAGTACCGCCGTGCCCAGGCGAATGCGCTGGGTGCGCGCGGCCAGCGCCGCCAGCGTGGTCAGCGCTTCCAGGCGCGGCTTGGCCGTAATGCTGTCGCCCACCCACAGGCTGTGGTAGCCGGCAGCTTCGGCCTGCGCGGCCATGGTGTAAATGGGGCTCAAGTCCGGCGCCCCTTCGCCGGCAAACAGCACCCCTCGGGTGGGAAGCAAGATCCCGAGCTGGACCTTAGCGCTCATGGGTTGGCTTCTCCTCTGGGTTCTGGTGGGCGCGGCGCAGCGCCCCCACGTAGTGGTCGGCCAGACGGGTGGGTTCCGGCAGCCGGTAGCCACGGCAGCAGTGAAGCACCACCGCCACCGCCTGCTCCAGGTCCACTTTGTGGCCCACGGAAACGAACACCGGCTTGACGTGCGCTTTGGTGCGCACCACGGCGCCGAGCACCTCACCTCTGGGCCCGTACAGCGGTGAGGTGGCGCCGGCCACGTCGGCCGGCTCGACGTAGCGGCCCATCAGGCGTGACTTGGCACAGCCGATGGTGGGGGCGTCGAGCCACACCCCGAGGTGGCTGGCCAGCCCCAGGCCACGGGGATGAGCGATGCCCTGACCGTCGACGATGAGGATATCGGGAGGACAAGTCAGCTGCGCCAGCGCCTGCAGCAGGGCCGGAGCCTCGCGAAACGACAGCAAGCCCGGGATGTACGGAAACGTCGCTTCACAGCACACGCCGCGCCGCTCGACCACCGCGAGGCTGGTGTAGTCGAGCACTACCACCCCGGCATACAGGGCCGGCGAGGTGCGGGCTGCCGCCACGTCGGCCCCAGCCACGTAGCGGATATCCTGCACGTAGCGGCCGATGCGCACCCGGTGGCGCAACCGGCGCTGGAGGCAGCGCGCCTCGGCCGGCGTCACCTGCCAGGGGTGCAGGGGTTGCATGGCGTGCATGGCGCTTCCTAAAGGAGCGGCATCTGCTCGGCCGCCGGCGGCTGCAGACCCTGCGCGAGCAAGGCGCGCAGGCGCTGAAAATCCTCGCGCACCGCCGCCTGCAGCGCCTCGCGGTGCAGCGCCGCCGCCGGGTGCAGCATGGGCACCACCACAAACCACCGCACCGGGAAAGGCTGGCCGCGCACTTTCATGATCCCCACTTTTTTACCCAGCAGCAGCTGCGTGGCCACGTTGCCCAGGGTGCATACCACCCGCGGCCGGATGATCTCCAGCTGGCGCCACAGGTAGGGCTGGCAAGCCGCGATTTCCTCGGGACGCGGCGTGCGGTTCTGCGGCGGGCGGCACTTCACCACGTTGGCAATGTAGACGTCGGCACGGCGCAAGCCCGCCTCGTGCAGCAGCTGGTCGAGCAGGCGCCCTGCCGCCCCGACAAACGGCTTGCCCTGACGGTCCTCGTGGTAGCCGGGGGCTTCGCCGATCAGCATCACCTCGGCCCGCGGGTTGCCGCTGCCAAACACCACCTGGGTGCGGCTGGCGGCCAGCGGGCACTTCTGGCAGTCTTTGATTTCCTCGTAAAACGCCCGCAGCGCTTGCTGCGGCTCCATGCCTGCGGCCCCCCCTTACGGACCGGCCGGCTCCCCGGCGGGCTGGCGCGGCACCAAGTTAAAAGCAAAGCTCACCGCAAAGCCCACGTGCACTTGCAGCTCGCGCCACAGGCAGCCGGCCAGGCGCAGGGAAAGGGGAAAGGCCTGCGCCCAGGGCCCGGCGCAGGTCCTGGCGCGAAGAAAGTAGGCGCAGCGACCACACCCCCCAGGCTTCTACCCACAGGCGCAGGCGCGAAGGCACGCGCAGCTTGGCCTGCGCGTAGGCCAGCCGCAAGTCGCGCAGGCGCACCGCGTCAAGCACGCCGCCGCGCAGCTGGCGCAACGCCTCCAGCAGCCGCTGCTCGCGCTCGCTGCGCTTGCGCGTTTGCAGCCACAGCTCTTCCAGCTCGATGAAGAGGCGCAGCCAGGCACGACCGTAGCGCAGGATCTCCGGCAGCCGCCAGCGCCAGTACGCCCAGTGCCCCAGGATAGGGTAGCCGGGACGGCGCGCTGTGCGCCCTTTGAGGCGGAAAAAGCCGGTCATCATCGGGTGGTTGCCCTCGATGAGCGCCGCGCTCTTGTACCAGACGAGGTTCTTGAAGACGTTCCAGTACATGGCCGGCGAGGCCCGCTGCAAAATGGCCCGCAGGTTGTCGAAGCTGTAAAACGACTGCCAGGCTTCCTGGTAAGCCTGGAACCAGGCCTGGCGGGACATGCGCGGGTGGTCGGTGGTGGCGTGGAAGGAGTCGTAGAGGTTGAGGTCGGGCTCCAGGGGCAGCCCCTGCTGTACGGCGTGGAAGTGGTCCAGGGAGCCGGGAATGGGGGTGA
The DNA here is from genome assembly GCA_026005175.1 of Candidatus Tectimicrobiota bacterium. Taxonomy (GTDB): domain Bacteria; phylum Tectomicrobia; class Entotheonellia; order Entotheonellales; family Entotheonellaceae; genus BPKO01. The sequence goes on from BPKO01000002.1 coordinate 212,005, forward strand.
GCATGAAAAACGAGGCCTGGTCCACCTGGAGCTCGTGCTTGAGCCGCTCGACATCGCAGGCCACGCTTTCCGGGGTGTCAAAGGGAAAGCCGATGATGAAGCCCACGTGGGTGGCAATGCCGGCGCTGCGCCAGGCGGCAATGAGCTGGCGGTAGTCGGCGGCCACGTTCTGGCGCTTGTCGGCCGCTTGCAGGTTGGCAGGGTTGATGCTCTCCATGCCGATGAACACCTGGGTACAGCCGGCGCGCCGCGCCAGCGGGATGAAGTCCTTGATTTTGTACGACAGGGTATCGACCTGCATGATGAACTCGACGGGGATGCCCTCGCGCTCGCGCAAGTCGATCAGCGCCGTAAAGATGTCGCGCCAGCGCTTGTTGCGGGCAAAGTTGTCGTCGGTAAAGAAGTAAAACGTAATGCCGGCGCGGCGGTAGTTGTCGCGGATTACCTGGGCGATGGCGGCCGGGTCGCGCATACGCATGGTGCGCCCCTGCACGTTGATAATCGAGCAGAAGCTGCAGCTAAAGGGACAGCCGCGGCCGCAGTCGATGGTGCCAAACTGCTTGTAAGCAAAGCGGCGGAGGTACTTCTTGTGGATCATCGGCACCGGCGGCGTGCGCAGATCTGGGGTGGCGTCCAGAAAGTCGTACAGGGGCTGCAGCTGCCCCTGCAGGGCATCGCGCAGCAGCCGCTCCCACTGCGTCTCCACTTCGCCAGCCACCACGGTTACCCCCAGGTCGAGGATCTCCTGGATATCGGGGGTAGGGTGGCGAAAGAGGGCCAGCACGCCGCTGACGTGAAAGCCGCCGATGAGCACGTCGAGGCCGGCGCGGCGAAAGGCGCGCGCCAGGTCCACGGCGCGCGGGTACTGGTTGGTCTGCACCCCCACCAGGCAGACGATGGTCTTCCAGCCCGGCCGACGGCTGCGGCGCACGAGCTTGGCCACGTCGATTTTGTGGACTGCCTCGTCGAGCAGCTCCACGCGCAGGTCCAGGTCAGGTCCCAGGGCGCGGCGGCGCCTGACGTCTTCGGTGAGGGCGTAGAGGCAAGCCAGGGTGTTGCTGGGCAACACGCCACGCCAGTGGCGCAGCACGTAGCCATCGTCATCGTACTTGGACGGCTTGAGTAGTACCACGCGCAGCCCTCGCAGGGGGCGCGCTGATCCCGACTGGGGCGAGGGCGCGGGGGGAGAGAGGGAGAGCAGAGCCATGGGCGTTTCCTTACGGATGTTGGGTGCACGGCACGCGGATTTTTCCTACTATACCCGATTTCTTTTCTCCTCCCAAGCCGCTTGCGGTAGCCGCCTTACGGTCCGGCGGCGGGAGTGGTCAGACGACGCGGGGCGAGGGGACGGCGGCCGCGGCCGCTTCCCGCGAGGCGCGGCGGGGCCGCGGCGGGCCGGCCAGCCAGGCCGGCAGCAGGGCGGCGAGGAAAATCAGCGAAAGCAGCAGGAAGCAGTCCTGGTAAGCAGCCATACGCACGTGCGCCGCAAACAGTCGCCCCAGCGCCGCCATGGCCGCTTCGGGCACCAGCGGTGGTGCGTAGCCGGCGTCGCGCAGCACCTCGGCAAAGGCCCCCAGCGCTTCCTGCACCGGCAGGGCCAAGGGGTCGTGCTGCTGGGCGAGCAGAAGGCTGTGGACGGCCAGGCGCTTGTCGAGCAGCATGCTGCACAGGGCCACGCCAAAGGCCATGGCCACGCCGCGGTGCACGCCGTGCAGGCCTGAGCCCATGCTGCGCTCTTCGGGCCGCAGAGTGCGCATCACCGCGGTGGTGATCGGCGACTGGATGAGGCCGAAGCTGCCGCGCTGCACGATGACCAGCAAGGTGACCAGGCCCACCGTGGCCAGCAGGCTCAGGGAAGCAAAGAGGTACATATCGAGGGCGAAGAAGAGCAGCCCGCAGAGCACCGGCAAGCGCGGGTCGAAGCGGTCGGCCAGCCGCCCGGAAAGCAGGCCCACCCAGCCCATGACCACGGCCCCGGGGGCGAGGATGAGGCCGGCTTGCAGGGGAGTGAAGTCGAAAACCACCTGCAGCATGAGAGCCACCAGGAAATTGGTGCCCACAAAGCCGGCGTTGTAGAGGAGGACGACCAGCGAGGCCATGGTGAAGCTGAAGTTGCGGTAAAGCCGCAGCTCCACCACCGGGTGAGGGGTGCGCAGCTCGAGGACGACAAAGAGAGCGCAGAAGACGGCGGCAGTGGCAAAGAGGCCCAAAATATAGGCCGACGTCCACCCCTGCCGCTGCCCCTGGGTGAGGGCCAAAAGCAGGGCCACGAGAAAGACGGTCATGGTCACCAACCCGGGCAAATCCACGGTGCGCTCGCCGGCCGGCGGGTCGCGGGGAATGAGGGTCACCAGCAGCAGCAGGCTGGCCACGCCGCTGGGCAAGCCGAGGAAGAAAATGGCTCGCCAGCTGATTTCCTGCACCAGGTAGCCGCCCAGCGAAGGCCCAATGGTGGGGCCCAGCGAGCCCACCAGCAAGAGGAGGCCCATGGCCAAGCCGCGCTGGTGTGGCGGGAAGGCCTCGTAGAGAAGCACCATGCCCATGCCCATCGCCGGCGCGCCCAGAGCGCCTTGCAGAATGCGGAAGACGATGAGCGACTCGATGTTCCAGGCCAGGCCGCTCAGGAGGGTGCAGAGCGTGGCCCCCAGCACGCCGAGGACGTAGAGGTCGCGCTTGCCCAGCAGGCTGGCCAGCCAGCCCAAAGCCGGCATGGGCACCGCCCGCGCAATCAGGTAGCCGGTCATCACCCACTGGATGGTGTTGACGTCGGTGCCAAAGGCGGTCATGATCTTGGGCAAAGCCACCACCACGGCAAACATGCCGAAGGCAAGGGTCAGCTGTCCCGAAAGCACCGCGGTGGCGACCCACCACTTGCCGGGCGGGCGGCTGGGCTGTGAATCCATGGCAAAGGCACCCTTCTTGGGCAGCAGGCGCTTTTTGATTATGGCAGAGGGCCCTGGACGCGACAAGACGGCGGGAAAAGCCGCGGTGGCCTGCGGCCGTGATGGCTTGCCCTGGCGGGATGCCACCCTTGTGGCATGGTGACCCCGCTCTTGCGAGACGCCTCTGGCCAATGACACTGTGGGAATTGCTGCTGCTGGCCACCGCTCTGGCCATGGATGCGTTTGCCGTGGCGGTCGCCACCGCCATGCGGCCGGAAGAAGCCCCTCACCGCCTGGCCTGGCGGCTGGCTGGCCACTTTGGCTTCTTCCAAGCGGCCATGCCGGTGGCCGGTTGGGGAATAGGAGCAGCGGCCCACGCCGTGGTGGCCCCCTTTGACCACTGGCTGGCCTTTGTCCTGCTTGCCGGCGTGGGCCTGAAGATGATTTACGGCGGGCTCAGCGCCGAAGCCGCGGCGCCACGCGACCCCACGCGCTTTCTAACGCTGCTCGGCCTGGCCCTGGCCACCAGCCTTGACGCCTTTGCCGCCGGCCTCAGCCTGGCCGCCCTGCGCTTGCCCATTCTCGTGCCGGCAGGGCTCATCGGCCTCATCACCGCCGCTTGGACCCTGCTGGGGGTACGCCTGGGGCGGTGGGCCGGGGCGCGGCTGCCCCTGGGGCCATATGCCGAGGTCCTCGGCGGCCTGGTGTTGCTTGCCCTGGGCGGCCGCGTGCTGTACGAGCACGGGGTGTTTTCATAAGTACCGCCACAGCCAGGCGGGAATGAGCCGCGCCGCATAGGCGTTGAGCACCGTCAGGTAGCCGGTAAACACCAGCAGCCCCACCAGGATGAGCAGCACTCCGCCGCCGATTTCCACTGCCCGCAGGTAGCGGGCCAGGCGGCCAAAGAGGCGAAAGAACACCGGCACCGCCAGGGCGCTAAGAAAAAAAGGCAAAGCCAGGCCCAGGGAATAGACCGCCAGCAGCAGCACGCCGCGCTCTACGGCGGCGGCGGTGCTGGCCAAAAAGAGAATCGAGCCCAGGATCGGCCCTACGCAGGGCGTCCAGCCAATGCCAAAAGACACCCCTACCAGGAAGGCGCCCAGGTAACCGGCCGGGGAGCGGTGCAGTGGCAGCTGGAAAGAACGCGACAGCAGCGGCAGCCGCAGCACACCCACCAGCACGAGGCCGAAAAATATGATGAGGGCACCGGCCAGGCGCTGCAAGAGCAGGAGGTGGGCGCGCAGGAAGCTGCCGATGAGGCTAAACGAAGCGCCCAGGGCGATGAAGATAAGGGCAAAGCCAAGGACAAAGCTGAGAGCGAGGCCCACCACGCGCCGCCGCTGCTGCTGCCATGCTGCGGGGTCGTGCAGCTGCGTGTACGACATGCCGGTAATGAACGACAGATAAGAAGGAAAGAGGGGCAATACGCACGGCGAAACGAACGACAGCACTCCGGCGCCAAACGCCACCAGCAGCGTCAGTTCCTGTCCGGACTCCATTGGCTTGCCACTCCGGTGCAAGGGGCTTGACCGTTTACGCTACCAAAACACGCCCGCCGCCGTCTCTATTCCCTCGATCTGGACGTGGTGGTCCGCCGGCATTTTCGGTGCCCCCGGCGCCTCCAAGGCCGTCCCGACGGCACCCCCGACAAACTCATGAACGTCCGGCCCGCTCTGGGCGCATTGTATCGGACTGCATTGAGCCTATCCCGTTTTCGTTTTGGAAAAAGACTTGTGCTTTGCGCGGGAATTTGCCACACTCTTGCGCAAGCAGGCACTCTGGATTCTCCGGGACGTGGACGCCGGGGAAGCGGGTGCCAGGTTGGAGGGAAGAGGGATGACGACGCGCAATACGGCCGTAGCCGAGAGAAGGGCGTGGGGACCAGAGCCGCGCGGGCTCTGGTTGCGCAGCCCGGAGTGGGACCTGGGCTTCCTGACCTTCAGCGGGGCCCTGGTGGTACTGCCGCTGATGCTCTACGAGCTGGCAGGCAACTCGGCGATTTTTGTCAACCTCTTCATTGCCGGGGTGATCGGCGGCCCGCACATGTATGCTACCTTTTTCCGCACCGCCCTCGATCCTGCCTTCCGCACGCGCCACCCGGCGGTGGTGTGGAGCTCGCTCTTTATTCCCGCGGCGGTGGTGCTGCTGGCGCTCTGGCACTTCCAGCTCCTTCTTACCCTCTTTTTCTTCTGGGCCTCGCTGCACGTGCTGCACCAGATCGCCTACCTCATGGAGTGCTACCAGCGCAAGCAGCCCACCCCGCAGCCGCGTTGGGCGCGCCTTGTCGACTACGCGGTGGTCTTTAGCAGCCTTTACCCCTTTGCTACGTACAAGTTCATCCACGACCAGTTCTACATTGGACACACGCCGCTGCTTTACCCCGAGGCACTCAAGACGCCGCTGGTGTTTTACGCCATCAGTGGCGTCTTTGCTGTGGCCCTGGTGCTTTTTCTGGGCAAAACGGCGGTCGAAATCTGGCGCGGCACGGCCCACTATCCCAAGATCCTGCTTATCCTGACCACCGTGGTGCTGGCCTTTGTGGTCACCAGCTTCAGCGGCCGCCGCCTGGAGATTGCCTTCCAGGGGTTCAACACCTGGCATTCCTTCCAGTACCTGGCCCTGACGTGGTACCTCACCCGGCTGCGGCTGGTGCAGGGCCCCCTGCCGGTGCCCGGCCTGCAAGGGTTAGAGAAGCGGGGGTTCGCATACTTCTACGGGCTCAACCTGGGGCTGACAGTAGGAGCGCTGGTTCTCATCGGCGTGCTGGTAGGGCTTAGCGGGCTGCCGTTTGAGCGCAGCTACTATATTGTCGTGCTGTCGTTCCTACTCGTCCATTACTATCACGACCACATTCTGTTTACCGAGTACGATGCCTTGGCGCGCCCGACAGCCTAGACGGGGTGGGCGCGCGCCGCAGCTTGCTGCAGGGCGCGACGGGTGAGCACGCCGCTCAAGTGGCGCCGAAACGCGGCCGAGGCATGCAAGTCGCCCTCGGGGTCCACCCCGGCGCGCGCCGCTTCGGCCACCGCCTCCAGGCGGGTGGCGTCCACTTCCTGCCCCACCAAAATCGCCGGCGCCTCGCGCACCAGGTAAGGGGTGCCGCCCACCCCGGTGAGGGCCACGGCGACGCGGGTGCAGCGGCGGTCGGCGTCGAGGGTGAGCAGGGCGGCAGCGCCCACCAGGGCAAAGTCGCCGTGGCGGCGGCTGACTTCGAGGAAGCTCCACCCCGTGCCCGCCGGCCAGCGGGGAAAGCGCACCGCGGTGAGCACCTCGGTGGGCTCTAAAGCGGTGGTAAAGTACGTGAGGAAAAAGTCCTCGGCAGCAAGCTCGCGCTCGCCTTGCGGGCCCTGCACCCGCACGCTACCGCCGTAGGCCAGCAGCACTGCCGGCAGCTCAGCAGCCGGATCGGCATGGGCCAGGCTGCCGCCCACGGTGCCGCGGGTGCGGATGGCCGGGTGACCGATAAAGGCAGCGGCTTCGGCCAGCAAGGGGTAGTGCTGCTGCACCAGGGGATCGCGCTCCAGGCGCCGCTGGCGCGTCATGGCGCCCACGGTGAGGGCGACGTCGTCGGCTGCCAGGCCGGCAAGACCGGCCACGCGGTTGAGGTCGATCAAGTAGCGAGGGCGGGCAAGGCGAAAGTTGAGCAGGGGCACCAGGCTCTGGCCGCCAGCCAGGAGCTTGGCCTCGTCGCCATACTCGGCCAGCAGGGCTAAGGTCTCTTCCAGCGTCTCAGGCGCCGCATAGGCAAAGGGGGCAGGTTTCATGACGCATCTCTCCTTCCGCGCCGCGGCTTTTCTGGCGGGCTGCCAGGTGCTACCATACGCCAGCGGCGCGGTGCCGTCAAGCGGACTGGACAGGCGCCGCGCCGTGGCGTACCGTCTTTTCCTCTGGTGACAGGAGACCGCCATGAACCAGCAGGCGCCGCCAAGCGCTGCATTGTCCACCCCTGAAGCCCTGTGGCAGGCCGGCCACGACCACCTGTGGCTACACGCCTCCCCTTGGCGCGCCCTGGCGCCGGGGCACAAGCGCATCCTCGTCTCAGGGCGGGGATGCACGGTACGCGACCTTGAGGGCAAAGAATACCTCGACGGCCTGGCCGGCCTGTGGCTGGTCAACGTCGGCCACGGCCGCGAGGAAATCGCCGCGGCGATGGCCCGGCAGGCCGCTACTCTGGCCTACGCCAGCGCGACGCAGGCCACCACCCTGCCCGCCATCCAGCTCGCTACCCGCCTGGCGGCGCTCGCCCCTGGCGACTTGTCGGTGGCCTTTTTTTGCAGCGGCGGCTCAGAGGCGGTAGAATCGGCACTCAAAATCGCCCGCCAGTACCACTATCTGCGCGGCGAGCGCAAGCGCTACAAGTTCATCGCCCGCCGCGGCTCCTACCACGGCGCCACGTACGGCGCCATGAGCGTCAGCGGCACGCGGCAGCTCACCGAGCCTTACTTCAGCCCCCTGCTGCCCGGTACCCTGCACGTGGCACCTCCCTACTGCTACCGTTGCGACTATCGCTATACGTATCCGGAGTGCGACGTTTACTGCGCCGACGCCATTGCCCAGCTCATCGAATTCGAGGGGCCGGAAACGGTGGCGGCGGTGATTGCCGAGCCGGTGTCGGCGTCGGGCGGCGTGGCGGTGCCGCCGCCGGAATACTGGCCGCGCCTGCGCGAGATCTGCGACCGCTACGGGGTGCTGCTCATCGTCGACGAAGTGATCACCGGCTTTGGCCGCACCGGCAAGCTCTTTGCCAGCGAGCACTGGAACGTGGCGGGCGACCTCATGACGGTGGCAAAAGGCTTAAGCAGCGGCTACGCCCCCATCGGCGCCGTGCTCTGCCGCCCCCAGGTGGCCGAGGCCTTTACCGGCGCAGAGCGAAAACTCTCCCACTTGCTCACCTTTGGGGGCCACCCCGTGGCCTGCGCCGCGGCGCTCGCCAACCTGGACATTTTGGAGCGCGAGAACCTGGTGGCCCACGCCGCGGCCATGGGCGCTTACTTGCTCGAGCAGCTGCAGTCCCTGCGCGCCCACCCCCTGGTGGGCGACGTGCGCGGCCTGGGGCTGCTGGCGGCGGTGGAGCTGGTGCGCGACCGCAAGACAAAAGAGAAGTTTTCCCCCGAGGACGAGGCGATGCAGCGGCTGGCGCAGCGGCTGGCCGAAAAAGGCCTGCTTACCCGCGTTACTTCGATGGTTTTTTTGGCCCCGCCGCTGTGCATCACCCGCCCCGAGGTAGACCGCCTCGTGGCCATCCTCGACAGCGCCCTGCACGAGCTAGAACAGGACCTTGGCTACTGTTGAGGCCAGAGAGCGCGGGCGCTGGCGCCCGCAAGAAGGAGGTACGATGCACGCGATTCCCACCCTGCCGTTTTATCCCCAGGGCTTTCTCAGCCTGGCCAAAAACATTGGCATCAAAGACAGCAGCCTCGACTTTGCCATTGTGTATTCCACGGTGCGCGCCGCCGCCGCCGGCCTTTTCACCCAGAGCCTCTTTTGCGGTGCGCCCATCGTGGTGGGCCGCGAGCACTTGGCCGACGGCTACGCCCAGGCGCTGGTGGTCAACAGCAAGAACGCCAACGTGGCCACCGGCCGCCGCGGCCTTGAGGCCGCGCGGGAAATCACCCGCCTGGTGGCTGCCGAGCTGAACATTGCGCCCCAGGACGTTATCCCCAGCTCCACCGGCGTCATCGGCCAGCCGCTGCCACTGGACAAGTTCCGCCGCGCCATCGTGGGGGCGGTGCGCCAGGAACTGCGGCCCGACGCCCTGGGCGCGGTGGCCGTGGCCATGATGACCACCGACACGCGCCCCAAGCTCACCGCCTGCCGCGTGGGGCCGGCGGTGCTGGCCGGGCTGGCCAAAGGGGCCGGGATGATCGCCCCTAACATGGCCACCATGCTCGCCTTTCTCTTTACCGACGCCGCCTTGCCCCCGGAGGTCCTGCGCCCCATGCTGCAGCGCGCCGTGGCCGTCTCCTTTAACCGGGTGAGCGTGGACGGCGACACCAGCACCAGCGACACCGTGCTGCTCATGGCCAACGGCCTGGCCGGCGCCGTCGACCCGGCGGCGTTCGAGCAGGCCCTCACCGAGACCTGCATCTTTCTGGCCAAAGAAATCGCCCGCGACGGCGAAGGCGCCACCAAGCTGCTCGAAGTCACCGTCACCCGCGCCCGCGACACGCAGCAGGCCGAGCGCCTCGCCAAGGCGGTGGTCAACTCGCCGCTGGTGAAGACCGCCGTCTACGGTGCCGATCCCAACTGGGGCCGGGTGCTGATGGCCATTGGCAAGTGCCACGAGGAGCGCGACCTGCGCCCCGAGCGGGTGCGCGTCGCGTTTGGGGATACCTGCGTCTTTGCCGACGGCGAGCCGCAGGCCGTCGACCTGCAGCGGCTGCGCGCTTACTTGCAGGGTCCTGAGGTGCGCATTGCCATCGACCTTGGCCTGCACGACGGCGAGGCCACCGTCTGGGGCTGCGACCTCACCGAAGGCTACGTGCAGATCAACGCCCTCTACACCACCTAGACGACGCCGGCGGCGCGCAGCGCGGCGATTTCCTGCGGGCTGTAGCCCAGCTCCTGCAGAGATCGCTTCGGTGTGCTCGCCCAGCAGCGGCGCCCGCTGGCGGATGCCGCCCGGGGTGCGCGACAGCCGCACCGGGGTAGCGGGCAGGGGCACAGGGCCGGCGCCGGGGTAGTCGACGGGCTGCAGCAACTGGCGCGCCTGCACTTGCGGGTCGTTGAGCACCTGCTCCAGGTCGTAAACCGGGCCGCAGGGGATGCGCGCTGCCTCCAGCTCGCGGATGCACTCGGCGGTGGTGCGCGCCGCGCACCAGGGCGCCATCACCGCGTTGATGAGGTCGCTGTGGTTGCCGCGGCCGATGTCGTCGGCAAAGCGCGGGTCGTCGATGAGGTCCGGCCGCCCCACCAGCTTGGCCCAGCGGCGAAACATGGGGTTGCCGATCACCGACACCACCAGCCAGCCGTCGCGGGTGCGGTAGACGTCGGAAGGGGCGGCGTGGTAGCCGGTGTTGCCTTGCTGCCGGCGCACGATGCCGGTGAGCTGGCGCTCGATGAGCAGCGTCTGCATGAAGGTAATGCCGGTGGCCAGCAGCGACACGTCCACCAGCTGCCCCTGGCCGCTGCGCTGCCGCTCGTAGAGCGCCGCCAGGGCCCCAAAGGCACCCAGCAGGCCGGTGCCAAAGTCCTCAAACGGCACCACGTCGCGCAGCGGCGGCCCGGGAAAGCCGGTAAGCGCCATCGCCCCCGACATGCCCTGCACCACGGTGTCAAAGCCCACGCGGTGGGCGTAAGGACCGTCGGGACCAAAGGTAGAGGCGTGCACCAGGATGATGTCGGCTTTGATGGCGCGCAGCGTCTCGTAGTCAAGGCGCATGGCGCGCAGCACGTCAATGGGCAGGTTGGCCACTACCACGTCGCTGGTGGCCACCAGGCGGTGGGCAATTTCCTGCCCCTTGGGGTGCATGGGATCCAGGGTCAGGCTCTTCTTGTTGCGGTTAATCCCCAAAAACAACGCCCCTTCCCCTGCCGGGGTCACCGGCGCCAGGTAGCGGTCTTCGCTGCCGCCGCGGCGCTCGACGCGAATCACCTCTGCCCCCATGTCCCCCAGCAAGGTAGCAGCAAACGGCCCGGCGATGTAGCGGCCAAAGTCCAGGACGCGAATCCCTTCCAGCACCCCGCTCATGTCGGCCTCCCTCGTGTCGCGGTAACGGTTCTCGCGGCGCTTTATAGCAGGCGGCACGGCGGCCGTCAACGGCTGGCGGGGCGCGCTGCCGGCGCCGGGGCCGGTGCCGGCGCTTGCCGCCGGGCCGGCCGGCGCTTGCCCATCCACAGGGCAGGCAGGATGGCCGCCAGAGAAATGGCGCCCAGGACGATAAACGTGTCGTGGTAGCTGTAGAGCGCCGCCTCGCTCTCGAGCAGGCGGTGCAAGGTGGCCAGGGCCTTGACGCCGGCCACCTGCGAGAAGTCGCCTTGCTGCTCAAAAAACGCGTGCAGCTGCTGCAGCAGCTCCTGCGGGGCAAAGGCCAGGCCGGCCTGCTCCTGGACCAGCAGTTCGAGGCGCTGGTGGAAGCGGTGCTGGAAGAAGGCGGCGGTCAAGGTCACGCTGCCGGTACTGGCGATGCCGCGGGTAAGGCTCACCAGCCCCGAGCCCATGCGCACTTCGCTTTCGGGTAGGGCGGCCAGGGCGGCGGTGGTGAGGGGCGCGATCGTAAAGGCACGGGCAAAGCCGCGGATGGTGAGCAGCAAGGTAATGGTGCCCACGCTCGTCAGCGGGGTGATGGTGGCGTACTGGATGAGGCTCCACCCCACCAGCGCCAGGCCAAAGATGACCAGCAGCTTGGGGGCAACAAAGTCCGAGAGGCGGCCGACCACCACGCTCAGGGCGCCGATTACCACCGCCGAGGGCATGAGCATCCAGGCGGCCTGCAAGGGGGTATAGTCAAGGTGACTTTGCAAGAAAAGCGCCACCACAAAGTTGGTGGCCATAAAGCTCAGGGTGTTGAGGAACACCACCAGCGAGGCCATGGCAAAGGGAAGGCGGGCATAGAGACGCAGCTCGACAAACGGCTGTACGCTGCGCAGCTCGACGGTGACAAAGGCCACCCCCGCCACTGCCGCCAGCGCCAGCAGGGTGAGGATGTAAGGCGAGTCCCAGCCCTCCACCCGTCCCTGGCTCATGGCCAGCAGGAAGCACACCAGGAAGGCGGCCATGGAACCCATGCCGGCAAGGTCGAGGCGGCGCCCCTCTTGTCCGCGCGGCGGGGGCAAGACGAGGTAGGCCAGGGCCAGGCCGAGCAGTCCTACGGGCACGTTGATGTAAAAAACCGTGCGCCAGCTCGCATGCTCCAGCAAGTAGCCCGCCAGCACCGGCCCCACCATGGGACCAAAGGAAAAGCCCAGGGAGCTGATGCCCATGGCCAGGCCCCGCTTTTCCTCGGGAAAGCTCTGGAACATAATGACTTGGGTGATAGGAAAAAGCGGGCCTACCCCCACTGCCTGCAGCAGGCGGAAGGCGATAAGGGAGTAAACGTCCCAGGCCATGCCGCACAGCACCGAGCCGGCCACAAACGTGCCCAGGGAGAGCAAGTAGAGGCGGCGGTTGCCCAGGCGGGCGCCCAGCCAGCCGACGCTGGGCATCATCACCGCCTGCACGATCATGTAGCCCGTCTGCACCCACTGCATGACGTCGAGGTCGGCGCGCAGGCTGGTCATGATGTGGGGAAAGGCGAGGTTGACGACGGTGACGCTGAGGCCGGCGGTGGTAAAGCCCAGCATGAGGACAAAGGCCACACGCCAGTAGCGGAAAGCGGGCTCAGCGGCCGTAGCGGCGGGTGCAGACACGGTATGGGGCCACCTGCGTTGGGGAATGCCAGCGTCTTACGGGGAAAGTATAGCAGAAAGCCCGGCACCCGCCGGCATCCAAACGCGCGCCTGCGGCGTTGTAGTTGTCTGAAGTGGCGGGGAGCCGCTCCCCGCCGGGTCAGGACCGAATGGAGGAGGCAGAGATGGCAAGCAACGCAAAACGCACGCGCTTGCTGCGCACGGTGGCGGTAACTCTGGGGCTGCTGGGGCTGCTGAGCTGCGCCGCGGTGGCGCAGAAGGGGCTGCTTGATGAACGCGACCCGGTCAGCGAGCGCCAGCAGCTGATGAAGAACCAGGGAGCCAACTTCAAGGATCTGCGCGACAAGGCCAAGGCCGGCAACTTCGCCGCCATCGCCGTCAACGCCCAGAACATCGCCTTTGCAGCGCGCCACATCCCGCTGCTTTTCCCCAAAGGCAGCCTGGGCACCCCGGAGCAGAAGTCACGCGCCAAGCCGGAGATCTGGCAGGACTGGGACGGCTTTATAGCGGCAACGACCCAGACGCGTGACGCGGCGCTGGCCCTGTGGGAGCTCACCAAGGATGCCGAGAAGCAGCCGGTGAGCGCTGAGCAGGTGCAGGCAGCCATCAAGAACCTGGCAGAAAGCTGCAAGGGCTGCCACGACAAGTTCCGCAAGCCCAAAGAACAGCAGTAATTTCCCACCTTCGTTGGTGGCAGGGGCGTCTGCCCCTGCCGTCGCTTAAAGGTCCTCGATGCGCTCGGGCCGCTCCTGGCCGCCGTAGCGGCGCAGGAAGTCGCGCGTGAAGTAAGACATGATGACCAGGTCGCGCAGGCGGCCTTGCTGGTCTTTGACGTGCTCGGCAAGCACCGCTTCGTGGCGAAAGCCCACTTTCTGAAAGAGGTGGAGGGCGGCGTGCTGGTCGACGGTCATCTGCACGATGACCTTGTGCAGCCCTTCGTCGACAGCCTGCGCCAGCAAGTCGTAGACCATGAGCTGGCTCAGGCCGGTGCCGCGGAAAGCAGGATCGACCACCAGGCGCAGCTCCCCCACGTGCCGGGACCAGCCGTAGCTCTGATAATCGAGCTCGCCGTCGGCCACGATACGGCCGTCAAAGCTGGCCAGCAGGTGCCAGGCCTGCTCGCTCTCCAAGCCCTCGATCCAGCGGTCCATGGCCTCGGGCTTGGTGACCTCTTCCCGAAGGTACAGCAAGTCTTCGGGCGGCAAGGCACGGTAAAAGGCCAGCAGGGCCGGGGCGTCTTCAGGAACCATAGGCCAGAATTCCACTTCTAGACCGTCGCGAAGAAGAACCGTCCGGGGATACATACGGATGCTCTCGCTTTGGGGGTCCCCCAGCCCGCCACCTCCTGGGGGACACTGTCTTGACATGCCGGGTGCACCACAACCATACCCCACCGCGCCGCGCAACGCCAGCACCCTGCCGTGGTGCAACTGCCCCGGAGCAAAATAGCACAACTGCACCGTAGGCTGCCGGGAGGCAGGGGGGTATACTGAGAGCAACGGCAGAGGAGGGGGGCGTATGGGCGTGCAGAAAGTGCCGGTTTACTGTTACCAGTGCGTGGCCGGCCCCGACCTCCTTAACGTGGTGGTCGAAGACGGGGTGGCCACCACCGTGGAGCCCAACTTTGCCTTTGCCGCCGAGCACCCTGCCGGTGGCCGCATCTGCGTCAAGGCTTACGGCCTGGTGCAGAAGCTCTATAACCCTCACCGCCTTACCACCCCCATGCGCCGCACCAATCCCAAAAAAGGCAAAGACGAGGATCCGGGCTGGGTGCCCATCAGCTGGGACGAGGCCCTCGACATGCTGGCGGCGAAGCTCAACGCCATTCGCGCCGCCGGCCTCCTCGACGAGCACGGCTACCCGCGCCTGGCAGTGACCTTTGGCTCGGCCGGCATTCCGGTGGCCTACATGGGCACGCTGCCCGCTTTTTTGGCCGCCTGGGGGCCGGTGGACCAGGATATCGGCAGCGGCCAGGGGGTAAAGTGCTACCACTCCGAGCACCTCTACGGCGAGTACTGGCACCGCGCCTTTACCGTGGCGCCGGACACGCCGCGCTGCCGCCTGGTGATTTCCTTTGGCCACAACGGCGACGCCAGCGGCGGGGTGGCCGGGGTGTGGCGCCACGCCGAAGCCCGCGCCCGCGGCCTGCGCTGGGTGCAAGTGGAGCCGCACCAGTCGGTGACCGCAGCCACGGCCAGCGAGTGGGTGCCCATCCGCCCCAAGACCGACGCCGCGGTGCTCTTTGCCATGCTGCACGTGGTGCTCCACGAGCTGCCCTGGCAGGAGGTGTGCGACGTGCCCTTCCTGCGCCACTTCACCAACGCCCCTTACCTTGTAGGCCCGCATGGCTACTACCTGCGCCACGGCAGCTCGCGCCGGCCGCTGGTATGGGACCCCCGCCAGGGGCAGGCGGTGCCCTTTGACACCCCGGGAATAGAGCCGGCCTTGGAAGGGGAGTTTCGGGTGAGGGGGGTGGAGGAAGGCCCGGACGGCCACTGCTGGGCCCACCACGCGGCGCGCTGCCGCCCGGCGCTGGCGCTGCTGCGCGAGCACGTGCGTGACTATACCCCGGAGTGGGCAGCGGAAATTGCCGACGTGCCTGCTGCTACCATCCGCCGCCTGGCCACCGAGTACGTGGAAACGGCGGCGGTGGGGGAGACCATCGACATTGAGGGCACGCGTCTGCCGTACCGGCCGGTGGCCATCTTGCTGGGCAAGACGGTGTGCAACGGCTGGGGCGGTTACGAGTGCTGCTGGGCGCGCACCGTGCTGGCCGCCCTGGTGGGCGCTCTGGAAGTGCCGGGAAGCATCCTGGGCACCACGGTGCGGCTCAACCGCCCGGCGGTCAACCGCCTGGAGAGCGTGCGGCCGGGATCTGACGGCTTCATGGCCCAGCCCCTCAACCCCACCGACCGCGAGCGCTGGCAGGCCCGCCCGCGCAGCCGCAACGCCTACCAGACGCTGGTGCCGCTGGTGGCCAACTCCCCTTGGTCGCCGGCCCTGGGTCCGGCGCATCTGCCCTGGCTTTTCCTGGAAGAGCCGCCAGAGGCATGGCCGCCGCCGACGCTGCCCGAGGTGTGGATTATCTACCGCACCAACCCGGTTATTTCCAACTGGGAGAGCGACCGCCTGCTGCGCCAGCTGCCCCGCTTTCCGTTCATCGCCGCCTTTGCCTACACCGTGGACGAGACCAACTGGTTTGCCGACTTGCTGCTGCCCGAAAGCACCGACCTGGAAAGCCTGCAGCTTTACCGCATCGGCGGTACCAAGTACATCGAGCAGTACTGGCGCTACACCGGCTTTGCCCTGCGGCAGCCGGTGGTGCCGCCGCGCGGCGACACGCGGGACCTCACGGACATCGCCACCGAGCTGGCGGTGCGCACCGGCTTGCTGGCCGCCTACAACGCCGCCATCAACCGCGGCGCGCCGCTGGGCGTGCCGCTCCAGTCGCCGCTGTACGACTTGCGCCTTGATCTCGAGCGCCCTTACCGTGCCGAGGAGATCTGGGACCGCATCTGCCGCGCCGCCACCCTGTCGCTTACCCAGGGGCGCGAGGAAAAGGACCTGGCCTGGTTCAAAGCCCACGGCGCCTTCCTGGTGCCTTTCCCCGAGCGGCAGTGGTACCTGCACCCGGTGATGGCGGCCAGCGGCCTGCGCTACGAACTTCCTTACCAGGAGCGCTTGCGCCGCGTTGGCAAGGAGCTGCGCGCCCGCCTGCACGAGCGCGGCATTCGCTGGTGGGACGCGCAGCTGGCCGAGTACCAGGCGCTGCCGCACTGGAAGGATTTTCCCGACCTGTGGGCACAAGTGGCGCGCCGCTACGGCAAGGACCCCAACGACTACCCGCTGTGGCTGCTCACCAGCCGCAGCATGCAGTACGCCTGGGGCTCCAACGTGTCGCTGCCCCTGATGGCCGAGGTGGCCCGCCACGTGCAAGGCCACTTTGGCGTCATGCTGCACCCGCAGACGGCAGCCGCCGCCGGCATCCGTGAGGGCGACGAGGTGGTGCTGGAGGCTCCCCACGGCGCCCAAGCACGCGGCAAGGCCCTGCTGCGCCAGGGGGTACGGCCCGACGTGGTGGTGGTGCTGCAGCAGTTTGGCCACTGGGCCACGCCGTTTGCCAAGGAGCTCGACATGCCCACCCTCAACCAGCTGGCGATTATGGACCTGACCCTTACCGACGCCACCGGCAGCAGCGCCGACTTGGTGCGGGTGCGCGTCAGGAGGGCCTGAGCCATGGCACGCTGGGGGATGGTTATCGACTTGCGCCGCTGTGTGGGCTGCCAGACCTGTACCGTGGCCTGCAAGCTGGAGCACAACCTGCCGCCGCAGACTTTCTGGCGCTACGTGATCGACGCCGAGCTGGGTGCGTATCCCGAGGTGGAGCGCCGTTTCTTGCCCATGCAGTGCATGCACTGCGGCGAGCCGCCCTGCGTGCCGGTGTGCCCCACCGGGGCGTCGCAGAAGCGCCCGGACGGCATCGTGTGGGTGGACGACACGGTGTGCGTAGGCTGCGGCTACTGCGTGGTGGCTTGCCCTTACCGCGCCCGCCACCTGGTGCTGGAAGAGCGCTGGTACTTCGGCCAGCCCACGCCGCCCGAGCAGGCCAGGCGGCAGCCGGCGCGCCTGGGGGTGTGCACCAAGTGCACCTTCTGCATGCAGCGCCTCGACGCGGCGCCGCCCGGGGCGGTGCCCGGCCGCGACCCGGCGGCGACGCCGGTGTGCGCCACCAGCTGTATTGCCAATGCCATTCACTTTGGCGACCTCGACGACCCGCAGAGCTCCGTTTCGCAGCTCCTGCGCACCCACAAGACGGTGCGCCTGCTCGAGGCGCTGGGCACCGACCCAGCGGTTTACTACATCGTGGGGTGAAGGCCATGGCGCACGTGCCCGCAGACCCTTACGCGGCCCTGCGCCCGGCGCCGGTGCTACAGCGGGTGTGGGGCTGGCTGGCGGTGGGCAACTTCTTCCTAGGCGGCACGGCAGCCGCGGCCTACGTGCTGGCCCTCCTGCTTGCCCTCTGGCCGGGGGTGACGCCGGCGCCGCTTCTGGGCGTGGTGCAGCGGCTGGCGCCGCTGCTGGTGCTGGCCGGCTTCGGCGCGGTGGCCCTGGAAGCGGGCCGCCCCCTGCGCGGTCTGCGCGTGCTGTGGAACCTGCGTCACTCCTGGATGTCGCGCGAGCTGCTGGCCGGCTTGGTTTTTGTGCTGCTGGCCTGGGCCGATGCCCTGTGGCCCCGCGCCGCGCTGCGGCTGCTGGCCGGTCTGGCGGCGCTGGGGCTGCTCGTCAGCCAGGGGTTGATTCTTTTCCACGCCCGCGGTGTCCCGGCCTGGCACCAGCGCCGCGTGCCCACCCTTTTTGTGAGCTCCGGCCTGCTCACCGGAACCGCCTTGCTGCTGGGGCTGGCGGCGCTTTTGGCCACCGAGGCGCGCGCCTTGGCCCTGCTGGCCGGCCTGGCCTTTGCCCTGGCGGCGGCGGACTTGGGGCTGTGGTGGGCTTACCTGCACCAGCCGGCGCGCGTGCCGGAAGTGGCGCTGGCGTGCCAGCGCCTGCGGCGCTGGCCACTGCTGGTGAGCACGGTGGGCGTGGGACACCTCCTGCCCTTGCTGCTGCTGGGCAGCTGGCTGGCGCAGCCCACCGCTTCGCCCCTGCGGCTGCTGGCCACCAGCATCGCCCTGCTCCTGGGGGGCTGGAGCCTGAAAGCGGGGCTGGTGACCAAAGCCGGCTACCTCTTTGGCATTCCGGTGCCCCGCCTGAGCGGCAGGCCGCCGGCAGGCGGCGCCCCCTGAGCCTTCAGGCGCCCCACACCGGAGCGCCGGGGGCGGGGTGGTAGAGGCAAAAGGGGTCAGAAGCCATGGGGTCGCCGGTAAGCGCGTAGGCACGGGCCCGCGAGCCGCCACAGATCCAGCGAAAGGCGCACTGCCCGCACTTGCCCTGCAAGCGGTCCATGTCGCGCAGCGCCTGCAGCCGCGGGGAGGTGCGGTAAATCTCGGAAAGCGGCCGCTCGCGCACGTTGCCCAGCCACGGGAAAGGGAGAAAACCCGCCGGGTAGACGTCGCCGGTGTGGGAGACAAAAATCACCCCGTTGCCGTCGCGAATGCCAAAGCCCCGGCTGCGGCCCCGCTGTAAGATAGCTTCCGGCGCCACCCCCGCTGCCAGCTGCTGCTCGATCCAGTAGCGGCGAAAGTGCGGCGCCTCAACGGTGCTTACGTGAAAAGGCGCCTCGGCAGCAATGGCGTAAACCCAGGCAAAAAGCGCTTCCACCTCCTCGGCGGTGGGGCTTTGCAGCAGCGCACCGCGGCCCACGGGCACCAGCAGAAAGAGGCTCCAGCGCCGTACCGGCGGCGCCGCCTCCTCGCGCAGCCGCCGGTAAAGGGCAGGCAGGTGCGCCAGCGTCTCTTTAGTAACGGTGGTGTTGACTTGCACTGGCAGGCGCGCTTCGCGTGCCCAGCGCAGTGCCTGCACCGAGACGGCAAAGGTGCCGGGCACGCCGCGAAAAGCGTCGTGCGCTTCGGGGGTGGGTCCGTCGAGGCTCACCCCCATGGTGGCCACCCCCAGCTCGCGGAAGCGGTGCACGGCGGCGCGGGTAAGGCGCGGCGTGGTGCTGGGGGTGATGCTGATGGTCAGGCCCAGGCGGCGGCCGTAAGCAATGAGGGCAAAGAGGTCGTCGCGCTGCATGGGGTCGCCGCCGGTAAGGATGAGGTGGCTGCCCAGGGTGCACACGTCTCGCAGCAGGGCTTGTCCCTCTTCGGTGGTGAGCTCCAGGGGATGGCGCTGCGGCATGGCGTCGGCGCGGCAGTGCTGGCAGGCCAGGTCGCAGGCGCGCGTCACTTCCCAGTAGACGTTCAGCGGTGCGGCTTCGTAGAGGTAACGGGGAGCCGTCACGTGACCCATGGGCCTCTTCTCCGGCAGCGGGTTGTGCGGGCGCGTTGCCTGCGTTAGTATACGCCGTGCCGGAGCACGTGGGCATGAGGCAGGTGGTGGATTTTACCCCGAAGCATTTGGATGAGGCAGCGCGGCGGGGGGTGTGCGCAGCAGGGCATGCCCGCTGCCGGGAAGCCCAAGAGCGGCGTTTGCGCATGGTGCGGCACCGGCCTGTGAATGCGCTTTGGCGGCAAGGGGCTGCTCTTGCCCTGATGGCCGCCTATGCGCTCCTGGTTGGCTTTGCCGCAGTGTGCTTGGCCACGGGAGCCGGGCACACCTCCCCTTCCGGGCACGCCCACGCCGATGATCACCCGGCAGCCCCAGACCCCTGCCAGGTGGTCTTGCTGCTGCTGAGCACGACCGCCCTTGAGGGCCTGCCGCTGCCTTTCGTCTCCCTATGCGCGGGCGAGACGCTGGCCCTGCCTGTGGCGTGTTTCATCCCCGCTGCGTCAGCCACCACGGCCAGCAGCCGTGCCCCTCCTGCGGTCTGGAGCTAAGGTTCCGCGTTCAGAGCCGGCTCACACCTCCGTTCAGGTCGCAGGAGGAAACGGCCATGTCCAGGAGATGTCTGCCTCTTTCTTGTCTTGCTTGCCTCTTCGTTTTTTTCACCGTCTGGGGGCACGAGCACGGCCATCCGTCCCCCCACGGCCAGGAGGCTGCTCCTGCCAAGGGCCCGGTGCGCCTCACCATGGAAGAACTGCATCGCCTTGGCGGCGTGCCGCCGGGCTGGCGCTTCACCCTGCCCCCAGGAGATCCTGAGGCCGGCCGCCAAGTGTTCATCGACTTGAAGTGCTATACCTGCCACACCGTGGCGGGGGAGCAGTTCCCCGCGCACCCGCGCGACGTGGGCGACGTGGGGCCGGACCTGACCGGCATGGGGGCGCACCACCCGGCAGAGTACTTTGCCGAGACCATCATCAATCCCAACGCGGTAATCGTCCTCGGCGAAGGGTACACAGGGCCTGATGGCCTGTCGCGCATGCCCGAGTACAACGACATCCTGACCGTGCGGCAGCTTATCGATCTGGTGGCTTACTTAAAGAGCCTGCAAGCCCCGCCGCCGCAGGCGGGGGCACCGGCGGGCCACCACGGCAGCCACCAGCCAGGACACCACATGCCGGACATGCCCGGCCGGCCAGCCGGAGGCCAGCCGCGGTGAGGGCCCGCCGCGCTGGCTGCCGTTTCCTGGCCGGCGGCGCCATGCTGCTGGCCCTCGCCGCGGCAGCGGCGCGGCGCTGTGGCCACGGCGCGTCGTGGGGGCGCAAGGCGGAGACCGGTGTGGCCGGAAAGGCCGGTCTTGCCTGAAGGCGGGGTTACTTGCGGAAAAAGGCAAAGAGGATACCCAGGAGGGCGCCGATCTGGCCGATCCAGAAGATGAACATCCAGCGAATAAGATCCGCCTTGGTCTCGGAGATGCGGACCTCGAGTTTTGCCACTTCCTCAGTGATACGGCGGTCGAGGCGAACGGCCTCTTCGGTGAGGCGCTGGTCGAGGCGGACGACTTCCTCGGTAATACGACGGTCGAGACGGGCGACTTCCTCGGTGATACGGCGGTCGAGCTTGGTGACCTCTTCGCCAAGGCGACGCTCGAAGCTGGCCGCCGTTTCCGAGAGGCGGCGCTCGAAGCTGGCTGCCGTTTCCGAAAGGCGCCGCTCAAAGCTGGCTGCCGTTTCCGAAAGGCGGCGCTCGAACTTTTCCTCGACAAACGTCAGGGTATCCCCTCTACTTTGCTCGGTGGCGGTATTGATTAGGGTCACCAGGGCATCGGCGCCCTCTTCGCCGAGTTTTTCGCGCAGGATCCGGGGCACGGTAAGGATGGGCACACCTTGCTCCTTTTCGCCTTATTCATACCATGTTTGCCCAGCTTTGTCATGCCTGCGGCATAAGAGGCGCGCTTTCCCCAGGATTTCTGAGGGAGCCGGGGCTGCGGTTGCTTTTGCCGAAGACCTGAGCAACAATGGGCCAGCGTGGCCAGGGCATCTGCCAGAAACGGTGCCCGGAAAAGCGGCGCCCTTGGCGCCATGAGGGGGCAAGGCGCTTTGTGCCCACGCCGTAAAGGGAGGGCTGAGCGATGCGCAACTTGCTGCGGGTATTCCTGATCCTGCTGCTGCTGGGGCCTGGCGGCGGCTGGGCCCAGGTCAAGGACCTCAAGTGGGGCACCTCGGCGGTGGGCTCTTCGGGGCATCGCACCCTGGTGAACCTGGCGGCTCTGCTCAACCGCGAGATGCCCGACTACCGCATCACAGTGCTGCCTACCCCCGGGGCCATCGTCTCGGTAAAGGGCTACGCCACCGGGCAGTTCGACGGCTACTACGGCTCGGACGTAGCGTTTTACGAGCTGGCCCACGACACGGGCCGCTTCAAAGGCTTCAAGGCGCAAATCAAGCGCTACCCGGTGCAGTCTTTCTGGGTGTTTACGGTGGAAGTGGGCGTTGGCATCCACGCCCGCGACCGCGAGACGTACCGGCAGTGGCGCGACCTGTCGGGCGAGCGCGTCTTCACCGGGCCGCTGCCCTGGGACGTGCGCGCCGTGCTGGAGCGCGCTTTCAGCACCCTGGGGGTAAAGCACCAGTACGTGGAAGTTGACCTCGCTTCGGTGGGCGCCCTGCTCGAGGCGGGCCGCATCAAGGCGTTTATTACTTACACCAACGCCGAGGCGACAACGGCGCCGTGGATCATCGAGACCTCCCTGGCCACCGACTGGGCCATCCTCAACCCCAGCCCGCCGGAGCGGGAGTTGCTGCGCCAGGCGGGCTTTGGCCTCGTCACCGTGTCTCCCAAGGTGTTCAAGAAAAACGTCTACGTCGACACGATTTACTACATCCCCTTTTACTACGGGCTGCACGTGGGGCTGGAAGTGCCCGAAGAGGACGTCTACCGCATGCTCACCGTGATCGAAAAGCACGCTGCCGAGCTGGCCAAAGCCGACAAGGGCTTTGAGCAGATCCGCAAGGACATGGTGGGCATGCAGCGCCGCGGCATCGAGGCGGCCCTTGAGCTGGTGCCCATCCACCCCGGCTTGGCCCGCTTCATGCGCGAGCGCGGCGCCTGGGACCCCAAGTGGGAAGCGCGCGTGGCCAAGCCATGACCAAGGAGCCTGCCCTTGCCGTCCAGGAAAGCCGCTGACGTCCTGTTTTACCTCGCGGCGCTGGGGTTCTTTGTCGTTCTCTTTCGCTACTACCTCACCGGCGCCGGGGGCCCGACGCGCCTGGCGGTGACCCTGGTGCCGGTGACTTTTGTCCTCTGGGTGCTCGACACCCTGCGCCGCGAGCCCCTCTACCCGCGTCTGGGCCCGCGCGCCAACGCCGCTATTGCCGCCGTCTACATCGCCCTGAGCCTGCTGGTGGCCGTCTACTGCAGCCGCGAGTTTCTCGCCATTCGCACCGTGCGCGCCGGCATCTGGAGCACCCCCGACCTGCTGATCGGCGGCCTCATGGCGGCCTTGGTCATGGAGTATGCGCGCAAGCGCCACTTCGCCCTCTTTGTCGTCAACGCCTTGCTCATCCTTTACACCGTCTACGGCTGGCTCGTGCCAGGGCTGTTCAGTCATCCGGGGCTTTCCTGGGCGCGGGTGCTTTCTGCCATGAGCGTGGAAATGACCACCGGGGTGTTCTCGCGCCTGCCGCAGCTGGCCTTGACCCTCATTGGCTCCTTTATTCTGGTGCTCAGCGCGCTGCGCGCCTTTGGCTGCGTGGATTCCATCCTCAAAGGCGCCTCGCGCCTGGCCGTCAAGTCACCGCACGCCCTGCCGCAGGCGGCGGTGGTGGGCTCGCTGGGCGTGGCTGCCATCAGTGGCAGTGGGGCGGCCAACGCCGCCACCACCGGCTCGGCCACCATTCCGGCGATGATTGCTGCCGGCATGCCGCGGGAGAGCGCCGCCGCCATCGAGACCGCCACTTCCCTGGGCGGACAGCTGATGCCGCCAGTGATGGGCATCTCGGCTTTCATCATGGCCGACTTTCTCGGCCGCAGCTACTTCGACGTGGTGGCCAGGGGCTACGCCCCGGCCCTCATCTACTTTGCCGGGGTGAGCGCTGCCGTGTACTTGCTGGCGGCGCGGGCGCAGACGCGGCCGCCGGCGCTGACCGATGCCCCCCTGGACCTCCTGGACCGCCTCAACCTCCTGGCCTATGCCGGGGTCATCGCGGGCCTTATCTACCTTATGGGCGTCGTACACCTGCCACCCATGCTGGCCGCTCTGCGCGTCTTTGCCGTCGCTGGCCTTGCCCTGGTAGGGTTCTTTGTCGTCGCCCTCTGCCGGCAGCGGCGCGAGGGCTTCTGGCGCCAGCTGGGGCGGCCGTTTCTTGCCTTTCTCGACCTCTTTGCGGGGATGACCGCCGACTTGACGCTGCTGCTGGCCACCCTTTCCATCATGACCGGCGCCTTTGTCATCACCGGCATTCCCACCAAGCTGGGCTTCGTCCTCATGCAGGCGGCCGGCGTGCACCTGGTGGTCATGCTGCTGGTGGCCTTTGTCTTTAGCTCCCTGGTTGGCACCGGGCTGCCGCCGGCGCCCACGTACATCATCACCGCACTGGTCATTGCCCCTTTTCTTATCAAAGCCGGCATTGACCCCTGGGTAGTGCACTTTTATGCGTTTTTCCTGGCAGTGTGGGGCGAGCTCACCCCGCCCACCTCGGTGGTGGCAGCAGTGGCCGCCCGCATCGCCGAGGCGTCTTTTTTCTGGACCATGCTCAGAGC
The DNA here is from genome assembly GCA_026005175.1 of Candidatus Tectimicrobiota bacterium. GTDB lineage: Bacteria > Tectomicrobia > Entotheonellia > Entotheonellales > Entotheonellaceae > BPKO01. The sequence continues at coordinate 235,857 of BPKO01000002.1, forward strand.
GACCAAGATCTGCATTCCTCTCTTTGTGCTCATGGGCGTCGTCTTCACCCGCCCGCAGCTGGTGGTAGAGCCGGGTCTGGCGCAGCTCGGCGCCTTTGTGCTGGTGCTGGCCGGCACCCTGGGGCTGGTCTTCAGCCTCCACGGCCGCTACAGCGAGCAGCGCGGGCCGGACCTGCTGCTGCGGCTAGGGCTGGCCGCCTGCTCTCTGCTGGTCCTTGCCCACCCGCGCTGGGGCGTTGCCACTGCTGCCCTCGTGCCGCTGGGAGGGCTGCTGGGCTACGGCTGGGTGCGCAGCCGCCGCCGCGTCCTGGCGCCCGCCGGGGTGCCGTAGAGGCGTGCCCCCCTTGCTGGTCTCTGGTATAATCGGTGTACGACGTTACCACCCCAGCAGAGGGAGCGAGGGATGCGCGCACGGGGCAGTTGGCGATTCGGGCTTCTGGCAGTGCTGCTGGTGCTTTTTGCGGCACCGGCGTGGGCCGGAGGCGTTTTTTTCTCCTTTGGCTTTCACCACGGGGGCCTGCACTTTGGCGTCCACGGCAAGCACCACCTCCACGTTTTTCATGGCCCCTTCGTTTTCCACCACGATCCCTTCTTTCATCACGGGGTACCGCACGGGTTCCACGGCTTTAAGGGGTTTCTGCACACGCCTCATGGCCACTTCTGGCCGCATCGCCACGTCTGGCACGGCCCCCGCTGGCCGCAGGGAAGGGTGTCCCCGCCCCGCGGCGGTTTTCTCTGGCGGCGCTGAATTCTGGCTTGCCGGCTCCGCGGGCCGGCAGGCCTTAAATCTCTACTTCCTCCCAGGCTTTGAGCTCTTCTAGATCGTAGACCGCCAGCGGGTTGAGGTGCTGCGCCTGAGGGTTAAAAATGCGTAGCAGCCGCTGCTGGGGGTCTTCGTGCCCTTCGCAGTTTTCGTACGTTCTTACCGTACCGTCTTTAAGAAACACTCTCACCGCTTTGGCCATACCTGACTTCCTCCCTGCTGTGCCGGCGCCTTTCTTGCCGCTTCTATGATACACCCGGGCGGGCGCCCGCGGCGCCGGTACAACTGCTTCGAACGCTTTTAGTGCAATCGCCGCATTGTGCCAGGTGTGGGGTGAGCGTATATCCATACCGTACGTGGTGACAGGATAGAGGAGACCTGTGTGCGCGCGGGCGAGGTCCTGTTTTCCTACGAACCCTCTCTGGTCGAGGAAGTGGTCTTCCACGAGCTCTGGCGGCGGGAGGAGCGGGGCGATGTGCGCCCCATGGCGGAATACCACGAGCGGGTCGACCCCATCTACGACATGAAGCTGCCGGCGCGGCAGCGCGAAGAGGCCTTTGCCAAGGTGCATGCAGAGCTCTTCGTGCGCTTTGGCTATGAAAAAGTGCTGCGCGAGGCGCTGGCGACCTTTCCCGAGTTGGCGGCGATTCGCGAGGTGATCGTGAAGCGGGCGATTAGCCAAGCCGAGGAGTGGGCGGACCTGAGCACGGACCGGCAGCAGCTGGGGTTGCGCATTCGGGCGTGGCGTTTTGAAGACGAGGAGCAGCTGCGTCGCTTTTTGTGGCACGAGTTCCGCCACGTGGCCGACCTGCTGGACCCGGCCTTTGGCCATCCTGGCAAAGAGCAGGGGTGGCCGGTGCGGCTTTCGCCAGCCGAAATGGCGAGGGTGCAGGAGCGCTATCACCTCCTGTGGGGGATTTACGTTGACGGGCGGCTGGCGCGAGAGGGCAAAACGCCGCTGCTGGAGCCGGCAGCGCACTACCGGCGCTTTGCTGCCATGTACGGCAACGTGTTGCCGGCTCGCTTGCAGGCGGCGTTTACGGCGCTGTGGCAGGCCACCGCGCTCACCCATCAGGAGCTCGTCGAGATGGCCCTGGACCCGGCCAAAGTGGTAGCGCGCGGGGAAGGGGTGGCGGCCGCAGAAAAAGTGTTGCTGCTGGGGTCTTCCTGTCCGCTTTGCCGTTTCCCTACGTTTCGCTGGGCAGAGGGGCTCAAGCAGCTGCCTGAGGAAGTGTTGGCGGCGCTCAAGGCCGATTTTCCGGAGTGGGTGCCGCAGGACGGGGCCTGTGAGCGCTGCATCGAGGTGTACCGGGCGAGAGCGGAGGCGTGGTAAAGCACACCGCATTGTCGAGGAGAGTGTGCGATGGTGCTAAAACGGCGGACTTTTCTGCAAGGGATGGCAGCGGGGGCCAGCTTGCTGTGGGCCAAGGAGGCCTTTCCCTTCCACCAGGTCCTCAAGCCGGTGACCGAAGTGCCGAATCCGCTGGACGGCAAGGCGTATCCCTCGCGCAACTGGGAGAAGATCTACCGCGACCAGTACCGCTATGACCAGACGTATACCTTTATCTGTGCGCCCAACGACACCCACATGTGCCGGGTGCGGGCATACGTGAGAAACGGTGTGGTGCTGCGCCTGGAGCAGAACTACGACCACCAGAAAATCAAGGACATTTACGGCAACCAGGCCACTTCGGCCTGGAACCCGCGCATGTGCCTCAAAGGCTACACGGTGCACCGGCGCATTTACGGGCCCAACCGCTCCAGGTTTCCCATGATCCGCAAGGGCTGGAAGCAGTGGGCCGACGATGGCTTCCCGCCGCTGAGTGACAATCCCGAGCTGCGCACGAAGTACAAGTTCGACGACCGCGGCAACGACGAGTTCATCCGCGTCTCGTGGGACGAGGCGGCCACTTATATCGCCAAGGGACTTATCGCCATTGCCAAGACCTACAGCGGTGAGGAAGGGCGGCGCCGGCTGCTCAAAGACGGCTATCCCGAAGAGATGCTCGAGCACTGGGGTGGGGCCGGTACCACCACCATCAAGATGGGCAGCTCCCTCCCCATCCACGGGGTGATGGGGAAGTTTGGGCTTTTCCGGGCGGCCAACATGCTGGCCCTGCTCGATGCTTACGTGCGCGGTGTGGGGCCAGAAGAAGCCAAGGGGGCTTCGGAGTGGTCGGAGTATACGTGGCGCGGCGACCAGGCGCCAGGGCAGCCCTTTGTGCACGGGCTGCAGACGTCCGACATCGACCTCAACGACATGCGCTTCACCAGGCTCCTGATCCAGGTGGGCAAGAACATGATCGAGAACAAGATGCCGGAAGCCCACTGGCTCAACGAGATCATCGAGCGCGGCGGCAAAATTGTCACCATTGCCCCCGAGTACAACCCAGTAGCCACCAAGTCTGACTACTGGATCCCGGTGCGCGGGGGGCTCTCCGACGTGGCCCTTTTCCTGTACGTGGCCCGCTATCTCATGGAGACCAAGCAGTACGACGAGAAGTTCGTCAAAGAGTTCACCAACCTGCCGCTGCTCGTCCGCACCGACACCCTCAAGCAGCTGCGGGCCCATGAGGTGTTCCCCAACTACACACTGGGTCTCTCCAAAGACGGGGTGAGCTTCACCGTCCACGGCCTGACCTGGGAGCAGTATGCCAAGTACGGCGACTACGTGGTCTATGACCGCAAGAGCCAGAGCCTCAAGCCGGTGACGCGCGAGGACGTGGGCGAGAAGCTGTGGGCCAAAGGCATCGATCCCGAGCTGGAGTGGAAGGGCAACGTCAAACTAGTCGACGGCAGCGAAGTCGAAGTCATGACGGTGTGGGAAGGCTACAAGATCCACCTGCGCGATTTCGACCTCGACACGGTGGCCGAGATCACCGGGGCGCCCAAGCACCTCATCCAGCAGCTGGCCCAGGACGTGGCGACCCTCAAGCCGATGGCCATCCACCACGGCGAGGGCATCAACCACTACTTTAACGCCACCAACCACAACCGCGCCTGCTACCTCATCTCCTTGCTGACCGGCAACCAGGGGATCCACGGCGGCGGTGTGCACACCTGGGCAGGGAACTACAAGGGCGGCCTGATGCAAGGCTCCATGTGGTCCGGTCCGGGGGTGGCCCTCTGGATCAAGGAGAACCCCTTCGACCAGATCGACTGGGAGGGCCCTTATAGTCTCGAAGAGTGGCGTAAAGAAGCGACGAAGCACGTCAAGGACTATGCCCACGGGGAGGAGACGTCTTACTTTGGGCACGGCGACCGGCCGCTGATCGTCGACACCCCCAAGTACGGGCGCAAGGTCTTCACTGGCCGCACCCACCTGCCGCGGCCGACCAAGGCGATGTGGACGTGCAACACCAACCACCTGGGCAACGTTGCCAAGTGGCATTACCACCTCATCAAGAACCTTCTCTACCCCAAGATCGACATGTACGTGGACTGCCAGATCGAGTGGACCGGCTCGGCGGAGTACTGCGACATCCACCTGCCAGCCAATTCCTGGCTGGAGTTCGAGACGCTGGAGATGGGCGCTTCGGCGTCGAACCCGTACCTGCAGATCTGGGGCAAGGGCGGCATCGGCTCCGGCGTGGGGACGGACCTCGAGGGCTTTGGCGGCGGCCGGGCGGGGCACGGTCGCACCGGGCAGGGGATCAAGCCCCTCTACGATACCAAAGATGACGTGGTCATCTTTGGCCTGGTGGCCGCCAAGCTGAGCGAGCTCACCGGCGACCCGCGCTTCCGGAACTACTTCAAGCACGCGCTGGAAGGGCGCACCGAGGTCTACCTGAATCGGCTCTTCCAAGTCTGCTGTACCACCTCTACCCCCACCGACAGCTACAAAGTGGAAGACATCGTGGCTGGCAAGTACGGCGAGCCGGGGGCGGCGCTGATGCTGGGACGCACTTACCCGCGGGTGCCTTTCTTCGAGCAGCGCGTGGAGAGCTGGCCCGTCTATACCCCCACGGGGCGCTTCCAGGTCTACAACGACGAGGACAAGGTGATCGAGTACGGCGAGAACTTCATCGCTTACCGCGAGGCGGTGGAAGCCACGCCGTACTTGCCCAACGTCATCGTCTCTACCAACCCGCTGGTGCGGCCCGACGACTATGGCATCCCACTGGAGGCCATGGACGCCGACCTGCGCACGGTGCGCAACGTGAAGATGGCCTGGAGCGAGGTGAAGAAGACCCGCAACCCGCTGTGGGAGAAGGGGTACCAGTTCCTGTGCGTGACGCCGAAGAGCCGCCATACCGTCCACTCCTCCTGGGGCGTACTCGACTGGAACTGGATCTGGAGCACCAACTTCGGCGACCCGTACCGCATGGACAAGCGGGCACCGGGAGTGGGCGACTGGCAGCTTCACATCAACCCGCAAGCGGCCAAGGACCTGGGAATCGAGGACGGCGACTGGGTCTACATCGATGCCAACCCGGCCGACCGGCCCTACGTGGGGTGGAAGCCCAACGACCCCTTCTACAAGGTGTCGCGGGCCATGCTGCGGGTGAAGTATAACCCGGCCTGCCCCTACCACTTCACCATGACCAAGCACGGCAACTGGATGGCCACCGACCGTAGCGTCAAGGCGCACGAGACGCGGCCCGACGGGCGGGCGCTGGCCGCCACGGGGTACCAGTCCAACTGGCGCTACGGCTCGCACCAGAGCGTGACGCGCAGCTTTCTCATGCCCATGCACCAGCTCGACGAGCTGCTGCATAAGAAAGCGGGCACCATGAAGTTCGTGGAAGGCTTCGACGTGGACAACCACGCCATCAACACGGTGCCCAAGGAGACCCTGATCAAGATCACCAAAGCCGAAAACGGGGGTCTCAATAACAAGGGGCCGTGGGAGCCGGTGCGCACGGGCTTTACCCCGGGCAACGAAAGCGAGTTCATGAAGCGCATCCTGCGCGGTGAGCTCGTCAAAGTGAAGACGTAACCTGCACGAGGCCGGCGCCGTGGCCAGCCGGCCGCGGCGCCGGCAGGAGGAAGTCATGCACGACAAGTGTCCCAGGCCGGATGATCCCACGGAGCTGGTGGGCGTCGGCATCCCCGGTGGCGATATGGACGAGATGGTCGTCGGGCTGCTGGAGGAGTTCATCCGTGAGGGATGGGACGACGAGCAGCTGCTGCAGCTCTTCCGCAATCCCTTTTACCGGATTCCGCACCGGCTCTATCGGCTAAAAGGCGAGGCGTACATTCGGGAAGTGCTGGCGAAGCTGCGCGCGCAGTGGGGGTACTGGGAAGTGCAACAGCCTCCTGAGGAGGCGTCGTGCTGCGCTACGGGGGAACAGGAGTTGATCCAGCTCGAGGGACCTTCACAAAACACGGCGGCGCCGGAGCTGATCCAGCTCGACGTTCCACCACGGCGTTAACCTATTGCAGCAGAGAGGGGATAAGTCATGGCATGGACAGAGGTTTACAACTGGCAGCTTGGCAGGAACATGGCTTACCCCCACGAAGGGGCCTGGCCGGAGTGGCAATTCGTCTTCGTTTTTAACATCAACCGCTGCATTGCCTGCCAAACCTGCACCATGGCGTGCAAGTCCACCTGGACCTTTTCCAAAGGCCAGGAGTACATGTGGTGGAACAACGTGGAGACCAAGCCTTACGGCGGGTATCCGCAGTTTTGGGATTACAAGACCCTGGAGCTCTTGGAACGGGTCAATCCCGGCGGCCAGGTGTGGGATGCGCGGCCGCAAATAAAAGGTCAAGAGCGCCCCTATGGGGTCTACGAGGGGATGACCCTCTTTGAAGGGGCCAAGAAGTGGTACGGGGAAAGCGGGCACAAGCGCGTTCTGGGCTACCTTCCCTACGACGAGGAGTGGCGCTTCCCCAATATCTACGAGGACACCGCGGCGACCACGGCAGAAGGGAAGCCGGGTCAGTGGTACGGGGAAGATGCCGCCTCTGAGTTGCCCGAGCACCAGACCTGGTTCTTCTACCTCCAGCGCCTGTGTAACCACTGCACCTACCCGGCGTGCCTGGCCGCCTGCCCCCGCAATGCCATTTACAAGCGGCCCGAGGACGGGGTGGTGCTGATCGACCAGGAGCGCTGCCGGGGGTATCGCAAGTGCGTCGAAGCCTGCCCCTACAAGAAGCCCATGTACCGGGCCACCACGCGGGTAAGTGAGAAGTGCATTGCCTGCTATCCGCGCCTTGAGGGGCACGATCCCCACATCACCCCCACGGGGGCGCCGATCGAGACGCGGTGCATGACGGCTTGCGTGGGCAAGATCCGCATGCAGGGCTTCGTGCGCGTGGACACCCAGACCGGCCGCTGGATCGAGGACCGCTACAACCCGCTTTACTACCTCATCCGGGTGGCCAAGGTGGCCCTGCCGCTCTATCCCCAGTTTGGCACCGAGCCCAACGGCTACTACATCCCGCCACGCTGGGCGCCGCGCCCCTACCTGCGGCAGATGTTCGGTCCCGGGGTGGACGAGGCCATCGAGAAGTATGTGGCGCCCGATCGCGAGCTGCTGGCGGTGCTGCAGCTCTTCCGGGCCGCGCAGCACATTATTTACCGCTACGAGATCAAGGAAGGGCCGAAGGTCTACGAGACCGTCCATCCGGTGACCGGGAAGAAGTGGGAGATGTACAACGACACGGTCATCGGCTACGACCGCGATGGCCGCGAGATCATCCGGCAGACGGTGGAAGAGCCGAAGTACGTGCGGCCCAAGGTGCACTACAACTCGATTTAAGACCCAGCTGGCAGGGGGGCAGCGAAGCCTCCCTGCCGGCGCAAAGGGAGAGAGGCCGATGCAACAAGTCGAAGAGGCCGTCGAACAAGCCCTGTGCCGCAGTTACCTCTACCACTTCCTTTCCACCCTCTTTCTTTACCCCGACGAGCGGCTGCTGTGTGGCCTTGACTGGGAAAAGGCAAAAGATGCGGTGGCGGGGCTGGAGGCACCCGAGCTGGGGGAAGTGCTGGCCGCCCTAGAAGCAGCACGCTTGCCGTTTGAGGCGCTGCGCTCGGCTTTCACCAAGGTGTTTGGCTATACGATCCAGGGCGACTGCCCGCCGTACGAAACGATGTACGGCGGAGACGACTACCTGGGGAACGGGCAGCTGGCGGCCCGCCCAGCTCTTCGGGCAATCCCAGGAGCTGGCCGACCTTGCCGGCTTTTATCGCGCCTGGGGGCTCGACCTCTCGGACCAGGTCAAAGAGCGGGTAGACCATCTTGCCACCGAGCTCGAGTTCATGGCCTTTTTGGCTTACAAGGAAGCCTGTGCCCTGGTGGCCGAGGGCGAGGAGAGGGCCGAGAAGCTGGAAGTGACGCGGGATTGTCAGCGCAAGTTCCTGAGCGACCACCTGGGACGCTGGATAGGGGCGTTTGCCCGCTACCTGAGCGAGAAAGCCGAGCGGGTGAAAGCGGACTTTTACTTCCGGCTGGCGCAGCTCACAGAGAAATTCGTGCGGGCAGAATGCCGGCGCCTCGACGCCCATCCCACAGAACTGACGAGGCTGGCGCCCATGGCGCCCGAGCCTCCGGGCATGTGCGATCCGCTCGCTGGAGGTCAAGAAGGGAGCTGTGGGCCGTGTGGACCGTGTGGTGGTGGTGGTGAAGAAGGGGGAAATGTGATATGGACCGGACTGTCTCCTGCCTCGTAAGCCTTGCTCTGGTGCTGTTGACCACCGCAGCTCTGGCGGCTCCTCCCCCCGCGGTGACCCCGGCCCTGCTCGCGCAGGGCAAGGCGCTGTACGAAAAGCAGTGTGCCGTCTGCCACGGCACGGAGGGCAAGGGCAACGGCCCGGCGGCCGATTTTCTCTTTCCCAAGCCGCGCGACTTTACCAGCGGCGTCTTCAAGCTGCGCTCGACGCCGCTTGGGGAGCCGCCGACCGATGCGGATCTCTTCCGCACCCTCACCCGTGGCTTGCCCGGCTCGGCCATGCCCGGCTTTGCCTTCCTGAGCGAGACGGAGCGCTGGGCCCTGGTGGCTTATGTAAAGCAGCTGGCCAGTATCAAAGTTCCCCCAGAGGAAGTGGTGGCCATTCCTCCCGAAACGCCGGCGACGCTGGCGTCGATTGAGCGCGGCCGGAAAATTTACTTCGAGGCAGGCTGCGACCAGTGCCATGGTCCCGAAGGGCGCGGCGACGGCCCCCAGGCCAAGGAGCTTGAGGACGACTGGGGGACGCCGATTTTTCCGGCCAACCTTCCTTTGGCTCGCTTCAAGGGAGGCGGGACGCCGCAAGATCTCTACCGCACCCTGGCTACCGGCGTGGATGGCACGCCGATGCCCGCGGTGGAAGGGCTGCCTCCCGAGCAGATCTGGGACCTGGTGCACTACGTGCGTTATCTCACGGGTGGCAAGATTGTGAAGCAGCCCGATGGCACGGCGATGCTGGAAGCCAAACGCCTGCAGGGACCGCTTCCCGCTCAGCCGCTCGACCCGCGCTGGGAGACGGTGCCAGCCACGACGATTCCGCTGATGGACTTGTGGCAGTTTCCCGACAAGCCGCTTGAGGCGGTGACGGTGCGGGCGGCGCACGACGGCGCCTCGCTGGTCCTCCTGCTCACGTGGAAAGACTACTCGGCAGCGCCCGATGCTTTGCGCCACCAGGACTTTGCCGACGGGGCTGCCGTACAGTGGTCGCTTACTCCCGAACCGCCGCACTTTACCATGGGAGAGCCTGGCCACCCGGTGAACATCTGGTTCTGGCGCTATGACTTTCAACGCGATCTGGCCGAACATCAGGACCTGGAGCACGTCTATCCGGGGATGGCGGTGGACTGGTACCCGTACCAGCGGGCTAAAGCAGGGGTGGTAGGGCCGACGGGCCGCGCAGGATCCCACGTATATCACCGGTTGGGGGGTAGGCAGCCCGATGTCCCAGGTCTTTCGCCGCAGTGCGGTGCAGGACCTCAACGCTATGCGCTTTGGCTCCCTCACGGCGCAGCTGCCGTACCAGCAGGATGTCTCCGGAATGGGCATTTGGGTAGACGGAGAGTGGCGGGTGGTCTTTCGCCGCAGCCTGCGCACCGGGGACAAAAACGACATGCAGCTCACCCCTGGCACCACGGTGCCAGTGGCGTTTGCCATCTTTGATGGCTCGCGCCAGGACCGTGACGGCCAAAAGGCGATCACCCTCTGGAATCGCCTCTACCTCGCGCCTTAGCCCTCCTTGCCTGGGGAGGCGGGGCGGAATAAGATCCTGGCTGACCTGCTATCCCGGAGGGTTGGCGATGAGCGCCCCGCTTCCCCAGGCAGAAGAACCCCCTCGTTTTACACCCCATCGGCTACGTCCGGCGTGCCGAAAAGCAGAGCGCGCCGCCGGATGCGCTGCGCCGCACCCCGGCGCAGATCGTGCTGCGCCCTGAGTTGGCCTCCGGGCCTGGAAGGCCTTGCGTGCGGCTCCAAGCTGGTAGTGATTTACTACTGCCACCGGGTGCAGGGTTTTCCCTTGCGCGTGCAGCCGCGGCGCCACCCGCAGCAGCCGCCGCGAGGCGTTTTTGCCTCGCGCAGCCCGGCGCGCCCCAACCCCCTGGGGTTGACGGTGGTGACCCTGGAGCGGGTGGAGGGCCACGTGCTGCACGTGCGCGGCCTCGACGCCCTGGACGGCAGCCCGGTGCTGGACCTCAAGCCCTTTGATCCCACGTTTGACCGCGGCGACGCAGCAGCCTGAGGCGGCGCCGGCTGGGCGTTGCACCGTCTGCCCGCGCGGGGTATGTTCAAGAAAGCAATGGCAAGCCGGCTGGCAGGAGAAAGCGGTGGCAGCAGCAGCGCGGCAGCGGGCCGTGCGGCGCATCTTGCTAGGCGTGTTGGGCCTCAACTGGGCCGTGGCGGCCGCCAAGGCGGCCTACGGCCAGTGGGCCGGTCTCTTGAGCATGACCGCCGACGGCTTTCACTCCTTCATGGACGGCACCTCCAACCTCCTGGGGCTGCTGGCCCTGGCGGTGGCGGCGCGCCCTCCCGACGCTTCCCATCCTTATGGCCACCGCAAGTTCGAGACCCTGGCCACGGTGGGCATCGCGGTGCTGCTGGTGCTGGCCGCTTACGAGATCGCCCTGAGCGCTTTTCGGCGTCTGGGCAGCGGCGCCTTGCCGCAGGTGACCCCCCTGGGCTTTGCCGTCATGCTGGTCACCCTGGGCGTCAACCTCGGGGTGTCGCGCTACGAGGCGCGCCGCGGCCGCGAGCTGGGCAGCACCCTGCTCAGTGCTGACGCCCAGCACACCCGCACCGACGTCTATGCCTCGCTGTCGGTGCTGGCCTCCCTGGCGGCGGCCGCGGCCGGCTACGCCTTTCTTGACGGGCTTGTGGCCCTGGTCATCGTGGGCGTCATCGTGCGTGCCGCCCTGCGCATTTTTCGCCAGGAGCTGGCGGTGCTCACCGACGCCGCGCGCGTCGACCCAGCGGTGATCGAAAAAGTGGCCCTCTCCGTGCCTGGGGTGCGTGCCTGCCACCGCATCCGCTCGCGTGGCTTTGAGGACGCCATCACCGTCGACTGCCACATCTGGGTCGACCCCCAGCTCCCCACCGCGGAAGCGCACCGCCTCACCCACGCGGTGATGGACCGCATCCGCGCCGAGGTGCCCGGGGTCAGCGAGGTCATCGTACATACCGAGCCTGCCCGTCCCCCACTTCCACCAGGCCGCGGTCGGTGAGGCGCAGCTCCGGAATCACCGGTAGGGCCAGGAAGGAAAGGGTGGCAAAAGGCGCCGGCAGCGTGGCACCCAGGGCGGCGGCCTGTGCCTCGAGCCGCTGCAGTGCCGCGGCCACCGCCTCTAGCGGCTGCGGCGACAGCAGCCCGGCAATGGGCAGGGGGAGGGCTTCGAGCACCTGACCGCCGGCGGCCACCACCAGGCCGCCCTGCAAGCGGATCACTTCCTGAAGGGCCACGTAGAGGTCGGTATCGCTCGCCCCCACCGCCACAAGCTGGTGGGTGTCGTGGGCCACCGAAGAGGCCAGGGCGCCACGGCGCAGGCCAAAGCCCTTCACCAGCCCCAGGCCGAGGCGGCCGCTGGCGTGGTGGCGTTCCACCACCACCGCCTTGAGCAAGTCGCGCGCGGGATCGGCCACGATGGCGCCGTCGCGCCGCGTGGGCTCAAGCAGCCGCTTGCGGGTGAGGATCTGCCCGGGGATCACCTCGATCACCGGGAAGGGGCCGGGACGATCGCGCAGGGTGAGGTCTGCCAGGGCGAAGGGCTTGACGTGCACGGTGTGTTCCAGGACCGCGGCCACCAGCGGCCTGGGGGAAAAGAGCGGCTGGCCGTCGCGGGCCACCACGCGGCCGCGGTAGAGCACCAGCTGCACGTCGAGGGCGCGCAAGTCGCCCACCACCAGCAAGTTGGCGCGGTAGCCGGGGGCAACGGCCCCCAGGTCGGGGAGGCCAAAGTAGCGGGCGGGGTTGAGGGTGGCTAGCTGGATGGCGCGCACGGGCTCCAGCCCTAGGGCGATGGCCTTGCGCACCACGGCATCGAGGTCGCCGTCGTGTAGCAAGTCGACGCAGCTGCGGTCGTCCACCACCAGCAGGCAGCGCGGGTAGGTGTCGGCGTTCACCAGGGGCAGCAGCGCTTCCAGGTTCTTCTCTGCCGTGCCCTCGCGCAGCATCAGGAACATGCCGCGCCGCAGCTTCTCGCGTCCCTCCTCCAGGGAGGTGCTTTCGTGGCAGGAGCGGATGCCGGCGCACAGGTAGGCGTTGAGCGCCTTGCCGCTGAGGCCCGGGGCGTGGCCGTCGACGGGGCGGGTGCCGGCCGCCTGCACCTTGCGCAGCACCTCGGCGTCGCCGGCCAGTACCTGGGGCACGCACATCACCTCGCCCAGCCCCAGGGTCTGGGCCCAGCGCAGGATGGCGCGCACTTCCTGCACTCCGAGACGGGCGCCGGCGCTTTCGCGCGCCGTAGGCGGCACGCAAGAAGGGGCCATGAGGAAGAGGTCAAGGGGCAGCCGCCGGCTGGCGGCCAGCAAGGCGCGGATGCCGGCCAGGCCGCTGACGTTGGCGATTTCGTGCAGGTCGGTCACCACCGCCAGGGTGCCCCGCGGCACCACGGCACGCGCGTACTGCTCCAGGGTGAGGAGGGAGCTTTCCAGGTGGGTGTGGCCGTTGATGAAGCCCGGCAGCAGGTAGCGGCCTTCTAGATCGAGCACCCGCTTGCCCTGGCGATAGTCGCCGATGCCGGCGACATAGCCCTGGCAGAGGGCCACCGTGCCCTCTTCCACTTCGGCGGTGAAGGTGTTGACGATGCGGGCGCGGCGCAAGAGCAAGTCGGCCGGGCGCTCACCCCTGGCCACCGCGATCAGCGCGTGGCGGCGCATGCTCGTGCTCCTCCAGGAAACAGACGTCGGGCAGATACCGGTACTGCTCGTTCCAATCAATACCATACCCTACGACGAACACGTCTGGCACGCAAAACCCGCAGTAATCGATGGTCACGGGTACCACGCGGCGCGACGGCTTGTCGAGCAAGGTGCAGAGGCGCAGCGAGGGGCCCGGCTGCTGCCGTGCCAGGTGGCTCTGCAAGAAGCGTGTGGTGTGGCCGGTGTCGACGATATCCTCGACGACGAGCACGTGGCGGGCCGGCAAGCGGCAGCCGCACGTCCTGCACCACGGTCACCTCGCCGCGGCTCACCGTGCCGCGGCCGTAGCTTGAGAGCTGCACGAAGTCCACCTCCAGGGGCATGTCCAGAGCCCGCACCAAGTCGGCAAGAAAGACAAAGGCCCCTTTCAGCACCCCCACCAGCAGCGGCGTGCGCCCCGCGTAGTCGCGGCGAATCGCCGCCGCCAGCCGCGCCACGCCGGCGCCGAGCTCCTGGCGCGCAATGAGCACTCGCGGCATCTTCCTTACGGCCTCAAAAAACAACGGCGCAGCCGGCTGCCCCTGCCCACCAGAACTGCCGGCTGCGCCTCGTCCGACTTCCCGGAATGAGGTCCTTGTCGGTTGGCGTCCTCCTTTCCTCTGGCTCTGCGGTCCTTCTGCACGGTACAGTGCAAATATACCGCCTCTTTGCTGAGCGCCGCCATGAGGCAGCTGCACTATTTTCGTGCTGTGCAGGCGCTTCTATCCGGCCTTGGAAAAAAGGGGACAGGCTACTTTTTTGGCGGCCGGCTGCCGCGCGTGCTGGCCCCTGTTTCACGTGGACCCAAGGGTCTGTGCTATACTCTGCATACGGGTCAAGGGAGGACAAAACCACGTGGAATCGCTTACCTGGGAAGCTGAGGTGCGCGGCTACGACTGGTCCTGCCTCGGCGGCCTGGCACCGGTGCAGCAGCAGCTGCGCGAGTGGATCGAGCTACCCCTGAAAAACCCTGCCGCGCTGCAGCGCCTGGGGTTGCGGCCACCCAAAGGGGTGCTGCTGGTGGCGGCCCGCCGGGTACGGGAAAGACCACCTTGGCCAAGGTGTTGGCGGCGGTGTCGGGAGCGGCGTTTCTTACTGTGTCGCCGCGCGATCCTGGCCTCGGCGTGGTATGGCGAGACGGAGCGGCAACATCGGCCCGCCTCTTTGCCCGCGCCCGCCACCACGTGCGGGCCGGGCGCCGCGTCCATTGTTTTCATCGACGAGCTGGACGGCTTCTTCGTGACCCGTGACGGCCACCTGCACGAGGCCACGCGCCGTGCGCTGGCCGAGCTGATGGTGCAGCTCGACGGGCCTGGTGGACTTGCACGGAGTGGTGGTGCTGGCCGCCACCAACCGCCCGCAAGACATCGACGCGGCGCTACGCCGGCCGGGGCGCTTCGACGTCTGCATCGAGATTCCGCTACCTGACGCCGCGGCACGGCACCAGATCTTTGCCGTGCACCTGCGCCGCAAGCCGGTAGCCGCCGACCTCGACGTGGCGGCGCTGGTGGCCCAGACCGCGGGCTGGAGCGGTGCCGACATCGAGCTGTGGTGTCAGGCAGCGGCGTTTCAAGCTCTCAGGCGGGTGGGCGGCGGCGCGGGGTAAAGACCCCATTGGCCTGACGCCACCGGAGCTAGAAGAGGTCTGCCTCACCGCCGCCGACTTTGCCGCCACGCGGGCGCAAGTTAAAGGGCGCCCCTGAAGGCAAGCCAGAAGGAGTCCCCCATGACGCGTCGCGCCAGACGCCCTGCCGCCGGAGACCCCCGCGGCGACTTCGAGCAGGTTGTCGAAGAGGTGCTGGCCCTCGCTGCCGCTCTCGCTGCGCCGTGCCCTGCGCAACGTGAGCATCCTCATCGAAGACGACCCTTCCCCCGAGCTGCTTGCCGAGCTGGGCTACGCCCCCGACGAGCCCCTCTTTGGGCTCTATGTGGGCGTGCCCTTGCCACAGCGCACGTTTGGCGAGGCACCCCCCCTTCCCGACCACATCCTGCTGTTTCGCCGGCCGCTGCAGCGTGCCTGCCGCACGCGGCAGGCGTTGCGCGAGCAGATCCGCATCACGGTGCTGCACGAGCTGGGGGCACTACTTCGGCTTTGACGAGGGCCGACATGCATCGCCTGGGCTTGGAGTGAGACGGGCGCCCGCCGCGCCTTGCCGCCTGCCGGCCCGCTGTGGCACAATACGCTTGCAAGCCACGCGCGGCAAGGGAGGCGACATGGAACCCGCGGCAGAGAAAAGGGGGCCGCGCCTTGGCCTGGCCCTGGGTGGCGGCGGGGTGCGCGGCCTGGCCCACCTCGGGGTGCTCGCGGTGCTGGAAGAGGCGGGCCTGCCCGTGCACGCCATTGCCGGCAGCAGCATGGGGGCCATCGTCGGCGCCGCCTACGCCCTCAACCCGCCCGGCAGCCTGGCCAGCCTGCGCCAGCAGGTAAGCGAGCTGGGCGCCATGCTGGCCAGCCGGCTGCGCTTTGTCGAAGAGGCGCTGCCCGCCTTCCTGCAGCCGGTGCGGCAGTTCATCCAAGCCGAGCGCTTCCTTCTTGACAACCTCTCTGGCTGGGGCGTCTTTCCCGAAAGCCTGGTGGTGGAGCCCCTGCAAAAGCTCACCCTGCACAAGGCGCTGGAAGAGGGGCGGCTGTCCCTGGCGGTGGTGGCCGTGGACCTCATCAGCGGCGAGCGGGTGATTTTCCGCCACGGGCCGGCGGTGCCGGCGCTGCAGGCGAGCGCTGCCGTGCCTGGCTTCTTTCCCCCGGTAGCACAAGGGGAGCGGCTGCTGGCCGACGGCGCCATCGTCGACGTGGTGCCGGTGGACGTGGTGCGCGACATGGGGGTGGAGGTGGTGGTGGCGGTAGACGTGGACCAAGAAACGCTGCGCGGCACGGTGCGCAACGGCCTCGACGCCTTCCTGCGCGCCTTTGAGATCTGCTCGCGCCACCACAAGCGGCTGCGCTTGGCCCTGGCCGACCTGGTGCTGCGACCGCAGTTCGAAAAGCCCCTCCACATGTTCGACTTTGCCCACACCGAGGCCTGCATCCGCGCCGGAGAAGAAGCCGCCCGCCGCGCCCTGCCCACCCTGCGCGCCCTGCTGGGCACCTGAGGCCCGCCAGGCCCGCCGCCTACCCCTGCCAGATCGCCGAAGCCGGAAAAAAATCGCCTCTCCCCCCTTGACAGGCCTTTGTCCATGCCTTATTATTTCGTTACACGAAATATTCGATTGAAGAAGGAGAGGCCATGCTGCAGGAGTCCCTTAGCCATGCTAGTCCCCGCGCCGCGGCGGTGACCACGGCCGCCATTCCGGTCGTGGGCTTGCGCTGCGCCCACTGTGCTGCCCACCTCACCTTGGCCTTGCAAGCGCTGCCCGGGGTGCAGCAGGCGGTGGTCAACCCCACCACCGGCGTGGCCACCCTCACTTACGATCCTACCCGCGTGACGCTGGGCGACCTCTGCCAGCACCTTCGCGCCAGTGGCTACACGCCGGGCAGCGCCCGCGTGCGCTTGACCATCAAGGGCATGACCTGTGCTTCCTGCGTCAGCGCGGTGGAGCAGGCGCTGCGCCAGACCCCTGGGGTCATCGCCGCTACCGTCAACCCTGCCCTGGCCCAGGCCGAGGTGGAGTACCTGCCGAGCCTGGTCGACTTCGCCGGCCTCAAAAGCGCTGTGGCCGCCAGCGGCTATGAAGCGACGGAAGCCCCCCCGGCCAGCGACCTTGCCGTGAGCCAGGAAGACCTCGCGCGCCAGCAGGAGTACCGCACCCTGCTGCGCAAGTTCTGGTTTGCTGCCGCCACTTCGGTGCCGGTGATCGTGCTGAGTTACCCCGATCTGATTCCGGGACTGCGGGCGTGGCTGCCCCCGGGCAGTCTGGAGCGGCGCCTGGTGTGGGGCTTCCTGGGTATCCTGGTGCTGCCCGTGCTGCTGTGGTCGGGCTCGCAGTTCTACAGCGGCATGTGGGCTGCCCTCAAGCACCGCACTGCCAACATGCACACCCTTATCGCCCTGGGCATCTCGGCCGCTTACCTCTACTCGGCGGTGGCGGTGCTCTTCCCGCAGTGGTTTCCCGAGCAGGCCCTGGCCGAGGTATTTTGGGACGTCTCGGCGGTGGTGGTGGCCCTGGTGGTGCTGGGGATGGCCCTGGAAGTGAAGGCCAAGGGCAAAACCTCGGAGGCCATCAAAAAGCTCATCGGCCTGCAGGCCAAAACCGCCCGCGTGGTGCGCCAGGGGCAGGAAGTCGACCTGCCCGTGGAAGAAGTGCTGGTGGGCGACGTGGTGGTGGTGCGGCCGGGCGAAAAGATCCCGGTGGATGGCATCGTCCTTGAAGGCAGCAGCGCCGTAGACGAGTCAATGCTCACCGGCGAGTCGCTGCCGGTAGAAAAGCGCCCTGGCGACGAAGTCATCGGCGGCACCCTGAACAAGACCGGCAGCTTTCGCTTCCGCGCCACCAAAGTCGGCAAAGATACGGCGCTGGCCAACATCATTCGCATGGTGCAGGACGCCCAAGGCTCAAAAGCGCCCATCCAGCGGGTGGTGGACGTGGTGGCCGGCTATTTCGTGCCGGCGGTGCTGATCCTCGCCGTCTTGGCCTTTGTCGCCTGGTACAACCTCGGCCCCGAGCCGCGCCTGGCCTACGCCACCGTCGTGCTGGTGACCACCCTGATCATCGCCTGCCCCTGCGCCCTGGGGCTGGCCACCCCGACGTCTCTCACCGTGGGCATCGGCAAGGCCGCCGAACACGGCATTCTCATTCGCTCCGGTGATGCCTTGCAGACGGCCAAGCGCCTGACGACCATCGTCCTAGACAAAACCGGCACCATCACCCAAGGCAAGCCAGCCCTTACCGACGTGGTACCGGCGCCGGGGTGGGAGGCCGAGGCGGTGCTGCGCCTCGCCGCCTCCCTGGAGCGAGGTTCGGAGCACCCCCTGGGCGAGGCCATCGTGCAGGGGGCTCTAGAGCGCGGCCTTGCCCTGAAAGCGGCCACCGACTTTGCGGCCATCCCCGGCCACGGCGTCCGCGGCCAGGTGGGGGAGCACCAGGTGTTACTGGGCAATGCCAGGCTGATGCAGAAACACGGCATCGAGACCAGTCCCCTACTGGCCGACTGGGAGCGACTCGCCGCCGATGGCAAGACCCCGATGTTCGTGGCCGGAGATGGCCGGCTGGCCGGGCTGGTGGCGGTGGCCGACACCCTCAAGCCCGACTCCAAGGCGGCCATCGCCGCCCTGCGCCACATGGGGCTGGAGGTCATCATGCTCACCGGCGACAACCGCCGCACCGCCGAGGCCATCGCCCGCCAGGCGGGCGTCGACCGGGTGCTGGCCGAGGTACTGCCGCGGGACAAGGCGCACGAAGTGCAGAAGCTGCAACTGGAAGGCAAGGTGGTGGCCATGGTGGGCGATGGCATCAACGATGCCCCGGCCCTAGCACAAGCCGACATCGGGATGGCCATTGGCACCGGCACCGACGTGGCCATCGAGGCCAGCGACATCACCCTCATCAAGGGCAGCCTCATGGGCGTGGTCATGGCCATCGAGATCAGCCGCGCCACCATGCGCAATGTCTACCAGAACCTCTTTGGCGCCTTTATTTACAACGCCCTGGGCATCCCGGTGGCCATGGGGCTGCTCTACCCCTTCTTTGGCACCCTGCTGTCGCCCCTGCTTGCCGCCGCTGCCATGGCCTTTAGCTCGGTGACCGTGGTGAGCAACGCCAACCGTCTCCGCTCCTTCAAACCCAAAGGAGGAATAGCATGACCCCTGATCGTGTGCTCGTTACCGTCTTTGGCCTCGGGCTGGTGGCCTTTATCGTCTGGTTCTTCTGGCTGAAGAAGACCCGCGGCACGCGCGCTGCGGTCACCCGCAGCGGCTATCAAGAAGCCATGATCCTGGTCAAAGGCGGCTACACCCCGGACGTGATCGTGGTGCAGCACGGCAAGCCGGTGCGCTTGCACTTCCGGCGCGAGGAGACGGCCGCCTGTTCGGAAATGGTGCTGTTTCCGGACTTTAACAAGAGTGCCAAGCTGCCCACTGGCGAAGTGGTGGACATAGAACTGCTTCCCGAGAAGCCCGGGGAGTACGAATTTGCCTGCCAGATGGGCATGTTTCGCGGCAAGCTCGTGGTCGAGTAGGAGGAGAAGGAGCCATGGAGACTTCTGCACCGCCCGGAGGAGCTTGGGGACTCACCATCGTCATGGTCGTCATCGTCTCCTGGATCCTCTATCGCTACGTGGCGCCGCAGAGCTGGAAGGAGTGGACGCGCGCCGGGCTTATCCAGGCGTTTATCATTGCCCTCTATGCCGAGATGTACGGCTTTCCCCTGACCCTTTACCTGCTCAGCGGCTGGCTTGGTCTGGACATCCCTTGGTTGCACCAAAGCGGGCACCTTTGGGCCACCCTTTTTGGCTGGGGAGACCTGGGTGCCATGCTGGAGATGCTCGTCGGCTATACCCTGGTCTTTTTCGGCCTCTCCCTGCTCGTTGAGGGCTGGCGGGAAGTCTACCTGGCCACCCGGGAAGGGCGGTTGGCCACCACGGGCCTCTACGGGCTGGTGCGCCACCCGCAGTATACGGGCATCTTCCTGGCCATTGTGGGTCAGCTCGTGCACTGGCCCACGATTCCCACCCTGGTGCTGTTCCCCCTCATCGTCTGGGCGTACTACCGGCTCGCCAGGCGCGAGGAACAGCAGCTGCTGGCCCGTTTCGGCGCTACGTACCTGGCTTATCAGCAGCGCGTGCCCATGTTCTTTCCCAGGCGCGGCCACTGGCAGCAGTTCCTGGCCCCAGGCAGGTACAGGGCCTTCGATGCCTGAGGCGCAGCTGGACGGACGTGGTGGCCAAGGAGGGAAGACATGTTACCTGAAGTTCATCTTGGATGGCACTGTTGTGCTCCGGCGACCAATCCCGAGAATTACCGGCCCCTGGTGGGTGAGGCGCTGATCGATGAGCTCAAAGCCCTGGCCAAGGCGCTGGCCGGCGTGCGCATTTGCCAGATCAACGCCACCGCCGCCGGCGGTGGCGTGGCAGAACTGCTCGGCCGCCAGGTGCCGCTGCTGCGCGCCCTTGGGCTAAAAGTCGAGTGGCGCCTGATCCACGGGGATCCGGCCTTTTTTGCCCTCACCAAGCGCTTGCACAATGCCTTGCAAGGCGCAGCCCTGGAGCTCACCGCGGCGCTCCAGGAGGCCTATCTGGCGCGCAACCGCACCTGCGCCGCCATGCTCGCCGAGCATTACGACGTTTACATGGTGCACGATCCCCAGCCGGCGGCGCTGCGTTACTTCGCGCCGCACTCGACAGGGCGCTGGATCTGGCGCTGTCACATCGACAGCTCTACGCCCAATCCCCAGGTCTGGGCATTTCTCAAACCCTACATCGAAGCCTACGACGCGGCCGTGTTCACCCTGCGGGAATTTTGCCCTCCGGATCTCCACGGCCCGCGGCTGGCGTTCATTCCCCCGGCGATCGACCCGCTGAGCACGAAGAACATGGCGCTGCCGCAGGAGCTCTGCCGGCAGGTGCTCGCCGACGCTGGCGTAGACCTCCGCCGGCCGCTGCTGTTGCAGGTGGCCCGCTTCGATCCCTGGAAGGACCCGCTGGGGGTAATTGCCGCTTATCGCCTGGTGAAGGCTCGCCGCCCTGAAGTGCAACTGGCGCTGGTAGGGGGCCATGGCCGGGGACGATCCAGAGGGCTGGACCATGCTGGAGACCATCAACCGCGAAGCGGCTTGTGACCCGGATATTTACGTGTTTACCAATACGGCGTCTATGCCGGGTTGGTGTTTACCCCTATTTACAACTTCTTTCACGCCCGCTGGGGAAGCCCTCGTATCGATGACACGACGCGCGCTTCTGCTGTCGGCCGTTGAAGGTTAGGTTGAGGCGTCTGGGTGCCACAGCCAGGAGCCTCCCTGAACGCCAGCCCTTGACGCACGGAGGACCCCTCGCCTCATTCTCCTGGGTGGTTTCTGGCTCGTGGCCTTGGGCTAGGGGCGTGAATGGACGACGGCAACGAGCGGGCTCCAAGCCGGCATCGGCCTGGGGGCCACTGCTCCAGTGGCGCATGGCGCCGATGCGAAGCGTATCTCTGGGGAGGAGACGTGGACAACGTGGGGCATGAGGAGGAACGCCGATGGCGGGAAGGGTACGTCTACGTCCGGTGGCGCTGGCTCTGGGAGGCTTCTTGACCATTTCTTATCTGCTCGACGTGCTCCTTTGGGTGCTCTGGCCTGCCCTGGGCACCCAGAAGATCTGGGAAGTCTTGCTGCCGGGCTTACAGTGGCTGAGCCTGGGGCACTTCTTCCTGGGACTGGGCGAGAGTTTCCTGCTTGGGTGCTACGCCGCAGTGGTCTTCGTGCCGCTATACAACTTCTTCTGTGCCCGAGAAGCAAAAGACCCCTTGGAGGCTTAACGAGGAGAGACGGAAGATACGGAGTATAAGCATGCTCCTGGGTCTTCTCATCCTTGGGCTCTTGCTACCGCCTACGGTCCCCGTAGCCCGGGGAGATTCTAACGCCCGCACCATCAACCTGTTTGCCGATGGACCACAACCACGGCGTCTCACCATTGCTGCTGGCACGGTGAAGAAGGGTATGCCCATGGGCTGTGAAGTCGTAGGGGTTACGCGGAGCTGCCAGCTGCCGGCTCCGGCGCCACCACCTGGCCGTCAAGGAGCTGCCACACCCGGCGCTGCCGTGCCAGGCGACGTCCTGGGCTTCGGCTTCTGAGAGCGGCCCCCTGGCCACAGCGTCTTCGAGCAGCGCGTCCAGTGCATCGGCAGAGAGGACGCGAACACGGCGCACCAGCGGGCCAAAGTAAGCCGGGGCTCGTTGTGGATAGCGCAAAACGGCATTCTGCCGTCCCCATTGTACCGCGCCAAGTCCGGGGAACACAATCGCCGAGCGGGACGAGGTCCTGCTTACGCCTTCTCCCCACTTCGGTGAAGCCCGGCCGGGGAGGCCAGGGGGCGGCAGTCGGGGCAGTACTTCCCAAGCAGCGCGGCAGTGGCCGCCAACTCCGGCCCCAGCAGGGCCGCGAGGCGGCGCAGCATGGCCTGCGGGGCAATGGCGGCGCCACAGGCCTGGCAGCGCGCCGTGGCTTCCCTGTACACCACCTGCCGCCCCTGCGCCAGGCGGCCCAGGTCGGTGCGCCGCCGCAGCGCGATGGCGCCGGCCTCCGGGCAGCGGGGCAGGCACTGGCCACAGGCCACACAAAGGGTGGCATCGAAGGAGAGCGTGACGCCCTGCGCTTGCTGCGCAAAGACCAAGGCGCCGGTGGGACAGCTCAGGGCACAGCGACCGCAGCCGGTGCACGCCGCCTGCCGTACCTCGATGACCCCTAGCGGCGAGGCGGCATGCTCGAGCACCAGGTCTGCCGGCGCCCCGTAGCGCGCCGCCAGGGCGGCAAGCACGCGGGCCGTGGCCCCCGCGGCAAAAGGTGCAACCAGGGGAAGCGGCGCCTCCCCGGCCGGCGGCGGCCGGTCGAGGGCCGCGCAGAGGCTAACCCGCTCGGCCGGGGCGCCAAGGGCCTGCAAGAAGGCCTGGCTGTACGCCACGCGCGCCGCGATCCGCTCCTCTTGACCGCGCCGGCATCCCTCCGCACAGGGCAGCACGCCCACGGCGCCGGCCCCCAGCAGCAGGGGCGCCAGCAGCCAGGCCGGCGGCGCCATGGCCACGCAGGGCAAGGCCACCGGCAGCCAGCCCGGGTGCCAGGCCGCCAGCGCGGGTGGCGCCTGCTGGCACGTAAAGACAAGGCCGCGCGGCCAGAGCGTGCCCCGCGCCGGGTCGAGCAGGGTGCGCACCTGCGCCTCGAGCTGCGCCGGGGTGGCGGCCGGATTGGTAATGGCGCCGCGCGGGCACGCGGTCACGCACAGGCCACAGGGCTCGCAGCGCGCCTTGTCGTAGCGCACGCGGCCGTCCTCCCAGGCCAGCGCCCCCTGCGGGCAGACTTGGACGCAGGCCTGGCAGCCCGCCTCGGCCGCACAGCGCTCGGGATCGATGCTGGGCGCGGCGCCGTACACCGGCAGCGACAGCCGCAGCAAGGAACGCCGGCTCAGCTGCGCCGACAGGTAAAGCTTGGCCTGCGCCGGCGTGCTGCCGGCAAACGCCCGCGCCCGCGCCACCGCTGCCGCCAGCAGCAGCGGCGCCCGCGCCCCGGCTCCCTCCAGGAGGACCACTTCCACCCCCAGGGCGTCGAGCCCGGCGGCGCGCGCCTGCGCTTGCATCTCCGCCACGTCTTGCACCGGCGCGCACAGCCCGAGCACCAGGCGCTGCGGTGCCGCCGCCCGCAGCGGCGCCGCCATCTGCCGCGGCTGCCGGCACAGTCGCGGCACCACCTGCGCCACCACCTCGGCAAGGCCAGCCGCCAGGTCGCAGCACAGTCCCTCGGCAGCAGGGAGGTGATCACAGACGAGCACTGCCGTGCGCATGCTGTGCTCCTTGACGTTGTACGAGTTGCAGATAGTCGCCCTCATGGATGACAAAGGCCTCCGCTGCCGCGGCGACTCGGCCGTAAAAGCCCTCCCCGGCCGCGGCCTGCACCCGCCGCGCCCAGAGCGGGAGCCAGGAAAGCAGGTAAGGACCAAGAAAGGCGGCCTCTTCTGCCAGGGCCTGCCGCGCTGCGGCGACATCCCGCTCCTCCCAGGCCTGCGCCTCGCGCTGGCAGAGAAAAGCCATCGCTTCGAGCTGCACCGCGGCGTGGTCCGCGCTGCTGCCCGCGGTGGGCGCCAGGCCCAGCTGCGCGTAGCGGTGCAGCAGCTCGGCCAGCAACCGCCCCGTGGCTTCCCCCGGTACTGCCAGGTAGGCCGAGGCCTGCAGCGGGCAAGGGGCACCGCTGGCCGCAAACAACCCCTCGTAAGCCTCTGCCAGGACCGCGGCCGGCGGCGGCGCTTGCAGCCCCGAGGCGAGCCGCTGCCAGGCGCCGTAGAAGGCAAAGCACGCCAGCCCGCCAAAGGCCTGACTCGCCTCTTGCAGCGCTTGCAGCCGCTCCGCCACCGGAGGTAGCAGGGCAGTAGCAAAGACCCGGTAGAGCGCCTGGCGCAGGCGGGCCAGCTCGCCGGCCTCACAGGTGGCCATCAGGCCTGCTCCCGCTCCGGCAGCAGCTCGTAGACCACCGCTGCCAGGAAGACCAGCATCACCCCGAGGATGAACAGCAGCGGCGCCAGGGGCAGCCGCGGGTTGCTGTACTCCGGCCCGCTGGGAATGCCCAGCGGTGCGGCGAGGAAGAAGTAGCTCACCGCCTGCAGGGCAAAGCCGCAAAGCACCATGAGAATGGCCAGCACGGTCCGCATCAGCGCTTTCCTCCCTGCACCGCGGGCACCTCCACGATGGGAAAGACCTTCACGAAGAGGGCGTAGAGGAAGGTTCCCAAGGCGAAGAGGCCCAAAATAATGCTGTACTCCACCCACGTCGGCGCGTACCAGCCCACCCCGTAAGGCAGCAGCGCCCCGTGCGTCTGCGACGGCACCACGATGAGGTAGCGCTTGCCAATGGCCGCCACGTTGACCAGCAGGCCGCTCAACACCAGCAAGGGGATGCTGTAAGCGCGCAGCGCCACCTGCCCCACCAGCAGCAGCAAGGCCAGCACCAAGCTGCCCATCGACACCCAGTAGAGGGCGCTGTACTCGCCCACCAGCAGCGCCCGCGTGAGGGCCACCTCGTGGTGATGGCCGGCGTAAAGCGACGTCAGAAGCTCGACGGCGGTGAAGTAGAGGTAAATCACGATGAGCAGCAGAAGCAGCCGCCCCAGCCAGGCAAAGACCGCCGGCGTCAGCTCTTCCTGCAGACGCAAGACGCGGCGCAGGATGGCGGCCACGACAAGGAGCAGGCCGATGCCAGAGACCCCGGCCATGACCACAAAGCCCGGGGCCTGCAAGGCGCTGAACCAGCCCGGCCGCCCCACCTGCAGGCCAAAGACAAAGCCCAGGGTGGAGTGCGCCGTCACCAGCAGCGGCACGATGGCAATGGCCAGCCAGAAGCTGGTGCGGGCGTGCCGCTGGCGCTCGGCCGGAGTGTCGCGGTAGCCAGCCGCCCACAGACGGTGGAAGCCCTGCAGGCGGCTGGGAACCTGGGCACACAGGGCGGCATCGCGCCGGCCATCCAGGTAGAAGTACACCAGGCTGGCAAAGAGGTAGCCGGCGATAACCAGGGTGAAGGTGCCGAAAAAGGGCGACTGCGGCCGCGCGTAGACAAAGAGGTTGACAATGCCCCGCAGCGGCTGGCCCAGGTCGGGCAGGATCACCAGCCCGGCCAGCAGCAGGGCGATGATGGTCAGCAGCTCCGCCATGCGCGACACCGGCTTGAGCGCTTCCAGGTTGAGCAGGCGGATGAGCGCCGCCATGGTGATGCCGGCAAAGCTGACGCCCACGAAGTAAATGTCAAACGTGATGTACAGCCCCCACGCCGCGCCGCGCATGGTTCCCAGGTCGCGCAGCCCGGTGACGATCAGCCCTTCAATGAGCTGCCGCAGGTAGGCATAAGCGCCCAAGGCGACAAGCGCCAGAAGCACCCCCGCCAGGGCGTACCAGGCGGGGGTGAAGCGGCCAAGGCCGTAAGGCAGCCGTTCGAGGCGTTCTTGCACCGCCATGGCTCAGATCCTCCCTTTGACGTGTTCGATCTGGCGCGCCTCTGCCCCCGGGGCATGGCCGCTGCCCACGTAGTGCACGCGCGGCTGCGTGTCCAGCTCTTCCAGGAGGCGGAAAGAGCGCTTCTCGCGCAGCAGGCGCGAGACGTTGCTGTCAGGGTCGTCGAGGTCGCCAAAGTGCAGGGCAAACAGGGGACAATTGGCAACGCAGGCCGGCGACAGGCCCTTCTCCACCCGGTGCACGCAGAAGGTGCACTTCTCCATCACCCCTTTGAGGTGGCCGCCGCCGGCCACGTGGCGCTGCTCGGGCCCGTAGCGTCCCTCGAGGTCGGGATTTTTGTAGGGCGGGATGGCGCCGTTGGTGCGGGCGGTGAGCTCGGGGTCCTGCCAGTCAAGGTAGTAGTTCTTTTCTGGCGACTTCCAGTTGAAGCAGTTGACCCCATAGGGGCAGGCCACCTCGCAGTAGCGGCAGCCGATGCAGCGCTTCCAGTCGGTGGCCACCAGGCCGTCGTCGCGCTTGTAGCGCGCCCCCACCGGGCAGACCTTGGCGCAGGGCGGGTTGTCGCAGTGCATGCAAGGCCGCGGCATAAACCAGACGCGGGTGTTGGGGAACTCGCCTTCTTCGAAGCGAAAGACGTGCATCC
The DNA here is from genome assembly GCA_026005175.1 of Candidatus Tectimicrobiota bacterium. Classification (GTDB taxonomy): domain Bacteria; phylum Tectomicrobia; class Entotheonellia; order Entotheonellales; family Entotheonellaceae; genus BPKO01. Next base: position 262,102 of record BPKO01000002.1, read on the forward strand.
AGAAGCTGCCCCGCGGCGTGTTGTTTTCGACTTTGCAGGCCTCGACGCAGGCACGGCAGCCGGTGCAGCGGTCGAGGTCGATCACCATGCCGTAGCGTGCCATGGCGCCTCCTTACGCGCGGTAGACGCGCACTTTGACGTGGAAAGACTGGTCGGCGGTGTTGGCCACGTAGCCCTCGCCGGTAAAGAAGAGCTCGCTGGCCGCCGGCCCCTGCCCCTTGGCCCAGGGGTGCACCCACATGCCGTAGTGGTGCGGCATGCCCACCGTGTCGGGGCGGATGGCCTCGGTGTAGCGCGCTCTGACTTTGACCCGGCGCGTCTCGCCGGTAACGGCGTTGTGCGACTCCACCCACACCTCGTCGCCGTCGGCGATGCCGCGGGCGCGCGCAGTACGCGGGTTGATGTCCAGGCGCTGCTCCGGCGCCAGCTCCGCCAGCAAGGGGATGAAGCTACTGCGCGACTGCTTGAACTCGATGAGCTTGTAGCTGATCAGGTAGAGGTCGTACTGCGCGGGCGAGCCTTCCATGGTGGGCTGGCGCCAGGTGGGCAGCGGCGTGTAGTCGCGCCAGTAGATCTCCGCGGCCCCTTTGGCGCGCATGGTGTCGCGGTAGCGCAACAGCGACTCGCCGTAGAGGCGGTGGCGGATGCCGCCAAAGGGCGGCTCCTGGGCGTAGCCGTAGTACTTCTTGGCCGGAATCGACCCTTTGACCCACACGCCGTGCTTCTCAAAGTAAGCAATACCCTCCTTGAGGCCTTGGCTCTTGGCCCAGCGGTCAAAGATGTCGCGTACCGCCGGCTTCTGGTCCAGGGGCAAAGCGTAAGGGCCCTTGAGCTTGAGAGCCTGGTTGAGGTGGTCGAGGTAACCGCCCTTGCCGTAGAGGAGCTCGGCCTTCTCGCACAAGTCGAGGTAGATGTCGATCTCGCCGCGCGCCTGGTATAGCGGCGCCATGGGCGGCAAGCGCAAGGCCACGGCGTCGGTGTACTGGTCGGTGGCGCTGAGCGGCCCCTCGTACTTTTCCAGGGTGGCGGCAGGCAGCACCACGTCGGCAAACAGATCGGCGGTCTCCGAAAGCCAGGCGTCGATCACCACCACGAACTTGAACTTCTTGTAGCCCTCGATGATGTCGGGCTTGGAGCCAAAAGAAAGCACCGGGTTGGCCATGTGCACGATGGCCATCTCCGGCAGGGTGTCGACGCCGTACTTGGCGGGATCCTGCATCACCTTGGCCACCAGCGCCGAGTTGTTGCTGTTGATGGGGAAGAACTTGCTGTCCTTGAGGTAAATGTTGTACGGCGGGTCCTTGATCTCGATTTCGTCGAGCTTTTTGAAGTTCTCGTGCAGCTTCCAGGTAAAGTCGATGCGCTGTCCCCCCACCGCCTCGATGCTGCCCAGCAGCATCATGAGCAGGAGCAAGGCGCGCGTCAGCTGGAAGCCCAGTTCTTGCTGCGCCACGTGGTAGGCCATGATGGCCACCGGGCGGTAGGGCAGGGGGATGCCGTCGACGACCACGGTGCTGCCCAGCATGGCATGCTCGATCAGGTCCTGCGCCAGCCAGTAAATGTGGTCGCTGGGCACGCCGCAGATGGAAGCCGCCCACTCGGGGGAGTACTGGGCGAGGTGCTCTTTGAGCACCTGGAAGGCGGGCTTGAGGATCTGGCCTTCATAGGTAAACGTGCCCTCCAGGGCCGGCTGCCCCTGCGGGGCGTCGTAGGGCTGGGGGGCGCCGCTGCCCGTGTCCCACACCTGCTCCTTGCCGTCGCGGCGCAGAAAGTAGCCGTCGGGTTGCACCAGGAAGGGGGCGTTGGTGTGCTTGCGCAGGTAGTCGCGGTCGATGGCGCCACGGCGCACCACCTCGGCGCACAGGGCCAAGGCCAGGGCGAGGTCGGTGGCGGGGCGAATGGGCAGCCAGCGGTCGGCGAAGGGACCGGCGCCGCGCAGGCGCGGGTCGATGACGGCGATTTTCATGCCGCGCTCGCGGGCGGCGGTCATCTGCTGCGGCCAGGTGATCCAGCAGAGCTTGTTGCCGCCGGCACCGGTAAGGTTCCAGCCCCAGGCCAGCAAGTAGCGCGTGTGGCGAAAATCGGGGTGCAGCACTCCGTGCAGGCCGATGGTGTACTCGCAGGCGCGGTAGCCGGCATCGGAGCAGAAAGCGCCGTGGTGCAGCTTGGTGGCGCCGGTGGCCTTGACAAAGGCAGTGTCATAGAAAGCGCTGGCCTTGCTGCGGCCTTTCTGCCACACCAGCCGCCGCGGGTCGCGCGCGCGCACCTCGCGCAGCGTTTTCGCCACCAGGCTCAGGGCTTCGTCCCAGGAGGCTTGCCGCCACTGGCCGGGCACGCCTTTTTCGTTGGTGCGAATGAGCGGCGTTTTGAGGCGGTTGGGGTCGTAGACGGCCATGATTTGGGCCATGCCCTTGGGGCAGAGGGTGCCCAGGTTGCGGGGGTGGATGGGGTTGCCTTCGAGCTTTACCAGACGGCCGTTGACGCGGCGGGCCAGCATGCCGCAGTCCTGCTTGCCGATCCAGCAAGTCGTGGGTACCCACGCCTCGCCGGCCGCCTCTGCCGCCGGCGCGGGCGCCGCGGTGAGCGTTTCTAGCTTGCCGCCCAGAAGGCGGCTGGCCAGCAGCCCGCCGGCGGCGCCTTTGAGAAACGTGCGACGCGTGGTTTTCATGGTCGTTGCTCCTCCTCGCTTGGGACGCGTGGCCACCGCGGGGTGGTGCAAGAAGAGTGCCAGGATCGCCGGCCCCACCCCTGGCGCCGGCGGCCGCCGCCTGGCCTTTGCCGGCGTGACACCTTGTCCGCTCGGGGGGCAAGGTGTCCACAGTGGCAAAAGGAGTGGACAGATGTCACTCCCCGACCTATACTTCTGTATGCGAAACATTTTTTCAGCGAAGAAAAGGAAGCATGCCATGGCAAAAGATCCGGTGTGCGGCATGGAGGTGGAAGAGGCCACGGCGGCGGCCACCGCGGTTTACGAGGGCAAGACGTATTACTTCTGCGCCGTGGGCTGCAAGCAGGCCTTTGAGCAAGCGCCGCAGAAGTACCTCGCCCAGAGCGAGGAGGCCGCGGGCCAATGAGCGAAGCGACGCGCCCGCGGCGAGGCCTTGGCCGCCGCGGCTGGCAGCTGGTGGCCATGCTGGCGCTGTTGGCTGCCTACCTGGTGCTGCGGCAGCTGGCTGCCACGCCGCGGGCGCCAGCGCTGGCGCCTGCGGCCGCGGCGCGGGCGCCTTTCCCCGTGGACTTTACCCTGCCCGACTTGCAGGGCAACCTCGTGCGCCTGGCCGACACGCGCGGCCGGGTGGTGCTCCTTAACTTCTGGGCCACCTGGTGCCCGCCGTGCCGGGCGGAGATGCCCGCGCTCGAGGCCCTGCATCGCGACTACCAGAAGCGGGGGCTGACCATCCTGGCCATTTCCAGCGACGTGGAAGGCGAAAAGGCGGTGGCGCCTTTTGTGCGCCGCTACGGGCTGACGTTTACGGTGCTGCTCGACCCGCGCAACACCCTGGGCGAGCGCCTGCAGGTGCGCGGCCTTCCCACCACGTACCTCCTCGACAAGGCCGGGCGCATCGCCGCTTACGAGGTGGGAATCAGGGACTGGAACGGCTCCAAAATGCGCCGCTTCCTTGAGGCGCTGCTGGCCGAGGAAGCGCCCCTTGACGGGGCATCTGATTCGTGATATAAAAAGTTCGTGAAACGAAGCAAGGAGGGACACGCGGTGCGCGATCCGGTGTGTGGCATGGAGGTGGTGCCGGCGCAGGCGGCGGCGCAGGCGCAGTACGAAGGAGAGACGTACTACTTTTGCGCCCGCGCCTGCAAGGCGCTGTTCGACAAGGACCCGGCGCGCTTCCTCCACCCCCTGGCGGCGTTTCCCGCCCACGCCCGCGCCCTTTACGCCGCCCTGCGCGCCCTGAGCCAGGCGGTCTACGGGGCGCCTGCCGGCCAGGCGCTGGGCGAGGCGGAGTGGGAGGCGCTGCGGGTGCTGGGCGAGCGGGGGGAGTGCCGCATGCGCGAGCTGGCCGCCGCCTGCGGCGTGGCCCTCAGCACTGCGACCGGCCTCGTCGACCGGCTGGTGGCCAAAGGGCTGGTGCAGCGGCGCCACGGCGAAAGCGACCGCCGCCTGGTGCTGGTGCGGCTGACCGGCCGCGGCCGCCTGCTGTACCAGGAGCGCCTCGAAGCCGACATGCGCCTGGTGCTGGGCATGCTGCAGCCGCTTGGCGCCCGGGAGCAGCGCCAGCTGGTGGCGCTGCTGGAAAAAATCGTGCGCGCCTTGCCGCAAGCGGCAGGGCCAGGGAGGAGCGACGATGCAGAGCACGCAACCCACGACGCGGCGTCTTGACTTGCCCATTGGCGGCATGCGCTGCGCGTCCTGCGCCGCCCACATCGAAAAGGCCTTGCAGGCCCTGCCCGGGGTGCAGGCAGCGCAGGTCAACTTCGCCACGCAGCGGGCCACCGTGCAGTTTGACCCCACGGCGGTGAGCGTGGCGCAGCTTGCCGAGGCGATTGCCGCGCTGGGCTACCAGGTGGCCGGCGAGCAAGTTACCATCCCCATTGGCGGCATGCGCTGCGCGTCCTGCGCCGCCCACATCGAGCGCGCCTTGCGCGGCGTCGAGGGGGTGATCGCGGCCGCGGTCAACTTTGGCACGCAGACGGCCACCGTGACCTACCTGCCGGGAGTGGTGGAAGTGGCCGCCTTGCGCCGCGCCATTGCCGAGGCAGGCTATGAGCCTCTTGAAGTCGCCGAATCCGAAGCCGGCTTAGACCGCGAGCAGCAGGCGCGCGCCGCCGAGATCCGCACTCTGAAGCGCAAGTTCCTCACCAGCGTCGCCCTCACCTTCCCCATCTTCCTGGGCGCCCTGGGCGCTTACGTTTCCTGGGTGCCGCGCTGGCTGCAGAGCCCCTGGCTGCAGCTGCTGCTGGCCACCCCGGTGCAGTTCTGGGTGGGCTTCCCGTTTTACCAGGGCTTCTGGCGGGCCCTGAAGCACAAGACCGCGGACATGAACACCCTGATCGCCATTGGCACCTCGGCGGCTTACGCTTACAGCCTGGCGGTGACCCTGGCGCCGGGGCTCTTTGCGCGCCTGGGACTGGGCACGCACGTTTACTACGACACGGCGGCCATCATCATCACCCTCATCATTCTGGGCCGGCTGCTCGAGGCACGGGCGCGCGGCCAGACCTCGGCCGCCATCCGCAAGCTCATGGGCCTGCGCGCCAAGACGGCGCGCGTGCTGCGCGACGGGCAGGAAGTGGACCTCCCCGTGGAAGCGGTGCAGATTGGCGACTTGGTGCGGGTGCGGCCAGGGGAGAAGATCCCGGTGGACGGCGTCATCGTCGAGGGCCACTCGGCCATTGACGAGTCGATGCTCACGGGCGAAAGCCTGCCGGTGGACAAGGGGCCGGGCGACGAGGTCTTTGGCGCCACCCTCAACAAAACGGGCAGCTTTACGTTGCGCGCCACGCGCGTGGGCAAGGAAACGGTGCTGGCGCAAATTATTAAGCTGGTGGAAGAGGCGCAGGGCTCCAAAGCCCCCATCCAGCGCCTGGCCGACTATGTGGCCAGCATCTTCGTGCCGGCGGTGCTGGCCATCGCCGTCGTCACCTTTGGTGTGTGGGCGCTCTTTGGGCCGCCGCCGGCCCTTACGTTTGCCCTGCTCAACTTCGTCGCCGTGCTCATCATCGCCTGCCCCTGCGCCCTGGGGCTGGCCACCCCCACGGCGATCATGGTGGGCACCGGCAAGGGGGCCGAGCACGGGGTGCTGTTTCGAAATGCCGCCAGCCTGGAGCGGGCGCACAAGCTGCAGGCGATCATTTTTGACAAGACCGGCACCTTGACGCAGGGCAAGCCGGCGCTAACCGACGTCGTGCCCCACAACGGCTTTACCGCCGAGGAGGTGCTGCGCCTGGCTGCCGCCGCCGAGCGCGGCTCGGAGCACCCCCTGGGCGAGGCGGTGGTCGAAGCCGCCAAGGCGCAGGGCCTGGCGCTTGCAGAAGCCCAGGACTTTGCCGCCCTCCCCGGGCAGGGCCTCCGCGCCCGGGTGGACGCGCACACGGTGCTGGTGGGCAGCGAGCGGCTGCTGCGCGAGGCGCAGGTGCCGCTGGGCAAGCTGGAAGAAGCGGCGCAACGGCTGGCCGAGGAAGGCAAAACGCCGGTGTACGTGGCTGTCGACGGCCGCGCGGCCGGCCTGCTGGCCATCGCCGACACCCTTAAGCCCTACGCCCGCGAGGCGGTGCGGGCGCTGCGCGCCATGGGGTTGGAGGTGCTGATGCTCACCGGGGACAACCGCCGCACCGCGGAAGCCATCGGCCGCCAGCTGGGGCTCGACCGCGTGCTGGCCGAGGTCTTGCCCCAGGACAAGACCAACCAGGTCAAGCGGTTGCAAGCCGAGGGCAAGCTGGTGGGTATGGTGGGCGACGGCATCAACGACGCCCCGGCGCTGGCCCAGGCCGACGTGGGGATTGCCATCGGCACCGGTACCGACATCGCCATGGAAGCGGCCGACATCACGCTGGTGAGCGGCGACGTGCGCGGCGTGGTGACCGCCATGCAGCTGTCGCGGCGCACCATGCGGGTGATCAAGCAGAATCTTTTCTGGGCGTTTATTTACAACATCCTGGGCATCCCCATCGCTGCTGGGGTGCTCTATCCCGTAGCCGGCTTGCTGCTCAACCCGGCGATTGCCGCCGCTGCCATGGCCATGAGCTCGGTGTCGGTGGTGAGCAACTCCCTGCGCCTGCGCCGCTTCCGGCCGCAGCTGCCGCAGTAAGGAGGGCGCTGCGATGTGCCACGTGCTGTGACTGCTGCCCCTCCTGGGGCTGCCCCTCTTCTGGGTTCTCGACTTCGGGGTGGCGCTGCCGCTTTACCTGGGGCTGGTGGCGCTTACGGCCGGCGTGACGGTGCTCGCCGTGCAGGGGATGCGCCGGCCGCCCAGCAGCGGCATCGAAGCCATGCACGGCGAGCTCGCAGAGGCGGTGGAAGACCTGCGCCCCGAAGGCCGGGTGCGCTACCGCCACCAGCTCTGGTACGCGCGGGCCACCACCCCGGTGGCGGCAGGAGAAAAGGTGCGCATCGTGGGCCACCGCGGCCTCTGGCTACAGGTGGCGAAGCTGGAGGAAGCGGCCCAGGCGGTACCGGGGTGCCGGCACGGGCTGCTTGGCCAAAGGAGGTAAGGATGTGATACGGCTTCTGGATGCCGGTGGCCGCGGCCAACGGCCCTGACTGGGGGCCCTGGGGCCACATGATGTGGGGAAGCTGGGGCATCGGCATGATGCTCACCATGGTGCTTTTCTGGGCCGCCCTCATCGTGGCCCTGGTGCTGCTTGTCCGCTGGCTGCTGAGCGCCGGCACCCCCGGGCGGCACGGCGGGCGGCACGCCGAAAGCGCCCTGGAGATCTTGCAGCGGCGCTACGCGCGCGGCGAGATCAGCCGGCAAGAGTATGAGGACATGCGCCGTGTCTTGCGCGAAGAGGAATAACCCCCGGCGACAGTGGCTGCTTGCCAGCCTGGCGCTGGTCTTGGTCGCCGCCTGGCTGGCAGCGCTCTTGGGGTGTGTGGCGGCGGGCTCGGGCCACGACGGCCAGCGTCTGTGCCCGCAGCCCTGGCTGCCGCCCTTCGGCCCGCAGGTGGCCGGCCTGCGCCGCCTTGCCTGGGGTCCCCTACCACGGGCCGGCCTGCGGGTGGCCGGCCACCCCCTGCGCCTCTTTCCTCCCCCGCGGTAAGCGCTGCCCCCGCTTTTGCCCAACGCCTGGTCTTTTTCCCTCAGTGGTGTCATTGGCGTGTCGGTGAGGAGGTGTCCCTATGGATACACGCCACGAGTTGCGCGAAACCCCGGTGACGCGCCGCCGGCTGTTTGCCTGGCTGGGCTGGGGCAGTTTTGCCTCCTTTTTCCTTGGCCTGGCAGTGGCCACGGCGCGCTTTTTCTTCCCCCGCGTTCTGTACGAGCCGGCCAAGCGCTTCGTGGCCGGCAAGCCCGAAGACTACCAAGTGGGCGAGGTGAGCACGCGCTTTAAGAAGTCACAGCGGGTGTGGATGATCCGCACCTCGGAGGGCATCTATGCCCTGATTGCCATCTGCACCCACCTGGGCTGCACCCCCATCTGGTTTGGCGACGAGGCGCGCTTTAAGTGCCCGTGCCACGGCAGCGTCTTCCTGCTCAACGGTGACAACGTGGCCGGGCCGGCGCCGGTGCCGCTTTACCGCGCTGCCATCTCCCTCGACTTGAACGGCAACCTCATCGTGGACAAGTCCCTGCAGGAGAACCGGCCGGGCAAGCGCGACCAGCCGCCGTTCTTCCTGCCCCTGCCGGGCCGCCCTGCGGCCTAGCCGGCAGCAACAAAGGGAGGGGAAGCGATGCGATACATCAAACCATGGCTGGGCGTGAGCCTGGTTGTCTTGCTGCTCGCGGGCGGCGTGGCTTACGGCGCCCCACTGCTGCTCAGCGGCGAGCAGTTGCAGCAGCGGCTGGGCGAGGCCGGACTGCGCCTCGTCGACGTGCGCCCGCCGCCGCAGTATGCCGCCGGCCACCTGCCGGGGGCGGTGAACCTGCCGCTGGCGGCGATCACGCAGCAGCGAGGCGGCACGCCGGGAATGCTGGCCCCCCTCTCGGTCGTCGAGCAGGCGCTGGGGGCCCGGGGGATTGACCGCACGCACTGGGTGGTCATTTACGACGAGGTGGGCGGCGACCGCGCCACGCGGCTGTTTTGGGTTCTGGACTACCTTGGCCAGGCGCGCCTGAGCGTGCTCGATGGCGGCTTTGCCCTGTGGCAGCAGGAGGGGCGGCCGCTGAGCCAGGAGGTGCCGCAGGTGGCGGCCACGCGCTACCAGGCCACTCCGGACGCCAGCAAGCTTGCCGACTTGGCCTGGGTGCGCGCCCACCTCGACGACCCTGGCGTCGTGCTGGTGGACGCCCGCTCCCCGGCCGAGTTCAGCGGCCAGCAGCCGGGGCGGCAGGTGGTGCGGGGCGGCCACATCCCGGGCGCAGTGAACCTCAACTGGGTCGAGCACCTGACGCCGCCCCCGCACCGGCTCAAGGCGCGTGAAGAGTTGGCCCGGCTGTACCGCCGCCTGGGGGTGGTGCCGCAGAAGGAAGTCGTCGTTTACTGCCGCACCGGCGTGCGCGCTTCCCATACTTACTTTGTCCTGCGCCTGCTGGGCTACCCGCGGGTGCGGCTCTACGATGGCTCCTTCGTGGAGTGGGCTGCCGAGGCCACGGCCCCGGTGGCGCGCTAACCGGTGTAGGGATTGAGGAGAAAAAGCGATGCTTTGGCGTCTTGTGACAATGGGGGTGCTGCTGGGGCTGGCCCTTGGGCTGGTGCCTGGCCGCACCTGGGCACTCTCTTTGAGGCTTCTCTTCGCCCAGGGAAGCGCTGGAGCGCTGGCACTGCTCGATCTGGCCTCGGGGGAGCTGTTGCGCATCGCGGTGGGGCCCGTGACGCACGGCGTCGACGTTCTCCCGCAGCGGGCGCGTGCCTATGCCGCCAGTTTCGGGAGTACTGCCGCGGCGGTGGTCGACCTGCAGCGCTGGCAAGCGGTCAAGCAGATCGAGGTGGGCGGCCTGTCCCACCATGTGGCGGCCAGCCCCGACGGCCGCTGGGTCTATGTCACTGTGGGCAGCACGCACCGTGTGGCGGTTCTCGATGCGCAGCGCGAGACCCTGGTGGCCACCATCCCGGTGGGGAAGGCCCCCGTTTACACGGTGTGGGCACCGGACGGGCGTCTGGCGTACGTGTCGAGCATGCAGGCGCAGAGCATTTCCGTCATCGATACCGCACAGCGGCAGGTGGTCAGGACCATTCCCGTAGGGGGAATGCCCGACCACCTGGCCCTCACCCCTGATGGCCAAACGCTGTTCGTGGCCAACCGAGGCGCCAATGCGGTCAACGTCGTTGACACCCGGCGTGCCGAGGTGGTGGCCACCATCCCGGTGGGCCAGGCGCCCCACGGCATTGCCGTGGGGGTGCGCGAGGGGCGGACGCTGGTCTACGTGGGCAACCGCGGCGAGCAAAGCCTCTCCATCATCGACGCCGCGCGCCGTGCCGTGGTCGCCACCGTGCCCTTGGGGGTGAGCCCTGAGCATCTCACCATGGCGCCTGATCACACCGCTCTTTACATCGGCAGCCTGCCGGCCCGTAGCTTGCTGGTCTTCGACACGAAGCGGGAAGAAGTGACCAGGCGCTTTGACGTCGGCGGCGAGATCCACCAGATCGCGGTATGGCAGGGGCGCGGCCAGCGCTGAAAGCGAAGAAGTCCTGACAGATGGTCCGCAGTTCTGCGACAGAATGTCGCTTTCCTTGCCCGTCGCTCACCGCCGCTGGGCCGCTGTGCCGCCAGGGAAGCGGCGGTGGCGGAACGCCTGCTCTGGCACGGCGTTTGCTTTGGATTGTTGCGGTCACTGGATAGAACCACTGCAGAAGGAGGAGAGCTATGAAACGCGCGTGGGCCGTGGCGGTTGTTTTCGGGCTGGCGCTGGCTCTGGTTGCCGTGGGGCAGGCGTACCAGCACCGGGGCGGCATGATGGGGCCCGGGGGAAGGCCGGCGGCCGAGCAAGAAGGAACGCCCCCCATGCCGCAGCAGATGCCGCAGCAGATGCAGCAGATGCAACAGATGATGCAGCAGATGCAGCAGATGATGCAGCAGATGCGGGGCATGATGGGGATGATGGGCATGATGGGCCCAGGGATGATGGGCATGATGGGTCCAGGCATGATGGGCCCGGGGATGATGGGCCCGGGGATGATGGGTCCAGGGATGATGGGTCCGGGGGCCGAAGAAGAGGATGAAGAGGCCCGCTGGGGTATGAGAGGTCCCTGGGGGCACGGCTGGCGCGGCCACGGCCTGCTGGCGCGGCTGAGCCGGGAGCTTGAGCTCACCGAAGCCCAGGAAGAGCAGGTAGAGGCCCTGGTGCGCGAGCACGTAAAGACGGCCATCCGTGCCAAAGCCGACCTCGCCGTCAAGCGGGTGGAGCTGCGCGAGCTGCTGGCTGCCGAACCGGTGGACATGGCCAAGGTGAGGGCGCAGCTGCAAGCCATCGCCGCGCAGCAAGTCGAGCTGCACCTGGCCCACTTCACCCTGCTGCAGGACGTCGGCAAGCTGCTCACGCCGGAGCAGCAGCAGAAGTTTCGCCGCCTGCGCCGTCGCCTGCTGGCGTGGCATGGCCCGTGGGGCCACGGGGGCATGATGGGCCCCTGGGGCATGATGGGCCGCTGGGGGATGATGGGCCCGGGCATGATGGGTCCCGGAGGCAGGATGGGCGGGGGCATGATGAACCCCTGCGCCATGATGGGCCGCGGGCAGCCGTAACGTGCGGTGGCGCTGTCCCCCGCGCCGGGGGACAGCGCGGCAAAGGAGGAAGCGGAAGTGCTTTACATTGTAGAGAGTGACAAGCCGGTGGCCACCGCAGCCCGCGACTTGGAAGCGGCGGTACAGCGGCACGGGTTTGGCGTCCTTCACGTGCACAACCTCCAGCAAACGCTCAAGGCCAAGGGCATCGACTTTCCCCATGCCTGCCTTATCCTGGAAGTGTGTAACCCGCAGCAGGCCCTGCGGGTGCTCAGCCAGGAGATGGCGGTAAACCTGGCTCTGCCTTGTCGCATCTCGGTCTACGAAGAGGGCGGGCGCACCAAAATCGGCATGGTCAAGCCGACGGCCCTGCTGGCCCTGTTTCCCACCACGCCGTCGCTGCAGGCGGTGGCCGAAGAAGTCGAACGCGAAACGATAGCCATGATCGAGGAAGCCCGGTGACGGTATGCGACGCGACGACGCGGCCCAGGACCAAGTAGGGCGCCGGCAGCTGCTGCGCTGGGGGTGGGTGGCGGCCGCTCTGGTGGTGCTTGGCGGCCAGCTGTGGCTGCTGCTCCGGCTCTTCTTTGCTCCTGTGCGCAAGCGCCGGGGGCAGGTGGTAGTGGGGCCGGTAGAGCGCTTTGCTGTAGGCAGCGTCACCCACTTCTGGAAGGAGGGTTTTTTGCTGGTGCGGCACCCCTGGGGATTCCTGGCCCTGTCGCAGCAGTGCACGCACCAGAAGTGCACCGTCGACTACGTGCCTGCCGAGGGGATCATCCTGTGCCCCTGTCACGACGCCCGCTTCAGCCTCATGGGCGAGGTGCTGGCGGGCCCGGCGCCGCGGCCGCTAGCGCGCTACGCCACGGCAGTCCGCGACGGGCAAGTGGTGGTCGACACCTCGCAGAAATGGGGTCAGAGAACATTTTGAGGGTCACGCCTCGTGCGGCGTGGGAGGTGCCTTCCACCGCTCGCGCAGGAGTCGGTGTAGCCGCTCGCGGAAAGCGGGCGGCAGCTCGTAGACCTCCGTGTTTTTGTACAGGGTGATGGTCTTGCGCACGGTGTCCACCACCACCTGGCAGGGGTTGCAGCCCTCGAGGTGACGGTCGAACTCGGCGCACAGCGCAGGATCGAGGTCCCCGTCGACGTAATCGCCGAGAATGCGGAGCAACTCTTCGCACTTCATGCGGCGGACTCCCTCAGCCCTCTTGATTGCGGGGTAGCCGCTGCGCCGCCGGGGTTGCCCGCGGCGCGTCGCCCGCGTGCCGGGGTGGTACAAGGCGGCGGCGCTCGTCGCCAAAGAGGCGGGTGAGGTGCTCGCGCAGCACCAGCCGGGCGCGCAGCAGGCGCACTTTGACGTTGGCAGGGCTAAGGCCTAGGGCCTGTGCCGTTTCCTCCACGCTCATCCCCGCCACGTCGCGCAGCACAAAGACCACGCGCTGCTTTTCAGGCAGCGCCGCGATGGCCGCGGCGAGGAGGCGCTGCAGCTCCCGCTGTTCCACAGTCTGGCTCGGATCATCGCGCCAGTCGGCAATGTACTGCGGGTGCGGGATCGCCCCTTCTTCGTCTTCCGCAGTCACGGCCTCCAGCGACACCGCGTCCAGCCCCTGTCGCTTGCGCAGGACCTTGAGGGCCGTGTTGACGGCAATGCGGGTGAGCCAAGCGGCAAAAGCGGCCGGCTGGCGCAGCTCCCCCAGGTGTTCCAGGGCGCTGAGAAAGGCGGTCTGCACCACGTCCTCGGCGTCCTCGTGCTGGTGCAGCACGTGCATGGCCAGCGTGTACATGCGTTGCTCGTAGCGGCTGACCAGCTGCTCGAAGGCGGCAAAGTCCCCTGCCTGGGCGCGGGTGACCAGCGTGGCGTCGTCGGACATGGCGACTTTTAACCCCTGGGGCGAAGTTTGTCCCATTATACGGCATGGGCGGCGCGGAGGATAGCGTCCTGTAACTTCAGAGTGGCTTGCGGGTCTTTCGCAGTAGAACCCGCAGAGAGGAGGAGACGCCATGACCGTAGAGAGAGGACTGCGGCTGATCGCCGGCCTTTTCGTGCTTGCCAGCGTCGTCCTGACGGTGGCGCACAGCTCCTACTGGCTGCTGTTCACCGCCTTTGTCGGTCTCAACCTGTTGCAATCTGGCTTCACCAACTGGTGCCCGATGGTTTGGGTCTTGCAGAAGCTCGGCTTACGGCGTTGCGTGGCCGCCTAGACGGGGCAGGAGAGGGAAGGGCATGAACCGCGTGCTTGCTTTCTGCCTGGCGCGGCCCCGCTTGGTGGCGGCGGCCATGGGGCTGAGCACTCTGGCCCTCGTCTTGCTGGCTGCCTTGCCCAGCCTGTGGCCGCAGGCTTTTGGCGCCCTGCACGGGCTCAGGGTAGATACGGATCCGGAGAACATGCTGCCGGCTGACGAGCCGGTGCGCGTTTTCCACGCCCGGATGAAGCGCCAGCTGGCGCTGGCCGAGGTGATCGTCCTCGGGGTGGTCAATGAGGCCCATCCCGAGGGGGTCTTCAACCCCGCATCGCTGCGCAAAATCTATGAGCTGACGGCGTATGCCAAGACCCTGCGCTGGCCCGACGCCAAGCGACCGGAGCGCCAGGAAGGGGTGATTGCCGTGGACCTCCTTGCCCCTTCCACCGTGGACCACCTCGAGCCAGCAGGGGCCGGGGACGGTGCGCTTCGAGTGGCTGATGCCCGCGCCCCCAGCCACCGCGGCAGAGGCTCTGGCGGTGCGCCGCAAGCTGGCCCGCAATCCTCTGTTGCGGGGAACGCTGCTTTCCGAAGACGGCAAAGCCCTTGCCCTCTACCTGCCCATTACCTCCAAGGATGTCAGCTACCGCGTGGCCCGCAAGCTGCGCGAGAAAATCACCACCTTCGGCGGACCAGAGCGTTTCTTCATCACCGGCCTGCCGGTGGCCGAAGACACCTTTGGCGTCGAGATGTTCAAGCAAATGGCCATTTCGGCGCCGCTGGCCATGCTGGTCGTTTTTGTGCTCATGCTTGTCTTTTTCCGCCAGCTGGTCCTCATCCTGGCGCCGATGGTCGTGGCGTTGGTAGCGGTGCTCAGCACCATGGGGCTGCTGGTGGCTACGGGGCATACCGTGCACATCATGAGCTCGATGATCCCCATTTTCCTCATGCCCATCTCGGTGCTCGATGGCATCCACATCCTTTCTGAGTTCTTCGACCGCTACCCGGAAAGCCACGACCGCCGCCGTACCATTCTGGCAGTGATGGAGGCCCTCTTTGCCCCCATGCTCTACACCTCGCTTACCACCGCCGCCGGCTTTGCCTCCCTGGCCCCTCACCCCCATTCCCCCAGTGCAGGTCTTCGGGCTGTTCGTCGCCCTGGGGGTATTGATTGCCTGGGTGTGGACGGTGACCTTCATCCCAGCCTACATCATGCTCATCCCTCCGGCGTCCCTTGCGCGCTTTGGCCTTGCTCCTGCGAAGGAGAGCAGGCCGCTACTGGCGCGCCTGCTTGCCTGGAGCGGGCGCCGGGTGTTCCGCTGGGCCCGGCCAGTGCTGCTGGCTACGGCGGTGGTGGCGGTGGTTGCCGCCTACGGCATCTCGCGCATTGCCATTAACGACAACCCTGTCAAATGGTTTGCGCCCTCGCACCCCATCCGTATTGCCGACCGAGTGCTGAACGCCCACTTTGGTGGCACCTACATGGCCTACCTGGCCTTGGAGGCGCTGCCGGAGCAAGAGGCGCTGCCGCAGTACACCGCCGCCCTGAGCGCGCGCCTTGCGGCCCAAGCCCGTGCCCTGCCTGCCGCTGCGGAGGTCTTTGCCGCGGTGCAGGCACGGGCCATGCAGCTGGCTGCAACTGCGGCCTCCCCTCTGGCGCTGCTGGAAGCCCTGGAAGCTTTTGTCGACGCCCAGGCCTGGCGCGCCCCTGAAGCCCAAGTCGAGGCGTGGGAGGCGGCGGCGCACCTGCTGAGCCAGGAGCGCCAGCGCCGGCAGGTCTTCAAACAGCCGGAAGTCTTGCGCTACGTCGCCAGGCTGCAAGAGCACCTGCTGAGCACCGGCGTGGTGGGCAAGTCCAGTTCCCTGGCCGACATCGTCAAGACCGTACACCGCGAGCTCTTCCTGGGGGAGGCGGCGCAGTTTCGCATTCCCGACTCGGCCAGTGCGGTGGCCCAGACCCTGCTCACGTACCAGAGCAGCCACCGGCCGCAGGACCTGTGGCACTTTGTTACCCCGGACTATCGCACCGCCAGCCTCTGGGTGCAGCTTAAGAGCGGCGACAACCAAGACATGAGCAGGGTTGTGGCCGCCGTTGACCGCTTCTTTGCGGCGCAGCCGCCGCCCATGCCGCTGCGCCATCGCTGGTTTGGCCTTACTTACCTCAACGTCGTCTGGCAGCAAAAGATGGTCAGCGGCATGCTGCAGGCCTTCCTGGGCAGCTTCCTGGTCGTGCTCTTGATGATGGTTTTCCTCTTTCGTTCGGCCCTGTGGGGCTTGCTCTCCATGGTGCCGCTGACAGTAACCATCGGGCTGATTTACGGGGCCATCGGCTTCCTCGGCAAGGACTACGACATGCCGGTGGCGGTGCTTTCCTCGCTGAGCCTGGGGCTGGCGGTGGACTATGCCATCCACTTCCTGGCCCGCAGCCGTGCCCTCTACGTACGCCACGGCACCTGGGCGCCGACGCTGGAGGCGGTCTTTGGCGAACCGGCGCGGGCCATTGCGCGCAACGCCGTGGTGGTGAGCCTGGGCTTTCTGCCTTTGCTGGCCGCGCCGTTGGTGCCGTATCAGACGGTGGGCACGCTGATTGCCGCCATCCTGCTCGTGGCTGGCCTCGCCACCTTGCTTGTCCTGCCGGCGCTGGCCACTGTGCTGCAGCCCTGGCTGTTTCCGGCCACGCCGCGCCTGCGCTTCACCTGCCAGTGTGCCACCTGTCTTGTGACCGCGGTGGCTGCCGTGGCCTTGGGGGGTGGTCAACGCGCACCAGTTTCTCGCCGTGGGTTGGACTCCCCTGAGCTGGGTGAGCGCCGCGGCCCTTCCCCTGCTGGCAGCGGGCTGCGCCCTGCTGGCGCGACGCGAAAAATGCGCCGAGATCCTTGAGAAAGGAGCTTCCCAATGACCACACGCCTTTTTCTCGCGAGCATCCTGGCTGCTGGCCTACTCCTGGCGCTGCCCGGCTGGACGGCTGCCCAAGCGCGTGACGGCCAGCCCGCCGTGGAAACCATCGTGGAGAAGACCAACTGCGTCGCCTATTACCAGGGAAAAGACGGCCGCGCCCTGGTGTCCATGGTGATTAGCGATGCCCAAGGGCGCACGCGGCAGCGCCAGTTCACCATCCTGCGCTGGGACGACGAACCCGCGGCGGCGCCGCCTGACAGCGTCTGTGGCGAGCAAAAGTACTACGTCTACTTCCACCGGCCGGCGGACGTGCGGCGTACCGTCTTCCTGGTCTGGAAGCACGTGGCAAAAGACGACGACCGCTGGCTCTACTTGCCGGCCCTCGATTTGGTCAAGCGCATCGCCGCCAGCGACGAGCGCACCAGCTTTGTCGGCTCCCATTTCTTTTACGAGGACGTCTCTGGCCGCAGCATTGCCGAGGACACCCACGAGCTAGTGCAGACCACCGACCACTACTACGTGCTCAGGAATGTTCCCAAGAATCCCGAAAGCGTCGAGTTTGTCGCCTTCACCATGTGGGTCCACCGCCAGAGCTTCTTGCCGGTGAGGGTCGTTTACTACGACCGGCAGGGTGAGCCCTACCGGGTCTACGAGGCCCTCAAGGTGGACCGCATCCAGGGCTATCCCACGGTGACCCAGGCGCGCATGCGCGACCAGCGCCTGGGAGGGGAAACGGTGATCACATACGAGAGGGTGCAGTACAACCTGGGGCTGCCCGAAAGTCTCTTCAGCGAGCGCTACTTGCGCCACCCGCCGCGAGAGTACCTGCGCTGACGCCGGGGCAGGCCATGCTGGGCATCACCGCGTTCATCGCGCTGCTCCTGATGGCCGGCGGCATCGCCGCGCAGGCACCGCCGTTGCCGCCAGGGCGCGAAGGGCTTCCGGTGGAACCGGCCCTGCCCCCTGGCCTGGGTAGCCCCGCCGGACCACAGAAAGCAACCGCCCCGCTTCGCCCCGCGCTGCCTTTTGTGCTTGCGGGCTTCGGCGAAGCACGGCTGGGGCTACGTACCCAGGAGGACCCTCACGAAAAAGACGTCTCGCTTGGCGAAGTGAGAGTCCAGGTGCAGCTGGAAAAAGCCTGGGAACGGGTCACGGCGCGGCTGAGCAGCGACTTCCTCTTTGACGCGGTGCTTGACCGCCATGCCGTCGATTTAGAGGCAGGGGAGGGGGCCGTCGACTTGCGCGAGGCCCACCTGCTGCTGCGGCCAGTGGCGTTTCTCGACGTCAAAGTCGGTCGGCAGATCCTTACCTGGGGGACCGGCGACCTCGTCTTCATCAACGACCTCTTTCCCAAGGACTTTAACGCTCTTTTTCTTGGCCGTGATCCCGAGTATCTGAAAGCGCCCTCTGACGCCCTGAAGCTGTCCCTCTTCACCCCGGTGGTCAACCTCGACGTGGTCTACACGCCGCGCTTTGACCCCGACCGCTTCCTCGATGGCCGGCGCCTTTCTTTTTTCAACCCCCAGCTCGGACGCCGCGCTGGCCGCGACGCCGTGATGCAGGTGGACAGGCCGGCGGCCTGGTTCGTGGACAGCGAGCTGGCCTGGCGCGTTTACAGGACGGTGGCCGGCTACGAGCTGGCCCTCTACGGCTACCGTGGCTTTTGGAAGAGTCCGGTTGGCTTTGATCCAGCTACCGCGCGGGCGACGTTTCCTCCCCTGGCAGTGTACGGCGCCAGCGTGCGCGGCGCCGTGGCCGGGGGCATCGGCTACCTGGAAGTTGGCTACTACGACTCCGAAGACGACCGCCGCGGCGACGACCCACTCGTGCCCAACCGCGAGCTGCGCCTGCTGCTGGGCCACGAGCGGGAGCTGAGGCGCAACTTGACCGTAGGCGTGCAGTACTTCCTGCAGCGCATGTTGCAGCACGAGGCCTTCCGCCGCACCCTGCCGCCGGGAAGCCCGGATCCGGGCGCTTACCGCCACCTGCTCACCGTGCGGCTAACCCAGTTGCTGTGGCAGCAGACGCTGCGGCTTTCGCTCTTTGCTTTCTACTCGCCTTCGGACGCCGACGCCTACCTGCGCCCGCGGGCGCACTATGCCCTTAACGACCACTGGTCGGTCGAGCTGGGGGCCAATCTCTTCGTGGGGGCCAAGGCGCACACTTTCTTTGGGCAGCTCAGCGACAACAGCAACCTCTACGCCGGCGTGCGCTACAGCTTCTGACTTTTCGGACCAGGGCCCCGGGGGCAACGGCGGCCTTAAGTGGCGGTTAAAAGGCCGCGGCAACCCTGACAGTTCCGAAAATCCCTGATACAATCCGCCCAGCACATGCCACGCGAGCCCCTCGATGCATACAAGGACCATTGCCCCTATGGCCCATCTCGAACTGCCCGTCGTTGCCGGCATCCTGACCCTGGGCATCCTCTGCCAGTGGCTGGCCTGGCGCCTGCGCATCCCGGCCATCATTCCCCTTCTGACGGCAGGCTTTGCGGTCGGCCCTGGCCTGGGCTGGCTTTATCCCAAAGAACTCCTTGGCCCCTTGTTCTTCCCGGTGATTTCTCTCTCCGTAGGCGTGATCCTCTTTGAAGGCGCCCTCACTCTGGAGTTCCGGGAGATCCGCCAAGTGCGTCAGGCCGTGCGCAGCCTCATCACCGTAGGCGCTGGCGTGACCCTGGTGGCTGGCGCCTTGGCGTCTTACTGGACGGTGGGCCTGAGCTGGCCTTTGGCGGTGCTCTTTGGAGCGCTCATCGTGGTCACCGGCCCCACGGTCATCGGTCCCCTGCTGCGCAACATCCGCCCCAGTGCCCAGGTGGCTTCTATTCTCAAGTGGGAAGGGATCCTCATCGACCCCATTGGCGCGCTGCTGGCCGTGGTCATCTTCGATGTGATCGTGGCCGAAGGTCCGGCCGGCAGCCTCAGCCTCCACGCCCTGGTGACCGTCTTGCGCATCCTGGCCGCCGGCCTGGCGGTGGGCGCAGGCGCCGGGGCCTTCACCGCGGCTGCCCTCAAGCGCTACTGGGTGCCCGACTACCTGCGGGAAGCCTTTGTCTTGGTGGTGGTGCTGGCCTCCTTTGCGGTGGCCGACGTGCTGCAAAGCGAGTCCGGCTTGCTGGCCGTGACGATCATGGGCATCTGGCTGGCCAACGTGGGACTCCATCAGCTCCACGAGGTGTGGCACTTCAAGGAACGCCTTACCGTGCTCCTCATTTCCGGGCTTTTCATCCTTCTGGCGGCCAATATCTCTCGAGAGGAACTGGCCCTGTTGGACCTGCGCAGCTTGCTCCTGCTGGGGATGGTGCTCTTTGTCATCCGTCCGCTCAGCGTGTTTGTCAGCACGGTGGGCGCGGGGCTCTCCCGCAACGAACGGCTTTTCCTGGCCTGGGTGGCGCCCCGGGGCATCGTGGCCGCCTCGGTCTCCTCGCTTTTCGCCTTTCGCCTGCAAGAAATAGGGTACACCGAAGCCCGCCTGCTCGCCCCCCTCACATTTCTCGTCATCGTGGGGACGGTGCTGATCCACGGTATGACGGCCAAGGGGTGGGCTCAGCGACTGGGGGTGGCGGAAGTAGAGCCTCAGGGCTTTCTTTTTCTGGGTGCCATGCCCTTTGCTCGGATGCTGGCGGCGGTCCTGGACCGGGAGGGCTTCGCCACCCTGCTGGTGGACACCAACCGCCACCATGTCCATCTGGCCCGGCTTGAGGGATTGCAGGCCGTCCACGGCAACCTGCTTTCCTCCGTCGTCCAGGATGAATTAGACCTGGCCGGCATTGGCCGCCTGCTGGCCCTGACCAGCAACGACGAGGCCAACGCCCTGGCCTGCATCCAGTTCCGGCAGCTCTTCGGATCGAACGAAGTCTACCAGCTGCCCCCAGACCCCAGCGAACACGAAGAGACCGCGCCACTCTACGCCGGGGGGGCCATGGGGCGGCTGCTCTTCGCTCCCCATGCTACCTACGACCAAATAGAAGCATGGGTTCAGAAAGGGGCAAAGATTGCCGTAACCCAGCTCACCGAGAAATTTACCTACGCCGACTACCAGGCTTACTGGGGGGAGCGGGCACTGCCCCTGATCGCCATCCAAGACAGCAAGGTGATGGTCGCCACGGTGGAGGCACCGCTGCAACCCCGCGCAGGGTGGAAAGTGGTGGCCTTAATCCAGGAGGGATGAAAATGGGGTCAGAGAACAATTTTTGCTGACGCCTCTGTCCCTCTAGACCGCCTCCCGGCTGGTCCCGCGGTAAAAGCGGTCTCCTTGCGCCACCAGGGCTTGCCACTCCGCTTGCATGCAGACCCCCTACGTCGGCTGCACGGGCAGCGCGGTGATGTTCCAAGCCGCAGCGCGCTCAGCAAAAGGTCACTCGCTGCCTTCCACGCAGCCGAGCCACCACCCGCTCTCACGCCGCCTGTTCCCGTTCAAGTGCAGTGCCTTGACCGCGTTTCGGCCGCTTGCTGGGCGACAAAACGGGCCCACGCGTGACGGCCAGCCCGGTGAGCATCCTCGGCTTGCGTCAAGTCGCGTATCGCCTGCCGGAACCAGTTTCAAGCACAACTGAGCCCAGGCCTCACCCCACAGGGAAGTGGGACCCGGCCGCCTCCGTAAGGCCATGCCGGCGCGCTGCCTCGCAAAAAGTAGCCTGTCCCCATTTTCCGTGGCTTGCCTGGTGCACCGGCTCTCGTATAATCTGCCAGACGGAAAGCCGTATCTGCTTCGTTACGACGTCGCTTCAGGGCGTATCACACACGAGCGAGGGCCATCGGCCCGCAGGGGAGCAGGGAGGCTTCCTGCTCCCAAGGAGAGCGCGCCTCAGGCCGGGGAGCCGCGCGGGCCGCTCTGCCGGCACAAAGGAGAGCTACCATGGGCAACGACACCCTGACCATCATTGACAACCGCACCGGCAAGCGCTACGAGATCCCCATTTTCTACGGCACCTATCCCCGCTACGGCGCCGCCATTCGTGCCGCCGACTTGCGCCAGATCCGGGTGGCCGAAGACGATTTTGGGCTGCTCAGCTACGATCCGGGCTTTCTCAACACCGCCTCGTGCAAGAGCGCCATCACCTTTATCGACGGCGAGCGCGGCATCCTGCGCTACCGGGGCTACCCCATCGAGGAGCTGGCCGAGCAGAGCACTTACCTTGAGACCGCGTACCTCATCTTGCACGGCGAGCTGCCCACCCGCGCACAGCTCGACAGCTGGGTCCAGAACATCCTGGCTCACACCCTGGTGCACGAAAACCTCAAGCGGCTCATGGAGGGTTTCCACTACGATGCCCACCCCATGGGGGTGCTCATTGGCGCCGTGGGCGCCCTCTCGACGCTTTACCCCGACGCCAAAGAGATCTTCGATCCCGAGGTGCGGCAGCGCCACATCTGGCGCCTCATTGCCCAGATGCCCACCCTGGCGGCGCTGGCCTACCGCCACAGCCGCGGCTTGCCCTACGTCCTTCCCGATCGCGAGCTCTCTTACACCGGCAACTTCCTGGCCATGCTCTTTAAAACCACGGAGCGCCACTACACCCCCCATCCCGTGCTCGAGCGTGCCCTCGACGTGCTCTTTATTCTGCACGCCGACCACGAGCAAAACTGCAGCGCCAACGCCGTGCGCAGCATCGGCAGCTCGCACCCCGATCCTTACTCGGCCATTGCCGGCGGCATCGCGGCGCTCTACGGCCCCTTGCACGGGGGGGCCAACGAGGCGGTGCTGCGCATGCTTACCCGCATCGGCTCTAAGGACAAGGTGCCGGCCTTCATCGCCGATGTCAAAGCCGGCAAGACGCGGCTGATGGGCTTTGGCCACCGCGTCTACAAGCACTACGACCCGCGGGCGCGCATCATCAAGCGCCTCGCTTATGAGGTCTTTGGCGTAACTGGCACCAACCCCCTGCTCGACGTGGCCTTGGAGCTCGAGCGTATTGCTCTCGAGGACGACTACTTCCTGTCGCGCCAGCTCTTCCCCAACGTCGACTTTTACTCCGGCATCATCTACCAGGCCATGGGCTTCCCGGTAGACATGTTCCCGGTGCTCTTTGCCGTGGCCCGCACTGCCGGCTGGCTGGCGCAGTGGGAGGAGATGCTCCTCGACGGCGAGCAGCGCATCGCGCGGCCACGCCAGGTCTATACAGGTGCCGACCTGCGCCCCTACGTGCCACTGGCGCAGCGCGGTTAAGCCCCGCGGTGGGACGGAATAGAGCGCTGCTTTCCCGCTGTTCTTTCGACGAAAGCAGTGGGGCACGCCGTGGGGGCGTGCCCGGCATCTCGACTGGTCGTTAGGAGGAACCTTACCTCATGAACCGACGTCGCTTGGCAGGGCTTGTGGTGGCCCTGCTGCTCTGGCTGGGTGGCGGGCTGGGAGCCGCGACGGCCCTCGAGGATGCCCTCTTTGAGGCCCTCCACCTGGTGCGCTTTGCCGAAACGCCCGCGCTGCCCGAGCTCAGCCTGCCCGACCTCGAGGGACAGCCCGTGGCGCTGCAGCGCTTCCACGGCAAGGTGGTGCTGCTGAACTTCTGGACCACCTGGTGACCCTACTGTGCACGAGAGCGGAGCGCTCTCGAGGCGCTATACCAGCAGTATAAAGACCGCGGCCTGGTGGTGCTGGCCGTCAACCTGGGCGAGCCAGCGGCCACGGTGAAAGCGTACGTGGCCAAGCATCGCCTCAGCTTTCCCCACCTGCTCGACCCTGACTTTACCCTCGCCTCGCTGCTGGCGGTGCGCGCCACCCCCACCAACTTCTTCGTCGATCGCCAGGGGCGTCTCCTAGGGGGTGGTGCCGGCTACCGCGACTGGACTACCCCCGAAGCCCACCGCCTTGTCGAGGCCCTGCTTACCGCCGAGCCCTAAGTGCCGGCCACCGCGGCGAAGCGGCAACCCGGGGCGCGAAGTCCCCGGGTCGCCGCCGTACAGAAGCATCTCCTCAAAATAGTGCACCTGCATCATTGATCCCGCCGCCACTTTGATCCCATACTTGCCGCAAAGCTTGCCGCGTGCCGAAAGCGGAGGACAGAAGCGATGCTGCGCTGGTTGCCGGAGAGTGTCTCGACGTTTAGCGGCGACATCGACGCCCTCATTCGCTTGATTTACTACACGGTGGGCGCCTGGTTCGTGCTCACCTTTGCCGTTATCCTCATTTTTCTCGTCCGCTACCGCTACCGGCCTGGCCGGCGCGCTGTCTACCTCCCGGGCAATACCCTGGCGCAAAGCGCCTGGGTGCTGGTGCCCGGCCTCGTCGTTCTCCTCCTGGACATTGGCATCGACATCTACGGCGAGCGGGTGTGGGAGGCTGTCAAGCTGCACCAGCCCCCGGCAGCGGTGCAGGTGCGGGTTACCGGCAAGCAGTTTGCCTGGGAAGTGCTTTACCCCGGCCCTGACGGCCGCTTCGGCACCGCCGATGACCGCCAGCTTAATGGCGAGTTGCACGTGCCCGTCCATCAGGTGGTGCACGTCACCCTCGGCGCCGAGGACGTGATTCACAGCTTTTTCTTGCCGCACCTGCGCCTCAAGCAGGACGCCCTGCCCGGCCGCCAGCTCACCGTCTGGTTCGAAGCCACCGTGCCTGGTACCTACCCCCTGGTCTGTGCCGAGCTGTGCGGCACCGGCCACACGGGCATGTTCGGCCGCCTCATCGTACACACCCCCGAGGACTACCAGGCCTGGGTGAAGGCGCAGTGGCCGAGTTCCTGAGTGCCAGCAGCCCCAACGATCCTCACAAGGAGCGAGACGAGCATGAGCGAGACCTCTGGGCCCCAGGCGGCACACGCCGTGCATCCCGCACCGCAAGGCTTTGTACGCCGCTATCTGTTCTCGACCGATCACAAGGTGATTGCCAAGCAGTATTTGGCCATTGCCCTCTTTTGGGCCGTGGTGGGGGGACTCTCCGCGTTTCTCATCCGCTGGCAGCTTGCCTGGCCGGGCGAGCCGGTCATCGGCAGCGGCCTGCTGCCAGAGGCGTTCTGGGATGGGGACTCCTGGCTGGCGCAGAGCCTGCAGTACGGTAGCATTCCCGCCG
Organism: Candidatus Tectimicrobiota bacterium; assembly: GCA_026005175.1. Lineage (GTDB taxonomy): Bacteria > Tectomicrobia > Entotheonellia > Entotheonellales > Entotheonellaceae > BPKO01. Next base: position 286,451 of record BPKO01000002.1, read on the forward strand.
AGTTCTACAACAAGCTCTTTACCATGCACGGTACCATCATGGTCTTTTTCGTGGCCATGCCCCTGCTGCTAGGGGCCTTGGGCAACTTCCTTATTCCCCTGATGGTCGGGGCTCGCGACATGGCCTTTCCCCGGCTCAACATGCTCTCGGTGTGGACGCTGGCGGTGGCCTCGGTGATTTTGCTCATCTCGTTCTTTGTCCCGGGAGGCGCTGCCGCTTCGGGCTGGACTGCCTATCCGCCGCTGTCGGCGGTGCCGGAGCTGAGCGAAGTCAACTGGGGACAAAACCTGTGGCTCATCGCCGTGGCCCTGGAGTTTGCTTCGTTTCTCATGGGCGGCATTAATTTCCTGACCACCACCGTCAACTTGCGGGCTCCCGGGCTTTCCCTGTTCCGCTTGCCCATTATGGTTTGGTTTCAGTGTATCGCCGCCGTGCTCTTCATGCTCTCGGTCGGGCCGCTCATCGCCGGTGCCGTCATGCTGCTGCTCGACCGCCTGGCCGGTACCAGCTTTTTCATCCCCAGCGGCGGCGGGGAGCCGCTGCTGTGGCAACACCTCTTCTGGTTCTTTGGCCATCCTGAAGTTTACGTCATCATGATTCCAGGCATGGCGGCCGCCCTGGAAATCCTGCCGGTCTTTAGCCGCAAGCCGCTCTTTGGCTACCGTCTTATCGTGTACGCCACGTTTGCCGCCGGCTTTCTCAGCTTCATCGTCTGGGCGCACCACATGTTCCAAAGCGGCATGGATCCCCGCCTGGCCATGCCTTTTAGCATTACCACCATCCTCATCTCGGTGCCCTTTGCCCTGATGGTCTTTGCCATGATCGCCACCCTGTGGGGAGGCGTCATCCGCTTCCCCACCCCCATGCTCTTCGCCTTGGGTGTCCTGGGGGTGTTTATCATGGGGGGATTGAGTGGCATCTTTAACGGTTCGGCGCCAGCGGATATTTACATCCACGATACGTACTTCGTCGTGGCGCACTTCCACTACACGCTGTTTGCCGCTACCTTCTTTGGAGGCTTTGCTGCCATCTATTACTGGTTCCCCAAGATGTTTGGTCGGATGCTCAATGACACCCTGGGAAAGATTCACTTCTGGTGGACATTCATTGCTTTCAATGCCACTTTCTTGCCCATGCACTTGGTGGGCTTGGGTGGGATGATGCGCCGCATTGCCAATCCCTTGAACTACGACTTTTTGCAGCCGTTACAGCCGCTCAACGTGTGGATCAGCATTAGCGCATTTGTCCTGATGCTGGGCCAGCTGGTCTTTGTCGTTAACTTCTTCTGGAGCCTGGTTGCCGGCCGCCGGGCCGAGGCCAACCCCTGGCAGGCCAACACCCTGGAGTGGAGCACTGCCTCGCCGCCGCCGCACCACAACTTCGATACCATCCCCACCGTGTACCGCGGGCCCTACGAGTACAGCCCACCCGGGGTGGCCGAGGACTGGTTGCCGCAGCATCGTCCCTTGGTGGGTGGCCCGGCCGCCACGGCGTAAGGAGAGGAGGCACTTGCATGCAGCGCGAAGCGACGCACGCCGTGGCGCCGGCAGTGCCGGTGCCTGCCGCCAAGCTCGGCATGTGGTGGTTTCTTGCCTCTGAGATCGTAACCTTTGGCGGGATCATCGTCGCCTACTTGGTCTTCCGCCTGGCCCACCCACAGTGGCTGGAGGAGGCAGCGCACCTGAGCGTGCCCATCGCCACCTTCAACACCCTGGTGCTGCTGACCAGCAGCCTGACCATGGTGCTGGCGTTTGCCGCGGTGGACCGCGGGGACGAGCGCCGGGTGGCTACCTGGCTGGCGCTCACCGTGGCCCTGGGGCTGGTCTTTGTGCTGGTTAAGGCCTATGAGTGGCGCCACGAAATCGCCGCTGGCAGGGTGCCCGGCGAAAGCGGCTTCTGGGGCTTTTATTACGGCATGACCGGCCTACACGCCCTGCACGTGCTGGGTGGGGTGGTGGTCAACGCCTGCTTGCTCATTGCGGCCTTGCGCCGCCGCCTCGAGCCCATTGCCCACCGGGTGGAGATGGCCGGGCTGTACTGGCACTTTGTAGACATCGTGTGGATTTTTCTCTTCCCACTGCTGTACTTGTCGACGCACTGAAAGGGACTCGCGATGGAAGCGCATGCGCATCCTAACTACGTGGCCATATGGGTTTGGCTCCTGATCCTGGCTCTCTTCTCAGTGATGATCACTGCCGTCCCGATGCCCCACCCCCTTATGGTCACGGTGGTGTTTGTGGTGGCCGCGGTGAAGGCCATCCTGGTGGCCCTGTACTACATGCACCTGCGCTTTGAGCAGCTGCTCATTTACTCTTTGGCTCTCGCCCCTCTGATTTGCCTCGCCGTGCTGCTGTTGGTGCTCCTACCCGATATCGTGTACCATCCCTAAAGGCAGCGGCGGCTGGCGCCACCGCCGCGCCTTTCCCTCTCGCCGCTTCCTTGCTATCTTCTTCCTGACAAAGTGTCGGCCCGCTGGACGAACTGTCGGGGGAGCCAGGAAAGGGGACAAAGGCCACGCCTGGGTTTGCAAGAGACCTGCCCGTGAGGAGGGCTGGCACGACTCTTGCGAGAAGCAAGGGTACGTCGGCTCGCACGAGAAGGAGACCCCCATGCCGCACTACTTGGTTGCCACCGACTTCAGTTCCCACGCCGATGAGGCCCTCACCACCGCGCTGGCGCTGGCGCAGCGGCTCGGTGCCCGCCTTACCCTGCTACACGTGATTGCCCGGCCGCCCCTGGGCGAAGCCAGCTGGCTGTCGTACCTGGCAGAAGTCGAAGCCGAGGCCAGAGAGGCGCTGGAACGCCGCCTGGCGCGGGTACGCGAAGCCGGGCTAGAGGGCGAGGCGGTGGTGGTGCACGGCATTCCCTGGCAAGAAATCGTGGCACAAGCACAAGCCCGCAAAGCCGACCTCGTCGTCGTGGGCACCCACGGCCGCAGCGGGTTGCTGCACGCACTGCTGGGCAGCGTGGCGGAAAAAGTGGTGCGCCACGCCCCCTGTCCGGTCTTGGTGGTGCGCACCGCCGCGGCGGCGTAGTGGCGGGATTTCCCCTGCAGCGACAGGGGCAGGCGGGAGGAAAGGATGTACCGGCGGATCCTCGTGCCCCTGGACGGCTCGGCGCTGGCCGCCGGGGTGCTCGAGCATCTCCTCGCCTTGGCCCGGCGCTACCGGGCACAGCTCATTTTGCTTACGGTAGGCCCCCCGGCGGCGGGCGAAAGCCGCGCCGCGCGCGGCACGCACTGGCCGTCGACGTTTGAGGCGGAAGCCTACCTGCTGCGCCTGCGCGACTGGGTGCGGGCGCAGGGCTTGGAAGCACGCGTGGTGGTACGCATTGGCGACCCGGCGGCCGAGATCCTGGCCTGCGCCGAGCGCGAGGGGGCCGATCTTATCGTGATGGCTTCGCGCGGCGGTGGTGGCACCCCGTCTCCCTTTCTGGGCAGCGTGGCGGCACGCGTGCTGCGCGCTGCCACCGTCCCTGTGCTGGTGCTCCGCGTGGCCGCCGCGCCGCCCCCTTCCCGCGGAGAAGGGCCTGCGGTGACTTTTCCTGCGCTGGCGCCGTCGTAAAGGAGACGCCGATGCTTGACCCAGCCCTGCGCGCCGCCCTGGCCGATCCGGCCTTCTATCCCGAGCCCACGACGCGCGTGGAGGTGCGCGAGACGCACATCTCGCTGGTCTTTCTCACCGACCGCTATGCCTACAAGCTGAAAAAGCCCGTAGACCTCGGCTTCCTCGACTACTCGACTCTGGCCCGCCGGCGCTTTTACTGCCTGCAAGAGCTGCTGCTCAACCGGCGCTTGAGTCCTGACGTCTACCTGGCCGTGCTGCCCATTCGCCGCGGCCCGCAGGGCTACGTCCTGGACGGCGAGGGGGCGCTGGTGGACTACGTCCTCAAAATGCGCCGCCTGCCCGACGAGCGCACGTTGCAGTCCCTACTACAGCGTGGGGAAGTGCCCCTGCCGGTGCTGGAGCGGCTGGCCCAGCAGCTGGCGGCGTTCCACCAAGCGCATCCGCTGCCCACCCCGGTGACGGGTTACGGCTCGCTGGCGCAGGTGCGCCACGACTGGGAGGAAAACTTTGCTCAGGCACAAACGGCCTGCCCGGCAGCGGTGCTCCCGCCGGCACAGGCACAGCAGATCCGCGAAGCGGTGCAGGACTTCCTGGCGCGGCGCGCCGGCTGGTTTGCGCAGCGCTGCGACGCCGGACGCATCCGCGACTGCCACGGCGACTTGCGGGCCGAGCACATTTACCTGCTTCCCGACGGGGAACTGCGCATTCTCGACTGCATCGAGTTCAACAAGCGCTTTCGCTACATCGATGTGGCCTCGGAAGTGGCTTTCTTGGCCATGGACCTCGAGCGCCTGGGCTTTGCCTCCCTGGCCCATGGCTTCGTGGCCGCCTACGCCCGCACTGCCCACGACGCTTCCCTCTACCGCCTGCTGGATTTCTACGTGTGCTATCGCGCTTACGTGCGCGGCAAAGTGGCCTGCCTGCGGCTGCGCGAGGCGCCGGGACAGGAAGAGGTGGCGCGCGACGCCGCGCGCTGCTTTGCCCTGGCCGCCCGCTACGCGGCGCGCTGCCGGCGGCCGCTGCTTCTCCTGACCAGCGGGCTGATCGGCAGCGGCAAGAGCACCCTGGCGGCAGGGCTGGCAGCCGCTCTTGACTTGCGGCGCTTTAGCTCTGACTGCCTGCGCAAGCAGCTGGCCGGACTGGCCCCCGAGACGCCGCAGCGCGTGGCGTACGGCACCGGCATTTACAGCGCCGAAGCCACGCGGCGCACCTACGAGCGCCTGGCCGAGCTGGCCGAGGCCGCCCTGCACCAGGGCGAGTCGGTGATCCTCGATGCCTCGTTTGCCAAGCGGGCCGAGCGCCAGCGCTGCCAGGCGCTGGCTGCCCGCCTGGGGGCAGAGTGCTTCGTGCTCGAGTGTCTGGCACCGCCAGAGGTGATCCGCCAGCGCCTGGCCGCGCGCCAGCACCAGCCCTCGGTGTCCGATGGCCGCTGGGAGCTCTTTGCCGCTTTCCAGCGCGACTACGAACCGGTCACCGAGTTCGACCCCGCCCACCACCTGCGCATCGCCACCACCGGGGATGCCGAGCGCAGCCTTTACGAAGCCTTGGCCGCTATCCACGCAGGGAGGAGCTGACGTGGCCACGATTCGCCGCATCCTGGTTGCCATCGACTTTTCTGACCTCTCACCGGTGGTCATGGACTACGCCCGCACCCTGGCCACCGCTCTGCAGGCCCGCCTGCTGGTGGTGCACATCGTCTATGACTTGTCTTACTTTACGCCAACTTACGTGACCGATGCCCCGCTGCCCGAGCTGCAGCGCCGCCTGGAAGCCGAGGCCCACGAGCACCTCGAAGAACTCTGCCAGAGCGAACTCGGCGACGCCGTGCCCTACGAAGCCCTGGTGGTCACCGGACGCCCGGTGGCAGAAATCAACCGCCTGGTGCGCGAGCACGCCATCGACTGCCTGGTCATCGGCGCCCACAGCGCCGACAAGCCCGAGCACCAGCTCTTTGGCTGCACTGCCGAGCGCCTCTTCCACCAAACCTACTGCCCTGTCTTCATGGTGCCCCCGCCGCGCGCCTCGGAAATCGTCACCCAGGGCTAAGGACAAAATGCATCCTCCAGGTGACAAAATGTCACTTTTGTGCGGCACCTGCGGCCGTTTGGTGCTATGTTCTTGGGAGGGGAAAGGCGGCACGCGCTTTGCTCAGCAAAGGGGGAGGCAGTTCCGTTTCGCGAGAAGGAGAATCCCATGCCGTGTCGTCTTGGTATCAACGGGTTTGGACGCATCGGGCGCATGGTGCTGCGGCGCACCTTGAGCCTTCCCGACGTCGAAGTGGTGGCCATCAACGACCTGGCGAGCCTGGGAGACCTGGCTTACCTGTGCAAGTACGACTCGGTGCACGGGCGGTTTCCCGGCGAGGTGCGGCACGAGGGCCAGACACTGTGGGTCAACGGCAAGCCCATTCGCTACTTTGCCGAGACCGAGCCGGCCAAGATCCCCTGGGGCATGGCCGGCGTGGACGTGGTCATTGAGGCCACCGGCGCGTTTCGCGACCGCGAGGCGGCGGCCGGCCACCTGAAGGGCGGCGCGCGCAAGGTGCTGATCAGCGCTCCCTCGAACAACGCCGACCTCACCCTGGTGCCGGGGGGTGAACGACGCGCATTATGACAGCACGCGCCACCACGTCATTTCCATGGCGTCCTGCACCACCAACTCCCTGGCGCCGGTGGCCAAGGTGCTGCAAGAGCACTTTGGCATCGTGCACCTTTTCATTACCACCGTGCACGCCTACACCGCCAGCCAGGCCATTCTCGACAAGCCGATGCGCAAGCGGCGGCGGGGGCGGGCCGGGGCGCTGTCGCTGATTCCCACCAGCACCGGGGCGGCACAGGCCACGGCGCAGGTGCTGCCCGAGCTGGCCGGCAAAATGGACGGCATGGCCATCCGCGTCCCGGTGCCCGACGGCTCGGTGACCGACATCGTGGCCGAGCTGGCGCGCGCGACCACCGCCGAGGAAGTCAACGCGCGGCTGCGCGAGGCGGCCAGCCGCCCCCCCCTGGAGGGCATCCTGGCCGTCAGCGACGAGGAGCTGGTCTCCGTGGACATCATCGGCGATCCGCACTCGGCCATCGTCGATGCGCCCTTGACGCGCGTGCTCAACGGCACCATGGTCAAGATCCTCGTCTGGTACGACAACGAGTGGGGGTACGCCTGCCGGCTGGCCGAGCTGGCCGGCCGCCTGCTGGCGTGAGCTGCCCTTGCTGAGGAGCGGGCATGACGGAAGCCAAAGTCCTGGTGGTCGACGACGAAGTGGAGATGCTGACGCTGCTGCGCAGCTACCTGAGCCGCGAGGGCTACGCGGTCAAAACCGCACCCAGCGCCGAAACGGCGCTGCAGCTTCTCGAAGAGCACGACTTCGACGTGGTGCTCACCGACTTGCGCATGCGCGGCATGAGCGGCCTGGAGCTGCTGCAGGAGATCCGGGCGGCGCGGCCCGAGACGCAGATCATCTTGATGACCGCCTTTGGCAGCATCGAGACGGCCATCGAGGCGATCAAAGCCGGTGCCTACCACTTCGTCACCAAGCCGGTGAAGCTGCCCGAACTCGGGGTGCTGGTGCGCAAGGCGCTGAGCGACCGCGACTTGCACCGCGAGAACCGGCAGCTGCGGCAGGCGGTGGCCGAGCGCTACGCCTTTGGCCAGCTGCTGGGCAAAAGCGCCGTCATGCAGCGCCTTTTTGCCCAGCTCGAGCGCCTAGCGGCAACCAGCAGCACCGTCCTCATCCAGGGCGAAAGCGGGCACCGGCAAGGAGCTGGTAGCGCGGGCTTTGCACTACAACGGCCCGCGCCAGCGCTACCCCCTTTGTCCCCGTCAACTGCGCTGCGCTGCCCGAGGGGTTGCTGGAAAGCGAGCTCTTTGGCCACACCAAGGGGGCTTTCACCGGGGCACAGGTAGCGCGGCGGGGGCTGTTCCTGGAGGCTTCTAAGGGAACGCTGTTTCTCGACGAGATCGGCGAGATGCCTCTGGGCATGCAGGCCAAGCTGCTGCGCGCCCTGGAGCAAGGGCGCATCCGGCCGGTGGGCAGCGACCGCGAAGTGGAAATCGACGTGCGCGTCATTGCCGCCACCAACCAGGACCTGGAGGCGGCGGTGCGCCGCGGCACGTTTCGCGAGGACCTCTACTACCGCCTCAAGGTGCTGGTGGTGCGGGTGCCGCCGCTGCGCGAGCACCGCGAAGACATCGCCTTTTTGGCTGAGACCTTTCTGCAGCGCTACGTGGCGGCCAACCAGCTGCCGCCGCGGCGCTTCACGCACGCCGCCTTGCGCCGCCTGGAGCAGTACGACTGGCCGGGCAACGTGCGGGAGCTGGCGCACGTCATCGAGCGCGCCGTGACCCTGAGCAATGGCGAGTGGATCGACGTGGCCGACCTGGGCCTGGAAGAAAGCCTCCCTGCCACGGCACCGGCCGCGGGGGGAGGGGAGGTCCCCTGGCCCGATCCCCGGCAGCTGCCTGCCGAGGCCTTTAACCTCGACAAGGTCACGCAGCGCCTGGTCGTGGCCGCCCTGGAGCGCACCCGCGGCCACAAGGCCCGCGCCGCGGCGCTGCTGGGCGTTCACCCCCGCACCCTCACGCGCATGCTGCGGCGCTACGGGCTCTGCGCTCAAGAGGCAGCGGGCAGCTGAGCCTGCCGCGAGCAAAGGAGAAAGCCATGGCCAACGACCCCTCGTTTCGTCCCAAAGGGGCTTTGACGTTCATTCTCATCTACCTGGTGTTAATCACCCTTATCTGGATCAACGCCTACTTGCGCCTCTGGTTCAAGGGCTAAGCCATGCGACGCGATACCGTCCTATACCTTTACGAGCTGGCCTGGATCCTGCCCAGCTGTGGCCATCCCCGTGGGCATGCTGGCGGCGCTGCTGGTGACAGCCTTTGGGGCCCACCTGGGCTTGCCCGGCGATGCCGGCCGCATTGACCCTACGCAGGTGGCCCAGACGCCGCCCTTCGACCGCCCCGGCGTGTTCGAAGTCGCCCCCGGGCGCTACGAGGTGGTGATGGTGGCCGGCATCTGGGTTTTTACGCCCAATGTCATTACTGTTCCCGAGGGATCCGAAGTGACCTTTATTGCCACCAGTCGCGACGTGATTCACGGCTTCTTTTTGCCCCACGCCGACGTCAACGTTATGCTCTTGCCCGGCCGCGTTGCACGGGTTACGGCGCGCTTTCCTAAAGCCGGAGAATACCCCTTTGTCTGTCACGAGTACTGCGGCATTGCCCACCACACCATGGCGGGCAAAGTGATCGTCGTGCCACGGTCGTAACCTGGCAAGGAGACACCGCCTATGGCCCAGGCTGCTTTGCCTTCCCTGCGCTCCGAGCGCCGCCTGGGCGGCGCTTACCTGCTGGTGGCCCTGCTGGCCCTCTTTGTCGGCGTGGCCACCGGCCTTTTGCAGGCCCTCGACCATGCCGGCCTCAACCTCTACCCCCAGGTGCTGCCGCTGCTCAAGTCTTACTACCACGGGCTCAGCCTGCACGGGGTGATGAACATCCTGGTGTGGACGACTTTTTTCATCTGTGGCTTTCTGCAGTATCTGGCGGCGCGCGCCTTTGCCCGTCCCTTAGTCTCCCCGGCCCTGGCGTGGTTCACGTTCTGGCTGATGACCGCCGGCCTGGTGCTGGCTGCTATTCCCTTGTTGGGCAACCACGCCACCGTGCTCTTTACGTTCTATCCCCCCATGCGCGCCCACTGGGCATTCTACGTGGGCCTGACCCTGGTGGTGGTCGGCACCTGGCTGGTCACTTGGCGGCTGGTGCTCACCTACCGCGCCTGGCGCCGCGAGCACCCACAGACGCGCACGCCGCTGGCCGCTTTTATGGCCTTGGTGACATTTGTCATGTGGACGCTGGCCTCGCTGGGCCTGGCGGTCGAGATGCTGGTGCTGCTCATCCCCTGGTCTCTGGGGTGGCGCCAGGGCACTGACCCGCTGCTGGCGCGTACCCTCTTCTGGTTTACCGGCCACCCCATCGTCTACTTTTGGCTGCTGCCGACGTATATCTCCTGGTACACCCTGGTGCCGCGCCAAGCCGGCGGACAGCTCTTCAGCGACCCCATGGCCCGAGCTTCGTTCTTGCTCTTTTTGCTGCTTTCGACGCCGGTAGGCTTCCACCACCAGTATACCGACCCTGGCATCGAGCAGGGCTGGAAGCTGGTGCACGCCTTTTTTACCTTTGCCGTTTTCTTCCCCAGCCTGCTCACCTTCTTCAACGTCGTGGCCTCACTCGAAATCGGCGCCCGGCGCCGTGGCGGTCAGGGACTCTTTGCCTGGTTTCTCAAACTGCCCTGGGGTGATCCCTCGCTGGCCGCACAAGTGCTAGCTATGATCCTCTTCGCGTTTGGCGGCATCGGTGGCCTGGTGAATGCCTCGTACAGCCTGAACCTGGTGGTGCACAACACCACCTACGTGGTTGGCCACTTCCACCTCACGGTGGGCACGGCCGTCACCCTATCGTTTATGGGCATCACTTACTGGCTGGTGCCGGTGCTGCGCGGCCGTGACTTGTGGAGCCGGCGCCTGGCCCTGGTGCAGGTGTGGCTGTGGTTCGCGGGCATGACGGTGTTTTCCTTTGCCTTGCACGACCTGGGCTTGCAGGGCATGCCGCGACGCACCATGATCAGCCTGGCCACCTATGTGCAGGCGGCGTGGCGTCCCATGATGCTACTGGTGGGTATTGGCGGCACGGTGCTGTTTCTCAGTGCCCTCCTCTACTTTCTCAACCTGGTGCTGACCTGCCTGGCCTCGCCACGGCCGGCTCCCGAAGAGCCGGCGTTTGCCGAGGCGCTTTCGGGGCCAGAGGAGGCGCCGGCCATTCTCGACCGCTGGCGTCCCTGGCTGCTTGCCGCGGTGGTGTTCATTCTTATTGCCTACGGCCCCACCCTGGTGCACCTTTTCCGCACCACGCCGCTTACCGTGCCCGGCTGGCGCGTCTGGTAGGCGGGGTTAGGCCTGGGGCGCGCCACTGCGGCTGGCGAGGAGCTTTTCGACGTACTTGCCCAGGATGTCCACTTCCAGGTTCACCTGCCGGCCCGGGGTGTAGTGGCGCGCCACCGTCACGGCGCGGGTGTGGGGAATCAGCGACACGCGGAACCAGTCGGGGCCGGTGTCGACCACGGTGAGGCTCATGCCGTCGACGGCAATATAGCCCTTGGGCACAACGTACTTCATCAGCGCCGGCGGGACGCGGAAGGTCACCAGCACCCCGTCGCCGTCGGGCTGCGTGGCAACGATGTCGCCGGTGGCATCGACGTGCCCCTGCACGAAGTGGCCGCCCAGGCGGCCGGTGGCGGCCAGGGCGCGCTCGAGATTGACGGCATCGCCGACGCGCAGCTGCCCCAGAGTGGTCTTGCGCAAGGTCTCGGGGGCCAGCTCCACGGTAAAGCGCTGGGCATCGGCGCGCACCACGGTGAGGCAGACGCCGTTGACGGCAATGGAGTCGCCCACGCGCACGTCTTCCAGGACGCGCCGGGCGCCCAGGGTGAGCACCACGCCGCCGGGGCGCTGCACCACCTCGAGGACGGTGCCCGTTTCTTCCACGATGCCGGTGAACATGGCCTTTTCTCCTCTGCAGCGGATCGACCGCAAGTCCGCCCTTTACCAGGACACCCCAGGCAGCAAGGGGAGGAGGATCGAGACGGCGATGAGCACGATGATGATCCACTCGAGGATTTCCATGCGCCGGTTGGCGGCGCGGTCGGCCAGCTTCTGGTAAATGCTTTCTAAGGTTTGTAGCTTGCGCAGGATACTGGCGTCCCACTCCTCGAGGTGAAAGCGCTGCGAGGCCAGGCGGTAGACGCGCGCCAGGTACTGGTCGCCCAGCAGCTTGAGGGCGTTGTTGACGCCTTCGAAGAGCATGGCGCTGTCGACTTGCAGCTGGCCGATGCGCCGCAAGTCGGCGCCCGAAGCGCCCGGCAGCCACAGGCGGTGCCAGGAGCGGCGTGACAGCGTTTCGTAGGCCTGGTCGAGGGCCTCGTCGAGCTGGTCGTCGAGAAAGCGCAGCTCGAGCAGCTCGACGTTGGCAAACTCCAGCACGGCGCGCACGTCGTCCATGTCGCGGCCAATGAGCAGCGCGGCGTTCCAGTCGATAACGGTGAGGTCGTCGAGGCCAAAGGAAAGGCGGCACGCCAGGGCGTCACGCACTTCCTGTGCCGACAGCTGCCGGTGCTCAAAGCGCAGCAGCTGGGCCAGGGCCTGGGCATGCGTGGTGTACAGCGCCGGGATGGGGCACGGCGTGCGAAAGGCCTCGATGTGGAAAACGGTGTAGTCCTCAACCATCTCGGCAATGGCAGGGCGGACCACGGCCGGGGCGATAAGGGCCAGGAGCTGCTCGACGCGCCGGCGCGCGTCCTCGAGCAGCTGCGGGTTGTCGTACAGCGCGTCGCTTAAGGCCAGCAGGCGTGCCAGCGGCCCCTCAAGGGGGAAAGTGTAGGTGAGTGACACGGCGCCAAAGTCGTAGAGCACCGCCTCCACCGTGGAGTTGCTGCGGTACTCCCCGAGGCAGAGTGGCTCGGTCTCCTGAACGATGCGCAGCGGTGCCGGATGGTAGGCAAAGTACTGCGGTGCGCGCCGCTTGTGGGCCAGCGTCGCCCGCTCGGTGGCCAGGGTGAGGTGCTGCTCGCAGGCCGCCAAATCGATGGCCAGGCCGATGTCATAAGCCAAGAAGACGTAACATGTCCCCTGCGCCACGGCGAGGGACGTGGCCAACACCTCGAGGTGTGGGTGTGAGGCAGGCAGGTTCATCGGACTCCGTTTGCTGCGCTAAGGACCGGTGGTCACCACACGGGGATGGCGCCGTGCACCAAGCGCTCGATAAACGCCGGCATGTTGGCAAGCTCGGCCTCTACGAGGTCGGTGATGGGGCGTTCGACCTCGTAGAGGCCGGTGCCGGGGGCAAGCCGCACCTGCACCGAGGTGACCCACGGCCTGTCAATGGGGGCGCCGATCTGGCTGCACAGCCAGACGTAGACTTCTTCTACCGGCTCGAGGGCCTCGTAAAGGCGCTCGGCCAGGTGGTGGGCGAGCAGCGAGTAGATCTTGCCCACGTGGCTCACGGGATTTTTGCCCGCTGCCGATTCGCTCCCAGCAGGGCGGTTGAGGCTGATGACTCCGTTGACGCGGTTGCCGCGCCCCACCTGGCCGCCGTCGCCGCTTTCGGCCGAAGTGCCCAGCACGGTGAGGTACATGCCGCCTAGGCCGCGGCCGGGGGCGTCCAGGGTGTTGAGGTGCACCGACACGCTCTCGAGCTGGCGCAGCTCGCCTTCCAGGTAGCGCTGCAGCGCCTCGGCCACCGCCGCCTTGCGCTCAAAGTACGTCCGTTCGTCGGGGATGAAGCGGTCCACGAAAGCCAGCGCCACGGTGAGGGAGAGGTGGCGCTCCTGGCGGCAGCCCATGATTTTCACGTCTTCCCCTGTTTCGGGAAAGCGTGCTTTGAAAGCCGGTGAGTTGAGGTAACGTTCTGCCGCCAGCACGCAGCGCTCGGTCTCCGTCAGCGGCGCATAGCCCACCGCCGCCGAGGTGTCGTTGGCCCCCAGCGGCTGGCGGGCAAAGAGGTCGACGAGCTCCGGCGAGCCGGGGCGCAGCTCGTTTTGCAGCACCAGGTGGTGCTGCGGGTCAACAAAGCGCAGGTGCTCGCCAATCCAGCGCCGCACCGTTTCCGCAACGAGCTCGGCCACCGGCAGGGGCTCGCCTTGCCACGCCAGGGTGGCCCGATCCCCCACGATGAGGCGCATGGGCACCTCGACGCGGCCACCCCCCAGGGCCGGTGTGGTCTGTCCGGCCACCAGCAGCCCCTTGTCGAGGTTGTAGTGCAGCACGCGGCCAGCGGCGGCGAGGTAGGCCTGGCAGAGGGCCACGGAGACGGCCTCCATGAGGGCGTCGCACAGGGTGTCGGGGTGACCGAGGCCCTTGCGCTCCACCAGCTCCAGGCGCTGCTGGCTCACCGGAACCCCGGGCAAGTGCTCGAGGATGAGGCGCGACACGGCCAGGGTTTCCTAGCGGGGCAGGCGCAGCGGCAGGACGCGCGAAGCCTGGGGACCGGCATGGCCCTGCTCGATGTCGAGCTCCACAGGCATGCCCACTTCGAGCGCCTCAAAGGGGATCTCGTGCACGGAATTGGCGTGGAAGTAGACCTCACGGTGCGACTCGGTCTCGATAAACCCGTAGCCGCGATCGCGAAACAGGCGCACGATGCGGCCGCGCGGCCGCGGGCCAGGCTCCTTGAGGACTTGCCGCCGCTTGTCGCGAAACGCCTGAAGCTCGCGCCAGATGACATCGAAGACGCCATAGACGGCGTCCTCGATGGTATCGCCTTGACACGAAGCGCTCAGGGTCTTGCCGGGCAGGGTGAGCACCACACGTGCCTCGTCGCTGCCTTTGAGGTGATGGCCGCTCTTGACCACCGTCACCCGGGCGTGCAGGATGTCGTGGTGCGAGTCGTTGAGCTCTTCCAGGCGCTCGGCAATCCAGCCCCGTAAACCCGGTTCGAGTTCCGTGTGCTGCGCTTCGATGCGGATCTGCATACCTCCCTCCTACTTGTAGCGCAGTAAGGCACCCACCCCTTCGTACGCTGCCAGCCGCGGATCGGGCGCGATGAGCTCCACCTCGCCGTCAAGCGCCAGCACCCTGGCCACCAGCGCTTCTCCGAGGTCAACGGCAGCGGGCGTCCCACCGCAGGCCGGACACGCCGCCGGCGGTGCCTCTTCTCCCAACCAGCCGCAGGCGGTGCAGCGCCAGCCGGGATGGCGCAGGTCGCGGTGCATGACCAGCTTGTGCACGCGCCCGGTGTTGGCAGCGGCCAGCGTCTCCTGGCGGCCCACCACTGCCAGGCCGCCGCGCGCAGCACGCGACAGCAAGAGCTCCACCGTGGCCTGTTCTTCCTCGCGCTCGTGGCGTTCCAGAACTTGGCGGGCCACTTCTACGATGCGTGTTTCTGGCGCATGGAGGTCGAGCGACGCCGCTTCGAGCACCTGTGGCTGCACGGCAGGCGGCAAGAAACGCCGGAAGTTGGCCCGCACCTCCTCGGGGCCAGCCAGGATAAGGCGGGCGTGGGGTTGCCGCTGCAGGCAAGCGATCAGGTAGTCCGCCACTTCCTTGTGGTGGCGGTCGATATGGTCCTTGACGTGGCGCTGGTAGCGCATCTGCGCCCAGCCACCTTGCTTGTGGCGCCCGGGCACTTCGGCGTTGAAGGCGGTTTCGGAAAGCAGGCCGCCTAAGACCACCTCGCAGACGCGGGCGGCGCGCGAGTCCACCAGCACCACCAGGGCATTGGTGTAGTCCTCGTCCAGGCGGGCCAGCTGCCGCAGCGCCGGGCGCTCGGCAATCGTGAACTCGTTTTCGAAGGGCACGGGCGCCGGTAGCTCCACCCACAGCCCGGCACCGTTGCAAGCAAAAAGGGCATAGCCGGGGGCCGTCACCTCCAGGGTGCGATGCCGCAGCTTTTCTTGCCACGCCTCGAGGCGGGCGAGATCGGCGTCCAGGCTGGCTTGCGCTTCGGCCTGCTCAAGCGTGAGCAGGCGAGCCTGGCGCAGGTGGCGGGTGAGAAACGTGAGGACCTGCTCGCGCTGGTGCTGGTCGCGCCACTGGGTGTCGAGGTAGACGCTCACCACCGGCAGCGTGCCGCCGGAGAACTTGGCCAGCTCGCGTAGTTCTTTGGTAATTTCCATCCTCACGCCTCCGCCGAGACTTCTTGCGTTTCCTGGCAGCGCACACAGCGGCGCGCCGTAGGCAGCACTTCCAGGCGCGCCCGCGGAATTTCCTTACCGCAGGCCTCGCAGCGGCCGTACGTGCCCGCCTCGAGGCGTGCCAACGCCGCCTGGATCTCTTCCCACTCGCGCCGGCTCTGCTCGTCGAGCAGCTCGAGGTCGAGTTCCGTGTCTTCAGCCTGAGCGCGGTCGCCGTATTCGATTTCGCGCTCGCTGGCAGCGGCCAGCTCGGCCTCCAGGTCGTAAATGCGGCGCACGAGAGCGCGTTGCTGTTCCAGGAGGCGCTGGCGGAAGGCTTCCCGCGTGGCGGCGTCCATGCTCTGTGCTCCTTAACCGGTGTAATGCTGGAGCAGCTCGCTCTCCACCTCTTGCTGCACGGCGCGCAGTTCGGCGCTGAGCCGCACCGGGTAGGTGGCGCCACCGCTGAGACGGCGGTATGGCTCGGGCAGCCGGCGCATGGCTTCCAGGTGTCGATCGCGAGCCTCGTGCAGGCTGGGCAGTGTTCCCAGGCGCCGGCCGTCGCGCATCACCTCCTGCAAGAGCGGCTCCGCCGCGGGCGCTGGCGGCGCTTCGTCGCGCAAGGTTAAAATGTCCTCTACATAATGACCGTCTCTGGTGCAGCGCCACACCTGCTTGTCTTCAGGGAGGGTGGCCTTGTCGGCACTCAGCTTGGCCACCGGGCGGCCGTCGTACTTGACCAGCTTGTAAGCGATGTCGTAGTACGGCGCGCCCGCTGACACCCCCATGCGTGTTCCCACACCAAAGACGTCAACGCAGCCCCCGGCGCGCAGGATGGCGTCGATGGCGTATTCGTCGAGGCCGCCGCTGGCGACGATACGCACCTCGTTGAGCCCGGCGGCATCGAGCATGGCCCGCACCTGCTTGCTCAGCGCCGCGATGTCGCCGCTGTCAAGGCGCACTCCGCGCAGCTTGTGGCCAGCCCGCGCCAGCTCCTGGCCCACCTGGACGGCGTGGCGGGCGCCCACTAGGGTGTCGTAGGTGTCGATGAGCAGCACCGTCTGGTCGGGATAGGTAGCGGCAAAGGCCCGAAAGGCCTCCAGCTCGTCGGCAAAGCTCATGATGTACGAGTGGGCCATGGTGCCCGAGATGGGAATGCCGTAATAGCGACCGGCCAGGACGTTGCTGGTGCCCTCAAACCCGGCCAGGTAGCTGGCCCGCGCCACTTTCATCGCCGCGTCGGTGCCGTGCGTGCGCCGCAGGGCAAAGTCGATGAGGGCCCGCCCCCGCGCCGCCTGCACGCAGCGCGCCGCCTTGGTGGCCACTAGCGTTTGCAGGTGAACGGCATTGATGACAAAGCTCTCGACCAACTGGGCGTCGATGATCGGCGCCGTCACTTCCAGGATCGGCTCGTTGACAAAGAACACCGTGCCTTCGGGCATGGCCACCACGTCGCCACGGAAGCGCCAGTTGGCCAGGTAAGCAAGGAAGTCCTCGGTAAAGCGCCCCGTCTGGCGCAAGTAGGCCAGCGCCGAGGGTGGAAAGTGGACCGCTTCCAGGTACTCCAGCACGGTGGCCAGCCCCGCGGCCACAAAATACGTGAAGTCTGGCGGATAGCTGCGAATGAAGAGGCTAAACGTCGCCGTACCGTTGTGGCGGTGATGAAAGTAGCTCTGGGCCATGGTGAGCTGGTAGAGATCCGTCAGCAGCCCCAACTCGTCTACCCCGATGCCCGTTGCCTCGGCCATGCCCACACTCCTTGCAAATGCCCATGCCTGGCACGCCGTGCTTCGGTAAGGAAGCAACGCCTGTGCCATCCCGGTGTCGCCCTAATTATGGCCACAAAGGCCCTTCTGGACAACCCTGCCTGGCCAGGCGAGCACCGACAGGTTGTCCGCTCTGGGGACAAGTTGTCCGAGGTGGTGGAGACGACGGCAGCGGGGTGCGCAGCGTGCGGGAGCAGTCCCTCTGGCACGCTTTTTGCCATGGCGGGAGGCGGCACACCATGGCTCTCGATCCGGTTTCCGGTTCAGCTGGCATAGAGGGGTAGGGCGCCAAGACGTGGCGCGGCGGCGTTCTGGCGCCTGGCCTCGGGTGTAGAGGAGGTGTGAGAGACGATGCGGATCGCGCAAGTGGCACCTTTGTACGAGAGCGTGCCGCCTAAGCTCTACGGCGGCACGGAGCGCGTGGTCTCGTATCTCACCGAAGAACTCGTGCGTCAAGGGCACGAGGTGACGCTTTTTGCCAGTGGCGACTCGCAGACGCGAGCCCGGCTGGTGTCGCCGTGCGCGCGGGCTTTGCGGCTCGACGCGCGCTGCCGCGACCCGCTCGTGTACCACATCCTCATGCTCGAGCAGGTCTTTCGCGAGGCGGCCGATTTTGACCTCATCCACTTCCACATCGACTACCTCCACTTCCCGCTGGTGCGGCGGCAGCTGACCCCGGCCCTCACCACCCTGCACGGGCGGCTGGACCTTCCCGACCTGGTGCCGCTGTACCGCGAGTTTGGCGACCTGCCGGTGGTGTCGATCTCCAATGCCCAGCGGCAGCCGCTGCCTTGGCTCAACTGGCAGGGGACGGTGTACCACGGCCTGCCGCCCGACCTCTACACGTTCCAGCCGCAGCCGGGTTCGTATCTGGCCTTTTTAGGCCGCATTTCGCCGGAGAAGCGGCCCGACCGGGCCATCGACATCGCCCTGCGCACCGGCATGCCCCTTAAAATCGCCGCCAAAGTGGACCGCGTTGACCGCGCCTACTTTGAAGAGGTCATTCGGCCGCGGCTGCGCCATCCCCTGGTGGAGTACCTGGGCGAAATCGGCGAAGCCGAAAAGAATGCCTTCTTGGGCAACGCCTACGCGTTGCTCTTTCCCGTGGACTGGCCCGAGCCCTTCGGCTTGGTGATGATCGAGGCCCTGGCCTGCGGCACGCCGGTGATTGCCTACCGCTGCGGCTCGGTGCCAGAAGTGCTCGAACACGGGGTCACCGGCTACATCGTCGACGGCCTGGAAGAAGCGGTGCGGGCCGTGGAACGCATCCCCTTGCTGAGCCGCCAGCAGTGCCGGCAGGTGTTCGAGGCGCGGTTTTCGGTTGCCCGCATGGCCCGCGACTACCTGGCCATTTACGAGCGGCTGCGGCACACCCGCCCGCCGGCCGTGTCCGTAGGCTTGCCGGCAGACGGCAGGCCGGTAGCGACTGCCGATTCCGTGGTCACCGCCGCCTAGGCGCCCGGCAGGCCGGCACGCTTCGCCTTTGGCTTTCCAGCGCCGGTGGTGTACACTGAAGCAGGAACGCCGGCCTCTGCGGCCTGCAGGGGTGGTGTGTGTCACCCCAGGGGCGTACTACCCGCAGGTGCGGCGCTCCCTGTTCCTGCGTTGGCCTGTCGTAGGGCGGCCGCGGGGCGGTCCCAGGGAGCCCCGCCAGAGGCTCTATTGCGGCGGTGTTGCACGGAGAGAACCGCATGAGTCAGCAGCCCAACAATCGCGGTCGCAACAGCTTCAGGCCAGGCGGCGGCCCCTTTCCCCTGTGGTATCTCCTGGTGGCCATTGGCCTGATGCTGGTCATCCAGAACCTGCTGTTTACCCAGCCCTTTGAGCAGCTGCCTTACAGCGAGTTCAAGGCCTACTTGCGGCAGGGGAAAGTGGCGGAGGTGCAAATCGGCGAGCAGACCATCCGCGGCAAGCTGCGCCAGCCACCGGGAAGCCCCCAGGATCCGCCGCGGCGCTTTACCACCGTGCGGGTCGAAGATCCCGACCTCATTCGCGAGCTGGAAGCCCAGGGTGTGGCCTACCGCGGGCAGTACGAGAACGAGTTCGTCAAGACCCTGCTTTCCTGGCTGGTGCCCCTGGGCTTGCTTTTTCTCTTTTGGATGCTGATGGCGCGGCGCTTTGGTCCCGGGCAGGGGGTGATGAACTTCGGCAAAAGCCGTGCCCGTATCTACGCCGAGCGCGCCACCGGGGTGACGTTTGCCGATGTGGCAGGAGCCGACGAGGCCAAAGAAGAGCTGCAAGAAATCATCGACTTCTTGCGCCAGCCGCAGAAGTACGCTGCCCTTGGTGGCCGCATTCCCAAAGGCGTCCTCCTGGTCGGCCCCCCGGGCACGGGCAAGACCCTGCTGGCGCGCGCCGTGGCCGGGGAGGCCTCAGTGCCCTTTTTTAGCCTGAGCGGCTCGGACTTTGTAGAGATGTTTGTGGGCGTGGGGGCGGCTCGCGTGCGCGACCTCTTCAAGCAGGCACAGGAAAAAGCCCCTTGCATTGTCTTTATCGACGAGCTCGACGCGGTGGGCAAAGCGCGCGGCATCAATCCCATCCAGCAAAACGACGAGCGCGAGCAGACCCTCAACCAGCTGCTGGCCGAAATGGACGGCTTTGATCCCCGCAAAGGGGTGATCATTCTGGCGGCCACCAACCGGCCGGAGATCCTCGATCCCGCCTTGCTGCGCGCCGGCCGCTTCGACCGCCAGGTGGTGGTGGATCGTCCTGACCTGCAGGGGCGCCTGCAGATCCTGCAGATCCACGCCCGCAAGGTGCGCCTCGCCCCCGACGTCGACTTGCAGGTGATTGCCGCCCGCACCCCGGGCATGGTGGGCTCCGACTTGGCCAACGTCATCAACGAGGCGGCCCTGCTGGCGGCCCGCCACGGCAAGAGCGCCGTCACCATGGAAGAGCTCGACAAAGCCATCGACCGCATCATGGCCGGGCCGGAGAAGAAAAGCCGCGTGCTGGCCCCGGAGGAAAAGCGGCGCGTGGCTTACCACGAGTCGGGCCACGCCCTGGTGGCCGAGGCGGTGCCCACCGCCGATCCGGTGCGCAAGGTGACCATCATCCCCCATGGGGTGGCCGCCCTGGGCTACACGCAGCAGCTGCCTACCCAGGACCGTTACCTCTACACCAAAGAGGAGCTGCTTGACCGCATCACCGTGCTGCTGGGCGGCCGCGCCGCCGAAGAGGTCGTTTTTGGGAGTGTCTCCACCGGCGCCCAAGACGACTTGCAGCGGGCCAGCGAGCTGGCACGTCGCATGGTGACCGAGCTGGGCATGAGCGAGCTGCTCGGCCCCTACGCCGTAGAGCAGGGACGCCAGCCCCTCTTCTTGCCCAACGGCTACCAGCCGGTGAAGACATACAGCGAGGCCACGGCGCAGCGCGTGGACCGCGAGGCGCAGACCATCGTGGAGCGCATGTACCAGCGGGCACGGCGCATCCTGGAGGCACACCGCGACAAGCTGGAAACCCTGGCGCAGTACCTGCTCGCCCACGAGGCGATCGACCAGCCCACTTTGGCTACCCTGCTGGGCAACGTGCGCACGGAAGCCGAGCCGCAGCTCGTCGATTGGTAACCCGGGCCCGCCTGCCGGCAAGTTGCCTCTTGACTTCTGCCGCAAGATCGGCACACTGCAGGGAAACCCTCTGGCGCTTTCACGTGTCACGGGAGAACCGACGATGAAACGAGATCGCCTTGTTCGCGCGGCCGGCCTTGTCGCCCTGCTCGTGCTGGGGATGGCCGTGGCCCCGGTCTGGGCGGCTGGCGGCACCCTGCGCTTTGTGCCCCATGCCGACCTCAAAAACATCGACCCCATCTGGACCACGGCGTATATTACCCGCAACCACGGCTACATGATTTACGACACCCTCTTTGCCCTGGATGCCGACTTGCAGCCGCGGCCGCAGATGGTGGAAAGCTGGAGCGTCAGCCCCGACGGGCTGACTTATACGTTTACCTTGCGCCCCGGGCTCAAGTGGCACGACGGCACCCCGGTGCGCGCTGCCGACTGTGTGGCCTCCATCCAGCGCTGGGGCAAGCGCGACGGCATGGGCCAGAAGCTCATGGACGCCACCAAGGAGCTCAAGGTGGTTGACGAGCGCACCTTCACCTTGACCCTCAAGGCCCCTTACGGGCTGGTGCTGCACTCCCTGGCCAAAATCAGCAGCAACGTGCCGTTCATGATGCCCGAGCGCATCGCCAAGACCGACCCCTTCACCCAGATCAGCGAGCCCATCGGCTCGGGACCGTTTATTTTCAAGAAAGACGAGTGGGTCCCGGGCCACAAGGTGGTCTACGTGCGCAACCCCGACTACCTCCCGCGGCCTGAGCCGCCTAGCCTGGCCGCCGGCGGGAAGGTGGTCAAAGTAGACCGGGTGGAGTGGATCTACATTCCCGACCAGACCACCGCCCTCAACGCCCTGATGGCCGGGGAAGTCGACTACTTCGAGGCGCCGTCGCTCGACCTTTATCCCTTGCTGACCAAGAACCCCGACATCACGGTGATCATCGCCGACCCCCTGGGCAGCCAGGGGTGGCTGCGGCCCAACCACCTGCACCCGCCGTTTAACAACAAGAAAGCCCGCCATGCCTTGCTGTGGATGGTGAAGCAAGAAGACTACATGCGTGCCGTGGCCGGTGATCCCAAGTTTTGGCGCACTTGTGGGGCTTACTTCGTGTGCGGCACGCCGCTCGAGAGCGACGTGGGCTCCGATCCCCTCATGACCCAGGACTTGGAAAAGGCCAAGCAGCTGCTCAAAGAGGCGGGCTACGACGGGCGGCCCATCGTGCTCATGGACCCCACCGACATCCCCACCTTGCACAACGCTACCCTGGTGACGGCGCAGCTGCTACGCAAGATCGGGGTCAACGTCGACTTGCAGGCGATGGACTGGAGCACCCTCACCTCGCGGCGGGCGGAGAAAAAGCCCCCCGAGCAAGGCGGCTGGCATCTCTTCCACACTTCTTGGATCGCTCCTGACGTCTTTAACCCCGTAGCCAACATCGGCGTCTCTGGGGGGTGTGAGGAGCGCGCCTGGTTTGGCTGGCCGTGCGACGAGCGCTTGGAGAAGCTGCGCGACGCCTGGGCGCGCACCAGCGATCCAGCGGAGCAAAAGCGCCTGGCCGAGGAAATCCAGCGCGTGGCCTACGACGTGGTGCCTTACATCATTACCGGCCAGTACTTTGGCATCCGCGCTTACCGCAAGAACGTCAAAGGGGTGCTTCAGGCCCCGGTCCCCTTCTTGTGGAACGTCTCCAAAGAGTAAAGCGAGGCGCCAACCCTTCGCGGGGAGCTGCCGGGAGCGCGGGCCAGAGCCCCGCGCTCCCCGGGCTAGGAAAGCGGCACCTCGGGAGCCACCAGGCGGGGGATGGCCAAGGAGGTCAGCACCGTCAGCAGGCTCCAGGCGGCCAGCTTGAGGGCCGAGCGCAGCATCCCTTGATGGGACAGGCGCCCGGCCCAGGCGCCCAGCCCCAGCATCACCAGCAGCGACATGCCAATGGCCAGCCCCATGGCCGGCAGCCCGCTGAAGAAGAAAAAAGGCAGCACCGGCACCAGGCCGCCGAGGACGGTGGCCAGCCCGTCGCTTATGGCAGCACGCAGGGTGGCGGTGCGCGTGACCTGTTCGGCTTCCGTGCCGTGCAGCTCCGTGAGCATGGCCCGCTCCAGGATGCGCAGCCGCAGGGCGGCGTGGGCCGACTCGGCGGAAAACGCGGCCAGCACGTTCGATAGGCCATTGGCCATATTGCCGGCCAGGGCCGCCGAGAGCAGCAGCGCCGGCTCCATGCCGTAGGCGCCGATCACCACGCCCAGCACCGAGAGGCAGCCGTCCACCGTCCCCCGTACCAGTGCCCGTTCTCCCTTCACGTCTCGCTCCTTTGTCGCGGCAGCCAGGGGTGCTCACCGGCCGACACCTGGTCGATCGAGTGAATTGTCGCGCCGAACGTCTCAATCGTGTGCCGCACGCTGGCAAAGTCAACGGCCGGCCCCACGATCGACACCTTGACGGTCTCGGTATGGGCGTCGACTTCGAGGACAGCGATGTTGACGGCACTGATGCCCTCAAGACTTGCCAGGCGCTTGGCAAGCTCGATAATCGTCGGCTCATGTGGCTTGAGGACGTCAAGCGTCAAGCTGCGAATGTCACCCGCCATGAGAAAAGGCTCCCTCAGGAATACGGATACGCCTCCAGCAGCCACTGGACCTCCGCCAGGGCTTGTGGAGTACCCATCACCGTTACCTCGTCTCCCACTTCCAGGCGCGTGTAGCCGTGCGAGACGAGCAGCTGGCCGCGCCGGCGCACCGATAGGATCAGGGCGTCGGCCGGCAGGCGCAGGTCGCGCAGCGCCAAGCCGTGCAGGGCGCGGTTGCTCACCACGAGGTCGATGACGTCTTGGTCGCCTTCGAGCTCCAGGAAGAGTGAGCCGGCCGTTGGCGAGCGCACCACGTGGTAGAGCAAGTTGACCAGAGCGGTGCTCGGTTCGACGATGAGCACCCCAAGCTCGCGAAAGCGTTCGCGCCAGGGGCGCTCGTGGACATAGGCGATGAGGTGGGCGGTGGCAAAGTGCTCGTAGGCCGCCTCGCAAATGGCGTAGTTGCTTTCGTCGTCAAGCAGGCAGAGAATGACCTCGGCGCGCTCGGCTCCTGCGGCCCGCAAGGCTTCGGGGGTCAGGGTGGCCAGGGGCTTCGCATGCAGCTCGCTCGCCACCGCCCGCTCCAGGCGCTTGGCGTCGGTATCGGCCAGGGTTACCGGCCAGCCGTGCTCTTGGAGCTGTCGTGCCAAGGCCAGGGACTGGTCGTCGATGCCGACGATGAGCACCCGGTGCCCCCCCTCCAGGCCCGTCGTGGTGCCGCGGGGATGCGCTTCGCCGGCCAGAAAAAAAGCCCACTTGAAAAGCGGCGGGCCGATGAGCTGGTTGATGACGACCACGGCGATCATCAAGGTGGCAAAGTCCTCGCCCCAGGCAGGGAACTCTACCGCCGCTTCCTTGGCCAACCCCACGCTCACCCCCGCCTGGGTAAGAAACGTGAAGCCAAGCAACAGGCTGGGCTTGCCCTGCCAGCCGCTGGCCAGCCCACCAGCCAGGCTGCCCAGCACCAACCCCAGCGCGCGGGTGCCGAGCAGGGCAAGTGCCACCGGCCAGGTGCGGGCCAGAAAGTCGAGCTCGAGGGAGATCCCGACCAGGGTAAAGAAGAAAACGAACACCGTCAGGGAGGCGTCTTCGACCAGCTTGCGAAACTCCGCCTTATAGGGGGAGGCATTGGTCACCACGCAGCCAGCCGTCATCCCAACGAGCAAGGGCTCGGAAAAGAGCCGCAGCGAGCCCAGGGGAACGGCGTGCAGGAGGCGCGAGCAAAGAAAGACCCCGTAGCCGAGGAGCAACATCAGGGCACTTTTAGCCGCGGCCGGTAGGCGGCGGGCCAGAATGAGGCATAACCCTTGGCCAATCAGGACGCCTAGAGCGATATCCAGCGCGATTTCAAACCCTACCAGAAGAAGGAGGCCGCCTTGGAAGCGGGCACCTTCGAGCACTACTGCCACGGTCGAAACGGCGGCGGCAAACAGCAAAATGACCACCGCGTCCATGAGCACGGTGACGCTGAGCACCGTCTGCGTGAAAGGGCCGCGGGCGCGCAGCTCCTTGATGAGGGCATAAGCGGAAGAGGGCGAGCGGGCCAGCAGGATCACCGCTCCCAGAACCGACACTGTCAGTACCGCCGGCGTCGGCCAGCCTTGAAGAAAGGGAAGAAAGCCTGCCAGCAGCAGCAAGGCTGCCGTGCCCAGGACCAATACGGCCACGATCTGTCCGGCAATGAGGGTCGCAATGCGGCGCAGAAAGCGCCGCACCTCCGCCAGTTCGAGCTCGCCGCCGGCAGCAAAAGCGATAAAGGCCAGCGCCCCTTCGTCGACAAAGCGCAGCCGCGCCACCGCCTCGCGCTCCACCAGCCCCAGCGCGTAGGGCCCGACGAGCACGCCGGTGAGCAGAAAGCCGCTGATCAGCGGCAGCCCCAGGCGCTGGCCATGCTGGCCGAGGTCCTTGGCCGCCAGGGCTAGCACGCCAAACGTGGTGAGCACAAGCACCGTGTCGAGGATGGTTGCCTCCTTTGCCTCCAGGCTAGACGCTGAGATAGGACTGGACCACGGCGTCATCGGCCAAGAGAGAGGCCAGAGACCCTTCGTAGCGGATCTGCCCACTGACCAGGATGTAGGCGCGATCGGCCAGCGCCGTGATGAACGGCAGCTGCTGTGCGGCAATAAGGATCGTATAGCCAGCCCGCTTGAGCGCGGCGATACGTGCTTGTAGGGCCGCCACCACTTGCGGCGCCAGGCCTTCTGCCGGCTCGTCAAGCAGCAGGCAGCTCGGGTTGCCCATGAGGGTGCGGGCGATAGCCAGCATCTGTTGTTCGCCGCCCGAGAGGGTACCGGCTTTGCGTGAGGCCAGGGCACGCAGGGCCGGAAAGAGAGCAAAGACGCGGGCGTAGGCCGCCGCACGCGGCTCATCCCCGTCGGGGCGCCAGCCCACTTCGAGGTTCTCACGCACCGTTAGGCCGCTAAACAGCCGCCTTTCCTCAGGGACGTAGCCAATGCCGCGACGGCAGACGGCATGCGGCGGCAGGCCAGTGATCGCTTGGCCACGAAAGCGAATCGTACCCTGCTGAGGCGGCACTAGGCCCATGATGCTCTTGAGCAGGGTACTCTGCCGGCGCCGTTGCGCCCCAGCAAGCAGACCACTTCCCCTTTGGCCACGGCAAGCGACACGCCGTGCAGCACGCGGCTGGCGCCGTAGGCGACGTGCAGGTCCATCACCTCCAGCATCTATTGCCCCTTGCCCAAGTAGACCCGCTGCACTTCCGCATGGCCTCGCACGGCAGCCGGCGGCCCCTCGGCCAGCACGCGCCCCTGGTGCAGCACCGTGATCCGCTGCGCCACCGCAAACACCACGTCCATGTCGTGCTCGGTAAACAGCACCGCCACGCCGCGCCGGCTGACGATGCGCTGCACCAGCGCCATCAGATCGCGGCGCTCCTGAGGCGCCAGGCCCGCCGTGGGCTCGTCAAGCAGCAACACCACCGGGTCATTGGCCAGCGCAATGGCCAACTCCAGGCGTTTTTGATCGCCGTAAGGCAAGGTGACCGCTAGGTCGTGCACACGCTCTCCAAGGGCCCACCTCGGCCAGCAGCGCCGAGGCTTGCTTGTGCCACAGCAGCGCCGCGTCGCGCAACAAAACGAAGGTCTGGCGCGCCGCCGACAGCAAGGCCACCTGCACGTTTTCAAGCACGCTCAGGTAAGGAAACACCTCGGGCAGCTGGAAAGTGCGGCTCAGGCCTCGGCGCCAGATGCGGGGCGGCGACCAGGCGGTGATATTTTTGCCGCGCAGGTGCACGGTGCCGGCATCGGGCCGCAGCAAGCCGGTAAGCAAATGAAACAGCGTCGTCTTGCCCGCTCCGTTGGGGCCAATGAGCGCACAGAGCTCGCCCGGCGCCAGACTCAGGCTGACATGATCGACGGCGCGAATGCCGCCAAAAGCCTTACACAGACCGCGGGCCTCGAGCAACTTAGTGCCCACGGGACACCCTCCACGGCTGCCAGCCCGACGGTACGGCACCGGTAAGACCCTGTGGGCACAGCAGTACCAGAGCGATGAGGATAAGGCCAAGCAGCGCCGACCAGTACTCGACATAAGCGGTCACTACGGTATCAAGGAGCTTGTAAAGACCGGCACCCAGCAGCGGGCCGGCAAACGACTGCATGCCACCCAAGAGGATCATCACCAGCGGCTCGAGCGACTTGAGCACAAAGAGGTAGTCGGGAAAGACGCTGCCTTTCTGGAAGGCAAAGAGCACGCCGGCCACGCCGGCAAAAAAGCCGGCAATGACGAAGGCGGCGTACTGGTGGCTTGCGACCCCGAGGCCCACGGTGAGGGCCCGGCGCGGATTGTCACGGATGGCCCGCAGCGTCAGGCCAAAGGGCGACCGCAGCAAGGCGTGCAGCAGCCACACTGCCCCGCCCACCACCGCCAAAGTAAAGAAGTAATAGGCCTGCGGCGAAGCCAGCCACAGCGGCGGCCACACCCCGAGAAGGCCGTTGTCGCCGCCGGTAAAGTCATACCACTGGAAGACGACCGTGTAAGCCACTTGGGCAAAGGCCAAGGTGAGCATGGAAAAGTAAATACCGCGCAGCCGCACACAGAAAAGGCCAAAAAGCGCTGCTGCCAACGCTGCCGTCACCGTTCCTAGCGCCGCCGCTGCCGGCATGGGCAGACCACCCCGGGTGAGCCACAGGGCGGCGCCGTAAGCACCCAACCCGAAGTAGGCGGCGTGGCCAAAGGAGAGCATTCCCCCGTAGCCCATGAGTACGTGCAGGCTACAGGCAAACAGGGCGAACGTCAGGGCCTCCACTGCCACCAGCAGGGTAAACGGGCCGGCTCCGGCCGGCAGCAAGACCAGCCCCAGCCCCACCGCCAGCCAGCCCAAGCGCCCTGCCAGGGAACGCCCCGGAGGGCGGGCGGCGGCGCCTGACTCTCCCCGCAGCACCGGCGGCGGCGTGCCCAGCAGTCCCCAGGGGCGCACGATGAGTACCACCGCCATGAGGGCGAAAACGAGAATCATCGGCAGGCGGGGAAAGACCAGCAAGCCGAACGACTGCAACTCGCCGATGAGCAGCGCTGCCAGCAAGCTGCCGCTGAAGCTGCCCATGCCTCCCACCACCACCACCACGAAGGCCTCCACGATCACCGTGGCGTCCATGCCCGGAGTGAGGGCCACCATGGGTGCCGCCAGGGTCCCGCCCAGGCCAGCCAGCCAGGAGCCAAAGACAAAGACGCGGGTAAATAGACGTGCCTGGTCCTCACCCAGGGCAGCCACCATCTCCCGGTCTTCGGTGGCGGCACGCACCAAGATCCCAAAACGGGTGCGGTAAAACAGGAGCCAGAGGCCGGCCATGAGCAGCGGCCCCAGCGCAATAACCAGCAAGTAGTAGACAGGAAAAGGCTGGCCCCAAAGAGGCACCGAGCCGGCCAGCAGGGCAGGCATCGGCACGCTTTTGTTCGACACCCCCCAGAGGTACTTCACCGCGTCGCCGAAAAAGAGGACCAAGGCAAAGGTGAGCAGCAGCTGTGAGATCTCCGGTGCCCGGTAGACGCGCCGCAGCAGCGCCACCTCGATAAAGCCGCCAAGGGCAGCAATGGCCAGCGGGGCAACCAGCAGCGCCAGCCAGAATGACCACGGCGAGGAAGGCAGGCTTTGGGTGAGGCTGTAAGTGACGTACGCCGCCAGCATGTAAAACGAGCCGTGGGCGAAGTTGACGATGCGTGACACGCCAAAAATCAGCGACAGCCCGGCCGCTACCAGGAAGAGGAACATGGCGCTGGCCAGTCCCGCCAGCGCCTGGATGACCACCAGCTGCAGGCCCACCCTGTCCCTCCGCGTCCGGCAAAAGACACAAACACCCTTTACTGCCCGCGCAGGCGGGCCACTTCTTCGCGCGATGGCAAAACCTGCTCGCCCGGCACGTAGGTCCAGTCCACCATGATCGCCACGCCCCGCGTCGGATCATACCGGCTGGTGCCTACCCAGGCCCCCATGGTCGACTGGTGGTCGAAGTCGCGGTACGTGACAGGTCCGATGGGCGTCGGCACCGTCAGGCCTTCAAATGCATCGATGACCCGCTCCGTGTCCAAGGTGCCGGCAGCGGCAATGGCCCGTGCCAACGAGTGCAGGGTGATGTAGCCCACCAGCGAGCCAAGGAAAGGATGGGTGCCGGTCTTGCGCTGGTAAGCCTCGACAAAGGCGCGATGCGCCGGGGTGTCGATGGCATACCAGGGGTAGCCGGTGACCAGCATGCCCTCCGGGGCATCTGGTCCCAAAGGGTCGATGTATTCCGGTTCGCCCAGCAGGATCCCAATGAAAAAGTGCTTGGCAAAAAGGCCAAAGGGGGTAGCCTGCTTGACAAAGGCAATCCAATCGGAACCAAACAGCGAGGTGTAGACGGCCTCGGGCTGGGCCTGGACGATCTTGGTGATGTGGGCGCTAAACTCCCCGGCCCCCAGCTTGGGCCAGGAGGCCGACACCAGCCGCACCCCGGGCTTGAGCGCCTGCAGGCGCTGCCAGAACCCCTCCCAGGCCTTATGGCCGTATTCGTAGTCGGGGCCGATCACCGCGTACGTGGTGTAGGGGAGACGGGCTGCCCGCTCGGCAAGGATGCGTCCTTGCACCCAGGTGTTGGGCCGCACGCGGAAGACATAGCGGTGCCCCTTCTGCCAGGTCAACGCCTCGGTAAGCGGCTCGGCGGCCAAAAACAAGACCCGGTGGCGGCGGGCAAACTCCGACACCGCCAGTCCCACAGCGGAAGAAAAGGTGCCCATGAGGAAATGCACCCGCTGCTGGAAGACCAACTCTTGGGCGTGTTTGACGGCCTCGTCAGGCCGCAGCTTGTCGTCACGAAAGAGAATCTCCAAAGGCCGCCCCAGGACGCCGCCAGCGGCATTGATTTCTTCTTGGGCCAGTTCCACGGCATCGCGGTAGGGCTTGGTAAACGCCGCCCCGACACCGCTGTAAGAATTAATCTCGCCAATGCGGATCGGCTGCGCCAGCACCGCACTGCTCAGCAGGACGAGGCACAGCCCCCACATCCCCCTCACACGTCGGTATGTACGCATGGGTTCTCTCCTTGCGCTGGGGCTCTGCGCTTTGGCGGCGCCGCGGGTTGCCGGCGCCGCCCGCTGCAGCTTAGGCCACCCGGGACGCCAGCGCAAGCCTCCTTGCCCAGGAAAACTGGCACCGATTTTGTATTATCTGAGAAGGGACATGACATGTTGTCACTATGTAGGGAGGAGCGGGGCCATGTCTGAGACGCCACGCCATGACGATCCCTTTGCCGTGGCGCAGCAGCAGTTTGATATGGTAGCCGAGCGGCTGCACCTCGACGACGGCATGCGCCAGATCCTGCGCTGGCCCTGCCGGGAGCTGACCACCACCTTCCCGGTGATCATGGACGACGGCAGCACGCGGGTCTTTACCGGCTACCGGGTGCAGCACAACCTGGCGCGCGGGCCCGCCAAGGGGGGAATTCGCTATTCGCCGCAGGTGACGCTCAACGAGGTGCGCGCCCTGGCCATGTGGATGACTTGGAAGTGCGCGGTGGTCAACATTCCCTTTGGCGGCGCCAAAGGTGGCGTCTGCTGCGATCCCAAGGCGCTGTCACGCAAGGAGCTCGAGCGCCTGACGCGGCGCTTTACTACCGAAATCTCCATTCTGATCGGGCCGACCAGCGACATCCCGGCGCCCGACATGTACACGGACGCCCAGGTGATGGCCTGGATCATGGATACTTACAGCATGCACAAAGGCTACTCCGTGCCGGGAGTGGTGACCGGCAAGCCCCTGAGCGTGGGCGGCTCCCACGGGCGGCGCGAGGCCACCGGCCGGGGTTGCTTCTTTACGATTGCCAACGCCATGCGCCACCTCGGCCTTGACCTAACCCAGGCCACCGCGGTAGTGCAGGGCTTTGGCAACGCCGGCTCGGTGGTGGCCCGCCTGCTGGCCGAAGCGGGCTGCAAAGTCGTGGCCGTC
Source organism: Candidatus Tectimicrobiota bacterium (assembly GCA_026005175.1). GTDB lineage: Bacteria > Tectomicrobia > Entotheonellia > Entotheonellales > Entotheonellaceae > BPKO01. Next base: position 316,998 of record BPKO01000002.1, read on the forward strand.
AGCGATTCGCAGGGGGGCATTTACAACCCGCGCGGCTTGCCCGTTGCCGAAGTGCTCGCGTGCAAGCAAGACAAGGGCTCGGTGGTCGACTTCCCGGAAGGGGAGCGCCTCAGCAACGCGGAGCTCCTTGAGCTGCCCTGCACCATCTTGGTGCCGGCGGCGCTGGAGAACCAGCTCACCGCGGCCAACGCGCCGCGGGTGCGCGCCCGCCTCGTCGTCGAAGCGGCCAACGGTCCTACCACCCCCGAAGCCGATGCCATCTTCGAAGAGCGCGGCATTTTGGTGGTGCCCGACATCCTGGCCAATGCCGGTGGGGTGACGGTGTCCTACTTTGAGTGGGTGCAGAACCTGCAGGAGTTCCGCTGGAAAGAAGAGCAAGTCAACCGGCAGCTCAAGGAAATCATGGACGAGAGCTTTGCCCATGTGCTGGCCATCGCCACCCGCGAAAAAGTCAGCCTACGCCTGGCGGCCTACATGCTGGGGGTGGGCCGCGTGGTGCAGGCCACCAACGATCGCGGCATCTACCCCTGAGGTTTAGCGGGTGGCGGTACAGATGGCGCTCAGCAGCTCGCTCAGGGTAAAAGGCTTGGCCAGAAACGGCACCTGGCCGCGGCGCACCGCGGGCAGCGCCTGGCTCTCCGGGTTGCCGCTGACCAGGAGGAAGGAAAGGGCAGGGTGCCGCGCCGCCCAGCGCCGGTAAAGGGCGTAGCCGGCCAGCGCTTCGGGGTCAGGGGAGAGATCGAGGTCGAGGATGACCAAGCGGAGACCGGCCGGCCCAAGGTGGCGCCGGATCGCCTCGGCCTCGAAGGCGGTGGCTGCCGTGACCACACGATACCCGTAGAGGCACAGCGCTTCCTGGAGCAGAGCACGCACCGCAGCGTCGTCGTCGACAACCAGCACGACGGCGTCCGACGGCGGGGTGGCTCCGGCCTGTCCATGGCCGGACGTCGAGACCGCTTCCCTGGTCTCCTCCCGCATTTCCCCTCCTCCCAGACGACACCCTTCTCCCCGCACCGCGCCGGCAGTCGGGAGGCGTGAAGCCGCAATCGCCTGCGGATGGCAAGTAAGGCGGTGGCGCTACTGTGCGCCAGGCAGTGGTGTTTGTCAAGCGAAATTTTTCGCTCCTCGCAGCGGCAAGCAGGCGGGCTTGCTGGGCGGTGGCAGCAGGCGGTATGCTTGTGGCGAGAAGGCCGCAGGAGGCGAGTTGGCTATAGAGAAGGGGAAGCGCGATGCACAAGGGTCTTGTTTGGTTGGTGATCCTTAGCTTCAGCGCCACGCTGCTGGCAGGGTGTACCACGACCCAGACCTACCAGGGGGCGGCGGCAGGCGGTGCCTTGGGAGCGGCGGCGGGCGCCCTCATCGACAAGCACAACCGCTGGCGCGGAGCGGTGATCGGTGGGCTGCTGGGGGCGGCGCTAGGCGGCACGGTGACGGAAATTTCGGCGCGAGCGGCGCGTGAGGCGGCGCAGACCGGCAAGCCGGTGGCCTACGAGAGCACCGACGGCTGGCAGCGCGTGGAGGCCACGCCGGTGGCCTACAACGCCCAGACCAAATGCCACAAGGTGCGCGAGCGCGTTTGGCAAGACGGCAAGCTGGTCAAGGACGAGGTGCGCGAGGTCTGCGAAGGCGAAAAGACCGAGCGCAGCTATTGAGGCTGCGGCGGACAGCGCAGCGAGGCCCAGGCGCGCAGCAAGTTGAGGAGCGTCTCTTCCATGCCGGTAAGCACAAACTGGGCGGCGATGGCGGCCAGCAGCAAGCCCATAAGGCGAGACAGTACGCGCAGGCCGGTCTGGCCCAAAAAGCGGGTGACCCGCACGGCGCTGGCCAAGATGACGTAAGTCAAGGCACACGTGAGGCCAATGGCCCCCAGAAGCACCCCGGTATGGGCCAGGGAAGGGCTCTGCTGCGCCAAGACAATCACGGTGGTGATGGCCCCCGGGCCGCTAAGCATGGGAATGGCAAGGGGAATGAGGGCGATGTCTTCCTTGGCGGCGCCTTCTTGGACTTCTTCCGGGGTTTGGACTTCGCGTAACTCGCGCACGCGCAGCATATTAAGGGCGATGCCAAAGAGCAACACGCCGCCGGCAATACGAAAGGCACTCAGGGTCAAGGCAAAGAGGCGGAGCAGGGCATTGCCCAGGAGGGCAAAAGCAGTTAAAGTCAGGAAAGCGGCCAGGGCGGCGCGCCAGGCCAGAAGACGGCGCCTGGCGGGCGGGTCGCCAGCCGTCATAGCGAGAAAAAGCGGAGCGGTGGTAAAGGGGTCGACAAGAATGAACACCGAGGAAAACGCCATGAGGGCAAACTGGGAGAGGGTGGCGGTGTCGGGCATCGGCTGACCCTCCCTGGGGGTCACCACGCACAGGAGTTTCTTGCCCAGCTGCCATGAAGGCGACGGCCACCGATTCCACCGGCGTGCAATTTCGGCTATAATAGGATGCCTTTTTATGCCCTGCAAGGGCAGGGTCACAGTGGAGAGGGGCACGGGACGAGGGGTTAACGCGTAGAGGAGGCACCTATGGCCAGGCAATATGACGATCTTGCTTGGCGTGTGGGCGGGCCCCGCAGGGAAGTGGCGTGGACACCGCGGCGGTGATGTTCGCGCGTGCCTGTGCCATGGGCGGACTGCACCTGTTTGGTCGGCGGGAATACTACTCCAACATCATGGGACGGCATAGCTACTACGACGTGCGTGTGGCCCGGCATGAGCTCACCTGTCATCGCGACCAGGTGGATCTGCTCACCACGTTTGAACCCGAGTCGCTGGCCCGGCATGCCCTGGCCGTGATGCCAGGGGGTGGCTTGATTTATGATGTAGATGATGCCGATGTGCCCTTAGAGCGGATTACGTTTCTCGACGAGCGGGTGCAGGAGGACTTGCGGGCGTACTTGTCCGAGCGGGGACTGCCGGCGAGCACCGCGGGGTTGCTGGCCGACGCGCAGCAGCGCGGCGTACACACGTTTGCCGTTTCTTACGACGAGATCACCCATGCCCTGGCCGAGGCGCTACAGGTTCCGCAGGCGGCGGCCGACCGCACGCTGAACACCATTGCCGTGGCACTCTCCTGCGCCTTGCTGGGCTACGACCCTCTTTATCTTGTCAAGGCCCTGGAGAAAACCTTCCGGGGGCGGCAGCGCATCATCGACATGAACCGCCGCGCCGTCGAGCTCTCTTATGCCTTTGTGCGCGACACCTTTGGCGGTCACGGTTTTGAGCGGCGGCTGGTGCCGCAGGAGACGCGCGAGCGGCGCCTCTTCCTCAACGGCAATCAGGCCGTGGCCTTGGGCAAGCTGGCCGGTGGCCTGGCTTTCCAGACTTACTACCCCATCAGCCCGGCGACCGACGAAAGCGTTTACCTGGAAGCGCACGAGTCGTTCCTTCACCCGCGACGGCGAGGAAACCGGCGTGGTGGTGGTGCAGACCGAAGACGAGCTGGCGGCGGTGAACATGGCCGCCGGGGCGGCCCTTACCGGAGCACGCAGTGCCACCGCCACCTCGGGTCCGGGCTTTTCGCTCATGGCGGAGGGTCTTGGTTGGGCGGGGATCAATGAGGTGCCCCTGGTGGTTACCCTCTATCAGCGCGGTGGCCCTGCCACCGGCATGCCCACACGCACCGAACAGGGCGACCTGCTGTTTGCCATCCGCGCCGGCCACAGCGAGACGCCGCGCTTGGTGCTCGCCTCGGGCGACCTCGTCGAGGCGTTTTACGATGCCGTCCAGGCCTTCAACTACGCCGAGCGTTACCAGACGGTGGTGGTCCACCTGGTGGACAAGGCCCTGGCCAGCACCACCTGCACCGTACCTCCCTTTGACCTCGAGGCCATCCGCATCGAGCGCGGCGAGCTGTTTGTGCCGCCGGCCGACACCGACGGCCGCAACGGCTATAAGCGCTTTGCCCTCACCGCCAGCGGCATCTCGCCGCGGGCGCTGCTGGGGCAGCCGGGCGGCACGCACTGGCTCACCGGCGGCGAGCACACCGAACTGGGCCGCGTCACCGAAGACCCTGGGGTGCGCGAACAGATGATGGAAAAGCGCGCGCGCAAGATGGAGCTGGCCCTGCGCGAGATCCCGCGCGAAGAGAAGTTCAAGGTCTACGGCGACGCAGAGGCGCCATTTACCGTCATGAGCTGGGGGTCAAACAAGGGGGCCATTTTGGAAGCCTTGCAGCGGCTGGCCGACGACGGCCTCGCCGCCCGCCTGGTGCAGGTGCGGCTGCTGTGGCCGTTTCCGGCCGACGACCTGCAGCCCTTCCTCGACAGCGCCGACCCCCTGGTGGTGGTGGAAACCAACTACTCCGGGCAGTTCGCGCAGCTGCTGCGTGCCCAGACCGGACGCGCCAGCGACTACCTGGTGGTCAAGTACAACGGCCGGCCCATCTCCGGCGAGGAGCTCTACCGCGCCCTGTGCGCCATTGCCCGCGGCTGCGACGAACGCCGCCTGGTCTTGCGCAACCCCTGGGAATAGGGGGCGCTTTTCCCCAATGGAGGAAGCCTGCTCATGGTGACGGCAACCACCCCAAAAATCACGGCAAAAGACTACCGCGTGGAGCACGCCAACGATTGGTGTCCAGGCTGCGGGGACTTTGGCATCCTCAATGCCCTGCAACAAGCGGTGGCCGGCCTTGGCCTGCGGCCGCACCAGGTGGCGGTGTTTGGTGGCATCGGTTGTTCGGGCAAGGCCATGTACTACCTGCCCGTCTACGGCGTGCACACCCTGCACGGCCGCGTCCTTTCTTTTGCCACCGGTGCCAAGCTTGCCAACCCGGAGCTGACGGTGATCGCCGTGGGCGGTGACGGGGATGGCCTGGGGATCGGCGCTGGCCACTTCGTCAACACCGGGCGGCGCAATGTCGACCTCACCTACATCCTCTTCAATAACGAGGTCTACGGCCTCACCAAAGGCCAGGCCGCGCCCACCCTGGCCATGGGCCTGCAGCCCAAGAGCCTCCCTGAGCCCAACATCCAGGGCCAGATTAATCCCCTGCTGCTGGCCATGGCCGTGGGCTTTACCTGGATCGGCCGCGGCTACGCCTACAACGTCAAGCACCTTGTCGAGCTCATCCAGAAAGCCATTCGCCACCCCGGTCTGGCCTATCTTGACGTGCTGCAGCCTTGCCCGACCTACAACGACCTCCATACCCGCGACTGGTACGCGGGCAAGGACCGAGGCGACGGCCGTCCGCGTCTCTACTTGCTGGAGAAAGAGGGCTATGACCCGGTGATTCCTGCCGACGCCGACGCTGCCACCATCGCCGCCAAAACCCAGCAGTTCATCGCCAAAGCCCAGGAGTGGGACGACCGCATTCCGCTGGGGGTCTTCCTGGAAAACCGTGCCGTGCCCCACTTTTGAGGCGCGCATCGCTTCACGCTTGCCCAGCTACCGCACTGCCCCCGCCGGCCAAAACGGGTGATCGCTGACGCCCAGGGGCGCCCCACCGCAGATCTCAGTGCGATTTTCGCCGAGCTGGCTGTCTTCGAAGACGCCTAAGCCGTGTGGCCGGCGGCCTTGGCCGCTGGCCGCGGTCTCGTCTGCCGCAGGGGCTGGCACGGGCAGGCGGGCCAGCAAGACCATGGCCGGCAGCAGGAGAAGGGCGGTGAGCACAAAGGACGCTGCCGTAGCCAACGTGCTGGGCGAGGTAGCCGCTTGAGCACGGCCCCTACGATGCGGGCTGCCCCCTGCACGGCGTTGTAGAGTCCCATGGTCTCGCCGTGGTGGCCGGGGCCGGCCCAGCTGCCCGGCCACCACCGGCCCGGCCACGGCAATGACGCACCAGGAAAGGCCGGCCAGTACGTTGAGGACGCCCAACCCCACCCAGGCGGCGGCCGTTGGCGGCAGCCAGGCGAGCGCCGCGAAGCCGACAAAGACCCCGCTGCGCATCCCGAGCGCCCAAAGCTGCACGCGCCGCGCTTCCCACCGCTGCGTCCAGCGCCCGGCCCACGTGTATCCCGGCGCCGACACCAGAGAACGAAGCAGGGGGCCCCAGGAGAAAGATCCCCGCGGTAGGCAGGTGCAGCTGCTGCTGGGCAAAGACCGGCAGCAAGGTAAAGGCGGCGGTAAAGCTGATGAAAATGGCCACTGTGGCCAGACTGTAGATCCCCAGCGGCGTGCGCCAGGGTGGGGTCACCTGCCACTGCCGCTGGCACACCGCCCAGTGCCACACGTAGCGGGGAATGTAGAGCACCCGCTCCACCACGGTGAGGGCCAAAAGCCGCTGGGCGCTGGCTGGCACGTGGCGCGGCGACAGCCGGCGCCGCGGCTCGGGCAGCGTCCGCCACACCCCCCAGGCAGAGACCAGGGTGGCCGCCGCCACCAGTCCGAAGGTGGCTCGCATGGCCGCCACCGGTGACAGTCCCCGCTCCAGCAGCGGCAAGATCACCGCGCCCAGAGCCAACCCAGCCCACCCAGCCCCAGCCTCCCAGTGCATTGTACGCCCCGAAGGTGGCCTCCCAGTGCCGCCGGGGCGTGGTTTCGGTAATCAGGACGGCAGCCAGCGCCGCCGGCGAGGGGGGGGCCCGCCATGGCACCGTAAAGCAAGCACAAGAAGGCCATCTGCCAGGCGGTGTGCGCCAGTCCCATCCCTAGCAGGCACAGGCCACTCCCCAGGCAACCCAGGACCAGCAAAGGGCGGCGCCGATGCCAGCGGTCGCTCAGTGCGCCCCACAGCATGGCCCCGGGGACGGCACTGAACGAGATGAGCCCGGTGAGCAAGCCCACCATCCCCACGGGCAGCCGCAGGCCGTTGAGTACAAAGAGGGGGAAGAGCAAGGAAAAGACCGCTTCGGCCCCCTTGTAAAGGGCCAGCGCGGCAAACCAGCGCGTCTTGACGCGCTTTAGGGAGCAAGGGCGCAGCATGGGCCTCCTTTCACGCGTGAGCCGGTGCCTCCTCTGCCTACCAACAAGAACCGTGCCACGGCCGCCGGTGCCGCTAGCGCGCCCGCTCATCAGGAGATAGACGCCCGATGCCTCTCAGAATGAGAAAGCCGGCCGCGATTGCCCTCTCATTGTGAGAAGGGAGGCTGCTGTATTGCGCTCGCCGTTGCATTTTGAGAAAGGCCGCCAAAGACGCCGGCCGTGCCATACTGCGACCCTGCGGGCAGCGCCTTTTTCTGCACAGGCGGCACGAAACTTGCACATCTGTGGCGATATGGAAGTATCCAAAGTGGATGCGGGTCAAGGATCAGGTTAAGGAGGGCGACAACATGCGGTCCGCAGGGGTAAAGGGGGCTATCCTGGCGCTGGCGGTGCTCTGCGTCTGCGTCTTGGCAGCGGTGGCCGTGGCGCAGCAAAAGCCGGCGAAAAAGGCGCCTGCCAGCACGAAAATTACGGGGACGGTGGTGGCGGTCGATGCGGAGAAAGCTTTGCTGACGCTGCAGACCAAGGGCGGCAAGCAGCGGACGTTGAAAGTAGACGCCAAGCTCCTGGAAGGCCTCCAGAAAGGCGACAAAGTCGAAGTCGAGTTTGCGGGCAAAAAAGTCAAAGCCATCCACAAGCAAGAGGGCTAAGGTAAGAGGGCGTGCTGCCCGGAGGTGGCCCCTGCCTCCTGCTACCGGTGGGCAGCACCACGGGGGCCGGCGCCGCTGCCCCGCCTCCCTGCAGCGGGCGCCGGCCCTACCTCAGATGTCGGGGGCGGAGAGGTGGTACTCTTTGAGCTTGCGGTAGAGGGTGGCGACGCCGATGCCAAGCTGCTGCGCCGCGGCCTGGCGGTTGCCGCCACAGCGCTGCAAGGCCTGCAAAATCGCCGCGCGTTCAATGTCGGCCAGGGTGGCGGTGGCCGGCAGGACGAAGTGGTCGGGGGGCGCAGGCGGGACGCCTTGCAGGTGGGGCGGCAAGTCGGCAAGATCGAGCGTTGGCCCCTGTGCCAGGACCACGGCGCGCTCGATGACGTGCTCGAGCTCGCGCACGTTGCCGGGCCAGTGGTAGTCCTGCAAGCGCTGCAGGGCCCGCTGCTGGATGGCGGTGATGTCTTTGTGGTTCTGCTGGGCATACTTGCGGATGAAGTGGGCCACCAGCAATGGGATGTCCTCGCGCCGCTCGCGCAGGGGTGGCAGGCGGATGGCGATGACGTTGAGGCGGTAAAAGAGGTCCTCGCGAAAGCGATGCGCCGCCACTTCCTGCTGCAGGTCCTTGTTGGTGGCGGCAATGATGCGCACGTCCACGTGCAGCGTCTGGGTGCCGCCGAGGCGCTCGAAGGTGCCTTCCTGCAAAACGCGCAGCAGCTTGGTCTGCACTTCCAGGGGCATGTCGCCGATCTCGTCGAGAAAAAGCGTGCCGCCGTGGGCCAGCTCGAAGCGCCCCGCTTTGCGCTGTGCGGCACCGGTAAAGGCCCCCTTTTCGTAGCCAAAGAGCTCGGCTTCGATGAGCGTGAGGGGGAAGGCGGCGGCGTTGAGGGTGATAAAGGGCCGCGCGGCGCGGGGACTGAGCCGGTGCAGCAGGCGAGCAATCAGCTCCTTGCCGGTGCCGCTTTCGCCGGTAAGCAGCACCGTGGCCCGCGTGGGTGCCACTTGCTCCACCAGGGCACAGATGCGGCGCCACGCCGGGCTCGAGCCGATCACCTCGGCGCGGGCAAACTGGTCCTGCACCTGCTGCTTGAGGAGCAGGTTTTCTACCAACACGCGGCGCAGCGTCAGGGCCTTCTGTACCGTGCGCAACAGCTCAGCCTTGCCAAAGGGCTTGACCAGGTAGTCAAAGGCACCGGCTTTCATCGCCTCCACCGCGGCGCTGACGTCGCTGTGGCCGGACATCATCACCACCACCAGATCAGGGTAGGCGGCTTTGACATGACGCAGCAAGGCCAGCCCGTCGGTGCCCGGCATCTTCACGTCGCTGATCATCACGTCGACGGCCGCCGCCTGCAGGTGTGCCAGCGCTTCGGCCGCCGAGGCGGCCGTCAGCACCTCGTGCCCCTCGCGTTGCAGGGCCGCCTGCAACGCGTCGCGGGCGCTGCGCTCGTCGTCGATAACCAAAATGCGGGCCATCGCTGTGAGGGTCGGCTAGCCGCCGGCGCCGTGGCGGGGCAGGCGCAGAGTGAAGGTGGTGCCTACGCCGAGGGTGCTGGCCACCTCGATCTCCCCGCCGTGGGCGCGAATGATCTCGCGCACCAAGTAGAGGCCCAGGCCGGTGCCTTCAGGCTTGGTGCTGTGGAAGGGGCTAAACAGCAAAGGCAGGTGCTCAGGGGGAATGCCACAGCCACTGTCGCTGATCGCCAGGAAGACGTGAGTGGCGGTGGCCCAGGCGCGCAGGCTGAGGGTGCCTCCTTGGGGCATGGCCTCAAGGGCGTTGTGGCTCAGGTTGAGGAGCAGGCGGCGAAAGCTGCTGCCGTGCAAGGCCACCGTACCCAGGGGAGCGTCGCTTTCGAGGCGCAAGACCACGCCGCGCTCCGCCAGCCGCGGCTGCAGTTCTCGACAGAAGGCCTGCAAGTAAGCGGCAAAATCAACCGGCTCGCGCGGCAGCTCCGGCAAGCGGGCCAGCGACAGGTACTGCTGGGCCAGGTCGTACAGGCGCGTCACTTCTTCTTTGATAGCCGCCAGGGAGTCGAGGATGCGCTGGCGATCACCTCCATCAGGGCGGCGCACTTCGTCTTCAAGCAAGTCGGCGTGCAGGAAAATGGCGGTCAGCGGCGTGCGGATCTCGTGGGTCACCGCACCGGCCAGCCGCCCGAGGAGGCTGAGGCGCTCGCTTTGCACCATGCGGCGGTGCAGGGCTTCGAGCTCCGAGAGATCACGCAGCACCACCACGGCCTGCCGCTGGCTGCTGCCCAGTTGGCGCAGCGGCGAGCAGCGAATGCTGACCGGCAGGCGGCGGCCGTCGGCTCGCACCAGCAGCAGCCGCTCACCCACTGTGGGGGTCCCCGCCAGCGCTTCCTGGACCAGCCGTGTCGCCACCTGCGGCTGGTCGAAGAGCCGCGCCAGGCCCACCGCGTTCACTTCCGCCAGGGTATAGCCGGTGAGCTGGGCGGCCCGCGGGTTCCAGGAAACGATGCTGCCCTCGGCGGTGAGGATGGCTACCCCTTCGGTGAGTTGGGCCAGAACCTCTGCCAGCAGCGCCTCTGCTTCCTGGGACGGAACGGCACTGCTGGCAGGCAGCGGCGGGGTCTCAAGCTCGGCGTGGTGGGACATGGAACGTTCCTTTCGCAAGCGGTGCCGGGGTGGTGTGCGCCTCGCGTACTAACAAAAAGCTAGCACGCCGCGGCAAGGCACACAAGGCCATTGCCGCCTGCCCGCACCGCTTCCTGCGACTGCCGGGCAGTGGCACGATTTGTGCAATGGTTGAGTCGCGGAAAATGCCCTGGACAGGGCAGAATCCCCTTGCAGCGGCGTCGGGGAGGAGTACGATACATAGGCGCGCCGATCGAAGAACGCCCGCTGTCCCCGCCGCTGCCCGGGAGTCGCACCGGAGTGAGCGGATATTTCTGGCGAGAAGGAGAACCGCCATGCTCCAGAGTCTCGACCCCGAAAGTCTCGAGCCGCCGGGTAACGGGGGTGGCGGCGACGGCAACGCCACCGGCTTCGTTCCCGGCTTCTTCCCCACCGCGACAGAAGCCCCGCCCGCTGCCTCGCTTTGTCATCAGCCCCCACAGCCGTGCCTTCCGGCGGCGCTTTTTCCCCGAGGCCAGCGACGCCGAGTGGAACGACTGGCGCTGGCAGCTGCGCCAGCGCATCCGCGACCTGGCCGGGCTGGAGCGCCTATTGCGCCTCTCAGAGGACGAGCGCCAAGCCATCCTGCGCCACCGAGGCACGCTGCCCCTGGGCATTACCCCTTACTACGCCAGCCTGCTCGACGCCGAGGACCCGCAGCAGCCGCTGCGCCGCACCGTGGTGCCGGTGAGCGCCGAGTACCTGCGCTTGCCTGGGGAAGCCGATGACCCGCTGGCCGAAGACGCCCACAGCCCAGTGCCCGGCATCGTGCACCGCTACCCCGACCGCGTGCTGTTTCTGGTCACTGGCTTTTGTCCTGTCTACTGCCGCTACTGCACCCGCTCGCGGCTGGTGGGTGACCCTGGCGGCGCCTACCGCTTCAGCGTCTCGCAGTGGGAGCAGGCCCTGGCCTATATCGAGGCCACGCCGGCGGTGCGCGACGTGCTGCTTTCGGGCGGCGACCCCCTGACGTTGAGCGATGAGCGCCTTGCCTGGCTGCTGGCGCGCCTGCGCCGCATTCGCCACGTGGAACTGGTGCGCCTGGGCACCAAGGTGCCGGCGGTGCTGCCGCAGCGCATCACGCCTGCCCTGACGCGCCTGCTCAGGCGCTTTCACCCGCTGTGGCTGAGCCTGCACTTTACCCATCCCGACGAGCTGACCCCCGAAGTGCGCCAGGCCTGCGCGCGTCTTGCCGACGCCGGTATCCCCCTGGGCAGCCAGACGGTGCTGCTGGCCGGCATCAACGACGACGTCGCGACCCTGCGGCGCCTCTTCCAGGGGCTGCTCACCTTTCGCGTCCGCCCTTACTACCTCTACCAGTGCGACCCGATCTCCGGCTCGGGCCACTTCCGCACTCCGGTGGCCAGAGGGCTCGAGCTCATTCGCGGGCTGCGCGGCCATACCACCGGCTACGCCGTGCCCACCTTCGTCATCGACGCCCCAGGCGGCGGCGGCAAGGTGCCCTTGCAGCCCGAAGCCATCGTTGGGCGCGACGGCAACGACTTGCTGCTGCGCAACTACGAGGGACGCCTCTACCGCTACCCCGACCCCCTAGGCGGGCCGGGGGCGTGAAGCGAGGAGGAAGTGCGATGCGGCTTTGCGTCCGGTGTGCACAACACGAACGCACCTGCTGCCAGGGCACCGAGGTGCTGGTCACCGACGGCGACATTGCACGCATCGCCGCCTACACCGGCCGGCACGATTTCTGGGAGTTTCGGCGGCCTGCCGACCCGTGGTACCTCACGCCGCAGCCCGCCGACCCCAACTGGCTTCTCTACACGGCGCGGGCCGACGGCACCCGTCCGGTGCTCAAGCACCAGGCCTCGGGGGACTGCGTCTTCCTTACCGCCCAGGGCTGCAGTTTGCCCCTGACGGTGCGCCCCCTGGTGTGCCGCCTCTACCCCTACGACTACACCGAGCGGGGCATCACCGGCACCGTTCCCGGCTGCCCCCTCTACTTGCTCGAAGAGGGCGAGGACTTGTTCACGGCGCTGGGCATGCGGCTGGAGGAGGCCCAGCAGTGGCGACGACAGCTCTACCAGGAACTGCGCCGCGGGAGGGTGTGGCGTGAGAATCGGCATCACCTACGATCTGCGGCAGGAGTACCTCGCCGCCGGCTACAGCGAAGAAGAAACGGCGGAGTTCGACCTGCTCGAGACCATCGAAGCCCTGGAAGCGACGCTGCAGCAGCTGGGATGTGAGGTGGAGCGCATCGGCCACGTGCGGCAGCTGGCGGCGCGCCTGGTGGCGGGGGGCGCGCTGGGACCTGGTGTTCAACATCGCCGAAGGCCTGCACGGCTTTGCCCGCGAAGCGCAGGTGCCGGCGCTGCTGGAAGCCTACGGCGTGCCCTACACCTTCTCCGATCCCCTGGTGCTTGCTTTGGCGCTGCACAAGGCGCTTACCAAGGCGGTGCTGCGCGCCCACGGGGTGCCCACCCCCGACTTTGCCGTGGTGCACACGCCGGCCGAGGTCGACGAGCTCGCCTTGCCGTATCCGCTCTTTGCCAAGCCGGTGGCCGAAGGCACCAGCAAAGGCATCAGCGCCGCCAACACCGTTTACACCCCGGCCGAGCTGCGCCGCCTCTGCACCACCCTGCTGGCCACCTACCGCCAGCCGGTGCTGGTGGAGACGTTTCTGCCCGGCCGCGAGTTTACCGTCGGCTTGCTGGGTACCGGGGCGCAAGCGCGCGTGCTGGGGGTGATGGAGGTGACGCTCTTGCCCCAAGCCGAGCCCGGCGCCTACTCGTACGCCAACAAGGCCGATTACCTTGACCGCGTGGCTTACCGCCTGGCCGATGACGCCGTGGCGCAGCGCGCCGCCGCCGTGGCCCTGCAGGCCTGGCGCCTTTTGGGCTGCCGCGACGCCGGCCGCGTCGACTTGCGCTGCACCGCCGCCGGCGAGCCGCAGTTCCTGGAAGTCAATCCCCTGGCCGGGCTGCACCCGCAGCACTCGGACCTGCCCATCCTCTGTCGCCTGCGCGGCATCGACTACGGCCAGCTCATCGCCATGATCCTGGCCGCCGCCTGCCAGCGCCTGGCCCTGCCGTGGCCGCTGGCCACCGTGGAGGCACGATGAGGGTCGCTCTTCTTTACGGCGCCGTAGCCGCCGACGCCGGCCCCGACGAGCAGGACACCCTGGTGCAGGTGGCAGCGCTGGCGCAGGCCTTGCAGGCGCTGGGGCACGAGGCGGTGGCGGTGCCGCTGACGTCCTGCCTGGCGCCGGCAGCCGCCCGCCTGCGGGCGCTGCGGCCGGCCTGCGTGGTCAATCTGGTGGAGACCGTAGCCGGCAGCAGCCGCGCCATCCACCTCGGACCGCAGCTGCTGGAGCGCCTGGGGCTGCCCTATACCGGCGCGGCGGGGGCAGTGCTGGTAGCTACCACCAACAAGCTGCGCACCAAAGCGCTGCTGGCCGCTGCCGGCATTGCCACGCCGCCCTGGTGTACGGAGGCCTTTCTGCACCGCCACGGCGTGCCCTTCCCCGGCCCGTACATCGTCAAGTCGGTGTGGGAGCACGGCTCGCTTGGCCTCGACGATGCAGCGGTGGTGGCCACCGCATCGCAGCTGCGGGCGCTGCTGGCGCAGCGCCGCCACCAGGCCGCTGCTCCCTGGTTCGTGGAGCGCTACATCGCCGGCCGCGAGTTCAACCTGGCCCTGCTCGCCGGCCGCCACGGCCCCGAGCTCCTGCCGCCGGCAGAGATGCTCTTTGTCGACTACCCCGCGGACAAGCCCCGCATCGTCGACTACCGGGCCAAGTGGGAGCCCGCTTCCTTTGAGTACCGGCACACGCAGCGGTGCTTCACCTTTTCCCGCCACGAGGCGCCGCTGCTAGAGCGCCTGGCGGCCCTCGCCCACGCCTGCTGGCAACGGCTGGGGCTTGCGGGCTACGCCCGCATCGACGTGCGGGTCGATGCCGCCGGCAGGCCATGGGTGCTGGAAGTCAACGCCAACCCGTGCCTGGCCCCCGACAGCGGCTTTGTGGCAGCGGCCGCCCGTGCCGGCTGGGCTCTGGAAGACGTGGTGCAGCGGCTGCTGGCCGCTGCCCAGCCGCGTGCCGGAGGAAAGTGACATGGCAGGGCAGGGCGAGCGGCTCAAAGGGCTGCGCTACCGCACCCGGGTGCGCCCCGCCGACCGCGAGGCGGTGCGGGAGCTGGTGGCCACCGCCGGCGTCTTTTCGGACGCCGAAGTGGCCATTGCCCTGGAGCTGGTCGAGGCGCGCCTTGCCCAGGGGGCGCGCAGCGGCTATGCGTTTCTCTTTGCCGAGCTGCCCGGCGCTGCAGCAGACCTGGTGGTGGGCTATGCCTGCTTTGGCCCCATTCCGGCCACCGTGGCCAGCTACGACCTCTACTGGCTGGTGGTGCGGCCGGCCTACCGCGGCCTGGGCCTGGGCACGGCGCTGCTCGCCCGCAGCGAGGCATGGGTGCGCCGCCGGGGAGGAAAGCGCCTCTACGTGGAGACATCTTCGCGGCCGGCTTACGCCCCGACGCGGGCCTTTTACTGCGCTCGTGGCTACCGCGAGGTGGCAGTGCTGCCCGACTACTACGCGCCAGGTGACGCCAAGGTGATTTACGTAAAGCTCCTGTCGTCCCAAGCCGCATGCTGACGCTCTCCCTTGACCACCTCACCGGACTCCTTTTCGTGGCCACTTACGTGGGCATCGCCCTGGGGCGCATCCCTGGCCTGCGTCTTGACCGCACCGGCATCGCCCTAGTGGGGGCGATTGCTCTCGTGGCGGTGGGGGCGATTTCTCTCCCGCATGCCACCGCTGCGGTGGACTTTTCCACCCTCTTTTTGCTCTTTGGCCTCATGATCCTCTCGGCGCAGCTGCGCCTGGCCGGCTTCTACCGCCTGGTGGCGGGCGCCGTGCTGCGCCAGGCGCGCCGCCCGCTGCGGCTGCTCAGCGGCGTGGTGGTGGCCAGTGCCGCGCTCTCCAGCCTATTTGCCAACGACATCGTCTGCCTGGCCTTCACGCCGGTGCTGTGCGAGGCGGTGCGCGCCGCCGGGCGCAATCCCGTGCCGTACCTCATCGCTCTTGCTACGGCGAGCAACATCGGCAGCGTGGCCACCCTGATTGGCAACCCGCAAAACATGTTCATCGGCCAGGTGGCGCAGCTCGACTTTGCCCACTACACCCTGGCGATGCTGCCGGTAGCCGCCCTGGGGGTGGTGGCCAACGTGGCCGTGGTGGCCCTCGTCTGGCGCCGCGAGCTGCTGGCGCCCAAGGCCGAGGTGCTCGACCTGCCGGTGCCGGTGGAAGTGGCCACCTTGACCCCGGACCGCTACCTCATTGCCAAGACCCTGGGGGTGACGGCCCTGCTGCTGGCAGCCTTCTTGCTGGGCCTGCCGCGCGACGTCAGCGCCCTGACCGCAGCGGCTTTCATGCTCTGTTCGCGGCGCACGCCGTCGCGGCAGCTCTACGCCCTGGTCGACTGGAACCTGATTCTTCTCTTCATGGGCCTCTTCGTGGTGATCGGCGCCTTGCAAGAGCGCAGCCTCATGCGCCAGGCCCTCGCCGCCCTGGCAGCCCACGGGGTGGTGCTGACCGCCCCCGGGGTGTTCGTGGCCGTGTGTACGATTCTGGCCAACCTGGTGAGCAACGTGCCGGCGGTGCTGCTGCTGCGCGACGTCCCCGGTACCTCGCTACAGCTGTGGTATTTGCTGGCCATGGCCAGCACCCTGGCCGGCAACTTGACCCTGGTGGGCAGCATCGCCAACCTCATCGTGGTGGAAAAAGCCGCCGACAGCGGCGTCACCGTCAGCTTTGCCGCCTACGCCCGAGTGGGGGTTCCCCTCACCGCGGTGACGCTTCTCTTGGGGACCCTGTGGCTGGTGGCCGTCACTTGAGGATATACTTGGGCCGTGACGATGACCCCGCTGGCTCTCGACATCTTGCCGCAGCCCGACGACACCACCTGTGGCCCCACTTGCCTGCACGCCGTCTACCGTTACTACGGGGACGAGGTGCCGCTGGCGCAGCTCATTGCCGAAACGCCGCGCTTGCCCAACGGCGGCACGCTGGCGGTGTTCCTGGCCCTGCACGCCTTGCGCCGCGGCTACCGCGCCACCATCTACACCTACAACGTGCAGCTTTTTGATCCCACCTGGTTTCGTCCTGGTGGCCCCGACTTGCGGCAGCGCCTGCGGGCGCAGCTGGCCCACAAGCGCGGGCACACGCTGCGCGTGGCCACCCGCGCTTACCTCGAGTTCCTCGACCGCGGCGGCAAGGTGCGCCTGGTCGACCTTTCTCCGGCGCTGCTCAGCCGTTACTTGCACCGCGGCATCCCTATCCTCACCGGCCTCAGTGCCACCTACCTTTACCGCTGCGCGCGCGAGTACGGGCCGCAGGGCGAGCCCGACGACGTGCGCGGCACCCCAGTGGGCCACTTCGTGGTGCTGTGCGGCTACGACCGCCGCCGCCGCCAGGTGGTGGTGGCCGACCCCCTATACCCCAATCCGCTAGCCGCTTCGCGCCAGTACGCCCTGCGCGTGGAGCGGGTCATGGGCGCCATTTTGCTCGGCATTGTCACGTACGACGCCAACTTGCTCGTGCTTCGCCCGCCGTAAGGAGCCCGACGTATGGCCGTGCTTATCGTGGTCAACAACCCCAAAGACTGGCCCTTGGCCGTCCCTGGCGTGGAAGTGGTGGCGGCGCGGGCCTACCTCACCGAGCCGCGCTACAGCGCCCTCAAAGGGGGCAAAGTGTTCAACCTGTGTCGCTCTTACCGCTACCAGAGCCTGGGCTATTACGTGTCGCTGCTAGCCGAAGCGCGCGGCCACAAGCCCCTGCCCAGCGTGACCACCCTGCAGGACTTCGCTTCCCAAGCCCTGGTGCGCCTGCTCAGCGACGACCTCGACGCCCTGGTGCAGCGCAGCCTGGCGCCCCTGCGCTCCGAGGAGTTCGTGCTCAGCATTTACTTCGGGCGCAACCTCGCCCGGCGCTACGACCGCCTGAGCCGGCAGCTCTACGGCCTGTTTCAGGCTCCCCTCCTGCGCGCCCACTTCGTGCGCCGCGAGCGCTGGCAGCTACGCCAGATGGTGCCCATTCCCGCCAGCGACATTCCCGCCGAGCACCGCGACTTTGTGGTGCAGGTGGCCACCGAGTATTTTGCCGGCCGGCGCACGGCCCTGCCGCGGCGCGCCGTGCCGCGCTACGACCTGGCCATTCTTTACGACCCGAGCGAGGCGCTGGCGCCTTCGGACGAGGCGGCATTGCAGCGCTTTGTGCGCGCTGCCACCGCCTTGGGCCTGCGTGTGGAGGTAATTGGCCGCGACGACTACGGCCGCCTGGCCGAGTTCGACGCCCTCTTTCTGCGCCAGACGACGCACGTCAACCACTACACCTACCGCTTTGCCCGCCGCGCTGCCGGCGAAGGCCTGGTGGTGATCGACGATCCCGTCTCCATCCTCAAGTGCACCAACAAGGTCTACCTTGCCGAGCTGCTGCACCGCCACCGCATTCCTACCCCCCGCACGCTGGTGGTTCACCGCGACAACCTCGCTACCGTGCCGCAGGAGCTCGGCTTTCCTTGCGTGCTGAAGACCCCCGACGGCGCTTTCTCGCAAGGGGTGATCAAGGTGGACAGCGCCGCAGCGTTCTTTGCCCAGGCTGAGCGCCTCCTGGAGCGCTCCGACTTGATCATCGCCCAGGAATTCGTCCCTACCCCTTTTGACTGGCGCGTGGGCATCCTCGACCACCAGCCACTTTATGTGTGCAAGTACCACATGGCCGCGCACCACTGGCAGATTCTGCGCCGCGATCGCGCCGGCCGCAACCGCTACGGCAAAGTCGAGACCCTGCCCGTGTCCCAGGCGCCGCGGCAAGTGGTGCGCACCGCCTTGCGCGCGGCGGCGCTTATCGGCGACGGCCTCTACGGCGTCGACCTCAAACAAGTGGGGCGCCGCTGCTACGTCATCGAAGTCAACGACAACCCCAACATCGACGCTGGCGTCGAGGACGCCGTGCTGGGCGAAGCGCTGTACCGGCGCATCATGCAGGTCTTCCTCGACCGCCTGGAGCGGCGCAGCGCCGGAATCCTGCGGCCATGACCGCCCCGCTTTCTTTGTTTGCCGGCTTTGGCCTCGAACTCGAGTACATGGTGGTGGACGCCACCACCCTCGAGGTGTTGCCGGTGGTCGACGACCTCCTGCGCGCCGTGGCCGGAACGTATACCAACGAGGTGGCGCTGGACGACATTGGCTGGTCCAACGAGCTGGTGTTACACGTCATTGAGCTCAAAACCAACGATCCGGTGCCGGCGCTGGAAGGCTTGCCCGAGCGCTTCCAGGCGCACGTGCGGCGCCTCAACGCCCTGCTGGCACCGCGGGGCGGCTGCCTGCTGCCCACGGGCATGCACCCGTGGATGGACCCGCGTCGCCAGACGCGCCTGTGGCCGCACGACGGCCGCGAGATCTACGCCGCTTTCCACCGGCTCTTTGACTGCCGCCGCCACGGCTGGGCCAACTTGCAAAGCGTGCAGCTCAACCTGCCCTTTGCCGACGATGCCGAGTTTGCCCGCCTGCATGCCGCTGTGCGCTTGCTGCTCCCGCTGCTGCCGGCGCTGGCCGCCAGCTCGCCGCTGGTGCGCGGGCGCCTGCGCGGCTGGCTCGATATGCGGCTCTACTTTTACAGCCGCAATGCCGCCCGCTTGCCGCTCGTCACCGGGCAGGTGATTCCTGAACCCGTCTACAGCCGGCAGGCCTACGAGCAGGAGATCCTGCAACCCCTATACCGCGCCGTTGCTCCGTACGACCCAGCGGGCTTGCTGCAGCACGAGTGGCTCAACGCCCGCGGCGCCATTGCCCGTTTTGACCGCTCCGCCATCGAGATCCGCGTCCTCGACGCCCAGGAGTGCCCCCTGGCCGATTTGACCCTCTGCCACGCGGCGGTGGCGGTGCTGCGCGCTCTGGTGGCCGAACGCTGGCTACCCCTGGCCGCCCAGCAGGCCTGGCCCACGGCTCCCCTGCACGCCTTGCTGCAGGCCACCATGCGCCACGGCGAGCAGGCCCGCATCTGCGACCTTGAGTACCTGCGTGCCTTTGGCTTGCCGCATCCCTGTACGGCCGGCCAGCTGTGGCAGCACCTGTGCACCACCCTCGGGCTGCTGGCCGAGGACAGCCCCTGGGCGCCGCCGCTGCGCACCCTGCTGGCCCACGGTCCCCTGGCCCGTCGCTTACGCCGTGCTTTGGGTGCCGCCCCCTCGCGCGAGCGCATCCGCGCCGTCTACCGGCAGCTGGCCGCATGCTTGCACGAAGGCAGGCTCTTCATCCCTCCAGCCTAGCCATGCCTGGACTTGCGGCGGCGCCTGCGCTACCATTTGAGGAAACTTGCGCGTGAGGAAAGCCGTTTGACGTCCTCTTGCCGTTTTGCCTGGTTGCTCCTCGTCGCTTCCCTGCTATGGGCGCTGGCGGTGGGCGCCCAGGCCCCCCCGCCTGCTCAGGAGGCTGCCCCTGCGGGGCCGGTGCTAGAAGGCCCGCTGCGGCCCGAAACGCTGGCGGCGCGCCGCACGGCGCTTCAGGCCCGCCTTGCCGCCCTGGCCCAGGCCACCCTGCCCAAGGAGGAGCTCGACGCCACCCGTGCCGCCTTGGAGCAGCAGCTCAAAGTCCTGGCCGCTCTGGAGGAGGCCTTTGCCCGGCGGGCCACCTACGAGGCGCAGCTCAAGCAGCTGCCGCAGCGCCTGGCCGAGCTGCAGGCGCAGCGCCAGGCCCTCGAGGCGCAGCCCCCGCCGCGCTTTACCGCCGTCACCGAGGCCCTGCGCGAACAGTACGAGGCGCAGCTGCAAGCGGTGCGTGCCGAGCTGGAGCAGCTAAGTAAGCAAAACGCTGCCGGCGAGCTGCGCCTGGCCGGCATCGCCAAAGAGCTCGAGCAGCTTGCCCAGGAGCGGGCACAGCTGGAAAAAGACCTCCTGGCCGCCCGCGCCGACTTGGCCAAAGCCGGCGAGCAGCGAGCATCGCTGCTGGCGCGCGTTGAGCTTCTCGACCTGCAGGTACAGCTGCGGCGGGCCCAGGCCGCGGCACTGGAAGCAGAGCGCGAGTGGCTGACCAAACGCGGGCCCTTGCAGGACGCCCTGCTGGCCGTGGCGCAGGTGCGCCTGCAGGCCTTGCAGCGGGACCTCGACACCATCAAGCAGGCCCTGGGACAGGCGTTGCGCCGGGAGCAGGCACAGCTGAGCACCGCCGCCCAGGGCATCGAGCGCCAGCTGGAGCAGGCTGCCGACCCTGCGGAGGCCCTGGCCCTGGCGGTGCAGCTCGAAACCGTGGAGATCCGCAAGGCCACGGCTGCCTACCGCCAGCAGCTCAACCGCGTTGGCGACCAGGTGCTGGCCCAGGAAAAGCTCAACTTGCAAGAAAAGCAAGACGTGGAGCGCCTCACCTCGCTGGTGGAGAAGTACGCCAGCGGCGAGCGCGTCGCCCAACGGCTGCACCTGGCCTTTACCCGCCTGCGGCGCGAGCGCGAGCGCTTCCGCGACGACCTGGTCAAAAGCCTGGAAGCCGAGCTGCAAGCGCTGACGGAAAAAGCCCTTGAACTGGACGACCGCCTCTACGAGTTTGACCGCCAGGTGGAGGTCCGACTGCAAGAGCTGCTGTCGCAGCTGGGCGCCATGGCGCCAGAGAAACGCGAGGCCAGGCTGGCCAGGGTGCGCGAGGCGTTTGCGGCACAGAAAGCGGCCCTGCGCGAGCAGCAGCAGGTGCTGGCCACCCTGACCCAGGACCTCACCAAGCTCATTACCTTGCACCGCGAGCGCAAGCGCCTGCTCGACGACAGCTACCGCTTTATTCTCACCAAGCTCTTCTGGCTGCGCGACGGCCAGCCGCTGCGCAGCGCGGTGGTGGAAGCGGCGCTGCGCGGCGCGCTGAGCACCGCCGCGCGGCTGCGGGCGTTTGTGCACGCCGAGCTTACCACCCTTCTGGCGAGCCTGCTGCGCTCACTGCGCTTTTGGCTCTTGCTGCCTACCGTCTTCGTGCTCTTGCCGTGGCTGGCGCTGCGGCTGCGGCGCTGGCTGCGCGCCCGCGTGCGCGCTTACATCGACCGCGACATGCGCCAGCAGGCGGTGGGCTACCGGGTGGTGAGCGCGCTGCTCATGCTGCTGCAGACGACGGTGTGGCCGACGTACATCGCCGTGGTGGTGTGGATCTGGCCGCAGGTGCTGCCGGCCAGCAGCGCCCAGCCCGAACTGGAAAGCGCGCTCATTGCCGGACTGCAGCTGGGGGCGCTGCTGCTGTGGTTTGGCCTCCTGGGCCACGCCCTCTTCCGCCGCGAGGGCTGGGGGCAGCAGTACTTGGGGCTTGGCCCGGAGCTGTGCCGCTTCTTGCAGCGGCTGGTACGGCTGGTGACGCTGGCGGCGCTGCTGTTTTTGGTGCCGCGGCAGGTCTTGCTGGCGGCGCCGGGGGAAGGGGAGCTGGCGGTCGCCAGCCTGGCCCTGGCCCGCTGCTTCTTCCTGGCCTTCCAGCTGGTGCTGCTGGCCGTGGCCATCCGGGCCGGCCGTCGCCGCAGCCCGCTGCTGCAGGCCATGCTGGCCCGCAGCCAGGCCCAAAACGGGCTGCTGTGGCGCAACTGGCCGCTGCTGCACGTCTTGCTGGTGCTGGGCATCGTTGCCATCATTGCCCTTGACGTGCAGGGTTATCGCTATGCCGCCCGCTCGCTGTGGCTGCGCTCCGCCGAGGCGCTGGGGGTGGTCTTCCTGCTTATGGCGGTATACAGCGCCCTGGGGGCGCTCATCGACCGCCTGGCGCGGCAGCGGCGCCGCCTGGGCGAGCGGCCCCTGGATCCCACCCAGCCCAGCCGCTGGTCGCTGCTGCAGCAGGGACGCCAGTTCCTGCGCTTCGTGCTGGTGCTGCTGGGGCTGGTGATCGTGCAGCACCTCTACGGCCTCGATCAAGACCTCTTTGCTGCCCTCGACGCCGTGACGCTCTTTGCCATTGGGACGGGAGACGCTGGCCAGCCGCTGTGGCTCACCCTGGGGGACGTGCTCAAAGTGGCGGCGATCCTCGGCGGTGCCACTTTGCTGGTGCGCAACTTGCCCGGCCTCTGCGAGGTGCTGCTGTTTCCGCGCCTGCAGTGGGATGCCGGCCTACGCTACGCCTTCCTCACCCTGAGCCGCTACGCCGTGGTGCTGGCGGCGCTGTGGTGGAGCCTGGCCGAGCTGCACCTGCGCTGGTCGAGCATCCAGTGGATCATCGCCGCGGCTTCCGTGGGCCTGGGCTTTGGCCTGCAAGAGATCGTCAGCAACTTCGTCAGCGGCCTCATTTTGCTCATCGAGCGCCCCATCAGCGTGGGCGACTTCGTCGCCGTGGGCGGCCAGGAAGGCACGGTGACGCGCATCACCATCCGCGCCACCACCATCCAGAACCTCGACAACCAGACGGTGATCATTCCCAACAAGGAGTTCATCGCCGGCCAGGTGATCAATTGGACCCTGGGCGATACCTACGTGCGCGTCACGCTCAAGGTGGGGGTGGCTTACGGCAGCGACATGGAGCTGGTGCGGCGCCTGCTCACCGACGCAGTGAGTACGCACCCCAAGGTGCTGCGCTACCCGCCGCCGCAGGTGCTCTTCCGGGGCTTTGGCGACAGCTCGCTGGACTGGCAGGTGTGGTTCTTCGTGCCCACGCCGCGCGAGCGCTTCAGCGTCGCCCACGACGTGCTGCTGGCCATCGACCGCGCCTTCCGCCAGCACGGCGTGCAGATTCCCTTCCCGCAGCGCGATCTGCACCTGCGCTCGGCCGACGTTGCCCTTGCCGTGCGCCCCCTCGGCAACGCCCACGAGGTGTCGCCAGTGGTCCAGACCCCTGCCCAGCAGCCGCCCACGCCGTAAGCGCACGGAGAACACGCATGCGCCGCACCAAAATCGTCTGCACCGTAGGGCCGGCAACGGCTTCCGCGCCGCTGCTGCGCGAACTGATCGCCGCGGGCGCCGATGTGCTGCGCCTCAACTTTGCCCACGGCACGCCCGTGCTGCACCGTGAGCTGGCGCAGCACATCCGCGCCGTGGCCGCTGAGTTGGGCAAGCCGGTGGCCATCTTGCAAGATCTGCCCGGTCCCAAGATCCGCCTGGGCACGTTCCAGACGGGCAGCGTCGAGCTGCGCACCGGCGAGCCTTTTACCCTCACCACCCTGGAGGTGCCTGGCGACGCGCACCGCGCTTCGGTGAGCTATCCCCGCCTGGCCGAGGAAGTGGCGCCGGGGCCAGAGCCTGCTGCTGGCCGACGGCGCCGTGGAACTACGCATCGAAGCCGTCAGCCCACCGGAGATCCACTGCCGGGTGGTGGTGGGCGGCGTGCTCTCCAGCCACAAAGGGGTCACGGTGCCCCGCGGTGCCCTGAGCCTGGCCGCCTTCACCCCGCAGGACCAGGAGCACCTGCGGGTCGGCCTGGCGCTGGGCGCCGATATCGTGGCCCTCTCTTTCGTGCGCTCGCCGGCCGATATCGCCGCCTTGCGCGCTTTTCTGGCCGAGCACCAAGCCGAAGTGCCGGTGATGGCCAAAATCGAAAAGCCCGAAGCCCTCGACGTCTTCGACGCCCTGCTGGCCAGCGTGGACGCCGTGATGGTGGCCCGCGGCGACTTGGGGGTAGAAGTGCCGCTGGCAGAAGTGCCGCTTATCCAGAAGCGGCTGGTGCATCAGGCGGTGCAGGCCGCCAAGCCGGTGGTGGTGGCCACGCAGATGCTGCGCTCTATGGTCGACAACCCGCGCCCCACGCGCGCCGAAGCGGCAGACGTGGCCAACGCCGTCTTTGACGGTGCCGATGCCCTCATGCTTTCGGAAGAAACCGCGGTGGGGGCTTACCCGGTGGCGGCGGTGCGTGTGATGGCCGACATCGTGGCGGCAGCCGAGCGCCACTGGCTGGCGCAGCGCGGCACAACGTTTTTTGCCACCCCTGAGACGTGCAGCCCCTCGGCTGCCCTGGCCCACGCCGCCTGCTTGCTGGCCCTAGAGGCACGCGCGGCGGCCATCGTCTGCTGCACGCGCACCGGCCGCACGGCGCAGCTGGTGGCCCGGCACCGACCGCGCACCCCCATCGTGGCCGTCAGTCCCGCGGCGAGCACCGTGCGCCGGCTCATGCTCACCTGGGGGGTGGTGCCGGTGCAGGCCGAGGGGTTTACGTCTACCGATGCCATGCTGCAAGCGGCGCTGGCGGCAGCGCGCCAAAGCGGGGTGGTGCAGCCAGGCGAGCGGGTGGTGGTGGTGGGCGGCGCCCCCACGGCACCCCCAGGACACACCGACTTCCTGCGCCTGGCAGTGGTGAGATGACCTGGCAAGGAGACCGATGTGACAGATGATGCCTATTCCTGGCATCCATATCCGGGGTGGTCTGGGCTGCTGGCTACTGCTCGCCCTGCTTCTGAGCGGCGGTGAAGGCTTGGAGGCGACGGCGGCTTCGCCGCTGGGGGAGCAGGTGGCCGCGCTCGCTGCCCGGGCGCTGGCCGGAACGTGGGTGGCGCCGGTACCGGGTGGGCGGCTGACCTTGCAGCTGCACGAGGATGGCCGCTTTTCCCTCGACGGCCGCCAGGGGACCTATACGCTGCACGAGGGAAATCTGCAGCTGCGCTTTGCCACTGCCGAAGTCACCTACCGCTTCGAGCTCAGCGGCCAAGTGCTCAAGCTCACGGGCGGCGATTTGCCCCAGCCCGTGAGCTTTGTCCGGCAGCCACGCCTGGCGACTTACTGGAAGGGCCTGTCGGCTCGCTCTGTGGTGGCCTTGGGTACCAAGCTCTACCGCCTGCTCACTCTGGCCGCCATCGTCCTGCTCAGCGTCTGGGTCCTGCGCGGGCTGCGCGCCTTGAGCCGCTGGCTGATCTTTTCGGACTGGGGGGCCACTGCGCTACTTCTATCGCCAGCACAAGCAGCGCGCCATGACCCTTCACGCCATCGTCCTGAATCTGTGCAAGTATTTCGTCTACTTCGTGGCTATCGGCTTTGCCCTCAGCGAGCTGGGGGTCAACTACACGACGTACCTCGCCTCTCTCTCGGTGCTGGGGCTGGCCATTGGCTTTGGCTCCCAGGGGCTGGTGCAGGACATGGTGACCGGCTTTTTCATTCTCTTTGAAGGGCAGTTTGCGGTGGGGGACTTGGTGGAGATCGCCGGCCAGACGGGCATCGTCGAAGACCTGGGGCTGCGGATGACTCGGCTGCGCAACTACTTGGGGCAGACGGTGGTGATTCCCAACCGCAGTATTGCCGTCGTGGGCACTTACACGCTGGGCGCGCAGCAGGCTTACGTGGACGTGGCCATGCGCAGTGCGGAAGCCGCGGCCCAAGCGGCGCCGCTGCTCCAGCAGGTGGCGACCGAGGTTGCCCGCCAGTTTGCGGGCGTGGTGCTGCAGCCGCCGCGCGTTCTGGAACCTCTAGTGCTAGAGACGGGAGAGCGCTTCCTCCGCCTGCACCTGGGTATCTGGCCGCAGCAGCCCTGGGTCGTCGAACAGCAGCTGGTGCCACGCCTGCGTGAGGCCTGCCAGCGGGCCGGGATCGAGATTCCGGGTGATCGGGTGGTGGTGTTTTACCGGCCGCGCGAGGCCCGCCCGGTGCTGCCGTGGTCGCGTAGCCCGCGGGCGGCCGGGGCGACAGAACGCGCGTCGCCCCGGCCCGCGCCTGAGACGCCCCAGGCTTAGCCGCTAGGGGCTCCGGAGGTAATAGGCCGCACCAGGATTTCCGTGCGCCGGTTGCGGGCCCGCCCCTCGCGGGTGGTGTTGGGCGCGACGGGTTCGGCCTTCCCCTTCCACTCCAGGGTGATGCGGTTGGGCGAGATGCCCTGCGAGGTCAGGTAGTCGCGCACCGCCTCGGCCCGCCGCTGCGACAGCCGCAGGTTGTAGGCGTCAGAGCCCGTGGCGTCGGTGTGGGCCACAATATGGGCACGCAGCGAGAGGTCGTAGCGCATCTCGCGCACCACGGCGTCGAGATCGCGAAACGCTTCGGGATTGACCAGCCCTTCCTGAATCCGGTAGCGGTCGACCCGATGATACACCACCGCGCGGCGCTGGACGGCCACCGTGGCCGTCGTGGTATCCGAGCCCCCACGCCCGTCTTCCACGGTGAGGCGCACCGTGTAGAGGCCGGCCTGGGCGTAGCGGTGGGTGGCCATGGGGAAAGAAAAGCGCGCTTGCGCCCCATCGCCAAAGTCCCAGATATACGTGAGCTTGTCGCCATCGGGATCCGCCGACGCGGTGGCGTTGAAGGTAAGCAGGGCATTCACCTCTCCCTGTGCCGGCGCCTTCAACGCTGCCCGTGGCGGCTGGTTGGCCGGCGGCGGTGGGGGGGGTGGTGGCGGCGGGGGGGGGTGGCGGCGGGGCTGCCTGCCGCTCGGCCATCAGCGCACCAAGGTCGGCGATGATGGCGCGCGCCATCTCCGAAGCCCGGACATCCTGGCAGGAATAGAAAACCCCACGGGCTTCTCGGTAGCGCTTTTCCAGCGCCGCCAAGTCCTTGGGAAAGCGCTCGGCGGCGCCGGCCTGCTTGGCCTGATCCAGCGCTTGCCGTGCCTGACGCAGGTCCTGTATCGCCTGCAGCGTCTGTGGCTCGCGGATGGCACAGCCGGCCGCCAGGAGCAGCAAGCAGCCCACCGCGCCCAGAAAGCAACTGCGCAGCGTTGGTCGTTTCACATCGTCCTCCTTCCCGCGATACCGTGGCCTCTGTCCCTGAACCGCCTGCCGGCTTCTCTCGCACGAAGCGGCCCGTAGCACACTGTCCCAGAAAGCCATATGGAAACCCAGTGGGGCTTGACGGCGGCACTGTCCTGCTTTGCAGATAAGGACAGCCCCTCCACAGGGGGTACAGAGAGGCGACGGCAAATTTTTTACTATCTTAGCACGCCCATGCTGCGTGTCAAGCAAAACCGCCACCGCCGGTGGCGGTGCGAAATGGTGTATACTCTGCTCGCGGCAAGTACCGTGCGGAGGAGGAGCGAGCATGGTCTGGCGCAAGCGCTACAGTCCCCCGGGCACCCCGCCCGGCACGCTGCGGCCCCCGGAAGTGCCGCAGCCGGTGCGGGTGACGGCCATCCACTACACGGCCGAGACGTACACCGAGCAAGAAGTGGCCGACGTCGACGCCTTTCTCAAAGACGTGCCGCGCCAGGGCGTCTTGTGGCTCAACGTTGACGGCCTGGGAGACGTGGCGCTGCTGGAAAAACTCGGGCAGCACTTTGGCCTTCACCCCTTGAGCCTGGAAGACGTGCTCAACGTGCCGCAGCGCCCCAAGCTCGAAGACTACGAAGCTTACCAGTTCCTCGTCATCCGCATGGCCATGGTACAGGACATGGCCGATTTGTCGGGGCGCACCGAGCAGGTGAGCCTGTTTCTGGGTCCCACATACGTGCTCACCATCCAGGAACACTATGGCGACGTCTTTGAGCCGGTGCGGCAGCGGCTGCGTCAGGCGCGGGGCCGCATCCGGCGCAGCGGTCCGGACTATCTCGCCTATGCCTTGCTCGATGCCGCCATCGACGGCTTCTTCCCAGTGCTAGAACACCTAAGCGACCGCCTGACTGCCCTGGAAGAGGCCGTGCTGGCCAGGCCGACGCGCGAGACGCTGGAGGAGATCTACGCCGTGCGCCGGGCCCTGAACGGCCTGCGCCGCGCCCTGTGGCCGGCCCGCGAGGCAGTCAGCGCCTTTGCCCGCAGCGACTCGCCCCTGGTCAGCGAGCAGACCAAGTTTTTTCTGCGCGACTGCTACGACCACGTGCTGCAAGTACTCGACGTCCTCGAGAGCTACCGCGAGCTGAGCGCCGGGCTGATGGAGACTTACCTGTCGTCGCAGAGCCACCACCTCAACGAGGTGATGAAAGTGCTGACCATCATCGCCACCATTTTCATCCCGCTTACGTTTATTGCCGGCATCTACGGCATGAACTTCAACCCCGACCGCAGCCCCTGGAACATGCCCGAGCTCAACTGGTACTGGGGCTACCCCTTCAGCTTGCTGCTCATGGCCGCCATTGCTGCCGGGCTCGTCTTTTACTTTCGCCGCCGCGGCTGGCTCTAGGAAAACGGGAGATGCGGTTTCGGCAAGGGCTCTGGGAAAGCGCGGCGCGCCTGCGCGCGTGGGTGTGGCGGGAGCTGCTCGATGCCACCCCGGCGCCGGCGCTGCGGCGGCTGCGACGCCGCCTGCTGCAAGGAGGGCTCGTCGTCTGGCGCGGCTTTTTCTACGACCACCAGTGCCTGCTACGCGCTTCGGCCCTCACCTACACCACGCTGCTGGCGCTGGTGCCCATGCTGGCCTTTGCCTTTGCCTTTCTCAAAGGCCTGGGGGTGCCAGACCTGCTCGAGCGGCTGCTGCGCGAGCGCCTGGCACCGGCTTCGGAAGAGGCGGTGCGCCTGATTCTTGCCTACGTGAGCAACGTCAAGGCCGGCACCCTGGGAGTCATGGGCTTGGGCGCCCTCTTTTTCTCTACCTTGCTCCAGTTTGGCACCGTGGAGCAGGCCTTCAACACCATCTGGGGAGTGCCCAGAGGAAGGCCGCTGCTGCGCAAGCTGACCGACTACCTCAGCCTCATGGTGGTAGGGCCGGTGGTCTTGCTGCTGGCCACGGCGCTCACCGCGGCGCTCCGGAGCAATACCCTGGTTGCCCTGCTGCTGGAGAGGCGGCTGATCGGCGACGCCATGCTGGCTTTTTTTACCCTGCTGCCTTACGTGGCGGTGTGGCTGGCCTTTACGTTTTTCTACCTGGTCATCCCCAACACGCGGGTCCGCCTGGGTCCAGCCCTGCTGGGCGGGCTCGTCGGCGGCACCCTGTGGCAGCTGGCACAGTGGGCTTACCTGGTGTTCCAAATTGGGCTGACGCGTTACCACGCCATTTACGGGGCCTTTGCCCAGCTGCCGCTGCTCATGATCTGGATCTACCTCAGCTGGGTCGTCACCCTCCTGGGGGCAGAGATCGCTTTTGCCTGCCAGCACGCCCCGCGTGCCGCCCTGGAGCGCCTTGCCCCCAGTATCTACGCGCGCGAGTGGCTGGCCAGCAGCCTCTACTTCTCGCTTGTGCGCGCCTTCCGCGCCGGGGAGGCGCCCTGGTCGGCAGCGGCGTTTGCCCACCAGCTGAGCCTTCCCCTGCACCTGGTGCACGAGGTGGTGGCGACCCTGGTGCAGGCGGGGCTGCTGGTGGAAGTGGCGGCGCCACCTGAGCACTACGTGCCAGCGCGCGACCCCGCCACCCTCACCCCCTGGCAGGTGCTGCAGGCGCTGCGCCACCACGGCGACCCCCGCCTGGAAGCACTGCTGGCCGGGCGCGATGCGCTGGCCAGCAGCCTGATGCAGCGGGCGGAAGAAGCCATGGCCCACGCCGCCGGAACCTGTAGCGTTACGCAGTGGCTGGCGGCGGCGCCGCCCCTTCCCCGCCCGGACTGAGAAGGCTTTCGCCAGGAAGGAGCATGGCATGCAGCAAGTGGCGCCGAGCTTCGTCCCTTACCTGACCACACTGGCCAGCGTGTTGGTGGTCGTTGCCCTGGGCTTCCTGGCCTATGGCGTAGTGCGCCGCAGCCTGCGCCTGCTGGTGCAGCGGCAGTATCTTTCTGCCCCGCTAGGCGCCATGCTGCAAGGACTGGCGCGCTGGGGTATCGGCATCCTGGTGGGGCTGCTCGTCTTGCAGCAGGCCGGCTTGCGCGTGGCCAGCCTGTGGGCTACCCTGCTCACCCTGGCCGGCATGGTCACCGTGGGCTTCATCGCCGTGTGGAGCGTGCTCAGCAACGTCCTGTGCGCCGTCTTGCTGGTCCTCTTTGGCCCGTTTCGCCTTGGTGACGACATCGAGATCATCGAGGCCACCGGCGGCCGTGGCCTGCGCGGTGAGGTGATCGGCTTCAATGCGCTCTACACGACCCTTCGCGAGGTGCGCGAGGAAGGCCCCGGCGAGGCGGTGGTGCAGGTGCCCAACAATGTCTTTTTCCAAAAGACGCTGCGCCGCCGCCGCGGCAACAAGACACAGGGCCTGGAGACGGCCCTGTTTGCCCAGGCGACTCCCGGACAGGCCGGTAGCCAGGAGTAAGTCCCGGGCATGCGGCGCCGGCTGCGGGGAAGCACTGCCTGGTGGCGGTGGGGACTGCTGGGGGGGCTGCTGCTCGCTTTGGTGGCCTGTGCCGGCAAAACGCCGCGGGTCCCCGAGGCAAAGGTGTCCGAAGCATTGCCCGAGGTGACCCGCATCACCTTCCAGGGCAACACCCACTTCAGCAGCCGTGCCCTGCGCCGCGTCATGGCCATCCGCCCGCGCCCGCTGTGGCCCCCTTGGCGGCGCGGCGAGCCGTACAACCCGCCGACGCTGGCTGCCGACTTGCGCCGCCTCAAGAAGTTTTACTTTGACCGCGGCTTCTTGCAGGCGCAGGTGCGTCTGGCGGCCGTACACGAAAGCGCGGAGGGCACGCAAGTGCAGCTGGAAATCGCTATTGACGAGGGCCCCGAGACACGCGTGGCGGCGGTGCAGCTGGCCGGCACCCTGCCGCCAGAGCTGCCGCCGGCCCCACAGCTGCTGGCTGCCTTGCCGCTGCGCGCTGGGATGCGCCTGAGCAAGGCGGCGTTTGACCAGAGTCGCGAGCTGCTCCGCGAGCGCCTGCACGCCGCTGGCTATGCCCGCGCCCGCGTCATCCCCCATACCGAAATCGACCTCAAGACGCATGCCGCCACGGTAACCTTTACCCTCGAGCCCGGGAAGCGAGCCACCGTGGGACGCCTCACCATCCGCGGCGCCCGCCAGGTGCGCGAGACGGCTATCCGCCGCCAGCTCACCCTGTGCGAGGGCGAGGTCTTCAGCAGTACCCGGCTGCGCGAAAGCCTCGAGGCCATCTACGGTCTGGGCATGTTCCAGGCCGTCACCCCCCACCTGCAGCGCCTCGAAGAGCCCGACGCCCCGCTTGACGTGGTCATCGAGGTGCGCGAGCGGCGGCCGCGCAGCGTGGAAGTGGGGTTTGGTTTTAGCACCGTAGAGCGCTTCCGCCTGCAAACCGCCTGGACGCACCGCAACCTCTTTGGTGGCGCCCAGCGCTTCAGCGCCACGGGGAAGGTCTCTTCCCTGGAGCAGACCCTGGAAGCCCGCCTGCGCCTGCCAGCGCCGCTGGGCCGGCGCACCGCCCTCACCCAGACCTTTTTCGTGCGCAACGAGCAGGAAATCAACACCGATCCCCTGGGGCTGAGCGACGCCCTCTTCGATATCAAAGATCCCCAGCCGGCGTTCGACCTCCTGCGCCTGGGCGCCAACGCTGAGCTGACCTACCGCCTCAGCCGCCGCCTTAGCGTTCTGGGCGGGCTCGAGCTGAGCCTCAACCAGTTTCGCAACGTGGATCCGCAAGCCCTGGCCAGCGTCGGCCCCGGCCTTGGGGAAGACAACCTCCTGCTGGTGCAGTTCGGCGAAGCACAGTGGAACAGCAGCGACCATCCCCTTGACCCCACCCGCGGCCTGGTGCTGCGTGGCCGCCTCGAACACGCCACCACCGCCATGCTCTCCGACACCAGCTTTGTCAAAGCGGTGGTGGAAGTGCGCCACTACCTGCGCCTGTGGCGCCAGCTGGTCCTGGCCACCCGCCTCGAACTCGGCAGCCTGCAACCCTACGGCGCCAGCGACGAGGCGCCGTTTAACGTGCGCTTTTTTGCCGGCGGGCCCGGGCAGCGTGCGCGGCTTTGCCCAAAATCGCCTCGGTCCCCGCGATGCCCAGGGCAACCCCGTGGGCGGCAACAGCCTGCTCGAAGGCAGCGTCGAACTGCGCTTCCCCCTCTTCGCCCCCCTCGCCGCCGCGCTCTTCGTCGATTTTGGCAACGTGTTTCCCGAATCTTTCACGTATGACTTGAGCGATTTGCGCTTTGCCGTGGGGCCGGGGCTGCGCTATCGCACGCCGGTGGGGCCGCTGCGGCTGGACGTGGGGGTGGTGCTCAACCGGCGGGCGGGGGAGGAGGTGGGGCGGTTTGAGTTCAGCATTGGCCAGGCGTTTTGAGCGAGGAGGCAGACGATGGGCAAGGGCTGGCGCTGGGCGGTGGTGATGCTGAGCCTTCTGGGACCCCTGGCCCTGGGAGGCGCCGCCGATCCCTTGCTCGACCCGCTGCGCGACTTGCTGGTGCAGGCGGTGGCCAAGGCCATCTCCCGCTCCCTGCAGGGCCGCCTGGAGGTGGGAGCCTTGCGCGGCTCGCTGCTGAGCGCTCCGACGCTCGAAAACGTGGTGCTGCGCGACGCCCAGAACCATATTGTGGCACGCATCGCTCGCTTGCACTTATCGTATGATCTTAAGACTTTACTTAAAGGTTACCTGCGCGTGCACCGTCTCGAGGTGGTGCAGCCGTGGTTGCGGTTGGAGGAGGGGGCAGACGGGCGCCTGAATCTCCTGCGGATCTTTTCCGCTCCATCGCCGCCGCCTGCTCCATCACCGTCGCCTGCTGCCGAGGGGGGTGACTTGCCCTTTGCGGTGGCGGTGGAGCGCCTGGTGCTGCGCGATGGAGCGCTGGAGGTGCGGCTGCCGGCGCTACCTGGGGTCGACCGCGTGGAGGGACTTCAGGCGCAACTGCGCCTGCGGCTTGCGGCGCAGGGCCTGCAAGTGCGCTTTGAGCAGCTTACGGCCACCGCCCTCCCGGCGGACGTGACCCTGCGTGCCTTGCGCGGCGTGGTGCGCCTGCTGGCCGAAGGCACGCAGCTCGAAGCGCTACACTTGGAAACCGACCACAGCCGCCTTGCCCTCACCGGCGTCCTGCCCGGGGGCAGGCAGCCGGCGAGCCTGCAGGTGGCGGCCCAGCCGCTGGCGGTGAGCGAGCTGGGACAACTGCTGGGCCAGGCGGCGCTCCAGGGCGAGGTGCAGCTGCGCCTGGCGCTGACGGGGCCGCCCTCGGCCTTGCAGCTTGCCGCCGCGCTGCACAGCGCCGAGGGCCGCGTGGTGCTCCACGGCGAGGTGGATACCACGGCAGCGCCGCCGCGCTACCACGGCACCCTGGAGGTGGCCCACCTCGACCTGGGAACGCTGCTGCGCCGGGCCGGCTGGCAGAGCGACCTGAACGTGCAAGTTGACTTGCAGGGCACTGGCACCACCTTGCCGCCGCTGCGCGGCCGCGCTCAGGTGCGCGTGCTGCCCTCGCGGCTGGGAGACCTCGTGCTGTCGCCTTCTCGCCTCGACCTCGAGGTGGCTGAGCGCCGCTTTGCCGTGCACCACTTTTCCCTTATCACTTCGGGAGCCCAGCTACAGGCCGCAGGGGTGATCGATCTGGAGGGAACCTCGCACGTCGACTACCGCCTCCACGCCGATCTGGCGCAGCTACGGGCCTTGCTGCCTGAGCTTTCCCCGGCCGGCCGCCTCGAACTGCAAGGAGAGGCCAGCGGGGAGGGGAGAGCCGTGCGCACACAGGGCACCCTCCAGGCCAGCGGCCTGCGTGTTGGCGACTATGCCGCCCAGCAGCTGCGGCTTACTTATGCCGGCGAGGACCTGGCAGCGCAGCCCCGCCTGCACGCCGAGGTGGTGGCCGAGCAGGGCGCCGTGGCGGCGCTTTCCCTGCGCCGGCTCGAAGCCCAAGCCACCTATGAGGCGGCAACGCGGCAGGGGACGTTTGCCGTCGAACTCACCCAGGCGCCAGGGCGCGGCGGGGGAAGCGCGCGGCACCTTGGCTCTGGGCGAGCACGGCCAGGAACTCACCCTGACGGTGCTGCGCGTGCAGCTAGAGGGCCGCACTTGGCAAGCGGCGGCGCCGCTGCGCCTTGCCCTGGCCCCGGGCCGCTTCCAGCTCTCCCCGCTGCGCCTGGTGCATGCCGACGAAGTGCTGGAGGTGGCAGGCACCCTTGCCGCCCAGCGCCTGGAGGCGGTGCAGCTGCGTGTGACGCGTCTCGACCTGGCGCCCTGGCGCCGCCTGCTGGCTTTGCCGGCCCTGCCCGAGGGCCGCCTCAACCTGGCGTTGCAGCTTGCCGGGCCGCTGGCTGCCCCGGCCTTACGTGCCAGCCTGACGCTGGAGCCCGTGTCGCCTGCACCGGCGCGCCTCGAGGCCACGCTGGCTCTACGAAGAAACCCGGCTGCGTGGCGACCTGGTGCTGTCTCAGGCGGGACGCCAGGCGCTGGCGCTGCACCTGGCGCTGCCCGTTGACTTGGCCCTGCAGCCGTTGCCCCTGGAAGCGCGGCTGCCGCAGGGCCCCCTGACGCTGCAGCTCGCCCTTGACCGTCCGACGCTGGCCCCGTGGCTGCCCCTGCGCGGGGGCCTGGAAGGGAGCGTGCGCCTGGAAGGCACGTATGCCGAGTTGGCCCTGGAGGGCCACTTGCGGCTTGCCGAGGTGTCCCCGGCCGGCGCCCCGCTGCACCTGCAAGCACCCCTGCACCTGCAGGCGACGCTGCGCCCGGCCCCCTCGCTGGCAGCGCTGCACCAGGCGCTGCAACAAGGGGCGCCGCTGCCAGCGGCCGTGCAGCTGGCGCTGCGTGCTCCGACCCTGAGTGTCTTCTTGCCGGATGGGGAGGAGATCCGGGTGCGGGAGCTGTCGCTGGCGGCTGGCGGCGCGTGGTCTTCCCAGGGATGGCAAGCCACGGTGCAGGCGCTGCGCCTGCACGCGCAAGCGCCGGGCTTGCCGCCGGCCACCGCCAGCCTGGCCGGCACCTTGACGCCGCAGCGGCTGGTGCTGTCTCGCTTGCAGGTGGCGCTGCCGCACGGCCAGCTGCTGGGCCGCGGCACTTACGCCCTGGCGACGCAGCAGCTTCGCTTGCAGCTCGATTTTCCCCGCCTTGTGCTGTCTGACTTGCTTCCTGCCTTGCCGGCGGCGTGGCCGCCCGAAGTCAGCGGCAGCGTTGCCCTCCAAGGCCCTCTGGCGGCGCCGCAGCTGGTGGCGCAGCTGGAGTACGCTGGGGCGCCGCTTAGCGCCGAAGCCACCGTGCAGTGGCAGGCTCCCCTGCCGCGCTACGAGGCCACGGTGCGGCTTGCCAACCTCGAGGTGGCGCGGCTGCTGCCTGGCTGGTCAGGCCAGAGCCAGGTCGAGCTGCAAGTGAAAGGCCGTGGCTGGAGCGGCACGCAGCGCCAGGCCGCGCTTTCTTTGCGACTGACGGCACCCGACTTTTCTCTCGTCCCGGGTCTGGCGTTGCAGCTGCAAGCCCGCGTGCAGGGAGAGACGGTTGTCCTTGACCGCCTAGACCTCGAGAGCTTCCCGGCCCGGCTGCAAGCGCACGGCACGCTGGAGGCCGGGCGCCAGGTGGACCTCGCCTACACCCTGACGCTGGGCGATCTGGCCGCCGTGCCCGCCCTGGTGGCGCTCGCTCCCCAGGCCACGGGCACCTTTAGCGGCACGCTGCGCGGCCGGCTCGACGCCCTGCAAGCGCAGGGCACGCTGCGCCTGGCGAAGTGGCAGCTGGCGGCGTTTTCCGGCGGCGCCATGCACGCCGAGGTGCAAGCCGCGGGGCTGCCGGCGGCGCCGCAGGTGCGCCTCGCGGCGCGCCTCGAGGCGGTTACCGGTCCGGCTCTGGCGTCGAGCGCCTTGCGGCTGCGGGCCGACTACGCGGCAGGGCAGGGAAAGGTGGCGGTTGCGGTGACCGGAGGGCCCTACGCCGACTCGCACCTTGCCGGGCAGGTGGCGCTGGGAGAAGGCGTGCGGCTCACCCTGGAGCGGCTGCGCCTGCGCTACGCCGAACAGGTGTGGGAGAACCCGCGTCCGGTGGTGGTGGCGCGCACCGCCCAGGGAGGGTGGCAGCTGCTTGCTTTTGACTTGCGCAGCGGCGAGCAGGCCCTGGCGGTGCAAGGCACGCTCGACCCGCGCGGACAGGTGCAGGCCCAGCTGCGCTTGCAGGGACTTCTCCTCCAGCCACTGCTGGCGCAGCTGGCGCCTGCGGTGCCAGGGCAGGGGCGGCTCGACCTTACGGCCACCGTGCAGGGCGCCCTGCCGCAGCCGCGGGTGCAGGCCCAGCTGCGGCTGGCGGCCCTGCGCTGGCAGCAGCACGGGCTGGGAGACGTTGCGGCGCAGCTTACCTTTGCCGACGGTACCCTGGCGACAGACGTGCACTGGCAAGCCGCACAGCAGGAGGTCTTGCGCGTGCAGGGCACCCTGGGTGCGGCGCCGCCGCATGCCCTGGCCTTGCACCTGCAGGCGACCGAGGTCGACTTGGCCGTCCTTTCTACGCTGAGCCCGCAGCTGCGCCAGAGCGCTGGCCGACTGACGCTTGATGTGCGCCTTACCGGCACCGCGTCGCAGCCACAGGCCTGGGGAACGCTGCGCCTCGAAGAGGGGGCGGTACAGCTGGCGGCCACTGGCGAAACGTACCGCCAGGTGCGGTTGCACGTGCGCTTTGCTGGCGAGCGCCTCACCTTGGAGGAACTACACGTCGGTTCGCGCCGCGGCCCGCTGCGGCTAAAGGGCGAGGCCGAGCTGGCCGGTCTTGGCCTGCGGCAGCTGGCGCTGCAGGTGCAGGCCGAGGAGTTTGCTGCCGTACGCACTCCGGAAGTAGAGGCGGTGGTGTCGGCAGCGGTACAGGCTTCCGGGACGCTCGACGCCTTGGAGGCCACCGGCACCCTTACCGTGTCGCGGGCGCGCTTGCGGTTGGGTGGCCGGCTCGGCGGAGGTCCGGCCGACGTCGAACCCTGGGAGCTGAC
The DNA here is from genome assembly GCA_026005175.1 of Candidatus Tectimicrobiota bacterium. Lineage (GTDB taxonomy): Bacteria > Tectomicrobia > Entotheonellia > Entotheonellales > Entotheonellaceae > BPKO01. Next base: position 353,620 of record BPKO01000002.1, read on the forward strand.
GGTCGAAGGCGTCTATGGTCCCGGCCCCCAGGCCATCGCTGCCGGGGACGGTGCCCAGCCGCCACCGCCGCGGCGCCCCCTCTTGGCCGGCCTGCGGGCTGACCTCACCATCGACTTGCCGCGCAACGTCTGGGTGCAGGGCAGTGGCACGGCCATCGAGCTGCAAGGAAGGCTGCACGTGACCAAAGAAAGAAAAGAGCCGTTTGTGCTAAGCGGGACAGTGCAGACGGTGCGGGGCTTTGCCACCTTTTACGGCAAGAAGTTCGTGGTGCAAGAGGGCGTGGTAACGTTTACCGGCTCTGGAGAGCTCAATCCCTTCCTTGACGTCACCGTGACGCACGCCGTCTCGGGGTATCTGGTGACTATTCACGTGGCGGGCCGGGCGCGGCAGCCGCAAATCGAGCTCAGCAGCACGCCAGAGCTCGAGCAAGCCGACATCGTGTCACTGCTGGTAATTGGCAAAACGACCGACCGCCTCACCGCGGCCGAGCAGCAGTCGCTGGCCGGGCGGGCCCAGCAGCTGCTGGGTGGCGTGGCTGCCAGCCAGCTGGAACAGCTCTTGGCGCGGCCGCTGGGGCTGGACACTCTAGACATCGAAGCCGGCGCGCAGCTGGGAGAAGCCAGCATCAGCGTCGGGCGCTACCTCACCCAGGACCTCTTTGTCTCCTTTGGCCACCAGTTTGGCGAAGAGGCGGCCAATACGGTGAACCTCGAGTACAACCTCGGCCGCCGCCTCAAGCTGCGCGGCAGCAGCACCAGCGGCGGCGAAACCGCCGTCGACTTGCTGTGGCAGCTCGATTACTGAGGGGCACCCGGCCGCGCCCTCCTGGAGAGGGCCTGCGGCCGGGGCGGGCTCTCACGACAGCGGAAAGCCGTAGAGCTTGGCGGCATTTTCGCAGACGATTTTGCGCCGCGTCGCCGCGGGCAAGTGGCCAAGCTGGCGCGCGATGAACTGCCGCGACTCCGGCCACAGGCCGTCGGGGTGCGGAAAGTCCGAGCCCCACATGATGCGATCCTCGCCCAGCAGGTCAAGGAGGCGGATGCCGGTGGCATCCTGCTGAAACGTGGCGTACATCTGCCGGTGCCAGTAGGCGCTGGGCTTCATGGTGAGCTCCAGGGCCTGGAATTGGTCTTCCCACTCGTAGTCCATGCGTTCGAGCACGTAGGGGATCCAGCCGATGCCGCTTTCGGCCAGCACCACCTGCAGCCGCGGGTGCCGCTCGAGCACGCCGCCGAAAATCACCGCCGCCAGGTGGCGGGCCATGGCCATCTGGAACTCCGTCAGGCGCGTGGCCTGCGCGGCCAGGCGCACGGTGGGGCTTACGTCCTCGGGCAGTTCGGTGCCCACTCCCAGAGTGTGGAAAGAGATGGGCACGTGGCATTCTTCGACCGCCTCCCACAAGGGTTCCCAGTAAGGGTGCCAGAGGGGGTAGCGGGCGGTAGAGACGTTGAACTCCACGCCGCGCATGCCCAGCGCCACGGCACGCCGCACCTCGGCAGCGGCCTGCGCCACGTCGTGGTTAGGGATGCAGCCCAGGCCGGCAAAGCGCTCGGGGTGGGTGCGCCACAGGCTGGCGGCATACTCGTTGTAAATGCGGTAGACCACCGCGGTGGCTTCGTCGTCGTGCATGCGGTTGGAAATGCCCAGGATGCCGTACACGACCTCGGCCTGGATGCCGTCGGTTTCCTGGTCCTGCAAGCGCCGCTCGGGGTCGGCCAGGCGCAGGATGCCCCGTTTGCCGTCGTCGTAGAGGCCGTAGGCGGCCATGACGTCGGCGCGGTGGATGGTGCCGGGGATGTATTCGCGGCCAAAGGTGCCCACCCCGCCCACATAAGCGATATGCTCGCCCTTGCCGTTGACCCAAGCCTTGCCTTTGGGCGTGTCCACCACGTGCGGCATGCGTGCCTTCCACTCCGGCGGGGCGTGATCGACAAAGAGGGTGGCCGGAAGCCAGCCGATGTCGAGGTGGCAGTCGGCGGAAATGACCTCATAGTGCATCTTCGCCTCTCCTCCGCGGTGCGGCTCAAGAGAGCCAGCTGTTTGGGTAGTCCTTGTCTTCCAGGGTTTCGGCCCAGGGGGTGGTCGACAGCGGGGCACTGGTTTCCACCATGACGAAGTAGCCCTCAAAGAGGAAGGCGCCTTCGCGCTGGCGGCGCTCCAGGGCCCGCTTTAAGGCGCGCGGGTGTGGCCCGTGCGAAAAGCCACGGGCATGAAAAGTGAGGGTGCCGGCTGCCGAGGTATCTTTGGAGAAAAACACCCCTTCGGAGTAAAACACCACCTCATCGCGCTCGTGGTTCATGTGGTCGAAGGGCACCGGCAGGGCGTACTCCGCCGTTTCCACTGGCCGCGGCACGAAAGAGCAGACTTCGAAGCCGTTGCCCAGGAAGGTGCAGTAAGCCGAAGGCGGGATGTGGGCCCGCCAGCTGGTGATGGGCTTGACGTCGCGGATGTTGAGGCGGAAGGGGGCAAGATCGCCGTCCCAGCCAATGACGTCGCAGGGGTGGTGGTCGTAGTGGTAGGCGGTAAAGGTGCCGCCCTGCTTCACCACCACCTGGAAGTCGCCGCGGCTCAGGGAGTAGCGCAGCGTTGGCACCTCGATGTTGCGGTGGTAGTAAATGGCGGCATCGCCGGTGATGCCGGTATCGGGCTTCTGGAACTTCTCGCCGTAGTTTTCCAGGTGGAAAAGGAAGAGGTGCGGGCTATCGGGGACGATGCGGTATAGGGTCCCGCGGGGCACCCAGACGTAGTAGCCCTTTTCCAGGCCAAGGGGGCCGAACTCGGTCTCCAGCACCCCCTCGCCTTCGTGCACGAAGAAAAGGTCGTCGCCGTCGGCGTTGCGGAAAAAGTAAGGCATTTCCCGGGTGCAGGTGCTGATACCGAGGGCCACGTCGGCGTTGTAGAGCAGGGTACGCAGGTTCTGGATGGCGTGTCCCTGCTCGATGGGCGCGGCACGGTAGCGGCGCGGCTGGCAGCCCACAAAGCGCGGCGGGGCGTAGCGGCCGGTGACCCACAGCGGCGCCACCTCTTCGGCGGCCAGGCGCTGGATGCCGTCGCGCCGCCAGCTGGGGCCAGGGTGGGCGCGGTAGAGGTAAGCGGTGGCGTGATCGCGGGTGGGAACAAACCCGGCGCGCGTGTACTCCTGCTCGCGCACCTGCTCGGGGTCCACCCCGGGCGGCAGGCTGGCCGGGTCGGGCATCACGTGCGGCGACGGGGTACGCAGGCCATTGAGCTGGTTGTGGTAGCACCATCCTGTCTGGTAGGTAATGTCGCGAACGCTGGCTGCCTGGCGTTCCATCGGCGTGCTCCTCCCTGGAACGGATCCTGTGGCACGGCAGCCCCCATTGTATACCAAAGTCGCCTCTGGCGGAACCACGGATCGCCTCAGGGCCACTCCAGGGGCAGGCCCTGCAGGCGGGTTTTGAGCTCGCCGATGAGCAGCAGGGAGCCGGTGACGCAGACCAGATCGCCGGGGCCGGCCGCGGCGCGCGCCAGCGCCAGGGCGCTCAAGGGGTCAGGGGCAAGGCGCACCGGCCGCCCCTGCGCCTGCACTGCCGCCGCCAGGCGCTGGAGGTCACAGGCGCGCGGGCTGTGAAAGCGGGTGGCAATGACCTGCTGGGCCAGCGGCGCCAGCACCGCCACGATGCCCTCCACGTTCTTGTCCGCCGCCATGCCCAGCACCAGGTGCACGGGAGCGCCGGGGAAGAGCTCTTCCAGAGCCTGGCGCAGGCACTGCGCCGATTCCACCGTGTGCGCGGCGTCCAGCACCACCCAGGGGGAAGTCTCGAGCACCTCCAGGCGCCCCTCCCAGCGCACCCCGGCCAGGCCGGCGCGCAGGGCGGCTTCGGGCAAGGTCCAGCCTTGCGCGCGGAGTTCTTCGACCACGGCCAGGGCCACCGCAGCGTTGGTTGCCTGGTGGCGGCCCAGCAGGGGCACGTGCACGTCGTCGAGCTGCAGCGTGCGGCCGCAAAAGTGCAGGCGGCTGCCCTGGCGGGTGGCTTCGACCACTTGCCAGTGGAAGTCGCGTCCGGCCAGCTGTAGGGTAGCGGCTTGCTGCCGGCAGGTCTCGGCAAACACCTGGCACACTTCCGGGGCCTGCGGGGCGCTGACCACGCGGCTGCCGTGCTTGATGATGCCGGCCTTTTCGCGAGCAATGGCGGGAAGCGTGGTGCCCAGGATATGGGTGTGCTCCAAGCCGATGGGGGTCAGCACCGCCACCTGCGGGGTGAGCACGTTGGTGGCATCGAGGCGGCCGCCAAGACCCACTTCCACCACTGCGATGTCCACGTGCTGCCGGGCAAAGTAAAGAAAGCTGAGCGCCGTGGTGAGCTCGAAAAAAGTGCGAAAGCGCTGGGCCGGGGGCTGGCCGCGGCGCTCGAGGGCGGCCTGCAGCTCGGCCACCAAGGCGGCGAAATCCTCCGGGCTGATGAGGTGGCGATCGATCTGGGTGCGCTCGCGGATGGTCACCAGGTGCGGCTTGGTAAATAGCCCGGTACGCAGGCCGGCCTGCGAGAGCATGGCCGCCACCATGGCCGCCGTCGACCCTTTGCCTTTGGAGCCGGCAATAAGCACGCTGGGGAAGGCCCGGTGCGGGGCGCCCAGGCCGTCGAGGAAGGCAGCAAAGGCGGTGAGGTCAAAGTGCTCGGGGTCGTACGGCACGTGCCGCTGCCGCTCGTAGTTAACGAACTGCGCCAGGTAGGCCAGGGCCTCCTCGTAAGTCAGCGTCAGCGTCATGCCGCTTCCCCTTGCCCCTGTGCCGCCTCCTGCAGGCGCCGGCGTACGAAGTCAAAGTCGAGCGAGCTCAGAAACCAGCCGGCGCGCGGCCCCTGGGGCTGGCCGAGAAAGGCAAGGTAAATGGCGGCAAAGAGCTCCTTGGCCGGCAGCCCGCACGCCTGAGCCAGCGTGTACACCAGGGCGTGGATGGCGTCGCCGTCCATCTCCGGCTGCAGGCGCTGCGCCAGTTCGCCCAGCGCCTGCCGCTGGGAGGGGCTGAGCTGCGCCACCGCCGGCGGCAGCGTGTCTTGAAGCTCTACGCGCAGCTGCGGCGGGCAGAAGTGCGCAAGCCAGTGGCGGGCGTAGGCGATGCGGCTCTCGAGCACCTGGCGCGGGGGGACGGGCAGGCGCTGACGCTTCAGAATGGCGGTAATTTTGTCGGCGTCGCCGCCGGTGAGCTGCACCAGGGTGACGAGGTGCTTGAACGGAAAGCCTAGCGGCGGCGTGCCGTCGAGGCGGGCCAGCTCGGCGGCGCGGGCGTTGCGCTGACTGCCTTGCAGGTTATCGTACTCGTCCACCAGGTTGAGCAGGGGCAGGCCGGGGTCGAAGACGAGGTGGCGCATAGGGCGGACGCGGAAAATCATGTAGCGCACCACCTCCGGCGGCACCGTTTGCGTCAGGTTGAAGATGCTGATCAGGTTGCCCTTGCTCGAGGACATGTCGCCTTGGCCGGCCAGGGCGATCCACTCGTAGGGAATGGGGTAGGGAGGCTCGCCGCCAAAGACTTCGCGCACGATGCGCTGGCCGGTATCGTAAGACCCGCCACGCGAGGCGTGGTCCTTGCCAAAGGGTTCGATGGTCACCCCCAGCGCCTGCCAGCGCGCTGGCCAGTCGACGCGCCAGGTGAGCTTGCCCGCCTGCGACACCGGCGCCGTGTCGCGGTGACCGCAGCGGCAAGCGTAGGAGACCGTCTTGGCCGCCACGTCGAAGCCGGTCACCCGCGTCGTGGTGAGGCGGCCGCAGGCGGCGCACAGGGGGGTAAAGGGCGACCAGTCTTCGGCCACTTCCCGCCCCGTCTCCTCGTGCAGGATGCGCTTGATGGTCTGGGTGTGCTGCAAGGCGGTGAGGATCTGGGCGTCGAGCTTTCCCTGCCGGTAGAGGGCATCGGCCCGCAGCACCTCCAGGGTGATACCCAGCTTCTGCACCGCCTGCAGGAAAGGCTCGAGGTAGTGCTCGGCGTAGCTGGGATGCCCGTCGCAGGGGCAGGGAATATCGCAGAGCGGCTTGCCCACCGCCTCGCGGTAACGCGCCGGGTCAAGAAAGGGGTAAACGTGCCGCAGGGGGTCCATGCTGTCGGCGACGTAGTGGAAGCGACAGGAGACGCCGCGCTCCTTGAGGGCACGGTAGACGGCTTCGGCGGTGAGCACTTCGCGCAGGTGGCCGACGTGGAACTCGCCCGAGGGGGTAATGCCGGTGCTGATGACGTGGTGCGCCTGACGCTGCAGCACCGCGTCGGCGATCTCGTCGGCCCAGTGGCGGGCAGCGGCAGAAGTCATGGTACGGTCCTTTCGGGTTGCCAGAGCTCAGGGCAGGCGCGCCACCAGGCGGCGAAAGTGGTCGCCGCGGGCTTCGTAGTTTGGAAACTGGTCGTAGCTGGCGCACGCCGGTGACAGCAGCACCACGTCCCCTGGCTGCGCCAGGGCAGCGGCTGCCGCCAGAGCCGCCTCGAGATGGGGCAGCTGCTGCACCAGCGGGGCCGGCCGCTCCGGTGCCTGCGCGGCCGCCTGCGCCACCGCGCGGGCCAGCTTGTCCGCCGTGGCGCCATAGAGCAGGGCCGCTTTGGCACGCGCGTGAATCGCCTGCCCGAGCTCGGCAAAAGAAACCCCCTTGTCGTAGCCACCGGCCAGCAAAATAACCGGCTGCGCAAACGCCTCCAGGGCGCGCTGGGTGGCCAGCGGCGTGGTGGCTTTCGAGTCATTATAGTACGTCACGCCGCGGCGCGTTGCCACCCACTCCAGGCGGTGCGGCAGCCCCTGGAAGTCCTGCATGCCGCGGGCGAGGGTGGCCGGGGGGACCCCCAGGACCACCGCCGCGGCGGCGGCCGCCGCGGCGTTGCTGGCGTTGTGCAGGCCGGGCAGGCGCAGGTCGTGGCGGCGGCAAAGCACCGTGCAGCGGCCCTGGCGGGCGCTAAAAAACGTTTCCTCGGCGAAAAACACCCCCTCGCTGAGCCGCTCCTGCACGGAGTAAAACAAGCAGTGGCCGCGCGTGGCCATGGTGCGCACCGTCGGGTCGTCCCAGTTGAGCACCGCCGTGTCTTCGGGGCGCTGGTAGGCGAGGATCCCTTCTTTGGCGCGGCGGTAGGCCTCGAAGGTGCCGTGGCGGTCGAGGTGGTTGGGCACCACGTTGAGCACCAGCGCCAACGGCGGGCTGTAGCGCTGCCAGGCCAGCTGCTCGAGCTGGAAGCTGGAGAGCTCGAGCACGACAAAGGTCTCGGGGGTGATGGCTGCCAGCTTTCCCAGCAGGGAGCCACCCAGGTTGCCCCCCACCAGGGTGTCGGGACGGTGGCGGCGCAGGATGGCACCCAGCAGCGCCGTGGTGGTGCTCTTGCCCACGCTGCCGGTGATACCAATGACGCGGCCGCGGCACAGGCGCACAAAGAGGTTGATCTCGCTGTCAAGCGGCACGCCATGGGCGCGCGCCAGCTGCAGGTAGGGCGAGTCGAGGGGCACGGCAGGATTGACGAAGACGACGTCGGTGTCGATAAAGTCGCGCTCGCGGTGCTCCCCGAGGACGAAGCGGATGGGCAGGCCGCGCAAGGCCTCAAGCGACGCCGCCAGCGCCTCGGGGCCTTTGAGGTCGGTAACCGTTACCTGCGCACCCTGGCTGGCCAGGTAGCGGGCCAGCCCCACGCCGCCCCCGAAGGCGCCCAGCCCCATCACAGTGACGCGCTTGTGCTGCCAGTTCGTGGTGCTCATGGTCCGTGGCGTGCCATCACGTCCAGGAGGGCCAGCAGCCGCTGCACGGGCGCCACGTCGTGCACGCGTACCAGGGCCGCCCCCTGCAAGGCGGCGTACAGGACGCTGACCAGGGTGTCCTCGAGCCGGTCGCGCGCTGCCGGGGGCAGGTAGCGGGCCAGCAGCAGCTTGCGCGAGGTCCCCACCAGCAGCGGCTGGCCCAGGCTGCGGAAGTGGGCCAGGTCGCGCAGCAGGTCCAGGTTGTGGGCGCCGCGCTTGCCAAAGCCAAAGCCCGGGTCGAGGACGATGCGCTGGCGGTCGATGCCCTGCGCCATGGCGTAGCGCAGCCGAGCGGCAAGAAAGCCGTAGACGTCGTCGACGACGTGGTGGTACGTTGGGGCCTGTTGCATGGTGCGCGGCGTGCCCTGCATGTGCATGAGCACCACCGCTGCCTGGTGGCGGGCCAGCAGGGGCGCCATTTTGGGGTCGAAGCGCAGGGCGCTGATGTCGTTGACCATCACCGCTCCGGCATCCAGCGCCGCTTCGGCCACGCGGGCGCGGTAGGTGTCCACCGACACCAGGGCGCCAAAGCGCTTGACGATTTCCCGTACCACGGGCACCACGCGCTGCCACTCCACCTCCGCCGGCACCGGCACGGCGCCAGGTCGCGACGACTGCCCGCCGACGTCGATGAGGTCGGCGCCGGCGCTGAGCATGGCTTCGGCGTGCTTGAGGGCCTCCTCGGGGCGCAGGTAAAGGCCGCCGTCCGAAAACGAATCGGGGGTGACGTTGAGGATGCCCATGAGGCGCGGGCGGCTCAGGTCGAGAGTGGCTGACCCCAGCTGCAAGGTGCGGGGCGGCTCCTGCAGCAAGGCCAGGGCCGCTTCCAGGGCAGTGGCCACCGGCTGCAGCGCCGGCTGTGCCGCCGCGGCCTGCCCGAGCGTGCCGGGGAGGGCGGTGCTGCCGCCAAAAAGCACGTCCACCGTGTCGGGGTGGGCGCCCGGCGCACTACACCACCAGCCGCCCTGCTGTGCCAGCCAGGCGGTAAACACTGCCGCGGTGGCCTGCGGCACGGCGATCAGCTTCCACACCTGCGCCAGCGGCGGAGCTGCCCCACCCATGCGGGCCAGCTCGCGCGGCACGGCTTCGCCCTGGGGAAACACACGCGCGTACATTTTGCTTGGCTCGGCGGCTTGTCGCACCCTGGCGTGCCTGCTATGCTTGCTGGTGGACCACCACGGAGGTGCCGCATGGATTGTACGGGATCCGCTGGGGTGCGGCAAGGGACGCGGCGGCGCGGCCGTGTCGACGTCACCGTCATCGGCGCTGGCCCGGCTGGCGCCCTGCTCGCTTACTGGCTGGCGGTGCGCGGCCTGCGCGTAGTGCTGGTGGAAAAGGCGCGTCTGCCGCGCGTCAAGCCCTGCGGCGGGGGTCTCACCCAGAGAACCGTCGCCTTGCTGCCCTTTGCCATCGATGCGGTGGTCGAACGCCGCGTGGCGCGGCTCGTCCTGACGCAGAACCTGCGGCGGCCCTTTGCCCGCACGTCTCCTACCCCTCTTGTCACTCTGGTCACGCGAAGCGACTTTGACGCCTTCTTGGTGCAGCAGGCAGCGGCGGCGGGGGCGCAGGTTTACGACGGCTGCCAGGTGACAGCGATCGAGGTGCAGCCGCGCGCGTTTGTCTTGCGCAGTCGCACCCTGGGCTGGGAGAGTCGCTACCTGGCCTTTGCCGACGGCGCCCGCGGCACGCTGCGGCGCCGCCTGGGCTTTGCCGCCGTGGCGCCACACGATCTGGGCCTGGATCTGGTGCTGGCGCCGCCGGCGGGCCCCTGGGATCCCGAGACCCTCTACATCGACTGGGGCACTTGGCCGCAGGCCTACGCCTGGGCCTTTCCCAAAGCCGACCACTGGTCGGTGGGCGTTAAAGGTCCGGCGGCGCTGGGGCCGTACCTCGAGCAGTACTTGCGGGCTTTCCTGCGCCGCTGGGGGGTGGCGCCAGGCGACGAGCTGGCTTACCTGGCCCACATGCTGCCCACGCGCACCCCGGACTTGCCGCTGGTGCGGGGACGGGCGCTGGTGGTGGGCGATGCCGCCGGCCTGCTTGAGCCGTTTACCGGCGAAGGCATTTATTACGCGGTGCGCAGCGCCCAGCTGGCTGCCGAGGCGCTCAGCGCGGCCTGCGCCACCGACGCCGAGCCGCAGGCTTACGCTGAGGCCGTCGCCGCCACGCTCATGCCTGAGCTGGAAGGGGGACGGGCCTTGCAGCAGCTCTTTGACGCCTGGCCTTGGCTCTTTCACACCCTGCTGCGCTACCACCGGCGCTTCTGGCGGGCGATGACCAAAATCCTGCGGGGAGAGCGCGGCTTTGCCGACGTGCAGCGCGTGCTGCAGCACCACCCTTATTTGGTGCGGGCCCTGCGGTGGGCTGGCGCCTGGCAGCGGGCCCTCAGGCCAGCAGGTCGCGGATCACCCGTGCCGCTTCCTCCACCTGCGCGCGTGACACGTCGAGGTGGGTCACCAGGCGCATGGTGGTGCGGTCGAGAGCCAGGGCCAGCACGCCGCGGGCGCGCATGGCCTGCATGAGGGCAAAGGCGTCGAGGCGGGCGGTGGCCAGGTCGAGGCGCAGGTAGACCATGTTGGTTTCCACCTCGGCCGGGTCAAGCAGCACACCGCGCAGGCCGTAGAGGCGTTCGGCCAGCAGCTTGGCGTGCTGGTGGTCCTCGGCCAGCCGTTCCACGTTGTGCTCCAGGGCGTAGAGGCCGGCCGCGGCGAGGATGCCGGCCTGGCGCATGCCGCCGCCAAACATCTTGCGGTAGCGCCGGGCACGCTTGATAAAGTCGGCACTGGCGGCGATCACCGAGCCCACCGGTGCTCCCAGCCCTTTGGAGAGGCACAGGGTGCAGCTGTCGAAGTATTGCGTGTACGCCGGCGCCGGCAGGCCGGTCGCCACGCAGGCGTTGAGCAGCCGGGCGCCGTCGAGGTGCATGGCCAGGCCGTGCGCGCGCGCCACGGCGTGGATGGCGCGGATGTGCTCCAGGGGGTAAATGCTGCCGCCGCCGCGGTTGTGGGTGTTTTCCAGGCAAATGAGGCGCGTGGGGGCGTGGTGGACGTCCTCGCCGCTGCGAATGACCCGGGCCACCTGCTCGGCGGTGAGGATGCCGCGCACGCCGTCAAGGAGCTGCACCTGCACCCCGGAGAGGGCGGCAAGGGCGCCCGACTCGTTGGCAAAGGGGTGGCTGGTGCGCTCCATGATGATCTCGTCGCCGGGCTGGGTGTGGACTTTGATGCAGATCTGGTTGGCCATGGTGCCCGAGGGCACAAAGAGGGCCGCTTCCTTGCCCAGCAGCTGCGCCGCCACTTCCTCCAGGCGGTTGACCGTGGGGTCTTCGCCAAAGACGTCGTCGCCCACTTCTGCTGCTGCCATGGCCTGGCGCATGCCGGGGGAGGGCTTGGTGACCGTGTCGCTGCGCAAGTCGATCATCGCTGCCATGCCTTTTCGTCGAGCCACTCGCCGCGGAAGACTTCCACCGCCGGGCCGGTCATGAACACGTGGTTGCTCGCCGCGTCCCACTCGAGCTCGAGCGCGCCGCCGGGCAGGTGCACGGTTACCTGGCGCTCGGCTTTGCCCGCCAGGTGCGCCGCCACGGCGGCCGCGGCGGCGCCGGTGCCGCAGGCCAGGGTCTCGCCCGAGCCCCGCTCCCAGACGCGCAGGCGCAGGCGGTGCGGGTCGAGGACCTGCACGAACTCGGCATTGACGCCGCGGGGAAAAGCGGGGTGGTGCTCAAACCGCGGCCCCCAGTGCGCCACCGGGAAGCCCTCTACGTCTTCGACGAAGACCACGCAGTGCGGGTTGCCCATCGACACCGCGGTGACAAGGAAGCGTTCCCCGTCGACGTGCAGCGGTTCTTGCAGCACGGGGCCTGCGGGGCCTTGCATGGGGATGTCGGCGCGCTGCAGGCGAGGCTCGCCCATGTCGACGCGTACCGCCTCCACGCGGCCGTCTTTCACCGTCAGGCGCAGCTCCAGAATGCCGGCCCCGGTTTCGACTTGCAGGGTGGTCTTGCGCGTCAGGCCGTGGTCGTAGACGTACTTGGCCAGGCAGCGGATGCCGTTGCCGCACATTTCGGCTTCGCTGCCGTCGGCGTTAAAGATGCGCATGCGGAAGTCGGCGCGCGTCGAAGGCAGGATGAGGATGAGGCCGTCGCTGCCGATGCCGAAGTGGCGGTCGCTGACCACGCGCGCCACTGCTGCCGGGTCGGCGAGCGTTTCTTCAAAGCCGTTGACGTAGATGTAATCGTTGCCGAGGCCGTGCATTTTGGTGAACTTCATGGCCGCACTCCTGACGCCAGGCGCCACGGCGGGCGCCGCCTGCCGGGGTAATATAGCAAATGGCTGGCGCAGGCACAATCCGAAGCCCCAAAGCCGCGTACCACGGGGCGTCCGTGGCAGGCCAGCTGGCGGTTGAGCAGGCACTCGGGCCAGGTGTCGCCCGCGTACACCTGCCAGGCCAGCACGCGCACGTGCGGCCGCAGGTAGTCAAGATGCCAGTGGCGGGTCGCGGCGCCGTGCAGGTGCCGGTGCAGCCGCGCCCGCAGCGCCCGCCGGGCCCGGCCCGTGTAGGTGTAGTAGCCGCGGGGAAAGGCGCACTCCCCCAGGGCGCCGATGTGCAGCCGCTGCGGCACCGGCAGCCACAGCAGCAGCGTGTAGGTGCCGCCGGGGGGCAAGGGCGCAGCGTCAAGAGCGCGACACAGCTGTGTACAGGCGTGCATAGACGGCCAGGTTGCGCAGCACGAGCTTGACATAAAGGCGCGTGGCCTCAATCGGCAAGCGCTCGATGAACTCGTCGGGCGGCCGCTCCCCCCACGCTTGCTGCCAGGCCGTGGCGCGGCGCGGGCCGGCGTGGTAGGCAGCCAAGGCCAGCACCAAGTTGCCCTCGTAGCGCTGCAGCAGCGAGGCCAGGTAGTGGGTCCCCAGGGCGAGGTTGGCCTCCGGCCGGTGGAGGGCGGCCCGCGAAGGCCGCGGCCAGCGCAGCTGGCGCGCCACGTCGCGCGCCGTGGCCGGCATAAGCTGCATCAGGCCGCGCGCGCCGGCAGGGGAGACGGCCAGGGGATCGAAGGCGCTTTCTTGCCGCATGACGCTCAGCACCAGGTAGGGGTCGAGGCCGGTGCGCTGCGCTTGCCGCTGCACCGTTTCCCAGAAGAGGCGCGGGTAGAGAAGTTCCCAGAAGCGCCCCGGCAGGCGGCGCACTTCGGCCGCTGGCAAGTCGGCGACCAGGGCATTGAGCAGGCGGAAGGCGGGCAGGTAGTGGCCGCTGGCGGCCAGCAGCTCGGCCACGAAGAAGCGGTGCGCCGGGGTGTCGGGCAGCAGCCGCTGCAGTGCCGCCGCCTCGCGGGCAGCCAGGGCGTGGAGCTGCAGAGCTTGCAGCTCGCGCACCCGCTGCAGGTGAAAAGCCGCGCGGCTGTCCGCGGCCGGGGCAGGAGGCGGCGCCGGGGTGTCGCCGTCCAGGAGCGCCTCGCTCAAGGGATCGGCCACCGGGATGCCCAGTTCTTGCAGGCGTGCCTGGGCCTGCAGGCCGTAGTAGTGTACCGGGTAGGCTTCTGCCAGTTGCCGGTAAAGGGACGCCGCCGCCTGCGTTTTCCCGCTTTCTTGCAGCGCGCGTGCTTGCCAGTAAAGGGCGCGTGGCAGCACGGGAGAGTCGGGAAAGCGCTGGCGCAGCGCCTGCCACAGCCGGGCGGCGGTGCGGTAGCGCTGCAGTCGGTAGTGCAGCCAGCCGGCCTGCCACTGGCTCTCTGCCGCTTCGGGGTGGGTGGGAAAGTCGCGCGCCAGCTGCGCGTAGAGCTTGGCGGCGCGCGTGAGGTGCTGCCGCTCGGCCAACAGTGTCGCCAGGTCGAGCAAGGCCTGGGCTGCCCAAGGCGAGCGCGGGTGAGCAGCGATGAGGCGGCGGAGCTGGCGTTCGCTGTGTGCGGTGTGCCCTTGGCGCCGGTGGACCACGGCGAGCCAGTAGTGGGCAGCGGCTACGTGTTCGCCGTGCGGGTAGCGGCGCAACACCTGGTGCAGCAAGGTGTGGGCCAGGGCCAGGCGCCCTCGCCGCAGGGCGGCTTCGCCACGCGCCAAGAGCACGCGCGCCGCCAGAGAAGGGGGCAGCTTGGCAGCGTGCAGCAAGTCCAGGCGGCGCTCCACTTCTTCCCACTGGCCGGCCTGCATCAGGGCCTCGAGGCTGGCCAGTAAGCGCTCGGGCGCCAGTGGCGGCCGCTGCTCTGATGGTCCCTGCGCCCACAGCCGGTGGCTGCGCCGCAGCGCCGCCGCGGCCCGGGGGTAGCGCGGATACGTCTCGCCCAGCCGCTGCCAGGTGCGGGCGGCTCGGGGGAGGTCGCCCAGCGCTTCAAAGACCTGGGCCAGCAGAGCCAGCGCATCTGGGGTGTCGGGGTGGCCGGGATAGGAAGCCAGCCACTGCTCAAGCGTGGCACGCGCCACCGCCGCCTGCCCCAGCCGGGCCTGCACCTCGGCCAGGGTGAGCTGGCAAGCAGGCAAGTGCAGGCTGAAGGGGTAGCGCTCCGCCAGGGTGGCTACCGTCTCCTGGAGGGGCTCCAGCAGGTCCTGTGCCGCGTGGGCCCTGCACCAGCTCCCAGGCGGCGTAGTCGGCCAGAGGCGGGTAGGCGTCAAACACCCGCTGGAAGTCGGCCAGCGCCGCTTCCGGGTTGCCGTGGCGCTGGTAGAGCAGGGCCCGCAGGAAAAGGAGGCGGCCGTGCGCTGGCGCCGCCGGCGTGGCGGCGTCAAAGTCGCCAAGCAGCCGCAGCGCTTCCTGCCCGTTGCCTTCGGCTTGCAGGGCCAGGGCGCGCGCAAGCAGCGCGTCCGGCGAAGCCACCGCGGCGCCGTAGCTCAAGAGCACGACAAGAAGCAGACACAGCGAGCGCGGCATACGCCCTCCTTACCTGGGTGGCACGATTTTGCCCAGCACCACGGCACGCCGAGCCCCGGTGGCGCAAGGCACGTTGGCCGCCTGGCCGTGGATCGTCTCGTTGGCCAAAATGGCAAAGAGAATGGCCTCCAGCGCCTCATTGGGGTAGCCGTAGTCCTCTGGCGTGGTCACCAGCAGCGGCTGCAGGCGCTGCCGCAGCAGCTGCATGAGCACGGGGTTGGCCGCCCCGCCTCCGCAGACCACCACCTCGGCAATGGGCCAGCGGGGAAAAATAAAGCGCCGGTAGTTGGCATAGATCGCTTCCACGGTAAAGGCGGTGCAGGTGCGCACCACGTCGGCCGGCGCCAGCCCCAGCGCCTGGCTGCGGGCCAGCACCTCGCGCCACAGGGCCGGGCCAAAGGTCTCGCGTCCGGTGGCCTTGGGCGGCGGCTGCTGGAGGAAAGGATGCTGCAAGAGCTCGGCCAGCAGTCCTTCGTGCACCGTCCCCTGGGCGGCCAGGGCGCCATTGGCGTCGTAGTGCCGGGTGCCGCCGCTGAAGTGGCGCACCGCTTCGTCAATAAGTACGTTGCCCGGGCCGGTGTCGAAGGCCAGGGGCACGGTGCCCTCGGCCAGCACGGTGACGTTGGCCATGCCGCCGATGTTCTGTACGGCTTTGGGGCGGGACGGGTCGGCAAAGAGCAGGGCGTGGCCGTAAGGCGCCAGGGGGGCGCCGAGGCCACCCGCCGCCATGTCGCGCGGGCGAAAGTCGGCCACCGTGGTGATGCCGGTGCGCTCGGCGATGACGCACGGCTCACCCAGCTGCAGCGTGGAAGGCAAGCGGGTGGGGGTGGCCTGCGGCAGGTGATAGACCGTCTGGCCGTGCGAGCCAATGAGGTCGACCTCGGCCGGCGTGAGCCCGGCGCGGGCGATAAGGGCCAGCGCGGCCTCGGCAAAGCAGTGGCCCAGGGCGAAGTTCAGGTGGCAGAGGAGCTCCACGTGCCCGGTGGCCGGCTCGCAGGCCGCCAGGATCTGCTGGCGCAAGGGCTCAGGATAAGGGTAGGTGGCGTGGGCCAGCACCCGCACCCGCGTGGCCCGGCCGTAGCCGTGCAGCTCCACCAGGGCGGCGTCCACCCCATCGGCCGAGGTCCCGGACATCAAGCCTACGACGCGTTTGGTGGGGCGTGAGCAGAGCGCAGTCCAGAAGGCCATCGCGCTCCCGCAGGAAAGGCAATGGTGCAGGCCGCTGCAGAGGATGGCAACCCGTCCCCGCTGAAAGGATTGTGGCAGAGGCAAGCGCGCGCTGTCAAGCGTTCTCGCCTTGACAGGCCACTGCCGGCCGCGTACGCTAACGGGCGGCCCTTGGTCGTGATACGGGACGGGAAGAAAGGAGTAAGCAGTGGCGAAAGAGGTGATTCGGGCCAGGCAGAGCGCGTCGCGGGTGCCGCAGAAGATGGGCAGTCAGCGCCGACTGCGACAGCTAGAGGCGGGGCTGCCGCTTCTACCCCTGCGTGACGTGGTCGTTTTCCCTTACATGGTGGCGCCGCTGTTCGTCGGCCGCGAGGTCTCCCTGCGCGCCGTCGACCGCGCCCTGAGCGGCGACCGGCGCCTGGTGCTGGTGGCGCAGCGCCAGTCGGCTGTTGAGGAGCCCGAGCCCGACGACCTCTACACGGTGGGCACGGTGGCGGTGATCCTGCGCTCCCTCAAGCTGCCCGACGGCCGCGTCAAGCTGCTGGTGCAGGGGCAGAGCAAGGTGCGCATCTGCGCCTTCGTGCAGCGCCGGCCCCACTACAGTGTGCGCTTCGAGCCGCTTGAGGACACCCCCAGCCATGCCGCTTCGGCCCTGGAGACCGAGGCCCTGGTGCAGCACACGCGGCAGCAGCTCGAGCGCCTGCTGGCCATGGGCCACCTGCTGCCCCCGGACGTGCTCATTTTGGCCGACAACTTCAAGACCCCGGGCCGCCTGGCCGACTTGCTCAGCGCCAACCTCGGCCTGCCGGTGGAAGAAGCCCAGCGCTTGCTCGAGACCCCCGATCCGGTGCAGCGCCTGCGCCGCGTCGGGGAGTTGCTCAGCAAGGAGCTGGAGATGCTCTTTGTGCAGCACAAAATCCAGTCTGAGGCGCGCGAGGAAATCAGCAAAACGCAGCGCGAGTACTTCCTGCGCGAGCAGCTCAAGGCCATCCAGAAAGAGCTGGGGGAAGTGGACGAGCGCACCGCCGAGCTGCTCGAATTGCGCCAGCGCCTTGAGCGCAGCACGCTGCCGCCGGAAGTGGCCCTGGAGTGCCGCAAGCAACTCTCCCGCCTCGAGCGCCTCCACCCCGAGGCCGCCGAAGCGAGCATGGTGCGGACTTACCTTGACTGGCTGCTGGAGCTGCCCTGGCTTACCGTGACCCCGGACTGCCTCGACTTGCACGCCGCCCGCCGCGTGCTCGACGAGGACCACTACGGCCTGGAAGCGGTCAAGGAGCGCATTTTGGAGTACCTGGGGGTGCGCAAGCTGCAGCGGCAGAAAAAAGGCCCTATCCTGTGCTTTGTCGGCCCGCCGGGGGTAGGCAAGACCTCGCTGGGGCGCTCCATTGCTCGCGCCCTGGGGCGCAAGTTCGTGCGCCTCTCCCTGGGCGGAGTGCGCGACGAGGCCGAGATCCGCGGCCACCGCCGCACCTACGTGGGCGCCCTGCCGGGGCGCATCCTGCAGAGCATGCGCCTGGCCGGCTCGGCCAACCCGGTGTTTATGCTCGACGAAGTGGACAAGCTCGGCGTCGATGGCCGCGGCGACCCGGCAGCAGCGCTGCTCGAGGTGCTCGACCCCGAGCAGAACCACGCCTTTAGTGACCACTACCTGGGCTTGCCCTTTGACCTTTCGCGGGTGATGTTCATCGCCACCGCCAATCTGGCCGATACCATTCCCCCAACGCTGCGCGACCGCCTAGAGATCATTCGCCTCCCTGGCTACAGCGATGAGGAAAAGCGCCACATCGCACGCCGCTACTTGCTGCCGCGGCAGCTGGCCGAGCACGGCCTCGAGGCGCGCTTCCTGCACCTCTCCGACGCGGCGCTGCGCCGCATCATCACCGCGTACACCCGCGAGGCCGGGTTACGCAACCTGGAGCGGGAGCTGGCCACGCTGTGCCGCAAAGTGGCCCGTCGCGTTGCCGAAGGCGACACGCGGCAGTTTCGCATCCACAGCGGCAACCTGCACCGCTACCTGGGCCCACCCCGCTACCTGCCCGAAAGCGAGCCGCCGCACGACGAGGTGGGGGTAGCCACCGGCATTGCCTGGACCGAAGCCGGGGGCGAGATCGTGCGTGTGGAGGCCACGGTGATGGAAGGCTCGGGCCAGCTTACCCTCACCGGCCACCTGGGGGAGGTGATGAAAGAGTCGGCCCAGGCGGCGCTTAGCTACACGCGCGCCAATGCCCGCCGCTTGGGCCTTGCCCCCGAGCGGTTCCAGAACCTCGACATCCACCTCCACGTGCCGGCAGCGGCCATTCCCAAAGACGGCCCTTCGGCTGGCATCACCATGGCCACGGCGCTGATTTCTGCCCTTACCGAGACGCCGGTGGCGCGCCACGTGGCGATGAGTGGCGAAATCACCCTGCGCGGGCACGTGCTGCCAGTAGGCGGCATCAAGGAAAAGGCCCTGGCGGCCCGGCGCGCTGGCCTCACTTGCCTGCTCTTGCCGCAAGGCAACCGCAAGGACCTCCTCGAGCTGCCCGCCCACCTGCGCCGCAGCCTGCGCTTTATCTTTGTGACTTCTATGGACGAGGTGCTGGCGGTGGCCCTGCGTCGCGCCCCGCAGGCAGCCGGCGCCTAGACCACCCGCACCCGGTGGTAGCGCTTCTTGCCGGCGCGCAGCATCAGCACGCCGTCGCGCACGTCGGCCGGGGTGAGCACCACCTCGGTGTGGGTAACACGGGCGCCGTTGAGCTGGCAGCCTCCCTGCTGGATGAGGCGCCGCGCCGCGCTCTTGGAAGGGGCCAGGCCGGTTTCGACCAGCAAGTCGACCAGCGGCAAGCCGGCGGCCAGCCGCGCCTTGGGCACGCAAGTCTCGGGCATACCCTCGGCGTCTTTGCCCTCGCGGAACAGGGCGCGGGCTGCCGCGCGGGCTTGCTCTGCCGCCGCCATGCCGTGGGTGAGGGCGGTGGCTTCAAAAGCCAGCACTTCTTTGGCCTCGCGGATGGCGGCGCCCCCAAGGGCGCTCAAGCGGGCGATTTCGCTGCGCGGCAGCAGCGTGTAGTAGTTGAGAAAGCGCGGCACGTCACGGTCGTCGACGTTAATCCAGAACTGGTAGAACTCGTAAGGCGAGACAAGGGCAGCGTCGAGCCACACTGCCCCGGCGGCGGTTTTGCCCATTTTCTGCCCGCTGGCGGTGGTAATGAGGGGAAACGTCATGGCAAAGGCCTCGCCGCGGGCCACGCGGCGGATGAGGTCCACCCCGGCCACCATGTTGCCCCACTGGTCGTCGCCCCCCAGCTGCAAGAGGCAGCCGTAGCGCTGGTAGAGGACCAGGAAGTCGTAGGCTTGCAGCACCTGGTAGTTGAACTCCAGGAAAGAAAGACCGGTTTCCAGGCGCTGCCGGTAGGTCTCAAAAGAAAGCATGCGGTTGACGCTGAAGTGGCGGCCGATGTCGCGCAGGAAGTCGATGTACTTGAGCTCTTCGAGCCACTCGGCATTGTTGAGCACGAGCGCGGCGTTTTCTCCCTCAAAGCGCAAGTAGCGGCGAAGTTGCGCTTCGAGGGCGCGCGCGTTGGCCGCCAGCGTCTGGCGCGACAGCAGCTGCCGCATCTCGGTCTTGCCGCTGGGGTCGCCGATGAGGCCAGTGCCGCCGCCGAGAATGGCAATGGGGCGGTGGCCCGCCCGCTGCAGGTGCACCATGGCCATGATGGGCACCAGGTTGCCCACGTGGAAGCTGGGTGCCGTGGGATCAAAGCCCACGTAAAACGTCACCCGCTCCTTGCCCAGGCGTTGCCGCAGCACCTCGCCGTGGGTGACTTGCTGGATGAAGCCGCGCGCTTGCAGTTCGTCAAAGACATTGTCCATAAGCGCTGCCGTGTGCGGATGGTCTCGCCACAGAACTGTACACGACTCCGGCGCCCCGCGCAACAGCCCCTCCCCCTTGTCAGGCTGCGGCGGCTGTGCTAGCGTCTCAGCACCAGCCAGAGGAAGTGGCATGCGTGCGCGAGCCCCCAACGCCGAGGCCGCCCGCGCCGCCGACGGGCGGCCCCTTACCCCCATGCTGCGGCAGTACGCCCGCGCCAAAGCCGCGCACCCGGATGCCCTAGTGCTGTTTCGCCTCGGCGACTTCTACGAGCTTTTCTACGAGGATGCCCATGTTGGGGCGCGCTTGCTGGAGCTGGTGCTCACCTCGCGCGAGGTGGGCAAGGGCAACCGCATTCCCATGTGCGGCATTCCCGTACACGCCCTGGAGGCGTACCTGGCGCGCCTGCTGGAGGCCGGCTACAAAGTGGCCATCTGCGAGCAGCTCGAAGACGCGCGCCAGGCCAAGGGGCTGGTGCGCCGCGAGGTGGTGCGCGTCATCACCCCGGGCACGGTGACCGAGGAGGCGCTGCTTGAGGAGCGCCGCAACAACTTCCTGGTGGCCGTGTGCCCGGCCGCCGGGGCCTTTGGCCTGGCCGCCCTCGACGTCTCCACCGGCGAGTTTCTGGCCACCACGCTGGAGGGCCCGGCGGCAGAGGCCGAGCTGCACACCGAGCTGGCCCGCTTGCGCCCGGCCGAGTGCCTGGTGCCCAGGGCCTGGCAGGCCGATCCGCGCTGGCAGGCCTTGCAAGAGCGCCTGCAGCTGCGCAGTACCCCCTATGGCGAAGCGGCCTTTGACGCAGGGCAGGCGCGCCAGCGCCTGCGCCAGCGCTTTGGCGACGCTGCCCTGCAGGCGCATTCTTCCCTGGCGCTGGCTGCCGCTGCCGCGGTGCTCCAGTACGTGGAAGAAACCCACCAGGCGGCGCTGGCTCACCTGACCGGCCTGCGCGGCTACCGCCTGAGCCAGTACTTGGTGCTCGACGCGGTGACGCGGCGCAACCTAGAGCTCGTGCAGTCTTTGCGCCACGGGGGGCGGCAGGGCAGCCTGCTGGCGGTGCTCGACGAGACGGTGACCGCCATGGGGGCGCGGCGGCTGCGCCGCTGGCTGGAGCAGCCGCTGCTGCAGCTAGAGACCATCAATGCCCGCCTCGACGCCGTGGCCGAGCTGGCTGCCGACACCGTGCGCCGCCAGGCGCTGCGCCAGGCCTTGCGCCAGGTCTACGACATCGAGCGCCTGCTTGGCCGCGCCGCCTGCGGCACTACCAGTCCCCGTGACCTCGCAGCCCTGCGCCAGTCCCTGGCGGCGCTGCCGGCGGTGCGTGAGGCCCTAGAGGGGTGTCAGGCGCCGCTGCTCGTCGCCCTGCGCCAGGACTGCACGGGAGAAGCGGCGCTGCGCGACCTCCTGCAGCGGGCCCTCGTCGACGACCCGCCGCCCACGCTGCGCGAAGGGGGGCTCATCCGCCCCGGCTACGACGCCACCCTCGACGCGCTGCTGCGCGAAAGCGAGCGCCACGCCCAGTGGCTGGCCCGCCTCGAGGCGCGCGAGCGCCAGCGCACCGGCATCAAGTCGCTCAAGGTACGCTACAACCAGGTCTTTGGCTACTACATCGAAGTCAGCAAGGCCAACTTGCCCCGCGTGCCGCCCGACTACGTGCGCAAGCAGACGCTGAGCCAGGGCGAGCGCTTTGTGACCGAGGAGCTAAAGGCGCGGGAAGTGGCCATCCTGCACGCGGCCGAGCGGCGCAGCGCGCTCGAGCAGGCGCTGTTCGTCGAGCTGCGCCAGCGCGTGGCGCAGCAGGCGGCGCTGCTGCAGCGCCTGGCCGCCGCCGTGGCGCAGCTCGACGTGCTGGCGGCACTGGCCGAAGTGGCGGTGCTGTACCACTACGTGCGCCCCCAGCTTGAAGACAGCCGCCGCATCGTCGTCCGCCAGGGGCGCCATCCGGTGGTCGAGCGCCACGTGGAGGGCTTCGTGCCCAACGACCTCGTGCTGGACGGTGAGAGGCAGCGGCTGCTCATCCTCACCGGCCCCAACATGGCCGGTAAGTCCACGTACCTGCGCCAGCTCGCCCTCATCGTTATCCTGGCGCAGATGGGCAGCTTCGTGCCGGCCGCCGAGGCCACCATCGGCCTGGTGGACCGTATCTTTACCCGCGTGGGCGCCGTGGACGACTTGGCCGGCGGCCGCAGCACCTTCCTGGTGGAGATGGACGAAACGGCGTATCTCTTGCGCCACGCCACGCCGCGCAGCCTACTCATTCTCGACGAGATCGGCAAGGGCACGAGCACCTTTGAGGGGCTGAGTCTGGCCTGGGCGGTGGCCCTCTACATTGCGCGCCGCCTCGGTGCGCGCGCCCTCTTTGCCACCCACTACCACGAGCTCACCGCCCTGGAGGCGCTCTGCTCCGGGGTGCAGAACCTGCACTTGGTGGTGCGCGAGACGCCCGACGGCCTCGTCTTTCTGCGCCAGGTGGCGCCAGGCGGCGCCAGCAAGAGCTACGGCTTGCACGTGGCACGCCTGGCCGGGCTGCCCGAGGAGGTGCTGGCAGAAGCCGCCCGCGTGCTGCACTACCTGGAGCAGCAAGGGGAGCAGCCGCCGGCCACCCGCGACAACGGCACGCCGGCAGCGGCGCCTGCGGTGCCGCTGCTGCGGCAGCTCCTGAGCCTCGACGTGTGCCAGGTGACGCCGCTTCAGGCCCTGACGCTGCTGCACGCCTTGCAGCAGCAGGCGCGGCAGCTTTTGGGGCAGGGCTCAGCGTGATGCGCATCCATCGCCTCGATCCCCTTACCGTCAGTCGCATCGCCGCCGGCGAGGTCATCGAGCGCCCTGCCTCGGTGGTCAAGGAGCTGCTCGACAACGCCCTCGATGCCGGCAGCACGCGCATCGACATCGAGCTGGAAAACGGCGGCCGGCGCCTCATTCGGGTAAGCGACAACGGCTGCGGCATGACCGCCGAGGAGGCGGTACTGGCGCTGCAGCGCTTTACCACCAGCAAGATCCGCCACCTCGACGACTTGCGCCGCCTCACCACCCTGGGGTTTCGCGGTGAGGCCCTGCCCAGCATTGCCGCCGTGGCCGAAGTGGAGCTGGTCACCCGCCCTGCCGCGCAGGCCGAGGGGGCGCGCGTTGTCTGCCGCGGCGGCGAGGTCACTGTGCAGCCCTGGGGCTGCCCGGCAGGCACGCGGGTGAGCGTGCGCCAGCTCTTTGCCCACACCCCGGTGCGCCGTCAGGCCCTCAAGTCGGTGGCGCAGGAAGTGCAGCGGGTGCAGGAGCTGGTGGTCCACTACGCCCTGGCGTACCCGCAGGTCACCTTGCAGCTTTGCCACGACGGCCGCCGGCTGCTGTTTGCGCCGGCCAGCAGCGAGCTGCGCCAGCGCCTGCACGTGCTGCTAGGACGCGAGCTGGCCTCGCAGCTTTTGCCCGTGCACTGGCAGAGCGTGGATCTGGAAGTCCGCGGGGCGGTGGGCTCACCGGCAATAAGTCGCGCCACGCGCCAGCGGCAGTACGTGTGGGTCAACGGCCGCCCCGTGCGCAGTGGGCTGGTGAGCGCTGCCCTGGCGCGCGCCTATGGCGCCTTGCTGCCCCCCGGGCGCCATCCCGTGGCCGCCTTGGGGATTTCCCTGCCGGCCGCCCTGGTTGACGTGAACGTCCACCCGCGCAAAACCGAAGTGCGCTTTCTGCAAGAGCGCGCCGTTTTTGCCGCGGTCTACGAAGCGGTGCAGCTTGCCCTGCAGGCGCTGCCGCCAGAGACGCTGTTGCCCGAAGGGACGCCGGTGGCGGAGCTGCCGGCATGGCCAGAAGCCCCTCCCTGGCAGGTGCGAGAAGCCACCGTCCCGTATCGTGGCGGCGGTCCCTTGCGGCCGCTGGGGCAAGTGGGCAACGCCTTCGTGGTGGCTGCCGGTGCCGAGGGCTTGGTGGTGCTTGACCAGCACGCGGCGCACGAAGCGCTGCTCTTTGCGGCGCTGCTGGCGGCAGAGGCGCCGCCGCACGAGCTGGCCGAGCCGCTGCTACTTGCCTTGCCGGCGGGCGCGCAAAGTTGGCTGGCGGTGCTGCCGGGGCTGGCCTCCCTGGGCGTCCACCTTGAGCCCTTTGGCAAGGACCGCCTGCTGCTGCGGGCCGTGCCTTCTCTTGAGGGAGTGACGGCCACCGCGGTGCGCGAGGCGCTAGAAGCGGTGTGGCAGCAGCCGGCGCCCCAGGCCACGCCGGAAGCGGTGCGCGAGCAGCTGGCGGCGGCGCTGGCCTGCCGTGCGGCGGTGCGGGCCGGCGACCAACTGACCCCGGAGCAGCTGACGGCGCTGGTCGACGCCGTGGCGCAGCAGCACCTGGCCTACACCTGTCCCCACGGCCGCCCCACCTTTTTGACCATGAGCCTTGCCGACTTGGAGCGGCGTTTCCTGCGCCTGGGCGCTTGGCCGCCGGCGTGGCACTGCGGCGGCGAAAGGGAAGCCCTTTGAGGGCGGGCGCTTCTCCAAAGGCGTCAGAAGCGGCGTCTTTGGCTACAAAAGCGCGACAAGGTCCAGGAAAGGGCGAAACGCTTGCAGATCCCACGAGTGCAGCCCCTGGGGGCTCAGCTCGCCAGTTTCCCCCTTGACACCTCAGCGGGGGCTTGGTAGAGTACCTACGCAACCTGGGCCTGTAGCTCAGTCGGTGAGAGCGCACGCCTGATAAGCGTGAGGTCGGTAGTTCGACTCTACCCAGGCCCATCCTGCCGTGGTTCTTCCTTGCAGAGCTGTCACTCCGTAAGGCCTTCCCGGGGCGGCCAAGTGCCCTTGACACGGCGGGCGCCGAGGGGCTAAGCTTCCCTGCGCCGGGCGTGGGGAATTAGCTCAGGGGGAGAGCGCCGCCCTTGCAAGGCGGAGGTCGCGGGTTCGAATCCCGCATTCTCCACTGGTTGCGCACCCTGCCTGCCCTAGCGGGGCAATGCCCCATCTGGGCTGGCAAAAGCGTGTCATGCCTTCCCGTTGTGGCGGCCTTGTCGGGCCGTCTCGCCTAGGATAGCCACCCCGAGGAGAACCCCAGGATGCCGGTCGAGGCCACGCCAGGCGTCAAAATGCTTTATCTTATTCGGCGCCGCCCGGGCGTGTCGCACGATGAGCTGGTGATGCACTGGTTCGCGTACCACATGCCAGCCGTGATTCGGGCGCAACAGGAAGCAGCGGCCGCAGGCCGGCCGCACGCGCGGCGCTACTTGGTCACGCTATTTGACGCCGCAGCAGAAGGGGAGCTGCCCTGGGACGGCGTCGCGCAGCTGTGGTGGGACGCGCCCCCGCCGCGGCCGCCGCAGCCACACGGCACCACACCGCGGGATACGTTTCAGCAAAGAGCCGAGCCTTACCTGCCCTGGGCCACCACCGAGTACGTCGTGCTTGCCGGGACCGAGTTTCTCGCCACGGCGCCGCTTACCCTGAATGCCCCGCCGTATCCCTCGACGCGCTCAGGGTTCGTGCGCTTCACCTTCCTGGTCAAAGCCAAAGCGGGGACGAACTACGCCGCCTTTTTTGACCACTGGCTGCACGTGCACGTGCCCAACGTCAAAGCTACCCTGGAGCAAGCCGGCGGGTTTCGCTACGCCGTCAGCCTGAGCCTCACCCCAGAGGCAGAGCCGTACGCCGGCATGGCCGAACTCTACTTTCCCGATGTCGCAGCTTGGGAACGCTACTGCGCCTTGCGCCGGCCCCGACGGCATGGCGCGCTGGGTCGATCCGCAGGGCACGGTGGTGCTGCGCGGCAGCACCGACATGATCGGCATTCCGTAACTTCAGGCCCACCCCAGGCGCTGCCGCGCGAGCGTCGGTGGCTGCCCGCGGCGCGCGGCGTTCAGGGCGCGGAGGCGCCGGCAGCCGGCAGGGCAGCGAGCGCAGCCCCGACTTCGGCCGCCAGCAGCGCGTGCGCCGCCGCCGTGGGGTGTAGAATGTCCCAGAAAAGGTAGGTGTTCTGCACTGCCGGGTCGTCGCTGCACACCGCGGTGAACGTAAAGGGATCGCCGTCAAGGCAGCTCTCGGTGACTTGCGCAAAGCCAAACGCCGCCGGGTCTTCCAGCACCGCGTTAAGCTGCGCAAAGGTGTCGAACCAAACGACCCACACCCCCGGCAGCGCTGCCAGGCGCTGGACCACCCGTCCCAGGGCGGCGTTGAAAGCCTCCGTCAGTGCTGTGGCCAGGGCCACCGCCGCCTCGCCCAGCGCCCGCGTTTCGGGAATGGCGCCGAGGTCAGGGAGATTGAGGATGAGAAACTGCCGGGCCCCGGCCAAAGCCAACAGCCTCAGGCTCCGGGCCAGTCGGCGCACCGCCCTGCGGAGCGCGGCGGCGGCCGCCCTCTTGTCGCTTTTGCCGGTGACCGCGGCCTGCACCGCATCGCGGATGTCCGACGCCCCGCCCCACACGACGTATAGCGCCTGCGGGTCGGCGCGGAAGCGCTGCTGGCGAAGGTAAAGGCTGACTTGCACCAGCACTCCCGCGGCGCGGGCACCGCCAAAGGCAAAGTTGGAACCGCCGGCGAGGGCTGGAAGAACTGCCAGCCCAAGGTCTTCTGCCAGATGCTCCACCCATACCGGCCCGTTAGAAAAGCGCCCCGCGAAGTACGGCGGCGAGGGAGGTACGGTGTCCCCCGTGGCCAGAAAGGCATTGCCGGTGTCAGAGAGGCTGTCGCCAAAGACCCACATGCCGCTAAAATTCTCAGCCGCGGCCAGCCCCGCCGATCCGCACAGCAGGGCCACCGCCGCAATGAGGACAACGATCCAGGGGCCATGCCCCTGGTAGGCCCGCAAAGCGCAGTGTCTTGCGCCGCAGGGCGTGAGGCGCCTCCTCGTTTCCTTTCCCATCCGTTCGCCCCCTCTACGCCGGCGGCGTCTCCTCGTCTTCCAGCAGGGCAAAGAAGCGCGCCGGCGCCCCCTCGGCGCCGGCCAGCTTGAGGAATGCCCCAAAGAAAAGAAAGCGGCGCTGCCGCGGCAGCTGTGACAGGTTGGTGAGCTGCTGCATGAGCAACACGCCGCGCTCGAGCAGGATCTTGTGGATGACGAAGTCCTCCGAGGTAAAGTCGGGCAAGCGGGCGCTGTACTCGCAGAAGCAGTCGAAGCCGACGGCTTTCACCCCCTGTTCGACCAGCCAGGTCGCCGCTTCCGGCGTACAGTAAGGCGACTCCAGGTAGTAGGTGGGAAAATTTCCCCACTGCCGCTCGCTCCAGTCGGTACGCACCAGCACGATGTCGCCCGGGCGCAGCGCCGGCGCCCGCACCGCCAGGTCGGCAACGGTAATGGCGTGGTTGGCCCCCACCGGGCTCAAGTCCACCACCACCGCTTCGCCACAGACGTGCGTCAAGGGCACCTCGGCCGCCGTGGCACCCTCCGGGCGCACGTGGCGGGGAAAGTCAACGTGCGAGCCGGTGTGCAGGAGCATCTCCACTTTGCTTGCCTGCCAGAAGCCCGGCGGCCGGTGGTAGCGGGTCAGTGTCAGCCGCAGGCCCACCGACGGCGGGCTCAGGGTCTCTTCGCCAATGACCACCGACAAGTCCACGATGCGAGCCATGCCTCTCCTTTCCCGGCAGCGCCGCAACGGACGGGTTTCTTGCTTACCTTCGACCCAAGAAAAGGCTTGCCAAAGGCGGGGCGGCGACCGTATGATACCGCAGGGTTGTCGTCGTCCGCTAGGCCAATCTGCACACAAGGGAGGCAGCGTATGCGCGTGACTCTGGTGCAGCCGCCGCAGGGCGCCCGCTTTGGCTTTACCAAAGTGTTGCTGGTGGAACCTGTGGGACTCGAATGCGTGGGGGCAGCGCTCAAGCTTCACGAGCACGAGGTGCACTTGCTCGACTTGCGCCTCGACCCCCCAGCGGTCCTTTGGGAGCACCTGCGCACCGTGCGCCCGCAAGCGGTGGGGATCAGCTGTGGCTTTACCACCGACGTCTACAGCGCCTTGCAGACGGCGCGGCAGGTTAAGGAGGCCCCTGCCCGGGACCACGGTGTTCTGCGGCGGTCACCATGCCTCCCTTATCCCCGGGGATTTCCTCTTTCCCGGCTCGCCGGTGGACGCGGTGGTAATCGGCGAGGGCGAGTGGACAGCCCTTGAACTCGTGGATACCCTGGAGCGGGGCGACGACCCGGGGCGCGTGCCGGGGGTGATGACGGCGTGGAACCGGCACGATGGCTTTGCACTGCGGCCCCTGAGCAGCGACCTCGACGCCGTGCCGTTGCCCGATCGCCAGCTGACGCGCCGCTACCGCCGCCGCTACCACCACGGCTTTGCCACCCCTTCGGCTTGTGTGGAGACCTCACGCGGCTGTCCCTTTGACTGCAACTTCTGTAGCATCTGGGTCTTTTACCAGCGCCGTGCCCGCCGGCGCTCGCCCGAGCGCATCCTCGAAGACCTGGAGCAGGTGCGCGCCTTGGGAGAAAAGTACGTCTTTTTCACCGACGACATCGCCTTTTTGCAGTATGAAGCCTACGAAACCCTGGCACGGCAGATCCGCAAAGCGGGCCTGCGGCTGCACTATTCGTGTGAGACGCGTGCCGACTTGGTGGTGAAGTACCGCGACCTCTTCCCGCTGTGGAAAGAAGTGGGCTTGCACACCGTCTTTCTGGGCATCGAGAAAATCGACGCCACTGGCCTTGAGGCGGTGCGCAAGCGCGTCAAAGGTGGCGCCGACACCAACGTGCAGGCCATCGACTTTCTGCGCCGCCTGGGCATCGTGCCCATGACCTCGTTTATCGCCGATCCCGCTTGGGGAGAGGAGGACTTTGACCGCCTCGAGGCGTTCGTCACTCGCCTGCGCCTGCCCAATCCCATGTTTACCGTGCTCACGCCGCTGCCCGGCACCGAGCTGTGGGAGATGTGCAAGACGCAAATCACCACCTGCGACTACAGCTACTTTGACGTCGGCCACCTGGTGCTGCCCTCGCAGCTGCCCCCCGAGCGCTTTTACGCGCGCTTTGCCCGCCTCTTTACCCTGGCCGAAGCACGCACCCGCCTGAGCTGGCGCGCCTTGTGGAACCTGGTGGTGATGGCGCTTTTGGGGCAGACGTTTGCCGTGCGCCGCGTCTACAGCGCCGTGCGTGACCTGCGCAACCCGCGGGCCTACCTGGCCTATCCCGGCTCCACGCCGCGGCCGGACTTCGTGCCGGCCGCCTTTGGCACTCTCGAGTGGATCGACCAGGCGCGCTCGCCGCTGGCGCGTCAGGCGCAGCCGGTGGGCTAGGCTCAGGCCAGGGCGGCCAGCAGCGCCTGGGCCTCCTGCAAGTCGGCGGTGTCAAACCCTTCGCGAAACGTGCCGTACACGGCCTCAAGCAGTACCCGGGCCTCGTGGCGGCGGCCCTGCTGCTGCCACAGCCGCCCCAAGGCGGTGGCCGCCCGCAGCTCGACGCTACGCGCCCCCTGGCGCCGCGCCCACCCCAGGGCTTCCTGGAAGCAGGCGGCCGCCTCCAGAGGGGAGGAGGATGCCAGCAGCTGGCCCTTGCCGCGGTAGAGTTCTGCCAGCCACAGGCGCTCGCCGCTTTTTTCCACCAGCGCAAAGGCCTCGTCGAGCAGCGCCAAGGCGGCGCCCGCCTCTCCGCTGCCGGCGGTGGCCTCGGCCAGCATCAGCAGCACGTAGGGGTACCACAGTTCGGCACCCGTCGCCCGCCAGGCCTCGAGTCCCCGGCGCAGCTCTGCCAGGCCGCCGGCATGCTCGCCCCGCTGCATCAGGGCCCCGCCGCGCAAAATGGTGGCCAGGGCGAGGTAAAGCGGCAGGCCCTGCTCTTGCGCTTGGGCGGCAGCCAGGGTGGCAGCGGCCTGCGCCGCGGCGGCGTCGCGGCGAAAGAGGTGGATGAGGGCCACGTAGTTGGCCGCAATCGGCAGGCTCAGGGGAGAAGGCGCCTGCTGCGCCAGGGCCAAGGCCTGCTGGCTCAGCTGCCGGGCCTGCTCGGCGTAGCCCTGGTGCCACAGGGTCCAGGCCACATAGAAAAGGCAAGAGACCCGCGGGTCTTGGACGAAAACGCGGCCGTAAGCCTGCTGCGGGTCGTAGAGGGCCAGGCCTTGCGCGAGGTGGCTGCGCGCTGCGGTGAGCTCGCCTTGGTGGAACAGCGTCTCCCCCATAGCGGCATGGGCGCGCAGCTGCAGCACGGCGTCGTCGCTCTTTTGCGCCAGGGTGCGCAGCTGCTGCGCCAGGGCTAGGGCGGTGGGCAGCTGGCCGCGGATAAAGTAGAAGTTCCACAGCCCCACCAGCAGGCGCGGCAGCTGCACCGTTTCCCCTACCTGCTGCGCCAGCAGGCGGGCGCGGGCAAAGACTTGTTCCACTTCGGCGGCGGCGTAGCCCTTGGCCACCATCAGCGCCGCGCCCAGGGTGGTGAGCAGCAGCAGCTCGCGCTGGGCGCGCCAGGGGGTGGGCGGCAAGGGGTGCAGCAGCTCCAGGCCTCTGCGCAAATGGGCAATGGCTTCCTGGTTGGCGGCGCGGGCATAGGCGTGGCGGCCGGCGCGGTACCAGAAGGTGATGGCCTGCTCGGTGAGCCCGGCTTCGGTGGCGTGGTGGGCCAGCAGCTCGGGCTGTGCCGCCACCACGTCGGAAAACTGCGCCGTCAGCGCCTCGACAATCTGCTGGTGGTACTGCCGCCGCGTGCGGCGCAGCAGGGTCTCGTAGGCCACTTCCTGGATGAGGGCGTGCTTGAAGAAATAGGTGGCGTGTGGCGGGGTGCTGCTCTCCAGCAGCAGCCCGGCGCTCACCAGGCGCTGCAACCCCTGCTGCAGCGCCGTCTCGTCGAGGGAGGAGACAGCCCGCAGCACGGCATAGGAAAACTGGCGGCCCAGGGTGGCGGCCAGCTGCGCCACCGCCTTGGCCGGCCCCAAGCGGTCCAGCCGGGCCATCAAGGAGTCACGCAGGGTGGCCGGAATGGCCGGGGCGGGCAGCGGCCCGGCGAGCTCGTAGCGGTCGCCGGCGTCGCGCAGGTAGCCGGCCTCAAGCACCATCTGGGTCAGCTCTTCCACAAACAGCGGCACGCCGTCGGTGCGGGCGGCGATGCGGGCCACCACCTCGGCGGGCAGGGCTTTACCGCCGGCCACCTGGGTGACCAGGGCTGTGACCTCTTCCTGGCCCAAGCGCTCGAGGAAAAGCGACGTACTGCCTGCGGGCAGCGGCCAGGGGGGCGCAAAGTCGGGGCGCGCCGTGAGCACCAGCAGCATGCGGGCGGTGACCACGCGCGGCAGCGACCGGGCCAGCAGTTCCAGCGTGGAAGGGTCGGCCCACTGCAGGTCCTCGGCCACTGCCAGCACCGGGTGGCGGGCGGCTTCGGCCAGCAGCCAGGCGATCAGCACCTCCAGCGTCCTCTCTTTTTGCCGCTGCGGGCTAAGCGGCAAGGGCAAGTAGGAGGCCGGCAGCGGCAGGGCTAGCAAGGCGGCCAGCAGCGGCACGGCGGTGGCCAGCGGGAAGCGGTAGGCGCGCAACACCCGCTCGAGCTTGGCCAGCTTCGCCGCGGGGGACTCGTCACGGCGAAACTGGAAGACGTGCTGCAAGTGTTCAACCAGCGGGTGCAGGGCGCTCTGCTGGTGGTAAGGCAAGCAGCGCACCACGATCGGCACGGCGTCCTGCTGCTCGGCTTCCTGGCGCAGGGCCTGCACCAGGCGGGACTTGCCGATGCCCGCCTCGCCGCGCAGCAGCACCACCTGGCCCTGGCCCGCTCGGGCCTGCGCCCAGAGCGCGCGCAGCCGGTGCAGCTCCTGGGCTCTCCCCACCAGGGGGGTAAAGCCGGCAGGGGGCGCCGCTTCCCGCAGGCCGGTGGAGGTAGCCGCGGCCTGCACGCGGTAGACGGCCATGGCTTCCGCCAATCCCTGGAAAGCGTGCAGGCCCAGGGGCTCGCACGTGAACCGGCGGCGGATGAGGCGGTAGGTGGTGGCGCTCACGAGCGCCGTGCCCGGCGCGGCCAGGCCCTGGAGGCGTGCCGCCAGGTTGGGCGTCTCGCCCAGGGCCAGGCGCTCCTGGCGGCTGCCGCTGCCCACCTCGCCGACCACCACCAGGCCGGTGTGGATGCCCACGCGCACTGCCAGGGGCAGCGGGGCGGTCTGGGAGAGCTGGCCTTGCAAGTGCCGGACAGCCTCGACGAGCGCCAAGCCGGCGTGTACGGCGCGCGCGGCATCGTCTTCGTGCGCCTGCGGG
The DNA here is from genome assembly GCA_026005175.1 of Candidatus Tectimicrobiota bacterium. GTDB lineage: Bacteria > Tectomicrobia > Entotheonellia > Entotheonellales > Entotheonellaceae > BPKO01. The sequence continues at coordinate 385,327 of BPKO01000002.1, forward strand.
AAGCCGAAGTAGACGAGCAGTCCGTCGCCCAGGTACTGGGCGACGTGTCCGCCCAGGCGCTCGATGACCTCGCCACAGGCAGCCTGATAGGCGCGCACCACCTCGCGGTAGTCTTCGGGATCAAGCTGGCTGGCCAGGCGCGTCGACGCCACCAGGTCGCAAAACAGCACCGTAAGCTGGCGCCGCTCCGCCGGTGTGGCCAGGGGCGAGGCAGCAAGGGCGGTGCCGCAGCGGTCGCAAAACGCCGCCCCTGGCGCCTGGGCAGCGCTGCAGGTAGGACACGTCACGGCCAGCGGAGAGCCGCAGGCCGCGCAGAAGCGGGCGCCCTCGCGGTTGGCGTGCTGGCACTGCGGGCAGTCCATAGGGCGCCCTCCTTGGCGGGCAAGGGAGAAGAAGCGGGCTCTGCTCCATTGTAGGGGGGGAGCTGTGGCCACACAAGGAAAAACCCCTCGCCGGTAGCTCAAGCCGCGGCGGGAGGCCAGTAAGCAAACGCCAGGCCGGTCTTGGCGTGGTGCGCCGGGATGTAGTCCACCACCTGCGCCGGCCGCTGCATGGCAGCGGCCACGGTGATCCAGGCGCGGATCTCGCCCGTGCCGCCGCGCAGGGTGTCAGAGTCAAACGTGAACAAGTGGGTGAGGGCCTCGCTGTCGTTGCGCGCCAGGCGCTCGAGCACCCAGCGGTCGAGCGGCTCGTCGATCCAGCCGGCGCGGGGCCCGAAGGGGTCGTGCGAGAGGCCGCCCGAGGCGTAGATGGCCACGCGCTCGGGCCGCGGCGCCAGGATGTCGCGCAAGGCCAGGCCCAAGGCATGGCAGCGCGCCGCGCTGGGCAGCGGGGGGAAGTACTCGTTGATAAACAGCGGGATGAGGGGGACGTCCAAGTCGGGGACGAGCCGCGGCACCGGCTGGGCAATGGCGTGTGAGACGCCGTGCTCCGGGCGTCCCAGCGGGCGAAAGACGGCGCTGGAGACGAGATCGAAGCCGCGGCGCACCAGCTCCTTGTGCAGCAGGCGGGCCAGCTCGGCGTGGCAGCGAAACGTCACCCGGCGGCGCTCAGCCAGCGGCCGGTACGGCGTGCCGTCTAGCCCCCACAGCGTCTCCCCGGTAAAAAGGCAAAAGGTGGGGTTGAAGCTGTCGTCGAACATGTCGCCCTGGTCGTCACCCACCACCAGGAGGGCGTCGGGGCGATAGGCGCGCAGCTGCGCTGCCAGCACGTCGAAAGCGGCGTTGATGCGCGCGATATAGCCGCGAATGACTTCTGGCGTCTCGAGTTGTGCCGTGTGGGGCTGCGAGGCTTTGGTGTACTCGGGAATGGCGCTGTAGATGAGCGGCCAGCGCTCTGCGGGTTCGAACATGGCCGGGGCGTGAGACGAAGCCAAGCCGAGCTCCAGCATCGGGTTCTCCTCCACGTTGCGGGGTTGTCGCCACGCGTCCTCAAACCACCCCCTCGGCGCGCAGCTGCTCGATCTCGGCGGCGCTGTACCCCAGCAGGGTGGAGAGGACTTCCGCGGTGTGCTGTCCGATGCGCGGCGCCGGGGTTTCCACGGTGCCGGGGGTTTTGGAGAGCTTGAGCGCCGAGTTGGTGATAACGACGGGCCCCGTAGTCGGGGTGGGTGATTTCCACGTGCATGCGGCGTGCTTTGACCTGCGGGTCGTTGACCATCTCGGCAATGGTGTTCACCGGCGCTGCCGGCACGCCGTGGGCAGTAAGCAGCTCGACGGCCTCCTCCCGGGTTTTGTCGCGCAGCCAGGCCTGGATGATGGCGTCGAGCTCGTCGGCGTGCGCCACGCGGTCCATGTGCTCGGCAAAGCGCGGGTCTTCGAGCAGTTCGGGCTGGCCGATGAGGTGGCAGAAGCGCTCCCAGATGGAGGGGCTCACCAGCGCGAGGGCGATCGAGCCGTCGCGGGCTTCGTACTCGCCGTAGCCGGCAGCCAGGAAGTGGCGGTTGCCCACGCGCCGCACCACGCGGCCGGTCATGGTGTAAATCTCGGCAGCGCTGTCGAGGGCGGTGACCAGCGCGTCGAGCAGGGCAATGTCGATGTACTGTCCCTCGCCGGTCAGGTCGCGGTAGCGCAGGGCAGCCAGAATGGCCACCGCGCAGTGCAGGCCGGCAAAGTAATCGGCAATGGAGTTGCCGGTCTTGGTGGGCTTGCCGTCGGGAAAGCCGGTGAGATCCATGAGGCCGCTGCGCGCCTGCGCCAGCATGTCGTAGCCGCGGTGGTGGGCCAGGGGACCCGTTTGGCCGTATGCCGAGACCGAGGCGTAGACGATGCGCGGGTTGACCCGCCGCACTGCTTCGTAGTCGACACCCAGGCGCTTGACAACGCCGACGCTGAAGTTTTCCACCACCACGTCGGCGTGGCGGCACAGGGCAAGAAAAATGTCCCGCCCTCGCGGGTCCTGGAGGTTCAGGGTCATGTGCTTTTTGTTGCGGTTGGCGTAGAGGTACCAAGTGGGCACCACTTCTCGCTTGCCGTCGCGCTCGCGCTGCGGCCCAACTTGCAGGATGAACTCGGCGATTTCCCGCTCTTCCACTTTGATCACTTCGGCGCCCAGGTCGGCCAGCAGCATGGTGCAGTAGGGCAGGGCAATGATCTGTCCCATGTCGAGGACGCGGATGCCTTCGAGGGCCTTGCGCATGGCTCACCCCTCTCTGCCGGTCCCCGGCGGGCCGACCCGCCGGGGACCGGACCTTACACCGTGAAGCCGTAAAGCTCGGCGCAGTTGTCGTGGACGATCTTGCGCGTTTCCTCCTCGCCCAGGTCTTTGAAGTCGCGGGCAATCACCTCGCGCGAGTGGGGCCAGGTCGAGGCCTGGTGCGGGTAGTCGCTCGACCACATGAAGTTGTCCGCCCCCACCAAGGCCACGGTGAAGGTGCCCACCGGGTCGTCCATGAAGGTGGCGTACACCTGGCGGCGGAAGTAGGCGCTGGGCGGCATGGTGAGCGGCGTGGGGCTGAGGTGGCGGAAGCGCTTGTAGGCGCGGTCGGCGCGGTAGAGGTAGTAAGCTACCCAGCCGATGTCGTTTTCGGCCGAGACGATTTTGAGGCGCGGAAAGCGCTCCAGCACCCCGGAAAAGAGCAAGGCGGTGAGCGAGCGCTGGATCTCGGCCGGCTGGTTCAGGTTGCGCTGGTAGCGGTCCATCGACTCATCGGCCAGCCCTTTGCTTTCCCACCCCTGGCCGGTGAGGATGTGCAGGCTGATGGGCATGTCGAGGTCCTGGGCAGCGGCCCAGAAGGGATCGTAGTCTCTGCTGGTGAAGGGGCGCTCCGCGGGCGGCGAGGCCCAGATCATGGCGCCGCGCAGGCCCAGGCGGCGGCAGCGCTGCAGCTCCTCAACCGCGTGGTCAACGCGCCACAAGGAGATCAGCCCCAGGCCGGCAAAGCGCGTCGGGTCGTGGCTGACGAACTCGGCCAGCCAGTCGTTGTAGACGCGGAAGCAGGCCTCCTGGAAGTCGGCGTCGGTGATCCAGAAGAGGTTGAAGCCCAGGCTGGTATACAGGACTTCGGCGGCCACCCCGTCCAGAGCCATGTCTTTGAGGCGCTCTGCTGGATCCCAGCCGCCGGGGCGTGCCGCCTCGTAGCCTTTTTTCCAGTGGTCGGCGAGCTCCTCGTCGGTTTTGCCGGCCCCAAAGAGCCCGGCAGCGCGAATAGGGGGAACGCCGGGGCCGCCGAAAAACCACCCGTTTTTGCCCTCGTCCCAGTAAACGCGCGGGGCTCGCTCGCGGTAAGGGGCTGCAAGCCGCTGTACCCAGAGGTCGGGCGGCTCGAGCATGTGGGAGTCGGCAGAAATGATGGGGGTGGTTACCGGTACGCTCATGGGAGGCCTCCTCTGCCGGAAAGGGGATAGGCACACCTGCTTGCCGCTGCAGCGTACGCCGCTTCTCTGCCAAAGTCAACGCCGCGGTGGTCTTGACCGCCGCCTGCTTCTTCCCTAGAGTGGGCGGGCACAGGAGAGGAGCCCGGTGGCAGCAGAGCAGCCCCAAACCACGGTCGGCCGCGTTGGGTACTGGCGCCTGCTGCGGCGTAACGCCGCCTATCGCCGGCTGTGGCTCGGCGTGGTGGTGAGCATGGCCGGCGACTGGTTCCGCACCATCGCCCTGTACCGCCTGGTGCTGGCGCTCACCGGGACCTCTGGCCTGGCTCTGGGCGCTGTGCTGAGCGTCGAGATGCTGGCCATTTTCGTGTGTAGCCCCCTGGCCGGGGTGGTAGCCGACCGCTACAGCCGCAAAGCGGTCATGGTGGCGGCCGACGGGGTGCGGGCGGTATTGGTGCTGGGCTTTTTGGGGCTCACGGCCGACCGGCTGTGGCTGGCTTACGGGCTGGCGGCGGCGCTTATGGGCGCCGCGGCGTTCTTCCAGCCGGCCTACCTGGCCACCATCCCGCTGCTCACTTCGCGAGAGGAGCTGCTGGTGGCCAACGCCCTGGGCAGCGCCTCGTGGGCGGTGATGCTGGCGGTGGGCTCGGCCCTGGGCGGGGCGGTGGTGGCGGTGCTGGGTACCCAGGCGGCCTTTGTCATCGACGCCGTCTCTTACCTGATTTCGGCACTGTGCATCGCCACCGTGCCCATTCCTGCCGGCGGACAGGCGGCACGGATTCCCGGGGGCTGGCAGGCCCTGGGGCAGGGACTGCGCTACGTCGCGGCGCAGCCGCGCGTCAGGCGCCTGCTCACCGTGAAGGCCTGCGGCGCCGGACTGGGTGGGGGGATGCTGCTGCTCTTTGTCCTCTTTGCCGAGGAGGTTTTTCATGCTGGCGCCCTGGGGCTGGGGGTGCTGTACATGACGCGAGGCCTTGGCGCGGCGGTGGGGCCAGTGTTGGCACGGCGGCTGGCCGGCGAGCGACCGGCGGCCATGGAGCAGGCCATTGGCTGGGCCTTTGGCCTTACCGGAAGCCTCTACGTGGCCTTTGCCCATACCCCCACGCTGCTTGCGGCGGCGCTGGTGCTGTGCCTTGCTTACATGGCGGCGAGCGTGCTGTGGGTCTTTAGCACCACCTTGCTCCAGGTGTGGGTGCCCGACGCCTACCGCGGCCGCGTTTTTGCTGCCGACTTCGCCCTCTTTACCTTCACCATGGCGGTGTCGGCGCTGCTGACCGGCTGGGCGGCGGACACCCTGGCGCTGTCGCCGCGCACCCTGGCCACCGTGCTCGGCATCCTCGTGCTGCTGCCAGCAGGCTTTTGGCTCTGGCCGCGCCGCTGAGGGCTACCACGGCGGCAGGGGCAGGTCCGGATCGTAGGCGGGGGGGGGCCGGGGGGCTTTAAGCGGGGGCGTATGGCCACCGCCCAGCAGCCGGGCCGTGGCGCCAAAAGAGGCGCTGACGCCCAGGAAGCACGGCAGGCACGCCAGCTTGGCGGCCTCGGCCAGCGGCAAGGCGTAGAGGAGGGTCAAGAGACGGGCAGTTGCCAGCGTCGCCAGCCCGCCCCACAGCAGGAGGCGAAAAGGCCCGGTGGCGCCGTCGTAGAGCGCCTGGCGCAGGCGCAGCAGCTGGCTGAGGCCGGCCAGCGCCAGGGTCGTAGCCAGGGCCAGGCCGGTGGTGATTAGGGTGAGGGGAAAGAGGCGGTGCTGGCCGACAAAGCGGGCCAGGCGCGGCAGCCCGCCGTGCATGGCGACGTAGCGCGCCCCGATGGCCGTCTCCGGGTAAGCAAGCCAGAAAAGGGCATACTGCGAGAGGAAAATCCCCAAGAGGAGGGCAGCCAGAAGGTAGACCACCCCCAGGTGCAGGAGGGCGCTGCCTGCCGCAGACAAAAAAGGCCGTGCCGGCTTCGTGCCGTCTCGTTGCCGCATCGTCGCACTCCACGCGCTTGCAGTGACCAGTGCTGGCAAGGCGCGTGCCAGAGCCAAGTGTCTCGATATGCCTGGACTTGGCGGCTCGGTGCCTGCAGCCTGGGGTCTGCGGCATGAGACACCGCGGCGCTGCGGTCTCACCCTTGAGACCGCGGTGCCGCACCAGGCAAGTTCAGCCGGTTTGTTTGCCCCGGGAGCTGCCGGGGATAAAGCAAGCCGCTTCACATGAAAGGAGAGATGCCTATGGCAGACCAGGACCTGGCTTTTACCCCGGCTTCTGTGCTGCGCGAGTGGATCGCCAGCAAGCGTGTGTCGCCGGTAGAGCTCACCGAGCTTTACTTGCAGCGCATCGAGCGCCTTGATCCGCAGCTTCACGCCTACCTCACCGTCACCCACGAGGTGGCCATCAAGCAGGCGCGGGCGGCCGAGGAGGCGGTGATGGCCGGCAAACCCCTTGGGCCGCTGCACGGCGTGCCGCTTTCCATCAAGGACCTGGAAGTCACCAAGGGCATCCGCACCACGCTGGGGTCGCTGGTGTTCAAAGACACGGTGCCGGAAGTAGACAGCATCGTCGTCGAGCGGGTGCGGCAGGCGGGGGCGGTGATTCTGGGCAAGACCAACACCCCGGAGTTTGGCCTGCGCGGCACCACGGAGAACCGCCTCGGGGAGGCCTGCCGCAATCCGTGGCAGCCGGCCTGCACTGCCGGAGGCTCCAGCGGCGGTGCGGCGGCGGCAGTGGCGGCCGGCCTCTGCGCCCTGGCCACGGGCAGCGACGGCGGCGGGTCGATCCGCATTCCGGCGAGCTTCTGCGGCATTTACGGCCTCAAGCCGACGCAGGGGCGCGTGCCGCGCTACGGTGGGCTGGGGCGCCCGGTGGTGGCGCAGTTTTCGCAGTCTGGCCCCATGGCGCGCACCGTGCGCGACGCCGCCCTCCTGCTGCAGGTGCTGGCTGGCCCGGATCCCCGTGACGTTAGCTGCCTGCGCCAGCCGCCGCCGGACTTCCTGGCGGCTCTAGAGGGCGGGGTGCGCGGGCTGCGCCTGGGGTGGAGCCCGGACCTGGGCTACGCCGCCGTTGACCCGGAAGTGGCGCAAGTGGCCCAGCAGGCAGCGCAGGTCTTTGCCGAGCTGGGCGCGCAGGTAGACGCGGTGGACGTGCGGCTCGAAGAGCCCTTTACGCCGTTCTGGACTATCTTCAGCACCAACGCCTACGCCAGCTACGGCCACCTGCTGGCCGAAAAGGGCGAGCTGCTCACTTCTTATGCCCGCGACGCCCTGGAGTTTGGCGCGCGCGTCTCGGGGGCTGACTACGCGCGGGCGCTGCTCGCTGTGGAGCAGCTGCGGGCCCAGTTTGCCACCCTGATGCAGACTTACGATCTGCTCTTGACGCCCACTACCGCGGTGCCTGCTTTTCCCGTCGAGCAGCCGCCGGCCACCATTGCTGGGCGGCAAGTCAACCCCTTGTGGGGTTACTTGCCGTTTACTTTCCCGGTGAACATGGCCGGCCACCCGGCAGCCAGCCTCCCCTGTGGCTTTTCGGCTCGCGGGCTGCCCATCGGCTTGCACCTGATCGGGCGCTGGGGCGACGAGGCGACGGTGCTGCGGGCCTCGGCGGCCTTCGAGGCCGCCCGTCCCTGGGCTGGCCAGCGGCCGCCGCTCTCTTGAGGGTCAGGAAAAGGCGGCATTCAAGCGCTCGAGCTGCGCGGCAGAAAGGCGCCAGCCCGACGCCCCGCAGTTTTCTTCGATGCGCTCGCGGCGGTTGGACTTGGGAATGGCGATGACGTTGGGGTGGGCGATGCACCAGTTGAGCGCCACCTGGGCCAGGGTCTTGTTCACTTCGCGGGCGACGGCAGCCAGGACCTGCATGCGCGGCTGGGAGGAAGGCACGGCGAGGCGGCCGTCATCTAGCGGGGTGTAAGCAATCACGGTGATACCCTGCTGCTGGCAGTAAGGCAGCAGCTCGCGCTCGATGTCGCGGCGGTTGAGATTGTACAGCACCTGGTTGGACACGATGGGGTGGTGGCGCGCCGCCGCCTGGGCCTGCTGCAGCGCCTGGAGGGAAAAGTTGCTGACCCCCAAAAAGCGCACCTGCCCGCGATCCACCAGGGTCTCCATGGCGCGCAGGGTTTCGGCGATAGGCACGCGCGGGTTGGGCCAGTGGATCTGGTAGAGGTCGATCACCGAAGTGCCCAGACGGCGCAGGCTGGCTTCGGCGGCACGCAGCACGTCATCGTAGCGCAGATGGGCGGCGGAGACTTTGGTGGCCAGGAATACCTGCTCGCGGCAGTCCCGGAGGGCTTCGCCGACGACTTCCTCGGTGCCGTAGATCTCGGCCGTGTCGATGAGCCGCGCGCCCAGGGCGATGCCGTGGCGCAGTGGCTCGACGCCGCCGCGGTAGCGCCAGGTCCCCAGGCCGATCTCAGGCACCAAGACGCCGGTGTTGCCAAGCGGTTTGTATTCCATGGCCGGTGCTCCTCAGGTTGACGCGTCTGCCTGCCTGCTCGCTTCCAGCATAGAGCGCTGGCGGTGGCCGTGCAAGCCTTGCCGTCGTACGGCTCGCGTGCTATGGTGACCAGGACGGGTTCTCTGCACCTGTGGCCAAGTGCCTTGACGAGGCACGGTAGATCCCTATGCCCGTTGTGCACAGCGCCTTCGGCTACCTGCTGCTGCTTGCCCTGGCCTGGCTGCTGGGGCGCCGCTCGCGGCGCCTCCCCTGGAAAACGGTGGTGGTGGCCACCTTGCTGCAGGTGGGGGTGGCTGGCGTGCTGCTGCGCACCGGGCTGCGGCGGGTGCTGTTTGAGCTTATTGGCACCCTGACCGAGGTGCTACAGACCACTGCCTTGCAGGCCAACCGCTCGCTGCTCTTTGTCGGCGTCAGCAACCGCCGCTTCACCGAGACCTACGGGCCGATGATTGCCCTTGAGATTATGGCCATTCTCGTCTTTGTGGCGGCGGTGGCGCGGCTCCTCTACCACTATGGCGTGCTGCCCTGGCTCATTGCCCGCTTAAGCCGCGCCATGCAGGCGCTGCTGGGCATCAGCGCTGCCGAGAGCGTGGCGGTGGCCGCCAACATTTTCCTGGGCATGACCGAGGCGCCGCTGCTGGTGCGGCCGTACGTGGCGCGCATGACCGAAAGCGAGCTCTTCTGCCTGATGACTGCCGGGCTGGCCACCATTGCTGGCACGGTGATGGTGCTTTATGCCAGCATGCTGCAGCAAGCCCATCCCGACATTGCCGGCCACCTTTTTACTGCCTCGCTCATCAGTGCCCCGGCGGCTATTGCCGTGGCCAAGCTCATGGTTCCCGAGACCGGGGTGCCGGAGACCGCTGGCAAGCGGGTGACGCTGTGGCGCGAAGACACCGTCAACGGCATCGATGCGGTGACGCGCGGGGCGGCCGAGGGCATGCAGCTGGTCATCAACATCATTGCCATGCTCATTGCCTTCATCGGGCTGGTGGCGCTGTGTAACTGGGGCATCGGCGCGCTGGACCGCTGGGTCAACGGGGCGCAGGCCGGCAGCTGGAGCCTGCAGGCCGCCGCCGGCTGGGTCTTTCGCCCCCTGGTGTGGCTGATGGGCATTCCCTGGTCGGAGACGGCACCCGTGGCCAAGCTCATGGGGCTCAAGACGATCCTCAACGAGTTTGTGGCTTACGTCGAGCTTTCGGCCCTCATGCGCGGCCCGCATCCGCTCAGCGAGCGCCACTTCCTCATCACCACCTACGCCTTGTGCGGCTTTGCCAACTTCGGCTCGGTGGCCATTTTGCTTGGCGGCGTCGGCGGCATCGCGCCGAGCCGGCGGCAGGACCTTGCCCGCCTGGGCCTTCTCTCCCTCATTGGGGGCACCCTGGCCACCCTGCTCACCGGCGCCGTGGCCGGCCTCTACGTCTGAGCATTGCGGCTTTACAAGATAAAGTCTGGCCGCACTCCTGCCGATAGAAGGGAAGAACCCTAAGGGAGTGCGGACCATGGCGCAGGTGCAGGAAAAAGGCGGCCCTGTCACCACTAGAGCCTTCGTCAACGAGCGACACGAGGCCACCATTGTCTGTCCGGAGTGCGGGCGCTGGAAAACCATCGATACCACGCCGTTTGCCGCCCTGGCGCGGCCGCTGCGGGTCAAGTGCGGCTGTGCGTTGACGTTCTATGTGATCCTGGAGCGGCGCCGCTTCTATCGCAAAAAGACCGACTTGCCCGGCACCTATGTCAAAATCGGGGTGCCCGAGGCTACCCCGGAGCCCATGCGGGTGGAGAACCTCTCTTTGGGGGGGGTGGGGTTTCGCACCCGCTACCGGCACGATCTCAAGGTAAACGACGTGCTGGAAGTGCGCTTTGTGCTCGATACCGCCCGCCGTCCTGAAATCGTGCGCACGGTGATCGTTCGCAATGTGGACGATCGCTACATCGGGGCAGAGTTCCGCGAGCCGGATCCTTACGATGAAGAACTCGGCGGTTACCTTGCGCCTGACTGAGGCGCCGCGGCTTCGCCCTGGCAGCTGCCACTTCCGGCGTGGCGGTGCCGGTGCCGGTGCCTGAGGGGCAGACGGTTGTCTCTCTCCACAGGGTCCCCATACCGGATGGCTGCCTGCTCTGCCCGGTAGGGCAGGCATGAAGAGGACTGCCCTTCATGGCCGAGGTCGAGCACCTGGAGGCCCTGCTGCGGCAAGGGCGTCGCGAGGAAGCCCTCGCTGCGGCACGCCAGCATCTGGCTACGGCTGCGGCGGCTGAGAAGGCAGCCCTCTGTTACTTTCTGGGCGCCTGCTTGCTTGCGCAACAAGACGAAGCCGCCTGGGCGGAGGGGGAAGCGTACCTGGAGCAGGCCAAGGCGCTCTACCTCCAGCTGGGCCAGACGGAGCAGGCGGCACTGGCCTTGGCCGAGCAGGCGCGGCGCGCCCTCCACAGCGGCAGCGCTGCGGCCCTGCAAGCGGCGCTCAAAACCCTGGACCTGGCGCAGGCGCTTCAGGGCGAAGCGACGGGGAAGGCCGCTGCCCGCATTGCCCACTACCGCGCCGTAAGCTATGACCAGCTAGGAGACAAGGCGCGGGCCTTTGAGTACTTCATGCGCGCTTACGAGCTGGCCCAGGATGAAGCCGAGGCCGCCCGTATCCTCGACGATCTTGGTCTCTATTACGCCTCCATCGGCAAAAGGCGCCTGGCCCGCTCCTGCCTGCGACAGGCCATGGCCAAAAAGGTGGCGGTGGGCGACCAGCAGGGACAAGCCCGCACCGCGGGGCGACTTGGCCGGCTGCTCCTTGAGGCCGGGGACATGGCCGCAGCGGTGACTGCCCTCGAGCAGGCCCTCGAGCTCGCCGAGGCGGTGGATGACGCCTACGAGCTGGCATGGGACTACTGCAGCCTGGCCCGCGCTTATATGGGCATGCAGGCCTACGCCCGTGCCGCCGCGTGTCTTGAGCGTGGTCTTGCGCTGGCCACCCGCCACGGCTTTGCCACGCATATCGCAGCAGCACACATCGGCCGTGCCGAGCTCTTGCTGTGTCAGGGAGACGCCACGGCGGCCCTTGCCGTGCTACGGCAGCACGCCATTCCCGAACTCCGTGCCCGGCAACAGCCGCGGGAACTCGCCGCCGCCTACCACCTCGAAGGGCGCATTCTGGCGCGTCTAGGCCAGCACCACGAGGCCGTGTCGGCGCTGCGTGAAGCCATCCTCCTCTACCACCAGCACCTGTGCCCTTGTGAGCAGGCCACGGTGACTCTGACCCTGGCGCGGCTTTACATCGCCATGCGCTGCCCCGAGGAAGCCAAGGCCGCAGTGCGCGCCGTCGTCGAGATGGCCGAGACGCTGGGCCATACCCAGCTGGTGCGGGAAGCCGATGAGCTGCTTGAGCAACTCGATCCCAAAGAAGCCGTGCAGCGCGCCTTTCGCCGCCTGACCGGCCAGGAGGCAGGCGGGCAGACCTTTCTCCTGGGCGGGCAGCGCGAAGAGCTCACCGTGCTGGCTTCGGACATCGTCGGCTTTACCGCTTACGCCATGCTGCAGGACCTGCAGGCGGTAACGCAGACCCTCAACGACTACTTTGCCCTCATGACCGAGGTCATCCGGCGCCACCACGGCTACGTCGACAAGTACGCCGGGGACGGCTTACTGGCCATCTTCCGCCCTTTGCCCGGCGCCGCCCACCACGCCCACCGTGCCGTGCAGGCGGCCATGGCCATGCTCGACCGGCTGCACGACCTCAACCGCGAGCGGGCCATCCTTGGCCAGGAAGCGCTGCGCATTCGCATCGGCATCAGCTCCGGCGAAGCCATCCTCGGCAACATCGGCTGCTACGGCAAGATGGACTACACCGCGGTGGGGCCGCCGGTGATCCTCGCTTCGCGCCTGGAGGAATATGCGGCCGCCAATACCATCTGCATCAGCGAGGAGACGCACGCCCTGCTGGGCGGCCACTTCCACGTGGTGCCGCTGCCTTCCTTTACCCCCAAGGGCTTTCCCACGCCGCAGCGCGTCTGGCAGGTGCTGGGCAACCGCCCGCTGCTCAAGTACCCGGTTGCCTTCATGCCGCGGGACGCCGCGGCGTCCCTGCCGCCGGGGGCGATCGCCCTCAAAGTGCCGCTGCCGGCGCTTGAGGGGGCACCGGTGCTGACCTTTGCGGCACGAGAGGCGACTGCCTCGGTGGCGGCGCAGGTCTATGCCAATCCTGACCGCATTCGACACTACGCCGAAAGCGCCGGCAAGCAGGTTCACTTGCTCATGCCGCAGCAGCCCGACTTTGACACGGTGGTTGCCGCTTACCTGGTACAGGAGATCCTCGAAGCCGGCACCCTGCCGCGGGGTGCCAAGGCCCTGGTCGACTACGCCGGGCACGTGCTCGCCGATACCCTCCCGCCGCCTGCCGCCTGGTGGAACACTCCCTATGGCGTGGTGCTGGGCATCTGGGGGCGCAACGCCCGCTACTGTGCCGAGCATGGCCTGGGACCAGAGCAGCAGGATCTGTACAGCCTCCAGCGCCTCTTTTACTTCCTCCAGTATCTCCTTGGCCGCCTGGTTGCCGGCGTCGACCTCTTGCGTCCCGAGGCCAACCCGCCCCTGTTTGCCGACGGATTCCCGTTCCGCCCGCCGTTTGAGCGCGAGCGGGCGTTTGTCAAGCGCGACTACGAGGCTTATCAGCATGATCTGACGTACGCCACCGTGTTTAACTTGCCACCGGCCACGGGGCCTTCTGCCACGGCAGTGGCGGTCGAAGCCCCCACCAGCACCCTGTTTGCTTTCTGGGGCCCACCACGACACCGGCCGCACGGAGAGCGGGTTTGCCCTGGTGCTTGTCTATACGGCAGGCCACTGCTGCCTGACCGTACGGCTGCCGCTGCGCCCAAGGCTTGCCGCCTTGTGCCAGGCCCTGGCGCAGGCCGAGCAGTCCCGATGGTGCCAGGCGGGCCTGGAGCCGCCGGCTGGCCCCCTCTGGCAAATACAAGCGCAGCCCGGGGTGGCCAGTCTGGAGCCCGCAGCCGGCAGCACCCGTCTCTCCCGAGAGGAACTCATCGCGGTGCTGCGCGATCCCGCCTCCTGGGAAGCCTAACCTTGCCGGCGGGCAGCCGTCTTGTAGGCATCGCGCAGCAAGCGTGCTAAGATCCGCAAGCGCTTTGTGGCCTTGCGTGCAGGAAAAAAGTGCACGCGAGGCGGCGTCCGACCCGGTCGCCTCACCTGGCGTGGCGGCCACAGCTTGCGGAGGAAGCCGTGCGGCCACCGCTACCCACAGCCGGCGTCTCTTTCCCGCACCTGGTGGGGCGGGTCTTTGTCCCCTTTGCCTGCGGCTACTTTCTGTCATACCTCTTCCGTACCGTCAACGCGGTAATTGCCGCCGATTTGGTGCAGGCCGTAGGCCTCACGGCCGCCCAGCTAGGGCTGCTGACGAGCGTGTACTTTCTTACCTTTGCTGCCTGTCAGCTGCCCCTGGGCGTGCTGCTCGACCGCTACGGCCCGCGGCGGGTGGAGGCGGCACTGCTGCTGGTGGCGGCGCTGGGGGCCCTGCTGTTTGGACTGGGCACACGTCCCGAAACGCTCGTCCTGGGTCGCGCCCTCATTGGCATCGGCGTTTCAGGGTGTTTAATGGCGGCCTTCAAGGCCTTTGTCCTGTGGTTTCCGGCGCCCCAGCTGCCGCTGGTCAACGGCTGTATCATGGCCTGCGGGGGACTAGGGGCCCTCATGGCCACGGCGCCGGTAGAGGCGCTGCTGCATCTCACGAGCTGGCGCGGTCTTTTCCTGGGGCTGGCCGGGGTGACCCTGGCGGTGGCCGGACTTCTTTTTGCTGCGGTGCCGGAGCACCCTGCAGGGCGTACCACCTCCGGCTTGGCTGCCGAAGTCCGCGGCGTGATCACCGTGTTTCGCAGTCACTTTTTCTGGCGCCTGGCGCCGATCACCACTCTGGCCAATGCCGCCCTCTTCAGCCTCCAGGGCCTGTGGGCTGGCCCCTGGCTGCGCGACGTGGCCGGCTTGGAGCGCCAGGCAGTGGCCACCCATCTCTTTGTCATCGCCGCGGCCCTGCTCTGCGGATACTTGGCCCTGGGCGCCCTGGCCAGTCGCTTGCAGCGGCGTGGCCTTCCTCAAGGCCTGGTGGTCGGCGGCGGCCTGCTGGTTTTTCTGGTCGTCCAGGGGCTGCTCGCTTACGGTGTCACTGCTGCCACCGCGGTGCTGTGGGGAATTTTTGGTTTCTGCGGTGCGGCGGCCATTTTGCCCTACGCGCTGGTTTCGCAGCACTTCCCCGCCGCGCTGGCCGGACGGGCCAACACGGCCCTCAACGTGCTGGTCTTTGTCGCCGCCTTTCTCTGCCAGTACGGCATGGGAGCCATGATCGCCTTGTGGCCGCCGGCGGCTGGCGGGGGCTACGTGCTGGCGGCGTACCGCGCCAGTTTTGGCGCGCTCTTGGGACTCCAGGCCCTGGCATACTTGTGGATGGTGTGGCCAAGACACGATGGGACGAGGAGGACAAGATGAGCACGACGGCATGCCTGCGCCTGGCAGCGATTTGTGGCTTTGCCGCCGTGGCCCTGGGGGCCTTCGGGGCTCACGGCCTGCGCCCGCTGCTGGCGGCCCATCACACCGAGGCGCTGTGGGACAAGGCGGTGCTCTACCACTTCGTACACAGCCTGGCCTTGCTGGCGCTGGCGCTGCGCGAGCCGGTGCCGACAGGGGCGGTGGTGAGCTTCTTGCTGGGCATCGTGCTGTTTAGCGGCAGCCTCTACGTGCTTGCTGTTACCAACCTGCGCTGGCTGGGTGCCATCACACCCTTAGGGGGGACCAGCTTCCTGGTGGGCTGGGGCCTGGGCAGCACTGAGCGCCGGGAGCGGGCGGTAAGCCACGCGGCAGGCTTGACAGCGGGGGGAAAGGCTTCTATCGTCGAGAGGCCAGGTGGGAAGCAGCGACGTTCACGAGTGAGGAGAGCGCCATGGATTTCACCCCATCTCCTAAAGTCCGCGAGCTACAGGCCAAACTCACCGCCTTCATGGAGGAGTACATCTATCCTGCCGAGCCGGAAGTGGAAAAAGAAATCGCCGCCTCTGGCAATCCGCACCACCACCCGCAGATCATCGAAGACCTCAAAAAGCGGGCACGAGCCCAAGGGCTGTGGAACCTCTTCCTGCCTGACAAGACCTACGGGGCTGGGCTCACCAACCTCGAGTACGCACCGCTTGCCGAAATCATGGGGCGCAGCTTCATTGCGCCGCAGGTCTTTAACTGCAGCGCACCTGACACCGGCAACATGGAGATCCTGGCCGAGTTTGGCACCCCGGAGCAGAAAAAGCAGTGGCTCGAGCCCTTGCTGGCAGGCGAGATCCGCAGCTGCTTCTCGATGACCGAGCCCGACGTGGCCAGCTCCGACCCTACCAACTTGCAAACGCGTGCCGTGCGCGACGGCGACGAGTACGTGATCAACGGGCGCAAGTGGTTCACTTCCAATGCCCTCCATCCCCTCTGCCGCATCGCCATCGTCATGGCGGTCACCGATCCCGAGGCGCCGCCGCACCGGCGGGCGACGATGATCCTGGTGCCTACCGACACGCCGGGCTTTGAGATCGTGCGGGCGGTGCCCGTCTTTGACCACATCGGCGGCGGCGGCCACGCCGAAGTGCGCTACAACAACGTGCGCGTGCCGGTCACCAACCGCCTGGGCGAGGAAGGCAGCGGCTTTGCCATTGCTCAGGCACGCCTGGGTCCGGGGCGTATCCACCATTGCATGCGCTCTATTGGGGGGGCCGAGCGCGCCCTGGAGCTCATGTGCCAGCGGGCAGCCCAGCGCTATGCCTTTGGCAGCCGCCTGATCGACAAACAGACGATCCAGAACTGGATTGCCGAATCGCGCATGCAAATCGACATGGCGCGCCTGCTCGTCCTTTACGCGGCCTGGAAAATGGACACCCTGGGCAAGAAAGAGGCGCGGCAAGAGATCTCGATGATCAAGGTGGTGGCTGCCAACTGCTTTGTCGACGTGGTCGACCGGGCCATCCAGGTCTTTGGGGCCATGGGGGTGACCAACGACACGCCCCTGGCGCGCATGTGGGCCCATGCCCGCACCTTGCGCATTGTGGACGGCCCGGACGAGGTGCACAAGATGGTTATTGCGCGGCGCGAAATCCGGCGCTGGGTGCCAGAGGCCTGGTAGCGGGGGAGGCAGGGGATGCGTCTGGCCAACAAGGTGAGCCTCATCACCGGTGCCGGCTCGGGGATCGGGCGCGCCACGGCGCTGCTGTTTGCCCGCGAAGGGGCCAAAGTCGTTGCCGCCGACTTGCGGCTCGAGGCGGCCCCAGGAGACGGTACGGCAGCTCCGCGATGCCGGGGGAGAGGGGCGCGCCGTGCAGGTCGACGTCAGCCAGGCGGCCAGCGTGCAGCGCATGGTGCAGGAGACAGTGGCGGCGTACGGCCGCCTTGACGTGCTGGTCAACAACGCCGGCTACGGCTTTGCCGCCACCGTGGAGGAGACCGAGGAGGCGGACTGGGACCGCCTGATGGCCGTAAACCTCAAAGGCGTGTACTTGGGCTGCAAGTACGCCATTCCGGTAATGCGTCAGCAAGGCGGGGGGGTGATCATCAACACCGCCTCGGTGGTGGCCCTAGTAGGCATCGAAAACCGCGCCGCCTACTGCGCCTCCAAAGGCGGCGTCGCCGCCCTCACCCGCGCCATGGCCGTCGATCACGTGCGCGACGGCATCCGCGTCAACTGCGTGGCGCCTGGGACCATCGACTCGCCGTACCTGGCACCCATTTTTGCCGCCAGCTCCGAGCCGCAGCGCCTGCGCGAGCAGTTGGCGCAGCGCCAGCTCATGGGACGTATGGGCACCCCGGAAGAGGTGGCCTACGCCATGCTCTACCTGGCTTCGGACGAGTCCTCGTTCACCACCGGCACCATGCTTGTCGTCGACGGCGGCATGACGGCCCGCTGACCCTGCCGCTGGGCAGCGGGCCCCGCGGGTGTGGTATACTGTATACGTACAAAGCAGGAGTAGCCTATGCGAAAGGCAACAACGACGATTACCATTCGCATTCCCGTGCAGCTCAAGGAGCGCCTAGAGCAGCTGGCGCAGACCACGGCACGGAGCAAATCGTGGTTAGCAGCGGATGCGCTTCGCACTTATGTGGAAGAGCAGGAATGGCAAATCCGAGAAATTGAAGCCGGCTGCCGCGCCGCCGATGCCGGAGACTTCGCCGCCGACGCGGACGTGGAGGCCGTCTTCACCAAGTGGACCGATGCCCCTTAAATGGACCCGTCTGGCGCTGGGCAGTGTGGAGGCCGAAGCCGCGCGCTTGGCGCGGGAAAACCCGCAAATCGCCAAGCGCACGGTGAAACGCATCCATGACGCCGTGCGTACGCTATGCAAGTACCCCGCCCTTGGCCGCCCCGGGCGCATTCCCGGCACGCGCGAGCTCTCCGTTCCCGCGGTGCCCTACGTGGTGCCGTACCGCGTCCGGGATGACCACGTGGAAATTCTCTGCCTGCTGCACGTAGCCCGCCGCCACGCGTCCTGAGGCGCCGACCCCGCAGGCCTGCCTCATCCCTCGCTGTCCTGCGGGGTCGCTGGCAGCCACCGGGCTTGCCAGCCCTCTTCGGGCTGTGCCAGGGCAAACGCCCACGGCTGGCCCCAGCGCTCCCAGAATGCCACGTGCTTGACCGGCTTGCGGCGCACCGGGCCGTGCCGGTCCCGCGGATAGCCCAGCGGCACCAGACAGTAAATCTCGTACGAGGCCGGGATGGCAAGTAACGCCGCCAGCTCCTCCGGCCGCACCAAGGGCAGGTTAAAGATCGAGGCCCCGAGGCCCAGGCCGCGCGCCGCCAGGAGCAGGTTCTGGACGGCAGGGAAGATGCTGCCTCCAGGGGTGTGGTGGCGCCCCCGCTCTCCGCATACCACGATAATCACCGGCACTTCGGCCAGGTGCTGCACCAGCCAGGCCACCGCCTTGAGCGCCAGCCGCGGCGTCCGCGGCAGCTGCTCCAGCAGCGCGGGCTCGGCCGCATAGCGCGGCTGATAGCGGGCCCAGCCTTCTGCCGCCCATGCCTGGAGCTGCCGCTTCACCGCCGCGTCGGTAACCAGGACAAAACGCCAGTCCTGGGCGTTGCGGCCAGAGGGGGCCCGAATGGCGGCGTCGAGCAGCTGGAAGAGCACCGCTTCGGGCACGGGGTCCGGCTTGAGACGGCGTAAGGCGCGGGTGGTGTAAAGGGCGGTAAAAAGGCCGATTTGTGGCGAGGGTTCCACCGTGGTGCGCTTCCTCTCCCTGTGGCTTTGGTCTTGCCGGTCATAGGACGACGAAAAGGATGGTGAGGGCAGCCGCTAGCGCGGCACTGAATCCGACCAGATCGACGGCTTGCCGCCGCAGTTGCCGCGCGGCCGCTGCAGCGGGCCACCGCTCCACCTCTCCATCGAACCGGCGCGCGCCACGCGCCGCCAAGAGGACTCAGGTGCCAGTGCGGGCCTGGAGCAGGCCCAGCAGGCCGCTCCACAAAGGGAAAAAGAGCAGCCCGCGCCACGCTGGTGCCGCCGCGGTGATCAGAAAAACAACCCCCAGGACGGCGCTTACCGCCAGGCTCAGCACGCCCAGGAGACGACGCCGGCGCCGCTCCCCAGGCCCGATGTTGCCCATCTTGCCGGGCTGGTCCATCTCCAAGGGTCCTCTGGCCAGTCTGATTCCCGGCCTGCCCTACAGCGCCTCAGAGGCAAGCGCAAGCCGGCTTCTTGCTTTGCCACCATAGCCTTGCCGACGGCCTTTCAGGACGCCGGGCGCTGCGCCCGCAGGGCGTGCACTTCCTGCACCAGACGCGGCAGCAGCTCCCCGGTAGGGCCGCGCAGGCTGAGGGTGCACAGGGGAGTCAGCTCGCTCTCGTAGAGATTCACTTCGATGAGCACGCCGCCTCGCTCGCGCACCGCCAGGGGAAACCAGGCAGCCGGGTACACGGTGGCCGAGGTGCCAGCCACCAGCATGCAGTCGCAGCGCTCGACTTCCTGGAAGCAGGCCTCCAGCACGTCAGCGGGGATGGGCTCCCCAAAGGCAACCGTGTCGCTCTTGAGAATGCCGCCACACTGCGGGCAGTGCGGCGGCAAGGTGTCCAGGGAGATGGTGTCGGCGGGAAAGCGAGCCGTACAGCGAATACAACGCACCAGGGTGTAGTTGCCGTGAATTTCCAGCAGGCGGCGACTGCCGGCGCGGCGGTGCAGGTTGTCGACGTTTTGGGTGATGAGCGCCCGCAACACCCCCATCTCTTCGAGGTGCACCAGCGCCACGTGGCCGGGGTTGGGCTGTGCCACGGCAATGGTGTCGCGGATTTCCTTGCTCGCGCCACTGGGCGCTAAGCGCTCCTCCCAGGCCTTTTTGGGGTCTTGCAAGAAGCGCCGGTAGCCGTCCATAGGCGGCTCGCCGTACTTGGTCCACAACCCGCCCGGGCCGCGAAAAGGCGGAATGCCGCTTTCCACCGAGATGCCGGCCCCAGTGAGGGCCACCACGTAGTCAGCGGCCGCCAAGAGCTCGGCTGCCCGGCGCAGGTCAGCCTGCGGGTTGGTCACTGCATGGCTCATTCCCCGTCCCCCACGGCACAAGGCGCCGGCCACTGCGGGGCAGACGCCTCAGTGCTTGCTAAAGAGCGACATTTCGACCCGTTCGCGGCCGATGTACCAGAACAGAAGAATAGCCACCACCATCTTCAGCACGTTGGGCACGATCAGCGCCGCGTCTTCGTAGACGAGGGGCTGCAGCCATGCCTGGGCAAAGTAAACGACGATGCCTGACAGCAGGGTCACACAGACGCCAGCCAGCGCCCAGCGCTGCCGCACGAGCAGGCCCAGGCAGAAGAGAATGGCCGCCACCGAGACGATGCCTTCGGCAAGATTGGCATGGCGCAGCTGCAGCACGGCCAGCACGCCCAATACAATGGCAAAGAGAATCACGCCCAGGTAACTGCCCCTGCGTTCGCTCATCGCCGCCTCCCTTGCAGTGGTGGTCTTCGCTTGCTTCCGGCTTCTCCTGTGTGGTACGGCTTGTCGTATCCTGTGCCGTGTTTATAGCAGGCGTTCGTTGCCAACTCAAGAGCAGAAACCGCTCCACACGAGGAGATGGCGATGGCCTATACCCTCTGGCACCAAGCCCCGGGCAGCGACACCTGGACTTTCGGCGGCCTTCAGACCGACAGCGAGAAGTTGGCAGAGCAGCTCTTCGCCATGTACCCCCTGGCTCCGGGCGAGGCCCTCCAGCTGCGCGATCCCGAAGGCGTGGTGATCGCCGAGCGCCGGGGCCCCGTGAGAGACGATTCAGGCGCGCTGGCCGGCGGCCGACAGGCGGCGGTTGAGGTCGTAAGCGGCGCTGATCAGGGCCAGATGGGTGAAGGCCTGCGGGAAGTTGCCCAAGTGCTCGCCGCGCGGCCCCAGCTCCTCGGCGTAAAGGCCCAGATGGTTGGCGTAGCCAAGCATCTTCTCGAAGTAAAAACGGGCTTTTTCCAAATCCCCGGCACGCGACAGGCACTCCACGTACCAGAAGGAACACATCGAGAAAGTGCCCTCGCCGCCGTGCAGGCCGTCGGAGAAGCCGTGGTCGAGCCGGTAGCGATACACCAGGGAGTCCTCGACGAGCTCGGCTTCGATGGCCCGCAGCGTCGAAAGCCAGCGCGGGTCGGTGGGGCTGATGAACTTGACCAGCGGCATGAGCAGGCTGGCGGCGTCCAGCGTGCGGCCGCCGCGATACTGCACAAAGGCCTGCCGCTGCGCGTCCCAGAAGCCCTCGAAGATGTCGCGGTAGATCTCGTCCCGCACCTTCAACCACCACTCCAGCGGTGCCGGGAAAGAGCGCTTCTGCGCCAGGCGAATGCCGCGGTCAACCGCCACCCAGCACATCACCCGCGAGTAGAGGAACTCGTGGCGGCCACCGCGCGTCTCCCAGATGCCTTCGTCTGGCTGGCGCCAGTTGGTACACACCCAGTCGATGAGCCGCACCAGATCGCGCCACAAGTCGTGCGAGATCGGGTCGCCGTACTTGTTGTAGAGGTAAACCGAGTCCATGAGCTCGCCGTAAATGTCGAGCTGCAGCTGCTGGTAGGCGTTGTTGCCAATGCGCACCGGCGCCGACTTGCTATAGCCTTCCAGATGCGGCAGCAGCGCTTCGCTCAGGTCGTGGCGGCCGTCGATGCCGTACATCACCTGCAGGGAGCCGTCGGGTTCGAGCTCGCCGCAGCGGGCCTCGATCCACTTCATGAACGCCGCTGCCTCCTCGGTATAGCCGAGGCGAATGAGGGCATAGAGGGTAAAAGAAGCATCGCGGATCCAGGTGTAGCGGTAGTCCCAATTGCGCACACCGCCGATTTCCTCGGGCAGGCCGAAGGTTGGCGCCGCCACGATCGAACCGTAAGTCTGGGAAGTGAGCAGCTTGAGCAGCAGCGCCGAGCGGTGCACCATCTCGCGCCAGCGGCCGTTGTACGTCGAGCGGCCAAGCCAGCGGCGCCAGAAGTTGACCGTCTCCTTAAACGTGCGCGAGACGTAATCCGGGGCTGCTGAAGGCGACGCTTCCCCGGGGTAGGCCTGCTCGAGGACAAAGGCCGCCGTTTCCCCGGCGCGCAGGGTAAACTCGGCCACCACATCGCCGCCCACGACGCGCACCGGCACCGAGCTGCGCAGGCGTAAGGCGGTGCCGTCAGGCCCCTGCGACACAAAGAGCACCTCGCCGTCGCGCTGCTCCACGCGATGGGCGGCGCGGGCATAATCGAAGCGCGGCGCACAGAGCATGCGGAAGTGGACTTCGCCGCGCACCGTCTTGGCCCGGCGCACCACGCTGTGGTAGTGGTTGGCCTCGGGCTCCACGGGCATAAAGTCGGAGATCTCGGCCACCCCTTCGGGAGAAAGAAAGCGGGTGAGCAGCACGTTGGTGTCGGGAAGGTAGAGCTGCTTCTGGCGCGCCCCGCCCAGCACCGGCGCAATCTGAAAGCGCCCGCCGCGCTGGTCGTCGAGCAAGGCAGCAAAGACCGAGGGGGAGTCGAAGTGCGGCAGGCACAGAAAGTCGATGGAGCCGTCCATGCCCACCAGGGCCACGGTGTGCAAATCGCCGATGACGCCGTAGTTTTCAATGGGTTGGTACGTCATGGATTCTCGCCGCTGCCGTGCGTGCGGTTGGCATGTGTTTTCCATTGTACAGCTTGATGGTGCCCCCAGCAAATGGCCGCCGCGGATACCCTGCCTCAACCGCGTGGGAGGAATGCCGATGTGCCCTCGCTCATGCCTTGCTGCCCTCCTCCTTGGCACCCTCGTCGCCATGGGCAGCCAGAGTGTGGCCGACGAAGTGTACCTCGACAATGGCGACCGGCTCTCCGGCACGCTGCAAGCGCTGGCCGCAGGACGGCTGCACCTGCACACCGACTACGCGGGCGAGCTGGCCGTTGCCTGGTCACGCGTGGTGGCGGTGCACAGCGAGCGCCCGCTGCGCCTCGTCTACCGCGACGGCCGCGTCAGCGTTGGCTGGCTGGTGCGCACCGAAGCCGGAGAAGGCCTCCTCTTGACCGAAGACGCGCAGTCCCCTTTCCGGCCGGAAGCCCTCGTGGCTTTGCAGCCTCTGCCGGAGCGCCCCGCGCTGCAGCGGCCGGCGCTTTGGCGCAGCGAGGTCGAAGCCGGCTTGCAAGCGCAGACGGGCAATACCGAGGCGGTGAACACGGCGCTTGCCCTGCGCACGCGGCGCCAAGCGGCGGTGTCGACGTTTACGGCCAGCGCTGCGGCCACCTTTGGCGAAGCCGAAGGCCAGCGCACGGCGCAGCGGGCGATGCTCGAAGCCCGCTTGCAGCGGGCGCACGGCGAGCGCTTCTTTTCCTTTGGGGTGCTCAGCGCCGAGCACGATGCCCTTCAGGAGCTCGCGCTGCGCACCCAGCAGGAGGCTGGCCTCGGCTATGTCTTGCTGCACACGCCACGCACCCGCCTGCAGGCCGAAGTGGGCTTTGGCTTGAGCCAGGAGCTCTTCCAGGCGCAGGCCCTGCGCCTTGAGCCTAGCGGACGCTTTGGCTTGGCCTGGACGCAAAAGCTCGGCACGGCCAGCGAGCTGAGCGCCAGCGTCGTCGTGCGTCCCGAGCTCGTCGACCTGGGCGACTACCGCCTGCAGGGGGAAACGACCCTGGCCGCGCCGCTGAGCCAGCGGCTGACGCTGCGCTTCAGCCTGCTGGCCCGCTTTCAGAGCCAGCCCCAGCCGGGAGTGGAAGCAAGCGACCTTGCCCTGCAGTCGTCGCTGGCGTGGGCTTTTTAAGACTCTTGCAAGAAGTCTTTGAGCTTTTTGAGCGGCTTGGCCAGGCGGTCGACGAGGCGGGCCACCTGATGCTCGGAGCGCGCGGCCAGGGCCTCGGTGGCGGCATCGAGGCGGCGCAGTACCCCTTCGGTACGCCGCAGCTCCACCACCGCCACGTCCAGGGCACTGGCCAGACCCGCCTGCGGGTCGAGGTCGTTGCGCAGCTGCATGATCACCGCCATGGGCGTGGCGGCTCCCGCCTCCTGCACCCGCTGCAGCAGCGCCAGGGCAAGGAGCTGGAGCGCCGCCGAGAGCAAAAAGAGCACGTGCAGGTTGCTAAGGGTGATCCCGCCGATTATGGCCTGGAAGCCCTGCAGGGCCTGCGACAGGCTGCCACCCACCACCGGCGCCAGGCCGCCAATGAGGCCAACGGTGGCGTTGAAGACGGCGATATAAACCGAGCGCCCCGCCGGCGGCGCCAGCTTGAGCAGAATGTTAAACTGGGAAAGCGAGGCCCCGGCCAGGCAGGCTCCGGAAAGCGCATGCGCTACGGCCAGCGGCAGCGTGTATGCTGCAGGCGGGGCCAGGATCCAGAGGAAGGGAACCACCGCCAGCACTCCCCCGGCCACCAGGATCACCGGTTTGTTGCCCAGTCGGTCGGCAATCGGCCCCCAGCTTTTGAGCATCAGCATGTTGGCCAGGGTGGCCAGGGTCGACAGGGCCGTCATGAGGGAAAAGTCGGCGCGCAGGTGCTCGAGCATGAAGACGCCGTAAAACGGCGCCGCCAGCTGCGTGGCAAACGTCCAGGCCGCTACAAACAGGGTGAGGGTAAGGAAATTGGGGTCGCGAAAGGGCTGTCCAAAAAGGCGCAGGCGGAACCCCGGCCCTGTCGCCGCCGGGGGGAGGTCCGGCACGCGCGAGAGGAACCAGGCCGACACGCCGCCTGCGGCGATGCCGGCGGCAAAAAGGAGGAGAAAGCCGGTGGCGTGCCCCTCACCAAAGTGCTGCTCCCACAGCGACAGCACCTTGCCGCCCAGCAGCAGCGCCGCCATGCCGCAGGCCGCTGCCACCAGGTTGCGCTTGCCAAAGTACGTGCCGCGCTGCGCTTCAGGGACCAGATCGCTCATCCAGGCCATCCAGGCCACTCCGCTCAGAGAGCTCAGAAGACTCGTCAGCGCCAGAATCCCCACCAGGGCCCACACCCGTCCCGCCGCCGGCAGGGGCAGCAGCGGCAGCAGCAGCACGAGCAGCCACAGCGTCTTGCTCAACACCGAGCCCAGGAGGCACAAGCGCTTGCGCTGGCCGGTGGTTTCCACCAGGTACGAGCCGGCCAGCTGCACCAAGTTGGCCAGCGTGGGCAGGGCGGCCAGGACGCCGATTTGCTGCGGTTGCGCGTGCAGCACCTTGAGGGCAAAGCCGGTGAGAAAGACGCCGCCGGTGAGCGAGCCCATCACGGCGCTAAAGGCCCCGTCGAGCGTGGAGTCGCGCAGCGCCCGGGTGCGCAGCGTCGCTTCCATCTTGCAACCCCTTCCCTGCGAATCGCGCAAGAAAAAATGAGAACCGCGGCGACAAACGTCAAGACACCACGAGGAGACGCAGCATGGCAGAGCAAGCAGACGAGCAGCAATGGCAGGCTCTGAGCGCGGCCCTGGCCCGGCAGCGACGCGTGCCGGTGGCCACGTACCGCCTCCAGCTGCATGCGGCCTTCCCCTTTGCCCAGGCACGGCGCCTGGTTCCCTACCTGCACGCCCTGGGAATCAGCGACTGCTACACCTCGCCTTACCTGAAGGCTCGCCCTGGCAGCCCGCACGGCTACGACATCGTCGACTACGGGGCGCTCAACCCGGAGCTGGGGACCCCCGAGGACTACGACGCCTTTGTTGAAGCCCTGCAGCAACACGGCATGGGCCACCTTCTTGACTTCGTGCCCAACCACATGGGGGTACTCGAAGCCGACAACCCCTGGTGGCAGGACGTGCTGGCGCACGGGCCGGCGTCGCGCTACGCGCGCTTTTTCGACATTGACTGGGAGCCGCCCACCCCTGGCCTGCGACACAAAGTGCTGCTGCCCATTCTGGGAGCACCGTACGGGCAGGTACTGGAAAACCAGGAGCTGCAGCTTGCCTATGGCGAAGGCCAGTTTTTCGTGCACTACTACACGCACCGCCTGCCCCTGGCGCCCTGCACCACGCCGCAGCTGCTGCGCCCCTGTCTGGCCGCGCTGGAGGCCCAGCTTGGCCCCTCGCACGCGCATACCGAAGAGCTGCGCGCCATCCTTGCGGTTTTGCAGCAGCTGCCGGCGCGCACGGAAACGGCGCCTTCGCGCGTGGCGCAGCGCTATCGCCAGACGGCGGCAGCCCAGCAGCGCCTGGCCCGCCTTGAAGCCCAGTGCCCGGCGCTGCAAGCCGCCCTGGCGCAGACCTTGCAGGCTTTTGGCGGGGTGAAGGGGGAGCCGCGCAGCTTCGACGCCCTGCACGGCTTGCTCGAAGCCCAGGCGTACCGCCTGTGCTACTGGCGCGTGGCTGCCGACGAGCTCAACTACCGGCGCTTTTTCGACATCGCCCACTTGGCGGCGGTGCGCGTCGAGGACCCGGAGGTCTTTGCCGCCATGCACGCTTTTGTCTTGGAGCTGCTGGCGGCGGGCAAGGTCACCGGCCTGCGCATCGACCACATCGATGGCCTCTACGACCCGCAGGACTATCTGCAGCGGCTGCAAGCGGCTTACGTGGCGCGCTGGGGGCAGGGTTGGCTGGCGGCGCGCGGGGAGGCGGCGGCGCTGGAGGCGCTGGTAGCGCGCTTTGCCGCTACTTGCCGGCAGCAGCCACGGAACCCGGCGGCACGGCCGCTGTACGTGGTGGTGGAAAAAATCCTCGACGCCGAGGAGTCCTTGCCCGAGAGCTGGCCGGTGGAAGGCACCACCGGCTACGATGCCCTCAACGAGCTCAACGCCCTCTTTGTCGATGCCACCCAGGCCGAGGCCCTGCGCGCCCTCTACCTGGAGTTCACCGGCAGCCGCCAGCCTTTTGCCGACCTCCTCTACGAGGCCAAGCGGCTCGTGTTGCAGACCACCCTGGCGGCCGAGCTTGAGGCCCTGGGCTGGCAGCTGGCGCGCCTGGTGGCCGGCCAGCGCCGCTGGCGCGACGTCTCGCGGCGGGCCCTCACCGCCGCCCTGCGGGAAGTGGTCGCCTGCTTCCCCGTCTACCGCACCTACGTGCGGGAAGAAGACGACGCGCTGTCAGACGCCGACGCCGCGGTGCTCACCGCGGCCTTGGCCGCGGCGCGGCAGCGCTGCCCGGCGCTGCACGAGGCCTTCGACGTGCTGGCCGAGGTGCTTTTGCAGCGCGCACCCGAGGAAAGCAGCACCCGGCAGGCGCAGCGGCGCTTTGTGTGCCGGCTGCAGCAGCTCACCGGCCCTGCCATGGCCAAGGGCTTTGAAGACACGGCCCTGTACCGCTACACGCCGCTGGCTTCGCTCGACGAAGTGGGCGGCCATCCCGACCGCTTTGGCCTGGCGGTGGCCGAAGCGCACCGGCGCCACGGCGAGCGCCAGCGGCGCTGGCCGGCCACCCTGGTCGCCACTTCGACGCACGACACCAAGCGCAGCGAGGACGTGCGTGCCCGCCTCAACGTGCTTTCGGAGCTGGTGGCAGAGTGGCGCGAGGCCCTGTGGCGCTGGCACCGGCTCAACCAGCCCCATCGCGTGCTGGTCGCCGGGCGCTCGGTGCCTAGCCGCCAGGAAGAGTACCTGCTTTACCAGACGCTGCTAGGGGCCTGGCCCCTGGAGCCCCTGACGCCGGAGGCCCGCATTGCCTTCCAAGAGCGCATCCAGGCCTACATGGTCAAAGCGCTGCGCGAGGCCAAAGTGCACACCAGCTGGCTGCACGTGGATCAGGCCTACGAAGCGGCGGTGGTGCAGTTCATCGACGCGGTGCTCGACGAGGCGCGCGGCGCCGATTTTCTGGCCGACTTTGGCCGCTTTCAGGCGCGCGTGGCCGCCTATGGGATGTGGAATGCCCTGGCGCAGACCCTGCTCAAGCTCACCGTGCCCGGCGTGCCCGACCTCTACCAGGGGTGCGAGCTCTGGGACTTCAGCCTCGTCGATCCGGACAACCGCCGCCCTGTAGACTACGCGCGGCGCGAGCAATTTCTGGCCGAGCTGCAGCGGCGCTGGCAGGCGCCGCCGGCGCGCCTGCCGCTGGTGGCCGAGTTGCTGCAGCAGCCCCACGACGGGCGCCTCAAGCTCTTTCTTATCTGGCGCACCCTCCGCTTTCGCCGCCAGCAGGCCGCGCTTTTTCTCGACGGCGATTACCTGCCGCTGGCCGCCACCGGCAGCCGGCAAGAGCACGTCTTTGCCTTTGCCCGCAGCGCTGCCGCGGCCGCGGCGGTGGTGGTGGTGCCGCGCCTGGTGGCCCGGCTTCAGCCCACTGCCACGGCGGCGCCACTGGGCGAGGCGGTGTGGGGCGATACCGCCGTGGTGCTGCCGCCCTCGCTGGCCGGCCACCCCTACCGCCACCTCCTTACTGGGGAAACGGTGGTCCCGCAGCGCCACCGCGGCCAGGAGGTGCTGCGGCTGGCCGAGGTGTGCCGCACCTTTCCCGTTGCCCTGCTGCAGCGCCTTGTTCCCTGACGCGCTCTCGTCACTTGCGGTGCCGGTGCGCTATACTTTGTACGCCGCACGTGGGGCGGCAGGCGAGCGGGGGCAGACACCGGTTCAGGAAGGGGAGCCAAGCGCAACCATGGGGCTGAGTGTGCACGAAGAGCAAGGGGTGGCAGTGGTCGAAGTAAGTGGCGAGCTCGATGCCGCCCACCACAGCGAGCTGGGCGACACCATTGAGCGCCTGCTTACCCAGGGGCAACGGCGTGTGGTGCTTGACTTGCACGACGTCCCGTTTATCGACAGCATGGGGCTGGCCACGCTGGTGCGTTGCTTCAAGCGGGTGCGCAGCGGCGCCGGGCGCTTGGCCCTTGCCTCCCTGCAGCCGGCGGTGCGGCGGGTGCTGGAGCTGACACGGCTCGACCGCGCCTTTGACGTGCACGGCGACGTCTCCGAGGCCATCCGCCATATGAGTGGCCGTACGTAAGCCTGCCAGGACTTCCTTTGGATGTCACAGCAGCTTCTTGCCGCGTTGCATCCGCTCTTGGTGCGGCTTGCTACCGCCTTGCCCGCCCGCCTCGCGGTTACCGACGGCCGTGTGCTGGAGCTGGTCACTCCACCCCTTGCCGCCGGCCCCCAGACGGCGCCGGTGTACGACGCGCAGGCCGACCGGCTTGTCTGGCCCGAGGCAACAGGGTGCACGCAGCGCACGGTCCTCTGGTTGCCCGACGGCCGGCCGCGAACGCTCTGGGCCTTGTGGCCCGAGCAGGCCTGCGGCGACCTGGAGGCGGTGGCTGCCCTCTGTGCGCAATGGTGTCAGGCCCAGCAAGAGAAGGATGACTTGACGACACGCATGCAGGCCACGCGCGAGGAGATCTCGCTCTTCTACGAGCTTGCCGAAACCCTGGGCGGGGCGAGGGAAGAGGCGCAGCTGTGCGAGCGGCTGCTCCAGCAAGCCCTGCTGGCCACCACCGCCCAGGGCGGGATGGTGTTGCTGCCGCGGGCGGAGGGGCTGGCGGTGATGGCCGCGCAGGGAGAGGTCTGTGCTTCCTTGCGGGAACGGCCGGTAGCGGTGTTTCCCGTGCTCGAATCGGCGCTGCAGCGCGGCCTGACTTACAACGTCGGGGCCATGCCAGAAGGGCAGCAGCCCGACCGGCCGACCATTATTGCCCCCATCCTCATTCAGCGGCGTCCCGAGGGGGCCCTTGTCTTGCAGAAGCAGGCAGCGGCGCCGTTTAGCGCCGGCGAGGCCAAAATGGTGCAGTCGCTGGGCACCTACGCTGGCGTCTTCTTGCACAACCTGCGCCAGGCGCGGCGGCTGGTCGAAGCGGAGCGCCTGCGCCAGCAGCTGGCCTTGGCCGAAGCCTTGCAGCGCCAGCTGTTGCCGGCGGCCGACGTGGAAGTGGCCGGCCTGGAGGTGGGGGTGGCTTACCTGACCAGCAACCGCGTGGGGGGCGATTACTACGACTTGCTGCCCCTGGGCCCGCGCCGCGTGGGTGCGGTGATTGCCGACGTCTCGGGCCACTCCATTGCCTCGGGGCTCCTGATGACGTCGGTGCGCAGCGCTTTGCGGCTGCTGTGCCGCTACACGACGCAGCCGGCGCAGATCCTGCGGCAGCTCAACGACGCCCTGTACCGCGACCTCGATCAGACGGGCCAGTTCATCTCGGTGTGCCTCGTCCTCCTTGACCTGGAAGCGCACCGCCTGTGCTATGCCAGCGCCGGACACCATCCGGCGCTGCTGTACCGGCAGGCCAGCGGGGAGGTGGTGCCGCTGGCGGCCACGGGGTTCGTGCTTGGCTTTGTCGCCGAGGCGACCTTTGACGAGCGCGAGCTGCCCTTTGCGGCCGGCGATGCGCTGGTGCTCTACACCGACGGGGTGCCCGAGGCGCGAGGACCTGCCGGCACCCGCTTTGGCGACGAGCGGCTGCGCGCCTGCGTGGCCGCCGTGGGGCCGCGGCGGGCCCGCGACGCGGTGGGGGCGATTCTGGCCGAAGTGCGCCGCCACAGCCAGGAGCACCTCGACGACGACGTCACCCTGGTGGTGCTCAAAGCGGACGAATAAGGAGCAAGGGGTGTCTTCGCAGCGTGCCACCCTCGTCGTGCCCAGCCGCCTGCGCCAGCTCCCCTACGTCCGCCGCTGGCTGCAACGGGTGCTGCGGCGCTGGGCGGTGGCTGCCGACCTCATCGTTGACTTGAGCCTGGCGGTGACCGAGCTGTGTACGAACATCATCCGCCACGGCTACCGGGGGGAAGAAGAGGGAAGCATCGAGATCTGCCTCTGCCGCGACCCCGATGCGGTGCGCATCACGGTACGCGACAGCGCCCCGGTCTTCATTCCCGAGCGCGTCATGCCTCCGCCGCCCGAAATGCTTGCCGAAGGCGGCTTTGGCCTCTTTCTCATCCACGTCCTGGTCGACGACGTCCTTTACGAGCGGGGTAACGCGCGCGGCAACTGCACCACGCTGGTCAAGTACCTGCCGCCGACGCCGTAACTTAGGCCGGCGGTGCCAGCAGCTGCAAGAGGCCGTGCAGGGGAATGCGCACCCAGTCGGGGCGGTTGTTGAGCTCGTAAGCGAGCTCGTAGAGAGCCTTTTCCAGCAAGTACGCGTCGAGCAGCAGGCGCAGGTGCTCCGGATTGGCCGGCAAGAGCGCCGCCGGCGCCACCACTTCCAGGTACTTCTTGAGAAACACCGCGCTCACCCACAGGTACCAGAAGCGTGCCCACGGTTCGAGGGCAGGAATGTCTTCTGGCCGGATGCCGCCGTGCTCCAGTAAGGCGCCGTAGGCGGCGTAGTGGAAGGAGCGCAGCATGCCGGCCACGTCCCGCAGGGGCGAGCGCTTCATGCGCCGCACGCTGAGCGGCCGCGCCGGCTCCCCCTCGAAGTCGATGATGATAAAGTCCTTACCGGTGTAAAGCACTTGCCCCAGGTGGTAATCGCCGTGGCAGCGGATGCGGATGGCGCCGATGCGGCGGTCGCGAATGGCCTGGAAACGCCGGCGCACCTCGGCCTGCAAGTCGAGAAGCTGTTGCGCCAGAGGGCGATCGGGGGCGGGCAGGTGGTCGAGCCGCTGGCGCAGCAGCTGCAGGGTCTGGTTGGCTTGGACCATCATGCTCTGGTAGAGGCTGCGGCGATAAAAGTCGGTGAAGGGTTCAGGGGCAAAGTTGGGGTCGTCCTTGGCCTGGGCCAGCGCGACGTGCAGCTCGCCGGTGCGCTGCCCCAGCAGCTGGGCCGCTTCTAGATAGAGGCCGGCCAGTTCCTCCACCAGCGCCGGCACCGCGTCGGCGCTCAGCTCCAAGAGGGACTTGGCCGGCAGCGGGGGCTCGCCAAGTTCGGCCCGCCGGGCCAGCACCTGCTCGTAGTAGCGCCCTGCGCTGTCGAGGGTATACTGCCAGGCGTCGCCCTGCACGGGGAGAAAACTTTGCAAAATGGCCAGGGTGAGGGGTTCTCCCTCTTGCCGGCGGTATTCGAGGGCGCCGGCCACCGGCGCGGTGTTGGCAAACTGGCACACCTCGGTGAGATAGCGGCCAATTTCCAAGTCGGGATTGAGGCCTTCGTCGAGGCGCCGGTAGAGCTTGAGGATGAAGAGATCGCCGTAGACCACCGAGGTGTTGCTCTGCTCGGCGCGCAGCAGAGCCGGCTCCAGCGCCGCGCTCGAGCGCAGCAGGCGGCGGAAGGGGCGGGTAGGGGTGGCCACCAGCTCGCCGGCCGGCGCCGGCAGCCGGCGGCCACGGGCAATGAGAGCGAGCAGGGTCTTGCTGAACTCCCGGTCCCACAAGGCGTCACACAGCAGGCCCTCCTGCTCTTGCTGTCTTCCCTGCACCCGCAGGCGCGCAATGGCCGCCGGCGTGCCCTGGAGCCGCAGCGCCTGTTCGCCGGTGACGAACGTCAGCGGCAAGCTGTAGGTTTCCGGCTCGCCTTCGGTGTACTCGACGCCCACCAGGGTGAGATAGCCCAGGGGTTCCTCGCGGGGAACGGGAATGGCCTCGCGCAGCGCCAGCGTCTCGATGGTGCGCGCCTTGCCGCCAAACCAGCGCCGCGCCCGCAGGTAGTCGGGCAAGAGGGCCTCAAGGGCACTCTTGTGGCGGTTGTGCAGCACCGCGTCCCACTGCCCCGGCACGCTCAGCGTCGGCAGCGCCCGCTCGGCAGTGGCAGCCACTTCGAGGCGCTGCGGCTGCAAGGTGAACCAGTAAAAGGCGTGGGGGCCCAGGGTGAGGAAGTAAGGGGTGCTGCCGATGGCGGGGAAGCGCGTGTGGCCAAACAGCTCAAGGGGCACCATGCCCTGGAACGCCGACAAGTCGAGCTCCGTACACTGGTAAAGCGCGACAAGTTGGCGACCACGAGCAGGGTTTCCTCCTGGTAGCGGCGCACAAAGGCCAGGACCTTGCGGTTTTCTGGCTGCAAGAACTCCAGAGACCCGCGGCCAAAGACCTTGAAGCGCTTGCGCAGCGAGATGAGCCGCTTCATCCACCACAGCAGCGAGTGCGGGTTGTTCTGCTGCGTCTCCACGTTGACCGCTCTCGTAGTGGTACTCAGGGTCGATGATCACCGGCAGGTAGAGCTGCTGCGGGTTGGCGCTGCGAAAAGCCGGCGTTGCGGTCGGCGCTCCACTGCATGGGGGTGCGCACGCCGTTGCGGTCACCGAGGTAGATGTTGTCGCCCATGCCGATCTCGTCGCCGTAGTAGATGACCGGTGTGCCGGGCAGGGAAAAGAGCAGGCCGTTCATGAGCTCGATGAGGCGCCGGTCGTTGCCCAGCAGGGGGGCGAGGCGGCGGCGGATGCCCAGGTTGATGCGCATGTGGGGATCCCGCGCGTAGACGCGGTACATGTAGTCGCGTTCCTCGTCGGTGACCATTTCCAGGGTGAGCTCGTCGTGGTTGCGCAGGAAGAGGCGCCCACTGGCAGTTTTCGGGGATGGGCGGCGTCTGCTGCAGGATGTCGAGGATCGGGATAGCGGTCCTCCATGCGCGTGGCCATGAACAGGCGCGGCATGAGCGGGAAGTGGAAGTTCATGTGGCACTCGTCGCCGTCTCCGAAGTAAGCCGCCGCGTCCTCAGGCCACTGGTTGGCCTCGGCAAGGAACATGCGGTTGGCAAACTTGGCGTCCATGTGACGCCGCAGCGCTTTGAGAAAAGCGTGCGTCTCGGGCAAGTTCTCGCAAATGGTGCCTTCGCGCTCGTAGAGGTAGGGCACGGCGTCGAGCCGCATGCCATCCACCCCCATCTCCAGCCAGAAGTCGAGGACTTGGAAGACGGCGCGGCGCACGTGCGGGCTGTCGTAGTTGAGGTCTGGCTGGTGCGCGTAGAAGCGGTGCCAGTAGTAAGCGTTGGCGACCGGGTCCCAGGCCCAGTTGGAGGTCTCGAAGTCCTTGAAAATGATGCGGGCCTCTTTGTAGCGGTCAGGGGTGTCACTCCACACGTAAAAGTTCCACCAGCGGCTGCCGCGGCGGGCGCGGCGGGCGCGCTGGAACCAGGGGTGCTGGTCGGAGGTGTGGTTGACCACCAGCTCGGTGATGACGCGCAGGCCCGCGGCGGTGCGCCTCGCGCAGAAAGGTGCGGAAGTCGCGCAGGGTGCCGTAGTGGGGATGAATGCTGGTATAGTCGGCAATGTCATAGCCGTCGTCGCGCAGCGGCGAGGGATAAAAAGGCAACAGCCAGATGGCGGTGACCCCCAGATCTTGCAAGTAGTCGAGCTTCTGCGTCAGGCCGCGGAAATCGCCGATGCCGTCGCCGTTGCTGTCGTAAAAGGCCCGCACGTGGAGCTCGTAGATAATCGCATCTTTATACCACAGGGGATCGTCTTCCAGCGGGTAGCCGCTGCCAGGGGCGCGCATCGGTGTCTCCTTGCTCGTCGGCGTCGTTTGCCCAACCGAGACGAAAAGCGTAGCAAGTTTTGTGCTGTTCCGGCAAGGCGCCGGCGCGTGCAGCCCTAGGGGGGCTGTGCTATGCTTTCAAAACCCGGCCGTTTGCTTGTCCCTTCGGTAGAGGTTTCGGTGATGAAGCGCATACTCCTGGGGATTCTCCTCTGTGCCCTTGCCGCTCTGGTTTCCTCGCAGGGGTGGGCGCAGGCGCCCCCGGCGCCGGCGCCCGATGCGGAGGCGGCGCTCTCGCCGCAGCGCCTCGCTGCCCGCCGTGACGCGCTGCAAGCCCAGCTGGAGGCCCTGGCCAAGTCGTCGCTGCCCAAAGAGGAAGTCGAGGCCACGCGGGCGCTGCTGGAGCAGCAGCTTGGCGTGCTGGCGGCCATCGCCGAAGCCCTGCAGCGGCGCGACGCCTTCCAGGCCCAGCTGGCGGCGCTGCCGCAGCGGCTGCAAGAGCTGGCCGCCCAGCGCAAGCGCCTGGAAGCCCAGGCGCCGCGCACGTTTGCGCAGGTCAGCGAGGCGCTGCGCGACGAGCTCGAGGCGCAGCTCAAGGCACTACAGGCCGAGATGGCCGAGCTGCAAAAGCGCAATACGGCAGCCGAGGTGCGGCTAGCCGCCCTGCCTAAGGAGCTGGAGCAGAAGACGGCCGAGCAGGCGCAGCTAGAAAAAGCCTTGCTGGCGGCCCGTGCCAAGGCCGCCGGCAACGGACCGCGGGCCGTGCTGGAAGCGGAGTTGGTGGCCCTCAAGCGGCAGCTGGTGCAGGTCGAGCTGGAGGCGCTGGAAGCCGAGCGCGAGTGGCTGACCCGCCGCGGCCCCTTACACGACGCCTCCCTGGCCGTGGCCCAGCTGCGGTTGCAGCTGGCGCAGCAGGAGCTCGAACAGGTCCGCCAGGTCCTGGCCAAGGCGCTGGAGCGCCAGCAGACGCGGCTGAGCACCGCGGCAGAGACGCTGCAGCGCAAGATGGAACAGACGGCCGACCCGGCAGAGGCCCTGCGCCTGGCGGTGAGCCTGGAAACGGTGGACATTCGCAAGCAGACGGCCGCCTACCGGCAGCAGCTGCATGAGCTTGGCGAAACGATCCTGGCCCAAGAAAAGCGCCTGGCACAAGTGCAGCAGGACATGAACCGCCTCTTGTCGCTGGTGGAAAAGTATGCCAGCGGCGAGGGCGTGGCGCAGCGGCTGCTGGTGGCGTTCGAGCAGCTGCGCCGCGAGCGCTTGCGGGCCAGCGACAAGCCGCTGCAGGCCCTGACGGCGCGGCTGCGTGCCCTCACCGAGCAGCTCTTTGCCCTCGACGACCGCCTCTACGAGTTTGACCGCCAGGCCGAGGCGCGCCTGAGCCGCGGTGCTGCCGGTGGTGCAGGCGCAGCCGGTCGCGCCCCGCGAGGCCGCGTTGGCCAGCCTGCGCGGCGTGCTGGAGGAGCAAAGAGCGGCCCTGCGCGAACAGCAGCAGGTGCTGGCCGAGCTGGTGCAGGACACCAGCCGGCTACTGGCCCTGCACCGCGAGTACCGGCGGCTGCTTGACGAGAGCTACCTCGCGGTGCTGACCAAGATGTTCTGGCTGCGTGATGCCGAGGCCATTCGCGCGCCGCTGCTGCGCGCTGCCGTCGCCG
Source organism: Candidatus Tectimicrobiota bacterium (assembly GCA_026005175.1). Taxonomy (GTDB): domain Bacteria; phylum Tectomicrobia; class Entotheonellia; order Entotheonellales; family Entotheonellaceae; genus BPKO01. Next base: position 420,850 of record BPKO01000002.1, read on the forward strand.
GTGCCTTGCACCAGGTGGCGCGCCTGCGCGCCTTCCTGCGCACCGAGCGCGCCTGGCTCTGGACGACCCTGCGCGACACCGTCCCCCTGTGGGGCCTGCTGCCGCTGCTAGGGAGTGGCCCTGCCGTGGCTGGCAGTGCGCCTGCGCCGGCAGCTGCGCCGGGCCCTGGGTGCGGCGGTAGCCGCGGCCCAGCAGCGCGGGGAGCCGCCGCGCCTGTCTGGCGCCGTCCTAGCCCTGCTGCACGCCGCCGTGTGGCCGGCTTACGTGGCCTTGCTGGCCTGGATGCGCCGCCTCTTTTTGCCGCCGACGTATGCCGATGCCGAGTTTGCCCAGGCCCTGCTGGGCGGGGTGCAGGTGATCGCCCTGGTGCTGGGCGTGGCGTCGCTGGCGCGCACCGTGCTGCAGCCCGGGGGCTGGGGCCAGCACTTCTGGGGCATCGGGGCCGAGTTGTGTCGCTTCCTGCGGCGCAGCCTCGTGGTGCTGTGCTTTGCCGCCGTGCTGTTTCTCGTGCCGCGCCACGTGGTGCTCGTCGCCCCGGGGGAAGCGCAGGCAGCGGCAGGCAGCCTGGCGCTGGCACGCCTCCTGTTTCTGGCGTTTCAAGCCGTGGTGGTCTTGGTGGTGGGCGTGCTGGGCTGGCGCAGCCAGCCCCTGATGGCGGCGGTGCTCGAGCGCAGCCGCGCGCAGCAGGGCTTGCTGTGGCGCGTCTGGCCGCTGCTGCACGGCCTTCTGCTTGCCGGTCTGGTGGGCATCATGGTGCTCGACATCTTGGGCTACCGCTATGCGGCCCGCTTCATCTGGTTCCGGGCTCTGGAGTCGCTGTCGGTGGTCCTGACCCTGCGCTTGCTGCTGGTGATGCTGGTGATGCGCTTGTTGCAACGGGCGGTGCAGCTGCTCTTCAGTGCCGGGGGGCGCCTGGGGCAACGCTACGCCGACATCGAAGCGACTGCTGAGCGCTACTTTACGGTAGGGCGAAAGCTGTGTAATGCCTTGCTGGGACTGCTGGCCGTAGGCATTATCCTCGAGCTGTGGGGCTTTTCGGTCTCCTGGTTCGTCACCTCGCCCTTGGGGTCCCAGATCCTCAAGCGTGCCGGAATCATCGTGCTGGCGGTGGCCTTAGTGGCGGTGCTCATGCAGATTAGCCGCGCTTTGGTGGAGTACCTGCTGCAGCCGCGCACCACTGCGGCAGGGGCGACGCGCGAGCCCGGCCGCAAGGTGAAGACCCTGGTGCCGCTCGTCCAGACGCTGGTCAACGTGGGGGCGGTGTTTGCCGCCGCTCTCGTGGTCCTAGAGCAGCTCGGCGTGGCTACCGGCCCCATCCTGGCTGGCGTCGGGATCTTCGGCCTGGCCGTGGGCTTTGCCTCCCAGTCTCTGATCAAGGACGTGATCAACGGCCTCTTCATCCTCTTCGAGGACAGCCTGTCGGTGGGGGACGTCGTCATGCTGCGCGGCATCGGAGGGCAGGTGGAGAAAGTGACGCTGCGCACGGTCACCATCCGCGACCTCTCGGGCAACGTGCACGTCATTCCCAACAGCTCCATCGACTTGGTGACCAACATGACCAAGGACTTCTCGCGCTATCTGCTCGACGTGCGCGTGGCGTACCGTGAGGACGTGGATGCCGTAATCGCGGTGCTGCGTGAAGTGGACGAGGAGTTGCGCCGCGATCCGGCTTACGGCCGCGACATCCTGGAGCCGCTGGAAGTGCTGGGGCTCGATCGCTTTGACGAGTCGGCGGTGGTCATCCGCGCCCGCATCAAAACCCGACCGCTGCAGCAGTGGCGCGTGGGCCGCGAGTTCAACCGCCGCATGAAGCTTGCTTTTGATGCCCGGGGCATCCAGATTCCTTTCCCGCACCGCACGCTTTATTGGGGCCAGGCCAAGGACGGGATGCCGCCGGCCCTGCGGGTGATGATGGACGAGCCGGCGCGCCGGCTTGACTGAACTGGCCTGTGGTGCAGGGAGGGGCCGCGCGCCTGACGCGGCAAGTTACCCGTATTCTGATGCTGGCCGTGCTGTTGCCTTCCGCCTGCCGGCCTGCGGCATCTGCCCTGGCCTGGTGGCCGGCGCTTGCGGATGCCGTAAGGCAGCGCCTAGAAGGGCACGCCCGCCTGGCGGGTATCGTGCAGGCCCGTCTCGATTCCGGGGAGACGGCGGCAACCTGGTCGCTTGACCTCGAAGGCGGGCTGCGGCTTGACCGCCGCAGCCGGCTGTTCCTTCTGCTCGAAGCCGCTCAGGGGCCAGGACTTTCGGGAGACCTTGCCGAAGCCTTCTTCGGCGTCAATGCCGAGGCTGGGCCACCGCATGCACGCCTGGGGCTGACGGAGCTCTGGTATATGTGGCAGGAAGGGCGCTTTGCCCTTACGGCGGGCAAGCTCGACCTTACCCGCTTTTTCGACACCAATGCCGTGGCCAACGATCCCTTGCTGCAGTTTCTGGCTCCGGGCTTGGTCAACGCCCCTGGCGTGGCCTTTCCTGATCCTGGTCCAGGCCTGCGGCTGCAGTGGCGCCCGGCGGCGGGCGCGGAAGTGGCGGCTGCTTGGGCCGCTGCGGACGTGGCCGGGCTCGTTGCCTCGCCGTTTGTTATCCTCGAGCTTGGCCTGCGCCCTTGCGGGCACTGGCTGCAAGGCCACTGCCGCCTCTACGGTTGGTATGGCGGGGAGACCGACGGCCCCCCCTTCTGGCCTGCCGTGGGGGGTGGGCCTTAGCTACGACCGCCCGCTGTGGTCGCCGGTAACGGCGTTTGTGCGCTGGGCCTACCAGCACCAGGCGGTTGCAATGAGCTGGAGTGCGGGGGTGCAGGTTGCGGGCACGCCGTGGCAGCGGCCTACCGATACGGCCGCACTTGCCGTGGGACAGGCCGTCCCGCACGGCGAGCTGCCGGCAACGGCGCCCGAGACGGTGGTCGAAGCGTACTACCGCCTTGGCTTTGGGCCTCACCTGGGCCTCTCCGTACACCTGCAAGTCCTGGCCCACCCCGGGGGAGACGCATCGCGGCAGCCAGCCCTGGTGGCGGGCATGCGCCTGCTCTTGGCGCGATAGATCTGGCTCACGACCCGCCTGAGGGAGAAGTTCGCCATGTGGATCCAACACCTTCTCCTGACGTTCTTCCTTGCCGTGCTGCTTCCCTTCACGTCTTTGTGGGGACAGGCGCTAACGCCGCCGCAGCGCTCGCTCGTGGTGGGAACCAAGGAGGCGCCACCCTTTGCCATGAAGCGTCCCGACGGCACTTGGGAGGGTATCAGTATCGAGCTATGGCAAGCCATGGCCCAAGCCCTGAATCTGCCCTATGAGCTGCGTGAACTCGACTTGCAGGGGCTCCTTGAGGGGGTGGCCGCCGGCGAGCTCGATGCCGCCGTGGCAGCGCTGACGGTCACCGCCGCTCGGGAAAAAGTGATGGACTTCACGCATCCCTTTTACACCACTGGCTTGGGCATTGCGGTAGCACGGCGGGCGCGTAATTTGGGGCTAGGAGTGCTCGAGGGCTTCTTCTCTTGGCCCTTCGTGCGTGCCGTGGCCGTGCTGGCATGCGTGCTGTTCGCGGTGGGCGGGGTGGTCTGGTGGTGTGAGCGGCGGCGCAATCCGGCCCACTTTGGTGGCAGTGTGGCCCAAGGCCTGGGCTCCGGCGTGTGGTGGGCTGCCGTGACCATGACCACGGTTGGATACGGGGATAAAGTCCCGGTAACGAGGTGGGGCCGTGCGGTAGCCCTGGTGTGGATGTTTGCGTCCATTATTACCATTTCAGGGTTCACCGCAGCGATTGCCACCGCGTTGACGATCAATCAGCTCGGCGTCGTGGTGCGGGGGCCCGAGGACTTAGCGCGCGTGCGCGTGGGAGCGATTCAGCATACCACCAGTGAAGCCGCCTTGCGTGAGCGCCGCCTGCTCTTCCGCCTCTATCCCACTCCGCAGGTCGCCCTTGAGGCGATCCAGCGCGACGAGATTGACGCCGTGGTATACGATGCCCCCCTGCTACGCCACCTGGCCCTGACGGCGTTTCGCGATGTGATCGAAGTTCTCCCTGTCACGTTTGAACGACAGGACTACGCGATTGCCTTGCCTCCGGGCAGCCCGCTGCGCGAAGCCCTCAACCGCACCTTGCTCGAGCAGTTGCGCCGGCCTCTGTGGCAAGAGCTGCTTTACCGTTACCTGGGCAAGCAGGGCTAAAACGCCATGGCTTCGGCAGCGGCGCCGTCAGCCTGGACCCCCTTCCTAGGGGCCACGGTTACCTCCGCGGGGGTAGTCTTTCGCGTCTGGGCGCCGCTGGCGCAGCGCGTCGCCGTGGCGCTGCACACCCCCCGCCGGCAACACCTTCCCCTGCGGCAGGTCGCCGAGGGGGTGTGGGAGGTGCAGGTGCCGGCGTGCCCTCCCGGGACGCGCTACACGTACTGGCTCGACGACCGCGGCCCTTTCCCCGATCCCTACTCGCGAAGCCAGCCCCTGGGCGTGCACGGCCCCTCAGAAGTGGTCGATCCTGCCGCCTACCACTGGCATGACCAGGACTGGCCTGGCCTTGAGATTCGCGGCCTGGTGCTCTACGAGTGCCACGTGGGGACCGCCACGCCGGCAGGCACGTGCGAAGCTCTCATCGACCAGCTTCCCCGCCTGCGTGCCTTGGGAATCGGTGCCTTGGAGTTGATGCCGGTGGCCGCCTTTCCAGGGCGCTGGAACTGGGGTTACGACGGCGTCTACCCCTTTGCCGTCAGCGCCAACTATGGTGGCCCTCTGGCCCTCAAGCGCCTCGTCGACGCCGCCCATCAGTGCGGCCTGGGCGTGATCCTCGACGTCGTCTATAACCACCTGGGGCCAGAGGGCAACTACCTGGGGCAGTTCTCGCCCTATTACTTCAGCACCCGCTACCGTACGCCCTGGGGCCCGGCGCTCAACTTCGACGGGCCGCACTGCGCCTGGGTGCGGCAGCTGGTACTCGACAACGCCTGCTTCTGGCTGCGCGAGTACCACCTCGACGGCCTGCGCCTGGACGCCGTGTCGTACATGTACGACCGCACGCAGCCCCATATTTTGCAAGAACTGGTGCAGCGCGCGCGGGCTGCCGTGCCCCGGCCGGTGGTACTCATTGCCGAAACCAGCGACAACGACGTGCGCTACGTGCTGCCTCCTGCCGCCGGCGGCTACGGCTTTGACGCTGTCTGGGCCGACGACTTTGCCTGGGCACTGCACCGCTACCTTACCGGGGAAGGACAGGGCCGTTACCAGGACTACGCCGGTACCCTGGCCGAGGTGGCGCGCACCCTCCGCCAAGGGTTCCTCTACGAAGGGCAGTGGTCGTCGTACCTGGGCCGCCCCCGCGGCACGCCGGCGCGCCAGCAGCCGGCGTGGCAGTTTCAGTATTGCTTGCAGCACCACGACCACGTCGGCAACCGCCCCCTGGGCGAGCGCCTGCACCACCGCCTCGATCTGGCGCGCTACCGCGTCGCCTCGGCGCTGTTGCTGCTGCTGCCCTACACGCCGCTGCTCTTTATGGGCCAGGAGTTCGTTGCCTCGTCGCCGTTTTTGTACTTCACCGACCACCCCCCGGCCCCTCGGGCGCCGCGTGGCCGCTGCGCGCCGGCGCGAGCTGGCAGCGGTGGCCACAGCCGAGGTCCTGGCACGGCTTCCCGATCCCCAGGACGAGGCAACCTTCCGGCGCTGCAAGCTGCCGCTTCATGAAAGCGAGCAGTCCCCCGGACGGGAAATGCAGCGGCTCTATGCCGACTTACTGCGCCTGCGGCGTGCCGATCCCGTCCTTGCCCAGCAGGACCGCTTTCTGCTTGACGCCTGGGCGGCTACTCCCGATTTGCTGGTGGTGGCTTGGCGCCATCCCCGCACGCCCCGGCTGCTGTTGGCCAACTTTGGCGCTGCCACCCAGCTGCACCGCAGCGCGCTTCGCACCTCGCTGCCTCCCGGGGCCGGGCGCGTGCTGCTTGACACCGCGGCGCGGGATTACGGAGGCCGTGGCGCACGCAGCACCGTCACGGCCACCGCCCTTTCTCTGCCTGCGCACACCGCCTTGCTGCTGGCCTGGGATTAGCCAGGCCGCGCTGCGCCTCAGGCCTCGAGGCGCAGGGCCAGCAACGTGCAAAGGGAGCGGAAGTGGGTCAGCCACTGCTCGGCTTCTGCGTCGTGCTGCTCGGCGCGGGCGCGCATCTCGCCGTAGTGCCGCTGCACCAGGTCGTAGCAGACGTTTTGCACCTGCCACAAGTCCACCTCAAAGGGCAGCCGGTGCACCATGCTGGCCGCGGTTTCTAGCTGCTGGAGCAGGGCCAGCGCGGTGGGCTGGGCGTGTAGCTGCGTGGCCAGGCGGTTGAGGCTCTGAGTGATGGCAAAGCTCAGGGTGGCGGCGTCAAAAGCAATGCCTACCAGCCTGGCAGCCTCAAGCAGGGCATCGAGGCGTTCGGGGTCGAGGGGTTCGGTTTCGAAAACGCGGCGCAGGTCGCTGTTGAGGACAAACTCGGCTGCCGCCTGGAAGGCGCGCGGCAGGGGAATGTGCAGGTCGGTGAGGAAGCGCATGAGCGGGGCGCGATTTTCGTAGATCTGGCGGTAGATGGCTTCCGTCTCGGCCAGCGTCGCTTCCAGGATGCGGTGGGTGATTTGCCGCTGCTCGTCACGAAAGAGCGAGCGCAGGGAGTACGTCGACTCGCCAAAGTGGCGGTCCAAGAGGCGGATGAGTTCGGGAAAGTCGGCGCGGGAAAAGGCTTCGGTCAGCTCGTGCACCGTGTTGTCGTAGGTGGCGTCGTCCACAAAAGGCCGCACGCCGCCGTTGAGGTTGTGATCGCCAAAGTACAGTACGCCAAAGCTGAGGCGGGCCGTCTCCAGGGTGATCGTCGAGGCGAGACGGGCTCGCCCCACCACCAGCTTGGCTTTGCCTGCTTCCAGGCTGCGGTAATCTTCGACGTCGGCGGTATAGCAGTAAACGCGGGCGTGTTCGGGATAGGGTTCAAAAAGCGAGCGCACCGCGTAGTGGGCCCCGATTTTCTCCCAGTCCACCATGGCCGGCTTTACCCACTTCTCGTAGAGGTGGCGGCCGTCGCGGTGTTCGGGCAAGTTGCTCTTGGCCGCCGCGAGGCGCTCGAGGAACTGCGCTTCGAGGGTGTCCCCAAAGAGCTCTTGCGCCAGCTGCACGGCGCGGCCGGCGTACTGGATGACCTGCATGGTTTCGAGGCCGGAGAGCTCGTCGAAGAACCAGCCGCAGCTGGTGTACATGAGCATGGCGTGGCGCTGCAGTTCGAGGAGCTTGAGCACGGTGGTGGTCTCGGTTTCGCTCAAAGGGCGCCGCGCGTGCCGCTCGAAAAACGCCGCCAGCCGCTCGGGTGAGCGCTCGAGGACAACGTCGATGTAGTCGTTGCGCGCTGCCCAGGGGTCGTGCAAGAAGGGACGGGCGGCCTCTTCAAAGGCCGGCGCCAGGGTATCGCGCAGCCAGTCAAACGCCTGCCGCAGCGGCCCACGCCAGGCCTGGTTCCAGCCGGGATGGCCGCCAGAGTTGCAGCCGCAGTCGCTGCGCCAGCGCTCCACGCCGTGGGCGCAGCTCCAGGAGGTGTTTTCGAAGATCTCCACCTGGTGGGTGGGCGGGTGCTTCTCCAGGTACTCGCCGTAGTTGGTGAGCTGGGCCAGCTGGTGGTGCTCGATGTAGTGCAAGGCGTAAGCCAGCGCCATGTCGCCGTGGCGGTGGTGATGGCCGTACGTCTCGCCATCGGTGGCGATGTGCACCAGCTGCGGCCAGGAGCGGGTTTCGGAAAAGGCGCCCACCAGGCGCTGGGCAAAGGCCTCGCCGCTAATAAGCAAGCGCTCGAAAGCCACCGCCCGCGAGATGGGGCCGTCGTAGAAGAAAAGGGCAATGCTGCGCCCCGAGGGCAGGCGCAGCAGGTAAGCCTGGGAAGGGTCGATGCGGCCGCCGCTGACGTCGCGCCAGGAGCGGCTGCCCAGGCGGCGCACGCGGCTGGCCTGCGATGGGGGCCAGGATGGTAAAGGCGAGGCCCAGCTCGGCCAGAATGTCGAGGGTTTCCAAGTCGACGGCCGTCTCGGGCAGCCACATGCCCTCGGGCTTGCGGCCAAAGCGGTACTCGAAGTCGCGCAGCCCCCACAGCACCTGCGTGTACTTGTCGCGGCGGTTGGCCAGCGGCAGGATCATGTGGTTGTAAGCCTGCGCCAGGGCCGAGCCGTGGCCGGAAAAGCGCTGCTGGCTCTCGCGGTCGGCTTCGAGCATGGCGCTGGTAGACGTCGGGGGCGTGCTCCTCCAGCCAGCTAAGCAGGGTGGGGCCGAAGTTGAAGCTGATTTTGCTGTAGTTGTTGACGATTTGCACGATGCGGCCGTCGCCGTCGAGAATGCGCGAGGTGGCGTTGGGGGCGTAGCACTCGGCGGTGATGCGGGCGTTCCAGTCGTGGTAAGGGTACGCCGAGTCCTGCAGCTCGATGGCTTCTAGCCACGGGTTCTCCCGCGGGGGTTGGTAAAAGTGGCCATGAATGCAGATGTAGCGTTCCATTGCCGCCTCCCGTCGCACGTCGGCCGCCGCCTCGCGGCACGCCGGAGTGCATATCATAGCACGAATTGCTGGCCGTTTCCCGACCGGGACATTGACAGGGCGCAGTCGAGTGCCTACAGTGGGTCATACCCCTGGCCGCCGGCACGGCGGGGGATCTGCATGGCTGCCCGCGGCGGGCAGTCGGGCAGCGCTGGAGGTGCCGCAGAAGGAGCAGGCTATGCCTACGTACGTGCTGTTGAGCACCCTGACGCCCGAAGGACGCCAGACGCTGCACAAAAACCCCGGCCGCCTGGAGGAAGTCAACCGCGAAATCGAAGCCTTTGGCTGCAAGCTGCTGGCCCAGTACGCCCTGCTGGGGCCTTACGACTTTGTCAGCGTCATCGAAGCCCCGGACAACGAAACCGTCGCGCACCTCTCGGTGGATCTGGGCTCGCGGGGTACGGTGAACATCATGACTCTGCCTGCGATTCCGCGCGAGCAGTTCCTAGCCAAGCTCAAGGGCCAGCCGCAGATGGGCAAGAATTGAGACCGAGAAGCTAATGGGCGCTGCCGGAAGCCAGCGCCGGCTTTTGGCAGCGCCCTGGCACGGCACCACACGGGAGACCCGTCATGATCATGCGCATTACTTGGGGCAAGCTGCGCCCTGGCCAGTGGGACGCTTTCGAGCAGGCCTATCGCCAGGCGGTGGTGGCCAAGAGCTCCCGCCTCAAAGGGCTGCGGGGCCGCTGGCTGGTGCAGGACGTCCAGGATCCCGACGCCGGCTATGCCGTGAGCCTCTGGGACAGCCTGGAGGACATGCGCGCTTACGAGCAAAGCGAGTTTTACCAGCGCGAGATCCTGGCGCCCTTGCAGCCTTTTTTTATCGGCGAGTTCAAAACCAGCTACTGTGAGGTGAAGTACGCGCAGCAGTTTTAGGCCCCCGGCCTTGCCCTGGGGCACGCAGGACCAGGGGGCCAGGGCCGTTATGCCTTGCGCTTGGGGGTGACCAGCACCACCGTGCATGGCGCGTGGCGGCTCACGTACTGCGCCGTGCCCCCCAGGGTGATGTCGAAAAGACCGCGCTTGCTGTGGCTGCCGATCACCAGCACGTCGGCGTTAAGATGGGTGGCGGTTTGTACGATGAGGTTGCGCGGACTGCCCACGCGCAGCAGAGCATTCACTTCCAGGCCGGCCGCTTTAAGGGGTGCTACGAATTCGTCGAGCTTCTGCCGCATCAGGCTGTCGGTGCGCTGCATCTGCTCCTCGCGCAGCCTGGCGGCCAGCTCTGGCGAAAACCCGCTCGAGGGGGTGGCGAACTCGTAGTCGTAAACGCTCAGCACGTGCAAGCGCCGCCCTGCGCCTTTGGCCAGGGCCACGGCCACGTCACGGGCTGCCAGGGCATGGGCGCTGTAGCGCTCCCACTTCTGTAGTGCCACGGCGAGCAGGATGACCTCGTACATCGGAGCCGCTCCTCTACAAGGGGAGGCCGTGGCCGGCCGGGGCCTCCTGAGCCAGATTCCGCGTCTGCTGGTGCCTCAGGGGTTCGCCAGCACCCGTGATCGTACCACGCGGCAGGCCTGGCGTCGATGGGAGAACCCCGGGCCGTGTGGTCTGCCTGCGCTCAGGGCTCTGTCTGCCGCTGCCACAGCACCACGCTCTGCGGTGCCGGGGTGAGGGTCACTTCGCCGTCCGAGTGCAGCACCTCGGGCAGGGGGCTGCCCGGCCCCTGCCAGCGCGCTGTGGCCGAGTCGAGGCGCTTGTGCCACTGGCCGGCAGGCAGCGGCACGGTGAGAGACGCCGGCGCGCTGCCGAAGCAAAGCAGCAGCAACACCTCGTCGCCGTCGTGCCAGCGCCGCACGCTGAGGGCACGGGCCCGCTCGTGGCGCACCACTTCCTGCGCCTCTTTGTCAAGGCTTGCCAGCGCCGGCAGCGAGGTGCGCAGACGCAGCAGCTCGCGGTAAAAGTCCTCGAGGACGCGGTGGTGCCCTTGCTGCCGCAAAGCGTGGTTGAGCTTGGCGCTGGCAAAGGTCGCCTCGTCTTGGGGATCGGGGGGCTCGCCCTGCCAGCGGAAGGCGGCAAACTCCTGGCGCCGTCCCTCGCGCACGGCAGCCACCAGGTCCGGATCGCTGTGGCTGATGAAGTAGGGAAACGGCGCCGTCTCGCCGTACTCTTCGCCCATAAAAAGCAAGGGCAGGAAAGGCGACAGGAGCACCGTCCCGGCAGCGAGCTTTAGCCCTTCAAAGGAGACGAGCTGGCTTAGCCGCTCGCCCCGCATGCGGTTGCCCACCTGGTCGTGGTTCTGGGCAAAGACCACCAGCCGGTGGGCGGGGACGGCGCGCGAGGAGTTGCCGTGGTGGCGCTGCCGGTACGTCGAGTACTGGCCGTCGTAGACGTAGCCGAGGCGGAAGGCCTTGGCGAGGTGGGAAAGGGTGCCAAAGTCCTGGTAGTAGCCATGGCGCTCGCCGGTGAGCAGGGCATGCAGGGCGTGGTGGAAGTCGTCGTTCCACTGCGCATCAAGGCCGTAGCCGCCCAGGGCCGGCGGCCGCAGCAGGCGGGTGTCATTGAGGTCGCTTTCGGCAATCAGGTAGACGCGGCGGTGGAGGGCAGCGGCTTGCCGGTGCACGGCACTGGCCAGCGCTTCGAGGAAGTGGTGCGCCGAGAGGTCAAGAATGGCGTGTAGGGCGTCGAGGCGCAGGGCATCGACATGATACTCGGTAATCCAGAAGAGGGCGTTGTCGATGAAGTAGCGCCGCACCTCGGCGCTGTGGGGGCCATCAAAGTTGAGGGCGGCTCCCCACGGCGTGCGGTAGCGCTCCGTAAAGTAAGGTCCAAAGTCGCCTAGGTAGTTGCCTTCCGGCCCCAGGTGGTTGTAGACGACGTCGAGCACCACCGCCAGCCCCTGGCGATGACAGGCGTTGACCAGGCGCTTGAGGCCCGGCGGGCCGCCGTAGGCGTGGTGCACGGCAAAGGGATAGACGCCATCGTAGCCCCAGTTGCGGCTGCCGGGAAACGGGGCGACGGGCATGAGCTCAAGGGCGGTAATGCCCAGGTCTTTGAGTCGGGGCAGGTGGGGAATGATAGCATCAAACGTCCCTTCCGGCGTAAACGTCCCCACGTGCAGCTCGTAAAAGACGTAGGCCTCCAGGGGCAGGCCCGGCCAGGCGGCGTCTTCCCAGGCAAAGGCGGGGTCAACGACTTGCGAGGGGCCGTGCACGCCCTCGGGCTGGGCTCGCGAGGCCGGGTCAGGGCGCTCCAGGCGGTCGTCGAGCCGGTAGCGGTAGAGGCTGCCAGGCGCCACGTCCTCCACCAGCGCCGTGTGGTAGCCGTGCGGCCGGGGTGCCATGGGGACGAGGCGCTCCCTGGGTGCCAGCAAGTGCACGGCGACGCGCTCGGCCCGCGGCGCCCAGACGAGAAAGCGGCAGCGGCCGTCGCCCAGGTAGGTGGCGCCGAGGCTGGCTTCCCAGCTCATGGCTGCGCCCCCTGATAGCGGAAGAAGATCACCGCCAGCGGCGGCAGGGTGAGGTTGAGCGAGTAGGGGCGGCCGTGGAAGGGAATGGGGGTGGCTTCGACGCCGCCAAAGTTGCCGTGGCCGCTGCCGCCGTAAAGGTTGGCGTCGCTGTTGAGCCGCTCTTGCCACCAACCGCCCAGCGGCACGCCGACGCGGTAGTTGAAGCGCGGCACCGGGGTGAAGTTACAGACCACCAGGATAAGCTCTTCGGGCGAGGCGCCCTGGCGCAGGAAGCTTAGAACGCTGCGGTCGGCGTCGGTGCAGTCCACCCAGGAAAAGCCCCGCGGGTCGCAGTCGTAGGTGTGGAGGGCCGCCTCGCTGCGATAGAGATGGTTGAGGTCCTCCACCCAGCGCTGCACCCCGGCATGCGGCGGCGCCTCGAGCAGGTGCCAGTCGAGGCTCTCGTCGTGGTTCCACTCGCGCCACTGGGCAAATTCGCCCCCCATGAAGAGCAGCTTTTTCCCCGGCTGGGCGTACTGGTAGCCCAAGAGCAGGCGCAAGTTGGCAAACTTCTGCCAGGCATCGCCGGGCATCTTGCCCAGCAGCGAGCCCTTGCCGTGCACCACCTCGTCGTGGGAGAGGGGCAAGACGAAGTTCTCGGAAAAGGCGTACATCAGGCGAAAGGTGATCTGGTTGTGGTGGTACTTGCGGTAAATGGGGTCTTTGCTCAGGTAATCGAGGGTGTCGTGCATCCAGCCCATGTCCCACTTCAGGCCAAAGCCCAAGCCGCCGACGTAAGTGGGCCGCGACACCATGGGCCAAGCCGTAGACTCCTCGGCGATTGTCTGCACGTCGGGGTAGCTGGCGGTACACCTCTTCGTTAAAGCGGCGCAGGAAGGCGATGGCCTCGAGGTTCTCGCGGCCGCCGTAGGCGTTGGGGATCCACTCGCCCTTCGCGGCGCGAGTAGTCAAGGTAGAGCATAGAGGCCACGGCGTCCACGCGCAGGCCGTCGACGTGGTACTTGTCGAGCCAGAAAAGGGCGCTGCTGATGAGGAAGCTGCACACCTCGTTGCGGCCGTAGTTGAAGATGAAGCTGTTCCAGTCGGGATGGATGCCCTTGCGCGGGTCGGCGTGCTCGTAGAGGTGGGTGCCGTCGAAGAAGCCCAGGCCGTGCTCGTCGTTGGGGAAGTGCGAGGGCACCCAGTCGAGGATCACGCCGATGCCGTGCTGGTGCAAGGTGTCCACGAGGTACATGAAGTCCTGAGGCGTACCGTAGCGGCTCGTGGGGGCGAAGTAGCCCGTGGTCTGGTAGCCCCAAGAGCCGTAGAAGGGGTGCTCCATGACCGGCAGGAACTCGACGTGGGTAAAGCCCAGGCGCTGCACGTACTCGGGCAGCCAGGAGGCCATCTCGCGGTAGGTCAGGGGGCGGTTGCCGGCTTCCGGAACGCGCCGCCACGAACCCAGGTGCACCTCGTAAATGGCCATGGGGGCTGAGAGGGTGTGGCGCGCGCCGCGGCTGGCCATCCACTCTTGGTCACCCCAGGAATAGTCTAGATCCCAGACCACAGAGGCGGTGCGCGGCGGCGTCTCGTGGTAAAAGCCCAGGGGATCAGCCTTGTCTACCCGGTAGCCCTGGTAGCGCGACACGATGTGGTACTTGTAAACCGCGCCCGGCCCCACGCCAGGAAGAAAGCCTTCCCAGATGCCCGACGATTCCCGGGGAAAAAGGGGGTGGGCCTTTTTGTCCCAGCCGTTAAAGTCGCCAATAACGCTCACCTGCTCGGCGTTGGGCGCCCAGACGGCAAAATAGGTCCCAGCGGTGCCCCCCACACTAAGGGGATGGGCCCCCAGCTTCTCGTAGAGGCGAAAGTGCGAGCCTTCGTTAAAAAGGTAAAGGTCGTCGGCACTCAGTAGGGTAACGGTCGAAACGCTCGTCTTCATGGTTCACCTCGTGGACGCAAGCGATTAAGCGTGGCCAGCGTGGTCTGCACCTGCGGTAGCTGCTGCAGGGCTTCCAGGCTGTAGCGCGCCTTGCGCTGCCAGTTGGGCCGTTCGCGGAAGGTGCCGGGCACGTTCTGGGGCGCGGTTTCCAGCCACAAGTCCTCCAGGGTGACCAGCACCACCTGGGCGGCGCTGGCGCCCAGAAAGGCCAAGCAGGCCTGCAGCGTGGCCAGGGGTGCCTCGTCTTCCGTGTCCAGCCAGCCGCGCTGGCGCAGAAACGCCTGCAGGGCCTGCCGCAGCTGCCGGCGCTGGCGGCGCTCCTGAGAGAGCTGGGACGGGCGCAGCAGGCCCAGGGCCAGGCGCTCCTTGAGGTCGAGCCCCTGCCAGAAGGCGGCAAACGGCGGCATGTCGTGGGTGTTGAGGCTGGCCACGGCGTGCTGCGGCACGGGGCGCAGGGCGTAGCGGGCCTGCGGCCGCAGCTGGTACTGCACCACGTACATGCGGTACAGGCGGTGCTGGCGCATGGCGGCGGTGACGTACGGCGGCACCGTGCCCAGGTCCTCGCCCACGACGCGCACGCGGTGGCGGTGCGACTCCAGGGTGACGATGGCGTAGAGCTCGGCGGCTGGGTAGCGCACGTAGACGCCGTGGCGGGCCTCAACGCCGTGGGGGATCCAGAAGAGGCGGTGCAGGCTCATGACGTGGTCGAGGCGCAGCAAGCCGGTATGGCGCAGCTGGTGGCGCAGGTAAGCGATGAAGTAGTGGTAATGCTGGGCGCGCAGCGCCTCGGGGTGCAGGGGCGGGAAGCCCCAGTTCTGGCCTTTGGTGAAGAAGGTGTCCGGCGGCGCCCCCACGGCGGCGTCGCGCACAAAGAGGGCGCGGTGGCGCCAGACGTCATAGCTGTCGGCGTGCACGCCCAGCGGCAAGTCGAGGTAAAGCTGCACGCCCTGCGCGCGGCCTGCGGCAGCCAGCGTGCGCAGCTGCGTGTGTGCTACCCACTGGGCGTAAAGGTGATACTGTCGGGCAGCCTCGTCGTAGTCTCCCGGCCGCAGCACGCCGTCGCGCTGCGGCGCAGGCCAGGCCGGCCAGGGGCAGCCCTGGCGCTCGCCGACGGCACGGAAGCGGGCGTAGTCTTCCACCAGGGGGTGGGTGGCCAGATAGTCCTGGAAGTCCCGGTGCTGCGCCGCCATGGTGGCGAAGAAGTGGCCGGCCACCGTTTCCAGCACCTGGCGCTTGAGCGCCATGAGGCGCCGGTAGTCGACCAGCGGCGCACGGCGCAGCGCCGCTATGGTTTCTTGCGTGGCGGCAGACGCCAGGCGCTGCTGCGCGGCCGGGCAGCCCTCCAGGCCGGGCAGGCGAGTGACGTCGACATAGAACTCGTTCCAGAAAAGGCGGCTCGCCGGTGCGTAGGGACTGGGATCGTAGGGCGTATCGAGAAACGCCGCCAGCAAGGGCAATGTGGCCACCACTCCGCCGCCTTGTTCTCCCACCCAGCGCAGCAGCGCTGCCAGGTCGGTGAAGTCGCCGCTGCCCAGGCTGCGCTGCGTGTGCAAGGCGTAGAGGGGCAAAAAGACTCCCCAAGTCCGCAGCGGCGCCTCACCGGTGTACGCGTGCAGGGGCGCCACCAGGAGCCGCGTCTCGTAGCGGTGCGCGCCGGCTTCGACGTGCAGGCGGTGGTATCCCCAGGGCAGCGCGGCGGGCAGGGAAAAGCGCGTGTCGAGGTAAACGACGCCCTCCACGTCGGCCGCCGCCAGCTGCCGGAGCCGGTCGCCGGCCACGGGGGCCTCCTGCACCGTGCCGTCTTCGAGCTCCAGTCGGTAGCGCAGGGGACCCTGGGCGGCCTTGGCCGGCAGGCGTAGCGCCACCTCAGCCGGGCGGCTGGCCCAGACGACGCTTACCGGCGGCAGGCCGCGCTGCCACAGGGCTTGGCGCCGCGCACGCAGGGCCTCAGCCAGGTCCCTCTCGCCGTGCAGCGGCGCCCCGAGCAGGCGCAGCACGGCAAGCAGGGCTTCTGGCTTTGCCTGGCGGCGGCGGCGCGTCACGTCGTAATAGGCCGTTTGTACCCCGTAGAGGGCGGCGAGCTGGGACAAGACCAACCCCCGGCGTTGCATCGTCATCGTGTCTAGGGCTCCTCAGGCTCGGTTGCCGCGTGAGGTCTGGCGCGGGCGCCGCGCCCGCGGTTTGGCCGCCTCGGCCTGCTGCAGTTCCTGCAGCGCCAGCTTGGCCAGGCCTCCAGCCACGTGCGTGCGCAGGGGACTGCCGGCTTTGGTGGCGGCCAGACGAGCCCGCACTTTTTCGGTATCGGCCGCAAGGATGTTGCGCACCGTTTGCCGTGACACCCCGAGTTCCTGCGCAATCTGCGCCGCCGTCTTGCCTGCCTCTTGGGCAAACACGACGACATAGGCAGCTTCCATGAGTGAGGGCAGCCAGGTGAGGTTGCGGTACTCAAAGAGCTGGCGCGGTCCGCCGAGAATGTCCAGGGTTTTCAGGAACACCTTGAGAGCCTGGCGGTCGCGTTCTTCCTCGTGGCTGGCGGGAGGGGCGACGACTTCTACCACGGTGGGTCTCCTCTAGGTGGCTTTTGGCAACACTGCCGCCAAGGGCGGGCCGATTTCCACCAGCCCGGCGGGGGTAATCTCCAGCCAGTGCACGCGCGTGTCGTGACCGCAGAGGCGGCAGCCGTCGATGCGAAAGAGGCGGACGAGCTCCCCCAGCGGCTTGCCGTAAAGGCTCTGCTCGTAGCGCGACAGGATCTCTTTTTTAGTCAGCACGAGGGTGCCATCCACGATATGCCCCACCGCATAGCCACCGGCCGCCTCGGCCGTCAGCTCTTCGTGGCCGCTGCGTTTTTGCGAGATGAACAGCGCCGTCTGGTACCACTTCTTCATAAACGTGTACAGGGCCCGCACCACCTGGCGCGCCAGCATTTCTTTGGCTTCGTAAAGGCCGGTGACGGAATCGATGACCGTCGCTTTGACCCGATAGCTCTTGATGGCATGGGCCAGGGTGCTGAGCAGCGAGGGCACGTCGTCGCGCAGCGCCGCGTTGCTGGCCGCGTCGATGACCACGATGCGCGTTTCGATTTGGGCAAAAGTGACCCCCATGGCCGCGGCGCGCTGCCGCAGCGCGGCCACCAGAAAGGGGGCCGGTTGCTCCGTGGTGACCAGACACACGGGATGGCCGAGGGCAGCCTGCTGCACCGCAAACTGTTCGCCCATGAGACTCTTGCCGGTGTCGGGCACGCCGGTGATGTGCAGCACACCCCGCTGGGGATAGCCCCCCAAGGGGACGGTACGGACTTGGCCGCGCTCGAGCTTGGTCACGAAAAACAGCGTGTCGAGGCCCTTGACGCCGCTGGGCATGCCGTGCAGCTCGGGCACCTCGGCGGTGAGGTCACGCAGCACCGCCACACTTTCGGGGTGCGCGCGGGGCTGGCGTTGGGTCACGTCGTCGGGCGCTGGCGGCATGGCCTTGGGTCTCCCTGACGTTACATGTAGTACTCGAAGTCCTGCTCGCGGCGCAGGCGCCGCCGCAGCCGAAAGACGTGCGCCGGCACCACCTGCGGGTTGAGCTCCACGTAGTTGCGCGGCCCGTGCCACAGGTAGCGGGCGTCGCTGAGCAAGTCGTGCACCTGGAAGGGTTGCGTGGCCTCTAGTCCCAGGCTGTCAAGATCGAGGTCGACCCAGCCGGCATGGGTGTAGTAGGGATTGAGGTTGACCACTACCAGGATAACGTTGCTCAGGTCGTCGGTGCTCTTGCTATAGCAGATGAGCTCTTCGTTGTCCGTGGGATGAAAGCGCAGGTGGCGGTCGCTCTGCAAGGCAGGATTGTCGCGCCGGATGCGGTTGACGCGGGCGATGAAGTCCTTGAGGCTGTCGGGCCGGTTGAGGTCCCAGAAGCGTAGCTGGTACTTTTCGGAGTCGAGGTACTCTTCGCTTCCCGGCTCACGCGGCACGCGCTCGCAGAGCTCGAACGCCGGGCCGTAAATGCCGTAGCTGGCGCCCAGGGTGGCGGCCAGCACGAGGCGGGCCATGAACGCCGGCCGCCCGCCCGACTGCAGGTACTCGGTGAGGATGTCGGGGGTGTTGGGCCACAGGTTCGGGCGGAAAAACTCGCGCACCTCGGTCTGGGTAAGCTCGGTAAAGTACTGGGTGAGCTCCCACTTGGTGTTGCGCCAGGCAAAGTACGTATAAGACTGCGTGAATCCCAGCTTGGCCAGGCGATACATCACCTTGGGACGGGTAAAGGCTTCGGAGAGGAAAATCACCTCCGGGTAGTCGCGCTTGATCTCGTTCAGGCACCATTCCCAGAAAGGAAAAGGCTTGGTGTGGGGGTTATCGACGCGGAAAATGCGCACTCCCTGCTCGATCCAGAAGAGAAAGATGCTTTTTAGCTCCTGCCACAGGCTGGCCCAGTGCTCGCTTTCGAAGTCAAAGGGGTAGATGTCCTGGTACTTCTTGGGCGGATTTTCGGCGTACTGCACCGTGCCGTCGGGGCGCCAGCGGAACCACTCCGGGTGTTCCTTGACGTAGGGGTGATCGGGGGAACACTGGAAGGCGATGTCGAGGGCGATTTCGATGCCGTACTCCTGTGCCCGCTGCACCAGGCGGCGAAAATCCTCCAGGGTACCCAGCTGCGGGTGCACGGCCTTGTGGCCGCCCTCGGCGGCGCCGATGGCCCAGGGGCTGCCCACGTCGTCGAGGGCGGCGACAAGGGCGTTGTTTTTGCCCTTGCGGTGGGTGCGGCCGATGGGATGGATGGGCGGAAAGTAAAGGACATCAAAGCCCATGGCGGCGACGTAAGGCAGGCGGGCTTCGACGTCGCGGAAGGTGCCGTGACGCCCCGGCTCTGGGGCACAGGAGCGCGGGAACATTTCGTACCAGGTGCTGAAGCGCGCCCGCTCGCGGTCAACCACCACGCGCAGCTCCTTGTCGTAGGTGGTGGCAAAGCGCCGGTCGGGATGGCGGGCCATCAGCGCGGCCAGCTCCGTGTCTAGCGCCAGTGCCACGCGGGCCACCGCGTCAGTGGTGTCGCGCAGCCGCGCCGCCCACTGCGCCAGCTGCGTCGCCTCTTCCCCGGTGGCGCGTTTGGTCGCCTCTTCGATGAGTTCCAGGCCGCTCAGCAGCTCCACGTGCACTTCCTGGCCGGCGGCCACTTTTTTCTCTAGGTTGCGGCGCCAGGTCTCAAAGGGGTCTACCCACGCTTGCACGGTGTAGAGGTACTGTCCCAGCTCGTCGACGGTAAAGCGGGCCGCGCCAGCGGTCGTTAACCAGCGGCGCCATCGGCGTTTCTTGCCACGCGGCGGCGTGCCCCGGGCGGTAGCGCAGCACGGCAGCGAGCACGTCGTGGCCGTCGGCAAAAATGTCGGCTTCGACCACTACCTCCTCGCCCACGGTGCGCTTGATGGGAAAGCGGCCGCTGTCAATCTCGGGTTTTACCCCTTCGATGACCACGCGCTGGCGTCCCTCAATGGCGTGCATGCGCTCCTCCCCTTCTGGGTGTTTCTGTATACCATAGCAAAGGTGCCCCAGCCTGCCAAGGCGTTGCCGGCGGCCCAGCCCGGCGCGTGCTATACTGGGCGGCTGCACGGCTTAGAGAAGGATCCTGAACATGCAGAAGCAAAAGCCCGCCTTCCTCCCGCTGCGCCGGCCGTACCCCAGCCGCCACGGGGCGCCGGTGGTGGTGCGCGTCGATCCTGCCATCTTCGTGCAGACATACTTTACGCAGTGCTTGCAGTGCGCTTTTTGCCAGGATGCCTGCTGCACCTACGGGGCCTGTGTGGACCTGGCCAACGTCGAGCGCCTGGTGGCACACGCCGAAGCCCTGGAGGCTTACCTGGGGCGGCCTCGCTCCCAGTGGCTGACGGGGAAGTACGTGCGCGATGCGGAGAGCGCCGGGGGCAGCTATACCCGCACCCAGGTGGTGGCTGGGGCCTGCGTCTTCTTGAACCGCCGTGGTCGTGGCTGCCTGCTGCAGACCTGGTGCGACACCGTTGGGCTAGACCACCACCTGCTCAAGCCGCTGGTTTGCAGCCTCTTCCCGCTTACCGTGGCGGCAGGTGTCTTGCGGCCGGCGCTGGAAGTGCGCGAGGAATCGCTGGTGTGTCTGGGCCAGGGCGGATCGCTGTACCACGGGGTGCGCGAAGAAGTACGTTACTACTTTGGTGCCGAATGCGTCGCCGAGCTTGACCAACTGGCAGCAGGCCTACCTCCGGAAGGCTAAAGGGATGCGGTGGCAGGCGGCGGTGCGGCGGCTGGCAGCGTGGCAGGTGGCGGTGCAGCTTGGCTTGCACTGGCTCTACGGCCGCCTCGACCGTCCCCTGCGCTGGATGGAGGCCACCCTTGCCCTGCTGGGCTTAGGTAGCCTGGTCGCCCTCTATGGCTTCTGGCTGTCGCCGGCGGCGCAAGCGGCCGTCCACACCCTGCAGGCGCTGGTGGTGTGGGGCTATTTTGCCTTCTTTCTGCTGCGCCTTATCCTGGTGTCGCCACGCCGCGCTTTCCTCAAGCGCCACCGCCTCCTGGCCCTCTGCCTGGCGCTGGTGCTGCTCGAGTGGCTTGCCCTGCGCACCCCTCTGGGGCACTACGGCCTCGGCGTGCTGCTGTCCCGCGTGGATGTCAAGCGCCTGGCGGTGCTTTACCTCGCCTTTATCCAGGGAACCCTCGTCTGGATTGCGCTGCTTGAGGGTGGCCGCGCTAGCCGCGTGGTGGCCACCTGGCAGCTGCGGCCGGCGCAGACCCTGGTGCTTAGCTTCCTCGCCCTCATTGGCATAGGCACCTTGCTGCTCATGCTGCCCAGGGCCACCACCGCTTCCGGGGGGCTGTCGTTCCTCGACGCCCTGTTTACTGCCACCAGCGCCGTGTGCGTCACCGGCCTCATCGTCGTCGACACGGCCACTGCTTTTACCCCGCTGGGGCAGGGCATCCTCTTGCTGCTGATGCAGCTGGGCGGGCTGGGCATCATCACCTTTGCCACCGTCATTGGCATGATGGTGCGCGGGGGCATCGGCGTGCGGGAAAAGCTGCTGCTTCAGGACTTCGTGGCCAGCCGTTACTTTGGCGAAATCAGTGCCACGGTGCGCCGCATCGTCTGGCTCACCCTGCTCATCGAAGCGCTGGGGGCGGCCGCCTTGTACTTGAGCTGGCGTACCCTGCTGCCCGACAGCACCCGCCGCCTGTGGCATGCGATCTTTCACGCCGTGTCGGCGTTTTGCAACGCCGGCTTTTCGACCTTTTCCACCAGCCTGGCGGCCCCCGAGCTGGCGCGGCACCCCGGCACCACCCTTACCGTCATGGGCTTGATCGTGCTGGGCGGTCTGGGCTTTGCGGTGCTGTGGGAGACGCTGCAGTGGTTGGCGGGCAAGCTGCAGGGCCGGCCGCCGCGCCTGTCGGTACAGACCCGGCTGGTGTGGCTCACTACGGCGGTGCTAATCGGGCTGGGGGCGGGGCTCTTTTTGTTCCTGGAAGCGCCGGGGGTGCTGGCCGGCCGGCCGCTGGGAGAGCGGCTGCTGGGCGCCTTCTTTCAGGCGGTGACGGCGCGCACCGCCGGCTTCAACACCCTGCCCATCGAGCGCCTGGCGCCTGCCACCGCTTTTTTGCTCCTCATGCTCATGTTCATCGGCGCTTCGCCCGGCTCCACCGGCGGCGGCCTCAAGACCACCACGGTGGCGGTGCTGGTCCTCACCACGGTGGCCACCATCCGCGGCAAAGCCCGCGTGGAAGTCTTTCGCCGCACTATCCCGCGCCAGGTCATCGACCAAGCCTATGCCACGCTTTTCTTTGCTGTGGCCGTGGTTACCCTGTCCCTTTTTTTCCTCACCCTCAGCGAGCGCCAGCCCTTCCTTGACCTTTTCTTTGAGGAGGTGTCGGCCTTTGCCACCGTGGGGCTGTCGCGGGGCATCACCCCTGCGTTGACGGCCTTTGGCAAAGGTGTCATTATTGTTTCCATGTTCGTAGGCCGGGTGGGGAGTTTAACGCTGGCCGTGGCGCTGGCGCGGCAGGTGACGACAACGGCTTACGAGTACCCGACCGAAACGGTGATGGTGGGCTGAGGGAGGGCAGAGGTGGCGCGACAGTTTGCCGTCATTGGCCTTGGGGCCTTTGGCACTGCCATTGCGCGCGAGCTGGCGCGCCATGGCGGGGAAGTGATCGCTATCGACAAAGAGCTCGAGCCCGTCGAGCGCATCAAAGACGAAGTGGCGTACGCCATTCGCCTCGACGCCACCGACCCCAAGGTGCTCGAGGCCCACGACGTCCACAAAGTCGAGCGTGGCCGTCGTGGCCATCGGCCATGACTTTGAGGCCACGGTGCTGGTGGCGGTGGAGCTCATGCAGCTGGGGCCTCAAGAACCTTATTGCCCGCGCCGAAAGCGAGACGCAAAAGCGTATCTTGCAGCGCCTGGGAGTGCCCGAGATCCTGGCGCCCGAAGAAGAAGTGGCCAAGTACGTGGCGCGGCGCCTGCTCAATCCCGAAATCGTCGACCTCTTTCGCCTCTCCGACGACTACAGCATCGTCGAGGTGCGAGCACCGGAGCGCTTCTGGGGCAAGAGTCTTGCCGAGTTGCGCCTCCGCGAGCGCTTCCAGTGCAACGTCATCGCTATCAAGCGGCCGCCGCCGCAAGCCGAGGGCCAGGAAGCACCACCCTATCGCCTCCTTGTCCCGCTGCCGCAGACGCGCCTGGCGGAGGGTGACACCCTGATCGTGCTGGGGCTGGCCAAAGACATCGAGCGGCTGACCGCGTGAGGCCGTGCCAGGAGGAAAGCGATGGCGCAGGGCGAGCTCATCAAAGCGGTGACCGTGCATCCTTTGCAACAAGCCTGGCAGACGATTGTTGCGTATTTGCCCCAGATCTTGGGAGCGCTGGCGCTGCTGCTGGTGGGGTGGGGTCTTTGCCCTGGTGCTGCGCAAGCTCACCGCCAAAGTGCTGCGGGCGTTGGGGCTGGACGTCATTGCCGAGCGTACCGGCGCCACGGCGCTGCTGGCGCGCGGCGGCGTGCCGCAGCGGCCCCTCACAGCTGTTGGGCTGGGGGGGGTCTACTGGCTGATCCTGTTCTCTGCCCTGGTGGCCGCGTTTAACGCCTTGGGGCTGGAAGTGGCCAGCGTGCTCCTGCGGGCCATCGTGCTTTACATCCCGCGCTTGCTGGTGGCGATGCTGCTTTTCAGCCTGGGCTACTTTGCCAGCCGGTACGTGGAGACGCTGGCCACGGCGACGGCCACCGCCCTCAATCTGCCGCTGCCGCAGGGCTGGGGGGCGAGCAGCGCAGCTGCTGGTGCTGCTGCTGGCCAGCGCCATGGCCCCTGAGCGAGTTGGGTATTGCCACCACCATCGTCAGCTTTGGCTTTATTGTCTTCCTCGGCGTTGCCGGCAGCGCGGCCGTGGTGGCCTTTGGCTTGGGGACGCGCGACGTGGCGGCGCAGCTCGCCGCCGGGCAGTGCCTACGCCGCCTGCTGCGTGTGGGGGAGGTGATCCAGTACGGCATGTACGAAGGCACGGTGCGAGAACTTGGCTTGACGCACGTGGTGGTGGAAAGCGGCGACGGCTTGGTGATCATCCCCAACACCGAGCTCCTGCGCGCCACGGTGGTGAAGCGTCAGGCAGTGCCGCAGGCCACGTAGCTCCCTGGCCATGCCCGCCGTACGGCAGGGGCGCGCCAGCCCGCGGCGCCGCGGGCTGGCCTTGGCGGTGTGCGAAGGAGCACTGGCCACCCGCCTTTACCGAGCTTACCGGTGGGGCGCGCCAAATTGGTTTTGCCTTGCTTTTGGGCGCGCGTGACGTGCAGGTGGGCCTGCTGGCGGCGCTGCCCTCCCTGGCCAACCTGGGCGCAGCTGCCGGCCTCGTACGTGCTTGAGCGCACCGGAAGGCGGCGGGAGCTTGCCTTGCTGGCGGCGGCGGGCAGCCGCCTGGTGTGGCTGGGGCTGCTACCGCTCCCGCTGGGGCTTCTCGGGTCGCCGCAGGCCTGGCACGCTTGGCTGCTGGTAGCGGCAGTGGCGCTGTCGGCCCTCTGTGCGGCCATCCAGAACGCCGCCTGGCTTTCCTGGCTGGGCGACCTGGTGCCTGCTCGCCTGCGCGGGCGCTACTTCGGGCGTCGCAACGCAGTGATGACCGGTGTCGGCATGGGGGTGGCGCTGCTGGCCGGGCTGCTGCTCGATGCCTGGCAGCGCCGGTGGCCACCGCCGCACGCCGGCGGCTTTGCCCTGGTCTTTGCTGCGGGTCTCCTCTGCGGCATGGCCAGCGTGGGGGTGCTCGCGCGCATGCCGCCGCTGCCCCTGGTGCCGGTGGCCGGGGCCGGGATTCTGGGCACGTCTGCCCTTACCGCTGCGCGATGCCAATTTTCGCCGCTTTCTCCTTTTCCACCTGTGCTGGAACTTCAGCGTCCACCTCGCCAGCCCGTTTTTTACCGTGTATATGCTCACCGAGCTCGGCCTGAGCTATACCACGCTCACCCTCCTCACTTCCCTGACGGCGCTGGCCACCATGCTGGGCATGCGCTTCTGGGGACGCCTGACCGACCGCTACAGCGCCAAGCCGGTAAGCCTGCTGGGCGGCATGCTGGCCGCCGCCCTGCCCGGGCTGTGGCTGACCACGGCCATCCTGCCGCCGGGGCCTGGGTGTTGCCGGTGGTGCACGTGCTCGGCGGGCTGGGGTGGTCGGCCTTCAACCTCAACCTCAACACCCTGCTCCTGGCCCTGGCACCGCCGCGGGAACGTGCCCTTTTACCTTGGCGTTTATGCCGCGCTGAGCGGCCTTATGGCGGCAGTGGCGCCAGTGGTGGGCAGCTTGGCAGGGCCCGGCTCCTCAGCAGCGGCCTGCCCTGGGTGCCGGCGGGGGTCAGCCCCTACTTGCTCTTGTTTGCCGTCTCACACGTGCTGCGGGCGCTGTCGCTGCTGCTCTTTCTGCGCGTGCGCGAGCCGCGGGAGGTGCCGCTGGAGCGGCTGCTCACCGTCTTTGGCAACCTGCGCACGCTTAACGCCATGATGGGCTTCGAGCCCTTGTACCACCACGCCTACTTGCTGGGGGCGCGGCTGGACCGCTTCATGGTGGCCAGCAGCCTGACGCTACGCCAGACCCTGACGCAAGTCGATCTCGCCAGCGGACGCCTATGCGGCGCGAGTGGAAGCCCGCGTGGCGCGCCTGGTAGGGGAGGGCGAGGGGGGGCTGCAGGCGCTACGGCGGTGGGGTGAGGCACTGGAGCGCTGCCTAGAGGCGTACGCCACCCGCAGTGAGGGCGCGTCCTGGGGCGGGCTGCGGCGCGCTTGGTGGTCTTGCTGCGGCGGCGCTGGCAGCGCTGGCGCCGCTGGCTGCGGGAAGGACTAAGCGCAGGGTCAGGCCTCAGGGGAAGCCAGGGCGGGGACGATTCGCCGCGGCCAGGCGTGCCTGTCGGCGCAATAAAAACGCCTTTAAGATCTGCCCGCGCACGTCATCGGCTTCCTCTGGCCTGACTCTGAAGATGCCGTGAATGATGAGGCGGTCTTCCTTTTGGTACAAGGCCGACGTCGACGACCTCGTGCCCCGTAGCGGTAATGGCGGCCACCATGTC
>BPKO01000003.1 GCA_026005175.1 Candidatus Tectimicrobiota bacterium
CGCGCCCGGAGCGCCAAAGGCCACTCCTGCCTCTTCCTTGGCTTTGAGCTCCATGAGGCAGGCGTACACCTTTTGCAACTCCCGGTACATGTCCTCTGAGGACAACGTCCCGGCCTGTATCTGCGCCATCACCAGATCCTTGGCCATCTCCAAAATGGTCTGTGCCATTGTTTCCTGCTACCCTCCACTCGCTGTGGTCAACACCTTTCATCCCTGCTCGCTCTGAGCAGGCACCATGTTTCTTACACACGCCTCGTGCGGCATCCTGATGCCTCAGACTATAATAGAACTCTCTCTGCAATGCAAGCTGTTTTAGCAGCGCAGCAAGGGAAGAACTGCTCTGAAGGGTCTTGGGGATTAAGGTCTGGTGCTGGGGAGCAACAGCGTGTCGAGGTGGGGAAGGGCGAGGACTTAGCCCCGCCCTTCCCCGCGGCGGCTGGCCGGGCCTTTCCGCGGCGGCAGGAGCTGCTCGCGTTAGAAGGCGTCCTCGGCCGCGGCGATGGCTTCCAGCTCGGCGCGGGTATAGGAGCCGAGACTGCGAAAGTCGAGCTCGGTATAGTTCTTGATCCAGCGCAAGGCAATCTTATAGGCCTTGCGATAGCGCGCTTCGGCCGCTGCGTAAGCCTGGCGGCTCTTGGCATCGCGTGTCGTGGCTGCCAGGCGCCGCAGGATGTCTTCGGTCTCTTCTTGCAGCAGGCGCTTGACCAGGGCAAAGTCGTGCACTTGCGAGGGGTCTTCGCTGTCGCGGGCCCGGTGAAGGAGGCGCTGGGCGATTTGTGCTACCGACATGCGGCCGGTAGCCAGGTCTTCCATGAGGGCAGGGTGAATGCCCGGCTTGCCGGCCAGGCTGTCGATGCCTTTGGCGCCGCGGCCGTTGAGCCATCCTTCCAGGTACTCGACGAGCATGCGGGCGTTGCGCCGCGTGCCTTCGACGGTGATGGGCCCTTCGGGAATTTTAATTTCGATCGGGTAGCGCTCGGGGAGGGCCATCTCCGGGGTGGGCTTCCAGCCGGAGGCGCGCAGTTCCTTAAAAGGCGCCGCCGCCGTCTTCATATGAAAAATGTGGGCTACCCAGCCGCGCACAAAGCCCTGCGCCGCTTCCCACTCCTTGTCGGCGCGAATGCCGGCCGCCGCCACCTCGTTGACGTGCGGATCGGGGCTGGGCAAGGGGGTGGCCATGCCACCAATGGGCACGGCGTCGTGCTTGAGGCAAATGGCCACCAGGCGCCGGAAGATGTTGGCCAGGAAGTCGGTGGTCTTGATGTCCACGCCGAAGCGGTCTGGCCATACCATGGTGGGATCGGTCATCACGTACTCGAAGATGCTGGCTTTGAAGTCCCAGCGGGCGGCGTTGAGGCCAGCCGCGTAAGGCCCCAGGGCGTAGAGGGCCTCTTCCATCTGGTAGGCCAGGGGCAGGGCTTCGACCAGGAGGATGGCCTTGATGGTGGCGTGTCGCAAGTGCGGCATGCACTCGCGGCAGGCGTCGAAGAAGTCGCGCCAGAAGGCGGCCTCTTCTGCCGTCTCCAGCTTGGGCAGGTAAAAGTAAATGCCCTGCCCGCGTGCCGCCTGAGCACGTCCGGCGTAGTAAAGGGTAAGCGCCGTGCCCAGGGTGCTGGCCGGCACCGGCGTGCCATCGACGGTCACGCCGGGTTCGTCGAGGTGCAGCCCGCGCTCGCGGTGCATGAAGAAAGGCAACTCACCTGGGGCGATACGGTACTCTTTTTTTCGCTCCGGGTCGTAGAAATACAGGGTGCGCTCGACGGCCCGCAGGCGGTTCCAGGTGGCGCGCACCGTATCGATGAGGCGATGCCCTGCCGAATCCTCGTCGTCGTCGAGGTCCCCCTCGGCCCGCTCGCCTTCCGGGCCTGGATTGAGGGCGTTGATGAACATCGAGGTGATCGAGGCCGGACCCGAAATCTCGATCCCCGGTTTCCACAGCTCTTCCGGCATGGGCGGCACTTTCCAAGTGCCGGTGGTGATTTCCGAGGGCGGCAAGTACGTCGGCAGGATACCCTGCTCGTGGGCTTTCTTGAGCATCTCCTGGCGTTTGGCACGCAACTCGTAAATGCGCGGCGTGAACTGGTCGTGCAGCGCCACGAGCACTTTGGCAAAATCCGGAGTAAACAGCTCCACCGCGCCTTCCACGGGGAGAAACCGCAGCCGACTGCTTGCCGTCTGTGCTTGGGGCATCAATTCGCCTCCCTAAGTTAGTGAAACGCCGGTCGTACTTCTCGCACAAAACGCTCCATGGTGGCCAAGGCCGTGCCGATGGTTTCGGGCACAAAGTCGAGGATCAGGTGGTGCACCCCCAGCGCCTGGTACTGCTTGAGGGTGGCGATGACCTGCTCGGGGCTGCCGTGCAGCGGCGGCTGCGGATCTGGCCCCGAGCCAAAGCGCAGGCGCACTTTCAACACCACCTCGAACTCCTCGAGGCGGCGGCCGGCCTCGCGCACCGCAGCGTGAAACTGCGGCACGAGCTCTTGCAGGGCCTCGACCGTAAGGCCAAACGGATGCCAGCCGTTGCCGAGGCGTGCTGCCCGCCGCAGTGCCGCCGGACTGTGGCCGCCGATGAGAATGGGCGGGTGTGGCCTCTGCACCGGCTTGGGGCCAAAGTGGGCGTCGCGAAAGCGGTAGTATTGCCCTTCAAAGGTCACCGGCTCCTGCGTCCACAGCGCCTTGCACAGCTGCAGGGCTTCATCGGTGCGGCGGCCGCGGTCGTGAAACGGATAGCCCAGGGCATCAAATTCCTCTTTGAACCACCCGACGCCGACGCCGAAGAGGATGCGCCCTTGCGACAGCACATCGGCGCCGGCGATTTCTTTGGCCACCTCGATGGGATTGCGCATGGGCAGGATGAGCACGCTCGTTCCCAGCCGGATGCGGTGGGTGCAGCCGGCCAGGTAGTTGAGGATGGCCAGCGGTTCAAAGTAGCGCTCGCGCCAAAATGGGGGCAGTTCGCCGGTGGGCGACCCGGGATAGCGCGACGTCTGCAGGGGCGGCAACAGGAGATGATCGCTGGCCCACAGGGAGTCAAAGCCCCAAGCCTCGGCCTGCCTGGCCATGGTCCGCAGGTTTTCCTGCGTGGCATGGCGTCCGCGCACGATCAGCGAGCACCCAAAGCGCATACGTTTCTCCATGCTGGCGTCGGTGGGAGGCCCGCAGGGCCTTTTCTTCCACCCGGTGTTCCAGGCGGCTCAAGCCGACTTGGCGGCGCGCAGCACCGCCGCGGGAATGATGAGGCGCACCGCCATTACGGGGCGTGGCGAGGTGCCCACCCGCAGCTCACCGACGATGCTGAGCAGCATATAGGCCTCACGGCGGTCAAGGCCGGTGCAGGCAACCACGTAGTTCACCGCAGCCCGCGCGGCATCGGCGGTGGCCCGCTCCACGGTCTCCCCAAACCCCAGGACCTGTACCGTACCGTCGACTTCAATGAGCGGGCGCTCGACGGGGCGCCCTTTTTCGAGCAAGATCCGGCCGCGCAAGCGGGCGCTGCACTCTACCCCGGTGCCAGCGATGATGCCGTCGCTGATGGCGGCATGCGGGTCGGCAAAGAATACCAGCGCCCCGGGAATCAGCACCGGCAGGTGCACGCGGCTGCCGGCTTTGACGTCTTTCTGGTCGCAGTCGCCGCCGTACGGACCGGCCAGCGACGGCTTGTAGCCCTGCGGCGGCATGGTAGACACCGTGCCCAGGTTCGGGCACAGGGGCAGGGGAATTCGTCCGGCAAACAGGACGTGGCCGTCGGCCAGCGGGCAGCGCAGCGCGTGCGGCTCGCGAAACTCGTCGCGCAGCACGCCAAAGTCCCGCAAAATGGCGGTGATCCCCTCACCGGTGGGCGTAAGCTCGAGAATCTCAACGATCACCGCATCGCCGGGCTCTGCGCCGCGCACCGCCACCGGGCCAGCAATGGGCGCTAGAGGATGGCCGTCGCAAGCGGGCGTAAACGGCGTAGGAACGTCACGGATATCGGGCACGTCGGCAAACGCCCCGCGGACTTCGAGCTCAAAGGGCTCTCCCGGATCGACGGTGAGCGCCGGTGGCGTTTGCGGATTGACATCGAACAAGTACCATGGCTTGGACATCCGGCCCCCTCCCTGCGATTTTCCATTCGTATACCACGTCTGCGCGGCCAGGTCAAAAGCCTCGGCAGCCGCAGGATATACTACGCGGCAGCTGGGCTGTTGCGGCATTGACTCCCTGTTTAGAGGCGCGTATGCTCCTGCACAGAGTTGCTATTCTAAGGGCCCTGGGGGGCCCACCGCCCATGTCGTGGAAGGAGCACGCCATGGCTCGTACCGGTGCCGAATACCTGCAAGGGCTTAAAGACGACCGCGAGGTCTGGCTAGGCGGCGAACGGGTCAAAGACGTCACCGAGCATCCGGCGCTGGCGGCTGCGGCACGCAAGATGGCCGAATACTACGACCTGCACCACGCCGCCGCCGAGGTCTGCCTCATGCCCGACCCGCAGAGCGGCACCCCGATGAGCGTCAGCCACCTCATTCCACGCTCCCGCCAGGACTTGCAGCGGCGGCACGCTTGCCTCGAGCGCATCGCCGTCTGGGGCCTGGGCATGCTCGGCCGCACGCCGGATTACCTCAACGTTACCCTGGCCGGCTTTGCCGGCCGAGCCGATATCTGGGCCCAGAACGGCAACGAGCAGGGGGCGGCCAACCTGGTGGCCTACCACCGGGAGCTGGTGCGGCGGGACCTGGCCCTCACCCACACTATCGTCCACCCCACCGTAGACCGGCGCCTGCCCGACGTCTTTGCCGGCGGCGGCGAGGTGGCGCTGCACAAAGTGGCCGACACCGAGCACGGCATCCTGGTGCGCGGCGCACGCCTGCTGGCCACCCTGGCCCCGTTTGCCGACGAGTTGTTGGTTTACCCCGGCCAGCCCATTCCGGCGGAGGCCCACCGCTACGCCCTGGCCTTTGCCATTCCCATGAACACCCCGGGGCTCAAAGTGCTCTGCCGCGACAGCTACACCGTGCCTTCCAGCGCCTTTGACCACCCCTTTTCCTCTTGCTTCGACGAGCAGGACGCCTTCGTGATTTTCGACGACGTCGAGGTGCCACGCCACCGGGTGTTCCTCGACGGCGACCCGCAGATCTACAACCGGGTGATGAACGCGGGATGGGTGGCCAACATCATGCAGCAAACGACCATTCGCGCCCAGGTCAAGCTGGAGTTCGCCTACGAGCTGGCCTGCGCCATGGCCGAGGCACTCGGCGACGATAGCCCCCGCACCCGCGAGCAGCTGGGCGAGATCTGGACTTACGCCGAGCTGACGCGCGCGGCGCTGTGCGCTGCCGAAGCCGGGGCCCGTGAGTGGGGCAACGGCGTTTGGTTTTGCGACGAACGCCCGTTTCTGGCCTTGCGGCCGACGCTGCCACGCTGGTTCGTCCGCGTCAACGACCTCCTCAAGGGCCTCGGCGCCCACAACTTCCTCACCACGCCGCGAGCCGCTGACTTTGCCAATCCGGCGCTGCGCCCGCTCCTCGAGCGCTACTTGCAAGGCGCCACCGTGGATGCCAAAACGCGCACCCGCCTGTTTCGCCTTGCCTGGGACTTTGTCGGCACCGCCCTGGCCAGCCGCATGGAGCTTTACGAGCGCTTCTACCTTGCTTCCTCGCCGCGCACGTACCAGCTGGCCCACTTGGCCGCCAAGCGCCAGGGCACGCGTGGCTTGCTGGCCCAGTTGCTCAAGGAGGCACCGTAAGCAGGCCGCAGGGAAGCAACGCCGCTAGCGCTCGGCGGGGCGGCCCACCAGCACCACCACCGAGCGGGCTTCCACCCCGTAGGCCGCCGGATCGGCAAGGGGCCGTTCGCTGCCGGGGGGACAGATGTCCTCTGGGCACGGCAGGGCCGTATCGATGGCCCGGCACCAGCGCCACGGCGGTGGCAGCGCAGGGAGGGCAAAGCGTCTCGCCTCCCAGTGGGCGTGGGCGATCAGGTAGAGGTGCTCGCTGCCGGCGGCGTCCTGGAGCTGCATGGCCAACGAACGCGACTCCCAGGACCAGTCGGGCTGGTTTACCTGCACGCCATGCCAGGTGAGGCGCGGCGCCTGGGGGTGGTCGCTGCCTGGGTAGTGACGGGCGCGCAGGACAGCGTGGTGCTTGCGCCGGGCAATGAGAAGGCGGACAAAGCGCACCAGCTCGGCGTGGGTCTTCTGCCCCTCCCAGTTCACCCAGCTCACCTCATTGTCCTGACAGTAGGCGTTGTTGTTGCCGCGCTGCGTGCGGCCCATCTCGTCCCCGGCAAGCAGCATGGGCACCCCCTGTGCCATCAGCAGCAAGGTGAGCAGGTTTTTTGCCTGCCGCCGGCGCAAGGCCACCACCGCGGGATCGTCGCTTTCCCCCTCAACGCCGCAGTTCCAGCTGTAGTTCTCGTGCGCTCCGTCGGCGTTGCCCTCGCCGTTGGCTTCGTTGTGCTTGTGGTTGTACGACACCACGTCGGCCAGGGTGAAGCCGTCGTGGCAAGTGACAAAATTGATGCTGTGGCATGGCGGGCGTCCCTGCGCCTGGTAGAGGTCGGGGCTGCCGGCGAGGCGGGCCGCCAGGGCCGGCACCATCCCGGCGTCGCCTCTGACAAAGCGGCGCACTTCGTCGCGAAAGCGGTCGTTCCACTCTGCCCAGCGGCCAAAGTGGGGAAACCGGCCCACCAGGTACAGCCCGGCTGCATCCCAGGGCTCGGCAATCAGCTTGGTGTCGGCCAGTACCGGATCGGCGGCAAGGCGAGCAAGCAGCGGCGGTGCGTCCAGCACCTCGCCTGCCGGCCCGCGACACAGGATGGCCGCCAGGTCGAGGCGAAACCCGTCGACGTGCATCTCCGTGACCCAGTAGCGCAGGCAGTCGACGATCAGGTCCTGCACCACCGGGTGGTTGCCGTTGACCGTGTTGCCGCAGCCGGAGAAGTTGGCGTAGCGCCCCCCGGCCTCCCGGAGGTAATAGACCTCGTTGGCCAGGCCACGGTACGACCAGGTGGGGTGTGTCTCTTCCCCTTCGCCGGTATGGGTGCACACCAAGTCGAGGATCACCTCGATGCCGGCGGCATGCAGCGCCCGCACCAGCTCCTTGAACTCGCGCACCTGGCCTTGCACCGTCGCACTGGCGGCATAGGACGCCTTGGGCGCAAAGAGGGCCAAGGGATGGTAACCCCAGAAGTTGACCAGCCGCTCGCCGGTGAGCGGATTGCGCCGGGGGTTGTCGTTTTCCTCGAACTCCGTCACCGGCATCAGCTCGACAGCGGTAATGCCGAGTTCTTGCAGGTAGGGGATCTTGGCACGCAGCCCGGCAAAAGTCCCCGGGTGGGCCACGCCAGCCGAGGGATGGCAGGTAAATCCGCGCACGTGCAGCTCGTAAATCACGGTATCGGCCAGCGGCCGCCGCAGCGGCCGGTCACCCTGCCAGTCAAAGGGCTCCTCGACGAGGGCAGCGCGCCGCGGCCGCAGCCCACCCTCGCCGCGCCACACCTCGGCCCCTACCAGACAGCGGGCGTAGGGGTCGAGGAGCCAGGGCAGCGCCGCCCCTGGCGGCGCTGGCGTTACCGCATAGGCATACGTGACACCAGCAGGCAGGCCCTCGATGCGGAGGTGCCAGATCTGGCCGGTACGGGCCGTCAGCGGCACGGCCAGCGTGGGTTCGGCGGCCCCGGGCCAGAAAAGCAGCAACGTCACGCTCTGGGCCACGGGGGCAAAGACGGCAAAGTTGAGGCCTCCGGCCTGACGGCTTGCGCCCAGCGGCAAGGGCGCGCCCGGCGCAAGCCGCAGGGCAGACGCCTCAGGGGACGGGCTGGAGCTTCCAGATGTCACGGGCGTACTCGCACACCGTGCGGTCGCTGGAGAACTTGCCGATGCGGGCCACGTTGAGAATCGCCTTGCGCGTCCAGAGGGAGGGCTGGCGGTAGAGTGCCGCCACCTGTTGCTGCGTCGCAATGTAAGACGGCAGGTCGGCCAGGTGGAAGTAAGGATCGCCTTGCTCCACCAGGGCTCGGTAGATCCAGTCGAAGAGCCCTGGCTCGTGGGGGCAAAACTGCGTCGAGCGCAGGGGCCCTCCATGACGCGCTGCACTTGCGGGTAGCGCTGGCAGTAGGCCCGCGGGTCGTAGGCGCCCTGTTGGCGCAGGCGGGCGATCTCTTCGGCGGTGTGGCCAAAAATAAAGATGTTCTCTTCGCCCACTTCCTCGCGGATCTCGATGTTGGCCCCGTCGAGCGTGCCCACCGTGAGCGCCCCGTTGAGGGCGAGCTTCATGTTTCCCGTGCCCGAGGCTTCCGTACCGGCAGTAGAGATCTGCTCGCTCACCTCGGCAGCCGGGATAATCTTCTCGGCCAGCGACACGCGGTAGTCGGGGATGAAGACCACCTTAAGCCGCCCGCGCACGCGCGGGTCGCCGTTGACCACCTGGCCGACGTTGTGGATGAGCTTGATGATCTGCTTGGCTGCCCAGTACCCCGGTGCCGCCTTGCCGGCAAAAATAAAGGTGCGGGGCACCGGAGGCACCTCCCCGTCCTCGACCAGCGCCAGGTAAAGGTGAATGATGTGCAGCACGTTAAGGAGCTGCCGCTTGTACTCGTGAATGCGCTTGATGTGCACGTCAAAAAGCGAGGCGGGATCGACCACCAGGCCGGTGGTGTCCCGGATGACGCGCGCCAGCCGCTCCTTGTTTTCGCGCTTGATGGCGCGAAAGGCCGCCTGGAAAGCGGCGTCGTCGGCGTAAGGCTCTAGGGCCCGCAGCCGCTCCAAGTCCGTGATCCAGGCGTCGCCAATGGTGTCGCTGAGGAGGCGGGCCAGGCGGGGATTGGCCTGCAGCAGCCAACGCCGCTGGGTGATGCCGTTGGTCTTGTTGGTAAAGCGTTCCGGCCACAGCTGGTAAAAATCGGGCACCAGCCGCGTCTGGATCAGCCGCGAGTGCAATGCCGAGACGCCATTGACGGCGTGACTGCCGACGATGGCCAGGTGCGCCATGCGCACCTGTTTGGGGTCGCCTTCTTCGATGATCGACATGCGCCGCAGCCGCTCCACGTCACCCGGCCAGCGCGCCCGCACCTGCTGGAGAAAGTCGTGGTTGATGTCGTAAATGATCTGCAGGTGCCGCGGCAGCACGGCCTCAAGCAGCGGCACCGGCCACTGCTCCAGCGCTTCGGGCAGCAGGGTGTGGTTGGTATAGGCCAGGGTGGCCTGCGTTAGCTCCCAGGCCTGCGCCCACGGCAGGCCATGGTCGTCTACCAGCAGCCGCATGAGCTCGGCCACCGCCAGGGCGGGGTGGGTATCGTTGAGCTGCACCGCCACCTTGCTGGCAAAGGCAGCAAAGCTGTCATGGTTTTGACGGTAGCGGCGCACCAGATCGCGCAGAGCGCAGGCCACGAGAAAGTACTCCTGCAGCAGGCGCAGCTCGCGCCCGGCATCAACGGCGTCGGAGGGGTAGAGGACTTTGGAAATCAGTTCCGAGGCCACTTTGCGCTCGACGGCGCGCAGGTAGTCGCCGCGGTTGAACACCTGCATGTCAAACTCGTGGGAGGCTTTGGCGGTGAACAGGCGCAGCACGTTGACCGTGTGGCCGCCGTAGCCCACGATCGGCAAGTCGTAGGGCACGCCGATGACGGTGTCGTAGTCCACCCACTGCACCGTCGCCCCTTTGCCGCCGCCGGGGCGCCGCGTCAGGCGGCCGTAAAGGGGAATGACGAGGGCTTCTTCGGGACGCGGCAGCAGCCAGGGGGAGCCCAGGGTCCGCCACTGGTCGGGCTGCTCCCGCTGGTAGCCATGCTCGATCACCTGGCGGAACAGCCCGTACTCGTAGTTGATGCCGTAGCCGTAGCCCGGCATGCCCAAGGTGGCCAGGGAATCGAGAAAGCAGGCGGCCAGCCGCCCCAAGCCCCCGTTGCCCAGCGCGGCGTCGCGCTCTTCTTCCCATAGCTCTTCCAGAACCACCCCCTGCTCGGCCAGCACCTCGCGGCAGAGCTCGACGATACCCAGGTTGAAGAGGTTGGTGCCCAGTGAGCGCCCGACCAGAAACTCCATGGAGAGATAGTAAAGCCGCTTGGCGTCTGCCTCCCGGTAGCGCGCCTCGGTGGCCAGCATGGCGTCGATCACCCAGTGGCGCACCGCCAGCGATACCGCCAGCCAGCGCTCACGCGGCGAACAGCGCTCCCACGTCTTGCCCAGCGAGTAGCGCAGGTGATAGGCAATCGCCTCCCGCAACGCCTGACGATCGGGCTTGGGACCAGCAAGCTGCGGCATCATCTCCTCCTTGCGATACTGCCTTCGCGGCCTCCCTCAAGTCATGCAAGGATTGTACCAAAGTATCCTCGTCACCTGGCAGCCTGCAAGCGGCTTACCCTCATCTTGCGGAGGGATACAGGGTCGCTCGTTGTTTGTCAAGGACACTTGGTGCTTATCGATGTATGACATCTTCGACGAAGCACACGTGTACGACGTCAGTAAGGCGCGGTGAAGCAGAAGTGGCGGCGCACGGCGAAGACGGCGGTCTCACAGTTGATACCACGAGGCCACCACCTGCGCCAACGGGGTGTCCTCGGCATACTGCCGCTCGACTTGGGCGATCCAGGCGGCAGCGGTCTGTGGGGTGGGGCGCAGGAAGGAGACGGGCACGGTGTAGTCGTAGACCGAAAACGCCGCTGTGGGGAGAATCTGGGTGATGGGCAGCACGACAACGCGGCGGTGCCGCAAGACGTGGCAATAGACCCGCTGGTACAGCTCGGGATCGTAGCCGGCAGGCGCCGCCGCGGTCAAGCCCAGGGCTACCGCCGCCTGCCAGAGCTCGTGCCACAGCGCCTCGAGCACCTGGGGCGGGGCGTCTTCGCGCTCCTGGGCGTTGCGGGGCCTGGCGCTGCGCCGCCGCCGCTCGGCTTCGATGTGCCGCCGCACCGGCGGCGAGGGCACGGGCACAACAAAGCAGCAGGTCTTGGCCGTAAGCAGCGCCTCGGCGGCGTCCTCTGCGGGGCGGGCCAGCTCGATGAAGCGGTGACCGATGAGGGGCGTTTCGCCAATAAGCAGCGGCGCGGGGGCCCCGGGTGATCGCGATGCCACTGCACCAGCGCCGCCCGCGCCCACCGCCCCACCGCCAGGCGAATGCGGGCGTGGGTGACGCCATTCACCACAGGGTAGCGCTTTCCGGCCGGGCAAGCCTCAAAGACCGGGCGCACCACATCCCAGGGCAGCAGGTGCACACCCCGCCCTGCCGCTGCGGCCAGATGCGCCAGCTGGTGCACGAGCAGGCTCTTGCCCGTGCCCGGCAGGCCGGCGACAAAAATCAGGCGCTGTTGCCGCACCAACGCGTGCAGGGACGCGTAGAGCTCGGCCGCTGCCGTCACCACCAGCGGCGCCGCTCGGTTGTCTGCCCTGCTCACCCCTGCCGTTCCGCAGCCAGGCGCTGCGCCAGGAGGGCTTGCAGCTGCCCCTTGATGACTTTGCGCGTGGGTGTCATCGGCAGCTCGGCTACCAGCTCCAGGCGCTCCGGCCACTTCGTCTTGGCCACTCCCCGCTGCCCCAAGTAGTCGCAGAGCTCGGCCAGGGTGATCGTGTGGCCGGATGCTGGCACCACGAAGCAACACACCCGCTCTCCTAGCACCGGATCAGGCATGGGCACCACGGCAGCCTGCACGATGCCGGGGTGCTGGTCGAGCACGTCTTCGACGTCGCGCGGGTTAAACTTCACCCCACCACGGTTGATGACGTCTTTGAGGCGTCCGGTGAGCGACACGTTGCCGGCCGCGTCCATGACCGCCAGATCCCCGGTGCGAAACCAGCCGTCGGCGGTAAACGCTTCGGCATTGGCCGCGGGGTTGTCGAAATAGCCGGGAAACACCGAGCAGCCGCGTACTTGTAGCTCGCCCTCCTCGCCCGGTGCACACCGGCGGCCGTCGGCCGTCACGAGGCGGACTTCCGTGCCAGGGCTGGGACGCCCCGCCGAGGTGGCGGCCACCGCAGGAGGATCGTCGAGGCGCGTGTAAAGGCCGGCCTGCAGCTCGGTCATGCCCCACAGCTGCACCAGCTTGGCCTGCGGCAGCTTTCGGTTCAGGTCCTGTACCAGCCCCGGGGGACAGGCGCTGCCAGAGACGATGAGCAGGCGCAGCGCCGCCAAGTCGTGGGCATCGAAGAGGCCGGCACGCAGGCAGGCAGGTGCGCGGGGGCGGCAAACAGCACCGTGGCCCGGCTGCGGGCCAGGGTAGCCACCAGCGCGTCGGGGGAAAACGCGGGCAACAGCGCCTGACAGGCGCCGCTCCAAAGCGCCAGGTGCACGCTGTAGAGGCCAAACAGGTGGGTGAAGGGAGCCGCCGACAGCAAGACGTCGGCCGCGGTAAGCCGAAAGTCCGGAGCGCTCAGGCGGGCGTTGCTCAGCATGGTCTGGTAGCTGAGGGGCACGGCCTTAGGACTGGCGGTGGTGCCGGAAGTGTAAAGCAGCAAAAACGGCGCTTCCGCTGTGGGCGGCGGGCCGGTGAAGCGTGCCGGGGCGGCGGCCAGAAGCTCGGAAAAAGAAAGGGCACCGGCAGGTGCCTCGCCCAGAACAAGCACGTGCGCCAAGCCGGGAAGGCGCCGCCGCAGCGCCAGCAGCGTCGCGGCCGCTGGGAAGTCTTTCACGGCCGGCAAGCACACCACAGCACGCGCCCGGCTATGGCGCAGCAGGGCTTCCAATTCGGCTTCGCGGTAGGGAAGATGAAGGGTGGTGAGGACGCCGCCGAGGCGACACACCGCCAGGTAAGTGAGCAGGAACTCTGGCAGATTGGGAAGCTGTACCGCCACCACGTCTCCGGCCCGCAGGCCTAAAGTGGCCAGGGCTGCGGCGAGGCGCTCGGCCTGCTGCGCAAGCTCGCCGTAAGTGAGAGTCTGCGCCCCTGCCCTCACCGCCAACCCGGCGGGTCGCTCCTGAACCTGGCGCTCGAGCCAAGTGCTCAGGGTCTCTTCCGTCCACCAGCCTGCGGCGCGGAACTTTTGTGCCTGCAAGGGATCGAAGCGCATGGCAGCGCTGAGCATCGCCTCCTCCTTCATCGGCTCAAGGCGCTTCTTGCTCGAGCTCGTGCCGGTACTTGAAGACGTAGGCGTTGCCGTGGCGGGCAAAGGCCCGGCAGGCGCGGTCCTTAAAGGCAATCGCCTGTTCCCACTCCGCCAATGGGTAGACGTCGCGCTCGGCCACCACGCGGATCTCGCGCACCACGCGCTCCTCCAAGCCCAGCCGCTCGGCGATTTCTTTGTCCGAGAGTCCGCGCTGGCGTTTTTCTGGCGGCAAATGCTCCTGCACGTTGACCTGAAAGGCGTTGCTCAGACGCAGCACCTCGTCTTTGTACTTCTTGTAAGTCTCCGGGTCGACAAAGAACACGCCCTGTCCTCCCCTACTTTTTGGTGCGATAGGCCAGGCCTACGGGACAGACGCGCATGCACTCGTAGCACTGTCCCTGGCTCTGCGCCGCGTAGGTCAGTGACCACAACGTGCGGGTGAAGAAGCTGCTGTAGAGGATCATCTTGCGGCGTTCCTTGTCGGGCTCGTTAAGGGCGGCTTCCAGGGCCTTCTGGAAGCCGGGGATCCAGTAAGTGTAGACACGCGTCGTGCAGCGCGCGCTGTCGTAGCGCCGCGTGTGCAGGCGGCCCTCGACGAGGGTCCCTCCCAAGCAGCCCCCCTCGTCAATGGGGCACACGCGCAGGCAGGGGGTAGTGCCTTCTGCGTCCCACATGCGCACGCATTCGGGGGCGGGGCACACCGGGGTGGACAGCGGCCCGTCGACGGGCAGCGGCAACGTGGTGATGATGGCCGCGTAGAAGAGCATGCCGTATTCGGGATGCAGCACGGGGCCGGCCAGGCTGCGCGTGCCGCAGCCGGCCAACTCCGCGGCCAGGGCAATACTCAGGAAAGGGCGGTTGCCTTTGTTGACCCCGGGCGGCACGAAAAGCGCGTAGTACCCAAAGCGTTCTTCGATGAACTTGGCAACTTTGAGTCCCAGGGCGTTAATGCGGTCACTAGTGCCCATGCTCTCGAGCTGCGCCACCACCGGACTGGCCCAGTCCCCGGCCCGCGGCGGGGCCCCGCCGATCACTACCACGCGCTTGGCGCGCGGCAGCAAGTCGGCGGGCCGGAAGCCCTCGGGCGCTGCGGTAAAGGCCTCGGCATCGGCGACTCGGCATACCAGGGCGCCGCCTTGCCGGGCAAACGCCTGCACCTCTGCCTTGGCCTGCTGTACCTCGGGCTCGTCGGGGCGTCTCATCGCAGCTTCCGGTAAGTGCGGCCGACCGGGCACACGCGCATGCACTCAAAGCACTGCGCCACGCTTTCTTTATAGAAGCTCAGCGCCGAGAGCGACTGGGTGAAGAAGTCCGAGTAAATCATGGCCCGGCGTTTCTCGGCGTCGTCTTCGGTGAGGATCTGCACCAGCGCCTTTTGCAAGCCACTGATGCCAAACGTCATGGCGCGTGCCGTGCAACGCTCGCGGTCGTAGTACGAGTAGGCAATGCGGCCGTCCGCATCGATGGCACCATCGAGGCAGCCGCCGGCCGCGGCCGGGCAGGCCGCCAGGCACGGGGTGGTCCCCAGCTTGCGGTACATCTGCACGCAGGGCGGCGAGGGACAAACGTCTTTTTCGAGCGGGTGATCGGGAACAAGCGGCATGGTGGTCAGCAACGCCGCGTAGTAGAGCATCCCATACTCGGGATGGAGCACGATGTTGGCGGCCAGCGAGCGGGTTCCCAGGCCGGCCAGCACCGCCGCCAGCATCATGCTCATGGGCGGCGTGTGCCCGGAGGTGGGCAGCGACGGGGCCTGCAGGGCCCGGTAGCCGTATTCGCGCTCGATGAAGTCGCACATGACGTGGATGGCGACGTTTTCCCTGAAGTCGTAGCCAGTAATTTCCATCACCCGGTGGTCCGGGCACTGCCAGGCGCCGGCCGTGGGCCCCATGCTGCCGGCGACCACCACGCTGCGGGCCCCGGGGAGGATGTCCTGCGGGCGATGTCCTTCGGGGACGTACGTGTTGAAGGCGTCGGCTGCCGCCACCCCCACCACCAAGGCCCCGGCACGCCGGCCGACTTCTTTGAGGCGCTCCGTTTCGGTCATCGCCTTCCCTCCGGGCTCCATCGGTGAGGACTATAAGTCACTGGCCCTCCTGGGTCAAGCGCCGCTGCCCGGTGGCGGCGTGCCCTCCCCCAGACCCTGTGCTATAATGCCGCCACGACGAGAAGCCGGCCGCGGCAGCGCGCGTGCCGGTGGTGGACTCTTGAATGTGTAGCGTTTCTGGTCTGGGTAAGGAGAGGCGGCATGAAACCCCGGGTGGCAATCGTCGGTGCAGGGGCAGTGGGTGGCTACGTGGGCGGGCACATGGCCCGCGCCGGGGAAAACGTCATCCTGATCGATCCCTGGGCAGAGCACATCGACTACATCAAGCGCCACGGCCTGCACCTGAGCGGCACGCAGGGCGAGCACACGGTGCAGGTGCAGGCGCTGCACCTCTACGAAGTGCAGAGCCTGCACAAGGCCCCGGTGGACATTGCCTTTATCTGCACCAAGTCGTACGATACGGCGTGGGCCACCACGCTGATTAAGGACTACCTGTCGCCACACGGCTTTGTCGTCTCGCTGCAAAACAGCATCAATGAGGAGTGCATCGCCGGCATCGTGGGCTGGGGGCGTACGCTGGGCTGTATTGCCAGCACCATCGGCGTGGAGGCTTACAAGCCAGGGCACATCATGCGCACCCTGCAGCCCGGCGGCGCCGCTTACACAGTGTTTCGCGTCGGCGAGGTGCACGGGCGCATCACCGCCCGCGCCCAGGAAGTGGCCCGCCTGCTCAGCGCCGTGGACAGCGCCAAAGTCACCACCAACCTGTGGGGCGAGCGCTGGACCAAGCTGGTGGTGAACGCCATGGGCAACGGCCTGTCAGCGGTAACCGGCATGAACAGCCTGAGCATGTACACCACCGAGGCCACCCGGCGCCTGATGATTCGCCTCGCCGGCGAGGCCATCCGCGTAGGGCAAGCGCTGGGCTACGAGATCGAGGCCATCCGCGGCCTGCCGCCTGAAAAGTGGGTGGCAGCGGCGGAGGGCGAACCGGCAGCCCTGGAGGAAGTCGAAGGCGCCATGCTGGCCGCCACCCAGCGCATGACCGAAGCCGGGCGGCCCTCGACGGCACAAGACATCCTTAAGGGACGCCGCACCGAGATCGACTTCATCAACGGCCTGGTGGCCGCCAAAGGCGAGGAAGCCGGCGTGCCGGCACCCACCCACGCCGCCCTCACCGCGCTGGTCAAGCGCGTCGAGCGCGGCGAACTGGCGCCCTCGCCGGGAATCATCTCCTACCTGAACGCATGAGGAGGCGAGGACCATGCTCGACGTTATCATCCGCGGCGGCCAAGTGGTCACCCCCACGGG
Organism: Candidatus Tectimicrobiota bacterium; assembly: GCA_026005175.1. Classification (GTDB taxonomy): domain Bacteria; phylum Tectomicrobia; class Entotheonellia; order Entotheonellales; family Entotheonellaceae; genus BPKO01. Next base: position 16,371 of record BPKO01000003.1, read on the forward strand.
AGTGGGGCAGTGGGACATCGGCATTCGCGGCGAGAAGATTGTGGCGCTGGCCGAACCGGGAACGCTCACCGGGGACGTGGGGCCGCGTGATCGACGCCAGCGGCAAAATCGTCATTCCCGGCGGCATCGAGCCGCATGCCCACGTGGCGGCGCCCATTATGGGTCACCCCGGGCTGGAGACGGCGCCGCCCGAGCAAGTGAGCCGCGCCGCCCTCTTCGGGGGCACCACCACCATCGTCGACTTTGCCATCCAGACCCCAGAGCGCGACCTTTTTGCCGCGTTGGAAGAACGCCACCGCCGCTGGCAAGGGCAGTCGTACGCCGACTACACTTACCACTGCATGCTTCTGGGCGATGTGCCTTCGTCCGTGCTGGCGCAGATTCCGCAGGTCATCGCCGCCGGCTTTCCTACTTTCAAAGTCTTCACCACCAACATCCGGCCCAACGTCTCCGACCGCATGCTGCGTCTGGGCCACATCGCCGCCATTATGGAAGAAGTGGCGGCGCACAACGGCCTCCTGGTAGTGCACGGCGAGGACGACGACATCGTGCAGTTCATGTACCGGCGCCTCAAAGAGCAAGGCACCGAAGACTGGACGCACATGCACAAGGCGCATTCTAACATGTCGGAAGACCTCGCTTTCCGGCGCGTCATTCGCGCTGCCGAGTGGACGGGGGCTGCCGTTTACTTCGTGCACGTCAGCGCCAAGGAGGGAGTGCAGGCCATCCAAGAGGCGCGCAGCAAGGGCTTGCCCGTTTACGGCGAAACGCTTCACAACTACGTCTCGTTTACCGCCGATGACTACCAGAAGCCCGACGGGATGAAGTACCACACCTACCCCTCGCTCAAAACCGAAGCGGATCGCCAGGCGCTGTGGCGCGGGCTGCTCGAGGGCGACCTGCAGACCATGGCCACCGACGAGTACTGCACCACCTACGCCCTGAAAGTGGCCGGCAAGCGCATTGACGACGTCACCGGCGGCCACAACGGTGTGGAAACCCGCGTTGGCATTACCTACACCGAAGGGGTCGTAAAGCGCGGCATGAGCCTGCAGCGGTTTGTGGACATCACCTCGGCCAACGCCGCCCGCCTGCTTGGCCTCTACCCGCGCAAAGGGGCCATCGCGCCGGGCAGCGACGCCGACCTGGTCTTCATCGACCCCAGCGTGCACAAGACCCTCACCATGGACGACTTGCACATCAGCGACTACAGCATCTGGGAAGGCTGGGAGATCCACGGCTGGCCGGTGTTTACCATGCTGCGCGGCAAGGTGATGGTGGAAAACGGCCGCTTGCTGGGCGAACGCGGCAGCGGCCAGCTCATTCCGCGCAAAATCGACGCCTCGCTGCTGACGCGACCGCGGTGCGCCTAGACGTTGCTTCGCTTCTTGGCGGTGCGCTGCTGCGCCCAGCGCTGAGTTGGCTTGGCCGCTGCCGGCTTCCTCGCCTCAGCGGCTGCCAGGCGCTGCCGGGGCTGCTGGGCAGGGTGGAGGTGCTGCGCGACCGCTGGGGGGTGGCGCACCTTTACGCCAGCAACGACCACGACCTCTTCTTTGCCCAGGGGCTGGTGCACGCCCAGGACCGCCTGTGGCAGATGGAGCTCAGCCGCCGCCTGGCCACAGGGCGGCTGAGCGAGCTGTTTGGCGAGCTCACCCTGCACACCGACCGTACCATCCGCACCCTGGGCTTGCCCCAGCTGGCCGCTGCCGACTGGCAAGGGCTCGACGAGGCGCTGCGTGCCGCCTTGCTGGCTTATGCCGCCGGCGTCAACGCTTTCTTGCAGCAGGGGCCCCTGCCGCTGGAATGCTGGCTTCTCGGGCACCGCCCCGAGCCCTGGCAGGCCACCGACTCGCTGGCCATCGTGCGGCTTTTGGCCTGGCAGCTCTCGCCCGGCTGGTACGGCAAGCTGGTGGCCGCCAGGCTGGCAGGGACCGTGGGGGAAGCGCGCGCCCGCGACCTCCTGCCGCAGTACCCGCCCACCCACCCGCTCACCGTGCCGCCTGGCGTTCCTCTTCCTCCCGGCACCCCGCACCACCCGGCGCCGTGGCCGCTTGCTGCCGGGGGCAGCAACGCCTGGGCAGTGGCCGGCCACCGCACCACGAGCGGCGCCCCCCTGCTGTGCAGCGACCCGCACCTGCCGCTTACCCTGCCGGCGGTGTGGTACGCCAACCACCTGCACGCCGGGGCCTGGCACGTGAGCGGCGTCTCGATTCCCGGCGTGCCCCTGGTGACCATCGGCCACAACCAATACCTGGCCTGGGGCATGACCGTGGCGTTTACCGACACCGCCGACTTGGTGGTGGAGCACTTTGATGGCATGCCCTGGCGCCGCTACCGCCACGGGGACACCTGGTGCCAGGCCACGGTGCGCACCGAGACCATCGGCGTGCGCGGCCGCCTGCGGCCGCACGTCGAGGAAGTGGTCAGCACGCACCACGGTCCCATCGTCTCTGCGCTGTTTGAAGCAGCACAGCCGCTGGCCTTGCAGGCCATGGCCCTGCGCGTGCCTTCGCCGCTTACCGGCTGGTGGCGGCTCAACCGCGCCGATTCTTGGGAGGCCTTCGTTGAAGCGGTGCGCGGCATCGCGGCCCCAGGACTGAACGTGGTCTATGCCGACGTCGAGGGCAACATCGGTTACTGGCTGGCCGGCAAAGTGCCGCTGCGCTCCGGCGGCCCGGCCTGGCTGCCGCGGCCGGGCTGGACGGCAGAAGGCGAATGGCGCGGCGAGGTTCCCTTTGCCGCCATGCCTCACGCTTACAACCCGCCCCAGGGCTTTCTCGTCTCTTGCAACCACCGCATCGTCGGCGACGACTACCCCTACCCGCTCGGCTACGCGTGGATGAACGGCTACCGGGCCCGGCGCCTCACCGAGGTGCTGGCCGCCACGCCGCGCGTGTCGCCCGAAGACTGCCGGGCCTGGCAGGGCGACGTGCGATGCCTGCCGGCCCTGGAGCTGGCGCGCCACCTGGCAGGCCTCGCGCCTGCCGACCCCGCGGCGCAAGCGGCCCTGGCGCAGGTGCAAGCCTGGGACGGCCGCCTCACTCCCGACAGCGTGGCCGGGGCGCTCTACGAAGTGCTGCGCGAGGAGCTGGCGCGCCAGCTGCTCGAACCCGTTCTGGGGAAAGCGCTGGCAGCGGCAGCGCGGGGCCAGGGGCCCTCACCGCTCCTGCCGGCCCACGAGTTCTACGGCCATGACACCCTCTTTGTCTTGCGGCAGCTCGCCGATCCCGCCTCGTGGTGGGTGGCGCAGGCCGGCGGGCGAGACGCCGTGCTCGCGCGCAGCGTGCAGCAGAGCGTGGCCTGGCTCCGCCAGCACCTCGGCGCTGACTGGCGCCGCTGGCAGTGGGGACGCCTGCACCAGGCGACCTTCCTTCACGCCCTGGGGCTCAAGCCGCTCCTTGCCGCAGTGTTCAACCGCGGCCCTTATCCCCTGGGCGGCGACACCGATACCCTTTGCCAGACGGCCTCTTTGCCCGGCACCTTCGCGTGCAACTTCAGTGCCCCCGGCTACCGGCAGGTGATCGATCTCGGAGATTTCTCTCGCTCCCAGGCCATCCTGGCCCCCGGGCAGTCGGGCTGGCTCGGCAGCCGCCACTACGACGACCTCATCCCCCTGTGGCGCCGCGGCGACTACTACCCCATGCTGTGGCGGCGCCGGGAGATCGAAGCGGCCGCGGTGGCCTGGCTGCGCCTGGAGCCGGCGTAGGCCTTCGCTGGCGCTTGCGGGACCAGAGGGCTATACTCCTGGCAACTTGTGCAAGGAGAAATCGGTCTGCCGCACCCCAATGACCCTTTTGAGTGTGATCCATAAGATACAAGGAGGCAACTTGATGCGCTGGCAAGCCGTAATTGCCGCGGTGGTAGCACTCGCCTTCCTGGCCACCCTGGCCGCTGCCCAAGCGCCGCAGGCGCCAGAAGCCGAAGTCCCGGCGGTGGCCATGCTCGCTGACCTGGTGGTGCTACGGCCTTTTGGCCTGGCTGCCCTGGTGCTGGGCACGGCAACGTTTATCGCCGCCTTGCCTTTCAGCGTGCCCACCAAGAGCGTCAAGCAAGCGGCCCGCAAGCTGGTGGTGGAGCCGGCGGCGTACACCTTCGCCCGCCCCCTGGGCCAGGTCGATGCCCTGCGCAGCCCCACGCCGTAACCCGCCCGCCGCTGGGGCGCCCCGCGGCAGCTGCGGCGGCTTCAGGTGCAGTAGCCGTTTTTGCGATCCCAGGCCCGCTTTTCAGGCGCGCGCTGCGCCGGGTCCCCGTAGCCACCCCCGCCGGCCGAGAGGCAGACGATGCGGTCGCCGGGCTGGACGATCACGCCGGTTTCTTTGGAGCGCAGCACCCGCTCCACTCCCCCGGAGACGAGCTTGTAGAGGTGCGGCTTGCCCGGCTGGCCGCCAAAGAGACCATAGGGCGGCGTCACGGTGCCGTCGCCGGCGGTGTTGAGGCGCGCCGGCCCGGCGCCCTCATAGACCATGGCAAACGTCGCCCCCAGCCCGCCGCGCCAGGTGCCGTCGCCGCCCGAGTCCGGCCGCAACTCCTCATACTCAATGAAAAAGGGAAAGCGCTCTTCGGTCACTTCCACGCTGGGGCTGCGGATGCCGCCGGCGACGTTGATCTCCCCCACGCAGGACCAGCCATCACAGCCATACGACGCCCCGCCGCCGCCGCGGGCAAAGAAAAAGTGCCAGATAAAGGGGCGGCCACGGCGCGGGTCGATGCCGGTGAGGGCAAAGCGCAGGCGCCGCGAGAAGCCGGCAGTGACGGCGTGCGGCACCGCCGGGGCCAGCGCTTTGAAAATGGCCTCGATGATCTCCTCGCCGCAGTGGTTGGTGCTCATGCACACCGGCGCCGGCGGGTTGGGATTGACGATCAGCCCTTTGGGCGCGATGACGCGGATGGGGCGCATGGAGCCCTCGTTTTTGGGCACCTCGGGCGGCGCCAGGTACATGATGGCGGCGTGGGCCAGGGAGCGCGTGTTGGCGTAAGCGCTATTGATAAAGCCGGTCACTTGCGGGCTCGACTTGCTCAAGTCGATGGTCATGGTGTCGCCGGCGATGGTCACCGTGGCGTGAATGGGAATCAGGGTCGCGCCAAAGCCGTCGTCGTCGACCCACGTCTCGCCTTCGTACACGCCGTCGGGCCAGCTGGCGATGAGCTGCCGGATCTGCGTCTCGGTGGCTGCCAGGATGTCGGCCACGCAGCGGCGCAGGCGCTGTGGGCCGTAGCGGGCCAGCAGCGCCTGCACGCGCCGCGTGGCGATCATCACCGAGCCGATCTGGGCGTGGAGGTCGCCCAGGAAGTTTTCCGGATGGCGCACGTTGGCCGCCAGCAGCTGCAGCACGTCGCGCCGCGGCACGCCGCGCTCGTAGAGCTTCAGCGGCGGGATGCGCAGGCCCTCGTGGTAGATCTCGCTGGCCGCCGGGTTGTAGCCGCCGTGCGTCGCCCCGCCCACGTCGCTGTGGTGGGCGCGGTTGACGGCGTAAAAGAGCAGCTCGCCGTCGTGAAAAATGGGGGCAATCACCGTGATGTCGGGCAGGTGGCTGCCGCCAAAGTATGGGTCGTTGAGGGCAAAGAGGTCCCCTTCGGCGATCTCCTCGCCAAACGCCTCGCGCACCGCCTGCGCGGCCGGCGGCAAGGCGCTGATGTGCACGGGGATGCCTTCCCCCTGCGCCACCAGCTGGCACTCGGCGTCCAAAATGGCGGTGGAAAAGTCGCGGCTGGAGTTGAGGATTTGCGACATCGAGGTGCGCAGCATCACCTCGGCCATCTCCCGGGCAATCGACTCCAGGCGGTGCTGCACCACCGCCAGGGTGATGGGGTCGGAGCGCTCCAGGCTCTGGGTTTCGGCCTTGTCCTTATCGAGGGTCTCCACCGCCACGTGCAGCTCCAGGCCGCCGAAGCGGTCCACGGTGACGCGGTCGTGCGCCTCGACGAGCACGGTGGTAAAGGGCGATTCCAGAATCGCCGGCCCTTCCAGCGCACTGCCCGGCCCCAGGGCCTCGGCGTCGTACACCGGCACTTCCTGCCAGGCGGCGTCGAGGTAGACGCGGCGGCGGCCTTTGAGGGCGCGGCCGGGGTCGGCAAGCGGCGCTTTGGGAGACAGGCTCATGCGAGGCAGGCGCCCGATCACCGAGACGCGCAGCGTCGCCAGGCGGATCTCCTGCTCCAGCTGCGCGTAAGAAAACAGCTCGCGGTAGCGGCGGTGGAAGTTGTCGGCCCAGGCGGCCAGCACCGCGGCGCGCTCCTGAGCGAGATCGGGCAACGGCACGTTGACCTCGTACACCTGGTCGAGGTAGCGCATGTCGGCGCTGCGCTGCACCTCGATGGCCGCTTCCGGTATCCCCTGCGCCCGCAGTTTGGCGCGCCCCTGCTGCTCCATCTCCGCGAGCAACGCCCGCACCTGGGCCAGGTCGAGGTCCTCCAGGCTGGCGGTGTACGAGCGGGAAAAGTCGTACTGCAGGTCGGTGTTGAGCATGCCGTAGGCCGACAGCACCGGGGCGGCGGCCGGGACGTAGACGCGGCGGATCTGCAGCTGGCGGGCGACGCGGGCCACGTGCAGGCCGGCGGCGCCGCCAAAGGCCAGCAAGGCAAAATCGCGGGGATCGACGCCACGCTTGACCGAGAGCAGGCGAATGCCCTCGGCCATGGTGGTGGAGACCACGCGGTGGATGCCGGCCGCCGCCGCCACCGTGGACAGGCCCAGGGGCTTGGCCACGTGCTCGGCAATCGCCTGCGCGGCCAGCTCGGGGTGCAGGCGCTCGCGGCCACCGAGGAAATTTTCGGGGTCGAGGTAGCCGAGCACGAGGTTGGCGTCGGTCACCGTGGGCTGCCTGCCGCCACGGCCGTAGCAGGCCGGCCCGGGGTCGGCACCGGCGCTCTGTGGCCCCACGTACAGGATGCCGCCAGCGTCAACGCGGGCAATGCTGCCGCCGCCGGCACCCAGGGTGTGCATGTCGATCATCGGCACGGCGATTTTCCAGCCCGCCTCGAAGCGCTCCGTGGTAAGGTGCGGCGCGCCGTTTTCGATGAGGGCGATGTCGGTGCTCGTCCCTCCCATATCGAAGCTGATGAGCCGGGGCTCACCCAGGAGCTGGCCGTAGTAAGCGGCGCCGCTTACCCCACCGGCGGGGCCAGAAAGGATCGCCTTCACCGCCAAGCGAATGGCGTCGGCGATGGGCGCCACGCCGCCGTGCGACTGCATGATGAGGAGGTCCTCCACATGCTGCCAGGCGGCCAGCCGCTCCCTAAGCCGCTGCAGGTAGCGTCCGAACACCGGCCCCACGTAGGCGTTGACCACGGTGGTGCTGACGCGGTCGAACTCGCGGATCTGCGGCAGCACCTCGTGGGACAGGGAGAGGGAAAGGTCGGGGAAGGCCTGGCGCAACAAGGCGGCGGCGCGCTGCTCGTGTGCCGGGTTGAGGAAGGAGAAAAGGAAGCAGACGGCCAGGGACTCCACCCCTTCTTGTCGGAAGTGGGCAATGGCCCGGGCCACGGCCGCCTCGTCCAGGGGCACCGCCACCTCGCCGTTCCAGCGTACTCGCTCCGGGATGCCCAGGCGCAGGTAGCGGGGCACCAGAGGCTCAAGGGGCGGCATGCGCAGGTTGTAGCGGTCTTCCTTCATGCCCTCGCGGATCTCGAGCACGTCGCGAAAGCCGGCGGTGGTTAGCAGCCCCACCTTGGCCCCTTTGCGCTCCACCAGGGTATTGGTGGCCACCGTGGTGCCATGGATAAGGAGCGCGGTAGCCGCCAGCAAGTCCGACAAGGAGAGGCCGTAAGCCGCCGCCACTTCCTGCAGGCCGGCCAGCACACCCTCGGAAGGGTCGTGGGGTGTGGAGTGGGTCTTGAAGTAGCGCGGTGGCGCGCCGTCCTGGACCACCACGAAGTCGGTAAACGTGCCCCCCACATCGACGCCGATTTTGAACATCGCTTTCCTCCCCCGCCGCACCCGTTGCCGCGCCGGCTCAGTAGGCCAGACCGCTGGCCGTGCCCACGGTGGTCTTGTCGCCGTTTTGGTTTTCGCACCAGACCTCGACCACCACGCGCGTGGCGCCATTTTCTGGCACCAGCTCGCGCACCACGCCGCACACGCGCAGGCGGTCGCCGGCATAGACCGGCTTGATAAAGGTAACCGCCATCTTGCCGCCTTTGATAAACCCCTCGCCCAGCAAGCGGGTCATGAGTTCGGAAATGTAGGCGGTCGACATCATGCCCTGGGCCAGGGTGGTGCGGAAGCCGCGCTGCCGCGCCCAGGCTTCATCGGTGTGGATAGAGCGCGGCCGCACCCCGGAGTAAGCATCTATCTGGCGCTGCGTCACCTGCTTTTCCAGCGGCGGCAGCACCTGCCCCACGGTGATTTCCTTGGCCACCGCCATCAGCCTTCCTCCTCATCGCGAAAGAGCATTTGCGTAAAGCGGCCCCGCACCAGCACGGTGCCGTTTTCGTCCTCGGTGACGAACTCGGTCACCATATACTGCTTGCCGCGGCGCTCGTACTTGTCGATCACTTTGCCGCGCGAGCGCACGCGCATGCCGGGGCGGATAGGCTCGAGAAACTCGAACTCCTGCTTGGCGTGCAGGCCACCGTGGACGGTGAACTTGGTATGGCGCAGGCGCAGCGCCTGGTTGCCCAGCAGCGTGGGATGGGCAATGGGGGCCGCCAAAGGGCGAGTCGCCAAAAAACCAGGGATGGTCGTCGCCCACGGCAAAGGCGTACGTCTCGATATCCTCCGGGGTCACCACGTGCTCGCCGGAGACAAACTCTTCCCCCACCTGCAGGGTTTCGTAGGTTAGCTTGGGAAAGGCTTTCATACGCCCGCTCTCCTTTGGTGATCTTGGGACTTGGGCGGCATTGTAGGCGGCAGCAGCCGCCCGGTCAAGCCGCGGCCGGTTGACAGCCCGGGGGAGATGGGCTATAGCGAGGCAAACCCGGCTTGGACCGCCAGAGAAGGAGACGCACTCATGAAAGACGGCTATCGCTTTGTCGACTGCGACATGCACATCATGGAACCCCCCGATCTTTTCGAGAAGTATCTCGATCCGGCGTTCAAGCACCGCATCACCACCCCGCTCAAGCCTTCCGAATCGCAGGGGACCGGCACCCGGCGCTTTACCCGCTGGCTCATCGACGGCACGCCGACGAGCTACGACGGCATTTTGTGCCAGTACAACCGCACGCGCGGGCCGCTGGTGTCGGCGCGCGCCAACACCAACGTGCTCTTTGCGCTTGAGCGCGGCTACGACCCCGAGGCGCAGCTCATAGGTATGGAAATGGAGGGGATCGACATTGCCGTGCTCTTTCCCACCGCCGGGCTTTCTTTCTTGGCCCGCGACGGCATGGATCCGCAGCTGTCGCACGCCATCTGCCGGGCTTACAACGACTGGCTCTACGAGTTCTGCCAGTACAGCCCAGACCAGCTGAAAATGGCTGCCATGCTGCCGGTGCACGACGTCAACCTGGCTTGCCGCGAGCTGGTACGCTGCGTGGAAAATTACGGGGCAGTGGGTGCTTTTCTGCGTCCCAACTACGTCAACGGCCACTACTGGCACTCCACGTACTGGGATCCGCTTTACAGCTTGCTCGAGGAGCTCCAGATTCCGCTGTGCTTCCATGAGGGCACGGGCTCGTACTACTCGCAAATCGAGCCGCGCTTTGGCGAAAACCGCTTCATGCGCCATGTCGCCAGCCATCCTACCGAGATGCAGCTGGCCCTCATCGCCATGATGCTGGGCGGCATTTTCGAGTTTTACCCGCGGCTGAAAGTGGCCTTCCTGGAGGCGCAGAGCTGGTGGGTACCGGGCTTGCTTGGCCGCATGGAGTGGGACTTGCGGCAGCACAAAGAGGCGGATGCACCTTACCTCAAGCTGTCGCCTTTTGAGTACTGGCGGCGCAATTGCTTCTCCGCCGTCGAGGGCAGCGAGCGGGAAATCGGGGCCATTGTCGAGCTCCTGGGCGGGGCAGAGACGCTATGCGTGTCGACCGACTTTCCCCACTTCGACTCCAGTTTCCCCAACGTGTCGAGCAACGTGCTCAACAACCCCAGCATCACCCGCGACATCGGTGGCGTTATCCTATCTGGCGGGGCCCGGCTGTACGGCTTTACCGAAGAGGACTTCCGCAAGGCCGACGCCGCGGCGGCCCGGCGCCGGGCCAAGCAAGAGCGGGCGGTGCCCGTGGGCGATTAGCCCCTTGACCGGCCAAGGGCGGTAGGCCATCATGGGGCTCCCGGCACTCAAGAGAGGAGTGTAACGTATGGTCAGCGTCACCCAGCTTGGCTATCTTGGCCTCAACGTCAGTGATCTGGCGGCGTGGGAGCAGTTCGCCACCCAGATCCTCGGCTTGCAGGTGAGCGAACGTGAAGATCGCGCGCTCTTTTTGCGCATGGACGAGTACCACCACCGCTTTGTTCTCCACGCCCAGGGCGACGACGACCTTGCCTACATCGGCTGGGAAGTGGCGGACGAGACGGCCCTGGAGGCCATGGCGGCGCAGCTGCAGGCCGCTGGCATCAGCGTGCGCCGGGGCACGCCGGCCGAGGCGCTGGCGCGGCGGGTGGCCGGCTTGCTCGTCTTTGCCGACCCCAACGGGGTGCAGACAGAAGTTTTTTATGGGCCGCTGATGCTCTACGACGTGCCGTTTGTCTCGCCGCGCGGCGTTTCCGGGTTCGTCACCGGCGAGCAGGGGCTCGGGCACGTGGTGATTGCCGTTGACGACTTCGAGCGCAGCCTGCGCTTTTACCGCGACGTGCTCGGCATGCGCCTCAGTGATTTTGTGGTGCGCGAGCTCAAGCCCGACACCACGCAAAAAATGGCTTTCTTCCACTGCAACCCGCGCCACCACTCGCTGGCCTTCATGGCCCGGCCGCAGGCCAAGCGCATGTGGCACTTCATGCTGCAAACGCAGTCGCTCAACGACGTAGGCATCACCTACGACCTTTGCCAGGACCACGGCATCCCCATTGTGCGCGGCTTGGGGCGCCACACCAACGACCACATGGTCTCGTTTTACATGCGCACGCCTTCGGGTTTTGAAGTCGAGTACGGCTGGGGCGGGCGCGAGGTGGACGACCGCACCTGGCAGGTCCAGGTGCACACGCGGGGGAGCATCTGGGGTCACCGCAGCCTGCAGCAGCCTGCCGCCGCGCCGGCAGGCGCTGCCACTTCGTAATTCGGGGGGCCGTCCTGCCGGGCGGCCCCCGCAACCTCAGCGTCAGGAGGGCAGGCCATGGCACATCCCTCTTCGCCGGTGCCGCCGCGCCGGCCACAACGGCTGCATCACGCCGCCTGGGTAACCCGCGACCAGGAAGCCACGCGCCACTTCTACGAAGACATCCTGGGCATTCCGCTGGTGGCCACCTGGGCGGAGAAGTCTCCCACAGGTCGCGCGTACTGCCATACGTTCTTTGCCCTTGAAGACGGCAGCGCGCTGGCGTTTTTCCAGTATGCCGATCAGGACGAACACCCGGTAGAACTCCGCTCGCCCGGGCACCTTGCCTTTGCCTGTGACGCCGAAACCCAGCGCGCGCTTAAAGAACGGCTCGAAGCCCACGGGTATGCGGTGCGGCTTACCGACCACGGCTACTGCGTGTCGCTTTACGTAACCGATCCCAACAACCTGCAGCTGGAGTTTACCGTCGACCATCCGGAGGCAGCCCGCATTCAGGCCGAGCAGCAGGCGCAGGCACACGCGGCGCTGCGGCGCTGGTTGGCCGGAGACCGCACGCCGAACAACTGGCTGCGGCCGCATACCACGTAGCCCCCTGCTTGCGGCGGGAAGTTGCCATGTGGAGACGTCTGAGCTTCGGTCTGGTGCTGGGACTTCTGGTAGGCACTGCGGGCGGTGTGGCACCGCTACCGCCGGGGCTGTCAGCCCTGGCGCGCCCCATGCCGATGCCCGACTTTCGCCTGCCCGATCTCAGCGGCAACCCGGTGCAGGCTGCCGACTTGCAGGGCAAAGTGGTGCTCATCCGCTTCTGGGCCACCTGGTGACCGACCTGCACCGGCGAGATGCCCTCCGTGCAGAGGGTACACGAGGCGCTGCGTGGACAAGCCGTGGCAGTGCTTACCATCAGCATTGACGGCGGCGGCCGGCAGGCCGTCCAAGCCTACATGGCCAAACACGGCTTCAGCGTACCCACCCTCATCGACAGCGGTATGCGGGTGGCACGGCAATTTGGCGTGCGCGGCGTGCCCACCACCTATGTCGTCGATCGCCGCGGCCGCATCGTGGCCAGCGGCTTCGGACCGGTCGACTTTTCCCATCCGGCATTTTGGCAGCTGATCGAGGCGTTGCTGGACCAACCGGATTAGAGGAGGAAAGCCCGTGCCACGTAAGTGTATGCTAGGGATGCTTGGCCTGTGTTGCTTGCTGCTGTTGGCAGCCAGCAGCAGCAAGGCGCTGCAAGTGGGCGACCCGGCGCCACCCTTCGCGCTGCCTGCGACCACGGCGGACCGGATTGCCCTTGCCGACTTTCTGGGCAAGCAGCCGGTGGTGGTCTTCTTCTTTATCGGCGCCTTTACCAGCCTGTGAACGCAGGAAGCCCTGGCCTTCCAACTTGATCTTCCCAAGTTCGAGGCCTTGAACGCCCAGGTGCTGGGCGTGAGTGTGGACTTCAACGACGCCAACAAAGCGTTTGCCGAGAAGCTCGGCCTGACCTACCCGTTGCTCAGCGACGTGCGTCGAGAAATGTCACGTGCTTACGGCGTGCTGTACGACGATCCGGCAATGGCCAACGATCCGCGCAAGATCCCCCTCTACTTGCGCGCTAAACGGGCCTGGTTCGTCATCGACAAGGAAGGGATCATTCGCTACGCCAAAGTCACGGCTCCGGCAGAGTTCATCCCCAACGACGAAATCCTGCAGGTCTTGCAGGGGCTAAAATAGCGTCGCCGCAGCGCTGCGCGCTCACGGGTGCCGGCCCTGGCTGGCCGGCACCCGTCCGCGAGCGACCCACACGGGGTGTCGAGTCCGGGAGGCTTTTTACCCCCTGCGTTGGGGTATACTGACAGGGAGACGTGTAAGAGGGCATCCCATGCCGAGCCAGGGGAAGCGTGTGCTTCTGGTCACTATAGGGGTATGGCTGGCCCTGCTCGCCGGCTTGGCCGGTGCGCAGGAAGGGTTTAGGCAGCAAGACCGCGAGCTGCTGCTCGAGCTCAACGTGCGGGTCGGCGAGTTCGACAAACGCTTCGAGCAAATCGACAAACGCTTTGAGCAAATCGACAAACGCTTCGAACAAGTCGACAAGCGCTTTGAGCAAATCGACAAACGCTTTGAGCAAATCGACAAACGCTTCGAACAAGTCGACAAGCGCTTTGAGCAAGTTGATAAACGCTTCGCTGAGCTGCGCCAGGACATGAATCAGCGCTTCGCCCAGCTCACCCAGTTCCTTTACATTTTGTCAGGGATCTTTACCGCCTTGGTGGTAGCGGTGATCGGCTTTGCATATTGGGATCGGCGTACCATCATCCGCGAGGCCCGCCGTGAGGCGATCGAGTGGATGGAAAAAGAAGGGACGCTGCGGCGGGTGGTCGATACCTTGCGCGAAGTGGCCCGCGAGGACACCCGCATGGCCGAGGCCCTGCGCCGGGCCGACCTTCTCTGATGCTCTCCCCACAGCGTGTGCCGCCGCATCCAGAGGGGTGGTGCGTTCTCCCGCTAGTCGTCCCGGCTCTGCAGGGGCTGCTGGCCGCTGAGGGGCAGGACTTTGTCGACACGAATGATCACCGCGTAGCCCCGGCGCTCCGGGTCGCGCTCCAGTTCTGCCGGCACGGTGCGGGCCATGACTTGCTCGCGCAGCGGCCCGTCGCGGTGAATCGTCGCTGTGCCTAAAAAGCGCCAGCCGAGGCGGCTTGCCGGATCGCGGAACAGGACCATGACGTGGGGATTTTCCTCCAGATTCGCCAGGGTGCCCTGCCGGGTGCGCTCCCAGTACGCGAGCGATTCGTCGTCGAACACCATGACGCTGCCTTTGAAGCCCACGTTGGGCACCCCGTCCCTGGAAGCGGTAGCCACCACGCACGGGCAGCCGCGGGCCAGGGCAGAGTCGATCAGCTCGCGCATCTGCTCGGTTAGCTTGATCATCAGTTCCCTCCTCATGAGACCAGCAGCAAGCCAGACTTCACCCACCCCCGAACATAAAGCGAGCGCCTTAGCGAGTCAAGGGTCCCGGCACGTCTACCTGCTAGCGAGCAGCTGTTCTTTTTGCTTCCCCAAAGCCAGGAAGTATTCCCGGGCCACCCCATAACCGGCATACGGCCAGCCACCAGGCTTCTATCCAACGCAGCAGCGCATGCACCGGCGGCACCGGATCCACTACACGCGCTCTGCACACCATGCCTGCTTCTCCCATGCCCCTGGTGACATTTCTTTTCGCGAGGAGCTGTTTCTGTCTTCTCGCCATGCTGCTGCGGCCCCTTGAATGGCGTCAAGCGCTTGCTCGCCCTTGCTTCCTTCCCTGTAGGGCGGGTACAGTGTGAGAGCCAGAGGAGGAAAAGCGATGCGGTGGGCGTGGTGGTGTCTGCTCCTGGGGGGTCTTCTGCGCGTGGCCTCTGCCTCGCCCCAGGCCGTTATTCTGTCCGTTACAGGCCCCATTGACCTCGGCCTGGCGCCTTATAGCCAGCGCGTACTGCGCGAGGCGGCCCAACGCGGAGCCACCACCGTTATCGTGCACCTCAATACCCCTGGGGGCCGCGTCGACGCCGCCATCGCCATGCGCGATGCCCTGCTGGCCAGCCCCCTGCGTACGGTGGCCTTTGTCGACCGAGAAGCCTACTCGGCCGGAGCCCTCATCGCCCTGGCCGCACACGAGCTTTACATGCGCGGCGGGGCCGTCATCGGGGCCGCCACCCCCGTCGACCCGCAGGGCCAGAAGGCCGGAGAAAAGTATGTCTCGGCCATCCGCAAGCTGTTCCGCGCCACCGCCGAGTACCGCGGCCGGCCGCCGGAGATTGCCGAAGCCATGGTGGACGAAGACGTGGCCATCGCCGGCCTGGTGGACAAGGGCAAATTGCTCACCCTGACCACGCAGGAAGCGCTGCGCTGGGGCGTGGCCGACGGGCAGTTTGAAACCCTGGCGGCCCTGCTGGCCCACCTGGGACTTTCCCCAGAAAGCGTACAGGCCGTGCCGCTCAACTGGGCCGAGCACTTGGTGCGCTTCTTGAGCCGCCCCCTCGTCGCTTCCCTGCTGCTGTCGCTGGGCCTGCTGGCCCTGCTGGCCGAAGTCTACACGCCGGGCTTCGGCCTGGCCGGCAGCCTGGGGCTGGCCAGCCTGGCGCTGTTTTTCGGCAGCCACTACCTAGTGGGCCTGGCCGGCTGGGAGGAAGCCCTTCTGCTCGGCGCCGGCGTCCTGCTGCTGGCTCTGGAGCTCCTGGTCCTCCCCGGCTTTGGCCTTGCCGGGCTGCTGGGCCTGGGCGCGCTGGGCGCCGGGGTTTTCCTCAGCCTCCTGGGGCGCTACCCGGCACCGGCGGACCTGTGGCGCGCCGGGTTCGTGGTGCTGGCAGCCCTGGCCACCGTTGGCCTTGGTGCCGCCGCCATGCTCGTGCTGCTCCCCGGGACCCCTCTCTGGTCGCGCCTGCGCCTCAAGGCGAGCCTGGCGCCGGCTGCCGAAGCCCCCGCCGCTGCGCCCCCCGTTCGCGTCGGGCAAGTCGGCGTGACGCTAACGCCCTTGCGGCCGGCGGGCAGCGGCGACTTCGACGGCAAGCGGCTGGACATTCTCTCCGAAGGCCCGTACATTCCTGCGGCCACGCCGGTGGTCGTGGTGCGCGTGGAGGGCAACCGGTTCGTTGTGCGTCCGGCTGCCCCGCCGGCCGCTGGCCCTTCCCATCCACAAGGAGACCTCTGATGGCATTCAGCGGCGTCATGGCCGTCGCCGTCCTGCTCGGGCTGGCCCTGGCTCTCTTTCTCTTCCTGCGCTTTGTCCCCCTCGGCCTGTGGATCACCGCCTACTTTTCCGGCGTGCCGGTGAGCCTTTTCACCCTCATCGGCATGCGCCTGCGCAAGGTCAACCCGCACGAAGTCATCCGGCCCCTGATCAGCGCTACCAAGGCCGGCCTGGCACTGGAAATCGACAAGCTGGAAGCGCACTACCTCGCCGGAGGCAACGTGCAACAGGTGGTCAATGCCCTCATTTCGGCAGACAAAGCCAACATCGACTTGAGCTTCCAGCGCGCCACGGCCATTGACCTGGCAGGCCGTGACGTGCTGGAAGCGGTAAAAGTGAGCGTCAATCCCAAGGTGATCGAGACCCCCCAAGGTGGCGGCGGTGGCCAACGACGGCATCCAGATTATTGCCCAGGCGCGGGTGACGGTGCGCGCCAACATCGAGCGCCTGGTGGGCGGTGCCGGTGAGGAAACCATCCTAGCCCGCGTAGGGGAGGGCATCGTTTCCACCATCGGCTCGTCGCAGACGCACAAAACTGGTGCTGGAAAACCCCGACCGCATCTCCAAGACCGTGCTCGACAAGGGACTCGACTCGGGGACGGCGTTCGAGATCCTCTCCATCGACATCGCCGACGTAGACGTGGGCAAAAAACATCGGCGCCCAGCTGCAAATCGACCAAGCCGAGGGGCCCCGACAAGCGCATCGCCCAGGCCAAGGCCGAAGAGCGCCGTGCCATGGCGGTGGCCATGGAACAAGAAATGCGCGCCCGTGTAGAAGAAATGCGCGCCAAGCTGGTAGAAGCCGAAGCGCAGGTGCCGCTGGCCATTGCCGAGGCATTCCGCAAAGGCCTCATCAGCGTGCGGGACTACTACGAACTGCGCAACGTGCAGGCCGACACGCGTCTGCGCGAGTCGCTAGCCCAGGGCGAGGAAGCCGAGCGCGGCGAGGGAGCCTGAGCCGTGGCTGCCCTGCACGACGCACTGAGCCGAGTGTTGCGCTCGCGCGCCGCCTTGCGCCAGGGCCTGGCTCCTGGCAGAGATCATCCTGGCCCCGCCGCGGGCAATGCGGCCCGCGCCGCACCGCCTGTCCGGAGACGAGCCCCGCCGCTCAAGAAAAGGCGCGGCGGGCCACCTGTCAGCACCGCTGCGGAGGGAACCCCATGACGGCTGAGTCCGAACCCCGCTACCGCCCGGGCGCTTACCGCCGCTTCCTGCGGGCGCAGGCCCATCACCTGCGGCCGCTGGTGCACGTGGGCAAACACGGTCTCACCCCCGCGGTGCTGGCGGCCATTGAAGAGGCTCTGGCGCACCACGAGCTGATCAAAGTGCGCTTTTTGACCGACAGAGCGCAGCAGCGGGCGCTGGCCGAAGCCATCGCACGGGCGTCGCGCAGCGAGATCGTGGGTCGCGTCGGCCGCATCGTCATCTTTTACCGCCAGCACCCCGACCCGGCACGCCGCACCATCCACTTGCCCGCGACGGTATGGCGGGCAGCGCCGCCAGGCGATCCAGGGCTCCAGAGAGACGACGCGGGCTGAGCTGCTGCCGTCTTGCGCAGCCAGAGCGCCGGCAACGAGTTCCGGGCATGCCCCATGCCCCAACACCCCCCCCTCACGCCGCACCGGGACGGTTGGACAACTTCCGGCAGTTTCTGGGACCTGGCAACTTGCTTGAAGGTCAAGACTTACGAAGAGGACGAACCCCACTTGGAGGAGGCCGAGAAGCGCATCCGGGAGAAAGACGCCTCACCAGAAGTGACCCGCCTTTTTCAAATGCAGCGATCGATGCTGCGGGTCCTGTCGTAAAAGGGCATAGCACCTGTCCGCACTGGCTATCTTTGCGCAGAGGCGCGCACTGCCTGACGCCCTGCGGCGCGCCCAGTGGGGCCCTCGAACGGCTGGCGCAGGTGGTCATCAAAGAAGCGGCAAGACGTGCGCAGGAAGCACCGGTGCGCGGTGACCCGTGTGCGGCAGGGTGGCAGACACGGGGCGTGCCTCCCTTCCTGAGGGTTGGCTTCATGCCTGGAGAGGAGCCCTGTCGTGCCACGGTTCGAGAAACCACAGGGCAGCGTTGGAGACCTGGATGCCCTCCGGGATGCCCCGTGCCGATTCTGGCGTCAGGGTAACCAGATAGAGCGCGGCGCGTGGATGCTCCTGGGCGGCTGCCTGCAGCGCGCGCACCTCCCGCTCCCGCGTGGCCTTGTCCCTCAGATCCGCGGCAACCTGGATCAATGCCTCTGACCCCTCTGGGGCACGGGCGAGGAAGTCCACCTCAAAACCTTCATGGGTTCGGACGTAATGCACTTCCATCCCCCGCCGTTCCAGCTCAATACGCACCGCCGTCTCCAGAGCATGACCGAGGTTGGTCTTCCCCGAGCGGTCGAAGATGGGGATGAAGCCCGGATCCACCGGATAGATCTTGCGCGGATTGACCATGCGCCGACGTACGGAGCTCGCTTCCACCCAAGTGACCCGGACGAGAAAGCAATCCTCAAGATAGCTCAGCAACTGGTGGAGCGTGTCCCGTCCAACGGCCAGTCCCTGCGACTTGAGGGTGGCATGGAATTTCTCCACACTGAAGAGGCCGCCAGGATTGCCCAGCAGATGCCGCACCAGCCAGCGCAGGCTCACCACATTGCTTACCTGGTGGCGCTCCACCACGTCGCGCAAGATGGCCACATCCACATAGTCCAAAAGGAGACGAGAACGGGTGACGGCATCGACTCCCTGGACCTCCGGGAATCCACCGGTGAGCAAGTACTCCTGCAGCGCGCCTTCGAGCAGCGAGCGTTCCCTTGCAGAAAGCAGATCAAGCCTCTCGGGCACGGCAGTGTCACGGTGACGGAGGTATTCCTCGAAGCTGAAGGGAAAGATCACCACTTCCCAGGCACGGGCCGCGCAAGGCGGTGGCGATCTCTCGCGACAGGAAGGCGGCTGAAGAGCCACTCACGAAGACCTCCACCTTCTCACTGTCCAAAAGCCGCCGCACAAAGCGCTCCCATCCCGGCACGACTTGAATCTCATCGAAGCACCAGGTCACCGTCTCCTGCCCCCGCAGGGCCGGAAAGCGCCGGTAGTATTCCTCCACGAGGATCGAGCAATCCTGCACGCCCACGCCAGCCAGGCGCTCGTCCTCGAAGTTGATGTAGGGGAGGCGCTCCCTGGCGACGCCTTGCGCGTGTCGGCTTTGCCGGATCTGGTGCAAAAACGTGGTCTTGCCCGCACGTCGCATGCCCACCACAGCCGTTGCCTTGCCTGGGAAAGTCACACGATGCCACACCCGCCGCGGGGTCGACTTCGGCCACGGGGCAGACAGGGCTTCCGCCAAGTGCTCCACCAGCCGCACGCGGAGATAACCGGCACTTTCGGTCTCTGCCATGAAAATTCTCCTTTTTTAAAGGAGAATTTACGCAATATTTCTCCTTATATCAAGGAGAAAACGAAGCCTTTGCTACCCGCCAGGGCGGGAAGTGGGGTCAGGTCTTGAATCGTGACTTACCCCGCATTGCCCAGGTGTTCACCAACCTCGCCTCGGCGCTGGCCGAGGCCAGCCCGGGTGGCACAGTGCCTCCAAGGGGAGGCGCGCACTGACTGACGCCCTGCGGCAAGCCCAGGTAGAGGCGTAGCGGCCGGGGAAAACCCGCAGCGGCCTGGTGCCCTAGCGCCAGGGTGTGTCCACGCCCTCACCTGACGGCTCTCCTGAGGCCGCCGCGGCCTGCCGCGCCTGGACCCTCGAAGGGGGCTCTACTGGCGACCTTCACGATGCAAGACCTGACCCCAGGCCCCCAGACCCGGCGCGGCGCACGATTCCCCTGCCGGCTACTGTATGGCGGGAAGCAGCGCCGCCAGGCGGTCGAGAAACGGCAGGGCGTCCGAGAGGCGGCGCGGGCTGACGCACACCACCCGCTCGACGCCCAGATCCCGGTAGCGCTTGAGCTGGTCGGCGGTAGGGGGCGTGAAAGCAAACACCGAGACCGAAAGGGAGTCCGGAGGCCGACCCGCCGCCTCGGCCCGCCGCCGCAGATCGGCCAGCGCCGCGGGAAGGTCGTCGAGCAGCACGTCGATGGGAATCCAGCCGTCGCAGTAATCGACGACGCGCTGGCGGCCCTGGGGCGTGGCGCCGCCGTAAAGAATAGGGGGATGGGGCTTCTGCAGCGGCTTGGGATACGAAATCACCCGCTCGAACTTGACAAAGCGGCCGCTATAGGACGCCTCTTCCTGGGTCCAGATGGCCTTCATCGCCTCTACCCGCTCGCGCAGCACGCGCCAGCGCTGCGCAAACGGCGTCCCGTGGTGCGCCATTTCCTCGGCGTTCCAGCCGCCGCCAATGCCAAACAGAAAGCGCCCGCCCGAGAGCAGGTCGAGGGTGGCCACGGTTTTGGCCAGCACAATGGGGTCGTGCTCCACCACGAGGCAGACGGCGGTGCCGATTTTGAGCCGCGTGGTGACCGCCGCTGCCGCCATCAGCGAGACAAAGGGGTCGGCCATGTGGTAGTACGGCCGGGGCAGTGGCTCGCCGCCGGGATAGGGGGAGTGGCGGCTGGCCGGGATGTGGGTGTGCTCTCCTACCCACAGCGACTCAAAACCGCGCGCTTCACACGCCTTGGCCAGCTCGTCGGGACGCGCCCCGTAGTCGGTGTTGTAGCTGAAGATCCCCAGGTGCATGCGCCGCTCCTCTGTGGTTTCAGTCGTCCAGGGCCGCGTACGTGAGAACGCGCAGCTCACGCCGCAGGGGATAGGCCGAAGAGGGCATGAGCTGGGTAAGGAAAATGACGATGAGGTCTTCGCGCGGGTCGACCCAGAATGCCGTGCTGGCTGCGCCCCCCCAGGCATACTCCCCCGGAGTTCCCACGATCTGCGCCCGTGTGGGGTCAAGCAGCACGGAAAAGCCCAGGCCAAAGCCCACCCCGGCATAGGCGGTCTCAGTAAAGCGGCCCGGCAGCGCCAGGCTGGCCAGGTCCTGGCCGCCGGGCAAGTGGTTCATGGTCATCAGCTCCAGGGTCTTGCGCCCCAGTACGCGCACGCCGTCCAGTTCGCCGCCGTTCCGCAGCATAAGGGTGAAGCGAAAGTAGTCGAGCGCCGTCGACACCAGGCCGCCGCCGCCGGAGAAAAACGTGCGCTCCCGGTACTCGCTGGTCTCCGGGGCATCGATGCACTGAAGGTGGCCGTCTTCCAGCCGCAGGTAGTTGCACGCCAGCCGCGGCAGCTGCTGCGGCGCCACGGTAAACCCCGTGTCGTGCATGCCCAGAGGGGCAAAGAGGTGCTCGCGCAAGAAGACGTCGAAGCGCTGCCCTGACAGCACCTCCACGAGATAGCCCACCACGTCAGTAGCTACCGAGTAGTTCCAGCGCGTCCCGGGAGAAAACTCAAGCGGCAAAGTGGCCAGGGTGTCGACCATGTCCTTCAGGGTGTACCCAGGCTGGTTGCGGTCGCCGACGCGGAGCTGGCGATAGGCGGCATCGACGTTGCTGCGTTCCATGAACCCGTAAGTCAAGCCGGCAGTGTGGGTAAGCAAGTCGCGCACCGTCATGGGACGCTGTGGCGGCACGGTGACAAACGCCGGATAAGTGCCGCTGACAAAAACCCCCGGGTCTTTCCACCCAGGGATAAAGGCGTGCACGGGATCGTCGAGCTGGAAGTATCCCTGCTCGTAAAGCATCATCAGCGCCACGCTGGTGATCGGCTTGCTCATCGAGTAAATGCGAAAGATCGTGTCGTGCTGCATCGGCCGCCGGCCTTCGAGCTCGAGATACCCCTGGGGCTCGAAGTAAGCGAGGCGCCCGCGGCGGGCGACGAGGGTCAGCGTCCCGGCCAGCTTGCCGGTATCGATGTAGCGCTGCAAGTGCGTACGCAGGCGCGCCAGGCGCGCCGCCGACAGCCCAACTTCTTCTGGTTTGACGAGCATAGCCTCCTCCCCTATGGACCCAACACGGCTCCCCTACCCTACCCTCTTGGCAGGGCGCTGTCCAGCCCTCACCCACTGCCGGCCGCTTGTCCCCTACCCTCCCGGTGTGCTAGAGTAACGCCGCATGCTTCCTTGCAGAAAGCCGCTGACCATGCGCATCGTGCGTTGGCTGCTGCCCGCCCTGAGCTTGCTCTGTCTTGCCGCGGCTTCCGCGTGGGGCAACGGCTTTGCCGCCCACGGCATCCCCCTGCCCGCGCTGCTGGCCGCGTTGCAGAGCCCTGACCCGGCCCAGCGCCTGGAAGCGGCCAGCGTGCTTGGCCTGCGGCGAGAAAAAGCCGCGGTGGCGCCCCTGCTGGCGCGGCTGCAAGACGCGGCGGAAGAGGAGGCGGTGCTGCGCGCCGTCATCGAAGCCCTGGGCAGCATCAGGGATCTCCGTGCCCTGCCCCCCCTCCGCCACTTCCTGAAGGCGGCCAAGAGCGAGGGCCTGCGCGCCGCTGCCGCTCAGGCCCTGGGCCGCTTTCAGCATCCCCAGGCCCTCGCCGGCCTGCTGCAAGCCTGGCGCCAGGAGCAGCACATCCGCGTGCAGGTGGCCATCCTCGGCGCCCTGGGAGAGTTCCCTGACGCTGCCGCCACGGCCGCGTTGCTCGAGGCGCTTGCCACCCGCCACCACACCCTGCAGCTGGCTGCGGTACAAGCGCTGGGCCAGCCGCAGCGCCGGCAGGCCACGCTCCCTCTGCTGGCACGGCTACGCCAGGCACGCAGTCGCGTGCTGCGCCGGGAGATCGTCAAAACGCTGGGGCGCATTAAGGACACGCGGGCCACAGACGAGCTCATCGCCCTGTGGCCGGCGGCCCAAGCCGACCCGCCACTCAAGCAGGCGCTGATCGCCGCCTTGGCCGAAATCGGCGACCGGCGGGCGGTGCCGCCGCTGCTGGCAGAGCTTGCGGCCGGCCACCCCGAGACCTTGCTCCCCACCGTGCAGGCCCTGGGGAAGCTCGGCGACCAGGCGGCCACGGCGCCGCTGGTCGGCCTCCTGGAGGCGGCGCTGGCTGCCACCCCCACCCCGCCGCCAGCGCTCACGCCGCAGCGCTTTGCCGCTTACGTGCACCACTTCCACGTGCAGCGCTTCGTCCTGGAGGCCCTAGCGAACCTCGAAGACGCGCACAGCTTCGACGTCGTGGCGCAGGCGACGCGCCGCTGTGACTTGGCACCACACTCTGCCATGGCGCTGCGCTTGCGCGAGCTCTGCTACCAGCGGCGCCGTGCAGCGCTTGTCGCCCTGGCACGGCTGCCCGAGGCGCGCGCCGGGACCCTGCTTATTGCCCACCTGCACGACCCCGAGGCGTCTGTGCGCGCCGAAGCGGCACGCCTGCTGGGCCAGCGCCGTGACCCGCAGGCTTTTTCTGCCCTGGTGCGCGCCCTGGAGGACGCTGCCCCGGACGTGCGCTTCGAAGCCGCTATCGCCCTTGGCGCGCTGGGCGATGCGCGGGCAGTGCCGGCCCTGCTGGCCCGCCTGCACGACGCCCACGCCCTGGTGCGCGAGCGCGCTGTTCTTGCCCTTGCCGCCCTGGGAGACGCGCGGGCGCTGGCGCCCCTGCAAGCCCTGCAGCACCGCGAGCCGGAAGCGCGCGTGCAGCGCGCCCTGGCACAGGCCCTCGCCACCCTGGCAAAGCCGCCTTAATACCACACCCGCTGCACGAACCAGTAGAGGCCAAGTCCCAGGAGGGCCAGCGACAAGGCCACCACTGCCTGCCCGTGCCAGGGGCGGGCGGTCACGTAGCGCAGGGCAGGATAACACAGGAGGACGAGGCCCACCTGGCCGGCTTCGACACCGAGGTTAAAGGCCAGGAGCGCCAGGGCCAGCCCCTGCCGCGGCAGCGCCATGGCACGCAGCACGCCGTAAAAGCCCAGGCCGTGGAGCAGCCCGAAGCCAAAGGCCACCAGCCAGCGCCGCTGCCCCTGGCGCCACAGCACGTTTTCGGCGGCGACATAGGCAATACTGAGGGCAATGCCCGCTTCCACCAGGCGCTCCGGCAAGGCCAGTACCCCCAGGGTGGCCAGGGCCAGGGTGAGGCTGTGGGCCACGGTAAACGCCGAGACGATTTTGACCAGGGAGCGCAGGCCGCCGCCCGCCACCAGCAGCGCCAGCAGAAAGGCGAGGTGGTCGTAGCCGGTGGCGATGTGGGCCACGCCCAGGCGCACAAACTGCCAGGCGCGGGCGGCAGCAGAGCGCGGCAGCGCCGCCAGGTCGATGGCGAACTCCGGCAGCTCGGCGGTGAGCAAAAACTCCTCCACCCGCCCTGGCAGCTCCAGGGTGCCCAGGTTCTGATGGCGGGCGTCGACGGCCAGAAAGAGAGTGAAGGTGACGGTCAGGTAAGCCAGCGGCGCCGGGCAGTGGTAGGCCGTGTGCAGGCGCAGCGTCTGCGGATAAGCCGCAGCGTCAAGGCGCAGCGGGCCAGGGGCGCAGGGCTGGCCGTCGTTTTCCACCCGCACGCCTTGGTGCAGGGCTGCCTCAAGACGCGCTGCCGCCGCCTGAAAAGCGGCCAGGGGCACCAGCGGGTCTTGCGGGCCGGCCAGGCCGGCAAGCACCGCGAGGTCGTGGGGAGAAACCGCGAGGGTATAGTGCACGGTGCTGCCGGCCAGGCGCAGGTGCGAGTAGCTGACCTGGGTGGTGTGCGCCCACGCGCTACCCAGCGCCACCAGGAGCAGCCATCCGCCGCACGCCACCCGCCGCAGGATGCCGTCAGCGCTCGCACAGGGCAAAAATGCGCGCCGCACCGCCCGAGCCGCCCACGTGCTTCAGCGCCCCCACCACCAGCTGGCAGCTTCCCGGCCGGGCCTGGGCCAGCAGGCCGGTGTTGGCCAGGTTCTCGAGGAACTTCCAGCCGCGCTGCAACCCGCGCACGTGGGCATAAAAAGCATTCTTGAACTGGGGGGCATCGGCGTTGGCGCCGGTGTCGATCTGGATCTGGTCGGCGCCGATGCCGTTGATGCGAATCCCCCGGCGCTCCTCGATCTCGATGAGGCGATCCACCGCCGCCTTGGAAACCCCGGGGAAGTTGAAGCCGTTGATGTAGGGCCCGCTCAGCCCCAGCCCCGACTGCCAGTAGAACTGCCCCCAGCCGGTGTGCACGATGAGCCAGCTGCCGTTGGTGAGCTGGTCGGCCACGGCATCGATGTCGGCCGCCGTCACCACGTTGCCCGACGCGTCGGAGAAGTCGGTGACCTTGGTGTCGGGACTGGGCTTGCCCCCGTTCTTGTCGAGCTCGGCCTGCACGCGGCGGCTGATGTCGATAAGCACCACCGGCCCGGTGAGGTCCTCGGCGCCCAGCTCCTCGGTGGTACGCCGGTCGGGCGAGGCCACTTCGACGCTTTCGGGCTTGTTGACGTAGTGCGCCGGGGCGTCCATGTGCGTGCCGTGGTGCTCGTTGAGAATCAGGCGGTTGAGGAAGAAGTGGCCGTCGCCGGTGGGAAAGTTGGGCAGGCCAATGAGCACCGCCTGCGGGCTAAACGAAGCGATGGGCCGGCTGTCCTTCACCGGCGCCTCCAGGTTTGCCTGGCCAATGTCGCCTTGGCGAAAGGTGGGCAGGGGATAGGTGAGGTCAATGACGAAAGGCCTGGCCGTCTGCGCCTGGGCAAGCGCCAAGCCGCAGAGCACGCCGGCCAGTGCGGTCGTAAGACGCGGAAAAGCAGTACGCATGGGGGAATCCTCCAGCTGCGCAGGGTGTACCCTGGTGGCCCTGGTAGCAGAAGACACCCAAGGTGTCAAGCTGTTTTTTGCGATGTCGAGAATCCTGACATCGCGCCCCTCATCATACCGGCGCTCTTCTTCGGAGATTTCCCGAGTCGGATGCGCGCTTATGAGGCGAATCCACGCACCAAAACCTCTGGGAACGACCTCGCGTCCCACCACATAGTGGTCATTCGGACTCCTCCTGGCTGCGCTCCCGCCGCGGCTCATGGATACGGATTCGCCCAGGTTCGACAATCCAGAGCGCGCCTTTCAAGGGGCCTGACTTCATTTCAGCCAGGGCTGACGTCGTGCGGATCAGGCTCAGCAACGCCCGGGGGACACGAACGATCACGATGCCCTCGGTCGGTTCCGGTGGATAGCGAAGAGGATTCGAGAAGTCGAGACCCAGACTGACGAGCACTCGTCGGGAATCCCGGCAGACCTGGTAGACCACTTGATCTGACGAACCCGACAGCCCCTCGTCCCGCACGGTATCCACCTCGAAACCCTCTTTGCGTAACGCCGGCACCAGGCGCAGATCGAAGTTCTCGTCGAGTTTCAGCCTCATGTTCCTTCCGCCTTGAGCGGGATGGGAATGATCCTTTCCCGTGTCATTTCCGCTGCATACGCCAATGCCGCTCGGATGTCCTCAATCGTCAACTGCGGGTAAGCTTCAAGGAGTTCCTGCTCGGACACCCCTTCCGCCAGATTGTCTACAATCAGCGACACCCAGATCCGCGTGCCCTTGATGCAGGGCCTGCCGTGACAGACATTCGGATCGATTGAGATGCGCTCTTTCCAGTCGCGCCCACTCATCGTCTTTCCTCAAAAAGCGGCAACTCCCTGCTCGCGGACGATTTGCTCCCGCTCCGGGCAGACCTACTTTTGGTAGGAGCAAGTCTCCGCTTCTACTCCGATCCCTTCAGCAGCTATCTCCTGTGAAGCGTGTTCCCCTCTGGAGATATGTATGAAAGGGAACTTGTCTTGTCAAACCTGGGCCACCTGGTGCGCCCGTACGGGGCAGGGTGGTCTCCCAGTCTCTACCCCCAGTCCCGGCGGGCAGGCCCGACGGCCGACGGACCCTAAGCGGCAGGTGCTGCGCACAGGGTGCCGGTGGTGGGCAGGGTAAGCGAGAGGACCAGCGGCTGGTCGGGCATTTCCGTCGGCTGGCAGGGCGTTATGAGCGGGCGCGCTAAGGCCCTTCCCTGGCCTTCCTCCCCGTCTGCCGCAGACTTTTAGGCGTCGCGGGCCATGGCCGCCAGCACCGCGTCAAAGGCCTGCGCCGTGGCCTCTAGCTCGGCCTCCCCGTGCGCCAGGGAGATATAGCCCTTGGAGAGCGACTTGAGGACGCCATGCTGCAGCAGCCCGTAGTGAAAGCGGCGCTGCTTTTCGGCGTCGGCCTGCAGGGTGTCGCGGTACGTCTGCACTGGTTGCGCGGTGAACAGCACGTGAAACAGCGGCCCGTCGCCCAGCACCTGCGCGGCAAAGCCGTGCTCGCGCAGGGTTGCCGCCAGGAGCTCCCGCAGCTGCCGCCCCAGGGCGTGCAGGCGGTCGTAAACCCCTGGCTGCCGCAGCGCCTCCAGCGTGGCCAGCCCGGCCGCCGCGGCCACCGGATTGCCGTTGAGGGTGCCGATTTGCCCCACCACGCGCCCTTCGGCATCAGGTTGCACAAAGTGCGCCATGATCTCCGCCCGCCCCACCACGGCAGCCAGGGGGTAGCCGCCGCCGACGATTTTCCCCAGCGCCGCCAGGTCGGGCACCACCCCGTAGTACTCCTGGGCGCCGCCGTAAGCAAAGCGAAAGCCAGTTACCACCTCGTCGAAGACAAGCGGAATGCCGTAGTGCGCCGTCACCTCGCGCAGCCCCTGTAAAAATCCCGGCACCGGCGCCAGCATGCGCTGAAAGGGCTCGACGATCACCGCCCCCAAGGCGTCGTGGTGGCGCTCGATAATCGCCGTGGTGGTGTCAAGGTCGTTATAAGGCGCAATCAGCACCTCGGCCTCCAGGCTGCGGGGAATACCGGCCGAGCCGCGCACCGCCTGCGGGTAGGGCACTGGGTCCTGACCTTCGACGTTCATCATGGCGTAATCGTGGCTGCCGTGGTAGCCGCCTTCGAACTTGAGGATCTTGTCGCGGCCGCGGTAGGCACGGGCAAGGCGCAGGGCAAAGAACGTGGCTTCCGAGCCCGAGGAAGTAAAGCGCACTTGCTCGGCGCAGGGCACGGCAGCAACGATGGCCTCGGCGAGGGCAATGGCCTTGTCGTTGAGGTAGAAAAACGTCGATCCGCGCCCCAGCTGCTCTTGCACCGCGGCCACCACGCGGGGGTGGGCGTGGCCCAGGATCATCGGTCCTGAGCCCAGCAGGTAATCGATCCAGGCGTGGCCTTCCGGATCGTACACGCGGGCCCCTTCGCCGCGGGCAATCACAAAAGCGTACTCAGGTGGCAGCGTCATGTTGCCGTTGGAGCCGCCGGGGAAATAACGCTGGGCTTTGGCCAGCAGGTCCTGGTGGGCAGCGTCTTGCGCAAAGGGCATGCTCATCTCCTTTTTTTAGAGGGCGGGGCGGTTCAATACCTCGGGGGCGATGCGGCGCGGCAGCCAGCGGCCCGCCGACGGCTCGCCGACCAGCTTGCCGTGCTCGACGAGCACCCGGCCGCGCAGCAACGTCATGACCGGATAGCCCTGGCAGGGAAAGCCCTCCCAGATGCTGTAGTCGCTGTCGGCATGCAAGTCGGCCAGGGTAAGGGTCTTGCGCAGGTTCGGGTCGAAGAGCACGAGGTCGGCATCGCTGCCCGGAGCAATTACCCCTTTTTGGGGATAAAGCCCCAGAAGGCGGGCGGCGTTGGTCGAGGTCACCTCGACGAAGCGTTGCAGCGACATGCGCCCGGAAGCCACGAATTTGGTATAGACCACCGGCAGGCGGGTCTCGATGCCGTTGTGGCCACCGCACACCGTCTCCAGCGTCTTGCCATGTAGCTTTACCGCCTTGGAGGTGGTGTACTCGTCGGTGGCGGTGGTGCTCAGGCGGCCGTCGAGGAGTCCGGCCTGAAGGGTGTCGCGGTCCTCGGCATACTTGAGGGCAGGATAGGTGTGGAGGGCGGTGCCGTCGGGCTTCTTGTAGTCCTCGCAAGTAAACTCGAGGTAGTGGTGCAGCACCTCGCCGTACACCGGCAGCCCCTGGCTGCGTGCCTCGGCAATGGCTGCCACCCCTTCCTTGGCCGTGACATGGACAAAGTAAACCCCCGCTCCGGTGTGGCGGGCCAGGCGCAGGATGTGGTGGAAGGCGAGCTCTTCAGAGAGGTTGCTGTGCGCCAGGTGTAGATTATAACCTTGGTCTCGCCCCTCGCGCTTGAGCTGGGCGGTCAGGTAGCCGACGAGCTCGTCGTCCTCGGCGTGGACGGCCATTATGCCGCCGTGCTTGGCCACCTCGGCAAAGGCCGCCCACAGGTGGCCGGTGGGCACCCTAAGCGGCGGGAAGGTGGTGTAGACTTTGAAGCTGGCCACGCCTTCCTGCACGGCTTCGCCGATTTCACCCAGGGTGGCCGGGGTCACCGCCCCGGCAAGAATGTAGTGAAAGGCAAAGTCCGTATAGCAGTGGCCCTGAAAGAGGCGGCGACGGCGGTCGAGCACCTCCAGGATGGGATCGTGGCGCTCGCCGCGCAGGGCCTGGCGGCTCAGCGCGCCGGCAAAATCGACGAGGGTAGTCACCCCGCCAAAGGCGGCAGCCCGGCTGGCCGCTTCCGGTGGCTGGGTGCGGACATCGGGGCGGCCGGCCCAGGCTTCGGGCACCGGTACGGCAATGTGGGCGTGGGGCTCGATGCCTCCGGGAATGACCAGCAGGCCCCGGGCGTCGATCACCCGCGCCGTTTCCGCGGGCAGGGTGCCCGGCTGCGCCACCGCCGCGATCTTCTCCCCGGCAATGCCCACGTCGAGCACCGCCACCCGCTCTGGCGTCACCACCTGCCCGCCGCGAATGATCAGATCGAGCATGGCGGCTCTCCTTCTATTTAGCGGGCCCATTGTGGCACAGGTGCGCTCTGCATGCCAGCGCGCCACGGCAGCAGCACCACATCGGGCCGGTTACGGCCGGGGCAGCCAGGCGCGCAGCTTGGCGCAGTAAGCCTCCGGAAGGCCGTGGGCGGTGGCCGCCAGCAGGATGCGCTCCATGTAGCGCGGGCGCGGCACGCCCGGCGTGTTCTCGGTGGCGATGTAGATAAGGGCCGCCACCCTTTCCTGCCCCGGGATGACGATGTCGACCGTGGTCTTGTAGTAACAGCCTTCTGCCACGCCTTCGTAGTCGTCGAGTGCCGCTTCATGCGCAGGGGTAATGTGCCACAGCACTCCGTGCACGTCGCAAGCGGCCGCCGGCACCACAGAGGCCACACCACGGCGGTTGATGATAAAGCGATGCCGGGGCAACACCCCAATGCCGATCACTCGGGCGCCGGGGCAGCGGTAGCGCATCTGCGCCACGTCCATGTTCGAGCCGTAGGCAAAATACGGCTTCCACGGCGAGGCTGCCATGCTTTGCCACCTCTTGACAACGGCACCAGGGGCAGACACAGACGTGCCAGCGCCGCGCTGGCACAGCGGGCACGACGCTGCTTACATACGAGAAGGCACTGGATTTGTCAACCGCAGGAAGGACACCGCGCCCACCGCAGGCACGGGAAACCCGTGCCTGCGCGCGAACGACGGCGTCAGTCGTGTCTGACGAGGCGCCGCTTCTTCCAGCCGTTGGCCGCCATGATCCGCCCGACGTGATAGAGACAGAAGGTCACGCCAAATTTGCGCCGGATCAGCTCGGCGACCTGGGCCTGCGTCCAGCGATCGGAAGCGAAGCCATGCGCCCGCGGGCCCTGGGCCAGGCAAGACAGCAGGACCTGCAGCTGATCCGGGTGCAGCTTGGGCGGGCGCCCCGGAATACGCCGCGCCGCCAGGGCCCGCCATACCATCCTGGCGGTAACGCCGGCGCCAACGGTAGACGGTGTTGCGGCCTACCCCTAAGAACTCCGCCACTTCCGCAGGCGTTTTCCCCGCTTCCAGGAGCTCGATGGCGCGTTTTGCGACGCCATTCAAGGGTTGTCTGGCTTCCTTTGGGTCTCATGCCCATTTTTATCGGATACCGCTATCGGTTCCTTTAGCGGATAGAAGCAGAGAAACCTGGGAAGGCTGAATGTGTCTCTTGCGATGGCAAGCAAGACGCTCTGCGATGCATGAGGACATGACCGCAGGGCGGGGCTGTCGGCAGGCCTGGGTTCTGACTGCGCTGGGGAGCGGTCCCCTGGCAGCGCCCCTCTCGGCGCCGCGGCCGCCTTCAGCGCACGATCAGTTCGGAGGGCTCTGCCGCGGCCGGGCCGCAGGGGCTGGCGGCGGAGCTTTGTCTGGGCGTCGAGGACGAGGCTGAACAGCGAGGGAACGACGAAGAGCGTGAAGGACCGTCGACACGCTCAACCCCCCGATGACCACGCTGCCCAGGCCGCGGTAGAGCTCGGAGCCGGCGCCGGGGAAGAGGAACCAGGGGGAGCATGCCGAAAAACGCTGGTCACCCGCGCTCATCCATGATGGGCCGCACGCGCGTGCGCACCGATTCGCGAATCGCCTCGCGTGGTGCCATGCCACTTTGGCGCATGAAGTTGAGCGCCTGGTGAACCACCAAAATGGCGTTGTTTACCACCACGCCCACGAGAATGACGAAGCCCAGCATGGTGAGGATGTCAAGCGGCTGCGGGGTGAGAAAGAGGTTGACCCAGCCTCAGGCCCAGGGACCCCCCCCCACGGCGGCCAGCGGCACGCTGAACAGGATCACCAGCGGGTAAAGGAAGCTCTCGAAGAGCGCCGCCATCAGCAAAAAGGTGATGATCAGGGCCAAGATGAAGTTGCCCTGTAGCGCCTGACGCGTGAGGGTGAGCTTGTCGGCCGTCCCGGCCAGGTGAATGCGCTCACTGGGGGCAAGGGCGCCGCTTTTGACGCAGCGGGGCGACGACCTGCTGCTCCAGGGTGCGAATGGCCGCTTGCAGGGGAAGGGTGGGCGGCGGGATGACGCGAATCACAATGGCACGCCGCCGCTCGATGTGGTCGATCTGCTCCGGGCCCGTGGGTGAGCTGCACTTTGCCAAGGGAGCCCAGCGTAACCACTTGCCCCGTGGGGGTGTGGATGGCGAGGGTTTCCAGGTCCTGGGTGCGGGGCGGTGTAGGTACTGGCGCTGCGCACCAGCAGGTCGATTTTGCTGCCTTCGTACTCGTACTCGCTCACCTTTACCCCATCGACCATGGAGCGCACGATATATCCGAGCTCACTCCCCGAGAGGCCGACCTCGGCGAGGCGGTCGCGGTCGGGGTGGATCTGGATCTCCGGGTTGCCCCAAGTCGAGGCTGGGAATGGGGCGCACCTGCGAGCCCGGCAGCAGCCGCTGCGCCTCGACGAAGACCCTGAACCCCAGCTGCACCAGCCGCTCGAGCTCGGGGCCAGTGATTTCCACGTCGATGGAGCGCCCTTCGCCCAGGTTGCGCTGGAAGAGGCTTTGCTGCAAGACGATGGGGATCATCCCCGGAATCTTGGCCAGGGCCCGGTAGACCACCGGGATGAGGTCGCGCACTTTTCTCCGGCTCGCGGGCCACCACGCCCCATGAACACCTGCCGCCCGCGGGCCACGTAGAAAAAGTTCTGGATCAGCGGCCCCGGCCAGCTGCGCCGCCTCAGGAGAGCCGGGCTGGGCTTCCCAGTAAGGCCGCAGCTCCGCCTCGATGGTGCGGCCGATGGCCTCGAACTCCTGCAGGTTGTAGCCCGGCGGCGGCAAGAGCAACCCCAGAATCAGGTTGCGGTTGCCCTCGGGGAGGGTACTCGGCCTCGGGCATGAGCAGCCAGCTGCCGCCCAGCGCCAGCGCGGTGAGGCCCACCACCACCAGGACCCGCCGCCACACGGCGCCGCACAGCCAGTACACCCCCGCCGCGGTGAACTCCACCAGGCGCTCGGCATACGGCAACCAGTCCCCAGAGGTTCGCAAACGTCCGGCGGGGCTTCGCCGTGACCCCGGGCCGGGTGCCGTCTGTCGTGCCAGGGCGGGTCCCTTCCCCCGCTGACGCGCAGGATGCGCGCCGCCAAAGTAGGGATGACGGTGATCGACACCAGCAGGCTCAGCGCCACGGCGATGCTGATGGCGATGGCAATGTCGCGAAAGAGCTGCCCTGCCCTCGTCCTGCACGAAGACCCACCGGCAAGGAAAACGGCAATGGTGGTCAGGGTGCTGGCCAGCACCGCCCCCCCACACCTCCACCGTGCCGTCGTACGCCCGCCTGCCAGCGCCGCTTGCCCAGCTGACGGTGGCGATAAATGTTTTCCAGCACCACGATGGCGTTGTCGACCAGCATGCCGACGGCAAAGGCCATTCCCGCCAGGCTGATGACGTTGAGGCTGCGGGCCCACCAGCGACA
Source organism: Candidatus Tectimicrobiota bacterium (assembly GCA_026005175.1). Classification (GTDB taxonomy): domain Bacteria; phylum Tectomicrobia; class Entotheonellia; order Entotheonellales; family Entotheonellaceae; genus BPKO01. The sequence goes on from BPKO01000003.1 coordinate 49,307, forward strand.
TGCCGAGAAAGGTGCCCACGATGCTGATGGGAATGGCCAGGGCCGACGATGAACGTGCTGCTTATGCTGCGCAGGAAGAGAATAAGCACCAGCACCGCCAGGGAGCCGCCGACCACGATGTTTGACTCCACCAGGGAAATGGCGCTGTTGATGTATTCGGTCTCGTCGTAGACCTGCACCAGCTCGAGCCCGCGCTCCGCCCACGATGCCTTCGTTGAGCTCGCGCACCGCCTGGCGGACGCCGCGCATGGTCTCGATGACGTTGGACGCCGGTGGCCCGCAGGGCGTTGAGGGCAATGGCCGGCTGGCCGTTTTGCCGCACCACGAAGTCGGCATCTTTGTAATCGAGGTAAACGCGCGCCACGTCACGCACATACACGGGGCGGCCGTCGCGGTAGGCGATGACCCACCTGCGCCACTTCGGCCGGCGAGCGAAACTCCGGCACGGTGCGCACCACGTAGCGGCGCTTGCCCTCCTCCAAGTCTCCGGCGCTGATGTTTTGGTTTTCGCGCGCCAGCGCCGCGGCCAGCTGCGTCACGGTGATGCCGCGCGCCGCCAGCGCATAGGGGTCGATTTCCACGCGCAGCTCGCGCTCCTGCCCGCCGAAGACGTTGCTCGCCGCCACCCCTTCCACACGCTCCAGGCGTGGCTTGATGAAGTCCTCGGCAAAGTCGCGGAAGTGATAAATGTTGACCGGATTGCCCGGCTTGGGGCGCAGGATGAACCAGGGCAATGGCGTTGGCGCGAATGTCGACGTTGCTGATCACCGGGCGGTCGGCGTCCGCCGGGTACTCGGGCACCTGGTTGAGCTTGTTGGAGACTTTGAGCAGCGCCGCATCGATGTCGGTGCCGACTTCAAACTCAAGGATGACCGTGCCTACCCCGTCTTTGCTCTCGCTGGTCATGCGGATGAGGCGGTCGACGCTCTTGAGGACGTCTTCTTGCTCCTCGACGATCTCGCTTTCCACTTCGTACGGGCTGGCCCCCCGCCAGGTGGTCTCCACGGTGATGCGCGGCCGGTCGAACGGTGGGGGTGAGCTGGATGGGCACATGATAATAGAAGCCAATGATGCCAAACAGGGCGATGAGGAGGACGCCCACCGCGACGCTGACGGGCTTGCGGATAGAAAACTCGACGAGGCGCATGCCGCTTTTCCTCTTGAGGCGCTCGGTAGCAGTAAACGTACCACGGATGGCTGCAGGCCGCAATTGGGAGGCTGGCGCTTGCGGCATCTGGCTCGCCCTGCGTATACTCGTGACCGTACGCCTGGCAAGCCAAGGGGAATCGCCATGGCACGGCACCGAGGCTTCTTCTTTTGCGGGCTCCTCTGCGTGCTGCTCCTGCTGGGCAGCACGGCCCTGCACGCGCAGCAGGGACGCCCGGCCCTGGTCGAAGTGGCGCCTGTCCTGCAGAAAGCCATCGCCACGCCCGTCACGTTTGTCGGCACGGTCGAGCCGCGCCGCCGCAGCCTGGTGGCCAGCGAGCTGGGCGGGCATCGTGGCGCAGGTGTTCGTCGAAGAAGGGCAGCTGGTAGAAGAAGGCGCGCCGCTGGTGCAGCTGCGCCAGGAGCGGCTGCAGATCGCCCTGCGCGAGCGGCAGGCCTTGGCCGAGCGCGATCCGCCAGCGCTGGCTCGAGCTCCAAAACGGCACCCGGCCCGAGGAGCTGCGCGAGGCCCAGGCGCTGGTGCAAGAAGCCGAAGCCGAGCTGGAAAACGCCCGGCGCGAGCTCCACCGCCAGCTCAGCCTCAACCAGCGCGGGCATTGCGGCCCAGAAAGCCCGCGAGGAGGCCGAAACCGCTGCCCCGCGTGGCCGCGCAGCGCCTCGAGCGCGCCAGGGCGCGCTACGAGCTGCTGCAGCACGGGGCCGCGCGCCGAGCAGCTGGCGCAAGCCGAAGCCCAGTACCATGCCACCCAGGCAGCAAGTGGCACGGCTGGCCTACGATCTCAAGCGGACCCGCGATCACTTGCGCCTTTTGCCGGCTTCGTGGTGCGCAAGCACACCGAAATCGGCCAGTGGCTGCGGGAAGGCGAGGCGGTGGCGGAGCTCATCGACCTTAGCGAGGCGCACATCACGGTTTTTATTCCCGAGCGCTACGTGCCCGCCCTGGAAGTGGGCGCCACCGCTTCCGTGCAGTTCGACGCCCTTCCCGGCACCTCGTGGTCCGGGCGGGTGATCCGCATCGTGCCCCAGGCCACTGAATCCCGTACTTTCCCCCATCACGGTGGCAGTGGCCAACCCCGACCTGCGCCTCAAGAGCGGCTTCTTCGCCCGCGTCACCCTGGCCATTGGCGAAGTGGCCCAGGCGCTGCTGGTTCCCAAAGATGCCCTCGTGCAGCAAGGCCCCGCAGGAAATCGTCTTTGCCGTTCGCGACGGCAAAGCGGTGCCCGTCCCCTATTCAACGGCAGGCCTTTTACGAGGCGTATGCGGGTGGTGACCGGCGCCCTTCAGCCCGGCGAGCCGGTGGTCATCCGGGGCAACGAGCGCCTGCGTCCCGGCCAGCCGGTGCGTATCGCCCGCGCCGGCACGTGCCTTCCCAACAATAATCCCGGTTAAAACATGAACGTGCCGCCGTTAACGGAGAGGGTCTGGCCGGTGACGTAGCTCGCCTCGTCAGAGACCAAATAGAGAATGGCGTGGGCGATGTCGCTTGGCTGCCCCATACGCCCCAAGGGGATGCTGCGGGGCCGCCTTGTCGAAAAACTCGTCGGGGTAGATGCGCCGCAAAAACTCGTTGTAAATCAGCCCGGGGGCAATGGCGTTGACGCGAATATTGTAAGGCGCCACTTCCAGGGCCAGGGCGCGGGTAAAGCCGATGATGCCGGCTTTGGCCGCGCAGTAATGGGCCTGCTTCTCGCTGCCGCGCAGCCCGGCTACCGAAGAGAGGCTGACGATGTTGCCGTGTCTTTGAGCCATCATGGGCTTCAAGACGGCGCGGCTGCAGTAAAAGGTGCCGCGCAGGCAGACGTCGATCACCGTGTGCCACTGCTCGTCGGTCATCTCGGCCACCGGGGCCAGAATGTTGCGCCCGGCGTTGTTGACGAGAATATCGACGCGGCCAAAGGCATCCAGGGTTTGTTGCACCATGGCCTCTACTTGCTCGCGAGACGTCACGTCACAGACTACCCCCAGCGTTTTCACCCCGTACTCGCTGGCAATGGCCTGGGCCACCTCCAGGGTGCGCCGCGGGTGGGCGTCGCTGATCACCACGTGAGCCCCTTCCTCGGCAAAGCGCCGTGCCGTGGCCTGCCCGATGCCGGCGCCAGCGGCGCCGGTAATGATGGCAACGCGTTCCTGCAACCGCATGCGGCTTCCCCCTCTCCTGCGCAAGACGGATCGCCGGCGCCTGGCGGTGTGCCAGGCGCCGGCAGCATGGTACGCGGCTGCCGGCAACAGCGCAAGCCCGCGACATGACAAGGCTCCGGCACGGGCGTGCCGGAGCCGCGGGGTTACACCGTGATTTCGGTGTAGTACGTGAGGTCCAGGGCGGGGATGGCGTCGTGGAGGGCTTCGACGACGCGCTCGACGAGCACGAAGTCCATTTCCTGCCGCACCGCCTCGGGCAGCTTGCGCAGGTCTTTGGCGTTGGCTTTGGGCAGGATGACGCGGCGCAGCCCGGCACGCCGGGCGGCCAGCACTTTTTCCTTCACCCCGCCTACCGGCAGCACCAGCCCCGAGAGGGTGATCTCGCCGGTCATCGCCGTATCGGCCCGCACCGGCTTGCGCGTCAGCAGGGAGGTCAGGGCGGCGATGATGGCAATACCGGCCGAGGGGCCGTCTTTGGGAATGGCGCCGGCCGGCACGTGCACGTGCATGCCGTTGCTTTCAAAGACTTTGACGTCGATGTCAAAGCGCGGGGCCTCCGCCCACAGCAAGTCACGGGCAATCTCTGCCGACTCGCGCATGACGTCGCCCAGCTGGCCGGTGAGGGTCAAGCCCTTGCCGCCGGGCAGGAGTTGCGCTTCCACGTAGAGGATCTCGCCCCCGGTGGGGGGTCACCGCCAGGCCTGCTGCCACGCCTGCCGGCAGCTGCCGCCGTGCCTCATCAGGCAAGAAGGTCTCGGGGCCAAGCAGCTCCTCGAGCGTCTCGGGGTCGAGGCGCTCCGGCAGCGGCTCCTGCAAGGCCACCTTGCGGGCGATTTTGCGCGCCACGCGCCCGATGGTGCGCTCGAGCTGCCGCACCCCGGCCCTCGCGCGTGTAGCGGCTGATCATCACGCGCAGCGCCGCTTCGGAAAGCGGCAGCTGCTCGGGACGCAGGCCGGTGTTGGCGATCTGGCGCGGCACCAGGTAGCGCCGCGCGATTTCCAGCTTTTCTTCCTCGCTGTACCCTGGCAGGGTCATGATCTCCAGGCGGTCGAGCAGCGGTCCGGGGATCGTCTCCAGCGTGTTGGCGGTGCAGATGAAAAACGTCTTCGACAAGTCAAAAGGCAGATCCAGGTAGTGGTCGCGGAACGTATGGTTCTGCTCCGGGTCGAGGATCTCGAGCAGCGCCGCCGCCGGATCGCCGCGAAAATCCCGCCCCAGCTTGTCCACCTCGTCGAGCATCAGCACCGGGTTACGCACGCCGGCGCGGCGCATGGCCTGTAAGATGCGCCCCGGCAGGGCCCCGATGTAGGTCCGCCGGTGGCCGCGCAGCTCTGCCTCGTCGTGCACGCCACCCAGGGAAAAGCGCTCGAAGCGCCGCCCCAAGGCGCGGGCAATCGACTGGCCCAGGCTGGTCTTGCCTACCCCTGGCGGGCCGACAAAGCACAGGATGGGGCTTTTTTGCCCCAGGCCGGAGCTGCATCACCGCCAGGTGCTCGATGATGCGGTCCTTCACGTCTTCCAGTCCGTAGTGGTCCTCGTCGAGCACCTGCTGCGCCCGTGCCAAGTCGAGCTGATCGGTCGTCTCGGCCGTCCAGGGCAGCTCCAGGGCAAACTCCAGGTAGCTGCGCAGCACCTGGTAGTCCGGCGCGGCGGGGGAGAGCCGCTGCAGGCGGTTCACTTCGCGCTGCAATTCCTTGCGCACCTCTTCGGGCATGGCGGTTTCGGCCAGGCGCTGCTGCAGCATCTCGGCTTCGTTTTGCTCGTCGTCCTCGCCGAGCTCTTTCTTGATCTGCTTGAGCTGCTGGCGCAGGATGTACTCGCGCTGCGCCTTGTCCAGCTCCACCTGCGTTTCGCCAGCGATTTTCTGGCGCAGCTCGAGGATCTGCACCTCGCGCGACAGGTGCTCGTAGACTCGCTGCAGCAAGGGCCGCAGCTCGTCCATGGCCAGCAGCTCCATTTCCTGCTCGGTGTCCAGGTTGAGCACCGTGGCGATGAGGTAGGCCAGCTTTACGGGTTCGGCGGCGCTGATGAGCATGTTGGCCATGTCTTCGGGAATGGTGTCCAGGTGGCGCGCCGCCTTGCGCACCAGGTCCTGAACGTTGCGGAACAGCGCCGTGGCCTCTGGCGAGTCGTCGGCCGGCTCGGGCAGCGGCGACACCGTGACCTCGAGGTAGGGGCTGGTCTGGGTGGCCGCCTGCAAGGTGACGCGTTGCACCCCTTGCAGCAGGAGCTGCAAGACGTTGTCTTGCCGCTGCACCACGCGCTTGATCACCGCCAGGGTGGCCGTCGGATAGAGATCCGCCAGGGTAGGCGTCTGCACCTGGGGATCGCGCTGCACGGCCGCGATAAGGGTCTTCTCTTCCAGCGCCAGGGCGGCTTCCGTTGCCGCCAGCGACTGCGGGCGGCCGACGGCCACGGGCATGAGAATATGGGGAAAGAGGACCGTGCTCTTTAAGGGCAGCACGGGATAGGACTTGGCATGGGGTCGCATGGCTCAACTGTCCTCATTTTGGCTGTTTCGCCTGCCACGAGGCGTCTTAAACACTCACAAAATCGGCCAGCAAGGCACTGCGGTGCGGTTGCCGCAGCTTTTCTACCGCCTGCTGCTCGAGCTGCCGCACGCGCTCGCGGCTGAGGCCAAGAATGTCTGCAATTTCCTGAAGCGTATGGGGGTGGTCCGTGTCAAGCCCGTACCGCAAGCGGATGATCAGGGCTTCGCGCTTGCTCAGGCTTGCCAGGCACCGGTCCACGCAGCGTTGCAGCTGCTCCTCGGCCACCACCTCCTCGGGGTGCAGGGCCTGCTCATCGGGCAGCATGTCGCCCAGCAAGCTGCCGTCTTCCGCGACGGGCTGCTGCAAGCGCAGAATCGGCTGGATTGCCGCTTGCAGTTCCTCGACTTCCTGAGGGGACCACCCCAAGAGCGCACTCAGCGCTTCGACGCTGGGGGACTCTCCGTGCTCACCGCCCAGACGGTCTACGGCGTGGCGCAGCTTGTTCTTGCGCTCCACCACGTGGTTGGGCAACCGCACCGTGCGGTGCTGCTCGGTAATGGCGCGGCTGATGGCCTGCCGCACCCACCAGTGGGCGTACGTTACGAACTTTAAGCCGCGCTGGTGCTCGAATTTTTCCAGCGCCCGCATCAAGCCGATGTTGCCTTCCTGGATGAGGTCGAGAAACGGCACCCCGCGCCCGCGGTAGCGGTTGGCCACGTGGATGACCAGACGTAAGTTGGCCTGAATCATCTCCGCCTTGGCCTGCATGAGACGCTGCTGGGCCCGCTGCCAGCGCCGCAGCGCCGCACCAAGCAACGGATCGTGCGGGCAGGCCTGCTGTGCGACTTCTAGCGCCAGGCGCATGGCCTCATAGACCGGCGGCCGCAGTCGGAGCTGGCGAAACACCTCTAGCCACTCGCGCCCCAGCTGCGCGTATGCCTCACGCCATCTCCGCCGCGCTTGCCGGTCTTCCCTGGCAGCGCGGTACTGCGCCCGCAGCGCTGCTTGCTGCTCGGCCAGTTCCTGCAACCGGCACACCGCTTCTTGCAGCCGCCGCAGGCGGTGCTGCTCTGACACCCGCTCCTCTTCAGCACCGACCACTTGCGACAGCGGCACCTCGCGCGCCACCACTTGGTGCCAAAACCGCTGCAGCGTCGGCAGAGCCACCGGAGAGGCAAGTAGCGCCCGCTGCACCCGGGCCTGGGGCCCGCTCGATGCGGCACCACAGCTCTTTTTCTTCTACCCGGCTCAGCAAACGCATACTGCCGCACGTCAGCTAAAATAGCGGGCCACCAGCGTGCTTTCGTCTTCTTGCTCGCCCGCTTCCTCCCCCCTTTCGGCCTCAAGCTCGAGCTCAAAGCCGTCGTCGGCGGCAAACCACGCCTCTGCCACGGCAGCAGGCACACAGCGCCCCTTCTCCACTTCCGCGGCAGCAGGCTCCTCCGACAGGAAAAGCCGGGGAGGCTGCGCCTTCGCTACCAAAGCCGTCCGCGTCTTTTTGCGCCGCAGAGCCATACGCGCCTCACTATTGTCCATTATGGTTACCTGGCCAGCAACCACCGTGCCTCTCCGGCTGGAGTTTGCAAAATGCGTGCCTTCTTCCCGTCCCACGCTTCTGCTTTTCTAACGTCCCACGCCAGCGTGAAAATTCCGGCGCGTGGGTGAGGGCACACAACAAGGGTGGCGCGGGCACGCGGCGCGACGGCCCGCTTCGGCAATCAGGCGAGGAGGCGAAGGGGAAACCCTTGCACCGTCTATGACGGGCGTTTTAAATAATAGCCCGTCTCTGGCGCAGTGTCAATCCATTGACGAGTTTCCCTGCCGTCGCAGAGACGCAGGAGGCAAGGGAGAAGGGCGAGGACGTCGCATGGCATCCTGTCTGGTGTTAAGCACCCTCAATGATCGGCAACGCGCCGAAACCATTGCCCTGACGCTGGTGGAGGAGCGCCTGGTGGCCTGTGTCAACATCGTCGGCCCGGCGCTCTCTGTTTACCACTGGCAGGGAAAAATCGAACGTGACGAGGAGTACGTGCTGCTGATGAAGACCGCCACGTCGCTGACCGAGCGGCTGATGGCCCGCTTGCAGCAGCTCCATCCCTACGAGGTCCCGGAAATCCTCGTCCTGCCCATCGCGGCAGGGGCGGCGGCGTATCTGGACTGGATCGCGCGCACCGTGCAGAGCGCGCCATAGCGCGCCTCAGCGTCCGGGGGCCTGGGGAAGCAAGCCGGCAGCATGCAGGATCTGGGGAATGCGGTGCTCCTGGCCAATGGTCATCAGGTGCACGCCCTGGCACAGCTCCCGGATTTCTCTAAGCAGCCGCGCCGCGATCTCGACGCCTTTTTGCCCCGGGTCCGCAGCGCCTTCCAGCTCCCGCAGGAGGGGCTCCGGGATGGCCAGACCGGGCAGGGTGGCCTGCAGCCGGCGGGCCATGGCGGCCGACCGCAGCAGGATAGAGCCGGCGAGCACGGGCACGCCAAAGGACTGCGCTTGCGCCATGAAGCGGGCAAACTGCTCGCTGTCGTAAACGGCTTGCGTTTGGAAAAAGCGCGCGCCGGCAGCAATTTTGTCTTCCATGCGGCGCAGCTCCCGCTCTACGTCCGCGGCGCCGGGATTGGCGACGGCCCCCACACAGAACGCCGGCGCGCCGCTCAGCGGCTGCTGGGCCAGGTCCTTCCCCGCTTGCAGGGAGGCCACGGGCCCGCAGCAGCCCCAGCACGTCGAGGTCGAAGACCGGTTTGGCCTCGGGATGGTCCCCGCTGCCCGGCGGATCCCCGGTCATGCAGAGCACGTTGCGAATGCCCAGGGCATAGGCGCCAAGCAAGTCGGCCTGCAGGGCCAAGCGGTTGCGATCGCGGCACGTGACCTGCAAAATGGGCTCCACGCCCCGGTCGAGCAGCAGGTGGGCGGCCGCGATGGGGGCCATGGCCAGGCGCGAGGCGTGGGAATCGGTGACGTTGCAGGCGCACACGGAGTCCTTGATGAGCTCGGCTTTGGCCAAGAAGCTGCTCAGGTCTGTCCCTCTGGGGGGATTGAGCTCGGCGGTCACCACAAAGGTGCCCGTGGCAAGCGCTTCGGCAAATCGGCTCATGCCGCTCTCCTCGTCAAGGCCTCGGTTCACGCGCGCCAAGGCCGGCTGGCGCCGGCAGCAGGAGGATCTTAGCAAAAGTCCGGGCCGGACACTTCCCTACGGCCTACGCTTCCTTATATAGATATAGCAATGCGACCAGCGGGGAGAAGAGTCATGCCTAGCGTGGACAAATCGGGGTGGGTGGTCGGCACCGTCCTGGCGCAGCAGGCCCAGGCGCGGGCCGAGCAGCCCTTTGTGCAGTTCGAAAACCAGCCCCCGCATACCTTCGGGGCCATGGACGAGAGCGCCAGCCGCCTCGCCAGGGCGCTGGCCGAGCTGGGGGTGCAGCACGGCGACCGGGTGCTGGTGATGCTGCCCAACAGTGTCGAGTTCTTGCAGGCCTGGTTTGGTATCAACCGCCTCGGCGCCGTGCTGGTGCCCATCAATACGGCATACAAAGGCGCCTTTCTGGAGCACGTGATCAACAACAGCGCCGCCCGCCTCATCCTCATCGATCGCGCTTACGTGCCGCAGCTGCAAGCCAGCGAAGCCCACGTGCCCCAGCTGCAAACGGCCATTGTCGCCGACACGTTTGGCACGACAGGCCCCTTGCCCGCTTTTGCCAGGCTGCGCACCCTTCCCTTTGCCGAGTTGCTGCAAGCGCCGCCCACGCCGCCCGCGGTGGCGGTGCACTACTACGATATCGGCGCCATCATGTACACGTCGGGCACCACCGGGCCTTCCAAAGGGGTGCTCATGCCCCACGCTCACCTCTACCTGTTTGGGTACAACAAGATCCGCGCCATCCGTCTGACGGCAGAAGACGTCTACTACTGCTGCATGCCGCTGTTTCACGCCAATGCCCTGTTCATGCAAGTCTACAGCAGCCTCATCGCCGGCTGCCGCCTGGTGCTGGCGCGCACGTTCAGTGCCAGCCGCTGGCTCGACGACATCCGCCGCTACCAGGCCACGGTGACCAACACCCTGGGGGTGATGACCGAGTTCATTTACCGGCAGCCGCCGCGGCCCCGAAGACGGCGACCACCGCCTGCGGGTCATCGTTGCCGTGCCCATTGCCCCCGAGTGGGGGGAAGCCTTCCAGCGGCGTTTCAAGACCAAGCTACTGGAGGCCTACGGCATGACCGAGATCAACATCCCCACTTACATGCCGTACGACGAAGGGCTGAGGCCGCGCTCCTGCGGCAAGCTGCTCGAAGAGTGGTTCGAGATGCGCATCGTCGACCCGGAGACCGACGAGCCCTTGCCACCTCACACGGTAGGGGAAATCGTGGTGCGCCCCAAGGAGCCCTGGTGCTTCATGGCCGGCTACAACGCCATGCCCGAAAAGACCGTCGAGGCCTGGCGCAACCTCTGGTTCCATACCGGCGATGCCGGCATGTACGACGAGGAGGGCTACTTTTACTTCGTCGACCGCCTCAAGGACTGCATCCGGCGGCGCGGCGAGAACATCTCCTCGTTCGAGGTGGAGCAGGTGCTCAACCGCCACGAGGCGGTAGCCGAGTCGGCGGTGGTGGCCGTCAAGTCGGAGTTTGCCGGCGGCGAAGACGAAGTCAAAGCCTGTATCGTGCTCAAGCCTAGCTACCGCCTCACCCCAGAAGCCCTACTCGACTACTGCCAGGAGCGCATGCCTTACTTTGCCGTGCCGCGCTATGTCGAGTTTGTCGACGCCCTGCCCAAAACGCCCACGGAGAAGATCCAAAAGCACAAGCTGCGCGAGGCCGGCATCACCCCGGCCACTTGGGATCGGGAGAAGGCAGGCTACCGGCTGCGGCGTTCGTGAGGCCTTTACTCCTGGGCCTTTTCCAGCACGGCGTGGAGCAAGACACTGGCCCCGGCAGCGGCGTCGGCCGGACTTATCGCTTCGGCTTCGTTGTGGCTGAGGCCGTCGCGGCAAGGAATGAAAATCATCGCCGTGGGGCATACCTGCGCCAGGTACTTGGCATCGTGGCCGGCGCCGCTGATGATGTCGCGGTGCGGCAGCCCGAGGCGCTCGGCGGCGCGGCGCACGGCGGCGATACAGTCGGGGTCAAACGCCGTCGGCGGCGCGTACCAGATCTCTTGCCACTGGCCCGCAAGCCGCTGCTCGGCGCAGACGCGGTCAAAGGCGGCGCGAAGCGCCTCGCTCATCGCCTGCAGGGTTTCGGCGTGGGGATGGCGCAGGTCAAGGGTGAAGTCCACACGGCCGGGAATGACGTTGCGGGAATTGGGATGCACCCGCAGCTCGCCCACCGTGGTGCGCGCCTCGGGGGCGTGCGCCGCCGCCACTTCAGAAGCGGCCTGGATCACGCGGGCAGCGCCCAGGAGGGCGTCGCGGCGTGCCGGCAAGGGCGTGGTGCCGGCATGGGCCGCCGTGCCCTCGAGGGTGCAGTCGACCCAGCGGATGCCCTGGATGCCGAGGACCACGCCGATGGTCTTGCCTTCTGCTTCGAGGATGGGCCCCTGTTCAATATGGGCCTCGAAGTACGCGTGCACCGGCTGGCCCCCGCAGGGGCGCGGGCCGGCGTAACCGATACGGTCGAGCTCCTGGCCAATGCTCACTCCGTCGCGGTCGCAGCGCGACAGGCCGTAGTCAAGGGAGAACTCCCCGGCAAAGACCCCCGAAGCGATCATGGCCGGGGCAAAGCGCGAGCCCTCCTCGTTGGTCCACACCACCACCTCGATGGGGCGGCGGGTTTCGCAGCGCAGGTCGTTGAGGGTGCGCACCACTTCTAGCGCCGCCAGCACGCCGTACGCGCCATCGAACTTGCCTCCCGTGGGCTGCGAGTCCAGGTGGCTGCCGGTGAGCACCGGCGGCAGGTGATCTTCCTTGCCGGGGCGCCGGGCAAAGAGGTTGCCCATCTGGTCCACCTCGACGCGGCAGCCGGCCTCGCGTGCCCAGCGCACGAAGAGGTCACGCGCTTCACGGTCGGCGTCGGTGAGAGCCAGCCGGCACACCCCCCCGCGGGGCGTGGCACCGATCTGCGCCATCGCCATCAGCGCTTCCCACAGCCGCTCGCCGTTGACGGTCCAAGGTGCGTTCATCCTCGGCTCTCCTCTCCACGTTTCTAGAGCTTGGCCACGCAGTCGGCAATGCGAACCAGCGCTTTTTGTAGGTTTTCAAAGGAGGTGGCGTAGGAAAAGCGCAGGTATCCCTCGCCGTAAGCTCCGAAGTCCACCCCGGCCAGCGCCGCCACCCCACCCTCGTAAAGCAGGTAGTCGGCCAGCTCGCGCGAGGGACGACCGAGCGCCGAGACGTTGGCAAAGGCATAAAATGCCCCGCGGGGCATGACGCAGCGCAGGCCCGGGATGGCATTCAGGCCGTTGACGAAGAAGTCGCGGCGGCGGCGAAACTCGGCCACCATGGCCGCCACCGGCTCCTGTGGCCCGTTGAGGGCGGCCAGCGCGGCCCGCTGGGTAAACGTGGCGGTGCAGGAATTGCTGTTGGTCATCAGGCGCGTCACCTGCTCGGCCAGCGCTTCAGGCATAACGCCGTAGCCGATGCGCCAGCCGGTCATGGCGTAGGTCTTGGAAAAGCCGTCGAGAAGGATGACCAGCTCCTCCATACCGTCGCAGGCGGCAATGCTGTGAAAGGTGTCCTCGTAAAGAATGCGGGAGTAGATCTCGTCGGCCAGCACCGGAACCCCGTGCCGCACGGCCAAGGCGGCAATGGCTTGCAGGTCCTCGGGGGGAATCACCCCGCCGGTGGGATTCTGCGGCGAGTTGAGGATGAGAAGCCGCGTGCGCGGGCTGATCAGCCGCTGCAGCTCGTCGACGTCGAGGCTGAACCCACGCTCCTCGCGCAAGGGAATGGGCACCGGGGTAGCCCCGACGAAGCGGATCACCGACTCATAAATCGGAAATCCGGGGTTGGGATAAATCACCTCGTCGCCTGCCTGCGCCAGGGCGAGGAGCACGAAAAACAGGATGGGCTTGGCCCCTGGCGTCACCACCACCTGCTGCGGGTGCACGGCAATCCCCCGCCGCTTGGCCACGTCCTCGGCAATGGCGGCCCGCAGCTCCGGTAGCCCGGCCGAAGGCCCGTAGTGCGTGTAGCCCTGCTCCAACGCCGCTTTGGCGGCCTCGATGATGTGCCGTGGGGTGGCAAAATCGGGCTCGCCGATTTGCAAGTGCACCACGTCTTTTCCCTGGGCTTCCAGGGCCTGCGCTTTCACCAGCACCTCAAACGCCGTTTCCGTCCCCAGCTGGGACATGCGCTGCGCCAACCGCACGACTTATCCTCCCTGTAGCGAAAACACCCGGTGCTGCACTTCTAACAGAGTTTGCACCCAAAAGGAAGAGGACAGCGCGGCTCCTGAAGGCGACATGTTGTCACCTTCAGGGCGTGACAACATGTCGCCCCCCTCCTGTGTGCTGTGGGGGACAGGAGATGGCAAGCCCGCAGGCCGGCTTGGTTGAACGCCCAGCGGGGGCTAGCTGGAATGGCACGACTCTTGGAAAGCAGAGGGCTTAAGAGGCCACAGCTCTGTCCGCTTGAGAAGGACGGCAACCATGATCCCACAACACTTTCTTGTTCCACTGGACTTTAGTGCATACTCTGACCGCGCCCTTGATTACGCGGTCGAGCTGGCCCGCAAGCTCGGCGCCCGCCTCACCCTGCTGCACGTCATTCATGCCATGCCGCTGGGCGTGCCAGAGGCCGGGGTGGCGCTGCCCGTCTCCTACTGGCAGCAGCTCGAAGCCGAAGTAGGGCAAATCATGAACCAGTACCTGAGTAAAGTCGGCCAGGGAGGCATACGTGGCGAGGTGGTTATTGCCCACGGGGTTCCTTTTCAAGAAATCGTTGAGGCCGCCAAAGCCCGGCAAGCCGACCTCATCGTCATGGGCACGCACGGCCGCACCGGCTTGCAACACGTGCTGTTGGGCAGTGTGACGGAAAAAGTCATTCGCCTGGCACCGTGCCCAGTGCTCGTCGTGCGCGGGGCGGGTACAGCGGCGAAGGCCACGTCGTAGAGGAGGCGGGCCATGGCGTTTCAACACATTCTGGCCCCTACCGATTTCTCTGCGCCAGCGCAGCAGGCACTGGGTTATGCCTTTGAGGAAGCCAAGCAGCACGAAGCAAAAGTCACCCTGCTGCACGTCTTGCCCCGGCAGGCAGGGGACGAAGTCTACTACCTCAAGGGCACACCCGCACCACCAATGAGTTTTGATCCCGACTTTGGCGGCCCGCTGCCACTGCCCTCGAGCACGCCGCCAGCGCTGCACCGCGACCGCTACGAAGAGGCAATGGCGCAGCTGCGCGACCTGATCCCCGCTGAGCTGGCCTCACGCTGCGAGGTGCGCGTTACGGCCGGCGACCCTGCCGAAGCGATCGTACGCATGGCGAGAGAGCTTGCCGCCGATCTCATCGTCATGGGCACGCACGGCCGCACCGGCTTGCAGCACGTGCTGTTGGGCAGCGTGGCCGAAAAAGTGGTGCGCCACGCGCCCTGTCCCGTCTTGACCATCCGGTATCGCGAAGCACAGTAAAGAAGGAGGAGGTATGGACATTCTCGTGCCGACGGACTTCAAACCTGGCTCCCGAGCGGCCCTGGAGCGCGCCTTGGCCAGTCTTGCCCCTGAAGGAGGGAAGATTTACGTCCTCCACGTCATTGACCAGCAGTTCGTCGAGCAGGCGGCGGCCCTGTTTCCCCCCGCCACCGCTGCCGAGGTGCGCACCCGCCTGGAGGCACAGGCACACCAGCACTATGCCAGGCTGGTTGAGGGGCTCGACAGCGGCCGTGCCGAGCTCGATTTCCTGGTTGTCGAAGGGGTGCCCTTCCTGAAAATCGTGCAGCTGGCGCGCGATTTTGACGTGGACCTGATCGTCATGGCCGCCCACCGCGGACCGGCTTACTTTGAAGAATTTCTCTTTGGCAGCACCACCGAGCGGGTAACCCGCATTGCTCCCTGTCCCGTGCTGATCGTGCCGGCAGCGGTGACACTCCAGGCAAGAACGTCCGGGCCAGCACGTTCCTGACCGGTTTTTGACCAGAAAAATGCGCAGGAGACAGAAGCGGCACGCTCGGCCTTGCGCCTTGTCCTCACCCGTGCTACAACGCCCAGGGCAGTACGACGGTCACGCCTTGCAGAAAGGGCACAGGTGATGGAATGCGGTCTCTTCCTCGAATTTCCTCGCCGACCCGGCATGAGTGAAGCCGCGGCCTTTGCCGAGGGTTTTGCGCAGGTCGAGGCGGTCGAACGCTACGGCCTCGACGCCATCTGGCTGGCGGAGCTGCACTTCAGTCCCGAGCGCTCGGTGCTCGCCGCGCCGCTGGTTTTGGCCAGCGCCATTGCCGCACGCACCCGGCGCATCAAGGTCGGCCTGGCCGTGCTCGTCTTGCCCCTGAGCAACCCACTGCGCACCGCTGAGGAAGCGGCCACCGTCGACCACATCAGCCAGGGACGCCTGGAGTTTGGCGTAGGACGCAGTGGCTTTCCCATCACCTACGAGCGCTTTGGCATCCCGTATGGCGAGAGCCGCGATCGCCTCTTCGAGCAAATCGAGATCATCCGCCGCGCCTGGACTGAGGAGCGCTTTTCCTTCCGAGGCACCTATTACAGCTACGAGGATGTCACCGTCGTCCCCAAGCCCTACCAGCAGCCCCACCCGCCGATTCGCCTTGCCGTCAACAGCCCCGATACGTTTGCCCTGGCCGGACGCCTAGGACTTCCGATTTTCGTTGCCGTGCGCCTCGGCTCCCTCTCGGATCTCGTGGCCCCACTGCACGAGTACCGCGCCGCATGGCGCGAAGCCGGGCATCCCGGCGAAGGCGACGTGGCCCTGCGCCTGCCGGTTTTTGTCGGTGAAACGCGCGAGCAGGCCCTGGCCGTGCCCCGCGAAAGCACCATGGCCTTTTACCGCTACTTGGGGGAGCGCCTGCTGGCCTCTGCCGCCCAGGCCGGCACGCGGGCCATCGAGGGACGCCAGGAACGCGGGCAGCGGCTGCAGACGCTGACGTACGAAGAAGCGCTGCGGGACAAGCTCGCTTACGGCACACCGGAGATGGTCAGTGAGCGCCTCCTGCAGCTCAAAGAAGCGCTCGGCCTCTCGGCCATTCTGGCGGAGATGAACTGCGGGCAGCAGATCGCGCACGAGCACGTGCTGGCTTCGCTGCGGCTTTTTGCCGATAAGGTGCTGCCTGCCCTGCGCTAGAGGCCGCGCAGGCGCTCGTACGCTTTCCGCACTTCCCGCGGGTCATCGCCTTCAACCCGCACCGTGTGCAGGTCGACCCCGGCCTCTGCTTGCGCGGCCAGCCGCTCGCAGCAGGCTTCCAGCGGACCGGCAAAGTGTAGATTGTCGACCAGGGCATCGGGCACGGCCGCGGCGCCGGCCAGATGCCCGCCGCGTTCCCACGCCTCCTGGATGGCCTGCACTTCCCGCTCGTAGCCCAGGCGCCTGAGCTGCTCGCGGTAAAAGTCCCCCATGCGCACGACGTAGAATGCCAGGGTAGCTTTGGCCTCCTGGCGGGCCCGCTCGACGTCTCGCGTCACCGTGACGCTGCCCGGAGAGCGTACCACGACGTGCTGCGGGTCGCGACCGGCCTCGCGCACCAGCTGGCGGAAGGCGGCAATTTCCTGACCCAGCTGCGGCAGAGGAATCATCACCGGCATCCAGCCGTCGGCGATGCGGGCAGTCTGGGCCACGCTTTTGGGGGTGAGGGAGGCGATAAAAATGGGGATGCTGCGCCGCAGCGGCGTAAAGCGTAGCCGGAAGCCCCGCTCCAGGCGAAAGAGCCGGCCGTGGTAGATTAGAGGCTCACCGGCCAGGATGAGGCGAAGGATCTCGACGTATTCGCGCAGGCGGGTTAACGAGGGCTGGAAGGGCACGCCGTGCCAATGCTCGATGACGCGAGGGCCGCTGGTGCCCAGGCCGATGACCACGCGGCCTCCCGAGACCTCGTCAAGAGTAGCAAAGTGCTGGGCCAGCGCTGCCGGCGTGCGCGAGTAGACGTTGACGATACCAGTGCCGAGCTTGATGTGCCGGGTCTCGCGTGCCAGCAACGTGAGAATCGTAAAGCAGTCGCGGCCCCCAGGCTTCGGGCACCCACACCGTCTCCACGCCCGCCTCATCGGCCAGGCGCACGCGGGCACACGCCTGGGCATAGTCCATGGGACCTTGCCAGTTGAAGCTGATGCACAGGGCTCGCGTCACGCCGCTTTCCCTCCTTTGCCCTCAGCGCCGGGTTTGATGGCCCGAATTTTGACGCTCAGTACCCCGGGGCGCCAGCCGGTAGCTTCTACCACCTCCACCGGATCAAAACCTGCCCGCCGCAGGGCCGCCACGTAAGCCTCCAGCGGAATGGCGCCCCCAAGGCAGCACGTCCAAGCGTCCAGGGTGCGCAGCGCCGCCGGAAGCTCGCCTTCGGTTACCAAATCGGCGACCATCAGCCGGCCGCCAGGCCGAAGGACGCGGAAGGCTTCGCAAAAGACGCGGTCTTTGTCAGGGGCCAGGTTGATGACGCAGTTGCTGAGGATAACGTCGACAGAGGCCTCCGCCATCGGCATGGCCTCCATCTCGCCCTTGCAGAACAAGACATTGGCAATGCCGAGGCGGCGCTGGTTTTCCCGGGCTTTCCCCAGCATGGCATCGGTCATGTCGAGGCCGATAACCCGCCCTGCTGGCCCCACTTTATGTGCGGCGAGGAAGCAGTCAAGCCCTGCCCCCGAGCCCAGATCCAGCACCACCTCACCGGGGCGCAGCGCCTCGATGGCCAGTGGGTTGCCACAGCCGGCAAAGGACTCCACCACGGTGGCCGGCACTTCAGGACCGAGCAGGTCGAGCTCGTAGCCATACTGCGCGACGCGTGCCTCGCCTTCAGGGGCCGGCGCCTCGCAGCAGGAAGCCGAGCGCTGGGCCACCTGCGTGTAGCGCTCCCGCACCGCCCGCTTGATCTCTTCTGCTGCCAGGGGCAACGCCGCTTCCGGCACGCGCGTTTCGTTTTCCATAACTATCTCCTCCCTTGCACGGTCCTTTGGGTGCCGCTAGGCCCGTGGTGTCCGGCACGCACGGCCTTTCTTGCCAGGCAAAGAGAGCCGGCCTACACCTGGGCATACAGGCCAGCGCGTGGTATGCTTGTGAAAGAGCATAGCCTGGAGCGCTGCGTTTGTCATCATGCGAGAGACCGAAGCCGCCGCCTTACACACCACCCCTGTTCTCTATCTCTCCACCCTGTCGGCTTTAGAGCGTTTCTGTGCCCAAGCGCGCGCCGAGGGCCGGGTGGCCCTCGACGTGGAATTTGTCCGCGAAGTGTCGTATGCCCCCAAGTTGGCCCTGGTGCAGCTGGCCACCACCACGGCCTGCGCCATCGTGGATCCGCTGGCCGTCGCCGACCTCTCCCCCCTGGGGGCGCTGCTGGCCGCCCCTGAGGTGGAAAAAGTGCTGCACGCTGCCCATCAGGACCTCGAGGTGCTCTACTGGCACACCCAAGCCTTGCCGGTGCACCTCTTCGATACCCAGATTGCCGCGGCCTTTGCCGGCCTGGGCGAGCAGCAGTCCTACCCGCGCCTTGTCGAACGCCTGCTGGGCGTCGCATTGCCCAAAAACGAACGCAACTCCGACTGGCTGCAGCGGCCGCTGACCCCGCAACAGGTAGCTTACGCCTTAGACGATGTACGCTACTTGCTGCCGCTTCATGACCATCTTTGCCTGCGGCTACACGAGCTGGGGCGGCTGGCATGGGTGCGCGAGGAATGTGCCCGCTTTGAAGAGCCAGAACGCTACCGGCGCGATGCGCAGCGGCTGCTTCACCGCATTCGCCGCCGGCACTCCCTCTCCGCTCAAGGGATGGCCGTCCTCCTCGAGCTGGTTCTGTGGCGTGACGAGGAAGCACGGCGGCGCGACCGGCCTCCTGGCAGCGTCTTGCGCGACGAGGCGCTGGTCGAGATCGCCCGCAAAGCGCCGCGCAGCGCGGCTGAGCTGCGCAGTCTGCGCCGGCTGCCACAACGTGAGGTGGAGCGTTCCGAAGCCGCCTTGCTGGCTGCCGTGGCACGCGGGCTGGCCAGAGGCAGCGTGGAAGTCCCTGCCGCAGCGCCGCGGCTGCGACTCTCCGAAACAGAAGAACTGGCGGTGAAATTCCTCGAAGTGTGCCTGCGTCTTTTGTGCAAGCGCGAAAAACTCCCCCCTTCCCTGGTCGCCACCCGCGCTGAGCTCGAGAGCCTGGTGCGCCAGTACCGCCGCGGACAGCGGGCGGCGCATCCGCTGCTCAGCGGCTGGCGCCGGGAACTGGTAGGAGAAGAGCTCCTGGCCGTGCTGCGCGGGCAGCGCAGCGTCCAGCTTGACCCCGACAGCGCGAGAGTCTGCCTGACGCCGCACCACGCCTAGAAAATGGCCACCGGATGACAGGGAGAGCCGGTGCTGCCCGCAAGGCGCAGCGGCATGACGGTAAAGAGAAACGTGTAGCGACCCTCTTCCTGGCACGCGGCCACCAGCCGTTCGGGATACGTATTGTCGATGAGGCAAAGCCCGAGGAGGGGAATCGCCAGGTGCACACCGAACTGGAACCCCTCGTAGCCCACCGGGCGTTCGTCCATGAGATCCCAGGCCAGCGCTGCGACGTCGTGCTCGCGCAACCACTCGAGGCAGGCAATGTGCAGCCCCGGACGCTGCGCTGCTGCCGGAATCCCCTGGGGGGAGACGGCTGCGGTGGCATCAGCAGCGGTGGCCGCTTCGTAGGCTTCCCTGCCGCTGCGCACCACCACTGCGTCGCCGGGCTCGATGGTGACGCCAGCGCGGGTAGCCGCCGCATCGAGGTCTAGCGGCGTGACCGGCTTGCCGACCGTCACATAGCCTTCCTCGCGCAGCGAAGCCACATCGAGCAGCACCCCCCGCGTCACCACGCCATCGAACCAGGCATCCAGCGCACCCCAAGTGGCCCCGCCGTGCCGGATACTGGTGTCAAAGGGGCGGCCGTTGTAAAGCTGGCCGCGGTAATCGACGTGGCAGAGGGCGTCGATGTGGGTCACGGCGTAGCCGTGGTAAATCATGCCCACGTAGTCGATGGCGGCGCGGGAGCTACCGCGCTGCAACGGGTAAAGCATGTGGTAGTCCAGGGCCGGCTGCGGGGTGATGTCCCGGGCCAGCGAGACGACACGGCCGCTGCGGGCCAGCTGCACCGCTGCTGCCCGTTTGGCGGAGGTGATGAGGTTGAGGGTGCCACGCTCGTCGTCTTTTCCCCAGCGCCCCCAGTTGTTGAGGCGCTCGAAGTAACGCTCCACTTCGGCCTGTGTGGGTGGGATCCAGGTGCTCATCGGTGGTTTCCGGCCTCCTCATGCGGGCTGGGTAAGACACGCGCTGCTGCCCGCCCTGCCCCTCTCCAAGCACATCCCGCGGCTGGGCAGCCATCCCTCAAGGTTTCTACATGCTGCGGCTAGGCGAGCCAGCGCTTGCGCCGCTTGTAGTGTTTGACGTCGCGGTAGCTGCGGCGCCCCGCAGCACTCAAGCCCAGGTAGAACTCTTTCACATCTTCGTTCTCGCGCAGTGTCGCCGCATCGCCGTCGAGCACCACGCGGCCGTTTTCCAGAACGTAGCCGTAGTCGGCGATGCGCAGGGCCATGGTGGCATTTTGTTCTGCCAGCAGGAAGCTGACACCCTCTTCTTTGTTGAGGCGCCAGACGATTTCGAAGATCTCTTTGACCAGCTGGGGAGCAAGCCCCATAGAGGGCTCGTCAAGGAGAATGAGGCGCGGCCGCGCCATGAGGGCACGGCCGATAACCAGCATCTGCTGTTCACCGCCTGAGACATAGCCGGCTTTGACGTGGCGCCGCTCGGCCAGACGCGGAAAGTAGCTGTAAACCATCTCCAGGTCGCGCTGCACGGCCGCTCTCCCGTCACGGCGCGTGTAGGCCCCAACGAGCAGGTTCTCCTCACAGGTGAGGTGGCCAAAGGGCCGGCGCCCTTCCATTACCTGGACGATGCCGCGCCGCACCAGCGTCGAGGAATCCAAGTGCTCGATGCGCTCGCCGCGGTACTCGATAGTCCCCTTGGTCACTTCGCCGCGTTCGGCCCGCAGGAGGTTCGAGATGGCCTTCAGCGTGGTGGTTTTTCCCGCACCGTTGGCCCCGAGGAGGGTGACGATTCCCCCCTCGGGGACGTGCAGCGACACGCCCTTCAGGACCAAGATGACGTGGTCGTAGACCACCTCGATGTTGTTGACCTGAAGCAGCGGCTGCGGGCTCATGGCAGTTACTGCTCGGCGGCGCAGTTGCGCGGCGTGATGTTGTTTTCCTTGGCGTACTCCAGGGCCGCCTTCTCGATCATTGGACGCACCACTTCACGCATGGGGGTGATCCAGTCGCTGACTTGCTTCCACGTCTCCCCGGTCCACTGCTGGATGAACACCGGACCGTTGCCTTCGTGGTCTTCGCAGGTGATTTTGATGGGCCGCACGAAGCCGCCAAAGCCGATCTGCTTCAGGTAGTCTTCGGTGAGGTGCAGGTTCTCAAAGCCCCAGCGCACCTCCTCGCCGCCGACAGCCCGGTTGCCATACTTGCGCATCGCGGTGCGGATGGCTTCGGTGTCGTACATGGCGTTGACCAGGCCGCGGTTGTACAGCACTTCGCCGAAGTTGTTGGCTTTGGCCTCGGCCAGGTTGCCGTTGTAGACGTATTTCAGGATGTCCCGGTGGACGTCAAAGTCCGTTCCCACGCCGTGGAAGTTGCCCGCCTTGTAGCCAATGGCGTCTTTGCCGGCCGGCACCACGTCCGACTCGCTCCCTGACCACCACACGCCAATGAAGCGGTCCATGGGATAGCGAATGGCGGCCGCCTCTTTGATTGCCACCTGGTTCATCACCCCCCAGCCCCACATGAACACCCAGTGTGGGCGATAGCGGCGGATCTGCAGCCAGGTGGCCTTTTGCTCCTGGCCGGGATGGTCGACGGCCAGCAGCTGCAGGTCATAGCCGTACTGCTCGGCCAGCACGGTGAGCGTCGGAATGGGCTCCTTGCCATAGGGACTGTTGTGGTACACCAGGGCGATGCGCTTGCCCTTCAGCTTGTCCATCCCTCCTTCTTGCTCGCCAACATACTTGATAAACGCCGAGGCCTGGCTCCAGTAAGTGGTGGGGAAGTTAAACGCCCAGGCAAACACGCGCCCATCGGCGGCAGCCGTCTGCCCGTAGCCCATGGAGTGAATGGGGACCTTGTCGATCGGCGCGCGCGGGATGAGCTGGTAAGTAATGCCGGTGCTGTAAGGATTCACCAGCGCTGCCCCCTTGGGTCCCTTGTTCTTCAGCTTCTCGTAGCACTCCACCCCCAGCTTGGTGTTGTACTGCGTCTCGCACTCCTCCCAAGTGATCTTCACGCCGTTGATGCCACCGTCGCGGGCGTTGAGCAGCCGCAAGTAGTCACGGAAGCCGTTGGCCGCGGGAATGCCGTTTGGCGCATAGGGCCCGGTGCGGTAGACGAGCATGGGGATGAAAATTTCCTCCTGCGCCAGGGCCGGGGCCACCAGCACGCTCAGGGCCAGGATGGCCACTGCAAGGCGTTTTAGATTGCGCCACATAAATCGTCCTCCTTTTTCTCTAGTTCCGACCCGTCCCTGCAACTGCTGTCAGTACGGGAAAGGCCACCGCCGCAGCTTCTCCTTGGCAATCTGCCACAGGCGGGCCAGGCCAAGGGGCTCGACGATGAGGAAAAACACAATCAGGCCGCCAAACACCATCGCTTCCACTTCTTTGGCGAGGTCTACCGGCACCTCGATGCCGAACAGCCGCGGCACGTTGGTGAGAAAAATCGGCACCAGGACGATGAACCCGGCCCCCAGGATGGAGCCCAGAATGCTCCCTAAGCCGCCGATGATGATCATGAACAGCACTTCAAACGACACGGTGATGTCAAAGGCCAGGGTTTCTACGCTGCCCAGGTAGAGGCTAAACACCAGGGCACCGGCGAGGCCGCAGTAAAACGAGCTCACGGCAAACGCCGAAAGCTTGGTGGTGAGCGGCCGAATGCCGATGATTTCGGCCGCCACGTCCATGTCGCGAATCGCCATCCAAGTGCGGCCGATGTTGGTCCGCACCAGGTTCTTGGCCAGCAGGGCAAAGACGACCACGAAACTCAGGGCCACGAGGTAGCGCACCGTGGCGGTGGCCTCCGGCCCGGTGACCATCACCCCCAGGAACGTGCGCGGCGGCATGGTGATGGTGCCTGAGGGGTTGTAGTTGAAAAACCACGGCACGCGGTTAAAGAGCCAGATGAGAAAGAACTGCGCCGCCAGGGTGGCCACCGCCAGGTAGAGCCCTTTGATGCGCAGGCTGGGAAGGCCAAAGAGAATGCCAACCCCGGCGGCAAAAAGGCCAGCCAGGAGAAACACGACGATGACGTTGAGCTCGGGGAACGCCGTGGTGAGCTTGTAGACGGCGTAAGCGCCCACCGCCATAAAGCCGCCGGTGCCCAGCGAGAGCTGCCCGGCATAGCCGGTGAGCAGGTTAAGGCCGATGGCGGCAATCGAAAAGACCAGCCAGGGAATGAGCACCGCTTGCAACCAGTACTCGTTGGCCACCAAGGGCACGACGACGAAGGCCACGCCCAACGCGGCCACCACGAACCAGCGGTCCTGGGCAATGGGGAAAATCGCTTGGTCGCGACGGTAGCTGGTCTTGAACTGCCCGGTTTCGCGATAAATCACCGCTACACCCTCTCGATGATTTCCTCACCAAACAGCCCGTAGGGTCTAAATAGCAGAAAGACCATCGCCAGCACGTAGGCGAACCAGTTCTCGATGGCCCCCCCTACCAGCGGCCCCCAGTAAACTTCGGCGATTTTTTCCCCCACGCCGATGATGAGACCGCCGACGATGGCGCCCGGAATCGAGGTGAGGCCCGCCCAGGATGAGCACCGGCAGCGCCTTGAGGGCAATCAGCGACAGGCTAAACTGCACGCCACTTTTGGCGCCCCACATGATGCCCGCCACCAAGGCCACGATGCCAGCCGCCGACCACACCGTAACCCAGATGGTCTTCAGGGGGACGCCTACCGCCATGGCCGCCTCGTGGTCGTCGGCCACAGCGCGCAAGGCGCGGCCAAGTGTCGTCTTCTGTGCCAGCACCGCCAGCAGGGCCACCATCACCGCGGCCACTGCGGCTGCCACGAGGTCGAACTGGTTAAGCAGCATGCCACCCACGTCAAAAGTCCGATCGGGAATGCCCACGTCGAGCTCTTTGACGTTGCTGCCCCACAGGAGCTGGCCAAACCCTTCGAGGAAAAAGGTAAGCCCAATGGTGGCCATAAGCAGGGTAAGCGGCGGCTGGTTGACCAGGGGGCGCAGCATGACGCGCTCGATGGCTACTGCCAGCGCCACCATCACCGCTGCCGCAGCCAGGAGCGCCAGCCCCACCGGCACGCCCCGCTCCATGAAGCCCACCAGGGTGAGGGCGGCAAAGAGCACCATCGCCCCCTGGGCAAAGTTAAAGACTTCGGACGCCTTGAAAATGAGTACAAAGCCCAGGGCGACCATGGAATACATCACCCCGGCCATGAGGCCGCCCACCACCACCTCGGCAAAAAAGACCGGGGCCGAGACGATGTCCCGCAGCGGTCCTACCAGCAGCGAGTTCAAAACCTCCATTCTCGCTTCACCCCTCCTCGTGCACCACCCCGAGGTAAGCGTCGATCACGTCCTGGTTGGTGCGCACTTCCTCGGGCGAGCCTTCGGCGATCTTGCGGCCGTAATCGAGGACCACCACACGGTCCGAGATGTCCATCACCACCCCCATGTCGTGCTCGATGAGCACGCAGGTGATGCCGAACTCCTCACGGGTGTCGAGGATGAAGCGGCACATGTCTTCTTTTTCTTCCACGTTCATCCCCGCCATGGGTTCATCAAGCAACAGCAGCTTGGGCTCGGCGGCCAGCGCCCGCCCCAGCTCCACCCGCTTCTGCAAGCCGTAAGGCAGCCGCCCCACCGGCGTTTTGCGAATGGCTTCGATTTCTAGAAAGTCGATGATTTTTTCCACGTAGGCGCGGTGTTCTTCTTCCTCGCGCAGGGCCCACCCCCAGTACAGCGCCTGGCTGAAGAGGCCGCGGCGCATGTGCAGGGCACGGCCAGTCATGAGGTTTTCTAGCACGGTCATGCCCTTGAACAGCGCCACGTTCTGGAAAGTGCGGGCGATGCCCTGCCGTGCCACCTCGTAAGGCCGCGTGTGGCGCGGCCGTTCTTTGCCCATAAACACGATGCGGCCGCGCTGGGGCCGGTACACACCGCTGATGACGTTCAAGAGAGAGGTCTTGCCGGCGCCGTTGGGGCCAATGATGGCCAGGAGCTCGCCGGCATAGACATCGACGCTGACGTCGATGAGCGCTTGCACGGCGCCAAACGAGAGGCTGACTTCCTGGACCTGCAAGATGGCCTCGCCCTGGGACATCTCGGCCGTCCTCCTCCCTGCTCAGCTCGCTTTGGCCAGCGGGGCTGCCGGCACGGGGGCCAGCTCGCGGATGCGCAGATCGGCTTTGATGGTGCCGCGGCGCCCGTCTTCGAAGACCACTTGCGCTTCCACGCTGACGTGGTCGGCGTCGCCGTAGAGCGCCTCGACGAGCTCGGCGTACTTCTGGGCGATGAAGCGACGCCGCACCTTGCGGGTGCGGGTGAGCTCGCCGTCGTCGGGGTCGAGTTCTTTGTGCAGAATCAGGAAGCGCCGGATCTGCGCCCCGGCCAGCTGCGGCTCCTGGGCCAGGGAGGCGTTGACGCGGGCAATCTCCCCGGCAATGAGGTCGTAGACCTCCGGACGCGCCGCCAGGTCGGTATAACTGGTATAGGCGAGGCCACGGCGTTCGGCCCAGTTGCCTACCGCCTCAAGATCGATGTTGATAAAGGCGGTCACAAAAGGCCGGTCTTTGCCGTGCACCACCGCTTCCTTGATGTAGGGGCTGAACTTGAGCTTGTTTTCCAGGAAGCGCGGCGCAAACAGCGTTTGCTGCGCGTCGGCCAGCCGGCTCACGTCTTTGGCGCGGTCAATGATTCGGAGATGGCCGTCGGCCCCGAGGTAGCCGGCATCGCCGGTGTGCAGCCAGCCGTCGATGAGGGTTTCTGCCGTAGCCTGCGGGTTCTTGTAGTATCCCATGAACACCCCGGGGCTGCGCACCAGCACCTCGCCTTCCTCGCTGATTTTGAGCTCCACTTCGGGCATGGGCGTGCCTACCGTGTCAGGCTTTGCTTCGTCGTCGGGCTGGATGCACACAAAGACGCTGGTTTCCGTCATGCCGTAGAGCTGCTTGATGTTTACTCCAAGGGCGCGATAGAAAGAGAAAATCTCCGGTCCAATGGCTTCCCCGGCGGTGTAGGCACGCCGAATGCGGCGAAAGCCCAGATTGTCCTTCAAGGGACCGTAGACCAGCCACTCGCCGATCGCATAGAGCAGCGCGTCGCGAAGCGGTACTCGCTGCTTGGCCTGGCGGCGGGCTTCCACGCGCTGCGCCACGCCAAGGAAGTAGTGGACCAGCTTCTGCTTGAGCTTGGCAGCATCCTCGAGGCGAATCATCACTGTGGTGAGGATGTTTTCCCAAATGCGCGGTGGGGCAAAGAAGTATGTGGGGCCGATTTCGTGGATGTTTTGCAGCACCGTGTCGCTGCTTTCCGGGCAGTTCACCGTAAAGCCAGCGCAGAGGAACTGGGCGTACGAAAAGATAAAGTCGCCGATCCAGGCCATCGGCAAGTAAGAGACGATTTCTTCGTCGTCACGCAAGCCCTCACGCTGGATGGCGCTGCGCGCCATGGTGAGGAGGTTGTCGTAAGAGAGCATGACCCCTTTGGGCTGCCCCGTGGTGCCGGAAGTATAGGGAATAACGGCCAAGTCGCTGCCTTTGCCCTCGGCAATTTGCTGCTCGAAGTAAGTCGGGTGCTGGGTGGCGAACTGGCGCCCCAGGGGCCCTGCACCGCGGTGTAGGCTTCGAGGAAGGGGTAGCGGTAGTGCCGCAGGCCGCGCGGGTCCTCGTAAAGGATCAGCTCGAGCCGCGGGCAGCGCGCTTTGACGGCAAGCAGCTTGTCTACCTGCTCTTGGTCTTCGGCCACGGCAAAGCGCACCTCGGCATGGTCGAGGACAAACTGCATCTCTTCGGCCACCGCATCCTGGTAAATGGGCACCGGGACCCCACCCAGGCACTGCGTGGCCATCATCGCCCAGTAAAGCTGCGGGCGGTTATCGCCAACAATGGCCACTTTGTCGCCGCGCGCCAAGCCTTTGGCCGCCAGCCCGCAGGCCAGAGCCCGCACTTCTTCCAGCATCTGGCCCCAGGTCCACTCCTGCCAGATGCCGTAGTCCTTTTCGCGCATGGCCACTTTGCGGGGATGGGCCCGGGCACGAAAAAGCAGCCACTTGGGGAAGGTGTCCAACCGCGCTTCGAGGTCCTGACGCAAGTCCACCATCGCTTCCATCCGCCAAGCTTACTCCAGTTTGTCAAAAACGTGACAAGCGTGCAAGCGTCCCCTCTATACCCGAGGGGATACGAAAATGCAAGCGGGAAATTTCCCGGGTGGGGACGCGTTACCGCGGCTGGGCGCTGAGGGTGACTTCGCGGCCGCGCTCGTCGCCGGTGATGAGGTGAACGGGGCGGCGCCACAGCTCGGCGATGTAGGCCAGAGTTTGCTCCGCGTAGTGCCGGTCCAGAAAGGTGGTGGTGCGGTCGAGGTGCTCGAGGTACAGCACTCCGTCGCGCACTTCGCTGATGACGATGCGGGGCACGCCGTAGTTGTAGCGCGGCGCCAGCAATGCTTCGAGCACCGCGTCACGCTCGCGACTGGTAATGACGACATCCTGACAGCGAGGGCAGCGCTGGTTTGGAGGATGGGCACAGCCGCTGCCGTAGGCAAAGAGCTCGAGCTTTTCCACCAGCTGCGGGGTGAGGTAGTTGCGCAGGAAGGAGACGTCGTCCTCGGTGCGGCGCACTTCGAAGAGCTTCTCGCGTCCGGTCAGGGACGACTCCCCGGCTTCGTGCAGGCGGTCCCAGCGTTTCTCGATGTCGACCAGAATCGAATAGCCCAGGTAGTAAGGATTCACCGACAGGCGGCTGCCGGGGTTGACGACGCCGGCGTGCAGGCGGGCAAACTCGATCATCTCCTCGGGGGAAACGCCGCGCCAGTGGTGGAAGATCTCGGCGTGCCAGTAGCTGGCCCAGCCCTCGTTGAGGATCTTGGTCATGAACTGCGGGTAAAAGTAGTACGACTCCTCGCGGATGATCTGCAGCACGTCGCGCTGCCACTCTTCAAGCGGCGCATAGGTGATGAGGAACCACAGCAAGTCACGCTCGGGGTGCGGCGGCAGGCGCTCGCCTACCACCTCGTAGACGACGCTCGGCTGCGGCGTCGCAAAGAGGTCGTCGTAGGGCAAGGCGGGCCGCTCTTTTTCGACCACCTGGCGCTGAGGATAAGGCTGCCGCTCGAGCCCCTTGTGGGGATCGATGTGGCGGTCGAGGGCAAAGCCAATGTCCATCAGGTGCTCGACGGTCTCCAGGCCGTAGCGCTCGATGTAGGCATCGATGCGCTGGGCATGGGCCACCGCCTTGTTGACCATGTTGCGGTTGGTGGTGGCAAACAGCTCGTTGTTTTTAAAGAAGTCGCCGTGGCCAAACACGTGCGCCGCCACCAGCAAGTTGGCAATCTCGCTGTTGGTGTCGAGCAGGAAGGCCAGGCAGGGGTTGCTGTTGAGCACGATTTCGTAAATCTTGGACAGCCCCATGGTGCCGTAGAGGCGCTGGCTCTGGTAGACCTTGCCGTACGACCAGTGGCGGGCGCGCGTGGGCAGCCCGTAAGCGGCAATTTCGGTCATGATGTCCTGGGGCACCACCTCAAAGGTAGTGGGGAAAAAGTCAAGGCCAAGGTCGCGCGCCACCTGTTCTAGCTCGGCCACCCGCTTCTCAAACATGGACGTCCTCCCGCGGCTGCAAGAAGGCCTGCAGCACCTGGTAGACTTCTTCCTTGTGGGTAATGGTGACGCTCAGAAAGCGCGGGTGGGTGATCGCCTGCAGGGTCTGCTGCAGGGAGCTGGGGGAAACGGGCGACTGGCTGATCCAGCCATAGAAGCTGGCGTCGTCGCGGTAGCGAATCTCCCCGTAGCCCACCATGTTGCACTGCCCCAGCAGGGGGCCTCTACCAGCTCCTTGCACACCGGGTTGTCGCTGGGCAGGTTGTCACCGTCGGAGAAGTGAAAGAGGTAAACGTTCCATTTGTCTGCCGGATGGTGCTGCCGCATGTAATCAAGGGCCAGCCGGTATGCCGAAGAGCAGCGGGTGCCGCCGCTGCTCGAGAGGGCAAAGAAGTCCTGCTCGGACAGCACTTGCGCTTCCACATCGTGGGCGATGAACACTGTTTCGACTTGCCGGTACTTGAGGCGCAAAAAGCGCACCATCCAGAAGAAAAAGCTTTTGGCCACATACTTCTTGCTGGTGGTCATTGAGCCGCTGCAGTCCATGAGCATGTAGACGGCGGCGTTGGCGTGCACTTCTTCGAAGGTGTCCCATACTTTGAAGCGCAAGTCGGCGTCGTGCAGGTCTCCCACCTGGGCCAAGCCACGGGCGGCGTTGCGCTTGAGGTTGGCCAGCAGGGTGCGGCGCTTGTCGAGGTTGGCCAGGGAGCCGCGGCGGCGGATGTCGGTGTAGCGGTGGGCAATGGAAGTCACCTGGCGCTGGGGCTTCTCCTCGAGCCAGGGCAGGGCCAGGTCCTCGAGCATCATCTGCGTCAGCTCTTCCAGCGGCACCTCCACTTCGTAAGTGTGTTCCCCGGGCTGGTCGCCCGCCTGGCCGTCGCCGGCCACGGTGCCGTCGCCGCTGCGGCGGGCCCACCACGTCACCGGGCTGCCCCTGCCCCTGGCCCACCCCTGGCTGGGGCTGTCCGTACTTGAAGCGGTACTGCTCGAGATAGCGCAGCGGGATCTTCACCCGCCGGCTGCCGTCGGAGGTGATAATCGCCTCTTCGACGATCAGCCGGCGCAGGTTCTTGCGGATCGCTTCTTTGACGCGCTGGTCGTGGCGCAGGCTGTCTTTCAAGCCACGGCCGCGCAGTTCCCACGGAATGCCGCCCATGCGCTACTTCTCCCGTGCCAGCAGGCTGCTGACGTACTTGAGAAGCTCATTGGCACACTCGGTGCAATACCCCTCTCTTGTCACTAGGGTGTTGACCACCTCGTTGAGCTTGCGCAGCTGCTCGGTGTCGGGGCTGCGCGAGGAGATGGTGAGGCGGATGGTGTCGCGGCGCTCTTCGAAGAGCTGCTTCTCGATCGCCTCTTTGAGCTTTTCGTGCCGCGTGTAGTCAAAGCGCTCGCCGCGGCGGTGGGCCATGGCCACCTTGCGGAAGATCTCGTTGCGGAAGCTGTCCTTGGCGTGCTCGGGGACGTTGACTTTTTCCTCGATGGAGCGCATGAGCTTTTCGTCAGGCGGCACTTCTTCCCCGGTGATGGGGTCGGTGAGCTTGGTCTGGTCGAGATAGGCCTCGACGTTGTCGAGGTAGTTGTCGAGCAGCGTCTTGGCCTCTTCCTCGAAGGAGACAAAGAAGGCTTTCTGCACGTCGGTACGTGCGATTTCGTCGTACTCGCGGCGCGCCTCGGCAATGAGCTGGTGCAGGCGCTCGCGTTCGGCTTTCTTGAACTGGCTTTGCGAATCGATGCCCTCTTTGATGGCGCGCAGCACGTCGATGGGGTTGATGCAGCGCGTGTCGGGCTTGATCAGCGAAGCGGAGATGCGGTTGATGATGAAGCGCGGCGAGATGCCGTCCATGCCCTCGCGCTCGGTCTGCTCCTTGATGAGCTTCACGTCTTTCTGGCGGAAGCCCTCCACCTCTTCGCCGTCGTAGAGCTTCATTTTCTTGATCAGGGTGAGGCCGGCCATCTTGGGCTCTTCGAGACGCGAGAGAACGGCAAAAATGGCAGCCACGCGCAAGGTGTGAGGAGCGATGTGCAGGTCGCCGAGGTTGGCCTGCCGCAGCAGCTTCTGGTAAATGCGCTCCTCCTGCGAAACCTTCAGGTTGTAGGGGATGCGCACCATGATCATGCGGTCCTGGAGCGCCTCGGACTTCTTGTCGGCGAGGAACTCGTTGAACTCCGCCTCGTTGGTGTGGGCAATCACGCACTCGTCGGCGTAAATGAGCGGGAAGCGTCCGGTCTTGATGTTCTTCTCCTGCGCCAGGGTGAGCAGCACGTAAAGGAAGCGCTCGTCGGCTTTGAGCATTTCGATGAATTCCATGAGGCCGCGATTGGCAATATTGAGCTCCCCATCGAAGCGATAGGCGCGGGGATCGGATTCCGAGCCGTAGTCGCCGATGGTGGAAAGATCAACGCTGCCCACCAGTTCGGAGATGTCCTGAGACTTGGGGTCAGAAGGCACGAAGGTGCCAATGCCGATGCGCTCTTTTTCCGAGAAGAAAATGCGCTTTACCGGCACGCGGTAAATGTCGCCCTGGTACTTCTCGCGCAGGTTGAGGGCACACAGCGGGCAGAGCTCCCCTTCGATGTGGATGCCCGTCTCTTGGGCAAACTCCTGCCGCAGGGCGTGGGGAATGAGATTGAGCGGATCCTCGTGCTGCGGGCAGTCGGCAATGGCGTACACCGCCCCTTCCGGGGTGCGGGTGAACTCTTCGAGGCCGCGCTTGAGGAGAATGACGAGCTGGCTTTTTCCCGAAGAAGGCGGCCCGTACAGCAGCAGGATGCGGCGGCCAACGTCAGACCCCATGGCCGCGGCCTTGAAGTACTCCACTACCTGCGCCAGGGGCTCCTCGATGCCAAAGAGCTCGCGCTCGAAAAACGGGTAGTGCTCCCGCCCCTCCTCGTCCACGTAGACACCCGCCGCTTTGATCATGCTGTAAATCCGGGCATGCGCCCGCTGCGCCAGGGAGGGCTGCTTGAGCACCATGGGCAGGTAGTCGCGAAAGGTGCCTTCCCAGGTTTCCATCCGGTGTTGTTGGAGGTGTGCATCGATTTTTTGGAAGATGTCCATAGGAGACCTCAAAAGCTGAAGCCCAACCCTCGAATACTACGTCCAATAACCCATGCCTCGAGGGAGAGATCACCGGCGGGGAAAACGCGCCGCAAGGGCAGGAGGCACCGCTCGCAGCGCCAGGCCTTCGGCGTGCGCTGGAGGGTCAGCGTGAGGCACCAACAGTCGGCAACGACACCACGCATCTGGCGGAGAGGATCAGCTCGGACAACACCACGCGATCTCTCACCACTCACTTAAGAGTTTAGCACTTCCCTGCAAATTGCAACAAAGGTGTCACCCCCTTTCTTCCGGAGGCCCTCTGCATTCGCGTCTTCCAGCAATTCTTATGCCAGGATGCGGGCATTCCCTTCAGGGGACCGCGGCGCGCTGCGGCCGTTGACATCCGCGCGGGTTGCCGCTACAAGACAAGAAGCACCATCCCCCTGCAGGAGGGCAGAAGATGCGGTCTGTTGAGGCCATCCAGGATCTGCTGCGTGACATCGCCCGTCACGCCCTTGGCACCGCGGCGCCACAAGGCGGCGAGGCGCTCCTGGCGCAGACAGCGACCGAAGTGTGGCAGGTGACGCAGGCAACGGTGGAAGCGGAGGATGAGCCGGCGTTTGCCTGGTAAGACGGAGGTCTAAAGGTTGAGACGGGAGGACTCCCTATGCTCCCTTACACCCTGAGCCTGAGCGAAGCCGCGCGGCGCATCCGTGCCGGTGAGTTGTCACCGCTGGACCTGATGGCGGCAACGCTGCGCTGGATCGATGCCGTGGAACCCCGCCTGCAAGCCTGGGTGACGCTCGACCGCCAGGGGGCCCCTGGAAGAGGCCAAGCGTTGCAGTGAGGAACTGCAGCGGGGAGAGGTACGCGGGCCGCTGCACGGCGTGCCCCTTGGCGTCAAAGATATCTTCTTCACCGCAGGAATGCGCACCACGTGCGGCTCGCCAATTTTTGCCGACTTCGTGCCGCGCCAGGACGCCACGGCCGTGGCCCGCCTCAAAGCCGCAGGGGCCATTCTCCTGGGAAAAACCCAGACGACGGAGTTTGCCACCCTCGACCCGGCGCCGACGCGCAACCCCTGGAACCTGGCGCACACCCCGGGCGGGTCGAGCAGCGGCTCGGCCGCCGCAGTCAGCGCCGCCATGGTGGCCGGCGCCCTGGGGTCGCAAACGGCGGGCTCGACCTTGCGCCCAGCAGCGTACTGCGGCGTCGTGGGGCTCAAGCCCACCTTTGGCCGCATCGGCCGCTACGGCGTCTTCCCGGTGAGCTGGCGCCTCGACCACGTGGGCATTTTTGCCCGTACCGTGGCCGACGCCGCCCTGCTGCTGCAAGTCCTGGCCGGATACGACCCGCGGGACGCCAGCGCGGCAGACGTGCCGGTTCCCGACTACCAGGCCGGGCTGGAGGCTTCCCTCCCGCCTCGCCTGGGCGTGGTGCGCGACTTTTTCTACGAGCGGGCCGAGCCAGAAGTGCGGGAGCACACCGACGCGGTGCTGGAGCGCCTGCGCGCCGCAGGGGCGCAGGTGCAGGACGTGGCCCTGCCCCCAGACTTTGCCACCGGCCTGGCTGCCCACCGCATCATCATGCGCGTGGAAGTGGCCGCGGTGCACGCCACGCTCTTTGAGGCCCACCGCGACGCCTACCGGCCGCAGATCCGCCGCCTCATCGAGAGCGGCCGGCTCATCCCGGCCGTGACGTACGTGCGGGCACAGCAAGTGCGGCGGCGGCTGCAGCGCCAGCTGCTGCCCCTGCTGGCCGGCGTCGACGCCCTGCTCACCCCCACCACGCCGGCGCCGGCGCCGCGCGGCCTCGACACGACCGGCGACCCGACGCTACAAACCCCCTGGACCTTCGTCGGCCTGCCAGCGCTCTCTTTGCCCTCGGGGCTGAGCGGCAGCGGCTTGCCCCTGGGCATCCAGCTGGCCGCTGCCCCCTTTGCCGAAGCCCGCTTGCTGGCGGTGGCCCGCTGGTGCGAGGGCGTCCTCCAGTTTAGCGCCCGCCCGCCGCTGCTGGACGAGGCGGCCTGACAAGTCCCTTCAAGGCCCGCGCTGGCCCAGAGCGGCAGCGGCCAGCACGCGCTGGGCCGCCTCCACCAGCGGGTAGTCGATGAAGTGGCCGTCGAGCTGGATGGAAGCCAGGCCCTGCGCTTCTGCCGCCCGGAAGGCTTCCACCACGCGGGTGGCAAAGGCGACTTCTTCCGGGGTGGGCGAAAAGACGGCGTTGACCGGCGCCACCTGGCTGGGATGGATGACCATTTTGCCCTGAAAGCCCAGCTGCTTGGCCAGCTTGGCGCTGCGCACCAGCCCGCGCCGGTCCTGCAAGCGCACCCATACCGAGTCCAAGGGAGGCTCGAGCCCCGCCGCCCGCGACGCCACCACCAGCGCCGAGCGCGCATACAGGCTCTCGACTTCCCGCCGCGACCAGCTCACCCCGAGGTCGCGGGTAAAGTCGCCGGCGCCAAAGGCCAGCCGCCGCACCCGCGTGCCGGCGGTGGCAATGGCGTAAGCGTGCTGGATGCCGCGGGCGGTCTCAAGGAGCGGGATCAGGTCGATGTGGCCCGGCGCCAGGCCAAGCTGCCGCTCCCGCATGCAGAGCAGGTGCTCGGCGTGGCGCACGTCGTCGGGCGACTCGATTTTGGGCACGAGCACGCCGGTGAGCTCGGCACAGACGACGGCTTCTAGGTCGGCCTCGCCAATGGCCAGGGAAAAGGCGGTGGCCGCGGTCAAGGGATTGACCCGCACGTACACCGGGCAGGTGGTGATGGCGCGCACGGCAGCGCGCACCGCCTGCCGCGCCGCTTCTTTTTCGGCAACGGGAACGGCGTCTTCGAGGTCCAACACCACCGCATCGGCACCGCAGTGGCCGACTTTTTCGAGCAGCGGCGGGCGATTGCCGGGGGCAAACAACAGCGTGCGCAACAAGGGCATCGCGAGAAGACCCTCCTCGGTGTCGTCTCGGGTAAGGATTGTGCCACAGCCCCGGCAGTGTGTCCAGCGCGAGCCGCGGCTCGGGGCTTGATCCCTGCCGCGGCTTGCGCTACGGTGAGGCAGTAGCCCGGGAGTGGCCTATGGCAAGCGCGGCGTTTACCAGCAGCGAGATCCACCTCATCAAGGTGTGCAAGACGTTCTATACCGGCAGGCGCCAGCAGGTGGTGGCCCTGGATCATGCCAGCCTGTGGATCCGCCGCGGCGAAACGATGAGCGTGGTAGGGCCTACCGGCTGTGGCAAGTCCACCCTGCTGCGCGTCGTGGCCGGACTGGAGCGGGCGGACAGCGGCACGGTGACCTTTGACGGCGAGGAAGTCGACCAGCTCTCCCCGGCGCAGCGCGGCGTCGGCCTGGTGTTCCAGAACTACGCCCTCTACCCGCACTTCAAAGTACGGGGCAACATCGCCTTTTACTTCCGGCTGCGCCGCTGGCCGGAAGCGGCCATCGAGGCCAAGGTGCAGGAGACCTCGCGCCTGATGGGCATCGGGTTTGACAAGCTGCTGGGCCGCATGCCGCGCAGCCTCTCGGGCGGCGAAAAGCAGCGCGTGGCCCTGGCCCGCTGCCTGAGCCACCCCTTGCGCGTCTTGCTCCTCGACGAGCCGTTTTCCAACCTCGACGCGGCGCTGCGCCTGCAAACCCGCGGGGAAGTCAAGAAGCTGGTGGACCGCTTTGGCCTCACCACGCTTTTTGTCACCCACGACCAGAGTGAGGCGGTGGCCATGGGCCACCGCCTGGCGGTGATGCGGCAGGGGCGCATCGAGCAGGTGGGTACGTACCCCGAGCTGTACCACGAACCGGTCAACACCTTCGTCGCCGGCTTTCTCGGCAGCCCGCCGATGAACTTTTTCCCCGGCTGGCGCCAGGGGGACGATCTCTTCTTGCAGCTGGGCGGCTCGCGGCTGCGCCTGCTCTTGCCGGCACCGCTGGTCCCCCGTGTGCCGGCTGGGCAGCCGCTCACCCTGGGGCTGCGCCCGGAACACCTGCGCCTCGTCGAACCCCACACGCCGCTGGCAGCGCCGTGTACGGTGGAGCTGGCCGAGCTGGTGGCGAGCGACCTGAAGCAGGTGCTCTACCTGCGCCACGGCGAGCGGGTTTTCTGTGCCCGCGTCGAGGCCAAGCCCCTGCAGCGCGCCGGAGAGGCGGTGTGGGTGCAGTTTCCACCCCAGTTTCTCTACGTCTTCGACCACGAAGGCAAGCGACTCTAGCCACAGAGGAGGCATGCCATGCACTACCTGGTCACCGGTGGCACGGGCTTCGTAGGGGCGTACGTGGTGCGGGACCTGGCCCGCGACGGGCACCAGGTGACCGTTTACGACCTGATGCCCAACCGGGAGTACCTCGCCGAGGTGGTCCCTGAAGCCGAGCGGGCGCGGGTGCGCATCGTCCCCGGCGACGTCACCGACTTGCCGCTGCTGCTGCGCACCCTGCGCGAGAACCCGCCGGAGCGGGTGGTGCATCTGGCGGCCACCCTCAGCGCCAGCAGCGAGGAAAACCCGCTGCGAGCCCTGAAAATCAACTGCGAGGGCACGATCAACGTTTTTGAGGCGGCGCTGACCTTTAACGTGCAGAAAGTGGTGTGGGCCAGCTCCATTGCCGTGTTTGGGCCACCCAACCGGCGCCCACCCGGCGAAATTGCCAACGACGCCTTCCACCAGCCGAGCGACCTCTACGGCGCCTGCAAGGCGATGAACGAGCAGCTGGGGCGCCACTACCGCCGCCGCCGCGGCCTGGACTGCGTGGGCCTGCGCTTTTCCGTGGTTTACGGCTACGGCAAAGCGCACACCGTGCCGCGGGGCACCGGCGCCGACTTTCTCATCGAGCTCATCGACAAGCCGGCCCTGGGCCAGCCCGGGGTGGTGCCGCACGGCGACAAGCTGCTCGACTGGCTCTACGTCGAAGACGCCGCCCGCGCCGTGGTGCTGGCCAGCCAGACGCTGCGTAATCCTTCGGTGGGCCTCAACGTCTGCGGCGAGCGCCACACGGTGCGCGAAGCCGCCGCCTACGTCAAGCGCCTTCTGCCCGCGGCGCAGCTCGACGTCCAGCCGGGGGGCCGGGGCGGCCCGATGCGCTACGAGATGGCCACCACCGAAGCGGAAATCCACTACAGCCCGCAGGTTTCGCTCGAAGAAGGATTGCGGCGCACCATCAATGCCCTGCGCGCCAAGCATGGCCTGCCGCCAGTATGAGCCGCGGCGCAACGGCCGGGGTCAGGGCGCCAGGGCGAGGTGGAGGCGCTTGTTGAGGCGCCCTTTGCTCTGGTAGTTGACGATGCACACCGGGCCCACCTCGCGGGTGTTGGCCACGTGCGTGCCGCCGTCGGCCTGCACGTCGAGGCCCACGATTTCCACGACGCGCACCGTGGTGATGTCGGGGGGCAGCAGGTTGACTTTGGTGCGGATGAGGTCTGGAATCTGCAGCGCCTCCTCTCGCGGCAGCAGGCGCACGCGCACCTCGCGTCCCTGCTCGATTTCGGCATTGACTTTGGCTTCGATCTCCCGCACCAGCTCCTGCCGCAGGGTTTCGAACTCGAAGTCCATGCGCCCTTTGAGCGGCTCCATGTTGCCGCCGGTCACCAGGGCGCCGTAGTCGCGCCACACCACCCCGCACAGAATATGCAGCGCCGTGTGGGTGCGCATGAGCTGGTAGCGCCGCGCCCAGTCGAGCTCGCCGCGCACCGGCGTCCCCACCGCCGGCAGCGGCCCCTGCAGCACGTGCCAGACCTGCTCGCCCTGGCGCCGCACGGTGCGCACAGGCAGCGCCTGCTCGCCCACCCGCAGCCACCCCTGGTCGGGCGGCTGGCCGCCCCCGCCAGGGTAAAAGGCGGTGCGGTCAAGAGCCACCGCCTGGGCGCCGGGGTCCACGGCCACCACCGTGGCCTCAAAGGTCTTGAGATAACTGTCGCTCTGGTAGAGAAGCACGCTCATGTCGGCTTTGTCTCCGCAGGAGATTTGGCCTCTTGCAACAGGCGGAAAAGGGCGTCAGGATGGAGGGGCAAAGACCGCACCTGGACGCCAAAGGGCGCCAGGGCATCGGCAATGGCGTTGGCCACTGCCCCGCCCATGCCGGCAATGCCGCCTTCCCCCACCCCTTTGACGCCGAGCGGGTTGAGAGGAGTGGGCGTTTCCAGGATGACGGTCTCGACGTGCGGTACTTCCATCGCCGAAGGCAGCAAGTAATCCATAAAGCTGGCCGTCAGCAGCTGTCCCTGGGCGTCGTAGACCAGCTCTTCGTAGAGGGCGCCGCCGATGCCCTGCGCGGCGCCGCCTGCCACCTGCCCTTCCACCGTCAGCGGGTTGACGGCGCGGCCAAGGTCGCAGGCCACCACGCAGCGCAGCAGCCGCGCGGTGCAGGTCTCCGGATCGACTTCCACGGTGACCACGGCCACGCCGTTGGCGTACGTCATGTGGTCGGCGTGAAAGTAAGCCGTGGCCTCCAGCCCTGGCTCTAGCCCTCGCGGCAGGGTGTGCTGGGGCATGGCCAGCTGCGCCACCTGCCGCAGGGTGAGGCTGCGTGCGGGAGCGCCGCGCACCTGCACGCGGCCGGCCACAAGCTCCAGGTCGTCGACGGCGGCCTCGAGGTGGTGCGCCACCAGGGTCAGGATCTTCTCCCGCACTTTCTGCGCCGCCAGGTAAGTGGCGCTGCCGGCCATCACCGTGGAGCGGCTGGCAAAGGAGCCCACGCCATAAGGCACATGGGAAGTATCGCCGTGGTAGACGGTGACCTCGTCGAGGTCAACGGGCAGCACTTCGGCGCAGACCTGCGCCAGCATCGTCTCCAGGCCCTGCCCCAGGTGCGTGGCGCCGGTCCACACCACCACTTTGCCCGAGGCGTCCACCTGCACGCGCGCCCCTTCAAAGGGCCCGAGTCCGGTTTTTTCGACGTAGCAGCCAATGCCAATACCGCGGTAAATCCCCTGGCGGCGCCACGACGCCTGCTGCGCCCGGAAGCCGGCGTAATCGATGCGCGCCAGGGCCTGGCGCAGGGCTTCCGGATAGTCGCCGCTGTCGTACACGGTGGGCGTCTCCAGGGTGGTGGTGCCCACGTCATAAGGCAGCTCTTTGGGGGTCAGCAGGTTTTTGAAGCGCAGCGCTGCCGGGTCCATGCCCAGGCGGGCCGCGGCGAGGTCCAGAAGGCGTTCGCGCACGAAGTTGGCCTCGTAGCGCCCCGGCGAGCGGTAAGTGCCGATAGGGGTCTTGTTGGTAAGCACGGCGTAAGCGTCGCAGCGGTAGTTGGGAATGCGGTAGGGCCCCGGCAGCATGGCGGCAGTAAGGGCCGGCACGATAAAGCCGTGGGTGCGCACGTAAGCACCGATGTCGACGTAGACGCGGTCCTGCAAGGCGAGAATGGTGCCGTCGCGCCGGAGCGCCAGGAGTGCCTCGTGCGTCTGCTGGCGCGAGTGGTTGGTGGCCTGCAGGTGCTCGCGGCGGTCCTCGATCCACTGCACCGGTGCCTGCAGCAGGCGGGCCAGGCAGGGCACCAGGAAGTCTTCGGGGTAAAACTCCCCGCGCACGCCAAAGCCGCCGCCCACGTCGGGCTCGACAAACCGGATGCGGTGCTCAGGCATCTCCAGCAAGTCGGCGAGCACACGGCGGTTGAAGTGGGGCACCTTGGTCACTCCCCAGACGGTGAGCAGCTCCGTTCCGGGGTCGTAGTGGGCCACCAGGCCGCGGGTTTCCAAAGGCACGCCGGCGTGGCGGTTGGTGGTGAAGCGCTCCCGCACCACCAAGTCGGCCTGCGCCACCGCGGCCTCCACGTCGCCCACTTGCTCCACGATGTGGGTCGCGAGGTTGCGCGGTGCTGCTGGGTGCAGCGGCACGGCGCCGGGCTGCATGGCCTGCGCCACGTCGGTGATCGCCGGCAGCGGCTCGTACGCCACCGCGATGCGCTCCAGGGCGTCCTCAGCCAGGGCGCGGTTGCGGGCCACCACCACGGCCACGGGTTCGCCCATGTAGCGCACCACCTCGCGGGCCAAGGGATACTGCAAAAAGGCCTCGATGCCCGGGCGGATGCCCAGCCGGGGGGGGATGGGGCGCAGCGGCACCGGCAGCGTCTCGGCAGTAAACACGGCACGCACCCCTTCCAGGGCCTGCGCGGCCGTGGTGTCGAGGCGGCGCAGGCGGGCGTGGGCGTGGGGGCTGCGCAGGATCGCCAGGTGCAGCATGCCAGGCAGGGTGATGTCGGCCACGTAGCGGCTGCGGCCAGTAAGCAAGCGGCGGTCTTCTTTGCGGCACACGCGGGCGCCCAGGCCCTGAGAGGCAGGCATGCGCTTTCTCCCTGGGAGGGCGCTGCCCGCATGCCGGCGCGGCCGTCAAGCCCGCCGTGCCTGGCAGCGCCCCCGTAGGCAATCCCAGCAGAGGCTGCCGGGTCGGTCAGTTGCTCAGGCCGTAGTAGGCCGCGCAGTTGTCCCACAGGATCCGGCGCTTGTCGGCGTCGGTCAGGGGCAGCGTGAGGAAATGTTCGACCGCCTCGGGGAACTTCGAGTCGCCGTGTGGAAAGTCTGTTGAAAAAACAAGGCGGCCACCCAGCCCTTCCTCGATCACGTGTCGCGCCGGCGCCTCGTCGGCCTCTACGGAGACGAAACACTGCCGCTTGAAGTACTCGCTTGGCCGCAGCGTCAGTTCCTGGGCATAGACGTCGCCCAGCCACTCGACGTGCTCGTCGAGGCGCCACAGGAGGAAAGGCACCCAGCTACAGTTCCCTTCGAGGAAGGCCACCCGCAAGGTAGGATGGCGCTCAAGAATGCCGCCGCCGCAGAAGCTCGTCACCGCCATCATCTGCTCCACCGGATGGCAGATGACGTGGTGCAGCATCCGGTTTGCGCCCAGCCGCGCCCCTGCCTGGGGCAAGCGCGCCCCTGCCCCCTCGTGGAAGCCCAGGGGGACGCCCAGCTCGGCGAGGGTGGCCCAGAGCGGATCGTAGTAGGGATCGTGCCAGTTGCGGTGGCAGACGATGTTGGGGCGCAGAAAAACGGCTTTGAAGCCAAGTGCCGTCACCGCGCGCCGCGCCTCGGCTATGGCGTCCTCCACCGCAAAGGGCGAGATCATCGCTGCCCCCAGCAGGCGCGTGGGGTCGGCTTGCACGAAGTCGGCCAGCCAGTCGTTGTAAGCACGGGCGATGGCGGCAGCCAGCGGCGGCTCCAGGTCGGGAACCGTGAGGGCAAAGAGGCCGCGCGAGGGATAGAGCACGGCCACGTCGATGCCCTCGACGTCCATGGCCTGAAGCTGGGCCTGACCCGACCACCCCTGCTCTTCGTAAGGCTTCCAGCGGACCTGGTTTTTCTCGAAGTTGCGGCCGGTGCGCCGGGGCGCGGTGGCCAACGCTTCGGTGCGCCCCCAGGGGGTGCCGTCGGGTCCCACCATGCGCAGGTCGCCCCGGAACTCGGTCAGGCCGCGCGGCATTCGGTGGCGGAAAGCAGGGTCGCCGTAGCGCACCCACAGATCCGGTGGCTCGATGACGTGCATATCGCTGTCGAGCACCTTGAAGCCTTGCTTGGCCATGGCTCGTTCTCCCTCACCGTGCACTCCCTTGGGGAGCGGTGCATGCCCCTTCCTCTGTGACACCAGGCACCACAGATAGCCTCTACGTACACTTTCCGCCCTTCCCTGTCAAGCCATGACCTGCCTCTTTGGGGCAAGAAGGGGAGCGAGCCTCGACTTCGTCTTTGCAAGCCCCGGAGGCGCAACCCGGGACCACGGTGGCCCCATGGACACCCGAGTTGGCTAGCAAAGGGAAACTCTCTTCCCTCCCTGCTTCTACTTCCGAGTTTCCTGTTGACTTTTGTCAGCCTTTGGGGTTTACTGCGCCTGCTTTCTGGCTCGGTGCCAAGAGCAGCAGGGGCTCAAAACCGTGCGGAAAGGGAATGCCTATGCGAAAAAGCCACCTCTTTGCTGTCGTGCTGATTGGCTTTTTCATCGGCTGGACCTCCCAGGCCGCCGCCCTTCGGCTCGTCACTTACGTCTTTGACGGGGAATCGCGCATCGGCGCGGTGGTCGGGGAAACGATCATCGACCTCAACCGGGCCTAACGGGCCCTGTTGCGCGCTCAGGGTGACCCGCGACCCGAGGCGATGGCCCAGGCCATCGTGCCGCCCGATATGGTCGAGTTCCTCCAGGGCGAAGAACGCTCCATGCAGGCCGCCCGCGAAGCGGTGGCCTACGTGCAGCAGCAGCCGGCCGCCAAGATGCGCCAGGAAGGCATCCTGAAGGACTTGCAGGCGGTGCGGCTGCGGGCGCCGCTGCCCAGGCCCACCAAGATCACCCTCATGGGGTTCAACTACCGC
The DNA here is from genome assembly GCA_026005175.1 of Candidatus Tectimicrobiota bacterium. Classification (GTDB taxonomy): domain Bacteria; phylum Tectomicrobia; class Entotheonellia; order Entotheonellales; family Entotheonellaceae; genus BPKO01. The sequence goes on from BPKO01000003.1 coordinate 91,340, forward strand.
GCCCACGCTGCCGAGATGCTGGAGAAAGTCCCCGAGTATCCGCTGCTGTTTTCGGCTTACCCCACGGCAGTTATTGGGCCGGGCGAACCCATTGTTATCGCCCGAGGATCGGAAAAGCCCGACTACGAGGCGGAGTTTGGCGTGGTGATCGGCAAGCGGGGGCGCTACGTGCCGCCAGAGCGGGCCATGGAGCACGTGGCCGGCTACCTCATCGTCAACGACGCCACCGACCGTGCCTGGCAGCGCCGCACCAGCCAGTACTTGATCGGCAAGTCGGTTGACACCATGAAGCCCATGGGACCTTACCTGGTTACCAAAGACGAAATCCCCGATCCCCACAAGCTCGCCATCAAGCTCTGGGTGAATGGCGAGCTGCGCCAGGACTCCAACACCGAACTCCAGATCTTCAAGATCTGGGACGTCATCGCTTACATGTCGACGTTTTGGACCCTTGAGCCAGGCGACGTGCTCTCCACCGGCACCCCGCCTGGGGTGGGCCACGCCCGCAAGCCGCCTGTCTACCTCAAGCCAGGGGACCGCATCCGCATCGAGATCACTGGCCTGGGGGTGCTGGAAAACCCGGTGGTCAAGGCAGAGTAGGCCAAAAATGTACTCTGACCCCATTTTTGAGGAGGGGAGATGAAGACGCTGATTGCTGGCGGCTGGGTGGTGGCGTACAACGGCACCACCCACGAGGTGTACGAAAACGGCGCCGTGGTTTTTGAGGACGACCGCATCGTGCACGCCGGCGGCCCTTACGCCGGCCCCCGTGGACCAACGCCTGGAAGCGCGCGGCATGCTGGTCACCCCAGGCTTTATCAACACCCACGTGCACACCTCGGGCAACGGCGGCGATTACTTGCTGCACGACACGGTCAAGACCGACTACCGCACCGCCAACTACTTGAGTTTCGCCGCCCCGCTGCAGGGCAAGATGGTGCCCCCCACGCCGGAAGAAACGGCGGCGCTGCGTGCCTTCGTCATGCTGCACGCCCTCAAGCAAGGCTCGACCACTATTATCGACGTGGGCGGCTGGCGCGGCGACTGGGACGGCTACGCCCGCCTGGTGGAGACGCTGGGGGTGCGCGTGTACACGAGCCCGCCCTTTCGCGACCGCAACACCTACACCGACGCCCAGGGCCGCATTTACTATGCCACCGACACCGCGGCCGGCGAGCGCGGCTTGCAAGAAGCGATTGCTTTTATCCGCACGTACGACGGCGCTGCCGGCGGACGGCTGCGCGGCTTGCTCAACGCCGCACAAGTCGAGACGTGCAGCGTGCCGCTGCTGCGCGCCTGCAAAGACGCCGCCCGCGAGCTGGACGTGCCGGTGCACACCCACGCCGGGGGCAACCTGCTCGAGTTCCAGCGCATCCTGGAAGAGTACCGCAAGACGCCGATCCAGTTCCTGGCCGACCTCGACTTCCTCGACGAGCGCACCCTCATCGGCCACGGCGTCTTTACCACCGCCCACCCCTGGACCCACTACCCCTTTGGCGACGACTTGCGCCTGCTGGCCGAGCGCGGCGCCACCGTCAGCCACTGCCCCTACAAGTACGCCAAGATGGCCATTACCCTCCACTCCTTCCAGCGCTACCGCGATGCGGGAGTAAACGTGGCCTTGGGCACCGACACGTACCCCATGGACATGGTGGCCGAGCTGCGCTGGGCTTCGATGCTGGCCAAAATCACCGACCAGAACTACCTGGCCGGGCAGCCGCGTGACGTCTTCCACGCCGCCACGCTGGCCCCCTGCCGCTTCTTGCGCCGCGACGACCTGGGCCGCCTGGCCCCAGGCGCCAAAGCCGACCTCCTGCTGATTCGGCTCGACCACCTGGGCGCCGCCTTCTATGTCGACCCCATCAAGGCGCTGGTTGACTTTGGCTGCGGCCGCGACGTCGACACGGTGATCGTCGACGGCAAAGTGCTGGTTGCCGGAGGCCGGGCGCAGCACGTGGACGAGGAGGCCATCTACGCGCGGGCCCGCGAGGCCACGCAGCGCTACTGGGAGCGGCTGCCCGCCTGGCACTGGGCCGGCTGCCGCGTGGAGCAGATCGTGCCGCCGGCGTTTCCGCTACACCGCGCGCCGTAAGCCGGCTTTTTGGCTGCAGCGCGCCGCGCCGGCGTGCTACACTTGCTCTTGTTCCCGCACCCGGCGTCCTCAAGCACTGGCCGCCGGGTGCCGATGAGGAAGGCAACGGCCCGGGGCGGCGCGTCCGCCCCTCGTGCCCCCTGCACTGCGGGCGATCCCACGCCATGGACCCGTGCCTGAAGCGCAAGTACATCGAACTGGGCTACTTGAAGACCTGGCAGCGGCGCCGCCGCTCTCCGCACGCCGAGAACGTGCGCCTGGTCAAGACGCTGCTGCGCCTCGGGCTGCGCTTGAGCGGCCTCTACCGGCGCGGCGAGCGCAACGCCCTGAGTCCGGTGGTGCGCCACTTGCGCTTTGCCTTTGCGGCATTGCCCGAGGCATTTTGCGGCTTTACCATTCTTCACCTCTCGGATCTGCACGTCGACGGCCATCCCGAGCTGCCTGCCCGCCTGCACGCCCGGCTGCGCGACTTGCCGGTTGACCTCTGCGTGCTCACCGGCGACTACCGCTTTGCCGTCTCCGGCCCCTGCCATGCCGTCTACCCCGGCATGGCCCGCCTCCTGGCCGGGGTGCGCGCCCGCCACGGGATCCTGGGCGTCCTGGGCAACCACGACCTCTCGGAGATGGTGCCGGAATTTGAGCGCTTGGGGGTGCGCATGCTGGTCAACGAGGCCGTGGCCGTGCAGCGCGGCAGCGAACGCCTCTGGGTGGTCGGCCTCGACGACCCGCACTACTACGGGTGCGACGACCTACCGGGCGCCTTGCTCGAGGTGCCGCCGGAAGCCTTCAAGATCCTCCTCGTGCACACCCCAGAGATGGTGGAAGAAGCCGCCGCCAGCGGCATCCACCTCTACCTCTGCGGCCACACCCACGGGGGCCAGATCTGCCTCCCCTTCCTGGGCCCCCTGGTCACCCACGCCAGCTGCCCGCGGCGCTTTGCCCGCGGCGTCTGGCAGCACCGGGGCATGCAGGGGTACACCAGCCCCGGCGTGGGCTGCTCCGGGGTGGTGGCCCGCTTTCTCTGCCCTCCGGAAATCGGCCTTCTGGAGCTGCGCTGCCTGCGCCACCACACCCCCTAGGGCGCCCCTCCTGCCTCTGGCGTACACGAGATTGATTTTTCGTCCCTTATGCTTCTGCCTCTCCGCTGAGCAGGGCGCCAAAACGCTTTTCTGCCTCGCGCTTAGGGGCGCTTTCCCACAGCTTTTCCCCAGCGGCGGTGTATAAACAGCCTAAGGGCCGTTTTGGCGCCCTTTAGGGCGCCAGCAGGGCGCGCAGCGTCCGCAGGCTGTGGCCAATACGCGGTCCGTACCAGCTCAGCAGCTTGCCGTCCACGAGGTAAATGCGGCCGTGGCGCACCGCCGGCACCTCGCTAAAGGGCAAGAAGTCGGCCATGTCCGCCTCGGTAAAGACGTAGGGCTCGTCGGGCAGCAGGATCACGTCGGGCCGCAGCGCCGCCATCTCGGCAAGGGTGACCCGCGGATAGCGGCGGTCGCGCCCCGCGTAGCGGGCGCCCGTGGCTTCCGGAGCCTGGCCCAGGTCGGCGGCCAGGGGAAAGCGGCGCTGCCGCCGGGCAAAGACGTTGTCGCCGCCGCAGACGCGCAGCACGTCGTGGACGTAGGTCTCTTCGTTGATCGTCATGTAGGGGTTCTTCCAGATGGGACAAAAGACGCGCACCCGCGGCCGCTGCGCCACCAGCGCCAGGGTTTCGGCATAGACGGCCTCGATTTCCTCGATCTGCGAGGCAACCCGCGCGCGGCACCCCAGCAGCTCGGCAAGGCGCCACAGCACGTCGATGCCGTCGCGCACCGTGCGCGGCTCAAAGACGTAAACGGGAATGCCGGCTGCTGCCAGCTGCTCGACGTCCTGGCGCCGGTTCTCCTCGGCCACCGCCAGCACCAGGTCGGGCTGCAGGGCGAGAATGCGCGCCACGTCGGGGTTTTTGGTGCCGCCAATTCTGGGTTTTGCGGCCACTTGTGCCGCCGGTTCCGTGCAGTAGTCGGTGACCGCCACCACCTGCGGGCCATAGCCAAAGGCAAACAGCGCCTCGGTGAGGCTCGGCACCAGGGAGAGAAGCCGCTGCGGGAGCTGGGGCACGCGCAGGCAACGCCCCAGGGCATCGGTGACCGTACGCTGCGCCATCGCCGCCTCCTCTTCGCCGCAGAATCCTTTGCCCTATTGTACCGCCCTGCCCGGCCCTGGCAATCCGGCTTGCAAACCGGCACGGCTTGGCGTAAGTAGGGAAGAACACCCCTTGTCACACAGAAGGAGGAAGCGCATGCGTCTCCCCTACCCCGTTATCGACGGCGACAGCCACGTGCTCGAGCCCCGCGACCTCTGGCTGCAGCGCCTGGAAGAGCCGTTTCGCCCGCAAGCTCCGCAGTTTCGCCTCACCCCGGAAGGCAAAGAGCTCTTTTACATCGACGGCAAATGGCAAAAGCGCGTGCCGTTTGAAGGCAACGTGTGGGAAGACCGCCCCCGCGGCGGCTTCGACCCCCACGAGCGCTTGCGGGTCATGGACGCCCTGGGCATCGACCAGACCTTTCTCTACCCCACCCTCGGCCTCAACCTGGCGGCGGTGGAGAACGTCCCCCTGGCAGCCGCGCTGTGCCGTGCTTACAACGACTGGCTCGCCGACTACTGCCGCGTGGCGCCGCAGCGCCTCTTCGGCGTCGCTGCCCTCAACCTCGAGGAGCCCCGCGAAGCCATCCGCGAGGCGCAGCGGGTGGTGGCCACCCACGGCGTCAAGGCAGTGATGATTCGCCCCAACCCCAGCCGCGGCCGCTGCCTGCACCACCCCGACTACGAGCCCTTCTACGCCGCCCTCGCCGATCTAGGGGTTGCCCTGGCGGTACACGAGGGCACCACCGGCACCATGCCCACCGCCGGCATCGACCGCTTCGACAACAACTTTTTCTTTGAGCACCTCTTTTCCCACCCCTTCGAGCAGCAGCTGGCCTTTGCCAGCTTTCTTGCCGGCGGCATCCTCGAGCGCCACCCCACCCTGCGCGTCGCCTTCCTGGAAGCCGGCACCGCCTGGGTGCCCTACTGGCTACACCGGCTCGACGAGCACTACGAGGGCATCGGCTGGATGGTGCCCGAGCTGCGCCAGCCGCCAAGCGAATACTTCCGGCGGCAAGGCTGGGTGTCCTGCGAGCCCGACGACGCGCTGCTGCCGCACCTGCTGCCGCTCATCGGGGAAGACAAAGTGATGTTTTCCACCGATTATCCCCACTACGACGCCAAGCCCGAGCCGGTGAAGTTGTTTTTGGAGCTGGCGCTGCCTGAGACGGCGCGGCGGCGCATCTTGGGAGAGAACGCGGCGCGCTTTTACGGCCTGACAACGTAGCCCATCACGCAGAGCGGCGCCGCGGGCCAGGACTGACAAAGGGACTGGCGCGCAGGCAAAAGCGCAGCGGCAGCTCGCGCGCTGCGGTGACCCCCACCCGCGGGGTGGCAACGACGTCGGTGGGAGGCGGCGTGGCATCGGCGGCCAGCCACAGGCCCTCGCCGCGCGTCAGGTCCCAGTGGTCGAGGCGGCGGTCGATGGCAAAGGCCTGGCAGAGCCGCCCCGGGCCGCGGGCGAGGTCACGCTGGCGCGCGGTGCCGCGCCGCTGCTGCATCAGTTCCAGGCCGGCCAGCGGCTCTACCGCGCGGATGAGCACGGCGCTTGGCACGCCTTCTGCTTCGGTAACCACATTGAGGCAGTGGCAGCGGTGCAGGGCGTAGACGTAAGCACGCCCCGCGGGGCCGAACATGGCCGCATTGCGCCGCGTGCGGCCGCCAAAGGCGTGGCTGGCCGGGTCGCCGGTGGCCAGATAGGCCTCGGTTTCCACAATGCGTCCCACCAGCAGCTGCCCTTCCACCTGGCGCAGCAAGAGCTTGCCCAAGAGCTCGCGCGCCACGTGCTCCGGGCGGCGCTGGTAAAACGCCAGCGGCAACACCGCGGCGCCAGACCACTGCGTCATCCTTCCCCTCCGCACTTTGCTGAGTATTTTTACAACCCGGAGCCGGCAGCGACAACGCCTTCGCTCTTTACAGGCGCCAAGCCGTGTGCTATGTAGGGGGACGACTCCGCAAACACGACGCAAGCCCGAGGGTGGAAGGAGAGAGCCATGCGGTGCCTGAAGAAGCGCGCTGTGTCCCTTGTGATTCTGCTTACCGGTCTCGTGCTCTGCGTAGAGTTCTCGTCGGCCGTGGCACGCCCCCAGGGCGCCCCGGAGACGCTCAAAGTCGGCGTGGTGGCGTTCCTTTCGGGGCCGGCTTCGGGACCTTTTGGCGTGCCTTCGAAAAACGCCGCCCAGCTGTGGATCGACAAAATCAACCGCGAGGGCGGCATCGAGGGGGTAAAAATCGAGCCGGTGTTCATCGACGAAGCCGGCGGCACCGACCGGCAGGTGTCGGAATTCCGGCGCCTGGTCTATGACGAGCGCGTTGACGTGGTGCTTGGCTACATCTCCAGCGCCAGCTGCCTGGGGGTAGCGCCGGTGGCCGAAGAGCTGCAGCAACTGACGATCCTGGCCGACTGCGGCACGGTGCGCGTTTTTGAAGAGCGGTCCTACAGGTACGTTTTCCGCACCCACGCCCACACGGTCATCGACGGCGTGGGCGCGGCGCGCTACGTGCTGGCCCTTAAACCCCAGCTAAAGACGGTGGCCGGCATCAACCAGGACTACGCCTGGGGCCGCGACTCCTGGGACATCTTTATCCGCGCGCTGCAGCGGCTCAAGCCCGATGTCAAGGTAGTCACCACGCTGTGGCCGAAGCTCTTTGCCGGCGAGTACACGGCAGAGATCTCCAAGCTCTTGCAAGCCGAGCCAGAAGTGATTTTTACCAGCTTCTGGGGCGGGGATCTCATCACCTTCATGCAGCAGGCCGAAGCGCGCGGCCTCTTCCGCCGCAGCCTGTTCGTTTCCAACAACACCGGCCTCGACGACCTCAACGACGCCGCCGCAGGGGTGGCCTTTGGCTCGCGCGGGCCGCACGCCATCGTGCCGCCCGAGCTGGAAAACCACCCGCTGCGCAAGGCGTTTCTCACCCTGTACAAGGAGCGCTTCGGGCTGGCGCCCAACCTCTACTTGCCCCACGGCGCCTACCACTACGTGCAGGCGGTGCAGGGGCTGAAGGCCGCGTACGAAAAGGCCATCAAGGCAGTGGGCCGCTGGCCCAAGCCCGAAGAGGTCATTCGGGCCTTTGAATACGCCGAGTTCGACACCCCCAGCGGCCCCATCAAGCTGGCCATCGGCAAAGGGCACCAGGCCATCGAGCCGGCGGCTTACGGGCTGGTGACGTTTGACGCCCAGTTGGGCGCCAAGACCTTTACCCAAGTGCAGACGTTCTCTGCCCCCTGCGTCAATCCGCCCGATGGGATGGCAAGCCTCGACTGGATTGACCAGGGCTTTCCCGGCGCCAAGTGCCCGTAAGGGAAGCAGGGCGGCTCCCTTTTTCCTATTTACGGGCCTCGGTGCATATGCTATAAGGGCTTGTTCCGGCGGCCAGAATAGGCATCCGGGGGCGCTGCTGCCCCCGGAACCCCTCATGGCAACAGAGGAGGCCAACCATGAAGGCGATCCGCACGTTTTGCCCACGCTGGTTCTTTGCCCTGTGGGTGATGGGACTGGTGGTGTGCGTGGCCAGTGCCGGTGCCGCCCAGCTCCCCAAAGGAGCGCCCAAAGAGATGACCAGTTGGGTTTGTCGACTTCTTTTCAGGCCCTGCCGCGACCTTCGGTATTTCCGGAAGAAACGCCGCCGAGTGGCTGGTGGACAAGTGGAACAAGGAGGGCGGGATTCGCGGCGTGAAAGTTAAACTCATCGAAGTCGATGAGGCCGGCGGCCCTGACAAGCAAGTGACCGAATATCGCCGCCTGGTGCTCGACGAGCAAGTCGACGCGGTGGTCGGCTACACCTCGAGCGCCAACTGCCTGGCCATTGCGCCGGTGGCCGAAGAGTTGCAGATGCTGACCCTCGTTCACGTCTGCGGCACGCATCGCCTCAACGAGGACATCAAGCTGCGCTACACGTTCCGCACCTCCAATCACCAGGCAGCCGACAGCGTGCTGGGCGTGCGCTACTTGCTGGCGGTGAAGCCAGACATCAAGACCATTGCCGGGGCTAACGATGACTACGCCTGGGGCCGCGACTCCTGGATGGCCTTTAAAACGGCCCTGCTGCGCCTGAAGCCCGACGTCAAGGTGGTGGCCGAGCTGTGGACCCGTCTCCAGGCGGGCGAGTACTCGGCGGAGATTTCTAAGTTGCTAGCCGTCAAGCCCGACTTCATCCACAGCAGCTTCTGGGGCGGCGGACTCGTCACGTTTGTGAAGCAGGCCTCGGCACGCGGGCTGTTCGACCAAAGCCTGGTTTACTTCAGCACCGGCACGCAAGTGCTGCAGGACGTCAAGGGCGACATGCCCGATGGGGTGCTCGTCGCCCCACGCGCCACGGCGGGCTATTTCCTCTATCCTGACCCTGCCACCCACCCGGCCCAGAAGGAGTTTGTAGAGTCGTACCATGCCCGCTTTGGCCGCTACCCTGACTACGTCTCTTACCGGACGTACCAGGCTTTTGCCGGCCTGCGCGCCGCCTACGAGAAGGCCATCGACCGCACCGGGCGCTGGCCCAAAACCGAAGACGTCATCGCGGCTTTTGAGGGGCTGACCTGGGAGACGCCGCTGGGGCCGGTGACCATGCGCCGCGACCACCAAGCCGTGCACGCCGGCATCGTCGGCATGACCAAGTTCTCGCCCCAGTATGGCTTCCCCATCATGGAGCGCATCATCGCGCAGCCCGGGGAAAAGATCATGCCGCCGGTGGGCGTGAAAACCCTGGACTGGGTCGCGCGCCTGGAGGAGTAACCGCGACACTCGGCTCGGCCGGGGGCAGCCCGCACCGGTCGGGCATCCCGCGGCCCTCTAGACGTCGACGCCTGACGCGAGCGAGCAGCGATGCGAATCCTTGACGATTATCCTTCTCGACGGCGCGGTCTTTGCCGCCGTGCTCTTTCTCATCTCGGTAGGGCTGACGCTGATTTTCGGCGTGCTGCGCATCCTCAACATTTCCCACGGCGGCATCTACGCCCTGGGCGCCTACACCGGCACCTACCTGGCGCTGCGCGCTCTGGGCGTCGGGCTGACGCCGTACCTGACTTACTCTCATGCTGTTTCTGGGCGCGGTGGTGGTGGGGCTGGTCACCGGGCCGCTGATCGAGCGGCTGCTCCTGCGCCGCGTTTACGGGCAGGCCGAAGCCATCCAGCTGCTGCTCACGTTTTCCATCCTGCTCATTCTCGACGACCTCATCAAGCTCATCTGGGGAACCACCCCCCTGTTTGTGAGCGAGCCTTACAAGCTGCTCGGGCAGTTCAGCATTTCGGGAATTCCTTACTCCTGGTACCATCTTCTCGCTCATCGCGGTGTCTGTGGTCTTTGGCGGCGCGCTGGTCTGGATGGTGCGCGGCACGCGCTTTGGCAAGCTGGTGGTGGCGGTGATCAACGACCGCGAGATGAGCCTGGCCATGGGCATCAATGTAGACCGCATTTACACCCTCTCCTTTACCCTGGGGGCGTTCTGTGCGGCGCTGGGCGGCGCTGCCATTGCCCCCACCATCGCCGTGGTACCGGGCTTTGCCGTGGAAGTGGTGGTGCTCTCTTTTGCCGTGATCGCCATTGGCGGCATGGGTAGCCTGGAAGGGGCGGCCCTGGGGGCTCTGCTGGTGGGGCTGGGGCGTGCCCTGGCCATCCACCTGTTTCCCGAACTGGAGCTGGTGACCATTTACCTCATCATGGTGCTCGTGCTGCTCTTCAAGCCTGAAGGCCTGTTTGGCGAAGTGGAAGTGAGGAGGATCTAGCAGCGTGTCGCGACGTGTTCCCGTGCTTGCCTGGATGTTGGGCCTGCTGGTGGCCGCGGTGCTGGTGGGGGTGCCGTTTTTTGCGCCTAGCTGGATTCAGTTCATCCTGAACCTGGCCTCTGGCCAAGTTCATTGCCGTTTTGGGAGTGGCCCTGTTTCTGCGCGCCAACCTGGTGACGTTTGGCCACGCGCTGTTTTACGCGGTGGGTGCTTACACGGTGGGCTTTGCCTCGAAGTGGCTCGGCCTGCGCGAAGCCGCACTGCTCATCCCCATGGGGACCGCTCTAGGCGCGGCGGTGGCAGCCCTGGTGGGCCTGTTCATGGCCCGCTACCGCGGCGTCTTTCTTCGCCATGCTCAATCTCGCCGTTTCTATGATCCTGTACGCCATCCTGCTTAAGTTCTACTGGGTGACGGGCGGCACCGACGGCATCAGCATCCGGCTGCCTACCCTGCTCGGGATCCTGCCCCACCGCGCTTACCTGCGCATGACGTACTACTACCTGACGCTCGGCATGGCCGCGGTGGTCATTTACGTGGCCTACCGCTTCCTGGCCTCACCCATGGGCTTTTTCCTCAAGGCCCTGGCCGACAACGAGATTCGCATCGAGTACTCGGGCGAGTCGGTGCAGCGCGTCATTTATTACACCTACGTCTTTTCCGGCGCCCTGGGCGGCCTGGCAGGCGTGCTGGTGGCCTTTACCGTGGGCCACATCGTGCCGGAGTACGCCTTCTGGGTGCAGTCGGGCGAGTTTGTCTTTATTTCCCTGCTGGGCGGATACGGCAGCGTGCCCGGGCCCCTCATGGGGGCGATTGCCTTCGAGTTCATCCGCACGTACGCCTCCAAGTACGCCCCCTACGCCTGGCAAATGACGCTGGGGATCATCATGCTGCTCATCATTCTCTTTCGTCCCGGCGGGTTGTGGGCAATCTATGAAGCCATCACCGCGCGCTTCGGCCGCCAGAGGGGAATCGAGCGTGCTTGAGACCCAGCCCATCTTGCAAACCATCGACCTGCGCAAATCCTTTGGCATGGTGGTGGCGGCCGACCGCATCAACGTGACGATTATGCCCCGCGAGCTGGTGGGCATCGTGGGCGCCAACGGCTCGGGCAAAACCACCTTTCTCAACCTCATCACCGGCTATCTCAAGCCGGACCGCGGGCGCATCCTGCTCATGGGCCGCGACAGCACCGGGCTGCCGCCGCGGCTGGTGACCAAGCTGGGGCTGGCGCGCTCGTTTCAGATCCCGCAGCTCTACACGGGGCTGAGCGTGCTGGAAAACGTCCTGCTGTCGCTGGCCGCCCGCGAGAACAAAAGCACCGACGTGTGGCGCCCTCTCTACCGCAGCCCGTGGATGCAGCAAGGGCTGGAGGTGCTCCGGCGCTTTGGCCTCGAGGCCTATGCCTACCGCCCGGTGGCCGAGCTGCCCGAAGGCGGCCGCAAGCTCCTCGACATCGCCCTGTCGTTTGCCCTGCAGCCCAAGCTGCTGCTCATGGACGAGCCCACCAGCGGCGTCAGCATCGAGGACAAATTCGAGGTGATGGACACGCTCATGGCGGTGATCAAGGAGAGCGACATCACCACGATTTTTGTCGAACACGACATGGACGTGGTGCAGCGCTACAGCCAGCGGGTGCTGGTCTTTGACAACGGGGCGGTGATTGCCGACGGCGATCCCGAAAGCGTGCTGGCCAACCCCGAAGTGCGCAAAGCGGTGCTGGGGCGGGAGTGAGCCATGCTCAAAGTCGACGGCCTGCGGGTGACCATCAGAGGCTTTGTGATTCTGCGCGGCATCACCCTGGAAGTGCCCCCGGGGGAACTCATCGCCCTGGTGGGGCGCAACGGGGCCGGCAAGACCACTACCCTCAAGAGCATCATGGGTATTCTGCCCATCTCCGGCGGCGCCATTCGCCTCGACGGCCTGGACCTGGCGGCGGTGCCTGGCTACCGCCGCGCCCCTCTGGGCATTGGCTACATGCCCGAAGACCGCCGCCTCATTGGCTCCCTGACGGTAGAAGACAACCTCCTGCTGCCGGCGTGGGCCAGCGGCCTGGCCCACGCCGAGGAACGCCTGGCCTACATTTACCAGAAGATGCCGGAGGTGGCGGCGCTGGCCAAGCGCCGCGCCGCCTCCTTAAGCGGCGGCCAGCAGAAAATGGCCGCCCTGGCGCGCTCGCTGATGAGCGGCACCAAGCTGCTGCTGCTGGACGAGCCCTTTGAAGGGCTGTCGCCGGCCATGGGCCACAAGCTGGCCGGGGTTATCCAGGAGCTGCAGCAAGACGGCCTCGCCATTCTGATTGCCGAGTCCGACGTCAAGCGCCTCGATTTTGTCGAGAAGATCTACACCATCGAGCGCGGCGAAATCGTCCAGGAAACGGCAGGGTAAGCGCCGCTCAGTCCTGCGCAAAATACGGCAAGACCTGCTCTCCCAGCAGCGCGATGGCCTCTAGCACCTGGCGGTGCGGCAAGCCCGGCCAGTGCAGGCGCAGGTTGAGCTGCTGGATGCCCAGCCGCTCGCGGTGGCGGGCGATCTGCTCGCGGCAGTACGCCGCATCTCCCACGATGAAGCGGTCCTCCTGAAGCTGCTCGATGGGCTGCCGGAAGCTCTCTCCCGCCGGCAAGACGGTGTCCTGTCCCCACTGGGCATAGGCCTGATACTTGGCGGCCAGATAGGGCCAGGCCTGCCGCCGCGCCGTTTCCATGTCGCGGGCAATGAAGAGCTCCTTGCTCAGGCTGAAGTAAGGCGGCGGAAAGGGCTTGCCGGCCGCGGCCAGCGCCTCGCGGTAAAGGGCCACTTGCCGCTCCAGGGTGGCAAAGGTGGCGTGGCCGGCGATGGTCCAGGCGTCGCCAAGGCGGGCCACCCGCTGCACCATGCGGTCGTTGCTCGCCGCTACCACAATCGGCGGCCGCGGCCGCTGCAGCGGCCGCATGCTGAGGCTGACTTCCCGCAGGCGAAAGTGCCGGCCCTCAAAGGTCACCGCCTCTTCCGTCCACAGCCGCTTGAGCACCTCCAGGGCTTCCAGAAAGCGCGACAGCCGCTGTCCCCGCGGCACGCCAAAGGCCTCGAACTCCACCTCGCGGTAGCCTAGCCCTACCCCGCACACCAGGCGGCCGCCACAAATCACGTCCAGGGTGGCCAGCGATTCGGCCACGTGCACGGGGTGCTGCAACGCCAAAAGCAGGATCCCCGTGCCCAAGGTCATGCCTTCCGCTTCTGCCGCCACGCGCGCCAGCACCGGCAGCGGTTGCAAGTACTGAAACGGCGCCGCCAGGTAGTGCTGGCTGGCGCTGAGGTGGTGGAAGCCGGCCTGGCGCGCCAGGCGCACCACCTCCAGCAGCTCGGCAAAGCGCTGCGCCATGGGTTCTCCCATCGGGTGCTGCATCGGCAAAGACAGACCAAAGCGCATAGCTACGTTCCTCAGCTTCGGTGTGATGCACGGGCCACGGTGGCCACACCCTGTCTGTGCTTTCTGGGGCGTCCGTGGCCATCTTGCCATTGACAACCATGGCGGGCTGACGTACTCCTGCTTATAGGCACAGGTGGAGGACTAGGGCCATGGAAGGTTCATCGGCAACGTCTCTGCCCGCGCATGAAACCAGGGCACCCCGGGCGCTGTCGCTGATGCACCGCACGGCCGACCGCGTGCTGCCACGGCTGCGGCTGACGCGCTACCACCAGGGGCCGGATCCGCGCTTTCGTGCTGCCGTGGAGCGGCTGCTGGAGGGGGCACGCGGCGATCCCCGGCAGCTGTTCCGCACCGCTGGCCTGCTGGCCTTGCCCCTGGCGCCTTCGGCGGCAGCCACCGCCTTTCACCTGCCAAGCCCGGTGACCATGCCCGGCGATGAGGCCAACAACGTGCTCTACGGCCACTGGTTTCCCGCCGCCACCCGGCCGCCGCTGGCGGCGACGGTGTTTTTACACGGCTGGCGCCGCGACGCCCTGCGCTACGAGTTTCTCTTTTGCCAGGGACTGGCGGCGCAAGGCATCGACTGCCTGCTGCTGGTGCTGCCCTACCACGGGCCGCGGCGCCCTGCCGGCACCTGGAGCGGCGAGCTGGCCCTCTCTCCGGACATCTACCGCACCGTGTGGGGCTTTCGCCAGGCGGTGATCGAGGCACGCCTGGCCGCCCACTGGCTGCGCGCCTACCGCACGCAGCGGGTAGGCATTGTGGGCTTCAGCCTCGGCGGCATGATCGCCCACGTGGTGATGGCCACCGAAGCCTTCGACTTTGGCGTCTCCATTGGCGCCGCCGGCGCCCTGGCCGAGCTCGTCTTCACCAGCCCGGCCACGCGCGGGGTGCGGGCGGCCATGGTGCGGCACGGCATCGACCGCGCCACGCTGCGCCAGACGTGGCAGTGCATCGATCCCCTGACGTTTGGGCCGCTCAACCGTACCCGCCGCCTGCTGATGATGAGCGGCAAGTACGACGCCATCGTTCCTGAGCCCTTCACGCGCCTGCTGTGGGAGAGCTACGGCCGCCCGCCCTGGCGCCGCTTTCCCTGCGGCCACTGGACGGCCTCGTTTTACAGCCAGCAGGCGGTGGCCGAAACCTGCGCTTTTGTGCGCACCGGGCGATAAGCGGCTCAGGCGGTGCGCGGCGCAATCTGAAACGGCGGCGCCCAGGTGGCAATGGGCACCTCGAGCAAGGCCGGCTTGCCGGCAGCAAGGGCCTCGGGCAGGGCTTCGTCGAGGCGCTCGGGCGCCACGCGCCGGCCGTAGGCGCCAAAAAGGCGCGCCACCTCGGCAAAGCTGGGATTGTGCAGCTCGGTGCCCACCACGCGCCCGCCGTAGCGGGTGAGCTGGTCGTGCTTGGAAGCCCCCAGGGCGTTGTCGACAAAGACCACGACCACCACGTCGATGCCGTACTGTACGGCAGTGGCCAGCTCGGGCAGGGCATACATGAAGCCGCCGTCGCCGGCGAGGGCCACCACCGGGCGCTGCGGCGCCGCCACTTTGGCTCCTAGGGCCAGGGGGAAGCTGTAGCCCAGGGTGGCAAAGTACGAGGAGGTAAAATACGTGCGCGGCCGGCGCACGCAGTAAGCGAAGTAGCTCCAGTAGGCCACGTTGGTGATGCCGCTCACCAGCACGGCGTCGTCAGGCAGCACGCGCTGCAAGCGCCGCAGGATCTCGCAGGGGTGCGGGGCTTTTTCTTCGAGCCACTGCGCCTGGTGCTGGCGGATCTCCTGCAGCTCGGCAGCAGGCCAGCGCTCGCGGGGCACCTCCTGGCGGCGCACTTCTTCCAGCAGCGCCTGTAAGCCCAGGCGGGCGTCGGCAAGCAGGGGCACTTCCGGGGCGTACGTCTTGCCAAGGACCTGGGGATCGACGTCGAGGTGGATGAGCCGCTGCGGCGGGTGTAGGGCGTTGAGGCCCCGCATCGGCGTCATGAGCCGCGTGCCCACCGCCAGGACGACGTCGGCCTGGGGCATGGCCCAGCTCGGCGCGCCGTGGCCGTAGGCCCCCACCCCGAGCGCCAAGGGGTGGTCTTCGGGGATACTCCCTTTACCTTCCGGCGTGGTGGCCACCGGGGCGCCCAGGGCCTCGGCCAGCGCCACCAGCTCCCGGGAAGCTTCGGCCCAGATCACGCCGCCGCCGGCCCAGATAAGTGGCTTGCGCGCTGCGCGCAGCAGCGCCGCCGCCCGCCGCACTTGCTCCCAGTCTGGCGGCGTCGGCGGCACGGCATCCCCAGGCGTAAAGGCAAACTCGGCGCGTGCGGCAAGCACGTCGGGCGGGATCTCCACGTGCGTCGGGCGCGGCCGGCCCTGGCGCATCTGGCGCATGGCTTCCTGAATGGCGGCGGGAATGGCCGTCGCCTCCAGCACCCGCTGCCGCCACTTGGTAAGGGGGCGGACGACTTCGAGCTGGTCGTTCACCTCGTGCAGGGCGCCGCGGTCACGCCCCAGGTTGACGCTTTCCACTTGCCCGGCCAGCAGCAGCACCGGAGAAGACGACGCGTAGGCGGTGCCCAGGGCGGCGCTGGCGTTGAGTACCCCAGGGCCAGGCACCACCAGGGCGACACCCGGCTTGCCGCTGACCCGCGCGTAGCCATCGGCCATGTAGACGGCCGTCTGCTCGTGCCGGACGGTGAGCAGCCGCACGTCGCGGCGGCCGTAAAAGGCGTCGTAGAGGTCCATGATCTGCACCCCGGGCAGGCCGAAGACCACCTCCACGCCCTCGCGCCGCAGGGTTTCTACGGCCGCTTCTGCTCCGGTCATCTGCGTCATCTTTGCCTCCTTCACACGCGACGGCTGGCTCGCTGTCGGACGGGTTAAATTACCCCTTCCTGGCGCAACCTCTCCAGCTCGGCAGCCGACAAGCCAAGCAGGCCACCCAGGATCTCCTCGTTGTGCGCGCCCACCTCCGGCCCCGGCCACTCGGTGCGGCCTGGGGTTTCGACGAGCCAGGGCAGGATGGCCGGCAGGCGCAGGGGCTTGCCGTTGACTTCCACTTGCTGGAAGAGGCCGCGGGCGTGGAAGTGGGGATCGCGCAGCATGTCCTCGACGCTGTAAATGGGGCCGGCGGGCACCGCGGCGGCTTCCAGGCGCTGCAAGACCTCTGCGGCATCCAGAGAGGCGGTCCAGGCGGCGATGGCGGCATCGATTTCCGCTTCGTGGGCCACGCGCCCGGCATTGGTGGCAAAGCGGGGATCGGCGGCCATCTCCGGGCGGCCAATGGCGTGCATGAGGCGCCGGAAAATGGCATCGGCGTTGCCGCCAATGATCACGTACTTGCCGTCGCGGCAGCGGTAGGTATTGGTCGGCGCAATGCCGGTCAGCGTCGACCCCGAGGGGCCGCGCACCACGCCGGCGCCGTCGTACTCGGGAACCACCGCCTCCAGGACGTTGTATACGGCTTCGTAAATGGCCACGTCCACCACCTGACCGCGGCCGCCAGCCGGCTTCTGGCGTTGCACGTAAGCGAGCAAGATGCCGATGACGGCGTGCAGGCCGGCCAGGGTGTCGCCCAGGCTGAGGTTAGGGCGCACCGGCGGCTGGCCGGGGAAGCCGTTGAGGTAGCGAAAGCCGCCGATGCCTTCGCACACCGCAGCAAAGCCGGGCCGCGCCGCGTACGGCCCCGTCTGCCCGTAGCCCGAAATGCGGGCGTAGATGAGGCCGGGGTTTTCTTGCTTTAGGTCTTCGGGCCCCAGGCCCCACTTTTCCAGGGTGCCGGGGCGGAAGTTTTCAATCAGCACATCGACCCGCGCCGCCAGCTGCCGAGCCAGCTGGCGACCCTTTTCGGTATGCAGGTTGAGGGTGATGCACTTTTTGTTGCGCCCCAGGCTACGCCACCAAAACGAGGTGCCGTGCTCGTCCAGCACGCGCCAGCCGCGCAGGGGGTCGCCGCTGCCTGGCGGTTCGACTTTGATCACCTCGGCGCCAAAGTAGCCCAGCACGCAGCCGGCAAAGGGTCCGGCGATCAGCTGTCCCAGCTCCAAGACACGCATCCCCTCCAGGGGGCGCGGCGAGAAAATGGGGTCAGAGTACATTTTCTTCCAGGGGCTTGGGCGGGCGGCCGCGGCGGGGGCGCACCAGACGCCGTCCCCGCAGCTGCGCCAGCGCTTCCTGAAACTGCTCCGAGCCAATGGCCCGGCCTTGGCGGGTCGCTTGCCGAATCTGCTCCCACTCCTCGGCTTGCCAGCTTTCCTCCATCCACGCCCGGTACGCCCGGCATCTGGCCTCAGCGTCCGCCCCCAACCCGGCGTACCACGGGTCCTCATCCACCACCGCATCGGGAACGCCAAGGGCGCGGCAGCGATAACTGCTCCAGCGATACTCGGCGGGATGCGTCACCAGGCCAGCACGCACGGGGTTGAGCTCGATGTAGCGGCCGCACCTGAGCAAATAGGCATCCCGGCTGATCACCGCGCTTTTGAAGCGCCCTTCCCACAGCGTCCCAGATCGCTGGTAGGTCGCATTGATGTACCGCACATACCGCCGGCCCACGCTCTGCATGAAGCGCCCTAAGGCCTCAGCCTGCGGCGGTTCGACAATGAGGTGGACATGGTTGGTCATGAGGACATAGGCATAGATCCGACACTGACACGCAAGCTTCGCTTGCTGCAAGCACGCCAAATAGAAACTGTAATCGGCCTCGGTAAAGAAAATCCGCTGGCGGTTGTTCCCGCGCTGAATGACGTGATGGGGATAGCCAGGCAGCACAAGCCGTGGTTGTCGAGCCATTCGCCCCTCCACCCAAAAATGTTCTCTGACCCCATTTCTGGAGAGGAACGTCCCTCCTGGCCCGCCAAAAATGTTCTCTGACCCCATTTTTTGCCGCCGGTGCGGCGGCGCACCGGCGGCGCGAGGGCTACGAAACGATCTCGACAAGGGTGATCTCGAACACCAGGTCTTTGCCGGCCAGCGGGTGGTTGGCGTCCAGGGTGATGGAGGCCTCGTTGACTTCGGTCACCAGCACCGGGATGGCGGCGCCATCGGGTTGGGTCATCTGCAGCCGCTGGCCCACGTAGGGCTCAAGCCCCGGCGGCAGCTGCTGCCGCGCCACCTCGAACACCATCTCTGGCCGGTGCGCGCCGTAGGCCTGGTCCGCGGAGACGGTTTCGGTTTTCGTCTCCCCAACGTGCATCCCCAGTACTGCCTGCTCAAAGCCCGGGATGAGCTCGCCCTGCCCCAGGGTGAACTCCAGCGGCTCGCGCTGCAGCGAAGAGTCAAAAGTCGTGCCGTCGATGAGCTTGCCGGTATAATGGACCTTGACGGTGTCCCCGATTTTTGCTTGTACCATGATCATCTCCTACGGAAAGGGAAACCCTGCGTGCGCCCAGGTGGGAGAAGGAAGGCATCCCGACGGGGACCACCACCGTCCCAACAAGGTGTGCAGATTGTCTTAATGGTCGCCGATTCGGCGTCGGGTGTCAAGCCACAACGGCACGGCGCTGCGCTTCCTGGCGCAAGAGCCCTATGGCCGTAGAACAGCTGCTGCTCAACAGCCTCATTCGCGCCGCCGAGCTGGGCCTGCTGAGCCTCGGGCTCACCCTGCTCTACGGCCTGCTGCGCTTTGCCAACTTCGCGCACGTGGAGTTTGCCGTGGTGGGCGCCTACCTGGCCCTTTTCTTCAACCGGAGTTGGCACTGGCCGCTGCCGGCCGCAGCCTTGCTGGCCATGGGGCTTACCGGCAGCCTGGGCCTGGCCGTGGACCGCCTGGTTTTTTGCCGCTTGCGCCATGCTGCACCGGTGATGCTGATGATCACTTCGTTTGGTCTGGGGATCGCCTTGCGCGAAGGGGTGCGCACGCTGTGGGGGCCGGCGCCGCAGCTCTACCCGCTACCGCTGCAGCGCCCCTGGCTGCTGGGACCGGTGCGGCTGACGCCGCTGCAGCTGGGCATCCTGGGCGCTGCCCTCGCCTGCGCCCTGCTGCTCCACCTTCTGCTTACCACCACGCGGGCGGGCATGGCCATGCGCGCCACCGCCGATCACCCGGAACTGGCTCAGGCCTGCGGCATTGCCACCGAGCGCGTCATCGGCAGCGTGTGGTTTCTCGGCGCCGCTTTTGCCGCCCTGGCCGGTGTCCTCATGGGGGCCGAAACGCAGCTGCACCCCAACATGGGCTTTGCGGTCATCATTCCCGTCTTCTGCGCTGCCCTCCTGGGCGGCATCGGCCGCCCCTACGGCGCCTTGCTGGGCGCCCTGCTTCTGGCCCTGGCAGAAAACGCCGGCCTGCGGGTGAACTTTGGCGCCTTGCTGCCCGGGGGCTCCTGGTACTTGCCCACCGGGTACAAGGACGCCATTGCCTTTGCCGTGCTCATCCTGGTCCTCTTGCTGCGCCCGCAGGGCCTGCTGGGAGGAAAAAGACCGCGATGAGCGAGTTCCTTGTCTACCTGGCCACGATGAGCGGCATTTACGGCATCCTCAGCCTGAGCCTGAACCTGCAGTACGGCCTTACCGGCCTGGCCAACTTCGGCCACGTGGCTTTTTTCATGCTCGGGGCCTACACCTCGACCATCCTGGTGCTGCTCGCCCAGCTCCCCTTCCCCCTGGGGCTTCTGGGCGGCGCCCTGGCGGCCGCGCTGTTTGGCGGCCTCATCGCCTTGCCCACCGCCAACTTGCAGCAGGACTACTGGGCCATCACTACCCTGGCGGCGGCGGAAATCGTGCGCCTCGTCTTTCTCAACCAGCCCCTCAAGGGGCCTTACGTCGGGGCCTCTTTTGGCGTGGGGGGCATTCCCCAGCCCTGGCGCCAGGCCTTTAGCGCGGCTACCTACCCTTACTTCTACTTGGCGCTGGTGCTTGCTTGCCTGCTTGCCACCTACGCCGTGGTGAGCTGGCTGGCGCGCATGCCGTTTGGCCGCACCCTGCGCGCCATCCGCGAGGGCGATGCGGTGCCCCTGGCCCTGGGGAAAAACGTGGGGCGATTTCGCGTCAAGGTGATGATGCTGGGCGGCGCCCTGGGTGGGGTGGCCGGCAGCCTGTTTGCGCACTACAATGCCTTCATCGATCCTTACTACTTTCTTCCCCTGGAAACCTTCCTGGTGTGGGCGATGGTGCTGCTGGGCGGCTGCGGCAACCACCTGGGCGCCTTGCTGGGCACGGTGACGGTGCTGGCTTTTTACCACTCGACCCGCTTTCTCAAAGACTACTTGCCGCTTCCCTCGCAAACCCTGGCCTCGCTGCGCATGGTGGTCATCGGGGTGCTCATCATCCTCGTGGTCCTTTTCCTGCCCCAGGGCCTGCTGCCGGAGAGGAAACGCCGCTATGGACCAAGACGTCCTGCTCGCAGTTGAGAGCGTGCACAAGCGTTTTGGAGGGCTCGTGGCCCTCGACGGGGTATCGCTGGTGGTGCGCCGCGGCCGCATCACCGGCCTCATCGGCCCCAACGGCTCGGGAAAAACCACCCTCTTTAACGTCATTACCGGCTTCCTGCGCCCCGAGCGCGGCCGCGTGCGCTTTGCCGGCACCGACCTCACCGGCCTCTCCCCCGACCGCATTGCCCGCCTGGGCCTGTGCCGCACCTTCCAGCTCAGCCTGCACCCCCGGCGCCTGACGGTGATGGAGAACTTGCTGCTGGCCCCCCAACAGCAAGCCGGCGAAGGCCTGCTGGCGTGCTTCCTGCGCCCGGGCAAGGTGTGGCGCCAGGAACGCCAGTTCCTGGCGCGTGCCTGGGAGCTCCTGGCGCAAGTTGGCCTGGCAGACCACGCCGACGCCGAAGCCGGCAGCCTCTCTGGCGGCCAGCAAAAGCTGCTGGCCTTGGCGCAGGTGCTCATGGCCGACCCGCAGCTGGTGCTCCTCGACGAGCCCACCGCCGGCGTCAATCCCACCCTGGCGCAGCACTTAGTGGCCCTCCTCCGCACCCTGCAGCGCCAAGGCCGGGACTTCTGCATCATCGAGCACAACCTGCGGGTGGTGCGCCGCCTCTGCGATGAGGTCTATGTGCTGGACCACGGGCAGATTCTTGCCCACGGCGACCCGGCCACCGTGCTGCAGCGCGAGGAGGTGCTGCGCGCTTACCTGTCGCGGCGGGCGCTGCGCGCCGAGGAACCAGACCGATGAGCGCTCCACAGCCCCTGCTGAGCGCCACCGACCTCCATGCCGGCTACCGCGACAGCGCCGTGCTGCACGGCGTCAGCCTCTACCTTGCCCCGGCCGAGGTGGTGACGCTCATTGGCCCCAACGGCGCCGGCAAGTCGACGCTGCTCAAGACGCTGATGGGCTACCTGATCCCCTCGCAAGGCCGCGTCGTCTTTCGTGGTGCCGACATCACCCGCCTGCGGCCAGAGGAGCGGGTGCGGCGCGGCATGGCCTACGTGCCGCAGCTCGACAACGTCTTTCCTTCCCTCACCGTGGCCGAAACCCTGCGCATGGGGGCTTACACCTTGCCCAAAGCGCTGCTGCGGGAGCGCCTGCAAGCCGTTTACGACCTCTTCCCTTTGCTGGCAGCGCGGCGCAAGCAGCGGGTGCGCACTTTAAGCGGCGGCGAGCGCCAGCTGCTGGCGACGGGGCGCGCCCTGATGACCCAGCCTGCCCTCTTGCTCCTTGACGAACCCACGGCGGCGCTGGCGCCGCAGATGGCCGACCTCGTCTTCGAGAAAGTCCGCGACATCTGCGCCCAAGGCACGGCAGTGCTCCTCGTCGAGCAAGACGCCTACCGCGCCCTGGAGGTCTCGCAGCGCGGCTACGTGCTCGTCGACGGCCGTAACGCCTTTGGCGGCCGGGCCGACCGCCTCCTGCACGACGAGCAGCTGCGCCAGGCCTACCTGGGCGGCTAAGAGGGCTCGCCTTGCCGGCCAAGCCGTGCTATAACACAGGACACCGTCTACCCGTGGGGAAGGAGAAAGCGATGCAGACGTGGCGCATACGCCTAACCGGCATCTTGCTCCTGCTGGCCCTGGGTCCTACCGTCCAGGCCGCCCAAGGCGAGGTCGTCATCGGGCTCCTCACGCCCCTTACCGGCACCAACGCCGTGCAGGGTACCGACATCCAGCGCGGCGTGGCGCTGGCCGTAGAACGCATCAACGCCGGCTATGCGGTTCCCCTCAAGGGCAACCTGCGCCTGCCCTTTGGCCCCGGGGTGCTGGGCAAACCCCTGCGCGTCCTTGTCGAAGACACCGAGTCGCGCCCCGCCTCGGCCATGGACGCGGTGCGCAAGCTGGTCAACGTCGACAAAGTGCCCCTTGTCCTTGGCGAGTACGCCAGCGGCATCAGCCTGCCCACCGGCCAGTTCACCAACGCCCAGGGGGTGGTGCAGATCGCCATTGCCTCCACCTCGCCGGCGCTGCGCGACATCGGCCCCTTTTTCTTCGACGTCATGGGGCTTGACGACGTGGCCGGCCGCGCCCTGGCCCGCTTTGCCGTCAAAGACTCCGGGGCCCGGCGCTTTACCTCCATCGTGCCCAACAACCCCTTTGGCGTGGGCATCGAGCTCCACGCCTGCAAGACCTTGGAGGAAGAGTTTGGTGGCCAGTGCGTGGCCAAGGTGCGCTACGAGCTCGAAAAGCCCGACTACCGCGCCGAGCTCCAGGCCGCCTTTCAGGGTAACCCCGAAGCCGGCTTTTACACCGCCTACGGCACCGAAGCGCGCCTCCTCTTCAAGCAGGCCTACGAGCTGGGCCTCAAGCCGCCCAAGGGCTGGTACGCCGACTACCTGACCATGTGGAGCAACGAGGTAGCGCAGACCCCAGAAATCGCCGAAGGCGTAAAGGGCTTTGAAGTGGGCGTCTCCGGGGACTTCTACGAAGCCGAGTACGCGCAGGCGTACCGGGCCAAGTACGGCGAGGCGCCGCTGACCTCGTTTGGCGCCTACGCCTATGACGCCACCTGGCTGGCGGCGCTGGCCATCCAGCTCGCCGGCAAGCCCGACCCGCAGGCCATCCGCGCCGCCCTGCACGTGGTGGACGACGCATACCTGGGGGTCACGGGCGACAAGACCTTCGACGCAGACGGCATGCAGGTGACGGAAACCTACCAGTGGTTCATTTACACCGGCGGCAAGCTAAAGCCCTATCCTTATCCCGGGGAGTAGGCTTGTTCTGGCCGCCGCCTCCTGCTACACTGGGGCGGCCCCCCTGATGCTGAGGAGGAAAGCGATGCGCATGCGAGGTGGCAAGCCGATTCTTCTGCTTCTTGTCCTGCTGCTGGCGCTGCCCTGGCAGGCAGCGGCAGCCGAGAAGATCCGCATCGGGTTCATTTACGACCTCACCGGACCCTTTGCCGCCGCCGGGGCAGTGCCAGCCAAAATCGGCACCGAGCTTATCGTCGAGATGGTCAACGCCAAAGGCGGCGTGCTCGGTAAGTACCCCATCGAGGCGATTTTTGCCGACGCCCAGAGCAAGGCCGACGTGGCCATCAACGAGGCCGAGCGCCTGCTCAACGCCGAAAAAGTGGACATCCTGGCCGGTGTCTACAGCAGTGCCCACGCCGTACCCCTGGCCGGCCGCGTCGACGCCCAGAAAAAGTTCTTCTGGATCACCGTGGCCATTTCCTCGGCCGTCTTCAAGAACCGCAACCTGCGCTACGTCTTCCGGCCGCAAGTGCACAGCGACCAGTTTGGCCTGCTGTCGACACAGTTCCTGGCCGAGTTTGTCAAGCCCAAGCTAGGCATCGACCCCAAGGACCTGCGCGTGGCCATCATCCACGAAGACGGGCCTTACGGCACCGGCGTGGCCACGTCGAACGAAGAGGGGGCCAAAGAGTACGGCATGCAGGTGGTGCTCAAGGAGGGCTACTCGGCCACCGCGCCGGACCTCTCCTCGCTGGTGATCAAGCTCAAGCGGGCGCGGCCCGACGTCATCTTGCACACCGGCTACAATCCCGACATCACCCTCTTCCTGCGGCAGGCCAAAGAGCTGGGGCTGCGCTTCCGGGTGCTCATCGGCCATGGGGCAGGCTACGGCCAGATCGACCGCCTGATCGAGACCTTTGGCAACGACGTGGACTACATTTTCAACGTCGACCCGGTAGCCGCCCAGCTGCTCGATCCCAAAACCCTAGCCCCCGGGCTGGGCGACCTCATTCAGGAGATGGTCCAGCGCTACCGCGAGCGCACCGGGGCCAAGGAAGTGCCGCCGCACACCAGCATGGGCTTTAACAACACCTGGATTCTACTCGAGCACGTGCTGCCCCTGGCCATCCAGAAGTACGGCGGCTGGGATGCCGAGGCGCTACGGCAGGCGGCCCTTGACCTTGACATTCCGGTGGGCGGCACCCTCCAGGGCTACGGGGTGAAGTTCGCGCCTCCCGGGCACCCCATGGCCGGGCAGAACCTGCGCGCCTTTCCGGTGGTCATGCAGTACGTGGGCGGCAAGACGTTTATTGCCTATCCGACGGAGATCCGCACCATCGATCCGGTGCTGCCACTGCCGCCTTCGTCGCCTTTTGCCATGCGGTGACCCGGTGCTGGTGGTCGACAACGTTTCCAAAACCTTTGGCGCGCTGCGGGCGGTCAACCGGGTTTCTTTCGAGGTGCAGAAGGGGGAAATTCTCGGCCTTATCGGCCCCAACGGCTCCGGGAAGAGTACCCTCTTCAACATCATCTCGGGCGCCCTGAAGCCCTCGGGGGGCCGCATCTGGTTCGAGGGGCGCGACATCACCGGCTGGCCGCCGCAGCGCGTCTGCCACCTAGGGCTGGCGCGGACGTTCCAGATCCCGCGTCCTTTTCGCAAGCTGACGCTGCTGCAAAACGTCACCCTGGCCGCCTATTACGGGACGCGAACGGCCCTCAGCCCGGCTGCGGCGCGCCGGCGCGCCCTTGAGGTGCTGGAGCTGGTGGGGCTGCCTACCGAAGCGCACATTCCGGTGAGCGTGCTGGGCGCCGCCGGGCTGAAAAAGCTCGAGCTGGCCCGGGCGCTGGCCACGCAGCCCAAGCTGCTTTTGGCCGACGAGAGCCTCGGCGGTCTGGACGCTACGGAGATGGAACAAGCCGCCGATTTGCTCGAGCGCATTCGCCGCGAGATGGGCATCACCATCGTCTGGGTGGAGCACATCATGGGCGTGCTCATGCGCGTCGTGGACCGCGTCATCGTCCTTGACTACGGCGAGAAAATCGCCGAGGGACGGCCCGAGGAGGTGGCCAGGGACCCCAAAGTGATCGAAGTGTACTTGGGCAAAGCCGGCTCTGGACCATGACCGCCACCTCCCCCATGCTGGAACTGCGCCAGGTGTCGGCGGCCTACGGCTCGTTCCGTGCCCTGTGGGACGTCTCGCTGCAGGTGCGGGCCGGCGAAGCGGTGGCCGTGGTGGGGCCCAACGGTGCCGGCAAAACCACCCTGCTGCGGGTCATCTCTGGCCTGCTTCCTCTCTCCAGCGGCGACCTCCTGCTCGAGGGCGAATCGCTGCGCGGCATTCCGCCTTACCGCTTTGTGGAAAAGGGCATTGCCCACGTGCCGGAAAACCGGCGCCTGTTTCCGCGCCTGACGGTGGAAGAAAACCTGAAAATGGGCGCCTACATTCGCGCAGCGCGCAAGGCGTTTGCCGAGCGCCTCGCCTGGGTGTACGCGCTCTTTCCGCGCCTGCGCGAGCGGCGCCACCAGCTGGCCGGCACCCTCTCGGGCGGCGAGCAGCAGATGTGCGCCATCGGCCGCGCCCTCATGTCGCAGCCCAAGCTCTTGCTTCTCGACGAGCCCTCGGCCGGCCTGGCGCCGGTGGTGGTGCAGCAGGTTTTCGACTTGGTGCACCGCATTCGGGAAGCGGGCTTTACCGTGCTCATCGTGGAGCAAAACGTGCAGCAAGTGCTCGAGCTCGTCGACCGTGCCTACCTCCTGGAGGTGGGCGCCATCAAGCTGAGCGGCCGCGCCGACGAGCTCAAAGCCAGCGACTACGTGCGCCGTGCCTACATGGGACTGTAACCGGAGGGCGTCCATGCCGGTCTTCGACATTTTCTTGCTGGAAGCCATCGTCAACGGCATCCTGCTGGGCGGGGTCCTGGCCTTGCTGGCGCTGGGACTCAACCTCATTTTCGGCGTCATCGACGTGGTGTGGATCGCCTACGCCGAGCTGGTGATGGGCGGCATGTACCTCATTTACTGGGCCACGCGGCTGCTGGGGACCTCCTGGCCCGTGCTCTTGGGGGCCAGCGTGGTGGCCATTGCCTTGGTGGCGGTGATGGGCGTTTTGGTGCACGTGCTCATCATCAGCCCCATTCTCGACACCCCGCCTATCAACCAGCTGCTGGCCACCGGCGGCCTGCTCTTTTTCTTGCAGAGCTTTGCCACTTTGCTTTTTGGCGCCGACTTCCGCAACCTCGGCCTGCACCTGCCCATCCTCAACTTCTTGGGGATGTACATCAGCTTTGCGCGCCTGCTGGCCTTTGCCGCCGCGGTGCTGGGCATGCTTGGCCTTTACTTCCTGCTGACCCGCACTTACCTGGGCACGGCCATTCGCGCCATTGCCCAGGACCGCGAGGTGATGGTGCTCATGGGCGTCAACACCAAGAAGCTCTACCTCATCACCTCGGCCATCGGCGGCGGGCTGGCCGGCCTGGCGGCGTTGCTGCTCAGCCTGCAGTACGACGTGCATCCCTTCATCGGGCTCACCTTTGGCCCCATCACCTTCATGATCTGCGTGCTGGGCGGCCTGGGCAACATGCTGGGCGGCTTCATTGCCGCTTTTATCATGAGCCAGTTCATCTCCATCGGCGGGCTGTACTACAGCATCGAGGTGGCCTACGTCATGGCCTTTGTGTTCTTCATCGTCATGATGTTCCTGCGTCCCGAAGGGTTGCTGCGGCGATGAGGAAGCGTTCGCTGCTGTCGCTGCTGGGTATCGTCCTGCTGGCCCTGCTGCCTCTAAGCAACATCGAAACGCACGAGCCGTACGCCTACCACATCCTGATTCTCGTGCTCCTTTGGGGCTCGATTTACACTGCCTGGTCGCTGATGGGCAAGTACGGCTTTGTCTCTCTTGGGCACGGCGCCTTCCTGGGGGTGGCCGTCTACACGGTGACCCTGCTGTGGAATTACCTGCACCTGACGCCCTGGCTGGGCATGCCCATTGCCCTGGGGCTGTGCGTGGTGCTTGCCGTGCTCATCGGCTACCCCTGTTTTCGCCTGCGCGTGGTCGGCCACTACTTTGCCCTGGTGACCCTGGCTCTGGGCGAAGTGGTGCGGCTGACGATCATCGCCGCCCGCGACTACACCGGCGGGTCGCTGGGTATTACCCCGGCGCGCGTGCAGCCTCCCACCCCGGTGTCGTGGTACGCCTTGCAGTTCGCCGACCGCGACTACTTTTACTTTCTGGCCCTGGCCCTGTGGCTTCTTACCCTGGGGGTGTGGCGGTGGGTGAGCCGCAGCATGTCCGACAGCGCCCTCAATGCCATTTCCGAGGACGAGGTGGCCGCCGCTTCGCTGGGCATCCACGTCACCGGCGAGAAGCTGCGCATCACCCTGATCAGCGCGGTGATGACCGGCCTGGGGGGCATCCTTTTTGCCCAGTACAACATGTACCTCAACCCCGAGACCCTCGCCGGGGTGGGCGTGTCGCTGGAAATCGTCTTTGCCGCCATTGCCGGGGGCATGTACGTGGCTTTGGGTCCCACGGTAGGGGCCCTGCTCACCATTTCCCTGCGCGAGTACCTGCGCGTGCTCTTTGGCACCCAGTTCATCGGCGCCGCCAACACCATTTACGGCATCCTGCTCATCATCTTCATCATCTTCATGCCCCAGGGCATCCTGGGGACGCTGCTGGCCTGGTGGCGCCGGCGTTTCGGCACCGCCCCGCAGCCTCAGGCTTAGCCCCGCTTGACCTGCGGGGGCCTTGCCGTTATGCTGGCCGCAGGCAAGCCTTTGCCGCGCGCCGGCGGGCGCGCGGCACGAGCCCTCACGAGGAGAAGCCCGCATGCGAGAAGCCGTCATCGTCTCCTATGCCCGTACCGGCTTGACCAAGTCGTTTCGTGGCTCCTTCAACAATCTGGAAGTGCCCAGCATGGTGGCGCCGGTGATTCAGGCGGTGCTGGCCCGGGCCGGAGTGGAGCCCGGTGAAGTCGAAGACGTGATCATGGGTGCCGCCATGCAGCAAGGCACCCAGGGCTTTAACTTTGCCCGCCAGTGTGCCATTGCCGCCGGCTTGCCAGTGACCACCGCCGGGATGAGCATCGACCGCCAGTGCTCCTCGGGCCTTATGGCCATTGCCACCGCGGCCAAAAGCGTCATCCTCGACGATGTCCCCATTGTCGTGGCCGGCGGTGCCGAGTCGATCAGCCTGGTGCAGAACGAGCATGCCAACCGCTACCGCCACCGCGATCCGCTGGTGCTGCAACGCAAGCCCGAGACGTACATGCCGATGATCGACACCGCCGAAGTGGTGGCCAAGCGCTACGGCATCGGCCGTGAGGTGCAAGACGAATACGCCTTGCAGAGCCAGCTGCGCACCGCCGCCGCGCAGAAAGCCGGCAAGTTCGACGACGAGATCATTCCCGTCACCGCCACCATGGCGGTGGTGAACAAGGAGACCCAGGACGTCACTTACCGCGAAGTCACCGTCACCCGCGACGAGTGCAACCGCCCGGACACCACCTTAGAAGGGCTGGCAGCGCTCAAGCCGGTGCGCGAAGGGGGCACGATCACCGCCGGCAACGCCAGCCAGCTCTCCGACGGCGCGGCGGCGGTGGTGGTCATGGAAGCCAAGCTGGCCGAAAAGCGGGGGCTGCAGCCGCTGGGCATTTACCGCGGCCTGGCGGTGGCCGGCTGCGAGCCCGACGAGATGGGCATCGGGCCGGTATTTGCCGTGCCCCGCCTGCTGCAGCGCAAGGGGCTGAAAATGGACGATATCGGCTTGTGGGAGCTCAACGAGGCCTTTGCGGTGCAGACGGTTTACTGCCGCGACCGGCTGGGTATTCCCATGGAGATCCTCAACGTCAACGGCGGCTCTATCGCCATTGGCCACCCCTACGGCATGACCGGCGCCCGCCTGGTGGGTCACGCCCTGCTCGAGGGTAAGCGCCGCGGCGTCAAGTACGTAGTGGTCACCATGTGCATCGGCGGCGGCATGGGCGCTGCCGGCCTCTTCGAGGTGGCCTGAAGTACCGTGCTACGGCGCCGGGGGCGGGCTGTCGGTGCAGGCCGCGCCGCGCCGCAGCGCCTCCATATTGGTGGCAATCGTGTGATGCCGATACGGCGGCAGGATCTGCTCTAGGCAGCCGTGCACGGCTTCCAGCGGCACCACCCCGGTGGCGGCGATCAGCGCTCCCAGGCCCACCATGCCGGTGTAGCGCATGTCGCCCAGGGCCTCGGCAATGGCGTTGGTGGGCACGCAGACCACGGTGAGGTCGGCACGCGGCGGGGGCTGGGACACCAGCGAGCTGTTGAGCACCAGCACGCCGCCGGGGCGCAGGGTGGGCGCGTACACGGTGACGGTGTGCGGGTCCATGGCCAGCACCGCCGTGGGCGTGGTGGTGGTGGGCCCGCCGAGGATCTCTTCGTCGGCCACGAGGACGGTGCAGAAAATCGGCCCGCCGCGGATAGCCGCAGCGTAAATGTTGTACATCATCGCCTGCTTGCCGGCCAGATGGGCGGCGTGGGCCAGCACGGTGCTGATGACTTTGATGCCCTGACCGCCAAAGCCGCCGAGAACGATTTCGTGCTTCATACGCCGACCGCCTTCAGCTCCCCCAGGGGGTAAGTCTTGGTCTGCACCTCGTCGATCCACTTCAGGGCTTCCACCGGGCTCAGCCGCCAACCGCTGGGGCAGGCGGTAAGGATTTCCACCATAGAAAAGCCCTTGCCGGCCAGCTGCACCTGGAAGGCCTTCTTGATGGCCGCCTTGGCGCGGGCGATGGTGCTAGGCTTGCTCAGCGCCACGCGCGCCACGTACACCACGCCATCAAGCAGGGTAAGCATTTCCGTAATGCGCGTGGGATAGCCGTGCTGCTCGGCGTCGCGCCCTTTGGGGGTGCTGGGGGTGCGCTGCCCCAAGAGGGTGGTGGGCGCCATGTGGCCACCGGTTTCGCCGAAGTTGGCGTTGTTGAGCAGCAAGGTGGTAAAGCGCTCGCCCCGCATGGCGGCGTGGAGGATTTCGGCGGTGCCGATGGCGGCCAAGTCGCCGTCGCCCTGCATGGTAAACACCAGGCGGTCGGGGAGCAGCCGCTTCACCGCCGTGGCCATGGCCGGCGCCCGCCCGTGCAGGGCCAGCTGGCAGTCGAAGCGAAAAGTGACGGGGTTGGTGCTGTAGCAGCCCACGCCCAGCACGCCGATGGTCTGCTCGCGCAGGCCCAGTTCGTCAATCACCTCGGCCACCAGGCGCAGGGTGATGCCGTGGCCGCAGCCGGCACAGTAGTCGTAGCGGCCTTGCAGGGCCGCCGCCATGGATTGCGCAAAGACTTGCTGCATGGCAGGGTCTCCTTCACACGCGAGAGGCCGGAGCATACGGCTGCGCAGCGAGCTGGCGCAGCGCCGGGGCCACGGCTTCTGGGCGGGGCACCACGCCGCCCAGGGTGGAGAAAAGGTGCACCGGGGCCTGGCCGGCCACCGCCAGGCGCACGTCTTCCACCATCTGGCCCATGTTCATCTCCACCACCAGGAAAGCGCGCACCCGCGGCGCCACCGTGGCAATGAGCTGCGAGGGAAACGGCCACAGGGTGATGGGGCGGATGAGGCCCACGCGCAGCCCTTCGGCCCGCACCTGGGCAATGGCAGGAAGGATGAGGCGGGCCGCGGTGCCAAAGGCCACCACCACCAGCTCGGCATCGTCGAGGTCGCGCGTCTCCACCCGTACTTCTTCGGCTTCGATGCGGCGGTACTTCTCGGCCAGGCGCAGCATGTGCGCCTCGAAAGTATCGGGGTCCTGCCCCAGGTGGCCCAGCCCCAGGAGGTTCAGGGTCAGGTTGCCCGACAGGTACTCGGCATAAGGGCCGTAGTCTTTGCCCGGCCGCCCGAGGTAGATGGGCTCACGGCCGCGGCAACCGGTAGTGGCCCACCACTTGGGCGGCGGCGCCGGCTCCAGCGGCTCGCCCAGATCGCAGGCCTCGGTGGTTTCGGCCAGCATTTGGTCCGAAAGGATGATCGCCGGGGTGCGGTACGTGTCGGCCAGGGAGAAAGCCAGCTTGGTGACGTCCACCGCTTCCTGCACCGTGGCCGGGCCGAAAACCAGGCAGCGGTAGTCGCCGGCGCCGCCGCCGCGCGTGGCCTGGAAGTAGTCGCCCTGCGTCGGCGCCAGGTTGCCAAAGCCCGGGCCACCACGGCTGACGTTGACGATCACCGCCGGCAGCTCGGCAATCCCGGCCATGTGCGACACGGCTTCCTGCATGAGGCTGAAGCCCGCTCCTGAGGTGGCGGTCATGCA
This sequence comes from Candidatus Tectimicrobiota bacterium, assembly GCA_026005175.1. GTDB lineage: Bacteria > Tectomicrobia > Entotheonellia > Entotheonellales > Entotheonellaceae > BPKO01. Next base: position 122,987 of record BPKO01000003.1, read on the forward strand.
GCGCACCCCCACGGCAGCGGCCCCCATGAGCATGTTGATCACCGACACCTCGCTTTCGGCCTGGATGTATACGCCGCCTACTTCGGGGAAGCGGTGGCTGGCCTGCTCCAGGCATTCGGTGGCCGGGGTAAAGGGATAGCCGGCAAAGAAGCGGCAGTGCGACAGAATGGCCGCTTCGACGATGGCCCGGTTGCAGTTGATGAAGAGCTTGCGGCCCATGGCGCTCTCCTTCAGGCGTGCACGCGCTCGCGGTAGACGGCCACGATAGCCAGGTCTGGACAGACCCTGGCGCAGATCTCGCAGCCGGTACAGCCTGCGGGATCGAACAGCTCGACGACCCGGTGATTGAGGGAATTACGTCGCCGCGACAGGCGCAGCACCTGCGGGGGACAAAACGCCACGCAGATGTCGCACCCCTTGCAGCGCTCTGGCTCGATGACGATGGTGCCCCGCGTCTTGGCCATCCTTCGCGCCTCCCCTGCTGGATTGTCAGCAGCCCTCCGCCAGGCTTGTCTACCATACGCCACTTCCTTGCCGCTGTCCAGCACCCGCTGCCGTGCCACAGCCACCTTGTCGAGGCACCCCCTGTCTGCTATATTCAAGAACAGCTCCTTAGCGGCACTTGCTTCCTCCGGCAACAGGGGAAGGTGTGCCAGCCGAGAGAAAGGAGTGTGCGTCCATGTGCTCAGAGTGCCCATCTTCCTCTCCCTCCGTCCCCTCTGAAGCGGCTTCTGTTCCCCCTGTTGGCACCCCGAACCCACAGCCGGCTCCAAGCAGCGTAGGGCATGCGTTGTACCACTGTGTGCACTACAGCGCCTGCCTCGGGGTGGCGGCGGCCCACGGCTGGTCAGGGCTCAGCTGTAAAGCGTGTACGGCCTATCAGCCGATGCCAGGGGAAGCCATCCCTTACGACGCCTGTGCCCAGCTGCTGGGCGCGGTGCTGCGCACGGCGCAGCACGACCTCGAGCATTGCCAGGACGAAAACTTCTGGGAAGCGGCGGCCTTTGTGTTTCGCCAGTCCGACTTTCCGGTGCTCTGCGGGCTGCTGGGCATCGATCCGGTGGCGGCGCGCAAGGCGCAGTGGGATCGCCTGACGCCCCTGCAGCGGCAGGCCCTCCTTGAGCGCTGGCCAGACCTGCGGCATCAGCTCTAGCCAGCCGAAGGCGCCCGCCGCTTCAGGAGAGCAGGAAGAGCTTGGCAATGGTCAAGTAAATGCTCAAGGCGATAATGTCCATCGAGGTCGCCAGGAAGGGACCGGTGGCAATGGCGGGGTCGATGCGCAGGCGGGCAAAGAGCAAGGGCAAAAGGCCGCCGATGAGGGCGGCGATGGTGAGCGAGGCGCACACGGCGCTGCCGACGATAAAGCCAAAGAGGGGCATGCCGTGGCGCAAGTAAGCCACCGCCCCGATGGCCACGCCAAACATGAAGCCCAGCGACAGCCCGATGCGCAGGCCCTTAAAGAGTTCTTGGCCAAACTGCTTGGGGCTCAGCAGGCCGGTGGCCAGGCCGCGCACCGCCACGGCAAAAGACTGCGATGCGGTGTTGCCGCCCAGGCCGTTGATGAGCGGGAAGTAAGCCGCCAGAATCACCAGGCGCTGCAGCGTCTCGCGGTTGGCATCGATGACGTAAGAGGCCAGAAAGGCCCCAAAGCAGCTGGCGGCCAGCCAGGGAAGGCGGTTGCGGATGGTGCGCCGCGAGGAGGCGTCGAGCACCTCGTCGGGGTTGACGCCGGCCATGCGCAGCATGTCCTCGGTGGCCTCTTCGCTGATGACGTCGATGATGTCATCGACGGTGACGATGCCCACCAGCCGCCCGCTGGCGTCCACCACCGGCAGGGCCAAAAAGTCGTACTGGGTAATGAGGCGGGCAATTTGCTCCTGGTCCTCGTCCACCCCGACGCGAATGACCTCGGTCTCCATGAGATCCCGCAGGCGGGTTTCGGGCTCGGCCATCACCAGCTGGCGCAGCGACACCACGCCCACCAGACGGTGCTCGGCATCGACCACGTAGAGGTAAAACACCGTCTCGGCTTGCCCGGCCTGCCGCAGCCGCTGCAGCGCCTCGGCCACGGTGCAGGTTTCCTCCAAGGCGATGTAGTTGGTGGTCATCAAGCCGCCGGCCGTCTGCGGGTCGTAGGCCAGAAGCTTGCGGATCTCGGCGGCCAGGGGCTCGGGGAGCTTGGCCAGAATCTCGCTCAAGGTCTCTTTGGGCATGGCCCCCAGGATGTCGACGGCGTCATCGGGGGGCAGGAGGCGGATGAACTCTACCAGGCGCGTGGTCGACAGGTGCGGCAAGAGCTCGGCGCGGGTGCTGTCTTCAAGATACGCAAAAATCGACGTGGCCAGCTCCAAGTCCGGCAGGCGCTCGAGGAGCCGGCCTTGCTCTTGAGGCGTCAGCTGCGCCACGATCTCGGCGCACTCGCTGCTGTGGAACTTGCGCAGCAGGCGCGCCAGATGGCTGTAGGCGCCGCGCCGCAAGAGGCGCCGTGTGGCCTCAACGGGCAAGGGGCGAGAGGGCAACCCCTCGCGCGGCTGTGCCGGAGGTAAACTGCGCATGGCTGGGCGCTCCTGGAGACGACCACCGCAACAGAGAAAGTATACTAGCACATTACCGCGGTTGGCACACGGGAAATTCCTTCTCTGGCCGCCGCGGGCGGGTACCTTGTGGGCCTCGCCGCTGTGCTATAATGAGGGCGGTCCTGGACGTCGCGAGGCTGCATGGACGTTGCGCTAAAAATCTCGGCTATCCTGGCGTTCGTCGGCCTGAACGCCTTCTTCGTGGCCGCCGAGTTTGCCCTCGTCGGCGCCCGCACCACGCGCTTGCACACCCTGGCTGCAGCGGGTGACCGCAAGGCACGCCTGGCGCTCAAAGCCATTGAGCGCCTCGACGACTACATTTCCAGCACCCAGCTGGGCATCACCCTGGCTTCCCTGGCCCTGGGCTGGATTGGCGAGGCGACGCTGGCCACGCTGTTTGCCCACCTCTTCCACGGCCTGCCGCCGCCGCTGTCGGCCTTGGCTTCGCACGCTGTGGCCGGAACCCTGGCCTTTGCCTGCATTACCTGCCTGCACATCATCCTTGGTGAACTGGCCCCCAAGTCGGTGGCTCTCCTGCACCCAGAGCAAGTCAGCCGGCTCATCATCCACCCCCTGGTGCTGTTTACGTACGTCTTCTGGCCGGCCATCTGGCTGCTCAACGCCAGCGCCACCGCTTTCCTGCGCCTCTTTGCCATTCGCCCGCCGTCGCATGCCGAGCGCGTGCACGCGCCCGAAGAGCTGCTGCTGCTTGTCTCCGAAAGCCGCAAACACGGCCTCGTTGCCGACACCCCGGCGCAGATGATCGCGGGTGTGCTCGACCTCTCCCACACGCGGGTGCGCGAGCTGATGACGCCGCGCACGGAGATCGTGGCCGTAGAGCGGCACTGGTCCTTCGCCCAGATCGTAGAGACGGTGCGCCGCAGCGGCCACTCGCGCCTGCCGGTGTACGAGGAAGACCTCGACCACATCGTGGGCCTCCTGCTGGCCAAAGACCTGCTGGACTTTTGCACCGCCCCGGAGGCTTTTGACTTAGAGCAGGTCATGCGCGAGCCCTTCTTCGTCCCTGCCACCATGCCCGTTGACAAGCTGCTGCGCGAACTGCAGCGCCGCAGTGTCCACTTGGCCATCGTCGTCGACGAGTACGGCGGCACCCTGGGCCTCATCACCCTTGAGGACCTCCTGGAAGAAATCGTCGGCGATATTTTTGACGAGTTCGACCGCGCCAAAGCGCAAGAGGTGCAGGCCACCGCCGACGGGCGCCTGCTGGTGCCGGGCGACCTGCCGGTGGCCGAGCTCAACGAGCGCTATCACCTGCACCTGCCCGAGGGCGGCTTACGTCACCGTGGCAGGGCTGGTGCTTTCGGCGCTAGGGCACATCCCTACCGTAGGGGAGGAAGTGCAGGTCAACGGCATTACCCTGCGCGTGACGGCGATGGACGAGCTGCGCATCGACCGCCTGGAAATCATCGCCCCGCCCCCTGACGTCCCGGCGCCTTCTCCGGAGACCTGACGCGGCGCGCGTATTGACATCCCTTGAGGGACGTGGTTTAATCCCCATGACTTCCCACGGCGCGACCCAACTACCCCTGGTACGCTCAGGAGGGAGGGAACCACGATGAGAACGGGGAAGGTTTTGTCCCGGCGGGAGTTTCTCAAGACGGCCAGCACCGTGGCCCTGGCAACCGGCGTGGGGGCCAGCATCATCGTCCCTGGACGCGCCAACGCTCAGCGCAAGAAGCTGCGCATCTTGCAGTGGAACCACTTCGTGCCCGGCTTTGACGAGTGGTTCAACAACACCTACGTGAAGGAGTGGGGGGAAAAGAACGACACCGAAGTCATCGTGGACAACATCGGCCTGGCAGGGCTCAACAGCCGCGCCGCCGCGGAAGTCTCAGCGCAGAAAGGCCACGACCTCTTCATGTTCCTGTGGCCGCCGCCGGTGCACGAAGACCAGGTCATCGACCACCGCGAAATCTACGAAGAGTGCGAGCGGCGCTACGGCAAGGCGATCGACTTGGCCATCAAGAGCACCTACAACCCGAAGACAAAGAAGTTCTACGGCTTCTCCGATAGCTACGTGCCCGACCCCATCAACTACCGCAAAGACCTCTGGGACGACGTGGGGATGTTCCCCGACACCTGGGACGACATCCGCGTGGGGGGCCGCAAGATCAAGCAGAAGCACGGCAACCCGGTGGGCATCGGCCTGGCCTCGGAAATCGACACCAACATGGCCATGCGCGCCATCATGTACTCGTTTGGCTCCTCGGTGCAGGACGAAGAAGGCAACCCCGTCCTCAAGTCCAAGGCCACCCTGGAAGCCATCAAGTTCGTCAAAGCCCTCTACGAAGAGACGATGACCCCGGAGGTCTTTACCTGGGACGCCTCTTCCAACAACCGCTTCATGCTCTCCGGCAAAGGCTCGCTGGCCCTCAACGCCATCTCCATCACCCGCACCGGCGAAAAGCAGAAAAACCCCATTGCGGACAAGATCTGGCTGGCCAAAGCGGCCAAAGGGCCGGTACGGCGCATCGGCCTCGAGCACGTCATGGACGTCTACGTCATCTGGAAGTTCGCCGAGAACATCGAAGGTGCCAAGCAGTTCCTCGTCGACTACATCGGCAACTTCCGCCAGGCCTTCCTGGCCAGTGAGTTCTACAACTTCCCGTGCTTCCCGCAGACGGTCCCCGACCTCAAGCAGCTGATTGCTTACGATCCCAAGGCCAACCCGCCCGACAAGTACAAAGTGCTCGAGGACGTGCTCGACTGGGCGACCAACGTCGGCTACCCCGGCTACGCCAACGCCGCCATTGACGAGGTGTTCAGCACCTGGGTGATTTCCACCATGTTCGCCCAGGCGGCCTCGGGCCGGCTGTCGCCGGAAGAGGCGATGAACCAGGCCGACGCCGAAGTACGGCGCATTTTTGCCAAGTGGAAAGAGAAAGGGAAAGTGTAGCAGAAGCGGGGGCGGCCTAGGCCGCCCCCGCCAGAGACGAGGCAGGCATGGCGATTGTCGAAGCGCGCAACGTCAAAAAGTACTTCGGTGAGGTCAAGGCGGTCGACGGCGTTGACCTTGCGACCCGCGAAGGGGAGTTTCTCGTCCTGCTGGGGCCTTCGGGCTGCGGCAAGACCACCTTGTTGCGCATGATCGCCGGGCTGGAAAAGCCCACGGCGGGCGAGATCGTCATCGGCGGCCAGGTGGTCAACGACTTGCCGCCGCGGGCGCGGCGCATCGCCATGGTCTTCCAGAGCTACGCCCTCTACCCGCACATGACGGTGTTTCGCAACATTGCCTTTCCGCTCAAGGCCCAAGGTGTGCCCAAGGCGATGCGCAAGGACAAAGTGCTGTGGTCGGCTTCCATGTTCGGCATCACCCACCTCCTGCAGCGCAAGCCGCGGGAGCTCTCGGGAGGGGAGCGGCAGCGCGTGGCCCTGGCGCGCGCCCTGGTGCGCGAGCCTGACGTCTTTCTGCTCGACGAGCCGCTGTCCAACCTCGACGCCAAGCTGCGCAATGCCGCCCGTGACGAGCTCCAGCAGTTCCAGCGCCGCATCGGCACCACCACCATTTACGTCACCCACGACCAGATCGAAGCCATGGGCCTGGGCGACCGCATCGCGGTGATGAACGCCGGCAAAGTGCGGCAGCTGGGCCCACCACAGGAAGTCTACGACGAGCCGGCCGATACTTTCGTCGCTGCCTTCCTCGGCTCGCCGCCCATGAACCTGGTGGAAGGCGACGCGGTGATCGTCGGCTTTCGCCCCGAGCAGTTTCTGCCCGCAGAGCTGCACACCGCGGCACCGCTGGTCACCTTTACCTTTCGCCTGACGCGCGTCGAGAACCTGGGTGCCGACCGCCTCCTTTACGGCGTGCTGGAGGCGCCCTTTAGCGGACAGCGCGCCATTGCCAAGCTGCCCTCGACCGTGACCCTCTCCTTGCAGCCGGGCGAGAAGTATCCCTTTGCCGTGCCGCAGCAGCACCTCAAGTTCTTCGACCGCACCAGCGGGCTGCGTACCGCACCACGACCGCTCTGAGGAGGCAGCATGGCCGTTGTCAAAGACACCGCGGTGGCTGCGCCGGCCGTGCGCGCCGGACGGCTGAGCCGGCTGCTCGACGACGAAACCCGGCTGGGCCGCCTCATGCTGGCGCCGGCCATTCTCTACATCGCCCTGCTCGTCGGCCTGCCGTTTTTCCTGGCCCTCTACTTCAGCCTCACCGACATCACCGTGGGCAGCCGTACCCTGCACTTCGTGGGATTGAAGAAGTTCCACGAAGTGATCCACACTCCCACGTTCAAACTGGCCCTGAAAAACACCTTTATCTTTGCCTTCGTCTCCCAGTTGCTGGTGCTGATTCTGGCCAAGATCCTGGCCCTGGCTCTGGTGAAGGACTTCCGGGGTAAGTGGTTCGTGCGCCTTCTCATCCTGCTGCCCTGGGTAGCGCCCATTTCCCTGGGCAGCATCGGCTGGCTGTGGATCCTCGACTCGATTTACAGCGTGGTCAACTGGGTGCTGGTGCACTGGCGCTTCGTGCGCGAGCCGCTGCGGCTGCTGGGGATCCTGGATCCTCGCATGCCGCCGATGTGGCTGGGGCAGCCCGAGCTGGCCATGGCCTCCATCATCACCGTGCACGTGTGGCGCCTGTTGCCGCTGGCCACGGTGATCCTGCTGGCGGGGCTGACGTCGATTCCCAAAGACATCCACGACGCCGCGGCGGTGGATGGCGCCGGGTTTTGGCGTCACCTCTTTGAAATCACCATTCCCCTCGTGGCCCCCATCATGATCGTGGCGGTGCTCTTTGGCTTTATCTTTGCGTTTACCGACATGATCGTCATTTACGTGCTTACCCGCGGCGGGCCTTACAACAGTACCCAGGTGCTGGCCAGCCTTGCCTTTTTCACCGGCATCGACGGCGGGGACTTGGCGGAAGGGGCGGCGATTTCCCTCTTTCTCTTTCCGCTGCTGGTGGCGGCAGCGTTTATTTTCCTGCGCATTGCCCGACGGGCGGAGGTGACCTGAGGATGCGCCGCGGCTCTGTGCGCGCCCTGCTGGGGGGTGGGGCGCACTTTGGCCTGCTGGCCGCTTTTGTGGCGTTTACCGCCTTCCCCTTCTACTGGATGCTGGTCACCATGTTCAAGGAGACCAGCGACTTGCTCAACCCCAACAACAACCCTTTTCTTTTTAACCAGCCCCCCACTTTGGAGCACCTGCGCGTCCTGTTCGGCGAAACCCTCTTCGGGCAGTGGCTGCTCAACACGGCTTTTGTGGGTGTCTTGGTGGTGGCCATCACCTTGCTGCTGGCCGTTCCGGCCGGGTACAGCCTGGCGCGGCTGACCGGTCGCCTGGGCGAGCAGCTGGGCATTGCCATTTTTCTCACCTACCTGGTGCCCCCCACCATCCTCTTCATTCCCCTGTCGCGGGTGGTGGCCACGCTTGGCCTGCAAGACTCCCTCTGGTCGCTCGTCCTCGTCTATCCCAGCTTCACCGTGCCTTTCTGCACCTGGCTGCTCATGGGCTTTTTCAAAGCCATTCCCCGCGACCTTGAAGAAGCGGCGATGATCGACGGCTACAGCCGCTTTGGCGCCTTTGCCAAAGTGGTTATTCCCATTTCGGTAGCCGGGGTGCTCACGGTGGTGATTTTTTCTTTCACCCTGGTGATGCAGGAGTTCGTCTACGCCCTGACCTTCATTACGGCGGCGCGGCGCTTCACGGTGAGCGTCGGCGTGCCGACGTTTCTGGTGCGCGGCGACGTCTACTTCTGGGGGTCGCTCATGGGGGCCTGTTTTATCGCCAGCGTGCCCATCGCCGTGCTCTACAACTTCTTCCTCGACCGCTTTATCTCCGGCTTCACCGTGGGGGCAGTGAAGTAAGCCCTTTTGCGGTTGACAAGACCATGCGCCCGTGGTGTAATCGCCTGGCAATGCGCGAACGGCAGGTGCGGATGGGCGTGTGGCCGAGCACCCCAAGAGGGAGGGATGGACGATGGCATACGGCCCCGAGGTTTCTCGTCGCCAGTTCATCAAAATGGCCGGTACGGCGGCGGTGGCCGCTGGTCTTGGCTCGCAGGCGCTCGTCTCCTCGGCCCTGGGGGCCCAGGACGCCGGGCTGGTTCCTTACCCCGACATGTTCTACGCCAACCGCCCCAAGGCGTGGACAGAAAAGGACATCCGGCGCGGCGGGGAGCTCGTCTTTGCCCACGTCTCGGATCCACCGCATCTCAACCCGCTGCTGACCACCTCGTACTCGATGCTGGCGGCCACCGGCCCCGTCTACAGCCGCCTCATCCGCCCCAAAGGCGGCGACTACGACGATCCTTTCAACCCCGAGCTGGTCCCGGATCTGGCCGAGAGCTGGGAAATCAGCAACCAGGGCAAGACCCTCACCTTCAAGCTGCGCCGCGGCGTGCGTTGGCACAACAAGCCGCCGGTCAACGGGCGGGAATTCACCTCTGAGGACGTGCGCGCCACCATCGAAGGCTGGAGCAAGGGGGCCACGGCGTACCTTGCCGCGCCGGTGGAGCGCATCGAGACGCCATCCAAGTACCAGGTCGTCATTCACCTCAAAGACCCCGACGTGGCTTTTTTCCGCAACCTGGCCTCTTCTTGGAGCCACATTTTGCCTAAAGAAGCGGTGGAAGGGGCTTTTGACGCCAAGACCACGGCCATCGGCACCGGTCCCTTTATTCTTACGGAGTACACGCGCAAGACCGAGTACAAGTACGAGCGCAACCCTGACTACTTTATTGATGGCCTCCCCTACCTCGACCGCTACGTGCTGCGCATCATCCCCGAGGAAGCAAGCCGCATTGCCGCCCTGCGCACCGGGCAAGTCGACGGCATCAAGAACCTGGGCTCTAAGGAAACGGTGGACCTTATCCTGCGCACCAACCCCAAAGTGGTGGTGCAGCAGCTGGTGCAGCCGTTTTCTATTTTCCACGTGGCCATGCCCTACGACACGCCCCCCTGGAACGACGTGCGGGTGCGGCGTGCCGTCTCCCTGGCGCTTAACCGCGAGGAGATGAACGACCTCGTTTACGCCGGGGTGGGCCACGCCTACACCAACGGCATTCCCTGGTTCGCCCTCTTTGACCGCTATCCGGGTCGAGAAGCCTACGGGCCCTGGTTCGAGTACAACCCTGACAAGGCGCGGGAGCTCCTGCGCCAGGCGGGGGTAAAAAACCTGACGGTGGAGCTGATTTTCTACCGCTACGGCTCTTACGTGGACGAGTCGGTTGACCTCATCACCCAGTACCTGGCCGAGGTAGGGATCACCGTCAAGCCCCGCTCGCTCGAGTACGGCGTGTGGATCGACCACTTCCTGGGGGCCAAGTACGAAGGGCTGGCGTTTGGCTTTACCGTGCCGGCCGGCGGCATGGACCCGCTCAACGACTGGGCTGGCATGCTACAGACCGGCCATCCCAAGAACTCCTGGCGGGTGTCCGACCCCGAGCTCGACCGGCTCCTCGTGGCGCAGCGCCGGGAGCTTGATGCCACCAAGCGCCGGGAAATTGCCAAGCAGATCTGGGAGCGTACCAACGATCAGGTATACCGGGCGCACGTGCCGCGCGGCACGACGTTTTTTGCCTACCAGCCCTGGGTGAAGAACTACCGGGCCTCCAACGGCTATTACAGCACCGAGCTCACGTTTGGCAGCTGGCAGGTGCTGCACATCTGGCTCGACGACAAGACCAAGTACGCCTAAGCCCGGCTCCGGGAGCGGGTCGTCCACCCGCTCCCGTGAGGGAGAACGTGCCTCTATGTACCGCTACATTCTGCGGCGGCTGGCGCTGGCCATTCCGGTGATGCTGCTGGTGGCGCTGTTTGCCTTTGGCGTCATTCGCCTCATCCCCGGTGATGCCCTCATGCTCATGCTGGCCGAGACGGGCAACATCTCGGAAGAGCGGCTGCAGCAGATCCGGGCCGAGATGGGGCTGGACCGCCCCTTCCTCCCCCAGTTTGTTTCCTGGCTCGGCGGCGTGGTGCGGGGTGACTTTGGCACCTCGATCTGGACCGGGGAGCCGGCCCTGACGGAAATCGCCAGGGCCCTGCCGCTTACCCTGGAGCTGGGTGCCCTGGCCATCCTCATCTCCCTCATCGTCGGCTTGCCAGTGGGGATTGTCTCGGCGGCCCGCCGCAACACGCCCCTCGACTATGCCGGGCGCTTTGTGGCCATCGTCGGGCTCTCGGTGCCCGAATTCGCCTTGGGCATTCTGCTCATCCTCGCCCTGTCGCTGTGGCTAGGCTGGATGCCGCCTCCCACTTATATTCCCCTGTGGGAAGACCCGGGAGAGAACCTGAAGCAGCTCATTTTTCCTGCGCTGGTGCTGGGCTTTGCCCTGGCCGCGGCGAGCATGCGCATGACGCGCTCGGCGATGCTGGAGGTGCTGCGGGAGGACTACATCCGCACCGCCTGGGCCAAAGGGCTGCCCGAACGCGTCGTGGTGCTCAAGCACGCCCTGAAAAACGCCTTCATTCCGGTGATCACCATCATCGGCATCCAGCTGCGGCGGCTGCTGGGCAGCACGGTGGTGGTGGAGACGGTCTTTTCCTTGCCCGGGCTGGGACGCCTGACCATTGACGCCATGCTCAGCCGCGATTTCATCCAGCTGCAGAGCAACCTGCTGGTCATTGCGCTCATGGTGGTGCTGGTCAACCTGGCGGTGGACGTGTCGTACGCCTGGTTCAATCCGCGGATTCGCTACCACTGAGGAAAGAGGCCGTGCGCGCGCGCAGTGCAACGCTCACCCAGGTGCAAGTGGCAAGTCAGGCCCGGCCGCGCAAGGGACCGCGCTGGTGGCTGCTGGCGCGCAGGAATCCGGCGGCGGCGGTAAGCGCCCTGGTGGTGATGGGCATCGTGCTGGTGGCCCTGACTGCCCCCTGGATTACCCCCTACGATCCTTACCAGCCGCGCGTCGGGCCGCGCCTGCATCCGCCGTCGCTGCACTACCCCATGGGCACCGACTCCCTGGGGCGTGACATGCTGAGCCGCATCATCCTGGGCAGCCAGGTGGCGCTGCTGGTGAGCACCGTTTCCATTGCGCTGGGGGTCAGCCTGGGCACCCTCATCGGGCTGGTGTCGGGCTGGACGGAAGGCCTGGTCGATCAGGCACTGCAGCGCCTCATCGACGCCATGATGGCCATTCCCGGGCTGGTGCTGGCCATGGCCCTGGCTTCGGTACTGGGCACGGGACTGGACAAAGTCATCCTGGCCCTGTCGATTTTCACCATCCCGGTGGCGGCGCGCACCGTGCGCGGCACGGTGCTCTCGGCCAAAACCGAAGCCTACGTGGAGGCGGCGCGTGCCCTGGGGGCCAGTTCCACACGCCTGCTGTTTACCCACATTCTGCCCAACACCCTGGCGCCGATCATCGTGGTGGTGAGCATCCAGATCGGGATTACGATTCTGGCCGAAGCGGCACTCAGCTTCGTCGGCCTGGGGGTGCAGCCGCCGACCCCCTCCTGGGGGCAGCTCCTCAGCGGCGCCGGCCGCACGTACATGGAGCGCGCCCCCTGGCTGGCCATTTTTCCCACCGTGGCCATCAGCGTCACGGTGCTGGCGTTTAACTTCCTCGGCGACGGGCTGCGCGACATCCTCGACCCGCGCCTGCGCGGCTCGACCTGACCGTTACGTCTCTTCTGCCGTGACCGGGTCGATGACTTTTCGTACTTCAGTCACTTTGGTAGCAGGAAACCCGCTGCGCCGCGCGTGCTCGTGAATGAGGTCCACGTTGTCGGCGATGTAAATGCAAAATGTCTTGTCCCCGGCAACGTACGTGTGCTCCCACTGGATATTTTTCTTCTCGGCCCGCATCTCGGCCAGCACCGCATTGGACTTCTTGGCCGCCTCGCGCAGCGCCTCGCGCTCGGCCGTGCCGATGGCAGGAATGTCGCGCTCGATGACGTAGCGGGGCATCTCCGGCTCCTTCCCGCAGAGGTGTGATCTGTACTGACGAGAGTCAAAGCGTAACCCCTTTTCTCCTTCTCGGCAAGCCCCGCCGCGCGTGGCTGTCGGGAAAAGGCCAGGGGCAGCCCTGTGAGAGAAGGGGGCCAGGGTAGCTGGCAAGCGGCGAGGGACGGGGGTGGCCTACCGGGCGGTGTGGGGTCTGGGCAGGCCCGCGCCTGCCGGGAGAGAGGCAAGATACTCGGCCAGGGCCTCGATCTCCTCGTTGGACAGCGGCTGCGCCACGATGGTCATCGTCCCGTCGAGATCGGTTCGCTGTTGGGTCTTATAGGCACGGAGTTGCGTAACCAGGTACGCGTAATGCTGCCCTGCCAGGCGGGGAATATGCTTTTGTCCTACCAGCCCGGGGGCGTGGCAAGAGTCGCAGTAGTGCGCCTTGACCAAGCGCCGCCCAACCTCAGCCTTGGCCGGATCGCGTGGCGGGGGTGGGACGGCGGGGGTCTGCACGGCATAATAGGCGGCCAGATCCTGCATGTCTTGCCGGCTCAGGGAAGCCACCACGGGCGCCATCTGGGCACTGACGCGTTGCTGCTGCTGAAAGAGAAGGAGCTGGTAGTAGGTGTAGAGCGGGGGCTGGCCGGCTAGCGACGGGACTTCGGGAGTCGTCGAGTTGCCGTCTGCGCCGTGGCACGGGGCGCACACCTCAGCTTTGCGGCGTCCGGCCTCGACGTCCCCAAACCCGCCTGCCAGAAGAGGAAACCCTACGACCAGGAGCCCCAGGCCGCCGACGATCCATTTTATCCCATACCAGGGCCCTGCCCCTGGCTGTCTCTCGTCTCTGCCGCCAGCCACCGCCCTCCCCCGGACAACGGCCGCGCAACGCTCAGGGGGCGTACGTGATGCGATAGATGGCGCCGTTGTAGTCATCCGAGACCAGCAGCGCGCCGTCCGGCATCACGTAGACGTAGGCAGGCCGTCCCCAGAACTCTTCCCCTTGCAGCCACCCTTCAGCAAACACCTCGTACCGGGGTGGCTCACCGAGCTTGAGCTCGACTTGCATCACCCGGTAGCCGATTTTCTGGGTGCGGTTCCAGGAGCCCCGCTGGGCGATAAAAATGCGGTGGCGGTACTCAGGCGGGAACATCCTGCCGGTGTAAAACTTCATGCCATTGGGGGCCACATGCGGCCCGAGCTTGAGCAGCGGCGGGGCAAACTCGGTACACGAACGGCCGCGGCCAAACTCGGGATCCAGCACATCGCCCTGATGGCAGTAGGGATAGCCAAAGTGGAAGCCCGGGCGCGGCGCGTGGTGCAGGGTGTCGTTGGGCACGTCGTCGCCCAGCCAGTCACGCCCGTGATTGGTAAAGTAGAGCTCCCCCGTTTCCGGGTGAAAGTCGAATCCCACGCTGTTGCGCACGCCCCGCGCCACATACTCGAAGCCACTGCCATCGGGGTTGATGCGGGCAATGACCGCATGGGTGTCTGGCGGCAGGCAGATGTTACACGGGGCGCCGATGTTGAAGTAGAGCTTGCCGTCTGGGCCAAAAGCAAGGTACTTCCAGCCGTGGGGCCGGTCTTTGGGAAGCAAGTCATAAACCACTACCGGCTCAGGGGGATTGTCGAGCCGCTCCTCAATGCCTTCGTACTTAAGGATGCGCGAGATTTCGGCGACGTACAGGGTTCCGTCCTTGAAGGCCACGCCGTTGGGCTGTTGCAAGCCCGAGGCGATGATTTTGACCTCGCGCCTGTCGCCCCGATCAACCACCGCGTAGACGTTGCCAGCGCCGCGGCTGCCCACAAACAGGGTGCCTCTGCTGCCCAGGGTCATGGAGCGGGCATTGGGGATCATGTCCGCCCAGACTTCGATCTTAAAGCCGGGCGGCAGCTTGATTTTGTCTATTGGAAGATCCTTGGCCGGCGTCGGCGCCGGCGGCTGGGGGTGCGGAGCCAGCGGTGAGGTGGCCAGCTCGGGCGGGCGACCTTGCGCCCAGGGCGGCTGCTGCGCCTGCAGCGGCGCCATGGCCCCCAGGACCAGCAACAGCGCGGGGAGCAAGGCCACCACGGTGAGGCGGCGTCCCGCGCAATGAAGCGACATCCCGTGTTTCTGTCCCATGGCATTCCCTCCTCGTGCGCGGTCTTTCGGGGCCCTCCACGGAGAAACCGGTGACCAGGCCAGCTTATCCTAGAAAAGGGTCGCCTCGTTGTCAATCGTGACCCGTGTGCCCGCATCCCCCCTGCCGACGAGGGAAAAGACGGGGGTAAGCGCTTGACACCGCCCCTTGGCTTGTGCCACAACAAGTTTGCCGGCACGAGGGTGGCCGAGCCGCGCGGCCAGTGCGCAGGAGCAAAAGATGGACGACAAGGCGCCGCGGTTTTTCTATGGCTGGGTGGTGGTGGCGGCCAGCACGGCCATCGTCGCCGTAGGGCTAGGGCTGCTGTTTTCCCTTGGCGTCTTCATGGAGCCCCTGGAGCAGGCTTTTGGCTGGCGCCGCGAGCAGATCGGCCGCGCCAGCCTGTTTGGCTGGCTGGCCTTTGGCCTGGGCTCGTTTCTCTTTGGTGCCTTATCGGATCGCCTTGGCACCCGCACGGTGGCGAGCCTGGGCGGGCTGCTGCTGGGCTTTGGCATGCTGGCTCTCAGCCACTTGCAGCAGCTGTGGCAGCTCTACCTTTTCTACGGCTTGCTGGTGGGGGGCAGTGCCGGGGGCCTTCATGGTGCCGCTCACCTCGACGGTGACGCGCTGGTTTACTGCTCGGCGTGGGCTCGTGGTGGCGCTGGCCAATTGCGGGATCGGGCTGGGAGGCATGGTCTTTGCCCCCCTCACCCGCTACCTGATCATGGACCTGGGATGGCGGACTGCGTTCTTGCTGTACGCCGTTTTGGCTTGGAGCCTGGTGCTGTCCCTGGCCCTTCTCATCCGCAACCGCCCTCAAGACCTTGGCCTTTCTCCCCTGGGCGACGCCGCCGCTGCGCCTGTCTCGCCGCCGGGGTACCCCTTTCGCGCCGTCATAACAACCTCGGCCTTCTGGCGCCTGGCGGGGATCCACTTCTTGTGCTGCGCGGCCCACTCCGGTCCCATTTTCCACATGGTATCGGCCGCCATCGACCACGGCATCGACAAGCTGGCCGCCGCCACGGTGTTTGGCCTGGCCAGCCTGGCCAGCATTCCCGGACGTATCGGCACCGGCCTGTTGGCCGACCGCTTCGGCAGCCGGCGCGTGCTTGTTCTGTGGCTGGCCATGCAGGCCAGTGCCATCCTGCTCTACCGGCGCAGCGGCAGCCTGGCCAGCTTTGTCCTCCTGGCGCTCTATTTTGGCGTCGCTTATGGCGGGGTGATGCCGCTGTATGCCGTGGTGACCCGGGAGTTTTTTGGCGCCCGCGCCATGGGGTCGAGCTACGGCGCCATTTTCCTGCTTTCGTGCTTTGGCATGGGCTTTGGCGGCTGGGTGGGGGGACGCCTCTTCGACGTGACCGGCACCTACTCGGCCATGTACCTGCTCAGCTTTGGCCTCGCCACGGCCGGGGCCTTGCTTGCCGTTGCTTTGCGGCCGCCGGCGGCCGGCCGCCGCCGCGCGGCCCAGTGGCAGCCGGCCACCACGACGTGAGATTACGGCTGGCGTTTGGGCAAAGCAATCTCAGCCGTGCCCTGCACGAAGCGGTCCCCCTCTTCGTTGGTGAGCATGACGTCGCAGAAGACCAGGCACTCGCCGTCGCGCTCCACTTTTTCGGTGACCACGCCGGTGCACAGCAGCGGCACGTTGTGCGGCACCGTGGCGCGGAAGTTGGCCGACAAGGCCTTGAGGGTGCCGCGGGGGAAGAAGTCGGTAAGCATACGGGGCCAGGAAACCCAGGCTCATGTTGCCCGGCACGATGGCGCCAGGCAGGCCTTCACTGCGGGCATAGGCGTCGTCGGTAAAGCGCCGGTTCTGCATCCGCGCCACGGTGACAAAGCGCACCACGTCTTCAGTGGTGGGGCAGACTTCGAGCTCAGCAATCTCGTCGCCGACTTCGATGTCCTCGAAAAACTCGACCCGTTCCTGCACCTTCCCTCCTCCACTAGTCGCGCCGGATCAGGCTCTGGCGAATGACAGCCACTTTTTCTCCGCGCTGATTGGTCAGCTCGCTCTCGCGAACGACGAAAATCATGTTGCCACTGCGGCCGGTCTTTTCGTACACCTCGGCGATGCGGTCGACGCCGGTGATGGTATCCCCGGGACGGATCGGGGCGTAGAAGCGACACTCCTTGCCGCCGTCAAAGCCGCGCTTGCCATAGCTGAGCTTAAGATCGGGCAGCATGGCCCCGGCCGCGAAAGACGACACAGAACGCCGGCGGAGCGATGATTCCTCCGTAGGGGGTGGTTTTGGCGTACGCTTCGTCCGTGTAGAGGGGATTGGTCTCCCCCACGGCGCGGGCAAACTCCAGGATCTCTTCCTTGGTGACGTGGTAGGTGTAGCGATCGAACTCTTTGCCAATCCAGCTCGCATCGTATTCCAGCATCTTCGCTCTCTCCTTGTCAGCTCCCGTTGCTCGTCGCCGGCGTGTCGAGCAGCACCACGTGCACCTCGCCGGGGGCCGTGCACCCCGATGGTCAAGGTGAGCTCGATGTCGCCGCTGCGGCTGGGACCGGTGATAAACGAGACGCAGCTGGTGAGAGCCTGCTGCACCTCGGGCTCCCTGGCACGCAGCAAAAGCAAGCAATCGGCCAGGGTGGGCACCACTTGCGCGGCCTCCACCACGGCAACGTGCACCGGCGGCAGCAAGGAGACGCCCCGCAGCTGTCCTGGCCGTGCCGTCAGGGCCAGGGTTCCCGTCTCGGCAATGGCGTAATCGACGCCAGAAAGGCCCAGATCGGCCTCGGCCAGCCACTGCCGCCACACCTGACGCTGCGCGGCCAGCGTGGCTTCATCTGCCTCTGAAACCAGAGGGGCCACGCGGACGTCAATGCCACAGTGGGCCAGCGCCGCGTCGACTTCGAGGGTCTCAAGGAGCGCCGCCGGCCAGCGCACCACCCGCTTGGCGCCCTTGTCCTGGGCAAGGCGGGTGATGTATGCCGTGGCTTCTGCCGGTGAGGCCACCCGCACCGCCTTGCCACCGGCCGCTTGCACTTCGTGTTGCAGGCGTGCCAGAAGGGTATCGCGCTGTCCTGCCAGCTGCTGCTGCAGCGCCGCCGCAGCGGCGTGCAGCTCGGAGGGCGCGGCCCGGGGGACGCCCGGCGCTGCCCCGTGGTCGCGGTGTAAGGCCTGGCGCACGCGTGCCAGAAAGGCGCTCTGTTCAGCCATGACGCGTCTCGCCTCCAGAAGCCCCTTCGTGCCGCAGCGTCTCTTGCCAGCGCTGGCGGAAGGGACGGGTCGCCACGGCGCGAAAATCGCGAAACTGCGTCCAGCCGGCAAACGGCGGCGGCAAGCGGCGCAGCCAGCCCTGGCGGGCAAAGGGGGTTTGCAGCCAGGCCGCAGCGCGCAGGGCCCAGCCGTAAAGCGTGGGGTGCTGCATGAGCCAGGCCCAAAGGGCAAACAGCAGCCGCTCGACCGGCGAGACGCGGCGCGTCTGCACCAAGTCGTGCCGCAGGTGCAAGAGCAGGCGAGGCAAGTCGATCTTCACCGGACACGCCTCGCGGCAAGCGCCACACAGGGTACTCGCCCGCGGCAGGTGGGCTGCTCTGTCCAGGCCCACCAGCATCGGGGTGAGCACGGCACCGATAGGGCCAGGATAAACCCAGCCGTAGGCGTGTCCCCCGACATTTTGGTAAATGGGGCAGACGTTGAGGCAGGCGCCGCAGCGCAGGCAGTAGAGGGCTTCGCGCGTCTCCTCGTGCAGCAGGCGGGTGCGGCCGTTGTCGAGGATCACCACGTGCAGGGCTTCCGGCCCGTCCAAGTCCGTGGCCCGCCGCGGACCGGTAATCAGGGTGACGTAGCTCGAGATCTTCTGGCCCGTGGCGCTGTTGGTAAGCACCTTGAGCATCACCGGCAAGTCGGCCAGGCGGGGGATGATTTTTTCCATGCCCATCACCGCCACGTGGAGGCGCGGCAGGGTAGACGACAAGCGCCCGTTGCCCTCGTTGGTGACCAGCACGATCGAGCCGGTCTCGGCAATAGCAAAATTCACCCCGGTGATGCCCATGTCGGCTTGGAGGAAGTGCTGGCGCAGGGTGCGGCGGGCAATCTGGGTCATCTCCGGGATGTGCTCGGTATAGGGCACGCCGAGTTTGTCGTGGAAAAGCGCCGCAATCTGCTGCCGGGTCTTGTGGATGGCGGGCGCAATGATGTGCGACGGCGTCTCGCCGGCCAGCTGGATGATGTACTCGCCCAGGTCGGTCTCCAGCACCTCGTAGCCCTGCTGCTCCAGAAAGGCGTTGAGGTCGATCTCCTCGGTGGCCATCGACTTGCCCTTGACCACGCGCTTGACGCCGTACTGGGCCGCCAGGGAAGCAATGATCTGCCGCGCCTCGGCCGCATCGTCAGCCCAGTGTACCTGGCCGCCGAGCTGCTGCAGGCGGGCGGCAAACTGCTCCAGGTAGACGTCGAGGTGGGCAATCGCTTCGGCCTTGATTTCCCGCGCCCGGGTGCGGAGTTCCTCGGCATTGCCCAGCGCGGCCATGGCCTCAAGGCGGCGCGGCACGAAGTTGTTGACCAGGCGGGTAAGCGCCTGCTGCAGGGTGGCGTCCTGCAAGGCGCGCTCGGCATTGGTCACAAAGGCTTCGGTAGCCAGGCGCATGGCTAGGGTCCTTCTGTTGTCGGCTGCAGCACCTGCGCCAGGTGCAAGACCCGGATCCCTTCTCCCTGGCGGTGCAGCCGCCCGGCCAAGTGCAGCAGGCAACCGCTGTCGCAGGACACCAGGGTATCGGCGCCGGCGCGCTGCAGGGCGGCGAGCTTTTTGCGCAGCATGGCGTCAGAAAGCGTCGGGTACTTCACTGCAAACGTGCCGCCAAAGCCGCAGCACTGCTCAGCAAGCTCCATGGGCACCAGTTCCAGCCCCTGCACCTGCGCCAGTAAGCGCCGCGGCTCTTCCTTCACCCCCAGCTCGCGCAAGAGGTGGCAAGAGGCGTGGTAAGCGACTTTGCCGGCAAAGGTGGCTTCGATGCGCTCAACGCCCACCACGCGCACGAGAAACTCCGAAAGCTCGTAGGTGCGGGCAGCCAGCGCCTGGGCTTGGGCGGCCAGCGCGGGGGTGTCGGCAAAGAGCTCGGGCGTGAAGCAGCGCAGCATCGCGGTACAGGAGCCCGAAGGCACCACCACGTAGTCGTAGCCGGCCAAGATCTCCAAATTGCGCCGGGCCACCGCGCGCGCCTGGTGGCGAAAGCCGGCATTGAAAGCTGGCTGCCCACAGCAGGTCTGCGCTTGCGGGAAGTCCACTTGCAGGCCAAGGCGGCGCAGCAGGCGCACCGTCGCCTCTCCCACCTCGGGACAGAAGGCATCAACCAGGCAGGTAGCAAAGAGGGCGACACGCCAGGGGCGCTGGGGAACAGACTGGGAAACCATACGCTGCTGTATGCCTTTGTGCACAGGAGGAACGGCGCTTTGCCCCTTCCTCTCCGGCAAATGGCACCGCCAGGGCCGGGTCAGTGGCTAGCGGTTCTTGTTCTTCCCGCGGTCAATTTGGCGAAACAGCTCTTGGAACTGCTCGGTCAGCTCCTCAATCTCACGCTTGTGGCAGCGAATGCGCTGCCGGCTCAGCACCTGTAGGGCCCCGTACGTCAGCACCGTACCGAGCAGGAGGCCCAAGAAAAACCCGCTCAAAAAGGTCTGCGTCGACATGCGCTGTGCTCTCCTTCTACCTGACCGCTTCTTGCCAGAGAGCCACGGCGCCCCTTGACGGACGCGCTCACATTGACTACCATTGGGGGCGATGCCGACGTAGCTCAGCGGTAGAGCAACTGATTCGTAATCAGTAGGTCGTAGGTTCGAATCCTATCGTCGGCTCCTCGCCCTGGCAGAAAGCGGCAGCACCGCCTCTCCTGCCGGGGCGTTGTTTTTCGCTCCCCGCGGCAGCCACACTATAGACCATTTCGGGGTGGCAGGCAAGCACCGCGCCGCTAGTGGCACTGCAACACCGCTTCGGCTTGCACCTCTTTGCCCTGCTCGTCCCGCCCGAAAAGCAGCAGGCGATAGCGAAAGCGCGGCAGGGCGCTGGTTACCCACAAATCAGCGTAGGCAAGGCACTGCAAGGGAGCCAGGTGGATATCGAGCGCTTCTTCCTTGGTGGCCCGCAAGCGCCCCTCCGTGTCGTACCACTCGCCTCGGTAGCGGTAGAGGTGGACGTGGCGGGCGCTTTCCTCACGCACCGAGGCGTGGAAGTACCAGCGTTGCTCGTTGCCATGGGTGCGGCCCACCGGGTTGGGCCACACCGTCAGCCGCAGTCCTGCCATCGCCATTCCTTGCCGGTCACTCCGCAGTCCGGCCTGCCTGCCTATCATACCGCTAACGGGTGGATTTGACAAACCAGGGGGGGCACTTTACACTTCTGCCCAGCCAGCGCCGGGGCGGCGCCGGAGACACCCAGAGGAGGGGGTTGGCTGTGCATGCGGAAACCAAAGCGTCACTGGCGGCAAAACTGGCCTCCCTGAGCACCGCGGCCGCGTCGCCCGCGTCGGCACGCGCCGCGCTCGACGACCTGCACCGCGAGCACGGTGACCTCCCCAAACAGCTCGAACGCAAGTTTGCCCGCCTCCCCACCCCCCAGCAGCGCGTCTTGCTCGAGCTCGTGCAGGCGGCGGGCGCCAGGGAATACGTGCCGCTCTTACAGAGCGTGAGCCGCCAGCCCGAAGTGCCACTGGCGATTCGCAATCAGGCGGCGGCGGTGGCCGAACCCCTTGGGGGAGAAGTGGACTCGCCGTACGGCGAGGCGCTGCGGCGCGCCGCCGACACCCTGGCGCAGCTACAGGAAGCGGGTGACACCGCCCTTACTGCCGAAGGGGAACTGGCACCTCGCTGGCAGCAGGCGGTGCTCAACCTGCCCATTGCCCTGGCGTGCGACTTGGCCCGCGAGCTGGCATCAGCGCACCCTGCGGTGGCCCTTGCCGTGCTGCGCAGCCTGCGCCCCATCATCGACGCCCGCGACCGCTATGCCTTTGTAGAAACCGCCGGCCACATTGCGCTGCCAGAGAGCGCCGCCCTGCTGCAAGACCTGTTGGCAGAAGCCGCTGCCAAGCCTCTGCAAAAAACCATCCGGCGGGCGCTTCACCGGCTCCGGGGCCCAGGGCGTCAAAGTGCCTGAAGGCGCTGAAGCCACGCGCACCGCCCGCGTGGGCACCGTCACCCACCGCCTCGAAAAGTGCCTGGCCAGCCATATCGACGGTGCCGGGGACCGGGTCCTGTGGCTCATTCGCACCAAGCCTTTCGGGGGGTACAACGTCGCTTACCTGATCCTCAACTACGACACCGGCATCAAAGAGGCACTGCGCCTCCAGGTGAGCAAGCGTGAGCTGCCGGAGCTGCTGGCCAAAGCCCAGGAGCACTTGCCCCTCATCGAGCTCGACCCCATTTACGGCCAGCACCTGGTCGCGCTGGCCTACACGTGGAATCAGGAGACCGGCACACCGGTTCCTGAGGACTTCTTCCTGCTTCTTGACGTGGTTGGCGAACCCAACACCCGGTTCGAGCGCCCCATCATTTATGCCGCACTTAGCGAAGCCGACCTGCAAGAGGCAGCGGCGTACCGTGACCGCCCGGCGGAGATCCTCGAGTTGCCCGAGTTTGCCGGCTGGACGCTTCCCGACTCGGTGACGCAGAAGTACGGCGACCGGCTGCGCGACATCGAAGAAAGCCCTCTCGTCGTCAGCGAGATGACGCAGCAAGAGCGCATCCAGGAGGTTTATGCCCAGGCCCTGGAAGAAGTGCTCGATGACCGCACCCGCCGCCTTATGCAGCTGCGCCTCGAGGAAATGGCTTACTACTTGCTGCGCACCGGGCGGCGCCGCGAGGCGCTGCGCGCCGTGGCGGCAGCCCGTTCGCTGGCCGAAGACGACCCGCAGCGGCTCAAGCGCAATCCCTTTGTCACCGCCTTGCTTGAGCGCAGCTTGCAGCGTGCCAAGGAGCGCCCCAGCCGCCGCATCATCTTGCCCTATACGCCGCCGCGCCCGACGCGCGAGCCCGAAGAAGAGCGCCGGCTAATTATCTAAAGCCCCTAGCGCGCTGCGAGCACCTCCCCGAAGAGGACCCACTTTGTGCCATCAAAGCGCCCCAGCTGCAGCTGCTCGATGGGGTAAAAATCCGTCGGACTGGTATTGATGGTGATGCCCGGGAGCAACATGGGCAGCGTCAGATCCTTAATGCTGGCGGCTTGCCGCATGACGTTGGCCCGTGTGAGGGTGTCGCCACACCGCTCGAGCACGTGGACGAGCGTCTGTGCCACAGAATAGGCGTAAACGTTGAAAACATCGTGGATATTGCCCTCTGGGTAGTAACGGCGCATCCAGGCGCGCCACTCCTGCACCGCCGGGTCGTCTTGCCACTGCGGATCGTCGGGATCCTTAAGATAGAACGCAGAGATGATCCCCCGGGCGTTGTCCAAACCCGCCGGCCGCAACACCGCCTCGATGGAGTTCGAAACGCTGTTCAAGAAGTGAACCGGCTGCCAGCCAATTTCGGCTGCCTTGCGGATGGCCTGGGCGGCGAATTTGGGAATGGTAACGTTGAAAAAGACGTTGGCGCCGCTGTTTTTTAAGTTGATGATCTGAGACTCCACGGTGGGATCGGTCACTTCGTAGCTCTGCTCCAAAACGATCAGGTCAGCGGCCTTGTCGCCCAGACCGTCCTTGAACCCCTTGACATAGTCTTTGCCATAGTCGTCATTCTGGTACAGAATGCCGATGCGGGCTTGCGGCAGGTGCTGCAGGATGTACTTGGCGTAAATTCGTCCCTCACTCTGGTAGTTCGGCTGCCAGCCCATGGTCCAGGGATGGCCTTCGGGATCACCCCACTTGGTGGCGCCGGTGGCCACGAACAGGTGTGGAATCTTCCGGCGGTTCACATACTCCCAAATGGCCGTATTGGTGGGCGTTCCCAAGGTGTTAAACAGCAGCAGCACCTGATCGCGCTCCACCAAGCGGCGTACTTGCTCTACCGTCTTGGGGGGACTGTAGCCGTCGTCGTAGCTGATGAAGGTGATCTTGCGTCCGTGGATGCCCCCCTTCTCGTTGACCATCTTGAAGTAAGCAGCCAGCGCCCGCCCAATGGTGCCGTATGACGACGCCGGTCCGCTGTAGGGATTGGTGTTGCCGATTTTGATTTCCGTATCGCTGGCGCCCGGATCATACTGCTTGGCCCCCGTGGCAACGCCAACGGCAAGGCCAAGCACCAGCACCAGAGCCAGCCCACCCCATCTGCGCACCATATGCCTGCTCCTTCTCTTCGGTTGCGGCACCTCAGACCGCGCGGTCCGCTGTGCCTCCCACCTGCCACCGCCGCGTGAGGCGGCGCAGGAACCCGGCTATCCCCGTTGGCATGACGTACATGCAGAGGATAAGGAATACCCCATAAATTGCCCAGGGGGCGGCTTTGGAGAGATCCTGCGCGTAGTTGGGCACAAACTGAATGAACAACGCCCCGAAAATCGCTCCCGAGATCGAAGCCAAACCGCCGACGATGATTCCCACCAGAAAGGAAATCGACAAGAAGACGTTGAAGCTATCGGGCGCAACAAACTGAATAACAATCGCCCCTAGGGCCCCGGCGACTCCCGTATACATGGCGCTGACGCCAAAGGTGAGCGCCTTGTACAGGGGCACGTGGATGCCCATGGTCGCTGCCGCCACGGGATGGTCACGAATTGCCACGATGGCCCTCCCCACGCGCCCGTGCAGGAGATTGCGGCCCAGGAGCATGGCCAGCAGCAACACCCCCAGCGTCAGAAAGTAGAGCCACTGATCCTGGTTCACCGGCAATCCCCAAGGCACCTCTGGCTTCATTAGGACGATGCCTTGCACGCCACCGGTCCAGGCCTCAAAATACTTGAGGAGCTGAGGCACCGCCAGCGCCAACGTGAACGTCGCCAGCGCCAGATAAAGGCCCTCAAGACGCAGGGCGGGAATGCCAAACAGCCAGCCCACGCCCAGGCAGATCACGCCAGCCGCGGGCAGCGTCCAGCCGTAGGGAATCTGCCAGCGCTCCATCATGATGGCGGCCGTGTAAGCACCGATGGCGTAAAAAGCCCCATGTCCAAGCGAAATCTGGCCGTTGTAGCCGGTGAGGAGGTTCAGCCCGAGCAAGGCAATGGCGTACACGTAAGCCAGCGTCAGCTGAAATACCTGGTAATTGCTAAGGAAAAACGGCACCACCACCGCGGCGGCAAACAGGAGCCCCCCTGCCATCCCCTTGCCATAGCCGAGCACCCGGGAAGCCCGCCAGGGATAGCGTAGCTTAGAAGAGACCAGGGCTTCGTCGAGCTTGGCCATCGCCGTTACACCCTGCGCACCGTAGCCCGGCCGAACAACCCGCTCGGTCGCACCAGCAACACCCCGATGATCAGGACCAAGGCCACGGTCAGCTTCAGTTCCGTGCCAATCAGCGGCACATAAGTGCCGACCAGGTTCTCGGTGATCCCCACGAGGAAGCCGCCCACCACCGCCCCCACCGGGCTGGTAAAGCCGCCTAGGGTGGCAGAGGCAAAGGCATAAATGAGAATACCGCTCATCATGTTGGGCTCCAGAAACACCACCGGCGCTACCAGCATGCCCGCCACCGCCCCTAGCACCGCCGCCAATCCCCAGCCCAAGGCGAGCATCCACCCCACGCGAATGCCCACCAACCGGCTAGAAACCGGATTCTGCGCTGCCGCCCGCATGGCCAGCCCCAGCGGCGTGAAGCGAAAAAAGACGTACAGCCCCAAGAGCATGAGCAAGGTGATGCCGATGACCCCCAGATCGTGCGTACCAAACACCACGCTCCCCAGCCGGAGGGGACGCGGGGGGAAAGGACTGGGAAAGGGTTTGATGATGTAGGAGTAGATCCACCCAGCCAGGCTGTTGAGGATGACCAGCAGGCCGATACAGACGATGACAATCGACAAAATGGGAGCGTCCTCCACCGGCCGAATGATGAGGCGTTCGATGAGCAGCCCGCCCACAAACGAAAGCACGACGGTGGCCACGAAGGCTGCCCAGTATGGCACGCCAGCATTGAGCAGGGTCCAGGCTAGATAGGTACTGAACATCGCCATTTCGCCCTGCGCAAAGTTCACCACGTCGGTGGCTTGGTAAATCATCACCAGGGCCAGTGCCAAGCTGGCATAAATGCCGCCACTGGCCAGCCCCGAAGCCAGCTGCTGCAGCAGCGTCTCCATAGGGGGTTTCCCTCAATACCCGAGGTAGGCACGCCGTACGGTTTCGTTCTGCCGCAGCTCTGCCGCAGCGCCGGCCATCACCACCCGGCCGGTTTCAAGCAAGTAAGCGCGGTCAGCCAGATGGAGGGCCATGGCGGCATTCTGTTCCACAAGCAACACGCCTACCCCTTCTTCCCGGTTGATCGTGCGGACGATGTCGAAGATTTCACGCACCACAAACGGCGCCAAGCCCAGCGACGGCTCATCAAGCAGCAGCAAGCGCGGACGCAGCATTAGGGCCCGGGCCAAGGCCAGCATCTGCTGCTCGCCGCCCGAGAGGGTACCGGCCAGTTGCCGGCGCCGCTGTGCCAGAATGGGGAAGTAGCCGTACACGCGGTCCAAGTCGGCAGCCACCCGCGCTTTGTCCCGGCGCACATAGGCCCCAAGGCGCAGGTTTTCTTCTACTGTCAGGTTGACGAAGGTGCCTCTCCCCTCCGGGACGTGGGCAATCCCCAACCGCACGATGTCTTCGGTAGCCTTGCCGTCGATGCGCTGCCCGGCAAAGCGCACCACTCCCGCGGTGCGCACCATCCCCGACACCGCCCGCAGGGTCGTCGTCTTGCCCGCGCCATTGGCGCCCAAAATCGCCGTAATCCCTCCCTGGGCAACGACGAAGCTGATGCCGTGCAGCACCTGTGACCACCCGTAGAACGCAGTGAGCCCTTCCACTTCGAGCAAAGCGGTCATTCTGCGTCGCTCCCGAGATAGGCCTCGATGACCGCCGGATCGCGCTGCACTTGCGCCGGTGTGCCCTCGGCGATCTTGCGACCAAAGTCCAGAACCACGACCCGGTCAGAGACTTGCATCACCAGATGCATGTGGTGCTCGACAAGCAGGACCGTAATGCCGCGCTCGTCCCGCAAGCTGCGAATCAGCGCCCCCAGGGTCTCGACTTCTTCGTGGTTCAAGCCGCCTGCCGGCTCGTCGAGCAACAGCAACCGGGGACGGCTGGCCAAGGCCCGGGCCAGCTCCACCCGCTTTAGGGTCCCAAACGGCAGGCCAGCCACGGGCCGCTCGGCCAGGGCGGCAAGCCCCAGAAAGTCCAATAGCTCCATGGCCGCGCGGCGCGCCTGCGACTCTTCGTCTCTCACCCCGGGCCAGCGCAAGGCCTGGCGCACAAACCCGCTGCGCGTGCGGCAGTGCATGCCCACCATCACGTTCTGCAGGACCGTCATGCTCTGGAACAGCGCCAGGTTCTGGAAGGTACGGCCAATGCCGAGGGCAGCCACCCGAAACGGCGGAAGCGGAAGCAGCGAGTGACCGGCGAAGCGAATGTCGCCCCGCTCGGGCGTGTACAGGCGGCTGAGACAGTTAAAAAGCGTGGTTTTGCCCGCCCCGTTCGGGCCAATGAGACCGACGATTTCGCCCTCCGCCACCGAGAACGTCACCCCTTCCAGGGCGACGATGCCCCCAAAGCGCACGGTCACGTCGTGAACGGCAAGCAGCGGCGGGGCGTTCCTCATCTCTTGGCTCACACCCCGTAGCGGCGCTCCAGTTCATA
Organism: Candidatus Tectimicrobiota bacterium; assembly: GCA_026005175.1. Taxonomy (GTDB): domain Bacteria; phylum Tectomicrobia; class Entotheonellia; order Entotheonellales; family Entotheonellaceae; genus BPKO01. Next base: position 150,235 of record BPKO01000003.1, read on the forward strand.
AACCCGTGGCCAGCCCAGCAGGGTGGTGACCTCCTCAAACCACCGATCCCGCGCCTGGTTGGCCTGCGTGGTGCCGGTGGTTTTGAGCTCCTGCATGAGACTGCGGACGGCTTCATAAACCGCCCCTAACGTGCCACCGGTGATCATGAGCTGAAACCCCAAGGCGGCGACCTCCGCCGCCGGCAGCAGGCCGCCGTTGTAGAGCTTGGGCACGTCGCGGAGCCGCTCGGCATAGGTTTCCAGGTCGGCACGGGTGCGGATGCCGTCGACGAAGACGAGATCGGCCCCGGCTTCGTAATACGCCCGCGCCCGCGCCTCGGCCTCGTCCCAGCCGTGCACCGCCAGGGCATCGGTGCGCGCAATAAGCACTAGCGCGTGCTCGCCCCGGGCATCGAGGGCAGCCCGGATCTTTTGCACCATCTCGGCGCGCGGGATGACCTGCTTGCCTTGCATGAAGCCGCATTTTTTGGGAAAGACCTGGTCTTCGATGTGCAAGGCCGCAGCGCCCGCCCGCAGGTAGGCCTGCACCGTGCGCTGCACGTTGAGCGGGTTGCCGTAGCCGGTGTCGGCGTCGGCGATCACCGGCAAACTGACCGCCGCCGCGATGTACTCGAGGTTGCGGACCATCTCCGTGAGGGTGAGCAGCCCCACGTCCGGATACCCCCGCGCCGCGGCGGTGCCAAACCCGGTCATGTAGACCGCCTCAAGCCCAACCTGCTCGGCAATCTTGGCCTGAAAGGCATCGTAAACAAACGGCGCCACCACCAGCCCACGCTGCAGGCGCTGGCGCAGGCGCGCTGCCGCCGACTCCTGTTGCACCATGAGCATCTCCCGCCTCATCTGCCGAGAAACATGCTACAATAAAAGCCACTCTACCAGGGTCAGGCGTTTGTAGCACAAAGACGGGTGAGATGCAATGGCTGTACCCAGGCTTGTTCTGACTTGCTTCTTGTGCGGTGGTCTGGTAGCCGGCCTGCTGCTGGGGGCAACGCCGGCCTCGCCACCCCTGTGGCACGCAACCGACGCCGCCCAGGCGCCGCCGCCACTGCACCAGCTCAATGCGGCACTGGTTTCTCTGGCGCAGCAGCTGCTGCCGGCGGTGGTGAGCCTCAAAGTCCACCTCAAAGACGCCAAGCAGGCCCTCCCCCCGGACCATCCTGCCGTGCCGGAAGCGCCGCGCCCCTTTGTCACTGGCAGTGGCTTCATCATCCGTGCCGACGGCTTGGCGCTTACCAATTACCATGTCGTCGAAGACGCCACCACCATCGAGGTGCGCCTGTACGACGGCCGCACGACCACGGCGACCGTCATCGGCCGCGATCCGGTGGGCGACATCGCCCTGCTGCGCCTGGCCACTGAGCAACCGCTGCCGGTGGCGCCGCTGGGCAGCTCTGCCGCTTTGCAAGTAGGCGAGCTGGTGGTGGCGATTGGCAGCCCCTTTGGCTTCGACCACACCGTGACGCTGGGCATCGTGAGCGCCGTGGCCCGTAACTTCCTTCGCTCGGGCGTCGTCGGGGGGTACATCCAGACCGACGCCTCGATCAACACCGGCAACAGCGGCGGCCCCCTGGTCAACATGCGCGGAGAAGTGGTGGGCATCAACACCGCCACGGTGGGGCGCGGCGAGCTGGGGTTTGCCATTCCCATCGACGCCGTGAAGGCCGTCCTGCCGCAGCTGTACACCACCGGGCAGGTGCAGCGCGGCTGGCTGGGGGTGCAAATTCGGCCGCTGGATGCCGATAAGGCCCGGGAGCTCGGCCTTGCCGCCCCGCGTGGCGCCTACGTGCACGGCGTGCTCGAGGCGCAGCCGGCGCAGCGCGCCGGCCTGCTTGCCGGAGACGTCATCCTGCGCTTTGACGGGCAGGAGGTGGCCACGCCTTTTGACTTGCAGCGGCTGGTGGCCGCTACCCCGGTGGGCAAAACGGTGCAAGTGGAGGTTTGGCGGAAGCAGGCGCGGCTTACTGTGTCCCTCACCGTGGGCCGCATGCCAGAGCAGCGCTGACGCCACCCGCTGCCTTGTCTTCTTAAGCAATCCCCGTTATAGTCACCAGTAGTACCACGCAAGCGTCCGACTTCCTGTAACCCCTGCCAGCATGAAGGAGCGGAGTATGGCCGAGTACGCGCATCCCGAGGTGCTCGTCACCACCGCCTGGGTTGACCAGCACCGTAACGACCCCAATGTCCGCATTGTCGAAGTCGACGTGGACACCACCGCGTACGAGCAAGGCCACATTCCCGGGGCCATCGCCTGGAACTGGACAACCCAGCTCTGCGACACGGTGCGCCGTGACATCATCCCCAAGGACCAGTTCGAACGCCTGATGGGTCAGTCCGGCATCAGCAACGACACTACCGTGATTCTCTATGGTGACAACAACAACTGGTTTGCTGCCTGGGCCTTCTGGCAGATGAAAATTTACGGCCACGCCGACGTGCGGCTGATGAACGGCGGGCGCAAGAAGTGGATCGAAGAAGGACGCCCGCTGACCACGGAAGTGCCCCAGGTGTCGCCGACCACCTACCGGGCCAAGGATCCCGACTTCTCGATCCGTGCCTACTTGCCCGAAGTGCGCAGCGCCATGGAGGCCCGCAGCGCTTCGCTCATCGACGTGCGCAGCCCGCAGGAGTTTACCGGCGAGATCCTGGCGCCGCCGGGGCTGCCCGAGACCTGCCAGCGCGGCGGCCACATTCCGGGCGCCAAGAACATCCCCTGGGGCCTGGCCTGCAATGAGGACGGCACCTTCAAGTCGGCCGACGAACTCAAGGCTCTCTACGAGGCCCAGGGCGTGACACCCGACAAGCCGGCGATTGCGTACTGCCGCATTGGCGAGCGCTCGAGCCACACCTGGTTCGTCCTCAAGTACCTCTTGGGCTACCCGGAAGTCAAAAACTACGACGGCTCCTGGACCGAGTGGGGCAACCTGGTCGGGGTGCCGGTGGAGAAACCGTAAGGCAAGGAGAGAGGTATGGCGGAAGCAGCAACCCTGCGGCCTGAGCAGTACGTGCGCCGCCGCGAGCAGCTGGCGGGCTGGGAAGTCAACGTCGTCTCGTACAAGCTGGGCGACAAGTTTCTCTGCGAAGTCGACAACGTCAGCCCCGGGGCGATTATCGCCCGTGGGCAAGGAGCCACACGCGAAGAAGCGGAATCCCAAGCCCTCGCGCAGGCCCGCGAGCGCCTGGCGCGCACGCGGCGCTTCCCCACTTAAGTAGGGGGAGCCGAAACCTCGGCGCCAGCGACCTGCAGGCGAATCGTGGCCTGTAGGGAAGAGGTGGCGCCGGTGCCGCGGAAGGTGCCGGTAAGGGGGGCGGCGTCCTGCGGCGTGCGGCCGGCAGCCAGGGCCACGTGGCGGTCGGCCACCGCCAGCCCCAGGCTGGGATCGTAGCCGCGCCACCCGGCCCCCGGCAAGTAGACCTCGGCCCAGGCGTGCAGCTGGTGCTCCTTTGGTGGTACTTCGCCTTCGTGGTAACCGCTGACAAAGCGCGCCGCCAAGCCCACGGCGCGGCAAGCCTCGAGAAAAAGCACGGCCAGGTCGCGGCAGGCGCCGCGGCGCTGCGCCAGGGTTTGGGCGGCCGGCCAGGGCTCGCCGCGGGGGCGGACTACCTGTGTGCAGTGCTCGGCAATGCGCCGCGCCAGGGTGCTGAGAAACGCCACGGTGGCGCCGCCCACTTCGTGCAGCACGGCGCGGGCAAAGTCGGCAACCGCGGCCGCCGGCGCCAGGGGCTGGCAGTAGGGGGCAAGGACGGCGCGCTGGGCTTCGGCATACGCAAAGGGCAACGTCACCGCCGTCGCCGCGAGCACGTAGTCAAAGGGGTTGGCCCGCAGCGTCTCTACTTCTGCCGTCGCGGTCACGGTAAGGTAGTGGTGCAGACCGGTGAACCATACGCTGGCCGTGGCATTGCCGTCGAGGTCAATGCACTCTGAGAGCCCGGCGGGCGGCGGGTCGACTTGCAGGCGGAAGTGGTGTAGGCGCTGCCAGCTGTCGCAGCGCGGGCGCAGGCGCACCGTCAGAGGTTCGAGAAACACCGGCCGGCTGTAGGTGTAGGCCAGCGTGTGGGTGATGGCAAAGCGCATGTCACGACACCGGGGCGGGGGCCAGCAGCGGCACTTTGGCAAGGGCCTGCTGCACCCAGGCCGAGGGCAGCTCGGCCACCGCTTGCCGTAGCCGTTCTTGCCACCAGTTCGACACCGCGATGAGGTCCTGGCGCTCGTAGCGGTGCTCGACCATCACGTACGTTCCTTTGCGGTAAATCACCACGTCGAGCGGGAAATCGACGTCGGTGGCGCTGGTGCGCGTGGCGTCAAAAGCCAGGTAGCCGATTTTGAGGGCGTCGGCCAGCGAGGCCTCGTAGTCAAGGGCACGGTCGAGCAGCGGCTTGCCGTAGCCCGACTCGCCGATGATGTGATACGGGGTGCCTTCGGTGATTTCCACCCAGTTGCCTTCCGGATAGAGCAAGTACAGCTTGTGCTCGCGGTCGTTTTCCAGCTGGCCGCCCACCAGGGAATAGAGGGTAAAAGGCAGGCCACTTTCTTGCAGCGCTTTTTTGTCCTCCGCCGCCACCCGCCGCACCTGGGCGGCAAAGGCGTTGACGGCTTTGTAGAGCTTGTCAAAGGTCTCGCCGCTGGCCTCGATCACCTCCTCGAAGTAAGTCACCGCCTTGTCCCGCACCGAGCGCAGCCCCGAGGTCATGAGGAACATGGAGTGGCGGCCGTGCTGGTGCACCGACACCTTGCGCGCCGTGATCCTTTCGGCACCAGAAGTCACGCGCGTGTCGGCGATCGCCACCAGGCCCTCGCGCACTTTCATTCCCAAGCAGAAGGTCATAGGCGGCCTCGCGGATAGAGCAAGGAAGGCTCGAGAGGGCGCAGGGCAAAAAAGGTCTCGAAAATGGCATCGCCCACGCCGTTAAGCCTGGCCTGCAAGGCGTCGAGGAACTCGTGCAGGCCGCCGGCAATGATGTCCTGGATCTGGGCGTAATCCAGCTCGGCCCGCAGGCGTCCCAGGCGCCGCTCGGCGGCGTTGCTAAACGTGCCCGGTGGCGAGCCGGAAATGGCGTGGAGCGATTCCTGCGCTTTTACCAGGCAGTGGTGGATGGCCCGCGGAAACTCGCGGTCTAAGATAAGAAACTCGGCAATGCGATCCGGCCGCAGCCGTCCGTGCCGCTTGCGATACATCTCGAGAGCACTGGCCGACTTGAGCACCGCCGCCCACTGGATGTCGTCAAACGGCGTGCCCACGTCGGCCACCGAAGGCAAGAGAATGAAGTACTTTACGTCGAGCAGGCGCGACGTCTTGTCGGCACGCTCCAGCATGCGCCCCAGGCGACTGAAGTGCCAGGCCTCGCCGTGCGTCATGGTGGTGTCGGTAATGCCGACAAAGAGGTGGCTGGCCATTTTCACCGCGGTAAAAAAGGCGTGCGGCTCTTCCATCGCCCGCCCGCTTGCCGCTGCTTCCCGCACCATCAGGTAGAAGCTGTTGACTTGCTCCCACATCTCCGACGAGATCACCTCGCGCACCGTGCGCGCGTTGTCGCGCGCTTTTTGGATGCAGGCGACGATGGAGTTGGGGTAGTCGGCGTCAAAGGTGAGAAAACCGATCACGCTTTCCTTGCTCGGTGCGCCGTAGCGCGCTTCAAAGAGGGCGCGGTCTCCCGAGATGTCCACCAGCGGCCCCCCACTGCTCGCCGCTGTCTTGGGGCAAGTCGAGCATCAGGTGCAGGTTGACGTCGACAAAGCGCGCCACGTTTTCTGCCCGTTCGATGTAGCGGCTCATCCAGTAAACGGCGTCGGCGACACGACTGAGCACCGCTTTGCCCCTACGACAGCACCCAGGTGTCTTTGCTGCCCCCGCCTTGCGAGGAGTTAACCACCAGCGAACCCTTGCGCAGCGCCACGCGCGTCAAGCCCCCCGGCAGCACGTAGAGCTTTTCGCCGTAAAGCACAAACGGACGCAGGTCCACGTGCCGGCCCTCGAAGCGGTCCTCGACGATCACCGGGGCGCGCGACAGGGTTAGGGTGGGCTGGGCGATGTACGCGCGGGGGTCGGCGGCGATGCGGGCGGCAAAGGCCTCGCGCTCGGCGGCGGTGGCGTGCGGGCCGATGAGCATGCCGTAGCCTCCCGAGGCATTGACCATTTTCACCACCAGCTTGTCGAGGTTGGCCAGCACGTGGCGCCGCTGCTTCTCATCCCAGCAGATGTACGTCGGCACGTTGGGCAAGATGGGGTCCTCGCCGAGGTAGTAGCGAATGATCTGCGGCACGTAGGCGTAAATCGCCTTGTCGTCGGCAATGCCCGTGCCCGGGGCGTTGGCCAGGGCCACGCGGCCGGCGCGGTACACCTCCATCAGCCCCGGTACCCCCAGCAGCGAGTCGGCGCGAAACGTAAGCGGGTCGAGGAAGTCATCGTCGATACGGCGGTAGATGACGTCAACGCGCTGGAAGCCCTTGGTGGTGCGCATCCACACAAAGCCGTCGGCCGCTACCAAGTCGCGGCCTTCGACGAGCTCTATGCCCATCTGCTGCGCCAGAAAGGCGTGCTCGAAGTAGGCGGCGTTGTAGATTCCCGGGGTAAGCACCACCACCGTGGGGGGTGGCGATCCCGGCCGGGGCCAGCGATTGCAGCGTCTCCAGGAGGCGGCTGGGATAGTCGTCGACCGGCCGCACCCGGGATGCCTCAAAGACTTGGGGAAAGGTGCGCTTGAGCACCTGGCGGTTTTCCAGCACGTACGACACCCCCGAGGGGCAGCGCAGGTTGTCTTCGAGCACGTAGAGCTGCCCGTCGCGGTCGCGCACCAAGTCGGTGCCCACGATGTGGATCCACACCCCGCGTGGCGGCGACAGCCCCAGACACGGGGGGCGAAAGCTCTGCGCCGAAGCGATGAGCTCCGCCGGCACCACCCCGTCTTTGAGGATCTTCTGGGCGTGGTAGACATCGTCGAGAAAGAGGTTCAGCGCCTCGATACGCTGCCGCAGGCCGCGCTCGATGCGCTGCCACTCTTGGGCTTCGACGATGCGGGGGATGATGTCAAAAGGGAAAATGCGCTCGCTGCCTGCGGCCTCGCCGTAAACGTTGAAAGTGATGCCCATGAGCAGCAAGGCGCGCTCTGCGGCCCGCTGCCGCCGTAGCAACTCGCCTTCGGGCAGGGCATCGAGCCGCTGCACCAGCAGCGCCGCGCCCGGCCGCGGCCGGCCGCGCGCCTCGAACATCTCGTCGTAAAAGTCGCCTGGGTCGTAGTCAGAAAACTTCATTGCCCCATCACCGCCCCAGCGCCGTCAGCCCCCCGCGCCATCCAGGGCACAGGCGCCCGGGCCGCGGGGATCCCCGCAGGTGCGGCACGGCCCCGGCGACGGCGTCTCGGCGTGCTTGCCGGCCACAGCAAAAACCGAAAGCAGGCGCTGCAGGCGGGAACTGTGGCAAGCAGGGCAAACGGGCTGCTGCGTGCCGTGCACGATAACCTCGAAGCGATGGTCACACGCCTGACAGTGGTACTCCAAGATAGGCATGGCCTCCTCCTTGCAAGGCGGCACCGTTTCGCCGCCAATCGCCACAGCCACGGTCACACCCGTCGATTCTAGCCAGGGAGCCCGGAGCCTGCAAGACCCCTGCCAGCGCTGGCCGGCCCGCTCTCCAGGCCATCGCCTCAAGGGGCGGAATTTCAAGGACTTAGGGGCGAGCGCTGGCAGCCCGGCTTGCCATCGCGGCGCCGACAACGTATGATGTAGGGTGTCAGCCTACTTGACAAACAGCTCAGGACGGCTTGGCCCGGCTCGGCCCCGGGCTGCGAATGCTGGATGGCCGAGTCTTTGAGGTTTTCAGGCGCCTGGGGGCATTCCATACCCTCTGCCAAAGGAGATGGTGCCATGCCCTCCCGCGCACATACCACCTCTCGGTTGCTCATCGTCTCCAATCGCCTGCCGGTGACGATCAAAACGGGGTCTGATGGCGAGATCGCGATCGAGCGCAGCTCGGGCGGTCTGGCCACGGCCCTGGCCCGCGTTCACCTGGGACGCGACAGCCTGTGGATCGGCTGGCCCGGCGAGCACTTCCGCACCGCTGCCCTGCGGCGGCGCGTAGAGCGCCTGCTGCGCGAAGAGTACCGCTGCGTGCCCGTCTTTCTGAGCGCCCGCGACATTCACCGCTACTACCACGGCTTTAGCAACCGGGCGCTCTGGCCGCTGTTTCACTCTTTTCAGACCTACTTCTCCTTCAGCGAGGAGGAGTGGGAGTCCTATGCCCACGTCAACCGCCTCTTTTGCAACGCCGTGCTCGAAGAAGCCCGGGGCGACGAACTCATCTGGGTCCACGACTACCACCTTTTCTTGCTGCCGCAAATGCTGCGCCAGCATCTGCCCGAAGCCCGCATCGGCTTTTTCCTGCACACCCCCTTTCCCTCTTCGGAGACGTTTCGCGTCCTGCCCTGCCGCGAAGCCTTGCTGCGCGGGCTGCTGGGGGCCGACCTCATTGGCTTTCAGACGTTTGGCTACATGCAGAACTTCCTCTGGGCCGTCTACCGCGTGCTGGGGATCGACGCCGAAACCGGCTACCTCTCCGTAGGGGGGCGTCAGGTGGCGTTTGAAGTGCACCCCATCGGCATCGACCCCAAGCAGTTCCTCAACGCCATCCACCACGACCCCGCGACCAAGGCAGAAATCAAGCGCCTCGACAAGAGCCTGGGCCACCGCAAGCTGCTGCTGGGCATGGACCGCCTCGACTACTCCAAGGGGATTCCGGCGCGCCTGCGGGCCTACCGGCGCTTTCTGGGCACCCATCCCGAGTGGCGCGAGCGGGTGATGCTCATCCAGGTGGCGGTGCCGTCGCGCGAGAAGCTGGTGGCCTACCAGGAGCTCAAGCGCGAGGTCGACGAGCTGGTAGGCGAAATCAACGGCGTTTACGGCACCACCACCTGGACGCCGGTGCAGTACGTGCACCGCAACCTGCCGTTCCACGAGATCTGCGCCTTGCTGCGGCGCGCCGATGTGGCGCTGGTCACCCCGTTTCGTGACGGCATGAACCTGGTGGCCAAAGAGTACGTGGCTTGCCAGGAAAACCGCCCTGGCGCCTTGATCCTCAGCGAGTTTGCCGGCGCCTCTTCGGAAATGGGAGAAGCCTTTTTCGTCAACCCCTACGACGAAGCGGGCATGGCCGAGCGCCTGCACGAGGTGCTCTCCTTGCCCGAAGACGTGCTGGCCGAGCGCATGCAGGCGCTGCACAAGCGCATCTGCGCCCACACCGTCGACGACTGGTGCGAGAACTTCCTCACCTCGCTGGCCAGTGCCCCCTCGGCGCGCGCCACGCGCCCCCTCACCGCCGTGGAGCGGCGCAAGCTGGTTGCCGCTTACCGCCGCGCCACACGCCGGGCGCTGCTCCTTGATTACGACGGCACCCTGACGCCGCTGGTCAAGCTCCGCCAGCGCGCTACGCCCTCCCCTCGCTTGCTGGCCATCCTGGCGGCCCTGCAGCGCGACCGCCGCAACGTCGTGGCGATCATCAGTGGCCGCGACCGCCACACCATGGAGCGCTGGCTCGGGGGCACCGGCTGCATCCTGATCGCCGAACACGGTGCCTGGCTGCGCGACCCCGCAGAGGGGGAGTGGCGCAAGCTACACCCGGAGCTGCGCGACGACTGGAAAGCCTCGGTGCGCCCCATCCTGGAGCGGGTGGTGGCGCAGACGCCGGGCTCGTCCCTAGAGGAGAAAGACTTCTCCCTGGTGTGGCACTACCGCACCGCTGACCCCGAGTTCGGGCTCTGGCAGGCGCGCGAGCTCTACAGCCAGCTCCAAGGCATGCTCGCCGGCACCGGCCTGCAGGTGCAAAGCGGTAACAAAGTCATCGAAGTGAAGTGGGCCGAAGTGCACAAAGGCGCTGCCGCTGCCCACCTTCTGGAGCGAGTACAGCCGGTGGATTTTGTGCTCGCTATGGGCGACGACCGCACTGACGAGGACCTCTTTGCCGCCGTGCCGCCCGAGCAGTGGACCATCAAAGTGGGCGAGGCGTTCTCTGCCGCCCGCTTTTCCCTCCCCTCGCCTGCCGAAGTTCTTGACCTGCTGCAAGAACTCTCTGGCGAGGAGGAGAAGGCCTGTGCCCAAGACGCTTAGCCATGCCCACGCCTCTACCAGAATATGACCTTATCGTGATCGGCAGCGGCCCGGCAGGGCAAAAAGCGGCGCTTGCTGCCGCCAAGCACCGGCGGCGGGTGGCCCTGATCGAGCAGCGCCAGGTGGTGGGGGGTACGTGCCTGCACACCGGCACTATTCCCAGCAAGACCCTGCGCGAGGCAGTCCTCTACTTTACCGGCTGGCGCCTGCACAGCGTCTACGGCACCGCGTACCGCATCAAAGAACGCATCACTCCTGAAGACCTGACCTTCCGCGTGCAGCACGTCATCCGCCAGGAACTCGACGTAATCGCGGCGCAAATGCTGCGCAACGGCGTTGACGTGTACTACGGCAAGGCGGCTTTTGCCTCGCCGCATACGGTGACCGTCAGCGGTGCCCATACCACCACTACCCTGCGCGGCCATCGGTTCGTTATCGCCGTAGGAAGCAAGCCGGCACGGCCGCCGCACATCCCGTTTACGCCAGGACGCATCATCGACAGCGACGAGATCCTTCACATACCGGCCATTCCGCGCACGATGACAGTGGTCGGCGCCGGCATCATCGGCTGCGAGTACGCCTCGATTTTCTCCGCCCTGGGGGTGGAGGTGACCCTCATCGACCAGAGGCAGCGCCTGCTTGAGTTCGTCGACCACGAGATCGTTGACACCTTGACTTACTACATGCGCAAAGAAAACATGACCTTGCGCCTGGGGGAAGCGGTGACCCGGGTGTTCATCGACGACCGCGACCGCCTGGTGACCGAACTGGAAAGCGGCAAGCGCATCGTCTCTGACCTCTTGCTGTTCTCTATCGGCCGCCAGGGCGCCACCGACGACCTCAACCTGGAAGCCGTGGGCCTGCAGCCCGATGCCCGCGGCCGGCTGCGCGTCAACGACCGCTACCAGACCGACGTGCCGCACGTCTATGCCGCCGGCGACGTTATCGGCTTTCCTGCCTTGGCCTCGACTTCCATGGAACAGGGACGCCTAGCCGCCAGCTACGCCTTGGACTTGCCCTGCGAGACGTTTTCTCGGCTGTCGCCGTATGCCATTTACACCATCCCGGAGCTCTCCATGGTGGGCGACACCGAGGAAGCCCTTACCAAAGCGCACGTCCCCTACGAGTGCGGCCTTGCCCGCTACCGGGAAATCGCCAAAGGACACATCATCGGGGACGACACCGGCATGCTCAAGCTGCTCTTTCACCGCGAGACCCTACGGCTGCTGGGAGTACACGCCATTGGCGACGCCGCGGCCGAGCTCATTCACATCGGCCAAGCGGTGATGGCCTTTGGCGGCACCATTGACTACTTCATCAACAGCGTCTTCAACTACCCCACCCTGGCCGAAGCTTACAAAATCGCCGCTTTTGACGGCCTAAACAAGCTCTAAACGCTGCTGCACCAAGAAGACCGTCGCCTTTCCGGCGATGAAGTGCTATCATACTGAGCCACAACGGCTCCCCTCACGTCACTGCCTGGAAGGAGAACCTATGACCTCGTCACGGCCTCTCTTCGCCACCCTTGCCCTCTGCGCGGTCTTGCTCCTCCTGGCCCTAGGAGGCTGCGGCAAGCCCACACTGGAGACCATCGACGTCGAGCCGGCCACGGCCACCGTCACCGTGGGCCAGACGTTGCAGCTGCGGGCCGTGGGCCGCGACACCAAGGGCAATCCCATGGCGGACCTGACGTTTACCTGGTCGGTCCGCGGCGAGGCCGGGCGCATCGACGCCAACGGGCTTTTTACGGCGCTCAAGCCCGGCACGGTCACGGTGATTGCCAGTGCCAACGAAGTCCAAGGCACGGCCACCATCACCGTCGAACGCGAGAAAGTGGCCAAGCTGGAGGCCACGCCGGCGGCAGCCCAGGTGGCTGCCGGTGGGCAGACGCAGCTCACCGTCATGGTGCAAGGGGCAAGCGGCAAAGGCATCGCTGAGGTGGCGGTGCAGGCGCAAGCGCTCACCGAAGGCACCCGCGTCGAGCCTGCTACGGCCACCACCGACGCCACGGGCAAGGCCGTGTTTACCCTGACGGCGGCGCCTGCGGTGACCACCAACCGCGTGCAAGTGCGTGCCGACGACCAGCAGGCCACCGTGGAAGTGCAGGGCATCCCCGGCGCTCCCGCCCGCCTGTCGCTTCAGGCCGAGGCGACGCAGGTGATCGCCGGCGAGGCCACCTCCGTGCGCGTGCAGGTCCAAGACGCCCACGGCAACCCGGTGCCCAACGTGGCGCTGCGCTTTGCCGCCCTCACCGCCGGCACTGCTGTCACCCCGGCCGAGGCCACCACCGACGCCCAGGGCCAGGCCACCGCCACCCTGCGCACCAGCCCCCAGGCCGGCCCCAACCGCGTGCAGGTGCGTGCCGACGGCCAGCAGGCCACCGTGGAAGTGCAGGGCATCCCCGGCGCCCCCGCCCAGCTGTCGCTTCAGGCCGAGGCGACGCAGGTGATCGCCGGCGAGGCCACCTCCGTGCGCGTGCAGGTCCAAGACGCCCACGGCAACCCGGTGCCCAACGTGGCGCTGCGCTTTGCCGCCCTCACCGCCGGCACTGCTGTCACCCCGGCCGAGGCCACCACCGACGCCCAGGGCCAGGCCACCGCCACCCTGCGCACCAGCCCCCAGGCCGGCCCCAACCGCGTGCAAGTGCGTGCCGACGACCAGCAGGCCACCGTGGAAGTGCAGGGCATCCCCGGCGCCCCCGCCCAGCTGTCGCTTCAGGCCGAGGCGACGGAGACCATTGCCGGCGGCACGGTGACCCTGACGGTGACGGTCCGGGATGCCCACGGCAACCCGGTGCCCAATGTGCCCATTGCGCTGCGCGTTTCTCCGATGGAGGCTGCCCTGGAGCAAGCCAGCCTCACCAGCGATGCCGAGGGCCGAGCGCAAACCGTGCTGCGCACCAGCCCGCAGGCCGGCGAGAACACCGCAGAAGCCCGGGTAGCCGAGCTTGCCCCGGTCACCCTGACGGTGGTCGGGCACCCGCCAGTGGCGCTGCAAGTGCTACCGCAGACCGCCACGGTGGAAATGCGGGGCACGCAGCGCTTCCGCGCCGTCGCCAGCGACGCCTACGGCCATACCCTGGAAGTGACGCCGCGGTGGAATGTGGTGGGAGAAACGGGCACCATCGCTGCCGACGGCACCTTTACCGCCACCGCTCTGGGCAGTGACGTGCTGATTGCCACCTATGCCGGACTCATCGCCGGTGCCAATCTCACCGTGGTTCCCGGCGCCGTGGCCACCCTCAAGGTGACGCCGGCAGAGGCCACCATCGTTTCCGGCACCACGCAGCAGTTCCAGGCCGAAGCCTTCAACGCCCACGGCTATCCCCTGGAAGTGACCCCAGTGTGGGAGGTGACCAACGGCGTGGGGACCATCGACGCCTCCGGGCTGTTCACCGCCACCAAAGCCGGAAAAGGCGAAGTTCTGGCTTCGGCCGCCGGGCAGACGGGCCGCGCTACAGTGACGGTGATCCCTGGCGAGCTGGTGCGCATTGCCGTAGAACCGGCCCGCGTGGCGGTGAAAGCCGGCGAGGAAGTCCAGCTGCAAGCCACCGGCTACGATGCCGCCGGCAATCCCGTGCCCATCGAACCGCTCTGGCGGCTGACCGCCAGCTTGGGCGAGCTGACCCCCGACGGGCGGTTTCGTGCCCGCCACGCCGGGCAAGGGCACATCCTGGTGGAGGCAGGACCGCAGCCCATCGTGGTGGAAGTGCCGGTAACGGTCACCGCGGCCGCGCTGGAGCGGGTAGAGGTGGAGCCGGCTACCCTGACCCTGAGCGCGGGAGAGGCTTACCAGTTTACTGCCGTGGGCTATGACGCCTTTGGCAACCCCATTGCCGTAACCCCCACGTGGCGCCTCACCGCCGAGGTGGGCAGCATCGACGAGCAGGGCCGCCTGACAGCCCGCCGCGCCGGTTCGGCCCAGGTGGTGGCCAAAGTCGACGCTCTAGAGGGAACGGCCAGCCTCACGGTGAAGCCGGCTGCCCTCGCTTCCCTCACCATCGACCCAGCCGGGCCGCTGACCCTGGCAGCGGGAGAAGTACTGACCCTTAAAGCCATCGGCCGCGACGCTTACGGCAACGTGGTGGCGGTGCAGCCCACTTGGCGCCAGACGGCCCCGCTGGGCACCCTCTCGGCCAGCGGGCAGTTCCGGGCCGAAAAAGTCGGCTCTGGCGAGCTGGTGGCGGAAAGTGGCGCCCTACGCGCCGCGGTGCACGTCACCGTGACTCCTGGCAAGCTGGCCAAAATCGTCGTTTTTCCTACCATGGTCACGCTGCAGGCCGGTGAAACGCTGCCCTTCCAGGCCACGGGGCTAGACGCCTACGGCAACGAAGTGGCCATCCAGCCAAGCTGGCGCGTCACCAACGACCTGGGCGAGATCTCGCCCGAAGGGGTGCTAACGGCCGTGCAGGCCCGTAGCGGGGAAGTGATCGCTACGGCGGCCGGGGTCTCGGGCAGCGCCCAGGTTACGGTGGCGCCCGGGCCCCTGACCTTCTTGCAAGTAACGCCGGAGAGCCTGACGCTCACCGCCGGGGATACCGCCCAGCTCGTGGTGGTGGGCTACGACGCCTTTGGCAACCCGGTGCCCATTACGCCGGTGTGGCACGTGACCGAAGGCATGGGCACTGTCTCCCCTGAAGGCCTGTTCACGGCAAAGAAAGCGGGCAAGGGGCGCATCGTGGTGGCAGTCGGGCACCTGGCTGCCGTCATCCCTCTGCAGATCGAGCGAGGGGAAGTAGCCGCTCTGCGCATCGAGCCCGCCGCGGCGCAGGTGGCCTCTGGGGAGCAGCAGGCCTTTAGCGTGGTGGGGCTGGACCGCGGCGGTAACGCCGTGCCCGTAGAGGCAACGTGGGACGTACAGGGCGACATCGGCACCATCGATGCCCAGGGGCGATTTACGGCCACGGTGGCCGGCTCCGGCACGGTAATCGCCAAAGTCGGGACCCTGACGGCGACAGCGCAGGTGACGGTGGTGCCGGGAGCGGTGGCGCGCCTCGAGGTCTCTCCCGAGTCGGCCACCCTGGTGGCCGGCGAGACCCTCACCCTGCACGCCGAGGCTTTCGATGCTGCCGGCAATCGCGTGCCGGTAGCGCCGACGTGGCAGGTGGAAAACGACCTGGGCACGGTGGCCGATGGCGTCTTTCAGGCGCGCCGTGCCGGCAGCGGGAAGATTATCGCCGCGGTGGGCGAGGTGCAGGCGACCATCGAGGTTCGCGTCAAGCCCGGCGCCCTGGCCGCCCTCACCGTGCAGCCTTCCCGGCTGCTGATCAGCGCCGGCGGCAAAATGGCATTTGCCGTCAACGGCTACGACGCCTTTGGCAACGCGGTGGCGGTGCCGGCAGTGCGCTGGAGCCTGCAAGGAACAGTTGGCGAGATCGACCCCGAACGGGGCGTCTTCCAGGCCACCACGGTGGGTGAAGGGCACGTCGTGGCGGTGGCAGGCTCCGTGGCCGGCCTGGCGGCGGTGACCGTAGAGCCGGGTGCGGTGGCCCGCTTGCAGCTGGCGCCTTCACAGGCCACGGTGCGCGCCGGAGAGGAGGTTGCCTTCACGGCCACGGCCTTTGACGCCCTTGGCAACGTCACCGCCGCCGAGGTGCGCTGGCAGCTCAGTACGCCCCTGGGCGAGCTGGTCAACGGCACGCTGCGGGCGCACCGCGCCGGCACCGCCCAGGTGATCGCCCGCGCCGGCGACGTCGAAGCGCGGGCCACCGTGCAGGTGGTGCCCGGGCCGGTGGTGCGGCTCGAGGTCTCCCCCAGCTGGGTGCAGTTGCCTGCCGGGGGTAAAGTGCGCTTTCACGCCTTTGGCTACGACGCCTTTGGCAACAGCCGGCAAGTGCCGGCCACCTGGACGCTCGACGGCGCCGTAGGAACCCTGGACGCCGAGGGCACGTTTGTCGCCGGACCCCAGGGCACGGGTACGGTCACCGCCCGCTTTCAGACCCATACAGGCACGGCGCAGGTGGAAGTCATCCCCGGGCCGGTGCAGCGCCTGGTGGTGACCCCGGCGCGGGCGGACGTGGCGGCCACGGTGGCCGTGCCTTTCAGCGTCATCGGCTTTGACGCCGGCGGCAACCGCCAGGAAGTGACGGCCCACTGGGCCCTCACCCCGGGGGTTGGGACCCTCGACCAGCGCGGGCGCTTCGTGGCCACCCACGTGGGCACCGGCACGGTGGTGGCCTATACCGACGCGCTGCTGGCCACCGCCGAGGTGGCCGTAAAACCCGGTCCCGTGGCCCTGGTCTTCGTCACCCCGCAGCCGGCCACCGTGCACTCGGGGGAGTCTTTGCAGTTTGAGGCCAAGGGCTTCGACGTGTACCGCAACCTGATTTCGCCTTTACCGGCGCGCTGGCACGTGGAAGGAGACATCGGCACGATCGACCCGCGAACCGGGCGCTTTACCGCCACGGTGGTAGGGCTGGGCAAAGTGATTGCCACCGTTGACGACAAGAGCGGTAGCGCCGACGTGACGGTGGTGCACGGCAAGCCGGATGCCGGCAAGTCGCGCCTGATGGCCTCGCGGGTGCAGCTGCTGGCCGACGGCAAAACCGCCGCCGACATCATCGTGCTGGTACGCGACCGCCACGGCAACCCGGTGGCCAAGGCGCAAGTGACGCTGGTGTCCTCGCGCGGCGACGACATCGAGCAGCCAGCACCCAGCAACGAGCAGGGTATTGCCATTGGCCGCATCCGCTCCCGCACCCCGGGCATTTCCGAAATCAGCGCGGTGATCGATGCGGTGCGTGTGCACAACACCCTGCGCCTCACGTTTACCCAAATTGGGGCATCAGGATGAGGTGGTGGCTGGCGGCCTGGCGTGAGGAGAAGCAAGGGACACCGCCTTAGGCGAACGCCAGGAAAATGTGGGTAGATGACAAGGGCGCCGGAATAGGCGCCCGCCTCCCGGCGTTATCCTGGCAGCTGCCGGCCGTGGTGCTGGCAGAGGTCTCCCCCTCACCCAGGAGGCAGACGATGCGGGTGGCCATTGCTGGCGCTACCGGGGTGCTCGGGCGGCGGCTGGTGCAGCAGTTCCGCGCCCGCGGCGATCACGTGGTGGGGCTGGTCCGCAGCGCCTCAGGCGAGGCGCTGGTGGCAACGCTCGGGGGAGAGAGCCGGCACGTTGACCTCTTTGATGCCGAGGCCTTGGCCCGGGCGGCGGCAGGATGCGAGGTGCTCATCCACGCGGCCACGGCCATCCCGGTCAAGGCACGGCCGCGAGCACGTGACTGGGTCATGAACGACCGCCTCCGCCGCGACGCGACGCGGGCGTTGGCTGCCTGCGCAGCGCGTATTGGTGCCCGGCTTTACGTGCAACAAAGCGTGATCTGGGTGGCCAGGCCACGTGACGGCACTTTCTTCGACGAAGACACGCCGCCCCACCCTTCTCCCCCGTCCCGTTCCGCGTACGACGGCGAAGAGATCGCCCGCGAGGCTGGGGAACAGTACGGCTTCAATGTGGCAGTGCTGCGCTGTGGCTGGTTCTACGGTGCCGATGCTGCCCATACCCGCTGGTTCGCCACGCAGCTCAGGTCGCGACGCCTGCCGATCATCGGTCAGGGCGAAGCCCTCCTGGCGCTGCTGCACCTGGACGACGCGGCCAGTGCCTTTGTCGCGGCGAGCGCCGCAGGACAAAGCGGCATCTGGCACGTGGTGGACGACCAGGCAGTGCCCGTGCGAGACTTCTTGCAGGACTTTGCGGCGCGGCTGGCAGCCCCCCCGCCAAGGCGCGTACCCGTCTGGCTGGCGCGATTGGTGGCCGGGGCGTATGCGATAGATTTCTTTACTGTCTCCTCGCACACCTCAAATGCACGCTTTCGCCGCGCCTGCGCCTGGGCTCCCCAGTTCCCAACGTTCAAAGAGGGCCTCGCGCAAGTCGTGGCCAGCTGGAAGGCCACGGGGCTGGCCTCGTGACAGGACGCACGCCCGCTTGACACGCCAGAGGCCGAGGACTATGCTCCGCCTCTGGGACCACCCGCGCACGACACCCATGGGGAGGGCAAAGCATGATCCGCGCGCGCAAACTGGGCCACGTGGTGCTGAAAGTGCGCGATGTCCAGCGCGCTAAGGCCTTTTATACCCGCGTCTTGGGCCTGCAGGTGGCCTACGAAGACCTGCAGCGCGGCGCGGTGTTTCTCAGCTGCGGCCAAGAACACCACGACTTGGCCCTCTTCCAGCAGGCCACCGGCGCGCCCCCCGCTCCTGAGCAGCCCGGCCTGCACCACATGGCCTGGCAGCTGGGCAGCTTCGCCGAGCTGCAGGCGGCTTACCGCGAGCTACAGCAGTTGGGCGTGCCTATTGAGGCCACGGTGGAGCACAACGTGACGCGCAGCATTTACTTTCATGACCCCGACGGCAACCGCGTCGAGCTCTACTGCGACATGGTCCCCAACGGCTTTGAGGCCATGCGCACCCTGGGGCCCAAAAGCCTGCCGCTTGACCTCGAGCAGGCAGAGACGGCTGCGCCGTAACCCCCGCCGGCCAGGCCTGGCGCGGCCTGCCACGGCAGAGCAGCCGAAACCACGACCGCATGGAGCCGCAACGATGCCCTACCTCTCCCGCGACGGTGTTCGCCTGTACTACGAAGACCACGGCCAGGGACTGCCCCTCCTGCTGACGCACGGCTTTGCCGCCTGTACGCGCATGTGGCAGGAGCAGGTGGCAGCCTTCCAGCACGCCTACCGCCTCATCCTCTGGGACCTGCGCGGCCATGGCCAAAGCGACAGCCCGGAAGACCAGGCCCTCTACAGCCACGAGCACGCCGTAGAAGACATGCGGGCTCTGCTCGACCACCTGGGGGTGGCGCAGGCTGTCCTCGCCGGCCACTCTCTGGGAGGCTTTCTGTCGCTGGCCTTTCACCTCCGTTACCCCGAGCGGGTGCGGGCGCTCATCTTGCAGGGCTGCGGGCCTGGCTACCGCAATCCCGAAGCACGGGCGGCCTGGAACGCCCGCGTCGAGGAGCGCGCTCGCGCCCTGGAAACCCAGGGCCTGGCCGCCGTCGGCGGCGGCTCGGAGGTGCGCTTCTGCCAGCACCGCTCCGCTGCCGGCCTG
This sequence comes from Candidatus Tectimicrobiota bacterium, assembly GCA_026005175.1. Classification (GTDB taxonomy): domain Bacteria; phylum Tectomicrobia; class Entotheonellia; order Entotheonellales; family Entotheonellaceae; genus BPKO01. The sequence goes on from BPKO01000003.1 coordinate 169,372, forward strand.
GCACGGGCGGCCCGCGGCATCCTGCGCCAAGTCGACGCCCAGGTCATCGACAGCCTGCCGCGCATTGCCGTGCCGACGCTCATCCTCGTAGGGGAAGGCGACACGCCCTTTTTGCAAGGCTGCCGCTACATGGCCACCCACATCCCTGCCGCCACGTACGTGGTCTTGCCCCAGGCCGGCCACGGCGCCAACGTGGAGCAGCCCGAGGCGTTCAACGCCGCGGTGCGGGAGTTCCTCGCCCGGCTGTAAGCCAGACAGCGGCTTCAGCGCTGGGGGTGGCGGGCAGCGAGCTGCCGCAGCGCCGGGGCGAGCTGCCGCAGCTGCGCCAGCACCTGCGGCGGCGCGCAGGTGGGAATGAGGCTGAGGTGCTGGGCGCCAGCGGCGATAAAGCGCTCGATGGTGGCCAGGCACTGCGGCAGCGGCCCCAGCGCGCAGTACTTGTCGACCAGGTGGGCAAAGGGCTGGCGGTACTCGGCACTGAGGTAGGCCACCGCCTGCTGCCTGGCGGCTTCGTACGTCGGCGCCACGCAGACGTAGAGCACCAGGCCGGCAGCAAAGGCCTCGCCGGCCCTGTCGCTGGCGGCGCGGTAAGCCCGGGCGCGCTGCAGCTTGTCGGCAAAACTCTGCGGGGTCTCGAAGTAGGCAAACCAGCCGTTACCCAGGCGCGCGGCGCGACGCAGCGCCGCCGCTGACCTGCCGCCCACCCAGATAGGCGGGTGGGGCTGCTGGAGCGGGCGCGGCGCCATCGTCACCCCCTCGAAGCAGTAATAGCGACCGCGGAAGGTGGCCGGCGTCGCCGTCCACAGCTGCTTGAGGGCCACGAGGGCCTCGTCGGCGCGGCGGCCCGCGCTCGTGCAGCGGCACGCCGCAGGCCTGGTATTCCGGCGCGAACTCGCCCCCCACCCCCACGCCGAGCAGGACGCGGCCGGCCGAAAAATGATCGAGCGAGGCCACCGCCTTGGCCACCAGCAGCGGGTGGCGCAGCGGCAACAGCAGCACGCCGGTACCCAGGCGCAGGCGCGAGGTGCGCGCCGCAAACGCCGCCAGGGCGGTAAAGGGGTCAAGCACCGGGCTGTGCCAGAGCAGGTGGTCCCGGAACCAGAGGACGTCAAACCCCAGCCCCTCGATCTCCTCTGCCCAGGCACACAAGACAGGGCTTTCGACCCACCCGGCGCCAAAAGAGCCCAGGGTAACACCAAACGAGACTTGTGACACCGCGCTCCTCGTTCCGGAAGGGGTGGGCGCCCCGGCGCCGGGAACGCCCGCCTAATGCTGCTTACTTTTTCTTTTTCCACCAGTGCTCAATGGCCAGCTCCAGCGGCGGCTGGATGCGCTGGGCGTGCGGCACGGCGCGGCGGGCAAACTCGCGCTGCGAGTTCAAGACCTTGGCGAAGAAGGGGTTCTTCTTCGACTCGACTTCGTAGACCTTGTCAATGGCCTCCAGCTGCGCCCGCAGCACGTCGTCCGGGGTGCGCAGGATCTTCACTCCATGTTTGGTCACCAGTTCCTGCGCTGCCTTGCTGTCGAGGTCGACGCTCACCGCCGTCATGCGGATGATTTCTGCCCAGCAGGCGTACTTGACGATCGCCTTGAGGTCAGGCGGCAGCTCGTCCCACTTGGCCTTGTTGATGAGCAGCTCCTGGTACGAGGCCGGCTGCCGGAAGTCGGGCATGTAGTAGTACTTGGCCACGTCCTGGAAGCCGACCAGGATGTCGTGGCTGGGGATGGCCCACTCGGCGCCGTCAATGGCACCCCGCTCGAGGGCCGGGAAGACTTCGGCGCCAGGCAAAGTCACCACCGAGATACCCATGTTCTGCATCATTTCCATGCCCAGGCCAGAAGTGCGGTACTTCATCTTGCGCAGCTCGTCGAGGTTGGCAAAAGGCCGCCGCGTCCAGCCAAAGGCCTCCCAGTAAGGCAGCGTGGTGGTGAAAAAGGCCACCACGTTCATGCGCAGCTCTTTCTGCAACAGCTCGTTGTACAGCTCCAGCCCGCCGCCGGCAAACAGCCAGCTGATGAACTCCAGCCGCCCCATGCCGAAGGGCCCCCCTGGCGGCGGACCAAAGAGCCCGGCGGCGCTGTTTTTTCCCGGCCCCAGTACCCGGCCCAGCCATGGGAGGCATCCAGAATGCCCCGGTGCACGGCGTCGAGCACCTCAAAGGCGCCGACGATGGACCCGGCAGGCATCACTTCCCACTTGAGGCGCCCGCCCGACATCTCCTCGATCATCTTGGCCAGCTCCTGCACCGAAAAATGCAGCATGTTGGTGGCCGGCCAGGTGCTCTGCACTTTCCACACGTACGTCTTGGCTAGTGCCGGCACGCCGCCCAGCCACAGCACTGCCAGAGAGCCAACGATCAGGCTTGCCAGAGCTTTCTTCATGACCGCGCTCCTCTCGCTGCGCTTTTTCCAAGCAGCGCCACAGCAGACGCTGCCCCTGCGAGAAGCTTGCCCTCCGGACACCGGCAAGCTTCTCGTGCTTCTGCCTTGCCGTCTGCACGCCAAGGCAGAACCTCCCGGCGACCGGGAATCGCCGCTCCTTACAGGCGATCGGCCAAGGCCGCCGCGGCGGCCATGGCTTCTGGCGTCTTTCCCGGTCGCAGGCAGTCCCCAATGCACACCACCTCCAGGCCGGCCGCGCGCAGCGGCCGCGCCAGATGCGCCACCGGTTTGCGCACCACCTCAAACAGCAGGCGCTTGACCCACGGCTGCCGCAAGAGCCGCTGCCACCGCCGGCCGCGACCCCAGCCGCAACTGAGAAGCCACGGCAGCCAGAGAAAAGGCAGGCGGTACGTGGCGCCGGTGGCCAGCACCACCACTTCTGGCTGCAGCCGGGCCACCTGCGGCGGCGTCACCCGCTGCCCCAGGTGCACCTCGACCCCGGCCCGCTCAAGCTGCCGCGCCAGAAACGCCACAAAGCGCAGCAGCACCTCGGCCCGCGTTTCCACGTTCTGAAACAGCGGCGCTTTGGCGGCGAGCAACAGCTGGCCGCCGAGCTGCGGGCGCTGCTCGTAAAGCGCCACGCGGTGCCCGCGCAGGGCCAGCAAGCGTGCCGCTTCCATCCCCGCCGGCCCGCCTCCCACCACCAGTACCCGGCGCGGCCGCGCCACCGGCTTGAGGACCTCCCGCCCTTCTTGCCCCACCCAGGGGTTGACCAGGCAGGAAAGCGGATGGCCGTCACGCATGTGGTCGACGCAGGTGTTGCAGGCAATGCAAGGGCGGATCTCGTCCCTCCTGCCTTCTTGTACCTTGCGCGGCCACTCGGGGTCGGCAATGAGCTGCCGCCCCAGCGCCACGAGATCGGCCTGGCCTTCGGCCACCACCCGCTCGGCCAGCGCCGGGTCGTGCAGGCGGCCCACCGCGATGACCGGCACCCGCACCGCCGCCTTGACCGCACGCGCCAGGGGTAGGAACACGCCCTCGGGATACGCCATGGGCGGGATCATCACCGCTGCCGAGGGCTGCGAGCGGTAGCAGCCCGCCGAGACGTGCAGGGCATCGACGCCGGCCTCTTGCAGCCAGCGGCACACCTCCACCGCCTCTGCCGGGGTCAGCCCGCCGGGGGCGTACTCGTCGGCGCTGAGGCGAAAGACGAGAGGGAAGTCCCCCACCTGCTGCCGGCAGGCCGCCACCACCTCCAGGGCAAAGCGCGCCCGGTGGCGCAGGCTCCCTCCGTACTCGTCGCGGCGCTGGTTGTCCAGGGGCGACAGAAACTGGGCGATGAGGTAGCCGTGGGCGCCGTGCAGCTCCACCACGTCGAAGCCGGCGCGCTTGGCGCGCGCCGCCGCCGCGGCAAAGGCCTCAACGAGGCGCTGGATCTCGGCCTTGCTCAGCTCGCAGGGCAGCACGGTGCGCGTGTCGCCCTCGTGCACCTCGTGCGGTACCGCCGACGGCGCCACCGGCGGCAGGCCGGTGACGTCGGGCCGCGTGTGGCCTCCGGCGTGGCCAAGCTGGATGGCGACGCGGGCGCCGGTTGCCTTGAGCTGCGCCGTGAGCTCCTGAAGCCCAGGGACAAAGCGCTCGTCGCTGATGCCCAGCTCGTGTGCCCGGTGGCGGCCGGCGGGATCGGGGGAGGCCATTTCCACGGTGATCAGGCCGGCGCCGCCGCGGGCGCGCGCCAGGTAGTAGGCAAGCAGCGGCGGGGTGACAAAGCCCTCCGGCGTGGCCAGGCGCGTGGTCATGGCCGGCATGACGATGCGGTTGCGCAGCTCTACCCCGCGCAGGCAAATGGGGGTAAAGAGCGGCGAGGGCATGGCGTTCCCCTTAGCCACCGGCGGCGTGGCGCCCCGCCAGGCGTCCCGAAGTAAAGGCCCACAGGAGGTGCAGGCCGTGTGCTTCCAGCAGCACCCCGCCCTGCCCTGTCGAGCCTGCTGCGTACAGGCCGGGAATGACGCGCCCCTGCCGGTCGAGCACTTCCAGACGGGGCGTCACCGCCAGGCCGCCATCGGTAATGACGATCCAGCTACGGGCCGGCCCCAGGGCGTAAAACGGCGGCACCGTCAGCCCTGCCCCCAGGGGAGTGCGGCCAAACGCCGGGTCCTGCCCCTGCCGTACGGCCTGGTTGTATGCCGCCACCGTGGCTTCCAGCGCCGCCGCCGGCAGGCCCAGGGCATGCGCCAGGCCGGCCAGCGTCGGGGCTTCGGCGTAGATGTCCCGGCGGTTGCGGCGGTAATCGGGCAGGAAGGCGTAAGCAATGCCCGGCGCCGTCGAAATAAAGTACGGCCAGGCGGTAAAGCGCTGCGCCACCGGGTGGTCGAAGACGAAAAAGGCCTCGCCCTGCGGCTGGTGCGGGATGGCCAGCGCCGGCTGCTGAAGCTCGTTGACAAAGCGCTTGCCCTCGCGATTGACGAGAATCGCCCCTTCGGCCAAAAGCCGCGGCGAGGGCGCCAGGTACGTGGTGAGAAAGGCCAGGATCACCGGACGTAGCCAGGCGGCAGGCAGGCGCGTGGCCACCCAGCTCATCATGCGTGCCAGCGGCCGCCACGGCGGCAGCGCCGCCAGCAGCCGCCGGCGCGGCGGCGCCACGAAGCGGATTTCCGGCCCCAGGCAGAGGTCGCCGTTGACCAGCTGCGCCCCCACCTCCAGGGCCATGCGGTGGGCCGTCGCCGGTGCTCGTGGGGTTGATGCCCTCGATGTCGGCCAGCGCGGGTCCCAGCCACTCGCGCTTTAGCTCGCGGCTGGCGCTGTAGTCGCCGCAGGCCAGGATCACCCCGCGGCGGGCCATGCCGTGCAGCCGCTCTCCGCTGCGCGTGGTCGCCTCCACGCCCACCACGCGGTCCCCTTCCCGCAGCAAGCGCTCGACGCGCACCCCCAGGCGAAGGTCCACGCCTCGCCGGCGCGCCTGGCGGGGCCAGGGCGTAGACATAGGCCGTGGCATTGGGCAAGGCATTGTGCATGCGCGGGCAGCGGTTGGGCGGCTCGGGCATGGGGCCAAAGAACTCCACGCCCATGGCCATGAGCCAGCGCAGCGTCTGCCCCGAAGTGGCGGCCAGCAAGCGCCGCAGCTCCAGGTTGTCTCGCCCTTCCAGGCCGCGCTCGCGGTTGAACAGGCCGATGTCCTCGGCAAAGGCCTCCGGGGAGTCCTTGATCCCTTGCCGCTCCTGGTGCGGGGTGCCGCACGCCGTCACCGAGCCCACCGCCAGGCGCGTGGTGCCGCCCAGCTGCGGGTTCTTTTCCAGCAAGACGACGCGGCAGCCGGCGCTGGCCGCTTCCACCGCTGCCGCCAGGCCGGCACCGCCGCCGCCCACCACGAGGACGTCGGCCTGCAGGGATGCCAAAGCCACCACTTCGGCGCTCCGCTGCCCTGAGTTAATCCTCCAGCCCCAGCAGGGTGGCTGGGTTGACGCGCATCATGAGGTCGAGCTCTTCCTGGCTGATGCCTTCCTGCTTTAGGCCAAGAACGAGCATCTTGTAGCCATCAGAATGGATGGGGTTGCCGGTCTGACCCAGGTCGGAGCTCAGGATGAAGTGCGCGGCACCGACGGCTTTAATGGCCTTGGCCATGTCAGCAATCGACACCTGCTTCCAGTGGCGCATCCACCCCAGGTGGGCGTGCGGCCCCATGAGGTGGTTGAGGAAAACCAGCTCCAGGTAAGCGCCCAGCTCTGCTGCCTGCTTCATTTGTTCCAGGGAGAGCCCGGGCACGTCGGCCATGGCGTGGGTGACCGCCATGCGCTTCACCCCCAGCTCTTTGGCGCGCCTGAGCACCAGCAGCGTCTCCTCGGGCGACACGTGGCCGGTGTGTAGCACCAGGTTCTCGCGCGCGATGACTTTGAGTACTTCTTCCGTTTCGGGGAGCACTTTGCCGTCCCGCGCTACCCGGATGCCTTCGCCAGGCTGGTGGAAGGTCTTGAGGTGGTGGTCGGCGTCAAAGGTGGGCAGCCATACCACCTTGCCCCGGCCTCCCGCCATGCGGAACATCCACTCCACCGCGGCCGGGTTGATGCCGCCCACCGCCTGGTTGAGGACGATGCCGCCAAAGACCTCGATCTCCGGCACCAGCCGCTGCACCAGCGCCGCGCGGTCGGCAGTGGACGTGATGTGGTTCTTGAGCACGATGGCGCGCATGCCTTCGCGGGCGGCAGCGCGTGCCACGTCAATGTCGTCGAGGTTGCGGCCAAAGACGTCGGGGGCGGAGTGGACGTGAAAGTCGATCGCCCCCTCGATGGGGCTGCGCAGCGGCGGCGCCGGCGGAAAGGCCCGCACCTGTGCCCAAGCCGCCGCGCTCCACAAGACCACGACGATCATACTCAGCAGCAATCGCTTCATGGCTTAATCTCCTTATAGGTAGGGAAAATGCAAGAGAAGCTCGTGCCGTCCGCGCTGCGTAGGGCCCTCACCGGACAGCCACCGCTACAGCTTCTTGGCCTCGTGGCCACCACCCGGCCGCTGCCGGTCAAGCTGTTCCCCCATACGGCCTCGCTTTGCTGTGGATTCCCTCCGGCACCAGGGGGCTTCTAGATAGCCACGGCATCGGGGTAGAGTCAAGGGCATTTTTGCAGTAGGATAGAAGGCAGCCTGGAGACCCTGCAGAGAGGAGAGGGGCATGAAATTCGGCATTACTTTACCGTCGTTTACTTGGCCCGGGCTGGACTATGCCACTACCCGGCGCATCACCCGTGACATGGCCCGCCGGGCCGAGGAGCTGGGGTACGATTCCCTGACCGTGTGGGACCACCTGCTGAGTGCCCCTGGCCTCTACGGCGGCTCCTGGCTCGACCCCCTGCTGGTGCTGGCCGGCGCCGCCACCGTCACCGAAACCATCCCCCTGGGTACGCACATCCTCGTGGTGCCCATCCGCCAGCCGGTGCTACTGGCCAAGGAGCTGGCCACCCTCGACTACATGAGCGGTGGGCGACTCTTTTTGGGCGTGGGCCCAGGGTGGAACGAGCCGGAGTTCACCGCCATGGGGGTCTCCATACGCGAGCGCGGTCGCCGCACCGACGAGATGCTCGACGCCTTGAAGCTGCTGCTCACCCAGGAAAACGTCTCGTTTCACGGCCAGTTTTATCACTTCGACAACGTCACCATCGAGCCGCGGCCCCCCAAGTTTTTTACCGTCTGGGTGGCCGGCGGCTCGCGCATTCCCGACCCCCTCTCCCCCGACAAGCCCTACATGGTGCCTTCGGTGCTGCGCCGCATCGCCAAGCACGCCGACGTCTTCACTTGCCGCGCCTCGGGCAAGGCCGAGTGGGTGGCGCGCGACTTCGACACGGTGCGCGAGTACCTGCGCACGGTGGGGCGCGATCCCAGCACCCTGGGGCTGGCGCACGTGCAGGCTGGCTATCTGGTAGACACCAACGACCGCGAAAAGGCCCTCGCGATCCAGCGCAAGCCCATGGAGACGATGATGGGCACCCACCGCTCTTGGGAGCACCTGCAAGAGTGCTACTTGGTGGGCAGCATCGACGACATCGTCAACCGTCTCAAGTTCCTTGAAAGCAAAGGGCTGCAGCACGTCACCATCCACCCGGCGGCGCCGGAAATAGAGCAGCTCGACCTGTGGATGGAGAAAGTCATCAAACCTTACTTCCGCAGCTGAGGAGACCCACCGTGGCCAAGACCGAACGCGAGTTTTTCGATCCCGAGGAGCTGCCCTGGGAACCGGTGGCGCCGGGCTCCGGTGCGGCCGGTGCCGGCATCGAGCAGAAAGTGCTCAGCCACGACCCCGCCACCGGCAACGTGACGCGCTTGCTGCGCTTTGCCCCGGGAGTGGAAACCCACGAGGTGATCACCCATGACTTCTGCGAGGAAGTGATCATCCTCGAGGGCGAGCTGCACGACAAGCGCCTCAACAAGACCTTTACCAAGGGCATGTACGCTTGCCGGCTGCCCGGTATGCCCCATGGCCCCTACGCCACCCCAAAGGGCTGCCTGACGTTTGAAGTGCGCTACTACCCTAACCAGTAGGAGGTCGCCATGCGCGCCGCCGTCTACGAAGGCCTCCGCACCATCCGCGTGCAGGAGGTGCCCGATCCCCAGCCCACCGCCGAAGACCTCGTGCTGCGGGTGAGCGCTTGCGGCATCTGCGGCAGCGACCTGCACTCTTACACCACAGGGGCCTTCATCCAGCCCGGGCAGGTGATGGGCCACGAGTTTTGCGGCGAGGTGGTGGAGGTGGGCAAGGCGGTCGAGGGCATCGCCGTGGGCGAGCGGGTGACGGCCATGCCGTTTGCGGCCTGCTACCGCTGCCCGGCCTGCCTGCGGGGCGACGTCCACCTCTGCTACACCATGGCCGGGCACGTCATCGCTTACGGCCTGCCAGGGGCCTTTGCCGAGTACGTGCGCGTGCCGCGCGCCGTGCTGGGGCGCAACGTCTTCAAGCTGCCGCCAGAGCTGAGCGACCTCGCCGGCGCCACCGTCGAGCCCCTGGCGGTGGCCGTGCACGCGGTGAGCCTCGCCAACCCTGCCCTGGGCGACCAGGTGGTGGTGGTGGGCGCTGGCCTCATCGGCCAGTGCGTGCTGCAAGTGCTCAAAGCCCGCGGCGTGAAAACCGTGGTGGTGCTGGAAGTGTCGCCGACGCGCGCCGAGTACGCGCGCCGCGCGGGCGCCGACATCCTCGTCGACCCCAGCACCGAGGATGCCATCCAGCGCGTGGGGGAGCGGGTGGGCTTTGCCCCCGGCGGGCGCGGCGCCACTGCCGATGTGGTTTTTGACTGCGCCGGGGTGCCGGCGGCGCTGCAGACAGCGCTGCGCCTGGTGCGCCCTGGCGGCACCCTGGCAATTACCGCCCTATACGAGGAGCCAGTACAGCTCAACCCCAGCCGCCTGGTGTGGGGAGAGCTGCGCCTGGTGGGCACCTTTGGCTACCGCAACGAGTTCCCCCAGGCCATTTCCTTGCTGCAGGCCGGCAAAGTGCAGACCGAACCGCTGGTCACCGACGTCTTTCCGCTGGCGCGCACGCCCGAGGCGTTCGAGCGCCAGCTCGACAAGGCGCAGGCGCTCAAAGTGATGATTCGGCCCTGAAGGCCGCGGGAGGAGCCGTGACCGCTGTCGCTTACACCATCATCGCCTCGCCGCTGGGACCGCTGCTGCTGGCAGCCAGCGAGGCAGGCCTTACCCACCTGGCCTTCCAGGCCAGCAGCCGCCCCCTGGTGCCGCCGGCGACCTGGGTAGAGGCCGCTACGCCCCTGCTGCAGGCCGCGGCGGCGCAGCTCGAAGCGTACTTTGCCGGCCGGCGCCGGCAGTTTTCGCTGCCCCTGGCGCCGGCGGGCACGCCGTTTCAGCAGCGCGTCTGGCAGGCGCTGCAGCGCATTCCCTACGGCACCACCCTGTCATACCGCGAGCTGGCGCAGCGCCTGGGCCAGCCCGCGGCAGTGCGCGCCGTGGGGCAGGCCAACGGCCGCAACCCCATCGCCATTGTCATCCCCTGCCACCGCGTCATCGGCCACGACGGCCGCCTGGGGGGCTACGCCGGGGGTGTGGCGCTGAAGCGCTGGCTTTTGCAGCACGAGGGCGCGTCCTTGGTCTGAGCGCGGCGGGCGGCTTGACACCGCAAGCCGCGCGGCGTATGCTGCCTGCCGCGCTGCAACGCAGAAAGGAACCGCCGTGGGCGTTCGCTACTTTGGTGCCACCGTCACCCGCCGTGAGGATCCGCGCCTGCTTACTGGCAGCGGCCGCTACGTGGACGACATCCGGCTGCCGGGCATGCTGCACGCTGCCGTGGTGCGCAGCCCGCATGCCCATGCCCGCCTGCGCGCCGTCCGCCTGGAGGCCGCCCGCGCCCACCCCGGGGTGGCCGGGGTCTTTGCCTACGCCGACCTGCAGCACTGGCTCAAGCCCATGCCCGCCGCCGGCCTGCCGCCGCCCAAGCTCGAGCAGCGCCTGCAGCTGCTAATGCGCACCACGCCGCAGTATCCCCTGGCCCGCGACCGCGTGCGCTACGTGGGCGAACCGGTGGCCCTGGTGGTGGCCAGCAGCCGCGCCGTGGCCGAAGACGCTGCCGAGCGGGTGCAGGTCGACTACGAGCCGCTGCCGGCGGTGGTAGACGCCGAGGCGGCCCCTCGCCCCGGAGGCGCCGCGGCTGTTTCCCGACTGGCCGGACAACGTGGCGGTGCGCTTTACCCACCGCGTGGGCAACGCCGAGGCGGCCCTGGCGCGGGCCGAGGTGGTGGTGCGCGAGCGCTTCCGGGTGCAGCGTTACACCGGCACCCCCATCGAGTGCCGCGGCCTGGTGGCCGAGCCGCACGGGGGTGGCGAGCGCCTCACCCTGTGGGACGCCACGCAGTTTCCGCACTTCGTGCAGAGCGCTCTGGCCGAGGTGCTGGGCTGGCCGGCGCACCGCATCCGCGTCGTGGCTCCGGACGTGGGCGGTGGCTTTGGCGTCAAGGCCAGCCTCTATCCCGAAGAGATCTTGGTGCCCCTGGCCGCCTTGCTGCTGCGGCGGCCAGTGAAGTGGATCGAAGACCGGCGCGAGCACTTCATGGCTTCGATTCACTCGCGCGAGCAGATCCACGACGTGGAAATTGGTGCCACGCGCGACGGTCGCCTCCTTGCCTTCCGTGACCGCCTGCTGGTGGACCAGGGCGCCTACAACCCCTGGGGCATCGTGCAGCCGTACAACAGCGTGGCGCACATGCTGGGGCCTTATCGCATTCCCCACTTTACGGCCGAGGCGTGCATGGTGCTCACCAACAAGACCCCCCACGCCCCTTACCGCGGCGCCGGGCGCCCGGAGGCGGTGTTCGTCATGGACCGCGCCCTCGACCGCCTGGCGCAGGCTTTGGGGCTCGACCCGGCAGAGCTGCGGCGGCGCAACCTGGTGCGGCCCGAAGAGATGCCTTACGACACCGGCCAGCTTTACCGCGACGGCGAGCCCCTGGTTTACGACTCCGGCGACTTCCCCCAGGCCCTGGAGCGGGCCCTGGAGGCCATCGGCTACGCCGACTTTCGCACCGAGCAGGAGGCGCTGCGCGCCCGCGGCATTTACCGCGGCGTGGGCATCTCGGCTTACATCGAGGGCACGGGCATCGGCCCCTACGAAGGCGCCACCGTCTACGTCGACGCCACCGGCGGCGTCCTGGTGGTCACCGGCGCCTGCTCGCAGGGGCAGGGCCACGAGACCACCCTGGCGCAGATTGCCGCCGATGCCATCGGCGTGCCCCTGGAGCGGGTGACGGTGGTTAGCGCCGACACCGCCGGCCTTCCCATGGGCATTGGCACCTTTGCCAGCCGCAGCGCCGTGGTGGCCGGCAATGCCGTGCACGAAGCGGCAACGCGCGTGCGCCAGAAGCTGGTGCGCGCCGCGGCGGCGCTGCTGGAGGCTGCCCCCGACGACATCGACATCGACGAGGGCAATGCCTTCGTGCGCGGCGCGCCGCAGTCGGCAGTGCCCCTGGCGCAAGTGGTACGCGCGGCGCTGCCCACGTACGCCAGTCCCGGGCCGGTAGAAGCCGACTTCGAAGCCACCGTCTACCGCCACGTGCCCACCGTCACTTACGCCAGCGCCTTTCACGTGGCCCTGGTGGAGGTGGACGTCGACACCGGGGTGGTGACCCTGCTGCGCTACGTGGTGGCGCACGACTGCGGGCGGGTAATCAACCCCATGATCGTCGAGGGGCAGATCTGCGGCGGCGTGGCTCAGGGCATCGGCGGCGGCCTTTACGAAGAGCTGCGCTACGACGAGGGGGGGCAGCTGCTGACCGCCAGCTTTATGGACTACTTGCTGCCGGGAGCCACGGAAGTGCCGCCCCTGCAGCTGATTCACCTGGAGTTTCCCTCGCCGCGCAACCCTCTGGGCATCAAGGGGGTGGGCGAAGGCGGGGCCATCTCGCCGCCGGCGGCCATTGCCAACGCCGTCGAAGACGCGCTGCGCCCCTTTGGCGTCTGCGTGCGCCAGACGCCGCTGTCGCCGGAGCGCGTGCGCCACCTCATCGAGCAGGCACAGCAAGGAAGGCAGTGAAGCCATGGAGCGTCCGCAAACCACCCGTACCATTCGCCTGTGGGTCAACGGCAGCGAGGTCGAGCGCACCGTGGAGGCGCGCCAGAGCCTGGCCGACTTCCTGCGCGACGAGCTGGGGCTCACCGGCACCCACCTGGGCTGCGAGCACGGCGTGTGCGGCGCCTGCACCGTACTCCTTGACGACGAACCGGTGCGCAGCTGCTTGCTGCTGGCGGTGCAGTGCCACGGCGCCCACGTCACCACGGTAGAGAGCCTGGCGCAGGGCGACCGGCTGCATCCGTTGCAGGAGGCCTTCATGGCCGAGCACGGCCTGCAGTGCGGCTTTTGCACGCCGGGCATGCTGATGAGCGCGCTGGCGTTCCTGCGCGAGACGCCCCATCCCACCGAGGAGCAGGTGCGCCAGGCCCTGGCCGGCAACCTCTGCCGCTGCACCGGCTACCAGGGCATCGTCGCCGCCGTGCTGCGCGCGGCGCGCCAGGGCATCGCCTGAGGCCGCGGCACGCGCCGGGCTCGACCCCAGCCGCCACGGCGGACAGCCTCCCGCAGAGCACGTCCGGAAACGCAGAATGCGTAGTACCCTCTTGATCGTGCGCCTTGTGGGAGGTCTCATGCCCTTCGGCCCCTTGCAACGGGCCCGGAGACCAAAAGAGCGCGCTTTCATCATCTAGTTCTCAACTGCTTTCATGGCATTCTTCGTGCCATACTCCATTGCCCTCGATTTCATCCCCACGCGCTATGGCTTAATTGCCTCCATTCCCTATGCACTGTTGTTTTGGCGTCTGGCTCTTTATGAGAAAGCTCTCCCACATCCAGAAATCGACGGAGGAGCCAGCCCCTCCCTGGCCTCTTTGGTGCATAGACGGTCTCCCCCAGCAACCCCTCTGGGAACGGCAGTGGGCTGCGCGCGTCTATGGCCAAGAGGAGGCGGCCTCTCGCCAAGGCATCGGCTGTGGCCAGTTTGCCGATGGCCTAGCAGGGCCCTGGGACCGGCGGAAGCGGGAGGCCCTCGAGTGTCTCGCCGGTTACCAGAGGGGTCGCCCGGGAAGGCGAGAAAGCGCTCCTCCGCCATGCGGGCGGCTGCCGTGGGCCTTGGCGCCGTCACAGGACGCTTGTCGCTGGCTTTGCGCCTGGCGCGAAGAAGCAACGCGCAGCACGACGCCTATATACAGCGGCGGTTGTGAGGACGCGCAGCCTGCGATGGCAAGCCCTCCTGCCCATTCACACTTCAAGACCTGACCCCACATCCCTTGCGCTGTTGACAAAAGGCACACAATGCGATAGATTCACAACATGAAATACTTTTCATGGAACAACGAGAAGAACCAAAAACTCAAGCAAGAACAAGGAGTCTCTTTTGAAGAAGTTCTCTTCCATATTGTGTGGGGAGACTTACTGGATGTTCTGGAGCACCCGAATCAGGAACGATATCCAGGTCAGCGCATCTTCGTCGTGAACATCGATGACTATGCATACCTTGTTCCGTTTGTGGAGAGTGAATCCGAAGTGTTTTTGAAGACTGTCATCCCAAGCCGCAAGGCGACAGATATCTATCTAAGATGGGGGAGAAAAAGATGAGAAAGCTTGATAAGGAGGAGAAAGAGCTTCTCGAATCCTTTGAACGAGAAGAATGGCAATCGGTTTCAGGAAAGGCAGCCGAGTTTCAACGTTATCGTGAATATGCTCGTGCCACTTTTAAGAAGGATCGTCGGATAAACATCAGGATCTCAAGAAAGGATCTGGAAGCCCTTCAAAAACGGGCGTTGGAGGAAGGTATTCCTTACCAGACACTGATTGCAAGCATTTTGCATAAATACGCAAATGGTCGTCTTGTAGAAAGGGAGGCCTAACGCCCCGGCCGCCGCGGACGGCATTCCGCCGCTGGCGAGGGTCAAGCACGGTTTTGGGGTCCAAAGCCCTCTCTTCGGAGAGACGGAAGCTCATAAACATCAACGAGTTTCTCAGTTAAGCCCTGGCCCATATGGCCCATAGTACGGCTCAGACGGTTCACCCCCACGTGCGTGGGGACAATAGCGGATCGTCATTTTCACCATAATCATGCGTCGGGTCACCCCCACGTGCGTGGGGACAATGTGCACATCACCGGCTCTCGCGGCTTGACAGGCGGTTCACCCCCACGTGCGTGGGGACAATTGACGAAGGCATCCAGGCGCCAGGGAACGGTTCGGTTCACCCCCACGTGCGTGGGGACAATTGCCCCACGAACCCCCAGCTCCCCGTCCCGTCCGGTTCACCCCCACGTGCGTGGGGACAATCCCAGACGAGCTCGCCCTCGTACCGCACGGGCCGGTTCACCCCCACGTGCGTGGGGACAATCGAGTACCGGGAAGCGGCCAAGCGCCTCGGAACGGTTCACCCCCACGTGCGTAGGGACAATCTTGTCGATGGCCTTGGCCAGGCTGATTCCTTCGGTTCACCCCCACGTGCGTGGGGACAATCCCGAGGGCTGGGGCTGCGTCTTTGACCCAGACGGTTCACCCCCACGTGCGTGGGGACAATGTTGGTGCTACCGGCGCGCTGAGGTCCTCCATCGGTTCACCCCCACGTGCGTGGGGACAATTTGCTCCCCAGCTGATGGGCGTTGGCCGAGAGCTTCAGGCCTACTTGCAGGAGCCGCTGCGGCGCCCACACCCGGTCTTGGGCCTGAAACGCAGGGGACGCCTTGCCCACGTCGTGAAGTCCGGCCCATAGCGCTATCCAGATAGCCGCTGCTTCTTGGGATAGACAAAGACTACTCGCAATCCAAGCCCGGCTGGCTTGGTGGAGCGCTCCTTGCCGTAACGCAAGGGCTACCGCAGCCACATCCAGGAGATGACACGGAAGCGGGTGATACCCTCTAGCTCCCGTAGCAAGTTTGGCCCAGCAAGCCAGAAGGCTCTGGAGTGAGTGCGCTTGTTGCTCGGACGCCATCCGCACCTTCCCCCGTTAGGCGAGAGTTCCGTTGTTCCTCTGCGAGCCCCTCCTTGCCATGCAGCACCCAGCTAACTTGCAGAGTGCGTGTTAAAGCATAGGCATCTCTTGACAGGGAATCGCCCTGCCTGCTGAAGGTCATGGAACCGAGATGGGTCCGATTTTACTCTCGGTATAGCCGGTGTACAAGCCTATGCCCCGGCTATTGGGCGGTGTAACTCCGGTGCCTGGGAGGATGTGGCTGAGCACGAACGGGTCAGAGGCCCTTTGGCCGCTCAGGGCGGCGGTCCCACCAGCTTTGGCCCGCTGCCTGTGGGCGGAACTTGTCGTCGATAGGGTAAGGTCTGGCCTTCTCTGACGGCGTCGCCTGTTCCGCAAAAGGAGAGGGGCAGCCCTGACAGCTGGCGGGGACACGCTGCCGTGTGGCAGGGTGCGTCTTGGAGGGTCGTCCTGCGGCACATGGCCATGCGTGTGAAATTCTGCTTATGGGAGCAGCTCAAAGTAGGGGCAATGCCGTGGACGGATCAGAGAGAAGTGGCGGCGGTCAATCGTCAGGAGACGGTGAATCTTCCGACGCTCTGCGATGGCAACGATCGTGGCATCCACGAAACCGATATTGGCATCAGCGTATTGCTCGAGGAGGGTCAAGGCGCGTCGGAGGTCACTGTTGGTGAGATTCTCAACCTGCATTTCGCCTCGCAAGAGGGAACGGAGAAGCTGTCTTTCTGCGCCTTGTCCAATATAAGTGTTGAGAAGGTAACATGCCTCAGGCAGAACAGTGACAGGCACGATCAACGTATCTGTCTGAGCTTGGAGGTAAGCGTTGACCCGGTCGTGCCAGGCGTCATCGCGATCGGCCATGGCGTAGAGGACGCCTGTATCTACGACAACCAGGGGCATCAGTTCGCATCCTTCTCCCTGGTGGGGGCTTCCCGCCACAGCAGCTCTTCACATCTTTCCGCGATATCGCGTCGTCCGCTACGACCGATGCCCACAATAGAGGGAACCCTTTTCGCCCTTTGGTGTTCAGCGATAAACTTGTCTAGAGCTTGCCGAATGACCTCGGCCATGCTGAGGCCCTCTCTGCGGGCAATCTCCCGGAGTGAGAGCAGCGTCTCTTCATCGGCAAAAATCGTCGTGCGTTTCATCGCCCTCCTCCTTTCGGGGTATACTAGCATATATATGCTAGCATAGTAGGCACGGCGGATCCAGACAGCGGCTGTTCGCCAGCAAAGGCTGGCAATGCCAAGGCGGCTCGGCAGGAGGACAAACCAGCCCTCGTCGCAGCGCAAGCGATGAACGCTTGTAACCGCCCGGTTGGCGCCGTCCGTCTTGACGTTTATCCGCTTGCTGGCTGCGCCGAAGAAGCCGCGCGTCTCGCCGGTTACCAGAGGGGTCGCCCGGGAAGGCAAGAAAACGCCCGTCGTCCGCCATGCGGGCGGCCGCCGTGGGCCTTGGCGCCTCACAGGACGCTTGTCGCTGGCTTTGCGCCTGGCGCGAAGAAGCAACGCGCAGCACGACGCCTATATACAGCGGCGGTTGTGAGGACGCGCAGCCTGCGATGGCAAGCCCTCCTGCCCATTCACATTTCAAGACCTGACCCCGTGGCGGGCGCGGGCGATGTCTGCCTCGCTGTAGCGGAAGGCGCGAAAGACCCAGTTGTTGAGCCCCGGCCGTCCCGGCTCATAGAAAAAGTAAGGGTTGATGTACTCCCACACCACCTCGCCGGCGCGCGTCACCTCGAAGAGGCGGCCGCTGCAGCCCTCGCAGATGAGCGTGTTGCCGTTGGGCAGCCGCTGCGCCCCGGAAATGTAAGGGCTGAAGAAGTCAAAGAGCGACTGGTCGTGGTACTCCCAGACGATGGCGTTGGTGCGCGGGTCGACCTCGATGACCCGCGAATACGACGCAGGATGGTCGCGGCGGTGCATGCCGTTGTCGAAAATGAGCACGTGGCCGCCCTCTAGCGGGCGCGGGTCGTGCTGCTGCGCCAGGGGCGGGCTGCCCAGCTTCCACAGGATGCGGCCGCTGGGGCGCTCGACCAGCACCACCGTGGAGATGTTGCGGAAGCTCACCAGCAGGTGGCCTTCCGGGGTCTCGGCCACGGTGTTGCCGTGCGTCCACTCCTCGCGGTGGTCCTGCGGCGTGATGACCTCGGTCTCCACGTCCAGGTGCTCCCAGCTGCGCCACTCCCACACCACCTCGCCCTCGGTCGTCACCTCGAGCAAGTAATCGGCGTAAATGCGGCCGTTGGCTTCGGTGCCCGGCAGGCCGCCTTTGATCTGGCGGTGCAGCGCTTCGGGCACCGGGCGCAGGCAAAGGAGCATCACGTTGCCGTTGCGCAGCTTGCGGGCGTCGTGGTGGTGGTCGGGATGCTGCACCTGCCACAGCACCCGGCCGTGCCAGTCGACTTCCATCACCACCCCGCCCTTGAAGCGGCGCCAGGCCTCGAAGCGCTCCAGGTCCTGCATCACTTTGCCGCCGTAAAGCAAGTGGCCGTTGTCGAGCAAGTAGCCGTAAAGGCCCGGACGGTAGGGCAGCTGCCAGGTGTGCACCACTTCCCCCTGCATGTCGATGAGGTACACGGTGCCGTCGCCAAACATGGGGGTAAAGAGGGTGTAGCCGGTAAATGCCAGGTCGGGGTCGTACGCCGTCAGCCCGGTGCGGGCGCGGCGGATGCGCTGCTGGTCAACGCGGGTCATCGGGGTTCCTTTCAGACGCGAAAGTCTCGGGATCCTACGGCCGTCAATGGGGTACCCCCTTCTATACCCCTACGGACGGCCCAAAGCAAGGCCGCCCGTAGGGCATTGTCCGGCCTCGCCCCGTGGGCTATACTCCCTGCCGCCGGGCGCTACGGAGAAGGCCGAACCCTCAGGCGAGGAGACGCGCGATGGGAACCCTGGTGGCGGCAATGGCGGCGCCGCATGCCCCACAGCTAGTGGCCATGCCCGAGACCGAAGACCCGGAACAGGTGCGCCAGGTGCACGCGGCGCTGGGGACGCTGCGCCAGCTGCTCGCAGCCGCCCGCCCCGACGTGCTGCTGGTCATCGGCGGCGACCACATCGAGGGCTTTTTCCTCAACGCCGTGCCGGCCCTGGGGATCTACGTGGGCGGCAGCTGCGCTGGCTCATTCAGCATTTACACCTACCGCTATGACGTCCATGAGGAGCTGGCACGCTTCCTCCTTGAAGAAAGCCTCAACGCCGGCTTCGACGTGCTCTACTCGCAGGAGCTGCCGCTCGACTACGCCTTCTTCGTGCCGCTGCACTTCGTGATGCCCTCGCCGCCCCTGCCCATCGTGCCCCTCTTCGTCAACGTCTACTTGCCGCCGCAGCCGCCGCCGTGGCGCTGCTACCAGTGGGGACAGACGCTGGCCACCTTGCTGGCACGGCGGCCCGAACGCGTGGCCCTACTGGCCAGCGGCGGGCTGTCGCACTACCCGGGCACGCCGCGCTACGCCCAGCCAGATTACGCATTTGACCGCTGGCTGCTGCACCTGCTTGAGGTGGGGCGCGGCAGCGAGCTGGCCCGCCTCTCTTCAGCGCAGCTCGATGCCGCGGGCAACGTCGAAACGCGCACCTGGATCACCCTGCTGGGTGCGGTGGGCGACCGGCCGGCGCGGGTGCTGACCTACCAGCCTTCTTGGCACCACGGCTACGCGGTGGTTTACTGGCCCCTGTAAGCACGGAGGTCGCGCCATGGCCCTTTACTACCCTTTTCCCCCAGCGCGTGCCTACCCGCTCAACAAGTGCCTCTTTGCCCTCAAAAGCGACGCAGCGTTTCGCCGGCAGTTCCTTGCCGACCCCGCGCAGGCCCTGCGGGCGTTTCCCCTCGACGCCGAAGAACGACAGGCCCTCCTTGCGGGCGATGCCGAGCGCCTCGTGGCCCTGGGCGCCCATCCCTACCTCGTCTTTATGGCTCGCCTGCGCCTCGACATGGAGCAGCAGACGCAGCGCTACACGTACTTCTAGCCGCCGCGCCCCTGCCCGCGCCGGCCGCTCAGAGCGCCTCGAGCAGCTCGTCCAGGGCGTGGGTGTAAGGAACGGCCGGGTACATCGTCTCCCGGGCGTCAAGGGTGCAGTCAAAAAGCATGAGGCCGCGGGTGCGCAAGAGGCGCCGCAGGGAGAGCAGGTCGTCTCGGAGCAAGGGCCGCAAGGGCGCCGGGAGGCGCCGGCGGCGGATGGCGTAGCTGCGGATGCCGGCGGCGCGCGCGTAGCGCACAAACGAGATCGGGGGGTTGAAGTCGCTGATAAAGTCTGCTTGCCGGCCCAGGCGCCGCTCGAAGTTGCGCGTCGAGCCCAGGCCGCCGTCGTTGAAGACCACGATCTTGAGGTTGGCGCAGCCTTCGCGGGCCGCCGTGTGCAGCTCGGCCAGGGACATGAGGAGCCCGCCGTCGCCGCACACCGCCACCACCGTGGCCTCGGGTCTGCCAAGGCTGGCGCCGATGGCCGCCGGCAGGCCAAAGCCCATGGCCCCGAAGTGGCACGAGGCAATGGCGTGCGCGGGCTGCCGGCACGGGCTGTACTTGGTCATCCAGTACTTGTGGTGGCCCGAATCCTTAACCACGATGCTCTCGGGAAGGGCGGCGGCAATGGCCTCCACGAGCTCGAGCGCCTTGAGCGCCCCCGTGCGCCGAATGGGCAGCGGGTGCTCCTGCTTCCACTGGAGGAAGGCGTTGATCCAGCCCGGGCGGCTGAGGGTTTTGGGCAGCGCCTGGCTGAGCGCCGTCAGCACACCGGCAATGGGCTCGTGCAGGGCGATGTCCACGGGCACGTTGCGGCCCAGCACGTCTTTGTTGAGGTCCACGTGGACTTTCTTGGCCTGAGGAGCAAAGCGCTGCGGATCGCCGGTGGCACGCTCGTCCAGTCCGGTGCCCAGGGCAATGAGCAGATCGGCGTGCTGCACGAGGTAGGCGGCCACGTGGCTGCCGTTGTGTCGCAACAAGCCGCCGTAGAGGCGGTCGCTGGTGGCCATCACCCCCGTTCCCCCCATGGTGTGCACCACCGGGATGTCGTAAGCGGTGGCAAAGGCCCGGATGAGGGCGTAGTCCTGGCGGGCACCGGCGCCCACGACGAGGACGGGACGCTGCGCTTCAACGAGGAGCTGCGCCACTTTTTTTATTTCCCACCAGCGGCTCCACCGGCTCAGGGTGGTCTGGCGCTCCGGCACCACAAGGGTAGCCGCTTCCGCTTCCAGGGAGGCACTCAGGATATCGTCGGCCAGGTCGAGGAGCACCGGGCCGTAGGGCTCGGTCCACGCGGTGCTAAAAAGCTGGGAGAGGGCGCGGGGCACTTGCTGCGGTTCGTGCACGTAGCGCGCCGCTTTGACCGCCTCCGCCGCAGTGAAGGCGGCCGTGGCGTTAAAGTCCTGGAAGCTGTTCTTGCCAAAAAGGGCGCGGTGGACGTTGCCGGTGATTGCCAGAAGCGGGACGCCGTCTTTTTTTGCTGCCACCAGCGGGGTGAGGAGGTTGGTGGTCCCCGGCCCTTTGGAGGCACACACCACCCCCGGCTTGCCGGTGGCCTGCGTGTAGCCGGCAGCGGCAAAGCCGGCACCGCGCTCGTCGGCCGTTTGCACGTAGCGCAGGCCCACGTCGCGGACCGCGGCAAGCAGCACGAGGTTGGACTGTCCGGGATAGCCAAAGACCACCTCCACGCCGCTCTGGCGCAGCGTGCGCATGAGGTAGTGGGCCACCGTCTGCATACACCCCCCTTAACCCAGGCTCAGTGAAACCGCCCGCGCCGCTCTATGGTAGCGAACCGCTGCCAAGGTAGCAAGTCTTTTCCCAAGCGAGGCGCTACCACCAGGCACGCCGTCTTGCTATGATAGCCCGCCGGACTTTCACTAGAGACTGATGTGAGAAAGGAGCCGACCGTGTCGACCCCACCGCCTGCTGCCCCTTCTGGCCCCATGCAGGGCATCCGCGTTCTCGACCTTGGCGTATGGGTGGCGGGGCCCTTTGCGGCTTCGCTGCTTGCCGACTTCGGTGCCGAGGTGATCAAAATCGAAGAGCCGCCCCACGGCGACCCCATTCGCCGCGGCGGCCAGTTCACCGGTCCTGGCGCCCACTGGTGCATCGACGGCCGCAACAAAAAGTCGATGACCCTCAACCTGCGCACCGCGCGCGGCCGCGAGCTGCTCGGCCAGCTCCTGGCCCGCGCCGACGTGCTCATCGACAACCACCGCCCCGGCATGCTCGACGCCTGGGGCTTTAGCGAGGCGCGCCTGCGCGCGCTCAACCCCAGGCTGATCGTGGTCAACGTGTCGGGCTATGGCCAGAGCGGCCCCTACGCCCAGCGCCTGGCCTACGACCGCATCGCCGCGGCCATGGGCGGCCTGCTCTACCTCAACGGCTACCCCGACCGGCCGCCGGTGCGCACCGGCATCATCGTCTGCGACTATATCACGGCGCTGTTCAACACCATCGGCGTGCTCATGGCCCTCTACCATCGCGACGCCCGCGGCGGCAGCGGCCAGCGCCTCGACGTGGCCATGTACGAGTGCGTCTTTCGCCTGCTGGAAGCCACCCTGCCCGCCTACGACAAGCTCGGCATCGTGCGCGAGCGCATTGGCAACGTCTCCCCGGGCTTTTATCCCGACGACATGTTCGAGACCGCCGACGGCGCCTGGATCGTGCTCTCTGCCGTTACCGACCGCCACTTTGCCGCCCTGTGCCGCCTCATGGGCCGCGAGGATCTGCTCCACGACCCTACCCTGGCCACCCCCGAAGACCGTGGCCGCCAGCTCACCCGCCTGCAAGCCCTCATTGGCGCCTGGGTGAAGCAGCACCGCCGCGACGAGGTGCTCGCCCTGCTCACCGAAGCCCGCCTGCCCTGCGCCCCGGTGATGCGCATCGACGACATCGTGCGCGACCCCCACTACCAGGCCCGCGGCACCATCATCGACGTCGAGGATCCCCAGCTCGGGCGGATAAAGCAGCCGGCGGTGGTGCCGCGGCTGTCGGCCACTCCCGGCGCCGTCTATCGCGGAGCCCCACCCCTGGGCGCCGACACCGACGCCATTCTGCGCGACCTCCTGGGCCTCTCGCCAGCCGAGATCGCCGAGCTGCACCGCCAGGGTGTCGTGTAGCCGCGGTCGCCAAGGCCGCCGCCCGGAAGATACAATTGCCTTGAGACCCGGGACACGCGCGGCGGAGGAGCAGTTATGGCGCAGACCACGGCCATCGATCCGGCTTACCTCGACAGCGAGATCCGCAAGCTCGGCGAGCAGCTCTGGCCGCGCCTGCAAGGCGAGCGGCCAGGACTGTTCAACCGCAGCGCCCTGCAAGGGCGCCTGCTCGACTGGGTGATGAAAGACCCGAGCTTCAAAGTCGACCTCTTTCGCTTTGTCGACGTGCTGCCGGTGCTGCGCTCCACCGAGCAAGTGGCCCGCCACGTGCGCGAGTACCTCTTGCGGGACGGCCGCGAGCTGCCCGGCCTGGTGAGCGCAGCCCTCAAAGCCGCCAGCGGCGGCCTGGCCGCCGGGCTTGCCGCCCGCACCATCAAGCAACACCTCACCGAGCTGGCCACCCGCTTCATCGCCGGCCGCGACGTGGCGGCAGCGCTGCCGGTGCTGCGCCAGCTGCACCGCGAGGGCTTTGCCTGCACCGTGGACTTGCTGGGCGAAGCCACCCTCAGCGACGCCGAGGCCGAGGCCTATGCCGAGCGCTACCTGGCCCTCATCGACACCCTGGCCGCCGAAGCGCCTTCCTGGCCGGCGCATTCCCTCCTTGACCACACCCCCCTGGGGCCGCTGCCGCGCGCCAACGTGTCGCTCAAAGTGTCGGCCCTGGCGCCGCAGCTCGACCCCGTGGATGCCGCCGGCAGCGTGCGCCGCCTGCGCCAGCGCGTGCTGCCGCTGCTGCTGCGGGCCCGAGAGCGAAACGTCTTTGTCAACTTCGACCTCGAGCAGTGGGCGCTGCACCGCATTACCTACGACCTCTTTGCCGAGGTGGCCCTGCACCCGCAGCTGCGCGACTGGCCCCACCTGGGCATCGTGGTGCAGGTCTACCTGAGGCGCGCCCCAGAAGACGCCGAGCGCCTGCTGGCCCTGGCCCGCCGCCGCGGCACGCCGCTGACTGTGCGCCTGGTCAAAGGCGCTTACTGGGACTACGAGGTGGTGCACGCGCGCCAGCACGGCTATCCCTGCCCGGTGCTCACCGACAAGGCCGCCACCGATGCCCAGTACGAGCAGCTCACCGCCTTCTTGCTGGCGCATCACGAGGAGCTGTGGCCGGCCTTTGGCAGCCACAACCTCCGCTCCCTGCTCCACGCCCTGGTGCTGGCGCGCGAGCTCGGCCTGCCCGCCGGCGCCCTGGAAGTGCAGATGCTTTACGGCATGGCCGAACCCGAGCGCAAGGCCTTGCGCGACTTGGGCTACCGGGTGCGCGTCTATACGCCGGTGGGAGAGCTGCTGCCCGGCATGGCCTACTTGGTGCGGCGGCTGCTCGAAAATACCGCCAATCAGGGCTTTTTACGGCTGAGCCACTACGAGCAGGCCGATCTTGGCACTTTGCTGGCGCGGCCGCAGCCGCGCCCCGCGGCGCCCGCCTCGCCCGACCTGCGCTTTGGGGACCTGCAGGCCCCCTTTGCCAATTGCCCCCTGACCGACTTTACCGATGCCGCGCAGTGCGAGGCCTTTGCCAAGGCGGTAGAAGCCTGCCTGGCCACCCTGCCGCGGCGCGTGCCGGTGGTGGTGGACGGCCGGCCACGCTACGAGGGGGCGCAGCTGCAGCGCGTTTGCCCCAGCGACACCCGCCTTCAGGTAGCCACGGTGACCTTGGCCACGCGCGCCGACGCCGACGCCGCGGTGGCAGCGGCGACGCAAGCCTGGCCGGCCTGGCGGGATACGCCTCTGGAAGCGCGCGCCTTGCTGCTCGAGCGGCTGGCCGAGCGCCTGTACGCCGACCGCCTGGCGCTGGCCGCCTTGCAAACCCTGGAAGTGGCCAAGCCCTGGCGCGAAGCCGACGCCGACGTTGCCGAGGCCATCGACTACTGCCGCTACTACGCCCGCCAAGCCCTCGAAGAGCTGGCGCCACAGCGGCTGGGACCCGTGCCCGGCGAGGACAACGTGCTGTGGTACGAGGGGCGAGGGCCGGCGGTCATCATTGCGCCGTGGAACTTCCCTCTGGCCATCCTGTGCGGTATGGCCACCGCAGCGCTGGTGGCCGGCAACCCGGTGATCCTCAAGCCGGCCGAGCAGGCCAGCGCCGTGGCCTACGCCTTCTACGAGCACCTGCGCGCCGCCGGCTTCCCGCCCCAGGTGGTGCAGTTTCTCCCCGGCCTGGGCGAAGAAGTCGGCAGCCACCTGGTGGCGCACCCCGGGGTGGCCCAGATCGCCTTTACCGGCAGCATGGCGGTGGGACTGGCCCTCCTCGAAGCGGCGGCCAAGACGCACCCGGGGCAGCGGCAAGTCAAGCGGGTGGTGTGCGAGATGGGGGGCAAAAACGCCATCATCGTCGACGAAGACGCGGATCTGGACGAGGCGGTGGCCGGGGTGGTGCAGAGCGCCTTTGGCTATGCCGGGCAGAAGTGCTCGGCCTGCTCCCGCGTCCTGGTGGTGGGCAGCGCCTACGAGCCCTTTGTGCAGCGCCTGATTGCCGCCTGCCGCAGCCTCCTCATCGCCCCGGCGCACAGCCCCGCCTGCCGCCTGGGGCCGGTGGTCGACGCCGAGGCTTACGAGCGCCTGCGCCGCGTCATCGCCGATCCTGGCCCCGGCGCGCAGCCGCTTTACGTCGGCGAGGCGCCGGCGGGCGGCTTTTACGTGGCCCCGGCGATTTTTGCCGTGCAGGACGCCCAGCACCGGCTGATGCAAGAAGAGCTCTTTGGTCCCGTGCTGGCGGTGATGCACGTGGCGACCTTTGCAGAGGCGCTCGAGGTGGCCGTCTCGACGCGCTACGCCCTCACCGGCGGCGTCTACTCGCGCACCCCCAGCCACCTGGCGCAGGCACGCCAGCGCTTTCGCGTCGGCAACCTCTACCTGAACCGCCCCTGCACCGGCGCCATGGTGCAGCGGCAGCCCTTTGGCGGCTTTGGCATGAGCGGCCTGGGCAGCAAAGCCGGCGGCCCGGGCTACTTGCGGCAGTTTGCCGATGCCCGCTGCGTGACGGAAAACACCATGCGCCACGGCTTCACCCCTGACGTGGCGTGGTGATCAATTCCGCCAGCCCGGGGCAGATTACTTGGGGCGCCGGATGCCGAGCTTCTTCATGCGCGCCTCCAGGGTGGTCGGCTTTAGCCCCAGCAGCTTGGCGGCGCCCCGCTCCCCGCTTACCCGCCAGCCGGTCTGCTCCAGCGCCGCAAGGATGTGGTCTCGCTCGCACTCCGCCAGGGTGGGGAAGCGGGCGGCAGGAAGGCGGGAACGGGGCAGCCAGTCGCCAAGCTCGAGGCGCGGGCCAGGGCTCAAGATGACTGCCCGCTCGATGAGGTGCTCGAGCTCGCGCACGTTGCCAGGCCAGGGGTAGGCCTGCAGGGCCTCCAGGGCGCGCGGCGCGATGGTGTCGATGCGCTTGCCCAACTGCCGGCTAAACTTCTGCACAAAGTGGCGCACCAGAAGGGGAATGTCTTCGCGGCGCTCGCGCAGCGGCGGCAGCTGGATGGGAAAGACTTGCAGGCGGTAAAAGAGATCCTCGCGAAACCGCCCTTCCTGCACCGCTGCCGCCAGGTCGCGGTTGGTGGCCGCAATCACCCGCACGTCCACGCGGAGGGTGGTGGTGCCGCCGAGGCGCTCGAATTCGCCTTCCTGAAGGACCCGCAGCAGCTTGCCTTGCAGCTCCAGGGGCAGGTCGCCGATTTCGTCCAGGAAAATGGTGCCGCCGTGGGCCAGCTCAAAGCGGCCGATGCGGCGCGCGAGCGCCCCGGTAAAAGCGCCTTTTTCATGGCCAAACAGCTCGCTCTCGATGAGGCCCGCCGGCAGGGCAGCACAGTTCACTTTGACCAGCGGCCGCTCCCGGCGCGGGCTGAGGTGGTGCACGGCGCGGGCAACCAGCTCCTTGCCGGTGCCGGTTTCCCCCAAAATGAGCACGGTGGCGCTGGTAGGGGCAACCGCCTCCACGGCTTGCAGCACGCGCTGCAGCGCCGGGCTGCGGCCGACGAGCGCTTCGAAGTTGTGCTGGGTTTTGATTTCCTCTTGCAGGTAAACGCTTTCCTGCTCCAGGCGGGCCTTGAGCTGGGCGATTTCTTCGTAGGCCATGGCGTTTTCAAGCGCCAGGGCCACTTGGTGTGCCACTTCAAGCAGGAAAGCGGCGTCTTCCTCGCAGTAGCGGTCGGGCGTGCGGCTGCCAACGTTGAGGGCACCCAGGGCGCGCCGCGGCGTCAGCAGCGGCACAGCGAGGTACGAGCGTATCCCCTGGCGAAGCAGCGCCACTTCCTCCGGGCTGTGGCGCCCCTGCTGCTGCAGGTCCCGGCACCGCAGCGGCCGCTTCTGGGCCAGGAGCTGGCCCAGCCCACTGCCCTCGCGGGGGATGACGACGCCGAGGGCCAGCTGGGGCACCTCTGGCGCGTCTTCGGCCAGCGCCACCACGGTGAAGGCGTCCTGCGCCGGATCGTACAGGGCGAGGCTGGCGCGATCAAACGGCAGCACGCGGCGCAGCGCCCCGGTAAGCGCCCGAAACAGCGCCTGGCGCTCGTGGTGGACGATAAGGGCGTTGTTCACTTCCAGCAGCGCGCGCCAACGGGCTTCGGCGTGGCGCAGCTGGGCAGGGTGCTCCGCCGCCCGCTCACCGGCCAGCGGGGTTGCTTCCTGGGTCATGGAGCCTCTCTTGCCGCGCGCCGACGGCCCGAGGCCGCCGCAGCACGGCGCTGCCCGACAGGGGGTGACCGCGCCTCGGCAATATAGTCTTCCTGGCAAACGAGGTCAAGCGCGTTGCCCTGCTCTGCCGTTTCTTGCCGCTTTGGTGCAACCTTTGGGCAGCCCGGGCATCTAATGGGCGAGAGCAGGGCGCAGAGATGCCGGAGCCGCAGGGGGCGGGATGGCGAGAGCAGGCCCGCCAGGATGGACCCGCGAGCAGGGGGAAACGGCGATGTGGCGGTTTTTCCGCAGACGCATGGTGATGTGCCGACAGCTGGTCGAGTTGCTGAGCGACTACGTGGATGGCGAGCTGCCGCCTGCCCTGCGCCGCCGGCTCGAAGCGCACCTGGCGGACTGCGCGCCCTGTGCCACGTTTCTGCAGACCTTCAGGCAAACGCAGGCCGCGGCCCGCAGCCTCCACTGCGAGGAGATGCCCCCCGAGCTGCGGCAGCGCCTGCGGCGCTTCCTGCGCGAGCAGCTCAGGAACCCGCCTCCTGAAGCCCAGGGGTAATAGCACCCCTTGCCTGCTCCCGGAAAGCACGCGGCCAACGCGCAGGTCCCCGCCCGCTTCCCCCTGCACCGTCCCAAGATATCGGGAGGCTCCCAATATGTTGGGAAATGCGGCGGTGGCGGACGCGGGACGGCGGCGGGAAAAACGACGCAATCCCTTGTCCTGTAGGCTCTTGCAGAGATTGGCACGAAATTTGTTTTCTTAACCCGCAAGGAGAGAGGCAATGGCAGAGCACGTTTTGACGTTGGATGACCGCGCGTTCGAGCAGGCGGTCCTGGCCAGTTCCCGGCCGGTGCTGGTGGACTTCTGGGCCCCCTGGTGCGGGCCGTGCCAGGCGATGGCACCGGTGATCGAAGCGCTGGCGGTGGAGTTCGCCGGGCGCGCGACGGTGGCCAAGCTCAACGTGGACGACTTTCCGGCCCTGGCGGTCCGCTTCGGCATCCGCACCATTCCCACCCTGCTCTTCTTCAAGGACGGACAAGTGGTGGAGCGCCTGGTGGGGGTGGTGGCCAAGCAGGTGCTGGCAGAGAAGCTGCAGGCGCTGGGAGAAACGCCATGAAGGCGACCGCCTCAGTGGCCGCGGAGGTGCCAGCCCTCGTGCTGCCAGCAGGCAGGCGTACACCCCGGACAATGACCCTGTACGACCTGATCGCCGCGCTGCAAGCGGTGGCAAGCTCAGGACAGGCAGGAGAAGAGTCCCTGGTGGTGGCCGCGGTGGTGCACCTGCTGCGCAGCGGGCACGTGGTCTTTCTCAGCGCTGGCGCAAGCCTTGCCGAGGGCCAGGCCACGGCGGGGTAAAGCGGGCAGAGGGCCGGGCTGGCGCGGGGCGGGCGGCAGGCATCTGGTGATCTCCGTCACGGCAGGGTGAGGAATAGCAGCATGGAGAGTCGCGTTTGCACCAGTACAGCCCCAAGCACCGGCAGCGGCAAAGTGGCGGGGCCTGCGGTGGCAGGAAGGGGTAGAAGAGGAACCCTCGCATGGACCAGCAAGAGCAAGTGCTGCTTGCCCGCGCCAAGCAAGGAGACGTGGAGGCCTTCGAGCGCCTGGTCATTGCCTATGAAGACCAAATCTACCGCCTGGCCCTCAGGCTCACCGATGACCCTGCCGAGGCAATAGAGGTGGTGCAGGACGTCCTGCTCACCCTTTACAAGAAGCTCTCCACGTTTCACGAAGCGGCCGCGTTTTCCACCTGGCTGTATCGCATCACGGTGAACGCGGCATATATGAAGCTGCGCTCCCGCAAGCGCCGCATGGAAGTGGCCCTAGAGGACTACCTGCCCGCCTTCACCGAGGACGGCCGCCTGCAGGAGGACGCCGCCGGCTGGGCCCAGAATCCGGAAACGACGCTGCTCTGCGAGGAAGCCAGAGCGCGCCTGCGGCAGGCCATCGCGCAGCTGCCTCCCGATTACCGGGTGGTCTTCGTCCTCAAAGACCTGGAAGGCCTGAGCCACCACGAAATCGGCAGCCTGCTCGACTTGAGCGTTCCTGCCGTGAAGTCTCGCCTGCACCGGGCGCGGCTCTTTCTGCGCCACCAGCTGGCCACGTACTTTGCCCGCCTCCGCGCGTAAGGAACCCGACCGTGCTGCGCATCACGCCTGTAGCGGCAACGCCCGCGCGCGTGACGCTGAAGCTCGAAGGCCGGCTCGTGGCCGACTGGGCCTCCTTGCTGGCAGAGGCGTGCCAGGCCGCGCGGCAAGCCCATCGCCAGGTGCGCCTGGACCTTGCCGAGGTGACCTTCATCGACGGCCGCGGCGTGGCCGTGCTGCAGCGGCTTGCGGCAGACGGCGTGGAACTCCTCAACCCTTCCGCTTTCGCCGAGGCGCTGCTGGCCAGGGCCGGCGTGCCATATTGCCGCAGCGAAGAGGCCTGAATCTTTGAGCTGCCAGGGTCAACTGCGGACGACACCGCGGTCTTCGTGAAGTTTTATTTCACCACCTGTCCTCTGGCCCGACTTTCACCGACTCTACGCCTCGCGCTGGGTCGTGCCGATCTCGTCCAGCAGCTTGGCGACCAGCGCCGTCCAGCCGGTCTGATGGCTGGCGCCCAGCCCTTTGCCCGTCTCGCCGTGAAAGTACTCGTAGAAGAGAACGCAGTCTCGCCAGTGGGGATCCTCCTGGAAGAGCGGCTCTCCACCAAAGACGGGACGGCGCCCTGCCTCATCCCGGAGAAACAGCCGGATCAGGCGGCGGCTCAGCTCGTCGGCGATCTGGTCGAGCGTCAGGTGGTTGCCCGACCCGACGGGAAACTCACACCGGAGCGAGCGGCCAAAGTAGGCCGCGTATTTTCGCAGCGCCCGGATCATCAAGTAGTTCATCGGGAACCAGATTGGGCCCCGCCAGTTGGAGTTCCCGCCAAACAGGCCGGTCTCCGACTCGCCCGGTTCGTAGCGGACGGTATAAACGCTCCCGTCGCAGGCGAACTGATAAGGGTGTTCTCGGTGCCAGCGGGAGAGGGAACGCAGCCCGTATTCGGAGAGGAAATGCTCCGGATCGAACAGCGTCCGGCAGATCGCCTCCAGCATCTGCCGGTTGACGATCGAGAGCAGCCGTCCTCCGGAGGCTCCCGGTTCGGTCAGCGAATGGATGTTGTCCACCAATCCAGGACGGTATTTGATAAACCACGCCATCCGACGCTGGAAACGTGGCAGGCGCTCCAGCGCCTTCTCTTCAAGAATCTCGACGGCGAAGAGAGGGATCAGTCCGACCAAGGAGCGTACCCTCAGCGGAATGAGCGTTCCGTTGGGAAGGTGGAGCAGGTCGTAAAAGAAACCGTCTTCCTCGTCCCAGAGGTTGTGCTCCCCTCCGGCCATGTGGCGCATGGCGTGGGCGATGTAGATGAAGTGCTCGAAGAACTTGGTTGCCACGTCTTCATAAGCGGGGCGGGTCTGGGCCAGCTCGATCGCGATCCGCAGCATGTCCAGGCAGTACATCGCCATCCAGGCGGTGCCGTCGGCTTGTTCCAGGTGACCGCCGGTCGGCAGCGGCGTACTGCGATTGAAGACGCCGATGTTATCGAGCCCCAGGAAGCCACCCTGGAAGACGTTGTTCCCGTCGTGGTCCTTCCGGTTGACCCACCAGGTAAAGTTCAGCAGGAGCTTGTGAAAAACGCGCTCCAGGAAGTCGGTGTCCGGCACGCCGTTTCGTTCTCGGTCGATCTTGTAAACCTCATAAGCCGCCCAGGCGTGCACCGGCGGGTTTACGTCGCTAAAGTTCCACTCGTAGGCAGGAATCTGTCCGCTCGGATGCATGTACCACTCGCGGAGCAGGAGGATGAGCTGCCGCTTGGCCCACTCCGGGTCCACCATTGCCAGCGGCACGCAGTGAAAGGCCAAGTCCCAAGCAGCGTACCAGGGGTATTCCCACTTGTCCGGCATGGAGAGCACGTCCAAGTTATAAAGATGCATCCACTCGACGTTTCGTCCGTACCACCGGGAGGCGGGTGGGGTGGGCATCCCCGGGTCGCCGTGAAGCCACAGCTCCACGCTGTAGTGGTAAAACTGCTTAGTCCACAGCAGTCCTGCGAACGCCTGCCGCTGAACGCGGCGCTCATCCTCCGTCATCTCGAGGCGATGGATTGCTGCGTAAAACTCGTCTGCCTCCTGAATTCTCCGCTGGAAGACCGCTTCAAAGTCGGCAAAAGGCTCGGCGTGTTGCACATTAGAGAAGCGCACCCATACCGAATAGCTCTCGCCCGGCCCCCAGGACCCACCAGAAGTGAGCGGCGACCTTGGTTCCCTCTCGCATCGGATTGACGCACTCTTTGCGCCCTTCGACGACGGCCCGATGAATTGCGTCCTTCACGTAGGGGGACGGGTTGGGAACGCCAAAAAGCCGTTCGTGGTTCGTCTCGTTCTCGGTGAAGAGCAGGGGAGGGTCCTGGAGCCCGTGTTGATCGGTGACAAACCACCAGCGCTCGCCGATATGCCGGTGGTTGGTGTAGACAACCCCGGCGCGAAGCTTCTGTAGCTTGGGACGTGGGCGCCTGTCTCCCCAGGACCAGGTGTTTCGGTACCAGAGATGCGGGAGAATGTGAATCGGAGCGGGCGTCCCACCCCGGTTGATCGCGGTGATTCGGCAGAGGATATCCTCCTGATCCGCCTTGGCGTACTCGATAAAGACATCGAAGTAGCGCCCCGCCTCAAAGTCGGGCCGGAGCGCGTCGAGCAGCTCGTATTCAGGATCCTGGCGCGTTCGCTGGAGTGACTCCCAGACCAGCCCGTCGTAAGGGTATTCGACCTGGGGGTACTTGTAGAGCATCTTCATGTAAGAGTGGGTCGGCGTCCCGTCCAGATAGAAGTAGTACTCCTTCACGTCTTCGCCGTGGTTGCCCTGAGTCCCGGAGACTCCAAAGAAGCGTTCTTTTAAAATCGGGTCCTTTTCGTTCCAGAGGGCAACAGCCAGACAGAGGTTCTGAAAGCGGTTGCAGAATCCCCCCAGTCCGTCTTCGTTCCAGCGATAGGCGCGGCTGCGGGCGTGGTCATGAGGAAAGTAATCCCAGGCGCTGCCGTCGGGGCTGTAGTCTTCGCGGACGGTTCCCCAGGAGCGTTCGCTGAGGTACGGTCCCCAGTGCTTCCAGTCGGCACGGCGCTCTAGCGAGTCGAGCAGGCGGCGGTGCTCAGCGGTCGGACGTTTCATTCCTTCCACCCCAACTTTACGGCCCCCCTATAGACCAGGGGGCAAGAAAGCTACGCGTGTTCAGGACTCTGCGATCGGATAGGTCCGGGAGTCGATGTAGACTACTGGGAAACGTAGTCACTTTATTCCCTTACCCCCTTTGGTCCGCCTCTCGCCGACGGCTGCCGGCCTGAATCCTTCCTGGGCCCGGGGACATCTAACCAAGCAGAAAGAAGTTAGCCCCGGCTCTGATCCGGGGGCAGCGAAACCCTGCATGTCGTGTAAGGAGACGACAATGAAGAAGCTGAACTTTGGCTCGGCCTTCGTTGCTGGCCTCGTGGCCACGGGGGCCATGACTTTGTTGATGTATGCGGCTCCGCTGCTGGGGCTACCCAAGATGGACATCCTGCGCGCCCTGGGCAGCCTCGTTCCCTGGCAGGGCTCGCCATACCTTCCGGGGATCCTCCTGCACTTTGGCATCGGTAGCAGCCTGGCCGTCTTCTATGCCCTCTTCTTTGCCCGCCTGCTGCCGGGGCCGCGCTGGGCCCGCGGTGCCCTTTACAGCCTGCTGCCCTGGCTTTTTGCCATAGTTGCCATGGGCCCGCTCATGGCCTTGGTGCAGTCCTGGACGGCCCCGGCCCTGGCAGGCCAGGCAATGAATCCCTGTGCCGTGGTTAACCCCTGCGCGGCTGGCGCGCGCCCTGCCAATCCCTGCGCCATCCGGCCCCAGGCGGCCAACCCCTGCGCTTCTGCGGGCACCGCTGCCGCCCCGCAGGCGCTCAACCCTTGCAGTGCAGTGGCTGGCCCCGGGCAGACCGCACCAAGCCCGTGGCTGCTGCGGCTGCTGAGCCTTGTGAACCACCTCGTCTACGGGGCGCTGCTTGGGCTTCTGTACCGGCCACGGGTCACGGCGCCGGCCGCCGCGGCGCGCGTTGCCTGAAGGAGAAGGCCATGGCGGAAGCCGCAGCCTGGAAAAGCAAGCAAGAAGCCTTCGCCGCTGTGGCCCTGGCCCACAGCAGCGCGCTGTACCATACCGCCCTGCGCCTCACCCGGGACCCCGACGCGGCGCAGGACCTGGTGCAGGAGACTTACCTGCGGGCTTACCGCTTCTTCCACCGCTTTCAGCCAGGGACGCAGGCTAAGGCGTGGCTGATCACCATCCTGCGCCATGCATACATCAACGCCTGGCGCCAGGCCGTCCGCCGCCCCGCGCAGGTGGACTTTGCGGCGGTGGAACCCGTCTACGCCGCGCCAGACTCCGCCCCAGAGCGGCCAGGCCGCCTCGAGGCGCAGCTCGACCACCTGCTGCAGGACGAAGTCAAACAGGCGCTGGCGTCCCTTCCAGAGCCGTACCGCCAGGTAGTGGTGCTGGCCGACCTGGAGGACTACGCCTACAAGGAGATTGCCGCCCGCCTGGACTGCCCGATAGGCACCGTAATGAGCCGGCTGTTTCGGGCCCGGCGGCGGCTGCGGCGGCAGCTCGAGGCCTTTGCCCGCGCTGCGGGGTACCTCCAAAGCCCCCCGCAGGACACGGCTCGCCCTCCCGCCGCGCCTGCCTAGCCGGTGGCGGCACGCTGAGGCGGCCGGAGCCGGCAGGCTGGAGATGCCGGCTCCCGGCGCCCGCCCCTGCAAACAAGGAGAAACGCGATGGGCCGCCCCACTGCGCCATACGCGCCACCGCATGAATGCCCGGCTCTATGCTCGACGCTGGCCCCTGCGGGGCAGTAGCCGGCCTCGGCATATCAGTGGTATATGATCACCGTGATGTAGAACCTCGTACCAGTTGAAGCTGCTGTCCTGATCCAGATGGCCTGGCTTCTTGACATCCCCTCAACGCCCTAAGGCATCTCTCAGCTCAGGCGAGAGACACCACCGACGGCACAAAATATGCAAGGTGTCTTACTGGGCTGTTTCCCTCAGAGCGAGGCGCATCCTTTTGCCGCTAGCGGCATCTTATAGCCACGGAAGAAAAAATCGAAAGCCAATGGCTCGGCATGCCAAGAGAAGAAAGCATACCGGAAAGGGCTCTGATGCCGCTTGCTGAACGGCTCCCGAAGATAACACGGGCGATGGCGGCCCTGGGCGAAGCAACCCTGCTCGTGCTCCGGGCAGGGCTCGCAGGGGTGATGCCGCCCCTGCACCGGCCGGAATTTCTCCGCGAAACCGCCAAAATCGGCGTCCACTCCCTGGTGCTCGTCCTCTTCACCGGGTTTTTTACCGGGATGGTGCTGGCCCTGCAGCTCTCGGTGCAGCTCGAGGTCTTTGGAGCCACGTCCCTGGTGGCGGCCTTTGTGAGTACTTCGACTCTCTCCCCTGCTGACACTGGCAGCCGACGCCGCAGCCGGTGCTGCCGTTGGGGCAGCAACCGGGGACCCGGCCACCGGCACGGCAATCGGGGCAGCAGCCGGCGGCATCGGGGGCGCAGCCACCGGGGGTACTACCGTCTACGGCAAGAGCCGGGAGGCGTATAACCGTGCCTTCGCTGCCTGCATGCAGGCCCGTGGCTATGCAGTGAGATGAGGACTCTCAGGGAAGCCCGGGCACGCTTCTGGCTTGCGCCAGGGTGGTCGCCGTGGCAGACTTGTGCAGTGAAAGCCCCTTTACTCAATGTGCGAGGAGCCCGCATGCGTAGCCTCTTCACGGCTCTAGCCTTTCTCGCCATCCTCCTGGCCGTCTTGCCGGCGGTCCGGCGGTGTCGCTACCCCGTGCCGCCACGCCGAGAAACCGACGAGAAAGGCTGAAGCGCGCCACCGAGCAAAGCCCGTTCTGCCGCCCCTGACAAGGAGGAGTCATGTCCCAGCAGCCTGCGTGGATCGACTTTCACTTCGACGTCATGTGCCCCTGGGCTTACCAGGCCTCCAAGTGGATCCGGGAGGTGCGGGCCCAGACCGGCCTGGAAATTCGCTGGAAGTTCTTCAGCCTGGAAGAGATCAACCGCGCCGAGGGAAAAAAGCACCCCTGGGAACGCCCCTGGTCTTACGGCTGGTCCCTGCTGCGCATCGGCGCCTGGCTGCGCCGGCGTGCCATGGACGACCTTGACCGCTTCTACGCCGCCGCCGGCCGCGCCCTGCACGAGGAAGGGCGCAAAGTGCACTTGCCCGAAGGCGCCAAGGCGGTGATCGCCGAGCTGGGCTTTGACCCGCAGCTGGTGGACGACGCCCTGGCCGACCCCACCACCCACGACGAGGTGCGCGCCGACCACGAGGCCGCGGTGGCGCGCGGCGGCTTTGGCGTCCCCACCCTGGTGTTTCCCGACGGCACCGCCCTCTTTGGTCCGGTGATCACCCCGGCCCCCACGGGCGCCGCCGCCCTGCGCCTGTGGGATCTCACCTTGGGCTGGTGCGAGTTTCCCCACCTGTACGAGCTACGGCGGCCGAAGA
This sequence comes from Candidatus Tectimicrobiota bacterium, assembly GCA_026005175.1. GTDB lineage: Bacteria > Tectomicrobia > Entotheonellia > Entotheonellales > Entotheonellaceae > BPKO01. The sequence goes on from BPKO01000003.1 coordinate 204,985, forward strand.
CGGCGGCCGACTTCGCCCACATCGAAGCGCAGTTCGCTCCCTACTACCAGGCGCGCGACTGGCCGACCATCCAGAACCCGGCGCCCTGAGTCTGCCTCAGGCGGGAAGCGGCGGCCGGCGCCGGTGCCAGTCGCTGCGCGCCTCGTAGGCGTCGCCAATCCGCAGCACCGTGGCTTCGGCAAAGGGCTTGCCCACGATTTGCAGCGCCAGCGGCAGGCCGGTGGCACTGAAGCCACAGGGCAACGTGAGGGCCGGCTGCCCGGTGAGGTTGAAAGGACAGGTGGCCGAAACCAGGGCCGGCAGCAGCCGCACTTCCCGCCCGGCAAGGCGGACGGTTCTGGCTTCCAGTGGCGGCGCCGGGACCAGCGCCCCTGGGGTGAGCAGGGCGTCGACGTGGGCGCAGGCGGCCAGCACGTCGCGCCGCAGGCGGGCGCGGGCCTGCTGTGCCCGCACGTAGTCGGTGGCCAGGATGTCTCTGCCCCGCTCGAGGAACGCGCGCACCTGGGGGCCGTAATCCGCGGCCTGGCGCTGCAAGGAGGGGGCGTGCCAGACGTAGGCCTCGGCATTGATGATCACCTGGGCTATGGCCCAAGCCTCGCTCAGGTCGGGCAAGGCCACTTCTTCTACCTGCGCTCCTGCCTCTTGCAGCACGCCTACGGCGGCATCAAAGGCGCGGCGCACCTCGGCGTCGGTAAAATCGGCAAAAAACGCCTTGGGCACCCCTAGCCGCAGGCCAGCGAGGTCTCCGTGCAGCCCGGCCGTGTAGCTGGGTACGGGGGCCTCGCTGCAGGCAAGATCGCGGGCGTCGGGCCCGGCCAGCACTTGCAGCAGCAGGGCCACGTCGCGCACGCTTCGGGCCATGGGGCCGACGTGGTCCAGCGACCAGGCCAGGGGTATGACGCCAAAGAGGCTGACGCGACCGTAAGTGGGCTTGAGGCCCACGATGCCGCACAGCGCTGCCGGCAGGCGGATGGAACCGCCGGTATCGGTACCCAGCGCCGCGGCGCAGAGCCCGGCCGCCACCGCCGCCCCTGAGCCGCTGCTGGAGCCGCCGGGGCTGTGCTCGGGATGCCAGGGATTGCGCACCGGACCGTAGCGGGCGCTGGGCACCAAGGTGGCAAACTCGTTTAGGTTCAGCTTGCCCAGCAGCACGGCGCCCGCTGCCCGCAAGCGCTCCACCACCGCGGCGTCATGGTCGGGAAGGACGTGCTCCAGGACCCGCGCGCCGCCGGTGGTGGGAATATCCCTGGTGGCGATGAGATCCTTGAGGGCCAGCGGGATGCCGTGCAGGGGGCTGCGCGGCCCGTAGCGGCGGAGCTGCGCCTCCGCCTCCCTGGCCTGCTGCAGGGCAAGCTCGGCGGTGACGGTAATGTAGCTGTTAAGGTGGGCATCGAGGCGCGCGATGCGCTCCAGGTAGGCCTGGGTAAGCGCGACCGGGGACAAGTCGCCGGCGGCCAGGCGCGCCGAGAGCTGGCTTAGCGACTGGAAACAGAGCTCGTCTGTAGCCATAATGGAGACTCCTCTGAGATACGGGCATTATCGCCGCCGGCGCCCGAAAACGCCAGCCACGAAGGAGATCGCCGATGCCGCCGATTCGCGCCGTCCTTTTCGATTTGGGAGGGACCCTGTACGACTACGGCGCCCTGGCACCGGGGGACGGCGAGGCGCTGGTCGCGCTGCTGCGCTGGGCCGGCAGCCACGCCGACCCCGAGACGATACACCGCGCGTATCGCCAGGCGCTGAAGCAGGTCTTTTACGATTACCTGCCACGGCCCTTCTACCTGCACCGCGACCTTTTCCGCGACGCCGTGCTGGCCACGGCAGCGGCGCTGGGGCTCACCCTCAGCGAGGCGCTGCTGGCGCGCTACCGCGGGCTCCTGCGGACCCAGCAGCAGCGGGCCTTTGCCTGGCGCGAGGGCGCCCGCGAGACCCTGGCGGCGCTGCGCGCACGCGGCCTGCGGCTGGGCATCGTCAGCAACATCGACGACGACCAGCTGGCACGCCTGGCAGAACTGGGGGATCTTGACCGTGAAGTCGACTTCCTGCTCTCCAGCGAGCAAGCGCGCTCGTGCAAGCCCGACGAAGGCATTTTCCGCCAGGCGCTACGCCTGGCTGGCTGCGCGCCGCAGGAGGCGCTCTTTGTGGGCGACTCGCGGCTGCAGGACGTCGCCGGCGCCAACCGCGCCGGACTGCGCTCCGTGCTGCTGTGGCACCGCCAGGACCGCGAGCCGCCGGCAGGCGAGCCACGGCCGCACCACGTCATCCGGCGCCTGCCCGAGCTGCTCGCCCTGCTGTAAAAGGGGACAGGCGACTTTTTCATGGAAGGCGTCGAAAAAGCCGCCGGCCTCTTGGCTGGCTTGATGCTGGTGGGGGACGTTGCTACACTGGGTGCCGTCTGAAAAGGGAGAACCCTTTGGTTTGCGAGGTGGATGATGCGCTTTGGTATCGTGCTGAGCGTTCCCTGGATGCCGGGGTCGGACCCGAGCCAGTGCTTTGCCGAGGGTCTCGAAGAGGCAGAGCTCGCCGAGGACCTGGGGTTTGACAGCGTCTGGGTCACCGAGCACCACTTTTCCCTGCATGGCCTCTGCTCGGGGATCACCCCTTTTCTTGCCGCCCTGGCGATGCGTACCCGCCGGCTGCGCATCGGCGCCGCGGTCTTCGTGCTGCCCCTGTGGAACCCGGTGCGGCTGGCAGAAGACGTCGCGGTGCTGGATCACTTGAGCGGCGGGCGCATCGAGTTCGGGGTGGGTACCGGCTACCGGCTAGACGAGTTCCGCGGGTTCAATGTTTCTCCGGACCTCAGCCGCGAAATGGGGCGGGAAGCGTTGGAGACCATCCTGCGCCTGTGGACGGCGGACGGGCCGGTGACGTGGGAAGGCAAGTATTACCGCGTCAACGACGTGGCCGTTCATCCCCCGCCGCGGCAGCAGCCCCATCCCCCGGTGTGGTTTGCGGCCAACTCGGCCCCTACCATTGCCTACGTGGCCGAACACGGCTTTCACTGGATGGCCGCCTCCACCTTTGGCACGCTGGACCAGCTGGTGGCCCGCCGGCGCTTGCTCGACCAGGCTCTGCGCCAGGCAGGCCGCGACCCGGATGCCATTCGGGTTTACACCCACATCCCGACGTACGTTGCCGCAGCAGCCGACTACGAAGCAATTCGCCAGGAGCTCGAGCCCGGGGTGCGCTGGTTCCGGCGCGCGGCCCGCTGGTTTGCCGTCGGCTCTCGCCACCTAGGCGGCACCATTTACGATACCGGAGCCGCCGGACCGGAGGAAGACTTCGACTTCCGGGCGTTTTATGAGGGCAACGCCTTTATCGGCGATGCCGAAACCTGCTACCGCAAAATCGAAGCCTTCTGCCGCCGCTTTCGGCCAACCGACCTGGTCTTTGCCTTCCGCCTCGGCCAGCCCCACGAGCGGACGATGCGCGCCATGGCGCGCTTTGCACGCGAGGTCCTGCCCCACCTGCGCACTCTCGGCCCCTTCCCGGCTGCGGCTGCAGACGGCGAGGCAGAGGAACTGGGGCCCGTCGAAGGGCCAGGGCCGTAACAGCGATCCGCCGGGATTCTGCGGTATTCCTTTGGCCACACCAGCGCGACTGTCGCAGGGGAGCAGGAGGGCATGCCCCTTACGTTTTACTTGGTGCAGGCGTTTAACGGCATCACGTTTGGGGCGCTGCTGTTTCTGCTGGCCAGCGGCTTTACCCTCATTTTCGGGCTAATGCGGGTGGTAAGTCTCACCCACGGCGCCTTTTATCTCCTGGGCGGCTATATCGGACTGACGGCCTTGCGCCCCTTGGGGAACTTCGGGCTGGCAGTGGTGGCCGGGGCGCTGGCCATTGGTCTGGTAGGTGTTCTGATAGAGCGCTTTCTCCTGCGACGGGTATGGGGCCAGCCCCTCGCCGAGGCGCTCCTCACCTTTGGCCTGGCTTTCATTCTGGCGGATGCGGTGTTGATGATCTGGGGCGGCGACCCCCGCAATGTCCCCATCCCCCGTTTCCTGCGGGGCTCGGTGGTGGCCTTTGGCCTTTTCTTCCCAAAGTTTCGGCTCTTCACCCTGCTCCTGGGCGTGGGAGTCGCCCTGTTTCTCTGGTGGCTTCTGGCCTGCACGCGAGTGGGGCGCATCATCCGTGCAGGCGTCGACGACTTGGAAATGGTCGCCGCCCTGGGTATCAACATCCGTGCCGTGTTCACCGGGGTGTTCTGTCTTGGCTCGATGCTGGCAGGCCTGGCCGGCGTCGTGGGCGGCGCCTTCCTGAGCCTTTACCCCGGCGCCGACGCGGAGATTCTGCTTTTGGGCCTTGTGGTCGTCATCCTGGGCGGTTTGGGCAGTCTAGAAGGCGCGGTGGTGGGCAGCCTGGTGGTGGGCTTGTTGGACACCTTTGGCAAGGCTTTCTTCCCAGAGTTGTCCTATTTTACGATTTTTGGCCCTATGGCCCTGGTACTGGCCCTGCGTCCCCGCGGCTTGTTTGGGAGGGTCTAGGTGCGCACCGCTTGGACTTGGGCAAGTGTGGCGGTGTTGGGCACTCTAGGGATGTTCGCGCCCCTCTACTTGCCCGCGTTTTATTTGCGGTTACTGACCGAGTCCCTCATCTACGCGATGTTTGCCATGAGCATCGACCTCCTGGCAGGCTATGCCGGGCTGGTTACCTTAGGGCATGCTGGGATCTTTGGTATCTCGGCTTATTTGGTGGGCTACCTCACCGCGCGCTTGGGCCTCCCCATGCACGTCACGTTTCCTTGCGGTGTGCTGGGGGCCGTGGGCGCTTCGTTGCTGTTTGGCATCATGGCGGTGCGCACCTCGGGTGTGTACTTTCTTCTCATCACCATGGCCCAGGGCATGATCGTGTGGGGACTGGCCTTTCGCTGGACTTCGGTGACCGGCTCGGAAAACGGCATCCGGGGGATCTTGCGTCCTGACGCCCTCGCCACGCAGCAAGCATACTACTACGTGATTCTAGGAGCTTTTGTCTTGGTGGCCTTTTTGCTGGTGCGCCTCGTACGCTCTCCCTTTGGCCTTTCTCTTCTGGGCTTGCGGGAAAACGAAGCGCGCCTACGCGCTCTGGGCTATTCGGTCTGGCTTCACCGGCTGCTGGCCTTTCTGGTGTCGGGGTGCTTTGCCGGCATCGCCGGGGCCTTTTATGCCTTTCACAACAACTTCGTTAGCCCAGACGCCGTGCACTTTGTCCTCTCAGGCCAGGGCTTGCTGATGGTCATCCTGGGTGGGGCGGGAACCCTGGTGGGGCCGGTGGTGGGTGCCGGAGTATTTATCTTCTTGCGTAACGTGGTGAGCCTTTACACCGACCGCTGGCCGATGGTGCTGGGGGCTCTCTTCGTGCTGACCGTGCTGCTGGCCCCACAGGGGCTCGTGGGCTTGGCCCGACAGCTTCTTCGCCGCTGGCCAGCGGGGGCAGAGCCAGCCCCCGTTGGCAGCACGCTGCCGTACGGGGTGGTGTCTCCCCAACCCCTCGACGGCCGCAACAACCCCGCGCCCCATCAACCTACCAATCACCCTGGAAAGCGAAGGAGATAAGCGATGCAGCGCCACCCAATGACGCGCCTTGCACTGGCGGCAGCCACCTGGCTCCTGGTGCAGGGGCTGCTTTTGGCAACGGCCGGGGTTGCCCGCGCCGAGCAAAGGCCTGCTGCAGCGGGCGAACCGATCCGCATCGGCGTCCTGGTGCCCCTCTCTGGCATTGGCGCCGCGGCCGGCAAGGATGCCACCGACGGGTGGAACCTGTGGTGGCAGCGCCATGGCCGCACCGTAGCAGGACGAGAGATTCAAAGCTTCATCGAAGACACCGCAGGAAACCCCGACTTGGGACTGTCTAAAGCCCGCTTGCTGGTAGAGCAACGCCAAGTCCATATGCTGGTGGGAACGGTGTTTGCCAGTGTGGGTCTGGCGGTAGCCACCTACGTGGAGCAGGTCGGGATTCCCACGTTTTACCCCATCGCGGCGGCCGACGACCTCACCCAGCGCCACCGCGTCCCCAACCTGATGCGCATTGCAGGCTGGAGCAGCAGCCAAGTCACCCACCCCTTTGGAGAGTGGGTGGCGACCACGACCCCGTGCCGGCGTCTGGTGACCCTGGCTGCCGATTATGCCTTTGGTCACGAAGCGGTAGGCGGTTTCGTTAACACCTTTACCGATGTGGGAGGCCAGGTGCTGGAACAGATCTGGCACCCCATTGCCGAAACGGACTTCAGTCCCTATCTGGCCCGTCTTGCCGCCACCAGACCCGATTGCGTCTTTGCCATGCCCGTGGGCGCCCCTATCATCCGCTTCATCCAAGCCTGGCACGACTTGGGCCTGTGGGGGCGCATTCCCCTCTACGTTGGCGAGGTGGTCACCGATCAGGCCATCCTGCGGGGCATCGATCCTCCCGATCTGGTCGTTGGACTCATCTCGGCAGGCCACTGGGCCGAAGGGCGGGATGACGCCACCACGCAGGAGTTTGTGCGGCTCTACGAGGACGCCTACCGGATTCTTCCTTCGTACTATGCCGCGGCGATGTACACCGCCGCCCAGTGGCTGACCCGGGCGATTACCGCAGCCAACGGGCGCGTGGAAGACCGCCAAGCCTTCCTCCAGACGGTGCGGGCCACCCAGTTGCAAGAAACCCCCTTCGGGCCGGCTCGCCTCGATGACTATAACCATCCCATTTTCAACGTTTACATCCGGGAAGTGGTCAAGCGGCCCGACGGGCGGGCCTGGAACGTGGTGCGCCACACCATCCCCAACGTGAGCCAGTTTTACAAGTACGACCCCGAGGCCTACCTGCGCCAGCCGGTTTACAGCCGGCAATACCAGGGGATTAATTGGCCCTGAAGGAAAGGGCGGATGGCGGCAGTGCCGGCTTTGCAGCTGGAGGAGGTTACTCGCAGCTTTGGTCGCCTGCAGGCGGTCGATGGGGTAAGTCTTCGCGTTGAGGCAGGCGAACGCAGAGCGATTATCGGCCCCAACGGTGCTGGAAAGACGACGCTCTTTAACCTCATTACCGGGGAGCTGCCTCTCACCCGAGGGCGCATCTTTCTCTTTGCCCAAGAGCTGACGCACTTGCCGGTAGAAGCCCGCATTGCGCAGGGCCTGGGACGCACCTATCAGGTGACCAACCTCTTCCCGCAGCTGACCGTGGAACAAAACCTCTTGCTCGCCGCCCTGGGGCTGACACGGACCAAGTTCAGGATGCTGGCGGGCTTGCCGCGCAGCGGGCCAGTGCGAGAGCAAGTAGAGCGCCTCCTGGCAGAGGTGAGGCTGGAATATGCTCGCCAGAGGCCCGCCCGTGAACTCTCCCACGGAGAGCAGCGCCAGCTGGAAGTCGCCATGGCCCTGGCCAGCCGCCCCCGTGTGCTGCTGCTGGACGAACCGGCAGCCGGCCTCTCGGCCGCCGAGCGCGTGATGATGGGCTCCCTGATCCGTGCTTTACCCCGTGACCTCACGGTGGTGTTCATCGAGCACGATATGGACCTGGCCCTCGGGCTGGCCGATCGGGTCACCTGCCTGCATTACGGGCAGATCATTGCCGAGGATACCCCGGACCGGATCCGCACCAACGCGCAAGTACAGCGGGTCTACCTGGGAGTTGGATGATGCTGGAGGTGATCGAACTGCACAGTCACTACGGCACCGCCCACATCCTTCAGGGGCTGTCGCTCGCTGTGCCGCTGGGCAAAGTGGTCAGCGTGCTGGGGCGCAACGGAATGGGCAAAACCACCCTGGTGCGGTCTATCATGGGGCTCACCCCTCCCGAAGTCCGTAGCGGAGACGTGCGCTACCAGGGAGAAGCCTTGCGCGGGCTTTCCCCTTACGAAATCGCCCGCCGTGGCCTGGGACTGGTGCCCCAAGGCAGGCGGGTCTTTCGCTCCCTGTCGGTGCTGGAAAACCTCACCTTGGCCGCACGCGGCCCGCAAGGCAATGGCAAGCCAGCCTGGACCCTGTCCCGCGTCTTTGCGCTTTTTCCGCGTCTGGAAGAACGCAAGCACCAGCGGGCCGGGACGCTTTCCGGCGGCGAACAGCAAATGCTGGCCATCGCCCGCACCCTGATGACCAACCCCAGCCTCCTGCTCATGGACGAACCCTCTGAAGGGCTGGCTCCGCTGCTCGTGTCTCAGCTACGCGACCAGATCCTGGCACTCAAGGAGACAGGCATCGCTATTCTCCTCGTAGAACAAAACCTGGGTCTGGCAATGGCCCTGGCCGACGAAGTCTACGTCATCGAAAAAGGCATGGTCGTCTTTAACGGCACCCCCCAGGACCTGGAGGCCAATCCGGAGCTTCGACAGCGGCACCTGGGGGTGGGATGAGGCATCCAGGAAGGAGGAAAGACCCATGCAGGCAATGGCCGTGGTGGACTATGCGCGCCCCCTTGCACTCCTGGAGCTGCCCGAGCCCTCCCCTCCTCCTGGGCATGCTCTGCTGCGGGTGTTAACTTGCGGCGTATGCCATACCGACCTCAAAGTCGTCCGCGGACGCATGCCGTTCTCTCCCTCTTTGCCTTTGCCTCACGTGCCCGGGCATGAAATCTGCGGGGAAGTGGTGAGTGCTCCGCCGCACAGCGAGGTACGGCCGGGTGATCGCGTCGTTGTCTACAACTACCAGACTTGCGGCCAGTGTGCCCAATGTCGTTCGGGCCGCGAAAACCTGTGCCAACAGCTTCAGGGACTGGTAGGCTTCACCTTGCCGGGCGGCTTCCAAGAATGGCTGACGGTTGCCCCGGAGCGGCTGTTTCGTCTCCCGGCCTCCCTGCCGCCAGAGATGGCCTCCGTTGTCGCCTGTGCCCTTGCTACTGCCTATCGGGCAGTAGCGGTGCGGGGTGCGGTGCGGCCCGCAGAAACGGCCGTTGTGATAGGCGCTGGCGGGGTGGGCCTGCATGCCCTGCAGATCGCCCGCACTGCCGGCGCCCGTACCTTGGCGGTGGATATCGCGGCCCGCAAACGAGAAACCGCCGCCGCCTGGTGCGACGCGCCACCCTGTGCGCCCGAGGAGGCCCAGGAACGCGTCCACGAAGCCACTGCCGGCCGCGGTGCGGAGCTGGTGGTGGATACCGTGGGGCATGCTGCGACCCTGGCCCTGGCTGTGCGCCTGGTCCGCGCCGGCGGGCGGGTCGTCCTGGTAGGCTACGATGTCGAAAGGGAGGCCCCTTTGCCCACGCACGTGCTGGTGATGCAGGAAGTGACGCTGCTGGCTTCGCGCTACGGCACCCGCAGTGATCTCGAGCGCGTCCTCTCCCTTCTCGCCTCGGGTGCCGTCCGCCCCGTGGTCGACGGCGTTCTGCCTCTGACAGAGGCCAACGAAGCCCTGCGCCGGCTCGCCGCCGGAGAGGTCATGGGACGCGTGGTCTTGCAAGTGGCATCGTAAGCCCTCCTGCCTTCCCACGCCGCAAAGGCAGACCCCGCACTTTGACCTCCCCACCGTTGCCGGCGGCCGCTTTTTCCTCTATGCTTTCGGCACAGAAAGAAGGCCCTGTCAGTCTACCGCCGACGTCGTCGCAGAGGAAACGGTATGCCGGCGACCAGCACCAAACGCGTTCCCGCGCTGGTGGTGTCGGGCTTTCTCGGCTCGGGCAAAACCACCCTGGTGCGCCACCTGCTGCAAGACGCCCAGCGCACCGGCGTGCGGGTGGCGGTGATTTCCAACGAGTTTGGCGAGCTGGGCATCGACCGCGCCCTGCTTGGCGCCGGCGAGGCCGCCTATGTCGAACTTGCCGGCGGTTGCGTCTGCTGCCAGCTTTCCGACGAACTGCGCGACACGCTGCAGCTGCTCCGGGAACGCGTACAGCCCGAGCGCATTATCGTCGAAACCTCGGGCCTGGCCCTGCCCTCCGACATCCAGCTGCAATTCTGGCGCGAACCGGTCAGCACCTGGATCGAAGACGACATGGTGCTGGTGGTGGTAAACGCCGAGCAGCTCTACGAAGGCCGCGACCTGGAAGGCCTTTTTGAGGATCAGGTGTCGTCTGCCGATCTCCTACTCCTCAACAAGATCGACCTCGTCCCGCCAGCGGCGCTGCCGCAGCTTTCCGCCGCCTTGCAGGCCATGGCCCCGGACACGCCGGTGCTGTGCGCCACTTACGGCCAGATCGATCCGGCAGTACTCTTTCCACCCGAAGCGGTACCGGCCCGCCGCCAACCGCGCGCGCGGGCTTCCTCACACCACCACGACGCCTTTGAGGCGATCGAAGTGTCGGTTCCCGAAGGCATCGCGCCCGAAGCGCTCTGCGAGCAGCTGCGCAGCCTTGGCGCGCTGCGGGCCAAGGGCTTCGTGCGCACCGCACGCGGCCTCGAGCTGGTGCAGGGCGTGGGGCGGCGTCTTGACTTGCTGCCCGCGCCCACCACACCGGCCAGCGACCTCATTGGCCGGGTCGTCGTCATCCGGCGCCGCCTCCATGCCTGACCCCACGGCCGGCAGCACCCGGCACGGAGCGGCCTACAAGTGGTACGTGCTCGCCCTGGGGACCCTGACCCATACCCTGGTGGTCGCCATGCCGATGATGTCGATGCCGGTGTTGTTCGCAGAAATCGCGGCGGAGCTGGAGTTGACCCTGGTGCAGGTGGGATGGATCTGGGGTCTGGGATTTCTCACCGGCATTGTCACCAGCCTGCTGGGCGGAGCGCTCACCGACCGCTTCGGCACGCGGCGCGTGCTGGTCGCCAGCTGCTGCCTGGCCGGCATCCTCGGCGCCCTGCGGGGTCTGGCAGGCTCTTTTGTCTCCCTGGCAGCCGCCACGTTTTTCTTCGGGCTGCTGCCCCCGGTTATCCCCATGAGCGTGCACAAGACCTGCGGCCTGTGGTTTCCCCGCGCGCAGCTGGGGCTAGCCAATGGCATGGTCTCTACCGGCATGGCCCTGGGGTTCATGCTCGGCTCGCTGCTCAGTGCCACCGTGCTCTCTCCGCTGCTGGGGGGCTGGCGCCGAGTGCTCTTTTGCTATGGCGCCGTGTCTCTGCTCGTAGGCCTGGGCTGGGCTTGCACCCGCACGACCCCGACCCCACCAGAAGCGACTTCCCAGAAGCTCTCCCTCTGGTCTGCCTTGGCCAATGTGGCCCGTGTGCGTGACGTCTGGCTGCTAGGCGCCACCATGCTTGGGCTCAGCGGCTGCATCCAAGGCACCCTGGGCTATCTGCCACTTTATCTGCGCCGCATTGGATGGCCAGGTGCCATGGCCGATGCTGCCCTGAGTGCCTTCCACGGGGCCAGTATGCTCGCCACCATTCCCCTCGCCTTGCTGTCAGACAAGCTGGGCACGCGCCGGCGCGTCTTGCTGCTCGCTGCGTGCACCCTCACCACCGGCGTCGCCTTGCTGGCCCTCCCCGGGGGAACCCTGGTCTGGCCCGCCGTCGTAGTTGCCGGCACGGTGCGAGACGGCATGATGGCCGTGCTCATGACCCTGATCATGGAACACCGGGCAATCGGAACGGGTTATGCCGGCACCGCAATGGGCCTGGTGCTTCTTTTTTCCCGCCTCGGCAGCCTCCTCTCCCCGCCTCTTGGCAACAGCCTCGCCGCCCTCTCTCCCTGGCTGCCGTTTGGCTTTTGGGCCGTCCTTGGGATGGTGGGAATTGGATGCCTGCTGCGCGTGCGCGAATCCAGCTAACCTGGCGCACGCCGCTCCCGAATGCCCGGCTGTGGCCTCAGGCTTTGCCGGCCGAGCCAAAGAGGCGCAGCTTGTCGGCCACCACGGCCTGCATGGCCGCGACCGCCCGCTGCAGAAGCGGCAGCAGCTCGGCAGACGGCGCCGCCTGCAACCCCTCCCGCAGCGCCGCCAAGTAAGCGGCACGCACTTCGGTGTTGACGTTGAACTTGCACACCCCCAGGGCAATGGCCTGCGCAATCAGCGCCGCGGGCAACCCCGAGGCGCCGTGCAGGACCAAAGGCACCGGCACCGCCTGCCGGATGGCCGCCAGGCGCGCCATATCGAGCCGCGGCTCGCCGCGGTAAGTCCCGTGCACGTTGCCGATGCACACCGCCAGGGCATCGACGCCGGTGCCGGCCACGAATTCCGCCGCCTGCGCCGGGTCAGTAAGGCAGGCGGCATATTCTGGCACACTGAGGCCGTCTTCGGTGCCGCTGAGCCGCCCCAGCTCGGCTTCCACCCCGGCGCCGTGCGCGCGCGCCAGCGCCACCGCCTCGCGGGTAAAGGCGAGGTTGTCGGCGTAGGCCAGGTGCGAGCCGTCGGCCATCACCGAAGTGACGCCGGCGGCCAGCGCTTCACGGATCGCGCTGGCAGACGTGGCATGGTCGAGATGGACGGCCACCGGCACCGCCGCCTGCTGCGCCGCTTCCCGGCAGAGGGCCAGCAGCGGCGTGCCGCCGTGCGCAAGGGCACTCGGGTGCACCTGCAAGATGACCGGGCTGCGCAGCGCTTCGGCAGCACCAATGACGGCACGCACCCCTTCGAGGTTGTACACGTTGAACGCGCCCACCGCGTACCCGCCGGCGCGGGCGGCGGCAAGCAGCACTTGTAGCGAAGCCAGCATGGCCGCTTATTCTCCTGCCGGCAGCCGGCAGGCGGCAACGAGGGTGCGCAGCGCCTCTGGCCCTCCCACGTTGCCCGGGAAAACCACGTAAGCCAGCCCCGGAAAGCGCGTCTCCTCGCCCAGCTGCCAGACCGGTACCCCGGGCAGGATCTGCCCCAGCACCATGGCCCGCCGCACCCCAAGCCCGCGCGTGGCAATGTCGCTGGCGGTGATGCCGCCCTTGGCCAGCAGGTAGCGCGGCCGCACGTCCAAGGCCTGCACCACCGCCACCAGGCCGGCAGAAACGCGCTGCGCAATGGCAAGGCTGTCGGCCGCCTCACGCCCCGTCACCACCTCGCGGCTGGTAAACACCACCACGTCGGCACCCCGGCGCAGCGCCACGTTGACCTGGCGGGCCGTGTCGGCGACCACCCTGTCGCGTTCGCGCTCTGACAGCAGCGCCGCCACCGGCAGCTCCAGCGCCACCACCCCGGGCTCAGCCAGCAGCTGGGCCAGCTGGCTCGTGGTGCGCGGCACGTGGGAGCCGACCAGCGTCAGGCTGCCGTGGCCCCCTGCCGCGGTGAGGGCTGCCGGCGGCAGCAGCGCTTGCGGCGGGATGCCGGCCCGCACCGGCACGAACGAGGCGGCGGTGCGGTAAAGAAAGCGCTTGCCCTGCGCCTCGGCGGCCAGCAGCCCCTGCACGAAGACCTCGAGGTCGCGGCGGCACAGGGCGTTGACCACACACACGCGGCCGCCTGCAAGCGCCAGCAAGCGCGCCGTTACCTGCGACGGCCCCCCGCGGCGCAGATCTTCAAGGGACACCGAGGCCACGGCGGCGGCCGGAATCCGGCCGCCGGTTTTTTCCTCCACCCAGCGGGGCAAGTGCGAGGTGCGGTAGCCAAAGGCCGCATCGCGGGCAAATTCCGTGGCCGCCGCCGGCACCAGCGTTTCTCCCTCGGCCACGTAGTGCACGTCGCCAAGGGTGTAGCGCCCGCCTTCCTCGAAAAAAGGCACCAGCAGCCAGGCGTCAAACGGCGTCTCCAAGGCGGCTGCCAGCGCTTCGACTTCGCCCGGGAAGTGGCCGCGCAGGGTGGAGTCGCTGCGGCTTACCACCACAAAGCGGCGCCCCGTCTGCCGCGCCGCCTGGCACAAGGCACGGCCGATTTCGGCGTTGCACGCCTGCGCCGCCGCCAGCGGCAGGCTGCGGGAGTTGGTAAGGAGGTAAACCGCCGGCAGAGAATTGGCAAGTTCGGCCGCCAGCGCCGCCACCGGCCAGGCAGTGAGCACCGGCACCCCATGCACCGTCTGCGTGCCGGTGGGGTCGTCGTCGAGAACCACCACTTTCTCGGCTCTCGCTTCCAGGGCGGCCCGGATCGCGGGCTGCGGGTCCTCAGGCCACGGCGGCGGCAGCTGCCGCAGCACCTCGGCCAGGGCAAGACGGGGTTCGGCCATGCGTTTTGTCCTCTGGGCAGCGAGGGCTTGCAATCTAACCCGGGCGCCGCCTCGGATTATACGCCGCGCCACCGCCGGGTCAACCCTGGAGGCTGTGGTATACTGCCGCAGATCCCCTGCCGGAGGACGCCCAGAGCCATGACCACCGCGCGCCTGCCTACTTGTCAAGTGACATGGCCCGAGCCCCTGGACCTTCCCGCCTCGCTGGAGGGCTTTCGCCGCTGGGGAGACGACGGCCTGGAGCGCTGGGACGGCCGGGTGCTGGTGCGCACTGCCCGCCTGGCCGGCGAGTCCGTCCCCTTTGCCTGCACTGTCCTCGGCACCGTCGAGGCGCCAGCGGTGCGGGTGCAGGTGGCCGCGGCCCGCCACCTGCCCGCCGTGGCCCGCCTCGTGCAGGAGATGGTGGTGCGCACGCCTTCCGCGCTGGCCGCTTTGGTAGCCCGTGACGCCGTGATTGCCCGCCTGGCGCGTCACTACCGCGGCGTGCGGCCGGTGCTGCAGAGCGACCCCTTCGCTGCCCTCGTCCGCGCCATCACCGCGCAGCAAGTCAACCTGCGCTGGGCACACACGGTGCGGCGCCGCCTCGCCGAAGCCTTTGGCACCCGGCACCGCCTTGGCCCCTTCTACGTCTACAGCCTCGAGCCCGAACGGCTGGCCCGTGCCGACCCTGCCGCCCTGCGCGCCTTGCAACTGACCCAGCGCAAGGCCGAGGCGATTATCGCCCTTGCCCAGGCTGTGGCAAGCGGCGCCTTGGACCTCGACGCCCTGCGGCAGCGCTCCGATGCCGAGGTGGTGGCCTGCCTGACGGCCCAGCGTGGCCTGGGGCGCTGGAGCGCCGAATGGTTTTTGGCCCGCACCCTGGGACGGCCGTGCGTGGTGGCCGGCGATCTGGGGGTACGCAAGGCCGTGGGCCTGGCCTACCTGGGAGGACGGGTGCCGTCAGAAGCCGAAGTGCGCACGCTGACGGCGCACTGGGGCGAGGCTGCTGGGGTGGCACAGCAGCTCCTCCTGCACGCCCTGCTACACGGCTGGCCTGCGGCTTCCTGAGGCGGCGAGCGATTTTTTCCCTGGCATCGGCCGCCGGCACGCGTTATATTTACCCTGTCTGTACCGCCGGGGCCCGGTAGGCCCGGCGCGGAAGAACGCTTTGGAGAGCGTGCAGGATGAGAGATTCGAGCGATCCGAGTCGATCAGGACAGCGATCCGACCGTCATCCCATGGCTCTCCTGCTGGGGAAGGAGGCGAGAGAGCGCCGGTAACCCTCTGTCGCTAGCAGCGCCTCGCACCCGAACGCCTCCCCCGGGCAGAGCCGTGGGGGTAGGTCGTTCGGTTTTTTTTTTCGCCCGTTGCGGCAGAAGGAGGTGTGCGATGGCGCTTGTCACACAAGGGAGGGTTCTCAAGTTCACTGGGCGCAACCGCTTCGAGGCCAAGCGCAAGGCCTTGCGCTTTTGGTACACGCACCGCGACGTCCTGCGCGAAAGCATGCAGGACTTTGTGAAAAAGTGCTCGCTGAGTCCCGATCAGAAAGTGATCACGTACCATCCCCAGCCACCGCGGTAAGCCCTGCGGCGGCCACGCCGGCCGCGCTTCGCATCATGCACGAGCTGGCCACCTTTCCCTTTGTCCGGGCGCTGCAAGCGCGCGGCGCCCGGATCTACCTGGTGGGAGGGACGGTGCGCGACGCGCTGCTGGGCCTGGCGCGCAAAGACCTCGACTTGCTGGTAACCGGAGTGCCCCAGCGCCAGCTGATGCGCCTGCTGCGCCCTTACGGGCGCGTGCAGCTCACTGGCCGCGCCTTCGGGGTGATCAAGTTCCTGCCCCAGGGCTGGGAAGGGCCGCCAATCGACATTGCCTTGCCCCGCACCGAAGTCTCCACCGGCGTGGGCCACCGCGATTTTGTCGTCACCTTCGACCACACGCTGCCGGTCGAAACCGACCTGCAGCGCCGCGACTTCACTATCAACGCCATGGCCCTGGAGCTCCCCAGCGGGCGCCTCATCGACCCCTTTGGCGGCCAGCAGGATCTTGCCCGGCGCCTGCTGCGGCAAGTCAGCCCCCGTGCCTTTCCCGAAGACCCGCTGCGCATCCTGCGCGGCGTGCAGCTCGCCGCCCGCTTTGCCCTACAAGTCGACCCGGAGACGCAGCAGGCCATGCAGGCTTGCGCCGCGCTGATTACCACCGTGGCCCCGGAGCGCATTGCCGAAGAGCTCCGCAAGCTCTTCCAGGCGCCGCAGCCCTCGCGCGGCTTTGCCCTGATGCAGGAAGTGGGCCTGCTTGGCCACATCCTGCCAGAGCTGGCCCGTCTGGCCGAGCTTCCGGAAGCAACCGGCGCCTCGTCCCTCTTTGCCCGCACCCTGCGCCGCCTCGATGCCGTGCAAGGAAGTCCCCTCCTGGAACACCGGGGCGAACTCGACTTGCTCCTGGCCGCGCTTTTTTACGACAGCGGCAGAGCCGAAGCGCCGCCGGCGGCGCCGGCCGCAGAAGTGGCGGCCCGCTCGGCGCGCCTGGCGCGCCAGCGCCTAGAGGCGCTGAAAATGACCACCATCGGCGTTCAGCCCAAGCGCGTGGAGGCCTTGATCGCCGCCAGCGCCTTTGATCCCGTGGCGCTGGCCAGCGATGCCGCCCTGCGGCACTTTGCCTCCCGCCTGGGAGCGGAAATGGCGCTGCGGGTCCTGGAGCTGCGCCTCGCCGACAGCCTCGGCAACGGCCCGCCAGAGGCCCAAACCCCGTTTCTCCACCTGCGCCAGCGCCTGCACGCCCAGCTTGCCCGCCAGGTTCCCCTTGGCTTGCCGCAGCTGGCGGTCAACGGCCACGACTTGCAGCGCCTGGGCATTCCCCCGGGGCCGCGCCTGGGGCGCATCCTGAATGCCTTGCTCCACCACGTGCTCGACAACCCGGCCTGCAACACCCGCGACCACCTCCTGGCCTTGGCCGACGAAATCGCCCGCGGTGGCGCGTCCGCGCCGGCGTGCTGTCCGCCCTCCTAGTCCAGGTGCACAAGGCGCAGGCGGTCGCACGCCATCTCCTGCGGGGTGCGCCCCTGCCACTGCCAGGCGTAGCCCAGCGGGCTGGTACAGGCGGTGAGCTGGCCCAGGGTCACGGTGCAGGGGCGGTGGGTGTGCCCGGCGAGGGCCAGGGCGACTTCGGGCACTTGCTGGATGGCCTCGCCCAGGGCGCTGCAGCCCATAAAGGCGCTGAAGTAATCTGCCGGCAGCGCCTGGCGATGGGTTACCATCGCCTGAAAGGGCAGCATGTGGGTGACCACGACGAGGCGCCGGGCCCGCCGGCGCGCCCAGAGGAGCTGCTGTCCCAGCGCCTGCACCAGCCGCCCTGCCAACTGCTCGTCGGACAACGGCCGGCCCGCAGCCGGCCAGACGACGTAGCGCCGGTCGCTCCACACCAGTTCACGATAACGCTTGCGCCGGTAGTCGTTTAGGGAAAGCTGGGCGTCAAAAGCCCGGTTGCGCAGCGAGTAGTCGTACCAGCCCATGGTGCCGCAGAAGGCCACCTCGCCGTGCACGTAGGGCTCAAGCCAGAGCGGGTGGAAGCCGGCTTCCCGGCACAGGGCAGGCAAAAGCTCGTAGTACTTGCGCTCGCTGGTGACGCCGCGCTCCACCCAGTGGCGCTGCCGGACCCACACGTCGTGGTTGCCGGGGACGAAGAGCTTGACGCACGGCAGGTGTCGCAGGGCGAGCAGGGTCATCCCAAAGCAGCGCTCGTCGGCCGCCACGTCCCCACAGCAGACAAAGACGTCCGGCGGGTCCGCGGTGAGGCGTGCCACCATCGCTTGCCACGCGGCGCGGTTGGCAGGGTGGTGGTCGGTATGCAGATCCGACGTAAAGGCAAGTCGCACCGTTCCTCCTCGGCCGGCTTTTTCCCCGCCGCGGGCTGGCCAGCGGGGGACATCTTACCCCAGATGCCGCGAGCTGGCCAGTTGCCGGCGCCACGCTTGACAGCCGGGCGTGTCTCTGGTACCTTGGCGCTTTGAGCCACCACCCTAAACCGCGAACCATGGCCAGCGACCTTCCCACCATGCACGTTGAGGCGGTAGTCGTCGCAATTCTTGCCCCTGCTACAGCGCCTCACCGCCTGTCTCGTCGCGCGCGGCGACGCCTTCGTGCAGGCGCTTACGGCGCCGCAGCGGCTAGAGATCACCGTGTTTTCGCCCCCGGAGCAGCCGCGGCTGCGCCTGGTGCTTGCAGGGAGCGCGGCGGCCACGGCGGTACGCCTCGTGCCGCCTGAGGGGGCAACGCACGACGCCTTTCTTGCTGCCTTGATCCACGATCTGACCCGGACTTGCCAGTCCGAATAACCACGGAGAGCAGCGCATGAGCACGGTCCACGAACTGCCCTATGTCTGGCTCAACGGCACCCTGGTGCCGCGGGCTGAGGCCACCTTGCCGATTGGCAGTGCCGCGGCGTTCTACGCCACCAACGTCTTCGAAGGCATCCGGGCATACTGGAACGCGGCCGACGGCGAGCTTTACTGTTTTCGCCTCGACGCCCACCTGCGGCGGCTGCGCGAGTCGATGAAAATGATGCGCTTTACCATCCCTTACCGCGACGAGGAACTGGTGGCGGCCATTGGCGACACGCTGCGCGGCAACGAGGTGCGCGACGACGTCCACCTGCACTTGGTGGCCTACGTGCTCGGCAGCGGACTGGAAGCCACCGCCCCCACCGGGGTGTACATCAACGCGCGCCGCCGCGGCCGTATGACCCCACCGGGAACCGGCCTGCGCTGCTGCGTCAGCTCCTGGACACGGACCTCGGACAATGCCATTCCCATCCGCCTCAAGTGCGGTGCCAACTACCAAAACGCCCGCCTGGCCCTGCTTCAGGCCAAAGCCGATGGCTACGATGCCCCGTTGTTTCTCAACCGTTTTGGCAAAGTGGCCGAAGGCACCGGCGCCACCTTTTTCATGGTGCGCCGCGGGCAGCTCATCACCCCGCCGGTAACCAGCGACGTGCTCGAAAGCATCACGCGCGATACCCTGATCAGCGAGATCTGCCCGCGCCTGCTGGGCCTTGAGGTCATCGAGCGCGACATCGACCGCACCGAGCTCTACGTTGCCGAGGAAGCCTTTTTCTGCGGCAGCGGCTACGAAATTACCCCTATCACCTCCATTGACCGCCTCCCGGTAGGCAGCGGCGAGGTGGGACCGCTCACCCGCCGCATTACCGAAGCCTACATGAACCTGGTGCGCGGCATCGACCGGCGCTACCCGGAGTGGCGTACGCCGACTTACCGCCAGGCCGCTGCAGCCTGAGCGTGCTGCCTCAGAGGCGGGTAGACAGCAGCACCACTGCGGTGAGCAAGGCGGCGATCAGCAACGAGACCCCCTGCAGGCGGCGCATGACCCGCTGCGCCGCTGCGGCATCAAAAGGCGCGACGCCAGCGTCCATGCGGGTAAGCCGGAAGCCCAGGCCAAAGAGCTGCAGCGGGACCAGGAGCAAGGCGACAAAGACGAGTCCCAGCTTGACCAGCAAAAGGCGATAAAAGGCGGCAAGCGCACCGCTGCCCTGCCCAGCAGCCACGGTGGCCGGCAGCAGGTAGAGGCCGCCGGTGAGGATTTCCACCATCAGCGCCACGACGACCACGGTGAAAAAGCGCCGCAGCAGGCGGCCAAGGAGCCGCACCTGGAGGCGCACCTCGGCGTCGAGCTCGCGCAGGGTCGGCCACAGAAAGAAACTGAGAAAGAGGTAACCGCCAAGCACCACCACCATGGCCAGGAGGTGGAGCCAGTGCATCACCAGCGTCAGCGGCACGGCACGCCTCTCCTCTCTGCGCCCCGGACGGCCGCCCGCTGCCGGCGCCACGGCGGGAAGCCCGCGGGCCTTCCACCGCGGCCGCCACCCCGCTATAATCGGCGGCCGGACAGGCAAAGGCCATCCCTAGAAGGAGGAGCCCCATGGACGCCAAGGCCGCGGCCCGGGAACGCCTTTTTGTCCTTCAAGATACGCTGATCGCCCTCAGCCACCGCATTCACGCCCATCCCGAACTCGGCTTCGAGGAAGTCAACGCCTGTACCTGGCTGGCCGAGGCCCTCAGCGCCGCTGGCTTTGCCGTGGAGACGGGCATTGCCGAGTTGCCCACGGCATTTGCGGCCCGCGCGGGCAGCGGCCCCCTCCACGTCGCCATTTGCGCCGAGTACGATGCCCTCCCCGGCATCGGCCACGCCTGCGGGCACAACCTTATTGCCGCTGCGGCGGTGGGCGCCGGTGCCGCCCTCGCCCAGGTTGCTGACGAGGTCGGCCTCACCGTCCGCGTCATCGGCACCCCGGCCGAAGAAGTCGGCGACGCCGGGGGCAAAATTTTGCTGCTCGAGCGCGGCGCCTTTGCCGGCGTGCACGCGGCGATGATGGTGCATCCGGCCCCGCACGACGTGGTGACGCCGCCCATCCTCGCCGCCGCCCTGTTTGATGTCCACTATACAGGCAAGGAAGCCCACGCCGCCGCATATCCCGAGCGCGGCATCAACGCCGCCGACGCCCTCACCGTGGCCCAGGTGGCCATCGGCCTGCTGCGCCAGCACCTGCGGGCCAGCGACC
The DNA here is from genome assembly GCA_026005175.1 of Candidatus Tectimicrobiota bacterium. GTDB lineage: Bacteria > Tectomicrobia > Entotheonellia > Entotheonellales > Entotheonellaceae > BPKO01. The sequence continues at coordinate 225,443 of BPKO01000003.1, forward strand.
GCATCCATGGCATCGTCACGCGAGGCGGCGACGCCCCCAACGTCATCCCGGCACACACCAGCGCCCGCTACATGGTGCGGGCGCAGACCCTGGCCGAACTCGAAGCGCTGCGGCCGCGGGTGTATCGCTGCTTCGAAGCCGGCGCGCTGGCCACCGGGGCCACCTTGGAAATCAAAGGAGGCAGCAAGCCGTACGCCGAAATGCGTCACGACGCGGAGATCGCCTCCCTCTACCGGCGCAACGCCGAGCGCCTGGGGCGGCGGTTCGACGCCGGCAGCGCGCCGCGCGCCGCCGCATCGACCGACATGGGCAACGTCTCTCTGGCCCTGCCGGCCATCCATCCCCTCATCGGCATCGACTCCTGGCCGGCGGTCAACCACCAGCCAGAATTCGCCGCCCACTGCGTCAGCGCCGCCGCCGACAAGGCCTTGCTCGACGGGGCCCTGGCCCTGGCCTGGACGGCCATCGATCTGGCCACCGAGCCCGCGCTGCGGCAGCGCCTGCTGCGCGCCCCGGCCCCTTAACCCGCGCGGACGCGCCGCCGGCACCAGGCTGGTGGCAGGCGCGAAAGTGTGCTACATTGTAGTGCTTGCACAGCGTCGGATGCCACCTCATGCCGCTCGGAAGGGAGTCGGGGTATGGACTTGCGCGACCTGCAGAAAATGACGGTGGTCAAGTTGCGAGAAGAGGCCCTAAAGCACGGGGGCATCACCGGCGTGCACGCCATGAACAAGCAGCAGCTCATTGCCGCCCTTGCCCCCCTTTTGGGCATTGACTTGCAGGCCGCGGCCAAAGCGGCCCAGGCCAAAGTTGCCGTAAACAAGACGGCGATCAAGCAGCAGATCCGGGCCCTCAAGGCCCAGCGTGATGCGGCCCTGGCCGTCCACGACCTGACAACCCTCAAGCGCGTGCGACAGCGCATCAAGCGCCACAAGCGGCTGCTGCGCCGCCTGGCCCGCCAAGCCCGGGTGGCCAGCTAGGTAGTGCGGGCGCGGCCACGGACCGCATGAACCGAGGAGGCTTCGCATGGCGGCACAGCGACGGCGGCGTAACAAGACGGCCAGACTCAAGGCGATGCGCCGCCGCAAGTTACAGAAGGCTCGCCTGCGCGTGAGTCGCGGCGAGCGCAAGTACACCCGCTAGGCAGGATTCCGGGCAAGCGTGAACAGCGCGGGCGGGAAGGACAGCAGCCATGTCACTTGCGAAAAAGATCGTCCAGCTGCGCAGAGCACACAACCTCACGCAGAAAGAACTGGCCAAAATCATCGGCGTCCACTTCTCGCACCTGAGTCGCTACGAACGCGGCATTTCTCTGCCCTCGGTGGACGTGATCAAGAAGCTCGCCCAAGTCTTCAACGTCTCCACCGATTTTCTGCTTTTTGACGACGCCAGCGAAACGGTGCGCGCCAGTATCGCCGATCGCGAGTTGCTGCGGCAGTTCGAACGCATCTCGCAGATGGGCGAACGCGAAAAAGCCGCCATCAAAACGGTTCTGGAAGGCGTCATCGTCAAGCACGAAATCGAGAGAATGCTCGGCGTCACCCGTACCCCGGCCCCGGAGAGCCCCGACACCCCGTCTTGGGCGCCGCGCCAGGAAGGCGAGCTGCTGCACTGCCTGGACCGCGTCGTCGACGGCATGAAGCGCGCTGCTTCTAGCCGCACCTAGCTTACGCCACGCGGGCCACCGTATACACCCCAATCCAGCGGGCCCCCGCCCGCCGCAGCAGGCGGGCACACTCGCCCGCCGTGGCGCCGGTGGTATACACGTCGTCGATGAGAAGCAGCGCCGCGCCGGCACAGCGCTCGGCGTGGCGCAAGGCAAAGGCCCCGCGCACGTTTTGCCGCCGCTGCGCGGGATTGAGCCCCACCTGTGACACGGTGGCCCGCTGCCGCACCAGCACGTCGGCCCACAAGGGTATGCCGCAAGCCCGCGCCAGGCCGCGCGCCAGCACCAGGGCCTGGTCGAACTCACGCTGGCGCAGCCGCTGGCGGTGTAGCGGCACGGGCACAAGGGCGTCGAGGGCAATGTCGCCCCAGTGGAAGGCAAATTGCGCCTGCAACAGCTCGGCCAAAGGGGCCAGCAGCCCGTAGACGCCTTGGTACTTGGCCAAGTGCAGGATCTCTCGCAGCGTCCCGCGATATAAGCCCACGGCACGGGCGCGCTCGAAAGGCGGCGGAGTGAGCAGGCAGGCGCCACAGCGGTGCCCGGGACTGGCAATCGCTTCCGCAGGCGCCGCCAGCGGCTGCCCGCACTGGGCACACCAAGGAGGCGTGGCATACTCGATGGCCAGCCAGCACCCCTGGCACACCCAGGGCAGCGGCTGGCGGCGTGTGCTGCGGCCGCAGAGGCGACAGCGAGGCGGCAGCAGAAAGTCGAGCAAGGCACGCATGGCGGCAGGGTAGCAGACGCCGCAGCAGAAGCCAAGGGCTCCTGTTGACCCACCTTGGGGACCTTCCCTATAATGGGGAAGGAGATCCGCGCGGCAGCCGCCACTTTTGGGAGGGCCCGCCATGGATAAAGCCCGACTCGTTTCCGAACTGGCCGCCATCGTTCCGGCCCCCATCGTCACTGCGCCTGAAGAGCTCCTCGTCTACGAGTGCGACGGCAATACCCTCGACAAGGCGCAGCCCGATGTGGTGGTCTTCCCCACCACCAGTGAGCAGGTCGCGGCCATCGTCAGGCTGGCCAACCAATACCAGGTGCCGTTTGTGGCCCGCGGTGCCGGCACCGGGCTGAGCGGCGGGGCCCTGGCCCTCCACGGCGGTATCATCATCGAGATGTGCCGCATGAACAAGATCTGGGAAGTCGACTACGTCAACCAGCGCGCGGTGGTCGGCCCTGGCCTGGTCAACCTGCACCTTTCTTTGGCAGTGGCCGACGCTGGCTACTTCTACGCTCCCGATCCTTCTAGCCAGGGCTCCTGCACGATCGGCGGCAACGTGGCGGAAAACTCCGGGGGCCCGCATACCCTCAAGTACGGCGTCACCACCAACCACGTGCTGGGCCTGGAGGTGGTGCTTCCCAACGGGGACCTCGTCCACTTCGGCGGCGCCACCCTCGACACCCCCGGCTACGACCTCACCGGTCTCTTTGTCGGCTCGGAAGGCACCTTTGGCATTGCCACCAAAGTCACCGTGCAGCTGCTGCGCAAGCCCGAAGCGGTGAAGACCATCCTGGCCGCCTTTGCCACGGTGGCCGACGCCAGCAACGCGGTGAGCGGCATCATCGGGGCCGGCCTCATCCCCGGCGCCCTGGAGATGATGGACCACCTCACCATTCAGGCGGTGGAAGCCTTTACCGGCGCTGGATTGCCGCTTGATGCCGGCGCCGTGCTGCTCATCGAACTCGACGGCATCGCCGAGGGCATGGAAGAAGACGCTGCCCGCGTGGTGGCCATCTGCCAGCAGCACGGCTGCCGCCAGGTGCGGGTGGCCAAAGACGAAGCAGAGCGCGCCCTGCTGTGGAAAGGGAGAAAGCAGGCCTTTGGCGCCATGGGCCGCCTGAGCCCCAACTACTACACGCACGACGGCGTCATCCCCCGCACCCGCCTGCCCGAAGCCCTCGAGCGCATCCAGGCCATCGGCAAGAAGTACGGGTTGCGCATCGCCAACGTCTTTCATGCCGGCGACGGCAACCTCCATCCCCTGGTCCTTTACGACGAGCGCAACCCCGAGGAAGTAACGCGCGTCATGCAGGCCGGCGAAGAGATCCTGCGCACCTGCGTCGAGCTGGGCGGGGCGCTCACCGGCGAGCACGGCATCGGGATGGAAAAACGCGACTGCATGCCCTGGCTGTTTACCGAGGACGACCTGGAAATTATGCACCGCGTGCGCCAGGTGTTTAACCCGCACCAGCTGTGCAACCCGGGCAAAGTCTCTACCCCTGCGCGGCAAGTGCCGCTGTGGCGCGGTGACCCATGAGGACCTGGAAGCAGCCCAGCAGGCTGCCCGCGACGCCCTAAAGGAGGCCCATGTGCGCGCGTGACGGCCTGGTGCCGGCCCTGCAAGCCATTGTGGGGCCTGAAGCGCTGCTTGCCGAAGAGGCCGCTGCCCCCTACGCCATCGAAGGGGTGGCCCCCAAAGCGGTGGTGTTCCCCGAGGAGGAGGCACAGGTGGCCGAAGTGCTGCGCGTTGCCGACGCCCACGGGGCGAGCGTGTTTCCGCGCGGTGGCGGCAGCCACATGGACCTGGGCTACCCGCCGGTCCAGGTGGACGTGGTCCTCTGCCTGGAGCGGCTCTCCCGCCACCTTGCCTACGTGCCGGCCGACCTTACCACCACCGTGCAGGCGGGCATGCGCCTGGCCGACTTGCAGCAGCGGCTGCGGCAGGAAGGGCAGTTTTTGGCCCTTGACCCGCCGGCGCGAGAGCTCACCACGCTGGGCGGCATGGTGGCCGCCAACCTGAGCGGGCCGCGCCGCCTGCTCTACGGCACCGCCCGCGACATGGTGCTGGGCACGGCGGTGATCACCGTCGAAGGCAAGCGCGCCAAAGCCGGCGGCCGCGTGGTCAAAAACGTCACCGGCTACGACCTCAACAAGCTCTACATCGGCTCCTTGGGCACCCTGGCGGTGATCGTCGAGCTGACGTTCAAGCTCTACCCGCTGCCGCCCGGCGAGCATACGGTGGGCATTGCGGTGGCCCACCACAAGGACCTCTTGCCCATTTTGCAAGCCCTGCGGCAGACGCCCTTGCGCCTCAACAGCCTGGAGCTGCTCAACGGTGCCGCCATCGACTTTCTGGCAGCGCGCAGTGGGGTACCCGCCCCGCAGACGCCCTACTTGGTGCTGGCTCGGGTAGAAGGCACCCCGGCGGTGACCCGGCAGCAGCAGGAAAAAATCGCCACTGCCCTGCGCCGCTTGCCGCTGCACCGCAGCTGCCAGCTGCTTACCTGGGAACCCGCGCAGCAGGGGCGCCTGTGGCAGGAGATCGAGGAGTTTCCCTCCAGTGTCTATGCGCAGGCGCCGCAGAGCGCGGTGTGCAAGGTGAGCGTGCTCATGTCGGCGCTGCCGGCGTTGTTTGCCACCCTTCAGGAAGCGGAGGGCCACGCTGGGCAGGGCTGGCCGGCGCTGGCTCATGCCGGCAGCGGGATTGCCTACGTCAGTCTTACCGCGCCACCCCTGGCCGACCCGGTGGCCGAACTGGTGCAGCAGCTGCACGCCTTCGACCGTCAGGTGACGGCCCTCGGCGGGTACCGGGTGCTGCTGCACGCGCCGGTGGCGGTGAAGCAGCGCTGCCAGGTGTGGGGCCCCCCGCGCGATGACTTTCCCCTCATGCAGGCCCTCAAAGCGGCTTTTGACCCCCGCCGGCGCCTGAATCCCGGACGCTTCATCGGAGGACTGTAAGGCCATGGCCACTGCCACCGCGCTGCCCATGTTTGACGAGCGCGAGCGTCCCCCGCGCGAGAAAATCACCGCCTGCGTGCACTGCGGCCTGTGCCTTGACAAGTGTCCCACGTACCGCCTGCTGGGGACGGAGATGGATTCGCCCCGCGGGCGCATTTACCTCATCAAGGCGGTAAGCGAGGGACGCCTGGCCATGACCCCGAGCTTTGTCGAGCACATGTACCTGTGCCTCGAGTGCCGCGCCTGCGAAACCGCTTGCCCCTCGGGCGTCGAGTTTGGCAGCCTCATGGAGCTGGCGCGGGCGCAAATCGAGCGCCACGTGCCTCGGCCCTGGTGGCAGCGGCTGCTGCGATGGCTGGTCTTTGACGAGCTCTTCCCTTACCCCTGGCGTATGGAGCAGCTTTGCCACTTGCTGCGCGGCTACCAGCGCTTGGGGGTGCAGACCCTGGTGCGCCGCCTGCGCCTGCTGGCCCTGCTGCCGGCACGCCTTCGGCGCATGGAAGCCATGCTCCCGCCTGTGCCCAAGCGGCCTTTTACCCGCAGCGTGCCGCCGTGGCTGCCGGCGCGACCGCCACGGCAGCACCGCGTGGCCCTGTTCAGCGGCTGTGTCATGAACCTCTTCTTCCCCGACGTGCACGAGGCCACGGTGCGGGTCCTGCAGGCCAACGGCTGTGAGGTGTGGGTTGCCCCGCAGCAGGTTTGCTGCGGCGCCTTGCACGTGCATGCCGGGGAGCGCGAGCAGGCCAAGCGGCTGGCCCGCCGCAACATCCTGGTTTTCGAGCGCCAGGAGGTGGACGCGATCATCAACAACGCTGCCGGCTGTGGTGCCCACCTCAAGACTTACGGGGAACTGCTGGCTGACGACCCCGACTTTGCCGAGCGCGCCCACCACTTCAGCGCCAAGGTGCAGGACATCGCCGAGTTCCTGGCCCGCACGCCGCTGCGCGGCCCACTGGCGCCCCTGCGCCAGCGGGTGGCTTACGACGATCCGTGCCACTTGCTCCACGCCCAGCGCATCGGCGAGCAACCGCGCCGGCTGCTGCGCCAGATCCCGGAACTGGAGCTGGTGCCGGTGACCGATGCCGATTTTTGCTGCGGCGCGGCTGGCATTTACAACCTCACGCACCCGGAGGTGTCGCAGCGCCTCCTGGAGCAGAAAATCGCCCACCTGGTGGCGGCCAAGCCTGACGTTGTTGCCACCGGCAATGTGGGCTGCATCTTGCAGCTGCAGGCCGGTATGCAGCAAGCCGGCCTTGCCATCCCGGTGGTCCACCCCGTGACCTTGCTCGCCCGGGCCTACGAGGCAGCGGGCACGGGGTAGCGCCGGCCAGTGCGGAACCCGACCATGCCTGCCCCGGGGCGGCCGGTGGCCATCGATACCGACCCGGGCGTCGACGATGCCCTGGCGCTCATGCTGGCGCTGCGCTCGCCGGAGCTGCGGGTGGAGCTGATTACCACCGTGGCCGGCAACGTGCCGGTGACCACGGCCACGGCCAACGTGCTGCGCCTGCTGGCCCTGCTTGCCCCAGCGCGCTGGCCGCCCGTGGCCCAGGGCGCGGCGCGTCCCCTGCGCTATCCCTTGCACACGGCCCTTGACGTGCACGGCCCCGACGGCCTGGGCGGGATCACCGCGCTGCGGCAAGACGATGGCCAGCCGCGTTACCCGCTGCCTTCCCAGCCGCGGCCTTCCCGCCAGGCGGTGAGCCGGCTCGTGGAGCTGGTGGCGCGCTACCGCGGCGAGCTTACCCTCATCGCCCTGGGACCGCTGACCAACATTGCCCGCGCCATCCAGCGCGCCCCTGACACGATGCGCACCTTGGGCCAGCTGGTGATCATGGGCGGCGCCATCGGCGTGCCGGGCAACGTGACGCCAGCAGCCGAGTTCAACGTCTTCGTCGATCCCCACGCCGCCGAGGTGGTCCTGGGGGCCGGCATTCCGACCCTGCTGGTGCCCCTCGACGTCACCCGCCAGGTGCGCCTCACCCATGCCTTCCTGGAGCGCGCAGGGCGTGGCAGCCGACTGGCGCAGGCGGTGCGGGATCTGACCCGGGCGCTGCTGCGGCGCGAGCCTGAAGGGCTGCCCCTGCACGACCCCCTGGCGGTGGCCGTGGCCCTCGATCCCTCGCTGGTTTGCACTCAGGTCCTGCCCCTGGGGGTAGAAACCCGCGGGCAGCTCACGCGCGGCATGACGATTGCCGACCGCCGCACGCCGCCACGCCGGGAGACCGCTCTGCCCCAGATTCGCGTCGCCCTCGACGTCGACGCCGAGCGCGCCCTGGCGCTGTTCGCTGCCCGGGTGCTGCGCCCGTCGCGCCGGCCGCCACCGGCCGCGGCGGCCCGCGTTACGGTGGTGGGCAGCGCCAACCTCGACTACACCGTGGTGGCCCCCCACCTGCCCGCCGCGGGCGAAACGGTGCTGGGCCGCAAGGGGCAGATGGCATACGGCGGCAAAGGCGCCAACCAGGCGGTGGCAGCCAAGCGGGCCGGGGCCGAGGTGGTCTTGGTGGCCAAGCTGGGGCAAGACCCTGCCGGCCAGGATTACGTCCGCTACCTGCGCCACAGCGGCCTCAACACCGCCGGCCTGCGCCAGGACCCTGCCCGTCCCACGGGGATGGCCCTGATCACCGTCGACCGCCACGGTCAGAACCAGATCGCCGTGGCCCCGGGGGCCAATGCGGCGCTTGCCCCCACCGACCTCGAGGAATTGCGGCCGCTGCTGACCTCTGGCCGGGTGCTGCTGGTGCAGCTCGAGACCCCCTTGCCCACGGTGACCGCCGCCCTGCGCGTGGCCAAAGAGGCCGGCATGTACACCCTCCTCAACCCGGCGCCGGCACGGCGCCTGCCCGCTGCGCTCGCCCCGCTCGTCGACCTCCTGGTGCCCAACCGCGGCGAAGCCGCCACCCTGTGCGGACTGGCCACCGAGACGCTGCAACAGGCAGCGCAGGCCGCCCTGGCCCTGCGCCGCGCCGGCTTTGCCACGGTGGTCATCACCCTGGGCGCCGATGGCCTGGTGTACACCGAGGGGGACGGCGTCTTTTGGCTGCCGGCCCTGCCGGTGCCGGTGCGCGACACCACGGCGGCAGGGGACACGTTTGTGGGCTACCTGGCCTGGGGACTGGCGGCAGGGTGGCCGCTGCGAGACGCCCTGCCGCTCGCCAATGCGGCCGCTGCCCTCGCCGTGACCCGCGTGGGGGCGCAGCCGGCAATTCCCTGGCGCGACGAAGCCGAGCGCCTGCGGTGGCGGCATGCTGCCGCGCAGCGCCCCCAGCGCCTGCAGTGACGTTGCCCCTGCGCGACTTGCGCGTTAGAATGGAGAAGCACGGGCTGCGCGTGTCCTGTTCTCTTGCCGGCGCCGCGGTGGCCTTCCTCTTTGCCTGGATACCGGTGGCGTGCTTGATCTCTTTGCCGATCACTCGGCAGCCGTCCTGTACGGGCTGCTTTTTCTTCTCCTGGTGCTCTGCGGCGCCGGATTCCCCATGGCCGAAGAGCTCATTTTGCTGGCAGGGGGGGTCTTGGTGGCCGCCGGCGTGCTCCACCCCCTGCTGATGCTGCTGAGCACCTTTCTGGGCGTGCTGGCCGGAGACTTGCTGCTTTTTTGGCTGGGCCGGCATCTTGTGGCGCGGCTGGCCCGGCTCTCTTGGATACAGCGCTGGCTGCTGCCCGAGCGGCTGGCCCTGGCCCAGGCGTTCTTTGCCCGCCACGGCAACAAGGCCGTGTTTTTGGCCCGCTTCGTCGCCGGCTTGCGGGCCCCCGTCTTTTTGCTTGCCGGGGCCACCGCCATGTCTCCCTGGCACTTCGCAAGCACCGACTTGCTGGCAAGCGTGCTGTTCGTGCCGGCCGTTTGCTTTCTTGGCTACGTCTTTGCCGACCGCTTCGAGCTTGTGGCGTTTTGGTTCCGCAGCGTTGAGCGCGGTGTGCTGACCCTGCTGGCCCTAGCCGCCCTCGGCTGGGGGCTGCGGGAGCTGTACGGCCGGCGGCGCCGCAAGCGCCTTCCCCCTTCGCCACCTGCAAAACCCTGAAGGCTTACAACCACCCGGCAGTGCGGTACCAGCGCAGGGTTTCGGCAATGCCCTCGGCCAGGGAAACGCGCGGGGCATAGCCAAACGTCTGGCGGGCTTTGCTGCTGTCGCAAAGCCAGTAAGGCTGTAGCCGTTCGCGCAGGTTGGCGCCGCTCAGCACGCTCGGGCGCCGGCGCAGGCGCGCCCAGCAGGCCGCTCCTTCGACAGCGGCCAGGGCCAGCGCGTAGGGCACCACGAGGCGGCGCAGGCGCGTGCCCAGCTGCTGGGCGATGGCTTCGCCCAGGGCTTGCCAGGTGCTGGCCTGGCCGCCCAGAAAGAAGACCTCTCCCCAGGCCTGCGGGCTGGCGGCCGCCGCCAGCAGGCCCTGCACCACGTCCTGCACGAAGCAAAGGTCGAAGTGCAGCGTCTGCCGGCCGATGCAGGGCAGGACACCGCGCTTAACGGCGCGGAAGAGGGGGAGGAAGTCGGTATCGCCGGGACCGTACACGGCGCTGGGGCGCAGCACCATCACCCGCTGGTAGCTGCGGCAGGCCAGCACCGCTTCTTCGGCACGGCGCTTGCTCGCGCCATAGGGCCCTGCGGGGCGAGGTGGGTCGCTTTCCTTAAGCGGCACGCCGCGAGGACTGGGACCGGCAGCGGCGATGCTGCTCACGTAGAGCAGCGCCGGCGGGGGCGCAGGCAGGGCAGCGCAGGCGGCCAGCACGCGCTGCGTGCCGCCGTAGTTGACACGGTCGTAGTCGGCGGCGGTGCGCGCTTTGGTGGCTCCGGCCAGGTGGAACACCACTTCTATCCCCTCTAGGGCGCGGCGCAGCGCCGCCGCGTCGTCCAGGCTCCCGACGCAGTACTCGACAGGATACATCGCCAGGGGCCGGCGGTCGCTGGTGGGGCGCACCAGGCAGCGCACCTGCCAACCGGCGGCGACCAGCGCCGCCACCAGGTGGCGGCCAATGAAGCCGGTGGCGCCGGTGACCAAAGCGCGCATCGGGACTCTTGCGCCTCCCTAGGTCAGCCTCTTGGCGGGCAAGACACGAAAAGGCATTGACAAGCAAAATCCTAACGCATAAGATACCTGCCCGCAGGGGCAGAAGTCGGTACCGAACAGCGGTGTAGGCAGTCGGCGGGAGGGTTCGTCAGGCTGCCTCGGAGGAGAGCCACGCTTCAGGCGGAGTAAAGCCCCATGAAACTCCTTGACAAGTGCCGCAATTTTACGGAGGCGACCATCGCCCGGCAACAGGGTTGGTACCCCTACTTCAAGGTCGTCGAGTCCGAACAGGGTGCCGAGGTGATCGTCGAGGGCCGCCGCATGATCATGATCGGCTCCAACAACTACCTCGGCCTGACTAGCCATCCGAAAGTCAAAGAAGCGGCGATCAACGCGATCAAGAAGTACGGCACGGGTTGTACGGGCTCGCGCTACCTCAACGGCACTCTGGCGCTGCACGAGGAGGCCGAGGCGCGGCTGGCCAAGTTCATGCAGCGCGAGGCCGCCTTGCTCTTCAGCACCGGCTACCAGACCAACCTGGGCACCATCTCGGCGCTGGTAGGCAAAGGGGACTTTGTCATCACCGACCGTCAGGACCACGCCAGCATCATCGACGGCTGCCGGCTGTCGTTTGGCAAGATGCTCAAGTTTCGGCACAACGACGTCGAGGACCTGGAGCGCATCCTGCGCCACCTTGGCCCCGAGGCCGGCAAAATGGTGGTGGTCGACGGGGTCTTCAGCATGGAGGGGAGCATTGCCAACCTTCCCGCCATTGCCGCCCTGTGCCAGGAGTACCGGGCGGTGCTGGTGGTCGACGACGCCCATGCCATCGGCGTGCTGGGCCAACACGGCCGCGGCACTGGCGAGCACTTTGGCCTCGAGCACGCCGTGGACATCGCCATGGGCACCTTCAGCAAGTCCTTTGCTTCCATGGGCGGCTTCATTGCCACCGACTTCGAGATCATCGACTACATCAAGCACCACTCGCGCCCCCTCATCTTCAGCGCCAGCATGGCGCCGGCCAACGTGGCGGCGGTGATCGCCGCCCTTGACATCATCGAGCAGGAGCCCGAGCGCCGTGAGTGGCTGTGGCGCAACGCCAACCACCTGCGCAACGGCCTCAAAGCGCTCGGCTTCAATACCGGCAACAGCGCCACCCCCATCATCCCGGTGATTCTGGGCGACGACATGCTGACCTTTCGCTTCTGGCGGGAGCTCTTCGAGCGCGGCGTCTTCACCAACCCGGCAGTGCGGCAAGCCGTCGCCCCAGGGTGTGCCTTGCTGCGCACCAGCGTCATTGCCACCCACACCCCGGCCCACATCGACCGCGTGCTCGAGGTCTTTGCCGAGGTGGGGCGCAAGCTGGGGGTGATCCCCTAAGGCGTCGCTGCCTGGAAGTGGTCGTAGCCGGCGACCGGCAGGGGATGGCAGCGGCCGTCGGGCAGCTGCAGGGTAACGCCGCGGCCGGCACAGATGTAGCCCACACGGGTAAGTGGGCACTGGAAGCGGCGCGTAAAGTCGGCTTGCAGCGGCGCGATGCGCCCCGGCGGGGCGGTAAAGCAGAGCTCAAAATCCTCGCCGCCGTGCAAGGCATAGGCGAGCGGGTCGGCGCCCAGGGCCGCCGCCACGCGCCGCGTTTCTTCGGCAAGCGGCAGCTGGGCCGCTTCCAGCACCGCCCCCACGCCGCTGGCCTGGCATATGTGGGCCAAGTCGCTCGAGAGGCCGTCGCTTAGGTCGATGAGGCTGTGTAGGCCGCCGTGCTCGCGCAAGTACCACGCCTCGTGCAGCCGCGGCCGCGGGCGGCGATAGCGCTCGCATACCCTCTCGGTGGCAAGGCCCGCCAGGCGTGGCGCATGGCGCAGCGCCTCGAGGCCCGCTTTGGCTTCACCCAGGGTGCCGGTGACCCAGATCTCGTCCCCCACACGAGCCCCAGAACGCCGCAGTGCCTGGCCGCGCGGCACTTCCCCCAGAACGCTGATGGTCACCGCCAGCTTGCCCGCCGTCTTGCTCACGTTGCCACCCACAATGGGGCACGAATAGGCCGTGGCCACCGCCTGCAGGCCGTCGTAGAGGCCTTCCACAAAAGCCACCTCGAGGTCAGGGGGCAGGGAGAGGGCCACCACCGCCGCCACCGGCATGCCGCCCATGGCGGCGATGTCGCTGACGTTAACCGCCAGGCAGCGCCAGCCGATGTCCTCGGGCGTGGCCCAGGCACGCCGGAAGTGCACTTCCTCTTCCTGGGTGTCGGTGGTGAGCAGCAAGTCGCTGCCTGCGGGTAGCCGCAGCACGGCACAGTCGTCGCCGATGCCGCACACCACCCGCGCCTCCTGCGGCGGCGGCAGGCGCTGCTGCAGGCGCGCGATGAGGGCAAACTCGCCCACCGCTTGCACCTGCATAGGCTCAGCGCACGATGAGGTTGAGGATGCGGTTGGGAACGAAGAACGTCCGCTCCACCCGCTTGCCGGCCACGTAGCGCTGCAGCTTGGCATCGGCCAGCACGGCAGCGCGCACCGTTTCCTCGTCGCTGTCGGTAGGGACGGCCACCGTGCCGCGCACTTTGCCGTTGATCTGCACCGCCACCACCGTCTCCGGCAGCCGTGTCAGCGCCTCGTCGTAGGTGGGGAAGCGCTGCGCGAAGATCGAGTCCGTCTCGCCCAGGCGCTCCCAGAGCTCCTCAGCCAGGTGAGGGGCAAAGGGCGCCAGGGCGATGAGGAACGTTTGCAAGGTGCGGCGGCTGACCGGCTTGGCGGCGTGCTCCGGGTGCAGCACGTAGTTGAGAAACTCCATCATGGCGCTGATCGCCGTGTTGAAGCGAAAGCCCTCCAGCCGCTCGGTCACCTGCTTGAGCATGAGGTGCAGCCGCTGCTCGATGTCGGGCGCCGTGGTGGCCTGCGCCCGCGGGGCCGTCTCCAGCACCCAGTGCCAGACGCGGCGCAGGAAGCGGTACATGCCTTCGATGCCGCTGTCGTTCCACTCCGCCGTCTCCTCCGGCGGGCCGATAAAGAGCTCGTAAAGCCGCAGAGCGTCGGTGCCGTAAGTGTGCACGAGCTCGTCGGGATTCACCACGTTGCCTTTTGACTTGGACATCTTCTCCAGCTTGCCCGTCAGCTCGCTGCGGCGCACGATCATGCCCTGGTTGAAGAGGCGGGTGAAGGGTTCGTCAAACGGCACCACGCCGATGTCGTACAGGAACTTGACAAAGAAGCGGGCGTAGAGCAAGTGCAAAATGGCGTGCTCGATGCCGCCGACGTAGAGGTCAACGGGCAGCCACTTGCGCACCGCCTGCGGGTCGGCCAGCGCCGTGTCGCAGTCGGGCGAGACGTAGCGCAAGAAGTACCAGCAGGAGCCGGCCCACTGCGGCATGGTGTCGGTTTCGCGCTTGGCGGCGCCGCCGCAGCGCGGGCAGGCCACGTTGACCCACTCGGCGATGGCCGCCAGGGGCGACTCGCCGGTGCCGGTAGGCTGGTAGCGCTCCACGTGGGGAAGCTCTACGGGCAAGTCCTCTTCGGCCACCGGCACTTCCCCGCAGCGCGGGCAGTGGATGATGGGGATCGGCTCACCCCAGTAGCGCTGGCGCGAGAAGATCCAGTCGCGCATGCGGTACTGTACCGTCTTTTGCGCCTTGCCCTGCTCGGCCAGCCAGGCCACGATGCGCTCCTTGGCTTCCTCCGAAGGCAGGCCGGTAAACGGCCCCGACTGCACGAGATGGCCGGGCCCCGGTATAGGCGGCCACCAGCCGCCCGCTGGCGTCCTTGGGGCTGTCGGGATGGGCGATGACTTCCACGATGGGCAAGCCAAAGGCGGTGGCAAACTCGAAGTCGCGCTCGTCGTGTGCCGGCACCGCCATGATGGCTCCGGTGCCGTAGCCCATCAGCACGTAGTCGGCAATCCAGATGGGGAGGCGGGCGCCGTTGACGGGATTGATCGCCACCGCGCCCAAGTCGACGCCGCTCTTTTCTTTCTTGAGGGCGCTGCGCTCGATCTCGCTCTTGCGCCGGCTGTCTTCCACGTAGCGCAGCACCTCGGCTTCGCGCTCCGGCGCGCAGAGCTTGCTCACCAAGGGATGCTCCGGCGCCAGCACCATGTAAGTGGCGCCAAAGAGGGTGTCGGGGCGGGTGGTGAAGACCGGCAAGTCATAGGTGCTGCCGTCGCGTGCCGAAATGGCGGTAAAGGTCACCGTGGCCCCCTCGCTGCGGCCGATCCAGTTGGCCTGCATGGTCTTGACTTTTTCCGGCCAGTCGAGCTTGTCGAGGTCCCGCAGTAGGCGGTCGGCGTAGCGGGTGATGCGCAGCATCCATTGCAGCATCTCTTTTTTGGTCACCGGCGTGCCGCAGCGCTCGCAGGCGCCGTCGATCACCTCCTCGTTGGCCAGGCCGCACTTGCAGCTTGGGCACCAGTTGATGGGCATAAACGCCTTGTAGGCCAGGCCGTGGTGGTACATTTGCAAGAAGATCCACTGCGTCCAGCGGTAGTAGCGCGGATCCGAGGTGTTGATTTCGCGCGACCAGTCGTACATGGCGCCGATTTCTTTGAGCTGGCGGCGAAAGACGGCGATGTTGTGCTCGGTGCTCACGCGCGGGTGAATGCCTTTTTTGATGGCGTCGTTTTCTGCCGGCAGCCCAAAGGCGTCCCAGCCCATGGGGTGCAGTACCCCGTAGCCCTGGAGGGTCTTGTAGCGGCTCCATACGTCGGAGAGCACGTAGCCACGCCAGTGGCCCACGTGCAGCCCCGACCCGGAGGGATAAGGGAACATGTCCAGGCAGTAGTACTTGGGACGCGGATCGTCGTTGGCAATGCGATGGGCGCCGCGTTCTTCCCAGCGGCGGCGCCACTTCTCCTCGATTTCCCGCGGGTGGTACACGTCGTTGTGGCTCATGGGTCCCCGTACCTCTGCAAGGTTTTGCCGCACCTGCCTGGCGAATTATATACCGTAAGCGGCAAAAGTCCAATGCGCTTGCCCGCCGGGCGCCGCGGTGATACCCTGTGGGCATCGCGAGGCGAGGAGGCCACGGTGGTGCTTCTTCCAGGCAAACTCCCTCCCCAGCTCCTGGCCGAGCTGCTTGCCGAGGAGCCGCCGCGCGACCCGCGGGTCCTGGTGGGGCCGCGGCTGGGCGAAGACGCCGCGGTGCTAGAGCCGAGCGAGCGGCTGCTGGTGGCCACCACCGACCCCATCACCTTTGCCACCGACGCCATTGGCTACTATGCCGTGACCGTCAACGCCAACGACATCGCCGTCATGGGTGGGGTGCCGCGCTGGTTCCTGGCCACTTTGCTGCTGCCCGAACAGGGAACCACGTCGGCGCTGGTGCGCGACATTTTCCGGCAAATTCGCCAGACCTGCCGCGATCTTGGCGTGACGCTGGTCGGTGGCCACACCGAAATCACCCTCGGGGTGCCGCGGCCGCTGGTGATTGGCCACATGCTTGGCGAAGTGGCCCGCGAGCGACTGGTGACCAGCGCCGGTGCCCAGGTGGGCGACGCGGTGCTGCTGACCAAAGGCTTCCCGCTCGAAGGCACGGCGATCATCGCCCGTGAGTGCGCGGCCCAGCTGGCCGAGCGAGGCTGCAGCGCTGCCGAAATCGCGCGCTGGCAGCAGCTGCTCTTTACGCCGGGGATCAGCGTGGTGCGCGACGCCCACACGCTGCTCGGCGCCGCCGACGTGCACGCCATGCACGACCCCACCGAAGGCGGGGTGGCCACCGGCCTGTGGGAGCTGGCCCAGGCCTCGGGTGTGGGCTTGCGCATCGAGGCGCGGCACTTGCCCCTCTTGCCCGAAGGCGCCAGGCTCTGCGCCCTCTTTGGCCTCGACCCGCTGGGCGTTATCGCCTCGGGGGCCCTGCTGGCCACCGTGCCGGCCGCGCAGGCGGCGCAGGCCATCGCTGCCTGCCAGGCGGCCGGCATTCCCTGTGCCCGCATCGGCACCGTGGTGGCCGATGCCCAGGAGCTGGTGCTCGAAACCGAGGGCGAGCGGCGGCCCCTGCCGCGCTTTGCGCGTGACGAAATCGTGAAGATCTTTCAGGCCGAAGGGAGGTAGCGCCGCAGCACTGCCGCCAGCGGCCGCAAGAGGCCGTGACGCTGCAGGCGAGGCCACACGTAGGCCAGCGTCGGCGGAATATAAGCAAGGTAGTGCCGCCGCGCCCGCGCCGTGGCCTGATAGGCAAACGTGCCGATCGCCTTCAGCCCTCGCTGCACCGCCACCAAGTCGCAGAGCTCGGCAAAGGCGGCGCGTTCGATGCGGCGGCCCTCTTCGGCTTCCATGCGCCGCAAGTAGTACGCCACCAGCGCCTGCAGCAGCGCGTCGCCCAGCAGGGCCGGCGTGCCGCGGTCGGTCAGCAGGGACATCAAATCGTAGGGCTGCGGCCCCAGACGGGCGTCCTGGAAGTCGAGGACGCCGATGCCGTGGCGCGTGGCCATCAGGTTCCACCCGTGGTAGTCGCGGTGGCAAAAGTAGCGCGGCTGTGCCGCCAGTACCGTGCAGAGCGGCAGGCAGGCGGCGGTAAACGCCTCGCGCTCGGCGGGAGAAAGCCAGCGCTGCCACAGCCCTTCCAGGGCGTGCTGGCGAAAGAAGTGGAGTTCCTCGAGGAACTTGGCCACGTCAAACGCCAGGTGCAGCGCCGGGCAGGCCGGGTCGTCGCGCCGCGTGGCCGCGGTGTGCAGCTTGACCAGCTCGTCGATGGCGCGCTGGCCCCACTCGCGGCGCCCGCTGGCCGAAGCCACGCGCCACTGCTGGGCCAGGGTACGGTCCCCGAAGTCCTCGAGGCAGAGCAATCCTGCCGGCGGGCACGCGCCGTACACCTGCGGCACGCGCACGCCACTGGCCCGCAAGTGGTCCCCTACGCTGAGAAAAGAAGGCGGCTGCGACGCCTCCCAGGGCTCCAGGCGCATCACCACACACGAAGCCGGCAGGCCCGCCTGCGGGCGGGACCAGCGGGCCCGCCAGAAGCGCTTGCTCGAGGCATCCGCCGCCAGCGGGGTAAGGTGGGGCGGTCCCGGGGCATGGGGAAACAGCTGCTCCAGCCACGCCTGCACGCGCGGCAGCGGCAAAGGCATTTAGCGTTTGCCCTGGGTACGCAGGCGAAACTGTTGAATTTTTAGCGCCTTGATGCGCCGGTCGAGCCGTTCGAGCTCGAGGTCCTTTTCTGCGAGCTCGCGGTCCGAAAAGCAGCCCCGCCGCTCGACGGCCTGGCGCTGTTGCAGGAGCTGGCGCAGCTCGGCGCGCAGGCGTGCCTCCTCGTGGCGCCCGGCGAGCATGACACGTCGCTCTTGCGGCGCCACGGTTGTCTCCAGCTGTCCTGACCGTGTCCACCATCGCGACCAGAACTTCATGCGCTCCCTCTCCCCCAGACACCGCCATGACGCACCCCCGCCGCCAAGGCAGGACCGCGGGGCTACCAGTATACCGCTTGTCCCCTGCAGAATACAGAGGGTGTGTCGTCAGGCGACGACGCCGCTGCAAGTGGCGGCAGCCGGCACGCGTGCCCCGGCAGCCACAATGCAGCCGTGGAGGTGCGCTGCGGCTCCCACCTGCACGCCGTCTCCCAGCACGCTGTACGCGATGCGGGCGCCGGCCGCCACGCGGCACGCCGCGCCCAGCACGGCATAAGGCCCCACACGGGCGCCGGGAGCCAGTTCGGTTCCGGCCCCCAGCACCACCGGCGGCACGAGGCCGGCGTGGGGAGGGGGTTGGTGTGCGTGGACCACCGTGGTGGCGGCCGGCAGTGCAGCAAGCCATCCCCAGCCGCGGCGGCCCGCCAGCAAGTCCCAGTGGGCCTGGAGGTAGCGCGCCGGCACCCCGGCGTCGAGCCAGTACCCGGTGTGCTCGTAAGCCAGGACTGCCTGGCCCGCGGCGAGCAGCGCCGGGTAGACGTCGCGAGTGGTGCTCACCGCGCCGGTGGCGGGAATGGCCTCGAGCACTTCCGGAGACAGCACCTGCACGCCGGTGAAAATCGTTTCGCGCGCCGCCGCTGGCGCAGGTCGCGGCGGGCGCCCGCTGATTTGCACCACGCGGCCGCTGGCCGCAACGAGCACCGCACCGTACGCCCTGGCCGCGGCGTCAGGCCGCACCACCAGAGTCACCAGCGCCTGCTGCTGCCGGTGCCAGTGCCACACCGCCCGCAGGTCGAGGTCGATGAGCACATCGGCGTTGACGACCAAGAAAGGCGCGTCACGCAGCAAGGCGGCGACGCGCTTCAGCGCCCCGGCAGTGCCCAAAAGCTGCGTCTCGTGCGAAAGGTGAAGCCGCAAGCCCCGCGGAGCGCCGGTGGCCAGCCATTGCTGCAGGCGGGCCGCCTGGTGGTGCATGTTGATCACCACCTCGCTAACCCCTTGCTGCTGCAAGAAGCGCAGCACGTGCGCCAGCAGCGGCTGTCCCATAAGGGGCAGCAGCGGCTTGGGACAGGTGTCGGTGAGGGGGCGCAAGCGCGTCCCCAGGCCAGCCGCCAGCACCATGGCTTTCATGCCCTCGCGCTCCCGCGTTGTCGTCCTGCGCCCCTCGGGGTATACTGCCGGCGATACCTAGCGAGTTTCAGCCTCAGGAGGCCCCTATGGCGGTAGGGTTGGTGTATCATCCTGATTTCCTCAAACACGACACCGGTCCGCGCCATCCCGAGCGCGCCAGCCGGCTCGAAGCCATTCTGCGCGCCCTGGAAGCAAACGGGCCGGCAGTGCAGCGCCTGGCGCTGCCCGAGGACCTTGACGCCCTTTTCTGGATTGCCCAAGTGCACCATCGCCAGCACATCGAGCGCGTGCAAGCGGCCTGCCAGCGCGCCATGGCCGCCCTCGACCCCGACACCGTGGTCTGCCGCGACTCTTTTGCGGTGGCCCTGCGCGCCGTGGCCGCTGCCCTCGCTGCCGCCGACGCCGTGCTGGGCGGGCAGGTAGCGCAGGCGTTCTGTGCCGTGCGTCCTCCCGGCCACCACGCCGAAGTCGACCGTGCCATGGGTTTTTGCCTGTTTAACACCGTGGCCATTTTGGCCCGCTACCTGCAGCGGCGGCACGGGCTGGAGAACATTTTGATCGTCGACTGGGACGTGCACCACGGCAACGGCACGCAGCACATTTTCGAGGAAGACCCGAGCGTTTTCTACTTTAGCGTGCACCAGTACCCGTGGTATCCGGGCACGGGGGCGGCCACGGAAACCGGAGTGGGGCGCGGCAAAGGCTACACCCTTAACGTGCCGCTGCCGGCGGGCAGCGGCGACGACGTCTACCGCGAGGTCTTTCTCCACCGGCTGCGGGCCACGTGCCCTGGCCTACCGCCCCGACTGCGTGCTCATCTCGGCCGGCTTCGACGCCCACGCCGCCGATCCCCTGGCGCAGATGCGGGTCACAGAGGCCGGCTTTCGCTTCATGACCCAGGTGGTGCGCGAAATCGCCGAGGCCTGCTGCCAGCAGCGCATCATCTCCGTGCTCGAAGGAGGATACCACCTGGAAGCCCTGGGGCGCAGCGTCGTCGCGCACCTTGAGGCCCTGCAGCAAGCGGCGTAAAGGCGTGCCGCTTGACAGCCGGCGCCCGGCTTGGCTATGTTTGCGGCGGTGCAGGGCAAGGGAGGAGGCCATGCGGCAGGTGTACCTGGATCACAACGCCACCACGCCCGTGCTGCCCGAAGTCCTCGAGGTCATGCTGCGCTATTGCCGTGACGACTTCGGCAACCCCTCGAGCGTGCACCGCTACGGCCGGCGGGCGCGGGTGGCGGTGGACGAGGCGCGCGACGCGGTGGCAGCTTTGCTGGGCGCGCCGGCGGCATCGATCGTCTTTTGCAGCGGCGGCACCGAAGCCAACAACACCATCTTGCAAGGGGTGGCCGCGGCACTCAAGGACAAGGGACGCCACCTGGTTACTTCGCAAATCGAGCACCCGGCAGTGCTCGACACCTGTGCTTACCTGGAAACTCAGGGTTATCGAGTCACTTATGTGCCGGTCAACGCGGACGGCATCGTAGAGCCCGAAGCGGTAGCGGAGGCGCTCACCGAGGAGACGATTCTCGTCTCCATCATGCATGCCAACAACGAGGTGGGCACCATCCAGCCGCTGGCCGAGATTGCCCGCCTTGTCCGCGAGCGGGGCATTTTGCTGCACACCGACGCCGTGCAGACCTTTGGCAAGATCCCCACGCGGGTCGACGAGCTGGGCGTCGACTTTCTCACCTTTTCGGGCCACAAGCTCTATGCCCCCAAGGGGGTGGGCGGCTGGTACGCGCGGCCGGGCACCCCTCTGCGCCCTTTGATTTATGGCGGGCATCAGGAGCGCGGCCGGCGCTCGGGCACGGAAAACGTGGCCGCCATTGCCGCCCTGGGCAAGGCCTGCGAGCTGGCCGCGCGCGACATGGCACGCGAGGCCGCGCGGCAGCTGCAGCTGCGGCAGGCCCTCGAACACGGCCTGCGCGAGCGCATCCCGGCGGTGCGCATCCAGGGCGAGGCGGCGCCGCGGCTGCCCAACACCACCAACGTCGCCTTTGCCGGCGTGGAAGGCGAAACGCTGCTCATGAGCCTCGACTTGCAGGGGGTGGCGGTGTCGACGGGCTCGGCGTGCAGCTCCGGCTCCCTCGAGCCCTCCCACGTGCTCAAGGCCATGGGCGTGCCCGCCGAGTTCCTCCACGGCGCGCTGCGCTTCAGCCTGGGCCGCAGCACCACCCGCGAAGAGATCGAGTACGTGCTGGCCATTCTGCCGGGGATTGTAGAGCGAGCGCGTGCCCTTTCCCCGGCGGCGACCCCGTAGGAGGACCGCCCGCCATGACCCGTTACTCCGACCTGGTGCAGGAACACTTCGAGCGCCCGCGCAACGTGGGAGAAATTCCCAACCCCGACGCCGAGGCGGTGGTCAGCAACCCGGCCTGCGGCGACACCATGCACCTTTACTTGCGGATCGAGGGCGACCGCATCGTCGAGGCCAAGTTCAAGACCATGGGCTGCCCGGCGGCGATTGCCGCCAGCTCGGTCACCACGGAAATGCTCATCGGCCGCCGCATCGAAGAGGCCTTGGCCATCACCCGCGCCGAGGTGAGCGCCGCCCTGGGCGGCCTCAGCCCCCAGAAAGTCCACTGCTCGGTGCTTTCCGAAGACGCCATCAAAGCCGCCTTGCGCCGCTATCGCCCTCGCCAAACGGAGGGCTAGCGGTCGATTTCACCCAGCACGATGTCGAGGCTGCCGACGATGGCCACCGCGTCGGCGATGAGGCCGCCGCGGCCGATGGCGTCGATGGCGCTGATGGCGGTAAAGCAAGGCGAGCGCCCCTTGCAACGCAGGGGCTTTTCCGAGCCGTCGCTGACGATGTAGAAGCCGATTTCGCCGCGCGGCGACTCGGTGCGCATAAACGCGTCGCCTTCAGGAGGGCGCACGCGCCGGGGCATCGCCTCGTTGGGGTCGCCACCGGGCAGCTGGTCGAGGGCCTGGCGCAGGATCTTGATCGACTCGAGCATTTCCCGCACCCGCACCATGTAGCGATCCCAGGCCGCCCCCAGCGTCCCGAACTCCCCGGTGCCCACCGGCACGTCAAAGTCAAAGCGGTCGTAAATACAGTAGGGCTCTTCCTTGCGCAGGTCCCAGCGCACCCCGCTGCCGCGCAGGTTGGGTCCCCCTACCCCGTAGCTGATGGCCACGTCGGGGGGCAAGACGCCGATGTTGGCGGTGCGCTCGATGAAGATCTGGTTGAACGACAAGAGGTCGTTGAGCTCCTTTACCCGCGGCTCGAAGTAGTCGAGGAACTCCATGGCCTTCTCGGCAAAGCCCGGCGGCAAGTCCTGCATCACCCCGCCGATCCACAGGTAGTTGTAGAGGAGCCGGGCGCCGCTGGCCCACTCAAAGAGGTCGAGGATCTTTTCCCGGTCGCGGAAGCACCACAGAAAGGGCGTCACCGCCCCGGTATCCAGGCCGTAGGTGCCCACCGCCAGCAGATGGCTGGCAATGCGCTGAAACTCGGCCATGATGACGCGGATGTACTGCAGGCGCTCGGGCAAGTCGGTCAGCCCCATCAGCTTTTCCACCGTCAGCACGTAGCCCAGCTCCATGCTCATCGCCGCCACGTAGTCCATGCGGTCGACGTAGGGGATGACCTGGGGATACGTCATCGCCTCGGCGTGCTTTTCAAAGCAGCGGTGCAGGTAGCCAATGTGGGGGGTGATGCGCTTGATGAGCTCCCCGTCGGTTACCAGCTCCAGCCGCAACACGCCGTGCGTGCTCGGGTGCTGCGGCCCCATCTGCAAGATGAGGTCGTCCCCCTGCCGCTCGTAACTCAGGTGGTACTCTCCGGCAACCAGCTGCGTCACCATCGGCCGTGCCTTCCTTCTCTCAGTTGGCCGCTACCGCCGCTTTCTTCTTGGTCTTCTTGGCGGCTTCTTCTTCCTCGAAGCGGCGCGCTTTTTCTTCGAGTTCCGGGATCTTTTCGGGCGGGATCTTGGCAAAGTGATAGATGAGGTCAAAGCGGTCAGGCGCCGCGTCTTCGTAACTCGGGGTCATGTAAATGCACTCGGTAGGGCAGGGAATGGTGCACAGGTTACAGTAGCAGCACTTGGCCATGTCGATGTCGAACTTGGTGACGTGAAAGCGCACTTTGTGGCCGGTGCTCGCCTCGCGCTCGTCTTCGGGGACGGCTTTGATCAAGTCGATGGTGATGCACTCCACCGGACAGGCCCGCTCGCACTGCCGGCAGCCGATGCAGTCGTCGATGTTGACAAACAGCTGCATGCGGGAGTTGGGCGGCAAGGTCCAGCGCTCGTCCGGGTACTGCACGGTCACCGCCGGGATGAAGAGGTGCCGCCACGTCAACCGCATGCCGACCAGGACCGTCCAGAAGGCATTCCAGATGTTGAGCAAGTATTGACGCATCCCGTCTTCCTTGTCCTAAGGCTCCTGTTCTTGCGTGCGGTAGACCTCGAGCCCGGTCTGCGGCGGATCCCCCACGTACGGCACGCGCACGCCGTGGTAGAACTCCTGTACCTGGTAGTCTTTGAGCAACGGATGGCCTTCCCAGTCGTCGGGCAGGAGGATGCGGCGCAGATCGGGGTGGTGGGCAAAGCGAATGCCAAAGAGATCGTACACCTCTCGCTCGTGCCACTCGGCGGTGCGCCAGATGTCGCAGACCGTCGGCACTTCTCCCCCCTGGCGGGGCACTTCCACTTTGAGCACGATCTTGTGGCGCCGGCTCATCGAAAAGAGGTGGTATACGACTTCCAGGTGCTTGCCAGGACCATAGTCGACGCCGCTCAGGCACATGAGGAGGTCGAACTGCAGCTGCGGATCGTGCCGCAGATACTCTGCTACCTCGTGGATGGCCGCAGCGGCCACCCGCACGCTGGGATCGACGGCCTTGGCGTTGAAGCCCAGGATCTGGTCGCCAAAGCGCTCCTGCAACCGCTGGTAGATCTCTTCGGCGGTCATCGCATTACCCCTAGGCCTCGCTGCCGCTTACCGGCTTGCCCGCCTTGGCGCGCATGGCGCGCGACTTGGCCCGCGCCACCAAAATCCGCTCTTCCTTCGTCAGCTCCTTAAACGGCTTGCGCAGCAGCTCCTCGGGCACCTCTGCCAGCGGGTCCACCGCCGCTTCCGCTGCCGGAGCCGCCGCCTCCGCAGGCGCCGCTTCGGCAACCGGCGCTTCCTCTTTTGCCGCCCGCGCCGGTGCGGTCTCGGCCTTGCTGGCCACCGGCACCCCCGCCTTGGCGCGCATGGCGCGCGACTTGGCCCGCGCCACCAAAATCCGCTCTTCCTTCGTCAGCTCCTTAAACGGCTTGCGCAGCAGCTCCTCGGGCACCTCTGCCAGCGGCTCCACCGCCGCTTCCGCTGCCGGAGCCGCCGCCTCCGCAGGCGCCGCTTCGGCAACCGGCGCTTCCTCTTGTGCCGCCCGCGCCGGTGCGGTCTCGGCCTTGCTGGCCACCGGCACCCCCGCCTTGGCGCGCATGGCGCGCGACTTGGCCCGCGCCACCAAAATCCGCTCTTCTTTCGTCAGCTCCTTAAACGGCTTGCGCAGCAGCTCCTCGGGCACTTCCACGTCTTCGGCGGCGGCAGCCGGCGCTGCCACTTTCTCCGGAGCGGCTTTCTTGGGCGCCTCTTTCTTGGGAGCGGCTTTCTTGGGCGCCGCCTTGGCCGCCGCGGCCGCCGCCTTGGCCGCCAGCTGCGGCGCCGGGCGGATCAGCTTTTCCGGTTCCTTGGGGCGCACGCGGAAGGCGCCGACGCGGATCTTCTCTTGTAGCCTGAGGAACGCTTCCAGCAAGGCTTCAGGCCGCGGCGGGCACCCGGGAATGTAGACGTCCACCGGCACCACCTTGTCGACCCCTTTGAGCACGTGGTAGCCGTGCTCCCAGTACGGCCCCCCCCGAAGTGGCGCAGCAGCCCATAGAGATGACGAACTTGGGCTCGGGCATTTGCGCGTAGAGGCGCTGGATGCGGCTGGCCATTTTGATGGTGACCGTGCCAGCCACGATCATCACATCGGCCTGGCGCGGGGTGGCACGAAACGCGCCGGCGCCGAAGCGATCCAAGTCGTAGCGCGAGGCGCCGGTGGCCATCATTTCGATGGCGCAGCAAGCCAGGCCAAACGTCATTGGCCACAGAGAGGAAAGCCGCGCCCAGTTGAAGAGTTTGAGAATCCCAAGGCGCTGCATCAGGCGCGCAATGCGGTAATGGCGCGCCCACTTGGTGAGCTCGTCAGCGCGGGACAAAAAGATCTGATTGTCCACCTTGACGCCGGGCAGCGAGCTCTGTGGCAAGGTTCCAAGGGGAGAAAGGGTCTCCACCATCGTGGCTCTCCACGCCTAGTCTGGCCGTTCCGTATGCTTTGAGGACTTCGTCACCACGAAGGCACGTCACTCTAACATACAAGATGTGAGCCATCCCAGTCAACACATCCGGCGCGTTTCTGCCCCGCGGGGGGGACGACAGAGCGTGCCACACGGCCAAGGCGTTGGGCAATCCCGGTGTCCTCTTGACACGCCTCTGGCCCCGGGCTACCATCAACGGACGGAATGCACGCGGTGTGCGCCGGCAGGGTCGCTCTGTGGCAGGCACGCTTAGATGAAGCAAGCGCTTTCTTCCTCCCACTCCGGAGCCGTGGCGTCAGCGGCGCCCGCGTGCAAAGCGCAGATCCTTGACGGCCGTGCCCTCGCCCGCCGGCTCATGCAGGAACTCCACGCTGCGGTGGTTACCCTGCAGCGTGCCCATGGCTATACCCCTTATTTGGCGCTGCTCAGCGTGGGCAACGAACCGGCCTCGCTGCACTATTTGGGACACAAGCTGCGCCAGGCACAGCGCCTCGGCATGCGCTGCGAGCTCATTACCCTCCCTGCCACCATCGCGCAGTCCGAGCTGTTGGCATACGTGGAGCGGCTCAACCGCCGCCCGGAGGTGAGCGGCATTCTGGTCCAGCTGCCGCTGCCCTCGCACCTGCATGCGGCGACGGTGCTGGCGGCGATTGCCCCCGACAAAGACGTCGACGGCTTGCATCCGTGGAACTTAGGAAAGCTTTTCTCCCGCGGCGAGCCGCCCCTGCCCTGTCTGCCTTGGGCGGTGTGCGAGCTTTTGCGGCAGTACGGCATTGACCTCGAGGGCAAGCGGGCAGTCATCCTGGGGGACGAGCCATGGGTGAGCCGGGCGCTGGCCATGCTCCTTTTGCACGCCAGGGCCACGGTGACCGTCTGCCCCTGGGAGCACGCGGCAGCGGCCAGCCTGGCGCGCCGCGCCGAGCTGCTCATCCCCCACGGGGGGGCAACCCCGGCGGGTGACCGCAAGCTGGGTGCGCACCGGCGCGGTGGTGGTCGATGCCGGGATGAACTACGTCGAGGGGCGGGTGGTGGGCGACGTGGACACGGCGACCGTGGCGCGGGTGGCGGCAGCCCTGGCTCCCACCCCGGGCGGGGTCGGACCGCTGATTGTGACCGCCCTCCTGCACAACACCCTGGCCGCCAGCTGCCGGCAGCTGGGCCTTCCCTGGCCCTTGCCGTCTGCGCCACCGCAAGGCGGGCCCTAAGCGGCCGCGGAGGGGCAACGTGGTGCTACCCGAGTTTGCAGACGAAAGCCCGATGCAGATCTTCACCGTCACCCAGGTCACGCGGGAAATTAAGGATCTGCTGGAGGAAGCCTTTGCCCTGATCTGGGTGGAAGGGGAGATTTCCAACTTCCGCATCGTGCACAGCGGCCATGCCTACTTTACCCTCAAAGACGCCCACAGCCAGCTGCGGGTGGTGATGTTTCGCTCTGCGCTGCGGCAGCTGCCTTTTGTCCCCGAAGCGGGAATGCACGTGGTGGTGCGCGGGCGGCTCTCGGTGTACGAGCCGCGCGGGGAGTACCAGCTGCTGGCAGAGCTGCTCGAGCCGCGGGGCATTGGCGCCCTGCAGCTGGCTTACGAGCAGCTCAAAGAGCGGCTGTTGCAAGAGGGATTGTTCGACGAGGCCCGCAAGCGCCCCATTCCCCTGGTGCCGCAGCGCATCGGCATCGTGACGTCTCCTACCGGCGCCGCGATTCGCGACATCATCCACATCGTGCACCGCCGCCGCAGCCACGTCCACCTCTACCTTTTTCCGGTGCGGGTGCAGGGCAAAGAGGCGGCCCAGGAAATCGCCGCCGGCATCGCTGCCCTCAACGCCTTTCGCCCCAAGCTCGACGTGCTCATCGTGGGGCGCGGTGGCGGCTCCCTGGAAGACCTGTGGGCTTTCAACGAGGAAGTGGTGGCGCGCGCCATTGCCGCTTCTGAGATTCCGGTGATTTCCGCGGTGGGCCACGAAATCGACTACACCATTGCTGACTTTGTTGCCGATTTGCGCGCCCCGACGCCGTCGGCCGCTGCCGAGCTGGTGGTCAAGAGCGAGGAAGAGCTGCGCCAGCAGCTTGCCGCCTTGCTGGCGCGCATGCACACGGTGGTCACCCACACCGTGCAGCGCGGCCGCGCCGCCCTGGA
Organism: Candidatus Tectimicrobiota bacterium; assembly: GCA_026005175.1. Lineage (GTDB taxonomy): Bacteria > Tectomicrobia > Entotheonellia > Entotheonellales > Entotheonellaceae > BPKO01. The sequence continues at coordinate 252,668 of BPKO01000003.1, forward strand.
GCGGCTGCTGGCCTCGCGGCCGCTGCGCGAGCCGCAGCGCATGATTTACGCCCGCCAGCAGCAAGTGGACGATTTGCTCTTGCAGCTAGAAAAAGCCTGGCAAAACAGCTTCCAGGAACGGCTGAAGCGCCTGCGCCAGGCCACCAAAACCCTGTCGCGCCTCAACCCGCGGGTGCGCTGGCAGCGCCAGCGCGCCCACTTGCAGACGCTGCAACACCGGCTGGAGACGGCCATGCGGGGGCGCCTTACCCTGCGCTGGGAAACCCTGAGCGGCCTCACCAGTACCCTTAACTCCCTCAGCCCGCTGGCGGTGCTGGGGCGAGGCTACAGCATTTGCCGCGATGCCACCACCCATGGCGTGATTGCCAGTACCACCGCGGCGCTGCCCGGCCAGCGGGTAGAAGTCTTGCTTCAGGACGGAGAGCTTTTGTGTACGGTCAACCACGTGCAGCACAAGGAAGTCAGCAATGGAGAACTTGACCTTCGAACAAGCGCTCAAGCGCCTCGAGGAGATCGTGGAAGCGCTGGAAACGGAGGACCTTGACCTCGACCGCTCGCTGCAGTACTTCGAGGAGGGGGTCCACCTGTCGCGCTACTGCAATCAGCAGCTGCAAGCGGCAGAAAAGCGCATCGACATGCTGCTAAGCCGCGCCGACGGCAGCTTCGAGGTGCAGCCGTTCGTGCTCCGCGACGAGTCCCCGGGCAGTAACGGGGACGACGTGCCGCCGGCCTGAGGGAACCGCAAGGGCATGGAACCGCTCGACGCCTACCTGCGCCGCCAGCGCCAGCTGGTGGAGGAGGCCCTTGACCAGTTGCTGCCAGGGACCGACTGCTACCCGCCGGTGCTCATGGAGGCCATGCGTTACAGCGTCTTTGCCGGCGGCAAGCGCCTGCGCCCCATCCTGCTGCTGGCGGCCACCGAGGCAGTGGGGGGTGAGGTCACCGCGGTGTTGCCGGCGGCGTGCGCTCTCGAATGCATCCACACTTACTCGATGATCCACGACGACCTGCCGGCGATGGACGACGACGACTACCGCCGTGGCAAGCCGACCAACCACAAGGTCTACGGAGAAGCCATGGCCATCCTGGCCGGGGATGCCTTGCTGACGCACGCCTTTGAGCTGCTCAGTGGCCCGCCGCTCAGCGAGCGCTTCCCGGCGACGCTGCTCTTGCAAGTCGCGCACCGCATTGCCCGCGCTGCCGGCAGCTTCGGCATGATCGGCGGGCAAGTGATGGATGTGCTTTGCGAAGGGCAGCAAGTCGATACCGCGGTGCTCGAGTACATCCACCGCCACAAAACGGCGGCCCTCATCGAGGCGGCGGTCACCGCCGGCGGCCTCCTGGGCGGCGGCACGCCGCAGGAGGTGGCGGCGCTGCAACACTACGGCCACTGCCTGGGCTGGGCTTTCCAGATCGTCGACGACCTTCTCGACGTGGAAGGGGATGCCGCGCAGCTGGGCAAGGCCGTCGGCCGCGACGCGGCGCAGGGCAAAGTGACGTATCCCGCCTTGCTCGGCGTAGAGGCCTCGCGGCAGCGGGCGCTGTCCCTCATGCACGAAGGGGTGGCGGCTTTGGCGGCGTTTGGCCCCCGCGCCGAGCGCCTGCGGCAGCTGGCCGCCTACGTGGTTAGCCGTCAGGTCTAGAGAGAAGGCCGAGCTGGTGCTTGTAGGCCAGCAGCGTGTTGCGTAGCAGCATGGCCACCGTCACCGGCCCCACGCCCCCGGGAACCGGGGTGAGCAGGGCCACGCGCGGCGCCACGGCTGCCGCATCCACGTCTCCCACCGTCTTGCCCTCGTGGAAGTTGATGCCCACGTCGACCACCACGCTTCCCGGCTTGACCATGTCGGCGGTCACCAGTTTGACTTTGCCAGCAGCAGAGACCAGGAGGTCGGCTTCGCGGGTGATGGCGGCCAAGTCACGCGTGTAAATGTGGCACACGGTCACCGCCGCGCCCTCGTTGAGGAGCATCAGCGCCAGCGGCTTGCCGACGATACGGCTGGCGCTGATGATGACTGCCTGCTTGCCGGCAATGGCAATATGCTGCCGGTGCAAGAACTCGACGATGCCCGCCGGGGTGCTGGGCACCAGAAACGGCTGGCGGGTAAAGAGGCGAGCCACGTTGAGGGGATGAAAGCCGTCGACGTCCTTGTCCGGAGACAAGGCCTCGATGACTTTTGTCTCGTCGATGTGCGCCGGCAGCGGCAGCTGCACGAGGATGCCGTGCACGCTGGCATCGGCGCCCAGGTGGGCCAGGCGCGCCACGACCTCGGCTTCGGTGGTGGTCCGGGGCAGGTGGTGGACCGAAGAGACGATGCCCACTTGGTTACAGGCGCGGCTCTTGTTGCGCACGTAGACCAGCGAGGCGGGGTCGTCGCCCACCAGCACCACCGCCAGCCCCGGCGGGGGATAGCCCTGGGCGCGCAGGGCCTGCACTTCGGCCGCCAGCTCGGCCTGGATGGCCCGTGCCAGGTCGCGTCCGATGGCCGTGCTCACGTCCTAGTCCATGTTCTCGATCACGGCGGTGCCAAACTCCGACGTCTTGAGCAGCGTCGCCCCTTCCATGAGGCGCTCGAGGTCGTACGTGACCCGCTTCTGACTGATGGTGGTCTCGATGCCCTTGATGATGAGCTGCGCGGCTTCGTCCCAGCCCAGATACTCGAACATCATGCAACCCGAGAGAATCACCGAACAGGGGTTGACGCGGTCCTGCCCGGCGTACTTGGGCGCCGTGCCGTGGGTGGCCTCAAAGAGGGCGATGTACTCGCCGATGTTGGCGCCCGGGCCCATGCCCAGGCCCCCCACCTGCGCCACCGCGGCATCCGAGAGGTAATCGCCGTTGAGGTTGGTGGTGGCAATCACGTCGTACTCGTCGGGCCGCGTCAGGATCTGCTGGAACATGTTGTCGGCAATGCGGTCCTTGAGGACGATTTTCCCTTCGGGCGGCTTGCCGCCGTACTGCCGCCACAGTTCGTCCTCGGTAATCACCTGCTCGGCGTATTCCTCCCGCGCCAGCTCGTAGCCCCAGTCCCGAAAGGCCCCTTCCGTGTACTTCATGATGTTGCCTTTGTGGACCAGGGTGACGCTGCGGCGGCCGCGGGCCAGGGCGTAGTCGATGGCTTTGCGGATGAGCCGCTTGCTGCCAAAGATGCTGATGGGCTTGACGCCGACGCCGGAGTCGGGACGCACGTCGACGCCCATCTGCTCTTTGAGAAAGTGAATCAGCTTGCGCGCTTCTTCTGAGCCCTGTGGCCACTCGATGCCGCTGTAGACGTCTTCGGTGTTTTCGCGAAAAATGACCACGTCGAGGCGCTCGGGATGGCGCACCGGGGTGGGGACGCCGCGGAACCAGCGCACCGGCCGCACGCAGGCATACAGGTCGAGAAACTGCCGTAGCGAAACGTTGAGGCTGCGAATCCCCCCGCCCACCGGCGTGGTCAGCGGTCCCTTGATGGCCACGATGTACTCGCGAATCGCCCGCAGCGTGTCCTCGGGCAGCCACTCGCCGTACTTGGCATAAGCCTTTTCCCCGGCATAAATCTCGAACCAGTGGATGCGGCGCTTGCCGTGGTACGCCTTGTGCACTGCCGCGTCAAAGACCCGCACTGCCGCCGCCCAAATGTCCGGCCCCGTGCCGTCTCCCTCGATAAAGGGGATAATGGGGTCGTCAGGCACCTGCAGCTTGCCGTCGACGACGGTAATGGGGTGGCCCGCTTTGGGGGCCTCGAGTTTGTCAAACGCAACCATGCCTCCCCTCCTTCAGCCACTTGCATACGCCTTTTCCCGCCTCCCGGCCTCCGGTTTCCATCCCCGGGGCCTGCCACGGGGCAAGGGAGAAACCGCACGGGAGGAGCGCACACGGATGTGAACGCCGAGGACGTGCCAGGAAATGCGGAAGGCCACAGGGCACTCACCTGCGCCTGCATATGGTAGGACACTGCCTGCCTCAGGTCAAGGCCCGCGGGGGGCAGAAACGCCGCTTGTGACCGCAGGGCAAGTCGTGTTACCATACCCTCGCCGCTTCGTACAGACGTCGCTCAGAAGGATACGCCGGTGCAGCGCGTTGGGATCATTGCCAAACCGCACGCTCCCGGCCTGGCAGACCTGCTGCGCCGCCTGCTGCCCTGGCTGCGGCAGCGCCGCTTCGAGGTCTTTCTCGATGCCGAGGCGGCGGCGGCCACCGGGGTGGCGCCCGGCCATCCGCGTGCTGCCCTGCCAGCCCTGGTCGACTGGCTGCTGGTGCTGGGCGGCGACGGCACGCTGCTGAGCGCGGCCCGCCTGCTCGAAGCGCATGACGTGCCGCTGCTCGGCGTCAACCTGGGAAGCCTGGGCTTTCTCACCGAGACGGCGGTCGACGAGCTCTTTACCCGCCTGACCCGCGTCTGCGAGGGGGACTACGTCCTGCAAGAGCGCATGCGGCTCAAGGCCACCATCTGCCGCAACGGCGAGCGCCTCGAGCAGCCGGCAGTCCTCAACGACGTGGTGATCAACAAGGGCGCCCTGGCACGCATCATCACCCTGGAAACCTACGTCGACGACCTCTACCTCACCCATTACCGGGCAGATGGTCTCATCGTTGCTACCCCTACGGGGTCGACGGCGTACGCCATGGCGGCGGGAGGGCCCATTATTCACCCGGCCATGCGCGCCTGCATCTTGAGCCCCATCTGCCCCCACACCCTGAGCCACCGCCCCCTGGTGCTGCCGGACACGGTGAAAATCGAGGTCATCCTGCAAACGCCCAACGAAGACGTGCTCGTCACCCTCGACGGGCAAGTGGGTATTCCCCTATACCATCGCGACGTGGTGGAAATCGTCAAAGCGGAAAGGCCTATAAAGCTCATTCGAACTACTAAGCGTGAACGTTACTTTCGTATTTTGCGCACCAAGCTCAAGTGGGGCGAAGCGGTGCGCACGCGGCCAGAGGACTGATGCTGCTCCAGCTGCATATCCGCAACTACGCCTTGATCGACGAGCTGGTGGTCGACTTTGGCCCCGGGTTCAACGTGCTGACCGGGGAAACCGGCGCCGGCAAGTCCATGCTCATCGGTGCCCTGGGGCTGGTGCTCGGGCAGCGTGCCCCTGCCGACTTGGCGCGCGAGGAAGGCCAGCCGGTGGTCGTCGAGGCCCTCTTCGACCTCACCGCATGCCCGCGCCTGCCGGCCCTGCTGGCCGCTTTGGGCCTGGAGGTGGAAGAACCTACCCTGGTCCTCAAGCGCCTCCTCACCAAAAGCGGCAGCCGCTGCTACATCAACACCCACCTGGCCACCGTGGGCATGTTGCAACAGGTGGGGCAGCACCTGGTCGACATCCTCGGCCAGCACCAGCACCAGGCGCTGCTGGCCAGCGAGCAGCAACTGGCCCTGCTCGATGCCTACGGTGGCCTGCAAGACGACGTCGCCGCCCTGCGCGCCGCTTACCAGGAGTACCAGGCGCTTTCGCGGGAGGCCCAGCGCCTGCAGCAAGAAGAGCAGCAGCGCTTGCAGCGCCAAGACCTGCTGCACTTTCAGCGGCGCGAGATCGACGCCGCCGCCTTGCGGCCGGGCGAAGACGAAGCGCTCGAGCAGGAGCGGCACCTGCTGGCCAATGCCGAAAAGCTCTTCGCCCTGGCGCAAGAGGCCTACGCCGCCCTTTACGGCGAGGAGCAGGCCGCGCTCGAGAAGGCTGGCGGTGGCCCTCGAACGCCTGCGCGCCCTGGCCGCCCTCGACCCCCGCCTGCGCCCCTGGTGTGACGAGCTGCAAACGAGCTACTATACCGTCGAAGAGCTGAGCCAGCACCTGCGGCAGTACCGCGAACGCCTCGATGCCGACCCGGCGCGCCTGCAAGCGGTGGAAGAGCGCCTGGCCACCCTTGCCCGCCTCAAGCGCAAGTACGGCGCCACCCTCGCCGACATCCTCGCCTATCGCGAGGCCATCGAGCGCGAACTGCAGGAGTGGGAGCACCGCGAGGAGCGCCTGGAAGCCCTCACCGCCGCCCTCGAGCAGCAGCGCCGCACCCTCAAATCCCTGGCCGTCACCGTCTCCGACAAGCGCCGGCAAGCGGCGCTGCGGCTGCAGCAGGCGGTGCAGCAGGTGCTCCAGGAACTCAACATGGCCGGCGCCACCTTCCACATCGCCTGCACCCTGCGCCGCCACCCCCAGGGCCCGTTCGCCGTGGGCAGCGAGCGCGTGGGGCTGACCGCCGAGGGCATCGACGAGGTGACCTACCTCTTTGCCCCCAACCCCGGCCAGCCCCCCAGGCCCCTGGCCCGCATCGCCTCGGGGGGCGAGCTGTCGCGCGTCATGCTGGCCCTCAAGAGTCTGCTGGCGCAAGAGGACCAGATCCCTACCTTGGTCTTTGACGAAGTCGACGCCGGCATCGGCGGCCAGACGGCGAACATCGTCGGCGAAAAGCTCCACCGCCTGGCCCGCTCGCACCAGATCCTGTGCATCACCCACCTGCCCCAAATCGCCAGCCACGCCGACCATCACTACCACGTCGCAAAGCAAAGCGACGGCGAACGCACCACGATTCGCGTGCGGCCGCTCGACTTTGCCGCCCGCGTGGAGGAAATCGCCCGCATGTCGGGAGGCACCCCCATCACCGAGGCAACGCGCAAGCACGCCGAAGAGCTGCTCACCCGCCACCCCTGATCAAGACGGCGTCGACCGCGGGGGAAAGGGCAGCACGCGCTCCTGCAGCATGGCCCAGCCGCGCTCAAGGGTGGTCATGCAGTCGACGGTGACCACCATTTTGCTGATTTTCCACTGGCCGTCTTGGTAGCGAAATTCCCAGTCGTAGCTGCCCCAGCCGCAGTACGATTGGCCCTCGCTCGCCTGCACCACGAACCAGTTGGCGTACCCCGTAGCGGTGCCGTCGTCGCGCACCTCGATTTGCTCGTTGGTGATAAAGCGCCGGGGATTGTGAAAGGCGCGCTGGTAGTTGCGGAAGGCCTTGAGGACCAGCGCCTTGCCCACCAGCGGGCGCGGGTTCCAGGGGTGGGTTTGCAGCACCGCGTCTTCGGTAAAAATCGCTTCCAGCTCCTGCGGCCGGTGCTCGTCAATGCCGCGCGCATAGCGGGTGATGGTGTGCCAGATCTCCTGCCGGGCTTTCAGGCGCGCAAGCTCCCGTTCAAGCGCCGCCAAGCGAGCGTCAAGGCTCATGCGTGCTCTCCTCAGCTAGAGAATCCCTCACACGGCATGATACTACAGGCGCGCCGGCAGCGCTTTAGCCCTCGGCTCCCACATGGGCGCGCAGCAGTCGCAGCACCTCGGCGTGCAGCACGCCATTGGTGGCCACAATGCCCGGGCGCAGCGTGGTGCGCTGGTTGAAGCGCAGCGGCCGCCCGTGCGGGTCGCTCACCCGGCCGCCCGCTTCGCAGACCAGTAGCGTGCCGGCACAGATGTCCCACTCGTTTTTGGGCACCAGGCTAAACGTCAGGTCGCCTTGCCCCTGGGCCACCAGAGCCAGCTTGTAGGCCACGCTGCCCACCGGCCGCAGGGTGAAGGCGCCCGCAAAGCGGTCAAACTCGCCGCGCCGTGTCTCGCTGCGGCTCGCCAGCACCACGGCGTCTTGCAAGCGGGCGGTGGTGCTGACGCGCAGCGGCGTGCCGTTGCAAAAGGCGCCGGCGCCGCGGCAGGCGGTGAACAGCTCGCGGCGCACGGGGTTGTACGTGGCAGCGACCACCGGCTGGTGGCGAAAGACGAGGGCCACGGTGACCACGAACTCGTCGATGCCTTGAATGAACTCCTTGGTGCCGTCGAGGGGGTCGACGATCCACACCCAGTCGTGGTGCAGGCGCGCCGGGTCGTCGGCCGACTCCTCCGAAAGCCAGGCGGCTTGCGGCACGGCGCGCGTGAGCGCCTGGCGCAAGAGGCGGTTGGCCGCCACGTCGGCAGTGGTCACCGGGTGGTCATCGGCTTTGTCGCGCACCTCGTACTGCGAACGATAGTACGTCAGGATGGCTTCCCCGGCCTGCTGCACCGCCGCTTTGGCGGCCGCAAGGGCGTGATCAAGCACGGTTCCTCCTTGCTGGCCCTACGCATGAGGGCCTGCCTGTGGTAGTGTCCTATAGGGGCCGGTAGCCGGCCCGCTGACAAATATGGCACGGCATGGCCCGCCGCGGCAACGCCTTCGGGCACGGCCCGCGGCAGAGCCCCACGCAGGGATGCAAGACGATGCGTTTTCTTAGCCTCCACGTCAACAGCTTCTGCTGTACCATCACCACCAAAGGCCGCAGCCCTATCTGCGAGCCTTACGACGACCCGGTAACACGCGTGCAGGAGGCCCTGGTGGTGCTGGCCAGCGTCGAGCGCGGCGACGCGCGCAACCCCGAGCAAGTGGCCGTCCGTGCCGCGGCGGAAATCGCCGCCTTGGCGCGGCAGCTCAAAGTGACTACCGTGGTGCTACACCCCTTTGCCCACCTCTTTGGCGAACTCAGCTCCCCCGAGGTGGCCATTGAGGTGCTGCGCCGCACCGAAGAGGCCCTTATCGCCCAGGGCCTGACCTGCTACCGGACGCCCTTTGGCTGGTTCAACACCTTGCAGCTCGACGCCAAAGGGCACCCTTTGTCGCGCGTGGCCCGCGTGGTGACCCCCGATGCCTAGCTTGCAACCCAGGCTTGCTTTGACTAGGATAGAGCACACCCTTGCCCGCACGGCAGGGGCTGTCCATGCGTGAGGAGGAGAGCCTGCGATGCCCCAGGAGGTGAACTACACGCCTCTGACGCCGCTGAGCTTTCTGCGGCGCAGCGCCTATGTCTATCCCGAAAAAACCGCCGTCGTCTACCGCGACCGGCACTATACTTACCGGGAGTTTCAGCAGCGGGTCAACCGCCTGGCCACCGCCTTGCAAGGGGTAGGGGTAAGCAAAGGCGACCGCGTGGCCTTCCTCTGTCCCAACATCCCGCCCATGCTGGAAGCCCACTTTGGCGTGCCGCTGGCCGGCGCTATCCTGGTGGCCATCAACATCCGCCTCTCCCCTGACGAAATCGCTTACATCCTCAACCACTCGGAAGCCAAAGTGCTGTGCGTGGACAGCGAGCTGGCCCACCTCATCCGGCCGATTCGCCACCAGCTGCCGCACCTGCAGACGCTGGTCAACATTTTCGATACCGCGCACGAGGGGCTCGCGGGGATCGAGTACGAGGCCTTTTTGGCCAGCGGCTCGGACACGCCGCTGCCCAAGCCGGTAGAAGACGAAAACGAGCCCATCAGCATCAACTACACCAGCGGTACCACCGGCCGCCCCAAAGGGGTGATGTACACGCACCGCGGCGCCTACCTCAACGCCCTCGGCGAGGTGCTCGAGGTGGGCTTGAACCATCGCTCGACTTACCTCTGGACCCTACCCATGTTCCACTGCAACGGCTGGTGCTTTACCTGGGGGGTCACCGCGGTGGGCGCCACCCACGTCTGCCTGCGGCGGGTGGATCCAGAAGAGGTCTTCCGCCTTATCGAAGCCGAGAAGGTGTCGCACTTGTGCGGCGCCCCCACAGTGCTCATTTCCCTGGTCAACCACCCGCGGGCCAAGACGGCCAAGTTTCCCCGCAAACTCCACGTCACCACGGCGGCGGCGCCGCCTTCGCCCACCATCATCGCCGCCATGGAGGCGCTGGGAGCAGAAATCACCCACGTCTACGGCCTCACCGAAACCTACGGGCCGCACAGCGTCTGCGCCTGGCACGAGGCGTGGGACGACCTGCCTGCGGAAGAGCGCGCCCGCAAAAAGGCGCGCCAGGGGGTGCCTTACATCGTGGCCGAAGAGATGCGGGTGGTCGACGAGCAAATGCAGGATGTCCCCGCCGATGCGGCCACCCTGGGCGAGGTGATCATGCGCGGCAACAATGTCATGAAAGGCTACTTCAGGCAGCCCGAGGCCACCGCCGAAGCCTTCCGCGGCGGCTGGTTCCACAGCGGCGACTTGGCCGTGGTGCATCCCGACGGCTACATCGAGCTGCGCGACCGCAAGAAGGACATCATCATCAGCGGCGGCGAGAACATCTCCACCATCGAGGTGGAAAACACCATTTACCAGCACCCTGCGGTGCAAGAAGTGGCGGTGATCGCCATTCCCGACGAGAAGTGGGGCGAGGTGCCCAAGGCCTTCGTTACCCTCAAGCCCGGCATGCAGGCCACCGCCGAGGAGATTATCCAGTTCTGCCGCGAGCGCCTGGCTCACTTCAAGTGCCCCAAAGCCGTTGAGTTCGGCGAGCTGCCCAAAACCTCGACGGGCAAGATCAAGAAGTTCGAGCTGCGCGAGCGGGAGTGGCAGGGTTACGACAAGCGTATTCACTAGACCGGCCGCGGCCGGCAGGAGGTAAGGATGTTCCCCGGGCTGCGTGTTGTCCGCTTCTGGCTCTTGGTGCTGGCCTGCGCCGCAGGACTCGCCGCGCCGGCCGGCGCTCAGGAGAGTCCGGTCACCGGCGACTGGCTCATCGCCCACATTCTCAGCGATCCCGAAAGCCTCAACCCCCTCACCAGCAACGACGCCACCTCGGCCAACCTCCTGAGCTACGTCTTTGAGAGCCTGCTGCGGCGCCACCCGCAAACCCTGGAGCTGGTGCCGCACCTGGCCACGAGCCGGCCGCAGATCAGCGCTGACAAGCTGACTTACACGTTTACGTTGCGCCGTGACGCGCGCTTTCAGGACGGCACGCCGCTTACGGTGCACGACGTGCTGTTTAGTCTCAAGGCGATCAAAACCCCCTGGGTCAACGCCCCCTTCGTGCGCGTCTACTACCAGTCCCTGGTGGACGCCGAGCGCCTCGATGACGACACGATTCGCCTGGTGGCCAAGGAGCCTTACTTCCGCAACGAGGACATTCTGGGCGGCTTTTCTATCCTGCCGCGCCACTACTACGATCCCGAGGGCCTCCTTGCCCCTTTGTCGGTGCGCGACCTCGACGCCATGTCGCCCGACGACACTTCGCCGCAGGCGGCGCGGGCGCGCCGCTTTGCCGAGGCCTTCAACACCCGCTTTGCCCGCAACCCCATGGGCAGCGGTCCTTACCGCTTCCGTGACTGGAAGACGGGGCAGGAAGTGGTGCTGGAACGCGACCCCGACTACTGGGGCACGGGCAAGCCGGGCCTTGACCAGCCCTACCTCGACCGCCGCGTGTTTCGCGTCTTTACCAATCCTGACGCCGCCCTGGTGGCCCTCAAGGCAGGTCAGCTCGATGCCATGGGCCTTACGCCCATCCAGCACCTGCGCCAGACGCAGGGCCGCCGCTTCCGCAAGCAGTTTGCCAAGTACCTCTACTACACGCCGGGCTACACCTACATCGGCTGGAACAACGCCCATCCCATCTTCCGCGACCGGCGGGTACGCCAGGCGATGACTTACCTGACCAACCGCCAGCAGATGGTGCAGACCATCCTTTTTGGGCTGGGCAAGGTGGTGGACAGCCCCGTGTACCTCTTTCGTCCCGAGTACGACCAGACGCTTTACAGCCACCCCTACGACCCGCAAAAGGCGCGGCAGCTGCTAGGAGAGGCGGGCTGGCGGGACCGCGACGGCGACGGCCTGCTGGACAACGTCCTTGACGGCCAGCCGGTGACGTTTCGCTTCGAGCTCAAGTTCAATGCCGGCAACGAGGTGCGCCGCAGCGTGGCCCTGGCCCTGCAAGACGAGCTCAGGAAACACGGCATCGCCGTTGAGCTGCGGCAGCTCGACTGGACCATTTTCCTCGACGACGTGCGCCACCACCGCTTCGACGCCGTAATCCTGGGCTGGGCCATGCCGCTGACCGAGCCCGACGGCTACCAGGTCTGGCACTCCTCGCAAATCGCCAACCAGGGCTCCAACTTCATCAGCTTCCGCCACCCGCGCGTAGACGCTATTTTGGAAACCTATCGGCGCACGTTTGACCCGCAGCAGCGCATCGCCCTGTACCGCGAGTTCCAGCAGATCCTGAACCGGGAGCAGCCCTACACGTTTCTCTTCATGCGCCAGTCGATTCTGGCGGTGGCGCGCCGCTTCCACAACGTCACCATTTACCCTGGCGGGCCGCGGCCCCTGGAGTGGTGGGTGCCCAAAGCCCTGCAGAAGTACACCACGGTGCTGACCCCTTGAGGCGATGCTGACGTACCTGCTGCAACGGCTCTTGCTCCTGGTGCCGACGTTCTTTGGCATCACGGCGATTGCCTTTGCCATCATGCACCTGGCGCCTGGGGATCCGGCCGAGCTGCGCGCCGCCGGGGGCCTGGCCGCAGCCGGCGCCGAGGGACTGTCCACCGAGGGGCGTAGCGCCGTAGAAGCGGCCCTGGCGGCGTGGCGGGCCCAGTACGGGCTCGACCGCCCCCTGCACGTCCAGTACGGGTACTGGCTGCGCAACCTGTTTGCCCTCGACTTTGGCGTCTCGTTCAAAGACAACCAGCCGGTGTGGGACAAAATCGCCGAGCGCCTGCCGGTGACCATCCAGCTCAACGCCCTCTCCATCCTCGTCGTTTACCTGGTGGCCATTCCCCTGGGCGTCTATTCGGCCACCCACCCTTACTCTTTTGGCGACCAGCTCACCACCTTTCTTGCCTTCATGCTCTTTGCCCTGCCCTCTTTCTGGCTGGGGACCCTGGCCATCGTCTTTCTCTGCGGCGGCGACTTCTGGTACCTCTTCCCGCCAGGCGGCCTCACTTCGGTCGACTACGGACCGCACTGGCCCCTGTGGCGCCGCCTTCTCGACCGCGCCTGGCACCTGGTGCTGCCGGTAACCATGCTCTCTTACGCCGGTATTGCCGGGCTGTCTCGCTTCATGCGCAGCAGCATGCTGGAGCAGCTGCGGCAGGACTTCGTGCAGACGGCGCGCGCCAAGGGGCTGCCGGAGCGCGTGGTGCTGTACAAGCACGTGCTGCGCAACTCCCTCATTCCCATCGTCACCCTGATGGCCTCGATTCTGCCGGGACTGGTCAGCGGCAGCGTCATTGTCGAGACCATTTTTTCCATTCCCGGTCTGGGCTTGCTGGGCTACGAGGCGGTGCTGGCCCGGGATTACCCCGTCCTCATGGCCGTCTTTACCATGAGCGCCTTGCTCACCCTGCTGGGCATTTTGCTTTCCGACGTGCTGCTGACCGTCGTGGACCCGCGCATCACCTTTTCGGCGCGGAGGGCGTGAGGGTGTCTCCACCGCCGCGCTACGGGCGCCGCGTCTGGCGCCGCTTCAAGCGCAACCCCCTGGCGGTGGCCGGGCTGTGGGTGGCCGTGGCGCTGGGACTGATGGCCCTGGGGGCCGACTTTCTTGCCAATGACAAGCCCTATTACTTGGTCTACCGCGGCAAGACCTTCTTTCCCATCGTGCAGGGGTACCTCCACGCCCTGGGATTGGCGGCGTGGCCGGCCGAGCTGCGGCAAGTCGACTTTACGCGGTTGCGCCCCGAGCGTGCCCTCTACCCGCCGGTTCCCTATCGGCCGCAGCAAGTCGACCTCACCGCGCCGTTTGTGCCGCCCTCGCCCGAGCACTGGCTGGGCACCGACCGGCTCGGCCGCGATGTGCTGGCCGGCATCATCCACGGCGCCCGCGTCTCGCTCTCCATCGGCTTTGTGTCCATGGGCCTGGCCACCCTCATCGGCCTCACCCTGGGGGCGCTGGCCGGCTACTTCGGCGGCTGGGTGGATTTGCTCATCTCGCGGCTCTTCGAGCTCATGCTGGCCATTCCCACGTTTTTTCTCATCATTACCGTGGCCGCGCTGGTGCGGCCCAGCATCCTCTACACCATGGCGATCATCGGCCTGACGGGCTGGGTGGGCATTGCCCGCTTCACGCGCAACGAGTTCCTGAAAGTGCGGGCCCTTGACTACGTAACGGCGGCGGTGGCCCTTGGCCTGCCCACGCGGCGCATCGTGGTGCGCCACATTCTGCCCAACGCCCTGGCGCCGGTGCTGGTGGCCGTGGTGCTGGGCATCGCCGCCGCCATCCTCACCGAATCGGGCCTCAGCTTCCTGGGCATCGGCGTGCCGGCCGACTTGGTCACCTGGGGCTCGATGCTCAACGAGGCACGCAGCAACAGCTTTGCTTGGTGGCTGGCGGTTTTTCCCGGCGCCGCCATTTTTCTGGCCGTGGTGGCCTACTACCTGGTGGGCGAGGGACTGCGCGACGCCCTCGACCCGCGCCTGCAGTGAGGCCACCCGAGGCTTGGCGTTTGGCCGAAAGTGCGTTATGCTAGTCGCAGCGTGCCGGCGCTCGCTTCATCCTCAGTGCGCAGAGGAGCAACCGCGATGAAGATCATCCACGGCCTGGAAGAACTCAAGCGCTACGTGGGCCAAGAAATCGGCGTTTCTAACTGGCTGGAAGTGACGCAGGAGCGCATCAACGCCTTTGCCGATGCCACCGGCGACCACCAGTGGATCCATGTTGACGTCGAACGCGCCAAGCGTGAATCGCCCTACGGGGCCCCCATCGCCCACGGCTTTCTCACCCTGTCGCTCATCCCGCAGCTGGTGTGGGACATTTACAAAATCGAGGGGGTGAAGATGGGGGTCAACTACGGCCTCAACCGCGTGCGCTTCCCCGCTCCGGTGCCGGCCGGCAGCCGCATCCGCGCCCGCGCCAAGCTCCTCGAGCTGCAAGAGGTGGAAGGCGGCGTGCAGGCCGTCTCTCAGGTCACGGTGGAGCGGGAAGGCCACGACAAGCCGGTGTGCGTCGCCGAGACGGTGTCGCGCTGGTACTTCTAGCGCCTGGCGGGGGCCCGGCAGCGGGCCCTCTCAAGTTTTGCGAGGCCAGAGCCGATACGTCCCTGCTGAGGATGCAGGGAGCGCTTTTCCCAGCCCCGTCAACGTCGTCAAGCGAGGTGCAGTCCATGGTGCAGCAGGACGAGGTGCGCGGCACGGAGCGCTCCAGTGCGTCGCCGCGCGGTCGCGCCGGCTCTTATGGCCGCACCGCGGCGATTGTCAACCGCATCCTGTCGGCCAAGAACCTCGACGAGCTCTTCCTCGACATCAAGGACGAGTTGCGCAGCCTCTTCGACGTCGAACAGCTCACCCTTTACGCCGTCGACCGCGAGCGGCGCGAGCTCTACTCCCGCTTCCTCTCCGACCCCATCGAGGGCATCCAGGAGATCCGGGTGCCCATCAACGAGCACAGCGTCTCGGGCTACTGCGCCCGCTACGGCAAAGTGCTCAACATCGCCGACGCCTACGATGAAAGTGAGCTCAAGGCGATCAGCCCGCGCCTGACCTTTGACCGCTCCTGGGACGAGCGTAGCGGCTTTCGCACCCGGCAGATGCTGGCCGTGCCCATTCTCTACGAGCACAAGTACCTCATGGGCGTGCTGCTGCTGCTCAACAAGCGCAACGGCGGCCGCTTCTCCGAGGAGGAAGAGCGCTTTGCCAAGGAGATCGCCGAGACGCTGGCCATTGCCTTTCGCCAGCACTACCAGGCGACGCCGCGCCGCCCGGCGACCAAGTTCGACTACCTCCTCGAGCAAAACCTGATCACCCGCGAGGAGCTCGATGCCGCCATTGCCGAAGCCCGCCGCAAGCGGCAGGACGTGGAGACGGTGCTCATCGAGCAGTACCGCATCCCCAAGCAAGAAATCGGCCGCGCCCTGAGCGCCTTCTTTGGCTATCCCTTTGTGGAGTTCGACGAGCGCCGCGTCATCGACCCCTCCCTGCTCAAAGGCATCAACTTCGACTACCTCAAAGCCAACTACTGGGTGCCGCTGCGGCGCGAAGGCTCCATCGTCGACATCCTCGTCGACAACCCCAAGGACCTGCAAAAAATCGAGCACATCAAGCTGCTCATGCCCGGCTGCACCCTGCGGCTGTTTGTGGGCCTGCGCAAAGACATCCTGCAGTACCTCTACAGCGCCAGCGGCCGCCACGACATGCTCGACTCCATCCAGACCATCCTCGGCGAGCTCGGCGGCGAAAGCCCGGCGGAGGACGAGGACGAGGAAAGCCTCACCGTCCACGAAGACGACAGCGCCATCGTGCGCCTGGCCAACCAGATCATCATCGACGCATACAAGCGCGGCGCTTCCGACATCCACATCGAGCCCTACTCGGCCCGCCAGGATACCGTGATCCGCTTTCGCATCGACGGCCAGTGCCGGGAATACCAGCGCATCCCGCCCAGCTACCGGCGGGCGCTGGTGTCGCGCATCAAAATCATGGCCCGCCTCGACATCTCCGAGCGGCGCAAGCCCCAGGACGGCAAGATCAAGTTCCGCCTGCCCACCAACCGTGACATCGAGCTGCGCGTGGCCACCATCCCTACGGCCAACGGCAATGAAGACGTGGTCATGCGCATCCTGGCGGCCAACGAGCCCATCCCCCTCGACAAGCTGGAGATGACCGAGCGCAACCTGCAGGCTTTCCGCCAGATCATCCAGCGCCCCTACGGCCTCATCCTGGTGGTGGGGCCCACGGGGTCAGGCAAGACCACCACCCTGCACTCGGCCCTGGGCGCCATCAACACGCCGGAGCGCAAGATCTGGACCGCCGAGGACCCGGTGGAAATTACCCAGTACGGCTTGCGGCAAGTGCAGGTCAACCCGCGCATCGGCTTTACTTTTGCCGCTGCCATGCGCGCGTTCCTGCGTGCCGACCCCGATGTCATCATGGTGGGCGAGATGCGCGACCAGGAAACGGCGCACATCGGCATCGAGGCCTCGCTCACCGGCCACCTGGTCTTCAGCACCCTGCACACCAACAGCGCCGCCGAAACGGTGACGCGCCTGCTCGATATGGGGCTTGATCCTTTCAACTTTGCCGACGCCCTGCTGGGTATCCTCGCCCAGCGCCTGGTGCGCACCCTGTGCGCGGCTTGCAAGGCCCCCTATCACCCGCCGCCCGAGGCGTTTGAGGAGCTGCGCCTGGCCTACGGGCCGGAGGACTTCGACCGCCTGGGCCTCACGTATACCCCGGAGTTCACCCTCTACCGCGCTCCCGGCTGCCGTGAGTGCAACAACACGGGGTACAAAGGCCGGGTGGCCATTCACGAGCTGCTGCTGGGCTCGCCGGAAATCAAACGGCTCATTCAGACGCGGGCCCGCACCGCCGAGATCCTGGCGCAGGCGCGCCGCGAAGGCATGACCACCCTGATGCAGGACGGCGTCTTGAAAGTGCTGCGGGGCCTGACCGACCTCACCCAAGTGAAGGCGGTCGCCATGCAGTAAGCCGGCACTGCCAAGGAGCCGCGCATGCAAGCAGCAAGGAACCCACGGCGCATGCGGTGGCTGCGCCTGGCCGGTAGTGTGGCGGTGGTGCTTTTCCTTCTGGGCTGCCGCGGCCAGGACTTCCCCCCCCCGCCTGCCCCGCCCCCGCCTTCGCTGCCCCAGACTGCCTGGCCGGCGTTTGCCGATGACCTCGACCGCGCTTCGCTGCAGAAGGCGCTGCAGGCCAGCCTCGCCTACCTGCAACGCCTGCCCGCCGACCGTCTCCTGCCCCTTGGCGATCGCCAGATCCCCGTGGCGCGGCTTGTCGACACGCTGGTGGCGTTCGCGCGGCTCCTGGCGCAGGCGCCCACGCCTGCGGCGCTGGCCAAGCAGCTGCCCACCCACTTCGAGCTGGTGCAAGCGGCCGGCCACGACGGCCAGGGGGAAGTGCTGTTTACCGGCTACTACGAACCCATTCTGCCCGGAAGCCTGGTGCCCACGCCAGAGTTTACTTACCCGCTCTACGGGCGCCCTCCGGACTTGCTGCAGCTCGACCTGGGCGCTTTTCACCCCCGCTTTGCCGGCGAGCAAATCGTGGCCCGCCTGCACGATGGCAAGCTGCTGCCTTACTTCACGCGCCGCGACATCGACGCCGGCGGCAAGCTGCGCGGCCAGGGCCTGGAGCTGGTATGGCTGCGCGATGCTGTCGATGGCTTTATCCTGCACTTGCAGGGGTCGGGCCAGATCCGCCTGCGCGACGGCCGCCATCTGCGCGTGCACTATGCAGCCTCCAACGGCCATCCCTACCGCAGCCTCGGCGAGCTGCTGCGCATCCGCGACGACTTGCCGCCCGAGGCGCTGACCCTGCAGGGCCTGCGCCGCTACTTGCGGGCCCATCCGCAAGAACAGGAACTGATCTTGCACTACAACCCACGCTACGTTTTCTTTCGCTTTGTCGACGAAGGCCCCCTGGGCAACCTGGGCATTCCCCTGGTGCCCGGGCGGTCCATCGCCCTCGACCAGCGGCTCTTCCCCCCGGCCGGCCTGGCGTTCATCGACACCCAGCAGCCGCGCCTCGATGCCCAGGGTACCGTCACCGGCTGGCAGCCGCTGCGGCGCTTTGTCTTCACCCACGACACCGGCGGCGCCATTACCGGGCCCGGGCGGGCAGACCTCTTCTGGGGGAGCGGCGAAGCGGCCGAAGCCATCGCCGGCCGCTGGCGTCAGCCAGGCCGCCTCTTTTTCCTGCTGCTTCGCCAGCCACGCACGGCCGCAAGGGGGTAAGGCATGCCGTCACTTCGTGTGCAGGGGCAGACCTTCTTCTATGAGACGGAAGGCGAGGGCTTTCCGCTGGTGCTGACTTCTGGCGGCCCGGAAGGTCTGGCGCTGTGGCGCCCCCTGCTGCCGCTGCTGGGCGAGCTGTGCCGTGTCGTGTGCACGGCTCCCGCGGCTTCCCCCCTACCGGTGGTGGCGCTGGAAGCGCTGCTGGAAGCGCTGGAGGTGCCGCAGGGATACCTGGGAGGACACGCGCTGGGAGCCTTGCAGGTCCTGGACTTTGCCCGTGAGCAGGCCGGGCGCATTGCAGGCCTCGTGCTCGTCAGCCCGCGCGGGCAGCGAGCCGATCTCGCTGCCGCGCTTGGCCACCCGGCGTGGCAAGCGCTGCCGGTGCCGATGCTGGTGGTTGGCGCCCCTGGGGTGCCCTCCCCCCCACCCGCCACCGGTCGCTTTTCCACGGTGCGGCGCGGGGTGGCGCTGCCGGAAGTGGCCGACGACCCACTGCGCGAACAGCCGGCGCGGCTAGGACAGGTAATACACGACTTTTTGCTGCACTGCGAACGCCAGCGGCACCTGGTGCGCGGGGCCTCGCTGCTGCTGTAGGCCTTTACTGCGAGCGGATTGAGTAGAGGTACAATCCCAAGGCCAGGGCCCCGGCCAGGGCAAAGAGGGCCCGCATCAGGGCCGCTGCCGCGCTGGCATGGAGGTAATCGAGAAGCTGGCGCACGGCGTAAAGCAGGCAGACAGCGATGCCACTGCCGATGAGGAGGCGATGGACTTTGAGAATCGGCACGCGCGTTCTCCTGTGCAAACGTCTTTGCCGTACCGGGTGCGGCTCCGTCTCTTATACCACGGCCGCTGCCGGCGGGAAAAGCCGATGGGCCGGCTTGCTCTGGGCGCTCCTTGTCCCCTTCAGCCTCTCGCTCCCCGGCGCCCTTGCCCAGCTGTCGGCGCCGCCCCCCGCTGCGGGGCCCGCCACCCCGGCGGTAGAGTCCCTGCCTGCCGCCGAGGTCCGGCAGCGCGAACAGCAGCGCTTTGCCCGCCTCGAGCGCCGCGGCGTCATCGCCCTCCGGTGGGAAGGCGGGCGCCTGCGCCTCACCATGAACCCGCTGCTGTGGCAGCGCCTGAGCCCGGCGCAGCAGCTCAACCTCTTGCGCCGCGCCCAGCTGGCCTTTGCCGCCAGCGCCGCCGTCGAGCTGGTCAGCGCCTGGAACCAGCAGGTGCTGGCTCGTCTCACTCCCGAGGGGGTGCTGGAAGTGCCTCCGGAAGCCTTCCGCTAGCGTCTTTTGACAACTGCGCCCGCCTCGTCTACCATACGCAGACAACGGGAAGCGGGGCGCCGCGCCGGCAGGTCCCGCAGGCACGTGGCTCGCGACACGGAGACCCGTACCATGAAACTCTGCTGGTTCCACCTCATGCCCTACCGGTTTTTGCCCGAAGACTTCAAGGAGAAGTACCGCAGCGTCTGGGTCGACATTCCCAGCTCCCTCTACGACGCCGAAAAAACCCACTGGCTCTATAACGAGTTCCTCGACGAGCTGGAGTTTGCCGACCAGATGGGCTTTGACGGGCTGTGCGTGAACGAGCACCACGCCGAACGCCTACGGGCTGATGCCCTCGCCCAACCTCATGGCCGCTGCCTTGAGCCGCCGCACCCGCGAGGCGGTGATCATCGTCCTTGGCAACAGCATCGCCCTCTACAACCCGCCGGTGCGCATTGCCGAAGAGTTTGCCATGCTCGACGTGATGACCGGGGGGCGCTTCATCGCCGGCTTTCCCGTAGGCACTTCCATGGACACCAACTTCGCCTACGGCCAGACGCCGGCCACCCTGCGCGAGAAGTACCGCGAGGGCCACGACCTCATCATCCAGGCCTGGACGCGCCCAGAACCCTTTGCTTTTAACGGGAAGTACACGCAGCTGCGCTACGTCAACCTCTGGCCGCGGCCGCTGCAGAAGCCCCACCCACCCATCTGGATCCCCGGCGGCGGCAGCATCGAGACTTGGGACTGGGTGCTCGACCACGACTACTGCTACTGCTACCTGAGCTATTACGGCTTCATCCGCGGCAGCAAGATCCTGCGCGGCTACTGGGAGCGCTGCGAACAACGCGGCATCGACCCCAACCCGTACCGCTCGGGGTTCTTGCAGCTGGTGGCGGTGGCCGACACCGATGCCATGGCAGAGCGCGAGTACTATCCGCACGCCGACTACTTTTACAACAAGTGCCTGCACGTCTTTCAGGGCTTTGCCGACGCCCCCGGCTACCGCACCCCGGCCACCCTGCGCGCCGGCTTCGTGCCGCAAGTGGGAGACCGGCCCTCGGCCATGCGCCGCAGGCTCACCTGGAAGGATTTCATAGAGCAAGGCTACGTTATCGGCGGCAGCCCGGCGACGGTACGCGAACGCCTGGCCGAGGCCATCAAGCAGCTCAACACCGGCCACCTCATGGTGCTGTGCCAGTTTGGCAGCATGCCGCCGGAGCTGGCGCGCTACAACACCGAGCTCTTTGCCCGCGAAGTGGCCCCCTATGTCCGGCCCCTCTTCTCAGAGTGGGAAGACCGCTGGTGGCCGCACCCCCTGCCCCAGCGCGCCCAGCCGCAGGCCATTTAAATCGCCCGGAAGCGGCGGTCTAGCGGCCGCCGCTTCCGGCTGCCCAAGAGGAGCCCTGCCATGGAAAGCGAGTGTGCGTGTCGTGACTTGGCAAGCTTCATCAGCGCCATGAACGCCCTGGTGGCCCAGACCACCGACGCCCACGCCTGCGTGGCTTTTGTGCAGCGCGCCTTGCCTTCCCTGCTCACCCAGCCCCACTGCCTGGCCCCCCAGCACCTCACCCCGGCGGCGGCCTCGTACGCCCGCCACCTGGTCTACCGCCATCCCCAGGGGCGCTACGTCCTGGTGGCCATGGTGTGGCAGCCCGGCCAGGGGACGCCAATTCATGACCACGGCGGCGTGTGGTGCGTGGAAGGCGTCTACCGCGGCCGCATGCAGGTCACCCAGTACGAGGTTACGCCGCTAGAGGCAGGGCGCGTGCGCGTCACCGCCGTGCGCACCCTCACCGCCGGGCTGGGCAACGTGGGCGCCCTCATCCCGCCGCACGAATACCACCGCATGGCCAACACCGGCGACGACACTGCCGTCACCCTCCACGTCTACGGCGCCGACCTGAAGCGCTGCCGGGTGTTTATCGAGCGCGGAGACGGCACCTACGGCGTGCAGGAGCGGGAGCTCCACTACACCACGGTGGCCGCCTGAGGACTACTTGCCGGCAGGATGGGGCACCAGCAGGCGCAGCTGGCCGGCCACCTCGACCTCGTAGCGCGCCTGCACCGGGATGAGATCGCCGTCGGTCTCAAAGCCACACGGCGTCTCGGGCAGCACCTCGAGCCGCGCGGCCCGGAAGGTGGTGGTGTTGCGCGACAGGTCGTACTGCCCGGTAAGGATGACGGTAAACAGCAGCGGGTAAGCAAAGCGCGGCGCTTCGTGCACCAGCTTGACGTCAAAAAGGCCATCGTCGCTTACCGCGTCGGGGGCCATGCGCAAGATAGAACCATAGTGCGAGGTGTTGAGCAGCGCCCCGACGATGTAACGCTGCAAGGGCAAGGTGTGCTCGCGCCCGGCGCCGTCGGTGTAGCGCAAGCGCACGGGCCAGGGGGTGAAGCCGAGGTGGCGCAGAGCATCGTAGGTCCAGCCCACCAGGGAGCGGGTTACGCGGCGGGCAATAAGGTAAGCAAAAAGGCCAAAGCTGGCGTTGATGAAGTAAAAGCGCCGGTTGATCACCCCCACGTCGAGGCGTACGGTGTGGCCCTGGCGGATGGTGAGCAGCGCTTTTTCGGCTTCCCGCTCCAGGCCAAAAGAACGCACCAGGTTGTTCCCCGTGCCGTACGGAATGACCCCCAGGGGCACCTGCCGGTACAGGCCGCTGCGCATCAGCGCCGTGGCCACCAGGTTCACCGTGCCGTCGCCGCCCACCGCCACCACCGCCTCGACGCCGGCGCTGAGGCGCGCAAAGTCGGCGACCTCGTAGCCCGTCTCCTCCGCCGCGCTGGGCACGGTATGGGTGACGCGAATGGTGGCCGCAGGCAGGATACGGCGCGCGTCGCGCACGATCGCCGCTTCTGCTTCCGGGCGACACCGCTTGGCCTGAGGGTTGAAGACAAACAGGTAACTGGCCACGGCTTCTCTCCACCTTGCCATACCGACCTTGCCATGCCCTTGCGCGGGCAGTATTTATAGCAAGCGCTTTGTCAACGTGCAACAATCCGCTTGCCAGGCGCGAGAGGGGAAACCCAATGCGGCGACCCGGCACGCTCCTGCTCCTCTGGGTGCTGGGGCTGCAGACGCCGGCCGCCTGGGGACAGGAAGCGCTGCAAGCCTACTTGCAAGCTGCCGGCACGCTGCTGGCCACCTACGTGCAAGAGCAGCAGGCCTGGAACCGCTACTTTACCCACGTGGCCCCGCAGCAAAAAGTGCGCGAGCAGATCGCCCCGCAGCAGGCCTACCGCCGCTTCCTGAGCGACGTCCTGGCGCGCTGGCGCCAGCTGCCTGTGGTTCCCTCCTGCCGGGAAACGCATACCCTCTACGAGCTGGCCCTGCTCTGCTACGGCGTGGCCGCCGACTTTCGCCTAGCCCTGCTCTACAGCCGCGCTGCCTGGCTTGCGCCCGCCGAGCTTACTTCCTTCAGCGAGGCGCGCGCCCGCCACTACACCACCCTGGGCGACGCTTACTTCAAGCAGGCCGCCGCCACCGCGCAGGCGCAGGGCTGCGTGCCTATTCCGCCCCGGCCATAAGGGACCAGAGCACCAGCAGCCAGAGCAGCCAGCAGAGGGCCACCGGCAGCCATCCCAGCCAGCGCCCCAGGCGCACCAGCCACCGCGGCGGCGGCGCGGCGCGCAGGGGCGCCAGGCGCCCGCTCTGCTGCAAGCGCGCGTAGTAGCGCGCGTGCTCGCGGCGCAGGGCCGCTTCTTCCACCCGCCCGGTGAACATCGCCAGGTCGGCGGGAAACTTGCCCGGGCGCAGGTGGGCGTGGAAAAAGTGAAAGACGCTGATCACCCCCAGCGCCAGCACCGCTTCGTGGCCATGCAGGCGCAGGCTCACCGTCACCGCCCAGCCCGGCAGCCACCGCGTCACCAGCGGCGCCAGCCACACCACCAGGCCGCTGCTGCCCATCCCCACCAGGCCCAGCATCGCCGCCCAGTAGTCGAACTTCTGCCAGTACGTCCAGCGCTCGAAAGCCGGCGGCGGCGCCTGGCCCAGGAGCCAGCGCAGGTGCTGCCAGAGGTCGTGCCCGTCACGCCGCTGCGGCAACAGCGAGTCGGGACCGCGCGGCAGCCCCGGGCGGCGCCCCAGCAGGTAAAGAAGCGTGGCAACGTGGGCCACGGCGCAGCCCCCCAGCAGCAAGGCGGCCCCGCGGTGCAGCCACCGCAGGGTGGCCACCCCGCCCAGCAGGGTGCAGAGGGTGGCCGCCCAGGGCTGGGCGCTAAAGCGCAGCGGCAGGCCGGTAAGCGCCGCTACGACAAAGCCAGTGAAGAGGGCGGCGTGCAGGCTGCGCTGCCAGCGCGAAAAGCGCCAGTACATGCCTTACTCCCCGCGCCACAGGCGCCATCCCCACAAGGCGCTGTGCAGGCCCAGAGCGGCCAGCAGCAGCCCCAGCACCGCGGTGCTGGCGCGCTGCAGCGCCGTCCACAGCGGGTACGGGCTAGGGTTGTGCCACTGCGGGTGGGCAATGTAGCGGAAAAAGGGCGCTGCCACCCCCGGATGGCAGCGGCCACACGTCTGCGGCAGCCGCTCTGGAGCCAGGAACGAGGCAGGATGCGGCGGCGACACCACCTCGTGGTAGCCGTGGCAGTCGGCGCAAGTGGGCACGGCGGTGGTCACCGGCCCCAGCGCCGCCAGCTGGCCGTGCAGCGTCTGGCGGTAGCTCGCCAGCCACTCTTCGTGGCAGCTGCTACACAGGGCGATGCTCTG
Organism: Candidatus Tectimicrobiota bacterium; assembly: GCA_026005175.1. Lineage (GTDB taxonomy): Bacteria > Tectomicrobia > Entotheonellia > Entotheonellales > Entotheonellaceae > BPKO01. The sequence continues at coordinate 276,974 of BPKO01000003.1, forward strand.
CCGCCGGTGCCAGGGATCGGCCGCCCGCGGGGTGTCGCGCCGCGAGTGCTCGCCGCGGTGGCAGTCCTTGCAGCTCGGCGGCCGCTGCTGCCGCTCGCGCATGAAGCGCAGGTGCTGGCTGCGCGCAATCTCTGCCGCCACCCGGTCGTGGCATGAAGTCACGCAGTCCACCGGCTCCAGCTCCGGCGCGTGCATGCCGTGGACGCCTTCGAGGTCAAGGTGGCAGTCGAGGCAGGGGAAAGTGCCGTGCGCCGACTGCCGGAAGCGCGCCACGTCGACAAGCATCGACACCCGCTCGCCGCTTTCCTCGTCGATTTTCTCAAGCTTGCTGAGCTTCTCGCGCCGCGCGTGGCAGGCCAGGCACTCGCGATTTTCCTGCGCCGCGGCTGCCGCGGCAAGGAGCAAAAGCACGAGCAGCACCCTCACGGCACGAGCGGTCCTCGAATGGGCACGCGCAGGCGCGCGTCAACCGCGTCGTCGTCGGCGTGGGTGATCAGCTTGTAGTACTTCACAAAGTCAAACACCTTGTCGCTGCGCGGGCATTTTTTGGGCGCCGTGCGGCTCTCCCAGTGGCAGCGCAGGCAGACGTCCTTGACGTCGAGGTTCACCCCGGGCACCACCAGCCCCTGCTGCATGGAAAGCACGCGGGCCTGCTCGGGATCGCGGTTGTAGAGGTTTTTGAGGCGCCGGCGGCGGTAGCGTTCTCCCGGGCCGTGGCAAGCCTCGCACTGCACGTTTTCGAGGTAGGGCTTGTCGTCTTTGATGGGCAAGCCGTACGCGGTGGCGTGGCACTGCAGACACTTGGGGTTCTGGCGCTCGGCCCCTTTGAGCCGCTGCATGGCCTTGTGGTGGCCGCGCTCTTCTTCTTTCCACTTGCGGCCTTCGAGCTCCAGCAGGTGACAGTTGCAGCCCTCGATGCCCACGTAGCGAAACTTCCCGGCGTCATAGGGCACAAAGGGGTACGGCAAGGAGGTGCGGCGCGTGGCCAGCGCCTGCGGCCACAGGGAGGCCGGCAGCGCCAGCAGCGCGGCCAAAAGCCCGAGGCAGCGCCAGCGCTTAGCCACCGCCGGCCGCCTCCAGGCGCTGCAAGGCAGTGACAATGCCCTGCCGCACCGCCGCGTCGGCTTCGCGCGGCCAGGCCTCCTGCAAGGCAGCACGCGCCTGCGCTCCTCCCAGCATGGCCAGGGCATAAGCGGCTTCCTCGCGCACCAGCGGCTCGGGGTCCTCGCGCAGGGCGCGGGCCAGCGGCGCCAGCGCCCGCCGGTCGCCAAGCCAGCCCAGCGTGGTGGCCGCTTTCTTGCGCAAATAGACGAGGGGATCGTGGTGCAGGAGGCGCACCACTTCGTCCAGCAGCGCCCGCTCCCCGCGGCGGGCCACGGCAAACAGGGCGCGACGGCGCACCTCGGGGTCGGGGCTGCGCAGCGCCGCCTTGAGCGCCTGCGGCGCCGGGGCGCAGCCGGCCAGGAAGACCAACACGAGGAGCAACAGCCCACCGCGGCGCATGGCAGCAGGGAGCATAGCGCGCCGCGCCGCCGCGCGTCAAAAGGAAAATGGCCCCATTTCCTTTGTTTTCACACGCACTTGCGCTGCCGCAGCGCCTTTGCCGAGGGACCAACGCCGCGCATCCTACGCTCGTCCTTAGTCCCTGCGCCCCACCTTGAGAAAATCCTTGTCCGACAAGGGAAAAACGGGTACATAGCGTGAGGGCGCAGTCAGACAAGCCGTGTGGGGAGGGCCTCTATGCCGCGCAAGGGACTGATCGGCTTGATGGTGCTGAGCTGGCTGGTGGGCGCCGCGCTGCCGGTAGCGCCGGCGCCGGGGGTCACCGACGACGCCGTCACCCTGGGCAGCACGCTCCTGCTCAGCGGCCCCCATGCCTGGTGGGGACAGGGAGTACGTCTTGGCCTGCGCACCGCATTTGAGGCGGCAAACGCCGCAGGCGGCGTGCACGGCCGCCGCCTGCGGGTGATTTTTTACGACGACCAGTTCCACCCGCCGTACGCGCGCGCCAACGTGCAGCGCCTGCTGCACCAGGACGGCGTTTTTGCCCTGGTGGCGGTAGGTGGTACCGCCACCAACGAAGCCATTTTTGAAGACGTGGTGCGGGAAGGGGTGCCCAACGTGGGGCTGATCAGCCACGCCCACCGCTTCGTCTCCCCGCCCACGCGCACCCACTTTACCCTGCAGCCTTCGTACTTCCAGCAGGCCATGGGGGCGGTGGACTACCTGGTGCAGCGCCGCGGGCTCACGCAAGGCATTGCAGTGCTTTACGAAAACAACGCCTTTGGCAAAGAAGTGCTGGCGGCGGTACAGGCGCGGCTGGCGCAGTACGGCCTGGAACTGGCGGCAGCGGCGGGCTTTGCCCGCGGCGCGTTTGACGTCCTGGCGCCGGTGCTGGCCCTCTCTCAGGCCGGGGCGCAGGCGGTGATCCTGGCCACCGTGGCGCGCAACCTGGGGCGAATCCTGATCGAAGCGCGGGCCCTGCGCTTTTCCCCCCTGTGGGTGGGGCTGAGCAACCTGGCACGCCGCGAGGTCTCGGAGCTGGCCGACGCCAACTTCGACGCCGAGCTGGTGGTGGCCACCCCCTTCATGGACCCCGCGGCCCAGACGCCGGGAATGGTGGAATTTCGCCGCCTGCTCGCGCGCTTCTCCCCCGGCCACCTGCCCCAGGAGCCGGAGCTACACGGCTACGCCACCGGACGCGTGGTGGTGGCGGCGCTGCAGCGCGCCGGCCGCGCCCTGACGCGCCCGGGGTTCCTGGCGGCGCTAGAGACGTTGACAGACTTTGATGCGGGGACGACGCCGCCGCTGACGTTTTCGCCGACACGCCACTACGGCTCGACGGCCATTCGCTTCATCCGCCCCTACTTGCTGCGCTGGCAGCCGGTGAGCGGCTGGCAGGAAGTGCCCGAAGAAGTGGCGCCGCTGCCCGGCCGCGTGGCCTTGCAGCGCCCTGCCCGGCCACAGCCGGCGGCGGTACAGGTGTCGCTGCCCGAGCTGCTGCGCCGGCCGCCGGACCTGCGGCCGGTGCCGCCGCCGCCTTCGGGAGACTGAGAGAAGGAGCCCTTGGGATGGTGCGACGGGTGATCGTAGGCTTGCTGATCGGGACGGTGGGCTGGGCCGCCGTGGCGGCCGCTGCCTCGCAGACGGGGCTGCTGCCGGAGACCTTCGTGCAAGGAGGCAAGCGCTCCCTGCGGCCGGTGCAGGCCTTTGCCGACGGCGAACAGGGCTTTCTGTCCACTTCCGGCAAGCCCCCCACGCGCAGCCCTGACGAGAGCTTTCGCCGGATCGGCGCGCAGCCGCCGCGCAACCACCCTACCGCCCTCGCCCTCAGCGCCGACGAGCGCACCCTCTACGTTACCTTGCCGGGCAACGAAGCCGAGCCGCGCGACCTGGTGGCGGTGATCGACACCGCCAGCCGCCGCGTGCGCACTTTCCTGCGGGTGGGCTTGAGCCCTATCTGCGCCGCCTTGCATCCGGCAGGGCGCTACCTGGTGGTGTGCAACCAGTTCTCCAACTACCTGTCGGTGATCGACACCGCCACGCAGGAAGTGGTTAACGAGATCCTCGTCGGCTTTTACGTGCAGCAGGTGGTGTTCAACGCTGCCGGCACGCGTGCCTACCTCAGCAACCGGGCGCTGGACGCCGTAGAAGTGCTCGAAATCAAGGACTTGCGCGGCGATGGCAACCGCCTGCGGGCCGTCATTCCCGTGGGCTACAACCCGCGCGATATGGCCTTGTCGGCCGACGAGCAGACGCTGTACGTGGCCAACCTCACCGACCTCGACGTCTCCATCGTTGACTTGCGCCGGCAGCAGGAAGTGGGGCGCATCGACCTCAACGCGCCGCCGCGCGGCCTGGCGCGCGCCGGCCACTGGCTCTTTGTGGCCACCATGGGGGTGGGCTCCGACGGCTTCGACGACGTGCAAAACGAGATCGCCGTTATCGATACGCGCCGCAACGAGCTGGTGGCGCGCTTCACCTCGCTGCCCAACCCGCCCCTGCCGGTCATCTCCCGCTTCATTCCCGGTGGCGAGCAGGGCGCGGCGCACAATGGCGACCCCACCCTTTCGGGGCCTTTTGCCAACCTGGTGCCGCTCGTCGACGGCGCCTTGCCGCAGCACATGGTGGTGCGCGGCGACCGCCTCTTCGTGGTCATGTCGGCCTCGGACCAGCTCGAGGTCTACACCATCGACACCCAGACGCGCAACCCCAAGGAGAGCCTGCGCCCGGCCGGGGTGGTTTACACCAACGCCACCCAGACTTTTGCCCCTACGGTGTTTCCGCTGAGCATCGCCGACCGCATCGATCCGGCGGTGAACCGGCCGCACCACGTGCCCAAAGGGCTGAGCGACCGCGGCGATCCCGTCTACGGCGACGAGAACCCGGCGTTCTTTATGGGTCGCCTGCCCGAGCAGGTGGCGGTGACGCGCGACGGCCGCCTGGCCTACGTGGCCAACCGCCTCGGCGAGGCGGTGAGCGTCCTCCGCGTGGCGCCCGGCCAGCCCCTGGCGGTGGAAGCGCTCATCGACTTGCGCGTGCCGGGCACGCCCCACTTCCCGGCCACCCTCGCCGAGCTGGGCGAGGATTTTTACACCTCGTCGCGCATCGCCGTAGACCGCGACATTGCCTGCCTCTCCTGCCACGACCAGGCCCACCGCGACGGCAAGCGCTGGGCCGTGCCGGCCACGCCGTCCAATGCCACCCGCCTGACCCTCTCCAACCGCAACCTGCGCGAGACCGAGCCGTTTTTCTGGTCCGGGGTGAGCTCTACCCTGGAGTTTTTCCGCGGTACGCTGCGCGCGTTTAACCCCGACAACCGCTTTGGCGGCGTGCGCCTTGACGCCTCGGGGAACGGCAAGCCGGAGTTTGCCGTCTTTTTCCGCACCGCCGGCGGCCGCAAGGTGGCCGACGCCAACCGCGACGCCATGTTCATTTTCGAGCGCACCGGCATCGGCTTTGAAGCCACGGCGCGCGCCCTGGCCGCTTTTCTCAACATCGAGCCGCGCCTGCTGCCCAACCCCTTCCTGCAGCCCGACGGCGAGCTGGCCCCCGCCGTACCCCTCATCGGCCACCCCGGCCGCGTGGGCAACGCGGTGCGCGGCGCCGAGCTCTTCGACGGCAAGGCCAAGTGCGCCCAGTGCCACAAGGGGGCGCTGTACGGCAACAACAAGGTGCTGACGCCCTACTTCGACCGCGACGGCGATGGCAAGCCGGATCCGCGCGATCTGGACGGCGACGGCATCCTCGACGTGGTCATTCCCAACATCTTCCCCAAAGGGCTGGCGTCGGCCTACCCCGACCCCCTGACGCCGGTGGAGGCCCCTGACCCGCATACCCCAAACGACGAGCCCTTGGCGCAGCCCGAGGAAGCCACCGGGCAGTTCTACCACTCGGTGCGCAAGGAGCAGGACTTCTTTAATGACATCGACACCGACCCGCGGATCTTTGCTTCTAACTCCTATCCCGAAAGCCCCGACACGCATCCCCACAGCCCGGTGACCGGCGAGCCGCTGTTTAACGGCGACACCATCCTGCCGGTGAGCGCGGCGGAATTCCAGCGCCTGCTGGCGCAGGGCAAGCGGCTGCGGCCGGTAAACGTCACCAAGGGCGGCGACAGCCGCGATTTCAACGTGCGCTCGCTGCGCGGCGTGTGGGACGCGCCACCTTACTTTCACGACGGTCGCGCCCGCACCCTGCGCGAGGTCATCACCCTCAACGTGCACGACGCCCACGGCGTCACTTCCGGGCTCACGCCGCAGGAAATCGACGACCTGGCCGCTTTCCTGCAGAGCATCGAGTAGGGGCGCCTCACCGCCCGCGGTCGATGCCGTAGGGGGTGATTTCCAGGCGCTGCACGCCGTCCTGAGGTTGCAGCAACTCCACCTGCAGCACGTAGTCGCCCCGGCTGAGGTCGGTGGTGTAGCTGAGGAAGCGAAAGCCGGCTTCGGCCTCGCTGGCCGGCAGAGGCTGCTTGCCGTAGCGGTTGACCAGGCGCCGCAGGCTCTGCCAGTCGTAGATCTCGCTGCGGTCGGGGAAAAGCCCCTCGCTGGCCGAGGAGTAGCGCGCCAGGGCGTCGCGGATGTTCCGAAACGTCTTCTGGAGCTGGGCACTGGCCAGCTTGACACTGGCGCTCTCTTTGCCGCCCAGGCCAAAGAGCTTGGCGACGCGGGTGAGCAGCGAGGGCTTTTCCTCGCCGTCGTCGCGGGCTCTGGCTTGCGGGGGCGGCGGGGCTGCCGGCGCCTGGTGCGCCTGGTTGAAACTCTGCAAGGTGGCATAGAACTGGGCATCGGCCAGCTGCCGCCCGGGGTTGGGAGAGGTGCTGGTGGGAGGCGGAGACGCCGCGGGAGAGGCCGCAGTCCCCGGCGCCGGGACGGCCGCCGCCAGGGGCTGCAAGGGCAGCTGCTGCTGCAGCTGCAAGAATTTTTCGTCGCGAACGGCGCTGATATACCAGTCGCCGGCCTCGCGCACCAGGGTGAACTCCATGCGCGACTCTTCCAGGGGGTAGTTGACTTTAGTCAGGTAGGTGTCGATGGCGTCGATGAGCTCGTAAGGCGTGGCGCCGCGCTTGGGGGCCAGGGCCCAGGTGTAAAGGTGCAGCAAATTGGGCGACTTGCGCACCACGGTGACCACTTCCTGGTTTTCTCCGGTGGGCAGAGAGCCGGCGATGGTGTAGCGAAAGGCCTCGGTGAACTTGCGGCTCAGGAAGACGTCGGCGGTGGCTGCCCCCACCCCGGCTCCGCCCGGGCCAAAGAGCCAGCTGCTAAACAGCGAGGCGCTGAGGTTGGCCCGCTCCAGGGTCAGGGCCCGCGCCTCGGCAAAACGGCCCTGCAGGTGGGCCTCGATGAACTGCTGTACCACCCTGAGCGGAGAGGTCTCCGCCCCTGCCCTCCCTGCCGCCAGCAGCCCGCCCAGCACGCTCAAGGCAAGCAGAACCCGATACCGCATGCCACGCCTCCTGGACCCCAAAATGTACTCTGACCCCATTTTTCGAGCCGACACCTGGCTCTCTCATACCACAGGTGTCCAGAAAATGCACGGGTTTCCGGAGAAAATGGACTCTGACCCCATTTTTGGGGTGGGGAGGCGGCGAGGGGCCGCCTCCCCGGGGTGGGCTAGAAGCGGCTGCGGAACTGGATCTGGGCGAGCAGCAGCGGGTCTTCGCCCTGGCAGCGCGCGCCGGTGGCGGCGTCGCAGACCACCGTGGAGGCGATGTCCTTGCTGCCCTCGGCAGGGATGTCGATGATGCCGCGCACGTTGATGTCAAAGTGCGGGCTGAGGGTCCAGATCCAGGTGAGGCCGATTTCGTGCAGCAAGGCCTCATCGAGCTCGCCGTCGGCAAAGGTGAGGCCGCGGATCGCTGCTTCTGCCTCCACCGTCTCCGTCTCCAGCATCGCCAGGTAGGCGTACCAGAGGTTGAGCTGGTGCCCTTTCAGGGGAAAGATCTTCAGCCCCACCGGAATGACCAGCGTCCCGGGGTTAGAAAGGGCATTGGTGATGTCCGCCCCGTGCCCGAGGTTCCCCAGGCGGTCGTTCCAGATGTTGTAGATAGTGTGGTAGCCAAAGGTGGCCAGCGGCGAGCGCGCCGGGCTCGGCCCCCAGTCGTTGAACACCGGCCCGTCTTGGAAGTTAAAGAAGCGGGTAAAGCCGGTGAGGCCGATGTCGTTGTGGGCAAAGTTGTTAAAGCCGTTGAGGTCGGTGTCGGTGGCGTCGTCGTCCCCCGAGCCCAGAATCAAGCCCACCACTGGCCGCACGAGGCCCAAGTTGACCTCGGCCTGGGCGATCACTCCCCAGTTAAAAATGTCGAACTCCCGCCGCGCCCCGGTAGCCGGGTCGGTCACCGCGCCGTCGGCCGAGCCCACGCCCACCATGGGCTGCAGCAAGAAGCTCACCGGGCCTACCGTGCCGGTGAGGTTGGGCATGAAGAGGAAGTAGTCGAAGTGCGAGCCGCGCAGGCCGCTGTTGCCGAAGTTGTCACGCAGCCGCTGGTACATCATGTCGAGGGCGGCGCGGAAAGGCCGGCGGTTGTAGGCAATCGTCCCCAGGTAGTAGACGTTGTCGTTGTCGTTGGTAAGGCCAAAGCGCGTCGCCTCGCCCTGGATGATCGCCGCCACCTTCAGCTCCCACTCCTTCTGCGGCCCCAGGTTGGCCCAGAAGAAAATGCCCGGGTCGTCGTCGGCCACCACGCCGGCGGCGTCGTGGAACCACAGGTGGGCGCCCACCAGCATGGTGATCGGCGTGCCGGGAAACTGATAGCGGATCCAGAAGCGCTCCACGTGCGGCCCGGTGTCCTCGTCGGGATCGGTGCCAGCCGGTGTGGGCTGGCCGGCGGGTGGGACGGTGCGGCCGATGCGGTCGTCGATGAGGTTGCCGTCAAAGACCGCCTCGGATTCCAGCAGCACCCGCGCCGTGAGGTTCTTCTGGTAGCGGAAGTCAACGCCAAAGCGCACCTCGGCCCAGAAGAAGTCGCCCGGGCCAAAGTGCAGCAGCGACTGGGTATTGTCAGCCAGGAAGACGGTGTCCCGAAGGTCGTCTTCAAAGTCGTAGTTGTGGGTGGTCTTGTAGCGGATGGTGTTCGTCTGAATGATGTTCATGAACACCTCGGGGCCCACCTCCACCCAGTCGCCCAGCCGCGTCACCGGCTCCGGGCGGGCTTGCGCCGCCGCCAGCGAGGCGGTGGCCAGGAGGGCGCCCCCCAGGCACAAAAAGAGCACTACACGTCTCATGGTTCTGGCCTCCTTAAGACGTTGCTACCTCAAAAAAACGAGTCGGCAGCCCTCAAGCCGCACATAGAATTTTGCTTGCTTGTATGCCTTCTCTTGTGTTTTTCTTCACCTCCTTTCAACACGATTTCAGTCACTAATTTCAGCCACCTTTCCATCAGCGACGAGATAATCCGCATCGCTTTTCACACACATCGCCGCAACTAACCGCCTTTTGGCAAAGGCGTTGCCGCTGCGATGGCGTGGATTATATGCCACTCCATGCGGGGCGGTCAAGGAAATAACCAAAATTTTGGACGCAAGTCAAGATTTTTTCGTCCGTGTCCCGCGGGGCGGCGGGCGCTGCCGCCTTTCCCTAGGCGGTTTGAATTTCCCCGGAGCGTGTGGTACATTGCCTGCAGTGCGGCACTGCAGCGGCCAGGGAAGCACGGACGCGTGAGTCAACAGGAGGAGGGTTATGTCGGCAACCACGGATGTCACCACCATCGTCACCATCACCGATGCCGCCGCCGCAAAGATCAAGTCCCTGATGCCCAAAGACGCCGAATACGCCCTGCGCATGCGCGTCGTGGGCGGGGGCTGTTCGGGGCTGCAGTACCAGATGGGGCTGGAAGAGACCCCCAATCCCAACGACAAGGTCTTTGTGAGCAACGGCATCAAAGTCTTTATCGACATGAAGAGCGCCCTTTACCTTGCCGGGGCCCAGGTGGACTACGTCGAAGGGCTGATGCAGTCCGGGTTCAAAATCACCAACCCCAACGCCCGCACCACCTGCGGCTGCGGCCAGTCCTTCCGCTAAGCCCCGCCAGGCCAGGGCCGCCGGCCCTGGCCATCTCCGCCCTGGCCTCGTCTAAATCGCGCGCAAAGTCCGAGGCCTCTTTTGCCATCCGTTACCCCTCCCTGCGCGATGGTGGTGCAGATTCTACGCGGCGCTTGGCCTCCCGGCAAGCGCGCGGCCGTGCCGGCTGCGGTTGACAGCCCGCAAAGCCATCGGTTAGACTAGTGCCGCTGGCTGCACGGCAAACACCGCAGCGGGGAGCGCGCCGCCATGCTCGAGTTCTACAACGTCTTCTGGTTCCTCATCATCGGCCTGGTCTTCGTGCTCGTCAACCTGTGGCTCAGCAGCCTGCTGCGCCCCTCAGACCCTTACGACGTCAAGCTCACCCCCTACGAGTGCGGCGAGGAGTCGCAGGGCACGGGCTTTGTGCGCTTCAACCCTCGCTTTTACGTCATCGGCCTGATTTTCCTGCTCTTCGACATTGAAACCGTCTTCATGTTTCCCTGGGCGGTGGTGCTCAAAGGCGCCGGTCCCTTCGTGCTTATCGAGATGGTGATTTTCCTGGCCATCCTCGTGGTGGGCCTCGTCTACGCCTGGGGCAAGCGCGACCTCGAGTGGATCAAGCTGCCGACACGCTGGTAAGGAGAGAGATCCGTGCTCGTCGAGTGGGTGGCGTGGCTGCTGCGCACCGTGGCGGAAGCGGTTTTTCCCTTCCTCGCCTCCTGGACCTGGATCCCCTGGTACACCATCGGCCTCATCCACGTGGCCGCCGCCGTGCTGGGGGTGATTTCGGTGATCGCCATGTTTCTTATCTGGCTCGAGCGCAAGGTCTCGGCCCACATCCAGGACCGCCTGGGGCCCATGCGCGTGGGGGGCTGGCACGGCTGGGCGCAGTCGATTGCCGACGGCATCAAGCTGCTCCTCAAGGAAGACATCATCCCGGCCATGGCCGACAAGCCGGTGTTCAAGCTGGCGCCGATGATCATTTTTGCCGCGTCGTTTATGTCTTTCGTGGTGCTGCCGTTTAGCCGCACCCTCATCGTCTCTGACCTCAACATCGGCATCCTCTACGTTTACGGCATTTCCACCATCACCGTCATCGGCATCATCGCCGCCGGCTGGGCTTCCAACAACAAGTGGTCGCTTTACGGCGCCATGCGCTCGGCGGCGCAGCTGGTGAGCTACGAGGTGCCGGTGGGCTTTTCCCTCCTTGCCGGGGTGCTCATGGCCGGCTCGCTGAGCACGGTGGAGATTACCCTGACGCAGGCCGGGGGGATCTGGCACTGGGGCATCTGGCGCTGCTTCCCTTTTAGCTTCATCGCCGCCCTTCTCCTTTACGTCGGTGCCCTGGCCGAGACCAACCGCACGCCTTTTGACATTCCCGAGGCGGAGTCGGAGCTGGTGGCCGGCTACCACACCGAGTACAGCGGCTTTCGCTTTGCCCTCTTTTTCCTGGCCGAGTACACCAACATGTTCATTACCAGCGCCCTGGTGGTGATTCTCTTCCTGGGCGGCTTTACCGGCCCCATTCCCGTTTCGTTCGTTCCCGACTTCATCGCCGGCCCCTTCTGGTTTGTGAGCAAGACGCTCTTTCTGGTCTTTGTCATGATGTGGATCCGCTGGACGCTGCCGCGGCTGCGCGTTGACCAGCTCATGAGCACCTGCTGGAAGTACCTGATCCCGCTGTCGCTGGTCAACCTGGGCGCCATCGGCCTGTGGGTGTCGCTGCGCGGCTGAGAGAAGGAACGCCATGGCGAAAAAGCTGACCATCGACGGCAAGGAGATCCTGGCCCGTGACGATGCCACGATCATCGAGGCGGCGCACGAAGCGGGCATCGTCATCCCCCACTACTGCTATCACCCCAAGCTGAGCATCGCCGGCAACTGCCGCATGTGCCTGGTGGAGATCGAGGGGCGGCCCAAGCTGGAAATCAGCTGCAACACGCGCGTGGCCGACGACATGGTGGTCTACACGCAGTCGCCGCGGGTCATCGAGGGGCGCCGCGGGGTGCTGGAGTTCCTGCTCATCAACCACCCCCTGGACTGCCCCATCTGCGACCAGGCCGGCGAGTGCGGCTTGCAAGACTACTACATGCAGTACGGGCTCTACCACAGCCGCTTCCTGGAAGCCAAAGTGCACAAGCGCAAGGTGGTGGACCTGGGGCCGGACATCGTCTTTGATGCCGAGCGCTGTATCCTGTGCACGCGCTGCGTGCGCTTTTGCCAGGAAATCACCAAGACCAACGAACTGGGCCTTTTTTACCGCGGCGACACGGTGGAAATCGATACCTTTCCCGGCAAGCGCCTCGACAACAAGTACGCCGGCAACACCGTGGACATCTGCCCGGTGGGGGCGCTGACCAGCAAGGACTTTCGCTTCAAGATCCGCGTCTGGTTCCTGCAGGAAACAAAGTCGATCTGCCCGGGCTGTGCGCGCGGCTGCAACATCTTCATCCACCACCACGACGGCCGCGTCTACCGCCTCAAGCCGCGGCGCAACGACGCCGTCAACGACACCTGGATCTGCGATGCTGGCCGCTTTGGCTACAAGGCGATCAACGAGCAGCGCCTGCTACACCCCATGCAGCGCCAGGGCGAGGCCTGGCAGCGCGTCTCCTGGGCGCAGGCGCTGGCGCAGGTAAGCGAGACCTTGCAGCGCCACGCCGGGGCGGTGGCCCTCTTGGTGGCGCCGCAGGGCACCAACGAGGACTGCTACCTCCTGGCCCGCCTGGCGCGCGAGGTGCTGAGCGCGCCGCAAGTGGTGCTTTATCCGGGCGAGCCGGGCGACGAGGACGACTTGCTGCTGCGTGCCGACAAGAACCCCAACACGCGCGGCGCCCAGGACATGGGCCTGCCGCCGCCGGTGAGCACGGCGCAGCTGGCGTCGCTAGTGGCCGCGGTGGAGCAAGGGCAGGTGCGCGTCCTCTACGCCATCGACGTCAACTTGCAGCAGGCCTTTGGCGCCGACACCCTGGCGCGCCTGGCCGGCCACCTCGACTGCCTCGTCTTCCAAGGTGCCAACACGCTGCCGGGCTGGGAGCAGGCGCACGTGGCCCTGCCGAGCTGCACTTACGCCGAGCGTGACGGCACTTTTACCAACTTCCAGGGCCGGGTGCAGCGCTTGAACGCGGCCTTCCGGCCGCGTGGCGAGGCCCTGCCTGCCTGGCAGATCTACCAGCGGCTGGCAAACGCCCTGGGGCAGTCCTGGGACTACCCCTCGGCCGAGGCCATTCTTGCCGACATCGCCACCCGCGTGCCGGCCTATGCGGGGCTGAGCTACGCCAAGATCGGCGATCTCGGTTGTCTTGTGGGCACGACCCCTTAGGAGCCTTATGGAACGCCTCACCTTCTGGCAAAAGCTGTATCTGCCTGAAATTCTGCGCGGCCTGGCGGTAACCACCCGCCACTTCTTTGCCAACTTGCTGGGGCAGCGCCACACCGTGACGCAGCAGTACCCGGAGCAGCCCACGCGCGTCTCTCCTCGCTACCGCGGCCGCCACCGCCTGATGCGCAAGGAGGACGGCTCGCCGCGCTGCACCGCCTGCATGCTCTGCGCCACCGCCTGCCCGGCCCTGTGCATCCACATCGAAGCCGCCGAGCACGAGGACCCCACGGTGGAGAAGTACCCGGCGGTGTTTACCATCGACGAGCTGCGCTGTGTCTTTTGCGGCCTGTGCGTGGAAGCCTGCCCCTGCGACGCCATCCGCATGGATACCGGCGTCTTTGCCCTGGCGGCTTACAAGCGCGAGCACTTCCTCTATCCCCGCAACCTGCTGCTTGGTGACGAGGAGCCGCGCCACATCGCCGAAGGCCGCGCGCCGCTCGACTGAGCCCGGGCAGCAGACCAGCACCTGAGGGCACAACCATGGAGCCAACCCGCGAGATCTACGGCAACATCGTTGGCGGTGAGTTCGTCTACCTGTTCATGGTGGTTTCCCTGGCCATCCTGGGCTGGGCCCTCTACACGCGCCTGCGCCTGTGGCTGCAGGGGCGGCCGGAAAACCGCTTTGACGACTTGCCGCGCCGCTTGCGGGCGCTGCTCGTGCAGGGGCTGGGGCAGCATACCACGCTGCGCGAACGCGTGCCGGGCCTCCTGCACTTCCTCGTCTACTCGGGATTCCTGGTGCTGTTCATCGGGACCCTGATGATCGCAGTGCAGGAGGATCTGGGCATCGTCTTCCTGCACGGGCCGTTTTACCTCTTTTACTCGCTGACCCTTGACGTCTTCGGCCTGCTGTGCTTCCTGGGGGTGGCCGGCCTCACGTACCGGCGCTACGTCATTCGCCCTGCCGGCCTCGACAACCGCCTGGAAGACCTGGTGGTGCTGCTGTGGTTCCTGGTGGTGCTGGGCAGCGGCTTTCTGGTAGAAGGCATGCGCATTGGCGCCACCGAGCTGCGCCAGCACCCGGACTGGGCGCTCTGGTCGCCGGTGGGGGCGGCGCTGGCCCTAGTCTTTCAGGGCCTGGGGGCTTCCGAAGCGCAGTTTCTTAGCTGGCACCGCTTCTGGTGGTGGACCCACATGGTCCTCACCTTTGGCTTTCTCACCTACATCGGCTATTCCAAGCTCAACCACCTCGTCTTTTCGCCGCTCAACCTCTTCTTCCGCAAGTCGCGCCCGAAAGGGGCGCTGGCGCCCATTGCCAACCTCGACAAGGCTCTGGAGGGCGACGAGGCGGCGCTGGAGACGGTGCGCTTTGGCGCCGGCAAGCTGGCCGACTTCACCTGGAAGCAGCTGCTCGACCTTGATGCCTGCACGCGCTGCGGCCGCTGCCAGGACCACTGCCCGGCCTGGCTCAGCGGCAAGCCGCTGTCGCCCAAGTTCGTCATTCTCGACCTGCAGCGGCACATGAGCGCCACGGCCAACGCGGTGCTCGAAGGGCACCCGGATCCTTACGGCGGCGTGGCGATGATCGGCGGTGTTATCAGCGAGGACGTGCTCTGGTCTTGCACCACCTGCCGCGCCTGCGAGGAGCACTGCCCGGTCGGCATCGAGCACGTCGACACCATCATTGACATGCGGCGCAACCTGGTACTCGAGCAAGGGCGTATGCCCGAGACGGCCGAAGCGGCGCTGCGCTGCCTGGAGCAGCGTGGCCATCCCTGGCGCGGCACGCAGGAAACGCGTACCGGCTGGACGGAAGGGTTGAATATCCCGCGCCTGGCCGATCACCCCGAAGCCGAGTACCTCTTCTGGGTGGGCTGCACTGGGGCGCTGGTAGACCGCAACATCCAGGTGACGAAAGCCCTGGCCCGGGTGCTCCAGGCCGCCGGCGTCAGCTTTGCCATCCTGGGCGAGGAAGAGACCTGCACCGGCGACCCGGCCCGCCGCCTGGGCAACGAGTACCTCTTCCAGCTGCTGGCGCAGCAAAACATCGACACCCTCAAGCGCTACGGCGTGCGTAAAATCGTCACCCACTGCCCGCACTGCTTCAACACCCTGAAAAACGAGTACCCGCAGTTTGGCGGCCACTTCGAGGTCATCCACCACAGCCAGCTCCTGGCTCGCCTGGTGCAGGAGGGCAAGCTCAAACCGGCGCAGGCCAGCGCCGCGGCGGTGACGTTCCACGATGCCTGCTACTTGGGGCGGCACAACGACGTCTACGCCGAGCCGCGCCAGGTGCTGCAGGCGCTGCCGGGCCTGGAGCTGCGCGAGATGAACTGGAACCGCCAGCGCGGACTGTGCTGCGGCGCCGGCGGCGGCCACGCCTTTATGGAAGTGAACATCGGGCGGCGGGTGAACCACATCCGCACCGAGCAGGCCCTAGCCACCGGCGCCCAGGTGGTGGCCACCGCCTGCCCCTTCTGCATGCAGATGTTCGAAGATGGGGTGCGCGTCAAAGGCGCCGAAGACCAGGTACGGGTGCACGACATCGCCGAGCTGCTGGCACAGTCGCTCCCCGACGGCGGCGACAAGGCGCCCTGAGCCGCTGGCTTGCCACCTGTGGTGGCCTTCCGTACAATTGGCGCAGGAGGTCTCCTTGGCCGGTGCCACAGGAAAGGCAGTGCCATGAAACGACCCATTTACCTCGACCACCACGCCACCACGCCGCTGGAGCCGGCGGTGCTGGAGGCCATGCTGCCCTACCTCACCGAGAAGTTCGGCAACGCCTCAAGCCGCACCCACGCCTACGGCTGGGAAGCAGAAGAAGCGGTGGAGACGGCGCGCGAGCAGGTGGCTGCGCTTATCCACGCCCGCCCTGAAGAAATCATCTTCACCAGCGGCGCCACCGAGTCCGACAACCTGGCCATCAAGGGCGTGGCCTGGGCCTACCGCGACAAAGGCAACCATATTATCACCGCCACTACCGAGCACAAAGCCGTGCTCGATACGTGCAAGGCGCTGGAGAAGCAGGGGTTCGTCGTAACTTACCTGCCTGTGGACCGCACCGGCCTGGTGGACCCCGACGACGTGCGCCGCGCCATCACACCGCGCACCATTCTCATCTCGATCATGTACGTGAACAGCGAGATCGGCACCATCGGCCCGGTGGCGGAAATCGGCGCCATTGCCCGCGAACATGGCGTCCTCTTCCACACCGACGCCGTGCAGGGGGTGGGCAAAATCGCCTGCGAGGTCGACGCCCTGCACGTTGACTTGCTGTCGATTTCCGGCCACAAGATCTACGGCCCCAAAGGCATCGGTGCCCTCTACGTGCGGCGGCCGCAGCGCCTGCGCCTGCAGCCGCTCATCGACGGCGGCGGCCACGAGCGCGGCCTGCGCTCGGGCACCCTGAACGTGCCCGGCATCGTCGGCCTGGGCAAGGCCTGCGAGCTGTGCCGGCAGCTGTGGCCGGAAGAGAGCGTGCGCCTGCGGCGGCTGCGGCAGCGGCTCTACGAGGGCATCACCCGCGAGCTCGACGACGTCTACCTCAACGGCCACCCCGAGCGGCGCGTGCCGGGCAACCTCAACCTCAGCTTTGCTTACGTGGAAGGCGAGGCGCTGCTGTTCAGCCTCAAGGACGTGGTGGCCCTTTCCTCGGGCTCGGCCTGCACTTCCGACTCGCACGAGCCCTCTTACGTGCTGCGCGCCATCGGCGTTGACGACACCCTGGCCCACTCGGCGATTCGCTTTGGCCTCGGGCGCCACACCACCGAGGCGGAAATCGACACGGTGATCGCCGCGGTGGTGGAGAACGTGCGCCGCCTGCGCGCCCTGGCCCCCATCGGCGACCTCAAAGCGCGGCTTGGGAGGTAGCGGCAATGCTGGTCAAGGCGCTTACCATTGCCGGCTCCGACTCTGGCGGCGGTGCCGGCATCCAGGCCGACCTCAAGACGTTTGCCGCCCTCAACGTGTACGGCATGAGCGCCATTACCGCCATCACCGCCCAGAACACCTGCGGCGTAGAAGCGGTGCAGGCCATCGACCCGGAGGTGGTGGCGGCGCAGATCCGGGCCGTGGCCACCGACATCGGCATCGATGCCGCCAAGACGGGCATGCTCTTTTCCACCGCCATCATCCAGGCAGTGGCGCGGGCGGTGCAGGCATACAACGTCTTCCCCCTGGTGGTCGACCCGGTGATGGTGGCCACCAGCGGCGCGCGGCTGCTGCAGCCCGAAGCGGAGGCCAGCCTGCGCCAGGAGCTCTTGCCCCTGGCCACGGTGGTGACCCCAAACCTGGCGGAAACCGCGGTGCTGGTGGGGCGCCCGGTGCAGACCCTGGAAGAGATGCAGGCCGCTGCCGAAGAAATCGTGGCCAGCGGCGTGCGCGCCGTGGTGGTCAAGGGGGGGCACGCCGTGGAGCGCGCCACCGACGTCTTTTACGACGGGACGACCATGGAGCTGCTCACCGCCGAGGTGATTCCTACCCCCAACACCCACGGCACCGGCTGCACGTTCTCGGCGGCCATCTGCGCTTACCTGGCGCGGGGGGCGCCACTGCTCGAGGCGGTGCGCCAGGCCAAGGCTTACCTGACCGGTGCCCTGCGCCACTCGCTGAGCATTGGCAAAGGCAGCGGTCCGGTAGGCCACTTCTGGCACGTGACGTATCCCCCTGCTTTGCAGACAGCCTGAGAGAGGCGGTGGCACGTGCACCCGCGCACGCCAGGCCGGCCGCACTTGTGGCTGGTGCGCCACGCCCCCGCTGGCCTTCCTGCCGGAGAGCCCGGGCGCCTGGGGGTTCTGGGCGGGGCGTATAACCCCATCACGCTGGCCCACTTGGCCATGGCCGACACGGCACGGGCGGCGTTTGGCTTGCACGAGGTGCTGTTTCTCCTGCCCCAGGCGCCGCCGCACAAGCCGCTGGTAGGGGCCACCCTCGAGCAGCGGCTGGACATGATGCAGCTGGCCGTGGCGGATCGCCCTTACGCCGCCGTGGGGCTGTGCAGCCATGGGCTGTTCATCGAGATCTACGAGGCCCTCGCCGAGGTTTATCGCCCCCTGCCCGAGGTCTTTTTCCTCACCGGCCGCGATGCCGCCGAGCGCGTCCTCACCTGGCCTTACGACGATGCGGAGGCGGCGCTGCGCCAGATGTTTACCGCCTTCCAGCTCATCGTCTGCGACCGCAACGGCGCCTTTGTGCTCCCCGACGACCCGCGCTTGGCTCCCTACCGCCACCGCATTCACCGCTGTGTCTTGCCGCCCCCGTACCGCCACATCTCCTCTACGGCGGTGCGCGAACGCTGCCGCCAGGGGTTGCCGATTGACGATTTGGTGCCGGCGGTGGTGGCGGCGTACATCGAGCAGCACCGCCTCTACCGCAACGGGTAGACGTCCCCGCGTGGTATAATCCCGGGAGAACCCCTGCACGAGGTTCTCGCCATGCAGATCGGCATTCTCGGGCTTCCGGCCAGCGGCAAGACCACCGTCTTTCGCGCCCTCACCGGCGCCGGCCAGCGGCCGCGGCGCGGCGAGCTGCAGGCCGACACGCGCATCGTGCCGGTGCCGGATGCCCGCTTGCCGGTGCTTGCCGCCATGTACCGGCCGCGCAAAGTGACGCCGGCCACCCTCGAGTTCATCGATCCCCTGGTGGAAGGGGCGCCGAGCCTGCGCCACTACGTGGACAGCCTGCTGCCGCTGCTGCGTTCCGTCGAGGCGCTGGCGCACGTGCTGCGGGCGTTCGAGGACGCCGCGGTGCCCCACCCGCTGGGTAGCGTCGACCCGCTGCGCGACGTTCGCCGCCTCAACGAGGAGCTGCTGCTCGCCGACCTGGCGGTGGTGGAAAAGCGCTGCGAGCGCCTGGCCAAAGACCTGAAGAAAACGCAGGATCGCACCCTGGCCGAGGAATACGCCTTGCTGCAGCGCTGCCGCGAGACCCTGGAAGCGGGCGAGCCGCTACGCCGCCTGGCGCTGACGGCAGCAGAAGAAAAGCGGCTGCGCGGCTTTGGCTTTCTCTCAAGCAAGCCGCAGCTGCTGGTGCTCAACCTCGACGAGGCGGCGATTCCCCGCGAGGCGGCCCTTCTGGCCGAGTTTACCGCCCGGCTGCCGGAACCCGACGTCGAGGTCCTGCCTCTTTACGGCAAGCTCGAGCAGGAAATCGCCGAGCTGGCTCCAGAAGACGCCGCGGCCTTCCGCCGCGACCTGGGGCTAAAGGCGGCCGGCCTTGAGCGCTTCGTGCAGAAGTGCTTTTCTCTCCTGCGCCGAAGCACGTTTTTCACCGCCAACGAGAACGAAGTGCGTGCCTGGACGGTGCCCCAGGGCACTTCGGCCCTCGAGGCGGCGGGGGTCATCCACTCCGACATGGCGCGGGGCTTTATCCGCGCCGAAGTGGTGTCTTTTGACGACCTGGCCGCCTGCGGCTCACCGGCCCGGGCGCGCGAAGCCGGCAAGCTGCGCCTAGAGGGCAAAGAGTACGCGGTGCAGGACGGCGACGTGCTCTACATCCGCTTTCACGTCTAACCCGGGCCTCAGCGAACCTTTCCCTGAGATAGCCCACCTGCTGCTTTCCGGCTACCCAGAGCAGGCCAGACCCTGGACAGAGGCAAAAGGAATGGTCTGTGGGAACAGCCGTTCAGCTCCAAGAGCGTGCCTGGAGGATGTCATGTTTGGTAAGCGGCTTCACGGCGGAGGCCGGCACGATGACCACCGCAATCGTATCCCCGACCGCATTGAACACCTCTAAGACATACCCGTCTTCGCCTCCTGTCGCCGCTGTCCCGGGAAGATGCTCCACCACAACCGCAACGTCCCCCCGCCGCAAGTGATATTGAGGCAGGTCGGTAGTAAGAGCGACACGTTGATAGAGCTTGATGTTTTCTGACGTCATCGCTGTCTCTCCCGATCCGGGAATAAGGTGACAAAGCGTGTCTCACCGGTTGCAGCAAGGGTAATCCAAATCGTTACCACGTACAGCACGTAGCCATTGGGACCCTGCAGGGTGCCACGGACCTCATACTTGGTCCCGTAAGGAGAGGATTCGGCGCTCGATATTTCATGTTGCTGAGCAAGCTGACGCAAGTCTCGTGCCAATGCTTCCCAGTTTGCCGAAGTATACCCAGCGGTGGCAAGGAACCGGGACTTATCATTTTCCTCTCGAAACAGCAGGAGATAGTGAAGCAGCTTCTCAGGCGAGATAATGACCGTCTCTGGGAGCTTCACGGTTCTCTCTTCTATACGGATTCGATTCGATGCATTATACCTCTACAGCGCCATTGAATGAAGGGCGAAAGGTTTTCCGCTGGGTTCTACGATGAACGGGTGCGCTTGCACCGCTAGACGCTTGGTCAGTCTCCGAGGTGGCCGCCAGCTTGCGGCGAGGAGTATGGCGCACTGGAGTCTCTTCTCTCAAACGAAGCACCCCCGATGGCCGCTGGGAACCCTCAGGCGGGAAAAACACGCAGCGTGCAGTCTACGGCCGAAGGGGTGAAGACAAACGTCCCCTCGAGCAGCGCCGCCAGGGTGTCGATGACCACCGCCGCTGGCAGGGCGTCCAGCGTCAGCGGCGCCGGCGCTGGCGGGTGGAGCACGCAGGCCCGCGGGCTGCGCGGTCCCCACACCAGCGGATCGGTAGGGCCAAAGAGGGCCAGCACCGGCGTACCCACCGCGGCAGCCAGGTGGGTGATGCCGGAGTCGTGGCCCACAAACGCCTGGCAGCGGGCCAGAAGCGCAGCAAGCAGCGGCAGAGGCAGGTGGCGGGCCTGCGGCCAGCCCTCGGCGGCCAGCGCCGCCACTGCCGGCGGCTCGGCCGGGCCGCTGACCAGGAGGGCCATCAGTCCCTGGCGGCGCAGCCAGGCCAGGAGCTGCCGCCACCCTTCCAGGGGCCAGAGCTTGAATGGTCCGCCGCTGCCAGGATGCACGGCCACCACCCCGGTGGTCGGCAGGGCGTGCGCACGCCAGAAGCGCGCTGCCGCCGCTTCGGCTTCCGGGGCCAGATAGACGCGCGGGCACCACTGCGGCGGCGGGGCCACCAGCGGCGCCAGGGGCTGGAACAAGTGCTCGGTGACATGCACCCGCGTCGCCGGCCGCGGCGTGCCGTGCACCACCGTGCCAGGGCAGTAGCGGCGCAGCGACGCTTCCAAGTCGGGTGCCGGCAGGTAAGCAACCACCAGGGTAAAACGCGCCAAGTAGGCGACAAACTCCCGGGACACCGCCGCCTGCGGGGCAAACAGCCGGTGCACGTCCCAGCGGGCCAAGTCGGTCACCTGCTGCGCGTAGCAGGGATGGCAGGCCAGCACGGCACGCTCGCTCTGCCCCAGCACCTCGATCCACGCCTGGGGAAACGCCTGGCGCAGGGCAGCCAGCACGGGAAGGGTGACGATCCAGTCGCCGATGGCGCCGCTGCGCATGAGCAGCACGCGCGGCGTGTCCTTCTCTCTATCCTCCGGCATGGCTTTTCCGTTCTCGATGCAAAACCCCTGGCAAAATCGCGGCTGAGTATAGTAGAATACACGCCACGTGTGCCAGTGACTTCCCAAGGAGGCTCAGAGGTCAGGCGATGTCCGACGAGGCAAGGACGGCTGGCGTGGAAAGCGGTGAAGAGGCTGCACGCCAGTGGGAAGAGTACCTGCACGCCGAAACGGTATGGGATCACTTTCTCACCTTCTCGCTTGACGCCTTGCAGTGGACGTACAACGTACAGTGATAGCCCCGCAGAGCAGTGGGGCACTGCTCGAGGAGGCGAGGACAAGCGATGCCGATTTTCGAGTTTCGCTGCGACGACTGTGGCACGGTCTTCGAGCGGCTGCTGTTGAGGGCGCCGGCCGAAAGCCCGCTCCGCTGCCCTTGCTGCGGCAGCAGCCGCGTCACGCGGGTCTTTTCGACGTTTTCTAGCCGCGGCACCCGCGGCACACCGGCGCCGAGTTCTGCGCCCTCTGCTTTCCGCTGAGCTTCCTAGACGGCGGGCTGGACGCAACCGCCTGGAGAGTACGAGCACCGGGGAGGGGATATGCACGCCTGGATCAAGGATCGCCAGAAATTCACCATCATGCTCGTCACCCTGGGGCTGTATGCGCTCACCATCGGCCTGGCGCTTGGCTTCCGCCACGCCCGCTTTGCTCCCTGGCTCGTAGTGCCCCTGAGCCTGCTACACCTCTACTTTTACGGGATCATCCACGAGCTGACGCACAACACGATTTTTGCCCGCGCGCGCACCAACACCCTGGTGGGGCATCTGCTGGCGCCGCTCAACCTGGTTTACTTCCATACGTTCAAAACCGTGCACCTGCAGCACCACCGCTTTGCCCAGGTTCCCGGCGAGGATCCCGTCTGCACCCTCACCCGTACAGGGAAGCCCTACAACCCGCTCTGGTACTTGCTGGTGTGGCCGGTGCACGCGGTACGCTGGTACCTGCGCCACATCGGGCAGCACCGTGAGCGGCGGCGCCTGCGGCGCAACTACGGGCTTTTTACTGCGGCGCTCTACGGCCTCTTTGCGCTGGGATGGCTCTTTGGCGCCCTGCCGTGGATGCTCCTTTACTGGGCCCTTCCCGTTTATATCGGCACGGTGTTCCTCATCGGCATCCGCAACCTCATCGAGCACTATGGCTGCGAGCCGGGCCGCTACCGCAGCTCGCGCACGGTGACCAACCGCTTTCTCAACGCGCTCACTTTCAACAGCTTCTATCATCTCGAGCACCATCTCTGGCCGAGCGCCTCGGTGGCGCAGCTGCGGGAGCTGCACGAGCGCAACCGCGAGCTGTACCGCGAGAAAGGGGCTTTTATCGTCTGAGCCGCGCCATGGCGACCGCCTTGCCTTTCGATGCCGAGCATGTGCTGGAGGAGTGGCGTCGCCTCTACGACTGGGCCGTGCTGTCGCGGCAGCGGCTGCAGGTGGTGGAAGAAATCGGCCTCCTGGGGCAGCAGTTTTCCGGCCTCTGGAACGCCTACCGCCATACCACCCACGCCGGCAAGCGCCGCCGCCTGGAAGCAGAGCTGCGCGCGGCGCTGGCGGCGATGCGGGCTTACTATGCGCAGCTGCCGGCGGCAGCGCGTCCGGCAGTGCACCTGCCGCCGGTGGACGGCGACTAACCTCCCGCAGCAGGAAGCGCTCACCGCCCGTTCCTTTGACAACCCGGCAGGCAACGACTATCATTTGGGGCGAGAGCGCGTTTCCCACAGTGGCCCATGTGACACGCGGTTCACAACCGTTGCACGGCGATGCCCACCATTAGTATTGAGCGGATCTGCCCTCAGGCCGGCGTGCCGGGCGGGCGGGTGCGGGTTGAGTGTCGTGGCCTAGACCCGCAAGCGCTCGATGCCTGTGCGCTGGTCTTTGGCACCACGCCGACGCGGCCGGTGCTGGCGACCCCTACGTTGGTGGTGGGGGTGGTTCCCGCGGAGAGCGAGGCGACCACGGTGTGCCTCGTCCAAGACGGCCGCCGCAGCAGTGCCGTTCCCTTTGTCGTGGCCACGCCGCTGGCCGACAACCTGCACCCGGTGGCCAACCCGGCGGTGGACGCGCAGGGGGTCATTTACACCACGGTGAGCGGCACCGGCGGGCAGGAAGTGCCGGTAAGCGTCTATCGCATTTCCCCTTACGGCGAAGTCGAACCCTTTGCCTCGGGCATCATCAACGCCACCGGCCTCGCCCTGGGGCCCGATGGCGACCTCTACGTGAGCAGCCGCCATGACGGCACCGTGTACCGCATTGACGCTACCGGGACGGTGACGCCGTTTGCCGAGCAGCTGGGCTTGGCCACCGGCCTCGCCTTTGACGCCTTGGGCCGCCTCTACGTCGGCGACCGCCGCGGGGTGATTTACCAGGTCCTTGAACCCGGTACGGCGCGGGTCTTTGCGCGGCTAGAGCCCAGCGTGGCTGCGTATCACTTGGCGTTTGGCGACGACGACCTGCTTTACGTGAGCTACTCCACCCTCTGCGGCGATGACCGCATCTACCGCATTACCCCCGATGGCGAGGTGGAGGTCTACGCCAGCGGTCTGGGGCGGGCTCAGGGGCTGGCTTTCGACGCCGACCACAACCTCTACGTGGTGGCGCACTACGAGGGGCAAGGCGGCATCGTCTGCATCACCCCCGATGGCCGCATCGAGCCTGTCGTCAGCGGCGTTAATCTGGTGGGGCTGGCTTTTGGCGCCGACGGCGACCTCATCGTCGTCGATCACAGTACCGTTTACCGGCTGGCCCTTGGCGTGCGGGGTCGCCCGCTGCCCTAGACAGCAGGAGGAAAGGGCTTTGCATCGCGTCAAAATCGGCACCGTGCTGTTTGATCAGGCCAAAGGGGCGGCCATCGTCACCCTTGTCGACGAAGCCGGGCGCCGCATTTTGCCCATTTTCATCGGCCTGTGGGAGGGGATGGCGATTTTTCGCGAGCTCAACCGCGCCCCGGCGCCGCGCCCCATGCTCCACGACCTCTTCTGCCACGTGCTGCTTGGCTTTGGCGCCCGCCTGGAGAAAGTGATCGTGGACACGCTGCGCGACAACACCTTTTACGCCCGCCTCTACGTGCGGCAGCAGGACGCGGCGGTGGTCATCGACGCCCGCCCCAGTGACGCCATCGCCCTGGCGGTGAAGTGCCAGGCGCCAATTTATGTCGCCGAGGAGGTGCTGGCCGCGGCGGGGAAAGTCGAAGAGGAGCTGACCGCGGAAGAAAAGGCGCCCGAGGAGCGGCGCGAGGCGCCTTCTACCGAAGACGTGCGCGCCTGGCTGGAGAACCTGCGGCCCGAAGACTTCGCCGATCCCCACTAATCCCCCTAGCGTCCCGCCCCCACCGCTTCGCCAAGAGGCAGCGGCCGGTGGGTGAAGCGCTTGGCCCCCGGGCCGATATAGTCGGCCACCACGTGCCCCTGTCCCACCAGCCGGTACTTGTAACTGACCAGCCCTTCCAGGCCCACCGGGCCACGGGCGTGGGTCTTGCTGGTGCTGATGCCCACTTCGGCGCCTTTGCCAAAGCGGTAGCCGTCGGCAAAGCGCGTGGAGGCGTTGTGCATCACCGTGGCCGAGTCAACGCGCTCGAGAAACTCGGCCGCCGCGGCAGCGTCTTCGGTGATGATGGTGTCGGTGTGCCGAGAGCCGTAGCGGTTGATGTGGGCAATGGCCTCTTCTAGGCTGTCGACCACACGGATGGCGATGATGAGGTCAAGGTACTCGCTTTCCCAGTCGGCTTCGGTGGCCGGAACCACCTCGGGCAGCAGGGCTCGGGTGGCCGGGCAGCCGCGCATTTCCACCCCGGCTTGGCGGTAGACGGCGGCCAGGCGGGGCAAGAACACCGGGGCGATGTCGCGGTGCACGAGGATGGTTTCAATGGCGTTGCACACCGCCGGGTACTGCACTTTGGCGTCGTAGCAGATGGCCACGGCGCGCTCAAGGTCGGCCGCGCGGTCGACATAGGCATGGCAGATGCCCTCGGCGTGGCCCAGCACCGGCACGCGCGTGTGCTCCTGGATGTAGCGCACAAAGGCGTTGCTGCCACGCGGCACAAAAAGATCGATGTACTCGTCGAGGGCCAGCAGCTCCTGCACGTCCTGGCGCGTGGTCACCAGCTGCACGGCATCGGTATAGCGCGGGTCGATGCGGGCCAGCGCGTCGCGGATGAGGCCTACCAGGGCGCGGTTGGAGGCTTCGGCTTCCGATCCCCCCTTCATGATTACCGCGTTACCGGCTTTCCAGCACAGCGAGGCGATCTGCGGCACGGCGTCGGGGCGCGACTCGAAAATGGCGCCGATGACCCCGATGGGACAGGTAACCTGGGTAAGCTCCAGGCCCGTGTCCAGCTCGATGGCCGAAAGCACTCGCCCCACCGGATCGGGCAGGCGCGCCACGCTGCGCACGCCGGTGGCCATGTCGGCGATTTTGCTGGGGCTGAGCCGCAGGCGGTCAAGCAGCGGACGGGAAAGCTCGCCGCGCTCGACCAGGGCACTGGCGCGCGCCACGTCCTGGCGGTTGGCGGCCAGAATCGCCTCGCTCTGCGCCTCGATGGCTTCGGCCATTGCTTCCAGGGCCTGGTTTTTCACTTCGGTCGGCAGCGTAGCCAGCAGCCAGGCCACTTCCCGGGCCCGCCGGGCCACCTCGCGTACGGGAATCGGTTCCTGCATCTTCTCTACTCCTTTCACGATCGCTGCCACGGGTCGTGTTCCGCCCGCTGGCCAGGCGTCCTTACGAAGCGGCCGGCCGGTAGTACTGCAAGGCTTCGGGCAGCCACTGCTGCAGCTGGCGCAGGCGGGTTGCCCCCGAGGGATGGGTGGAGAGAAACTCGGGGGGTTCTTTGCCCTTCTTGGCGGCCGCCATGCGCTGCCAGAAGGCGAGCGCTTCACGGGGGTCGTAGCCGGCCTTGGCCATGAGGATGAGGCCGATGTGGTCCGCTTCCGACTCCTGCTGCCGGCTAAAAGGCAGCTCCACCCCCAAGCCGTAAGCCAGGCCAATACCGCGAATGATCGCCGGATCACCGCCGCGCAAGCCGATCTGCAAGGCGGTCAGGCCCAGCTGCGCCAGCAGGGAGTGGCTGAGGCGCTCGCCGCCGTGGCGGGCCAGCACGTGGGCAATCTCGTGGGCAAGCACCGTCGCCAGCCCCGCTTCGGTTTGGGTGTAGCGCAAAATGCCGGTATAGACCGCCACCTTGCCGCCAGGCAGAGCAAAGGCGTTGGCCACGTCTTTGTCGATAACGCGGAACTCCCAGGCAAAATCTGGACGGTTCACCACCGCCGCCAGGCGCTGCCCCACCCGCTGCACCAGGGCGTTAAGCTGCGGATCTGTAGACACCGGCTCCTGCTTCAGGATCTGGGAAAAGGCGCTGATCCCCAGGTGGTTTTCCTGGTCCAGCGAGAGCAGAATGAGCTGTTTGCGGCCGGTAATCGGGGCTGTCTGGCAGGCTACTAGGGTGCCAAGCAAAAGCAGCACCAGCATCCCGAGCCTGCCTGCCCGCCGGGACGGCATGGTCGGTTCCTCCATCAGAGCCCGCAGGTGCCTCGAGTATAGCCGATCTCGGGGGCGATGTGAAAGCCGGCTATCGTCCCCAGCCTGATCAGGGGGGCATCAGCCGGCCTCCTCCAGCAGCGCCTGCTCCGGCGCCCGCCCCGCTTCCTGGCAGGCGGCAAGGTAGCCCGCCTTCAGGGCCCGCGCCAACCCCCCATAGGCCTGAGGGAGACGACGAGAGAAGGGAGTTAAGTGGCGAAGGCCCTCGGCAAAGGCTGTGGCGGCCTCCCCAGAGCGCCCCAGGGCGCGCAGGACGCGCCCATAAGTGCCCAGGCTCTGGGCCAGCTCCGGCAGAAAAGCCGTGGGGCGCTGCTGGACCAGCTGGCGATAGAGGCCCACCGCCTCCTCGATGGCTCTGAGAGCTTCCTCGTGACGGCCCAGCTCGCTGAGGCAGTTGCTCAGGTTGTTCAGGCTTGCGGCCAAGCGCGGGAGGAAAGCCGCTGGGCTTTCATGCGCGAGGTCCCGATAGAGGGCGGTGGCCTTCTCCTGGTATTCCAGGGCACGCAGCAAGTCGCCCAGGCTGTGGTACAGTTTGGCGAGTTCGAAGGCCAGGGAGGCCTGCAGGGCCCGTTGTGGGGTGCGCTGCCGAGCTTCCCGCCCCAGCATCTCCTCGTATAGCCGGATCCGCTTTCGGATCTCCTCCTCAGGGAGTCCCCGCGGGGCTTCTGCCTGCGGCCCTTCTATGGGTTCCTCTTCTTCAGGAGCCCTGATGAGCGGTCGCTCTAATTCAAAAACCCCGCTATTGGCAGAAAAGAGGTCGGCCGCCCACACGCTGAAGGCTCTGAAGGTGGCAGGGGTGACCAAAAACAGGACGGGCACGCCAAGCCTGGCCAGGGCTTCTCGCTTCAAGTTCAAGTCTTGGAGCACGCGCTGGGCCCACCGCACCCGCTCTGCCCAGGCGCCTTGAATGGAGAGCTCGACATCGGCCAGGTCCAGGTCTTCTGCCTCCACCAGCACGACCGGCCGCGCCCCTTGCTCTAGAAGGGCCGAGAGGCGATTTTGCACCGCTTCCAGGGCCAAAGGCCTCTCGGGGGAGATCCGCACCTCAATTATCGGCCGGCTGGCAAGGAGCTCGTACAGGGCCTTTTTTTGCAAGACGCCCTCTCGGGAAGGCGAGGTCACGACGAAAAAGAGGGCTGCCCCCTCGGCCAGATCCAGGGAGGTTCCCAGCAGCTCAAGGGCTTCTACGCCCTCCCTTGCGCGCTTCGTCATTTCCTTGTCCTCGTGTCTGCTTCGTCCATCAGCTCCTTGACCGCGGGGTGGACGTCCCACCAGCTCTCGCCGTCGTACTCCAGCACGCTCAGGTTGTGCAGGAGTTTGTCCGCCGCTTCAGGCGGCAGCTCGTCCAGCCGACGAGTCTCCCGGAGCCGCCACAGGTGCCGGTAGTCCTCCGCCTTCAGGATGCGGCGGAAAGAGTTCCGGACCTCCCTGCGGGCTTCGGCCACATCGTCCAAGGTGACCCGCCCCTCCTTGTGGCTCTGGGCCGAGGCCACGGCCAGCCTCGCCAGGCGCAGGAGTTCCCGGATCAGGCCTCCTGAGGCCTCGATCAGGGCCTCCAGGGCTTCGGGGGCAATAAGCGCTTCGGACACCCGGCGAAGAAGGACTTGTCTGAGCATCTCCCTTCCTGGAGGGTAAGGCGTGCCGCGGCGCTCCTGCACTTTTACGTTGGGCAGGAGATAGTTGCGGTGAAACTGCTGGCGCACTTGCTGGAAGTCGGGGCTGTAGAAAAGCGGGTACGGAATGGTATAGATGATGCGACAGGCGGGGGCAACGAGGGCATTGGCCCCGTAGAGGAAGAGGTCGACGGCCCGCCGCAAGTCGTACACCTTGTCCAGGCCATCCACCACCACCAGAATGCGCCTGCCAAAGCGCTGGCGCAGGTCGGTCAGGAGGCCGTTGAGGCGGTCTAGAAGGTCGGCGAGGCCGGCCTCGGTTTTGGCCCGCACCGTTTGGCGGAACGGCTCCTCCTGGGATAGCCGAGCACCGATGCGGAGCACGCCCATGGTGACCTCCCCGCTCACCTCGCTGCGGAGCCTTTGCGACTCGTCCTGCTCCAGGAAGCGCTCTTCGTACCAGAAGCGAAGGGCCTGCGCCTTCTCGTCGTCGGCGGGGATATCTCGATTGCGCGCCTCCCGGTATCCCTCCAACCCCAGCAGGACCAGAAGGTCGGCGTAGTGCACGTCCCCCAAGTTGAGCATCTTCTCGGCGTTGAAAAAGATGGTAATGTGAGAGTCTTGGAGGGCTTCTGAGAGGCGGTGGAGTTCTGTGCTCTCGCCCGCTCCCTGCTGCCCCGAAAAGAGGGTCTTGTCGTCCTCTGAGTCATCCAGAAGGAGTTCGTCCAGAAGGCGGTCCACCCGGCTGTCGGGCGGCCGTTCCACGTAGAAAGCCTTCAGCCACTCCCCCTCCAGCGGGCGAAGCGGGTCAAGGTAGCGGTACGCCGCCTTCAGAGTCTGCGCCGGCTGAAGTTCCTCAGGCATAGGGGTCCTCCTGACTTTATTCTCCCACGTCCTCGGGGCCGCTGTCCATCGCTGTGGCTCCCCGTTTCTCGGCCCAGGGTCGGCCAAGGGGAGCGGCCGGCGCCGGGGCAAAGGCGGCTGGGCCCTCCGCCTCCTGGGAATTAATAATCCCTTGACAGGCATGCCAGAGGCACCCATAATAAGCCAACCCTTTGTCTCGTCTGAGTGGGGCACGTCGTCAATCCAGACGGGAGGTTCCTCGACAGCCAGCCAGGGGTGTGTGGACACAGCAGGCAACGTGTGACGAAGAGGAAACGGCAGGCCATGAGGCTCCTCTACTCCCCGGACCAGGAGCACGATAGCTGCGGCGTTGGCTTCGTGGCCGACGTCCACGGCGTGCGGCAGCACCGGATTCTCACCACGGCAGTGACGGCAGTGATCAACCTCACCCATCGCGGGGCGGTTTCTGCCGACGGCAAGTCGGGCGACGGCGCCGGGGTTTTGACGCAGATCCCGTACCGGCTCCTGCGCCGTGTGCTGGCGCAGCGCGGCATCACCCTGAGCCGCGACGACGACCTGGGCGTGGGCATGATTTTCTTGCCGCGCAAGCCGGAAACCACCCGCCGCCTGTGCCAGAAAATCATCGAAGGCACCCTGGTGCGCCACGGCATTCGCCTCCTGGGCTGGCGTGAAGTTCCCGTCGATCCCCGTGCCCTGGGCGAACGCGCCCGCCAGACGCTGCCCGACATCCAGCAAGTGCTCATGGCCCGCCCCCTGGGACTCGACGACGACGCCTACGAGCGCACCCTTTACCTGGCGCGCAAGGAAATCGAGGCCCAGATCGCCGGCGAACGCATCCACGACTGCTACATTCCCTCTTTCTCGCACCGCACCGTGGTCTACAAGGGCATGTTCGTTGCCCCGCAGCTGCCCCGCTTTTACCTTGACCTGCAGGACTCGGACTACGAGACGGCCCTGGCCGTCTTTCACCAGCGCTACTCCACCAACACCTTCCCCAACTGGTTTCTGGCGCAGCCTTTCCGCATGCTGGGCCACAACGGCGAGATCAACACCCTGCAGGCCAACCGCAACTGGATGTACGCCCGCGAGCCCGAGCTTTACTCCTCGCTATGGCGCCAGAACGTCGAGCTGCTGCGGCCGGTAATCCAGCCCGGGGGCTCAGACTCCATGAGCCTCGACAACGTGCTCGAGCTGCTGGTGATGTCGGGCCGCGACATTCGTCATGCCCTGATGATGCTCATCCCCGAGGCGTGGGAGCAGATGCCGGGCATGGACCAGCGACTGCGGGCGTTTTACGAGTTCCATGCCTGCCTTACCGAGCCCTGGGACGGCCCGGCGGCCATCGCCTTTTCGGATGGCCGCATCGTGGGCGCCGTGCTCGACCGCAATGGCTTCCGGCCGGCCCGCTACTGCATGACCGACGACGGGCTGGTGATCATGGCCTCGGAAGCCGGGGTCATCGAGGTCGACCCCGCCCGCGTGGTGCGTAAGGGACGCCTCGGGCCGGGGCAGATGATTGCCGTGGACACGGTGGCGCAGCGCTTCTTCACCAATGCCGAGATCAAGCAGTACTTCGCCCAGCGCCAAGACTACGAGCAGTGGCTGCAGGAGCGGCTGGTGCGCCTGAGCAGCACGCCGGTGGCGACCGGCAACGGCCACTTTGCCGATGGCAAGCCGGAAGCCCTCCTTTCCCTGCAGGTGGCCTTTGGCTTTACCGAGGAAGAAGCAAAGTACGTGCTGCGCCCCATGTTCAGCGAGAAAAAAGAGCCTACGTGGTCGATGGGCGACGACACCCCGCCAGCGGTGCTCTCGACGCGGCCGCGGCTGCTCTTCAACTACTTCAAGCAGAAGTTCGCCCAGGTGACCAACCCGCCCATCGACCCGCTGCGCGAAAAGCTGGTGATGTCTCTTTACACTTACCTGGGGCCGCGGCGCAGTTTTCTTGAAGAGTCGCCGGGCCACGCCCGCCTCATCCGCCTGGCAAGCCCGGTGCTGCTCGAGCACGACATGGCCACCTTGCGCCAGCTGCCCGATTTTCCCGCCGCCACGCTGTCAACGTGCTTCCCCGTGGCGGAAGGCGCCGCGGGCCTGGAAGCGGCCCTTGACCGCCTCTGCGAGGAGGCCAGCGACGCCATCGATGCCGGCAAGGCGCTGCTCATCCTCAGCGACCGCGGCGTCGACGCGGCGCACGCCGCGGTGCCCATGCTGCTGGCGGTGGGCGCTGTCCACCACCACCTCATCCGCCAGGGCAAGCGCATGAAGGCCAGCCTGCTGGCCGAAACCGGAGAGGCCTGGGAAGTGCACCACCTGGCCTGCCTCATCGGCTACGGTGCCAGCGCCGTGCACCCCTACCTGGCGCTGGCCACGGTGCGCCAGCTGGCGCAGGCGGAAGAGGAAGGGCTCGATCCCGAGCAGGCGGTGCTCAACTACAAGATCTCGCTCGACTACGGCCTGCGCAAGGTGATGTCGAAAATGGGCATCTCTACCGTTTCGAGCTACCACGGTGCCCAGATCTTCGAAGCGGTAGGCCTCTCCGAGGCCCTCGTAGAGCGCTGCTTTGCCGGCACCGCCTCGCGCCTGGGCGGCATTGGCCTGGCCGAGCTGGCGGCCGACGTCCTGGCGCGCCACCGCGAAGGCTTTGGTGCCCCACCCGCCCGCCTCCCCGACACCGGCTTTTACCGCTACCGCAAAGGCGGCGAGGCGCACGCCTTTAACCCCAACGTGGTGAAGGCCCTGCACAAGGCGGTCAAAAGCGGCACTTACGAAGACTACCGCGCCTACGCGCAGCTGGTGAACGGCCGCGAGCCGCTGGCCCTGCGCGACTTGCTGCGCTTTCGCTCCGACCGCTCCCCTATTCCCGTAGAAGAAGTGGAGCCGATTGAAAGCATCGTGCGGCGCTTCTGCACCCAGGCCATGTCACTGGGAGCGCTGAGCCCGGAAGCGCACAGTACCATCGCGCGCGCCATGAACCGCCTGGGAGCCAAGTCCAACACCGGCGAGGGCGGCGAGGACCCCGAGTGGTGGCATCCTTTCCCCAACGGCGACTCGGCGGCCTCAAAAATCAAGCAAGTGGCCTCGGGGCGCTTCGGGGTGACGCCGGAGTACCTGGTGCGCGCCGAGGAGCTGGAAATCAAAATGGCGCAGGGCTCAAAGCCCGGCGAGGGCGGACAGATCCCGGGACACAAGGTGGCGGCGCACATCGCCCGCATCCGCCGCGCCGTAGAAGGCATCCCCCTCATCTCGCCGGCGCCGCACCACGACATTTACTCGATCGAAGACCTGGCGCAGCTCATCTACGACTTGAAAATGGTCAACCCGCACGCCCGGGTGTGCGTCAAGCTGGTGGCCGAGGAAGGGGTGGGCACCATCGCTGCCGGAGTGGCCAAGGGCTACGCCGACGTCATCCTTATCTCCGGGTACGACGGCGGCACCGGCGCCTCGCCGCTGTCGTCGATCAAAAACGCCGGCTCTCCCTGGGAGCTGGGGCTGTCGGAGACGCAGCAGGTGCTGGTGCTCAACAACCTGCGCAGCCGCGTGCGGCTGCGTGTCGACGGCGGCATGAAGACCGGGCGCGACGTGGTCATCGCCGCCTGCCTGGGAGCCGAAGAGTACGGCTTTGGCACCGCCGCCATGGTGGCGGTGGGCTGCGTTATGGCCCGCCAGTGCCACCTCAACACCTGCCCGGTGGGGGTGGCCACGCAGCGGCCCGACCTGCGGGCGCGCTTTCCGGGGTCGCCGGAGATGGCGGTGCGCTTCTTTACCCACGTCGCCCAGGAAGTACGGGAAATCCTGGCTTCCCTGGGCTACCGCAGCCTTGAGGAAATTATCGGCCGCACCGACTTGCTCGAGCCGGCCCCGCCCACGGCGCACACCAAGGCCTGGCAGCTCGACCTGCGGCCCATCCTGGCCCAGGCCGACCTCACCGGTACCCTGCCCCACCGCTGCCTCCAGGCACGCAACGACCGCCCCGACGAGCCGCTGGACAACCGCCTCATCGCCGAAGCGGCGCCGGCCATTGAGGAACAAAAGCCGGTGCGCCTCTTTTATCCCATCCGCAACGTGCACCGCACGGTAGGAGCCCGCCTGGCCGGGGCCATCGCCCGCCGCTGGGGCGACCAGGGACTGCCCGAGGGCACCATCGAGCTGCACTTCGTGGGCAGCGCCGGGCAGAGTTTTGGCGCCTTCACGGTGAGAGGCATGCGCCTCATCCTGGTAGGGGAAGCCAACGATTACGTCGGCAAGGGCATGGGGGGCGGCGAGATCATCGTCAAGCCACCGCCGGAAGCACGCTTTGCCTCCCACGAGAACGTCATCATGGGCAACACGGTGCTTTACGGCGCCACGGGCGGCACGCTGTTTGCCGCCGGCCGCGCCGGCGAGCGCTTTGCGGTGCGCAACTCGGGCGCCCTGGCGGTGGTGGAAGGCATCGGCGACCACGGCTGCGAGTACATGACCGCCGGCTGCGTGGTCGTCCTCGGCGAAACCGGCCGCAACTTCGGCGCCGGCATGTCCAACGGCACGGCCTACGTGCTTGACGAAGCCGGCCTGTTCCCGGGGCGCATCAACCCGGAAATGATCCGCCTGGCGCGCCTGGAAGAGGCGCAGGACATCGACACCCTTTACAGCCTCATCCTGCGCCACCAGCAGGCCACCGGCAGCCGGCGCGCCGCCGACATCCTGGCACGCTGGGAGGAGATGCTGCCGCTGTTCTGGAAGGTCATCCCGCTGCCCGCCGAGGCCATCGCCAAGACGGTGGAAGTGGCCAAGCAGGAAGAAGCCGCCACCCCGGCCGGGCGCTAGCTGCCGCTCGCCCTCCCTGGCCTTACCCAGGGTAGCGGGGTATACTTACGTGACTTTGACCCCGGGCAGCCGCCTGGGACTCTAAAGCAAAGGAGAGAGGCGCTCGATGCGGAAGGCGAAGATCCTGGCTACCGGCATGTACGTGCCCGACTTCGTGGTCACCAACGACCTCCTGGCGCAGGTGATGGATACCAGCGACGAGTGGATCACGCAGCGCACCGGCATCAAAGAACGCCGCGTGGTCTATGACACTTACCGCATGCTGCAGCGGCTGGCCCAGGCGCCGGACAAGGACGCCTTCCTCAAGGAACTGTACGAGCGCGGCCTCGACGGTCACATCGATGCCACCATGACCACCTCCGACTTGGCCCTGGCCGCCACGGAGATGGCCCTCAAGCAGGCCAACCTCACCGCCGCCGATCTCGACCTCATCATCCAGACCAGCGTGGTGCCGGATTACGCCTACCCGGGGGTGGCCTGTGTGCTGGCTGACAAGCTGGGGCTGACCTCGACGCCGACGTTCAGCATGAACCAGGGCTGTGCCGGGTTCATTTTCGCCCTCTCCCTTGCTGACCAGTACATCAAGACAGGGACGTACAACACGGTGCTGGTGGTGGGCGCCGAGCTGCTGTCGTCGTTTTTCGAGTACAGTAACCGCGGCCGTGATATGTCGGTGCTCTTTGCCGACGGCGCCGGCGCCGCCATCTTGGTGCCGGCTGAAGAAGGCGAGCCCAGCGGGCTGATCTCCCACCACCTGCACACCGACGGCACCCTGCTGACCAAACTCTACGGCGAGGTCTTTGGCACCACCACCTTCCCGCCGGTGGTGAAGAAAAAAATCGACGACGACCGCGTGCGGCCGCGCATGGACGGCCGCGCCGTCTTCGTCTACGCGGTGCGCCGCTTCCGCGAGGTGATCCTGGAGTGCCTGGAGGCCAACCGCCTGCGCCTCGAGGACATCGACCACTTCTTCTTCCACCAGGCCAACACCCGCATCCTTGAGGCCATTGCCGAAAGCCTGAACATTCCCCGCGAGAAGATCCCGGTCAACATCGACCGCTACGGCAACACCTCGGCTGCCTCGGTGCCCATTTTGCTGCACGAAGCCTGCCAGGAAGGCCGCCTGCGGCGCGGCGACCTGTGCCTGCTGGTGGCCTTTGGCACCGGGTTCAACTGGGGTGCCACCTTGCTGCGCTGGTAAAAGCCTACAGCCCGTACGCCTTGGCGGCCTGGCGCAAGCCCTCTAGCGCCCCTTCCAGAGTGCGATCCTCGACACAGTAAGCGATGCGGAAGTAGCCCGGGGTGCCAAAGCCGCTGCCGGGCACGGTGAGCACGCGCCGCTGCTGCAAGGCGCGCACAAACGCCACGTCATCGGCAATGGGGGTGCGCGGAAAGAGGTAAAACGCCCCCTGCGGCCACACGAACTGGTAGCCCATGGCCTGCAGCTCGGTGCACAAAAAGTCGCGCTTGCGCGCGTACTGCCCCACGTCGATGGTCACCCCTTGCAGGCGGGCGATGACGTGCTGCATGAGGGCTGGGGCATTGACAAACCCCAGGGTGCGGTTGGCAAAGCTGAGGCCGTCGAGCAGCGCGCGCAAGTCGGCACAGGCGGGATTGACGGCAATGTAGCCCAGGCGCTCGCCGGGCAGGGCGAGGTCCTTGGCGTACGAGGTGACGGCAAGGCTGTTGGCAAAGTGGCCGTAGATCTCGGGATAGCGCACGCCGTCGTAGAGTAGCTTCTTGTAAGGCTCGTCGCTTACCAGGTAAAGGGGATGGCCCAGACGCCGCTCGGCCTGCCGCAGCAGCTCGCCCAGCGCGGCAAGGGTGGCTTCTGGGTAAACCACGCCGGTGGGGTTGTTGGGCGAGTTGATGAGCACCACTTTGGTGCGCGGCGTCAGCGCCCGCGCCAGCGCCTCTAGGTCGAGGTTAAAAGCGGCGTCGGTGGGCACCACCTTGGCAACGCCCTGGTGGTTCTCGACGTAAAAGTGGTACTCGACAAAGTAAGGGGCGAAAATGATCACCTCGTCGCCGGGGTCAAGCAGGGTCTTGAGCACCACGTTGAGCCCCCCCGCCGCACCCACCGTCATCACGATGTGCTCGGCGCTAAACGGCACGCCGGTTTCGCGGGATAGCTGCGCGGCAATGGCAGCGCGCGTCTGAGGATAGCCGGCGTTGGGCATGTAGCGGTGCATGCCGGGCACGGGATGCTGCACCAGGTCGCGCAAGACTTCGTAGAACTGCGGCGGCGGCTCCATCACCGGGTTGCCCAGCGACAAGTCGTAGACGTTCTCCTCGCCGTACTGCTGCTTGAGGCGCAGCCCTTCCTCGAACATGGCCCGGATCCAGGAAGCGGCCTGCATGTGCTGGCGCACGCGCTGCGCAATGGCCATGGGCTTCCCCTTGGCGCTAAAGGATCTCGATGGCGTAGCTGTGCTGAAGGCAGCGGTCCAGCACCGGGTCGAGGAGCTCGACGTCGAAGCGCTCGCCAAAGAGCAAGGCGCCGCCCTGGGTGGCAATGGTGCCGGAGAAGACCACCGCCTGCTGGAAGGCCGCCGGCGGGTACTCCTGCGCCGCGGCGGCCAGCAGCTGCGCCGGCGGCAGCATGGCAGCCAGGGTGTCTTCCTGGTAGAGGTGCCGCTCGCCTTCCACGTGCACCCAGGCACGCAAGAGTAGCTCGTCCCAGTGGTCGGCCACCTCCTCCAGGGGCCAGACGGTGGGGGCAAGAAGCTTCGGGTACATCTGCTTGGAGCCGGCAATGGAGTACTTCTCGAGCTCGCGGTCGGTGTGGTCGCTGCCCACCGTCACCCAGCGCGGCGCACCCTGGCACAGGAGGACGAACTCCACCTCCCCCGAGGTGCGTGGGCCCTGCACTTCCACCACCGTCTCGGTGCTCACCAGATTGGTCGACACTTTGAAGAAGATCGGCGTCTTGCTCGGCGCCTCAAGGCCGTGGGCACGCAGCTCGGCAATGTGGCGCTCGATCGCCTCCTGGTTGCGGCCGCTGTAGCCGCCGCAAATCACCGTGTCAAACGTAAACGCCAGCGGCGCCACGCCGTCGCGGTGCATCACTTGCAACGAGAGGGTACGGACTACGGGCATGCGGTGCTCTCCTGCCTCGGCAATGGGGGCACGGCCTCTTTGCTTTACCACACGGCGCCGCGCGCGTCAAGCGCGCAGGGATAAATTCTTCTTGACAAAGACCTGCCAACCCTCTACCGTTTTGCTCGCAGCGCGCGTTTCCCCGCAGGCGGCGAGGCACGCGCCGTGGCCGCAACCCCGCCGCACCACACCACGCGGCAAGCACACAGCCCGGTGTCGATGATCCCAGGAGCGGCAAAGCGACAAGCGCCCCTCGTGCAGGGGTGGCAGCAGTGGCAAGGGTGGTGGGCCGTGCTCGCCGGCGTGCTGCTCCTGCTGGCGGGCTGCGGCACCCCGGGCGGCGAGGCCTGCGGCGGCGCCGGGGACTTCGTGGCCTGCCTGGCCATCACCAGTATCCAGCCTATCAATATAAACGAAGAGCCCACCTCTAACGTCGACGCCGTGCGGGACGTCTGTGACGTCGACGAGGAAACGGGCGAACTAGAGCTGGAGCCCTTTGGCGACCACAACGCCACCATTACTTTTGCCAACACCACTTTTCCCGGCGCTTCCGCCGGGCTTGCGATCACCATCGAGAACTTTGCCGTCTCTTATACCCTCAACGACTGCCCCGCGCAGGCCACCGGCTGCCCGCCGCTTACCGGCTTTACCGTGTCGCCGGGACAGACTCTGGTGGTTCCTGCCGACGGCAGCGTGGAGGCCACGTTTCCTTTCGTGCCCCTGCGCGTCAAAGACGAGTACGTGGCCAAAGGGGGAGAGCTCTTTTCTTCTTTCTTGCCCTCGTACACGGCCAACTACGTGTTTACGGCGCGCACCGACCTCTTTCAGGAAAGCATCCGCATCGAAGGCGCCGCCGAGTTCACCATCGGCAACTTTGACAACTGCCCGTGAGGAGGCTCGCCATGCTGACCTTTATTGCCAAGCTCACCGTCAAACCGGGCTGCGAGGCGGAGTTCGAGCGCATCATGCGCGCAGCCGTGCCCAAAGTGCGCGAGGAGCCCGGCAACCACGCTTACCTTTTCCACCGCTCCACCGAAAACCCGCGGGTCTATATGTTCTACGAAGAATACGACGACCAGGCCGCGCTTGACGCCCACCGCGCCCACCTCAAAGAGATGGGGATCGACTTGCGCGGCATGTTGGAAGGCCCCCCGGTGCTTGAGTTCTACGAACGCCTGGTATAGAGGGACGTATGGGACGGCTCAGCGACAAGTACTGCATCGTAGGCGTGGGCGAAACCGCCTACACCAAGAATTCGGGCAAGACCACGCGTGCCATGGCCGTGGAGGCCATCCGCAACGCCCTCCACGACGCCGGGCTGACGCCGGCGCAGGTCAACGGCATGCTAAGCTACCACGGCGGCGATTCGACCCCCAGCCCGGAGATTGCCGCCGACTTGGGCATCCGCCTCGACTTCTTCATGGACTGCTCGGGGGGCGGCTCGAGCACCGAGGCCCTCATCGGCCTGTCCATCGGCGCCATCGAGCTGGGCATGTGCGAGACGGTGGTCATTTTCCGCTCCATGAACGGCTACAGCGAGGTGCGCATCGGCGGCACCGGCCGCCGCGCCGCCGCGCCGGTGGTGGGCAGCCAGCTGCTGGAGCGCCCCTACGGCATGGTGAGCGCCGGCCAGCGCTTCGCCCCGGTGTTCATGCGCTACATGATGGAGTACGGCGTCACCAGCGAGCAGGTGGCGGCGGTGAAAGTGGCGCACAGCAAGCACGCCAGCAACAACCCCAAGGCGTACTACAAAAAGCGCTACACCGTGGAAGACGTGCTCAACTCACGCTGGATCTGCAAGCCCCTGCACCTGCTCGACTGCTGCATCGAGACCGACAACGCCACGGCGCTCGTCGTCACTTCGGCCGAGCGCGCCCGCGACTTGCGGCAGCGGCCCATTTACATCATGGGGGTGGTGGGCCGGGTGACCAAAAAGCGCGGCGACTGGTTCTACAACGACGTGCCCATCACCTCGGTGGCCGCTAAGTACGCCGCCGAGCGCGTCTTCGGCATGGCCGGCATTGGCCCCGAGGACGTCGACATCACCGGTTCGTACGACGCCTTTACGTTTACCACCGTGCTGCAACTTGAAGACTACGGCTTTTGCAAAAAAGGCGAGGGCGGAGACTACGTCTCCAGCGGCATCATCGAGCTGGGCGGCCGGCGTCCCAACAACACCAGCGGCGGCCACCTGTGCGAGGGCTATACCCACGGCATGAACCTGGTGATCGAAAACGTGCGCCAGCTGCGCGGCCAAGCCGACGACTTCTGCCCGCGCTGGCAGGAGGGCATCCACACGTACGACTATGCCGAAGGGGGCTGCCGGCAAGTCAAAGACGCCGAGATCGCCATGAACCTGGGCTGGGCCACGCCGGTGACGGGCAGCGCCCTCATCCTGCGGAGGTAAGCGATGATCGACGTTGAGTACCGTGGCATGCGCATCCAGATTGGCGACAACGACACCGAGTACCTGGGCTACTTCCAGGCGGCGCGGCAGCACCGGCTGGTGATGAAGCAGTGCACCGCCTGCGGCCTCATGCGCTTTCCCCCAGGGGCGGCCTGCCCTTGGTGCCAGTCGCTTGCATGGCGCTGGCAGGAGGTAAGTGGCAAGGGAACGATTTACAGCTACGAGATCGTCTACCACGCCATCCAGCCGGGTTTCCGCGACGTGACCCCCTACCCGGTGGTGGTGGTAGAGCTCGACGAGCAAAAGGACGTGCCCAACCCCGGCGACGGCCTGCGCCTGGTGGCCAATTTGGTCGACGCCCAGTTTCGCCCCGAGGCGGAAGCCAACGTGGCCATCGGCAAGCGCGTGGAAGTGGTGTTTCAGGATATTTCCGAGGACTTCGCCTTGCCGCAGTTCAAGCTCTCGGACGAGCCGCCGCCAGGACCGGTGTGGCAGTTCCCCCTCTAGGAGCCTGCCGTGGTGGCCCGCCTCCGCTTGGCAGCCCTCTTCTTTTTCTTGCTGCCCTTGCTGCTGCAGGGCTGCGGTAGCACCAGCGAGGAAGCCGAGTCCCTGCGCGAGCAGCCCGCGGCCGCCATCGACCTTTTCCTGTCAACAGCCACCGGCGAAACCGAGCTGGTGGCCGACGGCACCAGCACCCTGCCCATCCGCCTGGCGGTCACCGACGCCGCGGGCACCGGTATTCCCAACGTGGCGGTGACGTTTGCGACCACAGCGGGGAGCCTGTCGCTGCCAAGCGCTACCGCCAGCCGGCGGCAGGCGGAAACGCGCCAGGCGCAGAGCGGCGACGCGCTCACGGTGCTTACCGATGCCAGCGGCGTGGCAGAAGTCTTGCTCACGGCGCCGACGACCATCGGCACCGCCACGGTGACTGCCGACGCCCTGGGCTTTCGCACCAGCCTCACGGTGACCTTCGTGGCCGGGCCACCGGTGGCGCTCACCCCCAAGGTGACGCCGCAGACCCCCAAGCGCGGCGAAACGGCAACCCTCGAAGCGCTGGTGACCGATGCCTTTGGCAATCCCGTGGCGAACCAGGCTGTGACGTTTTCCCTCGAAAGCAGCGAAAGCGGCGGCAGCCTGCAAGCGGGGGGCACTGCCACCACCGAAATCACGGCCGTCACCGATACCCAGGGGAAAGCCAGCGTCACTTACCTGGCTGGCGCGCAGCCCGGCACGGACACGGTGCGCATCACGGTGAGCGCCAGCCTGACGGCCACGGTGGCCATCCAGGTGGACGTGGAAGTGGCGCTGGAGAGCGAGGTGGCGTCGATTTCTCTGGTGGCCGGCGCCGACACCCTGGTGGCCGACGGCAGCAGCGCCGTTACCCTCCGCGCCACGGTGAGCAATGCCGCCGGTGAGGGTCTGCCCGGGGTGGTGGTGACCTTTACCACCACGGCGGGGACGCTGTCGCCCGCCAGCGCCCTCACCGACGCCAGCGGCGTGGCCAGCGTCAGCCTCATTGCCGCCACCAACATCGGCACCGCCACCGTCATCGCCTCGGCAGCCGGCTTTCTGGCCAGCGTCACGGTGCAGTTTGTCGCCGGAGCGCCGGCCACCATCGTACTCACCGCCACGCCGAGTACGCCCGCCCTGGGAGAGGCGGTGGTGGTGCAGGCCACGGTGACCGACGCGCAGGGCAACCCCACGCCGGGCGAGACGCTGACTTTTGCCCTGGTGGTCAATGCCAGCGGCGGTAGTCTGGAAGCGCTCAGCGGCGTGACCGACGCCAACGGGCGGGTGGCAGTGACCTACACGGCAGGGCTTACCCCGGGCACCGACACGGTGCAGGCCGAAGCCACCAACGGCGTCACCGGCGCCGTCAGCATCACCGTGCAAGAAAGCATCACCGTGCCCGAAGTGGCGTCGATTTCTCTCGTGGCCGGCACGGACACCCTGGTGGCCGACGGCGTGAGTGCTACCGTCATCCGCGCCACGGTGCGCAACGCCGCCGGCGAAGGGATTCCGGGCATCACGGTCACCTTTACCACCACGGCGGGGACGCTGTCGCCCGCCAGCGCCCTCACCGACGCCGACGGCGTGGCCAGCGTCAGCCTCATTGCCGCCACCAACATCGGCACCGCCACCGTCATCGCCTCGGCAGCCGGCTTTCTGGCCAGCGTCACGGTGCAGTTTGTCGCCGGAGCGCCGGCGACGATTGCCTTGACCGCTACCCCGGCGACGGTGCTGGTGGGAGGCACGGTGGTGGTGCAGGCCACGGTGACCGACGCGCAGGGCAACCCTGTGCCGGGCGAGACGCTGACTTTTGCCCTGGTGGTCAATGCCAGCGGCGGTAGTCTGGAAGCGCTCAGCGGCGTGACCGATGCCAACGGGCGGGTGGCAGTGACCTACACGGCGGGGCTTACCCCGGGCACCGACACGGTGCAGGCCGAAGCCACCAACGGCGTCACCGGCGCCGTCAGCATCACCGTGGAAGTGGCAGCCGTGCCGGCCAGCCTCGAGCTGCTGGTAAGCAGCCCGCAGATGGACTCCGACGGCTCCGAGACGGTGACCCTTACCGCTCTGGTGCGCGACGCCAACAACAACTTCGTCGCCGGCGTGGCGGTGGCCTTTGCCGCCGACTCCGGGGGGATTACTGTCGTCAGCGGCACGAC
The DNA here is from genome assembly GCA_026005175.1 of Candidatus Tectimicrobiota bacterium. Lineage (GTDB taxonomy): Bacteria > Tectomicrobia > Entotheonellia > Entotheonellales > Entotheonellaceae > BPKO01. The sequence goes on from BPKO01000003.1 coordinate 319,226, forward strand.
CGACGCCTCCGGAGCGGCGACGGCCGCGCTTTCCACTGCCGGCGATCCCAGCAACCGCACCATCACCGTCACCGCCACCGCCGGAGGCCTCAGCGCCACCAACACCGTGCAAGTGAGCGGTACCACGCTTTCCATCAGCGGCGCCAGCGCGCTGGTGCTGGGGCAGACCACCACCCTCTCCTTGCTCCTGCGTGACTCCGGCGGCACGGGCATTGCTGGCCGCACCATTGCCCTCAGCTCGACGCTGGGCAACGCGCTGAGCGCCACAGAAGTGACCACCGACTTTAATGGCGCGGCCACCGTCACCGTCACCGCTACGGTGGCGGACACCGACACCATCCAGGCCAGTGCCCTGGGCGCCACCGCCACGTTTATTCTCACCGTGAGCCCGGACAATTTTGTGTTCACCGCCCCCGCAGCAGGGGCCGAGATTCCCCTCAACACGCCCCAAACCCTCATCGTGCACTGGGAGAAGGACGGGATCCCCCAGGAGGGGCAGACGATCAACTTTGCCGCTACGCGGGGCGTTCTGAGCGCCACCAGCGCGGTCACCGACGCCAACGGGGACGCGCAGGTGACCATTCAGGCAAACAACGCCGGACCGGCGGTGATTACTGCCACGGCCGCTTCCGGTGGCCCCTCGAGCCAGCTCACGGTGGAATTCATTGCGACCCAGCCCGCCTCTCTTATCCTGCAGGCCTCGCCGACCACCCTGGGCGTCAACCCTGAGGGCAGCACCGACCAGCAGAGTGTCATCACCGCAGTGGTCCGCGATCCCCAAGGCAATCTGGTCAAGAACCAGACGGTGCTCTTCACGCTAGAGGACGTGACCGGCGGCAGCATTTTCCCGGCCTCGGCGGTAACCGACAGCTTCGGGCGGGCCAGCACCGTCTACACGGCCGGCGCCGTGCCCAGCGCCCAGGATGGCGTGATCATCGACGCTGTCGTAGAAGGAACCGTGGGCTGCAACCCTGCCGATCCGCTCCCTGCCGGCCCCTGCGACCGCGTTACGCTTACCGTGGCGCAGGAGTCCCTATTCGTCACTTTGGGCACGGGCAACACCGTGCTGCTTCCCTCGGATACCCAGTATGCGTTTCCTTACTCGGTGCTGGTCACCGACGCCAATGGCAATCCCGTGGCCGGTGCCACGGTCGAGCTCAACCTTTTTCCAACCCGCTATCAGAAGGGGGTTTACGTCCCGGTCTTCGACGAAGACGGGAATTTCGTCGTGTGGGCCAAGCAGCTCTCTATCGACCCGGCCAGCGGTTTCCCTGATGACACCGATCAGGCGTGCAATAACGAAGACGGCAACCGAAATGGCATCCTGGATGCAGGGGAGGACGTCAACAACAACGGATTCCTCGAACCCGGCAACGTGGCCACCGTGCCGGTCAGTCTCACCACCGACGAGACCGGCTTTGCTTTCTTCAATGTCACCTATGCCAAGGAATTTACCTGGGTGGAAGTGGCCCTGGAAGCGCGTGCCACCGTGGCCGGCAGTGAGGGATCCGATATGGCCATTTTCTTCCTCCCTGGAGCGGCCAGCGATTTTGACGACGAGGACGTTGCTCCTCCGGGCGCGGTCAGTCCCTATGGAGTGGCAATTACCTGCGCCTGCGACGAACGCGTCGATCCGACGTGCCTTATTCCTGTCAGTATCAGCCCGTCGAGCGCCACCTTGTCCGCCGGTGGCGGCACCGTGACTTTCACCGTTAGTGGCGGCACGCGGACTACCTACACGGTCACCACCACCGCAGGAACCTTGATTAACCTCGACACCGGTGAGTCTGGAACCACCATCACCGTCGCCTTTGGTCAATCCTTTGTCCTGACCACGACCCCAGACCAAGACGGCCAGACGATTACCGTGACGGTCACCGACGACCTCAGTGGTCAAACGGCCCAGGCCACGGTGACCCAAGGTTCATGAGGCGTGCCATGGCGGACAAGTTTCGCTGCCAGCTCACCGTGCGCCACTACGAGTGCGACTTGCTCGGGCACGTCAACCACGCCGTCTACCTGCACTACTTCGAGGTGGGACGCCTGGAGGCAATGGCGGCGGCCGGGCTGCCTTTTCGCGAGGTGCTGCGGCAGGGCTACGCGGTGGTGGCTACCGAGGTACGGGTGCAGTACAAGGCACCGGCGTTTGCCGACGACGTGCTCGACCTGGTGAGCTACATCGTCCACTTTCGCGGCGCGCTCATGATCTGGCAGCAGGAGCTCTACCGCGCCAGCAGCGGCGAGCTGCTCGCCCTGGCCGAAGTGCACGGCGCTTTTACCCGCGCAAGTGGCCGCCCCACGCGTATTCCCCCTGCCATGCGCGCCTGCCTGGAAGCCGTCTACGTGCCGGAGGCGGCCTGGCCGGCGCGAGGCGAGGCGCTGCGGGGGAAACCGCCCCAGAGATCCTCGCCGGCCTGGCCTGTAGAGTAGGGGCACGCGGCTGCGCGCTGCTCCGCGCTAGTCGGGCTCGGCGTCGCGGTAGAGGCGGTGCGTGAAAATGTAATCGATCACTGCCTCGGGGAGAAAAGGCCGCAGGCTCTCACGGCAGGCGCCGGCGCGAATGCGCCGCCGCAGCTCCGAGCTGTGAATGGGATGGACCACCGGCAGGCAGAGGCGGCCAAACTCCTGGTCGATGCGGCGATGCTGGTACCAGCGCTCCCATTCCTTGGCAATGTCCGGACCGACGAGCAGATAGGGCGCCTCGCCCAGCTTGTCGCGCAGGCAGCAAAGGACGTTGTACGTGTAAACCGGTGCCGTGTTGCCTTCGCCCAGCTGGCGCTCGACGCCGCACACCCGCGCGCGGGGCGGCAAGCCGGTGGCCGTAAGCGCCAGCTCGCACATGCGCAGCCGGTGGCAAAACGGGGAGAGGCGCTTGCCAAAGGCGTGGCGGTATGCCGGCACCGCCAGCACGGTATAGCCCATGGCCACCGCACGCTCGAGCATCGAGAGGTGCCCGACGTGGATGGGATCAAAACTGCCGCCGTAGACGACGTAGCGGCGCATGCGCGGCTCCGGGATCGGTTCCATGTGGGCAATTGTAGGAAGCCCCAACCCTCCAAGTCAAAGGGTTTGCGGCGGCTGCCGGCTCCGGACTTGCACCTTTTGCCAGGCGTGCTATAAAAAGAGCTCGACAACCTCTTCCGCAGGCAGCAAGGGAACCCATGCGACTTGGCTATCTCGGCCCGCCCGGCTCCTACACCGAAGAAGCGGCCAGGGCCGCCGCGCCCGACGCCACCTACTGCCCTTATCCCTCCATTGAGGCGGTGTTTGCCGCCGTGGCCCGTGGCGAAGTGGAGCGCGGCCTGGTGCCCATCGAAAACGTCATCCAGGGGCCGGTGACCGAAACCCTCGACTACCTCTACCACTATGGCGAAGCCCTCAAAATCGTCGACATGCGGGTGCTGCCCATCCAGCACGCCCTGGGGGCCCTTGCGCCCCGATGCCCCCATTCGCCGCATCCTCTCCAAAGACCAGGCCCTCAAGCAGTGCTCGGCCTACCTGCACCAGCACTACCCCGAAGCGCAGCTCATCGAGGTGGCCAGCACCAGCGCCGCCATGGAGGCCATCGTGCGCCAGCGCTGGCACGACGCCGCCGCCATCGGCAGCGAAGCGGCGCTGCGCCAGTACGGCCTGCACGTGATCGCTCGCAACATCGGCAACGTCAAGCACAACAAAACCCGCTTTGCGGTGCTCGGCCCGCTGCGCGAGCCATACCACCCGCGCACCGGCAGCGACGCCACCGCCCTGGTCATTTATCCGCACCGTGACCGCATCGGCCTGCTCGAAGACATCCTGGCCATCATCAGCAAGGCTTACGGCCTCAACCTCTCCGCCATCCACTCCCGCCCCGACACCCTGGGCGCCTTTCGCTTCTACATGGAAGTGGAAGGCCACCTCGAGGATCCCCCAGTCCAAGGCTGCCTCGAGGCCCTGGCGCAGCAGCTGCGCGACGAGGAGATCGAGATCCGGGTCTTTGGCACTTACCCGCGCTGCGCTTTCAACGAGCCGCGCCTGCGCACCATCGGCATCATTGGCGGCACCGGCCAGATGGGGCAGTGGTTTCAGCGCTTCTTCCGTGCCGCCGGCTACACGGTGCTCATCAGCGGCCGCCGCACCCCGCTCACCTACGAGGAGTGTATTGCCCGCTCCGACGCGGTGATCATCAACGTGCCCCTCCAGTACACGGTGGACGTCATCCGCGCCGTCGGTCCCCTCTTCCGCCCCGGGCAGCTGATCACCGACAACGCCTCCATCAAGACGCGGCCGGTGGCCGCCATGCTGGAGGCGGTGCCACCGGGGGTGGAAGTGCTGGGCATGCACACCGTCTTTGGCCCCGCGGTGGAGAGCCTGCGGCAGCAAAACGTCATTTTTACCCGCACCCCGGCCTCGGGGGAGCTGGCGCAGGAGTTCGAGAGCATCTTTTACAAGTACGGCGCCAAAATCACCTACACCACCCCCGAATACCACGACAAGCAGATGGCCTTCCACCAGAACCTAGAGCACTTCACCAAGGTGGTGCTGGCACAGGTGCTGCGCACTCAGTTTGGGGATGCGGCAGAAATGGAGCGCTACAGCTCGCCCAACTCGCGCGCTTCCCTGGCCACCATGGGGCGCATTCTGAGCGGCGACCCGGATCTCTACTGCGAGATCCAGGCCTTCAACGAGCAAGGCCCGGCGATGCTGCGCGCGTACCTGGAAATCGCGCAGCAGCTGGGGCAGGCGCTTATCGCCGGCGACACGCGGCCGTTTCGAGAAAGCATGCGGGCCAGCGTGGAGGCCCTGGGACCGGCTTACTTGCAGGAAATGCGCCGCCGCTCGCAGGCCATGGAGCGCCACAGCGTGTGAAGCCACCGCCCGCAGGCGGTGGCACGCCTAAGGCTTGAGCCCAGAAAGGAACCGGTGATGAAAGCGGTCCGCCTGCACCAGTTTGGCCCGGCCGAGGTGCTGCAGTACGAGGAGGTGCCAGAGCCGGTGGTGCGCCCCCACAGCGTGCTCATCGAGGTCAAGGCCGCCGGCGTCAACCGTGGCGACCTGGGGCGGCGGCGCGGCACCTATCCCGGCGAAGCGACGCTGCCCCTCATCCTGGGCTGGGAAGTGGCCGGGGTGGTGCGCGAGGTGGGCGAGGCGGTAACCACGGTGCGGCCTGGCGAGCGCGTGCTGGCCATGCTCGGCCAGGGGGGCTACGCCGAGCGCGTCTCGGCTTACGACGCGCAGACGGTGCGCATTCCCGACAACCTCTCGTTTGAAGAAGCCGCAGCCGTGCCGGTGGTGTTCCTCACCAGCTGGATCGCCCTCCAAGAAATCGCCCGCGTGCAGGAAGGCGAGTGGGTGCTGGTGCAAGCCGGCGCCAGCGGCGTGGGCATGGCCGCCATCCAGATCGCCCGCCACGCCGGGGCGCGGGTGATTGCCACCGCCGGCAGCGCCGCCAAGCTCGATTTTTGCCGGCAACTCGGCGCCACCGCCGGCATCAACTACCGCGAAGAAGACTTGGTACAAGCCTGCCAGCGCCTCACCGACGGCCAGGGGGTCGATGTGGTGCTGGAGTCGGTAGGCGGCCAGACGTTCAGCCAGAGCGTGGCCGTGCTGCGGCGCTACGGCCGCCTGGTGACGGTGGGCAACAGCGCCCAGCAGCCAGCCACCCTCGACCCGGGGCTACTCATCCGCGGTGACTTGAGCTTGCACGGCCTGTGGCTGGGCGGGCGGCTGCGCGAGCGCCGCGGTTGGTCGGCGATTCACGACATCCTGCCGCTGCTGGCCAGCGGCGCGCTCAAGGCGGTGGTGGACCGCACGTTTCCGCTGCGCGAGGCGGCCGCCGCACACCGCTACCTGGAAGCGCGCCGCAACCTGGGCAAGGTGGTGCTGGTGCCCTAGCCGCAGGGCGCCTGGCCGGTTTGCCGCCGCGGCCAGGGGTGTGGTACCCTGTAGCGCCCTGCGGGAACGATGGATTGGTAGAGGAGGGAGAGGATGCGCGTCTGCGGTTGGCGAGTCCTTGGCGTGCTGGCCTTGGTTCTGGTCCTTGGCGCCGCGCTGCCTTCGGCAGCCGGCGAGGTGAAGAAGTTTACCCTCATCAACGTCGAGCTCGACGGCACCAAGATCTGGCTGCCTTCGAGCCTGATCGTTCAGGAAGGCGACGAGGTGGAGCTCACCCTGGACAACAAGCTGACCGCCCCGCACGGTTTTAAGATCGCCGAGTTCGGGGTGGAAGTGGAAGTGCCCTCAAAGCGCAAGAGCACCGTCCGCTTCACCGCCAGCAAAGCCGGGCTGTATCCCTTTATCTGTCACCTGCATCCGCCGCACATCGGCGGGCAGATCCTCGTCGTCAAACCCTAACCCTTCCCGGCGGCCGCCCTGGCGCGGTCGCCGCTTTGGGACTGCACGATGACCCCCCAGCTTGAAGCCGCCATTGCCGCCGCCAAAGAGGCGGGCCGCCTCATCCTGTCGCACTTTTACTCCGCCTTGCAGGTGGAAACCAAAGCCGACCAGACGCCGGTCACTGCCGCCGACCGCGCGGCCGAAGCGCTGCTCGTCGATACCCTGAAGCGCCAGTTTCCCACCTACGGGTTCCTCGGGGAAGAGTTTGGCGCCCAAGCGGCAGAGGCTACGACGCGCTGGCTCATCGATCCTATCGACGGCACCCAGAACTTCATCCGCGGCATCCCCTACTTTGCCACCCTCATCGGCCTGGAAGAAGCCGGAGAGATCACCGCCGGCGTCATTTACGCACCGGTGCAGGACGAGCTCTTTTACGCCGCGCGGGGCCAGGGCGCTTACCGCAACGGCGAGCGCCTGCGCGTGTCGGACGTGGCCGAGCTGGCCCAGGCCACCCTGCTGCACGGCGGGCTCAACCTGCTGCAGCACAGCGGCCGCTGGGAAGGCTTCCTGCGCCTGGTTGCTGCCACGCGGCGCCAGCGCGGCTTTGGCGACTACTTCGCCCACACGCTGGTTTGCCGCGGCCAGGCCGAGGTGATGGTGGAAAGCGACGTCAAGCCCTGGGACCTGGCGCCCATCAAGATCCTCGTCGAAGAGGCCGGTGGCCGCTTCAGCGACTTCCAGGGCCGGCCCTCGATTTACAGCGGCAATGCCGTGGTCTCCAACGGCCGCCTGCACGACGCCGTGCTCGCCTTGCTGGCCGCCTGATCCCACAGCGCCTGGCATGCCGGGTAGCGCCCTCAGCCGCAGACGTTGAGACCCCTGCCCGCTTGTTGACAAACGTGCCCGCCAGGGGTAGAGTACGAGCAACGTGGCGGGGAAGGAGAGGCGATGCGCTGGCAGCGGGCGTTTACCACCACCGAGCTGCTCGCGGTTATGATGCTTGCCGGGATCGTGGCGGCGCTGGCCGCGCCCCACCTGGGACGCTGGCTGACCGCCATGCGCCTCAACGCCGCCGCGCGCCAGCTGGCCTCTGATTTGCAGCTGAGCCGCATGCGGGCGGTGGCGCGCAACACGCCCTTCCAGATCCGCTTCGACGTCGAGCGCGATGCTTACACTGTAGAGCAAGAGGGCGACGGCGGCACCTGGCAGGTGCTCGACCACGTCCGCTTGCCTCCCGGCATCGACCTGCTGGCCGCCACCACCAATCCCGTGCGCTTCCAGCCCCTGGGCACCGTGGCCGCCGGGACGACGATTACCCTGAAAAACCCCCGCGGCGAGCGCCAGGTGCGCGTCTCTTTTGGCGGGCGCATCCACGTGGAGTAGGCATGACCCCCAAGTGCAGGGTGGCCGGGTTTACCCTCACCGAAGTGCTCGTCGCTCTGGTGGTGCTCTCCCTGGGGCTGCTGGGGCTCACGGCGATGACGGTGTCGACAGCCAGGACCCTCGCCTTCAGCAAGCAGCTCACGGTGGCCACCACCCTTGCCGAGGAGCGCCTGGAGGCCATGCACAGGGAGCCTTTTGCCAATCTCACCGCGGAGCGCTTCCCGCTGGAAGACTACGGCACCCTCCCCGGCTATCCCCAGTTTCGCCGCCAAGTCACCTTTGTCGATCCCGGCCCGGTTCCCGGCACCCGCGTGGTGGTGGTGACCGTTTCCTGGCGCCAGGAAGGGGGAGAGCCGCATCGTGTCAGTCTGCAATCCCTCTTTGCTCCTTGAGCCTGGGGGTAGCCCGCCGCAGGGCTTTACCCTGGTCGAGGTGGTCATCGCCATGAGCCTGGGGCTGGCGCTTCTGGCCGGGACGTACGGCTTTTACACCGGCCAGCGCAAAGCCCTGGCCACGCGCGAGTTGGTGGCGGAGATGCAACAGCAAGCGCGCATCGGCATGGCCATGCTGGTGCGCGAGCTGCGCATGGCCGGCTACGACCCCACGGGTACGGCCGGCGCCGGCATCGTCGAGGCCACCGCCACGGCGATCCGCTTCACCATGGACCGCAACGGCGACGGCGATACCAACGACGCCAACGAGGACGTCCGCTATACGGCCTACGACTCGGGCGGCGACGGCGACCTCGACCTGGGGCGCCGGCTTGCGGCAAGCACGAACCAGCCAGTGGCGGAGAACCTGCAAGAGTTGCACTTTGCTTACATCTTGGCCGACGGCACGACCACCGACGCCCCGGCCGACCCTGGCCAGATCCGGGCGGTGCAGATCACCCTGGTGGCCCGCACCGCCAAGCCCGACCCGGCCTATCCCGGCGGCTACCGCACCTATACCCTGCGCTCTGCGGTCGTGCCCCGCAACCTGGCCCTGCGATAGGAGTCCTGGCCATGCCCCTGGCGGCAAGTCCCCTGCGGCAGCCTCAGCGCTCGCGGCGCGGCACTGGTCACCGCCTTGGTGCTGCTGGCGGTGCTCTCCCTGGTGGGGACGGCGGCCATTGTGACTTCCATCACCGACACGCAAATCGGCGCCAACTACAAGACGGCGGTGCAGGCTTTTTACGCTGCCGAAGCGGGCACGGTAGAAGCCCGTGCCCGCCTGCGGGCCACCGCCGGTGCCGCCCGCATCGTCGATGCGGCGCCCGCGGACCCGGCCTGGCGTGTTTTCCTTGGCGACGAAGCCAGCGCCCAGACCCGGGGCTACGATCCTGGCAATCCGCTGCACCGCCGCCTCGATCGCCTCGCCGACGTGCTTCCCGGCACTGCCTACACAGTGGCGATCCGCCACGCCACCGATGCCAGCGGCAACGTGCTTTACTGGGGCGACGATGACGGCGACGGGCTTTTTACCCGCAACCCCACCACCGGCGGCAATGTGTACGTGATCACCGGATACGGGCAGGCCGGCTCTGCCCGCCGCACGGTAGAAATCGAAGCCGCCCACTTCCCCGGCTTCAACGTCCCCGGCGCCCTCTACGTCGAGGCGCCCACGCTCGTGCAGAGCAACGTCGACATTCTCGGCATGGACAGCTGCGGCACCGACCACAAGCCCGGCGTGGTCACCACCCTGCCGGCCAGCACCGTCTTGCCCCTCGGCAGCTTTATTGCCATCCGCGGGCCTGCCCGTGGACATCCAGGGCGATGCCCCGGCCACCGGCGTGGCGGCACTCGTGGCAGCGTTCCGCCGCTTTGCCACCTTTTCTTACACGGTAAGCAACGCCACCCACACCGCCACCACTTCCCCCGGCCCGGGGGACGGCTGGGGACGGCCGACCCTCGGCGCCACCGCCACCGACCCCAGCACCTGCACGGCGTACAACATCGTTCACTACGATACTCAGGGGACTATGGTGACGCTGAGCGAGGGCGTGAGCGGCTGTGGCATCCTGCTGGTCGAAGGGAATCTCCAGATCAGCGGCGCTTTTACCTGGTACGGGCTCGTCCTGGTCACCGGCTCCGTGGCTTTTACCGCAGGGGAAATCGAAGCCAAACAGATCCGCGGCGCCGTCCTGGCCGCGGGTACGATCCCCAACAGCATTGGCCTCAACGCGCACCTGATTTACTGCAGCAGCGCCGTTGACACCCGCAACCTCCCCCTGCGCACCCTGCACTGGCGAGAGTTATGAGACGGCCTCCAGAGCTGGGCCTTCTGGGGCAAGGCTGCCCTAGGGCAGCCCTGACCCTTTTGGTCAGGGCTGACATGCCCTTGGGGCAAAGGGCGGGCAGCCACCAGACCAGGGGCCAAGCGCCACGTGCGCCCGGCACCGGCAGTGCCAGGGGGCTGGTATGGTTCTTGCTTCTGCCGCCGGTGGTCATACAGAATGCGGCATGTCTTAAGGAGAAGACGATGGGCAAGCCAGGTTCCGGTTTTCTGGTCCTCGGCCTGCTGCTCCTGGCCGGGGCGGCGGCGGCCGACAGCGTGACAGTGGCTCTCGACCCGGGCCTAACCCAGCTCACCGCCGCGGTCACCGACGAGATCGCCACCGGCGCGGAAATGGCCGGCATGCACGTTACTGCCGTCTTCGGGGATGGCTCGGCCGAGACGATCGTCTGGACGGCCACGGGCAGCGAGGCCGGGGCGGCCCTGGGCACCAACTGGTCGCTGAGTCAAAACGGCGATACGGGCTCCCTGGCGTTTTTCCCCGCCTTGTCGGGGCCCTGGATTCTGACCAACAACACCGGCCAGAGCATCACTCGGCTGCTGATCGACACCGGCCCAGACAACGCCGCTTTCGACACCACCACGGCGGCCGCAGGGACGCCGGGGTCGGGACTGGGGCAAAGCTTTGCCGTTATTCCGTTTCTGAGCAGTACGGGGCTCGACATCGCGGCCACTTACCGGGATGCGGTGGCGCTGTTTGGCAGCGATCCCGTGGGGGATCTCTTTCGCGTTCTCGAGCTCACCTTCACCAATGCCGGCGGCTTTGCCACAGGCATGACCCTGGCCTTTCTGGCCGATACCGATCAGGTGGCCGGGCCCTTGCAGCCCATTCCCGAGCCCACCTCCTTGCTCCTGCTGGGCACGGGACTGCTGCTGGGTGGCTGGGTGCTGCGACGACGGCAGGTGCTGCAGCTGTAGCCCAACGCCGGCGGCGCGGGCTGCGTGTTCCCATGCTTGACACGCCCGGCCACACCGGCTACCTTAGCCGCAGCGGTGACGCGGGAGAGCGGCATGAACGACGTGGCAGCCCGGCTTAGCGACTTGCACAAGCGCATCGACGACCTGCGCGGGGAAATGACTGCCCGCTTTGCCGACACCAACAAGCGCATCGACGACCTGCGCGGGGAAATGTCTACCCGCTTTGCCGACACCAACAAGCGCATCGACGACCTGCGCAGCGAGATGACCCATCGCTTTACCGACCTCAATCAGCGCTTTACCGACCTCAACCAGCGCTTTACCACCCTCATGTGGGTGATTACCGCTTGGTTCAGCCTGCTCACCGTGCTGACGATTCTCTTTAGGTTTCTCAGGATTTAGTCCGGCACGGCCCATGGAGACCCCTCAGGGCGGCGGCTCGCTTCCTTTGCCGTGCTGCCAGGCCAGCCAGCGCTCGGCAAAGTAGCGCAGCCGCGCGTCCACGCGGCCGTTGACCGTCTCGGGCGGGTAGGTATGGTCCGGCTGGCGCGTGCCGGCCGGCAGGCCCATGAGAATGGGCAGCCCCTCGTCGATGTGGGTAATGGGGTAGAGGTGAAACTGCCCGGCCCGCACCGCTGCTACCACGTCCTGGCGTAGCATGAGGTCGTCGACGTTCTGCGCCGGCAAAATTACCCCCTGCCTGCCGGTGAGCCCCTGCAGACGGCAGACATCGAAAAAGCCCTCGATTTTCTCGTTGATGCCGCTGACCGGCTGCACGTGGCCCTTCTGGTCCACCGAGCCGGTGACGGCGATGCCCTGGGCCACCGGCAGCTGCGCCAGGCTGGAGAGCAGGGCGTACATTTCGGCCGCCGAGGCGCTGTCGCCGGCAATGCCCTCGTAGGCCTGCTCCACGCACAGGCTGGCGCTGAGGATGAGGGGCTTGTCGTGGGCGTAGGCGTGCCGCAAGTAGCCGCTGAGGATCAGCACCCCTTTGGTGTAAGCGGCATCGCCCAGGTTGGCCTCGCGCTCGATGTTCACCACCCCGGCGTCGCCCATGCCCACCTCGGCGGTGATGCGGATGGGGAAGCCAAAGGCGTAGTCTTCTTCCAGCTCGTAAAGGGCAATGCCGTTGACTTGCCCCACCACGGCACCACGGGTGGTGACCAGCAGCAGGCCTTCGGCGAGCAGCTCGTGGAACTTTTCCTCCACCAGGTTGAGGCGCGCGGTGCGCTCGCGCAGCGCTTGTTCGACGGCGGCGCGCGTCACCACCGCCTCTCCCGCCTTGCCGGCCCAGTAGTCGGCCTCGCGCAGCACGTCGGCGATCAGGTCGAGGCGGGCACTCAGGCGATTTTGCCGCCCCGCCAGGCGCACCCCGTACTCCACCACCGCCGCCACTGCCGTGCGGTCAAAAGGCCGCAGGCGCTCTTCCTCGCAAATGCGGCGGATGAAGCCGGCGTACTGCAGGACGCTCTGCGTGTGGCGCGGAATGGTGGTGTCGAAGTCGGCTTTCACTTTGAACAGCCGCCGGAAGGCTTCGTCGGCCTCGCTCAGGGAGGCGTAGAGCTCCTCGTCGCCGATGACGATGACTTTGACCTCGCAGGGGATGGGCTCGGGCTTGAGGGTGGTGCTGGGCACCAGGGCAAAGTGGTCGGAGGGCTGGATTTCCGCCTGCCGGTAGCGCAAGACGCGCTTGAGGGCCGGCCACACCAAGGGATCGGCAAAAGCATCGAGGGCGTTGAAGACCAGGAAGCCGCCGTTGGCGCGGTGGATGGCACCGGCGCGGATGCCGGTGAAGTCGCAGCGCCACACCCCCCCGTACTCGAGCGTCGGCTCGATGGCCCCAAAGAGGTTCTTATACGTGGGAGAGGTTTCAAAAATTACTGGCGTTCCATGAGTTTCTGTATTGTCAACGATGACATTGACCTGGTATTCCAGGAAGGGGTCCTCTTCGGGCGGGGGCGCAGCTTCTTTGTCGGTGGGAGCCGGCTCGCGGAAGCGCTCCAGGTCCTCGTTGAGCGCTTCTTCCACTTCCTGGAAGTACTGGTGCACTTTGGCCTCGCGAAACGGCGCCGCGGCATCGGCCACCGCCTGCCGAATAAGCGGCCGCAGCAGCGAGCGTTCCAGGGCCGCGATGGCTTCTTCGGTCTCGCGGCGCAGGCGCAAGACGTCGGCAAAGACCCCGGCCAGCTCGGCGCTCAGGGTGGCGTACTGGGCCTGCAGGTGGCGGTAGCGCTCCGGAGAAAGACGGCCTCGCTCCAGCAGCTCCTCGAGCTCGGCCATGGGCACCAGCCGCCCTTTGATCACCGGCGCCAGCTCCGGTGCCAGCGACAGGTCGCCCTCGTGCCACAGCAGGCCAAAGTGCGGCTCCAGGCGACGCTCGAACTGCTTGAGCAGCCGCTGCTCGCGCCGCTGCGCCTGGCGCAGGCGCTCCTCCTTGCGCCGCTGGAAGCCCTCGCTGGCCAGCACGCGCGGGATCTCCCGGCGCAGGGTGGCCAGCAGGCCTTCCATCGCCTTTTTGAGCGCCTTGCCCTGGCCAGCCGGCAAAACGAGCAGGCGCGGGCAGTCGGGGTTTTTGAAGTTGTAGACGTAGCACAGGTCGGGGGGCGGCGTGCCCTGGCCGCGCCGGGCGGCCAGCAGCTGCTGCACCGCCGTCAGCTTGCCGGTGCCAGTGGTGCCGCAGACGTAAACGTTGTAGCCGATTTTGCCCAGCTCCACCCCCAGCGTCAAGGCCTTGCAGGCCCGCTCCTGGCCGATGATGCCCGCCAGAGGCGGCACCTCGGCGGTGGTGCCAAAGGGCAGCTGTTCAGGATCGCACGACCAGCGTAGTTTCTCAGGGGGCACCTCCGGCGGGAGTGCGGCAGCGCCGGCTTCCTGCGCCTCTGCCCCGGCGCGGTCAAAGGTGTCCGGCATGCGGCCTCCTCCAGCAAAGCGCCCGCGGGTCTTGCAGGCGCCGCAACCCGCTGGCGGCGTTCAGGGCGTCATGCATCGGCGGGACGGCAGCCAGGGCGCTCTAGTCAAGGTAGCCCAGCGAGCGCAAATGGCGGCGCACGGCCTCGAGCTCGTCTTTGCTAAGCGGCGCTTCAGGATCGCGCGCCGCCGCCGCGACGAGGTCGCGCAGGACATAGACGACAAAGTCGGTGACGGAATCAAAGCCGCTGTGCTCAACGATGAGCTGCAAGTTGCGGTACAGCGGCCGCGGAATTTTGATGGTCACTTTTGGCGTTTTTGCAACCCGTTCCCTGGTGGCCATAGGGGGCTCCGGCAGAAAAACCCTTGCAAAACTCCTATCGCACTCTTATAGTAGCCTTAAGAGGCTCCCTCGTTTACAGTGTGCGGGGCGACGCGCCCGTTGTCAAGCCAGGAGAGGAGGCTGTGGCGTGAGCGAAGCGGTGTCGGCGGAGCGGCTCATTCCCCCCTACGGCGGCCAGCTGGTCAGTCTGCTCGTGCCGCCCGAAGAAGCCCAGGCCTTGCATGCTTACGCCAGCCAGCTGCCTTCCATCCAGCTTTCGCCGCGTGCCGTCTGCGACCTCGAGCTGCTGGCGGTGGGCGCTTTTTCGCCCCTGGCGCGCTTCCTGGGCCAGGCCGACTACCAGCGCGTGCTCGAAGAAATGCGCCTGCAAAGCGGCCACCTCTTCCCCATCCCGGTTACCCTGCCGGCCGAGCCCAGTGCCGCCCTGCACCTTGACCGCGACATTGCCCTGCGCGACAGCAAGAACAACCTGCTGGCCGTGATGACCCTTGAAGAGATCTACCCCTGGGACAAGCGCGCCTTTGCCCGCCAGGTCTGCGGCACCCTCGACGTGCGCCATCCCCTGGTGGCCGAGCTGCAAGGCTGGGGATCGCTCAACCTCAGCGGCCGCCTGCGCGTGCTCGCGCTGCCGCGCCACTACGACTTTCAAGAGCTGCGCCTGACCCCGGCGCAGACGCGCGCCCGCCTGGCGGCCCTGGGCTACCGCAACGTGGTGGCCTTCCAGACCCGCAACCCCCTGCACCGCGTGCACGAAGAGCTCACCAAGCGCGCCGCCAAGGACGTCGACGGCGCCCTCTTGCTGCACCCGGTGGTGGGCCTCACCAAGCCCGGCGACGTGGACCACTACACGCGCGTGCGCACTTACCAGGTGCTGGTGCGCCACTACTACGACCCGGGCCGCACCCTTTTGGCCCTGCTGCCTCTGGCCATGCGCCTGGCCGGGCCGCGCGAGGCGCTGTGGCACGCCCTGATTCGGCGCAACTACGGCGCCAACTACCTCATCATCGGCCGCGACCACGCCAGCCCCGGCCTGGACTCTTCGGGCAAGCCCTTCTACGGCCCCTACGACGCCCAAGAGCTGGTAGAGCAGCACCGCGACGAGCTGGGCGTCGGCGTGGTGCCTTTCCGCGAGCTGGTCTACTTGCCCGACGAGGACCGCTACGAGGAAGTGTCGCGCCTGCCCGCCGGGGCGCGCACCGCCTCGATTTCGGGCACCCAGGTGCGCGAGGAGTACTTGCAGCGAGGGCGGCCGCTGCCGGCCTGGTTTACCCGCCCGGAAGTGGCGGCGATTCTGGCCGAGACTTACCCGCCGCGCCACCGCCAGGGGGTCTGCGTGTGGTTTACCGGCCTGAGCGGGGCGGGCAAGTCGACCACCGCCGAGGTGCTCACCGTGCGCCTGCTGGAGCACGGCCGCCAGGTGACGCTGCTTGACGGCGACGTGGTGCGCACCCACCTCTCCAAGGGGCTGGGCTTTAGCAAAGAAGACCGCGACACCAACATCCGGCGCATCGGCTTTGTGGCGGCCGAAATCGTGCGCCACGGCGGGGTGGTCCTCTGCGCGGCGGTAAGCCCCTACCGCGCCACGCGGCAGGAAGTGCGGGCCATGGTAGGCGAGGAGCGCTTTGTGGAGGTCTTTGTGGACACGCCGCTTGAGGTGTGCGAGGCGCGCGACACCAAAGGCATGTACGCCAAGGCGCGCCGTGGCGAAATCCGGGGCTTTACCGGCATCGACGACCCTTATGAGCCGCCGCTCAACCCCGAGCTCACCCTCGACACGGTGGCCCACAGCCCGGAAGAAAACGCCCAGCGCATCCTGGAGTACCTCATCGCCCGCGGCTTTGTGCGCCCTGCTCCGACACGCGCCGCCAGGGCAGAGGAAACGTGACATGTGGCCGTGGCGGCGACACCCCAGGCCTTCTCGCGAGGTCATCATCGTCTCCGGCCTGCCGCGCTCGGGCACCTCAATGATGATGCGCATGCTGGCGGCCGGCGGCATGGCGGTGCTGACCGACCACCAGCGCCCTCCGGATGAAGACAACCCGCGGGGCTACTTCGAGCTTGAGGCGGCAAAAAGAATCAAAGAAGACGCCTCGTTTCTTGCGCAGGCGCAGGGCAAGGCGGTGAAGCTGGTGTCGGCGCTGCTTTACTACCTGCCGGCCGACCGGCCGTACCGGGTCATTTTCATGGAACGCCACCTGGCCGAAGTGCTGGCCTCGCAGAAAAAAATGCTCCAGCGGCGGGGAAAGCCGGTGGCCGAGGACGACGCGCGCATGGCGCAGGTGTTTGCCAAGCACCTCGCCGAGGTCAAGGCGTGGCTGGCCCAGCAGCCCCACATCGCCTGCCTCTACGTCTCCTACCACCAGGTGATCGCCGCCCCGCAGGCACAGGCGCGGGCCGTTAACCGCTTCCTGGGCGGCGGCCTCGACGTCAAGCGCATGGCGCAAGCGGTGGAAGCGGCGCTGTATCGCAACCGCGCTTCGTAGCTTAAGGCAGCACCACCGCCAGCGGCACCGTGGTCGCCGTTGCCGTCGCTTTCCCCACCACCGGCACCTCCCAGGCCACTTGCCGCAAGGCGCAAATGCCGCCGGCCTGCGTCTGGCAAAGCACCAGTCGCAGCGCCAGGGACACCACCGCGCGGGCCGCCGCGCGCTGCACTTGCAGCGGCACTTCCAGGGGCAGCTGCAGCGGCTGCAGCGTCTGCTGGCGATAGGCCACCGGCACCTCTGCGGCATCGCCGCGCACCTCGACGGCCAGGGTGGCAGGGGCTTCGGGATTCAGCTTCCAACCCGCTGGCAGCTGCGGCCGCAGCTGCAAGATGACCGGCGTGGCCACCGGCAGTGCCTGCTCGGCCACGCGGATGACGGTGGCCGCCGGCGCCAGGGTGGGCGCCGGCGGTGCCAGCGCCGGCAGCGCCAGGGTGCGCACGGTGCCGGCTTTGAGGTCCACCACCCGCACGCGGTGGTTGTTGGTATCGGCAACGTACAGGCGGTCGCCGGCCGCACTCAGCCCGCCGGGCTCGTCGAACTGCGCCTGCTCTGCGGCGCCATCGCGGCTGCCGGAGGTGCCGCTTCCGGCCAGGGTGGTGAGGCGGCCGCGGGAGAGGTCGAGGACTTTGAGCTTGTAGTTGTACGTGTCGGCCACGTAGAGGCGGCCGTCGGCGTAGGCCAGGCCCAGCGGATGCTGGAGGCGCGCTTCGCGGCCGGAGCCGTCGCGGTCACCAAACGTAAAGAGGCCGCCGCCGGCCAGGGTGGTGACTTCCCCAGAAGGGGCAAGGCCGATGCGGCGTACGGCGTTGGCTTCGGTGTCGGCCACATAGAGCCGTGCGCCATCGCCGCTGAGGCCGCTTGGCTGCGCCAGCAGCGCTTCGCTGCGCTCCCCGTCGCGCAGGCCCTCTTCGCCGGTGCCGGCAAAGGGCTCCAGCCACCCCGTGGGCAGGTGCAGGCGCCAGATCTGGTGCATGCCGGCCATGGCGATGTAGAGGCTGTCGCCCTGCAAGAAGAGGTCCCAGGGCGAGTTGAGCGGCGTGCGGCGGGCCGCCCCGGGGACGTTCCACGCCAAGGCCTTGGCCCCCGTGCCGGCCAGGGTGGTCACCGTGCCCTGCTGCAAGTCAACGCGGCGCAGCAAGTGATTGCCGGTGTCGGCCACGTAGAGCACCTCGCCGTCCAGCGCCAGACCTTGTGGGGCGCGAAAGGTGGCGGTGGCCAGAGGGGCCGTCTTCTGCCCCGGGCTGCCCGCTGCCGACCACCGCCAGCAACCGGCCCTCCAGATCGGTCACCACCAGGCGGTGATGGCCGCTGTCGGCAATAAAAAGCCGCGACGAGGCGGCATCGGCCAGCACCTTGCCCGGGTAGCGCAGGGCGGTGGCGGCCGGCGGCGGCAAGGCCACCGCCGGTGCCGCGCCGGGCCGCAGCGTCCCCTTACGCCGGTGGTACGCCACCGTGGCGGCGATGAGGCGCTCCAGGCGCTGGTCGTGGTTCTCGCCCACAAAGCCCTGCAAGATCCGGCCCTCGGGGTCGATGACCACCAGCGTCGGCCAGCCCGGCACGCGGTAAGCCTGCCAGAGCTGCCAGTGCGGGTCGTTGACCACCGGATGGCGGATGCCGTAGCGCGCCACCGCCTGCTGCACGCTGTGCAGGGTGGCTTCGTGCGGGTACTTGGGGGTATGGACGCCGATGACCACCAGCACGTCGGCAAACGCCGTCTCCAGGCGGCGCAGCAGCGGCTGCACGTGCAGGCAGTTGATGCACCCGGCGGTCCAGAAGTCCAGCAGCACCACTTTCCCACGCAGGGCGCGCAGCGACAGCGGCTGCGCGCGGTTGACCCACGCCAGGCCGGCAGGAAACTCTGGCGCCGGGGTGCCCGCCGTGGTGACCAGCGCTTGTCGTGCTCCTGTCGCTTTCCTGAGGCAGCCCGCTGCTGGCCCCCCACAGCAAGACAAGCAACACCAGCCCTGGCAGCGCCTGCCCTCTTCTGCCCTCTCGCCGCATCCCCTTTCTCCTTTTCCGTGCCGCATTGTACCAGAGCCCTGCCGGCAGGCCAAGCGGACTATCTTGCTGGCAGGACTGCCGCCTGCCTGGTATACTCCTCAGCAATCCTGGCGGTTGAGGACGCGTTTTATGGCGGCATCCACGGTCACCCTGGGCCTCATCCAGATGCAGGCGCGGCCCACGCCGGCCGAGAACCTGGCCGTGGCCCAGGAGCGCATTCGCGCCGCTGCTGCCCAAGGGGCGCAGATCATTTGCTTGCAGGAGCTCTTTGCCTCCCCTTACTTCTGCCAGCACGAAGACGCGCGGCACTTTGCCCTCGCCGAGCCCATTCCCGGCCCGACCACCTCGGCCCTGGCGCGGCTGGCCGCGGCGCTGCAGGTGGTGCTCATCGTGCCGCTCTTTGAGCGCCGCACTGCGGGCTTGTACCACAACAGCGCCGTCATCCTCGACGCCGACGGCACCTGCTTGGGAACGTACCGCAAGATGCACCTCCCCGACGACCCGGGCTACTACGAGAAGTTTTACTTCGCCCCAGGGGATCTGGGGTTTCACAGCTACGCCACCCGCTACGGGCGCATCGGGGTCCTCATTTGCTGGGACCAGTGGTTTCCTGAAGCCGCCCGCCTCACCGCCCTCGGCGGGGCGCAAGTGCTCTTTTATCCCAGCGCCATTGGCTGGCACGACGGCGAGCCGGCCGCCGTCAGGCAAGCGCAGCACGAGGCCTGGGAAGTGGTGCAGCGCAGCCACGCCATTGCCAACGGCGTTTACGTGGCGGCCGTCAACCGCGTGGGGCGCGAAGGCGAGGTCACCTTCTGGGGGGCTTCTTTTGTCGCCGCCCCCGACGGCCGGGTGCTGGCGCGTGCTGCCCACGACGAAGAAGCGATCCTGGTGGTGACTTGTGACCTGGCGGCCATCGAGCGCATGCGCCACGACTGGCCTTTTCTGCGCGACCGCCGCATCGACGCCTATGCCCCGCTTACCTGCAGGTTCCTCGACCATGCCGTCTCTGCCGCCGGTGGCCTACGGCTACCGCATGCCCGCGGAGTGGGAGCCCCATAGCGCCACCTGGCTGGCCTGGCCGCACAACCGCGACAACTGGGAAGCGCAGCTCGAGCCGGTGCAGGCCCTTTTCTTGCGCCTCATTGCCGTGCTGCAGGCGCACGAAACCGTGCACCTGCTGGTCAACGACGCGGCCACGGAAGCCCACGTTCGGCAGCGGCTGGCGGCCCTGGGCTGCCAGCCGCGCCGGCTCGTCTGCCACCGGCTGCCCACCGTGGACGTATGGCTGCGCGACAGCGGCCCGACGTTTGTCACCGCCCCCCATGGCCTGGCCGCCGTCGCCTGGCGCTTCAATGCCTGGGGCGGCAAGTACGCCGACATGATGGCCGACGCCGCGCTGGCGCCCCAGATCGCCGCCCGCCTCGGCGTGCCCTGCTTCACCCCCGAGGTGGTGCTGGAAGGCGGCGCCATCGACGTCGACGGCTGCGGCAGCGCCCTGGCCACCGAGCAGTGCCTGCTGCATCCCAACCGCAACCCGCACCTGGCGCGCCGCGAGCTGGAGGGCCTTCTGCACGCCTACCTCGGCGTGCGGCGCCTCATCTGGCTCGGGCAGGGCCTGGCCGGCGACGACACCGACGGCCACGTCGACAACATCGCCCGCTTTGTGGCCCCCGCCACCGTGGTCTGCGCCCTGGCCACCGACCCGCGCGACGAAAACTTCGCCGCTTTGCAGGACAACTACCGGCGCCTACAGGCGGCCACCGACGCTGCCGGCCGCCCTTTGCGCGTGGTGCCGCTTCCCCTCCCCGCCCCGCGCTATGCCGAGGACCTGCGCCTGCCCGCCAGCTACCTGAACTTTTACCTCGCCAACCGCCTCGTCCTGGTGCCCACTTACGACGACCCGCAGGATGCCGTGGCCCTGGCCACCCTGCAGCGCCTCTTTCCCGAGCGGCGCGTGCTCGGCCTGCCCTGCCTGCCGCTGGTGTGGGGCCAGGGCGCCCTCCACTGCGTCACCCAGCAGCAGCCCGCGGTTTAAAATCCGCTGGCGGGCTGGTAAGATGAGGAAAGCGCCCCTCTTTTTGCAGAAAGGGTTGTTATGACTTCACCGCCCAAGCACCCCAACCGGCTCATTCACGAAACCAGCCCTTACTTGCGCCAGCACGCCTACAACCCCGTGGACTGGTATCCCTGGGGACCGGAGGCGCTGGCCAAGGCGCGCGCCGAGGACAAGCCCATCCTGCTTTCGATCGGCTACTCGGCCTGCCACTGGTGCCACGTCATGGAGCGCGAGTGCTTCGAGAACGAGGCCATCGCCGCGCTGATGAACGCCCACTTCGTCAACATCAAAGTGGACCGCGAGGAGCGGCCCGACCTGGACCACCTCTACCAAAGCGTGGTGCAGCTGATGACCGGGCAAGGGGGTTGGCCGCTGACCGTGTTTCTGACCCCCGAGCAGGAGCCGTTTTACGGCGGCACCTACTTTCCGCCCGACGACCGCTACGGGCGCCCCGGCTTTCCGCGCGTGCTGCGCGCGGTAGCCGAAGCCTACCGCCAGCGCCGGGGAGACATCGCCGCCAGCGTGCAGCAAATCCGCGAGGGCCCCTGCAGCGGCTGTCGACGTTTGCCGTTGAGGGGGAAACCGCCCTCACCCCGGAGCTTCTGGCGCAGGCTGCGCGGGGGCTGCTCAGCCAGATGGACACCGTGCACGGAGGCTTTGGCAGCCAGCCCAAGTTTCCCAACGCCACCAACCTCGAGTTCTTGCTGCGCTACTGGCACCGCAGCGGCGACCAGCGCGTTCTCGACCTGGTGACCCTTACCCTGGACGCCATGGCGCGCGGCGGCATTTACGACCAGCTCGGCGGCGGCTTTCACCGCTACGCGGTGGACGAGCGCTGGCGGGTGCCACACTTTGAAAAAATGCTTTACGACAACGCCCAGCTCTTGCCGCTCTATGCCCACGCCTACCAGATCACCGGCAGCCCGCTTTACGCCCGCGTGGTACGCGAGACCCTGGCCTATCTGGAGCGCGAGATGTGGCACCCCGAAGGGGGCTTCTACGCCACCCAGGACGCCGACAGCGAAGGGGAAGAGGGCAAGTTTTACGTCTGGCGCAAAGCAGAAGTGGACGCCTTGCTGGGGGAGGCCTCACGGCTGGTCTGCCGCTACTACGACATTACGGAAACCGGCAACTGGGAACACGGCAAGAACATTCTGCACCTGACCCTGTCGCCCGAGCAGCTGGCCAGCCTCTTTGACCGCCCGCTGGCCGAGGTAACGGCGCAGCTCGAGGCGGCCAAGGCGGTGCTCTTTGCGGCACGCGAAAAGCGCGTCAAGCCCTTCCGTGACGAGAAGATCCTCACGGCGTGGAACGGCCTGCTGCTTTCGGGCCTGCTCGAAGTTGCCAACGTGCTGGGCGAAACGCGCGTGGTACCTCTGGTGCAGCGCACTTTTGCCTTCATCGAGCGCCATCTCTTGCGCGACGGCCAGCTGCTGCGCGTTTACAAGGACGGGCAGGCCAAGCTGCCTGGCTACCTCGACGACTACGCCCTTTTCATCGCCGCCCTTCTGGATGCCTTCGAGAGCCTTGGCGAAGCGCGCTACTTCCGGCTGGCCCTGACGCTCACCGAGGTGATGCTCGAGGAATTTTGGGACGAGGCACAAGGCGGCTTTTTCTTCACCGGCAAGCACCACGAAGCGCTGCTTGCCCGCCCCAAGCAGGTCTTCGACCAGGCCCTGCCTGCCGGCATGGCGGTCGCCACCCACGTCTTGCTGCGGCTGTACCACCTCACCGGGCGCGCGGATTACTTGCAGCGGGCCGAGCGCGTCTTGCGAGGGCTCGCCTCGGCCATGGCGCAGCACCCCTTTGGCTTTGGCAGCTTGCTCTGTGCGCTGGATTTCTACCTCGACAAGCCGCTCGAGGTGGTGATCATGGGGGCGCCGCAGGCCCCGGCCACCCAGGCCCTGCGGCGCTGCGTCTACCAGCACTACCTGCCCAACCGGCTCGTGGTGCCGCTTGACCCGCAGCAATACGAGACCCTCCTGCAGGACCTGCCGCCCCTGCGGGACCTCCTGGCCGGCAAGGCGCCGATCAACGGGCAGCCCACCGCGTATGTCTGTCACGACTTTACCTGTTCTGCGCCGGTGACCGACCCCGCGGCCCTGGCGCCGCTGCTGCGCCGGCGCTGAGGAGGTGGGCTGAACATCAACGCAGGGTAACGAGCAGCTGGCGGTCGCGCGGGCCGTCAAACTCAAACAGCAGCACCGCCTGCCAGGTGCCGAGCTGGAGCTTGCCGTTGCGGACGGGAATGGTCTCGCTGGGGCCGAGGAGAGCGGCTTTGATGTGCGCCGCCGCGTTGTCGTCGACTTGGTCGTGGCGCCAGATGCCTTCGGGAATCAGCCGCTCGAGTGCCTCGAGAATGTCCTCGCCAATGTTGGGGTCGGCATTTTCGTTGACGGTGACCGCGGCCGTGGTGTGGGCCACATACACCGCACACAGCCCGTCGGTCACCCCGCTTTTTTTGACCGCTTCTTCGACCAGCGGGGTGATGTCCACCACCTGGCACTTGCGGCTGGTCTGGACTCGAAACTCTACCGTGCAGCAGGTTTCCGTCGCCATAGGACGCTCCATTGGAGGAAGTCGTCTTGGCCTCATGGCCAAAAGGCCCGCTCGCAGGGGGGCACGCGCGGGCCACACCTCGTGCGGGATGCTTTAATTATGAACCATCGCTTCTGGGCAGCGCCACCGCAGCGGCGCGGCCCGCCCCTCGTCACCGCCTCGTGTGCACAGTATAAAAGACGGCAAGACCGGCGGCAAGCACGCCAGGCGTGGCGCTGCCCCCCGGCCTTGTGAGAGGAGAACGCCATGCGCCTGTATGCCTTGACGTGCGGCCACTTCGAAATTCGCAAGCGGATGTTCATTGCCGACGCCGAGGACGGCGAAACGCGCCTGCGCATCCCGGTGCCGGCGTTTCTCATCGTCCATCCCCAAGGCAACGTGCTGTTTGACACCGGACTGCACGCCCAGGGGCTGGCCGATCCCTGGGGCCGCTGGGGTGGGCTGAACAAGGCCCTGGTGCCTCATCTTTCCCTCGACGACCACATCCTGCACCAGCTGGCCAGTCTGGGGGTGCGCGCCGCCGACATTCGCTACGTGGCCAACTCTCACCTTCACCACGACCATGCTGGCGGCAACGCGGCGTTTCCCCGTGCCACTTTCCTGGTGCAGCGCCGCGAGCTGCAGGCCGTGCGCGACCCGCAGCTGGTGCGCACGGTGGGCTACTTTCCCGAGGACTGCGCCCTGGAGGCAAACTACCAGGCCCTTGACGGCGAGTACGACCTGTTTGGCGACGGGGCTCTCGTGCTCTTCCCCACTCCGGGGCACACCCCCGGGCACCAGTCGCTGCGCGTCACTTTTGCCGACGGCAGGCGCTTGGTCTTGACCGGCGACGCCTGCTACCTGCGCGAGACCCTCTTCCACCGGCGGCTGCCCAAGGTGGTTTGGAACGCCCCGCAGGCGCTGCAAAGCCTGGAGGTGCTGTTTCAGCTCCAGCAGGCGCCGCAGACGCTGGTCATTCCCGGCCACGACCCCGAAGTGTGGCCCACCCTGCGCCACGCCCCGGCGTATTACGCCTAGGGGCTCAGCGCGACCCTTGCAGCTCCTTGAGCTGCTGCTGCAGGCGGGCCACCAGCGCCTCCAGCTCGCGCAGGCGCGCCGCATCGGCCGCTGCGCTGGCCTGGAGGCGAGCTTTTTCAATCGCCTGGCGGATGGCCTTGCCCAAGAGGCTGGAGTTGACCTGGTCCTTGCGGAAGTAGTCGAGGGCGCCGGCCTGCAGCGCCGCCACCGGTAGACGCTCCTGCCCGTAAGCGGTGAGCATGATCACCGGGGTGGGCAGGCCGCGCCGCTGCTTCTCGTTGAGGAAGGCTAGGCCGTCCATGTCGGGCAAGTAGTAGTCGAGCAGCACCAGATCGTACGCTTCCCGCTCCAGCGCCTCCAGCCCGGCTTGCGCCGTCTCGACGTGCGTTACGGTAAAGGTGGCGTCTTCGGCCTGGCGCAAGATGCGCTCGAGAAGCAACGTATCGCGCTTGGAATCGTCAATGACCAGTAAACGGTATGAGGGCACTGCCATGGGCAACTCCTTCTGGGTCCTCGGCGCAGGCTGCCTAGACGTCGGGCGGCAGCTCCACCAGTTCGAGCCAGAACTTGCCGAGGCATCGGATTACCTCGGTAAAGCGGGCGAACTCCACCGGCTTGAGCAGGTAAGCGTTGGCCCCCGCCTCGTACGCCAGGCCGCACGTCATCGGGGGCGGCCGGAGGTGGTCAGCACGACCACCGGCACCTGCTTGAAGCGGTGGTCTTGCTTCACGTAGCGCAAGAGCTCGTGCCCGCTCATGCGAGGCAAGTTGAGGTCGAGCAGGATGAGATCCGGCCGCGGGGAGGTGTGCGGGTCGCGGTACGGGCCTTCCCGCTGCAAGTAAGCCAGGGCCTCGTCGCCGTCACGCACCACGCGCAAGTCGTGGGCCAGCCCGGCCTGGGTGAAGGCGCGCTGCGTCAAGCGCACGTCGCGCGGGTTGTCTTCAACCAGCAGCACGGTCAGCTGTCGCATCGCCCGCCGGCTCCGGCTTGGGAATGGTAAACCAGAACGTCGAGCCCTGCCCGGGCGTCGACTCGACCCCGATCTGGCCGCCGTGTGCCTCGACGATTTTCTTGACGATGGTCAGCCCTGCCCCCGTGCCCGGGTACTGCTCGCGGGGATGCAGCCGCTTGAAGATCTCGAAAATGCGGCCAAAGTGCTCGGGGGCGATGCCGATGCCGTTGTCGCTGACGCTGAAGCGGTAGTAGCGCCCTTGCTCGCTGCAGCCAATCACGATTTCGGGAGTCTTGCCGCCGGTAAACTTCAGGGCGTTGCTCAGCAGGTTGCTGAAGACCTGCACCAGCCGCACTTCGGGGTAATAGACGCGCGGCAGCGATTCGGGAAGCTCGATGCGTGCCCCTGTCTCGGCAATTTCCAGCTGCAGGTCATGCAGCACCTGTTCGAGCACTGCCCGCACGTCGACTTCCACGGCCTGGGTGTGTTCGCGGCCGATGCGCGAGTACTCAAGCAGCCCGTCGAGGAGTTTTTTCATGTGCAGCGCTTCGTCGATGATTTCCTGGCAGAGCTGGCGGCCGGTGCTGTCGAGCAAGTGGCCGTAATCCTCGAGCAGCCAGCGGGCATAGCCTTCAAACGTGCGCAGGGGCGCTTGCAGGTCGTGGCTGGCCGAGTAGGCAAAGTCTTCCATTTCCTGCCGCAGGCGGGCGCGCTCGGTGACGTCGCGCATCACCGAGAGCAGACAGGGCTGGCCGCGGTAGTCGATGAGGCTGGTGGAGGCCATGACGATGATCCTCCGCCCCCGCTGCGTGTGCAGCTCTCGCCGCTGGCCTTCGACGCGCTGGCGGGTGTAGATCTGCTCCAGCAGGGCATCGCGCTCTTCGGGGTGGACGTAAAAGTCGATGACGTTGCGGCCTACCAGCGCGTCGGGGTGCTCGACTTCGAGAATCTCGGCAACGCGCGGGTTGGCTTGCAAGATGGTGCCATCGATGGTGGTGACGATCACCCCGTCGGGGGAGAGCTCAAACAGCGTGTGGTAAAAGGCTTCCGAGTGCTCGGGCTGGCGCTGCACTTCCGCTGCCCGTGCCACCAGATCCGGCGTCTGCCGCAGGCTTTCTCGCTCTTGCCGCAGCCGGGCCAGCTCTGCCTCCTGCGCCTGCAGGCGGCGGTAGAGCTGCACGGCCTGCCGCGCCACGCTGTGCAGCAGCGGCAAGGCCAGCTCGCGCGGCTCGGCGGGAAGGGGCGGCTCTTCGAGCTCTTCAGCCGGGGTGGGCAGGCTCAGGGCGGGATCGAAGGCCAGGCGCAGCCGCTCCGTGGCCGCCACCAGCCGCTGCGCCAGCAGCGATCCGGCCATCGTCTGCACCAGGCCGTGCAGCTCCTGCAGCAGCCGCTCGCAGCCCGCCTGCACGTGCGCCGGGGGTTCATCGGCGATGGCCTTGGTAAAGCTTTCCGCTTCCAGGCCCTCGGGGCGCCAGACGAGGCGCGTTAAGAACGGATAGGCTTCGGCTAAGGTGGCCGTGGCCAGGGCCAGCAAGTCGAGCGTGGTGGCCGCCCCCAGGTAGGGCGCCAGCTGCTGCCAAACGCAGGCAAAGAGCTGGGTGTAAAAGTGGGCCGTGGCCTGCCACTGCCGCTCGTCTTGCGCCATGGCCCCGTGCCTTGCTCTGTGCCCGTCCGGCGCCGGCCTCACAGACCCAGACCGTAGAGCGCCGAGACGTTCTCCCACAGCATCTTGCGCACGATATGCGGCGCGATGCCGGCAAACTGCTCGGCAATCACCTGCTGGGAATACGGCCAGGTGCCGTCACGGTGCGGGTAGTCATTGGCCCACATCACGTTGTCCGGAGCCAGCTCGGCCATCAGGCGCACCCCCAGCGGGTCTTTCTGGAAGGTGGCGTAGATCTGCCGCCGGAAATAGGCGCTAGGGGGCAGCGACAGCTGCAGGTCATCGCTGAGACGGTCTTCGTACGTGTAGTCCATGCGCTCTAGCACGTAGGGAATCCAGCCGATGCCGCTTTCGCCCAGCACCAGCTTGAGCTGCGGGTGGCGCTCGGGAATGCCGCTAAACACCACCGAAGTGAGGACCTCGTCGAGCTGCATGGGCGACACCACCAGCCAGGCCCCCTTTGCCGCCGCGTGCTCCTGGCCGTCGACTTTCTGCTCTACGATCGTGCCGCCGCCTTCAAAGACGTGGAAGGAAAGCACCAGCCCCAGCTCCTCGAGCACCGCCCATAGGGGTTCCCAGTAAGGGTGCCAGATGGGCATGCCGGGCGTCCAGGCGACAAAAGTCACGCCCTTGAGCCCCAGCTCGGCGCAGTGGCGGGCTTCCTGCACGGCGGCGGCGACGTCGTGGTTGGGCAGGCAGCCCAGGCCACAGAAGCGCTGCGGGGCCTGCGCGTTGAAGGAGGCGATGAAGTCGTTATAGGCATGGTAGACCACGGCAAGCAGCTCGGGGTCGCTGATGCCCTGGCCGCCCAAGAGGCCGCGCGACACCCCCAAGATGCCGTAAATGACCTCGGCGGCCACGCCGTCGCGGTCCTGGTCTTGCTGCCGCAGCTGCGGATCGGCGGGGCTGGTCTTTTCCCCTGAAGCAAAGCCTTCGGCAACCAGGATGGCCCCGCGCCGGCCTGCCGTCAACCCCGGGCCGTAGTAGCCAAAGCGCGCCAGCTTCTTGCCGTCGCTTACCCACACCTTGCCTTCGGGCGTCTCGACCAAGTGGGGCACCCGCGCCTTCCACGCCGCCGGCACGCGGCTGGTGAAGGTGTCGGCAGGCAGATAAATGAGGTCCATGTGCGAATCTGCAGAAATCGCCACCGCAGCCATGCTCGTTCTCCCTCTCGCGCCAGGTCACTGTCTCTGGCTTCATCATAGGCCACCTTTGCCCCAAAGGCAAGCGCCTAGGGCGGCGGGATAATGGGCAACAGCACGTGCGAGGGGTGCTCGGCGTCGTGGTAGACGGTGTTGTGGGCCACCACCAGGCGCCGGTGGCGGCCCAGGGGCTCGCCGCTGTTGGGGTTGACGTCAAAGCGCGGGAAGTTGCTGCTCGAGATGTCAAGGCGGATGCGGTGCCCGGCTTTGAAGAGGTTGCTGGTGGGCTGGGGCTCGATGGTCAGGGCATAGATCTCGCCGGGGGTGAGCAGCTCGGCGGCGGTAAAGCCGTTGCGGTAGCGGGCCCGCAGGATGCCGTCGGTGAGGTTAAGGGCAAACCCCTCCGGGTCGTCGGCGCTGGGCGGGTAGACGTCGAGGAGCTTGGCGGTAAAGTCGGTATCCACGGCCGAGGAGGAAATCCACAGGCGCACGGTAATGGGGCCGGTGACTTCCACGTCGGCTTCCAGGGGGGGCGTCTGGAAGACCAGCACGTCGGGGCGCGCCGCCAGCGGCAGGGTGTCGCGGCACACCCACAGCTCGGGGCGGCCGCGCTGGTCGAAGCCTCCGCCCTGGATGAGCTGCGGCAGCACCGTCTGCACGCCGCCGCCGATGGTGGGTACCGGATCGGCAGGGTTGAAGGTGTAGCGGCTGGGCGGGGCCCCGCGCGGCGGCGCCTCCTGCCGCAGGCTGCCGTCGGGGTGCAAGTAGAGCGGGGTCCACTGCGTGCGCGCCAGGGGCCACTCGTGCTCGGAGCGCCAGGTGCCGCCGTGCTCCAGGCGTCCCTCAAGGTTGCGGCGGCCGCTGCCGCCGCCCATCACGAAGATCTTCACCGGGGGCTCGTCCAGGATGCCGGTGGGCAGGCCCTTGAGCCAGTAGTCAAACCACCGCAAGCGCAAGTCGTTGAGGTTGTCCAGCATCGCCTCTGGCCCGAAGTCCACCTCCCCGCACCAGGTGCGGGCAAAGTCGTCGTAACCGTGGGTCCACGGGCCGATGAGCAGCCGCGTCGGACTGCGGTGGCGCTTGACGAACTCCTGGTACTTCATCGTCGAGGCCCACACGTGGTGTCCGTACCAGGAGGTCTGAACGTAGACGGGGATATCGGGGTAAGCGTCGAGGTGCTCGGCCAGGTTGCAGCCCGGATGCTGCCAGAAGGCGGTGTAGTCGCTGGTGGTGAGCATGTCGAAAAACCAGCGCTCGTAGCTCGGCGCCAGCGCCAGCGGGGAGTGACCCGGACGCAGGGGCTGGCGCCAGAGCCAGTGGGGCAGCGCCTGCAGGGCGCGGTCGAACGCCTCGCGGCGCCGGGCATCGGCGGCCAGCTCTTTGCCCTGCCGCGCCATGCGCAGCACATAGGGGAGCAGCACGCCCAGTTCGCAGGCGCCGCCGTAGCGGATGGTGCGGTGAAAGTAGCTGTAGCCGCCATCAAGCAAAAACTGCGTCTTGAGGGCCGGTGGCCGCAGTACGGCCAGGGGCCCTGCTGGGTGGCCGTGGTGTACGACAGCCCCATGGTGCCCACCTGGCCGTCACTCCAGGGCTGTGCCGCGATCCACTGCACGGTGTCATAGCCGTCGGGCGCCTCGACCGCCGCCAGAAAATACCACTCGCCTTCGGAGGCAAAGCGGCCGCGCACGTCCTGAAGCACCACCACGTAGCCGCGGCGGGCGAAGTACTTGGCCGTCTGCACCAGGAAAGGACGCCGCTTGTCGTAAGGGGTGCGCTCGAGCAGGGCAGGGAAGCGCCCGGGGGCGCGGCCGCCATTGGCCACCGGGTAGTAGACGTCGGTGGCCAGGCGCACGCCGTCGCGCATGGGGACCATGAGGTCGTGGTCGCTGCCGACCTCGTACTGAATGGCCGATCCGCGATAGGGAGCAGTGGCCATGAGGGCTCTCCTTTTACACCGCACCGGTTAACAAACCGCACCCCCGCGGGGGGGCACGTGGTACAATACAGGCATGCGCACGCAAGAGCTCATCGTCATCCTGCTGGGGATCCTCGTCGTCATTGCCCTGGGCGGCGTGCTGTACTTGGCGCGCAGCATCATCCTGCCCTTTGTCGTTGCCCTTTTTCTCGCTTACCTTCTTGATCCCATCGTGCGGCTGCTCACCCGCCTGCGGGTGCCGCGGCCGATTGCCGTGTGCGCGGCCTTGCTGACGACGTTTGTCTTTCTGGCCCTGATGGGCACCCTGATTTACGCCAGCGCCCAGTCCTTTGCCAAGGAATACCCCAAGTACGAGCCCAAGCTGCGGCTGCTCATCGCCACGGTGGTCACGCGCCTCGAGCTGGCGCCGCCCGACTGGCAAATGGCCGATCTGGGGAAAAAGCTGGCCAGTGCCACGGTGGCCAAAGCCCTGCTGGCCAGCCTGGGCTCTTTCGTCGCTTTTCTGGGCAACCTGCTGCTCATTTTTCTCTTCATGGTCTTCATTTTGCTGGGGCAGCACCGCCTGCCGGCGCGCATCCAGCGCGCCTTTGGCCCCGAGCAGGCGCAGCGCATCCTGCGCGTGCTCGAGGACATCACGCGGCAGGTGCAGGCTTATCTGGGCACCAAAGCGCTCATCAGCCTGGTCACCGGCGTGCTGGTCAACCTGGTGCTGACGCTGCTGGGCGTCGATTTTGCCATTTTGTGGGGGGCGCTGGCCTTTACCCTCAACTTTATTCCCCACATCGGCTCTCCCATTGCCGCGCTGCCGCCGGTGCTGCTCGCCATTTTGCAGTTTGACACCCTGGTGCCGGCCGCCTGGGCCGCGGTGTCTATTGCGGCGATCAACGTCGTCCTTGGCGGCCTCATCGAGCCGCGCCTCATGGGCTGGCACCTCAACCTGAGCCCGTTGCTGGTGATTCTCTCCTTGCTCTTCTGGGGCTGGCTGTGGGGCATTCCGGGCATGGTGCTGGCGGTGCCGATCATGGCCACCCTCAAGATCATCTGCGAGAACCTCAAGCCGCTGCGCGCCGTGAGCCTGCTGATGAGCGGCGACTGAGGCGGGCTAGCCGCCGAGGGTATTTTTGTACAGGCGGCCCTCTTGCATGATGAGCAGGAGGCTCTCCCGGTAAGCCTGGAGTACCCGGATGTCCTCAAGGGGGTTGCCACGCACCACCAGGAGGTCGGCCAGCTTGCCCGCTTCGACGGTGCCCAGCTCGTGGTCGAGCCCCAGCAGCTCGGCGTTGGTCCGGGTGGTGGCCACCAGGGCGCCCATGGGGGTGAGCACCTCGGCCTTGAGCTCCAGCTCCACCGCCCGCTGTGACTGCATGGGGCCGAGGAGGTCCGAGCCCGAGGCGATGCGCACCCCGGCGGCTGCCGCCAGGCGCACCGCCTCTTGGCCGGTGGCCAGCGCCTCGCGGATTTTGCGCAGGTTGGCCTCGGGCACCCCGTAGTCCTTGCCGTGGCGGGCCAGCAGCTCGTAGGTGGCCAGGGTGGGCACCAGGAAGGCGCCCGCCTGCCGCATGGCCTGGGCGGTTGCGGCGTCGAGGAAGTTGCCGTGCTCGATGGAGCGCACCCCGGCGGCCAGGCAGTTGGCGATGCTGGCCGGGGTGTAAGCGTGTGCCATGACGTAGGTGCCGGCGGCGCGGGCCTCGGCCACCGCCGCTTGCAGCTCCTCAACGCCAAACTGGGTGTGGTGCAGCTCGTCGGTGGGGGACATGGCGCCGCCGCTGGCCATCACCTTGAGCTGGTTGGCCCCCTGGCGCAGCTGTTCGCGCGCCGCCCGGCGCACTTCGTCCACGCCATCGCACACCACCCCGAAGCTGCAGCTGTCGACTTGGAGCGGGCCGCGTTCGGTGCGGCAGCGCATGTCGCCGTGGCCGCCGGTCTGCGACAGCGCCCGGCCGCTGATGAGCAGGCGCGGGGCAGCAATCAGCCCCTGCACCTGGGCCTGCTGCAGGCCCCAGTCGGCGCCGCCGGCATCGCGTACGGTGGTAAAGCCCTGGGCCAGGGTCTCGGCCAGCACCTGCACCGCTTTGACCGTCACCAGGCTGGCCGGGTAACGCCGGTGCTGTTCCATGAGGTTGGCGTCGACGGCGCAGACGTGGACGTGGGCGTCGATGAGGCCCGGCAGCAGCGCATGGCCCCGCACGTCGAGCACCTGCGCCGTGGCCGGCAAGACCCCTGGAGCGCCGGCGCCCACTTCTTTGATGCGCCGGCCTTCGACAACCACCGTGGCATCGGGCAGCGGCTCGCGCCCCGTGCCGTCGATGAGCAACGCGTGACGCAACACGATAAGCGAGGGCATCGGGACCTCCTGCGTGGCTGCAACTTAAGGAAAGTCACAGGGCTGCCGATAAGGAATGCACACAGACGGGAGACCCGCGTTCATGTTCGCACGTGCCGCCTGCCATGGTCAAGGACTTCGCCGATGAGCTTACTGGCCCATGCCCAAGACCTGACCGCGCACGAGCTGCGAACCCAGATTCGCCTCGCCGTGCAGCGCTGTGAAACCCTGCCCACCCTGCCCGGCGTTGCCGAGCGGCTGCTCGCCCTGGTTCGCGACATCAACTCCGCCGTCAGCGAGCTGGAAGCCGTCCTAAAGCGGGATCTCACTTGCGCGGCGCGTGTCCTGCAGCTGGCCAACTCTGCTTACTACAGCCACAACAAAGCGGTCACCTCGCTGCGCCGCGCGGCCCTGCTCATTGGCTTCAACGCCATCGAAGCCATTGCCAGCGAGCTCCCCGTGTTTGCCTGCTTTCGCACTCCCGATCCCGAAGCCATGGCGCGCGTGCTTGGCATCTGGCGCCACGGCATCGCCGTAGCCACAGTGGCAGAGTACCTGGCACACCACACGCGGCAGGCTGTCGAGACCGACCTCGCCTTCTGCGCCGGCCTCCTGCACAACATCGGCCAGGTGGTCCTCCTGCACCTCTTTCCTGACGCCTATCACCCGCTGCTGGCCCGCCTGCAGCAGGAACCGGAGACCGACCTGCCGCGGCTGGAACTCGAGACGCTGCACGTGACGCACACCGAGGTGGGCTTCTGGCTTGGGGAAGCCTGGCATTTCCCTCCCCCCCTGCTCGATGTGATCTCCCAGCACCACTTTGCGCGCCTCACCGAGCCGCTGCTGGCCGTGGTGGCCCTTGCCGACAGCCTGGTCAAGCGCCACGGGGTGGGCTTGCCCGGCAAGACGCCGCTTCGCACCGACGTCGAGGCCCTGCGGCGCCTGCTCGGGCTTTCGCCCAAGCACTTAGAGACCTGTGATGCGATTCTGACCCAAGTCAGCGAGCAGCTGCACGCCCTCCTCCCGGCCGCCGCGGGCGGCTGAGTCGCAAATCGCCTCGACATCGGGCCGCAAATGCCGTATGATGGCGGTACCGGACGCACTCGCCCTGTGACGGGAGGACGGCAGGATGGCCCGAGAAACCCGCTCGATTGCCGAGGAGTATGCAGCGCGCTTTGCCCAGTCGCGCCAGCTCTTTGCCGAGGCGCAAGCCCTTTTGCCCGGCGGCATCACCCACAT
Source organism: Candidatus Tectimicrobiota bacterium (assembly GCA_026005175.1). GTDB lineage: Bacteria > Tectomicrobia > Entotheonellia > Entotheonellales > Entotheonellaceae > BPKO01. The sequence continues at coordinate 352,737 of BPKO01000003.1, forward strand.
GGCCCGCGCCTTTGACCCCTTTCCCCTCTACATCGACCGCTGTGTGGGCGCCTACAAATGGGATGTAGACGGCAACCAATACATCGACTACTGGATGGGGCACGGTGCCATGCTGCTGGGCCACGCCCATCCGGAAATCGTGGCGGCGATTCAGGCCCAAGCCAGCCGCGGCACCCATGCCGGCGGCAACACGCGCCTGGAAATGGAGTGGGCCCGCCTGCTCACCGACTTGGTGCCCTGCGCCGAACAGGTGAAGTTTACCAGCTCCGGCACCGAAGCCACGCTGCTGGCGCTGCGCGCCGCCCGCGTCTACACCGGCAAGCGCAAAATCATCAAGTTCGCCGGCCACTTCCACGGCTGGCACGACTACGTGGCTTGCGGCGTGCTGCCGCCTTACGACGTGCCCATGTCGCCCGGCATTCCGGAGGCGGTGCAGCAAACAGTGCTCGTGCTTCCCTTTAACGACAAGGAAGCCCTCACGCAGGCGCTGGAGAGCTCGGACGACATCGCCGCGGTGATCGTCGAGCCCGGCGGCGCTTACAACGACACCGTGCCGGCCGATCCCACCTTTCTCACCCACCTGCGCCAGGAAACGGCTCGCCGCGGCGTGGTCTTGATTTTCGACGAGGTGGTCACCGGCTTTCGCTACGCCGTGGGCGGTGCCCAGGAGTACTTCAACGTCATTCCCGACCTCACCACCCTGGCCAAAATCATGGCCGGCGGCCTCAACGGTGGGGCCGTGGTGGGGCGGCGCGACATCATGGAGGTGTTTGCCCCTGGCGCTGACCCCGTGCAGGCGCGCTACCACCGCATCCCGCACCCGGGCACCTTCAACGCCAATCCCCTCTCGGCCGCTGCCGGCATCGCCGCACTGCGCCTCATTGCCACCGGCGAGCCGACGAAGCGGGCTCAGGAAATGGCCGACTTGCTGCGGCAGGGAATCAACGAAGTGCTTGCCCGCCGCGGCATTCCCGGCTGTGCCTATGGCCGCGCCTCGATCTTCAAGACGTTTATCGGCGCCGAGCCGCCGCGCCTGACGCGCTTTGACTTTCGCAACGCCCGCGAGGAAGCCGACGTCTTGCTGCAGGGAACGCCGCTTGCCCCGGTATTGCGCAAAGGGCTGCTGCTCAACGGTGTCGACCTCATGCGCGTGGCGGGCTTCGTGTCGGCAGCCCATACGCCGGAGATCATCGAGGCCACGGTGCAGGCCTTCGACCGCACCCTGGCCCGCATGCAGCAGGAAGGACTGGTGCCCTGATGCGTTCGCGCAAACGGCTTGCGTCCCCCACGGTTTCCCACTACTATAATGTCGCCGTAGTGCCCCGAGCACTGCAGGTCACCGAGAGCGGGCGGACGCGAGCACCCTCACCGCTGTGTGCGGGGACACCGTTGCCGAGGGAACGCCCATGCAGGAACTGATCGAACAAATCGCCAAGGCCATCGTCGAAAAACCCGAAGAAGTGCGCGTGCGGCGGATTGAGGGGGAACACACGGTGATCATCGAGCTCCGCGTGGCCAAGGAGGACTTGGGCAAGATCATCGGCAAAAAAGGCAAAACCATCACCGCCATGCGCACCATCCTCAATGCCACCCGCGCCCAGAAGGACAAACGCCAGGTTCTCGAAGTCGTCGAGTAAACGCGCGCTTGCTTGCCCCCCGTGCCATGCCGCGACGGACCAGTGCCGGCGTGCCGGCCAGAGGTGAGGGTGTGGCAAAACTGCTCCTCTTCCTGGTCTTGCTGGCCTTAAGCAGCTGCCAGCCGCCTGCTCCCCGGCCACCGGCTGCCCCGACGCCCCCGCCCCCCCTCCGGCAGCCGAGCAGCGCGCTTTTGCCCAGGCCCAGGCGCTACGGGCTGCCGGGCAAGCCCGGCAGGCCCTTGCGGCTTTTCGGGCCTTCGTCGCCCAGTACCCGCAGTCGGCGCTTGCCGACGAGGCCCTGCTGGCCGAGGCCGAGCTGGCCGTGCAGCTCGGCGAAGGAGGAGACAGCACGGCAGGCATACCAGACCCTCATCGCCCGCTTCCCGGACTCCGAACACCTGCCCGCGGCGTACCTTGGCCTGGCGGTGGTGTTTTACCGCCTGGGTGACGACGGGCAGAGCCAGGCGCTGCTGCAGCGCTATCTCTCTCTGCCCGGCGTCCCCAGCGCCAGCGCCCACTACTACCTGGGCCTCATCGCCGCCCGGCAAAAGCGGCGGCTTGACGCGGTCGTTGCCTTGCAGCAGGCCCTGGCGCTGGGCCTAGAGCCCGAGCTGGCCAGCGCGGCGCAGCAGCGCGTGCAGCGCCTGGTGGAACAGGAAATGACGCCTGCCGAGCTCGAGCAGGTGGCCGCGCGCTATCCGGAGAGCGCTCCGGGGGACCTCGCCCTCCTTGCCCTGGCCCGCCGGCACCGCGACGCCGGAAACCTCACCGACGAGATGGCCGCCCTCAAGCGCTTTACCACGGCTTTCCCCGCGCATCCCGAAGTGCCGGCGGCCCAGGCACGCCTGCGCGAGCTGACCGCCTGGCTGACCACCGACGCCTCGCGCCTCGGCGTGCTGCTGCCGCTGTCGGGGCCGGCGCGCCTGGCCGGCGAGCGCGCGCTGCGCGGCATCGAGCTCGCCCTGGCCCAGCTGCAGGCGCACGACCCCGCCTTCTCCCTTTCTCTGGTGGTGCGCGACTCGCAAGGCGACAGCGCCACGGCCGGCCAGGCCCTGCGGGCGCTGGTCGAGGAAGCGCACGTCATTGCCGTCATCGGTCCCCTGCTCAGCCAAGTCGCCACCGCCCTGGCGCCGCTGGCCGAAGAGCTGGGCGTGCCGCTCATTTCCCCCTACGCCCGCAGCAGCCAGTTCCCTCTCCTGAGCGCCTACGCCTTTCGCAACAGCCTCACCGACGCCGCCCTCGCCCGCTTTGTGGCCGAGTATGCGTTTTACACCCTGCAGCTGCGGCGCTTTGCCGTGCTCTACCCGCAAAATGCCTACGGCAGTGCCCTTAAAGACGCCTTCATCGAGCACGCGGTGCGCCTGGGCGGCACGGTGGTGGCCGCGACGTCGTATCCGCCGGACGCCACCGACTTCAGCCCGCAGATCAAGTACCTGGGCGGCATTGACGACGACGCCTTGCGCGACCTCGTGGCTCCCCCGGCGGCGCCTGCCTCTCCCCCTCCCCCCCTCCCCCGCTCTGGCCAACCCGTATGACGCGCTGTTTATCCCCGACTACTACGACAAAGCGGGGCTGATTGCGGCGCAGCTGGCCTTTTACAACCTCGCTACCGTGCGCCTCCTGGGTGCCGACGGCTGGAACGACCCTGGCCTGGTGCAGGTGGGGGAAGCGTTTGTGGAAGGGGCCATCTTCGTGGATGGCTTCTTTGCCGCCTCTCCTTCCCCCCTGGTGCGGGACTTCGTGGCCGCCTTCCAGGCACGCTACCACGAGCCGCCCGACTTGCTGGCGGCGCAGGCCTACGACACCCTTCGCCTCTGCGTGCAGGCCCTCAAGAGCGGCGCCCGCAGCCGCGCGCAGCTGCGCGACGCCCTGCTGCAGATCCGCGACTTTCCCGGCGTCTCCGGGCACACCACCATCGACCCGCAGGGCGACGCCATCAAGGAGCTCTACGTGCTGACCGTGCAGCAGGGCACCCTCGTGCAGCTCAGCCCACCGGTGCTGGCCACGGACTAGCGTTCAGCGCGCGGCTGGATGGCAGAAAACTGCTCGCGGTCGAGGCGGTGGATGTCGCGGCGCAGGTCTGGGGGTGGGGTGGCCGCGGGGGTCGGCTGGGTGCCGTCGACAAAGGCCTCAAACAGCGTCGGTTCCTGGGTGGCGGCGGTGGCCAGCCGGCCGCTTTGCGCTTCGATGCGCACGAAGCGCACCCCGGGCGGAGCGGGAAAATCGGTGATGGGCTGCTCTTTTACCGCCTCGCGCATGAAGTCGAGCCAGATGGGGCTTGCCACCCGCCCGCCGGTCTCGCGATAGCCCAGGGTGGTGCGGTCGTCCATGCCCACCCACACCCCGGCCAGCAGCTCCGGGGTGTAGCCGATGAACCAGGCGTCGCGGAACTCGTTGGTGGTTCCCGTCTTGCCTGCCGCCGGGCGGCCCAGGGCGCGCACGCGGCGCCCGGTGCCGTGCTCGATCACCCCTTGCAGCAGGCTGGTCATGACGTAGGCCAGCTCCGGGGACATGGCCCGGCGCGCCTGTGGCAAATGCTCCTCCAGCACCTTGCCGTGGCGGTCGACGATGCGGGTGATGAACAGCGGCGGCACGTACATGCCGGCGTTGGCAAAGACGCCGTAGGCGGCGGCCAGCTCGAGGAGGGTAACGTCCGAGGCGCCCAGCGCCAGGGAGAGATACGGGGCAAGCGGGCTGGTGATGCCCAGGCGGCGGGCGTAAGCCAGCACCGCCGGCACGCCGATTTTGTCTGCCACCCGCACCGTCACCAGGTTGCGCGAATGGGCCAAGGCGGTGCGCAGCGTCGTTGGCCCGTAAAACTTCTCCGAGTAGTTCTCCGGCTTCCAGTAGGTGTCGGGCTCTGCCCCTGGCTTGACCACCGGCGCGTCGATCACGATCGAGGCCGGCGTCATGCCAGCCTCGAGGGCCGCGGCGTAAACGATCGGCTTGAACGCCGAGCCCGGCTGCCGCTGCGCCTGCACAGCGCGGTTGAACTGGCTGCGGGCAAAGTCATACCCGCCCACCATGGCCAGCACTTCCCCGGTGCCCACTTCCATGGCCACCAGCGCGCCTTCCACGGCCGGCTCCTGCTCCAGGAAGAGGCGGTGCGCCTTGCCGGCGGGATCGACCGCCAGCACCCGTACCGCGATGACGTCGCCGCGCTGGAAGATCTCCTCGGCTCGCAGCGGCCGGCGCCAGGCATAGTCCTGCTGCAGGTTCGCCTCCCGCACCCAGGCAAACCCTTCGGCGGGAAGCAGGCCGCGGCCGGCTTTCACCGCCACCACCACTTCGTCGGGGTGCACCTCGAGCACCACCCCGGGCAAGACCTCGCCCACGCGCACCGTGGGATCGCCGTCGGGCATGGTGACCGCCTGAATGCGCGCCGCATCTACTGCCGCCTCGCCGGTCAGCACCAGGCGCTTAAGTGGCCCGCGATAGCCGCGGCGCTTGTCAATAGCCCGCAAGCCCTCACGCAGCGCCCGCTCTGCCGCCTGCTGCAAGCGCAAGTCCAGGGTGGTATGCACGGCGAAGCCGCCGCGGTAAAGCGCCGTGGCGCCATAGTGCTCTTCGAGGTACTGGCGCACGTACTCGACAAAATAGGGGGCCTGCCGGGCAGGCTCCGGCTTGGGGCGCAGAACCAGGGGCGCTTGCTGTGCTGCCTGCGCCTGCGCCGCGGTGATGTAGCCCTCTTCCACCATGCGCCGCAGCACGTGATCGCGCCGCTTGCGGCTCAGCTCCGGGTTGACCAGCGGCGAGTAGCGGTTGGGCGCCCGCGGCAGCCCGGCAATCAGCGCCGCTTCGCTGAGGGTGAGCTCGCTAACCGACTTGCCAAAGTAGGTCTGTGCTGCCGCTTCCACCCCATAGGCGTTGTGGCCGTAAAAGATCTGGTTCAGGTACATCTCCAGGATCTGGTCCTTGCTAAAGCGCCGCTCGATGCGCAGGGCCAGGATGACTTCTCGCAGCTTGCGCTTCAGGGTGCGCTCGCGGGTAAGAAACAGGGTGCGTGCCAGCTGCTGGGTGATGGTGCTCGCCCCTTCGCGCACTTCTCCGGCACGCAGGTTGGTCCACAGCGCCCGCAGGATGCCCAGCACGTCAATGCCGTGGTGGGTGTAGAAACGGCTGTCCTCTACGGCGACGGTGGCCTGGCGCAGGGGCTGCGGGATGGCCTCCAGCGGGACGAGAAAGCGCTTTTCGACGAAGAAATCGGCTAGGGGCTGGCCGTGGCGGTCGTAGACGGTGGTCACCAGGCTGGGCTGGTAGCGGGTCAGCTCCTCGACGCTGGGCAAATCGGCGGCAAGCTCCCGGTACAGCGCCAGTGCCGCCACGAGGCCGCCCAGCAAGCCGAGGCCTGCCAGCAAGGCGCTGCCCCACAGCAGGAAACGTAGAAGCCGCCGCGGGCGGTCGTTGGGAGCGCCGGTCTCTCTCATGGCAGGCTCGCTCTGCTTATCGCAGGCCCAGCTCGCGCTGGATGCACTGCATGTCGTGCCACACCGCCCGCTTGGCCTGCGGATTGCGCAGCAGGTAAGCGGGGTGGTACGTGGGCATCACTTTTACCTCGCCCAGGCTGTGGAAGCGACCGCGCAAGCGGGTGATTTTCTCGTCGGTGCGCAGCAGCGTCTGGGCGGCAAAGGTGCCCAGGGCGCAGATCACGCGCGGCCGCAGGCAAGCCAGCTGCGCTTCGAGCAGGGGGCGGCAGGCGGCGATTTCGTCGGGCAGCGGGTTGCGGTTGTGCGGCGGCCGGCACTTCACCACGTTGAGAATGTAAACCTGCTCGCGCCGCAAGCCGATGGCCTCGATGATGCGCGTCAGCAGCTCCCCGGCCGGCCCCACAAAGGGCTCTCCCCGGCGGTCTTCTTCATAGCCGGGCGCTTCGCCCACGAACACCAGCGAGGCTGCCGGATCGCCCACCCCAAAGACCACCTGGGTTCGCGTCTGGTGCAGGCGGCAGTTGCGGCACGCCCGCGCCACTTCGGCCAGCTGCTGCAAGCGCTGCGCCGCGTCGGCAGGGGGCGGCGCGGCCGCCACGGCGGCCTGTGGCCTTGGCGGCCGCAGCGGCAGGTCCTCGACACCCAGCAGCTGCAAGTACTCGAGATAGCGGCGCAAGGCAGCAGCCGCTTCCGCCACGGTCGCGTGCGGCATCGCTTAGCTCCGTGCCTTCTGCGCCAGCAGCGCCTGCACCCGGTCCAGAATGCACGCCGCGAGCTGCTTCTTGCTCATGGTGGGCAGCTCCTCCACCTGGCCGCTGGCGTGCAGGATGCGTACCCGATTGAAGTCGCTGGCAAAGCCCAGCGTGGGGTCGGTAACGTCGTTGGCCACGATGAAGTCGAGGTGCTTTTTCTGGAGCTTCTCCTGGGCGTGGCGCAGCAAGTCCTGCGTTTCGGCAGCAAAGCCCACCAGGATGCGCTCGCCTTTCTGAGCGCCCAGCTCGGCCAGGATGTCGGGGTTGCGCTCCAGCTCGATCACCACCGCCGCTTCGTCTTTCTTGACCTTGTGCGTGGCCACCGCCTTGGGGCGAAAGTCGGCCACCGCCGCCGTCTTGATCACCACGTGCGCTGCCGGGGCATGGGCCAGCACCGCCTCCCGCATCTCCAGCGCGGTGCGCACCCGCACACACTCCACCCCAGGGGGCGCTTCCAGGTGGGTGGGCCCGGTTACCAGCACCACGCGGGCACCGCGCCGCTGCGCCAGCTCGGCAATGGCAAAACCGGTCTTGCCCGAAGAGCGGTTGGAGATATGGCGCACGGGATCGATGGGCTCTTGTGTGGGGCCGGCGGTCACCAGCACCACTTTGCCGGCCAGCGCCGAGGCCTCCTGCAAGCAGGCCGCCACTTCCTGCACCAGCGCCGCGGGGTCGAGGCTCCACGCCGCCTCTTCCCCCTCGGGCAGCGCCGGCTCGGCCTGCTCGTAAAGCACCATGCCTGCCTCGCGCAGCCGCCGCAAGTTGTGCTGCACCAGCGGGTGCTGGTAGGCAGGGGCTTTTCCCGGAAAAGCCACCACGGTGAGGCCGCGGTGCAGCAGCGCCGCCCGCACCAGGGGCTCGTCGGCACACGCGGTGGCCAGCTTGGCCAGCAGGGCGGGCGTGGCTGGCACCACCACCAGGGCGTCGAGCCCGCGCACCAGCGCTTCTAAAGGACGAAACGCCGTGCCCTGGAGCAGGCCATAGGGCTGGTCGGCGGGGATCACTTCCTCACTGGTCAGGCTCTGAAACGTCAGGGCGGGGACAAAGGCCTCGGTTTCCGCGCTCAGCACCACGCGCACGCGGGCGCCCGCCCGCTGCAAGGCCCGCAGCACCTCCACGGCGAGCCATGCCAGGGGCCCACCGCCGGCACCCAGAAGCACGTGCTTGTGCTGGAGCATCACCCGTCCTCGGTGGCAGGGGTGGCGGCCTGGAGGAGGCCGCTTACCAGGGCACAGCCCACGCGCCGCACGCGATGGCGCTCGGCGACGACGATCGCCCGCAGCACCGCCACCGCTTTGGCCAGCTCGTCGTTGACCACCACGTAGTCGTACTCAGTATAGTGCGCCAGCTCTTGGCGGGCAACCGCCAGGCGCCGGGCCACCGCGGCCGGCGACTCCGAACCGCGCTGCTGCAGCCGCGCCCGCAGCACCTCCCACGAGGGGGGAAGGACGAAGACAAACACCGCGTCGAGGCCGGCCGCCCGCAGCTGTGCTGCCCCCTGCACGTCGATGGCCAGCAGCACGTCCTTGCCGGCGTGGGTGGCGGCTTCGACTTGCTGGCGCGAGGTGCCGTACCACTCCCCGTGCACTTCGGCCCACTCCAGGAAGTCTCCGGCAGCCACGTGCTGGCGAAATACCTCGCGCGACACAAAGTAGTACTCCCGCCCGTGGCGCTCCCCGGGCCGTGGCGGCCGCGTGGTATACGAGACAGACTGCACCACGTCGTCCAGCTCGGCCACCAGGCGCTGGCAGAGGGACGTCTTGCCCGCGCCCGAGGGGGCGGAAACCACAAACAGCACGCCGCGGCGCGTCGGTGTCTTGTCCATGCGGTGCTCCTGCCGGCGCCGCTACTCGATATTCTGGATCTGCTCGCGCATTTTTTCGAGCTCGCTTTTGAGGTCTACCACCTGCTGGGAAAGCAAGGCGTCGTTGCCTTTGGCCCCGATGGTATTCACCTCGCGGTGCATTTCCTGCACCAGGAAGTCCAGCTTGCGCCCCACCGGCCCGGCCTCGGCCAGCAGGCGCTCGCACGCCGCCACGTGCGAGGCGAGGCGGGTGAGCTCTTCGGCAATGTCGGCGCGCTCGGCAAACAGCACCACCTCCTGGGCCAGCCGCTCGGCCGCCACGGGCACCTCGGGGAAGAGCTCCTGCAGGCGCTGCTGCAGCCGCTGGCGGTACTCGGCAACCACCACCGCGCTGCGCTGGCGAAGGGCTTCCAGGTGCGCGGCGACGGTGCGCAGGCGCTCCTGCAGGTCGCGGCGGAGGAACTCCCCTTCCTGGGCGCGCATGGCACACAGGGCCTGCAGGGCCTCACGTAACCCCTGGGCCAGCACCTCCCACAGCGCCTCGAGGTCGGCCGTTGCCTCTTCCACCCGCAAAATGTCGCGCAGGCCAAGCACCAAGGCGAGGTCGACGGTGCCCGGCAGCTGCAAGGCCTCCTGGAGCTGCTGCAAGGCCTGGCAGTACTGGCGGGCCAGAGCCACGTCGAGCGCCAGGGTGCGGCCGCTGCCGCCGCTGTCCTGGGGCACGACGCGCACTTCCACCCGCCCCCGCGTCACGTAAGTAGCAATGAGCTGGCGCATGCGGGGCTCCAGCGGGGCATAGGTGGGGGGGCAGCGCAGGGCGATATCGAGAAAGCGGTGGTTGACCGAGCGCACTTCCACCAGCAAGGCCAAGTCGCCTTGCCGCACTTCGCTGCGGCCATAGCCAGTCATGCTGTGCATGGCGCTCGCTCCGTGCTAGCTGTCCTGGCCGCTTTCCGCGGCTTGGCGCGCTGCCTGCAGCACGGGAAGCACGCGCGCGGCAAGCTGCCGGGCCGCTTTCTCCAGCGCCTGCCGGCGCGCCAGCACCGCATCGCCGTGCAGCACCGTGGTTTCGACTTGCTCGCGGGCAAGCGCTTGCGTGGCGCCGGCGGCAAACACGGCAAGGGTGGCGGTGGCTTGCACCGCATGCAAGGCCAGGCCGGCCACCTGGCTCTGGAGCTCGTGCGCTTCGGCCTGACTAAGTAGCACGAAGTCCACCCCTTTCTCCTGCCCTTCCTGCAAAACCCGCGCTTCCGGCAGGGCCTCTGTCGCGGCAGTAACCTCAAAGCCCTGCTCGCCGAGGGCCGAGCGCAGCACGCTCGCCACCACCCCCGGCAGAGCAGCGGCAAGGCCACCTCCCTCGCCCGGCGCCTCGCGCACCGCCAGCAGCACCCGCCCGCGCTGCCGCTGCGTCAGCCCCAAGGCGGTAAGACGAGCAGTGACGTCAGCGACCGCCACTTCGACCTCCAGCCCCATGCGGTAGACTTTCTGCCCCACGTCGGGGTATTCCCACAAGATACGGTAGCTGCGGATGTAGCGCAGGGTGCTGGCAAACAGCTCGCGCTCAAGCGTCTGGCGCCGCGCCAGCTGCACTTCGGGCGGCACCAGCTCGGCCACCACCCGCTCCAGCGCCTCGCGCAGGGCGCCCTCGAGGGCACGGCGGCGTGCGGCCGCCTCGTCGCGCCGCACGATGGCCCCCACCCCTTCCACCGTTTGCACCGCGGGCACGGCCAGCCCCGGGCTGGCAAGGAGCAGGACGGCGGCAAGCACGCCCAGCCAGGGCCGGACTCGCAGGCGACCGCCGCTGGCCATGGGGCTACGACGCCTTCTTTTCCAGCTGGCAGACGCGGCGCAGGCGAGCCACCTCGTGGGCCTCCAGGTACCGGTAGGCCCCCGGCGGCAAGCCGGCAAGGGTGAGCGGTCCCATGGCCACGCGGATGAGCCGCTTGACCGTATGCCCGCCGCAGCGCTGCAGCATGCGGTGTACCTGGCGGTGCTTGCCCTCGTAGAGGGTGATGCGCAGCCAGCAAGACTTTTCTGCGCGCCGCACCACTTCCACGCCGGCCGGCAAAGTCTTGCCGTCTTCGAGCACCACGCCGCGCCGCAGGCGCTCTAGGTCCTTTTCGGCCACGATGCCCTGCACTTTCACCAGGTAGACGCGGGGAATGCGGTAGCGCGGGTGCAGCAAGCGAGCGGCCAGCTCACCGTCGTTGGTGAGCAGCAAGACCCCTTCGGAGTTGTAGTCGAGACGGCCGACGGGAAACAGGCGGCCAGGCTGGCGCTTGAGCAAGTCAAAGACGGTAGGGCGGCCGCGCTCGTCACGGCAGGTGGTCACGCAGCCCCGGGGCTTGTGCAGCAGGAGATAGACCAGCGGCACTCGGGCTGCCACGCGGCGGCCATCGACTTTGACCACGTCGGCGTCGGGGTCCACTTTGGTGCCGAGCACGGTCACCGGGCGCGCGTTGACCGTCACCCGTCCCTGCCGGATGAGCGCCTCGGCCTGCCGCCGCGACGCCACCCCGGCGTGTGCCAGGAACTTTTGCAACCGCATGGCCGGCATGCGCACTTGCACCTCCTTTCTGGGGAGATTGTAGGAAGCGCGGGGTGGGGCGTCAACCGCCCGCCTCAGAAGCCGCGGGGTCAGAAGCCAGCAGCGCCAGCAAGCGCGCCGGGTGGTTCGTGAAAATCCCGTCTACCCCCCAGCCAAGCAGCCGGCGCATCTCGCGCGCTTTGTCCACGGTAAAAACGCGCACCGGAATGCCCGCAGCGCGCAGGGAAGCAAGCAGCCCCGCGGAGACGCCGTACTTGCTCAGGTGGAGCGCCTGCGCCCCCAGGCGCTCCAGCAGGGCCGGGGCTTCACGGGGGCAGCGGCGGCTGAGCAGCGCCAGGGCCACCTCGGGACAGCAGTCGCGGAAGGCGGCCAGCACCTCGGCATCAAACGACGACACCACCACGCCGTGGCCGTAGCCGCTGCGGCGGATGACCTCGGCCACACGCTGCGCCAGCAGCGGCCGCGGCGTCTGCGTGCCGTTGACTTTGATCTCCACGTTGACCCGCGCCTTGCCGGCGGCCAGGGCCAGCACTTCCTCCAGGGTGGGAATGCGCTCGCCGCGAAAGGCGGGAGCAAACCAGCTTCCGGCATCGAGGCGCCGCAGCTCTTGCCACGACAGCTGCGCCACCGCCCCGCGGCCGTCGGTGGTGCGGTCGACGCGGGCGTCGTGGATCACCACCACGGTGCCGTCCCGCGTGCACTGCACGTCGCACTCCAGCATGTCGACCCCCAGTGCCAAGGCGCGCAGGAAGGCCGCCCGGGTGTTTTCAGGACACTCCCCCGCCGCGCCGCGGTGGGCGATGACCAGCACGGAACGGCGCGGGGGAAGGGCGATTGCGGGCACGAGGGTGGCTCCGGATGAGGCGCTGGCGTTTTGGCGCCTTGCACTATACAATACATAGCGCGGCAAGGCACGGTTTTGCAACGGGAGGAGGTGTGGTGTCCGAGGAGGGGGCCCTCGCTCCGCTGGCCCACCAGCGCGGGGCGTACCTGCGCCGGCTGCCGGCCGTGGACGAAGTCTTGCGCCACCTCAGCGCCCAGCCCTGGGGGCAGCAGGTGCCCCGCCAGGCGCTGACCCGCGCGGTGCGGCAGGTGCTGGCCCGCTACCGCCAGGCGATTTTGCAGGCGCGCGAGCCGGCAGCCCTTGAGGCGCTCTCCTTGAGCCTGGAAGCCATCGCACAGCAGGTGCAGGCGCTGCTCGGGCAGGCGCAGGCTTACCGCCTGCAACGCCTCATCAACGCCACCGGGGTGATCGTGCACACCAATCTGGGCCGCTCCCTGCTTGCGGCCGAAGCGGTGGCCAACTTGCAGCGCGTGGCGCGCGCTTACACCAACCTCGAGTATGACTTGGAAAAAGGCGAGCGCGGCTCGCGCTACGTGCACGTCGAGGAGTCCCTCAAGGCCCTCACCGGCGCCGAAGCGGCGCTGGTGGTCAACAACAACGCCGCCGCTGTCTTTCTTGCCTTGCAGGCGCTGGCCGCCGGCAAAGAAGTGATCGTGTCGCGCGGGCAGCTCATCGAAATCGGCGGCTCTTTTCGCCTGCCCGACATCATGCGCAGCAGCGGAGCCATCCTGCGCGAAGTGGGGACCACCAACAAGACGCACCTGCGCGACTATGCCCAGGCCATCAACGAGCGCACCGCCTTGCTGCTGCGGGCCCACACCAGCAACTACCGCATCGTGGGCTTCACGGCGGAAGTCTCCCTGCCCGAGCTGGTGGAGCTGGCGCACGCCCACAACCTGCCGGTGATGGAAGACCTGGGCAGCGGCACCCTCATCGACTTGCGCCGCTACGGGCTGCACCACGAGCCGACGGTGCAGGAAGTGGTGGCCAGCGGCGCCGACCTCGTCACCTTCAGCGGCGACAAGCTGCTGGGCGGGCCGCAGGCCGGCATTCTGGTGGGCAAGGCGGCGTACATCGAGACCATCCGCCGCCACCCGCTGCACCGGGCGGTGCGCGTGGACAAGTTCACCCTGGCCGCCCTGGAAGCCACGCTGAAGCTGTACGCCGACCCCGAGGCCGCCTGCCGCCAGATTCCCACCTTGGCCATGCTCACCCTGCCGCTGCCGGCCATTGCGCAGCGGGTGCGGCGGCTGCGGCGGCGCCTGCCGGCGGCGGTGCAGGCGGCCTACCGGCTGCGCGTCATCGACGGCGCCTCGGCGGTGGGCGGCGGCGCGCTGCCGCTGGAAGCCTTGCCCACCAAGCTGGTGGCCTTGCAGCCGAGCTTTTGCTCGGTGAGCGAGCTGGAGCGGCGGCTGCGGCAGCACCGGCCACCGATCATTGCCCGCATTGCCCACGACCAGGTGCTGCTAGACCTGCGCACCGTCCAAGAGCACGAGATTCCGGAAGTGGCAGCGGCGCTCTGCGCCCTGGTACCAAAGCCATGAAGCAAATCGTCCTGGGCACGGCAGGCCACATCGATCACGGCAAGACGAGCCTGATTAAGGCGCTCACCGGCATCGACACCGACCGGCTGAAAGAAGAAAAAGAGCGGGGCATCACCATCGACTTGGGGTTTGCCTTCTTGCAGCTCGACGACGAGGTGCAGCTGGGCATCATCGACGTGCCCGGTCACGAGCGCTTCGTCAAGAACATGCTGGCCGGGGTGGGGGGCATCGACTTGGTGATGCTGGTCATCGCCGCCGACGAAGGCGTCATGCCGCAGACGCGCGAGCACCTGGCCATTTGCGAGCTGCTGCGGGTGCGCGAGGGGCTGGTGGCGCTGACCAAGACCGACCTTGTCGATGCCGACTGGCTCGAGCTGGTGCGCGAGGACACCGCGGAGTTCCTGCGCGGCACGTTTCTTGAGGGCAAGCCCATCGTGCCCGTTTCTGCCAAAACCGGCGAGGGGCTGCCGGCTTTGCTCGACGCCCTGCGCCACCTCTGCCAGGGGCTGACGCCGCGCTCGACCGCCGGCCCGGTGCGCCTGCCCATCGACCGCGTCTTTACCGCGCGCGGTTTTGGCGTGGTGGTCACCGGCACGCTGTTTTCCGGCTGCCTGCGCCTCGAGGACCGCGTCGAGGTGCTGCCGCACGGGCTGGCGGCGCGGGTGCGCGGCCTGCAGGTCCACAACCGGCCGGTGAGCGAGGCGGTGGCTGGACAGCGCACCGCCGTCAACCTGCAGGGGGTAGAAAAAGCGGCGCTGCAGCGAGGCGACGTGCTCGTCACCCCCGGGCGCTTTCCTGCCACTTACATGCTCGACGTCACCCTGACACTGCTGCGCGACGCGCCGCGCCCCCTGAAGCACCGCGACCGGGTGCGCTTCCACATCGGCACCAGCGAGATCATGGGCCGCGTCATGCTGCTGGACCGTGACGAGGTGCAGCCAGGCGAAGAAGTCCTGGCGCAGCTGCGCCTCGAAGCACCGGCGGTGGCGGCGCCGCACGACCGCTACGTGCTGCGCAGCTACTCGCCGATGCAGACCATCGGCGGCGGCATGGTGCTCGACGCCCTGCCGGCCAAGCACAAGCGCCACCGGCCCCAGGTGCTCGAGCAGCTGGCCGTGCTGCGCGACGGCACCGCCGCGCAGGCTTTTGCCGTGCACCTCTACAACGCCGAGTACGCCGGCCTGCAGTGGGCCGACTTCCTGCGGCGCAGCGCCCTTGACGAAGCGGCGCTGCGCGAGGTGGTAGACACCCTGCGCCAGCAGGGGCTCGGGGTGGCCATCGAAGAAAACCCGCCCTGGCTGCTGCACCGCGAGCAGTACGCGCGGGCGCGGGCACGCCTTTTGGCGCTGGTGGCGGAGTTTCACCGCGCCAACCCGCTCAAGCCGGCCATGTTCACCGAGGAGCTGCGCAGCAAGCTGCCGCAGATGCACGACAAGGTCTTTGCTGCCCTGCTGCACGACCTGGCGGCGGCGGGCGAGCTGGAAGTGAGCCGGGACAAAGTCAAGCTGGCGCAGCACACCGTAACGCTGTCTCCCGAGCGCCAGGCGCTCGTCGATGCCCTGGAGCGGACCTTTGCCCAGGCGCGCTACCAGCCCCCCAGCGTCGAGGAGGCGCTGGCTGCCCACGGGCTGACGCGCCCCGAGGACCGCGAGCTGCTGCAGGTGCTGGTGGATCAGGGCCGGCTGGTGCGGGTCAAGAGTGACCTTTTTTATCATCCCGAGGCCCTGGCCGAAATCGAGCGGCAGCTGCGCGCTTATCTGAGCGAAAAAGGCGAGATCACTGCCGGCGAGTTCCGCGATCTCTTGCAGATCTCGCGCAAGTACGCCATTCCCCTGCTCGAGTACTTCGACGGCCAGCGGCTCACCGTGCGCCTGGGAGACAAGCGCGTGCTGCGCAAAGCCTCCTCGGGGACTGCCCCTGCCTGAGCCGCGGTGTCGCGCATTTTTGCTGGAGGAGGCGCCATGGATCTGCACTTTACCCCTGAGGAGGCGGCCTGGATGGCGCGGGTGCAGGAATTTGCGCAGCGCGAAGTGGCCCCTTACGCCGCCAGGTGGGACGAGACCGAGCACGTGCCGCGCGGTCACGTGCAGAAGCTGGCCGACTTTGGCCTCTTCGGCCTGGCGGTGCCCAAGGCCTACGGCGGCCACGGCCGCACCCCGCTGGAGGCGCTCCTGGCCATCGAGGCCATTGCCGAGCACTGTGGCGTCAGCGGGCGCCTGGTGGTGGACCACAATTTTGGCCCCACCGGGCTCATTCGCCACTACGGCAGCGAGGCGCAAAAGCACCAGTGGCTGCCGCGGATTGCGCGGGGCGAGGTGCTTGCCAGCATTTGCATCACCGAGCCGCACCACGGCTCCGACGCCAACCAGCTGGAGACTTGCCTGGTTGAAGACGGCAAGGGGGGCTACCGGCTCAGCGGCCACAAGCGCTGGATCACCGGCGCCGGCGAGCGGGAGCTGTACGTGGTCCTGGCGCGCTTTGGGGAGACCCCGGGCAGCGACGGCATTGGCTGCGTCCTGGTGCCGGCCAGCAGCCCGGGGGTGGAAGACGGGCCGCGCGAGCCCACGCTGGGCCTGCGGGGCCTGCGTGAAGCCGAGCTCTTCTTTCGCGAGGTGCCGGTGACGCCCGAACAGATTCTGGTTCCTGCCGGGCCGGGGAGCTTCCGCCGGCTGATGCAGGCTTACAACGGCCAGCGGGTAGGGGCGGCCATGGTGGCCACCGGGATTGCCAAGGCGGCGCTGAAAGCGGCCCTGGCCTATGCCCAGGAGCGCCACCAGTTCGGCCGTCCCATTGCCGACTTTCAAGCCATTCAGTTTCGCCTGGCCGACATGGCCATTCAAATCGATGCTGCCCGTTATCTCTGCTACCGGGCCATCCAAAGCGGCGATCCCCCCGAGCGCTACGCCGCCGGGGTGGCCAAGACCTTTGCCGCCGAAATGGCCATTGCCGTCACCAACAGCGCCTTGCAGGTCTTTGGCGGCAACGGCTACAGCCGCCGCTATCCCATCGAGCGCCTCTTGCGCGACGCGCGCATGTTCACCCTGGGCGGAGGCACCGTGGAGATCCAGCGCCTGGGCATTGCCCGCGCCCTGCTCCACCACGGGTACTGACCCCGGCCGCCGTTTTCCTATGCCGGAGCACGCATGCCTTTCGTCACCGTCAACGCGCAGCGTCTGGAATACGAGTGGTTCTGCCTCCCTCCGGCAGCCTGTCCGCCCATCGTGCTGCTCCACGAAGGGCTGGGCTCGCTGGCCATGTGGAAGGACTTTCCCCACCAGGTGGCGCAGGCCACGGGCCACCGGGTGCTGGGCTATTCGCGTCTGGGCTATGGCCGCTCCGACCCCCTGCGCGGCCCGCGTCCGGTCCGCTACATGCACGACGAGGCGCTGCACACCCTGCCTTGCCTTCTTGACGCCTTGCAAATCGAGCGTCCGGTGCTGCTGGGACACAGCGACGGCGGTTCGATTGCCCTGATTTACGCCGGAGGGACGGGGCGGCCGGTCGCCGGCCTCATTTTGATGGCGCCCCACGTGATGGTCGAAGACATCTCAGTAGCCAGTATTGCCGCCGCCCGCACCGCCTATCAGACCACCGACCTGCGGGACCGCCTGGCCCGTTACCACGCCGACGTAGACGGCGCGTTTTGGGGCTGGAACGAGGTCTGGCTGCGCCCGGAGTTTCGCACCTGGAACATTGAGGCGTACTTGCCGGCGATTACCTGCCCGGTGCTGGCCATCCAGGGAGAAGACGACCCTTACGGCACCATGGCGCAAATCGAGCGCATTGCCCAGCAGGTGCGCGGTCCGGTCGAGCTGCTCCGGCTCCCGGGCTGCGGCCATTCGCCCCACCGCGACCAGCCCCAGGCCGTTCTTGCCGCCATTGCCCGCTTCATGGCGCGCCTGGCATGCTGAGCCTGTCGATGAAGCTCATTTGGCTCTTTAACGATCTTTGGGTAAAGCGGTTAACCTCTCTTTCCCTTCGAACGCCTCCCTTGGCCGCTGCCCAAAGGCCTGGGCAGCGACGAATTTGCCAAGCGCAGAGGCCGTCGCCACGCCACACTGCTGGTCAACCTGCGCACGCTGCCGGTCTTTGACGTCCTGGAGCAGCACACCAGAGTTGCCGCCCAGGCTTTTTGGCCGTGCGCCCGGAATCGGGTCAAACAGGCAACCCCTCAGGAGCGCGATGCCTTGGCCGCCGCCCTTCGTCGCTGGCAGCCGTGGATTTTGACCCTCTTTCTGGAGCAGGTGAGCACTGGGGTGACGGAAGGGATCACCGCCAAGATCAAGCAGCGACACTGCCCTCCCACGTCTGCACCGGTCCATGCGCCGGATTTTTGTGCCCCTTGTCCTTGCCTAGCGGACGACCGCCCGCAGCTGTGGTGGCACGGCCCACCGGCTACAGAAGGCAGCCAGCAGCAACCCTCCAGCTACCAGCAACCATACGGGTTGATAGCTGCCCACAGCCGCGGACAGCAGGCCACAGAGCAGGGGACCGAGGGCAGAGCCCAGACGAATGCCCAGATAAATGGGCCCGTAAATGCGGCCGAAGGCCTGTTGTCCAAAGCACTGCGCCGTGGTCAAGGGTTGCAGGATGACCACGATTCCCATGGTAAAGCCAAAAAGGGCCGAACCGAGGACAAGGCCCCACGCGGCCGTGGTTGTAGCGAGCAACCCAAATGCCGCTGCCTGCAGCAGGAAAATACCCGTGGTCACTTGCCGGGGAGGCCAGAGATTGCCAAACAGCGTAAAGCTGAGACGTCCCAAGGTGCCGGTGAGGGTGGTCACAGTGACCACGGTGGCGGCTGCGAGCAAGTCAAACGTCGCTTGCAGGAACATCACCTGATGCACCAAAAAACCGCTTTGCGCTATCATGCCCAGGAGAAAACTAATGGCCAGGGTCCAGAAGGCGCTGGTGCGCATGGCCTCTGCCACGGTCCAGGGATGGGCATCGGAGGCCCGCGTGGCCATGGCAGGAGCATGCAGGGGTTGTGGGTCGCCGTCTCCTGGCAGGCCTAACTCCTCTGGGCCGTCCTTGATCACCCAGAGGGCAAGAGGCACGACGAGGCCGATGGTGATCATCGCCAAGACCCATCCCCCTGCTGGTCCTCCCCAACGTTGCAGCAGCGCCGCGTTGAGAGGCACCAACAGGCTTCCCCCGAGACTCGCACCAAACGTCGCCGCGGCCATGGCACGCGCACGCTGGTGCACGAACCAGCGCGCCACGATCTTTCCCAGGGTGACCGTATGCAGGCAGGCAAACCCCGTACTCAACAGCCAAAATGCCAGATACGTGTGCCAGAAGTGACGAACCAACCCAAAGCCGAGCACCCCGGCCGCCATGGCCAGCGCTCCCACCACCAAGACCCCTCGTGGACCGCGACGATCCAGGAGGCGCCCCACCACGATACCGGCCACCCCGGCCCAGAGATGAAAGAACATGGGGCCCACCGACAACGCCGCCCGCGACCATCCATAGGTGTCGACAAGGTACCCGAGGAAGACGCCCTGGTTGAACACCCCTACGCCCCAAGTGATAAAGGCCACCAGATTGCATGCCCCCACGATGATCCAGCCGTAGTAGAACCGCGGCCGGAACGGGACAGCCCCGCGAGATCGGCCCATGGAAGAGCTCCCTTACGGAGAGGTGCACAGGCCAAGGAGCCTACGCAAGCGGGATGCTTCAGCGACCATGGTCCTGTACCACGCTTGCGCCATAGGCCCTGATGATATATGCTTCTTCATGGGCCTGTCAAGACATATCTCTTTTAAGAGATATATCAATGCGCTCCCTGGCCAAAATCACCCGGGCCTTGGCGGATGAAACCCGCTTGCGCATCCTCATGGCGCTTCTCGAAGGAGAGGCCACGGTCAGCGACCTGGTCACGCGCCTGGGCCTAGCCCAACCCCGCATCTCGACCCATCTGGCCGTTTTGCGCCAAGCCGGCCTAGTGACGACGCAACACGTGGGACGTCAGCGGCTCTACCGTCTGGCAGGAGCACCGGTGCGGGATATCTTAAGCGCCCTGCGAGCCCTCGCGTCTGTCCCCCCGCGCCGTCGTCCCCAAGCCGAGCGTGCAGTGCGGCGTCACACGGCCTTGCGCCAGGCACGCACGTGCTACGACCATCTAGCAGGGATGGCAGGCGTGGACTTACTCGACGCGCTGCTGCAGCATGGCTGGGTGGAGCCAGAAGCTTGCGAGAAAAACACACGACCGCAGTATCGGCTCACCGCGCAAGGAGCCCAGGCCCTGGCGGCCCGTGGAGTGGATCTGGCCTCCGCTTACCGGACACGACGGCAGTTTGCTTATGGCTGCCCGGACTGGACTGAACGGCGGCCTCATCTGGGCGGCGCCCTGGGCGCAGCGATTTTTCACGCGCTCCAGCGGACGGGGGTGTTACGCCAACAGCGTCAGAGCAGGGTGGTGCAGCTCCAGCGTCCCGTCAGGGAATGGCTGAATCCCCTCCCTTCACGTTAGGCAACGGTGCGATCTGGGGGCACAGTGGCATCCTCGCCAGCGCGTGTGAGGCGGCTTTGCGGGGCAAAGGGGCACCTTCCTTACTTCCCGCAGAGGTCTCGGCATGCCAGGGAACAGCGGCATAATCTTTTGCCCTACCGGAACGATTGCCCTGGAAAGTGGGCATTCGCCTACGTGGGACGTCCGGCGGGACGTGCCAGCTACGCCTTGCGGTACACCGGAAGCAGGTACGAATCGTGAAAATCCACGCCGGGGACCCGCGCCCTCACCTCCAGCTCCCAGCAGATGTTGGGGTACTCCGTAAGCCGCGTCGAGAGGTCCGGATCGTCCGGCAAGGGGAAGCGAACTTCCACCTCGGACGCCAACCGGTCCTCTGGCGTGACGACTTGGGTGTCTTTATAGCGCTGGTAGACCACCTTGGTGGCAGACTCGTGATCGGCAGCCCGCCGCACGTAGTACTGCTCGAGGCAGCGCAAGGTGAACTCGACGCGCTCGAGGCGGCCGCCGCGGGTTTTGCTGAAGGCCACGTGGACTTCATCACCAAGGAAGAACGGAAACTTGCGAAATGCAAGGCGGCTGCGGCCGTATTTTCGGTACTTGAGAATGTGTAAGACCATGACGTAGAGATAAGCGGGAATGAGGAGGTCGAAGAGGCCGGTAAAGAGGCTCCAGGCGATGAAGAGGTATTTGCTGGGAGGCGGGTCTTTGAAAATGACCCAGTTAAACGGCAGCAAAAAGAAAACGAAAAACGCCAGCCCCAGTAGCCACCCCAACAGGTGCAACTGCCCGCTTTCCACCCCGGCTTCGTTCCAGGGATAGTCGCCGCGCCAGGGTTCGCCGGGATACCGGCGCAGCTGCTTTTCTTTGAATTTGTGGCGCTTGTAGTCCTTGTGGCAGGCAGAGAGCAGCGCCAGTCCGGCCATGGCGAAGCAGCCACCGCCGGAGAAGGCGACAATGTGAACCTTAAAGAGCATCAGCGCCACACCCGCAACGACGGCAACGATGCCGATTGCCAGGGCGATCGCCCCGCCGCCAAAGGTGTTCTCGAAGCGGCCCGGGTGGCCTTTGAGCAGCTTGCGTTCGGTCTCTGCCATACTCGTATTTCTATCGGTATCCCCTTCCCCACACCTGAGCCCTTTCGTCGGAGGCAGGCGCCCTTTGCCTCGGCACCGCCCAGGACACCGCTGCCGTCACGGCTTTGGTACCGGTTCTGGTCACGGTTCCGTATCGAATTTGGCTGCATTCCATTACGCTTCCGGCCCTATCTTTCAATGTCTTGCGGCCTTCACCGCGGCGTGGGCATGCCCTGGCGCCAAGGTGTGCGTAACGCAAGGTCATCGCAAGGTGCTTGTGCTCCAGCAGGGCTCGCACCGTGGGCAAATCCACACCAGCGACTCGCTCTTCCTGAGGCCGGTATGCAGCGCGCGGCGAAAAATCAGAGATCGGAATGGGAACGATCGGAATGGGAACGCGCGTGAACCTCTCGCAGACAGCAGGAGGGGTGATAACTCTTCCACGCGCTCAGAGCGGGGGTTCAGGCATGCCAGGAGGCGCTGGAAGCCGTCTGGTTCTCTCCGTGTCAACCGCACACCTGCCGGCTATCAGTCGCTGGCGCCTATGGACGTGCCTACCCCCCATCACCCCATTCCCACCTGGCTCACTGGCGCTGCTTCACCTTCTTCCGTGCCCGGCTGGTATAGATCCAGCCCCACACGAAGATTCCCAGGCTGAGGACGAACCAGGCCAGGCTGAGCCATTCCCATCTATTCAGGGGTGCCATCCGCCAGTCCCTCTATCCGAAAGGCCAACGCGGCGCCAGGAACGTGTAGCAGAAAAATCCACAGGCGCAGCTTCCCAGCCCCTGCACCGATCAAAGCTGCAATAAGCACGCCTTTGCTGAGGTCCGCGAGATATTTGCTCACCAAGTCTCGTTGGCGCGGGGTCACGTCCCGACTTTCTCTCGTTATGATCCGCACCGCCGCGCTCTGCCCGAAGCCCTGGCTAGGCCAGCACTTATGCTACCATACCCTATCCGGCAGTGCGAGGGGTTGGGGTCTTGAATCGTGACGCAGGGGAGACGCCTTTCCCCTTGGCATCTCCCAGTCGCTGCGCTCGCCTCAACGGCGCGCGGCATGGCCGACACGGCAGCCCGCCTTGAATTTAGAGCTGCCTTGCACAGCGAGATGCGCTCAGCGGCCCACAGAGGGGCCCCCGTGCCGGATCGCCCTTCCAAAATTTCACAAGCGCTAGCAAAAAGATGGCGGAAGCGTGTGGGAGTCGAACCCACCACCGACGTTTCTAGCGTCGGTCACTGGATTTGAAGTCCAGGCGGCACACCGGCACCGCTACGCTTCCGGCTGCACGTGGCCTCACCACGAAAAGCGGCAGGGACAAAAGGGCGGCGCGCTTTCGCTTCTCTGGGGATCAGGCCTCCCCTTTCTCGCGGCATGAATCGCACAGGAAGCCCTTTTCCCTCTGGATCCTATCGATGCCGCGGTGTGCTGTCAAGGCGCCGCGCCCCCAAGGCAACGGCTACCCCGAGGCGCTGGCCTTGCGGGGCGGGTTGTGGCAAAATCAAGCGAGTCTCGACCTTACTGCGCCACCACTGCGGCAGGCGCTTGCCACCCAGGACCGCCACCGATGCCCACGGCCGGCCGCCACCCCACGCTGGATGCCCCGCGCCTGCGGCGCCAAGCCCTTGTGCTCCTCGTGGTCACGGCGCTGCTGTGGAGCACTGGCGGCTTGCTCATCAAGTGGATTGCCTGGCACCCGCTGGCCATTGCCGGCATGCGCAGCGCCATTGCCGCCGCCTTTCTTGCTTGTGTGCTGCGGCGGCCCCCGCTTTACCTGGTCGGGCGCCCAGCTGGGCGGGGCACTGGCCCATGCCGCCAGCGTGCTGCTTTTCGTGGTGGCCACCAAGCTGACCACCGCCGCCAACGCCATCCTGCTTACCTATACCGCCCCCGTCTACGTTGCCCTGCTGAGCGCCTGGCTGCTGGGCGAACGCGTCACCAGCGCTGATTGGCTCACCATCCTGGTGGTGCTGGGCGGCATGGGCCTTTTCTTCGTGGAGCGCCTCTCCCTGGCGGGCTGGTGGGGCAACCTCTGTGCCATTGGGGCGGGCATGGCCTTTGCCTGGGTGGTGCTGTGCCTGCGGCAGCAAAAAGAGGCGTCGCTGCTCGAAACCGTGCTGCTGGGCAATGTGCTTGCCGCCCTTGCCGGCCTGCCGTTTATGTTCGGGGCGCTTCCCGATGCCGCAGGCTGGCTCGCCTTGCTGCTGGCCGGCACGCTGCAGATGGGGCTGTCTTTTGTGCTGTATGCCACCGCCATCCAGCGCGTCAGGGCCATCGAGGCCATCCTGATCCCGGTGCTCGAGCCGCTCTTCAATCCCCTCTGGGTCTTCTTGGCCCTTGGGGAAAGGCCAAGCCGCTGGGCGCTGCTGGGCGGGGCGGTGGTGGTGGCGGCGGTGACCCTGCGCGGCGTGCACCTGGTGCGGGCTCCCTCTCGCGCTTAGTCGGCCAGCCAGGCCGCTGCCTGACGCATCGCCTCGGCATACACCAAGCGCACCGGTACGCCCCGCTCCCGCGCCAGGCGCTTGCAGGCTTCGTACTCCGGTGCCGCTTGCACCAGCCGCCCCTCGAGCAGGCCACACTTGACCGGCACGGTGCCGTAGCGGGTCTCGACGTCGCGGTGAAAGCGCTCGAGCTTGTAGCGCCAGGTTTCGTAAACCCGCACGCCAAAGGAGGAAGTCTCACACAGCACCAGGCGGGCCAGCGGCGGCACGAGCGCCGGCGGCGCCAGCACCGTCAGAATATGCGCCGGCCGCTGTTTTTTCATCAGCACCGGCACCAGGGCCACGTCCAGAGCCCCCTGGGCCAGCAGGCGCTCGAAGACGCTCTCAAAGAGCTCGGGGTTCATGTCGTCGATGTTGGCCTCGAGCACCGCCAGGCGCTCGGTTGCCGGCGCGCCCTCGGCTTCCCCCAGCACCACCTGCAGGCTGCGCGCCGCGGCGCCGGCGGTGCCGTACCCCACGCGTACCACCCGCAGCGGCGGCAGCGGGCCAAAGCCCGTGGCCAGCGCCGCCACCACCGCGGCGCCGTCCGCCGTGGTCTCGACGTCGCTGCGCGCTTCCCCGTAAACCGGCAGGCCCCGCAGCAACTCGGCAGCCAGCGGGTGCAAAAAGCCGCCGCCCAGGTTGAGCGGTGCCGCTGTTACCTGCGCCACGTCGAGCTGCTCGCAGGCCAGCACCACGCCGCTGCCGCCGTAGAGCAGCACCGGCCACAGCGAAGACCACGGCGCGGCTTCGGCGGTGCCGTAAACGCGCGCTGTTGCCGCGGCCACGCGGCTCAAAAGCAGCTGCAAGCGCGCCGTGGCCCGCCCCGGCAGCCCGCTGGCGGAAAGCCCGGCCTCCAGCACCCCGTGGCATGCCTCGGCAGGCGGCAGGGTCCAGCGCAGGCACAGCGCCGGGACGTCCCCGAGCCGCACCCGCTCGGCCGCGGCCGCCACCGCCGGCAGGCCCAGCCGCTGCCAGCCTTCCTGCACCGCCGCCAGAGAAGCCCCAGCGTCGAGCAGCGCCGCCAGCAGCGCCGGCGCCGTCACCCCGGCGGCGCCTTCGAGGTGGAGCACGCGCATGGCCGAAGGCTACCGCTCGCCGATGAGGTTGATTTTGTGGGCAAGATAGCCGGCGCCAAAGCCGTTGTCGATGTTTACCACCGCCACCCCGGCGGCGCAGCTGTTGAGCATGGTCAGCAGCGGCGCCAGGCCGGAAAAGTGGGCCCCGTAGCCCACGCTGGTGGGCACGGCGATGACCGGCTGCGCCACCATGCCGCCGACCACGCTGGCCAGGGCGCCCTCCATGCCCGCCACCACCACAATGACGCGAGCGGCCAGCAGCTGCTCGCGCACGTCAAGGAGGCGGTGCAAGCCGGCCACCCCCACGTCGTACACCGTCTGCACCGTGCTGCCAAAGGCGCGCGCCGTCACCGCGGCTTCTTCAGCCACCGGAAGGTCGGCGGTGCCGGCCGAGATCACCAGCACCACCCCTTGGGTGGACGGCCGGGGCTGCCGGCGGACCACCACGGTGCGCGCCACGGGGTTGTACTCGGCCTGCGGCGCCAGCTCCAGCAAGGCCTGCGCCGCTTCGGGCGCCACGCGGGTAGCCAGCAACTCCCCGTGCTCGCGCAGAATGCGCTCGCCAATGGCCCGCACTTGCGCCACCGTCTTGCCCTGGCAGTAAATGACTTCGGGCACGCCCTGGCGTAGGTGACGGTGGTGGTCGATGCGGGCAAAGCCCAGATCCTCGTAAGGCCAGAAGCGAAGCCGCTGCAAACCCTCTTCTGGCGTCACCGCGCCGGCCGCAATGTCGGCCAGCAGCCTGGCGAGTTGCGTGCGGTCCACAGTCCTTTATCCCTCTTCTGCCTTGAGCGGACGCGTCATCAGTGCCATCACCGCCTGCTGCGGCGTCACTTCCCCGCGCAGCAGCGCCGCCACCTGCTCGGTAATGGGCATCTCTACCCCGTAGCGGCGCGCCAGCGCCAGCGCCGAGGCGGTGGTGTGCACCCCTTCGGCCACCGCGTGCAGGTCCTGCAAGATGGTGGCCAGCGGCTTGCCCTGGGCAAGCTGCACGCCGACGGTGTGGTTGCGGCTCAGCGTCCCCGTGCAGGTGAGCACGAGGTCGCCCAGTCCCGAGAGGCCCGGCAAAGGTTTGGGGGCGCGCCCCCATGGCCACCCCCAAGGCCGTCATTTCCGCCAGCCCGCGGGTGATGAGGGCGGCGCGGGCGTTGAGGCCAAAGTGGAGGCCGTCGCACACCCCGGCGGCAATGGCAATCACGTTCTTCAGGGCGCCGCCCAGCTCCACCCCCAGCACGTCGCTGCTGGTATAGACGCGAAACGCCGGGGTGCTGAAGAGCCGCTGCACGCGCGCCGCCACGGCGGCCTCGGCGGCAGCGGCCACCACGGCCGTAGGCACCTTCTGGCTCACCTCGCGGGCAAAGGAAGGGCCCGAGAGCACGGCGAGGGCGACTTCCTTGGCGGCCGGAATGAGCTGGTGCAGCACTTGCGACATGGTAAGCAGCGTCTCTGCCTCGATCCCCTTGGTGGCACTCACCACCAGCGCCCGCGCCGGCAGCAGGGGCCCGAGCTGCCGCCAGACGGCGCGCACCGCCAGCGAGGGCACCACCGACACAAAGATGGCGGTCTCGCGCACCACCTCGGCCAGCTGCGGCGTTGGCGTAACCCCGGCGTGCACCGGCACGTCGGGAAGGTAGAGGGGATTGCAGCGCTCGCGGGCGATGGTGGCAGCCAGCTCGGGCTCGTACACCCACAGGGTGACCGGGTGGCCTTTTTCCGCCAGCAGGTTGGCCAGCGTCGTGCCCCAGGCACCGGCGCCAATAACCGCAATGCGCTCCTGCTCGGCTCCCACTCTGGCCCTCCTCCCTTACCCCGGCCGCCGGCGGCCGCACCAGGGCTACGAGATGGTCGCAAAGACGCGAATGCTGAGTTCCTGCTCTGGCAAGTACTCCGGAAAAGGACGAAACGGGGCGGCTCGCTTTACCGCCTCGAGCAAGGCGTTGTCGAGAACCGCATAGCCCGAAGAGCGAAGCAGCACGGCTTCGGCCAGCTCGCCGCTGCGGCGGATGGTAAAGCCGACAATGGGCACGCCGATGGCCCCGTGGGTGGGAACGAAAAACGGCACCGAAAAGACGAGCTCGATCTGGCGCTGCACCTGCAAGAGGTACGAGACGTGCTTGAGGCCAAAGGCGTCGATCGAGCGGTACTTGCCTCCGCCGCGCTCGTCCTGCCCCTCGCCCGGCCGCTCCGGCCCCTGGGCGTAGACGCCCGGCGCCTCGAAGGTGGGCAGCGGGAGCCGCTTTTCGAGCGCCGCCAGGTGCTCTTCGAAAGCCCGCGACTTGGCCTCGGCAGGCGCCTCTGGCGGACGCCGCAGCATGGCCACTTCCTGCTGGGCGGTGATGCGGAAGCGCGGCGCTTCTGGCTGCGGCGCGGGTGCGTGCTGCGCCGGCGGGCGGGCTTCAGAGGGCGTGGCCTTTTCGCGCGCGCTCTGGCGGGCCGGGGCCGCGGCGGCGGGCGCCGTTTGCCTCCCGCCGTAGCGCTCCGGCAAGTTCAGCTCTGCCGGCAGCGGTGGCGGCTTGGCCCCCGAGGGTTTGCGGGCTCCCGCCTCGCCGGGGCCGGGATCCTGGGCGCGGCTGTCGTAGCGCGACACGATGCGGGCCGCCTCGGGCGGCGCTTCCTCTACCGGCTTGGGCAAGTCCACCACCAGGCCGCCCCGCGGCGACGGCTTAGGCGGCGGCGGTTTGGGCGCCTTCTCGGGTGGCGGCGCCGGCGGGCGCGCTGCCGGGGGCGGCGCCAGCGGCGCGTCGAGCACCCGGATGGCCACCGGCGCCAGCGCCTGCGGCGGCGCCGCAGGGAGAAAGCGCAGCAGCCAGAGCCCCAAGAGGTGGATGAGGA
Source organism: Candidatus Tectimicrobiota bacterium (assembly GCA_026005175.1). Taxonomy (GTDB): domain Bacteria; phylum Tectomicrobia; class Entotheonellia; order Entotheonellales; family Entotheonellaceae; genus BPKO01. Next base: position 380,232 of record BPKO01000003.1, read on the forward strand.
GCGACAGCAAAAGAAAGCGGCGCAGACGCGACGCCGCTGGCCGCTGCACCACGGGACACTCCTAGATGGCCTCTTCGCCGCGCTCGCCGGTGCGGATGCGGATCACTTCTTCGACGGGCAGCACAAAGATCTTGCCGTCCCCGATGCGGCCGGTGTGCGCTGCCGTCATGATGGCATCGATGATGTCAGGCACCTGCGACTCCGGGGCGAGGATCTCGAGCTTGGTTTTGGGGAGGAAATCGACCACGTACTCGGCGCCGCGGTAGAGTTCGGTGTGGCCTTTCTGGCGGCCAAACCCCTTGACTTCGGTGACCGTCAAGCCCTGCACCCCGATGGCATTCAGGCGCTCTTTCACCTCGTCCAGCTTGAACGGCTTAATAATCGCTTCGATTTTCTTCATCATGGTCTTGACCCTCCCCAGCGGCGCAGCGTCCCTTCCGCTTTTACTCTAGCAGTTTTCAGGAAGGCACGCTACGGATTCCCGCACACGGAACGCCGCAGCGCCCGCTGGCCGATGTCTCGCCGGTAGTGTACCCCTGGCCAGTGGATGCGCGCTACGCCTGCGTAAGCCTGCTGTACCGCCCCTGCCAGCGTCGGCGCCCGCGAGGTCACCCCCAGAACCCTGCCGCCGTTTGTCACCAGCTTGCCTTCTCGCACGGCGGTCCCGGCATGAAAGATCCAGGTGTTGGGCAAGCGGGCGGCTTCTTCGATCCCGGCAATGGGCTGTCCTGTCTCGTAAGGCCCCGGGTACCCCGCGGCGGCCATCACCACGCAAACGGCCGCTTCTGGCAGCTGCGCCACCGCGGGGCCGCGCAAGGTTCCTGCCGCGGCGGCCTCCAGCAGCGGCAGCAGGTCTTCGGCCAGCGTGACGAGCAGGCACTGCGCTTCGGGATCGCCAAAGCGCACATTGAATTCTAACACGTACGGCTGCTCGTCGACGATCATCAGGCCAACGTAGAGCACGCCGCGATACGGCGTGCCGCGGGCCGCCATGCCCGCAACCGCAGGCTGCACGATGTCGCGCATGATGCGCGCGTGCACCGCCGGCGTCACCACCGGCGCCGGCGCGTAAGCGCCCATGCCGCCGGTGTTGGGGCCCTGATCGCCGTCGTAGGCGCGCTTGTGATCCTGGGAAGGCAGCAGCGGCACCGCCCGCTCCCCGTCCACCAGCACGTGAAACGAGGCCTCCTCGCCGTCGAGGAACTCCTCGATCACCACGCGGCGCCCGGCGTCGCCAAAGACCCGCTCCTGCATGGCCCGCTGCACCGCCCGCAGGGCCTCTTCCGGCGTCTGGCACACCGCTACCCCCCCTTGCCCGCCGCCAGGCCGTCGGCTTTGACCACCAGCGGCCCGGGATGCTGCCGCACGTACGCCTGCGCCGCTGCCGCGTCGTCGAAGATGACCGCCTCGGCGGTGGGAATGCCGTGCTGGCGCATGAAGGTCTTGGCAAACACCTTGCTCGCTTCGAGCTGGGCTGCCGCCTGCGTGGGGCCAAACACGCGCAGGCCCGCTGCCGCAAAGCGGTCGGTGAGGCCCAGCGCCAAGGGCAGCTCGGGGCCGACCACGGTCAAGTCGATGGCGTGCTCGGTGGCAAACCGGCACAGGCCTTCGAGGTCGCTGGCGGCAATGGGCACGTTGTCGGCGTGCTGCTGCGTCCCGGCATTGCCCGGCGCGCAGTAGAGCTTCTTGATGTGTGGGCTCTGCGCCAGCTTCCACACCAGGGCGTGCTCGCGCCCGCCGCTACCCACCACGAGGACCTTCATGGCGCTCTCCCACGCTAGTGGCGGAATGCCCGCCGGCCGGTAAACACCATGGCCACCTCTTGCTCGTCGGCCGCCGCGATCACCTCGGCGTCGCGCACCGACCCCCCGGGCTGGATCACCGCCCGCACGCCGGCGCGGGCCAGCTCGTCGAGGCCGTCACGAAAAGGGAAAAAGGCATCCGAAGCGGCCACGCAGCCCGCCAGCGGCTGGCGCGCTTTGCGCACCGCCAGGCGGCTGGCGTCGACGCGGCTCATCTGCCCAGCCCCGATGCCCACCGTCTGCCCCTGGCGCGCCAGCACGATGGCGTTGGATTTGACGTGCTTGACCACTTTCCAGGCAAAGAGCAGGGCCGCCACCTCGGCGTCGCTGGGCTGGCGCTTGGTCACCACCCGCAAGTCGGCGGCGGTAAGGGCGACCGTGTCGGTCTCTTGTACCAGCACGCCGCCGGCGATGCTGCGCAGCTGGCGCCGCGGCAGCGGGTGCCACGGGCCGTCAAGGGCCAGCAGGATGCGGTTCTTGCGCTGCTTGAGCACCTCGAGCGCCGCCGGCGCAAAATCCGGGGCCAGAAGCAGGTCGAAGAAGCGGCTGCCGATGGCTTCGGCCAGGGCCAAGTCGACGGGGCGGTTGGTGCAGATGACGCCCCCCCGACGCGGCGTCGGGGTCGGTGGCATACGCCCGCTCGTAGGCCTCGGCCGGCGTGGTGCCAAGGGCCACGCCGCAAGGGGTCTGGTGCTTGACGATAACCACCGCCGGCTCGGCAAACTCGCACACCGCCGCCAGGGCGGCATCGGCATCGGCAAGGTTGTTAAACGACAGCGCCTTGCCGTGCAGCTGCCGGGCGCGCAGCAGGCTGGGCCCCGCCTCCAGCGTCTGGTAGAGAATGGCGCGCTGGTGGGGGTTCTCGCCGTAGCGCAGGGGACGGCCGGCCAGCAGCGGCAGCACCTCCTGAGGCGGCAGGGGGGCCTCGCCGTTTTCCGCCAGAACGTGGCCGATGAGGGCGTCGTACAGCGCCGTGCAGCGGAAGGCTTCCCGCGCCAGCTGGCGGCGAAAGGCGTAGCGCGTTGCCCCGCCGTGGGCTTCCAGCTCGGCCAAAAGCGCGCCGTACTGCTGGGGCGAGCAGAGCACCGCCACGTCGGGGAAGTTTTTGGCAGCCGCCCGCAGCAGCGCCGGCCCCCCGATGTCGATGTGCTCGAGCAGCGCTTCGAGGGGGAGGTCGCCCCGCGCCGCGGCTTCGGCAAAGGGGTAAAGGTCGACCACCACCAAGTCGATCAGGGGGAAGCCATGGCGAGCGGCTTCTTCGAGGTGGGCCGCTTCCGAGCGCCGGGCCAGGATGCCGCCGTAAAGCAGCGGGTGCAGGCTCTTTACCCCGCCCGCCGAGCAGCGCCGGCATGCCGGTGAGCGCGTCCACCGGCGTCACCGGGAGGCCGTGTTCCTGCAAGAGCGCGGCCGTGCCGCCGGTGGCCAGCAGCGCCACGTCGTACTGGCGCAGGCGGGCGGCAAAAGGAACGAGGTCCGCTTTGTGCCAGACGCTAAGCAGCGCGCATCGGATCTTCTTCATCACCGCTCCTCTCGGGGTTCGAGCTCTCTCAGGCCGTAGCGAATGATGCCTGTCACGACAATCGCCGCCGTTTCCGTGCGCAGCACGCGGGGTCCCAGGCTCACCGGGACAAACCCCTGCGCTTGCGCGGCCGCCACTTCCTGGGCGGTGAAGCCCCCTTCTGGGCCGATGAGCACGGCCACCGAAGAGGCCTCCTGGACGGCCTCCAGGACGTGCCGCAAGCCCCGGCGGGGCTCGTTTTCCCCAGCACACCATTTTAACCGCTGCCGTGCGATACGCCGCACAAAATTGCGGCAAGGACATCGGCGGCAGCACCTCAAGGAGGGTCTGGCGGCCGCACTGGCGGGCGGCCGCTTCGGCCAGACGGCGCCAGCGGGCCAGGCGCTGGCTGGCGCCGGATACCGACACCACGGTGCGCGCCGTGGTGAGCGGCACCAGGGTGGTGAGGCCCAGCTCCGACCCCTTGACGACGATGAGGTCCATGTTAGCGCCTTTGATCACCGCCTGCCCCAGGACGAGCGGGGTGCAGGGCGCTTCGCGCGGCGGGTGCGCCGCAAGCACTTCCACCTCCACCCCGGCCGGCGACACCTGGAGCAGGCGCAGGCGCCAGCTCTTGCCGGCCCCATCAAAGGCGTCGATTTCCTCTCCGGCCCGCAGCCGCAGCACCCGCGCCACGTAGTGCGCTTCTGGCCGGGGCAGGGCAAAGCGGTCGCCGGGCTGCACCCCGGGAGCAATGCGCACGCGCGGCATGCCGGTGCCCTTTAGCGGCGATCGGCCCGCAGGGCCACCCAGCCCTCGCGCGCCAGGCGCGCCGACACCGCCAGTCCAGCCGCCTGCAAGGCCTCGCGCAGGGGCGCTTCTTGCGTCTCCAGAATGCCCGAGACGATCCCGCAGCCCCCGGGCAGCAAGAGCTCGGGCAGCGCCCCGGCCAGGGCCAGCAGCGGCTCCAGGTAGAGATTGGCCACCAGGTGCGTGTAAGGCCCCTTTGCCACTTCCCAGGAGCCGTGCAGGAAGGCGACCTGGTCGCGCAGGCCGTTGCGTGCAGCATTGTGGCGGGCCACCGCAACCGCCTGCGGGTCGATATCCACCCCCACGGCGCGCGGCAAGCCGAGCTTGAGGGCCGCCAGAGCCAGGATGCCCGAGCCGCAGCCGACGTCGAGGAGGCAGCCCTGCGGATGGCCGGCAAGGGCTTGCACGAGAAGGGTGAGGCACAGCTGCGTGGTGGGGTGCAGGCCGGTGCCAAACGCCATACTGGGTTCAAGCTCTACGCACGCCATGCCCGCCGGCACCGGCCCCTTCTCCCAGGGCGGGCGGATGAGGAGGCGCTCGGCGATTACCAGGGGGGTAAAAAACCGCTGCCACTGCGTCAGGTAGTCGTGCTGGTGCTGCTGCCGGCAGGCCAGCTGCCAGCGCAGCCCCGGCAGCCAGGCCGTCCAGTCGTACAGCGCCTGCTGGAGGGCCTGCAGGCGCGCCAAAAAAGCTGCATCGGCCGGCCATGCCCCCTGCACCACCGTCCAGCCTGCCGCCTGGGGGCCGCCTTGCAAGCGAGCCACCGCCTCAGCGGCGAGCACGGTGTCGTCGTGGAGCACCACCGCCCCGGCTTCCAGGCGGTGCAGGCAAGCACTGACGGCGTCGCTCAGCGGCGACGGCACCTGCACGTAAACATCCCACCAGGGAGACAAGCCCTCATCGAACATGGCAGCAGACCACGTCAGGAAGTTGGCGCAGCGGCAGGCTCAGCCTTGCGTCAGGAGCTGCGTCACCAGGTTGGCCGTGTAGTCAACGAGCGCCATCACGCGCGGGTACGCCATGCGCTTGGGTCCCACCACCCCCAGCACGCCGATGGTGCGGTCGCCGGAGTGAAACGTGCGGGTGACGAAGCTGCACTCGTGCACGTCTTTGAAGGGGGTCTCCGAGCCGATAATCACGTTCACCCCCGGCTCTTCGAGGCACTTATCGAGGATGCGAATGAGCCGGCTCTTGTCTTCAAACGCCCGCAGCAGCTCCTTCATGCGCTCGGTGTTGGACTGGAACTCCGGCTGGTCGATGATGTTGGCCGTCCCGCCCAGCACAATCTCCTCGTCTTTCTTGGCGGCTTCCTCGAACGTCTTGCCGCCCACCTGCATGGCTTGCCGCAGAAGCTGGTCGTACTGGACCTTCTCTTCGGCCATGCGCTCGGCGATGCGCTGCCGGATCAGCCGCAGCGGCTGGCCGGCAAACTCCTGGTTGAGGTAGTTGGCAATCCGCTGCAGCTCGTCCTGGGTCATTTCTTCCTCGAGGGTGATGAGCTTGTGGTGCACCATCCCCGACTCCAGGACAAAGATGGCCAGCACCTGGGGACCCCGCACCTTGACGAGCTCCACGCGGGAAAAGACGGCGCTGGCCAGGGTGCGCAGCACGATCCCCGCATAGCGCGAGAGCTCGGAAAGCAGGCGCGAGATCTCGGCGATGACCTCGTCCATCTCCCCGCGGTAAGGCGGAAAGCGCTGCGCAATGAGCGCCGCTTCCTCGGCGCTGAGCGCTTCGGGCCCCTGCAGGTGATCGACGTAGTAGCGGTAGCCTTTGTCCGTGGGCACGCGTCCCGCCGAGGTGTGGGGCTGCTCGAGAAAGCCCATCTCCTCCAGATCGGCCATGACGTTGCGGATGGTCGCCGGGCTCAGCCCAAACTCAAAGCGCTTGGAAATCGTCCGCGACCCCACCGGCTCGGCCGTCTGGATGAAGCTCTGGACCACTGCCATGAGGATGTTCCGCGCCCGCTCATCGAGGGGCTCGTATCCTGCCGTGTCGCGCATTGCCTTCACCCCCCTCCGGCCGCGTCCGCCGCTGCTCGGCGAGGAACATTATATCGCCATCCCCTTTCCATAAACAATCCTCCACGCGGTAATTTTAGCACTCAACGGCAAAGAGTGCTAACAGTTTCCGAAAGCCTCGGGGAAGGCGGGCAAGGCGAAGCGGGGTGTGGTAGGCTTGGAGGGGGTAGGGAGGAGCAGCGAGGTGGGGTTTGCGCACATCGAAGGGCAAGCGCGGGCGGTGCAGCTGCTGCGCCGGGCGCTGGCCAGCGGGCGGGTGGCCCACGCCTATCTTTTTTATGGCCCGAGCGGGGTGGGCAAGCGGCTCACCGCCTTGCAGTTTCTCAAGGCCCTTTACTGCCAGGCGCTTCCCGACGACAGCTGCGACGCGTGCGCGGCTTGCCGCAAGGTGGCCTCGGGGAACCATCCCGACGTGCTGCGGCTGGCTCCCGAAGGGGGCACCCTGGGCATCGAGGCGATTCGGGCCCTGCAGCGGCGGCTGGGGTACCGGCCCTACGAGGGCGTGCGGACGGCGGTACTCCTTGAGGACTGCGACGCGCTTTCGTTGCCGGCGGCCAATGCGCTCCTCAAAACGCTGGAAGAGCCCCCGGCAGAAGCGCTGCTGCTCTTGCTGACTTGCCGCAAAGCGGCCTTGCCGCTCACCGTGGTCTCGCGCTGCCAGCCGGTGCCGTTTCAGCCCCTGACGCCCGCGCAGCGGCAAGCCCTTTTCGAGCGCCAGGGGCTGGACCGCGAAACGGCGGCGGCGGCGGCGGCCTTCGTGCAGAGCGGGCTGCCTTTGCCCGCCGGCGAGGCCTTGCCGCTGCTGCGCGAGCTGCGGCAGCAGGCGCTGGCGCTGCTGCAGGCCCTCGCCCGCGGGGAGGTGCTGCCGGCGTTTTTAGAAGCGCGGGCGCTGGCCGGGCAGCGCGAGCGCTGCGAGCTGCTGCTGCACTGGCTGGCGCTGTTGTGCCGGGATCTGGCGGTGGTGCGCCTCTCCCCGGCGACCGGGCTATACAACCCCACGCTGCGGCAAGCGCTCAGCGCGCTGGCCGCCCAGCTTTCCCCTGCCGCCCTGCTTGCCGCCTTTACCCGCATCGACCAGGCGCGGCAGCGGCTGGCGGCGCACGGCAATGCCCAGCTGCTCTTTGAAGCCCTCTTGCTCGAGCTGCAGCCCCTGCTGTCGCCCTGAAGCCCCCTCAAGCCGGCTTGCCTGCCTGGTGGCAGTCGATCACCCCCGCTTCGGTCACCACGTAGTGCACGCGCACGTCCGCTGGCCCCATCGGCACCTGCGGCACCAGCTGGCAGTGAAAGGCCAAGCCACACGTCCAGGCCGCCGGCGCCAGCTGCTTCAGGAAGCGGTCGTAGTATCCCTTGCCAAAGCCGAGCCGCCCGCCGCAGGGGTCAAATGCCACCCCGGGCACCAGGACGCCTTCGATCGCCGAAGGAGGCACCACGTGGCGGGTGTCGCGGGGCTCGAGGATGCCGTAGGGGCCGCGCTGCAGCGCCGCAGGGTCTCCCGGCAGGGGCACGGCCAGCAGCGCCTGCTCGCGCACCACCGGCACCACGAGGCGCTTGCCTTGCTGGCGGGCGAGGGCAATGAGGGGCTGGGTTTGCACCTCCTGCGGCAGGGACAAGTAGACCATCAGGGTGTGGCTGGCGCGGAACGCCGGCAAGGCACCGAGGTGGGCGGCGATCGCCGCGCTTTTGGCCTCGATCTCTGCGGGGGTCAGGCGGGCCCGCCGGGCCAGGAGGCAGCGCCGCAAGCGCGCTTTGGCCGCTGCCAGCGCCGTGGGGTTTGCTCCTGCCACCGGGGTCAGGCTTCGGCAAGCTGGGCTTGCACGAGGGCGATAAGCTGCTCGGCTTTGGCGTCCAGCAGGCGTGCGGTGTGTTCGTAGTGCTGGCGGAGCTTGAAGAGGTCGTCGGCGATGTTGAGGGCAGCCAGGATGGCCATGCGGTTAAGCGGCATGGCTTTGCTCGTCGAGGCCACGGCCCGCAGGCGCTCATCCACATAGCCCGCCAGCTGCTGGAGGTAAGCCGGAGACGCCTCCCCCGCCGCAATGCGAAACCGCTGGCCCAGGATCGTCACCTCGATATCCTCTGCCATTGCGCCCCCCTACTCAGTAGCCTCGGGACTGCAGCCCATCTGGGCTTCCAGGCGCTCGATCACGGCGAGCATTTGCTCGAGCTTCTGGCGCATGAGCGTGCGCTCTTGCTGCCAGGTCTGCACCAGCGCCCGCAAGCGCGCGGCTTCTTCGCGCTCCGGCTGCAGCTGTTGCAACGTCTTTTGCTGCGCCTGCAAGGTCTCTTGCAACTCAGCCAGGCGCTGCGCGAGCTGGCTTTTTTCCTCTTTGAGGCGGCGGTAAGCATCCACCAGGCGCAGCAGCGACGCCTCCAGCGCCTCGAGTTTTTCAAGGTCCATGGCACGCCCTCGCAGGGGGCGGGCGAGCCCGTTACGAGGCCGGCGGCAGGTGGGCTTTGGCCACCGCCACCACCTGCGCGAAGGCAGCCGGGTCGTGCACGGCCACCTCGGCGAGGACTTTGCGGTCGAGGCCAACGTTGGCGCGCTTCAAGGCTGCCATGAACTGGCTGTAAGACAGCCCGTGCAGGCGCGCCGCCGCATTGATGCGCAGAATCCACAGGCGCCGGAACATGCGCTTGCGCGTGCGCCGGTCCCGGTACGCAAACTTCCACCCGCGCTGGACCGTTTCGCGCGCCTTGCGGTAAAGGTTGCCACGCGCCCCCCAATTCCCCTTGGCGTGGCGCAAGAGGCGCTTATGGCGTCGCCGGGTGACCGGACCACTGGTTGCCCGAGGCATCGTCTTGCTCCTGTCGCTAGGCTCCGATCAGTCGTCTGACGCGCGGCACGTCCACCGGCGCCACCAGGGCAGCGCGCCGCAGCTGGCGTTTGCGCTTGCGCGTCTTTTTCGTCAAGATATGCCGCCGGTTGGTCCGATTGCGCCGGATCTTACCGGTGGCGGTGAGCCGGAAGCGCTTCTGGGCGCTCCGGTTGCTGCGCATTTTGGGCATGGCCTCAACTCCTGCGTTAGGGGTGGCGCGGCCCGAGCACCATGGTCATGGTGCGCCCTTCTTGCCGGGGCGGCTGCTCCACCACCCCCACGTCGGCCACATCGGCGGCCAGGCGCGCCAGCATCCGTTCGCCGAGCTCCACGTGCGCCAGCTCGCGGCCGCGGAACATGACGGTGACTTTGGCCTTGTGCCCTTCCTGCAAGAAGCGGCGCACGTGCTGGCTTTTGAACTGATAGTCGTGCTCTTCGGTCTTGGGTCGCAGCTTGATTTCCTTGATGGTGATGACTTTTTGCTTCTTCTTGGCCTGCTGCAGGCGCTTGCTCTGCTGGTACTTGAACTTGCCGTAGTCCATGATCCGGCACACCGGGGGGTGCTCGTGCGGCGCCACCTCCACCAGGTCCAGACCCTGTTCTTCGGCCAGCTGCAGCGCATCCCGAAGCGGCATGATGCCAAGCTGGACACCGTCCTGACTCACGACACGCACTTCGCGTGCCCGAATCATCTCATTGACACGCTGCTGCCTTATGGCTGGTCACCTCCCCCCTCGCGTCCTCCCTGCCCTGCGGCGGGGAGAGCGGCCTCCCCGCCGCAGGGAAGTAGGCACGGGCGGTTTCGAACCGCCGACCTCTTGCGCGTCAAGCAAGCGCTCTCCCCCTGAGCTACGTGCCTACTGCATGCTGAACTTACCGTTACCGCCACCGCTTGTCAAGCGAAACGCCTCCTGGCGCCCTAACTTGCCTGTTTGTAAAGCAAAACCGGCTTCTGGCGCTTGTAGACCACCTCCTCGGTGATCACGCACTCCTGGATGTCGCTGCGCGAGGGCAGCTCGTACATCGTATCGAGCATGATGTCTTCCAGGATCGAGCGCAGCCCCCGCGCGCCGGTATTGCGGCGCATGGCTTCCTGGGCGATGGCGCGCAGCGCCCCTTCGGTAAACTTGAGCTTGACTTGCTCGAACTCGAAGTACTTCTGGTACTGCCGCACCAGGGCGTTTTTGGGCTCGGTGAGGATGCGTACGAGGTCGTTTTCCGTCAGCTCGTCGAGGGTGACCACGATGGGCAGGCGCCCCACGAACTCCGGAATCAGCCCGTACTTGAGGAGGTCTTCGGGCTGCACCTGCGCCAGCAGCTCGCCCACCGGCCGCTCGCGCCGCGAGTAGATCGGCGCCTCAAAGCCCACGGTGCGCTGGCCCACGCGCTGCTCGATGATTTTTTCCAGCCCGTGGAAGGCGCCGCCGCAGATAAAGAGGATGTCGGTGGTATCGACTTGCAGAAACTCCTGGTGGGGGTGCTTTCTTCCCCCTTGCGGCGGCACGTTGGCGATGGTTCCTTCGATGATTTTGAGCAGGGCCTGCTGCACGCCTTCCCCCGAGACGTCGCGGGTGATCGAGGGATTCTCCGACTTGCGGCTGATTTTGTCGATCTCGTCGATGTAGACGATCCCCTTTTCGGCCCGCTCGATGTCGTAATCGGCGGCTTGCAGCAGGCGCAAGATGACGTTTTCCACGTCTTCGCCCACGTAGCCCGCCTCGGTCAGGGTGGTGGCGTCGGCAATGGTAAAGGGTACGTCGAGGATACGCGCCAGGGTCTGGGCGAGCAGCGTCTTGCCCGAGCCGGTGGGGCCAATCAGCAGCACGTTGCTCTTTTGCAGCTCCACGTCGCCGGTTTCGGCTTTGGACTCGATGCGCTTGTAGTGGTTGTAGACCGCCACCGCGAGCACTTTTTTGGCGCGCGTCTGCCCGATGACGTACTCGTCAAGCTGGCGTTTGATGTCGCGCGGGGTGGGCAGGTGCGACGACCGCTGGCCTTTTTCTGCCGCCGTCTCTTCCTGCAGAATGTCGTTGCACAGCTCCACACACTCGTCGCAAATGTACACGGTCGGTCCGGCGATGAGGCGTTTCACCTCGTCCTGCGTCTTGCCGCAAAACGAGCAGCGCAAGACCTCCCCTTGCCCCTCCTTGCGCGCCATTGTTGCTCCTTCCTTTAGGGCTTGGCGATGCCACCCGAGGCGGCAGGCGCCGCGGAGCGCTTGCCGTCACGCGAGACGATAACCTCGTCGATGATCCCGTAGGCTTTGGCCTCCTGCGCGGTCATGAAGCGGTCGCGCTCGGTATCCTCCTCGATTTTCGTCCGCGGCTGGCCGGTGTGCTTGGTCAGGATGTCGTTGATGACCCCTTTGATGCGCAGGATCTCGCGGGCATGGATTTCGATGTCCGTGGCCTGCCCCTGCACGCCGCCCATGGGCTGGTGGATCATGATGGTGGCGTGCGGCAAGGCATAGCGCTTGCCCGGCGCGCCGGCCGCCAGCAAGAGGGCACCGGCACTGGCCGCCAGCCCGATGCAAATCGTCGACACATCGGGGCGGATGTACTGCATCGTGTCGTAAATCGCCAGCCCCGCCGTCACCGAGCCCCCCGGGCTGTTGATGTAAAAGGCGATGTCGCGGTCGGGGTCCTCGGCCTCCAGAAAGAGGAGCTGCGCGATGATCAGGTTGGCCACCACGTCATTGATGGGGGTTCCGAGAAACACAATGCGGTCTTTGAGCAGCCGCGAGTAAATATCGTACGCGCGCTCGCCGCGGCTGGTCTGCTCGACGACGATAGGCACCAGGGCCATCCCTGCGTCCTCCTCATGGCCGGCAAGGGTTAGGCGCCGGCCTCTTCGCTCACCAAGGTATCGGTCACGTCGATGGCTGCTAAAATCGTGGCAAAAATTTTGCGCTCCCGCAAACGCGTCTCCAGCGCCTGCAGGGTACCGTTGCGCGCCATGGCGGCTTTAAGGGCTTCGGGATTCTGGGCCATGCGGGCGGCCAGCGAAGCCACCTCGGCGTCGACTTCGGCCGGCTCGACGGTGATGCCGGCGGCTTCGCCGATGCGGCGCAGCAGCAGCTGGCCGCGCACCATCTCGCGCGCCTGCGCCTCGTAGGTCTCCCGCAGCGTTTCGGGATCAACGGCGTAGTCGGCTTCGCTGGGCTCGCGGCCGGTCTCGCGGCGCCGCTGCTGCAAGTAAAGGCGGCGCATCTGCTCGCGCACCAGCGCGTCGGGGACCTCAATGGGGTTTTCGGCCACCAGCCGCGCCACGATCTCGCGCTGCAGGGCCTCCTCGGCCCCGCTGGCGCGCCGCTTCTTCTAACTCGCGGCGCAGGCGCTGCCGCAGCGCAGCCAGCGACTCGGCGTCTTCGTAAGCCTGCGCAAACTCGTCGTCCAGCTCGGGCAGGACTTTTTCTTTGATTTCGCTCACCGTCACCTGCAGCTGCGCCGTCTTTCCCGCCACCCGCCGGCTCGGGGTGCGACTCGGGAAAAGTCACAGTCAGGGTGCGCGTCTCGCCGGCCTGCATGCCCAGCAAGCCGCTTTCCAGCTCGGGCAGCAACCGCCCTGCCCCCACCTCGACGAGCACGTGGGTGCCCGTCAATGCGGGCACCGGCCGGCCGTCCACCGTGCCCTGATAGCTCACCAAGACGTAATCGCCTGCCTGCACGGCGCGCCCGCTGACGGCCCGCAGCTCGGCGTGGCGCTCGCGCAGCTGCGCCAGGGCGCGGTCGACGTCGGCCTCGCTCACCACCGGAATGCGGCGCTCCAGCCGCCAGCCCCGGTACTCGGGCACCGGGATGTCGGGGAGCACGTCCACCGTGGCCACCACCTGCAGCGGCTGCCCCGGGGTCAGGGTGAGGTGCTCGATGTGGGGCTGTTCGACGGCTTGCAGCTGCTGCTGCGCCAAGGCGTTGCTTAAGACCTCGGGCACCAGCTTCTGGAAGACTTCCTGCTCCACGCTGTGGCGGTAGTGATGGGCAAGGAGCTGGCGCGGCACTTTGCCTTGCCGGAAGCCGGGCAGCTTGACGCGCTTTTGCAGCTGCCGGTAGACGGCGTCAAAGGCGCGGTCGACCTCTTCGGCCGCCAGCGTCACCCGCAGGCGTCGCCGGCAAGGCGACACCGCTTCTGCTTCGATGTGCATGCTCCGCTTCCTACCTAGGCGCCCTGGTGGCTGCCCCGAGACTCGAACTCGGACACCCGCACGGGTACTGGCTCCTAAGGCCAGCGTGTCTACCCATTCCACCAGGCAGCCACAGTGAGCCGCGAAGGAGTCGAACCTTCAACCCACGGATTAAGAGTCCGTTGCTCTACCAGTTGAGCTAGCGGCCCACCACACGGCGAGAAAGAAAGGCAGTGTCGCTTCTTCTTATAGCATGCCGGCCGGCGTGTGTCAACAGCCCGCCCGCCGCCTGGGCACGCGCGGCCGCTGGGTGCCCCGGCAAAAATGGGGTCAGAGTCCTTTTTTCGGCTACGCCGGTGAGGTATACTGGCGGGCAAAGCAGAAGGCCGAGGTGCGGTGTGGCGCACAAGAACGCGGGGACTGCTTGGCGCAAGTGGGGTGGTGCTGGCCTTGCTGGTGGGCCTGGCCAGCGCGCAGGAAGGTTTTAGCCAGAAAGACCGCGAGCTGCTGCGTGAGCTCGCGGTGCGGGTGGGGGAACTCGACAAGCGCCTTGGCGAGCTGCGCCAGGACGTCAGCCAGCGCTTTGAGCAAGTCGACCAGCGCTTTAATGAGCTGCGCCAGGATGTCAACCAGCGCTTCGCGCAGATCGACCAGCGCTTTAATGAGCTGCGCCAGGACGTCAACCAGCGCTTCGAACAGGTCGACCAGCGCTTTGCGCAAGTCGACCAGCGCTTTGCGCAAATCGACAAGCGCTTTGATGAGCTGCGCCAGGACGTCAACCAGCGCTTTAATGAGCTGCGCCAGGACATGAACCAGCGCTTCGCGCAGCTCACCCAGTTTCTCTACATTCTCTCTGGCATTTTCACCGCCCTGGTGGCGGTGGTGATTGGCTTTGCTTACTGGGATCGGCGCACCATCATCCGCGAGGCGCGGCGCGAGGCCATCGAGTGGATGGAGAAAGAAGGCACGCTGCGGCGGGTGGTCGAGGCCCTGCGGGAGGTGGCCCGCGAGGATGCCCGCATGGCCGAGGCCCTGCGCCGCACCCACATCCTGTAATGGAAAATTGGGGTCAGAGTCCTTTTTTCGCTTGCGCGCAGAGCCTCTGCGGCAAGCCCTTGCGTGCTCCCGCGCCGGCGCGGAGGAAGGGGACAGGCTTCTTTTTTAGGCGCAGCCAGGGCACGGGCCCGTACCGTTTTCAGCAAAGCCCCGCAGACGCAGCGAGCCCACCGCAAAAGGGCTGCCGGGCCCTCAGGGCTATGACACAGAGGCGTTCATGGGTTCCCGCTTCATGGTGGCCGTCCGTCGGGATTGTACGCCCCTGCTCAGGGCTCGGGAAGACGCTCCACGAACGCCTCCACGTATCGGATATAGCGCTCGTAGTCCCTCAGGCAGGAGCGGATGGACGAATGCACCTGGGCAGGGTCCACCGTGTTGTACTCGTGAACCAACACGTTTCTCAGCCCTACACTGCGAGCCACCGACTCGCCAAACGCTCGGGGATACACGCCCAGGTCCGCCAGCATCAGGAAGGTGTCCCGATAGGTGAGTCGCGTAATCCTGTCCTCTTCGCCCGTGGCAAGTTCCGCAATCAGGTGCTCGTTGATGTCTATGGCACGGTTGATGATGCGCTCTAGGATCCGCTCCACCGCCGCCTGGCGGATAAAGTCCCCAAGGAGCTCCTCTAGGGAAACATCCCGGAAACTCAGAAGACGGCCCAGTTCCTCCGCGATAAGACCGAGTTTCCTTCTGACCAGCGGTTTATTGACAGTGGAACTCATTGATCATGCAGGCAGCGATGGAGGAAGGCCATCTTCTTGCGAAACAGGATGCCCTCCAGGCGGCGCAGGTCCTCCGACGCCACGAAGTCTCGGTACGCGAAGATGCGGTACGAGTCAAACAGCGTCCTGTCCCCGTAGAGCAGAAGGCCGTGGCGCATGATCTCAAAACGGAACAGAGGGTCTGCGGTGTTCAGGAAGACCAGGTCCAGCGCGTAACCCCGAAAGACTTCTGCCAGGGCAAAGTACACCTCCCGCCAGCGGTCTGCCGAGGGGGCTTCTTTGTCCAGGACCGCCACGTCCAGGTCGCTGCCCGGGCGGGCAAGGCCCCGGGCCCCGGGACCCGAAAAGCACCACCATTCGGAGCCCCAGCGCCTCGGCCCTATCCTCCAGGTCCTGGAGGAGGGGCAACGTCAGCGGTGGACCCACGCCTGGACCCATCCCCAGCCGCCCGCTTCGATGAGCGCCACCCGCTCGTCCTCGGAGAGGATGCCGGCCGCGGCCAGCTTGTGGTCCTCGGCCACCGTGAAGCGGCGCCTCGGAAGCTGAACGGCCATCGCCCCTCCTTGGCGGCTGTGGCGTCTGACGCACTGACGCAATCGACGCACTCGGCGCCTTTGTCTACCCGCTCCTCAGCCTACCACAGGGGGGCCGGTGGGGCAAGAGGCATCAGAGTCCTTTTTTCGGCCACCCTGGTGAGGTATACTGGCGGGCAAAGCAGGAGGACGGGATGCCGTGGAAAATTGGGGTCAGAGTCCTTTTTTCGCAACAGCCGCGAGAGCTAGCCCAGGAGGGCGTCCACGGCAAGCGAAAGCTCGGGCAGCAGCAAGGGGGCCACGGTGTCGCCCCGCCGCAAGGTCTGGACCACCTGGTAGCCCTGGGGCGAGGGGTGGCGATAGACCTCCACGCATTCCCCCGCTAGGTCTACCAGCCATACCTCCGGAACCCCAAAGCGGGCATAGAGGGGCACTTTCACCTCCCGGTCGTACTCGGCCGACGTTTCGGCCACCTCCACCACCAGGAGGAGATCCTCGGGACCCGGGTGCTCGGCGGCATAGAAGTCAGCGCGCGGCTTCAGCAGCGCCAGGTCCGGCTGGGGCTCGGAGTGCTCCCCCAAACGAACAGGGTTCTGGACGTCGACGATGGCCCGTTCGCCGGCCCCTCGGGACAAAAGGGCGTTCAAGCGTCTGACGCATGTTGCATGCCGGCTTCCAATCGGACTCATCGCCACGAGTTCTCCTTCGATGAGCTCCACTCGGTCATCTTCGCCAAGGATGCCCGCCTCAGCCATCTTGTGGTACTCGGCCACCGTGAAGCGGCGCTTTGGCAGCGTAACGGCCATGGTGCTTCTCCTTCTGCCCTTGCACGCCCCCGCTCTCTTCAGGCTACCCCAGGGAAGCCGCCGGGGCAAGCAGTATTGGGGTCAGAGTCCTTTTTTTGGCTACGCCGGTGAGGTATACTGGCGGGCAGAAGGCAGGAGGCCGAGGTGCGGTGTGGCGCGCAAGAACGCGGGGACTGCTTGGCGCAAGTGGGGTGGTGCTGGCTTTGCTGGTGAGCCTGGCCAGTGCGCAGGAGGGCTTTAGCCAGAAAGACCGCGAGCTGCTGCGCGAGCTCGCGGTGCGGGTGGGGGAGCTCGACAAGCGCCTTGGCGAGCTGCGCCAGGACGTCAACCAGCGCTTCGAACAGGTCGATCAGCGCTTTGGTGAGCTGCGCCAGGACGTCAACCAGCGCTTGGAACAAGTTGACCAGCGCTTTAATGAGCTGCGCCAGGACGTCAACCAGCGCTTCGAACAGGTCGACAAGCGCTTTGCGCAAGTCGACCAGCGCTTTGCGCAAATCGACAAGCGCTTTGATGAGCTGCGCCAGGACATGAACCACCGCTTCGCGCAAATCGACAAGCGCTTTAATGAGCTGCGCCAGGACATGAACCAGCGCTTCGCGCAGCTCACCCAGTTTCTCTACATTCTCTCTGGCATTTTCACCGCCCTGGTGGCGGTGGTGATCGGCTTTGCTTACTGGGACCGGCGCACCATCATTCGCGAGGCGCGGCGCGAGGCCATCGAGTGGATGGAGAAAGAAGGCACGCTGCGGCGGGTGGTCGAGGCCCTGCGGGAGGTGGCCCGCGAGGATGCCCGCATGGCCGAGGCCCTGCGCCGCACCCACATCCTGTAATGGAAAATTGGTGAAAATTGGGGTCAGAGTCCTTTTTTCGCAACGGCCGCGAGAGCTAGCCCAGGAGGGCGTCCACGGCAAGCGAAAGCTCGGGCAGCAGCAAGGGGGCCACGGTGTCGCCCCGCCGCAAGGTCTGGACCACCTGGTAGCCCTGGGGCGAGGGGTGGCGATAGACCTCCACGCATTCCCCCCGCTAGGTCTACCAGCCATACCTCCGGAACCCCAAAGCGGGCATAGAGGGGCACTTTCACCTCCCGGTCGTACTCGGCGGAGGTCTCAGCCACCTCCACCACCAGCAGGACCTCCTCGGGACCGGGATGCTCGGCGGCATAGAAGTCAGGGCGGGGCCGAAGCAAGGCCACGTCGGGCTGGGGCTCAGAGTGCTCGCCAAGCCGGATGGGATCCTGGACGCTCAGGAGAACCCTCCTTGCCGCTTGTAAGGGAATGAATTGATCCAGGAGGCGTTTCACGGCACCGGCGTGCCGGCTCCCAATAGGGGCCATCGCCACAATCTCCCCCTCGATCAGCTCCACCCGCTCGTCCTCGGAGAGGATGCCCGCCTCGGCCAGCTTGTGGTATTCGGCCACCGTGAAGCGGCGCTTTGGCAGCGTAACGGCCATGGCGCTTCTCCTTGTCCTTGCGCGCCCCCGCTCTCTTCAGGCTACCCCAAGGGAAGCCGCCGGGGCAAGGGGCACTTCCCGCCCTGCCGCCCCCCGCGGGCGCCTTGGCCCGCCGGCCCGGCCGCACAAGGCGCCTACCCCTTTTTCCGCCGATGGCAGGGGACCTTCAGCCTCAGGATCGGGAGGGTGCGTGAGCACGGGAGCGTGCTGGAGGATTACCGAAGGGGATGTACAGGGCGGTTAAGCACTCGGAGACGATCATTCCTCAAGGACTTCCCGCAGGGCCTCCACGTCCCGCCGCAGCGCCTCCGGGGTCTGGGCCAGGACGGGCAGGCCGTGCTTCGCCATCAGATCCAGAAGCGCCCAGCGACCACGCCCAAGAGGTCCGCGGCCTTTCCTTGCGAGATCTCCTCCCGTCTGCATCCTCTGTCCCCAGCTTACCCACCCAATCCGGTTCACCTTAGGAGCGCGCAGCACGCGCTGCAGCTTCTTCCGCTTCCCGTTCAGCCCGGAACCGATCTCGGCCACCCCGTCGCAGTCCGGCCAGCCCTGCTCCCGGGCAAACGCCTGAAGGCGCTGCACCTGGCGCTGCCTTTCTGGAACCACCGCCCCCCCGCCGTCCGTCGGCCGGGGGGATATCGACCCGGTAGGGGGGCTGGACCCCGGAGCGAGCGCGTGCAGACGAGAAAGGGAGCAGGAGAAAAGCGCGCCCCAGGATGTCCAGCAGCCTTCCAAGGAACAGCCCTGTTGCACGGGACCCCCAGAAAGGAAGAAACGCCGTGTGCATTAGACCAGCAACATCCGCCTGGGTTGCAGGGTGCGGCTAAACGGGTTAAACACCAACCCCAACACCTCAAGCGTCACCACACCAAGGAGGGGGCCTCATCATCTCCCGGCTCACCCAGGATCACAGGGGTATGCCCTTCCCCTTGTGGCAGCATGATGTAACACTCCGACACCTGCCGCCTGACGATGGTGCCATCGGCGAGCTGAAAATCACACTCCCGCTTCGGAGTCAGCTCGATGGCCCTCCAGACCGGTTCAGGAAGGAGGGAATACGTCGCTCCACTATCGACGAGAAAGCGGACGGTTTCCTCTTTCCCCTTTGGCCCCCGGACTCTTCCTTCAATGTAGGTAATCCCCATGATTCCCTCCACAGCGGGGACCTAGAACCTCGCACTTCTCGCCCAGGTGCGGACGCCGCGGTGGTATGTGACCCCGGGGAACAAATGCCGGCACCGCCATCGCACACGTCCTGGCGCTCTCAGCCTACCACAGGGGTGCCTGGGGGGACAAGGGGAGAGCTCCCGCGGCTAGGTGTACCGCAGGCCGGCGCATCAAGACGAATCTAGCTCTAGTGGGCTATGGGAGAGACGCGCGGCGCGGGAGAGGAGATTAGGGGAGGGGAACGGGGAAGGGCACGGCAGCACGCGGCGTGCAGGACCAGCTGCACCGCTTCCGGGCGGCCGCGCCCAGCACACCGACGTCGCGCCGCGCCAGGACAGCCCCCCGCACGGGCCTTGGCGCGCCGGGGCAAGCGTCGTACGCAGATGGCCTGCCAGCACCGAGCTCTGGGGCACGGCGGTCGACGAGGCCCTGAGCGGGGACGGAAGCCCTCGCGGCCCCAGGACAGCAGGGCACCACGGGTTGCTGCTTGCGCCGCTGCGCCTCCAAGTTGATCTTGGCTGGCAGCAGGGCGTGGGCCAGCGCGCGCACCTGGACACAGATGGCCAGCGAGGCTGCGGCGATGCCCTGAAGGTCTGGGGCGTGCACAATCGTGTCGATCCCCTGCTTGCAGCGTTGCCGCAGCTGGTCGACGATCTGGGCGTGGTCCATGGCGTGCCTCCGGTTGCAGACGATAACGCGCAGGGGTTCCACCAGGAGACGTCATGGACCGCCTTCCTTCAATATGGAGGCACACCCTGGGGGACATGCCACTGGCCACACACTACCGGGGCGATCCGCAGGCACGCGGGGCCGAGCGGGACCGAAGACGGGCTCAAGCTGCGGAGGAAAGGAGCGTCTACTGGAGGACACATGCCCAAGGGCGGGAGGACCCCTCACAAAGGGTCAATTCGTCTCAATGCGTTCCCCCCGGTCAGGATTGGCACCGGGAACTCCTGTTGCCAACTCTTGGTCTCACCCGCACGGCCGCAGGACGCCTGCGCTAGCCCAGCACGCCCGCGACGGGCAGAGGCACTGCTGGCAGCGCCTGCGGAGCCAGGCGCTCACCCTGCCCCAGGATGCGCACCGCCTGGGAGCCCTGGGGCGAGGGGTGCCGATATACCTCCATGTGCCCCGCGGCCAGATCCACCAGCCAGACCTCCGGGATGCCGAAGCGGGCATAGAGGGGCACCTTCACCGCCCGGTCGTCCTCCAGAGAGGTCTCGGCCACCTCCACCACCAGCAGGACGTCCTCGGGACCCGGGTGCTCGGCGGCATAGAAGTCAGGGCGGGGCCGAAGCAAGGCCACGTCGGGCTGGGGCTCGGAGTGCTCCCCCAGGCGGACGGGGTTCTGGGCGCTGACGATCGCCCGCTCGCCCACCAGCCGAGAGAGGAGCCGGTTGAGCCGGTTCACGTGCCCCGCATGGCGACTCCCAATAGGGGCCATCGCCACAATCTCCCCCTCGATCAGCTCCACCCGGTCATCTTCGCCAAGGATGCCCGCCTCGGCCAGCTTGCAGTATTGGGGTCAGAGTCCTTTTTTTGGCCACGCCGGTGAGGTATACTGGCAGGGAGAAGGCAGGAGGCCGAGGTGCGGTGTGGCACGCAAGAACGCGGAGACTGCTTGGCGCAAGTGGGGTGGTGCTGGCCTTGCTGGTGAGCCTGGCCAGTGCGCAGGAGGGCTTTAGCCAGAAAGACCGCGAGCTGCTGCACGAGCTCGCGGTGCGGGTGGGGGAGCTCGACAAGCGCCTTGGCGAACTGCGCCAGGACGTCAACCAGCGCTTTAATGAGCTACGCCAGGACGTGAACCAGCGCCTGGAGCAAGTCGACAAGCGCTTCGCACAGGTTGATCAGCGCTTTAATGAGCTGCGCCAGGACGTCAACCTGCGCTTGGAACAAGTTGACCAGCGCTTCGCACAGGTCGACAAGCGCTTTAATGAGCTGCGCCAGGACATGAACCAGCGCTTCGCGCAAGTTGACCAGCGCTTCGCACAGGTCGACAAGCGCTTTGCGCAAATCGACAAGCGCTTTGATGAGCTGCGCCAGGACATGAACCAGCGCTTCGCGCAAATCGATAAGCGCTTTGAGCAGCTCACCCAGTTTCTTTACATTCTTTCAGGCATTTTCACCGCCCTGGTGGCGGTGGTGATTGGCTTTGCTTACTGGGATCGGCGCACCATCATCCGCGAGGCGCGGCGCGAAGCCATCGAGTGGATGGAGAAAGAAGGCACGCTGCGGCGGGTGGTCGAGGCCCTGCGGGAGGTGGCCCGCGAGGATGCCCGCATGGCCGAGGCCTTGCGCCGCACCCACATCCTGTAATGGAAAATTGGGGTCAGAGTCCTTTTTTCGCACCGGCCGCAAGAGCTAGCCCAGGAGGGCTTCGACGGCAAGCGAAAGCTCGGGCAGCAGCAAGGGGGCCACGGTATCGCCCCGCCGCAAGGTCTCGACCGCCTGGTAGCCCTGCGGCGCGGGCTGGCGGTAGACTTCCACCTGTGCGGCCGCCAGGTCCACCAGCCACACCTCGGGAATCCCAAAGCGGGCATAGAGGGGCACCTTCACCGCCCGGTCGGGGGCCGCCGAGGTCTCGGCCACCTCCACCACCAGCAGGACGTCCTCGGGACCCGGGTGCTCGGCGGCATAGAAGTCCGGGCGGGGTCTGAGCAGCGCCACATCCGGCTGGGGCTCCGAGTGCTCCCCCAAACGAACAGGGTTCTGGACACGGACGATGGCCCGTTCCCCCGTTCTTTGGGAGAAGAGCCGGTTCAGGCGATCGACGCACGCCGCATGGCGACTCCCAATCGGCGCCATCGCCACAATCTCCCCCTCGATCAGCTCCACCCGGTCATCTTCGCCAAGGATGCCCGCCTCGGCCATCTTGTGATATTCGGCCACCGTGAACCGGCGCTTCATCAACTGAACAGCCATCGCTGTGTCTCCTTCCGCCATCCGAAACCCCGCTTCCGTCCCATCCTTCCCCCGATCCTCTGTAGGCTACCGCGAGCGGGGCCGGCGGGGCAAGCGTCGGGACGTACAAGGACGTCTTGGGAAAGTAGCGAGCGCGAAGGCCGTTCAGCGGGCGGCGCAACCGAGTGTGTCCCCTCTTACGACATATCGATGACCATTGATATGTCCCGCGGTGATATGTCCCGCGGTAACGAGAAAAAGTGCCGGAGTTCCGCCCGCTTGACAGAAATATCAGCAATGCAGTAGTCTCGGGATGGAAGGAGTGACGACCCTATGCGAGGCCTAACAGAGCGACTCCAGATCGGGAAGCGAGGCATCGCTCGATGCGCTCTTAGCCGGCTTGGATGAGCAGCGCCGGCGGTTGTACCGAGAGCGATACGGTTCGCCGGCCTGTTGAGCGAGAGCCTGTGCCTCCTTGTGATCTCCCCTTCCCCTTGTGGGAGCGTCTCCTTTCGCACGTCCGCTACGATCCCGAACCGCCCAGCCTGAGCATGCGCCGCAGCTCGGACCAGGCGGCCCCTGCCAGGTTTCGGAACTCCTGGTAGTCCTGGTCCTCCTCGCGGCTGCTCCGGTCGAAGTACTCGGCGCCGAAGGCGAGGAAGAGCGAAAGCATCCCGCCCACGACAAAGGCCAGGATCACGTTCAGCCGGCGCCTGGGCTTGGAGCGCTCGAGAGGGGGCACGGCGGCTTCGATGACCGTGATCACCGGGGTGTCGTTCACCTCTTCGATCCGGGCGGTTTCGTACTCCCGTTTCAACGTGAGGTAAAGCTCCTGGCGGAGCTGCGCCTGGCGGCGGAGGCGGTCTTCTTCCACCACCAGTTGGGGGGAGCTCTGCCACGAGCGGTTCCGCTCGTAGAAGTTTTTCAAGTCCTCCCCCGCCTGGCGGAGTTCTTGCTCCACCGCCGCCACCCGATCTTCCACGAATCGGCGGCGCTCGCGGGGCCCTGGGATTGGCGGGTTTTGGTGTTGAACTCGTTCAGGCGATCGAGCATCCGGTTGGCCACGGCTGCGGCGAGCTCCGGGTAAGGTGCATCCACGCTGAGCTTCACGATCCCGGTCTGGCGGTCGACCTGGGTCGAGACCAGTCCTCGCAGAGCT
Organism: Candidatus Tectimicrobiota bacterium; assembly: GCA_026005175.1. GTDB lineage: Bacteria > Tectomicrobia > Entotheonellia > Entotheonellales > Entotheonellaceae > BPKO01. The sequence continues at coordinate 403,090 of BPKO01000003.1, forward strand.
TTGACTCCTGCATAAAGGCGCTCGGTAGGGTTCTCTGCCTCTACCTCGAGAATGTCTATCAGAGTGGCCGAGTCCGACGGATTGTGTTCGCCTCGCGGGTCAACGAAGCGCTCTAGTACCACTCTCTCCAAAAGTTCTCGGCTTTTGAGCACCTCCGCGTAGAATTGTGGAGCCTGGGATCCCTCCGGCCCTGCGGAGACGCCGAACTGCGCTGCGAGACCGGCAAGTCCGGCTGGCAGCCGGCTGGCCGATCGAACCTCGGGTAGAAACGACGCCGTAGCCGTAAAAGTGGGGCGCACCATAAACGAAAACACGCCCGCTGAAAATGCGGCGAGCAGGGGTACGCCGAGGACCAGCCGCCACCGTTTGAGCAGGACGTTCACGTAGCCGAGGAGGGTGATCTCCTCTTCGTAATAGGTCGGGTAAACCGGAGCCTGAGGGCCGCTCGAGGCTGAGCCAAGTCCGCTTCTGCGGGGCTCCGGCTGCTCCGGCGGACTAGCGTTGGTTTGGGATTGGTTCATAGCAGCTTAGAACTTATCGCGGGCGAACGCCGAACGGGAGATGAGATAGAGTGTCTAGGGAGGCCCATCTAACAGTGCTGGGCTCGTCGCGCTCCTCGGCGGGGCCGGGCGGAAGGCCTCCAGAAGGTAGCCGCCCTCGGGGGAGACCTCCTCCGGGCGGCCCGTGACGGGGTCTACCTTAAACCCCAGGGTCTCCAGGGCGAAGGTCCCCAGGAGGGGCCGGGGGGTCTCCAGCGAGACCACGAAGGCGGGCCCCCTTCGGCCCCCGACCTCCACCTCCACCAGGTACAGGGGGCCCTCACCCTCCTCCTGTCGGCTAGGGTCAATTCCACCCCGTAGGGCGTCTCCAAGAGGCCCAGGTCCCGCAAAAGGGCCACCTCCTCCGGCGTCAGCCCAAGACGGGGAGGGGGCCTGTAGGGCGGCGTGGGGCGGGGGCGGGCGGAGGGCGGCTCCCTAGAGGCCAGACCCTCACCCGCCAGGGCCTCGCTCAGGGTCAGTCTTTATTGACCATGGACGTCGACCATGGTACCATAGTTTCGTCAGGAAGGGGGTAAGCGATGGAGCGTGTGCCGATCTCCAAGTTCAAGGCGACCTGCCTGGCCCTGCTGGACCGCGTGAAGCGGACCGGCCGGCCCATCTTGGTGACCCGCCGGGGGGAGCCCATCGCCCAGATCCTGCCGCCTCCCCCACCGGAGCGCTCCGAGTGGCTGGGCTCCTTCCGTGGGACGGGCCGGATCGTGGGCGATATCCTGAGCCCGGCGGCGGAGGGGAGGGAGTGGGAGATTCTCCGGCAATGAGGCTCCTCCTGGACACCCACATCTTCCTCTGGAGCCTTCTGGAGCCCGAGCGCCTGAGCCGGCGGGTTGCCACCGCCCTGGAAGACCCCGGCAACGAGCTGTGGCTCTCCCCCATTGTGATCTGGGAGGTTTTGATCCTCGCCGAGAAGGGCCGCGTGGTGCTCGAACCCGATGCCGTCGCCTGGGTGCGACGGGCACTGCAAACCATCCCCTTCCGGGAAGCTCCGCTCACCCATGAAGTGGCGATTCAAAGCCGATTTGTAGCACTTCCCCATCAGGACCCGGCCGATCGCTTCCTGGCGGCGACTGCCCTCGTCTATGACCTGACGCTGGTGACGGCGGATGAGCGCTTGCTCCGTGCCCCATCAATCCCTATCCTGGCTGATCGCTAAGCAAGGGGCACAAGGAGGGGTCAAATCCCACCGGCCCTTCAGGGTGTAGAGGGAGGACATGCAGCAGTCGTCGGGCAACCGCTTGCGGGTCGGCCGTCGTCAACCTCAAGATCAGCAGGCTAGGGCGCGCGTGGCCGCTTACCGCCACGAGCGTGGAGAAGTCCAGGTCATGGCTGACCACCACCCTGCCCTCGGCCCGCGCCTTCTCCAGAACCTGCTCGTCCCCGGCGTTCACGGGCAGGATATCCGAGACCCGCACGATATCCCAACCGTTCTCCCTTAAAATGGCCACGGTTTTTGGTGAGACGTTTCATGTCGGCCAGGAGGCGGGGTCTGGCCTTCTCCTCAGTCCTGGGCGGGCTCATGTCCCCGAACGGGCACCGGCAGGACCTGCTCGGAAGAGGCCCAGGCGGCGTACAGGAGGGCCTGGCGGACGTCCTCCTTGTTCACTGCCCTGGTGGCGGTGGTGATTGGCTTTGCTTCCTGGGATCGGCGCACCATCATTCGCAAGGCCATCGCGTGGCGAAAAAGGGGACTGTCCCCTTTTCCCGTATCAAAAGCCGTGCCGCCGGATCGGCGAGGGCGAGGTGGGGCTGGATATCGGCCCGTCCACGCTTGCGGTCGTCGGGGAGGGAGGCGCATGGCTTGAGCCGTTTTGCGAAGGGGTTGTCCGTAAGCACCGGCTGATCCGCAGGCTTGAGCGCAAGCTGGACCGCCAGCGCCGGGCGAACAACCCCGGCAGCTATCTGCCCGACGGGCGGATCAACCCCGGTCCGAAGCGGTGGGTGAAGTCGCACCGCCAGCGGCAAACGCAAGACGAGTTGGCCGATCTTCTCCGCCGTGAGGCGGCCCACCGCAAGACGCTGCACGGGCAGTTGGCCAACCGTGTCCTGGCGCTGGGCCAGGTTGTCAAGATGGAGAAGCTCTCCTACCGTGCGTTGCAGCGGCAGTACGGCAGGTCCGTAGGGGTGCGGGCGCCGGGAAAGTTCGTCTCGATTCTCCGCCGCAAGGCGGAGAGTGCCGGCGGCAAGGTGATCGAGTTCCCCACCTGTACCACGAAGCTCTCCTCATTCTGCCACGGCTGCGGCGCGGTGAAGAAGAAGCCTCTTGCCCAGCGCCTCCACCGGTGCGAATGCGGGGTCGAGATGCAGCGCGACCTCTACTCCGCGTTCCTGGCTCGGTGCGTGGGGGAGGACGGTTTGCTCCACGCGGGCTAGGCGCGTGCTGCCTGGCCGGATGCGGAACCGCTCCTGCGGGCGGCGTGGAGCAGCTCCTCCTGCGCCTGGACCAGCTCCTCGGTGAGGCGCTCCCCCGGCCGGAGGCCGATCACCTCAAGTTGCGTCTGTTGCGTGCCGCGTCATGTGCGTCTGTTGCGTGGCGCGTGAAAAAGACGTATTGACGGGGAGGAGGAGCTCAAGTACCCCGGGAGAGGAAGGCCTGTGTTCGGGGGCTCGGAAGCCAGAACGCTGAGGGCTTCGTTGCGGGCAGGGTCGGGAATGGGAGGGACCGCTAGCCGAGCACGGCCTCGACGGCCAAGGAAAGCTCCGGCAGGAGGAGGGGGACCAGGGTGTCGCCCCGCCGCAAGGTCTGGACCGCCTGGTAGCCCTGCGGCGCGGGCTGGCGGTAGACCTCCACCTGCGCGGCCGCCAGGTCCACCAGCCAGACCTCAGGAATCCCGAAGCGGGCATACAGCGGCACCTTGATCTCCCGGTCGTAGTCAGCGGAGGTCTCCGCCACCTCCACCACCAGGAGGACATCCTCGGGCCCCGGGTGGGCGGCGGCGTAGAAGTCCTCCCTGGGTTTGAGCAACGCCAGATCGGGCTGGGGCTCGGAGTGCTCCCCCAGGCGGACGGGGTTCTGGACGCTGACGATCGCCCGCTCGCCCACCAGCCGAGAGAGGAGCCGGTTGAGCCGGTTCACCTGCCCCGCATGGCGACTCCCCACGGGCGCCATCTCCACGATCTCCCCCTCGATGAGCTCCACCCGGTCGTCCTCGGAGAAGATGCCGGCCCCGGCCCATCCGGTGGTATTCCTCCACCGTGAAGCGATGCCTGACCAACGGAGCGGCCATCCTGTCCATACCCTCCTCGTCTCTCTCTTCCCTTCTTGTTTGCTGCCTTCCTTCCTTTGGCCCGGCTCTCGGGAGCGATTCTACCCCCGAGCGCGCGGCGGCGGCAATCTTTTTTCTTAGGGACAGGGGAGGCGGCCAGCCTTGCGCAGCTGCTCCTCGATCCAGCGGTACGTAATCTCCAACCCCTTCTCCAGCGGGATCTGTGGCTCCCAGCCCAGAACCTGCCGCATCTTCGTGTTGTCGCTGTTCCTCCCCCTCACCCCCTGGGGCTTCGTGAGGTCGTAGCGCTTCCGGACCCGCTTGCCCGCGATCCCGGCGATGAGGTCCACCAGCTCGTCGATCGTCACCATGAGATCGCTCCCCAGGTTGAGGGGCTCCCGGTAATCCGACTGCATCAGGCGGTAGATCCCCTCCAGGCAGTCGTCGATGTAGAGGAAGGAGCGGGTCTGCTTCCCGTCCCCCCAGATCTCGATCTCGTCGCCGTCTTTTGCCAGGGCGATCTTGCGGCACAGGGCCGCCGGGGCCTTCTCCCGCCCGCCCTCGTACGTCCCCAGGGGGCCGTAGACGTTGTGGAAGCGGGCCACCCGCGTCTCCAGCCCGTGGTCCTCGTAGTAGTACTGGCAGAGCTTCTCCATGAACAGTTTTTCTAAACCGTAGCCCTCCTCCGGCTCGGCGGGCCAGGCGTCCTCCTCCTTCAGGGGCGTGACGTCGGGCTCCTTCTGCTTGTAGAGGGGATAGACGCAGGCCGAGGAGGAGAAGAAGAACCTGCCCACGCCGTTGATGTGGGAGGCCTCGAGCATGTTCGCGTTCATGAGGACGTTGTTGCGCGCGACATCGGCGTGGACGGCGGTGATGTAGCCGATGCCACCCATGTCCGCGGCCAGGTGGTACTGACTTTTCCGCTGCGGCATGAGGGCCGCCGCCGAGGCGGACGAGCGGCAAGAGGGGCATGAAAGTACTTGCAATCCAAATAATTATGGGTCATGGTCTCCTCCGACACGCATAAGCTATCACCCCAAAATGGAGGAGTGCGCCATGACCCTGCCTCGACGATACCACAAGCAGAGGGCCAAAGCCAGAGCGCGTCGCCTCCAGAAAGCCCGCCAGCGACTTGCGCGAGCAAGCCCGCGCCCAGCGCTATGTGCAGGCTCTCGAGCAGGCCTTGCGCGAGCTAGAGCTGCCCCAGGACCTGGCCCTCGAAATCCAGATGCGCCTGCGCGCGCTCAAGCGGCTGCTAGGCAAGCTCGTGGCCCTGATGTTTCCCCCCTCTGGTTGGCTGCCGCAGTGCCGTGACAGTCGGGTGCGCGGCTGGGACAAGAACCTGCCCGTGCGGCTGCTTGCGGCCTTGCCGCCGCGGTCGTGGCGCAAGCGCCTGCGGCAGCTGGCCCTGGAGATTCTCGTGCGGCTGGGCCGTTTCCTTGCCGACAAAAGCCCTGCCACGCGCAGCCGCTGGCCGTGGCGGTGGGTGGGCGATGAGAGCCTCTTCAAGAAATACGGGCGCCAGCTGGGGCTGGTGGGCTGGGGCTGGAGCGGCCAAGAGCAACGCGTACGGCTGGGCATCGATGGCGTGCTGCTGCTGGTGGTGATTGGCGAGGGCAAGCTGGTAGTGCCAGTGGACTTTGTGGTGCGGCGACCCGACCCTCAGGGCCCTGGGCATCCCTGTTATGACAAGCTGACCTGGTTGCGCCAGATGCTCGATGATGCCCTGGGTGCCCTGCGGCGCCGTGGGCTGCGGCTGCCTGCGCCGTTGGTAGTGGCCGATAGCGGGTTTGGGGACGCCAAACTCATGCGCCACGTCCGCCATGGCGCACCAGGGGACGCTGCTGGTGGAGGGCAAAAGCGCTTACGTCTTTCACCTGCCCGAGGGCCGCCGGGTCAAGGGCTCCGATCTGCTCTCCCGCGCTGACTGGCCCTGGCGCCAGAGCCCGCAGGTGCCCGGAGTCCGCTACGTGCGTCTCAGCGCAACGAGTCCCCACCTTTGGCGACGTCACCCTCGTCGTGGTAGAGGCCCCGGGGCGCGCGCGCTTCTACTTGCTGTGTCTGGCGACGGCCATCACGGCGCCGCGGCTGATTCGGGCCTGGCAGCAGCGCCACTGGATTGAGCAGTGCTGGCGGACGCTGAAGCATCTGCTGGCCACGGAGGCCTGCCAGGTGCAGAGCGAAGCGGCCTACTGGGGCCATCTGGTGCTGCGGCTCATGGGCTATTTCGTCTTGTTTTATACCACCCGCGTGGTCTGCAAGCGGCACGTAACCATGGCGGAGCTGGGGTTCAGCGTGAAGCATCACTGGCGCTTTGTCCATCCGAACTACTTGAATTAGAAGCACTTTCATGGCGTCTTGGGCGCAAGGCCGCGTGAATACAACCCGCGATCACGATGCGGAAAAGTCAGCCAGCATCGGCTCGGTGAGCACCGCCGTGTGGAAGCCGGCCAGCAGGTAGAAGACGGAGAGGGCCACGGCAAAGGCGCCATACTCCTCGGGCGGAAGCCAGCGGGCCAGCAGGATGTTGACCAGGAAGTTGGCCCCCGAAAAGAGCCCCTGGTCGAGGACGGCCAGGCCGCCCTTCCTGGCCCAGCGGACGAGCCGTTCCCCCGAGAGATCCTCCACTTAGCGCCTCACCTCCTCCTGAGCGTAGGGAAGCACTGCCGCCCCATCGCGCCTTTTTAGGGTTTGCCCCGCCCTCGGTGTTCCGGTAAAGTAGTCCGTAACCGAAATAAAGTCCCGGAGGTGCACCGTGGCAGTCCTGAGCGAGCGGTTGGAGATCCGGCTTCCGCCCCAGACGGCGGAGTTGCTCCGGCGGGAGGCCGAGCGGCGCGGGGTGCCCGTGGCCCGACTCGTGCGCGAGGCGATCGACCTCCTGCTCCGGGAGGAGCGACAGGCCCGTCTCCAGGCCGCCGAGGCCCCTTTTTGAGGTGGAGGCCCCCGTCGCCGACTGGGAGCACATGGAGTGCGAGATCATCCGTTCCCGCGACATCTAAAGCTCCCCCGCTTCCTCAAGCACCTGCCGATAGAGCTGTTCATGAATCCAAAAGCCGGCCTCTTCGCGCAACCGATCCAGCTCCTGCTTCAAAGAGGAGATTTTCCCCTCCTGTTTTGCTCGAATAAGCACGCCGATCACACCGGTCCTTGGTAAGCCGTAGATTTCCGCAACCCTGCGGGCATCGGCCTCGTCCAAGAAGATTAAATCTGCTTCTTGTTCCACAGCCAGCGCGATCGCCTCCGCCTCACCGGCATCCAGGTCTCGCCGAAGGATCTTGACCAAGTCTTGGTTCTGAGGCGTTAGCACTTCCAGCCAGCTTGCCTCTCGAGCCTTTTCGACCTCTACGGCTCCCGGTCTGCCCTGTCCTTCCACCACTACTTCTTGCCACACCGCAGGTGGAACGGTGATCTTTCCGTGAAATTCCCGCAGCAATTCCAGACGGCCGATGGAAGCCAAATTGATCAGAGTGGAAGCGTTAACGACTACCCCGGGCATAGGCGAGATCCTCGGGCCAGCTCCTCTTCCGTGTAGTGACGGGCGATCCTACGCTGTCCCAAAAGCTCATGGAACTGCCAACGGGTTAGCCCCGCCAGCTCGCGCGCCTTGCCCAACGAGAGCACGCCCCGCCCATAGAGCGCCAAGGCCAGCTCTTTCCGCAGTTCCTGTTCAATCTCCTCGAGCGGCAACTTCAAGGCTCTTGCAACTTCCTCGGGAATTTCGAGCCGAATCTTCTTCATTGTGTGACCTCCTCGTTCTCTCGGACTTAGTATTCTCCCTACACTACAGTACTACGAGATCGATCGGCTTTGCCATAGTTTACCGCCTTGTAGTTCTCGTACTGTTCGACCTCGTCCGACGTGGGCGGCCGCGGCCCCACCAGGCTCATGTCCCCCTTCCAGATGGAGAGGACCTGGGGGGAGTTCGTCCAGGGCCCGTCCTCTGCCGGTAGAAGACGGGCCCCCCCGGTCCTCTCCAGCCAGATGAGGAGGGGGATGAGGGTCCACAGGAGGAGCCAGAGGGGGAAAAGAAGCAGGTGGGCGAGGAGGAGGACCGTGAGGTCGAAGGGCCTTTTGTAGGCGGGCTCTGCCCTTCCCTTTTTCGGGTTGACCTGAACCCGTTCCTCTTGCACCCGTCGCTTCCGGCCTTGCTACCTTTCCAGCAGGACGACCCCGCCCTCCGTCATCCTCTCCAGGGTGGGCTTAAGCCTTTCGTACTCCTCCTCCGTGTAGATGTGGATCTCCAGGCGGGGGACGTCCAGGGGCCCCTCCAGGCGAGGGCGTAGGCGTCCTCCCGCCTCTCCCCCCCGGTACACCAGGAGGAGGTCCACGTCGCTCCCCACATGGTAGTTCCCCCTGGCGTAGGAGCCGAAGAGGACGGCAAGGCGGAGGGGGAGGAGGGCCTGAAGCCTTGCGAGCCCTTCCCGGAGGCGCGTGAGGACCTCCTCCCGGCTAAGCCCGGGATAGAAGACCCGCACAGAACTCGAGGATCTCCTCCGCATAACCGATGAGCCTCCTCGCCTCGCCTTCAGTGTACCGGGTCCTTGGCGAGCCTGAGGGGTGGGCGTTGGGGTACCTGGTAGGGATGTAGGCCTTGTCCAGCTCCAGGGCCTTGGGAATCAGCCCTTCGGGGACGGGATGC